>CAVXCD010000003.1:0-2218647 GCA_963760225.1 uncultured Gammaproteobacteria bacterium
TTCTGCTCGCCAAGGGAGCCTTTATCGATTGCACGCTCGAGACCGCGATCGATTCGACGCTGCCCGGGATGACGACGTGCATCACGGCGACCGACACCTTCAGTGCCGATGGGCGGTGGTGCTGCTCGAGCGCGGCACCAAGCTGGTCGGGGAGACTCACGGGCAGGTTCAGCAGGGCTCGGCGCGGGTTTCGTGCTCTGGACGGAGGCGCGCACGCCGACGGGCGTCGTGGTGCCCTTGACTCGCCCGGCACCGACGAGCTGGGGCGCTCGGGTCTGCCCGGCGAGGTCAACCGGCATTTCTGGGAGCGTTTCGGCGCGGCGATCTGGTGTCCGTCATCGACGGCGCGGTGCAGGCGGCCGTGAACTTCCAGAACAAGAGCGGCGCGGTCATCGACAGCCCGTCCGCGTCCACCGGATGTGATGACGCGAGGTGCTGGAAGCACCGTCGCCATCCCGCCGACGGTCACCAAGGCGCAGGGCGATCGCATCCAGGTGCTGGTCGCGCGCGATGTGGATTTTCGTCCCGTGTATGCGCTTCGCGTGGCGGGGAGCGCAGCGCCGACGGAGAAGACGCCGTGACGGTTGACACTCGCGCATCGAATGCACCCTCGAGCTCGGCACTGGAGCTGAACTTGAGCGCGTTGCGGCCGATCCTCGCCGACCCGGAGGTGACCGAACTGTGCATCAACCGGCCGGGCGAGGCGTTTGTTGAGACGCGAAGGGCTGGGAGCGACGGCCGTTGCCGTTGCGGACTTCGACTGGTGCCTGCGGCTTGCCAAGCTGGTGGCGAACTCCACCCGCCAGCGGGTCGATGAAGCGACGCCGCTGCTCTCCGCGGCGCTGCCAACCGGGGAGCGCGCTCAGATGGTGCTGCCGCCGGCCACCACCGCGGGCACCGTCGCCATCACGATCCGCCGGCCCTCGGAGGAGGTCTGGTCGATCGATGAGCTCGCAAAGCGCGGGATTTTCGGTCGACCCGCCGCTCGACCGCGGCGCTCGATGCGACTGAGCAGGAGTTGCTTCGGCTGCTGGCTGCGCAGGAGTACGAGGCGTTCATGCGCTTGGCGGTGCCGCACGCAAGAACATCCTGGTGTCCGGTCCGACGGGTTCCGGCAAGACCACCTGGACCAAGGCGCTGATCCGCGAGATCCCGCCGTCGAGCGGCTGATCACGATCGAGGATGCGCGGGAACTGGTGCTCGATCGCCACCCCAATCACGTGCGGCTCTTCTATTCGAAGGACGATCAGGGCTTGGCCCGCGTGACGCCGAAGCAGCTGCTCGAGTCCTGTCTGCGGATGAAGCCCGATCGGATTCTGCTTGGCGGAGCTCCGCGCCGAGGAGGCCTTCGACTACCTGCGCAACGTGAATTCGGGCCACCCCGGTTCCATCACGAGTATCCACGCCGGCAAGCTGTGAGCTCGCGTTCGAGCAGCTGGTGCTGCTCGTCAAGCAAAGTGCCGGCGGGCGCGAGCTCGCCCGGCGCGACATCAAGAGTCTTCTCTATCTTCTGATTGATGTCGTGATCCAGTTTGGAGTCGAGCGCCAGGAGCGCTTTATTCGGGAGGTCTTCTATGAGCCTGAACGCCGGCGCCGCGGCCTGGCAGAAGCCGACTAGGTCTGTCCCCGGCCGGGCCGCAAAACTCGTCCTCGCGAGCGCTGTCGCGCTCCTCGCGGGTCAGTATCTCGCGGGATTCTTCTTCCTCTGGTCCGTGCACGCCGACGTCCGGAGCGCCAGCCCCCTCACCGTTGCGCGGTACGGGTACTACTACGGTCAGCACCCCGTGATTCGTCGACGCCTGCTGGGGTTCATCCGCTGTCGGTTTCACGCTCGTGGGGGCGACGTTGGCGGTCTGGCTGCTGCCGCGGCGACGGGCGCTCCATGGCGATGCCCGCTTCGCGACGCGCCGGGAGATCGCCGCCGCGGGACTCTTAGGCCACGAGGGGATCATTTTGGGAGCCCGCGGGAGACGCTGTCTGATGCTCGCCGGCCAGCAGGGCGTGGCGCTCGCCGCGCCCCCGCGTGCAGGCAAGGGCACCGGTGTCGTGGTTCCTAATGCGCTGAACTGGCCCGGGTCCCTGGTCTGCGTCGACATCAAGCGAGAGAACTGGACGCTGACTGCTGGCTATCGTGCGCGATCCCGCCAGGCCTGCTACCTCTTTGATCCCTTCGCTGAGGACCGCCGTACTGCGCGCTGGAATCCGTTCTCCTACGTATCGGGAGATCCCGCACGACGCCTGAACGATCTGCAGCGGATCGCCGAGATGCTCTATCCGGATCCGCCGAATGTCGATCCGTTCTGGACCGCATCCGCCCGCTCACTTTTCCTAGGCATTGCGCTCTATCTCTTCGAGACGCCTTCACTTCGTAAGACGATCGGCGAAGTGCTGCGCCAGGGTATGGCGAGTGATGATGAGGGATTCGGCCAGCACTGGAAGCGTCTAATCGAGGGTCGCAACAGCGGCCCAAGACCTCTCTCGCCCGAGTGCGTACGCTCACTCTACGACGTGATCGATTTGGCGCCCGTGACCGCGAGCTCGATCCGCAAGACCTTCACGAGTCGGCTCGATCTTTGGCTGAACCCCATTCTCGATGCGGCGACCTCCGAGAGCGACTTCGATCTTCGCAAGTTGCGCACCAGCCCCATGTCCATTTACGTGAGCGTCAATCCCGACGATCTGCACCGCTTGCGACCGGTGCTGAACCTCTTCTTCCAGCAGGCCATCGGCCTTCAGACGCGCGAACTCCCTGAGAGAAATCCCACCCTCAAGCACCAGGTCATGATGCTCCTGGATGAGTTCACCGCGTTAGGGCGCATTCCGATCATCGCCGAAGCCATCAGTTATTTGCCGGGCTATAACGTGCGCGTGGTGCTGGTCATTCAGACGCCGGCGCAGCTGCGCGAGGTCTACGGCATCCATAACGCCGAAATCATGCTGAAAAGCTTGGCCGCGCGCATCGTGTTCGCGCCGAAGGACTTTGCCGATGCGCGCGAGATCTCAGACGAGCTCGGGTTTACGACGGTGCCGGTGCGCACCGTTTCGAAGCCCATCGGGGGAATGTTCGATCGGCGGGGTTCCCGCTCGAGGAGCCAAACGTTGAGCCAGCAGCGCCGCGCGCTGCTTCTGCCGCAGGAGGTGAAGGAGCTCGGAACCGAGGAGGCCATCGTGTTCTACGAAGGGCTCCGGCCGATTCGGTGCCGGAAGATCCGGTATTTCACCGACCCCCGATTTCGCAAGCGCCTGTTGCCGCCACCGCCGGCTCCTTTGCCGGCCGGCCGCACGGGGCCAGTCAGCACGCCGCCGGCCCGCGAGCCTCCGAGCGCTGGTTCCTGTAACGAAGCGCTAGGCACGCCCGACACTGCGACCGCTGCGGCGCAGCCGAGGAAGGAGGACGTCGTGATTCGAGAGGGCACCGTAGAGGACATCGAGCGCATCGAGTCCCTCACGCTCGAGGATTTCGCGACCGATTTCTCGAAGGTCCGGATCCCCGACAAAGAGCGCACGCTTTCGGATGGGGAGATGAAGGTCGCCGTGGACACGTTCTTGAGTTCGATCGAACGGGCGTAGGAGGGCGTCGTGACTACCGACATCCCGCAGACCGGAAACGGAAAGGACGAGAACGCACCGGATGCTGCACCGCGAAAGGCCAGGGCGGTCGAGCGCCCGACGCCGCGAGCAAGGAGCGCCCCTCGAGAGCCGGCGGTCAATGCCATTGAAGCCGGCCGCAAACCCCGCCGACATCAGAACTCACCGGTCGAGGCGGCGCCGACCGAGGGCGCAGTACCTTCCGCAGCCGCCTCGACCGCTACGGCCGCTGCGCTCCAGCGCGCGGACACCGATCCCTGGACCGTCCCGCAGTCCGTGCGCGATCGGTTCGTGCAGGATGGGCATCGGTTCTTTTTCCCCGACGGCGCGCCGGCGTTTAAGGATCTGGGGCGACGGCTGACCACGGCGAGCGAGAACACCCAGGTCGTCCACAGCCTGATTCAGATCGCCCACTCGCGCGGATGGACCGAAGTCACCGTGACCGGCACCGAGCGCTTCCGCCAGGAGGCCTGGCGTCAGGCGCGGATGGCAGGACTTGAGGTTCGCGGGTATCGGCCGAGCGATGCTGATCAGGCGCAGCTCATTCGCGCGATGGGGCGAAATCTTGTGCGCTCCTCCGAGCGCGTCGATTCCATCTCCGCAGACGGCGGTACGCCCGCCGCGCCGCCCCAGGAACGCGCTGCGCGCGCGGCCGCACCCGGTACGGAAGAGCGCGAGCGCATCGTAGGGAAGCTTCTCGATCACGGCCGGGATGCCTACCGACACGATCCGAACGAGGAGTCCTCCTATTTCGTGAGACTGAAGACGCGTGACGGCACGCGCGAGATCTGGGGGAAGGACATCGAACGCGCCGTCGTCAAGTCTTTGACCCAACCACAAGTGGGTGATCAAGTCATCCTGCAGCGCACCGGGCGCGATGCGGTCACCGTGAAGCGTCAGGAGCGCGGAAGTGATGGACAACTGACGGAAAAGAACGTTGATGTGTTCCGCAACCGGTGGGTCCTCGAGAAGCAAGAGTTCTTCGAGCAGCGCGCGGCGGCGGCCCAGGTCGTTCGGAACGAATCGATCGCAGCGCGCGACGCCGTGCGCCAGCACCCCGAGCTCACCGGCACGTATCTGAATCTCCGCGCCGCCGAGCTCGCATCAAGAGCCCTCAGGGATCCCGAGGATCAGCGTCGATTTCTCGCTCAGGTGCGCGGGGCGTTGGCAGAGGACGTCGAACGCGGCGAGCCGCTGCAACCGGTCCGTTTGCGCGACCGCATAGTGCGAGCCCGCAATTCGCGCCTCAACGAGGATCCGCAGCCAAGCCGCTGACAAGGCTGCCGAGCACAAAATGTCGTGGGTAAAGGCATAGACGGCACACAAGATATGGTGTGAGCGCTTCCAAATGGCGGTAAACTAGGGGTCCAGCAGCATCGACTGCTGGGAGAAATCATGGCGCACCAAGACCTGCTCGCATTGCTCGCGAGAGCCCGCGTGGTTCTCGAGCGGTACCTGTTTGATGAGGCCGCCGAGGCCGTGCGCGACGATGTCGCGGAAATCTGCATGGCGATCGATGACGTGTTGCCGGATGTAAGCCGCGTGTCGGTCAAAAGAGTCGAGCTGGATCGCGAGCTCGAAAAGTCGGCTGCCTAAGCGCACGACCTTTATGTGCGGCCGATACATCATTCGCCAGCAGGCGAAGGCGATCCGGGAGTGGGAAAAATACGGGCCGCCACCGTTCCTTGACTCCTACAACGTGGCACCGACGCAGCAGGTGCCGATTCTCCGGATACAGAGTGGTAAGCCGCAGTTCACCACCGTGCGCTGGGGCCTGATCCCGTTCTTCGCTCACGGCGAGCCGCCGAAGTACTCGACGATCAATGCCCGGATCGAGACATTTGAGAGCGCCGCCTCCTACCGCGGGCCCTCGCGGCGCGGGCAGCGCTGCCTTCAGCTGGCCTCAGGCTTCTACGAATGGCACCTGGACGAATATGGACGTAAGGTCCCGTACCTGATCACGGTCGCCGACCAGGAGCTTTTTGGGTTCGCGGGCCTCTGGGATCGCAGCCTCAAAGAGGATGGGACGGCGGTTGAGAGTTGCGCTCACATCACCATGCCCGCCAACGCACTCGCGAGCAGCATTCACAATACGGGCAGCCATCCTCATCGAATGCCCGCCATTTTGGCTGCGGCCGATCGGGATGCGTGGCTCCGGGGTACGGCCGAGGAAGCTCGAGGGGTCTTGAAGCAATATCCGGCCGACCTCATGGATGCATACGAGGTCAGCACGCGCGTAAATTCGGTGAAGAACAATGATCCCGGCCTCATCAATCCGGTGCGGACGCGCTCGGTCGCATGAATGAGCGCGCGCCGTACTCATCACAGTGCCCGAACTGCGGACACGAGCGCGTACAGGGCGCCCTCTCGACTGAGGAGCTGCGCGAGATGCTCGATGCGGGCGCCGAAATTGACGCTTACTGCATCAGCTGTGACGAGCACTGGCTGATTTCAACGGAAGAGCGCGCCGACATCGCGCGCGGCTTGGAACGCGCGGGGAAGCCGCAATAGCCTGACGCCTTCGAATTTCCTAATCGGTCTGTCAGACCGTCGCCTGCTGCTGTACAGCCGGATCGTCGGTAACCCGCGCTGCCGCCCACGAGCGACTGCTTCCGGCAGCCAATGATGTCGTCAGGGATTCTTTGGCACTAGTCCGGTCGGTGCATCCTCGCAGCGCGTCCCTGTTTGTTGGCGTCTGAGTTAGTGTCCACGGCCCAGCACAGCGCGCGCGCAATCATCATCTTGAATGCATGCAGCCGCTTTAGGATCATCAGGCAAGCCCGCCGCACGTCGCGATGCGGGGGTTTGCGCTGGCGCTGGTGTCAGTGGATCTGACCTCACAGCCACGTTGGCTACTGGCCGCGCCCGGTTTTGACCCCTTGTGCGCTGCGTCACATTCGTGGAGCGGCACTAGTTCACGGGACCGTAAGCAGGGCGTAACGGTTGCGCGCTATGTAGTTGATTGGGCCGGCCAGTCAAAGTAGTCTGCTACGCCCCAAGGAAGGGCGACGGAGACCCGAGTGAACATATCGTTTACCATGTTCGTGAACGGTGAGCCTGTGCTCCCCACACTGCCGCAGTTCGAGACGGTCACGCCAAGCGGGAGTCCGCAGATTGACCCGGCCCACAAGGAGCAGGCCGACCGCGCTACGCCGCTCGTAGCCTTAGGCTCGAGTGTATTGGCGCCGGGCCTTGAGGCGGCGATCGAGTTCTAGTCTCACCGGACCTTCTTCCACTTCCCGCCGCGAACGGAAATGTTCGTCCCTATCACGGGTGCTTGGGCTGCGAGCGCCTGTTGCAAAGCTGACGTAGCCTGCTGCAGAAACTGCTGCTGGGCTTGCTGCAGCAGGTTCTGCAACTGCTGCTGCGCGGGCTGTCCTGCCAGCGCAGGATCGATCTGTAGATTCAAATTCATTTGAACCGTCAGGTTCTGCGGTATTTGCCTCTTCGCGCGGACGTCTAGCTGCGCCTGGAACTCATGGCAGTGTGCGCTGCTCTCTACGACCGCTAGCACTACACCCTCGTTGTATACATCCTGGCTTGCAGTCACAGCTGCCGGATCGACCGGGTCCTGCAGCTTCATGTCCTGCTCGTACTGTTCGAGCAACTCCCACATGGCGTTGCTGACTTTCTCGCTTGGTTCGATAACCGGAAGCCCCAGTTCCTTGGCTTCCCGCCGCCCGATAGCGTGTCCGTGCGTGTAGACCTTTTCTGCAAGCGTGGCTACGATGCTGTTTATGGTTCCCGCTCGAGCCGGTTGCTGTCGCGACTTGAGTATGCGCTTCGCTACATCGCGGATATGCGCGTGATTGCGATAGACACTGCCCAGAGAGACGGCGTCAAGTCGGTCGGTAAGCTTCTGAAGCATCGAGGATAGAGGTCCCTCATCCTTAATCTTGCAGCGAGACTGAACAAACGTGACGAATGCCATGACGTCCTCGACACTCACCATGTCCTGAACTGCGGTGCCTTCGCCTGGTTGGCCTACGCGTCGGACAACAGAGATACTCGGGTCTATAGGGCCAAGCTCCGCTTGTGGTCCCATTATGATTTCGTCGGCGCCGAGCGCTATCAGCGTGCCAGCACTGTTCGCGCGGAACGGAACGAGGATGTTCCAGGTAGTGCTGTACTGACGCAGCGCAGTTACGATTCGCCAAGGCACGTCAATGGCGCCCCCGCGCGTATAGAGAAAGAAATCCAGCGTCTTCGCAGGACCCTGTTGCCGCAGCACCGAGTGCAGTGAGCGCATCGCATCATCGCCGATTTGCGCGATCGCGGGGGCTCGATCGCCTGTGACGTAGACCAGGACCCTTGAACCTCGTGCCTTCTCGAGTGCCGTGATAAGTCTCGCACGGTCCGCCGTGGCCATAACTTCACCTGGATTACTTGAGGAGCGCGAAGTTTACATCGCCAAGTCGAGGGCGAACGACTGCAGCCGCGCACTCAGGCGAATCTCCGTGACCCGGCGGTGCGATCCACCAGCCTACCGCAGCTTTCTGTCGCAACACACCCAAAAATCTCACCCCGAATCAATTTAATCTGCTGCCGCGACATCGCGCAGTACATTGCGTTGTCAGTCGCAGTCGCTCTTCTCCCGAACGTGCGAGGGGTAGGCTGTTGAACTGGCCCAGGGCGCAGCTGCTCGCCCGGTCACGTGCGCTTATCGATCAGCTCCTGCAATGGGTAAGTGGAAATGGGGAAGCCGACAACACTCGTCCACATATTCATTGACCACAGCAACATGTGGGGCAGCGCTCGACTAGCGTCGCGCGTGAGGAATCCTGAGATTGACGACGACCGCGCTCGCATCAGCGTGCCGGTCCTAGATCACGCTTTAGGCGGTACAGGCGTGGGCGTCGTGTCGAAGATCGTATCCGGGGGCGTTCCTCCAGGTATGGAAGGCTTGTGGCTGCAGTACCAAGCACAACATTACGACACTCAGCGGCTTTTCAGAGACGAGCATTGGAAGGAGCGCGGCGTAGATCATTCGATCATTGGGCACATGTGGAGAATTGCCGCCAAGCACGTACCTGACAAAGGCGAGACAGCCGTGGTGCTGGCCAGCGGCGACGGCCAGCCCAATGAATTCGGGACCAGCTTTCTCGAGATCGTCGAAGAGATCCTCTGCCACGAGCGCTACGCGGGTCTCAAGGTGCGATTGGCCTCTTTCGACTGGAATTACCCGGCAGATGCTCCATACCGCTCGCCGACAAATCGTCGTCTCAAGGCGGTTGTCGAAGCATCGGACCGGGGTGTGTTTGTAAATCTAATGGACCACTACAAGAAGCTTGTGTATCACGAACACAGCGACCCGCCCACACCAGTCACTGCGCGACCACAAAACGCTGCGTCGAGCCGACGCCGGAGGACCCAGTACGGGCGCCGTCGCGCCTGACCTGAGAGTCAACAATGAGCCCTTTAGTCAGCGCACTGGTCACCTTCTTGTCGGGCCTGATTGTCGCGGTCGTCACTTCGATAGTGACGGTTCGCCTTGCGCTCCGGCGCTTCTACTCGGAAAAGTGGTGGGAACGAAAGGCCAACGCATACGCGGCGATCATGGAATCGATGCATCACGTCCGCGAGCATGCGGATACGCACCTCGCATTTGAAACTCGGGCGCAACTTCCAATGCCGACCGAAGGCGAAGAGAAGCTCAAGCGAGAATTAGAGGAGGCGATTGCGGACCTGCGCAAACACCGAGATGTTGGCAGTTTCCTGATATCTGATGAGGCCGTGGCAGTTCTGAATGCGTTGTTTCAAGAGTTTGACAAGTCCGCGGAGATAGGGCGCGAGCGAACGTTTTTCGAGTACCTCGATTACCGAGTCGGCGCGCTTGATCGCTCTTTGGAAGAGATGCGCTGTGTTGCGCGCAAAGATCTGTCATTGAATCAACATCGGTTAGGAGATCGTTGGCGAGCCTTGTTGCGGCGGTTCGGGCGCAGTAGTTAGCGGCTTCCCGACTGGGTGCATGGCCGTGCCATGGGTCAAGGCGCTTCAATGCCTGCGGCCTCGAGCGCGGGAGCACTGAGCATCAGAGTAGGGTGCTCAGCCTCGAGAGCGGGTAGCCAACTGATCGCGCGGCCAACCAAAGAGCTATGAGCAAGAGGATCTGCTCTGCGAGCCAGGCGGCCGTCGCAGCCCCACAGCCATTTTGCGCGGCTACCAGGGAGCTACCCGGCGCTTGCGCAGAGGTTCGAAGCGGCAACGAAACGCGCGAGCACGTAAACTGCACCTTATGTCTCTAGAACGTACTCGACTGAAACTCAGGGAGGCAGCGTTCTTCCTCGGGAAGTTCGCACAGACAGATGATCGGATCTTGCGGCAAGATCAGGACGAACCGAGCTTTTACCTGAGTGCGTTTCTCTCCGCCGGCCGGAGCGTCGGTGATTACGTTGTAACAGAGGAAGGTGAGAGGTACGTCGAATGGTTCAAGAAGCGCAAAGAAGGATTGAAAGCTGACGAGAGCACGCTGCTCAGGTTCTTTAGGAAAGAGCGCCAGCAGACGGTGCATGTGCGCGGTGCGCGGGTGACGTACGAGACGGAACTTGTGCCAATGCACGAGATACTGCCGGACTTGGAACCCGGCGGTGGAATGGGGGCTTTCAGTGCGCCAGCCGGCACGCCGGCGCCGCAGGTTCAAAAGCTGAGCCTCAGATTCGCCGCCTACCCCGACACGCCGATCCCCGAGATAGCATCGAAGTACATCGCGTTGATGGCCCGCTTGCTTGACGAATATGAAGGGGAGCATCCCTCGGCGAGGGCCGGGCACGACACGTGACGAGCACGCCCAGGCTCTGCCGCCTCTAGACGATGTACAAGAAGCTCCTGGTTGAGGACGGCCTGGGGCCGCCGCGACCCGCGTGCTCCACCGCCGGCTCTTGACCCCTAGCGGCCCGTCGCGACCGTCTGCTTTCGGGCGGGCCCTCGAGGCGAGCGCGCGCCGAATTCTCGCCCTTTCGAATTCGTCCCCGCCTGAGGCAAGATGCGCTGAGAACATGGTCCAGAGGGTGAAGTGAAGTCGCTTGAGCAGCACGCGAAGGCGGAGATTACCAAGCGGCTCCGAGAGCTGAAGGGGGGCGCGATATTCCGTCCGCAGCGGCCCGAGTACGTTTTCGCTCCGAAGGACAATCTGATCGAGGGTGTGACGGTCGCGGACTTCGAGACAGATTTAGTTCAGGCCGCCGGAAACGAGCTGCTGGATTACACCCGCAAGGGCGTACCGATGCCGGCCAAGTTTTGCGCCGCGTACTCCTCTTCTGCACTCGCTGTGAATACCTTCGGACCGCTGAAGCACGCCCCGACTGAACTTTGCGTTGGCGGACTCGGGGGTTTCACGCGGTCGCTCACTTTCGAAAAGAAATGCCCTAACGGGCTCAAGGAGGACAACGGGCGGCCGTCCCGGCCGCCGCACCTCGACGTGCTAGTGGAAGAAGACAACCGCATACTCGCAATTGAATCGAAGTTCATCGAGCCGATCTCTTCGAAGAACCAGAAGTTCTCGCCCAAGTACGAGGCGCCCTTCCGCGGATCAAGCGAACATTCTCCCGACGCTGAGCCCGGGTGGGCCACGCTCTACGAGGCGGTGCTTGCCATGAAGAAGGTATCCAAGGACAAGCAGCGCTTCCAGCGCCTCGATGCCGCTCAGCTCATCAAACATTACCTCGGCCTCCATGTGACCTACTGCGGGAAGCCAGTCACGCTGGTGTACCTATTCTGGGAACCGACCAACGCCTCGGAGTTGGGGCCATATCACCGACACAGTGCAGAGGTCTGCGATTTCACTGAAGCCCTCAAACCCGCCGTGAGTCACGTCCGATTCAAGGCGCTCTCCTATCGAGACCTTTGGGATGAATGGGAGAATGACTCGAGATGGTTGGGTATGGCGGCACATCTATCGCGCTTGCGTACACGCTACGACCTCACCCTCTCTGAGCAACGCAATCCGCTCTAGGTAATGAGTCGAATGGCCGCTGTTGGCGGTTCAGTGCCGGTGGCCCGGTTGGGCCCGCTCGTGACCCCTTGCAGCCGGTCGCGACCGCCGGCTTCGGGAAGCGCGCCGAGAGCGTTAATTAGGAAACTTCAACTCCCGCTCGATCGCCCGGAAGCGCGGCTCGTGGCGCAAGGGATCTATTAGTGGATCGACTTTCGTGTACACCAAGCCCGGATCGCGCAGCCGCATGGCCCTCTCCAGCCAGTCCAAAGCGGCTTTGCGGTCGCCCCATTGAGCGAAAATTTCGACGTACTGATACGCGGCTGCATCACCTCCCACTTGCTTCATCTTCGCTAGTAACACCGCGGCGTCCGCATGACGACCGAGCCTGTCATAGATCACCGCCCGACACAGCCGGCTCCGGAAGATGTCTGGTCTCGCCTCACACGAAGATTGGGCGGAAGAAAGGTTACCCGCCAAGTAATACGAGAGGCCGCGCAGCGCGTAGGCTTCAGCCGAGTGTTCGGGGTCCGCGGCGATTGAGGCCTGATAAGCCGCGATCGCCTCCTCGTAGCGTCGTGCGTATCGCAGCGTGTCACCCAGCGCGCGATGGCTTAGGGGATTGAGGGGGTCGAGGGCGACGCTGTGCCGCGCACCCGAGACCGCTGTGTCAGCGTGTCCCAGATAAACCGCCAGAAGACTGCACTCATAAAGAACCCGATCGTTGCCTGGAGCGAGGGCGAGAGCGCGGGCGCATGCCTGATCAGCGGCTCCAAGGTTCAGCAATCCCATCTCGAGCCCACTCAAGGCGACGTATCCTTCCGCTAGGCTAGGAGCCAGCGCAATGGCGCGCTCGGCGTCCGCGCGCGCTTTTTCCTCGTATGACTGCTGCAGCCACTGCACACTGCCAGTCGCGCATTCCGAAGTTATAAGTGCGCGGTTGGCGTACGCCAAAGCGTAATTGGAGTCGAGCGCGATAGCCTCGCTGAATGCATCGATCGGTTCTCGGCACTCCAGCGGTGAAGTGGCAAGAGCTATGCGGGCAAGCTTGAGGCCGCGCAGGTACGCATCGAAGGCGGCGGGATTTCGCGTTCCGCCGAGTTCGATTTTTGCGGAAACGTCGCCGAGCAGAGTGACCTTGAGCGCATCGGCGACGGCGGTGGCAATCTCGGTCTGAAGCTTCAGCACATCGCCTAGGTCCCGGTCATAGGTCTTCGACCACAGGTGAAAGCCCGTGACGGCATTGATGAGCTGCGCGGTGATGCGGACCGTGTGCGCCGGAGCGGCGCACGCTACCTTCGAGGATGGCGCCGACGTTGAGCTTGTGCGCGATCGTGCCAATGTCAGTGTCCTTTCCCTTGAAGGAGAACGCCGACGTGCGGGCTGCGACCTGCAGCTCGTTGATCTCGGCCAGGGAATTGAGAAGCTCCTCGGTGAGTCCGTCGGAGAAGTACTCCTGCTCCTTGTCCCCGCTCATGTTCACGAACGGCAGTACCGCGATCGAGTGCGGCGGCGGGTTGAAGGCGGTGGCTGGAGCGTTCTGAGCCGCAGGCGCCGGTGCCGCTCCAACCTCCGCGCCACGCTTCGAGAGCACGAGTCGATTTGCCACGAAGTAACCGAGTGCGATGACGAGCACGGCGATCGTCGCGAGGAGCGCCGCCTTCGACCGCCAGGATGCCAGGACGGGCTTTCGGGTCGACGGCGCAGCCGGCACGCGAGACGCGGCCGACGGTCTGTCGGCCCTGTGCCGGCTCTCCTGACAGCAGGCGCTGTACACGCTCGACGAAGGCCGCGGGTGTGACTCCCGCCCGGCAGGCGCGTCCATTGCACCTCCCGGAACCGGTCCGGCACGTCTCTCATCATCGTCGCGCGTATCGTCGATGACGACGGGCAGTAGGAATGCTTTGTTGGCCGCCATCAGGTGGGAGCGATCGACCGCGAGCTTCCACTCAAGGCGGAAATACCCCTCGTCGCGATCGTGCGTGTTCCTGTGAGATGACCGGGATGAATAGGGCGCAGGTCTTGATCTGCTTGCGGATCGACTGATCCCAGGCGTCTCCGCCCCGCAGCTCGCTCTGGTCGAACCAAACCTCGATGCCCGCGGCCCGCAGTGCCTCGCAAATCTTCTGCGCAGCCTCCGCATCCTGTGAGGCGTAGCTCAGGAATACCGCGTGCGAAATCCCGCTCAAGCCGCGCAGCTACCCTCGACCATGTCGAGCATCCCCCTATGCGCCCGGAATGGTCGCGGATGCCCGGGGGGTTGGCAACCAGCGCTAATTTGAAGGCCAGGATGTCCGCTTCAGGGCGGGGATTTCGTGTAGCCGTAGGACGGCTCTTGGCCGGTCAGCGACCCTCTACTGAGGTCACCGCGCCGACGGTCGTTTCGTGGACCGAAATCGGCCACTTGCGACCGCGATCTGCTACGGTTCCCGCCGCGCTTCCCTGGCGGACTTATCAAGTCGCAGGCCGATGAAGGCGGCGTGCCGCAGGCGGTTCTCGGCTGTCCATTCTACGAATCTGATCTGAGCCACGAGCTGCGGCTTCGTCCAGTGCATCTCGCACATCTGCTCAGCGGTGATACCTGCGCCCCATCGCCCGACATCCGTGTCCGGAAGATTGGCAAAGGGACACACTTGAACCTGTAGCGGTTTCAGCTTGCCGAGGACTTCCCGGTGAACGTGCGGAATGAGGCCCGCTCGCACCTTGCCGGCGAAGCGCAGCTCTTTCCCCTCGTAGTACCCGACAAGCAACGCATCCAGACCGTTCGCGCCATCGGGCCGATAGCCGCCGATCACAAACTCCTGCTGTCGTTCGAGCTTCAGTTTCACCCAGTCGCTGGACCGCTCTCCAGGCTGATAAGTGGAATCCCTGCGTTTGGCGATCACACCCTCGACGCCCGCGGCTCGAAGCGCCCTCACGATATCGCCAGCGCTGCCGGGTAGGTCCTGCGACAAACGCAGCACCGCATCAGTGCTAACGAGCACGGGCAACCGCGCCCTCCGGACGTCCAGGCGCTCGCCCGTCAAGTCCTGCCCGTCCGCATGGAGCACATCGAAGGTGTAAAACACGATCTGGTGCTTTTCATGGGAGCTTCGATGCTGCAGGGCCTGGAACGAGGGCCGCCCGTCCTCGCCGAGCGCGACGAGCTCCCCGTCGAGGACGATCTGCTTGATCTTCTGGCGCCGCCCCGCGGCGGCAATGCCGGGATACATCGCCGTCAAGTCCTTGTTGTTCCGGGAGCGGATTTGGACGTCCTCGCCGTCCTTGATCAGTAACGCGCGATAGCCGTCCCATTTCAGCTCGTAGAGCCACTCGTCCCCCTCCGGTAGCTTCTTGACGGCGAGCGCTGCCATGGGTGCGACGAATGCCGGGGCTGTTCGCGGCTTTCGGGTCAATGGCTTTTCGCCCGCGGACGCCGCGATCGAATTCTTTCGATCTGTCGCCCCTGCCGCTTGATCGTCTCGTGCAGTTCTTCGTAGTCGCCGTGTTCCATCAGGTAAGCGAGGACCTTCAGGACCCCGCGCGCGCCGCTGTAGAAAGCCAGCTGAGTGCTGGCCAAATCGCGCTTGCTCAAGCCTCGCGTGACCGCCGTTCGCTTATAGATGGTCCAGAGGCGCCGTAGCGAAAGGGTAGTGGCCATTGTGGCGAATCCGTTCGAGACAACCGAGCCTCTGTGCAATGCCCGAGGTGAACCCTCACCTCTTCAGGCGAAGCTTCCCCGTGAAATCCCGTTTGCCGATCGGCACACCCTTCCAGCGCAGAATGTCGTAGGTCGTGGTGGCGTGAAAGTAGAAATTCGGCTGTGAGAATGACAAGAGGAAATTTTCGGCCGTGAAGTCGAGGCGGTGCTCACCGCGGAGGAAGCGCATATCACGCCCGATGAAGGAATCGATCTCGGCCGACTCGACTTTTTCGAGCGCGCTAAGCGTCTCCGCGATCCGTCCCTTGAGTGCCGCAAAGGTCTCCGGAGGGGGACTCATATCGGGCGAGAAACTCCCACGCCGCACCCCTTCGATCGCGCCGAGCGAGTGCACCGCGGTTGATTTCACCTGATAGGCAAAGGGCAACATATCCGGGGCCAGCCGCGCCTGAATGATGTCGGCGTGGTTGATGCTCTTCTCCGCGCAGAAGGCCTCCGCCTTGACCAGTAGTCCCGAAATCGACCCGAGAATCTGCTGGTAGGACGGGATCGTGGCGGCGTAGAGCGAGAAAGCCATGGGATTTTATATGGACGCCTCCCGATGGCAAAGTCTTCTTGGTGTGATAACCGGCAGATTAGGCTGCAGGTTTATATCCGGCCTGTTGTGCAGGCCGAAGCCTGCTGGCCCTGATGGATTCCGCTGACCCGCACCTCATTTCTCCGGTGGGCTCGAAGCCCGGAATCTCATGCAGGTTTGGCGGGTCACGGTCTGACCTGTCAGCCATCACACGTTGTTGACCTTGCGCAACCTTTAGCGTGCCGTCTCCTTAAATGTAAATGTGATCACAACGGCGTGAACCGGCCTATGCGGGCTGACTCACGTACCCTGGCCTGTACGCGCGCTCGTGGGCGGATAAGGCCCAGATCGTTCGTGCCATCTTGTTGGCCAGCGCCACGACTGCGACATTCTTCGGTCGGCGCTGCGCCAGATTCGTGATCCACTCAGACGGGGCTTTGCTGTGCGTGAGCACTGCCCGCGCGCCATGGATCAAAAGTGTGCGCAGATACGTATCCCCGCGCTTGCTAATGCCCAGCAGACGCACCCGTCCACCGGTACCGCGCTGTCTGGGAACCAGACCCAGCCAGGCGGCGAACTCGCGCCCTGACTTGAATGCTTTGGCATCGCCCATCGTGGCCACCGCAGCTGTGGCGGTGAGTAATCCGACGCCAGGGATCGCGGCGATGCGCTGACTGGCCGTGTCTTCTCGGTGCCACTGATGCAAACGCTGCTCGATCTGCAGGATCTGCTCATCGAGCTTGTGGATGCGTGCAAACTGCTCGCGCAGCGTGTCAATCAATAGCGCCGGCAAGCGCTGCGACAAGCGCCCCAGAGCTGCTGGCAGCTGTCGGATCACCCCAGCTCTGCCCTGGGGCATCACTTCGCCGTACTCGGCCAAAAGCCCGCGTACGCCATTGAGCTGTGCCGTGCGAGACTTTACCAGCTGCTGACGCATGCGATGCAGCGCCAGCACCGCCTGTTGCGCCTCGCTCTTGACCGCTACGGTCTTGACCGCGGGCTGCTGCACCGCTGTCCAGATCGCTCGTGCGTCGGCCGCATCGTTCTTATTGCCGCCAACAAAAGGCTTGACCCAGCGCGCTGAGAGAAGCTTCACTTCGTGACCGAGCTTGCCGAGCTCGCGCGCCCAGTGCTGCGAGCCCCCGCAAGCCTCCATGCCGATCACGCAGTTCGAACGATTGGCAAAATGCTCCAAAAACTTCTCCCGCTTAAGCTGCAACGTCACAATCTCGCCCGTCTCCGACTCCACCCAATGCAGCTGAAACACCCGCTTTGCGATATCCACTCCCACCACGATACGATTCATCTCGGACCCTCCGGTTGCCTGTGAAGACTGAACCTCTTCCACCTTTGGCACTTTGATGCCGTCGGCCCGGAGGGTCCACTTGCTTCCCAGACTCACCCGCTCACTTCACTCTCGAAGTGGGAGGCGTCCATACCATTTCTCCGGATCGATCGCAGTGACGGAACGGATCTTAGTCTGCGCAACGGGCGGGCGCACTTATCCAGTGGTTCCGTGGCGCCAGTACTGGATTCACCTGGAGGACAGAGGTTCGTTAGGCTGGGTGCGCAATGGGGAGAATCACCGGACAATGGCGTTGCCGGATCTGTAGCTTCGATCGCTGGCACGTCGTGACGGTGAAGCGCAAGAGCGGGGCGCTCTACACGACCTCCTTCTACGCCTGCTCAGGCTGCTCGGTGATGTTCCTCAACCCCGAGCAGTTCAACGCTCTCGGGCGATGCAGCACCGAACATCGAGATGCCGACCGTCATTTCCCTACCGATCCGCCGGAAATAGCGCGGAGAGCGGGTCCGGAAGGCTAATCCGAGGAAGAAGTCATCCGCAGTTCGAACTCTGTTTCAAATCCGCCTCGATCCGAGAAAGACTACTCGTCACGCGTCCTAAAAGGTCATCCGTAGTGCTCGCGGCCGCCTCGTTTTGTTGCATGCCTTCGTCGTCCGCGGTTTGCAGTTGCTGCAGCTGATCTTTCCATTGCAATAGGACCCTGCGCTTCTGGTCTGCCGTTAGCTCATTCGATTGGCTCAACGCCTCGGGTGTGGCGAAGGTACTCGCCGGATCGTTCATTGCTCTACCGATGTCCATCGCAACCTACGACTCCGCCTTGGCAACTCTTCGCGCAATGAGTCACAGAAGAGCATGCCGCGGACTTTCCATTGAGGGCAACACCGCGCAGCCCCGGAGGACTCTGAAGTCAGGGCATTCGAATCGTTCTAAGAAGTGCAGGGGATGTGACGGGAGGGGGCGGGCTTGCCGCGAGTCCTAGCTTGCCCGCGCGTTCTCGGTGTCAAGGGCTCGCGCTTGGGAAGCGCTCGGCCTTAACGGCAGACCCTTGACACCTGCGCTGCGCGCGGCCGCGGCGGCCTCGGGCAATCCCGCCCGAGAAAGATCCACAAGGAAATGCCGTCATGAGTGATGTCGCATCCGCTTCGGTCGAAGTCATTGCGGTCAAGAGCGTTCGGCGAGGGCGCAGCCGCGTACGCGTGGCTCAGGAGGTCGGCGCCGATCTGCTGCGCGTCAGCGCCCGCATCAGCGAGGAAGAGGCGCGCGTACTCGCGCAGGCGCGGGGGATTCTGCTTAAGCTCTCCTCGCAGGTGAGGCCGATGCAGCTCTCCGGGCCCTCGGTCATGCGCGAGTACCTGACGACACTCCTGTCGTGCCAGGAGCGGGAGTATTTCACCGTGCTGGCGCTCGACAACCGCAACCGGGTCCTGGCCAGTGAGATCCTCTTCGCAGGGACAATCGATGGCGCCCGGGTGTATCCGCGGGAGGTCGTGAAGTTTGCGCTCCGCCACAATGCCGCTGCGGTCGTGCTGGCGCATGTGCACCCTTCCGGGGTGCTCGAGCCCAGTCAGGCCGATGAGCTCATCACGCAGCACCTGATCAAGGCCTTAAGCCTGATCGAGGTCCGCGTGCTCGATCACTTCATTATCGGCAACGGGCAGTCGTACTCCTTCGCCGAGGGGGGGCGGCTGTGAGCGACGGACAGGGGAGGGCCGCGCTGTCCGGCGGCCCTTCCCTTTATCCGTCGTTGGGTTGTGCCGAGCCGCCGGCGGACCCGAGGAAGAGCACGATTGGCCGGCCGCGGGCGCTCACCGACCGGCAGGTCGAGATCGTCCTGGCTGCGCACGCGCAGTTCCTCGCCTGGAAGGCGCTGCGAGACACCGTGAGGTCACAGCGGCAGTTGGCGCGGGAGTTTGGAGTCTCCCAGGCAACCATCAGCCTCGCGATTCGATCGAAGGGACAGTACAAGCAGGTGTCGCCCGAACGGCGCAGCGCCGAAGGCAGGCGACGCCGGGGCACCCTCGCACGCTGGCGAGCCAAGGGACTTCGCTAAGGCCGCCAGGGCACGGTGTGAGCGGGATCCCCGAGTTCTTGGGCGAAACACCCTAAGAACTCACAGGTCCCTTCGCAGCACGCGGACTTAGGAGACGCGCTCGGGCCTTGATCCGTCGGTGCCCACCGAGAAGTGGCCGAAGGGCGGGCTTGCCGTGTTCGCGCAGCGTATCACGCGGTTCTCGCTGTCAATGGCTTCGCGCGAAACGCGCTCGCGTCCCTGCGGGCCGGCTGCGCCCATTGACAGCTCCGCTGCCGCGTGAGGCGCGCTGCGCGGGCAATCCCGCCCCGTTCTGACGCTTTCAAGGAGTTCGACCATGAACACCGTAGTCACATCGCTCGCGCTCACTCAGCCCTCGCACAGCAGCGCTTTCCAGAACCCGATCTCCCCTGAGTCCCTCCGGGAGCGAGTTCCGGCTGTCTTCGCCTCGGGAGCCCACGAGCGCACCAGTCCCTCGTATACCTTCCTCTCCACCGAGCGCGTGCTGGGGGCGCTGGCTTCCGCGGGATTCCTCCCCGTGGAGGCCCGGCAGGCAGCCCGTGCCAGGAGCCCGATGCATGCACGGCACCTGATCCGGTTGCGCCGGCGCTTTGAGACGATCCAGCTTCGGGACGCCATCCCGGAGATCTTGTTCCTCAACTCCCACGACGGAACGAGTGCCTATCAGCTGCGGGTGGGGCTCTTCCGGGTCGTCTGCACGAATGGCCTGGTGGTCTCTGCTGGCGTATTCCCCGTCTGGCGGGTCACGCACCGGGGCGACGTGGTGGACGATGTCGTGGGCGCCGCGCTCGAGATCAGCGAGCGCTTCGAGGTGCTGGCGGCCTCGGTGGAGCGGATGGAGCGGACGGTTCTCGATGCCGGGCAGCGGCTGGAATTCGCCGGTCAGGCGCTCGCAGTGCGCTTTCCTAAGGACCTGCCAGGAGCCATGGAGCCCTCCCAGCTGCTGGTACCTCGCCGGCCTCAGGACGTCGGTAATGACCTCTGGCGCACCTTCAACGTGATCCAGGAGAACGTCCTCCAGGGCGGCCTCGTGAGGCGTTCGGCGTCGAATCGACTGACCCGGAGCCGGCGCATCACCGCCATCCGGGAAGACGTGCGGCTGAACTCCGCGCTCTGGGAGATGGCGGTCGCGCGGGCGGCATAGCCTCCTTGAGGCACAAGGGGGAGTCGGGTGCTACGGCGCTCGGCTCCCTCTTTTTTGCCCGCCCTGGTGGTGCTGACGCGCCGGCCAGCTCTGGGGGGCGACCGACGGGAGAGGACGGAGTTCGCCGACTGAGGAGAGATCCTGATGCAGACGGAAGTCCGTCGTCGTGAAACTTTCGTGAGTTCTTGGGGTGTTTTGGGTCGAATGCAGGATTGGCAGCGTGGTGCTGCCGTATCACGATCACACTCGTGGCTGCGGATGCTTTCATCATCTGTCGTGTGACTTCGGAGACGAAGGCGCGCGTGCGTGCGCTGGCGGAGCGCGAAGGGATCAACGAGTCGACACTCCTGAAGCAGTTGCTCGATGTCGTACTCCGCACCTCAACTCTCGAGGAGCGGCCAGCACCGACGACGCCCGAGAACATGAGCCGCGACGCGCGGGTCAACGTGCGCCTGGCGCCTGAGATCTGTAGGCTGCTGAGGGAGCGGGCGCGTGCCAGGGGAATGCCCTCGGCCACCTACGTTTCATCCTTGGTCCGGAGCCATCTGCTGGGCAGCGCGCCGCTGCCCAAGGCGGAGTACCTGGCGCTTAAGCAATCGGTGGTGGAGCTCACCGCGATCGGCAGGAACCTGAATCAGATCGCGCGGGCCTTGAACCAGGGTGGCAGGACAGCCTTACCGGGCCAGGCCGAAGTCAGCGCCATGCTGAAGGTCGCAGAGGGGTTGCGGGATCACTTCAAAGGACTGCTGAGCGCGAACGTGCGTTCCTGGGAGATCGTCGATGCCGCGACACGTCATTGATACGGGCCCCCGGTCGTGGATCGACATCGGGAGCTATGCCCGACACGGCCCTGGCCGCCGCGATCGGCCCTCGCCGGCGCAGATCGCGATGATCGCTCGTACTGTGCAGCGGACCCCTGAAGTCATGGTCAAGGTGCTGAACCGTGGCGGGACAGGACCTCGGCGCGGTCCGTCGCCACATTAACTACCTGGATCGGGGCGGGGCGCTTGAGATCGAGACTGATGAGGGTGAGCGACTTCAGGGCAAGGGAGCCGCCCAGGTGCTCCTGGACGATTGGGATCTCGATCTGGACGAGAACCGGCCGACGGCGGATCTGAAGCCCTGGGGGAGAGGTAAGGCCCCTAAGCTGGTACAGAAGCTCCTCTTCTCGATGCCGGCGGGGACGCCACCCAAGAAGGTCTTGGCGGCGGTCAAGAACTTTGCCCGGGAGGAGTTTGGCGCCAAGCACCGTTACGCGATGGTCCTTCACACGGATGAGCCGCATCCCCACGTTCATATGGTGGTCAAGGCGATGGGCCATGACGGCAAGCGGCTGAACATCCGACGAGACACCTTGCGGGACTGGAGGACGGGAATTCGCGCGGCACTTGCGGGAGCAGGGCGTGGCGGCGAATGCGACGGACCGCCGGGTCCGTGGCGAGAGTCAAGCCGCAAAAGACCGATGGGATCCACCGGGCCGCGATGCGCGGTGCTTCGACTCACTGGCGCCAGAGGACTGCGGCCGTGGCGCGGGAACTCCATCGCCGGGACGTCGAACCTGAGCCCGGAAAGGTGCGCTTAGGGGAGACGCGGCAGGAAGTCCTTCGGGGGTGGCGGGCGGTGGGCGATGAGCTCGTGATTCAGAACCGTGTGGAGCTGGCACAGGCGGTGCGGAGATTCGTGGCGCGCATGCCGGCGGTTCAAACGGAGAAGGAGTGGATTCGGGACAGGCTCCTCGAGCGTCAGAGGGTGCGAGAGGGCCCGGGGCTGTCGCGGTAGGCCGAAACGCCCGCTGACAAACCCAGAGCGATTGGCGATTTACGGCACCCATGATGTAAAGCATGCTTGACAAAACACCGGTTTCAGTACGCTCAAATATCCGCTCCTGGCCGTTTGCCGGCGTATCCCCATCAGAGAACCGACTCAAGCGCATGAAGCATCTTGCGCAACACGAAGAACGCCAACATGAACGGAACGAAGAGAATGAAACCATCTTCGGCCGCGTGGTGCACCATGAGGTGCATCAGCACGGCAATGCCGATACCTGCGGTGATGAAAAGGAGAACACGCGTCATAGCGGAGGGCTGGCGAGATTGCTATTGACCGAAGGATACCAACGCCTTTCTCGCCGTCAATGGCTATAGACCGAGCGCCCAAAGGCTGACCGGAAACTCCGCGGTAAGGAGAAGACTGCTAACTGGCCTGAACGGCTCAAAGCGTCGATCGAGGATGGCGCCGACTGGGCGCCAGCTACGTGGACGTGGCCCCAGTGTTCAATCATCGGTCCAAATGATCTGTCGAATGACAGCTCCCTCGTCATTGCGGCCTAATATCACATGTGCGGCATGGGCGTATCCGAGCTCCCTGCGAAAGGCGCGCAATTTGCGCTGATCGTAAGCCAAATCCTCGTCTGGCTTCTTAACTTCGAGAACGATGAGATTGTGCTCATCTGAATTCCGTTGATGAATAATAATGTCGGGAAAGACGGTAGTTGCGCGAAGCTCCCGGTCAAACGCTCGGCGCGGAGGGAGCATTAAGCGCTTCGGATCATGAAAGGGCGGTTGTACTCGCAATCGACCGACATAGGCGGCTCTACCATCTGCCCAAGATACCGGGCCATTTGATGCGAGATCGCGCGCTCGGTTACGTCCAGTTCGAGGAGATCAGATTCAAGATTGACAACATTATCGATCGCAGCGGTAACCAGCGCGATAGCTTCATTGCGATTCACAGTGCTGGACCTTGGTCAGACGTTAGATGGTGGATGCGCATGGTAGGCCTCCTCGTACATTGGACGCGGCAGATCTCGATGTCCGAGATTTGCCGTGAGCGTCCAGTCACGCGAAGGGCGAAGATCCAGTTACCCAGAGGCGCTGGATAGAACACGAATGGAAGCCCTGGCGGTGCCTCGGAGCCCCTGCATATCCACAGCAACATGCCAATGGCCAGCGCTTGGAATAGCGAGGCGGACGGGTGATCGCTTTGCCAGGCCGCCAATGAAGCGATGAGCACGGCCGCTTTGATAGCTTGAAAAGTCGGCATCATCCATGAGACGCACATTGGCGCCGCTGTTCAGCGTAATCTCCACGAGATCACCTTGCTGGCGGAAGCCTAGATCGCTACGAATGAAGTTCATGCGTTCACCTCGTCGTTCTAAGCAGACATGGGGATGGCGCGAAGGATCACGCCCAACGTCATAACGCTGTAGGTGTTACAGAAACCCTCGAGACGGACCTCGTGCATCACGCCATTGTCGTCAGGAATGGCATCAGTACCGGCAATGATGGGGCCACGCTTTCGATAGGTCGTGTGTCGTCCGATGAGAGCGAAGGCTTGTGCTGCAGTGATTTTTGCAAACGCCCGTCGGAAGGCGCGCGATCGAGGAAAGTCCCTCCACGGTTGATCCTCGCGGCCTTCGCCGATGTCTGGATAGTGAGGATGCTGGCTGACGAGCCCGAATACGGCACTGGTGGGATCGCGATCCTCGACCATCCGCCAGAAGGTTGAAGTGACGGTATTGCCGTACCTTGCCTTGAGCAGCTTTATGCTGTCGAAATTGATTTGGCAATCACGTGCCTCGTGACGGAAAAGATCGCGCAGGAACAGCAGCCGTCCAGCGCCGTAGTTCGCCTCGGCCTCCAGTTGCTCGTAGCATTCTGGATCGAGCGTGGAAGTGTTGTCGCCGAACAGATAGGTCTGGTGCCAATCGGTAATGCCATGGGTAATTTCATGTCCCTGGATCCACCGGTGCTTGGGCTTTGGAACCGATTCGTCGATAAAGATGCGCTTTCCATCCGGCACCCATAGTGCAGAGAGTTTGGCCTTGCGAAGCGCGTCGAGGGCAAGCGCCGGGCGAGCGGCCAGCTGCTTGCCTGCAATTCTGATTCGATGCGCGAAGTCCGCAAGTACGCCGGGATCATCCGCGCGATAGTAGTTGAGGTCGAGTTTTAGCAGCTCGAACACTGGTTCGAGTCTCAGCGGTGGCTGCGGATTGCCGAGATCGCGGAGGATACGCTCGATCCGCTGGTCAATGGCACGGGCCTCATATTCTCCTACTTCGGCACCCATTCGTCGTCGCTCTTCTTTTTCTGAGTGAGAAATGCCAGGAACTCATTCAGGGCGTCACGCTCGGTCTTCGAAAGCTTGGGCAATTCCTCGGAATGCGCCGCAAATCTAAGAGCTGCGTGCTCAAAGGTAGGATCCTCCGCTACCTTAAGCCCAGCGAGCTTTGCCAGTTCATCATCCGGCACGGAAAAGAACCGAGCGAGCTGCACCACCGTACGGGGACGCGGCTTATATGTCTCCTCCTGTTCAATGCGAACCAGTTCAGCCAATTCGACCTCCGCTTTTCTGGCCACGGTCTCGAGATCAAGTCCGTCCCGACGTCGCAGCATTCGAATGAACTTCCCCAGTGCTCGCCTGAATGGAATTTCTCGCTTGCGACTCTCCGCAATGTGCATTCCCGGAGGCAGAGCTCCAATTCTTGCTAGGGCCTCGATGGGCACACCGGCCGCGCACTCCTCGTTCTCCGACTTATCGAGCTGCCGTTTCGACCAGTCGTAGTCGACGTACATTTTCATGTGCATCACTCTCCTTTAATTTGCATGTGCGTTATATCGCCCGGAAGCGAGTGGCCTGCTCAACGGTCATCTCGAAGTAACGTAGCCGCTGATAGGCTTCGTCAATGCCGAGGTCCGTCATGCCGCAGAAATTCCGATACCAATCTTCAGACTGTGGCAGGGAATGCAATCCGATGCGCCCATGAAATTCCTGTTCGATGCTCAGGCTTACTGCGGCAGCGATGAGAATTCCGCCCACGCCCTTATACACGGGCGTATCGGTGAATCGCGGACGATTCCACGGTGCGGTATGGACGAATTCGACATAGACCATATGGAGATCGCGCTGCGAAGATTCGCGCGCCATCTTCACTAGTGAGCACAGCATTAAGCCCTGGGTCATGCCGTCGCACTCGAGGGCGAAGCTCTGGTAGTCCAGTCGCCCACCAAACACTGCCGCTTTCTTTTCCCAGTCCCAGCCCCAATCCTCCAAGTTGGCCTCGGAGGAGGACGCGCCGCGAGGCATTTGGCGTAAGCGCTGGTGGATCGCTGGCCTCCAGTGCTGATCGAAATCGGCTATGTGGCCCGCATCGACGGGCGTATAGAGCTCGGCATCTTCAATCGCGCAAGTTTGGCGATTCTTGAGGGCAAAGACGCCGAGCCGCTGGCTCACAGCACTACCAACTCCGCTTTCTCCTTCGAGAGCGGATGCTCAAAGAAAATCTTCTCGCCGCGCTCCAAGCGCGCGTCGACCGACTGATAGAGCCGCAACGCTTGGCGCAGCAGCGCGGTTTTGGATAGGCCTTTACGCTCTGCCAAGCCATCTAGAACAACCATCTCCGGCTCACTCAGGTTCAAAGTCATGGTCTTTCGGTCCAACATAGGCTCTCCAATTCCTGTGGATATATTATATATATCTTGGCTATTGTGTGCAAGTGCTTATTCGACTATATCTTATTGAAAGTGAAGATAATCTGCAGAGAAACGAAGCGAGGAAAGCAACCTACAATCACAGAATTAACGTCGAGGATAATCCCGTAGTTTAGCTGTGGAGCGATTATTGACAATATATATAATAGCTATAAACTAGCTATTGTAATTTCCAATTTGGCGCAGCGCCTGACCGAGAGGCGAGGCACATTCGGGCGGAGCTTATGGACCTTACGGACACGCAACTCAATTACTTCGTCAACAACCGGCTCAAACTGCCGAAGGGGAAACGCGCCGAATACCTTGCCCAGGTGGACCATCTAATTGAAAGATTTTCTGCCGCCGCCAACGGCGACAAGCTGATCGACATCAAGAAGTTTCTGAAGACCGGCTCGCTACGCAAGGGCACAGTCCTGCGCCCGAAGGGTGACCTCGGCGTGGATGCCGACGTGGCGGTTTTCCTGAACGTCAATGGGGCGTTCCCAATACGATTTGGCAAACCTCCATGACCGTATCCGAAAACTGCTGGTAAAAATTTACCCGACCAAGAAGCCCGAAGACTTCAGAATTCAACCCCGGACACTCGGACATTGAATTCCTGGACTCCGGCCTCGAAATGGACCTAGTACCGCTGGTCGTCATCGATGGACCGGGCGACTACGGATGGCAGCCTTCATCGCAGGGGGACGCGCCTGTCAAGACGAGCGTGACGAAGCAGCTGGAATTCATCCGCGCCAGGAAAGATCGATATGCGAATTTCACGGCACTCGTCCGGTTGCTCAAGTACTGGAGAAATTTTCATGAATTAGACGACAGCCTTCGCTCCTTCGCGATTGAGCTCATCGTCAGCCATCTGCAGGACACACAGGGCGCCCCATCTTCGCTGGAGGTCGGCCTTCTGCGGTTCTTCCTCTACATCGCCGACTCCCAGCTGAAGACCCCGATCACGTTCAAGGAATGTGGCACGCCGAAATCCTTTCCAAAGGATCGTGTGGTAATCCTCGATCCGTGCAACGTTGACAACAACGTCACCCGGAAAATCACGGACAAGGACTGCAAGGTCATCGTTGAGAAGTGTCTGAATGCCTGGGAGACGCTTAGTTATGCGCGTAACTACGACGCCAAAACGCAAACGCTGGAACTCTGGAAAGAAATATTCGGCCGATCATTCGCAATCGAGGATTGAGGCATGTCGTAGACTGAGTCATTAACACAAACCTATACCATCGCCGACATCGGAAAGGTGATCGACTGCTTTGCGGCCGACCTGGACATGACTTCGCAATCCACTGGCCTTCTCACCAGGCCTCTGGTGAAACAATACGCGGCTGACGTGAAGGAGATGGCCCAAAAGGGCTACCTGGAAGAGGCAAACATCGTATTGAAGGATTCTGCAGGCAACGTGATCCGTGCGGCCAAGTACGAGGTATCCTCCGACGGCGCAACCCTGACCGCGAGTCGACCCGGAAACAACCGCTGGCCGGCAACGCCCGACGGTGAACTGAGCATAGTGGTGCGGAAAAGCCAAAAATGGCACGACCTCACCGACTCACAGCGGGCGGCATTTGACGAGACTCTCAGCAAATCCTGGGTAGCGTCGAACACAGACCTATCTTTTCCGGCTCTGACCCGATACGCGGACCGCAGTTACGTCAGCAATGGCTGGGGCGTGACGAAGAGCGTGTATCACTAATTTGACGGACTGGGCGGCAAAACGATGAGTGAAGTGATCGAAAAAGGTGCGTTGTTTGAACTCGAGCTTGATCTCCCAGACGACAAGATTGCAGCATCCGCCAAACGACTCGTGGGCTTTGAAAGACGCTACCAAAACCTACATCGAGACTTGCGGCTGCTCGCCTACCCGCAGGAACTAGCGGACTGGAGCAAGAAATTTCATCGCAAAGACCTGGCCATCTGCGCCGCAGTATCCGACCGATACCCACTAGTCATCTTTGCCGGCGACGTCGGCACAGGAAAGACGGCGACGGCAGAGGGCGCGTGTGACAGGCTGGCGCGCGAGGCCAGAAAGGAGGCGATGCTGTTCAAGCTCAGCACACGTGTCCGCGGCTCCGGCAAGGTGGGCCAGATGAGTACCTTGTTGAACGAGGCGTTTGATGTCGTTGCCAAGCAGGCCGGAAAAACTCGCCAAGCCTTCCTCATCATCGACGAAGCAGATTCCCTCGCTGCCACGCGAGACACGGCCCAAAGCCATCATGAGGACAAGGTCGCGGTCAACACAATCATCCAGAAGGTAGATGATCTGCGCCGTCATTCGGGTCGCATACTGGTGTTCCTTTGCACGAACAGGGCAGCGGCGCTCGATCCGGCCATCGTTCGGCGTGCCGCCAGAACAGAGGAATTCGCCCGGCCTAGTGAGCGCGAGCGCGAAGAGCTGTTCCGCATGGACCTTGAGGGATTGAACATCAAGGACCAGACGATCCATGAGTTGGTGCAACTCACGGGTGCGAGCAACGGACGACCTGGCTTTACATTCTCCGACCTGCGGTCCAAGTTGCTGCCCAATGCTCTTTGCCGGGCATTTCCCAACCGGGCACTAACCACGGAAGATCTGGTAGACGCCGCAAAGGAAGTGCGGCCGTCTCCTGTCGTGGGAAGCGGATGACACCTCCATCAGCCAGTTCGACCGCATCGGCGCTACCCCTTATCGGCCGTCGTATTCAGATTGCCGGTTCGGCCAGCGGGAAAACTGCCCCGACCCTTATCGGCTACGCCCACCAAGTTGTCGCCAATCTGGTGAAATGCGTAATCGCCGCCGGCGGGGGAATCGTGGTCGGCATCGGAAGAGAGCCTCGCCCGGATGGTCCTGCGCCCGATGCCCCGAGCCTGGTATTTGATTGGACAGCACTGGAAACGGCAGCGGAATGCCTCAAGCGCGGATTTCCCGCCTGGCCTGCGGAGTCAGGCCTGCCCATCGTTATTGCCTCTTCCGAGAAGGCAGTAACAGAGATTCCCGACAACCGGCGGACTTTGTATGAAGAACTGCTGCGGAGCGGGCTGCTTCACGTTGAGTCGATCATGCCCGGCTCCCGTGCCGCTGCATTTCTGCGCCAGCGCCAGGCGGTATTTGGTGATGCCTTAGTCATTCTCGGCGGCGGTACAGGGGTCGAGCACTTGGCGGACCTGTACCTATCCCGCCGAAAGCCGGTGGTGCCCCTTGATTTGGCGGTGGGTGCCAGCAGAGAGGACGGCACCGGAGGTGCAATGCGCCTGGCGAAGGAAGCAAGAGCGGAACCCATCAGATTTTTCCGTTTCAGCCCTGCTTTCGCTGGTACGGAGGGCGCAGCGCTCGCGGAAATCGCCACGCGAAACGGCGTTGCGTTGGCATTCGACGTGGCAAGCCGGATGGTAAGCCTTTTTGCCAAAATCGAGCAGCCGGCTGCGTTTTACGTGCGGCTTCTCAATCCTGGACACGCGAAATTCAAAATCGTTGAGTCATTCTTCCGTAATGTCGTCGATCCAGTTGTTCGTGATGCGGGAATGCGTCGTGTTGAAATCGGCACCGACAATAGCGACTACGCTTTTATAAACGTCGGCATATTTGAGAATCTGCACTTTTCATCCGTAGCGATCGTCGATGTAACCGGCGAGCGGCCGAACTGCTTTATCGAGCTTGGCTACGCACTTCGTGGCGGCCGTGTTCTCGTCACGGCAGAGGAGGGGATGAAGCTTCCGTTTGACCAAGAGATGATACCGTGCCACTTCTGGAAACCAGGCGACTGTGTTGCGGACAGGAAAAAGGCTTTGGCTGAGTTTTGGAAAAAGAACATCAACAGACCGCCAATCGTGAAGAGGGCTTAGTGGCCCGTGGAGATGATGTGCGAGAAGTCTACATATCTGTTGACGTGGAAGCTGCCGGACCGTTTCCGCCAACCTATAGCATGCTCTCGCTTGGCGCGGTGTCCGTGGACGATCCGCAAGCCACTTTCTATGTCGAACTCAAGCCTCTGAATGACAAGTCCGTACCTGCCGCAATGAAGGTTGTCGGCCGAACACTCGAGGACTTCGCGTGTACCGGACGCGTCCCGAAGGAGGCCATGGTCGCGTTTCGCGATTGGTTGAATTCCGTCGCAAAGACTCGGAAGCCGGTTTTCGTCGGCTTTAACGCTACGTTCGACTGGGCCTTTGTTAACTTCTATTTTCATCAGTATTTGGGCGAGAATCCCTTCGGGATCGGCGGTATCGACATCAAGTCTTACTACATGGGGCTCAGCGGGGGCACATGGGAAGACACGCGCTCGAGCCGTATCAAGTCGGAGTTTAAGGGACCATCACCGCACACTCACAACGCACTCGACGATGCCGTCGAGCAGGCTGAATTGTTTAACCGGATGAGAGAAAAAGTCCGGAAAGCTAAGTAGGCCGAGGCTCTGGCTGTCGCGTAGCATCGGAGCATCTCAATAGTGGCTAGCAGCGATATTCCGTTACCCGCATCGCTACCGAAAGCAGTCGGCCACTTTGTTCGACGGAGGGTTGCAACGTACCTCGAAGACGCGCGCGCAATGTTGGCGCTGCCACGCCCTGATATCAGAATCGATACAGACTGCAGTTTCAGGAGTAGAGTCCGCTCAGCTGCTATTTTTCGTGCTTTTTTGCGATCTCGAAGGTGCGGCGCGGCTCCGGCTACTTCAACGTGATCGACACAGACGCTGTGGATTACGTGCAGCAGCGATATGGGCGGAACGCGAGGGGTGACGGCGAAAGATGTCGTGGCAGCAGCCCGACGCACGCGGTACATCCCCACCACGCTCGCAGCTCTCAATGTCCTCTACATCCTGGTTGCCCTTCGATCGGCGAGCATCGTGCGGGCAGGCAAACACCGGCAGACTGATACAGTAACGCAATGCAGATTGATACAGTAACGCAATAATGTGCGAAATATGACTACTGCGGCTTGTGCGCTGCGGGGCGCGCTGCGACTGGCAACAAGTGACAGGAGCAAGAAGCGACATGTCCAAATCTCGGAAATCCAAGAAGGCTAAGAAGGTCACCCGGTACACGTACCATGAAATCAAGGAACCACGTCGGGACGTCTCTGCTAAGCTCGCTTACACTCCGGTTTAGTGTGACGGATGACGTTCGCCACACGCTCGGTATTAGCCCAAGGCTATCCTAATGTCGCCTGACGCGTTGGAGGGCCGATGGATTCGAATCAACCTCGGTACCCAGCTTCTCGATCTACTTGAGGGTGACGTAGTGTTATCAACGTATCCAGTTTCGACTGCCACAAATGGCAGTGGCGAGCGCGTCGGCAGTGGGAAAACACCTCGCGGCTTGCATGAGATTAGGGAGTTAATTGGTCACGGCATGCCGTCGGGTGCGGTATTCGTTGGTCGACAGTGGACCGGTGAGGTTTGCACACCGGAGCTTCAAGCCGGAGTCCCCGAGAGGGACTGGATGCTATCGCGTCTGATCTGGCTCGCAGGACTTGAAGTCGGCAAGAATTGCGGCGGAGACGTAGACACCTTTGCACGGTACATTTACATTCACGGCACGCCCGACAGTGAACCGGTTCGCGAACCCCGTTCTCACGGCTGCATCCGGATGCGCAATGCCGACGTCATTGCGCTCTTTGACATGGTCGATACCGGCACCTTGGTTCGGATCGACGAGTAGCACCACCCTTCACAAATCAGCTACTGCATCTAATCGCCGACGGCCGCTTCGGGCGAAACCCGGTTGCATAGCGACTTTCCACCTTGGCCGGCTCCGACTGAGGGCGACGGTCGGCCACCCTTATCCCCTTATCGTCTCAACTGCCGCAGTTGGGCCCTTAGCGTACCTCGTTGGTTATCGAAAGCAGAGCCTCTAACATGAGAGGATGGTGCCACACTTGATCCGGCTCCGTTAGCAGGCTGTTGAAGAAGGGGCCGACAGAACGCTCATGATCCGCTCGGTTGCCATTTTTCGCTCTCGCATCGGCTGGGGTTCCTTCGGTCGAGGTGGTTGCTCGTCCAATTGGCCCTCATCGGCGCTATCTCGACATCCACTGCAGACACCTCTCCTACGCAGGCGCCAGCTCAATGCCAACCCGGAGCTTGGCCAGGCGCAGCAGCGTGTAACAGCTCACCGTCAGGGTGGTCAGGAAGGTGACCTTGTCCTTGCCGACCACCTTCATCTTGCGCATCGGCCGACCGTCCTTGCCCCAGCCGAAGCACTCCTCGATGCGCTTGCGGATCCTCTGGCTGAGCAGGTAACCGGGGTGCCGCGTCGTGCGCTCATCGATCGCCGAGTCACGCGTCTCGGTGATGTTCATCGCCACGTGCGGGGTGACTCCGCGCTCGCGGCAGTCAGCGATAAAGTCGGCAGTGTCGTACGCCTTGTCCGCCGCCACCGTGCGTTGCTGCTGCGAGGGATGCCGATCCAGCATCACCAGCGCCGCCTCGCGCTCGGCAAAACCGTTGGCCTCCGTCACCTCGACATCCACCGCAAGCCCCTCGCGGTGATCCATCAGCACGTGACCCATGTAGTAGAGCTTGGCGGGATGGTTGTCGGCCTTGCGGTACAGCTTCGATTGCGGGTCGCTCGGGGAGACATGCGTTTCGTTCGTGCGCTTCTCACCACGGAAGTCCACCGCCGGGTTGCGGCCCGGGCCGGGCGGTTCGTCTTTGCCGTCGCGCCGACGCATGCTCTTGACCGCCGCCCAGGACTCAATCAGCGTGCCATCGACGCTGAAGTGCTCGTTCGAGAGCAACTGAGCCTTCTTCGCCTTGCGCACCCTGCGCCGCAGGAGCTTCCTGGCCACCTTCGCCTCGATCAGGCGGTCGCGGTTCTTGGTGAAGCTCGAGTGATCCCAGATCGGCTCATCGATCGACAACCCCACGAACCAGCGAAACAGCAGGTTGTAGTCCAGCTGCTCGCACAAGAGCCGCTCGCTTCGGATCGAATACAGAATCTGCAGCGTCGAGGCTCTCACCAAGCGCTCCGGCGGAATCGAAGGACGGCCTTCCCGCGCATACACCCGCTCAAAGTCCCGGCTCATGCCGCTGAGCGCTTCATCCAGCAGAGCCTTGATACCGCGCAGCGGGTGATCCGGCGGCACTCGCGACTCGAGCGACACGTAACTGAACATTCCGCCTTGCTGAACATCATCCCCGCGCATCAGATCACCCTCGGTTGCTCCGTTCGTGCAACTGTGCCTGATGCGTGGCGTTTTTCAACAGCCTGTTAGGCGAGGGTGCCGAGGATAGGAAACCGAATCGCGGTGGCTCAAGTGCTCAAGTCTGCCTCAGATCTACCATACTGTCGCGCCAAGTGAGGAAATCTCACGGGTGCGTGGCACCAGCCTCACAAACCGCACTGCATACGGTGATCGCTAGGCGAAGTAGCCTCGCCGGAAGAGCCTTCGGGTCTTGAAAATTGGCGCTCGCCCGGCGCTTATGAGTGCCTGGAGGAAGAGCTGTCGCCATCCCGCGAGAAGCCGCCCATCGCCTGAGAGGCGCTAATAAAGAAGATTAATCGCAGCGACAGGCGTAACGCTCGCTGTGACATTACGCCCAGTCACGAATAACCTCACCCCCACGATGACGCCCGCGCGGGCGCTCCAGCTGAATTCGATCGCCGGAGCAACGGCGAAATACTCACTCGCTCCAGACTGCAGATCTACAGAACCAGGGGTTCCGAACGTCCTCAAGTCGCTGCCCGTCACGCTTGTGTTACCGTTGTACTGGTAGACGAGATCTGTCGCGAGTACCCAACTCCGGTTTAGGCTGTACTCCACTGCTGCATCGGCGGTAGCCCCATCGCCCGGATACGCCTGGCCGCGAAATCCCCGCGCGGTACCATAAACACTCGCGTCATGCACAGCTGTGGAACTTGATATCGCATACGTCAGATCGAAACGCACGCGCAGAATTCGGCCATTCGGCAACCAAAAGTAATCCTGCGAGTACCATGATACGGCCGTCGTGAAGGCACCCGTACCAAATCCCTCACTGGGACGCTCCAGTCGGTCATACCGCCCGGTTGGAAAGGTCTCGGCCAGAACCACCGATGTCGCTGGAACCCAACTGCCCTGATGAAAACTCGTCACGCCATACTGCACCTCAGCGCCGAGATCACCTACGCCTAGCGCGGAGCTGTTATGCGCCCCTACAGGCTCGTTAAAACCGATTCGCGGCAGCAGCACCACCGTCACGCGATCGGTAAGGCCATAGATCAGGTAAGCGAGAGACCCCAGATCGTGCTCGCCCGCAGTGGGATGCCGCGTGCCGGAGGCGTCGTAGCGGTCCTGCTCGATTACGTCGTAGACATAGGTAGAGATAAGCGCGCGGCCCTGCGGAAGAGTGGAGGCGCCGGGCGTCAGCAATGGTCCTGTCCACCAGGCGTCTTGTAACGATACGGGCGCTACGGTGCCGATCGAATCCTGAGCGGCTAGCGGCGATGCCGGTGGCTCTTCTGCACTCGCGATCGCCCTCATCGGACTTATCACGAGTGCAAAGCAGGCGAGGTCGCCGATAACCACTGCCGCAAGCTGCGCCACGCGGTGCAGGGACCACAGGGATTGTGTCGCGCACCTTATTGCCGGTTCTCTCATTACCTGCAGGCGTGCCGATCCATTTTTCCGTGTGGTCTAAGGGATCAAAAAAGCACGTTCCTCCATCGTCCGGTCGCCGAGAAAGACTATGAATGAGACACTGACGCAGAAGCAACCAGAGCCAGCAGACGGTGGACGGGCTCGCCGAGCCGCCGTGTGCGCATTCGACCGGCCGGTGCATGAAAATTGCCCCGCTGCGCCGGCGCGGGGCGCAGCCGTAGCAGCGACCACTTAACCGAAAGAGCCAAAGTCCTTTCCTCGTCATGCGGGTGACGAGCTGTGAGCCCACTCTGATGGCCGTAGTATGCACAGGTCTGCTGTGCCGAGAGTCGCACCGTATCAGTTCGAATGGCCCCCGGACCCGAAAAGCGCCCGTTATGCACTGATCGCCATGAGTGGCTCTCTCAGCGCGGTGCTTGCGAGTGGCGCACGACCTACGAGGTGTCACGCGATCTCCACGGGAGCGACCGCTGGCTCTAGAGGAATGTCATTCGGCCTGCGCTCGCATTCAAACTTACACGTGCGCCCAGCGGACTCGCGAGATTCTCCGAGCATGACCAATACGAAAACCTACCGCACACGCTTTCCCAATCTCCTGCGCCAAGTCGGCGAGTACATCAATGCTCCTATAAGGCGCCTGCGGCTCCTCACATCGGATGAACTCCCCGTGACGTTCAGATGAGAACGCGCGCCTCACGCCGAAAAAGCTCAGAGGCCAGCGCGCCGTCGTGCGTCTGCCGGAGTTCGCAGATCTCGGTCAGCCCGAGATTGGCGCACTTTCTCTTCCACAGATAATAACTCGCCTCGCCCAGCCCGATCCGCCGACACACATCCGCCACTGGCGTGCCGCCTTCCGCCTCGCGCAGCGCCATGGCAATCTGCTCGTCCGTAAATCGTTTGCGCTTCATGGTCCTCGTCCCCCGTTGTGGAAGACTTCTGAAATCAGCTTAGTCCAGTTCTAAACTGTCCGAAAATCGGGAACGAGGGCACCTCCAGTCCCACCTTAGGAGCTTCACTGCGCCCAAGTCCAGCTCAAGATTTCCGTCGCCATGTGCCGTGCAAACTCGTTCTCGCCTCACTGTCAATGGCTCTCGTTCGTGGTTGAACGCTTCGCCGGCAGCTTGCTTTCAACCACAATGAAACGCCTCTTTCAATTCAATGCACGCTTCCCAGCGCGAAAAATGTCTTGGATCTCAGTTAACTACTAGGCAATCTGAAATAGCGAGACCGCGTACCATTTGTTTTCGTCTAGCCACGACTTTAGGTGGCAATAGCCCGTTGCCTCGACGATTTTCGAGAACTCCTCAAGGTCGAACTTACGCATGATCATCGCCTGAAGCTCCTCGCCCTTCTCTAACGGTACGCAGAGTCCGAGTTTCGACAGTCGCACAGTTTGATTCTCATTGCTCCTCACGCGCACCTCCATTTGCCGTCGGTCCTCATTATAAACGGCCAAGATTGAAAATTTCCCGGGATTAAAGTTCCCGTCGTATCTTCCGTTGAGGTGCGGAAATAGGTTTGCTCGCATCCGAGACGCAATACCCGCAGCATCGTTGTACGCCGCTTCGATTATCTGTCGATCCTTTACAAGGTCGGTACCGACAACGAGCATGTCCAAAGTCTTGGCGTGGTGACGCACCATTGTTAGAAGATCCGTTGCCTCTTCCGCACTCATGTTTCCAATAGTCGAGCCAAGAAAAAGAAACACACGTCTCCCTGGCCATTTTGGCAAAGCGACGACACCGTCCGCATATGTACCCGCCACGCCTGATATCTTCAACTTTGGAAACAGCAAATGCAGCTGAGAGGCGCCGCGAACAATAGAGTCTTTATTAATGTCGATCGGCACGAACTCCGGCAAGCGTCCCGCGTCTGCGAAAGCACGCAGCAGAAGCGCAGTCTTGTGCGGATTGCCGCTGCCCAAGTCCACGAGTTGACACGGACCGGCTATTGCCGCCAGCTCGCCAGCATGACGGGCAAGAATTTCGCGCTCCAAACGAGCTAGATAATATTCCGGCTGTAGGCAAAGTTGCTCGAAAAGTGCGCAACCATTGTCGTCATAGAAAAAAGAGCTGGGAATTGACCGAGGACTCGACGATAGCCCCATTAACAACTGCGGCGTTTCATACTCGGTGGCAGCATTCTTGCCTCGATCTGCAATCTCCAGGTTGTCAACTGCGTGATTGTTCATAGGATTCGCCACTACTTCGTTGACGTTGCGAGTCCGGCTCTGCGCTTTCAATTATAAGCGTGCTGAAACAACCCAAGCTTTACCTTACAACTACACACCTTCCGACGCTCCCCCCGGCTGAGGCTCTACTTAGTCGTGCGCGATGCAACGGGAGGGCGTGGTGGAGAGGTGCGCGCCCGCAACTACTAGTACCGCACCCACCACCGTTGCGACGAGGACTGGTTCGCCCCATACGAGAACTCCGATCACAGATGCGAAGACGATCTGCATGTACGACCAAGTATTTATCTTGTCACCGGGCGCTACTCTAAACGCGGCAGCAAAGAAGCACTGCCCGGCGGTCATAAGAATTCCCAGACAACAAAACGCTGGCACCTCCCTCGTGAGTGGGAAAGCCCATACCCACGGAAGCGGAAGCGCTGATAGAAGCAGGACAAATGATGAAAAGTACACCATCTGTCGCTCGAGAGGCTCCGACTCGGAGAGAGCCCACACCACAATGGACGCTGCCGCACCTCCAATGGCCGATAAGAGCCCACATGTCGTCCCGCCTGCCCAAGAAATGCTTTCTGGAGCCATGATAATGACCACTCCCAGGAAGCTCATAAGCACGCCTAGCCATACGAACCGGTCACTAAGGCGTCTCAGTACTAAGAATGCAAGTATCGGAACGAAAACCGGACTCAAACACTGAAGAACGACCGCGGTGGCTAACCGTAATCGAGCAAGAGCCAATACGTACGTCACAATCGCTGTATATGTAAGTAAGGATCGCAAACAATGCAAAGGGAGTTTCGCCGTTCTCATGCTCACAGCGCGCCACCGAAAGCGCCAGAGACCGACAACCACGCAAGAGGCGGCCAAATTGGCCCAAAACACGAGAGCAAAGGTATTTAGCGAACGGGATAGCGTTCGCATCAAAGCCGCAGCGAGCGCGAAGGACAATGTGGACAAGATCATGTAACACGAGCCCAGCTTCACTTTCGTCGGCAGAACCGTTACTTCTGCGCCAACCATTCTCATTGAATACCTCGTCAGCAATAGTTCCTAGGCGCAGAACCTCAGGCAGTCCGCGGCTCGTGCGCCAGCAAAAGCCCTCGCTCTAAGAACCGCTCTTTGCGGCAGTCGTCTAGAGTGCTTTGTCTTTGTATGCGCCCCGCGTACTCTTTCACCGATCGCATTTCCTTTTCTTTGCTACCGAAAGCTCAGACAGTTCGTGCCCACGCCATGAGACACCCCGCTAGAACCAAGTAATTAGCATTCTTTGTGTTCGGTGTCATAGCGATTCACTTCACTTGCAGTTACTTGACGCAAACGCGATGGGCATCGCACCTTCTTAATGTGTCGTTAAACCGTCAGGGGGGCTCCGAATGAATGCCCGAGCACGCCGACTATGGATCTATGTCCATGACATGTTTCCCCTGCAGATACGGCTTCCAATCAATCTCTTGAATTTCACGTTCATATACTTCGGCTTACAAGCGCTCGCACGCGTTAGTCCAATACGAGTGTCATGGCGCGCCGTCGCTGGAGCGCTGACTGTTCAACTCCTTTGGTTTCTAATTCGTGTTTATGACGAGCTCAAGGACAGTACGTCTGACGTTGCACACGCGCGTTCCGGCGACGCACGGTTCATCAATCGGCCACTCGTAACGGGAAGAGTGGAGCTGAACGACATCAAAGTTCTTAGGTGGTGGGTCTCCGGACTGTTATTTGCGCTCAATCTACCGCTCGGCTTCCCTTTCCCTTTTGTCGGGCTGCTTGTAGCCTTCGGCTACATATCCCTTTCATACAAATGGTTCTTCTGGCCGAAATTGAAGGATCACGTGATTTTGGTGTTCTTAACGCATATCCCCAATGCGCTTGTCATCGAGTTATATACCTTAACTGTTTATGTCCGAGAGTTCGGAACAGCCGGGCTTGGCTGGAGCTCGGTGACTCTGCTGCTAGCCCTCTGGGCCCAAGTGGCCGCATTTGAGTTCTCCTATAAAATACGCGTCCCGCAGGACGAGACAACATTACAAACTTACTCCAAAGCCCTTGGTTGGAAGGTTGCGACCCTTGTAACGGTAGCTTTCCTAGTAGGGGCGGTCGCCTGCGCTCTCTCCGTGTCTCTAACAGCGGGATTTGCTTGGCCCGTCGCAGCTGTCTTGCTTGCGGGCGCGGTGTGGGCCATTGGTGGCTGTATGTTGTTTCGCTTCTTTCCTTCGCGACAACGGCTGCCGCTAACAAATTTCACAGGCTCCTACTGGTACGTTTCATGTCTAGCCGTGAGTGTGTCGGCGCTTTGGCGCTACGGCCTAGCTCTGTGAACTGCGAATATCTGAGATATCCCCCTTGGTTAGACGTCGGTCAGTTCACGCGATCAGACATACCAGCACCGTCGATTGCATTGACGCAGTCACAACTTGTAGTGGCGGTCAATGAGCTCGCCGCCACATCCTTGTTGTCCTCCGGCTGCGGCTATGGGTTGTGTTAATGACCAACACAGCAAAATCAGGAACACTGGACCTGAAGGACCGATCGACAGAGCGATAGTTATTGACTCATCGCGCACCGACGCGAATAAAGAAGCGCAAGAGGCCATGACGCTATTGCTCTGGGGAGTCTGGACAGGCGATGATGATCTTCCCCATAAAGTCACATCGGCATCCGCTGACGCGACATGCACGATACCGACGAAGGTGGCCGCTACTCCGATCCACTTCACAGGGACGGCATCGATGTCGCCCTCATGTGTCTACGCATCAGAAGCCTCGAGGGTGACGAGTCCGCTTGTGCCGTTAACTTCGATGCCTTGTCCATCGCTCGCTAGTCGTGTGATGCCTTCCACACCGATAACCGTTGGAATGCGAAGTTCACGTGCAATTATTGCCGCGTGCGAGAGCAGATTGCCCTGTTCGACTACGAGACCATCCGCCGCGACCATCAGGAAAGCCCAAGCTGGGTCGGTCGCCTTGGTAACTAGGATCTCGCCGGGTTTTACCGAGGTCGCAGTCGGCTCGGTCACAACGTGGACTAGTCCGCGGACGATTCCCGGGGAGCATCCAAGCCCCTTCAGTTGGATTCCATCGCCACGACGATCGCTTGTCACAGGTGCTACCGGCTTTGGAAGGTCAAGGTAAACCAAGCTTGTTGTAACTACTCGCCTCGGGAGGGACCTCGACTGATTCACCGCATACTCCCGCCGCCGAAGGGCCACCAGCTCCTTGAGGGACGCGGTCATGGATGATCCACAGATGTACGCCTCCAGTTCTTCGATACCAAGGAAGTAGACGTCATCCGCTCTCTCAAGGACCCTATTTTCGACGAATCGCTCCCCAATCGCCTGGAAGATGGTTCTCTCAATTCCGCAACGTCGTGAACGAGCAAGGCGGCCGTACTCCCGATATCTCATGGTCATCTGAGTGCATTTGACTAGCAGGGTGAACCCTAGCCTGCGGTCCAGTCGCCACCCCAGCACACGCGAGAGCGCCTTTAACGCCGCCATTTTGCTGCCATGCCGCTCTCGGTACCTCCTGCTGGTCAGCGACATGTCGCCTGCGTTGGCGCAGTTCTTCACTACTCCAATTAGGCGCTCCGGCGCGTCCTCCAACGTTGGTGTCTCAAGCTTCAATTCGTCAAAGCTTCTATCCGCAAAGTTCCTGATATGAGAAATCAACTCCGCCCGAAATTCCCAAAGTTCCGGCTGCACTTCCAACATCCTCCAAATCTCCGCAGGTGCGCTCGCGAAGACGGCGCTGAGGACCTCCGATTCCTTTACCTTCGCAGCGAGAGTCATAACCGACAGCACTGGCTCAACGCTTGCAAGTTCCGAATTGCCTAACAACACATCGTTACTCAGCGCGCCCGCTTCTTCCAGCTTCCACCTCTGCACAAGGACCTTAACAGCCGAGAAACATATGAAAGCATAATAATCATTGAGCAGCGGCACACCCCAGCCGCTCGCCAGTTCACATTGAACTCTGTAATACAAGTTCAGCAATTGGTCCGACGACCACTGTTTGACACATTCCGGTCTGAAGTTCTTACGAAAGCGCTCGAAACGCGCATCGAACCGCTGCATATGCAGAGGCAGGAGTGCTAGGTTCGCGACGATTCTCGCCCACACTCTGACCAGCGTTCCGAGCTTTAGTCGTCGGTCTAATTGTTCTCTCTCCAAAGATAATTCCGCCGGCGTTCCACTGAGTCCGACGCCTTCCTCAAATGCTTTCACCCAGTACGTAAAGGCCGGTATTAGCGCAAACAGGCGATACCAGTTATTGAGGTTGTAGTAGATGGACCCGCTGAGGAACGACACTAAGTTGCCGAACACCTGCCGATTCCTCTCCATGACCTTCCTATTGACGCCGAACGAGCTCGCCACGAGCCTGAATATGTTTTCGTAATACTGCCGCACGTATGAATACGTCAGCGGTGTTGTAACACCATGGTAGTTTTCCGCTATGTTAGAGTTGTCAAACACTCTGATGTCAGAGTGGTTACACGTCGTGATGGGGCGCGCTTGCAGGAGGAACACCGTGCCGTCGGCGGCAATCGTCCATTCGATGTCTTGGGGTCGACCGAATATTCGCTCTGTCTCTTCCGCTAATCTCCCAAGCTCTAACAACTGCCGGTCGTTTAGGACTGCGCGATTCGCGAGAGCCTCCGGGACTTTAGCTGTTCGTGTCCCATCTGATCCGACCTCTGTCGACACGACTTGAACCGATTTGCGCCTGATTTCCCTGCTCAAGATGCGCGAGCCGCCAGGCGTCAAGATGTAGGTATCTACTTCCACTGCGCCTTGTACCACCCCTTCCCCTAGGCCATAAGCAGCTTCAATCACCATTTCGTCAGAATTGTCAGCTGCAGGATTGCGAGTGAAAAGCACTCCGCTAGCGCTGCTTACCACCATCTGCTGCACGATCACCGCGCAGCGGGGATAGTGAACCCACATCCCCTTTATCCTCTGATACTGCAGACATCGAACCGAGCAGCTCGATGCGAAACACAGTATCATGCGCTCCAACAGGCGTTCACGAGGTACAAACAGGAAGCTAACCATTTGGCCTGCGAAGGAGTTGCGCGCGGAATCCTCTTCCCCTCCCGAGGAACGAACGGCGACGAGTCCAGACGGTCCGAAAAGCTCGTCGAATGCCGCCAGAAACTCTCCGGCTTGCTCGCCCGTAAACGTCACTTGTGCGATTCGGCGCGAGAGTTGACTGACAGAGTCTCCAGCGTTGGGTACCCAACCGGCCCTGCGGAGAAGATCGTCCAACACATTTGTAGTCGCGCAAAACCACCTGGGGATCGGGAGACCATGTAGCTGCAGTGTTCGAAGATTCTTCGCCTTTCCTCCGAGAACCTGATCCGGTACTCGGCTCGTAATCGGCGCGACCGCAATCCAGGTCCGAACACCGCTCTGTGTGGCGCACGTGATCGCGTTCCTTTTGCCAGCGTCGACAAACGCTTGGCTCTTACCCGGACCCATTGTCGCACCCATTCTTCGATCCGCTATGACCTCGTGTCCTTCTTCTTGAACACAAGAACCGCGAGAAACCCTGGACCCTCCACGCGAAAGTAATCACTGGCAACGAACCCAACACTAGAGCACATTGCCTCGATCGCGCCTTTGCTGTAATTCACCGCTCTGGCTGTCCTCATCGCAAGCCGCATTTCATACAATCGGCGGGATAGCGCCTGTGCTGTAGTCTCATTTGCGAAGTGATCGATTATCACAAGTTCCCCTTCAGCTTTTAACGCCCCGGCGATGCGCGCGAGGACGAGGCATCCAACGTCTCTTCGCAAGAAGTGAAACGATTGACCTAAGACCACACGGTCATACATCTCTCCCGGAAACTCCACTTCATGGAAGTCTCCTGTGATCACATCAACCCGATGCGCGCAGTGTACCGCGCGCGCGTACCGCAGAAAGTGCGCCGATAGCACTCTCGGGAGATCTACCGCCGTAACACGTGTCTTCACGCATCGCTTTGCCATCGCGAGGCTCCACGCCCCCGTGCCCGCCCCTATATCTAGGATGTGTTCCGGCATGCCACCCAGTTTCACGGCAACCGCGTCTGCGAATGGCGATATTTCTCCCTGGTAGTCGATCGATGAAAAGAACTGCTCGTAGAACTTGTCTATCGTGGCAGTCGACTCGTCGATCTCGATCCACGGCTTTCCGGTCCTCAGGAATTCCTCAAGATGGTTCCAGTTATAACTGCTGTCGCTCAAGAGCTCTCGGTACGCAGCACTGAGGCCGAAGTATCTTCCTGATTTCTCAAGGTACCCGATCGCCACGAGAGCCTCTAGCAGAAGGCGGGTTGCCTTCGCATGCAATCTCAGGTGTGCCGCCACCGTTTGCGCGGATTTTGGCGTCGCATGTTTGGCAGCTTCGGACCCGCGCCCTATTTCCTCAAGAATGCCGCAAGTTTTGGCCATGCGTGCAATTGCGGATATCTGGTCGACTTCAAGCAGTGCGAAATGGTCGGTTGACACGCAAGGTCTCCTGATTAGCGCTAATCGAGCCAACGGCTACCGTTTTTTCCTTCACTAGCTTTGTTTTATGGCTCTTAAAACTTTCCGGGTTCGCGTCCCCGCCGACCCAATGCGCAGAGATCTTGAGAATACCCGCGGGTCCTGCGTGTCTTAGGGGTCCGCATTACTCATTCGGTACATTTCCAGCTGTTTCTTTGTCGGGGAGATAGCACGCCTATGTTCTCACTGCAGTCGCATGACACAACTCGTGTGCGTTTGATGACGACGGCCCGCTCTACTGTAATGACAATCGGCAATGGCGACTTCAATACTGCAACGAAACCCGAACACATGTCGGTTGCTGTACACGTTCGCCACGGCAATAAACGCTGCGACGCAGCCACAGGAGCATGCTGCCATGACAAATCTTCCGACTAACGAGAAAGACAGTTGGGCGCCGAAACGTTGGCCGACAAACAGTGGGCCGGTCCGTATAGAGCGCGTCGAACCATCACCCGAGGATTGGGCGGCACTCGACAGCGTCCCGCGGGTAACGACGTCTGACCTACCCAGGTGCGATGACTTTTCCAACCTGATAGTCAGAAAGCCTTGGGGGCATGAATATCTGCTTTACAGCAGTGATGTTGTAGCTGTGTGGGTTCTTTGCATTAGAGGCGGTTGCGAAACATCTATGCATTGCCACGTGGCGAAACGCACCGCCTTGGTTGTTTTGCAAGGACGGGTCACTTGCTCAACGCTACGGATGTCGTGGCAATTCAAAATCGGCCAAGGCGTGCTTCTAGAGAAGGGCGTCTTTCACGGAACGTGCGCTCTGTCGAAGACTGGGGCCATTCTGGTCGAAATCGAAACACCGCCAAACAAATACGATTTGATTAGACTCACGGACAAATACGGTCGAGCGCATAAAGGTTACGAAACAGCTGAGCAGCCACGCGACACGTGCTTAAGTGAGAGATGCTTGAGAACGACGGACTTGGGCAACGCTCCCCCTCTGCGTATCGGTCGCTGCAGACTTATGTTGCGGCGATTAGGAACAGACCAGGAGCTTTCGCGACTGCATTCCCTTCCAAAGTTTGCAATCGTATGTCTTCTTGACGGCGTAATCTTCCGCGGTTGTGGCGAGCCAACCATGTGCCGGGGCGACGCTTGCATTGCCGGCTCACTGCCTAACAACTTGACCATCGGATCGAAGAGCGGCGTTGAGGTGCTAATCGTGGACCGGTACGGGCATGCCAATGTGAGATCTATTGCGGGCTAGCAGGACCGTGATGGGTTAATTTGCTCGACTGTGCTGTCAGGACGTGAAGTCTTGAAAAGTAGTCTCCGCAAGGAGGAGAGCCGCTTTCATCCAGGCGCCAAGATACTTGTAATGAGGACTCGATATGATCCTGTCGTCGGCGACGTATGGCGCGTCCACGAATATACCGCCAGCGTTACCAATGTCATCCCTTATACTGTAGTACCCGGAGATCCTTCGCCCTCGAACCAGACCGGCCGAGATAAGTAGCTGAGCTCCGTGACAGATGGACGCGATTAGCCGGCCGGAGGCATGGAAACTCGAGATGAACTGTAACATCCCGGCATCTTGGCGCATGTATTCCATGGCCTTTGCTCCTCCCGGGATAACGAGAATCTGGTAATCGACAACCTGGAGTTCCGGAACGTCTTTCGTAGGCACGATTTGGACCCCAATGCTTCCGACCACCGTTTCCTTGTTCCTGACAGCCACATCTACGTTATACCCGGCTTCCTGCAAACGGTAATACGGGTATACGTACTCATGATCCTGTACAAATTTTCCCGCCAGGATTACCGCACCTCTCTGTCCGTTCATAACTACATCCGGTTTTTAGGGCCAGTGAACTAGCATCCACCGCGTTTTATGGCCAACGGCTCCCCGAGCCGGCGCCAAACGGCACTAGTGGAGTTGCTGCCTCAGGCGGCTGTAAGGCGGAAGAAGGAGCATGCGTGGTTACGCATATCGCACCTCCAAATCGCGCGAGTCTCTCACCCGTCTTTCTTTAACCCTTTCCGTGCCTTGTGGGCTTTCACGTTGCAATACGATTTTCAGACCGTCCTTTATCTTCTCCAGTGTCGTCTCCCTGACCAAGTTCATTGGGACCATTATTGCGATGCCCTTCCTTCTCACGCTCACCCGGAAAAGTGGCCTTCCATGACCGTCTTTAACGATTTCATCGTGATGGCTTTCTTCGAAGGACCGTACATTTCTAAGTCTCCCGCCACCTGTCAGGTGTTGATAAATCAACTCTGGAGTCAGATCTCGATTTCCACTGGCCGCGATGGTTCTCGCTCTCCGGCATAAACCGACGCGCCGGGCTGTGTCAGCCCACAATTCCATAAGATCTCGACCCCAGGTTTCGCAGATGTCCACGGGACTGGGAAATGCATTGACGAGAACCGCCGGCAGTTGAGCGACTTTCAGCAACCGTGACACTTGAGCGGGGGATATCTTCATCACACGGGCCAGTTCATCTTGAGACTCAAATAGGCCAGCCCGCAACCAAGTACTAAAGCTCCTACCGCGCTCATAAGGGCTTAGATCCTTGCGTTGGCGGTTCTCTATATCCAATGCGACGGCTGCTTCGCGATCCGTTAGGTCCCGTATCTCCAGCAGTAACTGAACATTTAGATGACGCGCTACAAACAGCCGGCGTGCGCCACATATGATCTCGAAATCATGCGCGGAGTCATGCGCGATACGTCGCCCCAGCGCCGGCAACAGCTGCCCGTGTTGTTGGACACTGGCTAATTCGGCGCGACATGACTCTTCGGAAAGCGACTCGTCCAGACGCTCATTGCCGCCCCAGACCCGGCATCGAAACGGACTTACTTGAACCACTTCGCGCATTGAAAGTTCCTTGCGACGCCTCCCACGTGACATCGACTCGAGGTCGTCGCGGACTGGAATTGCGCGCCTTCTATAGACGGCAAGCAAGAGAGCCAAGAAAATACTTATTTCTTTCAGACGTTAATTCTTGTTCTAAGCACGGCTGGCTCTCTACCCGGTTTTCAGGTAGCTCTCGAGCGCCATGATCACGAGCTGTGTCATCGTAACGTCGCGGGTTGTGGCTGCAAGCTTAACGCGCTGACGGAACTCGAACGGAACGCGGAAGTTGAGCGCAACGAGAACATTATCGGTACGGGCGGGGTGCGATGATCGTCGCATCGATCCCGAGGGCGCAGGTTCCATGTGTTGCTGTCCTAGCTGGCGACTTCACACCGGGTAGAGCATGTTCGGCCAGCACGACTCAAGACACCCGGAGCGTAGCAGCCTTGCTTTCAAGGTCAATGACCCCAATCAGCGACAGCAGTTCCTCGAAGCGCCAAAGAAAGAATTTGTCACGCGGGTGAGATAGTCTTGACTGGAGCGACAGTCATGCAAAATGGGCTGAGAAAACGCGGTACCCAATCTGATCCGCTGAACCGCATTACCACCGAATCCGGTAACCAGAACGCTGGCAATAAGCAGCCCGAATGCAAACATCGCTTTGAACATAATGAAACGCGGCTGAACTTCCCGCAGAGTCGGTAATGAAGATTGCACGAGTCGGATTGGATATCGCGAAACAGGTATTCCAGGTGCACGGAGTGGATGAGCGGGGCAAGACGGGAGCGTGCAAGCAGCGGGCCCGGCCGAGGGTACGGGAGTTTTTGGCAAAGCTGCCGCCGTGCCTGATCGGGATCGAGGCATGCGCCAGCTCGCATTACTGGGCCCGTGAGCTCAGTAAGCTCGGGCACGCGGTGAGGCTGATGGCGGCGCAGTTCGTGACTCCGTACCGCAACCGCGGCAAGAACGACGCGAACGATGCGGAGGCGATCTGCGAGGCGGTCGGGCGGCCGAACATGCGTTTCGTGGCGATCAAGAGCGAGGAGCAGCAGGCGGTGCTGATGGTGCATCGGGCCCGGACGCTGGTCGTGGCGAACCGCACCGCGCAGGTGAACCAGATCCGCGTTCTTTTGTGGGAGTTCGGGATCGTGGTGCCGCAGGGCGCTGCGCGGTTGCGGCGCGAGCTGCCGGGGATTCTCGAGGACGCGGAGAACGGCTTGCCGGCGCTCGTACGTGAGGTTCTGGCCGGATTGCTCGAGCAGTTTCATTAACTCGACGTGCGGGTGAGCGCGTACGACCGCCAGACACGCATGCTTGCGGAAGCGAGTGAGCTGGCACGGCGGCTGATGCGGATAGAAGCGATCGGACCGCAGACCGCAACAGCGCTCGTGGCGAGCGTGGGCGATCCACATGTCTACAAAAGCGGGCGCGGCTACGCGGCCTCCCTCGGGATTACCCCTCGACAGCACTCGAGCGAGCGGTGGCAAAGAGCAGCTCGGGCAGATCACCCGCCAGGGTGATCGGTACTTGCGCACGCTCCTGGTGCACGGTGTGCGGGCGTACCTGCGCGTGGTCGACAAGGAGACGGCCCGGCGCAGCTGCAGCACTTAGCCCGACTCTTGCCGGTGGGTCACGGAACGCGAGTCGCCGCGGTTACAACACGAAATGGAGCCTTAGGGCCGCGCGCGGCCCGCACGCGGAGCACGGGTGCCGCATCCATCGCGGATATCGCACCTTACTTGGATGATTTTCAGCACATCCCGACCGCGCTCGTGGGCAGCTCAACGGATCACTGGCGGCCGGGTGAAGTACCTTCCGGGGATACTAAGAAGAGACGAGCTCCACGACGTTACCTTGGCTTTGTGCGCGGCCACGTCACAGAGGCGGGCCGGCGCTTGCCGGTCAGATTATTTTCAACTGGGTCGGAGCTGCCGAGGCGCGCCTGAAGGGAAGCGCTAGGGCGACGCGTCTACTGTCCCGCTACGCGCGCGTTCTATCCCACCTACCCAAGGCGGCCGATCCGTGGAACATTCTTCTGGATCTGGAGGAGGCACGGAAGCTCTTAGTCACCGAGGATGACGTGGAGGATCTTCAGCCCCAGGAGCCTCTTGAGCTCGTCGATACCTGTGCCGACTACGCTGTGAGGCCGTCGGGTAACCTTCGCCCATTCAAGGTGCGCAGTCATGGCCGGACTTTTAGCGGAGCAGTGCGCTTCGATCAGCGCGCACGACGGTACGTCCTGGATTCTTCTGATCTGGGCAGCAAAAGGGCCTTGACATCAAGCGCGAGAGTTGTTGCCTTACCCAGACTCTTCACTTAGCGTACGTGCTCATGAGGCAACGCGCGGCCGCTAGCGACGGCAGGAGCGTCAATGCCGCGCTGGCGCGGAGAGCCACGCGTACCGCGTGTTGGCGCGCAACTGCCAAAAGAGATCGCCCTGATCCTTGCATATACAGCCCGTGCGCGGCCCGCGCGCATCGAACTGCGGTACGAAGCGGTTCGCGCGAAAGCTGTAGTGGGCAAAGTTGGGCGTGTGGGGGTAGTGGGGAAGCCCTAGCCGAACCAGATCGGTCGCGACCAGAAGTCCCGAAAAGAACGACAGAAATGGCAAGGCCGCGTCGATTGCGATCAGACCTTCGACAGCGATGCTGCCTTCAGCGCAGCGCAAGACCGGCTTATCGTGCAAACCGTAAAAACGATCCACCAGGCAATCGTCGCGTCCGGGAATATGCCGCGCGAAGTTCACATTCCAGTTTCTTCCGGTGGAAGCGTGCACCATGAGCGGCGGCACGAGATTTTGGAGATCCCAACGGATGCCGTGCTCATTAGCGAGCGGTAACACGAGATCGTAGCCCTCGAGCGTCGGCGAGAGTCCCGCCTCATGCCACCAGGCAGGGATCGGCTGCAGGGCGAGTCGGCTTCCCGCGAGGCGCTCCGCCACCACCTCGACCTTACGGCGGCCGTAGCTCGCGCGCCCAAAGATCGGTGAGCGCGAGGAATTTTCGATCTGCACCCAATCGGCATCGACAAGATCCACCTGCGCACGAAGACCGAAGAGATCGCCGAAGAACAAGGCGGTGGAGGCGACGGTCCCGGCGCCGGTCATCAGTGCACGGCCGATCGAGAGATCCTGCGGAAGAGCTGTCTCAACCTCGGAGCCTCCGGTCCAGGGCGCCCCCGTGAAGGCATCGAAGATGAAGCTCGGCGGGTAGAGCTCGCCGCGATCGAGGGCATCGCGAAACACCTGTGCGCCAGCCAACACGGCCGCGTGTGCGGCGCCAATCGGGTTGTCGGCGTCGCCCATTGGCAGGCCCGTTTCGCCCCGTCTCCGCACGCCCGCGAGCCAGCCCGAGGAGGTCACGACTGTGCAGCGAGCGGCGAGCGGGGGACATTTATCCCCTATGTGAATATGAAGATCGACTTGGGGCGGTGCCTGGGCATGGAACTCGCCAAAGGGGTCGGCATCTCGCATCGTCGCGAGCGCGAAGTCCACGAGCGCGCCGCGAGCCCGGAACCGTTCATGGGGGGAGACCTCTGGGACAGCGAGAAAGACGCGCCGGCACCACCGGGCGAGGAGATTGCAAGTGATGAGGAATATCACCTGGCCGGCAAAGCCGGAGAGCGCCTGAGCATCGGCGGTGACGGAGACGTTACGACTCGCGTAGCGCACGTCCACCTGCCCGTAGGCATTGGTGCGATGGTCGCGGCGGACGTAGAACGCTTCGGCGTCAGCAGGAAATGGCGTGGCGTCCATCAGGGGCTCCATCAGATTGAGAGATTCCGGCTCGTGGGCACGATACAGATCTCGGCATCGATCTCCTGCGGCTGCATGCGGCGGAAGCGACCGGATTCATAGCGATGCACGCCGCAGCGATCGAGCGGGCGCATACCATGACGGCCGTAGTACGGCACGACCCAAGACATTGAGTTCTCCTTCGGCATGAATGCATCTTGATCATCGCCCGCCGAGTGATTGACGTGGTCGCCTCCGTGCGTGTGGACCTGGCCGAGGAGCGCAAGGCCAGCCTGGGATAAGAACTCGATCACTCGCGCGTTGTGCTCAGCGCTTGTCCTAAAGGAGCCGCGCGTCGTCACCGCATGAGGCTTGATGACGGTCGTGACGAGCCATAGATCGGGCGGCCATCTGGCTCTGGCTGGAAGGTAGTGGTGCGTCCAGCGGGGGGCTAGCCGCATAACTGGTAAATTCCCGCAGTTTCATGACAGCGCTCATGGTTTGTTGCCTCCTCTTCGTCATCACCGCGGGGTAAAACAGCCCTCCAAGACTCTGGACGAGGTGAAGCGGTGGGGGTAGTTTCTAACGGTAAGTAACGTCGGGGTTAAACCGCACCGCGACGGCGTACGACACTTGTACGGGGGCTGCGCGAACCACTTCATTCGATGTCGTAATGGCGCACCGCACGCTCGATCTATTCGCACGCGATGGCCGATTGGTTGCGGGAGATTTGCGGGAGTCGGTGGTGCTCAGTTGTGCTTCGTGGTGCCAATCGCAACGGGCGCCCCTTGGCAAGTTGTTGAATTCACAGGTTACCTTGAGCCAACTACTGGGCTCATAATGCCGGAGTCGAGATTTCGAGTCGCTCCTTTCCATGAATCATTGGGGCCACTTGCGAGGCGCCTCCCGTTCGCACGGTCGAGAGCGCGGAAGACGTGCGGGAAACGAAATCAAATACTTTATCCGCGCGCGAAGTCGGAGTGCTCAAAATCGGCTGTCGTGAGAATTTGAGAATTCGCGATCGAGCCACTCATCAAGGGTAGCTGTGAATTCCGACTAGACCTTTATTGCGATAGTTGGTGTGCCGAGATTGTGACGACCTCAGACTTGGTGTGCCGTAACTGTGCCGTGGTGTGCCTGGCGAGAGGGTTGGCAAGCGCTCCAAGTGATTGATTATTAAGCCCCTAGAATCACCGAAAACGGACTGAAAATCCGCGTGTCGGTGGTTCGATTCCGCCCCTGGCCACCATCAGATCAAGTCGTTACGAATGCGCCCGCTTCATCGCCCTCCTTTCGCGTAGCCAAATCGTAGCCGCGCTGCTCCGTTAAGTTGACTTTCGCCCCGAACGCGTCGACGTGCGTGCTGAGATGCGCGCCTGTGAGGTGCGCATACCGTCGCACCATGGACGCAGTCCGCCAGCCGCCGAGTTCCTGCAACACATGCAGCGGGGTTCCGGCCTGGGCGTGCCAGGTCGCCCACGTGTGCCGCAGGTCATGCCATCGGAAGTCCTCAACCTTTGCCCGTCGAAGTGCGGCACGCCATGCAGTACCATTCGCTTGCCGTATCGGCTTACCCCGATACGTGAACACGAACTCCGGGTTCCTGCCTGCCTGCTCGGACGCGATCCGCACCGCCTCCGCAGTGAGCGGAACTGGGATTCCTTCTCCCCCCTTGGCCTGATTCGCGTGCACGCAGACGAAGCCCCGCTCGATATCCACCTGAGCCCAGCGCAACTCGCGCACATTGCGCTGACGCAGTCCCGTAAGGACCGAGAACCGCACCATCGCCCTCAGATGTTCCGGCAGCTCGGCCAGGAGCCGCGAGCACTCCTCAGTTGTCAGGAATCGCACACGTCCTTTGGGCTCAGGAAGAAGCCGCACCCTCGGCGCGCGCTCGAGCCATTCCCAATCTTCCGACGCTGCCCGGAGCACTGAACGCAACAACGCCAACGTCCGGTTCACAGTGCCGTTGCGTACCCCTTCGCGCCGGCGGGCCTGCGCGATTTCTTCCACGACGTCCCGGTCAACTTCCGACAACTCCATGCCCGCGAGATGGCTGTGCAGCCAGCGGAAATTACGCAAGTCATCCCTCCGGGACGCCTTGTGTTCTTTCTCCCCAAGCCAGCGCAGCACCGCTTCCTCCCACGTGCGGCTTGGCTTTACGCCGAGCCGCGTTACATCCCACAACTGAGCCCTCAGTTTGTCGTGGTACTCCCGCGCTTTGAGGCGGTCGGGAGTCCCAGCGCTTTTCTGTATTGCTCGTCCGTTGTGGGACAACTTGATCCACCAGTAAGGTGAATCTTTGCGTTTGTAGAGCGACATTGGATCGTCTCCTTGTCACCCTGCAACGCTCGCCGCGGATATTGTGCTCGCAGGTACGCCAGTACGTCATCCTCGATGAACACCCACCGCCGTCCGATGCGAGCGCCCGGAATCTCACCAGCTTTGGCCCGCGACTGCAGCGTGACCGGGTGGATGTGCAGCAGCTCGGCTGCCTGTTGCAGGTTGAGCGTTCTCACCTGCTGCACTCCTGCAGTCCCTCAATGACCTCGTCCGGTATCCCTGCGAGCCGCTTTGGAATGCCCTCGACTACGAGCTTCTCCAGAACCGCCGCCGCGTCACCCCGGTGAACCCTACACATGACGTGCAGGGCCTTTCCCCCCTGTACACTGAGGTTTTTCACCATGGTGTCGTAGCTCACCTGCGCCACTCTTCGCATGGTCCGCACGCGACATTGCTCGTTACAGAGGAAACAGAGAGCCGGATATGCGCCGGCCAGGTATTTCCCCGGAGAAGTCAACACCTCCAACGGAATAACACGGGCTTTGTTACGTAGCTCGACCTCCATGCGCGTCCAGGCGCTCATGCGATCTCCGTTCTGTTTGCCCTTCTCGTAACAACGCGCGAGCTTCCCGCTCGACCGGCTACCGACGTAAAGCGTCTTTCCTTTGCCCGACCCCAGGTCGTCAATCAGTTGTCCGCTCGGGGGGCGACCATTGGTGCTGAATCCCCCTGACTTGAACCACTCCAGCGCTCGCGGAACACTGAGTATCACCCCATCGAAATCGTCGTGAGCTACGTCTACCCGCGTAATCGAGGCTTCGTATACCTCAAGCCACACTCGCACCGCTTTCCAGTCAAGAATCCGGTAGCAGCCATGGCCCGCGAGCTCCACGTGGTACGTATCGCGTTGCGCAGCACCGCCGTAGGCGAGTAACCCGAAACTTCCGAGGTCTACACGACGTTCGTAGCCGCACCATCCGCGATCACGCAGCTCCCACTGCTCAAGTGGAACCCTAAAGACGGTTTCCAACGCTGATGCGAGCCAACCTAGGTTTCTAAATGCAGAAAACCGACCTGTGAAGGCTAGCCAATCGATGATCGCGGCCCGATCGGGTGCTAAGTCATCTCGGTCGTGAGTTTCGCCCCGTGTTACTAAACGGGGCGCATCGCTGGCAGACGCGCATTCGGTGCGCGCTCCGCGCGCATCCGAATCGCGCGTTGACTCGCTGTGCTCGGCTTTAGTACTCATCGTGACTCCTTTGGCGATGGAGTCACGTGCGCTTATCGGTTACGTGACCTCATCGCGTGAATGGCGAAGAAGTCACAAGCGCGGCGGGTAGGAAACGTATGTTTACCTCTGGCGTGACGGCTACCTGCTCTCGTCGCGCTGCCTGGGCTGCGGTGTCACCAACCGGCTCGCTACGCTTCCGCAACAAGGGGTCCACTCCCTGTGAACCACGCCCGACTGGCTCCGCACTTCGGCCGCATGTATGTATACGGCTTGTGCGCGATCAAGATCCCAAACTGGCGAGGTGCCGTCAAGCTTCGTTGTCCACGTGGGTCCACCGCCGCGCGCTTCGCGCGCCCGCCCGCGTGGCCGGAGCTACGAGCCCTCCGGCCGGCGGCCGGCTGCGGGCCGTGGACTACGTGGACAACCCTCGCTCTTGCCCCGGCGGGTCGCCGCGCGCTGTTGGGTCCGGTGCCGAGAGGCTCACCGCATCGTAATGATCACGGTCCGGCGGTTGTCCTCAAAGGGAGCGACACTCGGCTTCCCCACAAATTGAAAAATAACTCCGTAAAGGAATCGCTTTGCAGGACCTCCCGTAGCCGACCAGTCGGGCGGAATTCGGAAATGCACGTCGGAAAACAGTCTCTTAGCAGCATCGTCGAAGAGCGGGCCACCGGACTCCAACACGACGATGTTCCCCGCGCGCCCCTTTTCGTCCACAGAGCACTCGAGCCCCACGCGCCCACTGAGCCCCTCCCGCTTCGCCTTTGATGGATAGTAATCGCGAGTGTTCGGCCACGGCATAGGCCCAACGGCAGCCTGATCAGCCCTCGTCGGAGCCGCGCAGAACAAACCCAACCAGGTCAGCGTGGTCGCGAGTGCGAGCGTGGTCGCTACGCTGAACGTACGTTGTCGCATGCGTGACACCCTTCACTCCAAATCCGGACGACTTAGCGTACCCGATTCGTAACAACCTTGACGCTGCTGGGGGCTCTTAACGGCGTGTACAGGCTGCGGCGAGCGCTGCAAGGCTATGAATTTATGCAGCCTTCCATGCCACCGAACCGCCTGAAAATCCGCGTGTCGGTGGTTCGATTCCGCCCCTGGCCACCACTAACTCACTGATTGACTAAGATTTTCCAGCGCGGAAAACGCGGGTTCGTTTTCCGCATTGCGATCGGTTTCCATTTTGTTTCCAAACACGAGCCTCTACGACAAGCCCGCCCGCCTTCGGCTCACGCCATCCAGCGACGATGAAGGTCGGCCAGCGCAATGGGTCGACGGCGAGGATTTCCCGCTTTCTGCCCCCGTCATTCGGGTCTCGCTCGAGGAATTGCGCGCACCCGGAAGAGATCACGCAGTTGGTCATCGCTTAGGACAGGAACGCGCACGCCGCGATTGGGTAGGGCTTCTCTTATCGCGGCGCAAGAACTGCACACCCGGTGATGCCTCAACGTGGCGCCGTGGCCGACATCGTCTTGGCCTTGGCAAGCAACGCCTCAGCCATCCGGATGCTGGCGATGTCGATCAGGCGGCCGTCGAGAGATACGGCGCCCTTGCCTTCGCGAGCCGCCTGGGCCATCGCTTCCACGATGCGCCGGGCCTTGCTGACCTCCGCCTCGGAGGGCGTGTACACCCGATTCGCCAGCTCGATCTGCGAGGGATGAATCGCCCATTTTCCCTCGTATCCAAGCACCGCGGCGCGATTGGCGGCCGCCATGTATCCGTCCGGATCGCCAAAATCGCCGAATGGGCCGTCGATCGGGCGCAGACCATAGGCGCGACATGCAACCATCATGCGCGTCTGTGCCGCATGCCATGGGTCGGTCCAAAAATACTGCCGGTTACCCTTTTCGTCCTTGTCCGTGAGCACGCCTGAGTCACGATTTACACCGCCGATCACAGTGGTGCGGGCACGGGTGGAGGCGGCATAATCGGCGACCCCGAAACTCATGGCCTCCAGCCGACGACTCGATTGCGCGATCGCCTCCACGTTCGCCATGCCGAGTGCGGTTTCGATCAATACCTCGAAGCCGATACGCTTGGTTCGCTTTTTGGCCGCTTCGATCTGCGTGACCATGACGTCGATCGCGTACACGTCCGCCGGCACGCCGACCTTGGGGATCAGAATCATGTCCAAACGCGGGCAGGCCTCGACGATGTCCACCACGTCCCGATACATGTAATGTGTGTCCAGACCATTTATCCGGACCATCATGGTCCTGCTGCCCCAGTCGATTTCATTCAGGCCCTGAATGATGTTCTTGCGCGCCTGTTCCTTGTCGTCGGGTGCGACCGCATCCTCGACATCGAGGAACACGATATCGGCGGCGCCGCGCGCGGCTTTTTCGAACAGGCTCGGATTGGATCCGGGCACGGCCAGCTCGGAGCGGTGTAGACGCGGGGTCGCTTGCGCGATGGTAGTAAAGCTCACGTTCATTTCTCCTGGGGGCAGTGCGGTGGCATTGAGCTAACCGGTTGCCCCGAATCCGGCCGCGCCGCAGTTGATGGTCAACAGCAGCGCATTTCGTACCTCCTCGTCGCCCTCTGCGCGGAACTGACGCAGCAGACCGATCTGCTCTCGGCTGACTTGGTTCAGCGTTTGCAAGCGACGCATTAGGCGACGCCGATACTGCGGAAAACGTTCAGCGATTTCGGATCCGCCGGAGACGTGAAGCACCATTTGACATGTCAAGCGGTACTCGCGCTCAATGCGTCCGAAGGTCGATTCACGCAGCGTCGCATCCGCAACCAGCGCGGCGTACGAGCGAGCGATGTCCAGATCGACGGCCAACAAGGTCTTTTCGACCTCGTCCAGCACGACACGAAACAGCCTGCAATCACGAAACATCCGGCGCAGCAGATCCAGTCCGCTTTCCTGGCGCACGTCCAGAAACGCCTTCAATGCGCTGCCCACCCCGTACCACCCCGTGACCAGGTGCCGGTTCTGGGTCCAAGCGAAAACCCATGGGATGGCCCGTAAGTCCGCCAGCGTCTTGGCCTGGGTGCGCCGCGCTGGCCGTGATCCGATATTCAACAGCGCAAGTTCCTCGAGAGGGCTTGCCGCGGTCAGATACTCGAGCATGCGCTCGGAACTCATCAGATTGTGATAGGCAGTCCACGATAGTCCCGACAGCGACTCCATGGCCTCGTCGAATTCATGTACCGGAATCAATGCACGCTCCCGCTCGGACACCAACGCGTGTTCGATCACGGAGGCCGCGAGCAATTCGACTTGGTAGGCCGCGGTACCGCGATTGGCGTACTTGAGCGAAACGACCTCACCCTGCTCCGTGGCGCGGAACAACTTCTTGATCGAACCCGCGGGCGCCGCGGCAATTGCGCGCCCGGTGGGTGCCCCGCCGCGACTTACCGAACCACCGCGACCGTGAAAGAACGTGATCGTGACGCCCAGTTCCCGCCCCAGTCTTGTCAGCGCCGCTTGGGCTTTGGCCAACTCCCAGTTCGCGGCGAAGTAGCCGCCGTCCTTGTTGGAGTCGGAATAGCCGATCATCACTTCCTGCACGCCACCCTGCCCGTGCAGACTGCGTTGCACCAGCGGCACTGCCAGCAGCTCCTTCAGGATCTGGGGAGCGCGCCGCAAATCAGCAATTGTTTCCAGCAAGGGGACGATCGGCAAGGTGCAGCGCTCGACGGAGCGCGAATCGGCAAACAGTCCCGCTTCCTTCGCCATCAGGTAAATCCCAAGGACGTCGGCCGCACTGTGCGTCATGCTCAGAATCAGCGCACCGAAGGCCTCACGGTCGACCTGTTCTCGCATCTGCGCAATGGTCTGAAACGTTTGCAACGTTTCGCGCGCCTCCGCCGGTAGACCCTCAAGAGCCCGCGGATTCTCGCGTGGCGTCGTCAATTCCGTCAGCAGCCATTGTTTCCATTCGGGGCTGTCGGAGACGGGCGGTTCTTTGCCGGACTGGGTGCAACGGTAGATCGCCGCCAAAGTCTGATTCATGCGGATCGTGTTCTCGCGCACGTCCAGCCGCACCGTGCTGAAGCGGAATACCCCGACCTCGCGCTTCAGGGGCACAAGCAGGGATCGGCTCAGTGATTCAGCGCCCGCGTCCCGCAGTGCTGAAATCATGCAGTCAATGTCGAGGATCATCTCCTCGGCATGACGATAGCCCGCTGGATCCTGTGTCGGCCGATGTTCCTGGCAATCGCGAGCGGTTCGTTCCAGACGGTTCAGCATCGACCCCAGGAACTGGCGAAAGGGTTCGCCCGCATTGCGCGAGGCCAATGCCGTCCCGTCCGGCAGGTCGGCGAGACGTTCGCGCACCGATTGCAGGAACTCCGCCGAAAGTGGCAACGCGTGCTCGGCAACGCTCAGACGTCGGATCAGCTCGGACACACGTTGCCGGTAGCGATTAAGGCACGCGAGCCGATTCGACCAGAGTGTCTGGCGTGTGACCTCGCTGGTTACGTACGGGTTGCCGTCGCGATCGCCTCCGATCCAGGATCCGAACTGGAAAAAGAGTGGCAGATCGAGATGTAAATCTGGGTAAGTTTGCGCGAGGATGCGTTCGACTTTGGCCAGCAACTGCGGCACCACGTCGAACAGGTTCTCGTTGAAAAAGTGCAGCCCCCAGGCCACTTCTTGCGCAACCGAGGGCTTTTGCAGCTTCAACTCACCCGTCAACCAGAGCAATTCAATTTCGTCGCGCAACGATCCGACCAGGTCCTCGCGTTCTCGTTGCGTCCAGCGGGTCTGTTCCAGCTCAAACAGGCGCAAGTAGATACGCCGATGGCGCTCCAGAACGGTGACGCGCTTGGCCTCCGTTGGATGGGCCGTGATGACCGGCCGGATGCGCATCGACCGCAGCAGCTCTTGAATCTGATCGCCCGAAATGCCGTCACGGGCTGCTTGCTCCAAGACCGCCGCAAACGTGCCCTTGATCGCCCCGTATCCCTTCTCGCGCTCTAGCTGGCGCCTATTGCGCATATCCCGGTTCTGCTCGGCGATAGCCAGCAGCTGGAAGAGGATGCCCTGCGCCTGGAGTGTTCGGGCCAGCAGGCGTGGCGGCAGGCTCTCGGTCGTCGCCTCCCGGCGCAGTACCTTGGCGGCCTGCGGCTCATATCGCTCGACCACCTCGGTCAACAGCCGCGCCAGCAGTTCCCAACGTGAGAAGTTATCCGCTATCGGAACGGAAGTCGCCGAAGTACCGGGCTCGCCCGCGACCGCTGCCGTGTTCACGAGGTCGTTTTCAGTTGTCACCCCATCGTTTATGCGGCCTTTTCGAGCACCTTGGCGACCGTCGAGCCCAACGCCGCCGCATTGGGCGCTACGTACAGTCCGAACGACCGCATGATGTCGAGCTTCTCGGCCGCGGTGTCCCCCTCGGCCGAGATGATGGCGCCGGCGTGGCCCATGCGACGCCCCTTCGGCGCCGTTAATCCCGCCACGTAGCCAATCACGGGTTTACTCATGTTCGCTTTGATCCACGCTGCCGCCTCGGCTTCCTGCGGTCCGCCAATCTCCCCGATCATGATCACCGCCTTCGTTTCCGGATCCTGGTTAAAAAGTGCCAGGTGATCCAAAAATGAGCTGCCGTTGATGGGATCTCCACCAATCCCTACGCTGGTGGTCACGCCGATGCGCAGAAACTTCAACTGGGCGGCAGCCTCATAGCCTAGCGTTCCGGAGCGCGACACGATCCCGACGTGGCCGCGTTCGTAGATATTGCCCGGCATGATGCCCAGCATCGCCTTCCCCGCGCTAATGATGCCGGCACAGTTCGGTCCGACGATCATCGTGCGTTTTTCTTTCGGATAGCGCATCTGGTAGCGCTTCACGCGCATCATGTCCTGCGCCGGAATACCGTCCGTGATGATGCACACCAGCCGCAAGCCTGCGTCCACCGCCTCCATCAACGCGTCGCCTGCATACGGCGGGGGTACGAACGCCAGGCTGGCCTCGGCTCCGGTCGCCTTGACGGCCTGCTTCACGGTATCGAACACCGGACGGTCCAGGTGCTTCTGACCCCCCTTGCCCGGGGTCACGCCCCCGACCACACAGGTTCCGTACGCGATCATTTCCTTGGCATGAAATGTCGCCTTGTCGCCGGTGAATCCTTGAACAATCACACGCGTTTTCCCATCAATCAGAATACTCACGGTCAAATTCTCGTGTTGCTGTCTCGTGGGATTGGGACCGGGCTCAACCGCGCGCCGCAGCGACGGCTTTGTTAGCCGCCTCGGCCAGGTCGGTCGCACTGATAATCGGAAGGCCGCTCTCCCGGATGATCCGGTTGCCTTCCTCCACGTTGGTACCGGCCAACCGGACGATTAGAGGAACGTTTAGGCCGGCCGCCGCCTGCACCACGCCCTGCGCGACCCAGTCACATCGATTGATTCCAGCGAAAATGTTGACCAGGATCGCCTTCACGTTTTGATCGGACAACACCAGCCGGAATGCCTCGGCGACGCGCTCCGGCGAGGCCCCACCGCCGACATCCAGGAAATTGGCCGGCTCTCCGCCCGCGTACTTGATCATGTCCATGGTAGCCATGGCCAGTCCGGCGCCATTGATGATGCAGCCGATGTCACCGCTCAACCCCACGTAGTTCAATCCGTGCTGAGCCGCCTGTGCCTCGCGCGGATCTTCCTGGGACACGTCGCGCATCTCGGCCACCGCCGCGCGCCGGAACAGCGCGTTGTCGTCGAATGACATTTTGGCGTCCAGTGCCAGCACACGATTGTCCTTGGTCACCACCAGGGGATTGATCTCCACCATGGTCGCGTCCAGATCGCGAAAGGCCCGATAGCAGCCGAGGATCGCGGTCACGGCTCGGCTGACCTGCTTGATATTGAGCCCCAGACCGAATGCGATCTCGCGCGCCTCAAATGGTTGCATGCCCACCGCCGGTTCGACCTGGATCTGGTGGATCGAATCCGGATCGGTCTTGGCAACCTCTTCGATCTCCACGCCACCCCGGCCGGAGGCTATCACGCGGATGCGCTGCAACTTGCGATCCAACACGAAGCCCAGATAGAGCTCGCGCTCGAACGGCTCGGCCACCTCGATGTAGACGCGCTGGCAGATTTTGCCTTCTGGGCCAGTCTGGTTGGTCACCAGTCGCTTGCCGAGCATGTCCTTGGCGGCCTGCGAAACCTCGTGGTACGTTCGGCATAGCTTGACGCCGCCGGCCTTGCCACGGCCTCCGGAATGTATCTGGGCCTTGACGGCCCAGTGCCAGCCGCCCAGATCGGTGGCGACGAACACCGCCTGGTCAGGACTGTAGGCCACGCTGCCGCGCCCTACCGGGACTCCGAACCTCGACAGCAGTTCCTTGGCCTGGTATTCGTGAATATCCATCGCGTACCTTCTCCAGAGATCCTTCGGGTGCCATGAGTGCCTGACGCTTACCCTAGTCGGGCGAGCATCCTCTCTAAGGCTTCCTCGCTGCCAGTGGGCACTCTGCTAACCGCGTCTCCAGCGGGGTGCGCCGCGCCACCCCGTAGACGGGTACTTCACGTAAGCAGGTTCCGTGGCTTACCCGCTGCCCAAGGCTTCGACATTGTCTATCATCTGGTCCGCCAAAAACTGCATCGCAGCATCCTAAGCCCAGGCCACATGCGGTGTCAGGATGAAGTTCGGTCGGCCGCGGTTAGCTCTCACCCACGGCAAGTCCCTCCCTTTCCACCAAAAGTTTCAGGCACTTGCGTAGCACATCCCCATCTCACGACTCGCAGACCCTCTCTGCCGCGGAAATTAGATTGCTAATGTCGGCCGCGGAGTAAAGGGAGTAGCGTCGCGTAAAAGCGATCGAGTTTCTGGACGTTGCTCCGTTAGCTTGCGAGAAGCGCAAATCACAATGGCACAGAGCATTGGCAATCAGAATCGGGCAGACGCGGAAATCGCCAAGGCGCGCACCTGTCTTGACAGAATACTCGCCAGTCCATGCTTCGTGCAGTCGGAACGCCAGCAGCGTTTCCTGAAGTTCATCGTTACTGAAACCCTGGCCGGCCACACCGATCGTCTCAAGGGCTACACCATCGCGGTCGAAGTGTTCGACCGCGATGTGAGCTTCGATCCTGCCATTGACGCCATCGTGCGCGTCGAAGCGGCGCGTTTGCGCGCGAAGCTGCGAGAATACTATGAGCGCGAGGGCGGTACGGATCCGGTTCGTTTCGAACTGCCCAAGGGTGCCTATGTGATCCGCATGGAGTGGCGGGCACCACACACCGCGCGGTCCCTGCAGGAGTCACCCGACGCGCGCGCACCGACCGTGGAACACGCAATGTCCACCAGTCTCCGGCCAATCGAGGATAGACCCTCACTGGTAGTGCTGCCGTTTGCCAATATGAGCAGTGATTCCGAACAAGAGTATTTCGCTGACGGCATCACCGATGGTTTGATTACGGAGCTTTCGCGGTTGCCGGGTCTTTTTGTCATCTCCCGTCACTCCTCCTTTGTCTACAAAGGTGTGTCGAAGCGCGCCGAGGAGATCGGTGCCGAATTGGGAATCCGATACCTGCTGGAAGGCAGCGTGCACCGCGCGGCAGAGCGGGTGCGCATCACGGTACAACTCATTGACGCCGCCTCCGGGGCCCATCTGTGGGCCGAGCGTTATGACCGGGAACTTAAGGATATCTTTGCGGTGCAGGATGACGTTACTCAGCGCATCGTCAATGTGCTGCAAGTGAAGTTCGCGGCCACCGCGCGAGAGCGGATTAGCCATGGTGGCACTGTCAAGGTCGAGGCGCATGACTGCCTGCTGCGCGGCTTGGAGCGTTTCTGGAAATTCACGCCGGAGTCTACTCGCGAGGCGCGCGTGCAACTTGTCCGTGCGGTGGAGCTGGATGCTGGTTACGCTGCCGGTCACACTTGGCTCGCCCGCGTCCTGGTGTTCCGCTGGATCATGTTATGGGATCCGAATCCGGAAACCCTTGAGCGTGCTTACGATCACATACGTCTGGCGGTGGATCTGGACCCCAATGCCCCCCATGCGCAAGCCGTGTTGTGCTGGGTACAGCTCTGGCGCAAGCAGGGAGAGGCTGCCATCGCCGCCGGTTGGCGCGCGGTGCACCTCGATCCGAACAATGCCGATGCCTATTTTTTTCTCTCTTTTGCTCTCGCCGTGTCAGAACGTGGTGAGGAAGCCTTACACAACATCGTCAAAGCCATGCGGCTCACCCCTCATCCGTCCGCTTTCTACCAGACCGCGCTGGGTCTGTGTTATTTCGTGCTGGAGGAGTACGACTTGGCGATTGCGGCGTGCAAGCGCGGCGTTGAGGTGACGGTTGGATCCATTCCCAACCACTATTGGCTCTGCCTTATCTACACGTTACTGGGCCGCGACGAGGAGGCGCGCGTGGAGCGCGAGGAGCTGATGGCGCTCAGCGGCGGTCGCAAGCCCGTGATTCAGCACATCTGGCTGAACGAAGACTTGGGCTTCCGGATGCACGGTCTGGCTCGGCTTGCAGGACTTGAATAGGCGGAAGGCTTCAGCCCTCTGCCTGCCCGTCTCCAGACGTGTATTTCGCCGCCGATTGTGCCCTCGTAGCTAACCGCGCATAGCATCCAAGACGATGCCCGGCACCTTCGCCCAGCTGGCGTTTTCCTCCATCGCCACAACTTTGGGCATCATCTTATGAGTGCTGCGGTGACTGGCGAAGTAACCGGGTTTGGGGAACGTGGTGAGCGGCGCGCGTAATACCGTTTTCTCGACACCTTCCAGCATGGAAGTGTTGTGGACGAAGCCGCTGCCGCTTTGAATATCCTCCGGCGTTGACCCCGGATACGCGCCCCATGGCGGTGCGGCAAGTACGAAGGGCATACCGATGAAGGCGTTGACGGCGATTACTCCGTAACGCAGCTTTGTAATCGCCCGCTCCACTGCCTCGTTGATGCGCGGGTCCTTGAGCGATTGCGGATGCACAATGAGGTTGGCATTGAGCGTGCCCCACAGTCTGTTGTTGCAAAATTCCACGGCCCGTTCCAGAAACTCCACGGGATCAGCGCTGCCGATGCGTGTTTCCGATATCACCGAGCAGAATGGCTCCTGCGCGTAAAGCGGTTCATCGCGCGCGTTGGGATCGAGGCCGAAGATGAAGGTCCACGGCAATGACCCAGGCATTGCATTGCCCAGATGCTTTATCTGTGTGCGATCGGTGGTCAGCTTGAGCCAACGATCTTCCGCGCCGGGGTAGTAAGCCTGCCGGGGAGCTACCTTGGCGCACACCCCCTGCAAGGCTCGCATAAATACATCGCTGCCGGCCCAGCCTTTGGGCAGCACCAGCATCTTCGCGGCGCAGCACAAAAACGAGGCATTCATGAGAAAGGAAGTGGCGGCATCCTCGGCCTGATGACGCAGTTCCTTGTCGCTGTAAGGTCCCGGTACGACGATGAACGGCGAGACGTTCCCGAGCTCGGAAGTGAGGGGCTTCTTGAGCAGCGGCTCATGGCGTTGCATGCGCGTCTCGCGCTCCGGCCCCGGTGGTCCCCAGACGATATTGTCGTGGGTTTTATCGGAGCCGGTGATATGCACCTCATCGATATCGCCATGGTAGACGAGATAGCGTCCTTCGTCGGCGCCGCCGTACACCACCGCAAGGAAATTCTGCTTGATCGCCTCGGCAAACGCCTCTTCAATGTAGGGGCCGAGATAGGCATTGACAGGGTTCATCTTGAGCAAAACGACTTTGCCTTCGTTGAACATTTTGGTGATGACATCCATCGGCGGGATGGCGGCAATGTTCCCGGCGCCGAGTACCAACACCACGCGGCCATCGTGGTCCGGCTGTTTGTAGAAGCGGGCGCGGTCGTGCTCTAACGACTCCACTGTCACGCCAGCCTGCATGTGCACCTCGGCTGTGATGTTCTTGAACAGCATGCCGTCGATGGCATTGCCCGGAAACAGGCGCACCGACAGTCGGCCATCGATCGTTCGCCCGACAGGGCCGACGGGTGTGTTGCCGGAATGCTTGAGGGCGGCGAGCGACTCGCGGATCAGACGCAACTGGCGCACCACGCCCCACGGGCCGGTGGACCATTCTTCCGCTTCCTCCGGCGTGCCGAGTTTGATCCCCTTGGCCTTGCAGCCGGCCTGCACCATACGATTGGCCACGCGCAGGGCGCCCTGCTGCATGGCGTTCACGAGCACGATACGCTGCTCAAGGGCCAGCTTGGCGAAGATCTTGGTACCCTCACGCAGTCGCGCGATGGCGGCGGCCATCTGGCTCTGGCTGGAAGGTAGTGGTGCGTCCAGCGGGGGGCTAGCCGCATAACTGGTAAATTCCCGCAGTTTCATGACAGCGCTCATGGTTTGTTGCCTCCTCTTCGTCATCACCGCGGGGTAAAACAGTCCTCCAAGACTCTGGACGAGGTGAAGCGGTGGGGGTAGTTTCTAACGGTAAGTAACGTCGGGGTTAAACCGCACCGCGACGGCGTACGACACTTGTACGGGGGCTGCGCGAACCACTTCATTCGATGTCGTAATGGCGCACCGCACGCTCGATCTATTCGCACGCGATGGCCGATTGGTTGCGGGAGATTTGCGGGAGTCGGTGGTGCTCAGTTGTGCTTCGTGGTGCCAATCGCAACGGGCGCCCCTTGGCAAGTTGTTGAATTCACAGGTTACCTTGAGCCAACTACTGGGCTCATAATGCCGGAGTCGAGATTTCGAGTCGCTCCTTTCCATGAATCATTGGGGCCACTTGCGAGGCGCCTCCCGTTCGCACGGTCGAGAGCGCGGAAGACGTGCGGGAAACGAAATCAAATACTTTATCCGCGCGCGAAGTCGGAGTGCTCAAAATCGGCTGTCGTGAGAATTTGAGAATTCGCGATCGAGCCACTCATCAAGGGTAGCTGTGAATTCCGACTAGACCTTTATTGCGATAGTTGGTGTGCCGAGATTGTGACGACCTCAGACTTGGTGTGCCGTAACTGTGCCGTGGTGTGCCTGGCGAGAGGGTTGGCAAGCGCTCCAAGTGATTGATTATTAAGCCCCTAGAATCACCGAAAACGGACTGAAAATCCGCGTGTCGGTGGTTCGATTCCGCCCCTGGCCACCGTTCAAATAAAAATCAAACACGTAGCTTGGTTTGCTTGTGCCGTGGGCCGCGTGTGACACAAAAATCCGGTGCCCGTAGCGCCGGACTGGAGCACCCTCAAATCAGTGAGTTGCGACATAACCCGAGGACCTGACCAAAAATCCGGTTGTCGCTTTGCACGCGACCGCTCGCTGTTTGAGTTCAATACTTTGCGATCAGGGGCGTGACCATCCCCAAATCCGGTGGTGGACTTTGTCGGCAGCTCGCGGCGGTAGCTTCAGTGATCCCAACTTCGACGGCAACGTCGGCGATGCCCTGCTCAAGCGCTTCGTGGTGACCTTACGACTACTCCCGCCAGATCATCTTTCTCAAGCGCATCGCTCCGGCGCCGAATCATGAGGTCGGTAGGAGACTGCGAATCTGCCTCACCGCGTAATCGACCTTCATATCGAATGCGCGCTTCCCCAGCTCCGCCGTTGAGCGGCGCGCGTCACCCAGGATTCCGTTTTGTGGACTGTGCGGACCGAACTGCGCCTTGCCATCCCCGGCGGTGTGACCGACGACGGGATCTCCCACCGCAGAGGAGACCAGATCTCTGCGCACCCATGTGTTGTCCTTGTCGAGATACATCATTTCCGAGGTGTCAAAGAGGTAACCGTGGAGGCCGAGTGGATAGCCGTGCTGCGTCAGGTACCGATCGAACGCATCATTGGCGGGCCTATAGACCTGGTCACAGTAGAACACACGAGTTCCTCCACTTAAGTTGCCGTCGAGCTTCTTGGCGACCTCCTCGTAGACCTGCGGCTGGCCGCCGCCGTGATCGCCCATCAGAATCACGTTGCGGAAACCGTTGAGGGCCGCTTGACCCGCGATGCGCTCGAGCATGGCAGCGAGCAGCTCGTCCGTGATCCCGATGGTACCGGGAATCGATTCTGCATCGTTCGGAGTGTAGGGCAACACGGGCAGGAACATAGCATTGCCGAGTTTTCTCGCGATCGCCTCGACCGTCGCATGCGCTATGAGGTTATGGCCGCCGTTCGCGTTCTGGGGGCCTCGTTGCTCGACACCGCCGGTGTAGATGAGCGCCGTCGTCTTGCCCGCCGCGATCTCGCACTTCACTTCCACCCAGGTCATCTTCTCGAACTCCACCAGATCGGTCTGCGCGCACGGCGCAGCGCGCGCAGATCCCGCAGCCAGTATCAGGCAGGCCGTGCCGCCAGCGATCAACATCAGCAAGGAATGCGAAATCGAACCAATGCGCACGTCATTCTCCGTGTAATTTCATTTTAAAATGAGTTCACGAATCAATTCAGTGCCCAGAACTTTTCTGTATCCATTCCGGACGACTCTTGCCTTGTTCTGACACTCGGTGTTACAGATTACCTTCCTGGCCACATATTCCAGCTCGATGCCTTTATCGCCGTTGTCCCCGGCATAAGCCGCCATGTTTTTAAAAGTGATAAATAAAAACATATTGGGCTGATCTGGTGATTTTGGAGTGGCCTTGTAGACCTTGTAATCGATGATCAGCCCAGCTTTCTTCAGGGCTTCCATGGTCGGCTTCCATGTCGAATTTAGCCAATCGATGTACTCTGCAAAATGCCCGTACTCAACTTGTATGTAGTCCACCTCAGTGACCGGGCCGTCAGTATACCGGCGGTCATTCTGGGCAAGTGCATTCTGGGCAAGCGCATTCTGGGCAAGCGCATCCTGGGCAAGCGCATCCTGGACACGTGCATCCTGGGCACGTGCACGTGCATCAAGCGAAAGTGAGGAAGCTGCGAGACACGAAGCTGTGAGACACATGGATAAGATAATAGTCTTAGTCATTTTCTCTTTACCTGTTGTGATGTATCTCTACTCGACTAACACCCGGATTAACCTGACCTGTCCTGAGGTGTTCCGAAGTCGGTATTGAATGGAGGTTAACCATTACGAAAAGGAATTCGTCATCCTTGTCGCGCTGAGGCGTATAGATTTTCGCAAAACGTGTATTTAGTGAAATCTTTATGCAAAATAGTAAATTACGCAAATTCATTATTATCACGGTTATAGTGCTGTTGGAGCACGATTCTGTTATTCGGCGAGAGAACGCTTTAGGAGACCCCCTTGCTTGAAGATTTACGCGCTCTCGTAGAGTTCGCCCATGCCGGGTCCATCGCCGGTGCAGCCGATCGTCTATTCCGGACGCCCTCTGCGATTACCCGGCAGGTGCAAAGGCTGGAGGCTGCATTGGGTGCCGAGTTGCTCGACCGCTCGGTAAAGCCTCCGCGTCTGAACTCGCTTGGCTCCAGGGTGCTCGAACAAGCGCGAGATCTGCTGCAGCGGACGGAGGCGCTGAAATCTCTTACGTCAAGCGACGCTGAACCTCACGGCCTCTTGCGCATCGGGCTCTCGCATCCCCTGGCCGAGAGGACGCTTATCGACCCTATTCTGGCGCTGGCTGAAAAATACCCCAAGGTCCGAGTGCGGCTGTTGAGCGAACTTACCGGTGAATTATTTCACCGGCTGCTCGCGGGTGAACTCGACGTTGCAGCCGTGCTTTTGCCCGAAGGTAAAACCGCGCCTCCACCTCTTCTGACAAATATCATCGCTAGCGACCGCATGGAGATCGTTCAAGGCGCCGCAGGCAACCTTGACGGTGATTGGAAAAGTTTGGGCAGAGCACCCTGGGTGCTCAATCCGCTCGGGTGCCCGCTTCGGGCAAGCCTCATCGATCGGATGGAGCGTGCCGGCTTCACCCCAACGATTGCGGCTGAAGTTCACAACATGCATTTGCAGCTAGCGTTCGTTCAGTCCGGTTATGGTGTCGGGCTGCTGCCTGCTCGCTTTATTGTTAGGAATCATTCTCTCAACACCGTGAAAGTATTGCGTCCCCCATCGTTTGGCCTGCACCCGTCCGTCGCGATAGTCCGGGCTGGGCAACTTGGCGCCTTGGGGAAGGCCGTCGAGCTTTTGGAACACGGGTTTCGGCGATTGTTTGAGGCAGCCGACACCACGAATCGCGTGACGAGGCAGCGAAGAGGTGTGCCCGCGAATCGGCGGGCGGCGCGACCGCCCAAGTAGTGCCCGGACATCGCTTGTTGCAGCTGACCTGAGCCGTCTTGAAGACATTTTATCCGACTAGACCTTCATTCCGATAGTTGGGTCGACGTATTCATTGCTTCCGTGTAAAGGAGCGTTTGAGCGAAGGGTTTAGAGAATGCTAGATGCTGCGCGACCGGCCTGTTCGGTAGCGCACACATCTCCGTTCTGACGGCAGTGCGAGATTCATGCGAGGGTCTGGATGTGCATCTGGTGGTTGACAACTACGACACTCATCGACAAGCCCGCGTCAAAGCCTGGCTCGCGAGGTGCCCGCGCTTCCACGTTCACTACACTCCGACTTACTCCTCCTGACTCAACCAGGTCGAACGCTGGTTCGGACTCATTACACAGCAGCTCCGCTTATACGTTCTCCACCGAGCGGGCGCTCGATGCCCCGGTGACGTCGTGACGATCGGGTAGACGGCTCTGTGCGATATCGAACAGACACTCATAGCTTACGGGTTTCACTGTACCGATCGGCGCAAGCTAGGAGCGTGCCCGTCCTACTGTTTGTGATTGCATCCGTGACGCCCCTGCGTTGAAAAATCGCTATCACAGTAAAGAGTTGCCAGGATGACTACCAACGAGGCCGCGAAAGTCGTCCAAAGCAGCGTATCGCTGGTCCCGCTGGCTGCGCTCGCCTGCCTCGCACTGTCCCCCCCCAGCAATGGCCGCGCCGGCCGCCGCTAAAGCGAAACCCGCACAGCGGTGCCTCACTGATTTCGCGGCACAGAGCCAAAAGGTGGATGCGTACTGGGCGGACCACCTGTTGAAGTGATGAGGGCCTCGAGGAACCGGACTACGTCTCGGCCGCGCGGTCAATGTCCGCTCCCTTACTCTTGAACGGCAGCAATTGGGAGAGTCGTCCGACCGCTCTGAGTCCATGAGCCGCCCGTCGCGAAAGCCGGCGCTGGGTCAACAGCGGTAGTACAGGCCAATCCGTCAGCAGGCGGCTGCGGTCAATTGGTCGTGCGACTAGACTGTTCAAAAGCGGAGGTTCCGAACCTGCGCCGAGGAAATGAACGAAACGGAGGCCCAAGTGAAATGCCCTAGATGCGGCGTGGACCTGCTGGCAGCGATACGGCACAAGATCCAGGTCAACTACTGTCAGTCCTGTAAAGGAATGTGGCTCGAGCACGATGAACTCGAAGAACTGGAGGATGAGGTCTTTGACTTCGGCGATCGCTGGAAGGGAACTCTGGTTTTCAGTTCAGCCGCTACGACTGACAGGTGCCCAGAATGTACCGCTCTCCTGCAGAGGTTCAGCTACAGGTTTTACGAACTGCAGATGGAGTTCTGTCCGAACCAACATGGATACTGGCTGGATGATGACGAGGACACAAGAGTCTTAGAATTGATGAAAAGGGAAGAAGCGGATCTCCAACGCAAATTGCTTGCAGAGGACAAGTGGGCGGTGACCTTAAGACACATGCGCTCTCGCTCATTTTTTAGCAAACTGCGAGATTTGTTTCACAGATAGTTTTCAGGAGGCCGGAGTTGCATCATCGTGTGCGGTTGATGGTTGTTGGGTTGCGGGGGAGCTCGTTGCCCTTTCTGCGTCGAGGCCATTGAGCGCCACTCATCGCGATCCTTATCGAAACGAACACCGGCAGTAACCGGCCAAGTACTGTCATGCAGAGCGCCGAAAAGCCTTCCCGAAAGCGGTCGCCGGCTTAGCCAAGGTGCAGCGGGCCTACTTCTTCTTCCTTGGATCTCGACTCGCCTACCACCGGTTGCGCGGCTGGCGGCGAAACACGTGCCTCTAAGATGCCGTGCTGAAATACGTCCAAATCAACGAAATGCTATCGATAAAGCCGTGACAAGCAATGTTCATCCAAAGGTTGCGTTTATTAACGAGATACATGACTCCGAGCAGTAGTCCGATCTCGGTAGTTCCAATGGCACCGGCCAAGCCCTGATACTTGTGAGCTGCGCCAAAAATCAGACTGCTCACCAGCAGTGCTGAAATCCATCCTGCCCGGTTATCGCCTATCAAATCTGAGATCCGATTCATCAAGTATCCGCGAAAAACCATCTCCTCTCCGAAGGCAGCCACGGTCCAAGCAACAGACAGCCAACCCGTAAGCGCGAGCACGTTCCCATGAATGCCTTCAAAGCGAGAGTTGTTTGGTGGCGTGCCGGCAAAGCGCGCAACAAATGGTCCGACCAGCAAGTTGACCACAACACAGATCACAACGGCCGAGAGCAGCGCGATTAGCAAGGCTTTCCACCAGTACTTTGGCCTTCTAAGTCCAACGGCACTCCAGGTTAGACCACGCAGCCAAAATGAGAGCGAAGCAAACGTCAGCAGCAATAGTTGAACACTAAAGGGAAATATACGAACGAAGCACAGGCCCGTCGCAAGTACCAGTTCGAGGAAAATCGCTGCCTTGCTAGTTCGGCTCAGTCGGCCAAGGTGGTCATGGATGACCGCAATGATTGAAGGCGTCATCTATATATTCGATGCGTAAGAATGTCTGCCCATTTTGGGAAGAAGTATACGGCCGCCGTTAACAGGGGTTTGTGACGCCAACCGGCATCACCGGGTCAGCCAAACTGGCATATCAGGGTGCTGACAGACAAGATTTTTGCCTTTTTTTGGCGCAGTGCCTCGGACCGACTTAGCGCACCAATCACTAGCCCGCCCGATAGCCGCCATTCGTCAATAGCCGCTTCAGGTCGGTGCGTAGGCTTCCCTGTCAAGGAGCAACTGCGACGGCAGTGATGATGGTAAACACACTGGCGCGCGGACAGCGCGCAGCGCAGACAGCGTAGGTACCTCCGTGGAGCGCCGATGAGGGGTGTGCCGCGAATGTGCCGACTTCAGACTTGGTGTGCCGTAAGTGTGCCTTGGTGTGCCTGGGGACGGGGCTGGCAAGCGCTGCAAGTGGTTGATTTATAAGCCCCCTAGAATCACCGAAAACGGACTGAAAATCCGCGTGTCGGTGGTTCGATTCCGCCCCTGGCGACCATTCAACATGCTGATTTGCTCAAGTTTTCTACGGTTGGTAGCTCGAGTTGAGTTGACAGATTGGCAACAGTTTCCATTTTGTTTCCAAAAACCAAGGATGCGAGCCGATCGCCGCTCGGATCGTGCTCGCGCGGGAGCATGTGGCTGTAGACATTCAGCGTAAAGGACGCGGGGGCGTGTCCCATGAGCCTCGACACACGAACGATGTCCTCCCCGTTGCTGATCATCAAGCTTGCGAACGTGTGTCTCAGATCGTGGAAGCGAACGATTCCGCCCCTGACCACCCATAAGGCGGTTCTTGCTTCACAGCTTCTCCACTTTTCCGACCTTTATGGTCTTGACGAGCCAGTGACCGTCTACGCGTGCGAGCGTCATGTCGGAGAATGAGTGCGCGCCGATTACGTTGTGATCCGCATCCATCCACAGACATTCAAAGTACAGCGTCCCGGTGTCGCCCTTGGCGTGAGCATGTATGCGGAACGCGGGCGTATACCCTATCCAATGATTATCGGGTCGATACGGCGCGCCAACGTCTCTCCAGTAAGTGCGGACTTGATCCTTGCCTTGATAGACCTTGTTCCCGTGGGCCGTGTCCGTGAGTACAGCATCGTCGGAATACAGACTCATCATAAGATCCAGATCTTTGTTGGGTAGCACACTCCCGGCCGTATGAAATGTCACCTCGATGTTGCGGAGCTGCAGCACATCGGCCGGGCTGCCAGAGTCCATCGGCGCAGTCGCGGCCAAGCCTGCCGCAGAAGCTACCCAACAAAGTGTGAAGAGAATGCGATTCACCTGTCCCCTCCCGGTCCGCGATGTGTATTGAGAAACGATCGTCGATGCTCGATTCACTGAACTTCCGCCGGGCTGAGGTGGTCCGCGGTACGGTAGATCGGGCGTTGTAGCGCCGGCGTCGGTCCAAGCCGCGCCAATACCTCGCGGATCGTCGGAGTTACTACGGCATAGTGCTGCAACAAGGACTTGACCGCTGTCGCGTCACCCTTTGCCATTGGTGAGATGAATTCCCTCGCAGCCAGGACAATGTCGGCGGCGGCGGCAGCCGAGTCGATCTTGACGCGCCCGTCAGCACCCAAACAGATCGCGCGGTCCTCGAGCAGGTGATTGAGGATGTAAGTCGAACCTTGACAGGACGTGCAGGAGGACAGGCTACCGCGAGCGCGAGAGAGTGCCGGGAGCAGAAACGCGCTATAGAGCGACGTGGCTTCGCGCCGTTCAAGATAGCCGTGCTCGATCAGATAGCGGTGACCCCAAAGTGACAGGAGCATCGAGCGAATCTGGCTTGCAACGGCACCATTTTCACGCAAGGCATCGGTGATCGGCCGCTTGGTTCCGGTGACGAGCTGCGGTCCGAGCGAGTCGAATACACGCACGAACATTACCTCGTCGCGGATATCCTCGAATCGCAACTGCGATCTGTCCGTGTCCGTCAATACGGCGTCGGCCATGGGCTTAAATGTGGTGTCATATCTCAGCTTGAGGATGTTGTTGTACGTGCCGGTGCGCGCGCCAGCCGTATTCAAAACACGCAAATCGTTTGGAAGCCCGTAACCGGCGCGGACCGCGGCCGCCGCTATGCCGCCGTGATAGATAGCGTCGAGAATCACGATCGGCGCGGCGGCAGCCAGCTTGCGCCCCCGCAGCTCGGGGGCGAGCGGCAAATGATCCTCGAGCTCCTGCAAGCGCGACGATATCTGACTCATGCGCTGTGTCGCCGGCTCATTCACCAGTCCAATGGAGGCTGTGAAAGCCGCCTTGACGGCAAACCAGGCGTCGTCGTCGACCTCATCTGGCCCCAACACGACATCGATTGGTCCCTTGAGGCCGACAAAGGCGACGTCGCTGGCGTAGTAGTTATCGTCCAACAACGCCTGCGTGCGTAAGGTCAGGTATTCTCTGAGTGTCTCCTCGTGAGTGAGGGCCGCTGCTTCGCGAAGTGCGCCGGCGGCCTCGACCAGTCCATCTCGATAGTGGCGGCTATACGGGACCACACTGAAGCGATCGCTCGATCCGCGTTCGATTGTCGTGAAGGAATCGAGTGCCTGTTTGCGCGCGGGCGCCGTCAATGTGGCAAGCCAGGCATCGATGTCGTGTTTGGTGGTGCCTGAGGGATAAAAGTCACCAATCGGCCGCGCGAGCGGAACCCCGGCGATGAATGCGGTGCCGGCCCTGTCCCACGGGCCCTTGAAGAAATCCAGGGCGTCGAGCTCCTCCTGCGCTGTCGATGCCTGAACGGCCTGCCGCTGGGCTATCAATGCACGCGTGCCCGGCCACACCTGCCGCATATACAACGCGTCCAGTTGCCGGGCAGCCCGGATAAGCGGGACCAGCGCGGCCTGTTCGCTTGCGGGGAGAGCGGTGATGTCCACCTCGATCGCGACCGGCTTGAGAGCTGGCAATGACGGGGTTCCGGCGGCCTGTGCAGTCGCTGCGAGGCAGAGCAATACGCAGACGGGTACCGCCCGAAGTGTCAGCTGTGCGAGAACGTGGCAGCGCATGGCTTTCGGCATCAGCAGTCCGCCAGGAAGTTCTAGGACATCGCCCCGAAGGAATAGCGGCTCCCGGTATAGGAGCGGATGAATCTATCGGGCATCTCTCTTTGCACCATATCGATGAATACCTCCCCGGTGCAGTGCATGGGGATGATGCAGTCGGGATTGATCTCCTTCAACGCCGCCACCGTTTCACGCACGTACTCTTCCTTATGGGGTGCCAAGTGAAATCCACCCACCACCGCGTGCACCTTTCTGACGCCGGAAACGTCCATGGCGCGCTTCACTGTGTTCACCACCCCGCGATGACTGCAGGAGGTCAGCACGACCAGGCCACGTCCCCTGACGTTGAAGCAGGTCGCCAGTTCGTGCGCGAAATCGTCAGGAATGACGGTCGCCGTTCGTTTGTTTTCCGACAGCTTGTCGGGATAGCAGCCGACTCCGTCGTGGATGCCGACGGTCATGCGCGTCGGCGAAAGCACCTTTTCGAACGTCGTCACCGGAATCTGTCCGGTGGTAAACGCGTGACCGCCAATCACAGCTGGCGCTTCTGCGAACACGACCTTCAGTCTGGCTTCGGCGAGCGCCTTGCGGTCCAGGTAACCGAAGTCCTGTGGTGTATCGAGGGTCAACTCTCGAGTGCAAAAGCATTCTTCGCCGCCCAGGTACAAGGGAAGATCGGGCCGGAGCTTGCCACGGTTCGCTCTCAAGAACCCGACCAACCCGCCAAAATGGTCATAGTGGCCGTGGCTCAGGATCAGCGCATCGATGTCACCGGGTGCTATCTTGAGCATGCCCAGATTGTTGTTCAGGGTCTCGGGTGTGAAGCCGAAGTCGATCAACATGTGGCGAGTCTGGTCGCCGCGCCCGGATTCCACATGCATGGCAAGCCCGAACTCGCCGAGCAGCGATTTTCCCGCCGGCGGCAGGCCAAAGCGTTGGATGTCGACTTCTCCGATCTTTACGTTGGGAGAGATGGCTAGTTGATAGCTATCGGTGACTACCCGCACCGCCAGGTGATCCACCTCGGGCACTGGTGTGCTCAAGGCCTGCGCCCGTGCCGGCCTCGCCCCTCCCAGCAGTCCTGCCACTAGGTAGCTGAGCATGGTGGCGCCGCCGCCACAGAGCACCTGACGTCGCGACAAGTCTGAATCATGCAAGTGCGACATGTCCTCTCCTCCGTCCGCCGTTCAAGCGAGCTGGCATTAGCTCGAGCGTACTGCCCCTGCTTCTAGTAGTCCTTGGGGACACCTGCTATTTTTCTGAATAAATTCTCAGGACCGCATGGCATGCCTCCCGGCCAATACGAGTTCGGCGCGTACCGCCTCGACGAACAAGGCCCGATGCTGTTCCGAGATGGCGAGCGCGTGCCCCTGCCTCCCAAGGTAGTCGAGCTCCTGGTTACTCTCGTGCAGGCGGCAGGCAGAGTGTTGACACGAGAACAGCTGCTGCAGCAACTGTGGCCCGATGCGGTTGTTGAGGAGGGGAGCCTCACTTCACATATTTCTCTGCTGCGTAAGGCACTTGCAGGGGGCGGCAACGGCCCCGAGTTAATCGAAACCGTGCCAAAGCGTGGCTACCGGTTCGTGGCGCCAGTGAAGCCCGCGCGATTCGACAGGGCGGAGAGCGGGCCACGAAGGGTAATGCTGGTAGTCCTGCCGTTCGAGAACCTCACAACCGGGGATAAATACGACTATTTCAGCGACGGTCTGACTGAGGAGATGATCACGGAGTTGGCTCGTTTGAGCCCGGAGCGCCTCGGGGTGATCGCCCGGACCTCGGCGATGCAGTTCAAGTCGACTACCAAGAACATCGCACAGATCGGTGGCGAGCTCGGCGTGTCCCATGTCCTGGAGGGTTCCGTGCGCCGTGCCGGGGAGCGGGTGCGCATCACGTCACAGCTGATCCGTGTCAGCGATGAAACGCACCTGTGGGCTCAGAGCTACGAGCGAGGCCTGCATGATGTGCTCCAGGTGCAGGCCGAGGTGGCTCGTGCCGTGGCGCAAGAGATCCAGATCAAATTGACGCCGCATGACGAGCAGCGCCTTCAGCCTGAAAAGCGGCGTTCAGTCAACCCGCAGGCACACGAGCTCTACCTTCGCGGCCGGCATTTCTGGTACCGGCGTACGGAAGAGGGCATGCGCAAGAGCATCGAGTGCTTCGAAGAAGCACTGCGCCACGACCCGGGTTTCGCCGCGGCCTATGACGGGATCTCCGACGCCCACACAATGCTTGCCTGCCGTGGGATAACTCCCGTCGCGGAGTCGTTCCACAAGGCCAAGGCAGCTGCCCGGCAATCCGTGAGAATCGAGCCGGAGCTCGGTGAAGGCTACGCGTCGCTGGCTCACGTGCGTTTGCACGACTGGGACTGGGTTGGCCTCGAAGACGACTTCCGCCGTTCGATGGAGCTCGACCCCGGATACGCCATCGCTCACTACTGGTACGCGGAATACCTCATGGCAATGGGCAGGACCACGGAAGCGCTCGCAAGAGTGCAGCACAGCTGGGAGTTGGATCCGCTGAACTCCGTGATTAATGCCTCGGTTGGAATGATTCACTACTTGGCGCACGACTACGATGGGGCGCTGGTGGCCCTGCGGCGAGGGCTCGAAGTCGACCCCACCCATTACGTGTCACACCTGCGGGTGGGTCTCGTGTGCCTGCAGAAGAATCTGGTGAACGAGGCGATCGATGCGATGCGACAGGCGGTGAGGCATTCGGTAGGCAGCACCGAGGCTTTGGCGGGCTTGGCGCAGGCTCACGGTGTCGCCGGAGACACGCCCACTATGGCGAGAATCGTTGAGGAGCTCGGCGGAAGTGGTCACCGCTATGTTTCACCGTACAACGTCGCAAGGGTTTACGGGGCGATTGACGACAAGCAGCAAGCACTCCAATGGCTCGAGAGAGCGTACCAGGAACATAACCCGGATCTGATCGAGCTGACTCGTGACCCCTCTTTTGCAAGCCTACGATCCGACGCGAAATTCCGCGAGCTGATGAGCAAAGTCGGTTTCAACCTAACACGTGGTTGACCACCGGGTGCCAGGAATGTGTCGAACTCAACTTGGGTGTGCCGTGATTGTGCCTTGGTGTGCCCGGGGTCGGGGCTGGCAAGCGTTGCAAGTGGTTGATTGATAAAGCTGCACGCCAACCGTGGAAGGCTCGAGTCGGTACCCGCCTGGCGCAGTTCGAGAGTGCCGACGCCGAGCTCCTCGAGTGGCTGGCCATTCCTAAATCTCGATCTGCCGGCCAACTTCTACGAAATGTTCCGGAGGAATGTTGAACAGGTCGACTGCCCGCACCGAATTGCGGAACATCAGCGCGAACAGACGCAGGCTGGCGCGCACTAACCAGCCGCGGCGTTTTGAGCAGACAACGTCGTCCCGGGAGCCGAAATAGATTGCATCTTCGAGGTCGATCGGACACCCGCGATCTTTCGCCTGCCGTAAGGCGGCGGGAATGTCAGGTATCTGAACGAAGCCGAAGTGCACGATGATGTGCCAAAATCCCTCAGCGACCTGCATCAACTCGATGCGATCGCGAGGCGCAACGCGCGGGATATTCTCGAACTGCACCGTCAGGGCAACTGCAGTCTCGTACATTGCTTTCATCTGCGCGACGTGCTCGACGATCAAGAACGGTGTCGTCGTAGTGAGCCGCGTCAGAAAGATGGCCGTGCCGGGCACGCGAGGGACACCGCTGTTCTTGAGGAGACGGAAGAAGTCCTCTGGCCTCTCCGTCAAAGCCGTATGGCGTTGACGCAGGGCCTCGAAGCCGAAGTGCCATGTGACCATGACGGTGAACACCAGCGCGCCGAACGCAAGCGGGATCCAACCGCCCTCACGAATCTTGAACAGATTGGCTACGAAGAATGTGAAATCGACGACGAGAAACAGGCCGCACGCGGTCAACGCTGGTACTGCTGGCCAGCGCCAGCGTTTTCGCATGACATTGTAAAGTAGTGCAGTCGTCAGCAGCATGGTGGTCGAAACGGCGGTGCCATAGGCGCCCGCAAGACGATCCGAATTGCCGAAGCTCACGGCGAGCGCAACCGTTAGTACCATCATCGTCCAGTTCACGAAAGGTACGTAGATCTGCCCGTACTCCTCCGAGGAAGTCTGGTGGATGCGAACGCCGGGGAACCAGCCGAGCAGCATCGCCTGACGAGTCAGCGAAAACGATCCGGTGATGATCGCCTGGCTGGCAATGATCGTGGCAACGGTGGCAAGTGCCACGAGTGGATAGATCGACCATGACGGCGCCAGCCGAAAGAACGGATTCCCGTCCAGCGTCGGGTCCTTGAGGAAAAATGCGACCTGCCCGGCATAGTTGAGCAGCAGCGCCGGCAGCACGATCCCGTACCAGGAGGTGCGGATCGGATTGCGGCCGATGTGGCCCATGTCGGCATACATCGCTTCGGCGCCGGTCATCGCCAGAAAGACACCGCCAAGCACGGCGATCCCGCTCCAGCCATGTTCCGTGAGCAGCGCGATCGCGTACCGCGGATCGACAGCGGCGATTATCGCGGGATAGCGAGCGATACCGGTCACGCCTAGCACAGCGATGACCGCGAACCACAGCAGCATGATGGGCCCCCACGCCTTCGCAATCTGCGCAGTGCCGCCCCTCTGGATGGCGAACACCGCGACCAAGATTGCGGCCGCGATCAAGACGATGTGCGGCTTGAACACATCGGTTGCGACATTGAGCCCTTCAAGGGCGCTCAACACCGAGATCGCTGGCGTGATGATGCCGTCGCCGTAGAGCAGCGCCGCCCCGAATAGCCCCATGACGATGAGGAGCCTCCGGCGTTCGGTCCAGTTCCCGCTGGTCATTGACATCAGCGCCAAGATGCCGCCCTCGCCGTGATTGTCGGCGCGCATGACGAAAAGGCAATATTTGACAGAAATGGTAATGATCAGCGCCCAGAAGATCAGCGAGAGACTGCCGAGGGCCGTTGCCGGTGAAAGATGTCCGCCGGTCGTCCTGACCACCGCCTGCAGCGTGTAGAGCGGGCTGGTTCCGAGATCGCCGTAGACGATCCCGAGCGCGGCGAGCGCGGCCGCCGGTGTGGTCTTGCGAGCGACGCGCTCCAGCGCGGGTTCGTCTTCCCGGACGATGTCATCTGGCATCGATGTCAGTTTACCCGTACTGATCGACTTTCGGGATCTGATAGAACGATGAGACAAAAGGACGATCCGAATCGCCGAAGCTGATGGTGAGCGGCATCGTCCAGCTGCTGCATCCACAGCCATTTCTCTACGTATTCGGTGATGATGGCCAGAAAGACGATGATTCGGAGCGTGCAGCAGCAACCATGAGTCGCAGCAAATTCCGGAAAGCCGGATGCTTGCCTGTACCGCTGCCCCTTGTGACCGCCAAGGATCTCGTTTATTCGGCGGCCGTTCGTTTCTCGTTCATCTGGCGAGCACTCCAGGCGCTTTGAGGTACGGGCATCGGGCCAGAGGCTCACTTACACCCCAATGTCGCTGATTGCCGCAACTCCGCGGCTTGCGCAGCGGGAAGTGGAGGGCGGCAGACTTGGGAACTACGCACCTCCGCCTGAGAGACTGCTGTGTTGCTCGTTCGAGCGCGCTCGCCTTCGGTGACGCCAACCCCGGGTTGCTCCAGACTGACCGCCGCACCGGCTTGGCTTGGCCCTCTGTTGTACTAGTGGGCCCTAGTGGGCCGGATAGGCTGCAAGACGTGAGCCCACGAACCGCACTGTCGTGCACTGGTTCTGATCACACGCGTGCGACCGTGGGAGTCGCGTCGGTTGCCTGCCAGTGCTGCGCTATGTGCGCCAGCGGACTGAACGACCGAGGAACTGCTGGTACCCATGCCAAAGGGTCCCAGCGAAATGGCTGCGGGACTGGAAATCGGCTCGAAGCGGTAGCGAACAGAATGGAGCCGGCAGTACGCATGCTACGCGGCAAGCGCGCCGTTATTTGCCAGGCAAGCTAAGTCACGGTGCAGCGAGGTTCAAGATGCAGCTTGGAATGATCGGGTTAGGGCGGATGGGCGCAGATATGGTGCGGCGCCTGACGAAGGCCGCGCATGAATGTGTCGTCTACGATGTAGACGCCAAGTCCGTTAGCTCACTTGCACAGCGTGGTGTGCTTGGAACGGCATCACTCGCGCAGTTGGTTGCCGCGCTGAGACCACCACGCGCCATCTGGTTGATGGTTCCAGCGGCAGTGGTCGATCAAGAATTGGAAAAACTCGTTTCTCTGCTCGCACCCGGGGATATCGTTATCGATGGGGGGAACTCTTATTACCACGACGACATACGACGTGGCTTGGAGCTAAAGTCGCGAGGACTTCACTACATTGATGTCGGAACGAGCGGCGGCGTGATGGGCATCGAGCGCGGTTACTGCCTAATGATCGGCGGAGAGAATTCAATCGTCGAACATCTCAAACCGATCTTCGCCGCACTCGCTCCCGGTGCCGCCATGGATTCTCACGCGACGGAAGAAGAGAGGAGCAAGAGTACGGCTGAACAAGGCTACTTACACTGCGGTCCGCAAGGGGCCGGACACTTTGTCAAGATGGTACACAACGGCATCGAATATGGCGTCATGGCGTCTTATGCGGAAGGACTCAATATTTTCCGCCGTGCCAACATCGGGAAACAATCGCAGCATGCGGACGCGGAGACGGCGCCAGTTCGTAACCCTGAGTTTTATCAGTACGATCTCGACGTGCCGGAGATCGCGGAAGTCTGGCGTCACGGCAGCGTGATTAGTTCTTGGTTACTGGATCTTACGGCGAAGGCGCTCCGCAACGATTCAGATCTCAGCGAATACGCCGGACGGGTGTCCGATTCCGGGGAGGGGCGCTGGACATTGGCGACGGCAATTGAAGAGGGTGTGCCAGCGCCTGTAATCGGTGCGGCACTCTTTAGCAGGTTCCAGTCCCGCGGTGATGCTGATTATGCCGACCGGCTTCTATCCGCGATGAGAAAGCAATTTGGCGGCCACGACGAGAAGAAGTAACGAAGGAATTTGAAATGCGCAGGATCAAAGGCAGCGCCGTACCGTCTGACGCGCTCGTCCTTTTCGGCGCAACAGGAGACCTCGCCTCTAAGATGATCTTCCCCGCCCTGTACGCCATGGCAACGCGAGGTGTTCTCACCGTACCGGTGATCGGCGTGGCCTCCTCGAGGTGGACAGTGGCGCAGCTGCGCGAGCACGCGATCAAGAGCATCAGGACAAGCGGCACGATCAAGCACCCAGCCGCGCTGCGGCACCTGCTTTCCCTGCTCAGATATGTCGACGGCGATTACAACGACGCGGCCACGTTCAAAGAGTTAAAGGCGGCGCTGAGACACGCCAAACACCCCGCTCATTATCTGGCTATTCCGCCGGTGATGTTCGCTACGGTCATCAGAGGGCTTGCAGCCGCCGGCTTGGCCGATAAAGCGCGCGTGATTATCGAAAAACCGTTCGGGCGTGACCTCGCCTCGGCCCGCGAGCTTAATCGCGTCGCTCGCGCGGTGTTCCCGGAGGACTCCATCTTCCGTATCGATCACTTCCTTGCGAAGGAGGCGATCATGAATATTCTGTATTTTCGGTTTGCCAATTCGTTTCTGGAGCCGATCTGGAACCGCAACTACGTGGCCAGCGTCCAAATGACATTGTCGGAGGATTTCGGTGTTCAGGGGAGGGGAGCGTTCTACGAAACCGCCGGCTGCCTGCGCGATGTCGTCGAGAACCATCTGTTCCAGGTCGTCGCGCTACTTGCTATGGAGCCACCGACTTCTCGGGGCTTTGGCGCGGTACATGGTGAGACCGCCGATGTTTTGCAAGCTATGCGTCCCCTGAAGCGCGGCGACTTGGTACGCGGCCAGTACGCAGGCTACCGCCGGGAACCGCACGTAGCGCCCCACTCCGATGTCGAAACGTTCTGCGCGCTGCGGCTGTTCATCGACTCCTGGCGCTGGGAAGGGGTGCCCTGGTATCTGCGTTCCGGTAAGTATTTGGCACAGACGGCTACTGAAGTGATCGTCCAGCTCAAGGCACCACCGCAGCGGCTATTCGCTGACTCGGTGTCACCACGCGGCGGGGCAGACTATTTGCGCTTTCGGCTTTCGCCGAACTCAGCCGTTGCGCTGGCAGCTCGTGTCAAACGCGCGGGGAAGGACTTCGTTGGTGAACAGCGCGAGCTCTACCTGTCGGACGAGCAACCAGGACAAGAGTCGCCGTACGAGCGACTCTTAGGCGCCGCGATGACCGGCGATGGCGCACTTTTTACCCGGGAGGACTCGGTGGAGGCAGCTTGGGCAGTGGTCGACCCTGTTCTTAAGAACCATCGGCCGGTGCGCCCTTATCGACGCCACAGCTGGGGTCCCAAAGAGGCGGACGCGTTGATCGTGGCTGGTGGCGGTTGGCACAACCCTGACGCCTGACAAAGTGCGACCGTAAAGACGAATTCGTGCCTCGATGTGTGATAGCGAACGGACGCGAGCAGTCGCCGGCGCGCAGCCTCGGCTACGGGATCCGCCGATTTGCGTAGTGCGTCGAGCATCTCGTGTCTCAACATTCTTCCACTCAAGAGTCAGCTATGTTCGCAAAACGTGGCCTAAGCACCTTTAAAGCGCAAAGGTAAGTAAAGCATGCGGCCCTTGATTGCGGGGAACTGGAAGATGCATGGAACGGCGCCGCAACTGAGCGAAATCGCCAGCATTGCCTCTGTGGTCCGCATGACGCGTCCAGGGGCCGATATTGTAATCTGCCCCCCTTTTAGCGCTGATCACACGCGCAGTACAGGCGGCCGCCGGGCGAATCACGATCGGTGGACAGAACTGCGCCAGCGAAATCTCCGGCGCATTCACGGAGTCTGCGGCGCTGCGCGCCGCGGGTATGAGATCGAGGACTACGGCGCTTACCAAGTCCACCGTGCTCATTTTTGCGGAGCCCTCGCTACCAACGTCGTCTGGTGAAGGTGCACGCGCTTGAAACCGGAATCCCTGAACCATGAAAACCGATACTCTTACAGCCGAACTCCTTCACAAGATCAATGCCTATTGGCGAGCGGCCAATTACGTATCGGTCGGACAGATCTATCTCTATGACAACCCGCTGCTCAGGCGACCCTTGCAACTGTCCGACGTCAAGCCGCTAGTCGTCAGCCACTGGGGCACCACGCCGGGCCAGAATTTCATCTATGTGCACTTGAACCGTGTGATCAACAAGTATGACCTGGACATGTTCTACGTCGCCGGTCCGGGCCACGGCGGTCCCGCAATCGTGGGCAACGTGTACCTCGAAGGCACATGGAGTGAAGTCTATCCTAACGTGACCCAGGACGAAGCCGGGCTCAAGGAGCTGTTCAAGCAATTTTCCTTTCCCGGCGGCATATCGAGCCACGTAGCACCGACAACGCCGGGGTCGATTCACGAAGGCGGTGAACTCGGGTACTCCTTGAGCCACGCATTTGGGGCCGCGTTCGATAACCCTGGCCTGATCGTCGCCTGCGTGATCGGCGACGGTGAAGCGGAAACGGGTCCCTTGGCAACCGCCTGGCAATCCAATAAGTTCCTGGACCCCGTCACGGATGGCGCCGTGTTGCCGATCTTGCACTTGAATGGCTACAAGATCAGCAACCCGACGGTTCTCGCACGCATCGAGGATGAAGAATTGGAGCAGTTCTTGCGTGGCTGCGGCTGGGCGCCGCTCTTTGTCGAGGGCGATGATCCGGACACGATGCATGAGCGCATGGCTACCGTGATGGATTCAGCGATTGAAGACATTCGGCGCATCCAAGCAAATGCACGCAACAAGCAAGACCCGTCTCGACCGCGATGGCCGATGATCGTGTTGAAGTCACCCAAAGGCTGGACGGGACCGAAAGTCGTCGATGGGTTGCAGATTGAGGGGACCTTTCGAGCGCACCAGGTACCCATGCTGGTGGATCCGGAGCATCCCGAGCACGTCCCGTTGCTCGAAAGCTGGATGCGGAGCTATCGGCCGGAGGAATTGTTCGATCGGAACGGGCGCTTAATCGCTGAGTTGGCACTGCTCGCCCCGAAGGGGAACCGCCGGATGGGCGCCAATCCGCATACCAATGGCGGCCTGCTGCTGCGAGACCTGAAAATGCCCGATTTCTGCGATCACGCCGTGCATGTCCCAATCCCTGGAACGGTCGAGGCCTGCGATACGCAGGTGCTGGGACGCTTCTTACGCGACGTGACCCAACTGAATCAGGGAGAGCACAATTTCCGCATCTTTGGCCCCGACGAAACGCTCTCAAACCTCTTGGGCGCGGTGTTTGAAGTCACCAATCGACAGTGGGATGCTCGGGAAGTGAAAAATGACGAATTCCTTGCGCCGGCGGGACAAGTGCTTGACTCGATGTTGAGCGAACATCAGTGCGAGGGCTGGTTAGAGGGGTATCTGTTGACCGGCCGGCACGGACTCTTCAACAGCTACGAAGCCTTTATTCGCATCGTCGATTCAATGTTCAGTCAACACGCCAAGTGGCTCAAGGTCTGCATGGAGCTGCCCTGGCGGCGGAAAATTTCGTCGTTAAATTATTTGCTTGCCTCTCACGTCTGGCAACAGGATCACAACGGCTTTACGCATCAAGATCCCGGCTTTCTGGATCACGTCATTAACAAGAAGGCTGATATCGTCCGCGTGTACCTGCCTCCAGATGCGAACTGTCTGCTATCAGTCTTCGACCATTGTCTGCGGAGCCGCAACTACGTCAATGTGGTGGTAGCCGGTAAACACGCGCTTCCCCAATGGCTCACGATGGATGCCGCGGTAGTGCATTGCACGGAAGGCATCGGCATCTGGCAATGGGCCAGCAACGACCAAGGTCGTGAGCCGGACGTCGTAATGGGCTGTTGTGGCGACACGCCGACACTGGAGATTCTCGCCGCGGTCTCGATCCTGAGGGAGCATCTTCCTGAATTGAGAATTCGCGTCGTGAATGTAGTGGATCTGATGAAATTACAATCCAGCACGGAGCACCCGCATGGATTGACGGACGAAGATTATGACTCTCTGTTCACGAAGGACAAGCACATCATCTTTGGTTTTCATGGCTATCCCTGGCTGGTCCACCGGCTGACCTACCGCCGAGCTAACCGCAATCTACACGTCCGCGGCTATAAAGAAGAGGGGACTATCACAACGCCGTTTGACATGCGTGTGCAGAACGACCTCGACAGGTTTCACCTGGTTATCGATGTGGTTGATCGGCTGCCGCATCTGGGCACTCGGGGTGCCTATCTCAAGCAGATGCTCCAGGACAAGCTCATCGAACACAAGCATTACATCAGCAAGCACGGCCAAGACATGCCGGACGTACGGAATTGGAAGTGGGTGCGGGGAAACGCGAATACAGCCTCGCACACGGCAAAGGCCGATGCCGGATCCACGCGTCTCGCGGAGAAGCCGCGTCAAAGGCGAAAAGCGAGTTAATCAGGCGTTCCGGGCCAACGAATGTGTGCCGGCTTATTGTAGAGAGCATGGAAAGAGCCGACGTCAAGAGCGGGCTCGTCTTTGATACGTACACGACGCTGGGCTGCTTCGGGAGTCCGCGTTGTCAACGCCGAAGGCACACTAAGTGCGATGGCGTACAGACCTGTGAGGCAGGCGCTATAAGGTGAACGTAGCGCTTCTACGGAACGCGTATCGCTGTTTCTGCACCGTCCAGGGACGCCTCAGACAAGGCACCTAGCGGGCGGCATCGGAGGCTGGGCCATCGGTTGCGAAGAGAATGCCGAGTCACACTGCGCCGCCATCGTTCTCGGATCTGCAGTTACTGTCCAACGGGCGCCTTCACGTGATGGTGACCGGCACGGGGGGTGGCTACACGCGCTGGGATAATCTCGCCGTCACCCGGTGGCGCGAAGATGCGACGTGCGATCAGTGGGGCGCGTTCTGCTACGTCCGTGATCTGGAAAGCGGGAACGTGTGGTCGACGACCTATCAGCCCACCCGCCGAGCGGCGGAGCACTGCGAATTTTCCTTCGGTCCGGGCCGGGCGACGTTTCGGCGTCGAGATCACGAGCTTTTGGTGGAAACCGATGTCGCCGTTGCGTCCGACGAGGACGTGGAATTGCGCCGCGTCCGTATCACGAATTCTTCCGGGACGCTTAGGAAGCTGGACGTCACGAGTTACGCGGAAATCGTACTCGGGGACGCCGCTGCAGATGCCGCACATCCGGCGTTTGAGAAGTTGTTTATCGAGACCGAAATTCTGCGGGATGCCCGAGCGATCCTTTGCAAGCGCCGCGCACGCAGTAGCGATCAGTCGACGCCGTGGATGTTTCACCTGTTGGTCTCTCACGGATCGCCTCAAGAAGAGATCTCCTTCGAGACGGATCGCATGCAATTCGTCGGGCGCGGCCGCAGCACTGCCGAACCGCAAGGTCTCGATGACCGCAAGTTGTCTGGCAGAGATGGCGCAGTGCTCGATCCAGTCACAGCGATCCGCTGCGCAGTGAGTCCGGAGCCAGGCCAAACCGCCACCGTCGATCTGATCACCGGTGTCGGTGCGTCGCGCGAAGCGTGCATGGCGCTCACGCGCAAGTATCGGGATCCTCAGATCATTGATCGCATTCTGCCCGCGGCATCAGCGCGCGCACAGACAATCCTTACCAAGCTTCACGTGAGTGAAGCTGACGTGCGGCTCTTCGGGAAACTTGCGCGTTCCCTCATCTATGCCAGTCCGATGCTGCGCGCTGACGCAAGGACGCTTGAGAAAAACGTTCAGGGCCAGTCCGGCCTCTGGGGCTACGGGATTTCAGGTGACCTACCGATTATGCTGCTTCAACTCGCGGATCCCGCGGGTGCTGGAGTGGTAAGCGAGTTGCTGAGTGCGCAGGCGTACTGGCGTCTGCACGGATTGGCCGTCGACTTGGTCGTAGTCTGTGGGGATCCCGCGGACCAGCGGCCGAGCCTATTCGAACTGATCACGCTCATGGTAGAGCAATGCGGGTGCGCCAGCCGCATGGGAAAGCCCGGGGGCATCTTCGTGCGCCGGACGGAGCAGGTTCCCGAGGCGGACCGGATTCTGTTGCAGTCGGTCGCCCGGGTGGTGCTCGGTGACGGCACGCTCGCGCAGCAGCTCGACCGGCTGTGCCAGAAATCGACATCAACCGCTTGTTTGGCAGCGGAGCCAAGCGATGAGGCCCAAGGGTTAAACCCAAGCGAGTGGCCGAAGGATCCGCCGCCGCAGCACAACCTGAGCTTTCGCAACGGTCTGGGCGGATTCACGCCCGACGGACGCGAGTACGTGATGACGGTTGCAGCGGGGCACATGACCCCGTGCCCATGGGTGAACATACTGGCTAATCCGTTGTTCGGTACCCTGATTTCCGAAAGCGGAAGTGCGAACACCTGGAGCGAGAATGCTCAGGAATTGCGCCTCACGCCCTGGTCGAATGACCCGGTCGGGGACGCGAACACCGAGGCGTTCTATTTGCGCGACGAGGCAAATGGACGCTTCTGGTCGCCCACCTTGCTGCCGTGTGCCGGTGTCGGTGCGTATGTGACCCGACACGGCTTCGGCTACAGTGTCTTCGAGCATAGCGAGTGCGGAATTCACTCAGACCTGAGTGTCTACGTGGCGATTGACGCACCAGTCAAGTTTGCGGTGTTGAAGGTGCGTAACGACTCCGGCCGGCCGCGTCGCCTTTCCGTGACCGGTTACCTCGAATGGGTGTTCGGGTCGGATCGGCAGAAGACCGCGATGCACGTGTGCACCGGGATCGACCCAGGTAGCGGTGCGTTGTTCGCACGCAATCCTTACAACACGGAATTCGCCGGGCGCACGGGGTTCTTCGATGTCGACGAGATCGCAGCAGCGAGTTGGTGCGGCGATCGTCGCGAGTTTCTGGGGCTTTGCGGCACGCTGGCAAATCCGGCCGCAATGTCGCAGACGCGGCTCTCCGGCTCCGTGGGTGTGGCGCTTGATCCGTGTGCGGCAATCCGGATTCCATTTGAATTGGCCGACGGCGAGACGCGGGAGATCGTCTTTCGCCTCGGCGCAGGCCGCAGTGCCGCAGAGGCGCGTCATATAGCGCAGCGGTGGCGCGGAACAGCTGCGGCACACACTGCGCTATCAGCCGTAAAGGCGCACTGGGCGCGAACGCTCGGTGCGGTGCAGATCGAGACGCCGGAGCCTGCTCTCGATGTGTTGGCCAATGGCTGGCTTGTGTATCAAGTCATCGCTTGCAGGCTTTGGGCCCGTAACGCCTTTTACCAATCAAGCGGTGCCTTTGGGTTTCGCGATCAGCTGCAAGACGTAATGGCGCTCGTTCACGCTACTCCAGCATTGGTGCGGGAGCATCTCCTACGCTGCGCAGCGCGGCAGTTTGGCGAGGGGGACGTGCAGCACTGGTGGCACCCGCCAGCGGGGCGCGGCGTGCGGACCCGCTGTTCGGACGACTACCTCTGGCTCGCGTTCGCAACGTGTCGCTACATTGCGGTCACCGGTGATATGGGCGTGCTCGATGAGTCAGTACCTTTTCTAGAGGGACCCTTGCTCAAGGAGGGAGAAGCGTCGCGCTACGATCTGCCGAAAGAAGGGCAGCAGGCGGGAACCCTCTACGAGCACTGCTGGCGCGCGGTTCATCACGGGCTGCGATTCGGCGCCCATGGCTTGCCGCTGATGGGATCGGGAGACTGGAACGATGGCATGAACCTCGTCGGAGCGGGCGGCAAAGGTGAGAGCGTTTGGCTCGGCTTCTTCCTATTTGCGGCTTTGACACAGTTCGGTGCATTGGCAACGCGCCGCGGAGACGCACTGCTCGCTTCGCGCTGCACGAGCGAATCGGTTCGGCTCCGGAATGCCATCGAACAAAGCGGTTGGGATGGCGATTGGTACGGTCGCGGTTGGTTCGATGACGGATCGCCGCTTGGGACCGCGAGCAACGTCGAGTGCCGCATCACGTCGATTGTGCAGAGCTGGTCCGTAATATCCGGTGCTGGTGATCCTGATCGCTCCCGGCGCGCCATGCGCGCCGTGGATACGCACCTGGTGCGCCGCGATGCCGCGCTCGTTCAGTTGCTGGACCCGCCGTTTGATCATTCGAACCCGAGTCCGGGATACATCCAGGGATACGTACGCGGTGTGCGGGAAAACGGCGGCCAGTACACGCATGCGGCCGTCTGGGCGACGCTGGCCTTTGCAGCGCTCGGCGACACCGAGCGCGCGTGGGAGCTCATCGCCATGATTAATCCACTCAGTCACGCGAGTACCGAAGAAGGTATTGCTGTTTACAAGTCGGAGCCCTATGTCGTTGCGTCCGATGTGTATGCGTTTGCGCCGCATGTGGGGCGAGGCGGTTGGACTTGGTACACAGGATCCGCAGGCTGGATGTACCGCCTCATTCTAGAGTCGCTGTTGGGTCTGACGGTGGAGTCCGATTCATTGCGAATCACTCCCTGTATTCCCAAGGACTGGAAGTCATTCAAGGTGCACTACCGGTATCACGAAACGGCTTATGACATCACGGTCTCGCAGACATCTGCAGAGGAAGAGGGCCGCGAAATGCAGCTCGATGGCGTTGTGTGTACGGACTCAGCGATCACCCTGGTCAACGATCATCGTCCGCACGCTATCGACGTGAGGGTATCGCTATTGACGCGAACCGCACCCGTAGCCGAGGTGGCGTAATGACCGCTCATATCAGCGCGCTGGCCGGGAAGGCCGCCCCGTTTTCGTCCCTTATCAACGTGGCAAAACTGGTCACGGCTTATTACGAGATCAAGCCCGATCCCTCAGTTGCCGCGCAGCGCGTCGTCTTTGGCACTTCAGGGCACCGCGGCTCGGCCTTCGACGGCACGTTCAATGAGCGTCACGTGCTGGCTGTCACGCAGGCGATATGCGATTTCCGTCGAGCTCGCGATATCACTGGCCCCGTTTTCCTTGGAATCGATACCCACGCCTTATCGGAACCGGCGTGCGCGAGTGGGCTCGAAGTGCTCGCCGCCAATGGTGTGAATGTCATGCTGGCAAAGAACGATGAATACACTCCGACGCCCGTGATCTCACATGCGATCCTGACTTACAACCGCGACCGCAGTACCGGGCGGGCCGACGGCATCGTCATCACGCCGTCGCACAATCCGCCGCGCGACGGGGGCTACAAGTACAACCCGCCGAACGGGGGGCCGGCGGATCAGGACGTTACGGACGAGATAGAGGCTGCGGCTAACCGCTATATCGAGGCAGATCTTCAAGGGGTGAAGCGGATCTCACACGCGCAAGCCCTGCGCGCCTCGACGACGCACCGACACGATTATCTCTCGACCTATGTGGCCGATCTCGGATCGGTGATCGACCTGGACGCAATTCGTGACGCGAAAGTCCGCATGGGCGTCGATCCTTTGGGGGGCGCGGGCGTTCACTATTGGGGCGCAATTGCCGAACGTTATCACTTGGACCTCACGGTAGTGCGCGAGGAGGTGGACGCGCGGTTCGCCTTCATGACGCTCGACTGGGATGGGCAGATCCGCATGGACCCATCCTCACCCTATGCGATGCAGGGATTGATTGCCATCAAGGACCGCTTTCAAATCGCGTTCGCCTGCGACACCGACCACGATCGCCACGGGATTGTCACCCCCGCTGGCGGTTTGCTGCCGCCCAATCACTACCTGGCGGTCCTCATCGATTATCTGTTTCGGCACCGTCCGCAGTGGGGCGAACGGGCCGCGGTCGGCAAGACGGTAGTTAGCACCCGAATGATCGATCTGGTGACCGCTAAACTCGGCCGCCGTCTCTACGAAGTGCCGGTTGGGTTCAAATGGTTCTCCGCGGGGCTGCTCGACGGCAGTCTTGGCTTTGGCGGCGAGGAGAGTGCCGGTGCAACTTTTCTGCGCCGGGACGGCTCGGTGTGGACCACTGACAAGGATGGGATCATCGCCGCGCTGCTTTCCGCCGAGATCACGGCGCGCATGGGTCGTGACCCGGACGCGTTGTATATCGATCTGGCGAACGAATTCCGCAATCCAGTAAACGATCGAGTCCAGGTTCCGGCGACCGCGAAGCAGAGAAAGCGGTTGACGGCGCTGTCGCGGCAGGACGTCACCATCACTGAGCTTGCCGGGGAAAAGATCGACAGCGTCATCAATCGCGCGCCAGGGGACGGTGCGGCCATTGGCGGTATCAAGGTGAGTTCCGCGAGCGGCTGGTTCGCCGCGAGACCCTCTGGCACCGAAGACATCTACAAGATTTATGCGGAGAGCTTTCGCGGCACAGACCAGTTGCAGCGGATCCTAGAAGAAGCGCAAGCGACCGTGGACGCCGTCATCGCGCCGCCGTGAGCATCATCGCAATTACCTGAAGAGATCTCATTTCTTCGCGGACCTTAGGAAACTCGACCATGAAACCCAAACCGCAAACCGAGCCGGCAAAGGGTGCCGAGGCTGAGGCGAACCCCAAAGCTATCGCGGAGCCCAAAGCCGACGCCAAGGACGATTTGAAAACACTACCCCTTGCTGAACTCGAGAAGCGACTGGGATCTTCACCGGACGGACTCACTCAAGATGAGGCCGCCACGCGGCTCAAGAGAGATGGGCCCAATGAGATCAAGGAAAAGAAGGTCAATCCGATCCTGAAGTTCCTGAAGTATTTTTGGGGACCGATCCCGTGGATGATTGAAATCGCGGTGATTCTGTCGGGGGTCGTCAAGCACTGGCCTGATTTTTTCATCATCTTACTTTTGTTGGTCACCAATGCCGTCGTGGGGTTTTGGGAGGAACGCTCGGCCGGCAACGCCATTGCCGCACTGAAGGCCAAGCTCGCGACCAAGACCCGGGTGAAACGCGATCGCAAATGGGTCACTCCGCCAGCGCGTGACTTGGTGCCGGGCGATGTCATCCAGCTGAAACAGGGGGACATCGTGCCCGCGGATGCTCGGTTGCTGGACGGGGATCCGATGTCGGTCGATCAGTCCGCGTTGACGGGCGAATCCTTGCCCGCCACGCGCAACCCGGGCGAGGCCGTGTTTTCCGGTTCGATTGTTCGACGCGGTCAGAGCACGGCACTGGTTTATGCCACGGGTACGAACACCTACTTCGGCAAGACGGCGCAACTGGTGGAAAAGGCACACAGCGTCAGCCATTTTCAAAAGGCGGTTTTGAAGATCGGCAACTACCTGATCATCCTCGCCTTGAGTCTGGTCGCGGTGATCATTGGTTTCGCGATCTACCGCCATGATCCGATCCTCACCACGTTGGAGTTCGCTCTCGTGTTGACGGTGGCGGCGATTCCCGTGGCCATGCCCACGGTACTGTCGGTGACGATGGCCGTGGGGGCGCGCCTGCTCGCCAAGAAGCAAGCGGTCGTAAGCCGCTTGGTGGCAATCGAGGAATTGGCAGGTGTGGACGTTTTGTGCGCGGACAAGACGGGCACGCTGACCGAGGACAAGCTGACGTTGGGCGATCCGTTTTGCGTGGAAACCATCACTGCGGCGCAGGTCATTCTCGATGCCGCCCTGGCATCCCGCGCGGATAACGACGACACCATCGATCTGGCGGTACTGAAAGGCCTGAAGGATCAAACGATCCTGAAGAGCTACCAGATTGTGCACTTCACACCGTTCGATCCGGTGCACAAACGCACGGAGGCCAGCGTCAAGGACAAAGACGGAAAGCCGTTCAAGGTAACCAAGGGTGCGCCGCAGGTGATCCTGGCCCTCTCGGCCAACGCAGGTCAAGTGAAACCGGCGGTGCAGAAGGCGGTCGACGAGTTCGCCGCGCGCGGCTTTCGTTCGCTCGGTGTAGCGCGTGCAGAGGCGGACGGAAAGTGGCAGCTGGTCGGGGTATTGCCATTGTTCGATCCGCCGCGCGCCGACGCCAAGGCGACCATCGCCACGGCGGTAGCGATGGGCGTAAAGGTCAAGATGGTGACCGGCGATGCCCTCGCGATCGCCAAGGAGACCGCCAAGAAACTGGATATGGGCACGGATATTCTCGATGCCAGCAGCCTCGGCGACACCAAGCAGTTGGAGTCACCAGCGGCGGCGATGCTGATCGAGAAGGCTGACGGTTTTGCCCAAGTGTTCCCTGAAAACAAGTACGACATCATCGATGTGCTGCAGAAACGCGGACATATCGTGGGCATGACGGGCGACGGGGTAAATGATGCCCCGGCCCTAAAGAAAGCCGACTGCGGCATTGCGGTGTCTACGGCGACGGATGCGGCGCGCGCGGCGGCGGCTATCGTGCTGATGACACCGGGGCTTTCGGTGATCATCGACGCGATCAAGGAGAGCCGAAAAATATTCCAGCGTATGAACAGCTACTCCATGTACCGCATCGCCGAGACGCTGCGTGTGCTGTTGTTCATGACGCTTGCGATTCTGATCTTTAATTTCTACCCGGTGACGGCAGTCATGATTGTCATCATCGCGCTGCTCAACGACGGGGCGATCCTGTCGATCGCCTATGACAACGTTAACTACAGTAATGCGCCCGAGGCTTGGAACATGCGCCGGGTGCTGGGGATTTCCACGGTACTGGGGGTCATCGGAACCGTCGCCATTTTCGGCTTATTCTACCTCTCACTGTCGGTCTTTCATCTCGACCGTGCGCACACCCAGACAATGATGTACCTCAAGATGTCCGTGGCAGGACACCTGACGATATTCCTAACGCGCACACGCGGGCCTTTCTGGTCCATACGCCCGGCGCGGATTTTGTTGATCGCGGTATTCGGCACGCAAGCCATTGCGACGTTGATCGCGGTGTATGGCGTGTTCATGACGCCAGTCGGGTGGGGTTACGCCGGGATCGTTTGGGGATATGCGCTGGCCTGGTTCCTTGTGAATGATCGGGTGAAGTTGCTCGCATATCGGATCTTCGATCGGCAAAGTGCACGGTCGAAGGCCATAGCCAAGGCAGCACCCAAGTCCGCGGCAATAGCCGTAGCGCAACGCGCTGCCACGGCAAGTGGGAAGCCCAACACCGAGACCGAGCCTGTACCCGCTGCCAAGGCGGATGCAAAACCGGATGTCAAGGCGGAGCCTCTACCTGCGGCCAAGGCTAGCCGCATCCCAGATACCAAGGTTGATGAATCTTCACCTGCTGCCGCGGATGGGAAGCTAGACGCCAAGGCCGAGGTCGCACCGGCTGGCAAGGTGGACGCGAACTTATCGGTTAAAGCCGAGGTGAAACCCGCGGCCAAGCCCGCTACACGATCCGATTTGACGCCAAAGCTTGTCGAGCGAGTTCATGCACTGTACGAGGAGCTGGGGCGCCAGGACGTGATTGCGGTACAGGAATTGGAAAAGGCGGAAGAAGCAGCAAGAAAAGAGACGCCGCAGTAGCGACTCGATCAGAAGCGCGCTTGGACGCAAGGTCAGTACGCCGTCCTTTAGAGATATAGCGCCTCACCCATCAACGCAGAGACATCGCTCGAAGGTGCGCCATTGAAAATCCACTCCAGCAATTTTAGGGTCCCAACAGGGAAGAAGATTGACCTCAACAAGTGGCCGACAAATGTGCCGCCCTTTTTCAAGTCTAAGGAAAAGTATCAGACACTCCTGGAAAAGCATGTTGCGAGCTTGAGTTCGCTACAACAGCGTCACTATGCATCCGGTCGCTACGCAATGCTGCTGATTTTCCAGGGTATGGATTCTGCCGGCAAGGATGGCGCCATTCGACACGTCATGTCCGGAGTGAACCCGGAAGGTTGTGAGGTTTTCAGCTTTAAGCAGCCGAGCGCTGAGGAGCTCAAGCACGACTTTCTATGGCGTACGACGTGCCGACTTCCAGAACGCGGGCGGATCGGCATCTTCAATCGCTCTTACTACGAGGAAGTACTGGTTACCCGAGTGCACCCCGAGATCCTCAGCACTCAAAATCTTCCGAAACCCGTACGCGATACTAAGCACTTCTGGCGTGAGCGATATCGCTCGATCGTCGACCTCGAGGGGCACCTGCACCGCAACGGCACGCAGATCATCAAGGTATTTCTTCACCTGTCTAACAAGGAGCAGAAAAGGCGATTTCTCGAGCGCATCGATGAGTCCGACAAGAATTGGAAATTCAGTGCGTCGGACATCCACGAGAGAAAATATTGGCCGCACTACATGCACGCTTATGCGGATTGTTTGGCCGCAACCAGCACGCATCACGCACCCTGGTACGCTGTTCCGGCCGACGACAAGGAAAATGCTCGCTTGATCGTGTCGCAAATTGTTATGGATGCTTTTGAAGACCTGCGGATGGCCTATCCAAAGAGCACTCCGAAACGTCGGCGGGAATTAAAGTCCATCGCCAAGGAACTCACGAAGTAGCTCTACAACAATGAGAGACTTGAAGCTGCCCATCGAAGCCGAGCTAGGGACACTTCAGCGTGAATCATTCAGCTACTTCGAGCATGAAGTAAACCCTGTCAACGGATTGGTGCGCGATAAGACCGCACAAGCGTGGCCTGCCAGTATAGCGGCCACGGGCTTCGCACTGGCAGCCTACCCGGTAGGGGTTGAGCGTGGATACATCACCCGTGGAGCGGCTGTTGAGCGATCCCTCGCCACCCTGCGCTTTTTCTCGAATAGCCCGCAGGGACCGGAAGTCGACGCCACCGGCTATCAGGGCTTCTATTATCATTTTCTTGACATGCACAGTGGGCGACGTGCCTGGCAGTGCGAACTCTCAACGGTAGACACCGGCTTTTTGCTGGCAGGAATGCTGACGGCGGCGGCGTATTTTGATGCACCTACGAGTGATGAGCAGGAAATCCGGGCGCTCGCCGAGGCACTTTACCGCCGCGCGAATTGGCACTGGGCACAAAACCAGCGTGCGACGTTAACCCACGGCTGGAATCCAGAGAGCGGCTTCCTGCGGTATCGGTGGGAGGGTTACGACGAAGCGCTGCTGCTGTACGTACTTGCGCTCGGCTCGCCCACGTACCCGCTCGCTCAAGACGGATTTGCAGCGTGGGCTTCCACGTATCAATGGAGAAGCGATTATGGGTGGGAGTATCTCTACGCAGGATCGCTGTTCACGCATCAGCTGTCGCACATATGGATCGACTTTCGCGGAATCCAAGATGGCTTCATGCGAAAACAGGGGATCGACTACTTCGAAAACAGTCGTCGCGCGACCCAGGTACAACACCGATACGCGATCGACAATTCCCTCAAGTTCAAAGGATACGGTGCTTGTTGTTGGGGGATCACCGCCAGCGATGGTCCGGGGCCTGTCTGCGTCAAAGTAGACGGTATCGAGAGGCAATTTTTTAACTACATCGCGCGCGGAGTACCGTTCGGACCGGATGATGGCACCATTGCGCCTTGGGCAGTCGTGGCCTCGTTACCGTTTGCTCCCGACATCGTGCTGCCGGCGATCGAGCATTTTGTTCACCAGCTGCAACTCAAGGCCTTCAATCCCTATGGATTCAAAGCGACGTTTAACTCCACGTTCCCAGGAACATACGCCAATGCTTGCGGGTGGGTGTCCCCGTGGCACTACGGGCTGAACCAGGGACCGGTCGTGCTGATGATTGAGAACTACCGTAGCGAATTGCTGTGGCGATTGACGCGGCAATCCCCCCACTTGGTGAGCGGTTTGCGGAATGCGGGATTTAGGGGCGGCTGGCTTTGAAAGCGTCCCAGGCTTTTCTAAGAAAGCAAACCCGTGATCACGCGTGGAAATCGAACAGAACCCGATCCGCGGCCGTTCCGGGTCGATGACTTTCCCTGCTACTGGCGTTCTTGGCAACGACGGCGTTGCTGCATTCCAAAGACGAGCTTAGTTACTTCCCTGTTCCTGTTATCGGGCGCGACGACAGCTTAATACCCGATGGACAATGGTCACTTGGCTGACGTTGTTGAGGGCGTCTGTGCAGACACTGTCGGCGGAGCGGGCGTGTGAGCAATGTCGGCTTGCGCCGGTGCGTCATGTCGGGCGGTCAGGGACATCATACCCAGCAACCAGATCAGCCAAATCGCAAACAGGATCGCATCTATCACGATGCGCGGATGCACCGTAGCACCGACGCGTACCATCCCAAGCGCCCGGGCTGCGGGATCGGTCCGGCGTGGCAATAGCGTGATCAAGCGAGCAGCCATCGTGGCAGGATCCGCCGCCTTCAAAGACGGGACGGGCGACGCGGCCAGCAGGGACGCCAATTTCTGAGCGGCGGCTTCCGCGGGCAGACCCGCCAAGCCAGCAGCTTCTTGCCAAGGGTCGAGATTCATTCGCGCCAGCAACGATACAATGCTCAGCGGCAATCCGTTCCGATCCTCACCGATCGGCGCGAATAGAAAGGCGTCGAACTCTGATCCAAGACGAGAATTCGAAGCAGAATGGTTCATGATCCCGGGGTGTGCGGCCAATAGCTTGAGCGCTGATAGTGCCGATATAGGTTTGTTTCGTGCGCGCGCGAGAAATCCATACCGGCGTGATATTCGGGGGCGCCCTGCACCGCATCGCGCGCAACGTCGACGGTCACGAGTCTTTCCGCCCAGTCCACCCGCGTGATCCACTCGGGGGAAATCACCACGTGCTTACCGGGCCACCAATTGCGCGTATCGACGACGATGTAACGTATGGCCCAGCTCTCGTTGTCCAGCAGAAAGCCTTCCACATGCCCCATCAAAGCGTTGGTGGCCTGAAGGTGATAGCCGATCACCTCCATGGCGCTTCGCAGATGCGGATCACCGGGAGCCTGAGCGCGCTCACCCAGGGCCTCATTGACGGGCGGTACCGCGACTGTCGGGCTCATTGGATAAGGATAAGACGTCGTGCCCCACATGAAGGGGCCGCCCCAATAGCTCGGGTAGCCGTAGCAGCCCAGAAAGTCCGCCTCATGCTGCCGCGAAACTGGTTTGTCGGTATCAATGGGCGGACTAGCCTCGACCTGCTGCCGGGTCAACGTGACCTGAACGCCGCTCTTGTCCCAGTCGATGCTTTCGATCGCGATCGGGGAGATGAGCACCTTGCGCCCTTCGAGCCAGCCACCCGTGTCGACCACGAGATAGCGGGCGCCCCAGCGATGATCGTCGAAGTAAACGTCCTTGACCTTGCCGATTTCCCCGTCAGACGCCCGGATCGACATGCCGATCAGCTTTTCCATGCGATAAAGCATCGTTTCTCTTCGATGAGCGAGTGCAACGGCTAGTTTTTCGCATGCCCAGCATGCGGTACATTGGCTCTGTCTGTCGGTGCGTTGACGCACCGAGCGGCGGCTATCACTCGGCGTCCGACGTGAAGGCGTCACGTAAGCTGCTGGCAAGTTGCAGAAACTTGGTGTGATCGAATACAGCCGGGGGCAGATTACGGTGCTGGGCCCCATGCTGGCGATGAGTTCCTCGGTCATGGTCAATTGGTTCGACCACAGACGGTCGAGGAACAGCAGCAGCCAGAGGCAGAGTTGTCAGCTTCGCGCGTTGTACATTCCGGTAGCTGAGTGTGTCTGGGTGCGGCAGCGCACCGACACAATCCGCAGTGGCGCGCAGCTTCCAGAATGACGGTTGAAGGCACGGAGCCTCGCAAACTAACGCTTGGTGACCTCCGCGGGTGGACGATTGGTTACGCGAGCAGCACGACTACACGATCAGCACCAATTACGTCACACGGGAGAACACGATGGCAGAGGAACGCAAACCCGAGCAGGAGCCCTGGTATCCGACGATCAGGCGTGAGCCACTCTTCTATTCCTTTGCACATCCGCAGCACGGTACCGCTGAGCCGGACAATCCGGTGTCCCTGGGAAAGCTGGATGCCGAGGAAGAACAGCCGGTGCGTAACGATGGGGTTGTGCGCGAAGCAATCCCCTCGGAAGTGCCCAGCGCGCCGATTAAGCCGGCAGAGTAGTCGCCGTACGGCGCGACGGCTCGAAGAGCTACGCGCCCGCCGTTCGGTGCCCTGCAAGTCCGCGGGTCACGAGATTCGAAGGTTGTTATGAATGAACAGCAATCCGCGGGCGATTCGATCCCTCCGGACTGCGAGCTGATCGAAGTTCACATCGCCGAACTTAAGCAACTCTTCAATTCGATGGACGCCTCCCCGTTCCGCGAAAGGGACCTCGACCCGGATGCAGAAGATCTCATAGTGGGCTGGGCCCGCGAAGCCCCGCACGGTTCGACGCTGGCGTTGCTGGTGGATCTGGACAGGGCCCCGGGCCTTCCTGACGAGCCTGCCGCTCTGCGCGACGCAGTTCACGAGTTTTTCACGCACCGCGCGCAGGCCACGAGGAGCCGCTTGCGCCAACTGCTGAGCATCGGCCGCATCAGCTTGATGGTCGGGCTGTCGTTTCTGGTCGTGGCTGTCACTCTCGGCGACTTCGTCTCGAGCGCGATGAAGGGTGAGCGGCTGGGCGAGCTGCTGAGGGAGGGTCTCGTGATCTGCGGTTGGGTCGCTATGTGGCGCCCGTTAGAGATTCTGCTGTACGGCTGGTGGCCGATCCGCACGGAGGCCCGACTCTACGATCGACTGAGCGCCATGCCGGTGCGGATCGGGTACCAGGGGACTGCGGAGCCGGGCGCGTGGCGCCGCGATTGGCCGGCGGTGCCGCCTGCGCAAACAGCTCCGCAGAAATTGCCGCAGTATGCTTCATCGCGCGGAGGCGGCAATGAGAGACCGGCAGGAGCCCTCACAGTGCCCGAGCGAGGGCCAATCGCCTCGACGATTGACAGCACCGCGCGCGAGCGAGACTCGCACGCCAGATCGTCCAAGCTCTGATCGTCTGCTGCGAAAGGAAGTTGCGGCCGTCCGCGTTTCGACCCGTTTGCGGCCTCAGGTACCGAATTCCGGCGACGAATCGCAGTTGCAAGTGGGATGCAATTGATCGTGTGCGGCAGCGTACGGACACCGATCTATAAAGCCGCGAGCCTCATAGGGTGCAATCGAACATCGGGAGCATCGCACATGAATTCTATTACGTCGTTCTTGGTCTTTGTCCTGTTTGTCGGCGGAGTCGCTCTCGGTTACCTGGAGAATCTCTATCTCGGAATCGCGTTGATTGCGGTTTCGCTCATCGTCGCCACGTCGCTTAAGATGGCCAACGTCTGGCAGAAGTTCGTGATCCTGAGGATGGGCAAACTGCAAAGCGTAAAGGGGGCGGGTCTGTTCGCCATCATCCCGGTCCTCGACAGCGTGGTTGCGGTCATTGACGGACGTATCCAGACCACGGCCTTCAACGCTGAGCAGGCGCTCACCAAGGACACAGTTCCGGTCAACGTTGACGCGATCATCTTCTGGCACGTGCACGATGCCGAAAAGGCCGCCTTGGCCATCACCAATTACCGCGAGGCGATTGATCGGGTGGCGCAGACTTCGCTTCGCGAGATGATCGGCTCGTCTATGTTGGCCTCGCTGTTATCGGACCGAAAGGATGCGGACGAGCAGCTGAAGGTGGAAATCGGTCAAAAGACCGCTCCCTGGGGAATATCGGTGAGTTCGGTAGAGATCCGCGATGTAGCCATTCCAGTGGCCCTCCAGGATGCGATGTCTCGTCAAGCCCAGGCTGAGCGCGAAAAGCAGGCGCGCGTGATTCTCGGCTCTGCCGAAGCGGCGATCGCCGGCAAGTTCGTCGAGGCCGCTGCCATTTACGCCGGACATCCCTGGGCCTTACAGCTTCGGGCGATGAACATCATCTATGAGACCACGAAGGAGCGGGGGGCGACGATCCTCATGCCGAGCTCGATGGTCGACAGCCTGAATCCTTCTGCGGCGACGCTGGCGCTTGCACTTGCGGGTAACGGCGCGCTCGACGGAAAGAACGCACTGGAGGCAGGCAACGGGGTGGACGTACCCAGTCCCCCGCGGCCTCAGATCGCAGCCCCGGTCGCAGCCTGATGGGCAGTGTGCCTGCAGCGCTGACCCACGGGCGAACCTGTAATCGTCGGGCACACGTTCTCTGACACTGGCGAAAGAGAGGGCCCATGTTACGCAATTCGCAATACCTGGCAGGGTGCACCATCGGCGCCACCGATGGCCCGATCGGCAAGGTCAAGGATCTCTACTTCGATGACAAAGCGTGGGTCATCCGCTATCTCGTGGTATCCACGGGCGAGTGGCTTTCGACTCGAAAGGTTTTGATCTCCCCGTACGCGATCAGTCAGCCGATGCCGTGGCTGCGCTGAGCAAGGCCCGACAGCTGGCGGGCTTCCGACTGGGTCGCATCGGCTATCAGGGGGGCCAATGCGGCAATCCGCTGTATCGGCTGCCCGCACAATCGAGGGTGCTGCGAACAACGCGCATGACGCGAAGCAGCACCAGGCGAAGCAGTTCAAGGATGGCACGAGTCTTTACTCCTGACGCCACCGCAACTTCCGATCCAACAGCTCGTGCATACGGCCTCTACCGAGCCCTTGGCTGGCGCCCCACAGGCGAACGTACACAAACCGGGGACGAGATTGTCGAACGTCCGACAAATAACAGTGATTTACGCTGAGCCAAGTCATGCCGTGCGCCTGCGCGACGACAGGCAGGCCGGTCATCTGTCGTCACATCCTTCTCCCGCAAGCTCCTGTCTGCGAAGCACGGTCGGCTTGTAAACATACTCGTCGCCAGTTTCATGCCGTAGTTCCTCGAGGCGTGCCGATAGTCGCACGGTCAGCTGCGCGTGACGAGGGTCACCATAGAGATTGCGCATTTCGTCGGGGTCGGTCTGGAGATCGTAGAGCTCGAACTCTTGCGGAGCAGTGAAGTAGTGGATGTATTTGTAGCGTTCCGTTCTGACACCTCGACAGGGCCTCACGTCTTCATCGCCTGGATACTCATAGTATTCGTACAGCCAGTCCGTGCGCCATGCGGCTTGCGGATTAGCGAGAAGCATCATGACGCTCTTACCCTGGAAATGGGCTGGAGGCGGCACGCGAGTCAGATCCAGCAGAGTCGGTGCAAGATCGAGATTGAGGACCATGCGCGCCGATGTCGTCCCGGCTCTGACCAGCGGTGGATATCGAATCATCAGCGGAATGCGAATGGACGGCTCATACATCAGGCGCTTGTCATAGAAGCGATGCTCGCCGAGAAAGAAGCCATGATCGGAACTCCAGACGATGACGGTGTCGTCCAGGATCCCATGCTTGTCGAGCACGCTCAGGACCTGTCCAATGTCCTCGTCGTTGGACTCGATTCCGCAGTAATGGTCCTTGACCAACTCCTCGAGCGAGCGGGGGGCATCGCGCTGCAAGAACTGCGCGCCGATCTTGTTCCTGGCGTCGATGACCCCTCGAGGTTTTCCGACATATCCCGCCAGGTACTCGTCGAAGCTGGCGGGCTTCGGGATCGCAATGCCATTGAAGTCGTTAACCATCCGTAACGGGCGATCAAAGGGCGCGTGCGGCGCGTAGAACCACAGAAACAGACAGAAAGGCGCCTTGTGCGGCTGCCTCAGCCAGGCAATTGCCTTGCGCGTAAGAAGATCGTCCACGTACTCATTATATTTGCGCGGCGCGCCGAACGTGCCTTTAACACCTTCGACGACCACTGGGTTCATGTAGTCCGCCTGGCCTGAGAATCCGAAGTAGTAGTCCCAGTATCGGTCCATCAGAGAGCCTTCCACGTGGGACTTACCAATAAATGCGACTTCATACCCGCTGCGCCGGATCAGATCGGTAACGATGGGAAATTTGTCCGGCACTCTGCTGTGTTGGTTGTCTACTGCGCCGGTCGTGTGCGAATACAAGCCGCTGAGAATTGTGGCGCGCGCAGGCAGGCACAGGGAGTTGATGCAGAAGGCGTTCTCGAACACTACGCCGTCCCGGCCTATACGATCGATGTTGGGAGTTTTCAGCAGCTTGTTTCCCGCAAGCGACGATTCATCCCAACGGGCTCCCTCTCCCAGGAAGAACACGAGATTAGGGTTGGTTTGTGCGGCGGCGTGCGTGAGAGATTCATGCAACAGCTCAGGCGCGATCACCGCCGCGCCCGCGGCGGTCGCGGTCTGCAGGAAGGCTCTACGCGTTTGTAGCGATCCACGGTTGCTCGAGTTGTGGCTCATGTATCTGTCTCCGCCGTCAACCAGCAATACCAACCCTGCTGAATCACCCAGGTGTGCCCTTTAGGGCGGACGAGTTTCGCTCAGTCTCCAGTGCGCTGTAGTCGCGCGCGCATATGCGCACAAACTCGATTGCTCGACCTCCTCGCGCAGGCGGGGAGGTGGGATCGTGGGCCCCACGGACCGGCGAGGTCCTGCCTCGCGCTAGTGCTGTCTAATATTATCTTCGGCTAACTCAGCAAATCAGGTCCTTACTCCCCGTAACTCCGAAAAATATTAGACACTTCGCTCGCTGCATCTGACCCGAAATCAATGCGTTACTTGGTGTTTGGGTCCGGACTGAAAATGTGCGTGTCGGTGGTTCGATTCCGCCCCTGGCCACCATCAATCGCCCGGAAACACGGATGACGTTCAGAACAATCTGCAGATCCAGTGCTTCCGCGCTGATCGTGCGGGTGCAACTTGCGAAGAAGGTCATTGAAGCGGCGGATCCGACTAGCAAGGCAGGCGTACAAGATCTTAGCCGACGCTCGCGCCACGCCAGATTATGAATTTTCCCTCGCTGACGTCTCCATAACCGCGCTCTTCAGGGGCAAAATCCACCCTTGTCTCAAAGAATCGCTTGAACACCGGCGAAGCGTCAACGCAGTCCGAAAAGCTAGGGTACATGTAGACAACATAGACTTCGCGCTGCTCAGCGGCAATCGCCGCCTCCAATGCTGCAATGACCTTTGATAAAGTCTCTTCACCAAAGGGATTATAAAGATAGACAACAATATTTCCCGATGGGATTTCAAAGGCACTGGCGTCGCCCTCCTTGATCACTATCCCAGTTCTGCCCGGGAATCGAGTCTTGATGATCTGTGCATTCTTTCGGGCAATTTTGGCAAGCGTTGGTGATAGTTCGACGCCAACGATATCTCGAAAGTGGAACTCAGAGGCGACGAGGAGAGTTCGGCCCTTACCGCAACCCAGGTCTATGAACGTGAACGTCTGTTGCGAAGGCAGTGCGGCTATTGCTGAGCGGACAAAACTCGGCTGTGATCCCCAGTAATGCGAGCCCCAATAGGGCGCGTTGATGGGGGCGTGCTCGCTGCGGGGCAGCTCGTTCGCGGACGCGAAACCGCTAGTATCAGTGCCATGGGTACGGTCGAATGGATGACGCGACTCATAACCAAATCCCTGATACAAAGACCGAAAAATTGGCACTTCGCGAAATGCGTCTCGTACGACATTGGCATGAACAACCGTCCGAATAACTGGAAGGTGGCTAGTCGCGATGCCGAATGAACGCAAGGCACTCCGGGTCTTCTTCACAAGCGACATGGCGGCTCCGCGAACAAAAAGGTGGCCAGGGGCGACCTTCAGCCGCCAAGCTAGCACTCAGTTCTGCTCGGTCTTGGTCATGGGCTCTCTACTCGAAGAGAGCCAGAATGTCACCTTAGTTCTGGGACTTCACAAGAGTAGCTTGGTCTCATATGGAATTGCGACCAGAAATTCGGGACTCGGTATCTGCAGATACAACGACTTGCGGTGCCGGTCGGCGTCCAAACCCCGGGCCGGTTTACAAGCTAAAAGCTTGGTAAACCTCCTACGCGAGTCTCGCGTCTAAATAGCAGGTGCGGCGCGACTTCGGCTCGTTCTGCCTTCGGAAAAGCATCCATTCAACGATGGGCCCAAACGTCAACACCGCGCCACATGGTTCGAGCGCCTCATTGAAGGCGATCGACTGACCGACTAGCGCTTTAAGGCGATACAAGATGCAAACGTCAGCATTGAGGTACTTTCTGGAGGTTGCAGCACAGGGTTCTATTCGCAAAGCGGCCGAACGCCTGCACGTCGCGGCATCTGCGATCAGTCGGCAGATCGCTATTCTCGAGCGGGAATTCGCAGGTTCCTTGCTGACGCGTCACCCACTCGGTGTCCGCCTCACACCCGCAGGCGAAATGTTTGCACGACAGGCGCGGGCCACGCTGAAAGACCTTGAACAAGTGAAAAGTGATATCGGCAAGCTACATGAGCAGCACCGAGGCGCGATTAGAATTGCCTGTTCGGAAGGTGCCGTCGCAGATCTGCTGTTTGCCACGCTGGCAGACCTTGCCCAGCGTCCTCCGGCAGTTGCCTACGACGTGATTGTCATGGGTAGCCGCAAAGCATTGGAAGCCGTCGCGCGCGAACATTGTGACATCGCCGTCGCTTTTAATCCGCGTCCCCACCCTGACGTCGAAGTCATCCGATCGGCTGCGCATCCCACTTGCGCTGTGTTGCATCCCGGTCACTTGCTTGCGAAGCAGGCGCATATTGAACTCGCGCAACTTGTGGGCTCTCCCGTCGGATTGCTTGATGAAACCTTTGCCGTTCGCGATCTGGTCGATCGGGCAGTGGCGTCGGAGGGCCTGCGGCTGCAGACGGCTGTGACGATCAATACCATCGAGGCGGCGAAGGCCTACGCTCGGAATGGGCTTGGCGTGACGTTCATGCCGTTGTATGCCGTTCGGCGGGAACTCGCTGCGGGCACGCTAAAGGCCGCGCTCGTCTCGAATCCGCTTCTGTCGGCCTCGACCGTCGGTCTCTGCGTGCACCGCGCGCGTTCCGTGCCCCAAGCAGCTCAGGACTTGGTAGGCGCACTATCAACGCGGTTTGATGCATACGCACAGCCTACGGCTCAAATCGGCCGATCGTGAGTGCGTTGCCTAATTGGCAACGCCGCGCTCTATTTTCTCTGCTACGCGCCAGCGTAACGCGCTTGCTAGAGTGCATCGGTGCAGCGCACCCAGAGCCTCTGAAATGGCGCGTAACCGGCGACCGATCACCGCTCCCAATACCGTAACCGTCGGTTTGCGGGCTGTTGGTGCAGGAGGGTAGAACATGAGTCGTCGATCGATCAACCGGCGGTCGTCGGCTTGCGCTGCGCTCATGCTACTTGTCTTTGGTACCACGCACGCAGTCGACCGAGTTGAACGTTTGCGTCGATTTGCTGAATCCCAGGTGATCGAGCGGCAGGTACCCTCTGTCGCAATAGCGGTGGCGAAGGATGGGAAGTTCCTTTGGGAACAAGGGTTCGGGTGGGCGGACCGCGAGCGGCGCATTCCGGCGACGGCCAACACGATGTATTCCCTGGCGTCGACATCGAAGCCGGTAACCGCAACAGCGCTCATGACCCTTGTCCGCGCTGGAGCGGTGGACCTCGACCATCCGATCAATGAATATCTCGGGAATGCACAAATCCGTGCGGCGATCGGCGACGCGGCGGCGGCCGCAACTGTGCGGCGAGTCGCTAACCACTCCTCCGGTCTCCCCGAGCACTATCAGTTCTTCTACGCCAACGAGCCTTGGCGGACACCGACGCCGGAGGAGACGATTGCACGGTATGGCGTCCTGATGACAGTGCCGGGGGAGCAATATCAATACTCCAATCTCGGCTACGGAATCCTCAGCTACATGATCAGCCTGCGCTCTGGCGAGTCGTTCGGCACCTACGTTCGGAAGCACGTGTTCCTACCGCTCGGGATGATCCGGAGTGCCGTCGGACTGGAGCCTTCGCTCGCCGACTTTGTGGCCGTTCGTTATGGCAGGGACGGGCTTCCCATTCCGCCGTACGAAACCGATCACCCGGGGGCATCTGAGGTGTACGCGAGTGCACACGACCTCGCTCGGTTCGGTATGTTCCACCTCGAGGAACACTTGGCCGACCAGGTGGCTATCCTGCCAGATTCTCTGATTGACGTAATGCATGAGCCGACCATGAGTGTAGGAGAAGGTCGAGGTTATGGCGTCGGGTTCGAGATACGGGAGACGGCCGGATATACGGTTATCTCGCACGACGGAGATATGCCGGGCGTGCGGACAGAACTCCGCCTAATTCCCTCCGAACGTCTCGTTGTCGTCGTCCTGGCCAACGCCGAGGATCGAATCACGCCGATAGTCGCTGACGAAATCATGCGCGTGTTTCTTCCGAAATGGCAGGCCACTGAGAATGTCACAGCAGCCCCGCGTAGTGACTTTGTCCCGCCTCTCGAGCTTGTCGGCGCATGGGTTGGGCACGTTGTAGCCGACAATTCCCGTACCCCGATAGTCTTGCATGTGCAGGCCGATGGCGTGGTGCGGGTTAAGGTCGGCGATCAGCTTGAGACACTTCTCAACGATGCCCGGCTCTCGAAGGACGGCATGCTCCGGGGTGTGACGACGGGCGACATTGGATTCGAGGATGAGGTTCGCCGGCCCCATATACTCGGGTTCAAACTGAAACTGAGAGAAGGGGGTGTAATCAACGGCGCGATCACGACGCGGACGGACAGTTCTGAAGTCGTTCCTACGCACGATCTGTTCCCATCGGTCGCAGGTTCCCCTCGACCGACGCGCGTGCAGGCACGCGCATTTGTATTGGCAGCGTGGGCGGAACTCGTCAAGCAGGATGGACATGCCGATCTCGCGCAACCGGGCAGGAGCGAATAGTGAGTACACCGCGACGTCGCATGTATGCATCTCGGGTAGCAGTCGCCACCGGATGCGTAATGATCTCGATGCACCCGAGCATTACCCAAGCGACCCCCACGGCGAACACCGATCCTGCGCCGAGCATGGCTGCTAACCTCGACTCTCTCGAGATACGCATGGATCGCGGTATTCCTGGAATTCTTGCGGAGCACAAGGTTCCAAGTGTCTCTATCGCACATATCGAACGAGGCGTTGTCGCGTCTGCTAGCGCCTATGGCGAGCAGAGCCCAGGGGTACTTGCGACGCCCCGCACCTTGTACAACATCGCCTCCCTGACGAAGCCCCTTTCCGCCGAGGTCGTATTGCGGCTCGTATCCCAGGGCCGCGTAGGCCTTGACGAGCCGATGTATCGTTACTGGACCGACCCGGACATCGCGAACGACGAGCGGCGCAAGCTTCTGACGCCCCGAATAGCTCTTAGCCACCAGACGGGCTTCCCCAACTGGCGTCGCCAGACCAACCACGTCCTAACGTTCAAGCGAAATCCTGGGGAGGCCTATGGGTACTCTGGCGAAGGCTTCATGTATCTCGCGCGCTTCGTGCAGAACAAGGTAGGCCGCGAGTTCGACTCGCTTGCGCAAGAACTCGTACTGACACCGACGCACATGTCGGATACGGCCTACACACAGCAACCGTGGTTTGAGAATCGGATCGCCGTTCCGACCGATGCAAATGGGCGTGCCTTGACGCCCGAGCTTACAGACCATTGGAATGCCGCCGATCTCGTGTATACCACCGCTAACGACTATGCGCTATTCATGATCGCCGTGATGAATGGGGACGGCCTTACACCGGAGATCGCTGCGGAGCGCACGCAGGTCCAGGCGCGCGAAGGAACGCCGAAATGCTCGCCGGTAAGAGTTAACGGGTGTCCCGAAGACTCCGGGTTTGGGCTCGGTTGGGAAGTGATCAAAGTCGCGGGCGAGACCTTCCTAACGCACGATGGGTCGGATGACGGGGTTTCGACGTATGCGTATATCAACGTTACGCAAAAGTCTGGCACTGTGATTTTGACGAACAGTGCAAATGGTCGCGCAATCGTTGATCCAATACTCACTCTGCTCGGTTCGGATATTAGATTTGTGCGTTGTCAGCGCGACGGCTTTTGCTAGCTCGCCAGCGAGATGTTGCGTGGCGTAGCGCGTCACGCTCAAGCTCCCGAGTGGAGTCTTGGCCGCTGACTTCTGGTCTCCGTTCGGGATCGCCCCGCATACCGCTCGTTATGAAAGGTCCCTGAATCTCTCCGCGACTTCATCGTGTTGAGCTTCCACTGCAGCGTCTCTTGACAATTACATTTGGCTTATATAACGTAGTTGTTATGGTAAGCCTGGACGCATCTTTCTTCGCCCTGTCGGATCCGACTCGGCGCGCCATCCTCAGTCGTCTCGCTCGCGGCGAGGCCACCGTAATGGAACTCGCTGAGCCTTTTGAGATGACACAACCCGCCATATCGCGCCACCTCAAGGTGCTTGAGGGAGCGGGGCTGATCGCTCGGCGAGTCGATGGCGCGAAACGACCTTGCCGGCTCGAGAGGAAAGGGATGGAAGCGATCGAACAATGGCTCGCCGTCATGCGCAAGTCCCTCGAAAGGAATTACCGGCGGCTGGACGACGTGCTGGTCAAGATGCAGCGCGAGACGAAAGGAGAAAAATGATGGGCAAGATGACGCTGAAAACGGAGGGAGATCGGTATGTGGTCGTCACCCGGCGATTCGCCGCTCCGCCGCAAATGGTGTACAGGGCTCACACAGAGCCGGCGCTTGTTCAACAATGGCTGCTTGGCCCCGAGGGTTGGACAATGCCGGTTTGCATCAACGAGGCCAAGCCCGGAGGGAAGATCCGCTACGAGTGGGCGGACGGGAAAGGCCGCGGGTTCTGCCTGACCGGGGAGTACGTCGAAATCGTGCCCGGCAGCAAGATCATTCACATTGAGCGGATACATCTGCCCGATCCAACACCAGACAGTCGAATAGAGACGCGCTTCGAGACGGATGGCAACGGCACGTTAATGACTATGCGGATGACGCTGCCGAACGAAAAGGCGCGCGCGGCCATGCTGGCTACTGGAATGGAACATGGCATGGAGGCAAGTTATATCCGGCTTGACAAAATGCTTTGACGACGGCCGTCGATGATCGACAGCAGGTTGCCGCTTTTATCGGAGGCAGGAGTACCTTACATGGTCAAGCGAGTGATACCCCGAACTATCGATGAGTATATTTCAGCGGCGCCGCCTGAATGTCAGACGATCCTCGAAAAGATTAGGAAGACCATTCGACAGACTGCGCCGCGGGCGAAAGAAACCATTAGCTACGGAATGCCGGCACTCAAGCAACAAGGCATCTTGGTGTACTTTGCTGCGTTCAAGAAGCACATCGCGCTGTATCCGCCGGTGCGGGGCGACGAGAAACTGATGCGAGATGTGGCGCGTTACGCAGGCGCCAAGGGCAATCTAAAGTTCCCGCTGGGGCGGCGTATCCCCTATGGCCTCATCCGCCGCGTCGTGAAGAACCGGCTCTTGGACGAGCAGAGGCAGGTGCAGGCGGCGCGAAGATGACGGCACTGCAAAGGTATTTGTCTACTGCGGTGGCAGCCGCGCCTTGATGTGCGTCAACTCTTCCTTCAGTTGCCGCACCTCTTCTTCCAAGCGCTCGAGGCGGGAAGGCGCGGGCGCGGAGGCCGCTGAAGGCCCCCGGATCGACTCCTCCGTGAGGGTGGGAATCGTGACGGCTCCGCTGAACAGGTGTGCGTAGCGCGAATCGCGGCGACCGGGTTCGCGTGACAGCCGCACGACGAACGGCCCATCCTCGCGGCTGCTCAGGCTCTCGAGCGCCGTCTCGACCTGCCCCACCTCGGAAAAGGACGCCATGCGGGCGGCGCGGGTGCGTAGCTCTCCGGGGGTCTGAGGCCCGCGGACGAGCAGCTCGCAGACGATCGCGAGCTCCTGCGGCGTGAACTTCAGTGGCTCGAACTCGGTGTTGCAGAACCGGTGCTGGTACTTCGGCACCCGACTGCCGAAGCCTGATTTTTCGATCACGAGGTGCTTTCTGATCAGTTGATCCAGGGCGGTCTGAATCTCCGCCTCGTCCGCCGACATGACCGGGTCGCGGTTGCTCTTCTGGTTACACGCATTGACCAGTGCGTTCAATGACAGCGGATACTGGTCGGGTGTCGTTATCTGTTTCTCGATGAGACAGCCGATAATGCGTGCCTCGATTGGCGAGAGTTCAATGTTCATGGGTAGGGACTATCACAAGCGGGAGCAGGGTTCGCGCTGCTTGGGGGAGCCGACATAATCGGTATCTTATTGGCGCAGTGTCCGCTTTCACAACTACGAACCACCCAAACGCCAGCGACGAATTTCATCCAACGCAAAGAGCGCGGGCTGGGTGCCCAACGCGTCGATGGCGATGTTCACCCGGCGGGCAGACGCAAACAGCTGCCATCCGTTGCCATTGAGACGTCCGCCGGAATAAAGTGGCCCGCGATGATCGAAGACGCTTGGGCGGCCCACGTGACGAAGCGACGATCGACAGTATTGCTCGTGCTGCTCGCCGTCGGCTGGGCTCTGGCGTTAGTGACGGCTGCGCCCAGCTTCGCAGGGGATCCATTCGCGGGAGTGAAAATCACCTCCGCGCTGGTCATCGGCAACAGCAAGTACGTCAATCTTGAGCCGCTCCTGAATCCGAGTAATGATGCCGTCGCGCTCGCGGCGGCGTTGCGCAAGCGCGGCATACCCGTGTCCTTGAAGCTCGATGCCGATTTGCGGGCCTTGAAGGCGGAAATCGCCGAGTTTCGGAAACAGAATAAGCCTGGCAGCACCTCGTTATTTTTCTTCTCCGGGCACGGCTGGAACTTGCAGAACCGCAATTACATTTTTGGGGTCGACGCCCCAAAGGGCGACGATCTGCTGGCCGGAAAGAACTTGGATCAGGTTCTTCTGGTCGCCGATGTCTACGAGGGAATCGCGGGACGAATGTTGGTGCTTCTCGACACCCATGGCAATCCGAGCGAAGTCCCGAATAACGTCGTGTTGTCCTACTCCGGTTCGACGAGCCACGAAGCGTTGGACAGTTACCCCTTGCCGGACGGAAAAATGAGTCAGAACTCGCCTTACACGGCCAGCCTGATTGAGACGCTGGACGGGAACCATAAGAATTTGCCGACCGCATTTCTGGATCTGTCGCAGCGGGTCGTCGATAAGACCAATGGTGCGCAGATCCCGTGGGTGTCCCGCTCGATCAATGCTGCGGCCTCCTGGACGCCTTAGGAAATCATGGAGCGGCCTCGGGTGACCATGACGCGCTATCGGCGTCCTAGTCCAGGCCGAGGATCTGGCTGATCTCAATGCGTGTCGGATTCCTTCGCGCGCTCGATAAGCACAACGCTCGAGCTCTCCTGAACGCGCTCGAAAACAATTTCGGCGCCATCCGGCGAAACGTCGAAATCGCCGATCACGAAGCTTGCTGGCAAATCGGTGAGCTGCCGCTCAGCGCCGGTCTGCGGATTCAACTGCCAGAAATCCTTGCGGTCGATCGCGCCCCGAAGAAACACCAACGCTCCGGAATTGCGTGCGAACGCAACCCGTCGCGCGCCATTTGTCAGGATCAGACCTGGCATGTTGTAAGGTCTGCCGTCGGGAGCCGAAGCGCGCAGCGGAAATATGGTGGCCACCTGGGCACCGGTATAGACGAAGTACTTTCCGTCGGGTGACCACACGGGATCCACAGAATAGTCCGACACGATCGACTGCGGTGGAGTGGCATCGAGGAAGATCCTCGCGAGCCGCGGTTCGCCGTCACTCACGATCGCGCCCAAGATTGATTGCGAATCCGGAGCCCAGGCCAGATTGCCAGCGAAGGCGAGCGTTGCGGTGACCTCTTTAGGGTTCTGGCCGTCATTGTCAACGGCATATAACTGCGTCGCACCGCCTCTCTCTACGGTGAAGGCAATGCGGCGACCGTCCGGTGAGATGCTAGGCGCGCCAACCCGATCGACCGTTGCATCGCCCCAAAGCTCGGTTGCGGTCCCGTTCGCGTACTTCCAGATCCCGCGCCGCGCACCACCGTTCGACACATACGCGATGTAACCCGGCCCGAAGCGCGGTGCGGCGGCACTCTGGGAGACAGGCGCGATCCGGTCGGCCGCACCCTGGAACGGTGCGCCGCTGCCGACGGTTACACGCCATAGATCTGAGCGAGAGTCGGCGACAGTCGCCAAGAGGCGTGTGCGATCCGCGTTCGCGGCGAGAGAAGTATAACGTTCCAGGCCGACGCTGACACGGCGCGAGCGCTTCAGCGTTACATCCAGGACATACAACCAGGGCCCCGAGCCGTCAGCGTCGGTCGCCAGGTACAGAAGTGTGCGCGCGTCGAGCAACACCGGATAGGTAACCCGGGTGTGGTGAAACGTGAGTCGCTCGAGACCCGCCCCGGAGGGTCGCAGCCGCCAAATGTCCCAGTCGGCGGACGGAGGGTCGCCGCGTACGAAATAGATGAACTCCCCATCGGGTGACCAGGTCAGAAAGTGGCAGTGAATCCCAGGCGCGGCGACGTAAATCTGCTGCGCTGTTGCCTCGGTGGCCGCGCGCACGAATAGCGGATCTCCAGGCGCCGTCGTGTGAAAAACCAGGCGTCCACCGTCCGCAGACCAGTTGAACTCGGCGACTTCCGGCAAGTACGGCTGCAACGCGCCGCCTGCCGTTGGCGCAGCCATTACGTTGATGTCCTGGGCCTGCGCTCCGTCGCCAACGCGTGTCCAAAAGGTAACCAGTGAACCGTCGGGAGAGAATTCAACCGTACGGATTTCGGGATTTCGCAGCTGCTGAAACTTTCCTTCAGTCAGGTTGCGGTAACGGTTGGTACCGATCTCCGTCAACCAGACATCGAGATGTCCGTCATGGGCGGCGAGAAACGCTGCGAATCTTCCGTCGCGGGAGATAGCAGCCGCCTGCTCGGTACCGGCGAAATCCGTGAGGCGCAGAACCCTTGCCCGCGCCAGCGGATCGAGCCACAGATGGCCGGGTGTCTGGCGGAGCGGCCCCACGACGAGGAGCGCGATCGCAGCAACAACGGCGGCGACCGCCGTAGCGGTGACTCCCACCACGGTTCGGTTACGCCGCAGGAACTTCCACAGACGATCTGCGAATCGAGCTGGTAGCGCCCTGATGGGTCTTGCGTGCAGATAGCGCCGCAGGTCCTCCGCCAGGGCTGCTACGCTCGCGTAGCGCCTCGCGGGTTCTTTGGCGAGAGCTTTGAGCGCAATGGCGTCCAGATCGCCCCGCAGTTGCCGAGCCAGCTTTTCCGGTGTCGTGCCGCGGGGCGCCATGGCGTCCGGCCCGAGCTGTGTGCTGGGCTTCTTCACCTCGACCGCGGTAATGGCGTCTTCGAGCAAGCCGATCGAGGCCGCGTTTCTGAGCCGGTAAGGCCGGACGCCAGTCAGCAGCTCGTACAACAGCACACCCAGAGAGTAGATGTCACCGCGGGCATCGACCGACTCACCACGCAGCAGCTCGGGGCTGGCGTAGTCCGGGGTAAGTGCCCGACCGTGAAGGTTCGTGAGCTCCGTCAGTTGTGGCTCGTCCGGTTCCAGCAGTGTTGCAACGCCAAAGTCCAGCAGCCGAACCTGGCCTGACTCGGTCACCAGCACGTTGGAGGGCTTGAGGTCTCGATGGATAACCTGCTTCTCATGCGCGTATTGCACCGCTTCCAGCATCTGTAGAAACAACTCCAAGCGAGCGCGGATCCCGAGACGATGCGCATCACACCATTCGGTCAGAGGGCTGCCTTCAACGTACTCCATCGACAAATAAGGCAGCCCATTGGGATCCACTCCCGCGTCGTACAAACGCGCGATGTGAGGATGCTCGAGGCTTGCCAGGATGTCGCGCTCGCGGGCAAAGCGTTGCTCTAGATCGGCGCGCAGGCGACCCACCAGCGGCAGCTTCAGCGCCACTTCCCGCTTGAAGGCACCATCGGCACGCCGCGCGAGCCACACTTCGGCCATACCGCCGCCACCGAGCGGCCGAATCAGCTGATACGGTCCGACGCGTGCGCAGATTTGCAGGCCGCTTGCGGAGGGCGCTCCCACTTCGGTTGCGCCAAGCTGCGGCGGCGCGGCAAGCCTCTCAATTTCCGCGAGCTCGGCGTCCCCGGGCAATAACGCGGCTAGCAATGCCTGGGCAAGGTCCTGGTGCTCCTTTGGCAACGCCTTGACCCAAGCGCGGCGCCCGGCCGCATCGAGTGGCAGCGCCTCATCGAGGAGACGGCTCATCCGCGTCATCTGGGGAATCGATAGCCCCATGCGTCCCCTCAGCCGACGGTTCGATCAAGACTCGATGCTGGCCGCTTCATCGCTCACCGCAGCGCCGCCGCCAGGATCAGACGCGCCTTTTCCCAGTCGCGCTGCACGGTGCGTTCGGTGATCTCCAGCGTTTCGGCGATTTCCTTTTCGCTATAACCCCCGAAGTAGCGCATCTCTGCCACTTGCGCCACGCGAGGGTCTGCTTTCTCCAGATCCTTCAGCGCCTCGTGCACGTCCAGAACCGTCTGCTCATCGCCCCGGAGATCGGACACCACCGGGCTGGATGTTTCTAAGAACTGCTGATTGCCGCCCCGCTTGAGTGCAATGCGCTCGCGTACGCTATTGAGTATTACCGAACGCATCACCTGCGACGCGTAGGCAAAAAAAGCCCGTCGGTCCTCGGCACGAAGTTCTCCGGCGCGCGCGAATCGCAAATACGACTCGTGCACCAGACCGGTCGTGTCCAGAAGCGTGTCGCGTCCCCCCTGCCGTAGCCGCCCCTGCGCCAGACCATGGAGCTCAGCGTAGGCGGCGACAAACAAGGCGTCACGCGCCTTCGCATCGCCGCCGTGTATCCGTCCGAGGAGATCTGTGAGCTGGCCCATCGCATGTCTTGGCATTGCTCGGTCCGGCGAGGCTAAAGATAGCGCTTTTGCGTAGTCGGAACCATAGCAGGCGATTCCGCCGAGCCAACCACCTGAGACTCACCCACCCCATGTCGGATTTGGCCGCCGGGCGGTGTCTTACCGCATGAGACAGCGAGAAATGCCTGGCATTTGAGCTCACGACAAGGCCGGGGACGGGATTACCAATAACTGTTTGACAAACCACACTTTCCCGCGGAGGAGTCAATCATCATGAGAACGCCAATCGCCATGGCGGCCGCTGTGTGCGCCACGCTGCTCTCTACTGCTGCAGTGTCGAGCACCGATCCGGTGCTCGAGTGGAACTCGATCATGCTCAACACGGTAGCCAGTCAGAACCCGTTCTTTCAGGCGCGGTTCGCGGCAATTACCCAGGTGGCCGTGTTTGAAGCGGTAAACGCGATCGACAAGGATTTTGAGCCTTACCTCGGCACGATCACCGCGCCGTCCGGAGCATCACCAGATGCCGCCGCCGTCGCGGCAGCGCACGCCGTACTGGAGAACTATTTCCCTGGCAACGCATCCGCGCTCGACGCCGCATATGCCACGTCGCTTGCTCGCATTCCAAACGGAGGCGCAAAGCAGGACGGAATCGAAGTAGGTGAAGCGGCAGCCGCCGCGCTCATTGCGCTGCGCAGCGGCGATGACTCGGCACCTCCTGAGTTCTACTCGCCCACATCCTCTGCGCCGGGTGCGTGGCAACCGACCCCGAGCTGTCCGCCCGCCGGCGGTATCCTGCTACAGTGGCGCAATCTGCGTCCGTTCGCGATCGAGCGCGCCGATCAGTTTCGCGCCGCGCCCCCGCCGGTGCTCACAAGCGAGCGCTACGCGCGCGGCTACAACGAAGTCATGCGCGTCGGCAGTATCGACAGTGCGTTCCGACCTCAGGATCGCGCCGATGTGGCCCGATTCTACGCAGCGACAGCTCCGGTGCCGGTATGGAACTCGGTCGCTGCACAGGTAGCTGTTGAGCAGGGGCGTTCGATGTCGGAAAACGCCCGCGCGTTGGCTTTGATGGACGTTGCCATCATCGACGCGTCCGCGTCAGTGTTCGACACGAAGTATTCTTATGACTTCTGGCGGCCGGAAACGGCGATCCACGCGAGCGGCGATACGACCTGGAAGCCATACATTGTGACACCATGCTTCCCGAGCTATGCGTCGGCACACGCCAGCTTAAGCAATGCGGCTCGCAAGGTACTCGAGCGACTCTATGGGACGCGTCACCATTTCATCACCTTGAGCAACCCGACGGTTACGGGCGTAGTCCTGCAATACGAGACCTTTGAGCAGATCACCCACGACATCAACGATGCGCGTGTCTACGGCGGAATCCATTTCCGCTTCGATCAGGAAACAGGCGCTGAGCAGGGGCGACAAGTGGGCGCCTACGTGTACTGGCACATACTGCGGCGCCTACACAGTGAGCGGGACTATGGCGAGGCAGATCGAGCGGCGGAATGACACCGAGAGGTGGTCTCAGGAAGCGGAGCGTTGTCCCGCAGGCAACTCTCCGCCTGTTCCTTGCTAGCCATTCGACCGCACGTGCAGCTCATGTACCAGCGGCGTCCTTTGAGAACTGCGGACGCCGTGGTGGAACCGTTTGTCTTTACACAGCTACTGCGGCGTCGTGATTTTGCTGCACCGGCCTGAACGTCATCGCCATCATCACTGCAACTATCCCGAACCCCCAAGACACGAGGTACAAGGAGCTGTAGCGGCCAAACGTGTCGTAGAGCCATCCGCCGAGCACCGGGCCGGTGGCCATGCCGAGGCTCCCCGCCATCGCAGTACCGCCAATCACGGTACCCATAATCCGCAGTGGGAAGTTCTCGCGCGCCAGTACAGCGTACAGTGGCATCACGCCGCCGTAGGTAAATCCGAACGCCACGGCCACCGCGTAGAACACGTTTAAGGAACTGGCAAAGTAATACGACGCCGCGAAAAACGCCTGCATCAAGAGCCCGGTGATCAGCGTGCGACGCGCACCGAACCGGTCGCCCGCCAGCCCGAATGCGATGCGCCCGCCGAGACCCGCGAGTCCTTCCACACTGTAAATGGTCACTGCCGTGGTCAGCGGGATACCGCAGGTCACGGCATAGCTTACTGTGTGAATGATGGGTCCGGAGTGCGTCGCGCAGCAGAAGAAATTGGTGAGCGCCAACACAATGAATTGCGGCGATCGGGTCAGCTGCCCGATAGGCATCGCAGGCTCCAGGCTTGCAGCGTCGCCTCCCTGTGTGGAGGCTCGCTCGAGAGCTGGCGGTCGGCGCACTAAAAGCGATACCGGCACCAGTACGGACACCACCAGCACCGCCACAATTTGCAGCACCTGCCGCCAGTCATGCACGCTCGCAAGCCGCGCGACCCACGGCGACATCGTCAGGGGTGCGACGCCGAATCCCACTGATACCAGTGATACCGCCAGGCTCCGCTGCGTCGAAAACCAGCCGGTCACGCAGGCCATGATTGGCGCGAAGATGGCCGAGGTCGCCAAGCCCACCAACAACCCGAATGCAAATTGGAATCCGATCAGCGATGGCGCCATGCTCGCCAGTTCGAGGCCGGCGCCCAACAGAAGAGAGCCGATCAGGCAGGTCCAACGCGCGCCGATCCGATCGCTCAGGGCGCCCCACGCGGCGCTCCCCACTGCCATTGCGAGAAATCCGACGGTCATCGCGGCCGATACGCCGGTGATAGACCAACCCGTGTTGGTTGCGATCGGCCGCAGCAACACGGGGAGCGAGAACATAGCGCCGAGCGCAATGCAGCCCATCACCGCGCCGGCGGCGACAATTATCCAGCGGTAGCGAGGTTCAGCCATGGAGCCTTGGCGCGAATCTTAGGATACCCTGCGCGGTTATTCGATACCCGGGATTCGATGGCCTTCAGGTGGATTTGTCGTAAGAACAACGACGCGCCAAAACGACCTTGGTTCTTAGGTGGAGCAAAACATGGAATTCAAAGGTGCAACCCTTTTGTACACATTGGCTGGCCTGATGATCACGTTCGCGGGGTTCTCGGCGCTGCTGTTGACTCTGCGACCGGCCGCTGGAGCGAGGTTGTCGCTGCTTGACAGATATCTTGCAAAAACGGTCATGACGTACATTTTCGTATTGACGGCGGGAGCGCTGCTGCCGGCGCTCCTTGCGCTCTACGACGTTCAGGAAAAGTGGATTTGGCGAGGCTCTGCTGTGCTTTTCGGTCTGCCGATGCTGTCGCTGCAGGTCACCTATCCGCGCCGACGCCGCAAGGTGGTCGGCAAAGGACCACCGCCCGCAATATTCTCGGTCTTCGTCGTGTTCGGCTCCGCTGTGACCCTGGCGATGCTTGGCTACGTTTTAGCAGGCCTCCAATACGGCGCCGCAGCCTACATCACGGCGTTGACGATCGACTTCTTTACGGTCGCTTTCGCCTACGTGATAGCGCTCGATGTGATTATGCAGCAACCAATGAGTGTCGGAGCGACTGGCGGCGCATCAGGGGACGTTTGACGAATAAAAAGCGACAGCAGGCAATATTCCCGGCTCGCGTTCCTGCCTCTCGATCGGCCCGCGCGCCGCGGCCGCCTTACCGCACCGGGCGCGCGATTTCAAACGCTTCAATTGTTCGGTGCGGCTTGTAGTCGACTTCCGACGACTTCAACGTCGACGCGCCGGTCCGGCTGCAGACAGGCGATCAGTTTTGCAGTTCGCTGCTGGCCTCTGCACTCATCGGGCTTCGTCACCGGAGCTTCGCCGTCCGCTCCTCGCGCCGTAATCTTGTCAGCCGGGATCCCGGCAGTCTCTACCAGGTAAGACTTCACCGCTTCGGCGCGTCGCGTCGACAGAGCGATGTTGTATGCCTGCGATCCGATCCGATCGGTGTACCCCGTGACCCTGATGACCTCAAACTGGGCGCCCTTCAGTTGTGCAGCAAACTCATCGAGCGCTTGCTTGCCCGCCGGCCTCACAGTGTCCTTGCCGAAGTCAAACAGTGAGTCTGCCGAGAAACTCACCCTGGTCCGTATTGGGGGCGCAGGCGGGGGTGGTGGCGGTGGTGGCGGCGGCGGCGGCGCAGCCACGGGTGCGGCAGTGAGCTCGCGCGTAACTACAGGCGGGGGCGGCGCCGTGCGGCCAAATTTATAGACGAGTCCCAGCGAATAAAGATCGATGTCGCCCTTGTTGCCAACGGCATCGTCGATTCTGTAGCGCTCCGCCTCGACGCGTATACCGACGGATCGAGTGAAGTCGTACTCGGCACCGACGCCGAATTTGTAGTTAGCAGCACTTTTCTGGGGCGAGGGATCGATCACGGTGACTGATCCCGTTCCGATGAAGGAGTCTCTCGCCTCGGCGTAGTTCAATCCCGCCCGCGCAAAAAGCGAGAACTTGTCGCCGAGGGGTAGGCTGCCCACCAGGTCGATATTCCCGCCCTGGAGCTTGAGATCGCCGTGCAAGCTGCCCGCCGGTATCGTATCCGCCGTAAAGCCGAATTGCCCAAGGTTGAAATAGCCGCCTTCCAGGGCAAAGTAACGATTGAATTCGTACCCGCCGAATACCTTGAATCCAAAGTGACTGTTGTCATCGTTGATCGAGGTCGTCGTGAAACCATCGCCCAACAAGCCGGCCGCGATTCTTCCGTCGTCAATTGTCGCTCGTGACTGGCCGGCGTTGAAGCCGATGTACCACCCGGCGTCGTCGTCGGCGAATGCCGTGGGGCTCGAGGTGACAGCGAGTGTAGCCAGAGTCGCCATCATGCCAATGGCTCGCGCAATTTTCATGGTCTGCTCCACGAGAATATTGAGACCTTACGGGGCAGGCACATTGACGACCGTGTCCACCATGGTGATCGAAGCACCCAGGGACAGGACTCTGCCGTTCAACGTCACAATCGAGGTATTACCCGCAGTAGAGAACGTTGCTCCCGCCTGCGAAATAATGGTACCGACCATGGTTCCGCCGCCTGCCGCGTTGATCGTCGCGGCACTGCCGACCTGCCAGTAGACGTTTTTTGCCTGCGCGCCGTTGACGAGAAGGACGCTCTCGGGGAATGCCGCACCCGGCCCTCCCACCGTGAGCGTGGTCGCCATCTGGAACACCCAGACCGCGTTGGCATCGCCTTGCGCATCGAGTGTCAGGTCTCCTCCTTGAATCATGAATGAGCCTGCCGCGGCGGTGTAAGTGCCCGGAGTCAACACGAGGTTGGCCAGGTTGCCGGCTCCGGCGTCGGGTCCCGGCGGTAGTGCTACCAGGGCGTTATAGGCAGTCAGCGCATCGGCCCTCGCCTGCATAGCGATCGCGGCGGTCGCGGCGGTTCCTTCGTTGGGACACATCACCGTCGGTGGCGGTGGAGCGGTGTAAATCAGCCCATTGACCGCGCCGATGTCGGCACCCGGGACCTCCGTGTAGGTGCAACCGGGGTTGGTATCGTTGAATCCGGTTACCAAGGTGGAGACGGCGGTGGTTCCGAGGTCGCCGTTGATCACGGTCAAGATTCCCGAATTAGTGGTTCCCGCCGAACCGCCGAAATCTCCAAACGGCGCGGCCGACCCCAGGGAAATCGGCGCCAGACAGCCCGACGTCCCGGAGCCCACAGTGAAACTCCAGGTGAAGTTACTGACCATGGTGTCGGCTGGGACGGCCAGGTCCTTGACCCCGTTGGCACCGCCTTCAATCGTCGCCGTGTACGTCACGCCGGCGGTGAGGGCGCTCTGCGGAACAAACGTCGCAATTAGACCGGTGGCGGGGTCGAGGGTCACTGACGACGCGACAACCGGCGTGGATGCAGGCGGCGGGCCGGTCACGGTAAATGTCGTCGACGTTATCGTCGTAGGATTCATCCGCGTACCGGAGGGCACCGTAAAGGTTGCATTGACAGACGCGTTGGGACACACACCGGTCGCATTGGCTGCAGGGGCGGTGGAAAGCACCGACACATTTCCGGTAGCGCTCGGCGCTGCCGCGGTGAACGTCCACACATAGTTGCTGGCCCCGGGCAATGGGGCTTGGTTGCCCGCCAGGGCATTGCCCGCCAAATCAGTGGCGGCGGTGGTAATCGTGGCGGTATAGGTATCGCCCACGGTCAAACTGGCGGCGGGCGTAAACACGGCGGTATTGGAGCCGACTGAGTAACTGACGCTGCCGGCGGGAGAGACGCAAGGCGCTGTGCAGGTCACCGTAAAGCTGGCGGCGGTGATCGTCGCGGGCGCCATACTCTTAGTGAAGATTGCGGTAACCGCCCGGTTACTGGGCACGCCGGTTGTCGGACCCGGAATCGTCGTCGCGGGGGCCGTCGAAAATACTCGGGGCCGAGTAACGTCCAGGGGGGTCCCCACCGTAGTAAATTTCCAGGCGTACGGGCCTGTCATCGCGATGCCGCTGGCGAGACTCGTGGCTCCGGTGATCGTGACGCTATATTCAGTGCCCGTCGCCAGAGCGGTGCCGGATGTCAGCGTGAAGGTGGCGACGGTATTGGTCGCGTTCAGAGTCACGACTCCGGTGGGATTTGCGCACGGGGCCACGCACGTCACCGTCATGCTTGCCATACCCGAGATCGGCGCCATCGACTCATTGAACGTTGCGGTGATGAGGGTATTGGTCAGTACGCCGGTCGCGCCGTTCGCCGGTGTCACCGAGGTTACTGCGGGAGCACGAGCGGTAATTCCATTCGTCCCGAAGATGCCATCCCTCCCGCAGGCCGCGGCCAACGCGCCCAGCGTCAACGCCATCAACCACGTTCGGCATCGGGGACGGCTCTCAATGATGTTCATATGCATCCCCTCACCCTATGAAATAGGAAAAACAATGAAACAATGGTCGTGCTGGAGAGACCGGCGGGCCGAGGACTGCACGGCGACGTACTGAGACACGGCGGCCTGGCTAGAGCCGTCTAACTTTCAGTGGCGTCTACCGGTGAACCCGGCGCGTGTGCATACGCGCTGCTGATGAGAAGTGCGCATGCGAGTGCTGCAACGATTATTTCCATTAAGAGTCCCTTAAGACCTGGAGACATGCGAATCGCCCGCAACAAACATGGTGGAGCGCCCGTAATTTGTGGAGTGAAATCGCTGCAATCACAATCGCGTGTCGAACCTCCCTAACACGTAGTCGACCATACATGGGTGCTGTTAGTCTGTGCGCTAGCGTACTCAGTCCTCCGACGGACCCACTGTTTCGCCCGAAGCGCTGGGTTGTTCCGAGACAGTTGTCATCTTCAACGGTGGTGAACTCGACGCCGCCGGTCCCGTCGCCTGGAAGCTCTTCACGCTCATTAGCGAGGCCGGACGCTGACATGTTGAGTCGCTACGGGTCCGATTTCGTATTACATAACGCAGTACGCACGGAGCGTCGGCACTCGGATCCATGGTCCATGGGGTGCCTGACTCGAGCGCAAGAAGTTAGGGCGCGCTCATAGCCCACATGGGGGTTTCGAATGACGCGAGGCCGCGGCGTTGCACGGGCCGATCGCCCGAGAACTCAAGCCGGCTTGTCAACCGGTTTCGCTATCGTCCGAGCGATATCAAGCCCAAGCCGGCGATGCCCGAGTCAGAATCTTTCGTCGGCACACCGCAGCGTGCGAGCACCGCCCGCAGATCGCGCAGCGGCGGAAACGCCTCATTGTTCCAGTCCGCGCCCTGCGAGTCATGCGCCCGCTGCTCGTGCTCAACGATGTCTTTGTCCTCGCGAAAGATGTTCTCCGTAAACCAGGTTACGAATGGCCACACCGCGTGGATGAGCCCCGGGATCCGCGGCTTCTTGACGGATAGATAGCCGTAGGTGCGATTAGTGCGCTGCTCGGCATCCAGAGGGGTGTAGCCGAGCCACACATCCAGTACCGGGTCGCTGGATTGCTGAATGTCCCGCCCGACCCAGACCTTGAGGTTCTGGTTCGGGTAGTCGGTACGGATACGCATATGGTCGGAGAAATCCTTCTTCGCAGTGCCACGCTTGCGCATCAGATCCACGATCACCTGCTCGCCGATCGAGGACTTGCCCGCGGCGCGGCTGAAGCTGTATTCGACCTGTGCCCAGTTCTCACCGTGGTTGTAGCTGAGGCACCGCGCCCGGATGGAGCCCATCTGCTTGCGGTGCATGAATTGGTGGTTCATGTCGAAGAGATTCTCGTGCATGAAGGTGTAGTGGCAGGCCACCTCACGATTCAGCCGCCGCGTCTTGTAGTCCTTGCGCTGCGACGAGCCCAGGCTGCCGGGCAGACGGCTCTGGGCCAACGCAGGATCGCCGGGGAAAACGAAGATGAGGCCGTCGAGCTCACGGGCCGGGTAAGCCCTCACGGCGGCGAGCAGTCGATCCGGCAACATATAAGGGATCGATACGCACTTGCCGGTGCAGTTATAGGTCCAACCGTGGTAATGGCACTTCAGTTCGTCCCCGGTGACCACGCCGAGGTGCAGCGGTACCTGCCGATGCGCACAACGATCTTCCAGTGCGAAGACTTTGCCGCTCGCGCCCCGGTAGAGGACGATCGGGTCACCGGCGAAGCGGCGCGCCAAAGTTTTTCCCACCTTCAGTTCGTCGCACCAGGCGACCGGATACCAGTAATCCGGATGCGCGCCCACGCGGCGCAGATCGCTGGGGTTCGGCGAATGGGGGGTGCTCAGCGTCACCAGCTTCGGCATATCGTCCGACATCACAGGCTCCACCGGCGAAGAACTCTCTTGGGGCCAGTTTGCACCGAATCGGCGCCTGCGGCGCACAAACCTGTGCCGGACGGCGGCTCCGACCGGGACCTGGAATCCGAACCTTAGCGGTGGGCAGATCCTTTCGGCAGGTTCTGGTGCATTAGCCTTGATGCACCAGATCCGACGCAAAGCCGCGACAAATCGCGATTAACCATGGAACTTCGGCGTCGCGCGTCATGCTTTGGGCCGTGTGCCGAGGATCGAGACGCGCTGGCCGTAGCGTGAATAGGGAAAATAATCCCATACGGAGTGATGCTGGACCGCACGATTGTCCCAAAAAGTCAGCGTATTGGGATACCAGCGTACCCGGCACTGAAACTCGACATGGCTTTCGAGGTGCCGGTAGAGGAATTCGAGGAGCGCGTCGCTTTCCTCGGGCGAGAGTTCATTGATGCGCGTCGTAAAGCCGCGATTGACGAAGAGCACCTGCTTTCCGCTGTCGGGATGGCGGGTGACCACGGGATGCGTCGCCTTCGGCCAACCGCCGGGCGGCGGCGCATTACCGTGTGCACCGACATAAAGCTTCGAGCCTTCGTGCGTGGCGGTGAGACTCTTGACGAATTCCTGCATTACCGGAGACAGCGTTTCGTAGGCGCGGATCGCGCTGATGAAGCACGTGTCGCCACCGCCGATCTCCGGCGTCTTGGTGATGTAGAGCATCGACCCCATGGGCGGCTCGGCGTCGCAGGTCACGTCGCTGTGCCACACTTCGCCCGAGACGTAGCGCGACGATTGATCCGCCTTCACCACATAGATCTCCGGGTCCGCGGCGCCACCCACTTCGGCCTTCTGGGCGTTGTAGGGATGGACGTGCAGCGTGCCGAACAGGCGGCCGAAGCGTTTGTGATCCTCGGGCGTCAAGACCTGGTCGCGGAATACGAGCACATGATAGGCGTTGAACGCCTCGCGAATTTCTCTGAGCTGCTCTGCCGAAATCGGTTTCGACAGATCAATGCCGCCGATCTCGGCGCCGACGACGGGCGTCAGCGGATCGACCATGATGGTGCGCGGATTGAGCCGCTTTTCCTGGGCTTCGAGTCTGGGAGCGGCCGCCATGTGTTCTCCATCCTCCACCGGCGGAAACGTTACGCCCGCCCGTATCGGCAATACAAGCGCGGAAAATCGCCCGCATTTCCAGCAAATTCCCCGACTTGATGAATGCTCGCCAAAGCCTTAGTTCACGGGAGCGTTGCGAAACTGCGCAGGCGCCGGCGGAAGTTGACGGTGGCGGTTTCGACGGCGACCGCCGGGCCAGCGCGCCAGAAGACCAGCCCGGTCAGGAGGCCATAGCAGAGAACCCGGCGTGCTGTGCTCTTCATTGCGCTCCTGCTGGGTTATGTGCGCCGCTACGCCTGACACTAATATCGGCGGGTCCTGATGACTGCTTGATATTCAGGATCCGATTGTTTTGCGAAGAGCGCACCTGACTCATTTTCGTTGACGCCTGCAGCTGACGCGACTGTTTCGTCGCAGCTCAAGCTTGTGCGTTTGGGTGCTACCGCTCGGGACGTACGCAGCTACCGCCGACGATCGTTGATGGTGAGCACGATGGCCTGCAAACGTTGCAATTTTGAACCGAAGACCCGTAGCTCGCGGAGACATTGGACGCCATGGCCTCAGGTTTCGCCATGATTTCAGGAACATAGCTCGTTCTGACCCGTGGACTGAAAATCCGCGTGTCTGATTCGATTCAGCCCCTGGCCACCATCAAAATCAAAGCGTTGATCGAGAATGACACGAACGTAAAGTGTCCAATTTTTACTGGACAGCGCCCTGACGTTGTCGGTGTTGTCGTCTTCAAGCGGATGAGAAGCGACCGACCGCAGTCGGGCCAACTCCGGTCATTGAGGACCCTAAAATTTCCCACGACCTGACGTTCGTCGCTTCAGGTTAGTATTCCGTGAATAGTTGATGGGAGTATGGCTGGACAATCGACGCTGAATGCTGGAGGCGCGAGTGAACCTGACTGCATTTCAAGTACACAAGTTCTGGCTGATACGGGCTGTGGTGGTGCTGCTGGTCACAGTTTTGGTTGACGGTGCCGTCGTGTGGTTCGTGCAGCGACCACTTCTGTGGGCTGTGTTGATCCCAGGCTCCCTGCCGCTGTCCATGTTCGTTTTCGTGGCTAACCCGATACTGCGTGAAGAGAGGCGGAAATCTCAGAGCGGTATCCCCGGGCCCGGGTAATAACTGTCCGCGCCAGCCGGTAACTTGCCCATGCGCATTGTTGGACTTGGTCATGGCTTGTTCGCTCTCGCATTAGTGAGCCTTGGTATCTTGACCCTCGCTTACGGCGACCTGGCGCCGATCGGGCAGTCCTTACCCACCTGGATTCCCTGGCGCGAAACCTGGATCTACGGGTCAGCGCTACTCGCCTTGGCCGCCGGCGCCGGTCTGTGCTTCCCGCGCACGGCCTTGCCAAGCGCGTTGACGATCGGAGCGTACCGAGCGGTCTCGGCCGCGATTTGTGCACCCCCGATCTTCTCCAAACCGCTCAGCGTTGAGGCGTGGTATGGCTTTTGCGAAGCCCTGACGTCGCTTGTCGGCGCCTGGATCCTTTACGCCATATTGCGGTGGCAGTCACGAGGAGCGGTGATGCCAAGAGCCACCGAGCGCGCCGTGCGCGCGGCACAAGTTCTGTTTGGCCTCACCTGTGTCTTTTACGGATGGTCGCACTTTGCCTACGCCAACTACACCGCCAGCATGGTGCCAACGTGGCTACCTGGTCCGTTGGGATTCGCTTACTTCACGGGGCTCGGTCACATTGCCGCCGGAATCGGCATCGTTGTCGGGATTCTCCCCCGTCTGGCGGCCACGCTCGAAGCGATCATGATGAGTTTGTTTGGCCTTCTGGTCTGGGTACCTAGCTTTTTGGCGCAGCCCCGGCCCCAATGGGCGACGCCGCCTGAGAATCAATGGTCAGAGCTCGTGGTGACCCTGATGTTGGCCGCCTCCGCGTGGGTTGTCGCCGCTTCTTTGAGAAACCGCCCCTGGGGCTTCGCCTCACGTGTGTGAATAAGCGCAACCTTCGGACGCCGATCTCGACCCGTTGTCGTGCTTCGTCAACGGCGGCTTGAATAATCAGACTGCATGTAGCGACCGGTTGCCTCCCCGCCGTGCTCGCAATCCGAATGCGAAAGGCGATTCCTTCCCGACTCCTGAATTCATCACCTCTGTGCGGGAGCGCACCGACCGTCAGAAATACTCCAACATACTGGACCGCTCGAGTAATGGTCTTGTCGCGACAGTCGGACGGTGTGCGTGGAGAGACAGTGATGAAGCATTTGAAGCATTCTGCCCGCAATCTCCTGCGTCAAGGGCTATGTGCCGCGCTGCTGTACGCGGCCGCTATCACGGCGGCCCACGCGGCGCTCGGCGCTGCGGTGGTCCTGCCGCCGCTGACGCAGCCGGCCAGCGGCGAGCACCATGTCGGCAAGGTCGTGTGGGCCGATCTGGTGACCCCGGACCTCGACGGCGCGAAGCGCTTCTACGGCGCGCTGTTCGGCTGGACCTTCCGCAGCGTGCCGGGCGATTCGAATTACGCGCTGGCGCTGCTCGATGGCGAGCCAGTAGCCGGGCTGTTCCAGAAGGCGCTGGCCGCCGGGCAATCGCAGCAGCCAGCCTGGTTGACCTTTCTGGCTGTGCGGGACGTCGATGCCGCGCAGCAGGGCGCTCTGCAGCACGGCGGCAAGGTGCTGTTTAAAGCGCACAACTATCCGCACCGCGGGCGCCAGGTGGTGCTGGCCGACCCCGATGGCGCCGTGTTTGCAGTCTTGGCGGCCGAGGGCGGCGATCCGCCGGATTACCTGGCTGCACCGGGACAGTGGATTTGGAGTTCCTTGCTCGTAGCAGATCCGAAGCAGGAGACCGACTTCTATAAGAGCCTGTTTGGCTACGACGTCTACGACCTGGCGAGCGAGGGTGGCACCGAGGACGGTGCGCAGCATTACATCCTCTCAAGCGACAGGTACGCCCGCGCCGGGCTCAATGGCCTGCCCGCCGATTCGATGCGCCGTCATCCGCACTGGCTCAATTTCGTGCGCGTCGCGGATGCGGCCGATACGGCCGAGAAGGCCGTCGCGCTGGGTGGGCGCGTGCTGGTCGAACCGCGCATCGATCGTCACGGTGGGCGCCTGGCCATACTGGCCGACCCGAGCGGAGCGCCGTTTGGCGTCATGGAATGGTCCGATGCCGACACCAAGCAGGAGCCGCAATGAAGCGCATGACTCGAAGTTGCAGGGTCGCTGCCGTAGGACTGCTCGCGCTCGTGGCCCTTGCGGCCTGCGTAGTCGGGGGTTATGAGGGTGACGTCGGCGTAGGCTATGTCGGAGGGGTCTACGAGCCTGGCGGATATGTGTACGGCGGCTGGCCGGCCGGCTATCGCGTGGGGCCTCCGCGCGGCGGTGTGAGCGGGCGAGGCGGACGAGCGGCGCCCTCGATTCCGCATGGCGCGCGCGGCGGCGGTGGCCATCATGGCGGCGGGCCAGGGCACTGAGCCAACAAGCAGCGGCGCGGATCAGTCGGGAGATCACATGCTCATGAATCGAAGAGGATGTTTGTGGGGCACTGCGCTGCTCGCCATGGTGTCCGCTTGCGGCGGTGCGGCAGCCGCACCCCCTGAGCGTTGTGACAAATACCTTACGCTCGAGCTCACACCGGATGTCCCGAACCCTCGCGACCTCGCGTTTTTAAGCTCGCTCCTGACGGTTCCGGGTTATCAGCTCGTCTGGCGGCAGCAGAACGGCACGGTCATCGAGGTGGAACTGACTGGCCCCGGCCCCGAGGATCAGTGTGGGGCTGTGATAGCGGCAATGCGCAAAGACGGGCGTGTTCAATCGATTCATATCAAGTAGTAGCCGCCGCGCTGAACGAGCACCCCTCTCGCGCCACTGACAGCGCCGCCTGCGCGGCCTTGAGATCAAACGCCGCTACCCGGCTCGTTTGCCCGGTGGGTCTCTCACTTGCCTTCCACCGGGAACAACACCGCCAGCACGGCGTCCGTCGTGAAGACGCAGCGGTCGTTGTGACCGCATTCCGGCACGATTAGCACCCTGCTGTTTGTGGCACCCAGGTGCTCGTCGAGGTATTTGACGAATGCTTCGCCGCGGGCGCGTCGTGTCGGACCCTGGGCCATGGCCTCGGCAGAGTCATCAAACCCTCCGAGCGGCAGGGTGTCGACCTGACCCAGGAGGTAGATGGCGGTCCGCGATGCGAGCTGCTTCCTCAGCTGATCCTCGCCCGTGTTAGCCGTGTAGCCGCCGGCGCGGTTCTCGAGCCCGTAAGGCCATTGGTTGTACTTTGGCGCCTTGGCCGTGTCGAATTTCCCGTAGCTGAACTTCGTATGAAGTTGATCCTCCTTCCAGCCTTTCGCGGCGTTCGCCGGGGCCGCGTCTTCAACCGGAAGCACGCGTCTCGCGTCCGGCCAGGCATAGCTCGACGGGTTCGCGATGACGTAGGCGACCGTGACGCCCAAATTGTCCTGGACCCGGTTGGCCATCTCGTAGCGCGAGACGAACTGGCCGCCTGCGGAATGGCCGGCGACGATGATATTCGCGAGGTTGGGAAAGACCTGCCTGTCGGCCAATCTGCGCAGGATCTCATCCATGAAGTCAAAGGAAGTTAGGTTTGGATCGCTGATTGCCGCGCCGCCTGAGCGCCAGCTGTCTCCGTGGCAGCTCCAGTTCACCTCGCCGGGCTGCAGCTTGTCGTGACAATCCTTGCCATCCGAGGAGCGAAAGGCGGGCGCTATGACCAGGGTGTCATCCAATGCACCGGCGAGGAACGCCGCCCCAGTCGCCGTTGCGAAGTAATGGTCCGGGTTTCGGAGCGCTCCGTGCACCAGGACCAGCGCGCGCCGAATGGCGGGGTTGGGAACGCCGAGCGGAAAGCTGGCGTAGATCATGGCGCGAGCCCGACCATCGCCCAGCGCGACCCAATCCGTACAGGCGTCGGAAACGCCTGTACAAGGCGACCTGTTCTCCGCCATTACCCCGCCTGCGGAGGTTATAGCGATGACGGTCAGGGCGACTGCGGGGCAGGCGCCAATCGCTCGGGACAGTAGTTCATGCATATCGCCTTACTCCGACATCGGGCAACGGGCAGGCCTTTAGCCAGGTTGACTCCGGCCATCGATGTCTCGTTGCTGAACAGGTTGACCAGCCGATCCCGACTCAATCAACTGACCGTGCGCGCTGTTCCTCGAGCAATTCCCAGCGCGCGAACTTTTGCAGTAGCAGCTCTTCGAGCTCCGCGAGCCGTTTGCGGTCGCCGCGCAGCCGCTCGCCTCCCAGCCGGTGATAATCCGCTGCGCTCATGCACGCGGTGAGCTCAGTTTGCTCGCGCTCCAGCGATTCGATCTCCTCCGGCAGGGCCGCCAGCTCGCGCTCCTCCCTGTAGCTCAGGCGCGCACGGGTCTTGGCGCGAGGTTCACCCGCAGAGCGAGCGCGCGAGGCACGCGGCGCGAGCGTCTGAGCGGCTTCATTTGCGCGGCCGACCATTGGCGGCGGCCGCTGCCGCAGATAGTCGCCGTAACCGCCAGCGTACTCGCGCCACACCCCATTTCCCTCAGCGGCCAACGTTTGGGTGACGACGTTGTCGAGAAAGCGCCGGTCGTGACTCACCAGCAGCAGCGTACCACTGTAGTCCTGCAGCCGCTCCTCGAGTAGCTCCAGTGATTCGATGTCGAGATCGTTGGTCGGCTCATCCAATATGACAAGGTTTGAAGGTTGCGCGAACAGGCGCGCGAGCAGCAGACGGTTTCGTTCGCCGCCGGAGAGCATGCTGATCGGTGACTGCGCGCGCTGCGCGGGAAACAGGAACTCCCCCAGATAGCTCACGATGTGCTTGCGCTCGCTGCCGAGCTGTACCCAGTCCGACCCTGGACTGATGGCCTCAGCGAGGGTCGCATTCGGATCGAGTTCGGCTCGCAGCTGATCGAAGTAGGCGATGCTCAAGCGGGTTCCGAGGCGTACCGTGCCGGTGTCCGGCGCGAGTTCGCCGAGAATGAGACGGATCAGGGTCGACTTCCCCGCGCCGTTCGGGCCGATGAGGCCGATGCGATCGCCACGCATGATCCGCATCGAGAGATCTTCGATGAGCGGTCGGGCTGCGAAGCGTTTGCTGACCCTGTCGAACTCGGCCACCAGATCGCCCGAGGTCTCACCGGGATTGAGAGTGAGGCGAATGTTTCCGAGCCGGTCGCGTCGCGCAGCGCGTTCGACACGCAATTGCTCGAGGCGCCGCACGCGCCCTTCGTTGCGCGTGCGGCGGGCCTCTACGCCTTTGCGGATCCAGGCTTCCTCCTGCTGCCAGAACTTCTCGAAACGTCGCCGCGCGGTGTGCTCCGCCGCGAGCTCCTCGTCCTTGCGCTGCTCATAGGCCGCGAAGCTGCCGGGGTAGGAGCGCAGCACGCCGCGGTCCAGTTCGATGATGCGGGTGGTGACCCGATCGAGGAAGGCGCGATCGTGGGTGATGACGATGGCAGCAGGTACCTTGAGCAGCAGCTCCTCCAGTCGCTCGATGGCTTCGATATCCAGATGATTGGTAGGCTCATCGAGCAGCAGCAGATCAGGCTGCAGCGCGAGTGCCACCGCAAGCGCTGCACGCTTGCGCTCGCCGCCCGAACAACTCGCCGGTGCAGTGACGCCGCTAAGACCGAAGCGGTGCAGGAATTCCTCGAGGCGCGATTCGAGGCGCCAGTGCTCGCGCTCATCGGCACGCGCTCCGTCGCCCCACGCCGCGCTGCCCCTGGCTTGCAGCAGCAGACTGTCTTGCAGAGTTTCTCCCGGGGGGAGCTGCGGCTCCTGTTCGACGAGCCCAAGGCGCAAGCCCTCGCGTCGCTGCAGCTCGCCGTCATCGAGCGGGGTCTTACCTGCGAGCACACCAAGCAGTGTCGACTTACCGGTACCGTTGCGGCCGATCAGCCCGAGTCGCTCGCCGGCCTGTACGGTGAGCTGCGCATCGTCAAGGAGCGGCCGTTCGCCGAAGGTGATATGCGCGTTGAGGAGCGTGATCAGGGACATAGCTGCATTGTCCGGATTGGACGTGCGATGGCAAAGTCTATGAGCTTCGCGCGTTCCCTGGCAGAGCGCCGACCAGGCCATCGGCCGGCAGAAGGAACGATCACGCCTTCGCTTTCGCGAAGGCGGCGGTAATATGGCGGCTTCGCGAAACCCTCACCGTTGCCGGAGACAGCCCCGTGCCTGCCACACTATCAGTTCGTGCCGCGTTGCTGCTGACGCTGGCTGCCGTTGCCGTCGGCGCGGTGGCGGCGGATGCCCAGGATCCGCTGGCCGCGGCGATTGTCAGTCCCTCGCGCACGGCGAAATTCACCGCGCGCGACCAGTATCGCCATCCGCTCGAAACGCTGCGATTCTTTGGCGTGCGGCCGAACCAGACCGTCGTGGAGATCTGGCCCGGCCGCGGCTGGTATATGGAAATCCTGGCGCCGTACCTGCGCGAGCGGGGCAAATACTACGCCGCCATTGAGGCTGCCGATGTACCCGGCGCAAGTAAGGAGACTAAGGACAATGCGACCATGTTGCGCACGCGGATCGCGGACGATCCGACTCACCTCGGCAAGGTGATCGTCACCGAATTCCATCCGCCGCAGCTTACCGAGATCTGCCCGCCTGCAACCGCCGATGTGGTGCTGACGTTCCGTAATGTGCATAACTGGCTGGAAGCGGGCAATCAGCAGGCGCAGTTCAACGCATTCTTCAAGGCTCTGAAGCCCGGTGGCGTGCTCGGTGTGGTCGAGCACCGCGCCAAGCCGGGCACGAGTCTCGAGGAGATGCGTAACTCCGGCTACATGGACGAGGACTACATCAAGAAACTGGCGTCGACTGCGGGTTTCCGCTTCGATGCGGAATCGCCGATCAACAACAACCCGAATGACACCAAGGATTATCCGGAAGGAGTGTGGACCCTGCCTCCGACGCTCACGCTCGGTGACAAGGATCGCGACAAGTATCTGGCAATCGGCGAGTCGGATCGCATGACCCTGAGATTCGTGAAACCCGGCAGGTAAGTCCAGCAGGGTGCGTATATCGGGCGCGCGGCGCGCATCTATGGGTCACTTGCGCGGTCCCACCGCAAGAGCGGCAGCGGCCGCAAGCTTGTGTTTAGCCTGCCAGGGCGGGCCGATGGATCGGCCCATCGCGTGCAGGAAAGCATCGATATCCTCGCCGCCAAGCGCCACCGCCGCGTCGCGAAACACGCGCTCACGCTCGTACCAATGCACGGACCAGCCGCGCGCCTCGGCTGCATTGGCCAGGGCCTCGCGATACATGACTGAGTCTGCAAGATTCGCCACGCGAGTATCGGCGATCCGCTCCTCCGTCGTCGGTGGAAGCTGTGGGCACACGCGGATCGCGATGCTCGCTATCGGAACCGGCACCGTCGCGGCCAGCGCCTCAAGGCTCGCGCGCGCGCCGCGCGCGGCCGACTCGCGCACGCGCTCGACGAGCGCCACGGCGTCGGCGAGCGGAATCGCCCGCGCCCACGGGCTGTTCAGGTAACGGCCCACCGCCCACGACCCTTCATGGTGATACGGGTGCGTCGGCAGACCGCGGGTGAGGTCGACGCGGCGGCGATCCAGCAGCTCACCGCCGGGCGCGACAGTGACGAGCACCGCCGAGTTACCGTGCTCGGCGACGCCGACGGCTGCCGCCTGCTGCACTCTCGCTTTCGCCATGTGCTGCTCGCCTCGACGCTGAGCGATAGCTCGCAGAAATATTGGACGTCGTGACCGGGAGTTTTACTCGCGTACTTTCGCTCGCCTGCCCGCAGGCGCTTTGTTCTTCAATTTGGTCTGATTGTAATCCACAGCGGCACGGACGAGATTTTTGAGAGCACGCGCATTGATCTTATCGCCCTCGAAGAAATCGATCGCGCGCCACAGGTTACCTTCGAGGCCCGCGTTGAAGAGCTTGTCAGGATCCCGGAGCTTCGCCCCGTGAGCAAAGGTAAGCTTCACTTTCTCTTTGTGGGCGTTGCCGACTACGATTGTTCCGTAACGAGACCATACCGGGCTTCCCAGCCACTTCCATTCCTCGATTATCTCCGGGTCGGCCGCAAGGATGCTCTTGCGGATGTCGGCAAGAGTCCTGCCACGCCAGTCGGCGAGTTTGGCGATCAGCTCGTCAATACGTTGCGATGGATGCATTGGATGTTTCTCGCGCCCGCCGCGGCGCTCCGGGATGCGGATCAAGGCAACCCTCCCACCACGCGTTCGAGGCTTGCGAAGAACTTCTTCCAGCCGAATTTGGCACCCTGATAGGCCTGCTGCTGATCCGGCCGGAAGCCCGACTGCTCCATGCGCAGGTGGGTCCCGGTGCTCGTAGGGGTCAGCGTCCAGGTGACGAGACTCTCGAGACCAAAGGCACCCCACGTGTAAGACAACGTCTTGTGCGGTTCGAGCGCCATTACCTGACAGTCGGCAGCGCCCCAATCACCGCGAAGATTGAAACGGTGGCCCACGACCGGGTTGAAGTCGTTTTTCATGAGCCACTCCTCGATCAGGTGTGGTTGCGTGAGTGCGCGCCAGATCTTTTCCGGCGGAAAGGGAATGTCCCGTTCGACAACGACGGACAGCGCTTCGGTCGCAGTGTTGGTCATTGGTCCATCCTTTTGAGCAGATCCTCGAGCTGGTCGAATCGGCCTTGCCAGAACCCGGCCATCCGGCTGGTCCAGTCGATCAACGGGGCCAGGGCGCCGAGCTGCGCGCTATAGTGCGTCTGGCGCCCTTCATGGCGGTCGCGTACCAACCCGGCCTGCTTGAGGACCCCAAGATGCTTTGAAACGGCCGGTTGCGAGACCCGCGCCCGAGCCGTCAGCGCCCCGACCGTTTGCTCTCCTTCGCGGCACAGTCGCTCGAAGAGAGCCCGCCGAGTCGGATCGGCGAGGGTTCTGAAGAGTACATCGTCAGCATGCGGCATGCGGAATCGATAACCTGATGGCTATTGATTTAAATATATAACCATTGAGATATGTGTTAGTCAAGCGGGAGCGTGAGCAGCCGTCGCCGGTCTCAGGCGTGCCAGCTCTTGACCTGGCGGACCATGTCCCAAATGAGAGTGTCGAGATCACGGTCGAGGGGGGCGTTCAAACGCCTGCTGTTGCCGAACGCCGCCCAGCACAAGCCGCTATGCGTGCGCACCGCGATTGCCGATGTGCCAGGCAGGCTGCCGTTATGCCACCAGTTGTCGAATTTGTTGACCGACCAGCCTTTCGCATATTCGGGATTGGCAGCGGAGGCGGTCGTCATGGTCCGGATCGATTGCGGTTTGAGGATGTTGGGCGGCGTGACAAACCCGCTGACGGGCATGAGGAACTGCACAAGATCCACAGGCCGTGCAATCCAGCCACCATGGGAATCCATTCTGGCGACATCCATTGCATAGGGCCGTCGTTCATCCTGCTGATCGTAATACCTGACCTCGGCGGGGCGGCGCTGGGCAAGCGTGTTGCCGGCAATCGTCATAGCGGTGATGCCGCAGCGCCTGAGCAGCGAATCGCGCGCGTAATTCGCATAGTTCTGTCGGGTGATCCTCTCGATCACCCGGCCAAGCACGCAATACCCGAAGTTGGAATAGGCGTAATGCTGGCCGGGTGGTTGATCCAATGGCCTGTTGCGCAGCGTCGACTCGATCAACTGCGCCTGGTTCATCTCCGGGTTCATGAACATCGGATCGGTAGCGTCATTGGTCCAACCGCCGCTGGTATGGGTGAGCAGATGCTCGACGGTGATCTGATCCACCCATGGATGATAGGGAGGGTCACCGTAGTCGGTGTCGGTGATCGCCCCCGGACCGAAGATCCTGTCGGTCAGTCGGATACGGCCCTCTTCGATGAGCGAAAAGACTGCGACCGAGGTGATCGGCTTGGTGACGCTGGCAATGCGGAAAAGATGGGTCGGCGAGACCGGCTCGCGCGCTTCGCGGTCGGCCCAGCCGAATGCATCCGCATAGAGTATCGCGCCGGCACGACCCACCGCGACCGAAAGTCCCGGCATGGCGTATGTCTGCATGAATGCGCGGGCGAGCTTGGACATCTCGGCCCGTTCCGCTTGCGTCGGTTCTGCGGTCTCGGACGGTGGACTCGGTTGCGCCGGAACTGACGAGGGGACGAATAACGCTGGCAGAGCGGCGGCGCCCATGACCACCTGCACGAAGCGGCGACGCGCTAGGTTGATTTGTGCCATAGCGCACCCCCGCCATACGCCTCATGCATCGGGTAGGCTCGCCGCAATTCTACTCTCCGCCGAAGCGACGCTGCGCCAGACGGTGAGCCACCCCAGTACCGGACGGTACTGCTCAAAGCGGATACGAGTCTTGCGCAACAGTGCAATGCGGAAACCGCCGGCATCGGCCAAGCTCTGCAAATACTCCAGAGAATGCGCGTACCTCCCTTTGGGTCCCAGCCGGTAGCCGTCGCTCGTCGGCGTGGCGGCGACCGCGGCCGTGTCCTCGGCCGCCTCAACGGTAAAGGTAAACAGGCCTCCGGGTCGCAGCACGCCGCCGACCGCGGCAATCAGCGCGTCGAGCTTGCCGACGTAAACGAACACGTCTGCGGCGGTAATCACGTCGTAGCGTGCGACGTCGTTGCCAGTGAGCGCCGTGAGCAGCTCCATGCAGTGCAGCTCGGTGTACAGACCGCGCTCGCGTGCCTGCTCGATCATCTTTGTGGAGAGATCGACACCAACGAGTCGTCGGCTGCGGCTTGCAATCTCGACTCCGACCAGACCCGTGCCGCATCCGAGGTCGAGCACGTCCCAGGGTTCTTGCGGCGCACCCTCGACGGCGAGCAGTGCATCAACCATCTCCCGTGGAATGACGTAGCGGAGCTCTGACACCAGCAGTGTGTCGAAAGTCGCCGCGCTTGCATCGAAGAGCTTGCGTACGAATTCTTCCGACGGTTGTTCGGGATTCTCGCCCTTGAGTGCGGCCAGAACGTGCTGCGCCATCACATCCGCCGGCTGCTCCCGCAGCCGCCTCTCGAGGCACAGTCGCGCCTGAGCGAACAGCCCGTGAGTCAACAGAACGTGCGCCAGGACGTGAGTGCCCCGCTCGACGGGAGCGTCGGCTGCGAGTGCCCGCGACACGAAGGCGATACCAGCGTCGATATCCCCGGCCGCCACCAGTGCCGCGGCATACAGGGCCTGCGCCTCGGGGAAGTCCGGCTGCAGGCGAAGCGCGGCGCACAGGCTGTCGAGCGCCTCGGCGACCCTGCCGGCTTCCAGCTGCGCGCTGCCAAGATTGCAGTGTGCCTCCGCGGAAGACGGCATGCCGGCAACGACACGTGCGAACGCCTCGACGGCCGCGTGAATTTCGCCCAGCCTGCGTAATGCAACTGCCAGGCCGGCATGAGCGCGCAACGCGGCAGGGCTTGTCTCCACGGCCTTTTGATACTGCTCCACTGCGCTACGCGGCTCGCCGAGCTGTGTGAGTACGTCACCGAGAGTAAGGCGGCTGTGTGTCAAACGGGGATTGAGCTGCAGGGCTGTCTCGAAGCTGTGCCGCGCTTGCGTTAGCTGCCCGCGGTGCTGCAGAAGCTCACCGAGATTGTGATGCGCGGCCGCGTAGCTCGGTTCCAGCCGGATGGCGTTCCGGTAACAGACCTCCGCCTCGTCCAACCGGCCCAGGCGCTTCAGGGCGATGCCGAGATTGTTGTGCTCCGGCACCAGTGTTGGATCCAGCTCCAGGGCGCACTGCAGAATCGCCACCGCACGATGCGAGTTGCAGGCAAGCGCCAGGAGTCCGAGCTCGCTCAACACAGCAGCATCTGCGGCGTCAGACGTGGCAACGTCCTCGAGCAGGCGTGCTGCGTCCTGCGTGCGCCCCGTCTGGCGGAGGATATCAATCAGGACCCGCAGCGCTCCGAGGTGCCTGCCATCGTGCCGCAGGACGTTGCGGCAGGCCTGTTCGGCCTCGTGCAGCATTCCGCTTCTGTGTAAGCGCTGCGCGTTTTCGTATTCGGCAGGACGCATTACGGCTCGCCCCAGGCAGCAATGCTGGTACTTCCGGCCGCTGCCGCACGGACAGGGAGCGTTATGGCTGGGCGCCTGGGCCACTTCACGCCTCTGCAATAAACCGTCAGCCGCTATCTTGAGGTTTTACGCTTGCTTGGCAAGCGTCCGGGGAGGTGTAGTTGCGCGGCGGCGTCCGGCGGGAGGCTCGCGATCAAGCCGCCGTTCATTCGGCAAGGCATGGCTTTGCGTGTTCTGGTTCTCAGTTTGCGAGAAATCCGCTACGCGTACTTAAGGCCGCCAGGCGCGCGGTGTGCATTTTGCCGGCAAATCAATTAAACTTGTTCCTGGCGTTTGTCGAATGCGTGGTTCGGTCCACGCGCCGAGGTTCTTCAGCGTCCCCTGCGGGCCATCACGGCTCAGTTCCCGGGACCCTATCGCCCCTCCTGCAAGCCCATCGTAGATCTCGCCGTCAGGCGGGACCGAGTTAGTTTTATTTTCGACGAGTTAGCCGACGGCGCAGCCTTCGGGCCGCCGATTCGTCCTGGAGTCTTGTGTTGTTCAATGATTTTGCTTTGAGGCCGCAGTTACTGCAGGCCGTGACCGAACTTGGTTATGTGGATCCCACCCCGATTCAGAAGCGCGCGATCCCGCTCGTGCTGGAAGGGCGCGACCTGATGGCAGCGGCGCAAACCGGCACCGGCAAGACCGCCGCCTTCGCGCTGCCGATTCTCGAGCGATTGATGCTGAATCCTTCGGTACAGCGCAGTCCGCGCGCCTTGATTCTGGTGCCGACGCGCGAACTGGCGACGCAGGTCAGCGACTCATTTCGGGCGCTGGCACGACAGCTGCCGTTGCGCGGCGCGCTGATATTTGGTGGTGTCAGTCCAAAACCGCAGCTCGACGCCCTGTCTCAGGGCGTGGACATCATCGTCGCCACCCCGGGACGACTGCTGGATCATCTGCAGGCGCGCGCGGTCGATCTTTCGCGCATCGACATGCTGGTATTGGACGAGGCCGACCGGATGCTCGACATGGGGTTCATCCGACCCATTCGTCGCCTGATCGCGGCGCTGCCCGCGAAACGTCAAACGTTGATGTTTTCGGCCACCTTCTCTGACGAGATCCGCAGCCTCGCCAGGTCACTGTTGCGCGATCCGGTCACTATCGACATCTCACCGCGCAACAGTTCTCCGGCGCTGGTGGATCATCAGGTCTATCACGTCGACAGCGCCGGCAAGCACCCGCTGCTGACGCGCCTGCTGGCGGATGGAGATATCAAGCAGTCATTGGTGTTCACTCGCACCAAGCACGGCGCCAATCGTCTTGCCGAGCGCTTGACGCGTGATGGCCTCGCGTGCGCCGCCATCCATGGCAACAAATCGCAAGCCGCACGTACGCGTGCCTTGAGCGATTTCAAGCAAGGTCGCGTGCGCATACTCGTCGCCACCGACATCGCGGCGCGCGGACTGGATATCAGCGAGCTGCCGCACGTCGTGAATTTCGAACTGCCGCATGTGCCGGAAGACTATGTGCACCGCATCGGTCGTACTGGCCGCGCGGGAGCGCCTGGTCGGGCGATTTCACTCGTCAGCCGCGAGGAACGTGAGCGACTGCGCGCGATCGAGAAAATACTCGGTCGGCCGATCCCGGTCGCCGCATAGTCGGCGCCAGCGCTGCTCACTTGGTAGTTGTCACGTCCAGAAACGGCATCGCTCCCGACAGCATGTAAATCGGCAGCACACCGTTCCATTTCTGCACAGCCTCCCACGCTACCAACTTCGGATTTTGAGTCAAAGCGTCCGCGCGGATCTTCATCGACTGCGCTTCGGCGGTGGCGGTGATCACCCGCTGGTTGGCCTCCTGTTTGATCTGCTCCGTCTTATTCAGCGCCTGAATGGCGTTCTGCTGCGCTATCACTTTCGCTTCCACCGCCCGGTTGAAATTCTGTGAGAATTCGATGTCGGTAATCGCGAAATTGGTGATGATGACGTCCTTCGCCGCGAGCGAATCGGTGATCAGCTTGGTCGCGGTCGCGTTGGCTTGTTGTCGATTGGCAATCAGATCAACTGCATCCCAGCCGGCGATCACTTCCTTCACTCGCTGCTCGATCACCTGGCTTACCAGCTTGTCCGCCCAGTCCTCGCCTACCGTGCGAAACATGGTGCCCGCGGCCTCCGGGTGCAGGCGGTAGTTCACCACGAAGGTGATCTTGGATTCCTGGACGTCCTTGGTGTAAGCCTCGGTGGTTCCTCGCCACACCTGCACACGCACGTCCATCTGGTGCATGGATTCGGTGAACGGATTGTAGAAATACAGTCCTTCGGTTCGGGCATCCCCCTCTACCTGTCCGAACCTGGTCAGGATGCCACGGTGCCCGGTCTCCACGGTGCGGAAACCACAACCCGTGAGCGACACCAGTACCACAACGGTCAAGAGTTTCTTCAGCATGTCAGACTCCCTGGGTCGGTCGAAAGCCTCTGAACAGCGTCTTGCGACCCGCATCGGTGAATAAGGCCAACGGCCACAGCGCCGAGAGCAGCAGCCGTTTCGCGAAGGCGCGCAAACTATGCGCGGGGGAAAACACCAGGTCGCCAAGTGCGATGACCGCCAGCACGATGGCGACGGCCAGCCATACGCGCAGAGCTGAGGTGAAGATCAGGTAGGAGGTCATGTTCTCTCCGGGCGACTCGCCGCTCAGGCAGCGGTGTTCGCCTGCAGGGTCTGATCCAGTGCATCGAGCAGTCGATCTGCGTGCTGCCGTTCGAAGGTGAGCGGCGGACGGATCTTCAGCACGTCGCCGTTGCGCCCGGTGGCACCCACCAGTACGCCGAGGCGGCGCAGGCCGTTCACTACCCGCGTGGTCTCGGCGCGTCCGCTCAGGCCGCTCGCCGAATTGGCACCCAGTTCCACGCCGATAAACAGGCCGGCGCCACGGATGTCGCGAATTGCCGGGCAGCGTCGCGCGAGTGTGCGTAGTCCGTGCTGCAGATAGTCGCCGCTGCGGCGTGCATTCTCGAGCAGCTGCTCGCTGCGGATGACGTGCAGCACCGCCAGTGCTACCGCGCATGACACCGTGTTTCCGCCGTAGGTGTTGAAGTAGTGTGCGCGCCTGGAGAACGCCTCGAACAAGCCGGGGCGGGCGGCCACGGCGGCTACCGGATGCCCGTTGCCCATCGGCTTACCCATCGTCACCAGGTCGGGAATGGCGCCATGACGCTGGAAACCCCACATCGCCTCGCCCAGGCGGCCGAAGCCCGGCTGCACCTCGTCGGCAACAAACAGACCGCCGGCAGCGTGCACGTGACGCACTGCATCGGCGAGAAACCCGGGAGGATGAGCGAACACGCCATCGCTGGAGAAAATCGTATCCGCGAGGAAAGCCGCAAGACGTACGCCGTCGCTGTGCATGCGCTCGATGCACTGGCGAATGCGCTCGCCGAACGCTGCGGCGCCGTCAGCGCCACGCGGCGACTGCACGGCATAGACGCCGGGCCCAAGCGCAGCGCCCTCTTCGGGCGACATGCCGGCGATGACGTCGGTCACACCGTGGTAGGCGAAATCAGTGATGATGAATCCGCTACCACCGGTAACCGCTTTGCTCACCCGCACCGCCAGGTCATTCGCTTCGCTGCCGGTGCACGTGAATATGACGCTACCGAGTTCCTTCGGCATGGTGGCCAACAGCTCCTCGGCAAGCTGCAGCGGCTGTTCTGCCAGATAGCGGGTATGGGTGTTGAGAGTAGCTGCCTGGCGCGCGAGCGCTTCGACCACATAGGGGTGGCAATGACCCACCACCGGGACGTTGTTGTAGGCATCCAGATACGCCCGGTCCTGCTCGTCGTACATCCACACTCCCGCGGCGCGTACGATCTGCAGCGGCTGCTCGTAGAAGAGCCGGTAGGTGGGGGCGAGCAGGCGCTGACGGCGTGCCAGGATCGCCGCGCGGTCCTCTTGTGGAGTCGTCACAGCCTGAACTCCTCGAGCAACAATTCCTCGGCGATCTGTAGCCGCGCACGGATGAAGTCCGGAGTCAGCGCAGTATAGTGACCGCCCGAGGGGTTGTGGTGCACATGCCACTCGTGTACCACCACGTTTGCGAGCAGCCGTGCGGCCACCAGCGGCCCGAGCACGAGCAGCTCCTGCTGCAAGAGCGGCAGCCTCTCATGGTAGGCGGAAGCGATATCCAGAACGGCCGTGCACGCGGCTCCGCTCCCCGCCGTGCAGTCCTGCGGAATCAGCTCGGCGGCGGTCACCGCCACATCGGCGATCAGGGCGGTGTGGATGACGTCGCCGAAGTCGATGATCCCGGTGACCAGTCCCGGGTCCGCGGGGTCCACCAGGATGTTGAGTGGGTTCAGATCGTTGTGCACGACCTGCTGGCGCAGACGCGGCAGCTGCGACTCGACGACCGGTACAATGCGCCGTGACAGAGCGGCAGCGGCTCCTCGGCAGGGCAGCAGGGCCAGCTGCTCGAGCAGGCGCTGCACCTGGACCGCGTGGCGCACGTCCCAGACGATTGCTCGATGCGCGGCGGGATGCTCGAAGTTGCGCAGCGCCGTAGTCAATCGTGCTCCCATGCGTCCGCAGGCAACACGTTGTCGCTGTGATCGGGCAGCTGTGCCGAGCAGTTTCCCCGGCAGATACGTCAGAACCCGCGCGGTCCGCTCGTGGCCGTCTGCAGCCGCGAAACGAACCTGGGTGCCGCCGGTGCGCTCGCGCACCACACGCGGACACGGAAAGCCAGGATCGATCTTTTCCACGTGCAGCAACGCCGCAGTGGGCAGATCGGTCACCGCCGGCTGCTCGGCGGAGTTCGCTATCTTCAGGACGTATTCGCCGCCGTCCGCTGCGCTCAGCTTGAAGTTCTCATCCCGCTCGCCCGTCAGTCGTGCGGCGCGCACTTCGAAGCCGTAGTGCTCCCGGACCAGGGCGACCGCGCGCTCGAGCGGGACCGGCTGCGACTGCACGATCATCGTCGCCATGAAGGCGTCCACATCGTTCGTCATAGATCATCCGAACACACGCCGACCTTGTCGGGCGGAAACACGCACTTTACGCGACAGGCAGATCACCGCACGCTGACGGCGTGCCATGGTTCGGAATCAGTATGTGGCTGGTGGCGACAGGCAACGGCGCGTCGCGACACACGACTGCCGGGTCCACCACCCTGGGACAGCAGCGATCAGCCGGCGTCAGCGCTCCGGGCCGCCGGCATGGTGAAGCGGAACCGCCGCAGTCCGAGTTCCACTACGTCGCCATCGCTAAGCCGCGCTTGCTGGACGCGCTGACGGTTCACGGTAACGCCGTTCACGCTGCGCAGGTCCTCGATGAATGCGCCGTTCGAACCGATCGTCACGAGGGCGTGGCGCCGGCTGATCGACGAGTCCTTCAGACACAGATCGCTCTCCGACGCCCGGCCGATCGTGGTGTGCCGCCCGAGGGTCAGCGGCGGCGCATCGCTGTTGTCGAGCGGGATGAATGTCGCGCTGCCATTCGCAGGCTTGACTGCTTCGGCGGCGGGGGGCGCGCTGCCGCGCTCGATACCGCGCTTGATGCGGCTCAGCACCTGGGTACTGCTGGTCGCATAGCGCTCGAGCCGTCGCAGCTGCAGTTCCCGCTCGTCCACGGCACCGCGCGTGCGCTCGAGATCCAGCGCGAGTTTGCGCTGCGCGGCATCCAGCCCGCCGGCTCGCTCGCTCTCGTGCTGCAGCTCGGCGCGCACTCGCCCGAGCTCGCTCTCCAGCGAGCCGCGCGCCGCCTCGGTCTGCTCCGCCAGCGATCTGGCGTGCGCGAGCTGCGCCTCCAGGCTCGCGAGCCGCTCGGACTGCTCGAGCGCGTCGCGCTCCAGATCGGCCACGCGCTCCTGGCTCGCTGTCAGCTGCTCGAGGTGCGATTTGAGCGCGGTCTGGGTCGATTCGGCCGCGGTTGATCGCTCGCTCGCATGGCGCATTGTCGCCTGCAGATGCTCTTGCAGCGCAGCGGCCCGCGTCTGCTCGTCCGCCAGCTCGCGTTCCCGGTCTTCGCACAACGCGTGTGCACGTTGCGCGGCCTCGGTCTGCGCCTGCAGCGTCTGGCTCAGGTCGGTGGTGAGCATCTCCAGCTCCGCCGTCCGCGCCGCGTAGGCGGCATTGCTCGACTGCGCGGTACGCAGCGTCTCCTCCAGCGCCGCGCGCGCGGCGCGTGACTCGGCAAGGTCCGCCTCGCGGGCGGCAAGGGATTCGGCGCCGCGCCGCAGGCGCTCCTCGAGCACCTTGACCCCGGCGGCCAGCGTCTCGCCGCGAACGCGTAGCTCCTTCGTACTGGCTGCCTGGCTTTCCTGCTCACGCGCGCGGGTCGCAGCCAGCTCCGCGAGCGCACTGCCCTGCGCCGTGCGCTCGGCCTCGAGCTGCGCGATGGCCGCGTCGCGATCGGTAAGCCCGGCCGACACTGTGACGACCCGCGTCGCAAGCTCGACGCGCTCGGCTTCGACTCGGGCCAGCGACGCGCGTGTCTCGGTAAGCTGCGCCTCCAGGCCACGCCACATACCTTCCCAGACGTTGCGCTTCGATTCGCTTGATTGGGCATTCTCGACCAGGCGGGCGATGCGCCCTGCGAGTGCGTCACGCTCCCGCGCGAGGGCATTGGCGGCTGCCTGCCGCGTTTCATTATCCTGCTGCACGGCCGCGATGCGCGCGGCGCGCTGCACCAGCTCGCGATCGGCTTGCGCGATGCCGGCACGCAGCTCGGCAAGCTCACCCTCCAGCTGCGTTACCCGCTGCGAGCGCTCATCGAGCGCGCGCGCCAGCTCGTCCTGACGCAGCTGCGTCTGTTGCTGCTGGCCCGCTTGCGCCACGAGGGACTCCTGCGTCCGCGCGAGCTCGGCGGTGGCGGCGGCAATCTGCCCGGTGGCCGTGGCGAGCTCGCGTCGCACCTCTTCGAGCTGGGTCTGAAACCCCGCGGCGCGCGACTCGGCGGCTTGCACCGCGGCGCCGTTGTCGAGCGCCGCGCGTTCGGCGTCGTTGGCGCGGCACAGCGCCGTGTGCAGCGCTTTCTTCGCGATCTCGAGCTCGAGTGCCAGATTGTCGGCCCGCGCCTGCGCGCCGGTGCGCGCCGACTGCAGCTCAGCAAGAGCGCGGTCATAGGATCGCGCGCGCGCATCCTGCGCCGCGATCCAGCTTTCGATATCCCGCAGAAATTCCGGTGGCGGCAGCTCCGCCAGTGGATGCGGCCGGTGCTCGCTGCCGGCAAATTCCGAGGCCGGCAGCGGTGGCTCGCTCGACCCGCCGTGCGCGTTGCCGGCGAGCAGTCGAGCCTCGTAGGCGGCGACATCCAGCGGCGGTACTTCGTCGGTACTGTCGAGGCCCGCTGCGGCCTCGTTCGAGGTTGTGCCTTGCCGCACCATGGTGATTTCGGGTTCCATATTGTTCTTATGCAGGGGTACTGCCGCGCGGTGCCGCGCTCCGGCGGTCACGTGCGATCGGGTCCTGCTCGCCGATAGGGTGCTCCCGGGCGGGCGGGGCCGTCAACTGAATGCGGCAGGCGACATATTGCGTCGCTGCCGGGCGGTCACGCGACACGTGCAACTGGCTGATTTGCGTGCCGCTAGATGCTGCGCGGTCGTTCAGCCCGGTCCCTTGGGATAGGCCGGCATTGCCGGCGGTGGCGGTGGCAGCGTCGCGGGTTGCTTCTGCAGCTCCCCGAGCACGTGGGCGATCGCCGCCTCGAGCTGCACGTCATGTCCGCGCTCCCAGTCCGCCGGCGAATCATCGACGGTGATATCGGGTTCGACTCCGCGGTTCTCGATCACCCACTGCGAGTCGAGTCCGTAGAGCGCGTCCTCGGGAATAGTGACGTAGCCGCCGTCCAGAAGCGGCCAGTCGCCGCGGATGCCGCGCACTCCACCCCAGGTCCGTGTGCCAAGCAGCGGACCGAGGCCGTACTTGCGGAAGTAGAACGGGAAGATGTCCCCGTCCGAGGCCGAGAAGTGGTTGATCATGCAGATCTTCGGTCCGTTGATGAGTTGCTGCGGCACGGGAACTCCAACGGATTCGCGGTTGGCGGCCATTCCGACCAGCACGCGCCGCAGACGCTCGAGCAGCATCTGGTCGATGTTGCCACCCCCGTTCCAGCGCTCATCGACGATCAGCGCCTGCTTGTCTACTTGCGAATAGAATTGACGTATGAACTGATCCAGGCCGAGGGCGGACATGTCTGACAGATAGATGTAGGCAATGCGGCCGCCCGAAGCCTGGTAAACGACCTCGCGGTTGTGATCGATCCACGCCTGCTCGCGCAGTGCCAGCTCGTTCTTGACCGGCTGCACTACCACGTCGCGGCGTTTACCGTCCGCAGTCTCGGCGACGCTCAGCCTGATGGTGCGATCCTGTTTGCCGACCAGCAGGCTGTAGGGGTCGAGCGGCGCGCGCAGTTCCACTCCGTCGATCGCCAGCAGGTAGTCCCCTTGCCTGACATCGATGCCGGGTTGGGTGAGCGGTGACCTGTAGGTACTGCGCGTGTTATCCCCAGGATAGATGGTTGCGAGCCGGTAGCGGCCGGACGCCGGATCGAGCGCGATGTCGGCGCCGAGATACGCGGTCGGTACCCGAAGCTCCTCGGGCATGTCGTCGCCGCCGCCGACGTAGGTGTGCGAGTTGCTCAGTTCTCCCAGCATCTCGCCGATCAGGTAGTTCAGATCGCCACGTGATCCGGCAAGCGGCAACAGCTTCGCGTACGCGGCACGCACCGCCGGCCAGTCGACCCCGTTCATCTTCGCGCCGTAGAAGAAGTCACGCTCGAGTCGCCACGCCGAGTTGAACATCTCGCTCCATTCCTGCGTGGGCTCGACCAGCACCCGCATGTGGGACAGATCGAGCTTCTTGGTGGCTTCCGGACTCTTGGCCTTGCTCGCGTCGATGGGCGCCGCGTCCGCAATGATGTAGTCCTTCTCGAGCTTGTACAGCACCTTCTTGCCGTCGGCGGACAGCGCGTAGGAGCTCAGGCCTTCGACGACCGTGGCGTCCTTGCGCTGCTTCAGATCATAGCGGTGCAGCGCCGGCTTCTCACCCGGCAGCGGACCGTCGTACATCTGCACGGCAGTGGTCAGGTAGAACACCTTGTCGTCGCGCACGTCCAGCGTGCCGATGTTCGCGGCCGGGATCGGCAGCGGCACCGCTCGCGCCATCAGCCCGTCGACGTCGATCTCCACGGGTTTGACCGGCTCCTTCTTCTTGTCCTTGCTCTCGTTCTGCTTCTTTTCCTCGCGTTCGCTCTCCTTTTGCTTCTCCTCGTCCGTCGGGCCCGCTCCCTCGTCCGATCTGGGAGCGAACGGTGAGACGGCGTCGCGCTTCAAGGTGGCAATGTAGATGCCGTTCATCTTCAGCGTGGCGAAGTTGAACTCCATCTGGCTGAGCGTCGGGTTCTCGTGGCGCGTGGAGATGAACATCAGGTAGCGGCCGGCCGGGTCGAACGCCGGCGAAGAGTCGTTGGTGTGCGGCCCGCTCACGCGCACGGCTTTGCGTGTCTCGACGTTGTAGAGCCAGATGCCGCTCTGCAGGTTGGCTGCGGTAATGCTGTAGGCGAGCCAGCGCCCGTCGGGCGACCAGGCCTGGTCGACAATCTCATTGTACGGGTCCTGGGCAATCTGCACGGGCTCGCCGCCCGCCGCCGAGACGATCCACAGCCGGTGTTCGTTGTCCGAGAACGCGAGGCGATCGCCTGCCGGCGACCAGTGGCCAGCATAGAAGTAGCCGCGAGCGAAATGCGTCAGGACGCGCTCCGCGCCGCCTTCCGCGGGGCGCACCGCCAGCTGTTGCTCGCCGGAGGCGTCGGTCGTGTAGGCAATCAGCTTGCCGTCGGGCGACCAGCGCGGATGATCCTCGTCGGCGTTCGAAGTCTGCGTGAGGTTGCGGGTGTTGCCGTGTTCGGCGGGCAGCGTGAACAGGTCGCCGCGCGCCGAGAACACCGCACGATTGCCGTTGGGCGCGATGTCGTAGTCGGTCTGTTGGGCGGCGTCCTGCTCGCGGATGGTATTTTTTGCGTCCACCCAGCGGGCGCCCGTGCGCGTGCCGTCATCCGGCACGATGACGTCCAGGTCGTGCAATTGCTCGGACGGCAGGTCGAGCACGTGCAGCCTGCCGCCCTGCTGGAACACTATGCCCTGCTCGCCTTCGGCGCCGCCGCCGAGGCTCGGAAACTCGATGTCGTAGTCGGTGAAGTGCGTGACCTGGTGAAACGCACCTGTGGCGATGTCGTACCCCCAGATGTTACGCCGCTGGCTCGCATCGTGATCGGCCAGGAAGTAGATCGTCTTGCCGTACCACATCGGCGAGGTCTCGGTGCCCGGCCAATTGGTCACATGCTTGAGCTGCCGGGTGACGAAATCGTAGATATCGATATCCTGTGCAAGCCCGCCCTGGTAGCGCTTCCAGGTACGGAAGTCGCGGAAGATTCGCGTGTAGGCGATCTGCTTGCCGTCCGGGCTGAAGCTGAGGAAACCGCTGCGATCCAGCGGCAGGGGCTGCGCCAGGCCGCCGCCGAGTGGCACGCTGTAGGCCTTGTAGATCCAGTCGGTCCAGACGTCACGCCGCGACAGAAATACGATGCTCTTCGAGTCTGGGGTCCAGGTGACCACCATGTTGTTCGGACCGCGCCGCAATGTCGGCTCGACCTCGATGTCCGAGGTAAACGTGAGGCGCTGCACCTTGCCGCCCCCGGCGGGCATCACGTAGACGTCGCGATTGCCCTGGTACTCGCCCGTGAAAGCGAGCCAGCGGCCGTCGGGAGAAAAGCGCGGCATGACGTCGCGGCCGGGGTCGGCGGTCAGACGCGCTGCGGTGCCGCCCGTGCGCGGCACCGACCACAGGTTCTCGTGGGCGACGAACACCACGGTGTTGCCGTACAGCGTCGGAAAGCGCACGAGCGCGCGCCCGGAGGACTCGGCCCTGGCGGTGACGGCCAGGGCCGCGAGCGCGACAGCGCCGATAACGCGAGTGACGCTGACGCTCGAGGTCAGATCTGTCATGACGATCCTCTGCCTTGATTGTTGTCGTGGGCGGTGGGTGGTCCCGCCGGTGAGCTGTTACGGGCCCTGCTTGCTGAAGGTCACCGTACAGGCGCGACCCTTGACCCGATGCCCGGTTCCGGAATTTTCCGAGAACCTGGCATCAACACGATAGCTGTATGGCGTGCCCGGGGGGCGCTCGCCGACCGCGGCCCATTCCCTGCCGACGAGTCCATGCGCGGAAATGCTGGCCGAGCCATCGGGCAGTATGCGGCCGTTCAACTGCAACCACCCAGGTGCGTCTTTGATGCCTCGCTCACCATGCAGGACGCCATCCTTGACGCTCGAGGAGAATTCATAGGAGTAAGGCAGCGCGCCGGCTGACAGCGGACACGCTACGACGGTGGTCCACACGCCGTCAAAGTGCGCCGGCGGTTCAGCGGCGCGCGCGCCACCGACCCAGAACATCAGGCCGCCGCAAAGTGCGACAGTCGCAAGGATTTTCGGCACGAGGCGCTCACTGACAAGCCGCCGTGGCTCCACGCCTCAATAGAACTCAAGTCGCCCCGGCCGGTCAAGACGGCCGAGGCCACGTGTCAGCCCGCGCAGGCCTCGCGTCGGCGCAGACCGGCACGGCAACGGGCGCACTTGCACGGCTACCTGCGGGAGACCGCCTACAGACCGGGCGCCTCGGATTCCTGAACACTCCAAGCCATTGTGCAAACTCTTCTGGCGCACGGTGTGCTTCCCACGCCAACGGCGAAGCTACTGGCATTCGGCGTGGTTGGCATGCTCGTGTGCGCTGCCACGACTCTGGGAGCCGGCGCCGAGGATCCGGGCCGGCCCGCAGACACCGGCGGGCCGGAACACGCTGCACGCCCATCCGGCGAGGAGCGGTCCGCCAGCCGTCCGCAGCCTGATATCTCGGGCCGCGAGCGCACCGGCGTCGCATCCTTCTATGCCGCGCGGTTCGCCGGAAGAAAGATGGCGGACGGAACCAGGATGGACCCGTACGGCGACAATGCCGCCAGCCGCACGCTGCCGCTCGGCACCATCGCGCAGGTCACCAATCTTGCGACTCACAAGAGCGCCTTGGTCACCATCCAGGACCGCGGGCCGTATGCGAAGGGACGGATCGTGGATCTCTCGCCCGCGACGGCACTCAGGATCGGTATCACGCCGCGGCTCGGGATCGCCAGGGTCCGCGTGACGCCGCTCGCCGTGCCGTTGCCGGATGGACGAGTCAGGTTCGCCAGCGCGGCGCTGCAGGACCGGACCACCGGCTGAGGCGCGGGAGCCAAGCTCTCATGTTGCGGCGCTCGAGCCGCCTGCCGGGTCTCGCGTGACCAATTCCGCGCAGAGCTTCTCGAGAACCGCGCGCTGGCCCTTGAGGATCTTGTGCAGGGCCCGTGAGCTCTCGAACCAGGCACCGCGATCGGCCTCGGGGAACTGAGCGCTGCGTCCGGAGCCGGGCGGCCACTGCATCTCGAACAGATTGCTGCGCAAATCGGCGGGGTTGCAGTCCCCCTCGAGCGCCCAGACATGCAGGCGCTTGCCGCTGGGCTGGCGGAACACTCCGAGATCTCGTTCCTGCCCGCCCGGCCCGGCAGCGAAGCCGGTCTCTTCCGTGAATTCCCGCCGCGCGCATTCGAGCTCGTCTTCCTGCGGGTTGACGAGGCCCTTGGGCACCGACCAGGCGCCGTCGTCCTTGTTGGCCCAGTACGGTCCTCCCGGGTGGATGAGAAACACTTCTAACCGCGAGCCACGTCGGCGGTAGAGCAGCAGGCCCGCGCTGGTCGCCGGCATGGGCGCTTCACAGCACGTCAGTGCTTCGCCACCGGTGCACGGGGCTGCTGCTGCGCGCGGGTCAGACGCAGCAGGTCCTCGAGCGAAACGCTGCCGCCGCAGCACAGCAGCGCCACGGTTCGATTGGTGAACTCGTCGCTGTGGCACAGCGCGGCGGCAAGGGCAATCGCGCCGCTCGGCTCGAGTACGATCTTGAATTCTTCGAAGGCAATGCGCATCGCCATCCGCACGGCGTCATCCGCCACGGTGATGCCGCGCGAGATCAGGTGTGCCGCAGCCTCGAAGGGCACGGCGCCCGGGGTGAATGCCTGCATGGCATCGCAGATCGTCGGCGGATTGCCCACGTTCTGCTCGCGACGGTGCGAGATCAGCGAGCGGCGCATGTCGTCACAGGCTTCCGGCTCGACGGCGATCACCTCCGCGCCGCTGCCGAAGTGCTTCTCGGCGAGCGCCGTTCCGGCGATCAACCCGCCCCCGCCCACCGGACAGAGGATGCAGTCGAAGCGCACCTGCGCGCGCTCGGCGTCGAGCTGCACTTCGCGCATGAGCGTCGACTGGCCGGCGACCACCAGGGGATCGTCGAAGGGATGCAGGTACACCCGACCTTCCTGCTCGGCGATCTCGCGGGCGCGCGCGTTGGCGACCTGTTCGCGGTTCTCCTTGCCGTGCTCGGTGAGCACCACCGTGGCGCCGGCGCGGCGGGTCAATTCCACCTTGCGCTGTGGAGCATCGCACGGCATCACGATCGTCACCGGCACACCGGCAAGGCGACCGGCGAGCGCCAGTGCCTGTGCGAAGTTGCCCGAGGAGAAGGCCACCACGCCGCGGCCGCGCTCGTCCGCCGACAGGCGGCTCACCCGAAAGCACGCGCCGCGCATCTTGAACGAGCCGGCGAGCTGCAGCGATTCGGCCTTGAGAAATACCCGCGCTCCGACCAGTGAGTCGACGTAGTCGGAACGCAGCAGCGGCGTCCAGCGCACCACCGGGCGAACCGCTTGCCACGCGGCCTCGAGGAGCGGCTTGGCAATCGTCGTCATCGCGCACTCACACACTGGCTCATTGCGACAGCAGCCCCTTCTTTTCCAGCATACCCCGCTGCGCTGGCGGCCGCACCGTCAGCGCCCTTGCCATGGCTGCGTTCCCCGGCCACCGGCGGTGCGGGTCGGGCGAATCTTTCGGGCCGGTAAGGGCTGAACATCGGCGCACGCGAGCCATGCAATACCTCATCGGCAGTGAGCCGGCCGATGATGGGTGCCAGCGTCACACCGCTGTGGGTCACGGCGACGTGAATGTCGGGGACGCTCGCCAGCGCGCCCATCACGGGGAGTTCGTCGCTCGGCATCGGCCGGAAGCCGAGCGTCAGGCGATCCAGCGCTGCGTCCTGCGCGCCCGGAAGGAACCGGCCGATTTTGCTGAGGATTCTCCTGCCGTGATAGTCGCGCAGCTCAGCGGTGGGGAACTGCTCCGCGTGCGCACGGATTGCCTGGTGCGCGGGCGTGGCGGGTGGATTGGGCGCATCGGTGCCGACCACCGATCCGTCCTTCATCTGCTTGAACGACACCCCGCCGGGCGCGTCGTGCACCAGTCTCGTCAGCGGCCGCACCGCGGCACTGTGCGCGAGAATCCCCGGAGCGTGCTTCAGGGTGAGCGGGAAGCCGGCCAGGGCGAGGATCCGGGGCGTATCGACGCCCGCGGCGACCACCAGCCGATCGAGCGCGACGCGACCTTGGCTGGTGAGCACGCCCTGCAGGCGTCCGGCGTGCAGATCGAGCGCAGTGAGCTCGCATGGAAACAACACCCGAGCACCCGCCGCGGCCGCCGCCGCGAGGAATCGTTGTGTGACGTGCACCGGATCCAGGTGCGCGTCGATCGATGAGTAGATTGCCTCGGTGACCAGGCCCGGTCGCACGTTCGGGTCGAGGCTGGCGAGCTCCCCGCTGGTGATGGCGCGCGCCGGGTACGGCGAGCTGGCAAGCTGCCGCGCGTTGGCGCGCACCACCTCGGCTTCCGTGGCGTTGCCGGCCCAGTTGACATAACCGCCCCAAACCAGGTCCAGGGACAATGCCCGGTCGAGATCGTGGTAGGCGCTCAGGCTCTGAAGACGCAGCGCCCGGTAGTGGGGGTCATCCACGAACGCATTGACCCAGGCGAAGGAGTTCTGTGTCGCGCCCTGCGCCGGTCCGATCTTCTCGAACAGCCACACCTGCGCACCGGCCCGCGCCAGATGCATGGCGATGGACGCGCCGACGATCCCGCCGCCAACGACGCCTGCCCTGAGCGGGGAGCCGGCGGAGGCTGCCGGCCGCAGCAGTCCGGCCGAGCCGGTGGCCAGCAGAGCGGCCAGCACCTGACGCCGCATGCGATTCGGCTCGCGCATGGCGCGCAGATTGCCGCACGGCGCGCGCCTTGAGCAAGCCGCTGCGCTCGCGGCGCCGCCGTGAGCGGCGGCTGGGAGCGCGCGTGGCGGTTACCGGTCCGCAGCGCTGTGAGCGGGGGACTGCGGCTGCGCCGTGGGCGTGGTGCCTCTCAGCAGTGCGTTCAGGTTCCTGCGCATGGCGTTCAGCTGCCCGATCGCGGCCAGGGTCTTGAGGGCTTCGCGCAACGGCTGCAGTGGGAAGCCGCCGTAGTGGCCGGATTGGCTGATGTTGCTGGTGACCGTCGAGCGGCCCGCCAATACCACGTCGTCGGCGAGGGTGAGGTGCGCTCCGACGACGGAGTTGCCGCCGGTGACGAAGTTGCGTCCGATCCTGGTGGAGCCGGCCATCATGAAGCCGGCCGTGTAGAAACCGTTCTCGCCGAGATCGCAGTTGTGGGCGATATGACAGATGTTGTCGAGCTTCGCGCCGGACCTGATGCGGGTCGAGGTGAGCGTGGCGCGATCGATCGAGCAGTTGCCGCCAATCTCCACCTCATCGCCGATCTGCACATTGCCGAGTTGCGGGACCTTGTGCGGCTTTCCCGCGCCGTCCTTGACGTAGCCGAAACCGTCGGAGCCGATGGTGGTATGTGGATGGATCTCGCACGCGGCGCCGATCTCGCACGCCGCACCGACGAAGACGTGGGGGTGCAGGATCGTGCCGGCACCGATACGCACGTCATTCTCGATCACCACGTGCGTGCCGATCAGGCAGCCATCGCCGATCGAGCTGCGCGCGCCGATCACGCAGTACGGGCCCAGCACCACGTTGCGGCCGAGTGTGGCGCTCGGATGCACCAGCGCCGTGGGGTGCTGCTCGCCCCATTGCGTGAAGCGCTCGGCCTTGTGCTCGAAGTACCTGAGCAGCACCGCCATGGCCGCAGGAATGGCCGGCACCGCGAAATAGCACGGGCTGCACGCCGCGCTCGCCTCCACCAGCGGGGCGAGCTTCTCGTGCACGATGATGATCGCCGCCTTGCGGCGCGCGGCTTCCGTGAGCTGCGCCGGCTGTGAGACGAACACCAGGCTCTCGTTACAGGTCTCCTCCGGGCGACGGCAGGCGCTGGCGCAGGCGGTCAGATCCCCGTGCAGGAAGGTGAACAGATCGGCGTGCTCGTTACGGATCGTTTGAGCTTTAAGCATGACGGCTCACCGCAGAGGGGAGGAGTTGAGGGAGGTACGCTGGTCAACCCGCCGGCAGGATTCCGCGAGGTGCGGTGCGCGAGGTCACTTCGCCGCGCCAGTTGAGCCAGGTGTGGTTCGCGTAGTCGTACAGCTTGCAGCGGCGCACACAATCGCGGTACGAGCGCCAGCCCAGGCGGTAGCTGACGACGCTGTCGGGGGCGCGTTCCTGCACCTGTCGCTGCGCGCGCCGCAGCGCGAACATGGAGATGCGCGGATCAAGGTGATGGGCGTTGTGCTCCATGATGCCGTGCATCAGCCGGTCGACACCGAGCGGCAGCCGCACCGTCGCCGTGGCGGTCAGGTAGGCGCGCGCGTGCTGCCATTCCTGCCGTTTGTGGAACCACGCGATCGAGGGGTGGGTATGCTGCACGAAGACTACGAACCCCATGATGGTGTTCCACAGCGCGAACGGAATGACCATGGCCGTGAGCGCCAGCAACCAAAACGGCTGGTGAGTGCGCACGGCCACCAGCACGACGCTGCCCGTCCAGGCGATGGCACCGACGCTCACCAGCGCGCTGTCGAGCTTGTACTTCAGGCGGGCGGAACCGATCTCCTTGCGGGTCGCGAAGTACAGCTTCTTCCACCACAGCTCGCGGAAGTAATACAGTCCGCAGCCCAACCCGCAGCGGTAGATGCGCTCCATGATCTGCCGTTGCCGCGGCAGGTGGTCGAATTCCTCCTTGGAATAAGGAGTCCAGACCTGGTCACGGCCCTTGAGGTTGTTGAAGCCGTGGTGCGCGACGTTGTGGCCGACGTCCCAGAGACTGAAGGCCGTCATCGACGGTAGGAAGGCAATGCGGCCGATGACGCTGTTGAGCGTTCGGCCGGCGAACAAGCTGCCGTGACAGGCGTCGTGGCCCACCATGAACAGGCGCAGCATGCCGGCGGTGATCAGTACGCTGCCGAGCAGTTTGAGTGCGGGATTCTCGGCCGCGAGGGCCAGCCCCAGGCCGGCGGCGAACAGCACCACGTTCAGCGTGAGCACGGCAAACGGACGTAGGAGGCCGGAGGAGGGTGAGGGGGTGCCCAGCAACGCCTTGCGGCTCGGTCCGTGCGATTGCACGCGGCGCATCTTACGCGCCTCGGTGCGCCAAATTCTGGGATTTTGCGCTGTGCGGCATTAGACATATGTGTCCTACCGTACAGACGGCTGCGAGTCTCTTAAGCCGCGGCTGCGATCGGCGTCACTCTGCCGCGGCACCCGCCGCGGCTGGCCGACGCGCCTGCTGCTCGGCCCGAACTTCGCTCAGGGACAGCCCGGTATCGGCGGCGATCACGGCGAGGATGGGATGCGCGGCGTCTGAGGGCATGCGCAGTCCGTGGACCTTCTCCCAGGCGCGGATGCGCACCGCGGGCGAGTTCGCACTGGAGCGCTGCTCGTCCAGATCGAGACGGCGGCGCTCAGCGCGCTCCTCCTCGGCGAGCGCCAGGCGGGCGCGGTAATCGGTGAGCGCATCATTCGCGCTGGGGCGCGACGTGCTGTCCTTTGCGGGAGGCCAGGCAGTCAGATCCAAATTGTCACCTGAGGTTGTCATGGCGCGCCCATCGCTTTCCTGACGATGCTCCCGGGCGCGTGTGCGCCCGGGAGCTGTCGCCGCACGCTAAGCTTCAGTAGCGGCGCGGGCGACCGCCACCGCCCCCACCAGCTTTGTCCTGTGCTTCGTTGACCTTCAGGGCACGGCCATCGAAGTCCTTGCCATTTAGTGCCTGCATCGCACGCGACGCATCGGCATTGGACATTTCCACGAAGCCGAAGCCACGCGGCCGACCGGTGTCGCGATCATTGATCAGCGACACGGTCTCGACCGTGCCGTGCTGGGCGAACAATGCACGTACGGCCTCATCGGTCGCGGTGAAGGGAAGATTTCCGACGTATAGTTTGGTCACAAGTTACTCACGAAAAAAAGTTAACAACGGCAGATACAGGTCCTGCCTCCTGGTTCGTCAAGCTTTGCGAGGGTGAGAGATTGGCCGCAGGTACGCCGCGAGGGCGCGCGCAAGCCAAGACAGACAAGCCGAAAGTTACGAGCCGCTGCGCAGGCTACAGGTTTTCGGGTGCGCCTGCCCGCATTTCCGCCTAGCGGCCCGGAATCAAGGCTTAAGGCCGGTCGGCAGCACGCCCGGCAGGCCGACGGCCGGGTGGGCAGGTTAATCTATCGCTCGGTCGCACCGGACGTTGCCAGCCGCTGTCTCAGGTCGCGATAGTCAATACCAAGGCCCGCGCGCCGGCAGCAGCTCGACGATGAACAGCCCAGGGAACACCACGGTCCGTCTCGACACCGCGCCGCCCATCCTGGCGGTGAGCGGGCTGCGGAAAACCTACGCCAGCGGTCTCGCGGCACTCAGCGGAATCGATCTGACGATCTACCGCGGTGAGATTTTCGCGCTGCTCGGACCGAACGGCGCCGGCAAGACCACCCTGATCAACATCATCTGCGGCATCGTCACCGCCACTGCCGGCACCGTGGTGGCCGATGGCTACGACATCGTGCGCGACTACCGCGCCGCGCGCAGCCGCATCGGGCTGGTGCCGCAGGAGCTGCACACCGACACGTTCGAGAGCGTCTGGGCGACCACCAACTTCAGCCGCGGGCTGTTCGGCAAGCCGCCGAACCCGGCGCATTGCGAGAAGGTGCTGCGCGACCTGTCGCTGTGGGACAAGCGCGACGAGCGGATCATGAACCTTTCCGGCGGCATGAAGCGCCGGGTGCTGATCGCCAAGGCGCTGGCGCACGAGCCCACGATCCTGTTTCTCGATGAGCCGACCGCCGGCGTCGACGTGCAGCTGCGCCGCGACATGTGGCAGATGGTGCGGGCGCTGCGCGACAGCGGCGTCACCATCATCCTCACCACCCACTACATCGAGGAAGCCGAGGAGATGGCCGACCGTATCGGCGTGATCAGCAAGGGGGAGCTGATCGTGGTCGAGGACAAGACGCTGCTCATGCGCAAGCTCGGCAAGCGGCAGCTGACGCTGCAGTTGCAGCAGCCGCTGACGCAGCTGTCGCCAGGCCTGTCGGGATATCCGCTGGCGCTGTCCGCGGACGGCCATGCGCTGGTCCTGAGCTTCGATGCCCACAGCCGTGAGACGCGCATTCCCGCGCTGCTCAAGACGCTGGCCGAGCTGAACATCGAGGTCAAGGATCTGCACTCGAGCGAGAGCTCGCTCGAAGACATCTTCGTCGACCTGGTGCGAGCGCGCGCATGAACGTACACGCCATCCGCGCCATCTACCGCTTCGAAATGGCCAGGACGTTTCGCACGCTGATGCAGAGCATCGCCTCCCCGGTGCTGTCGACCTCGCTGTACTTCGTGGTCTTCGGTGCCGCGATCGGCCGGCGCATGGGAGCTATCGATCACGTCAGCTACGGCGCGTTCATCGTGCCGGGCCTGATCATGCTGTCGATTCTCAGCGAGAGCGTCTCGAACGCCTCGTTCGGCATCTACCTGCCCAAGTGGTCGGGCACGATCTACGAGCTGCTGTCGGCGCCGGTCTCATACGTCGAGGTGCTGCTCGGCTACGTCGGCGCGGCCGCCACCAAGTCCGTGATGCTCGGCGTCCTGATCCTGGTGACCGCACGGGTGTTCGTCCCCTACCAGGTTGCGCACCCACTGTGGATGGCCGGCTTCCTGGTGCTGACGGCGGTGACCTTCAGCCTGCTTGGCTTCATCATCGGGTTGTGGTCGAACAGCTTCGAGCAGCTGCAGATCGTGCCGCTGATGGTCCTGACACCGCTCACCTTCCTGGGCGGCGCCTTCTACTCGATCAGCATGCTGCCGCCGCTATGGCAGAAGATCACGCTCTTCAACCCGGTGGTGTATCTGGTCAGCGGCTTTCGCTGGAGTTTCTTCGGAGTCGCGGACGTGGACGTGGTCGCGAGCACCGCCGCGACGCTGGCATTCCTGTTGTTGTGCCTGCTGCTGGTGCGCTGGATATTCAAGAGCGGCTACAAGCTCAAGAACTGATCGCCGCCGGCGGCTGGATCTGCAATCGATGCGAATCGACCTGCGGCCGGGGTAAAATCGCCGTGCGTCCGCCCGCGCCGGGCGGCGGTACCAGGGGGTTGCCGTGATCTTCGAATCGGTCGCGAGCGGCGGCTGTCGCTCGTATCTGGTCGGCTGCGCGGACACCTGCGGCGCCGTGGTCATCGATCCGGAGATCACCCAGCTCGACCGCTACCTGGGGTTGGCGGCCCGCCACGGGCTGCAGATACGCTACCTGATCGATACTCACACGCATGCCGACCACTTTTCCGCTGCCGCGGAGCTGGCGCGCCGCATGAACGTGCCGGTCGTGATGCACCGCGCCAGCCCGGCGCCGTTCGTGGGCATCCGCGTCGAGGGCGGCGAGCTGATCGGCATCGGACGTTTGCGTCTGAACGTTGTGCACACGCCAGGGCATACCGCGGACTCGATGTGCCTGGTCGTCGAGGACCGCGTGTTCACCGGAGACACCCTGCTCATGGGTGCGACCGGTCGCACCGATCTGCCGAGCGGCGATCCCGAGGCGCTGTACGACAGCCTGTTCGAGCGCCTGCTGCGCCTCGATCCGGCGCTCAAGGTATTTCCGGCGCACGAATACAAGGGCCGCACTCACTCGAGTATCGGTGAAGAACTGGCGGGCAATCCGCGCCTGCAGTCGAGCGACCGCCGCACCTTCGTCGACATGATGCGCAACCTCAACCTCTCGGCGCCCACGCACCTCACGGAAGCCCTGCGCGTCAACATGAGCGGCGGCAAGAGCATCGCGCAGCTGCTGGCCGCCGCGGCTCTGAAAGTGCCGTTCATGTCGCTCGCCGACCTGAGGAACTGTGTGCAAGCGCGCGACCCGGATCTGATCATCCTCGACGTGCGCGAGCGTGAGGCATTCGAGCGCGCGCACCTTCCCCGGGCGAGGCACCTGCCGCGCGGACAACTGGAGCTGCGCGTCAACGAGGAACTGCCGGATCCGACCCGGCGCGTGCTGGTGTATTGCGAGCTCGGCCAGATCTCAACGCTGGCCGCCGCGACCCTGCGCGAAGTGGGCTATCAGCGTGCCGTGGCGCTCGATGGCGGGATGCGCGCCTGGCGCGAGGCAGGGTACCCGGTCGAGGGTTCCGCGAGCGTGCCCGGTTAGCCGCTGGTGAGCGCGATGAATTCCGGGTTGTCGCGCAGCGACGCCATGTCCGGATCGTTCTTCATCCAGCCGAAGTTGAGCTGACCCCGGGCGATCGCCTGCCGCACCAGCTCCAGTGCGCGCTGCGTTTCGCCCAGCCGCGCGTGCAGGCACGCGCAGTTGTAGAGCATCATCGGATCGTCGGGGCTGATCTCGATGGCGTTGGAACCTTCGCGGATGGCGTCTTCCTTGCGACCTGACTCGGCAAGCGTGACCGCGTAGAACATTCGCATCCGCGAATCGTCGGGATTCTGCAGGATGTAGTTCGGCAGCCGCTCGAGCATCTGATCGCGCGCCGCGCGCGCCTCACTGTGACGCCCGAGCCCATCGCAGGTCATGGCGAGGTCCGCGTAACCGGAAATGAACCCGGGCTTGAGCTCGATCACGCGCTGGAAGAGCGCGGAGGCCTGCTCGAACTCGCCGTTGGTAAAATGAATGCGCCCGAGCGTCCAGTGAGCGACGAAATCATCCGGGGCGAGCTCGATGGCTTTGCGGCTCGAGGCACTGGCCTCATCGAGCTTCCCCCAGATGAAGTAGGACAGGCCCATGGCGGTGTAGGCTTCCGGCAGGTTGCCGTCATACATGAGCGCCTTGAAGCTCATTTCCTGAGCGCGGTTGCGATACTTCTCGTCGCGGGCGAAGTACTGGTACATCTGCCCGTAGGCGCTCGAACAGGCCGCATAGGCGGCCGCGTAACGCGGGTCGAGCTCGATCGCCCGCTCGAACAGCTGGATGGCGTACTCGACGCTGCGCTTGGTCAGCCGATACAGATAGTCCTGGCCCCGCAGGTACAGATCGTAGGCCTGCGCGTTGACGGTCTGGCGCTTGGTCAGCGAGACCTTCTCGGAGAAGGACAGCTTCAACTTCAGTGCTTCGACGATCTGCTTGGCGACCTGCTCCTGGATGTCGAAGATGTCATCCAGCTTACCCTTGTAGGTGTTCCCCCAGATCTGGCGGTTGGTTTCGACATCCACCAACTGCACCGTGATGCGCACCGAATCCTGGAAGCGCCGCACGCTGCCGCCGACGATGTAGCGTGCGCCAAGCTCGTTGCGGACGGCCTGCACGTCGTGCTTGCGCTCCTTCAGCTGCTTGGTCGCCCAGCGCGAGATCAGCTCGATCTCGCTCACCAGCGACAGGCGGGCGATCAGCTCTTCGGTCAGTCCGTCGCTGAAGTAGTCGGTTTCCTGGTCGGGACTGATGTTGTCGAAAGGCATCACCGCGAGTGCGCCGCGTTCGGCGCTCGCGAGCGGACGTATGGACCCGGCGGTACTCTGATCCGCAGCCGGCGCGGCCACACTGCTATCCGCCGCCGCCGCGGCAGGCTTCGCCTCCGGCGCCGCGGCGATCTTCACCCCGATCCGCTCCAGCGAGCGCAGGATGGACTTCAGCCCCGCGTCCGTGTCAGCGCCTTTGAAGTACTCGATGTGCTGAATGCCGGCCAGCTGGTACTTGAGCTTCGACGGGATCACCGTCGGCTCGAGGTGCACCGGCAGGATGTGTCCCTTGCGCTCGCTGATGAGCGAGACCTCCTTGGTGACGTTATGCGAGTGGACGGCCGACTCGGTCACCATCAGCAGCAGGACCTTGGCGCTCTCCAGAGCGTTGACGATCTGCTCGCTCCACAGCGATGCGGCATCCAGGGCGCCCTGGTCGATCCACAGGGACACTCCCGCCTCGCGCAGCTTCGCAGCCAGGTCGAAAACCAGTCGCTCGTCGTCACGGGAGTAACTGACGAAGACCTCGGCGGACTGCGCCACGGGTGCCCCTTTAGGATTGCGCCGGAAAGCGCCAGCTTAACTTACGCTTTTGCCGGGAGATTAGCACGAAGTCGGGCGGCGGGCCGTGGCGGCGCCGCGATCCGCCGTCGGCGTGGCGGCTAGGTCAACCGAACAGTCCCACCAGCCCGATAATGATCAGGTAGATCGCGACGATGTAGTTGAGCAGGCGCGGGATGATGAGAATCAGGATGCCGGCGATCAGCGCCAGCACCGGTCCGATGATCAGGTGGATGTTCATGTTCATGGCGGGCACTTCCTTAGGGGTCGATGCACCGGTGATTGATTCTAGCCGCGAAAGTCACTGAGCACCCGCTGCAGCGGCCCGGGATCGACGTGCACCGGACCGGTGAAGGGATGATCGATCGACACGATCACGAACAGCCCGATGAAAACGATGATCGCGAGGATGCCGCTCATCATGACCTGGGCCTTGAGGTTCTCGGTACCGAAGAAGAATGTGAAGCCTACGGTCAGCCCGCTGCCGAGAATCAGCGCCGCCCACAGCACTCCCGGCATGATACCGGTGGCGAGATGCAGCCGGCTGCGGCGCGCCTCGGTGATGAGGTCGATCTGGTTGAAGATCGGCACCAGCACGGCGGGCGGCGGCTGCGCGGTCTGGCCCAAGTGCAGCGCCGCGGCGTACAGCCCGTCCAGCGCCTGGCTCGCCTCGGCGCTCTCCTGCTCGCGTGCCATTTGCGGCCAGTCGCGCTCGATCGCCAGCGTGAGGTATGCAGCCAGCCCGCTGCGCAATTCGCGCGCTGCCGGCTCAGGTCCGGCGGCGAGCCGGTAGAGCGTGGCTGCTGCACCGGCCTCGCTCACCACAGCGAGCTCGGCGTCGGTGTAGCGCTGCCACACGACGACGATGGCGAACGCCATCAGCACCGCGTAGATCACCCCGACTACGGCGAACTTGAAGCCGGCGACCTCGTTGTTGGTGGTGAGGCGCTGCAGGCCGACGTGTCTGCGGACCAGGATCAGCCCGCAGCAGGCGATGATGGTCGGTATGACGACCAGCAGGATTGCCGTGATCCACAACGGAAGTCCGGAGAGAAACAGCGACATCGGGTCCGCGGTCCTTCAGCCTGGCTCGAGGGCAGAAAGAATGGACCAGCACGAACCAACAGGCAAGGGAACATCGACGGAGCACACAGCGCCGCAGGAGCGCGCTGCGCGCCGCGACGATTTCAGCGGCTGGCCACGAACCTCGCGAGGATGCCGGCCGAGTAATGCGCGGCGATGCCGCGCGCGAAGCGCGGGAAGTCGTGCACCGAGTTTTCGTCCGCGGCATCGGAGATGGTGCGCATCACCGCGAACGGGATGGAGTACTCGTCGCACACCTGCGCCACCGCCGCGCCTTCCATCTCCACGCAGCACACCTGCGGCAGGCGCTCGCGCAGCGCCTGCACCTCGGCAGCGCTGGCGAAGAATTTATCGCCGCTGGCGATGAGTCCGTGGACCACCTGCGGGGCGTCGATGTGAAAGAATTCGCGCTCGACGGCGGCCACCTGTGAGCGCAGATCCTCGGCGAGGAATCCGCGCGCGGCGCTCAGCAGGCGCTCGCTGAGGCGCTGATCCGTGCCGAACACCGCCTTACCGAGCAGCGGCACCTCGTAGCGCGGGAAGATCGGGCTGGCATCCATGTCGTGCTGCAGCAGGCCGCTGGCCACCACCACGTCGCCGATCGCCACTCCCCGGCGCACGCCGCCGGCTACGCCGCTGAACACCAGCCCGCTCACCGGATAGGCCGCGAGCAGTTGGGTGACGGTCGCGGCCGCCGCGACCTTGCCATAGCGGGAGAACACCGCGACCACGTCGGCTTGCGCGAAGCGGCCGGCGTGGAAACGGCGCTGCCCGAAGTCCTGCGTCTTCACCCCCTGCAGCGATTCGAGCACGCCGGCGATCTCTTCGCGCATGGCGCTAACGATGGCGAGCATTTAGCGAGCATAGCGCACGGCAGTAGCGCGGCCGGCGCGCCCCAGGGTGCGCCTGGTCGCGCGCCAAATTGCAGTGGCCGCTGCATTGCGGCACACTCCTCAACGCCACTAACACAAGACAGTACCCGAAGCTGCCCTATGGCGAATTCCGCGACTGCCGCCCAGCTCGTCACCACACTCGACGACGATGCCTGGGACGATCTGCTGAGCTTCATCGAGGAGCGGCGCGTCATTCCGATCGTCGGCCCCGAGCTGCTGCTGGTGGCGACCGAGCGTGGCCCGCGGCTGCTGTTCGACTGGGCGGCCGAGAAGCTCGCCGCGCGGCTCAACGTCGATACCGCGGAGCTGGCCCATCCTTACTCGCTCAACGACGTGGTGTGCCTGTTCCTCGCCGCCCGCGGCCGCCGCGAAGAGGCCTACGTGCGCCTGCGCAGCATCATCAAGGATGCCGCCTTCGAGCCGCCGGCGGCGCTGCGGCGTCTGGCGGCGATCACCGACTTCGACCTGTTCGTGTCCACGACCTCGGACTCGCTGCTGGAGAGTGCGATCAACCTGGAGCGCTTCGGCGGCTCGCCCTCGACCGAGGTGCTGTCCTACGCGCCCAATCGCGTGGTCGACCTGCCCGCCGAGCGCGACCGCCTGCAGCGACCGGTGGTCTATCACCTGTTCGGCAAGCTCTCGGCCTCCCCGACCTACGTCATCTCGGATGAGGATCTGCTGGAATTCATCTGCGCGCTGCAGAGCGAGCACCTGGTGCCGGAGAAGCTCTTCTACGAGCTCGAGCACAATCACCTGCTGTTCATCGGCAGCAACTTCACCAACTGGCTGGCGCGGCTGTTCCTGCGCATGGCGAAACGCCAGCGTCTCTCCGACCCGCGCGACGTCGGCGAGGTACTGGCGGACGACCACAGCAGCGAGGACGACCGCCTGGTGTCCTTCCTGCAGCAGGTGAGCGTGCGCACGCGCATCTACGTGGGCGCGGAGCGCTTCGTCGAGGAGCTGCATGCCCGCTGGCAGGCGCGGCGCAAGCCGGCGGCGGCTGCTGCGGCGGGACCGGCGCGCTTCCTGCCGCCCGCGCGCGAGATGCCGGACAATGCGGTGTTCATCAGCTACGCGCGCGAGGACCTCGCCGCGGTCCAGCAGATCAAGGCCGGCCTGGAAGCCGCCGGCATCACCACCTGGTTCGACATCGACCGCCTGGAGGCGGGCGATGACTACGATCGCAAGATCCGCAATAACATCGCGCGCTGCTCCTATTTCATCCCGGTGGTCTCGGCCACCACTCAGCGCCGTCTCGAGGGCTACTTCCGCCGCGAGTGGAGCTACGCCATGGACCGGGCGCGCAACATGGCCGACGGTGCGCTGTTCATCCTGCCGGTGAGCATCGATGCCACGACGGCCGCCGCCGCCCTGGTGCCCGACAAGTTCAAGGCGCTGCACTTCACACCGCTGCCCGGCGGACAGGTAACGCCGGAGCTCACGCAGCGCCTGGCGGACTTCATGAGCGCGCGCTCCTCATGAACGACGTCGCCGCCAGGCCCTCGCCCATCGACGCTTCCGCCACCGTCGATGAGAGCAATCCGTGGCTGGGACTCGCGTCCTTCACCGAGGAGACGCGCGCTTACTTCTTCGGCCGCGAGGAGGAGGTCGCCGAGCTCGCGCGGCGCGTGCAGCGCAAGCTCCTCACACTCTTGTTCGGCCAGTCGGGCCTCGGCAAGACCTCGATCCTGCGCGCCGGACTCGTACCGCGGCTGCGCGGCCAGGGCTACTGCCCGATCTACGTGCGCATCGACTACGCGCGCAGCGCCCCCGAGCCCGCCGAGCAGATCAAGCAGGCTATCGCGCAGATCGCCCGCCGCTCGGGCCAGTGGACCCAGGTCGGCGTGGCGGTAGCCGGCGAGTCGCTGTGGGAGTTCCTGCACCACCGCGATGACGTGTTGCGCGATGAGCACGGTGCGACGCTGATACCGCTGCTGATCTTCGATCAGTTCGAGGAGATCTTCACGCTGGCGCAGAGCGATGAGTTCGGCCGGGCGCGCGCCGCGCGCTTCGTCGCCGAGCTCGCCGACCTGGTCGAGAACCGTCCGCCCAAAGCCTTCGAGGCGAAGCTCGAGGAGGACGAGTCCGCCGCCGAGCGCTTCGATTTCGCGCGCAGCGACTATCGGGTGCTGATCGCGCTGCGCGAGGACTATCTCGCGCCGCTCGAAGGGCTGAAGAAGGACATCCCCAGCATCTCGCAGAACCGCCTGCGCCTTGCGCCGATGACCGGTACCCAGGCACTGGCGGCGGTGCTGCAGCCAGGCAGGAAGCTGGTCTCGGAGGAAGTAGCCGCGGCCATCGTGCGCTTCGTCGCCGGCGGCGCGGAGCTCGCCAACGCGGTGGTGGAGCCGTCACTGCTGAGTCTCATCTGCCGCGAGCTGAACGACGCGCGCATCGCCCAGGGCCGCAGCGAGATCTCGCTCGATCTGCTGGCGGGCTCGCACGCCAGCATTCTCAGCAGCTTCTACGAGCGCGCGCTTGCCGACCAGCCGCCGGAAGTGCGCCGCATCATCGAGGATGAGCTGCTGACCGAATCCGGTTTCCGCGAGAACGTGGCCGAGGAGCGGCTGCTCAGCCGCTTCACCGAGGCGGGTGCCGCGCCCAACACGCTCGCCGTGCTGGTCAACCGCCGTCTGCTGCGCATCGAGGAGCGCCTCGACGTGCGTCGCGTCGAGCTGACCCACGACGTGCTGTGCAGCGTCGTCAAGGCGAGTCGCGACAAGCGCCACGAGCGCGAAGCGCGCGAGGCGACCGAGCGGCTGCTCGCCGCGCAGCATGAGCGCGAGCTGGCGGCGCGTCGCGCCATGGTGCGTGCCCGCCAGATTGCGGCGGGCTGCACGGTGCTCGCGGGCGTGGCCGTCGTCGCCGCAGTGCTGGCGTATCTCAGCAGCCAGCGGGCGCACCGCGCGGAGCACCTCGCCCAGGAGACGCGCACCCAGGCCGAGCAGGCGCGCGGCCAGGCCGAGCACCTGCTCGGGTACCTGTCGGATGATTTCGGGCGCGAGCTCGAGAGCTTCGGGCGGCTCGACGTGCTGGCGGAGTTCTCGCAGCGCCAGATCGACTATTTCCACGGGCTGCCCGCGGGGCTGCGCGGCAGCGAGACCGTGCGCAACGGCGCGCTCGCCCTGGTGCTGCATTCGCGCGCCGAGCGCACGCTCGGCAAGCTCGATGTCGCCGGCCAGAATGCCGATGAGGCGGTGCAGCTCCTCGGCAGGCTGCGCGACGGGGGCGACGCTTCCGAGGCCACCACCATCGCACTCGCGCTCGCCTATGCGGCGCAGGGCCGCGTGCTGGAGAACCGCAGCGACCCGGCAGACCTGGCGACCAGTCAGCTCGGCGCCGCGCTGCTGCGCCCGCTGGCCACCGCCTCCGGCGCATCGGCAGCGGCGCGGCGCGCTTTTGTCGAGGTCGCATTCCGGATCGGCTTCGAGCAGCAGGCGGCAAACCATCCCGAGGACGCCGTGCGCACCGAGCGCGAAGTCATGCAGGTCGCAGCCGGTCTCGGTGCGCGCAACCTCACCGACCTCGACATGGGGGCGTACTACGCCGAGGCCTGCGGCTGGCTGGTGACGTCGCTCGAAGCCCTCGGACGCTACACCGAGGCTCGCAGCACCAGCGAGGAATGCCTCACGGTGTCCGAGGGAGTGCTCGAGCGGCGGCCCGGCTATCGCCTCGCGCTGCATGCCGAGCAGGTGATCGCCGGCCAGCTCGTGGCGGTGGCGCAGGACGAGCTCGACCCGAAGGAGGCGCTGCGCGCCGGGGTGCGCGAGGAACAGGTGTCGCGGACGCTCCTCAACCTCGATCCCGGCAACATCGTGAGCATCAACAATCTCGCCGTCGCCGAGGGGGGCCTGCAGGGTGCACTCGGGTCGGCCGGACGGTTGCACGAAGCGTTGCCTTACCAGCTGAAGCAGCTCGATCTCGCGCGACGAGCGACCGAGGGAGGCGCGACCTTCTACCTGAACCTGGGTGGAGTCGTCGGCGCTACGGTCTATGCGCAGGCGCTGCTCGGCGACGACGCGGGGGCCAGGGCCACGATCGCGGCCACGCAACCGCTCTACGAGAAGCTCCGTCAGAGCGAGCCCAAGGGCAGTACGATCGTCGGTATCGTTTACGCCGGGGCCAAGCTGCACGAAGCCTTCGCCGCACTCGAGCGCGACGATCTGGCCGCGGCGCGGCGCAACGCCACCGACTCGGTGCGCGACCTCGAGGCGATCACGCCCAAAGGGGGCAGCCAGAAGTTCGTGAAGTTGCTGATCCTTCGCTATGGCAATGACTTTGTGGGCGAAGCGGAGTATCGATTGGGCGACTTTGCGGCTGCCGAGCGCGCCATGGGGCGCGCCGTGGATCAGCGCAAGGCAATCGGCGCCGATGCCATCGGGGATCGCCGCGACCTGAACGGCCTGCTGACGTGGCTCGCGCTGACCCAGGCGCGCCAGGGCCACAGGGACGAGGCGGCGAGCACGATCGCTCCGGCCGTGAAATCCGAGCGTGAGCTCGCGGCCAGGAACCACGGCGACCAGTGGGTGCCGTTCGAGCTCGGCTGCGCACTCTATGCGCAGGCGCTCGCCGAACCCGGGCAGCGAGCGGCGCTGCTGCGCGAGGCCGCGGCGCTGCTGAACGGACTCGCCCCCGAGATCAGGGCGCTGCACGACGCGCAGCGCTGGCGCGAGTGGATCCAGCAGGCGCAGCAAGGGCAGCTGACCGGGCGCACTTCGCAGGCGGCGCGCAGCGCGGGTTGAATATCGCCGTGGACGCAGCGCCAGTGCTGTTGTTCCGCTCGCGCGCGAGGCCCGGCTACTCGAGTGCCGTCGACAGCGATCCGCGCCGCGTCTTTGCCCGCAAGCTGGTGCGCGAGATCCAGGTGCGCTTCACTGCCGAGCCCTGCACGGTGCAGACCAACGAGGGGCTGGTGTACGCGCGACCCGGCGATGCGATCATCACCGGCATCGCCGGTGAGCACTGGCGCGTCTCGCGGGCGCACTTTGGCGCAAAGTACCGCCCGGTGCCCCCGACCGTAGCGGGCGAGGCCGGGCACTACGTCAGCCTGCCGAACCGCATCATGTGTGTGCCGATGAGCGAGCCCTTCGAGGTGCTGCTCGCCGACGGCGTGTCGCGCCTGCACGGCGCGGCCGGCGACTGGCTGGTCGATTATGGTGACGGCAGCTTCGGGGTCGTCTCGCCGGCCATATTCGCGGTCACCTACGAGATCACCGGGCGTTTGTGAACGACGACAGCGACCGTTAAGCAACGCTGCGGCCGCCTGGCGCGGCGCGCGCCTGCCGCTCAGGAGCCGCGCACCCGCGCGATCCACTCGTCCACCAGTTCTTCCAGAAGCGTGAGCGGCACGCCGCCGTTCTCCAGCACCACGGCGTGGAAGTCCTTGAGGTTGAACTTCGCTCCGAGCGCCGCCTTGGCTTTCTCGCGCAGCTCGAGGATCTTGAGCTCGCCGATCTTGTAGGCGCAGGCTTGCCCGGGCGCCGCCATGTAGCGCTCGACCTCGGAGGTGACATCGGCCGGCGCCATGCCGGTCGTGCCGACCATGTAGTCGATCGCCTGCTCGCGCGACCAGCCCTTGGCGTGCAGGCCGGTATCGACGACCAGACGCGCGGCGCGCAGCAGCTCGAGCTGCAGCCGCCCGAGATCGCCGAAGGGGTCGTCCTTGTACATGCCGATCTCGGCTGCGAAATGCTCGGCATAGAGCGCCCAGCCTTCGGCGTATGCCGTATACAGCGTCTGCTGGCGGATGAGCGGCAGGTTCTTCAGCCCCTGCGCGGTGGAGATCTGGAAGTGATGGCCGGGAATGCCCTCGTGGTAGGCGAGCGTCTTCATCCCCCAGGTCGGCATTTCGGCGAGGTCGCGCAGGTTCGCGAAGAACATGCCGGGCCGTGATCCGTCCATGGCCGCCGGCTGGTAGTAGCCGCCGGAGGTGCCTTTTTCCTGGCCGGCGGGCACGCGCTCGACCGTGAGGTGTGTCTTGGGTACCGAGCGGAAGTACTCCGGCATGCGCGCGCTGACCTCGTCGAGGATCTGCTGGTAGCGCGCGAGCATCTGCCGGCGCCCCTCGTCGCTGGTCGGCAGCAGAAAGCGCGGATCCTTGCGCAGCGCGGTCATGCGCTCGCCGACGCTGCCCGCGCTCAAGCCCTGCGCCTGCAGCAAGGTAGCCATCTCGGCGCTGATGCGCGCGACTTCGCTCAGGCCCAGCTGGTGCACTTTGTCGGGGGAGTAGTCGGTGGTCGTCATCTGCTTGAGCGACTCGGCGTAGAAGGCAGCGCCGTCGGGCAAGCGTCCGACGCCCGCAGTCTGCGGAGCGGCGGCGGGTTTGAGTGCCTCGAGAGCCGCGCTCATGCGGGCGTAGGCCGGATACACCTGTGAGGTGACTGCTGCGACCGCCTGCTGCGCGAGCGCCTGCTTGCGCGCCGCATCGAGCCCCTTCACCTTGTCCATGCGCACCACGAAGCTGGTCACCAGCTCGTTGCCCTGCGGCGCTGCGGCCACGGTGTCGTGAATGACGATCAGTGAGCGCTCGAGCAGTGCCGGCGGCAGCACCACGCCCTGCGTCGCCTGCCACTGCATCTGTGTGGTCGCACCGTCGAGCTTCACGCCCATGGCCGTGAGGCGCGCGACGTAGTTGCGCGCCGTCTTGTCGTTACTGACGATGTGGGTGGTCTCCATGAAGCTCGGCAGCTGCACCTCGATGCCGAACATCGGGCTGATCGGGTACAGCCCTTCCGAGCTCAGCCAGCCGAAGCGCTGGAACGCGAGGCCGGTTTCGTACTGGTCGACCAGGATGTCGTAGGTGATCTGGTCCTGGCGGCCGAGGCTGGCGCGGTCGAATTCGCGCACCTCGTGCAGAAAGGTGGCGAGCTGCGCGTAGTCGGCGTCGCGCTTCTTCAGGTCGCAGGGCGCCAGCTTGTCGGAGTGGTGATCGAAGATCGTGCCGTCGGCGAGTCCGACGGCGGTGAACAACTCCGGGTTGCGCACCAGGAACTCCAGCGCCTGCCGGTTCGCCAGCATGTTGATGCTGAAGGGCTTGCCCCAGACGATGCGGTAGCCCGCCCAGGCGAGCACCGCCACCAGGGCGAGCGCTGCCCAGCCGACGATGCGCCGCGTGCTCACCGCAGCGCCCTCACTGGCTGAGGTTGCTGGTGCGGCGGATGAAATCGGCGACGTTGTCGTGCAGTTGCTTCAGTGACGCGTCCTTGGCGTAAACCATGTGCCCGGACTCGTAGAAGCGGAACTCGATGTTGCCCTGCAGGCTCTGCGGGATCGGCAGGTGATGCATCTCGTAGACGCCCTGGTAGAACGGCGTCGCCAGGTCGAAGTAGCCCGCGTTCAGCTGGATTTTGAGGTTGGGGTTGAGCTTCATCGCGTTCGCCAGGTCGGGCATGACGTTGGTGCCCTGGCGCGGTGAGAACGGCAGGCCAGCCTGGCCGGGCAGCTGGTGGGCGAAGTTCCAGGTGCGGAACGTGGAGATACTCGGCTTGAACGCCGTATCCGCGCCGTAATGCAGCTCCTTGCGCGCGTAGTCGTTGAACGCCGTAACGTAGGCCGAGCCGAGCGCGGAGGCCTGCGGATCGTAGTCGGCGCGCTGACTGAGCGGATCGATGTCGGGACCCGAGAAGCGCGAGTCGAGGCGACCGGTGGTGAGCGAGCCGTCGGCCTGCAGCATCTGGCGAAACTCGCCGCCGTCGATGCGCAGGTCGGCCCGCAGGATGTAGTCGACCGGCAGCCCGGTGTACTCGTGCAGCTTGGCGGCGACGGCCGCGCGCTCACCGGCGGGCAGGACCGAGCCGGCGGCGAGCGCGCGCGCGTAGTCACCCATCGCGAACTGCTCCACCTCGGCGAGCAGCGCCTCGAGGTTCGGGTGTTCGCCCGGCAGCTTGTGGTGGTACCAGGCAGTGGCGGCGTAAGTCGGCAGCGACGTCTGGTAGGGCACGTCGATGCCCGGATTGTTGGTGGGCCGGTCGGGGCTCAGGTCGAAGTTGAGAATCTGCGATAGCAGGATGACGCCGTTAAGGTCGATGAGGCGATCTGCCTTGAGCTCATTCACCACCACCGCCGAGCGTGGTGTGCCGTAGCTCTCGCCGAACAGGTACTTCGGCGAGTTCCAGCGCCCGTACTTGCCGAGGAATTGCGTGATGAACTCGCTGAACGCGTAGGCATCCTGGTCGACGCCGAAGAACGCCTTCTCCTTGTCCTTGCCGGCGATGCGGCTGAAGCCGGTTCCCGGCGCATCGATGAATACCAGGTCGGTGGCATCGAGGAGGCTCGAGCCGTTGTTGACCAGCGAGTAAGGTGCCGCCGGTGTCGGCGCGTCGGTGGCCGTGACGATGCGGCGCGGTCCGAAGGCGCCCAGGTGCAGCCACATGGTCGAGGATCCCGGCCCGCCGTTGTAGAAGAAGGTGATCGGCCGCGGGCCAGCACCGCTCTTGAAGTAGGCGACGTAGAACATCGAGGCTTCGGCCGTCGGATTCCTGGCCTCCGGGCTCTCCTCGGCGCCCGGCGCCGGTGGTTTCTCGTTGGGATCACGCGCTACATCGTCCCAGCCGCGGGGATGGACGATGAGCGTGCCGGCGATCGCCTGGTAGGTGAGCGCGCGGCCGCCGATGGTGACGCTGCTGTTGCTGGTGACCGCCTCCGCCTTGAACGGCTCAAACCTGTGGTCGGGCTTTGCTCCTTCACCTTCGGCTTTGCGCTCGGCGCCCGGCGCTGCGGCGGGATCGGCCGCCGCGCCCGCATACGTGGCCAGCAGCAGGCTCGGAACGAACAGTGCCAACGCTGCCAGGTACGAGGTGGGTTTGCTGCGAGTCATGAGCTTGTCCTTGAAAAAACGCCGCCGCCTGAAGGTGCGCAAGTCTAGCCGACCTCCGTGCAGAAGGGTGAGTGCGCGCAACCACCAGGCGTTGGCTCGAGCGCCTGTTGGACGCCGGCGCATCGCGCGCAGTATCGTCACGGCGGGAGAAGTGCCAATGCCCGGCTTCGGAATTCGCGTCTATGCCCTGGGCGCCGTCGCGCTCGGCCTGGTGGGCTTGGCATGGGATGACTTCGCGCTGGTGTGGCAACCGGTGCCGCAGGGGATTGCGGCACGCGCGCAGCTCGCGTGGTTGTTTGCCGCGGCGCTGACGGCGGGCGGCATCGCCACGGTCTGGCGGCGTACGGCCGAGTGGGGCAGCGCCGCGCTGGCGATACTGTTCAGCGTCGCGGTGTTGTTGCATGTGCCGCGGGTCATCCATCATCCACAGGTGCTCAGCGCCTGGAGCGGGCTCGCCGAGCAGCTGGCGCTCGCCGCTGCCGGACTGATCGCGTACGCCTCGCAGGGGGAGACGGTCGCGCCAGCGCACGCCTACCCGCGCAGCGCGCTCGTCGTCTTCGGGCTTTGCGCGCTGGTGTTCGGCGCAGCGCATTTCGCCTATCTCGAGGAGACCGCGGATATGGTGCCGCGCTGGCTGCCGGCCGCTCCCACCTTCTGGTCGGCGGTGACCGGAGCGGCGCACCTGGCGGCGGGTGCGGCGATTGTGACCGGTGTGCAGGCGCGTCTCGCCGCGATTCTGCTGACGCTGATGTGCGCGCTCTTCGGGGTGCTGGTGCACGCGCCGCTGCTGCTCGCCGACCCGCACAGCCACCTGAACTGGGTCATGAACGGCATGAACCTGTCCCTGACCGGCGCGGCCTGGGTGGTGGCCGACAGCCTCGCACCGGCACCTGCGGCGCACGTGAGCCGGCCGCCGTGAACCGCGCAGCCCGCGTCCTCGTTACGGGCGCCTCCGGTGGCATCGGCGCGGCGATCTGCCGGCTACTCGCGGCGCGCGGCGTGACGCTGATCCTGCACTACCGCAACGACCGCAGCGCGGTCGAGACCACGCGGCGCGCGCTCGGCGGTGAAGGCCACAGCATCGTGCAGGCGGATCTCACCGATGCGCAGTCGATCGCGCGGCTGTGGCAGCAGGCCGCCGACGGCGGGCGCATCGATGCGCTGGTTAACAACGCCGGCATTTTCCCCAATCATCCACCGCTCACGACCGCCTACGGCGAGTGGACGGCGGCGTGGGAACGTACGCTGGCCACCAATCTCATCGCCCCGGCGCACCTGTCGTGGTGCGCGGCGCAGTCGATGGCGCAGCACGGCGGCGGCCGCATCGTCAATGTTTCCTCGCGCGGCGCCTTCCGCGGCGAGCCCGGCGCGCCGGCTTACGCGGCGAGCAAGGCGGGCCTGAATGCGCTCAGCCAGTCACTCGCCAGGGCGCTGGCACCGCGCGCGGTGTACGTGTTCGTGGTCGCCCCGGGGTGGGTGGCGACGCCGCGCGTGGCTGGCGCGGTGAGCGATCCTGCGGTGCTGGCCGATCAGCCGCTCGGCCGCGTCGCCACCCCCGACGAGGTGGCCCAGGTCGTGAGCTACTGCGCGCTCGATGCACCCGCGAGCATGACCGGTGCGATCGTCGACGTGAACGGCGCCTCGTATCTGCGATCCTAGCCTCAGCCGCCGCCGTCGAGCATCTTCTTCAGATTATCCAGCCCGCCGCGATAGACGCCCGTGACCAGCTTGATCACCCCGGCGTCGCTCTCGGCTTCCGGAGGATTGTCGGCAGCGTTCTTGCGCCTGAAGGTGCCGCTCCAGGCCACCACCGTCATGCCGTTACTGAGGGCGTGCACGGCGATCCGTGACTCGTAATCGGTGATCGGCAGCGGCGATGCGACAATGCGGTAGTGATAGGAGTGGCCGGCTTCGTCGTAGGCGGTCAGTCGTTCCACGATGACCGGGCCGTCCTTGATGGTGAGCTTGCGCATCGCACCGACCTTGCCGTTGCTGCCCTTGGTGAGCTGGTCGCTGGCAAATCCCGGGTGCCATTTGGCCAGGCTGTCGAAGTCCTTGACCGCCGCCCATGCCTGGTCGACGGACGCCTTGACCTGGACGGTCTCGACGACGTGCAGTCTCCCCGGCGGGTCGGCGCAGGCCGTACCCGTGACCAGCGCTCCTAAGGTAAACAGAGTCAGTGTTAGTCTCATGGTGATGGCTCCCCGCCCACGGTCTGGGCCACAAGCTTAGCGCCACGCGCCCGCCGTCGCTACGTGGGCGCGCCCGGGTGCAGTGTGACGGCGGCGAACCACAGCGCCTGCCAGCGTTGGGCCTTCTCGCCGGGGCTCAGTGTCTGCGGCGACACCTGCCGTGGCGCGCCGAAGCAGGCGCGCTCAGCGAGCGCCTGCACGTTGACGACGCCGTACAGGCGCCCGGCGCCACGATACACGGCGCCGACCAGCACCCCGCAGCTCCTGCACAGCAGCAGCTCGGCAAGGCCGCTCCCCTGGCGGTAACGCGCCGCCTGGCGCTCGTCTTCAATGTGGATGTCGAGCGAGCCGTGCGGATCGGAGACATAACAGGCGGCGTGCTTGCGGCAGAAGTCGCAGTCGCAGGCACGCGGCTCCCAGTCGGCGGGCGGGCGCGTCAGCCGCGCCGTGAGGCGGATGTTGCCGCAGTGACAGCCGCCGCTCAGCTCGTGCATGCGTCCATTCCCCGCAGCTGCGCTGCGCGCGCCGCCCGCATCAGCGCCGGTCCAGGGGTGTGTTGCCGCCGGTGAATTCAGTGCGCGCCTGCGCACGGCGGTAGTGGTACTCGGCGTGCCAGCGTCGCCAGTCGAGTAGCCCGAGAAACGCGTAGATCACCTTGAATACCTGCAGGCGCCACAGCACCTGGCGCGTGTCGAAAACATCGCCGGCGAGCATCGAGATCACGCCCTGCTCGAGTTTCCAGCGATTGTTCGGTTGGCGGAACAACTGGTTCATCACCGGATTGTTGAAGCGGTAAATGAAGAACGAGAAGCGCGTGATGGCGGCCCGTAGCCGCTTCTCAAGGCGGCGCAGCAGCACCCGCTCGCGTGCCGGCTGGCGCAGCGCCGTATCCACCACCTGCACCGCCTGTTCCGCACCACTCATCGCCAGGTACACGCCGGTCGAGAACACCGGATCGAGGAACGCAAAGGCGTCGCCGATGAGGATCCAGCCCGGTCCGCCGAGCTGGCGCGCGTCGTAGGAGTAGTTGCCGGTGACCCGCACCTCGTTGCCGATCAGCTCGGCGCGCTCGACGCGTTGCCACAGCGCCGCGTTGCGCCTGAGCGTCTCGAGCAGGAATTCCACCGTGCGGCCCTTGCGCTGTTTCAGGTAATCCGGCCGGCATACCGCGCCCACGCTCATCACTCCGGCAGGCAGCGGGATCATCCACATCCAGCCGTGCTCGAAGCGGTACATGCTGATGTTGCCGGCGTCCTCACCGGGGCGTGCCTGCGCCCCGCGGAAGTGGCCGAAGATGGCGGCGCTCTGGTGCTGGTCGTTCTTGCGTCGCAGTTTCTTCTTGCCGGCGAGGAAGGCATCGCGGCCGCTGGCGTCGATCAGGTAGCGTGCCTGGATGCGGTAACTGCCGCCGTCGTCGGTGCGCACCTCGAGCTGCGTGTCACGCGGCCCGCGCTGCTCGAACCGCACTACCTCATGTCCCTCGCGCGCGCTCGCGCCGCAGGCGCGGGCGTGCTCGAACAGCATGCGGTCGAAATCCTGCCGCCACACCTGGTAGGCGTGCGGCGGACTGCGGCCGATGGCCCGCGCGAATGCGAAGGTGTTGTAGCCACGCTCGTTGTCGGCCTCGAAATCCGCACCACGCTTGAAGACCCCGAGCGAGCGCACCTGCTCGGCCACGCCCAGCCGCTCGAACAGCGGCAGGTTCATCGGCAGCAGCGATTCGCCGATGTGAAAGCGCGGGTGGTGCGCCTTCTCCACGACGATCACGCGATAGCCGCGGCGCGCCAGCAGGGCCGCGGCGGTGCTGCCGGCGGGACCGCCGCCGATCACCACCACGTCGCAGGATTCTTCACTCATATGTCGGGCACCTTAATGAGTGCATGAATACCGCAAAGCGCGGCGCGTTGCTACATCCGGCCCGGCGCCGCGCCCTGGGCGGCGTAGATGCGGCGCACGCTCTCCATGGTGTCGGCCTGCTGCACCGTCTTGTCCTCGCGATAGCGTTTCACGCGCGCCAGCCGCAGCGCCAGGCCCCCGGGATAGCGCGTGCTCGCCTGCAGGTCGCTGAAGGCGACCTCCACGACCAGCTCCGGCCGCACGTACACGGTCCATTGATCGCGGCGCACCTCGCGGGCGAGCAGCTGCTGTGTCTGCCAGGCGAGCAGGGTGTCGGTGAGACCCTTGAAGGTCTTGCCGAGCATGAGGTAGGCGCCGCTCGCCGGGTCGAGCGCGCCGAGGTGCAGGTTGGAGAGCGTGCCGGTGCGGCGGCCGTGCCCCCACTCCGCGGCGAGCACCACCAGGTCGAGGGTGTGCGCGCGCTTGATCTTCAGCCAGCTCGCGCCGCGGTTGCCGGCTTCGTAGGGTGCAGCGAGCGCCTTGGCCATGAGGCCTTCGTGACCGGCGGCGAGCGCCGCCGCATAGAACGCGGCTGCGGCAGCCTGCGAGTCCGTGACCAGCCGCGCGACCAGCGCGGCGGTGGGCACGGCGGCGGCGAGCGCGGCGAAGCGCTCACTCGTGGGCCGCTCGGCGATGCTGTGCTCCCCGCTGCGCAGGCAATCGAAGAAAAACGCCCTGACGGGCAGCCCGGCGCGCACCGCTTCGACGTCGAGTCTGCGGCCGACGCGGCGCATGGTGATCTGGAACGGGTGCGGCCGGCCGGCGGCATCGATGGCGATGGCCTCGCCGTCGAGTATCAGCGTGTCGGCAGGCAGGTCGCGCACCAGCTCGGCGATCTCCGGCAGCGCGGCGCTGACCTCATGCAGGGAGCGCGTGTAGAGGCGCACTTCCGCGCCGCGCTTGTGAGCCTGGATCCGTGCCCCGTCCAGCTTCCACTCGAAGGCGACCTCACCGGGCAGCTCGCGCAGCGCCTCGCCGACATCGGCGGCCGTTTGCGCCAGCATCGGCGCGACCGGGGCGAACAGCTCGAGCTGGAAGCGCGCGAGTCCGGCAGCACCCTCCTGCAGCGCCACGCGCGCCACGGTTCCGAGCGTGCTGGCGTACATGGCGGCGCGGCGCACCTCGGCCACCGGCACCCGCGCCGCGGTGGCGATCGCCTCGACCATACTTGCCGCGAGCGCGCCCTGGCGAAGCTCCCCGCCCAGCAGGCGCAACAGGAAGGTCTGCTCGGCGGCGCTCGCCCGCGAGAACAGCTCGCGCAGCAGCGCCGCGCGCCGTGCGGCCGAGCCACTGCCGCGGGTAGCCGCCAGGGCCGTGAGGCGCTCGTCGACTTCGCGCAGCGTGAGCGTTTCCGCCGTGGCAGCGTCGCCCATCGCCGCCTGCAGCGCCGCGAAGCCGACGCCGATGCGTCCCTGCGGAACCTCGCCGGCGAGATAGTGCGCAGCGATGCCGGCCTCCTGCGGGGGCAGGGCGGCAAGCAGCGAGGCCAGCTCGCGGATCTTCAGCGAGCGCGCCGCGCTCGCGCCTACGCGCTGCGAGGTGGCCACGAGTTCGCCCAGCAGTGTCACGGCAGGCAATTCTTGCGCATCGCCCGGGCGCGCGCACCAGCGGGCCACGCGCCGTATCATTGAGCGCCATGACCTGAGGCGACATCTGTGGGAGTTACAACATGGTGCGGCAGCTGCGACGAATCTGCGCAGTACTCGGTGTCCTCTGCCTGTGTCCGTGGACCCCGGGCCAGGCGGCACCGGGCGCGGCGGCATCCGCTGCCGTGCTGAGCGGCGCAGCGGTGCCTGCGACCATGACGGCGGCCGCGATCGATCATGCCGGAGGTCCCGAGGCGATCACGCTGCATACCCTGCCGGTGCCCAAGCCGGCGGCGGACGAGGTGCTGATTGCACTGCACACCGCCGGCGTCGCCAGCTGGGACGCGGCGATCCGCAAGCGCCCGGCAGCGATCAGCCACTCGCAGTTTCCCCTGGTGCTCGGCACCGACGGCGCCGGCACCATCGCCGCGGTCGGCTCGACGGTGCACGGCTTCACGGTGGGCGATGAGGTCTACGCCTACAGCTGGGACAACCCGCGCGGCGGTTTCTACGCGCAGTACGTTGCCGTGCCTGCGCAGCTGGTGGGACACGTGCCGCGCGGCATGAGCCTCACCGATGCCGGCGCGATCGGCACCACCGCGCTCACCGCGCTGCAGGGCATCGATGATGCCCTGCATCTCAAGGCCGGCGAGACGCTGATCATCCATGGGGCCGCCGGCGGCGTCGGCACGCTGGCGGTGCAGTTCGCACGGCTGCGCGGCGCACGCGTGCTCGCGACCGCCACCGGGGATGACGGCATCGCGCTCGTGAAGCGCCTCGGGGCCGATGCCGCGGTCGATGGCCGCGGCGGCGACATTGCTGCGGCCGCACGCGCCTTCGCCCCCGGGGGCGTGGACGCGCTGCTCGCGCTCGCCGGCGGCGATGCGCTCGAGCGCTGCCTCGACGCGCTGCGGCGCGGGGGCCGCGTCGCCTTTCCGTCCGGCGTGCGTCCCGAGCCCGCGGCCCGCGACGGCGTCACAATCGTGCGCTACGACGCCGTCGCCGGGCCTGCCGAGTACGCGCGGCTGAACGCGGCGATCCTGGCTGCGAAACTGCGGGTGCCGATCGCCGCGGAGTTTGCTCTGGCGGATGCGGCCCGGGCGCACGAGCGGCTGGAATCAGGGCACGTGCTGGGCAAGATCGTGCTGCGCATACGCTGAAGAGCGCTTGCGCCTTCAGGAAACGGGCGATGCGCCGCCCTCGCGGCGGCGGCGCTCAACGAATGCGTCGAGCTCTTCGCGCACCGCGGCGTCCATGGGCGGGGGCTGGAAGGCGGCGAGCGTCTCGCGCCACAGCACGGCGGCACGCTCGGTGGCCGTCTTGGCGCCGGCGTCGGACCAGGCCCCGTAGTTGCGCCAGTCGGACACCAGCGGCGTATAGAAAGCGTCGCGGTAGCGCTGCATGGTGTGGGCGGCGGCGAAGAAATGCCCTCCGGGCCCGACCTCCGCCACCGCTTCGATGCCGAGCTCGTCGGCGGACGCCGGCACCGGCTGAAACAGCTCGGCGAACATCTGCAGCATTTCCACGTCGAGGATGAATTTCTCGAAGGAGGCGGTCAGGCCCCCCTCGAGCCATCCGGCAGCATGCAGGACGAAATGGCAACCCCCGAGCAGCGCTCCCCACAGACTCATTTGCGATTCGTAGGCGGCCTGCGCGTCGGCTGCATTGGCCGCGGTCGCGCTCGAGCAGCGCCACGGCACGCCGATGCGCCGCGCGAGCTGGCCGGCGCCGAAGGCCGCCTTGGCGTACTCCGGCGTGCCGAAGGCCGGTGAGCCCGACTTCATGTCGACGTTCGAAGTGAAGCTGCCGTACATCACCGGCGCACCGCGGCGCACGCTCTGCGTGAGCGTGATGCCGAACAGCGCTTCCGCGTGCGCCAGCGTCAGTGCGCCCGCGATGGTGATCGGCGCCATCGCGCCGGCGAGCGTGAAGGGCGTGACGATCATCAACTGGCCCTGGCGCGCAAACTCGATGATGCCCTCGGTCATCGGCACGTCGAGCTGCAGCGGCGAGTTGGTGTTGCAGATGCTGTAGCAACGCGGCTCGGCCTGGAAGGTGGCCTCGTCGATACCGTGCGCGATGCGCAGCATGGCGAAGCAGTCGGCCAGCTGGGCATCGCCGCGGCAGTAGAAATACGGCGCCTTGTCCCCGAGGGTGAGCTGCGCCAGGCTGGTCTCCAGGTGACGCTCCTGCACCGGCGCATCCTGCGGCTCGGTCATCTGCCCGAGCACGTGGATGACGTCGAACGCCTGCGACAGCCGTACCAAGTCGGCGAAGTCGGCGATGGTTCCGGTGCGCTTGCCGCGCTGCAGGTCGCTCACGCTCGGAGGTCCGGCAACCGGCGCGAATACCACGTGCCGGCCGCCCACGCGGCAGGAGCGCTGCGGATTTCTGGCGATGAGATTGGCCTCGCGCGGCACCGCGCTCAGTGCGTCCGCGATCAGGCCGCCCTCGAGGCGTACCATCTGGCTCGACTCGTCGACGCTCGCGCCCGCCGCCGCCAGCAGCGAGCGGCCGCGCGGCGACAGCACGCGCATGCCCTGACGCTCGAGGATCCCGATCGCCGCCAGGTGCATGCTCTCGACCTGGTCGTCCGAGAACAGCCGCACCGGCTCGAAGGGATTCAGCAGCTGGCGGTAACGGCTCGAGCGCTCTGCGGCCGCGGCACTGGTGCGCTGCGGATCACGCCTGCCTCGTCGCATGGTGGTGGACATGGCGGGCGCAATACATCGCAACCGCACAGACAGGTCAAGCCGCGAAAAGGCATAGCCGCGCGCGAAAACGCATAGGGCTCAGCTGTGCCCGTTCTACAGCGGTGGCAGGCACTGCCGCAGGTTGCCGATGCCCGCCCACGGATCGGCGGACAACCGCGCCAGCCGGCGGCGGATGTTGGCAAAGCGGAACTGGTCGGGGGCGCGCAGCCGCGCGAGCTCCTCCCACGCGAGCGGTGTCGCCACGGGCGCTCCCGCGCGCCGCCGCAGCGAGTACGAGCACACCGCCGTGGCGCCGCGCGCATTGCGCAGGTAGTCGAGGAAGATTCTGCCGGCGCGCTTTTGCCTGGCGGCGGCTGCCAGGTAGCGTTGTGGCTGCTCGCGCGCCATGGTTTCGGCCAGCGAGCGCGCGAAGCTGCGTGCCGCGTTCCAGCTCGCCGGCGGGGACAGCGGCAGCACCACGTGCAGTCCCTTGCCGCCGGTGGTGCGCACGAAGCTTCGCAAGCGCTGCGCTGCCAGCCGCTCGCGCACCTCTACCGCCGCTTGCCGCACCTCCCGCCAGGGCACCCCCTCGCCGGGATCGAGGTCGATCACCAGTCGGTCGGCCCGCTGCAGATCGCGCACGGTGCAGCCCCACGCGTGCAGTTCGACGGTGTTCATCTGCACCAGCGCCATGAGTCCCTCGAGACCTTCGAGATAGATCCAGCGCTGCCGCGCGGCCGGATCCTCGCACTCGCGCAGTCCGGGCGGCAGGCCGCGCGCCACGTGCTTCTGGAAGAAGCACTCACCGCTGCTGCCCTGCGGACAGCGCAGCAGCATCAGCGGACGTCGCACCAGTCCCGGCAGGATGAAGTCCGCGATGGCGGTGTAGAACTCGGCGAGCTGTTGCTTGGTGATCGGCGGATCGCTGAACAGCTGTCGCTGCGGATGCGTGAGCCGCGGCGCTGCGGCCGCCGGCCGGGGTGAGGCGGCGAGGGCGCGCTTGCGCTGCTGTTGCGACCGACGTCCCGGCATGTTGACTCGCCGCGCCAGTCTATAAGGAGTCGCGACCGCCGGCACAGGCCGCCGCGGCATTTCGGGTAGCGCGCCGCGCGGCATGGTATTTTGCGCTTGCGGAACCGGAAGGTAAGGAGTCAGCAGCGGATGCCCAGCAGAGTACCCGAAGGCCTCGAGCGTGGCTGGATCGTGCCGATCGGCGGTGCGGAGAATAAGGAAAATGACCGCGGTATCCTCGAGCGCTTCGTACGCTGCTCCGGCGGCGCCGCAGCCGATCTCGTGGTCATCCCCACCGCCAGCCGCGTTCACGAGACTGGCGAGCGCTACGAGCAGCTGTTCCGCGAGCTCGGCGCGGCGCGCGTGACGGTGATGGATTTCGACACGCGCCGCGACTGCCAGGAGCAAGGCAGGCTCGAGCGCATCGGCCGGGCGAGCGGCATCTTCTTTACCGGCGGTAATCAGCTGCGCGTCACGACGCTGCTCGGCGGCACGCCGGTCGCCAAGCTGATCCGCCTGCGCAACGCCCGCGGTGTCACGGTCGGCGGCACCAGCGCTGGCGCCAGCATCCTCTCCGAGCACATGATTGCCGCCGGCGATGAGGGCTCCTCGATGATCGCCGGCAGCGTGCGCCTCGCGCCGGGCCTGGGGCTCACCAACCGCTTCATCATCGACCAGCATTTCCGCCAGCGCGACCGCCTGGGAAGGCTGCTGACCGCGCTCGCCTACAACCCGTTCTCCGTCGGTATCGGGCTCGACGAGGACACCGCAGCCTTCATCGGCCCGGACGAGACGGTCGAGGTCGAGGGCAGCGGCGCTGTGACCATCGTCGACGGCGCCGACGTGACCTACTCCTCCATCGACAGCGTCGAGGAGGGACAGCCGGTGTGCATGCTGGGGCTGCGGTTGCACCTGCTGGTGGCAGGTGCAACCTTCAACCTGCATACCCGCGTGGCCACGGCCGCCACCTTGCTCCAGGCGAAGGAGTAAACCGACCGCGCCTTTTTGTCCACGCCAGAGCCAGGTAAGGCGTTAGCCGTGCCAGCGAAGGTGCCGGCGAAGGGTTTTGTTGCCGATAACTACTATTATTCCCGAGCAACCCCATGCGTATCCTGGATCGCTCCGTCTACGTCGGACCTTCGCTCTACGCGCGCTTCCCGGTCATCCGCCTCGAGCTGGAACTCGGTGAGCTCGAGCGCTGGCCCACCGGGCGCCTCGGCGCGCGTTTCGTCGACGCACTCGCGGACGCCCTGCCGGGTCTGGCCGAGCACGGCTGCTCGTACCGTGAGCCGGGCGGTTTCCTGCGCCGCATGCGCGAGGGCGACGGCACCTGGCTCGGCCACGTGCTCGAGCACGTGGCGATCGAGCTGCAGAACACGGCCGGCGAGGAGGTCACGTTCGGCAAGACGCGCAGTGCGCAGGCCGCCGGGGTGTACACGGTGGTGTACGAGTACGTGCAGCGCGACGAGGGCTGTGCCGCGGGCGAGCTCGGCCTGCGGCTGCTGTGCTCGCTGCTGCCCGATGAGCTGCGCCCCGCCGGCAGCGTGCCGCAGGGCTGGGACTGGGCCGAGGCGCGCGACCAGTTCATCCGCTTCGCGCAGCGGCGCGCGCTCGGCCCCTCGACCGCTGCGCTGGTGCGCGCAGCGGAGGCGCGCGGCATCCCCTGGCTGCGCCTCAACGATCAGTCGCTGGTGCAGCTCGGACATGGCAAGTTCCAGCAGCGCATCCAGGCGACCGTCACCGGCCGCACGCCGCACATCGCGGTCGAGCTGGCGAGCGACAAGGAAGAGACCAACAAGATCCTCGCCGGCCTGGGACTGCCGGTGCCGCAGCAGGAGCTGGTGCAGAGCGAAACCCAGGCGGTGCGCGCCGCGCGCCGCATCGGCTTCCCGGTGGTCACCAAGCCCTATAACGGCAATCACGGCCGCGGCATCTCGATCCGGCTGACCACCGAGGAGGAAGTGGCGCACGGTTTCGCGGTCGCGCGCGAGCACTCGCGCTCGGTGATCGTGGAGACCTTCCTCGAGGGCGACGACCACCGGCTGCTGGTGGTGAACGGCGAGCTGGTCGCGGCCACGCGCCGCACGCCCGGTCACGTGGTCGGCGACGGCGAGCACACGGTTGCGCAGCTCATCGACGCCGTGAATCTCGACCCGCGCCGCGGCGTCGGCCACGAGAAGGTGCTCACCAGGCTCGAGCTCGACGCGCAGGCACAGAAAATGCTGGAACGCGCCGGGCTCACCGCGAGCTCGGTGCCGGCGCAGGGTGCCACGGTGTACCTGCGCTCCACGGCCAACCTCTCCACCGGCGGCACGGCCACCGACGTCACCGACGTCATCCACCCGGACAACCGCGAGATGGCCGAGCGCGCGGTGCGCGCCATCGGCCTGGACGTCGGCGGGGTCGACTTCCTGTCGAACAACATCAGCGAGAGCTATCGCAAGATCGGCGGCGGCATCTGCGAAGTGAACGCCGCCCCCGGCTTTCGCATGCACGTGGCGCCCTCCGAGGGACGCGCGCGCGACGTGGCGGCCCCGGTGATCGACATGCTGTTTCCGCCGGGCGCCGCCGCGCGCGTGCCGATCGCGGCGATCACCGGCACCAACGGCAAGACCACCACCGCGCGGATGCTGGCGCACATCACCAAGATGGCCGGCTACACCCCCGGCCTCACCACCACCGACGGCGTTTACATCGACGGGCAGCGCACCGTGGCCGGCGACATGACCGGGCCGGTGTCGGCGCGCATGGTGCTCGCCGACCCGCAGATCGACATCGCGGTGCTCGAGACCGCGCGCGGCGGGCTGCTGCGCGCCGGCATGGGCGTGAACGAGGTCAACGTCGGTGCGGTGCTCAACGTGCAACCCGATCACCTCGGGCTTAAGGGCATCGACACGCTCGAGCAGCTCGCGGAAGTGAAGCGCATCGTGGTCGAGGTCGCCAGCGACTGCGCGGTGCTGAACGCGGACGATCCGCTGGTGCTGCGCATGTCCGGCCACACCGAGGCGAAGAACATCTGCTACGTCACGCTGAACCCCGAGCACCGGCTGGTGCGCGAGCACATCCGCGCCGGCGGGCGTGCCTGCGCGCTCGAGGCGGGCGTCAACGGTCACATGATCACCCTCTACGACAAGAGCGGCCACATACCGCTGCTGTGGACGCACCTCATCCCGGCAACGCTCGAGGGGCGCGCCACACACAACGTGCAGAACGCGATGTTCGCCGCGGCGATGGCGTTCTCGCTCGGAATCAAGCTGGAGGCGGTCCGCCAGGGCCTGCGTACCTTCGACTCCACTTTCTTCCAGGCGCCGGGACGCATGAACGTCTTCAGCGAGCATCCCTTCAAGGTGCTGTTCGACTACGGGCACAACGCGCACGCGGTCGCGGCCATGGCTGACCTGGCACAGCGGCTCGACGTCACGGGCCGGCGCATCGTGGTGCTGGCCGGCCCCGGCGACCGCCGTGACGAGGATCTGGTCGCCATCGCGCGCGCGGTGGCCGGCCGCTTCGACCACTATATCTGCCGGCGCGACGACAACCTGCGCGAGCGCAACTCCGACGAGGTGCCGCGCATCCAGGCGGTGGCGCTGCGCGCCGCCGGCGTGGACGAGCGGTCGATCTCCATCATTCCCGACGAGCAGGAGGCGATCGACGCCGCGCTCAACATGGGACAGCCCGGCGATCTGCTGCTGATCTTCGCTGACGCACTGGTGCGTTCCTGGAAACAGATCACCAAGTTCAAGCCCGCGGGTGTCATCGCCGCGGCGCCCGCCGCGCTGCCGCCGGCGCCGCTGTTCGCTGCGGCCCCAGGCGACGGCGCCGCGCGCGACGCCGAGGCCGGCGCTGCGCCCTTCAGCCTCGAGGGGCTGATCCGCGATGAGCGCGGGGTGCACTTCGCTCCGGAGGTTGCCGACTGAATACCACGACCGGACTCCCGTTTGGCGCCTCGCGGCGTCTGACGGGTCCCAACCTTTTTTTCAGCAGCAGCGGCGCGCAGCTCGAGACCGACGGTATCGTCGCCGATGAGGCACTGCTGACCGACTGGCGCGCGCGCGTCGCGCGCGCCCGCGCGTACCTCGGCTGGTCCACGCCGGGCCTGGTGACACGTGCCCACGCCACTGGCGTGTCGCTGGCGCTCGCCGCGCCCTGTGATCAGCTGTTCGTGGCGACAGAAATCAACGAGTGGGCGCTGTGCGCGAGTCTGGCGGCGCGCGATCCGGCCTGCACGGCCGCGTTCGAGGCCGCACTGCTCGCTGAAGTTCTCGAGGATGCGGCGGATCCTGCCAGCGTGATCCCGCCGGTACTGGAGGAATCCCAGGCGCTGGCGCGCTTTGCGACGCTGGCGGCGCGCGAAGCGCAGCCGCGTCTCATGGCGTTGCTGGCTGCCGCCGCTGAACGCGGCCTGCCGCACGTACTGGACGCAACGCTGCTGACCCTCGGCGCCGGCAGCGGCGGCCGCGACTTCCCCCTGCAGCAGCTGCCCGCCGCGGACGGCGTGCCGTGGCGCGAGCTGCACGACATTCCGACCGCGATCGTCACGGGTTCCAACGGCAAGACCACCACCGTGCGGCTGGTGGCGGCCTGCGCTCGTGCGCACGGCTGGCCGAGCGCCTATTGCTGCACCGACGGCGTGTTCTTCGAGGGCGCAGCCGCGGTGAGCGGCGATTACTCCGGCCCCGAAGGCGCGCGCCGTGTCATGCGCGAGCGACGCGCGCACGCGGCGATCGTCGAGACCGCGCGCGGCGGCATCCTGCGCCGCGGACTGGCGATCTCGCAGGCGCGCGTGGCAGTGGTCACGAACGTCAGCGCCGATCATTTCGGCGAATATGGGATCGACGATCTGGCGGGACTTGCGGACGTCAAGCTCGCACTCGCCGGGGTGGTCACGGCCGAGGGGCTGCTGGTGCTCAACGCCGAGGACGCGCAGCTGGCGGCGAAGGCGGCGCAGCTGGCACAGCGCTTCGGGCGCTGCCCGCCGCTCGGCTGGTTCGCGCTCGACGCGGACCATGCCGCGCTGCGTGCGCACCGCACCAGCGGCGGTGCGACCTGCGGGGTACGCGACGGCAGGCTGCAACTGCACCACGCAAGGCGCGACCACGACCTGGGACCGGTGGCCGCCATGCCGCTCACGGTCGAGGGTAGTGCCAGCTACAACATCGCCAATCTCGCCGCCGCGGCGCTCGCAGCCAGCGCCTTAGGGGTACCGCCCGCCGTCGTGGCCGCGGTGTTCGCGCGGTTCGGCGCGCACGCCGTCGACAACCTCGGGCGCATGATGCGCTTCGAGCGCGACGGGGTGCGGATCCTCGTGGACTATGCGCACAACCCGGAAGGCATGCAGGGTCTGCTGCGCGTGGCGAATTACCTGCGCCGCCCGGGCGGGCGCCTCGGCACAGTCCTCGGCCAGGCAGGCAACCGCCAGAACAGCGAGATCGAGGCCCTGGCGCGCTGCGTGGTGCAGTTTCGCCCGGATCTGGTGGTCATCAAGGAAGATGAGACCCACCTGCGCGGCCGCGCGCCCGGGGAAGTTCCGCGCCTCCTCCACGCGACGCTGTTGAGCGCCGGCCTGCCCGACGCGGCACTGCCGGTGCGCATGACCGAGCTCGAGGCGGTGCACTGCGCGCTCGCGTGGGCGCGCCCCGGGGACGTGCTCGCGCTGCCGGTGCATTCGGCCGCGGCGCGCGCGACGGTGCTGGAGCTGCTCGCGCCGGCGCACGCCGCTGCGCCCGGGCGCGCTTAGCGCGCGGTGAGTCTCACACCGGCGGCAGGTGCGCGCGAGCCTTTAGTGTACGGCGGTCAGCGCGCTGTAGCCGTCCCAGACGATCTCGATGCCGATGCACATGAGAATGAATGCCGACAGGCGCACCAGCACCTCGAGTCCCGTGTCGCCGAGCAGCCGTGCCAGTTTCTCGGCAAAGCGGTAGGCGATGTAGATGCTGATGGCGATGCCGATCAGTCCGAGCAGTGCGCCGCTCGCGTGCTCGGCCAGCTCGGAATATTTCGGCAGGCCGGCGGGTTTGCGGCTGCCGATGGTGATCGCCACCGACATCGAGCCCGGCCCCACGGTCATCGGCATGGTGAGCGGATAGAAGCTGCCGATCTTGCGTACCGGTGCGCCCGTGGCCGGGCCGGCGTGATCCGACCAGTCCTCCTGGGTAAGCAGCTTCCAGCCGAGCGCCGCTACCACGAAGCCGCCGGCGATGCGCACCACCGGCAGCTGGATGCCGAAGAATTCCAGCAGGTAGGGACCGAGCACCATCGAGCCGAGCAGCAGCGCGAAGCCGTTGATGGCGACCTTGCGCGACAGCACCGCGCGCTCCGCGCTCGGCAGCGATGCGGTCAGGCCGAGGAAGAACGGCGCCCCCTCGATGGGGTTGACGATGGGAAACAGTCCGGCGAACGTCAGCAGGAACGCACTGAGGACGCCGTTCAAGACGCGGGCGCTCCGACGCGCATCTCGCGATGCGCTTTAACCCTTTGATATACCATCGGTGCCAGGAAGGTGAGGAGTATGAACCGCAGGATTTGCGTTGTCACCGGGGCCGCGCGCCTCGCCGGGCTCGCCGCATGAGCCGTGCGTTCGTGCGCGAGTCGGATCAGGACGGCGCCGAGCTTCCCGAGCGACCCGTCAGCCCGCACGCGAACTTCGTCACGCCACGCGGCCTGGCCGCGATCGAAGCGCAGCTGCGCTCGCTCGAGTCGCAGCGCCAGGCGGCGCGCGCGGCGGGCGATACGGGCGCTCGCGCGCGCGTCGAGCGCGACTGGCGCTACTGGAACGCGCGGCGCGCCAGCGCGCGCCTCGTCGAGCCGGCAGCCGCCGCGCCGCGCGTGCGTTTCGGCACCCGCGTCACGCTGCGCCTGCCGGCCGATGCGCTGCAGGCGTTTCGCCTCGTGGGCGAAGACGAGGCGGATGCCGCCCAAGGGCTGCTCAGCTACGTCGCGCCGCTCGCCCAGGCGCTGCTCGGGCGTGAGGCCGGCGAGTGCGTGCCATTTCAGGGCGCCGAGGCGGAGATCGTGAGCATCGAGCCCTGAGCGAGCTGCTCGAGGGTGCGCGTGATGATGCGCTCGCTGCAGGCGGCCGAAGGCTCCAGCACTCCCGCGGTCGCCGCCAGGCGCTGCGCCATGTCCGCCGGCAGGCGCCGATGCGCACGGAACAGCCGCGTGCGCACCGTGGTCGCATGCAGCCCGAGGCACGCCGCGGTCTCGATGCCGCTGATGCCCTCGACCATCCGCAACACGTAAACCGCGCGGAAAGCTTCCGGCAGGCGGCCGATGAGCTGCTCGAGCTCCGTGCGGGGTGACGGCACATCGGCCGACGCGGCGGGCGGCAGCGCCGGCGGCTGACCCTGACGTCCCGGCGCGCGCCGCAGCGCGCGGGCCTGGCTGAACGCCAGCCGCGTCAGCCAGGCGGCGAACTTGCCGTTCAGGTCGTAGCGCGACAGATCCGAGAAGCCGGCGCAGCACGCCTCGAGCACGGCTGCCTCGGCGCGCTCCTCGTCCATGAGCACGCTGCAGGCGACGCGGAACAGCCGGCGGCAGTAGCGGCGCAGCAGCGCCTCGATCGCCCGCTCATCCGCGGCGCGCGCGCGCTCGATGAGCAGCAGATCCGGAAGGGCCTCGGGCTGCGCGCCGGGGATGGCAGGGCGCCGTAGCTTGTTGTCGCCCTTGTCGGGGTTAAAGACCTGCGTTTCTAGCATGTGCATCAACCTCTGCTGTGTATCCTAGGGACCGACGTGAGCAGAAGACCGGCAGTGACCGCGCCGTATTGCGCGCTCGCCGCGTGTGCGGTACTTGCCGCGGGCGGCGCGGGCGGGCAGGCGCACGCCGCAGCCGCTGTGCGGGTGCATCCGCAGCGCTGGCCGCAGCTCGCATCGCCCGTGCCTGCGGACCCCGGGCTCGAGGAGCGTGTCGAGCGGCTGCTCGCGCGCATGACTCCCGAGCAGAAGGTCGGCCAGCTGATTCAGGCCGACATCGGCAGCATCAGTCCCGATGACCTGCGGCACTATCCCCTCGGTTCTGTCCTGAATGGCGGTAACTCCTGGCCGAACGACGACGAATTCGCGGCAGCCAGTGAGTGGCTGCAGCTCGCCGACCGGTTCTATGAAGCCGCGACCGCCGCGGGCGGCATCGCCGCGCTATGGGCGACGGACGCGGTGCACGGACACGATCACGTGGTCGGGGCCACCATTTTTCCGCACAACATCGGCCTCGGGGCGGCCCACGACCCCGAGCTGGTGCGCCGCATCGGCGAGATCACGGCGCTCGAGGTGCGCGTCACCGGCCTCGACTGGGTGCTCGCCCCTACGGTGGCCGTGGCGCGCGATGAGCGCTGGGGGCGCACCTACGAGAGCTACTCCCGCGATCCGCAGCTGGTGAGCGCCTACGCTGCCGCGATGGTCACGGGGCTGCAGGGCGAGCCCGGGAGCGCGCAGTTCCTCGACGGCGCGCATGTGCTCGCGACCCCGAAGCACTTCATCGGCGACGGCGCCACGCGCGGCGGGCGCGACCAGGGCGACAGCACCGTGAGCGAGGGCGAGCTGATCGCGGTGGCAGCGGCCGGCTACGTCGGCGCGCTGCGCGCCGGCGCGCAGGCGGTGATGGTCTCGTACTCGAGCTGGCACGGGGTGAGGATGCACGGCAACCGCGCCCTGCTCACCGACGTGCTCAAGGGCCGCATGGGTTTCGACGGACTGCTGCTCGGCGACTGGGACGGGCACGCGCAGCTTCCCGGCTGCAGCCCGGTCGCCTGCGCCGCAGCGCTCGATGCCGGGCTCGACGTGCTCATGGCGCCCGGCGGCTGGCGCGAGCTGCACGCCAACACGCTGCGGATGGCGCAAAGCGGCGCGATCCCGGCTGCACGCCTCGACGATGCCGTGCGCCGCGTGCTGCGCGTCAAGCTGCGTGCGCACCTCGATCGCGAAGGTCCGCCCTCGGCCCGTCCGTTCGCCGGCCGCTACGAGCTGCTCGGCTCGGCCGAGCACCGCGCGGTGGCGCGCCAGGCGGTGCGCGAGTCGCTGGTGCTGCTGAAGAACCCGCGCCAGCTGCTGCCGCTCTCACCGTCGGCGAACGTGCTGGTGGCCGGGGACGCCGCCGACAGCATCCCGCGGCAGAGCGGCGGCTGGACCATCGACTGGCAGGGCACGCTCACCGGCAAGCAGGGCTTTGCGCACGGTGAGTCGATCTACGCAGCCGTCGCGGCGTGCGTCGCCGCCGGCGGCGGCACCGCGACCTTGAGCCCCGGCGGCGCGTTCACGCACCGCCCCGACGTCGCGATCGTGGTGTTCGGCGAGCACCCGTATGCGGAAGGGGCCGGCGACCTCGCCACGCTCGAATACAGCCCGGGGGACAAGCACGACCTCGAGCTGCTGCGCCGGCTGCGTGCGCAGCACATCCCGGTGGTCAGCGTGTTTCTCTCCGGCCGGCCGCTCGCGGTCGGTGCCGAGCTCGCCGCGTCCGACAGCTTCGTGGCCGCGTGGCTCCCCGGTCCCGAGGGCGGCGGTGTGGCCGACGTGCTGTTTCGCAGCGCCGCGGGCCAGGTGCAGTACGACTTTCGCGGGCGCCTGCCGTTTCCCTGGCCACGCTCGCCGCGGCCGGCACCCGGCGCGGCCCCGCTGTTTGCCGCAGGCTTCGGCCTCAGCTATCGGCCGAACCCGCGCCCACCGCCACCCAGGCGAGATCGGAGTTCGACACCGCGCCGAGGTTGAACGAGCGCGCCGCGGCCGCCATGCGCGTCAGCGCTTCGCCGAGCGGCATGGCGGGGCGCGCGTCGCCCTTCTTGGCCTTGTGAAAGCGTACCGGGTTGATGCGCGCCACCACGTAGTTGCGCAGGTACGGCGACTTGAAGCCGCGCGCCTGCAGCGCGGCGACCAGTGTCTTGACGCGCGCGTCGATCGCCAGCAGCCGCGCGGCGTAATTCTCGCGCTGGCGCAGGCTCGCAGCGAGCGTGCGCTCGCTGAAGCGATCGATCTTCTTCAGGAATGAGCTGTAGGCGCCGCCGGCGAAGCGCGCGGACTGCTGGTACACAATGCCGAGCGTCAGCAGCTCCGGCGCCTCGAACTGCGCACTGTAGGCGCTCTCCGCTTCGCGCCCGCGCCGCGCGGCGAGGTTGCGCGCCATGCGGATCACCTCGAGGCTGCGGTCGCGCAGGTTGTGGGCTTTCTCGGTGTTGAGGGCGAGGATGCGGTAGGCGAGGGACTCGTCCGGCGAGATGAGCGCGGTGATCTGCTTGAGGCCCAGCACCTTGGCCGCCGCCAGCCGGTGGCGGCCGTTGGGAGTCCACAGGCCACCGTCCTCACCGCGCACCACGATCAGCGGGTCAAGAAAGGCGCCGGTCGCGTCGATGCTCGCCGCAAGGCGCTTCGCGTGGGTCGGCGACAGATCGCGCTGGAACGGCGTCGGCTGCACGGCGGCGAGCGGCAGCGCGGCCAGCAACAGCGCGCGTCCGCCGAGCGGCTCGCGATAAGCGCCGATGGGTGCGCCGCCTGCGCTGCGCACCAGCGCCGTGAGTGCGGCGACTTCGGCCGCATCGAGCGCCAGGGCGACGTCGGCGGCATCGAGCCCGCGGGCCGCCTTGCCGGGCGCCAGCCGCCCGCGCCGCCGCGTGCCGCCGCGCGTGCCGCCAGCGCTCTTAGCGCGTGTTGCCATGGGGTGCGAGAATGACCGATTGCCCAGGATGTTGCCATGGATTTGCGAGAGCCCTCAGCGAGCGCTGCGGCGCCGTTGCCGGCGCAGCGCGTCGATTCCTGCGGCCGCGTGCACGTGGATCAGCGCGCGGTGCTGGCGCTCGCCCTGCCGCTCATGGCCAACAGCGCGGTGCAGATCGTTCTCAACCTCACCGACATGTGGTTCATGGGACGCATCTCCACCAAGGCGCTCGCCGCGGTGGGCGCGGTACAGTGGTTCATCGTCGCCGCAGTGCTGGTGCTCGGCGGCGCCGGCATGGCGGTGCAGACGCTGGTCGCACAGAACTTCGGGGCGCGCCGCTACGCGCGCGCCGGGCAGGCGGTGTGGACCGCGCTGTGGGCGATGGCATTCGCCGCGCCGCTGTTCGTGCTGGTGGGAGCCGCGCGCCACCTGATCCTCTCGCCCTTCGGTTTCGATCCGCAGATCGAGCGGCTCGCCGCGGCTTTCTGGTTTCCGCGCATGGGCGGGGCGTTCGTGGGCGCGGCGGTGTGGGCGATGTTCGGCTTCTTCAACGGCGTCGGGCGCCCGCGCGTGACGCTCGCGATCACGCTGTTCACCACCTCGACCAACGCACTGCTCAACCAGCTGTTCATCTTCGGCCTGGGCTGGGGGATTGCCGGCTCCGCCTGGGCCACCAACGTCGCGCAGCTCCTTGGGCTCGTGCTGGCGGTGGCGCTGTTCCTGCGCCGTCCCTACCGCCGGCGCTACCGCTCGCACCTCACCTGGCGTCCGCACGCGGCACGCCTGCTGCAGCAGCTGCGCCTCGGCGTGCCGATGGGGCTGTCCCCGGCAGCGGACCTGCTGGCATTTGCCATCTTCCAGATGATGCAGACACGTCTCGGCACGGCCGGCGGCGCCGCCACGCAGATGGTGGTGATGCTGACCTCGCTTGCCTACATGCCGGGGTTCGGCATCGCCTCTGCCGGCACGACGCTGGTCGGGCAGTCGATCGGCGCGGGCGCGCGCGAATGGGCGCAGCGCGTCGGCAATCGGGTGATCCTGCTCGCGGCGCTCTACATGGGCGGGATCGGGGTGCTGATCGCGCTCGGCGGCCCGTGGGTGCTGCCGTTCTTCGCCGGGGCGCACGACCACGACTCTGCCGCGGCGGTCGCCATCGGCATGCAGCTGCTGTGGCTGGCGGCCGCCTACCAGTTCTTCGACGGGCTGAATCTCGGCAGCAGCCTGTGCCTGCGCGGCGCCGGCGACGTGCGCGTGCCCGCGCTGCTGGTGTTGTCGCTGGGAGTGCTGCTGCTGACGCCGCTCGCCCATGCGCTCACCTTCCCGCCGGGGCAGGGATGGGTGAGCTTCCTGCCGCAGTTCGGCCTGGGCGCCTTTGGCGGATGGGTGGCGGTACTCATTTATGTCATCGTGCTGGGCAGCGCACTGTTCCTGCGCTGGCGCTCGCGCGCCTGGCAGGCGATCCGCATCTGATCGGGAGGCTCAAGGCACGCCGCATGTTCATCACGCTCAAGACACTGTTGCATACGCTGCTGCTGCCGCCGGCCGGGCCGCTGCTGCTCGCCGCGCTCGGTGCCGCGCTGCTCGCCGGCAGTGTGCGGCCTGCCGCGCGGCGCAGCGGCTGGGCGCTGCTGCTCGCAGCCCTCGGTGCGCTGTGGCTGCTCGCCACGCCGCTCGTGGCCGACGCGCTGACCCAGATGGCGCAGCGCTGCCCGCCGCTCGATCTGAGCCGGCCGCTGCAGGCGCAGGCCATCGTCATTCTCGGCGGGGGCTCGCCGACCGAACGGGCGCCCGAGTACGGCGGCGAGCCCGCGCCGCGCGCCGAGCTGCTCGAGCGGGTTACCTACGGCGCCTACCTCGCGCATCGCACGGCGCTGCCGGTGCTGGTGACGGGCACGGACCTGGAGACGCGCGCCATGCGCGCATCGCTGCAACGCGACTTCGGCGTCGCGCCGCGCTGGGTCGAGAATCGCTCGCGGGATACCTTCCAGAATGCGCAGTTCTCCGCACAGCTGCTGCGGGCGGCCGGCATGACGCGCATCCTGCTGGTGACCGATGCCGACCACGAGTGGCGCGCGCTGCAGGAATTCGCCGCCGCAGGACTTGCCGTGCTGCCCGCCCCTGTTGGGTTATACGGACGCCACCGACAGGGCCTGGCTCCCTACGTGCCGACCCCGCACGCGCTGGAGGATTCCACGCACGCCCTGTACGAGCTGTGCGGCGATCTGGTGCGGCGCGCCCTGGCGGCGCTCGACCTGCGCCGGCAGACGCCTTAGCGGCGGGCGGGCACATGCCCTGGGAGTACGCAGCGGAGCTGACCACGGTGTATCGCTCGCTCCGGCGCCGCGACTGCGAGGAGCGGCTGCTGGTGCTCACCGCCGTCGGCGTCGAGGGCGTGGTGGTCCCCGCCGAAGGGGAATTCCGCCTGCAGGTCCCGAGCGCCGCCGCGCCCGAGGCGCTGCGGCACCTGCTGCAGTACGAGTCCGAGAACCGCCCGCCGCCGCCACTGCCGCCGCCGCCGCCGCTGTACCCGAATGCCTGGGCCGGCTGCGCCGGTTACGCGCTGGTGCTGCTCGCAGTGGCCTGGGCGGTCTCGAGCGGCGCCGTGCGGCTCGACGCCTTCGAGCTGGGCGAGCTCGACGCGGCGCGCGTGCAGGCGGGTCAGTGGTGGCGCGCCTGGACGGCGCTCACGCTGCACCTCGACGGCCCGCACCTGGCGGCGAACCTCGCCGCCGGCATCTGGTTCGGTTACCTCGCCGGCCGGCAGATGGGCAGCGGCACGGCGTGGCTGCTCGCCACCACGGGGGCTGCGATCGCCAATCTGCTCGAGGGGCTGTGCGGCCCGCCCGAGCACCGCGCGGTGGGCGCCTCGACCTGCGTCTTCAGCGTGCTCGGGATGATGTCGGCGTACTCGTGGCGCGAACGTTTCGCGCTGCCGCAGCGCTGGGCGCGGCGCTGGGGTCCGCTGGTGGCCGGCGTGATCCTGCTCGGCTGGACCGGATCGGGCGGGGAGGGGAGCGAGGTAGACGTGGACGTGGTGGCGCATCTGGGCGGATTCGCCGCCGGCGCGCTGCTCGGAGCCGCGGCCGCCCTGCCGCGCCTGCAGCAGCGCCTGCGCCGCGTGCCGCAGTGGCTGAGCGGCGGCGCGGCGCTCGCCTCGCTCGCGATCGCCTGGAGCTGCGCGCTGCGCAGCTGAAGCGCAGGCGCCTTCAGGGACCTGTGACCTCGTAGCCGCGCGAGCGCAGCACGGCGAGCGCGCCGTCGGTGCCCAGCAGGCGATCCATCGACTGCACGGCGAGCGTGCCGTGATTGCGCGCCAGTCCGTCCTGCACCGCCAGCAACCAGTCGTCGGAGGCCGCGGCGATCAGCTTCCTCACGCGCTCGGAGGTCGAGACTGCGGCCAGGCACGCGGTGCGGTCATCGGCGTGTGGCAGGCGGCGCAGCGCATCGACGTCGCCCAGCGCCCAGGCGCGGGCCCGCGCCTGCATCGCCCCAAGGTCCGTCTCGAGCAGCGTGACCACCGCGTCGAGGCAGGCGACCTCGCCGGCGAGCGGTGTCGCGCCGACGTCCTTGAGCACATGGACCGGATCCTCGATGCGCAGCTTGTCCTGGTGGATGCGCACTCCCTGCCGGCGGGCGAGGCTGAGCACCTCGTCCTGCACCTCGTTATGCAGCGCGAGGCCCGCGGCATCGAACACGCGCATCAGCAGCTCGCGCGCGGCCAGCATGGGGCGCATCTGCTCGAGCTTGCGATCACGCGGATCGTAGCGCACCTCGAGCGCCGCGACGCGCGCATACAGCTGCGGCGGCAGCGTCTCGCGCAGCGGCAGGTTATCGGGCGGTTTCTGCAGGCGCCGCCACTCGATGTACACGCGCAGCGCGGTGATCGGGTTGGCGCCGATACCGTAGGCAGGCCAGGCGGGCACGACCTGCTGCGATTGCCTCAGCACTTCCTGCACCGCGTCCGGCTGCCACACCATCTTCTTCGGCAGCGGCGCGATGGTGCCGAGGATCCACAGGGTGTGATCGCCCCGGCGTACGATCCACATGCGCGGCCCCTGGTGGCGGCCTTCGACCACGACCTCGGGGGGCGCGGACGCGTCGGCCGCCGCCGCACCATCCGCGGGCGGTTGGGCGCGTGCGCCGCCAGCTGCGCACAGCAGCGCCAGAAGCGTCACCGACCCTGCGGCGATCCGGCAGCGGGACATCATCCGACGCATGTTTGCGCGCGACAAGATCAATCGCTGTTGGGCAGCCGCGGGGCACTCTCGGTGGTCGCGCGGTATATGCGTACCAGGTCCACCGCGGGGAGCTCGCCCCCACCGATGTGCAGTTTGTCGATCAGCTGGCTGCCATCGGGCGACAGCGTGTACTCCTCGGTCACGTCCGGTCCCATCTGGGCGCGCACCCGTATGACATAGGCGCGTCCCTGCCATCCCGAGGTCTGGTCTCCCACGCCACTCTCCGCCGACACGACGCTATGCGCCCCGGGCGTGAAGCTGCGCCGCGAGGTGCCGTAATCCAGCACGAACTCGCCCGCGCCCTGGCGCACGGTGAGAAAATTGCCGCGGTCCACCGCGGCCTGGATCACGTGCGCCATCGGCGAACGTCGCAGCGGGTCGGGGCGGCGCCCGTTGGCTGCGGCCGGCGGCTCGGGCTCCGAGTCCTCCACGCTGTCCTGGGATTGCGAGGCGCCGTTGGCCCCGCGCGTCCCCGGGCGCGCCGGCGGGGGCGGCGCCTGTGCCTGCGCCGCTTGCTGGCGCGCGATGATCTTGAAAGCCTCGGCACGCATCTTGTCGAGAAGCTTCTGCGGGTCATCGCTCGCGGTGGGGTCGAGCTTCCAGTTGCCCGCCAGACTCACTCCGGCCGGCGGCTCGGCGGCCATATGCGTTGCGCAGCCGGCAAGCGCCACGGCGGCGGCCACGAGCACCACCTCCGCGGCACGACGTTTGCGCATATTGGCGTATCCTCACAGCTCCAGCAGATGAGTGCAGCATCGCAGTTCGCCCCGCTTTCGCGCAAATGAGCAAACCACGCCAGGCTCCCGGGCTCGACCGTCTGCGGCGGCGCATCGCGCGGCTCGACGGGCCGAGCATCGACGAGCTCTACGGTCTGGAGCCGGTGTGGGAGCCCGCCGCCGGCAAGCGCCTGACGGCGGAGGAATTCGTCGCGGTGCTGTGTCCCTGGTGCGGTGAGCGGCTCGAGACCCGCGTGGATATGACGGCGGACGAGCCGGCGTACGTGGAGGATTGCGAGGTGTGCTGCCGGCCGATCGAGTTTCATGCCGAACGCGACGCCGGCGGGGCATTGCTCGCGCTCGAGGTGCGGCGGCTGGACTGAAGGAGGGCGCGAAATGCTCACCGTGCGCGCTATGACTGCGGCACTGGCCCTGGTGCTCGCCTCGTGCAGCGGTACACCGCCACCGCCGCCGACGTCACCGGCGGCGGTCCCGCACGACCCCTGGCCGGAATTTGCCGCGAGCTTCATCGACAGCTATTTCAAGGCCAACCCGTTCTTCGCGGTGCAGGCCGGGCGCCACGAGTTCGATGGCCAGATGCCGGACCTGAGCGGCGCCGGCATCGCCCACGAGGTCGCGCGCCTGCAGAGGCTGCGCACCCAGGCGCGCTCCTTCGACCTCGCCACCATGACCCCCGACGAGCGCTTCGAGCGCGAGTACCTGCTCACGGTGATCGACGGCAACCTGTTCTGGCTGGATGGTGCGCGCTTTCCGTTCGCCAACACCGCCTGGTACATCGGTCAGCTCGACCCCGACGTCTACCTCAACCGCGACTATGCACCGCTCGCCACGCGCCTGCGCGGCTACATCGGCTACCTGCGCTCGATTCCGCGCCTCGCCGCCGACATCCGCGCCAATCTGCGCACGCCGCTGCCGCCGACCTTCGTGCAGCGCGGCATCGACGGCTTCGGCGGCTTTGCGCGCTTCTATCGCCAGGACGCGCCGGCGCTGTTCGCATCCGTCCAGGACCCCGCGGCCCAGCGCGAGCTCGCCGCGACGACCGCCGCGGCTGCGGCCGCGATGGACGGGCTGAAGTCGTGGCTCGAGAGCGAGCGCTCGCGCAGCGCAGGCTCGTTCGCCCTCGGCGAGCCGCTGTTCCTCGAGATGCTGCGCACCACCGAGCGCGTCGACGTTCCCATCGCGCAGCTGCTCGCCGTCGGCCGCGCCGATCTGGAGCGCAACACGCTGGCGCTGCGCGCCGCGTGCGCCCGCTACCTGCCGCACGGCACGCTGGCGGCGTGCGTGCAGAAGATGCGCGCCGACAAGCCCGGCGGCGGCGTGGTCGAGGGCGCGCGGGCGCAGCTCGCCGGCCTGCGCGCCTTCGTCGTGGCGCACGGCATCGTCAGCATCCCGAGCGAGGAGGTGCCGCAGGTCGCGGAAGCACCACCCTACAACCGCGCCAACTTCGCCTACATCAACATTCCCGGTCCGTACGACAAGGGGGTGGCCTACGTCTACAACATCGCGCCGCCGGACCCGAAATGGAGTGCGCCGGAGCGCGCCGCCTATATCCGCGGCAAGGCCACGCTGCTCTACACCAGCGTCCACGAGGTCTGGCCCGGCCACTTCCTGCAGTTCCTGCATTCCAACCGCAATCCTTCCCAGGTCGCGGCCCTGTGGGTCGGCTATGCGTACGCCGAGGGCTGGGCGCACTACGCCGAGGAGATGATGTGGGACGAGGGCCTGGGCGACGGCGATCCGGAGCAGCACGTCGGGCAGCTGCTCGACGCGCTGTTGCGCAACGTGCGTTTCCTCTCGGCCATCGGTCTGCACACCCAGGGCATGACGGTTGCGCAATCCGAGCGCCTGTTCCGCGACAGCGCCTTCGCCGATCCCGGCAGCGCGCGCCAGCAGGCGGCGCGCGGCACCTTCGACCCGCAGTACCTGAATTACACGCTCGGCAAGCTCATGATCCTCAAGCTGCGCGCGGACTGGATTGCCCGCCAGCCCGGTGGCGGGTCGGCGCAGGATCCGCGCCGCTACTGGCATGACTTCCACGACCGCTTTCTGTCATACGGCGGACCGCCCATTCCGCTGGTGCGGGCGGCGATGGTCGGCACGGGAGGCTCGCTGTTCGCTAGCCCGTGACGGCGGCCTGCAGGAAGGTGAGGGTCGCGCTGTCGGCGTCGAGCCGCACGGCGGCGCCGAGCGGCACCGGCTCGTTGACGTCGCCGTGCCCGATCGGAAAGCCCGCGGCGCACGGCAGCCCGGTCGCCTCGGCCAGCTCGCGCAGCACGTCGGCGCTGCCATAGGCGGCATCCGGCTCCTCACAGCCGGTGAAGGTGCCGAGCACGATGCCGCGTACGCGGTCGAACACGCCGGCAAGCTGCAGATGCGTCCACATGCGATCGAGACGGTAGGGGCGCTCGCCCTGGTCCTCGAGCAGCAGCACGGCGCCGTCGATGGCGGGCATGAACGGCGTGCCGAGCACGCGTGAGAACACCGAGAGATTGCCGCCGAGCAGCGGCCCCTCGGCGACGCCGCCCACATAGGTGGCGGCGCCGCGCAGCGCGGCGGCCGGGGCGCTCGACTCGAGCAGGCCGAAGAGGCGCTCGCAGGTGGCCCGCGGCAGGCGGCCGAGCTGCGTCAGCACCGGGCCGTGAATGCTGATGCGACCGTGCGCCTGCATCCACAGGTGCAGCGCCGTGATGTCCGAGAAACCGATCAGCAGCTTCGCCGCAGCGGACGGGTCCGCAGCGCGCAGCCGGCCGAGCAGCCGCGTGGCGCCATAACCGCCGCGGGCGCAGAACAGCGCGCGCACCTCGGGATCGGCGAGCGCGGCGTTGAGCTCATCGAGTCGCCGCCCGTCGCTGCCGGCGAGGTAGCGCTGGCGCTCGAAGATCCCCGGTCCGTAGACGCTCTCGTAGCGGGCGTCGACCAGCGCCAGCCCGGCGTCGAACGCCGCGCGGTCGAAGCCGCTCGCCGGCGCGATGACCGCGACGCAATCCCCGGGATGCAGTGCCGGGCAGGGACGGAAACTCGCGCTCAACGCCGGTGCCCTCGGATGCAGCTACAATACCAACGGGTCGGCGCGGACTCTAGGCGCGGGTGTAAGGCAACGTCAATGATCACATTCCTGCTGTGGCTGCTGCTGTTGGTGGTGTGCTGGCCGGTCGCGCTGCTGGCGCTGCTGCTCTACCCGCTGGTGTGGCTGCTGCTGCTGCCGTTGCGGCTGGTGGGCATCGCGGTCGAGGGCGTATTTGCGCTGCTGCGCGCGCTGATCCTGCTGCCGGCACGAGTGCTCGGCGAGCGCCGCTAGCTGGCGCGGCTTTTCAGTCCGACAGCGCCTTGAGGTCGCGCCGCAGCGCCGCACGTCCGCGGTCAAGCTGATCGAGCCGCGCGGCAGCGGCGCGCAAGGCGGGCAGATTCTGCACCGGGGCGGCGTGCAGGCGGCGGTAGGCATTGCGTGCCGTAACCCACAGCCGGTAGATGCGAGCATGGCGCTCCGCCAGCTGGCGACGCAGTGTGATCAGGCCGAGCGCGCTGCGGTACATCGGGCGCCAATCTCGCGCATCAGCGCCCCCTGGTAACAGTGCAGCCGTCACAATTCGCGGCAGCGCGATTCCTCACGCACTACTCACACCGGGGACGGTAACTTTCCCGTTCCCCTCGTCTCGAACGCGGCTACCCAACATGGACCTGATATTCATCCTCGCCGTGCTGCTTCTGTATGCGGGCAGCCACGCGCTGGTGGTGGCGTTCGCGCGCCTGGCGAGGAGCGCATGAACGTCGTCTACGCGGTGAGCGGGTTGCTGACGGTGGCGCTGTTCGCCTATCTGCTGTACGCGCTGCTCAAGCCTGAGAAGTTCTGATGACGGCGCTCACCTGGGCCCTGATCGGGGTGTTCCTGCTGCTGGTGCTGGCGTGCGTCAAGCCGCTCGGGTTGTACATGGCGAACGTGTTCGAGGGCCGCGCCATCTGGGCGCTGCGTGCCGGCGCGCGGCTCGAGCGCTGCACCTGGCGGCTGTGCGGCATCGACCCGGCGCGCGAGATGGATTGGAAGGAATACGCCGTCGGGCTGCTGCTGTTCAATACGCTCGGGGCGCTGACGGTGTATGGGCTGCAGCGCCTGCAGGCATGGCTGCCGCTCAACCCGCAGCACTTTACCAACCTGTCGCCCGACTCGGCCTTCAACACCGCGGTGAGCTTCGTCACCAACACCAACTGGCAGGGGTACTCCGGCGAGTCCGCCATGAGCTACCTGACGCAGATGGCCGGTCTTGCGGTGCAGAATTTCCTGTCGGCCGCCAGCGGCATCGTGGTGTCGATCGTGCTGGTGCGCGGCCTGGCACGGCACAGCGCGGCCACCATCGGCAATCTGTGGGTCGACCTGACGCGCGCCACGCTGTACGTGCTGCTGCCGCTGGCGTTGCTGCTGGCGCTGGCGCTGGTGTCGCAGGGGGTGATCCAGAATTTTCGCGCCTACCAGGACGTCACCACGCTCGAGACGCTCACCTGGCAGCAGCCGAAGACCGACGCCGCGGGCAACCCCGTCAAGGACGCCACCGGCAACCCCGTGCAGGAAAGCCAGAGCACGCGCACCCAGACCCTGCCGATGGGACCGATCGCCTCCCAGGAGAGCATCAAGGAGCTCGGCACCAACGGCGGCGGCTTCCTCAACGCGAACTCCGCCCACCCCTACGAGAATCCGACCGCGCTGTCGAACCTGCTGGAGATGCTGGCGATCCTGGCCATTCCCGCCGCGCTCACCTACACCTTCGGCCGCATGGTCGGGGACGCGCGCCAGGGCTGGGCGGTGCTCGCCGCGATGGCGCTGCTGTTCGTGGCGCTGCTGCTGGTGGTCGAGCACAGCGAGCAGCAGGGCAATCCGCTCATCGCGCGCCTCGGTGTCGATCAGGCCGCGAGCGCCACCCAGGCCGGCGGCAACATGGAAGGCAAGGAAACGCGCTTCGGCATCGCGGCCTCCGCGCTGTTCGCCGCAGTCACGACCGCGACCTCGTGTGGCGCGGTCAACGGCATGCACGACTCGTACACGCCGCTCGGTGGCTTCGTGCCGCTGTTCCAGATGCAGCTCGGCGAGGTGGTTTTCGGCGGGGTGGGCACGGGCCTTTACTCCATGCTGATCTTCGCCATCGTCGGGGTGTTCATCGCCGGACTCATGATCGGGCGCACGCCCGAGTACCTCGGCAAGAAGATCGAGTCCTTCGAGATGAAGATGAGCTCGATCGCGATCCTGGTGATGCCCTTCATCGTGCTCACCGGCACGGCGATCGCCGTGAGCGTGGACGCCGGTCGTGCCGCGGTCGGCAATCCGGGCGCCCATGGCTTCTCTGAGATCCTGTACGCCTTCTCCTCGGCGGGCAACAACAACGGCAGCGCCTTCGGCGGTATCTCGGCCAACACTCCTTTCTACAACGTCGCGCTCGCGCTCACCATGTGGCTCGGGCGCTTCTGGCCGATCGTCGCGGTACTCGCCGTGGCCGGCTCGATGGCGGCGAAGAAGCGTATACCGGTGAGCGACGGCACCATGCCCACGCACGGGCCGACCTTCGTGGTGCTGCTGATCGGTACGGTGCTGCTGGTGGGCGCGCTCACCTTCGTGCCGGCGCTCGCGCTCGGCCCGATCGTCGAGCAGGTGATGCTGTGGGGGCGGCCGTGACGCGCCGCGAGCTGCGTCTGTTCGACCGTTCGCTGCTCCTCCCCGCGGGCATCGACGCGCTGCGCAAGCTCTCACCAAGGCTGCAGTGGCGCAACCCGGTGATGTTCGTGGTCTACATCGGCAGCGTCCTCACCAGCGTGTTGTGGCTGCAGGCGCTCGGCGGCGCCGGCGAAGCGCCGGCCTGGTTCATTTTCAACATCGCGCTGTGGCTGTGGTTCACGGTGCTGTTCGCCAATTTCGCCGAGGCGCTCGCCGAGGGGCGCAGCAAGGCGCAGGCGGCGGCGCTGCGTGGTCTGCGCCAGACGGTGTTTGCCAAGAAGCTCGATGATCCCGCCAGGCGTAGCGGCAGCCGCAGCGTGCGGGCCGAGGACCTGCGGCGCGGCGACGTGGTGCTGGTCGAGGCGGGTGACTACGTGCCGGCCGACGGCGAGGTGATCTCCGGGGCCGCCTCGGTGGACGAGAGCGCCATTACCGGGGAATCCGCGCCGGTGATCCGCGAGTCGGGCGGGGACTTCTCGGCGGTGACCGGCGGCACACGCGTGCTGTCGGACTGGATCGTGGTGCGGGTCACGGTGAACCCCGGCGAGACCTTCCTCGACCGCATGATCGCGATGGTGGAGAGCGCGCGCCGTCAGAAGACGCCGAACGAGATCGCCCTCACCATTCTGCTGGTGGCACTGACCCTGGTGTTTCTGCTGGCGACGGCGACGCTGCTGCCGTACTCGCTCTACAGCGTCGCGGTGGCGAAGCTCGGCGTGCCGATCACCATCACGGCGCTCATCGCGCTGCTGGTGTGCCTGATCCCCACCACCATCGGCGCGCTGCTGTCGGCGATCGGCGTCGCGGGCATGAGCCGCATGCTGCAGGCCAACGTCATCGCCACCTCCGGCCGCGCGGTCGAGGCCGCCGGGGACGTCGACGTGCTGCTGCTCGACAAGACCGGCACGATCACGCTCGGCAACCGCCAGGCCGCCGCCTTCATGCCCGCCGTCGGCGTGAGCGAAGAGGAGCTTGCCGACGCCGCCCAGCTCGCCTCGCTCGCGGATGAGACGCCGGAAGGGCGCAGCGTCGTGGTGCTCGCCAAGCAGCGGTTCAGCCTGCGCGAGCGCGATCTCGCCTCGCTCGGCGCCAGCTTCGTGCCTTTCTCTGCTTTGACTCGCATGAGCGGCGTCGACATCGGCACGCGCCAGGTGCGCAAGGGTGCGGCCGATGCCATTCAGCGCCACGTCGAGGCGTCCGGTCAGGTCTTCCCGCGCGCGGTGCTCAGCACGGTGCAGGACGTCGCCCGCCGCGGCAGCACCCCGCTGGTGGTCAGCGACGGGCCGCGCGTGCTCGGCATCATCGAGCTGAAGGACATCGTCAAGGGCGGTATCCGCGAGCGCTTCGGGGAGTTGCGCCGCATGGGCATCAAGACGGTCATGATCACCGGTGACAACCCGCTCACCGCCGCGGCGATCGCCGCGGAGTCGGGTGTGGACGGCTTTCTCGCCGAAGCGACCCCGGAAGCCAAGCTCAAACTGATCCGCGAGCACCAGGCGGCCGGCAGGCTGGTGGCGATGACCGGCGACGGCACCAACGATGCCCCGGCACTCGCCCAGGCGGACGTGGCGGTCGCCATGAATACCGGCACCCAGGCCGCCAAGGAAGCGGGCAACATGGTCGATCTGGATTCGAACCCGACCAAGCTCATTGAGGTGGTGGAGACCGGCAAGCAGATGCTGATGACCCGCGGCGCGCTCACCACCTTCTCGATCGCCAACGACGTCGCCAAGTACTTCGCCATCATTCCGGCGGCGTTCGTCACCACCTACCCGCAGTTGAATGCGCTCAACGTCATGCGCCTGGCGAGTCCGTTTTCGGCGATCCTTGCCGCGGTGATCTTCAACGCACTGATCATCGTGGTGCTCATTCCGCTCGCCCTGCAGGGGGTTCGCTACCGGCCGCTCGGCGCCGCCACGCTGCTGCGGCGCAACCTGCTGGTCTACGGGCTGGGCGGCATCGTGGTGCCGTTCCTCGGCATCAAGCTCATCGACGTGGTGCTGGTGCTCGCGCGCCTCACCTGAGCCCCAGGAGCCGCCATGAATCCACAGTCTGCACCGCCAGTCCCCGCGGGGGCGCCCGCGCGTGGCGCGCTGCTGCGACCGGCCATCGTGCTGTTCGTGCTGCTGACGCTCCTCACCGGCATCGTTTACCCGCTGCTCGTGACCGTGCTCGCGCGGCTGCTGTTTCCGGCTGAGGCCGCGGGCAGCCTCATCCAGCGCGACGGCCGCGCGGTCGGCTCGGCGCTCATCGGTCAGAACTTCGCCGACCCGGGGCACTTCTGGGGGCGTCCGTCCGCAACCACGCCGCAGCCTTACAACGGCACAGCCTCGAACGCCTCCAATCTCGGGCCGCTGAATGCGGCGCTGACCGATGCCGTCAAAGAGCGCATCGTCGCGCTGCGGGCCGCCGATTCCGGCAACCCCGCGCCTATCCCGGTCGACCTGGTCACGGCTTCCGGCAGCGGACTGGATCCGCACATCAGCGTGGCGGCGGCCGACTACCAGGCGGTGCGCGTGGCACGGGTGCGCGCACTGCCGCTGCCGCGCGTACAGGGATTGATTGCGGCGCACACCGCGGGTAGGTTGCTGGGCGTCATCGGTGAACCGCGCGTCAACGTGCTGGAGCTGAACCTGGCACTCGATGCGCTGAAGTGACCTGAAGCATGGCCGACGTCCGGCCTGACCCCGACCAGCTGCTCGAGCGAGTCAAGGCGGAGGAGGCGCGCAAGCGCCGCGGGCGGCTGCGCATCTTTTTTGGCGCTTCGGCCGGGGTCGGCAAGACCTACGCGATGCTCGAGGCGGCACGCAGCGCCGTGAGCAGCGGCACCGACGTCGTGGTGGGCTATGTCGAGCCGCACGGGCGCCTCGAGACTGAGCGGCTGCTCGAGGGGCTGCCACGGCTGCCGCCGCTGCCGGTGAACTATCGCGGCATCGTGCGCCTGGAGTTCGATCTGGATGCGGCACTGGCGCGCCACCCCGAGATCCTGCTGGTCGATGAGCTGGCGCATTCCAACCTCACCGGCGGAGAGCCGGCGCCGCGGCATCCGAAGCGCTGGCAGGACGTCGCCGAGCTGCTGGCGGAGGGCATCAGCGTCTGGACCACGGTCAACGTGCAGCACCTCGAGAGCCTCAACGACCTGATCCTGCAGACCACCGGAGTGCGCCAGCGCGAGACTCTGCCCGATCATGTGTTCGACGAGGCCGACGATATCGAGCTGATCGATCTGCCCCCCGATGACCTGATCGCCCGGCTGCGTAGCGGCAAGGTGTACGTCGCCGACGGCGCGACCGCCGCTGTCGAGCGCTTCTTCCGCAAGCAGAACCTGATGGCGCTGCGCGAGATCGCGCTGCGCCGCGTCGCCGACCGCGTCGAGGCCGCCTCGCGCGCGCTGCCGTCCGATCGTATCGAGGCGCGCATCGCCGGCGACCGCGTGCTGGTGGCGGTAGGTCCCGACGAGCAGGCCGAGCAGCTGGTGCGCGCCGGCAAGCGCATGGCCGATGCGCTCGATGCCGAGTGGATCGTGGTGTACGTCGAGACGCCGGCGTTGCTGCGCCTGTCGGAAGCCGAACGCAACCGGCGCATCGCGGTGCTGCGCCTCGCCGAGTCCCTCGGCGGCCAGAGCGTGACGCTCGACGGTCCGTCGGCAGCCACCACGCTCGCCGAGTATGCGCACGTGCGCCACGCCACCCGCGTCATCGTTGGCGCACCGAAACGGCGCGGCTGGCGCGCGTTGCTGCGGCCCTCGACCGCCACCGAGCTGGTGCGGCGGGCGCGCGGCTTCGACGTGGTGCTGATCGCCTCGGCGCGCCCGGCAGCAGCGCCACACGGTGCCGGGGTCACGGCTCTGCCGCCGGCCAGCGCGCTGCGCTGGGACCGCTACGGCTGGGCGCTGGCCATCACCGCGGCCTGCACGCTGCTGGCGTTCGCCATGTATCCGCATTTCGATCTGTCCAACCTGGTCATGATCTACCTGCTCGGGGTGACCGTGGCAGGCCTGCGACTCGGACGCGGACCGTCGGCCGTGACGGCGCTGCTGAACGTTGCGGCGTTCGATTTCTTCTTCGTGCCGCCGCGCTACTCGATGGCGGTCTCGGATGCTCAGTACCTGGTCACCTTCGGTGCCATGCTGACCATTGCGCTGGTCATCGCCACGCTCACCGCCAGCGTGCGGCAGCAGACGCGCGTGGCGGGCGCGCGCGAGCGGCGCACCGCGCTGCTATATGCCATGAGCCGCGAACTGGCCGCCACGCGCGGCATCGACAACATGGCGCGCGTGGCGGTGCGCCATGTCGCGGAAGTGTTCGCGGCCCAGGCAGTGGTGCTGCTGCCCTCGGCCGGCGGCAAGCTGCGCTACCCGACCGACCCGCCGCTGGAGAGCTCGTTTCGTCACGCGGATCTCGCGGTGGCGCAGTGGGTCGCCGATCACGGTCGGCGCGCCGGACTCGGCTCCGACACGCTGCCGGCCTCTCCCGGGCTGTACGTGCCGCTCGGCGACGAGCGGCGCACGGTGGGAGTGCTGGCGGTGCTGGCGAACAACGTGCGGCGCGTGCTGCTGCCCGAGCAGAGCCACCTGCTCGGCACCTTCGCCGGGCAGATCGCACTCGCCCTGGAGCGCGCCCGCCTGGCGGAAGTGGCGGAAGCCTCGAGCCTGGCCGCCGAGCGCGAGACGCTGCGCAACACGCTGCTCGCGTCCATCTCCCACGATCTGCGCACGCCGCTCGCGGTGATCGCCGGCGCGGGCAGCACGCTGGCGCAGCACGGCGCCAGTCTCGACGAAGCGACCCGGGTGCAGCTGGCGCGCTCGGTGGAGACCAAGGCGCGCGAGATGTCGGAGCTGGTCACGAACGTTCTCGAGCTGGTGCGCCTGGAATCGGGCCAGGTGGTGCTGCGGCGCGACTGGCAGATGCTCGATGACCTGGTCGGCAGCGCGCTCACCGCCTACAGCGACAAGCTCGCCGGCCACCGCATCGAGGTGCATCTGCCCGCGGAGCTGCCGCCGGTGTGGGTCGACGCCACGCTGATCGTGCAGGTGTTCACCAACCTGTTCGACAACATTGCCAAGTACACTCCGCCCGGCACGCGCGCCACGCTGTCGGCCGCAGTCGAGCCGGAGCGCGATTTCGTGCGCGTGACGCTCGACGACGAGGGTCCGGGGCTGCCAGCAGGGGATCCGGCGCGGCTGTTCGACAAGTTTCAGCGCGGCAGCGACGAGGGCACCGTGGTGGGCGTCGGACTGGGGCTGGCCATCTGCCAGGCGGTGGTGCGCGCTCACGGCGGGGAGATCGAGGCGCAGCGCCGCCCGGGCGGCGGGGCGCGCCTCACCTTCACGCTGCCGTGCACCGAGGGCGCCGCGTGACCCAGGCGATGCATCAGCTGCTGATCGTCGAGGACGAGCCGGACATCCGCCGGGTGCTGCGCGTGCTGCTCGAGGCGCACGGCTACCGCTGCGTCGAAGCCGACACCGCGCAGCGCGCCGAGATCGAGGCGCGCAGCCACAAGCCGGACCTGCTGCTGGTTGATCTGGGCCTGCCCGACGAGGACGGTCTGAACGTGATCCGCCGCGTGCGCGGCTGGTCGCAGGTGCCGATCGTGGTGCTGTCGGCGCGTACCATGGAGGAGCAGAAGATTGCCGCGCTCGATGCCGGCGCGGACGACTACGTCACCAAGCCCTTCAGTGCGCCCGAGCTGCTGGCGCGGCTGCGCGCGGCGCTGCGCCGCGACGTGCGCGGCGCCGCGCCCGCAGCCCAGCTGCAGTTCGCTGCGCTGCGCGTCGATCTCGCCCGGCGCGAGGCGCGCGCAGCGGCGGGCGAAGTGCACCTCACGCCGCTCGAGTACCGCGTGCTCGCCTGCCTGGCGCGCCACCTCGGCGGCATCGTCACGCAGCGTCAGCTGATCCGCGAGGTGTGGGGCCCGCAGCGCCAGGACGACTCGCGCAGCCTCAGGGTGTGCATCAAGAACCTGCGCGCCAAGCTCGAGCCGGACCCGCGGCAGCCGCGTTACCTTCTGACCGAGACCGGGCTCGGCTACCGGCTGCGCGCCGACGAGGAGACGGCGGCGAGCGCCGCTGGCTAGCGCTCAGGTCAGCGACACCACCAGCTTCGCCGAGTGGCTGCGCCAGTTGATCGGGATGATGAAGGCGCGCTGGCCGGGCTTGTGCGCCAGCTCCGGTTTCTCGCCGGACAGCACGCTCGGCACCGAGATCACGAAATCGCGGCCGAAGTCACGACGCGCGTTGCCCGAGATGGTGTTGGCTACTTCCCCCACCAGGTCCTTCATGGTCTCGTGGCTGAAGTCGTTCTCCTGCATCTTCATCAGCAGCACGGTCAGCATCGCCTTGGGAGCGGTGAAGTACACCACGCCCTCGCGCTTGCCCGAGATGTTGATGATGCCGGTGTACTCATGCACCGCCGGCGAGCCTTCCATCAGGTACGGTGAGCCGATGGTGGCCGCCTGTTGTGCGGCCACCTCGAAGAAATTCGTCGTCCCTTCGACGAAGGTCTTGAGCTCCTGTTCGTACAGCATGGCGCGGTGTTCCTGCGGTGGCGAGGTGCGCTGCAGCTAGCGCATCAGCTCCGCGATGGCTTCGTTCAGCTGCCGGTCGGTGAACGGCTTGTTGAGGAAACCGTTGGCGCCCTTCTCCATGGCCTCGACCGCGGTCGCCTTGTCGGCGAGGGCCGATATCACCAGGATGCGCACCGCCGGCTTCAGGGCGACCAGCTGCCCGATGCATTCAATGCCGTCCATGCGCGGCATGGTGAGGTCCATGGTCACCACGTCCGGATCGGTCCGTTTGAACAGCTCGAGCGCCTCGAAGCCGTTGCCGGCCGTGCCGACCAGCTGCAGCTCCTCGAACTGCTGCGAGCGCTCGATGCGCCGGCGCATGATGTTCGAGTCGTCGACGATCATCAGCTTGTAGGATCGCCTGCCATTCATGCCACCGCCGTTGCCGCTCATGTGCGCTTCCGTCCGCCTCAGGCGACCGCGGTGCTGGCGGTGGCGACCGGCAGCACGATCTTGAAGCGCGTGAACTTGCCCGGGTGCGTGCTGACGCCGATTTTGCCGCCGAGCGAATACACACTGCGCGCCACCACGTCCATCCCGACGCCGCGGCCGGCGTCCATGGAGACCTCTTCCTGCGTGGAGAAGCCCGGCCGGAAGATCAGCGACATCGCGGTGCGCGTGTCCATGCCGGCCGCCTCTTCCTCGCTGATGAGCCGGCGCTTCACGGCCGCCGCCTTGAGTGAATCCGGGGCGATACCCGCGCCGTCATCCTCGAACACCAGCTCGTAGCCGTCGGCGGACTTGCGGAACTCGACGAGCACCGTGCCGGCGTCCTCCTTGAGCTGGGCGCGGCGCACCTCGGGCGGTTCGATGCCGTGCACCGCGGCATTGCGCAGCATCTGGATGAGACAGTCCTTGATCGTCGGCGTGTACTGCGCCGGGACGTCCGCGAGGCCCCGCAGCGTCAGCTTGAAGCGCTTGGCGTGATCCTCGGCCAGCCGCTCGGCGAGCGACTGCAGCGTCGGCGACAGGTCTTCGGCGCGGCGGGTGGGCCCCGTCGCGCTCGGGTCGGCGCCGTGCCTGGCGGTCGCCTTCGCCTGCTTGGGCGGCGCGACTTGCGGTGCGGGCGCAGCGGCGGCCGCGGCGGCGGCGGCGGCCGCCGCCGCCGCGCCGGGAACCGTGTCCTTCAGCACCGTGAGCCGCGCGGCCATCTCGCGCACGCTGCGCAGGTGCGCGAGCAGCTCATCGAGCTTGAGCACCATCGGCAGGAAGTCGCTGCCGGTGAGCTCCTGCTTCTTCTTGCATTCGCTCACCATGTCCTCGAGCGCGTGCACGCGGCTGGCCACCGACTTCAGATTGAGCGCCGAGGCTTCGCCCTTGATGGCGTGCAGCTCGCGGAACAGCCCGCCGAGCTTCTTGCGGAACTCCGCGTCGGTGCGCGCCGGTTCCTTGAGGATGGTGTTGACCAGCTTCAGTCCGGTCTCCGCGGTATCGAGGAACGACACCAGCTGCAGCGGATCGACGTGCATCATGCCGAGCATCATGTCGAGCTGTTGGTTGGCGTTCTCCTGCGACTCCTGCAGCTCGCGCGCCAGCAGCACGCTGGAGGTGATGTCGCCGACCGCGCACAGCACGTGCTTGATACCCTCCGCTCCCATCACGCGGTGGAAGTCGAACTGCAGGTAGCGGGTTTCCTTGCCGCCGTGGCCGTTGTCCATGGTGATCTCGAGCTGGCCGAGCGGATTGATGCTCTTCATCAGGTTCTCGTGGGCGCGGTCGCCCCACAGGAGCTTGATGTACTTGGTCGCGGTCGCGAGCGTCGCCGGCGGCACGAGGTCCCTGAGCAGCTCCTCGAAGGTCAGGCCGGCGAAGTCGTTGCGACTGAACATGCGCGTCAGCGCGTCCGACCATACCGAGCCGATGCGATAGTTGGCGTCGAGCAGGAAGAAGCCCTCGCGCACCGTCTTGAGGATGTCGCGGGTCTGCTCCTGGGCATCGCGCGCGGCGCGCTCGTGGCGCGCGCGGGTCAACTGGAAGTAACCGGCCGCCGCCGCCAGAACGAGCGCGGCGAGCACGCCGGCGAACAGCAGTGCGCGCAGCCGCGCGGCGGCGTCGGAAGCGTTGTGCTGCAGGCTCGAGGCCAGCGTCGCCAGCTGGTCCTGCAGCGCCTGGGCGTTGTCGTTGGCGAACAGCTGGGCGCGCTTGACCGCCGCGTAGTGCTCGCGGCCCTCGCGCGACAGCGCGCTGCCGGCGGTGTCGGAATCCACGTAGGGCTGACCGTTGAAGGTGATCACCGGGTCGAGCACCGGCGCATACTGGTGCCACAGCAGCAGCGCCCGGCCGAGCTGCGGGGAATTCAGATCGGGCAGGGTGCCAAGCTGCGTCAGCTCGCGGTCAAAGCGCTTGACCGTCCCCTGCAGGTCGGCGAGCGCCTGGCCGGCGTAGGCGCGCACTTCCAGGCGATCGCGCAGCGTGTTCAGCTGGCGGGCGACCTCCTCGGGAGAGTTCTGCAGCGCGCTCGCCGTCTGCAGCGCCGTGATGTTGGCGCGCATGTGGGTGGCGAGGCGGAAGCCCATGATCAGCACGGCGCCCATCACCAGCATGAGCGCGGTGCCGATGCCGGCGGTGGTGAGGTGACGGCGGCGCTCTTTGGCTGCGACGGTCATGCTGGCGACTCTCCTGTTATTACTTCGGCAGCTCGAAGCGCATGTGGGTCTTCACCGGCACCTCGACGGCGGCGCCGTTGACCACCATCGGCGCGTAGCGCCAGTGCTTCACTGCGTTGATGGCCGCCTGGTCGAACACCCCCGTCGGCGTCGACTCGAGCACGTGGATGTCGCGGGTGTCGCCGCGCACGTCCACGGTGAACTCGAGCGTCACGCTGCCGCTGACGCGTTGCGCCAGGGCACTGGGCGGGTAGTCCGGCGGCGTGGAGCGCACGCGTTTCAGGTTGCCAGCGAGCGTGGCCGGATCGACCGCGGCCGGCGGCGGCGGCGGCTGCAGCTGCTGCACGGCCGCCAGGTCCTTCGGATCTGCGCCCCAGCGCTTGGCGAGCGCGAGGTCGGCGTCGGCCGCTTTGCCGGCGAGCACCGCGGCGCGTGCCCGCTCGATCAGCTTCGCCGCCAGTGCACGCCCGGCGTCTGCGAGAGCCGCGTTGCCGGGGTCGCTCGACTGCAGCTGCGTCAGGTAATAAGCGGCGCTGTCCTGCGCCGGATCGGTCAGGCGACCGTCGCGCAGCCGGTCGCGGGCCGACTGCAGCAGGCGCTCGCTGTCGGCCTGCGCCGCCTTCTGGCGTGCGGTGGCCACGTCCTTCTCGAACTCGAGGACCTCGGCGGGCGTCATGCCGGTGCGGCGCGCCGCGTCGAGCCAGCGCTGCTGCTCGGCACTGTTCTTCGCCAGCGCCGCATCGCGGGCCTTGTGCAGATAGGCGCCGATCAGGGCGTGGGCGGCGCGCTGCGTGGCGGCGTTGCCGGGCGCTGCGGTCTGCAGCTCGAGCAGGTAGCTCCTGGCGCTGTCCTGCGGATCGTCCAGGTGGCCGTCACGGATGCGATCATCGACCAGCCCGGCGAGGTGCTGCACTTTGGCATCGTCCTGGCGGTGGCTGACGTCCGCGCGCCAGCGCGCCAGCTGGTCGGCGGGAATGGAGCTCGACTGCTGCGCCTGGCGCACCAGCGCGGCAGCGCGGTCGAGATTGCCGTCGGCGATCGCCTTGGCGATCTGCGCGCCGTACAGGCGCTGCTCGCCGGCGGCCACGCGCGCATCGGCCGGTGCGGCCGACTTCAAGTTCGCGAGCGTCTGCGCGGCCTCGTCCAGCCGCCCGCCGTTCATGGCCTCATCGAAGCGCCCGGCGAGCACTCCGGCCACGCGTTGCAGACCGTCACGCGCCTCGGCGTTGCTGGCGTCGGCGGCGACGGCCGAGCGGTAGTAGAGCAGGGCGTTGTCGCCGGCGGGCTCGGTGAAGCGGCGCTCGTGCATCGCCAGTCGTGCCTTCTCCAGCAGGTCGTCGACCTTGCCCTGGAGGATCGAGGTGTCGGCGACCGGCGCCACCACGGTGGCGCGGCTGGCGGGTATCGCCGCAGGGTGGGCGGCGGCGGCGGCCGGCTGCCGCCCCTGGAAGAACCACCAGGCGCCCGCAGCGGCAGCGGCCAGCACCGCCACGGCGGCGACCGCCAGCAGCGTGCGGCGTGAGTTGTCAGCGCCGGCGCGCGCGCCGGGCGGTGCGGCCTGCGGCCGCAACGCGCCGATGCTGAGCGGCGGCGGCGTCGCCTGCGTCGCTGCGGCGGTTGCCTTGTTGGTCTCGGCCGCCGCGATGGCCCCGCTGAGCACCGCCTCGGTCTTGCGCACGTCGATCGGTGTGGGCAGCACCGCAAACACCTTGCTGCCCTTGAGCGTCGTGGCCAGCTGCTTTTCACCCGCCGCGGTGGCGAACACCACCACGGCGGCGCGCGGCTGCGCCGCACCGGCTGCATCGACCGCGGCGCGCGCGTTCGGTACCGTGCCCGCATCGATCACCAGCACCTGGGCGCGTTTGCTGCCGGCCATCGCTGCGAGCGCGGCTTCGAGCGTTTCGACCGGCCGCACCGCGGCCTGGCCGCCGAGCGCCTGGCCGAGCTCGAGAAGGAATTCATCCCGGTTGGTGATGGCAGTAACGTCGGTCGCCGGCTGCGACGTCTTGACTGCAGCGGCCGGTGTGGCTGCGTCGGACGTACGGGAGGCGGAAGCTGCACTGACCACGTGTCGTATCTCCACGAAAAGACCGTCCGGGTTCGGGCGGTCCGTCCCCTTCGGAGCGGGGCCACGGCGCTGCGGAACCAGCCCGGAATGCCTCGCCGTTGCAGCATATGTAGCCTCCGGAGCCACGCAGTGCGTCAGTTCACAATAACGCGACGCTGCGTCGGGGTGCCGCGACCGCAGATCGGGATTTTCTGAAGCACTGCTCGGTTTGGCGGTGCACGCGCCGCAGGCGTGGCGCGTGCACGGTAAGCGCCAGCGCCGCGATGGTGCGCTTGCGTACCGCCGCTGCCGCCTGATGGGGCAGGCCGCACCGCGCGCACCGGGTGGGTGCGCGCGGCGGGAAGCTTTGCAATCAGCTACTTAAGCTGAACGCCGCGGTGCTGGCGCGTTCCGTGCAGGGATTGCAGTGGCGCGTGCGCCGCTTCGAGTGAACAATCCATGCCTGTGACCGTCTTAACGTAATAGGTGAACCGGGATCTGAAGGCCGTCACTCAATGTGCGAGACATTGGGACTAAGTTTGAGAACGAAGCTGGCATCGCCGGCATCCTCCGGCGGCGCCGCGCGTGACCCATGAGCCCGATGGGAGGGAAGGACGATGCGATCGCTCGGTGTTGAGCAGAGTTCCCACGGCAGCACTGCCGACTTCATCGATACCCTGAGCTCCTTCAGCCGCCTGCACCGCGCGCAGCGCTGGGAAGGGACGTTCGGGGAATTCATCGCCAACATACTGCCCGCCAATCCGGCGGCGCTGGCGCGCAGCAGCCACGAATACATCTGGGACATGCTGCGCTGGCACGGCCGCGCCGGCCAGCCGGACGCGCCGGAGAACATGCGTGCGCGCGAGCTGTTCAAGCGCGAGCTGTTCGGCATCGACGAGCCGCTGTCGCGCGTCGTCGATTACTTCAAGGCCGCGGCCGCCGGCTCGGACGTCGGCCGCCGCCTGCTGCTGCTGCTCGGGCCGCCCTCGGGCGGCAAGTCGACGCTCGCCATCCTGCTGAAACGCGGACTCGAGGAATACAGTCGCACCGACGAAGGCTCGCTGTACGCCATCCGCGGCTCGCCGCTGCGCGAGAATCCGCTCAATCTCATCCCGACCAGCCTGCGCGCGGAGTTTCGCGAACGCTACGGTGTCAACATCCAGGGCGAGCTGTCGCCGTGGGCGCGCGATTTCGTCGAGCGCGAGTTCGAGGGCGATTTCGTGCGCGTGCCGGTGGAGCGGGTATTCATCACCGAGGCCTCGCGCATCGGCATCGGCACCTATGCGCCGCATGACCCGACCACCGCCGACATCGCCGACCTGGTCGGCTCGGTGGATCTCGCCAAGGTGGCGCAGATCGGCGACGAGGGCGACCCGCGCGCCTGGTCGTGGTCGGGCGCGGTGTACGCCGCCAGCCGCGGCGTGCTGGAGATGATCGAGATCCTCAAGGTCAAGCGCGAGTTTCTCTATCTGCTGCTGACCCTGACGCAGGAGAAGAACGTCAAGGTGTCGCGCTTCCCGCTGATCTACCTCGACGAGACGATCCTGGCGCACACCAACCTCGCCGAGTTCCACAAGTTCCTGCAGGAGAAGGAGAACGAGGCGCTGCTCGACCGCATGGTGATCATCAAGATCCCGTACGCGCTCTCCTACCGCGATGAATCGCGTATCTACCAGAAACTGATCTCGGGCGCCCCCGCGTTCCGCAACGTGCACCTCGATCCACACGTGCTGAATCTCGCCGCGGTGTTCAGCATCCTCACGCGGCTCGCCAAGACCGAGCGCGAGGGACTCGATCTGCCGAAGAAGCTGCGGCTGTATGCCGGCGAGGCGGTCGAGGGCGTGGCGGAGAGCGAGGCGGTGCGGCTCAAGGCGGAGGTTCCCGACGAAGGCATGCACGGCGTCAGCCCGCGCTTCGTCATCAATGCCATCTCCAATGCCATCACCCGCGGCAACACCCACAGCCTCACCAGCATGGAGCTGCTGCTGGCACTGAAGGACGGCATCGAGAGCGATGCGCGCATGGATGCCAAGCAGAAGAAGACCTGGATCGATCACCTGGTGACGGCGCGCAAGGAGTTCTACAACCGCTGGGTCAAGGAGGACGTGCACCGCGCCATGTTCGCCTCCTTCGAGGAGGAAGCGCAGCAGCTGCTCGAGAAGTACCTGGACGAGGTCGAGGCCTCGCTCGATCATCGCCAGGTCACCGATCCGATCACCGGCGACAACCGCGCCGCGGACGAGCGTTTCCTGCGCTCGGTCGAGGAGAAGATCAAGGTATCGGACTCCGGCAAGATGTCGTTTCGCCAGGAAGTGGTGCGCAAGGCGATGGTGGCCTTCAAGGCGGGCGAGAAGTTCAAGCTCGCGAGCCACGCGCGCATGCGCGAGGCGATCGAGCAGTACCTGTTCGAGGAGCGGCGCGACGTGCTGCGGCTGGTCACTTCCACCGCGCGTCCGGACGACGATGCGCGCCAGAAGATCTCGGTGGTGCAGCAGCGCCTGGTGAACGAGTACGGTTACGACGAGCACAGCGCCAAGGAGGCGCTCAGCTACGTCACCACGCTGCTGGCGCAAGAGTAGCCACGCCTCCCGAAAAGGAGTACGACTAGCACGTGGACGGAGAGGGCAAGCAGCGCAGCGGCACCGATCCCGCCGCGGCCGGCAAATGGTACGAGCTGTTCTCGCGCGGGGCGCGCGACTGGCTGCGTCACGACGAGAAGGTGCGCGAGGCGGTGCGCGCCAATCTGCCCGAGATCATCGCCGGCGGCGACGTCATCAACGGCGGCGCACGCACGGTGCGCGTGCCGGTGCGCATGCTCGAGCACTACCATTTCCGCCTGCGACGCGCGGAAGAGGCCCAGGGCGCGGGCCAGGGCAAGGCCAAGCCCGGCGACGTATTGTCCGATCCGGCGCGCGACCAGCGGCCCGGCGAGAAGGGCGCGGGCGGACGTGACGAAGGCGAGGTGCAGCTGCTGCTCGAGTTCAAGGTCGACGACATCGTCGACTGGATCTGGGAGGAGATGCAGCTGCCGAACCTCAAGGCGCGTACCGGTCCCTCCGACGAGAGCGACTGGGTTCGTGAGGGCTGGGATCGCCACGGTGCGCGCTCGCGGCTCGACCGGCGCCGCTCGTTCAAGGAGATGGTGAAGCGCCGCGGCAATCCGGGCGCCACTCCCACCTTTATCGACGAGGACCTGCGCTTCCGCCAGCTGGCGCGGCGGCGTCAGCCGGCGGTGCACGCGGTGGTGTTCTTCATGCTGGATGTCTCGGGCAGCATGTCCGACCGCGACCGCAAGCTCGCCAAGACGTTCTTCTTCTGGGTGGTGCAGGGGCTGCGGCGCGAGTACCGCTCGCTCGAGACGGTGTTCGTCGCGCATACCACCGAGGCGTGGGAATTCAACGAGCCGGATTTCTTCCAGGTGACCGGCACCGGCGGCACGGTAGCTTCCACCGGGCTCGCCAAGGTGCGCGAGATCATCGACGAACGCTACAACCCGGCGCGCTGCAACATCTACCTGTTCTACGCCTCCGACGGCGACAACTCGGTGAGCGACGCCCAGGAAGCGCGCGGCATGCTCACCAGCATCGCCGCGGACGCCTGCTTCACCGGCTACGTGGAGGTTTCCTCCGGGCTGTCGCGGCAGCTGGCCACCGAGACCGGCAAGCTGTTTGCCGAGCTCACCGCCGCCGGCTGCGCCGCCGGCAGCTACGCGCTCGGCGACTTCGACGACGTGTGGGGCGCGGTGCGGCACTTCTTCACCGCCGAGACGCACGCGCCCGACGGTGCGCAACCCGCCGGCAGTCCATGAGCGAGGACTGGCAAGGCTACGTGCGACGCATCGAGGCGCTCGCCGCAGCATCCGGACTGCGGTTTCATCCGGTCGACTTCGAGGCGGTGCCCGACAGCTTCATGATGGAAATCGCCGTCTACGGGCTGCCGGTGCGCATGCCGCACTGGTCCTTCGGCGTGCGCTACATCTACCAGCTGATCCAGCGCCACATGGGGCACTCGCGGCTGTTCGAAGTGGTGTTTCCCGGCAACCCCGGGCACGCCTACCTCGCCGCGAGCAACGGCCTGGCGGAGAACATCCTGGTGACGGCGCACGTGCTCGGGCACGCGGACTTCTCGCGTAACAACCTGCTGTTCCGCCGCTGCCAGGAGCAGGTGAGCGAGCGCATCGTCGAGCACGCCGCCAACCATGCGCGCCAGATCAGCCAGGCGATCGAGGCGCACGGCATGCAGCGGGTGGAAGCGGCGCTCGATGCGGCGCTGGCGCTCGAGCAGCACGTCGACATCGACCAGCCGCTGCGGCGCGCGCGCTACCCGGAGTACCTCGAGGACCCCAAGGCACTGGTCGACGACGCGTTCCGCAAGCGTTTCGCCGCTCTCGAGCCGGCGGCCGCGGGCAGCGCCGTCGAGGCGAAGAAGCGCGCGCCGGTGCCGCCGCACCCGGAGCGCGACCTGCTGTGGTTCGTGGCCAATTACGCGCCCGAGATGGAGAGCTGGGAGCGTGACATCTTTCTCGCGGTGCGCGAGGAGTCGTTCTACTTCTACCCGGTGTTTGCCACGCAGATCATGAACGAGGGCTGGGCGTCCTACTGGCACGCCCGCCTGCTGCGCGAAGCGGATTTCATACCGCAGCAGGCCTACCTCGACGCCATCAAGTGCCACTCGGACGTGGTGCGGCCGGTGGCGGCCGAGCAGCAGGTGTCACTCAACATCAATCCGTACCACCTCGGCTTCGCCATGTGGGAAAAGATCGTCGCCACCGACGGGCTGGAGGCCGCGCGTCACATCATGGAGCAGGACGATGACTTCGGCTTCGTGCGCAATCACCTGACGCGCGAGCTCGCCGAGGAGCTCGAGCTGTTCCGTTACAGCGCGCGCGGCGACGGCCAGATCAAGGTTCTCGAGCCCGACCTCACCGCGCTGCACGAGGCGGTGCTGGCGCCGAAATACAACTTCGGTGCGCCGATCGTGTCGGCGCTGCGCGTGCGCAACGACGGCACGCTCGAGCTCGGTCATGACAGCGGGGTCGACGGCCGTGGACTGGATCTCGAGCGCAGCCGCAAGGTGCTCGACTACCTGCACAAGGTCTGGCGGCGGCCGATCGTGCTCACCACGGTGAACCAGGCGGGATCGGCGCTCGAGCTCACCGCTCCTTAGGCTTTGTGCCGCTGGCCGGCGGCGCGGGCGGCGGCACGCTATCGCCCCAGTCCTCCTCCTGGTGCGAAGTCACGATCGACACCGGGTCGCTCGCCGGGAAGCTGTCGGCGAGCGCCTCATCGAGCTGATCCTGGATCTTGCGGGCGCTCTCGCGCCGGCGTGCCTCGCTTGCGGGATCAGCCGGATCGGCGGGATCGGTCATGGAGCCTCCTTGCCGGTGAACGCAAAGCGCTTTCGCGGTGCGCCCGGCCGTGCCATGGTACCCCTTGCGCTAGACTTACCGCATGCCGCGGCCATACCTGGTGTTCGTGCGGGCGGGCAACGAGTCGTTGCACCCCCGATTGATCGCGGAGGACCCCGGGCGCAACTGGGACTGCGCCGTGAGCTGGTATGTTGCACCGCCGCCCGAGCAGCTCGCGGAGTATTACTGCCAGGGCGGGTTCAACAAGTTCGACGGCTTTCTGGAATTCTGGCGGCAGCGCCCGCCTGACTTCGACTACCGCTACCTGCTGCTGCTCGACGACGACGTGTATCTCGCCCCCGGCGACGTATCGCGCTTCCTGGCGCTGTGCGAGCACTACCACACCTACCTGGCGCAGCCGGCGCTGCACTGGTTCACGCAGACGACCATGAAGGCGCTGGTGCGCAACCCCGCGTGCGTGCTGCGCCGGGTCAGCTATGTCGAGGTGATGGCGCCGTGCTTCTCGAGCGCAGCGCTTGAACAGCTGCTGCATACCTTTGGCATGACGCGCAGCACCTGGGGCACCGACGTCGCCTGGGCGGGGGTCATCGACGGGCGCCAGCCGATCTACGTGGTGGACGCGGTCGGCATGGATCACACGCGTAGCGGCGACGGCCGTCCCGGCGCCTTCTACCGCAAGCTTGCGGAAATGGGGGTGGATCCGTACACGGAGTTGCGCCACGTGCAGCAGCTGTACCCGGCGCTGCGCACCAGCCGCACGCTGCGCAACGGCCACGTGTTCCGCGCGGGGATCCCCGCGCCGCTCGCGCCGGCGCTCATGTGGCTGTTCGAGCGGCTGAAGTTCATCGTGCGGCTGCGCAAGCGCGCGCTGTTTCACCTGCGCTACTGGCGCGCGAGTCTCGAGGACGCCTTCACGCGCTAGCTGCGCGCGGCGCGCGCATCGAGCAGCGCGCGGATCGCCGGCCATTCGTTCGGCACCAGGCCGAGCGCTTCGGCCTGACGCCCGGCGAGCACCTGAAAGTCCTTGCGCAGATACTCCGCGATCAGTCCCGCGCAGCGCGCACCCAACACCTGCGAGCGCGGGTCCGGGTTCAGCACCATGCCGAGCCCGGTGGGCGGCGTGCCGATGGTGCGCACCGTGAGATCCGGACGCTGCTCGCGCAGCAGCAGCAGCAGCCGCCAGATGTCGCCGCTCCAGAAGCGCGTCTGCTGCTCGCGCTGTGCGGTGCGCGCATCGAGCGGATAACAGTCGTGCACCAGGATCACCGCAGCGCGCGTGCAGGCGCGCTCGACGTTGATGAAGTCGCGCAGCGCGTACTCGAAACGGTGCATGCCGTCGATGAAGGCGAGCTCAAGCGCACGGCCACCGAATTCGGCGCGCAGGTCATGCTGCGCGAAGAACTCATCGCTGGTGGTGGCGAAGATCCGCTCGCTGGCGCGCAACGGCCGCGCCAGCTGCGGGCTCGGGTCGATGCCGATCGCCGCCGTGTCCGGCGAGGCCAGCGCCAGCGATTCGCCGCGCGCCACGCCGATCTCCAGGTAGGTGGCGGGCTTGAGGTACGCGTGGATCCGGCGCAGCACGCCGAAGTAGCTCTCCCCTGGCAGCGTCAGACGCGACATGAGCGTGTAGGCGCGCGAGTAGTCGGCGTGCTCCACCGCCTGCCGGCACAGCGCCAGCGCCTGCTGCGGGCGGCCGAGCCACTGCTGCCAGCGCGCGCGCCGGAACAGCGCCCTGGCTGTGCGCCGCCCCGCGGCAGGTGGAGGAGTTTCGGGCGCCACATTCACCTTATTGTCTGCGCAGGGGAGTGTAACCCGCCCGCGACGCCGCGGGACCTGCCCGGTCGGCTGGCGCGGGCACGGCCGTGGCCACGGCCGCGGACGTCCGTGCCTGGCTGGCCCCGGGGCGGCTTTCCGGAGTAGGCTTTCGCCAAACCGGTGATGCTCGCGCGGCGCCGGTAATGCACGAGCCGGGGGGAGCCAAGCGCCATGGGGTATACGACTTCGGGCATCCGTAACATCGCACTGGTCGGGCCGGCCGGTGCGGGCAAGACCTCGCTGCTCGAGACGTTGCTGCTGCAGGCCGGCGCGACGCGCAGCCGCGGCAGCCTCGCGCGCGGCACCACGGTCTCGGACTTCGACCCGCAGGAGAAGCGCCTGCAGCATTCCCTGGATACGGCGATCTGCAGCTTCGATTGCCACGACATCCACGTCAACCTCATCGACACGCCGGGCTACGCGGACTTCCTCGGCAAGACGCTGGCCGTGCTGGAGGCGGTCGAGGCGGTCGCCGTCGTGGTGAGCGCTGCCAGCGGCGTCGACAGCTTCACCCAGCGCATCATGGAGTTCGCGCGCGAGCGCGAATTGTGCCGCCTGGTCGTGATCAACAAGATCGACAGCCGCGACGCACACTGCGCGGATGTGCTGCAGCAGCTGCGCGCGGCCTTCGGACCGGAGTGCCTGCCGCTCAACCTGCCGGCCGGCGGTGGCGACGCCGTGGTTGACTGCTTCTTCCAGCCGCCCTCGCGTGCCGCCGACTTCTCCTCGGTGGAGGCGGCGCACACCCAGATCATCGACCAGGTCGTGGAGCTCGACGAGCAGCTGATGGCGCTGTATCTGGAGCAGGGCGAGGAACTCTCGCCCGAGCAGCTGCACGATCCGTTCGAGCAGGCGCTGCGCGAGGGTCACCTGGTGCCGGTGTGCTTCGCGTCTGCGGAGAGTGGCGCGGGTGTGCCGGAGCTGCTGCAGGTATTCGAGCGGCTGATGCCCAACCCCGCCGAGGGCAATCCGCCGCAGTTCCTCAAGGGCAGCGGCGAAGCCGCCGAGCGCGTGGCGGTCACGCCCGATCCGGCCCGCCACGTGATCGCGCACGTCTTCAAGGTGTCCATCGACCCTTACGTGGGCAAGCTCGGCGTGCTGCGCGTGCACCAGGGCACGGTGCGCCCGGGCAGCCAGCTGTTCGTCGGCGACGCGCGCAAGCCCATCAAGATCGCCCACCTGTTTCGCCTGCTGGGCAAGGAGACCGCCGAGATCACCGGCGCGGTGCCCGGGGAGATCTGCGCCATCGCCAAGGTCGACGAGCTGCATCTGGATGCCGTGCTGCACGACTCGCACGACGAGGACCAGTACCACCTCAAACCGGTGGCCTTCCCGCCGGCCATGCTCGGCGTTGCCATCGAGCCGGAGCGGCGCGGCGACGAGCAGCGCCTCGCGGACACGCTGCACAAGCTCACCGCCGAGGATCCGTGCGTGCGCATCGAGCATCACGCGGCGGTCAATGAGACGGTGCTCTACGGCATGGGCGAGTTTCACCTGCGCGTGCTGCTCGAGCGCATGACCGAGCGCTACGGTGTGCACGTCAAGACGCACCCGCCGAGCATTCCCTACCGCGAGACCATCACCCGACCGGCCGACGGGCACTGCCGCCACAAGAAGCAGACCGGCGGCGCGGGGCAGTTTGGCGAGGTGTTCCTGCGCATCGAGGCGCTCGGCCGCGGCGTCGGGTTCGAGTTCGTGGACGACGTGGTCGGCGGCGCGATTCCCGGGCAGTACATTCCGGCGGTGGAGAAGGGTGTGCGGCAGGTGCTCACCGAGGGCGCGCTCGCCGGCTTCCCGATCCAGGACGTGCGCGTCACGGTGTACGACGGCAAGTATCACGCCGTGGACTCGAAGGAAGTGGCATTCGTCTCCGCCGGGCGCAAGGCGTTCCTCGATGCGCTCGGCAAGGCTGCGCCGATCGTGCTCGAGCCGATCATGCTGCTGTCGATCACCGCGCCGGCGAGCGCGATCGGCGACATCAGCGGCGATCTGGCCACCAAGCGCGCCCGCATCAACGGCAACAACTCCCTGCCCGGCCAGCGCGCAACCCTGAGCGCCTACGTGCCGCTCGCCGAAGTGTCCGAGTACCAGTCACGCCTCAAGGCGCTCACCGGCGGCCAGGGCGCCTACACCATGGAGCTGAGTCACTATGACCCGGTGCCGCCGCGCCGGCAGCAGGAGCTGGCGCAGGCCTGGCGGCCGCGCGCCGAGGAAGAGTGAAGGGGCCCGGCGCGCGCCACGCCGCGCACGCTGCCTGCACGCTCACCGCGGCGCTCGCCGCGGCGACCAGCGCCTGGCCCGCCGCTGCCGCCACAGCGGCCGAGCAGGCGGCGCCGGAGCCGACGATCGCGCAGCTGCAGGCGGATCTCGAGCACCACCGGCGCACGGTGCGCGCCATCGAGGCGCATTACGCGGCACGCATCGCCGCCCTCGACGCCCACGGGCCGGCACTGCGCGCGGTGCTCGAGGTGAACCCCGACGCCGCGCGCGACGCTGCGCAGCTCGACGCCGGCGCGGCGCCGCACGGGGTGCTGTTCGGCGTCCCGGTGCTGCTGAAGGACAACATCGATACGGCAGACCGCATGCTGACCACCGCAGGGTCGCTGGCGCTCGCCGACTCGCGGCCGTCGCGCGACGCCTTCATCGTGCGCCGCCTGCGCGCGGCGGGCGCACTGATCCTCGGCAAGACCAACCTGAGCGAATGGGCCAACTACCGCTCCAAGCGCTCCTCGTCCGGGTGGAGCGGGCGTGGCGGCCAGACGCGCAACCCCTACGCGCTCGATCGCAATCCCTGCGGCTCGAGCTCCGGTGCGGGCGCGGCGATTGCCGCGGACCTCGCCGTGGTCGCGGTCGGGACCGAGACCGACGGCTCGATCACCTGTCCGGCGAGCGTCAACGCGCTGGTGGGCATCAAGCCGACGGTGGGTCTGGTGTCGCGCTCCGGGATCATCCCGATCGCGGCGAGCCAGGACACCGCCGGACCGATGGCCCGCAGCGTCGCCGATGCTGCGCTGCTGCTTGGCGTGCTGGCGGGCTACGACCCCGAGGACCCTGCGACGGCGCCGCTCGCCGCGCATCCGCCGCCCGACTACCGCCGCGCGCTTGAGACGGGCGCGCTCAGCGGGGTGCGTATCGGCGTACTGCGCCAGTTCGCCGGCTTTCACGAGGAAGTGGACGTGTTGTTCGAGCGCGCCCTCGAGGTGCTGCGCGCGCGCGGCGCGGTGCTGGTCGACCCGGCCGAGATCGCTGCCGCCGACAAGCTCGATGCCGACGAGCAGGTGGTGCTGGCGTACGAATTCAAGGACGGGATCAACCGCTACCTGGCGACACGCCAGGGCGGTGGCCCGCGCACGCTCGCCGAGCTGATCGCCTTCAATGACCGCCAGGTCACGCGCGAGATGCCGTTCTACGGTCAGGAGCTGTTCGTCGAGGCGCAGGCGCGCGGACCTTTGAGCGATCCGCAATATCTCGAGGCGCACGCGCGGGCACTGCGGCGCGCACGTGCCGAGGGCATCGATGCCGCACTGGCGAAGAACCAACTGCAGGTGCTGGTCGCGCCGACCGTGGGTCCGGCCTGGACCACCGACCTGGTGAACGGCGATCACGTGCTCGGCGGCGGCGTCACCACGCCCCCCGCAGTGGCCGGTTATCCGCACATCAGCGTGCCCATGGGCAGCGTGCACGGCTTACCGGTGGGGCTGTCGTTCATCGGCGCGGCCTTCACCGAGGAGCAGCTCATCGGCTACGCCTATGCGTACGAGCAGGCCAGTCACGCACGCCGGCCGCCGCGCTTTGTCGCCACGCTGCCGGCGGAAGTGAGCGGCAATTCGCACAATTCACGCCCGGTTTTTCTGCCGGTCGCGCCGCCCCGCTAGACTTGAAGCCATGGAGGAGCGGCGCACGAAACTCAGCTACGCGTTCACGCTCGCGGCGCTCGTGCTGGCAGCCGCGGCCGCGCCGTCCATGGCCGCGGGCCCTGCCCCGGGGGCCTGCCCGCCAGGCGCGCCGGAGTGCCCGGAGGCCGCGGCCGTGAACGGGGGCGCGTCGCACTCACACGGCCGCGTGTACGGCACGCCCATCCAGACACCGATCCTGCACCGTCGCTCCCGGCACAAGACGCCAGCGGCGAAGGCGCCGACGCCGTAGCGCTTTAGTGCGGCGCGGGTGCCTTCCAGTGCACCGTGTCGCCGGTGTGCAGCCCGAGCTTCGCCGCCGCCCCGCCCCTGAGCTCCACGACCGCGGCCACCTTGGTGTCCGAGCTGAGCGTGCTCAGCGACATGGGCGCGGCGCGCTCGATGATCTTGCTCACCCTTCCTGCAGCATCGACGAACAGCATGTCGAGCTCGATGTAGGTGTTCTTCATCCACATGTTCTCGACGTTCGGCGGATCCACCGGGAACACCATGCCCCGGCTCTCGGGCAGATCGCTGACGAACATCAGCCCCTGCTCGGCACGCTCGGGGGTATCGGCGATCCACACGTCGAAGCGGTAGAGGTGCGCGTCGTGCCCCGCGCCGTGGTGACTGATCTCGAGAGTGGTGCGCGGAAAGCTCGCAAGATCGAGCGGCCGGTGCGGCTCCTGTGCCGGTGTCGTGGCAGCGGCAAGCCAGGCGGCAATGGCAAGCCACGGTGCCGCAGGGAGGGGGATGCGCAGGGGTCGTTCTGACATGGCTGAACCTATGGTCTGGGGGCGGCGGGGAGAGGTTGCTCCAGCGGCTCATCGCCGAACACGACAGTGCCGGCGAAATCGAAGCGGCTGACCAGGATGTGTGCATCGCGGCTCAAGGTGCTCGCAGGCGCGAAGCAGAAACCGCGCGCCACCACCCGCCAGGCACGGCGCGCTGCGCCGGGGGCACCGACACGCTCCTGGCGCAGCTCGTCGACGGTGCAATTGTTCTCGCCGCGGGTGGTGAACAGCCGCTGCTCACCCTCGAGGATCACGGTGAGATTGGTCGGCAGCTCGCGGCCGGCACGCCCCTCGCGCGCCGTGCCCAGGCCGAACACCAGGCGCAGCCGCCGCCCGTCCGCGTGCTGCGGGCCGGCGAAGCTCACGCGCATCCCGCTGCCGTCGGCGCGCGGCCCGCCGGCGCATTCGATCTCGCCGTTATGCCAGTCGACATCGAGATTCACCGCGCCGCGGATGCGGGCGCGCAGGTAACCGTTGCCGCTCGGCAGGCAGCCGTGCCCGGCGGTGTGCGCCGCCGCGGGCTGCGCGGGGGCCGGGTTGCCGCTGGCGAGCGTTGCCAGCAGCGCCGGCAGGCTCAGCGTAGACACGATCAGGCAGCGGCGCAGCATGGCGCGAGAGTGTAGCGCGCCGCTGTTCACGCGCCGGGCTGGACCAGCAGCGCCTTGGCCAGGCGCGCGTGTCCGCGGGCGATCCCGCGCGCGGCGTGCATCAGCAGCGCGAGGATCACGAGCCCCGCGATCATGGCGAACAGCGAGCCGATCATGGTGTGCGGGCCGCCCCAGGAGTGTTGGTCGTCGATCTGGATGACAGCGGTGGGAAAGTCGTACGGCAGGAACGAAAGGTCGTGCCCCAGCACGATCAGCGGCGCCAGCGCCAGGCGCAGTCCCACGGCGAGTCCGGTCACGGCGAGCGTGAAGTAGAGGATCCCGAGCGGCAGCATCAGCAGCAGGTACAGCAACGTAGTCCAGGTGCGTCCGTCCTTGAGCATGTCGCCGATGCGGCGCAGCCAGCCGGCGGGCTCTCCCGGATGCACCGTGCGGCGCGGCATGCGCTCGCCGGTGATCGCTTCCAGCAGGCGGCCTTCACCGAGCGCCATGACGCGCGTGATGCCGATGAAGACGAGGAAGAACGGCACGCCGATGATGAGGACGGCGAGGCCCGCCGACAGCGACAGGCCTACTATCACGATGGTGAAGTAGACGATGCCGGTGGCGAGCGTGAGCAGCATATAAAAGAGCGAGCTGTAGGCGCGCGCGTCCATGAACACGCCGAACAGGCGCCGCAGCGCGCCCTGCGGCGCGGCGGCCCGCGGCACTGGATTGAGGGCGGCCTTCACCTTCACCTCGGTGTCGCGGTAGGCGGCGGCCACCTCCTCGGGTGCGCCGTAGGTGCTGGCGATGAGCTCGAGCACGTCGGCCTCGGACTTGTTGGGATGCGCGGCGACCTCGGCGCGCAGGTACTCCTCGGCGTCGTAGAGCGCGTCCTGGACCAGCGCGGGATCCTCACCGGCAAGCGCGGCGCGCAGTTGCCGCAGGTAGTCATCGATCGAGCGGGGGGCACTGAGACTCATGTGACTGTTCCTTCGATGAAGCGATCGACGAAGCCGCGTGTCTGGCGCCAGATGTCACTCCACTGGCGCAGCACCGCGCGGCCCTCATCGGTGATGCGGTAGTAGCGGCGCGGCGGCCCCGAGTAGGAGGGGACCACGCGGCTGGTGAGCAGGCCTCCCGCGGCGAGGCTGCGCAGCACCGGGTACACGGTGCCCTCCTTGAAGAGCGCCTCGCCCTCGTTGGCCCGCTGCAGATGCTTGGCGATCTCGTATCCGTACAGGTCCTCGGTGCTGCGCTCGAGGACAGCCAGCAGCACGAGCGCCGTGAGGCCCGAATTCAGGTCTTTCTGGAACTTGCGTGGCTGGCTATCATCCATACCATAGTATTATTAAGTAACTAGTATTAGTGGTCAACTAGTATTAGGCAGGCGTTGAGACTGGCACTCTCCGGGGGGATGCGCTTTGCGGGACTGGTCAGCCCGGCTGCTAGACTCCCGGCGCCGAAGTTCCTGAAAGCTCGAGATGAGAAACTCGCTCCTCGAAGTCACCCCCGTGATCCCGGGGAGCCTGGCACGCCTGCCGGAGCTCGCCGCCAACCTGTTCTTCAGCTGGCACCGCCCGACCCGCGCCCTGTTCGAGGATCTGGATCCGGAGCTGTGGAAGCAGACCAACGGCAATCCACGGCTCATGATCCGCTGCGTCAACCAGTCGAACCTCGAGCGCTGCGCCACCGACCAGGAGTACGTCGCGCGCTACCGCGTTGCGCTCGAGACGCTCGATGCCTACGTGCAGCCCGGCGCGCCGGCCGGCGCGAGTCCGCTGGTAGGGTACTTCTGCGCCGAGTACGGCTTTCACGAGAGCTTCCCGATCTACTCCGGCGGCCTGGGCGTGCTCGCCGGCGACTACTGCAAGGCGGCGAGCGATGCGCGCGCCAACTTCGTCGGCGTCGGGCTGCTGTACGAGCAGGGCTATTTCACGCAGATGGTCGACAACGACGGGCTGCAGCACGCCGAGTACCGCGAGCGCGATCCGCGCGACCTGCCGGTCGAGCCGGTGCGCACCGCGGCGGGCGAATGGGTGACGGTGCGCGTGCGCATCGCCGCGCGCGACGTGAGCGCGCGCGTGTGGCTCGCGCAGGTGGGGCGCGTGCCGGTGTACCTGCTCGACACCAACTGCGCGGACAACGCCCCGTCCGATCGTGACATCACCCATCGGCTCTACGGCGGCGATGACTCCACGCGCGTGCGCCAGGAGATGATTCTCGGCATCGGCGGCGTGCGCGCGCTGCGCGCCCTGGGCGTGCAGCCGGCCGTGTGGCACCTGAATGAGGGCCACGCCGCGTTCCTGATACTCGAGCTGCTGCGTGAGCAGCTCGCTCACGGCCTGCCGTTCAACGCCGCGCTGGAAGCGGTGGCGGCGGCTTGCGTCTTCACGACACACACGCCGGTGGCCGCCGGTCACGACGCCTTCGGGCACGAGCTCATCGCGCAGAATTTCGAGGACTTCATACGCGAGCTCGGCATCCCGGTGGAGCGCTTTCTCGAGCTGGCGCGGGTGCCTTCCACCCCGGGCCTGTTCAACATGACGCGCCTGGCGCTCACCGGTACGCGCCACGTCAACGGCGTGAGCCGCATCCACGGCGCGGTGTCCGCGCGGCTGTGTGCCGACCAGTGGCCGGAAGTTGCGCCGCAGGACAACCCGGTGGGCTTCATCACCAACGGCGTGCACGTGCCGACCTTCCTGCACCAGCGCTGGATGGAGTTCTTCGATCTGGAGCTCGGCAGCGAGTGGCGCGAACGCCTGCGCGATGCGGACTTCTGGCGCGCGCTCGAGGAGGTACCCGACGAGCGCTACTGGGCGACGGCCCAGGACGTCAAGAGCCGCATGCTGGCCAACGTGCGCGAACGGCTCGAGCGCGAGTACGAGCGCAAGGGCGGCAGCCCGGCGCAGCTGCGCCACGTGACCCGCGCTCTCGATCCGCAGCGGCCGGACGTGCTGACGGTGGGTTTTGCGCGGCGCTTCGCCACCTACAAGCGGGCGACGTTGCTGCTGCGCGACCGCGCGCGCCTCGCCCGCCTGGTGAACAACCCGGCCCGGCCGATGGTGCTGCTGTTCGCCGGCAAGGCGCACCCGGCGGATGAGCCGGGCAAACAGGTGCTGCGCGAGCTGCGCCAGCTGATGACCAGCCAGGAGTTCGCCGGGCGCATCGTGTTCCTCGAGGACTACGACCTGCAGCTGGCGCGCTGCCTGGTGTCGGGCGTGGACGTGTGGCTGAACAACCCGATCGCGCCGCTCGAGGCGAGCGGCACGTCCGGCATCAAGGCGGCCATCAATGGACGGCTGAACCTCAGCATCCTCGACGGCTGGTGGGCGGAAGGCTGGCAACGCGACAACGGCTGGGGCATCCCGCCGGCGAACGTGCAGGATCCGGAGCGGCGCGACGCCCTCGAGGCGGAGCTGATCCTCGGCACGCTGGAGGAGGAGGTGCTGCCCCTGTACTACGGTCGCGACGAGAACGGCTGTCCGCGCGGCTGGGTGAGACGCAGCAAGCGTGCCATGACGACGGTCATTCCGCGTTTCAACATGCGCCGCGTGCTGTTCGACTACACCCAGGGCCTGTACCGGCCGGCCGCCGCGCACTACGCACGCCTCGCCGCCGACGGCTGTACCGGGGCGCGCACGCTCGCCGACTGGAAGCAGCGCGTGCGTCTCGCCTGGCCGAAGGTGAGCCTCAAGCTGCTCAACGACGGCGCGCGCGATCTGCCGCGCGGCGAGCGGCTGCGGCTGCGGGTCGCCACCGCACTCAACGGCCTGAACCCCGCCGATGTGCGGCTCGAGTTCCTGGCACGGCGGCTGCTGCCCGAGTCCGACCTGTCGCCGCCGGCGCTGTCCTCCTACGGGCAGGGCCCGCGCGACGGTCTGTGGCAGGCCACGTTCACGGCCACGGACGAGCACGACGCCGACGGGGCGGTGGTGTTCGCGCTCGACATCGAGCCGCCCGAGTGCGGCCAGTTCCGCACCGAGGTGCGCGTCTATCCGTGGCACGAGCTGTTGTCGCACCCGTACGAGCTTGGCCTCATGAAGCGCCTCTAGGGAGGCGCGTCGGGGTTGCACCGACAGCGGACCTTGCGGTGTAGTACAGCCCCATGTCACGCCAGCCCGCACGCGCTTCTTCCGGACGCTACGTCAGCCGCCTGACGGGCGGCACGCTCGCCGTCATCATGGCCGGCGGGCGCGGCGAGCGGCTGCGCGATCTCACCGCGCACCGCTGCAAGCCCGCCACCCCCTTCGGCGGCAAGTTCCGCATCATCGACTTCGTGCTGTCGAACTGCGTGAACTCGGGCATCCGCCAGATCTCGATCCTCACACAGTACAAGGCGCAGTCGCTCATTCAGCACGTGCAACACGGCTGGAGCTATCTGCGCGGCGAGTTCGGCGAGTTCATCGAAGTGGTACCGGCGCAGCAGCAGCTTGGCCCGGTGTGGTACCGCGGCACCGCCGATGCCGTGCACCAGAACATCGAGCTGATCCGCGCCCATCGTCCCAAGCACGTGCTGGTGCTCGCCGGCGACCACATCTACAAGATGGATTACGGCCCGATGATCGCCTACCACGTGGAGAAGGGCGCGGACGTCACCGTCGGGGTAGTGGAAGTGCCCGCGCAGGAGTCGCACCACTACGGGGTGCTCACCGCCACGGAGTGGAACCGCGTCACGAAGTTCGCCGAGAAGCCGGCGACCCCCGACGCGCTTCCCGGGCGTCCCGACACCATCCTCGCCTCGATGGGCATCTACGTGTTCAACACGCGCCTCCTGGAAGCGGTGCTGGCCGCGGACGCGGCCGATGCTGCCTCGGGCCACGATTTCGGCAAGAACGTACTGCCCGAAGCCATCGCTGCCGACCGCCAGGTGTTCGCCTATCCGTTCCAGGACGTGAAGACGCGCGCGCAGAGCTACTGGCGCGACGTGGGCACGATCGATGCGTACTACGACGCCAACCTCGAGCTGGTGCACGTGCGCCCCGAGCTCAACATCTACGACGAGGACTGGCCGATCTGGACCTACCAGGTGCAGCAGCCACCGGCGAAGTTCGTGCTCGACGAGGACGGCCGCCGCGGCATGGCGATCAATTCCATGGTGTCCGGCGGCTGCATCATCTCCGGCGCGGTGGTGCGCGAGTCGCTGCTGTTCTCCAACGTGCGCGTCGAGGAGGGCAGCACCATCCAGCGCTCGGTGATCCTGCCGAACGCGGAAGTCGGCCGCGGTTGCCTGATCAACGGCGCGATCATCGACGAAGGCTGTGACATTCCCGACGGCACGCGCATCGGCAGCGACCGCGCGGACGACGTGCGGCGCTTTCACGTCACCGACAATGGCGTGGTGCTGGTAACGCCGGACATGCTGCGCCCGCCACGCCCGGCCGACGCATGAGCAGCCCCGCGCCGCGCCTGCCGGTGATCCTGCTGTGGCACATGCACCAGCCGCATTACCGCGACGCGCTCACCGGCCAGTACACCCTGCCGTGGACCTATCTGCACGCCATCAAGGACTACACCGACATGGCGGCGCATCTGGAGAGCAACCCGGACGCGCGCGCGGTGGTGAATTTCAGCCCGGTGCTCATCGAGCAGCTCGAGGACATCGCCTGGCGCATCGGCGAGCACCTCGCCGCCGGTGCGACACTGCCCGATCCGATGCTGGCGCTGCTCGGACCCGAGCCGGTACCGGTCGAGGCGCCGGTGCGGCTCGAGCTGCTGCGTGCCTGCCTGCGCGCGCAGCGCAAGCAGATGATCGAGCGCTTCGGGCCGTACCTGGAGCTGGCGACGATCGCCGAGACGCTCGGCACCACCGCGCGCATCGCTTATGCCTCCGACCAGCTCATCCACGACCTCGCCGTCTGGTACCACCTGGCGTGGCTCGGCGAGACGGTGCGCCGTACCGACCCACTGGTGGCACGCCTCACCGAGCGCGGCCGCGACTTCACCACCGCGCAGCGGCGCGAGCTGCTGGCGCTGATCGGCAAGCTCGTCGGCCAGGTCGTGCCGCGCTTCCGCGCGCTGGCGGAGGCGCGGCAATGCGAGCTGTCGGTGACGCCCTACGGGCACCCGCTGATACCGCTGATGCTCGACTTCCGCAGTGCGCGCGATGCGGTTCCGGCCATGGCACTGCCGGCGCACGCCGGCTACGCGGGCGGGGCCGCACGCGCGGCCTGGCACGTGGAGGAGGGAATCCGCGTCTTCACCCGCGCGTTCGGCGCGCGCCCGCTCGGCTGCTGGCCGGCCGAGGGCGCGGTGAGCGCCGCGACGCTCGAGCTGCTGGCAGCGCGCGGCTTTCGCTGGGCGGCGAGCAGCGCCGGCGTGCTGCGCCGCAGCCTCGCGCTCGGCGACCCCGCCGCGGCCCAGGATCCGCTCGCCTACAACCGCCCCTATCGTCTTGGCGGCACGGGGATGAGCTGCTTCTTCCGCGACGACGCGCTCTCGGACCTCATCGGTTTCACCTACGCCACCTGGCATGGCGATGATGCCGTCGCCAACCTGGTGAACGAGCTGGTACAGCTCGCCGGCGAGTACCAGCGCAGCGGCAACCACGCGGTGCTGATTGCGCTCGATGGTGAGAACGCCTGGGAGCACTACCCCTTCAACGGCTACTACTTCCTGCGTGCGCTGTACGCGCAGCTCGCCGCCCATCCGCGGCTCGAGCTCACCACGCTGTCCGAATGCCTGGCGCGCGGCATCCAGCCAGCGCCGCTGCCGCGGGTATGCGCCGGCAGCTGGGTACACGCGACGCTCGCTACCTGGATCGGCGATCCGGCCAAGAACAAGGCGTGGGATCTGCTATGCGACGCCAAGGAGGCGTATGACCGTGTCATGCAGGCAAATCCGGACGCGGGGCTGCGCAGCGCCGCGGGACGCCAGCTGGCGCTGTGCGAGGCTTCCGACTGGTTCTGGTGGTTCGGCGACTACAATCCGGCCGATGCGGTGAGCCAGTTCGATCGTCTCTATCGACGGCAGCTCGTGACGCTGTACCGGCGGCTGAACCTGCCGCCGCCCGCCGATCTGATGATGTCGATTGCGACCGGGCACGGGACTCCGGAGTACGGCGGGGTCATGCGGCGCGCCAGCGCCTGAGCGCTTTAGGGTTTGCGCAAGGAGACGCGCGTGGCCACAGACCGACTGCCCGTGTTCGACCGGCGCCGCGCCGGAGTGCTGCTGCCGCTGTCCTCGCTCGAGGCCGCGCTCGGGCGCGGCGGCCGCGCCTTCATCGACTGGCTCGTGCAGGCGGGCTTCTCGGTGTGGCAGATCCTGCCCGCCGGCCCGGTGGGCGCGGACCGCTCGCCGTACTGGGTGCGCTCGGACTTCGCCGGCAACCCCGAGTTTCTCGACCCCGCCGAGCTGCCCGCTGCGGATGCGCCGCCCGACCCGCAGTTCCTGGCCGCCTCTGCGCCGTGGCTGGCCGACTACGTGCAGTTCGAGGCGCTGACGCGCGCTCACGGCGGTGCGCCGTTCTGGCAGTGGCCGGCGCCGCTGCGCGATCGCGACCGGCAAGCGCTCGCCGCGGCACGCCGGCAGCTCGGCGTACAGGCGAGCGCCATCGAGCGCGAGCAGTACGCCTTCTACCTGCAATGGCAGCGGCTGCGAGCCTACGCGCAGGCGCGCGGCGTGCGGCTGTTCGGTGATCTGCCCTTCTACGTCGGGCCCTCGTCCGCGGAGACCTGGGTACACCGCGAGCTCTTCCAGCTCACGGCTAGCGGAGAGCCGGCCGCGGTCGGTGGCGTGCCCCCGGATTATTTCTCCGAGCTCGGCCAGCTGTGGGGCAACCCGGTGTACGACTGGGCGGCGCTCGAGCGCACGGACTTTCACTGGTGGCGGGCACGGGTGCGCGCCCAGCTCGAGCGGCTCGATCTGCTGCGTCTCGATCACTTCCGCGCGCTGGCCGCCTACTGGTCGGTGCCGGCGGGCGCCGCGGATGCGCGCGGCGGTACCTGGATCGGCACGCCGGGCGAGCAGCTGCTGCAGCGGCTGCGCGCCGAGTTTCCCGACCTGCCGCTGGTCGCCGAGGACCTCGGCGTCATCACCGCGGACGTGCGTGCGCTGCAGCTCGAGTTCCGGCTGCCCGGCATGCGCGTGGTGCAGTTCGGTTTCGACGGTGAGGCCGGCAATGTGCACGTGCCGCACCGGCACGAGCGCGACTGCGTCGCCTACACCGGTACCCATGACAACGACACCACGCTCGGCTGGTACGCCACCCTCGACGCCGCGACCGCGCAGCGCGTCGACTTCTACCTGCGTGCGACGCCTGCGGTGATGCCCGAGCCGCTGATACGCGCCGCGCTCGGCTCGGTGGCGCAGCTCGCGGTCATTCCCATGCAGGATGTGCTCGGCCTGCCCTCGGCGGCGCGCCTGAATACACCCGGGACGGTGAGCGGCAACTGGCTGTGGCGGCTGCCGCCCGGGGCGCTCGACCCGCAGCTGGCACAGCGCTATGCCCGCCTCAACGGCGCCTTCGGCCGCCTGTAGCTGAAGGCGCGCGCGGTGCTTTGTTACCATCGCCGCATGCGTGACCTGCACCGCAGCTTTCCGCTCCTGGCGCTGGCGCTGCTCGGCGGCTGTGCGCTGGCGCCCAGGTTCGAGACGCCGCAGCTGTCGATCGTGAACGTGCAGGTCCTCAGCAGCGACTTCCTCGCGCAGCACGTGCGCGTGCGCCTGCGCGTGCAGAATCCGAACGCCCGCGCCCTGGCGGTGGGCGGGCTCACCTACACCATCGAGGTGGGGGGCAGCAGTTCGCCAGCGGCGAGAGCGCCGCCAGCTTCGTGGTACCGGCACTCGGTGAGGCCGAGTTCGACACCAATGTAACGACCAATCTGGCCGGCACACTGATGACGCTGCTGTCGCGCGGAGCGGACTCGGGCACCCAGAAGATCGAGTACCGGCTCTCCGGCAAGCTGTCACTGTCCTCCGGCCTGCTGCGCTCGATTCCGTTCGACGAGCACGGCACTTTCAGCCTGCAATGAGGCGGCGGTAGAGTGCCAGGTACTGGGCGCCCTGGCGCTCCCAGGAGTAGTCGCGCTGCATCCCATTCTTCATCATGCGCGTCCAGTCCGTCGGCTGCGCGTACCAGTCGAGCGCGGTATTGAGCGCCCACTCGAGTGCCGGGGGATCGAAATCGTTGAACACCACCCCCGTGCCCGTGCCGCGCGCCGGATCGTAATGCTCGACCGAATCGGCAAGTCCGCCGGTACGGCGCACGATCGGCACCGTGCCATAGCGCAGGCTGTACATCTGGTTCAGGCCGCACGGCTCGTAGCGCGAGGGCATGAGGAACATGTCGGCCGCCGCCTCGATCCAGTGGGCGAGCTCGTCGTCGTAGCCGCAATGGAAGGAGACGCGCCCGGGGAACTCTTGCGCGAGGCGGGCGAAGAACTCCTCGTACCGCGGCTCGCCGTTGCCGAGCACGGCGCAGGCGAGCGGCCGTGCGCGCAGCACCCGGGGTAACGCCTCGAACATCAGCTCGATGCCCTTTTGCACCGCGAGGCGGCCGACGAGCCCGGCCAGCGGCACGCCGCGCGCGGCCCCCAGACCGCGCCGTGCGAGGAACTGGCGCTTGAGCAGCGCCTTTACCGCGAGGCTGTCGGGGTCGTAATGCACCGGCAGGTAGCGGTCGTGGCGCGGATCCCATTCCCCGTAATCGACGCCGTTCAAGATCCCGGACAGTGCTCCCTGCGCGGCGCGCACGCGCAGGCTGTCCTGCAGACCCATGCCGTACTCGTCCGAGCAGATCTCGCGCGCGTGCGTCGGGCTCACGGTGCTGACGGCGTCGGCGTACAGGATCCCGTGGCGCAGCGCGTTGATGCGACCGGCGGCCAGATCGGGAGCGTCCAACAGCGACCGTGCCGCCTCGTTAAGCCCGAGGTCCGCAACCTCGGCGGCCGCAAAGATCCCCTGGTAGCCGATGTTGTGGATGGTGAGGAGCGTGCGGCTGCGGGCGAACGCACGCTTGCCGGCCCACAGCGTGCGCAGGTAGAGGGGCGCGAACGCGGTGTGCCAGTCATTGCAATGCACGACCTGGGGGGTCCACGCCATGCGCTCGCAGGCGATGAGCGCCGCACGGGTGAGCACCAGGAAGCGCACGTGCTCGTCCGGCTCGCTGGTGTAGAGCGTGGCGCGCGCATACAGCGCCGGGCAGTCGATGAGGTAGGCCGGAGCCCCTCCGGGGAGCTCTACCTGCAACACCGAGAACACGTAGCGGCGCGGGCCGATTTCGAGTGCAACGTCTGCGAGGGCTGGCAGCGCTCGCGCCGCCCATGCGCCGCGGTCGATCGAGGCGTAGCCCGGCGTGAACAGCCGTACGTCGTGTCCTGCGGCGTGCAGGTACCTGGCCAGCGCCCCGGCCACGTCCGCCAGTCCGCCGGTCTTGGACAGCGGCTCGGCCTCGGAAGCGAGCAGACAGATCGCGAGTGGCGAGGGCACGTGATTTTGCGCGGCGGTTATCGGGTTATCATCGAGCGATGCGGCGCCTGCTGATCGGCCTGGCCCTTACCTTGCTGCTGCTCGTCTCGATCGGTGTGGGCGTGACGGTGGCGCGCTGGCCGCAACCCCACCTGTGGCCGTAGCGCGAAAGCCGGGCAGCTTTTCCGCGCGCAGTGTAACCGCACCACGGCAGCCCCGCGCCCGCTGAGGGCCTGCGCACCCGCACGGCGGGGGCGGATCCTGACATAACGCCCGACCCCGCTCCTTTGCCTGCCGTCAAGCACCTCGCGGTGTCAAGTCGCTGACATAAATCATAAGTTTATGATTTATATAAAATAAAAATGCAATCAGCCGGAAAGCGGGGCGCCGGAACTGGTAAACTGACCGCCGCCCCTCCCCGTACCGTGCAGACCATGTCCGCCTCGCCTTACAAGCAGCTCGAGCAGGAGTTCAAGCGACTCCACGCGTTCCGCGGAGCGCTCGCGCTGCTGCGCTGGGACGCGGCGGTCATGATGCCCAGGGGCAGCGCCGACGTGCGCGGCGAACAGCTCGCGGCGATCGAGACCGAGCACCACGCGCTGCTCACGGCGCCGCGCATCACGCGCTTGCTCGACCGGGCGCAGGCCAATACCCAGGGACTGGCCGACTGGCAGATCGCCAACCTGCGCGAGATGCGGCGCCAACGCGATCACGCCATCGCCACGCCGGCGACGCTCGTCTCACGCCTTACCAAGGCTGCCTCGCGAGCCGAATCGCGCTGGCTCGAAGCGCGTGCCCAGGGCAAGTTCGAGGCCTTCGCACCCTATCTCGAGGAAGTGGTGCACCTGGTGCGCGACAAGGCGGCCCTTCTCGGGCAGGCCCTGAATCTTGCGCCCTACGACGCGCTGGTGGACGAATTCAGCCCCGGACTCACCACCGCGGATATCGACGCCATGTTCAAGGCGCTGTCGCGGCGGCTTCCCGCCCTGATCCGCGAAGCGATCGCCGTCCAGGAAGGGCGGCTGCTGCTGCCGCTGACGGGCAAATTCCCCGCGGCCAAACAGCGCGCGCTGGTGGTCGAGGTGATGCGGGCGGTCGGCTTTCCGTTCGATCGCGGCCGCCTCGATGAGAGTGAGCACCCCTTCACCGAGGGCGGGCCGGGGGACATCCGCGTGACCACGCGCTTCGATCCCGATGAGGTGTTCACCGGGCTGCTCGGCGCGCTGCACGAGACCGGACACGCGATGTACGACCTCGGGCTGCCGCAGGACTGGCGCGACCAGCCGGTGGGCCGCGACCGCGGCATGGCGCTCGAGGAGAGCCAGTCGCTGCTCATCGAGATGATGGTGTGCCGCAGCCGGCCGTTCGTGCGCTACGTGCAGCCGCTGCTGGCGAAGCACTTCGGCGCCAGCGGCCCCGAATGGGACGTGGAGAACGTCTACGCACACCTCACCCGCGTACAGCGGGGGCTGATCCGCGTGGATGCGGACGAGCTCACCTACCCGCTGCACATCATGCTGCGCTACGAGCTGGAGAAGCAGCTGCTCTCCGGGGCGCTGGCGGTGCGCGATCTGCCCGAGGCCTGGAATGCGGGCATGGAACAGCGGCTGGGGATCCGACCGGAGAACGACGTCGAAGGCTGCCTGCAGGACATTCACTGGGCGGTCGGCTCCTTCGGCTACTTCCCCTCATATGCCCTCGGTGCGGTCATCGCCGCACAGCTCTACGAGAGCCTGCGCTCGGAGCTGCCGGGGCTCGACGAGCAGCTGGCGCGCGGGGAGTTCTCGGGCCTGTTTGGCTGGCTGCGCACCCATGTTCACGGGCTCGGTGCCAAGGTACCGGTGCAGGAGCTGCTCAAGGGTGCGACCGGTAAGCCGCTGTCGGCCACTTCCTTCGTGCGCTATGTCGAGGCAAAGTACCTCGAGACTACCGCCAGCAGCAGTGCCGCCGCCTGAAGAGCGTTGACCCCAGCCAGTCCGTCGCCATGACCACCGCTGCCGCCAGGCCGTCGCGCACCCTCGGCCGCCTCGCGGCGCGGCTGCGCAGCGCCGTCGGCAAGTGCATCGCCGATTACGGCATGATCGTCCCGGGCGACCGGGTCATGGTGTGCCTGTCCGGCGGCAAGGACTCCTACACGTTGCTCGACGTACTGCTGTCGCTCAAGCGCAGTGCACCGGTGGGCTTCGAGCTGCTCGCCGTGAATCTCGACCAGAAGCAACCCGGCTTCCCCGCGCAGGTGCTGCCCGAGTGGCTGCAGGCGCAGGGCGTGCCGTTTCGCATCATCGAGCAGGATACCTACCGGGTCGTACGGCGCGTGGTGCCGGCAGGCAGCACCATGTGCGGTCTGTGCTCGCGTCTGCGGCGCGGCGCGCTCTATCGCTTCGCAGCCGAGAACGGCATCACCAAGATCGCCCTGGGTCACCATCGCGACGACATCGTCGAGACGCTGTTTCTCAACCTGTTCTTCGGTGGGCGGCTGAAGGCGATGGCGCCGAAACTGCTGTCCGACGACCGCCGCCACATCGTCATCCGCCCGCTCGCCTACGTCGCCGAGCGCGACATCGCCCGTTACGCGCGCGGCCGGGGCTTTCCGCTGATTCCCTGCCGGCTGTGCGGCTCGCAGGATAACCTGCAGCGCGTCGCGGTGAAGAACATGCTCACCGCCTGGGAACGCGACCATCCCGGTCGCACCGAGTCGATCGCCAGCGCGTTGCGCCACGTCGAGCTCGAGCACCTCGCCGACACCCGCCGCGTCGATTTTGCCGGTCTCGATCTGAAACGCCTGCCGGCCATGAGCGAGCGCGATGAGCAGCAGCTCGCGCGGCGGCTGACAACGCTCACGCCGCAGCGTGAGGCACTCGCCGCGCCTTAGGCGGCAACAACGCGGTACGCTCTGGCGCCGTGGAACCCCTACCCGGTGCGGCTGCCGACGCAGCGCTGCCTCTGCCGAACTCCTATTGGGTGCTGCCGGCGCAGCTGCTGGCGGGCGAGCATCCGCTGGGCGCCACCGTGGAGGCGACCCGCGCGCGCCTCACACGCCTGCTCGAGGCCGGCGTCAACTGTTTCATCGACCTCACCCAGGCGCCCGAGACCCCGGACTACCAGGCCGTACTGCCGCTCACCGTCGATTACCTGCGCCGACCCATACCCGACCACGGAGTGCCGGCCGAGCGCGTGCACATGCGCGAGATCCTCGATCACGTGCACTCCGCCGTGAGCGCCGGGAAGATCGTCTATCTGCACTGCCGCGCCGGTATCGGCCGCACCAACCTGGTGGTCGGCTGCCTGCTCGTCGAACGCGGCCTGGGCGGTCCCGAGGCGCTGGTCGAGCTGAATCGGCTGTGGCAGCGCAGCGCCCGCGCGGCGCACTGGCCCGCGGTGCCCGAGACGCTGGAGCAGACGGAGTACGTCAGAAACTGGTCCGGCGCCGCGGCCGAGGCCGATCCGCTCCTGGAACCGGCGACGCTCGCCGCCGCGCGCGGGCTGCGCGAGCGCTTCCAGGGCGCCTTGTTCGGCCTCGCCGTGGGCGACGCGGTGGCCGCCGCTACCCAGTACGGCCGCCCCGGGCGCTTCACGCCGGTGGGCGACATGCTCGGAGGCGGTCCTTTCGATCTGCCGCGCGGCGCCTGGAGCGACGACACGGCGATGGCGCTGTGCCTGGCGGAGAGCCTGCTCGAGCGCGAGGGCTTCGATGCGCGCGACCAGGTGGAGCGCTACCGGCGCTGGCAGCGCGACGGCTACCTGTCGGCCACGGGCCAGTGCCTGGGGATCACGGCGAGCACGGCGCGGGCGCTGGCGGTGGCGCAGTGGCGCCGGCAGGCATTCTCCGGGACCCATGATCCGGAGGTGCAGGGGGCGGAGACCCTGTCGCGAGTCGCCCCGGCAGTGATGTACTTCTTCGCGCGCGAGACGGTTGCCGTGCAGCAGGCGGCCGAAGCGGCGCGCACCACCAGCCAGGCCCCGCGGGCACTGGCGGCCTGCAGGGCGCTGGCGCTCGCGCTGCACGCGGCCCTGTCGGGCCAGCCAAAGGCCGCGATTCTCGCGCGCGCCGGCGCGCTGCCCGAGCCGCTCGTGGCGAGCGGCACACCTGCTCCGCGGACCTCAGCAACCGCGGCGCTCGCCGCCGCGCTCGATGCGTTCGGCACGACCCACAATTTCCGCGACGCGGTGCTGTCCGCGGCCAATCGCGGCGGCAACTCGGACGTGGTGGCCGGCGCGGCCGGGGCGCTCGCCGGGGCGCACTACACTGCAGGTGCCATCCCCACTTTGTGGCGCAACAGCCTGATGAAAAAGCAATTGATTGAGGAGTGCGCCGACCGGCTGCTGGCACACGCGATGCTCGAGCTCGCAGGTTAGGCGCGCACCCGCAGGGGGCGCCGGAAGACAGCGCGCGCACGGTTGGGTAAGCTCGCGCAACTCCTATGGCCCCGACACGCGCGCACCGCCGCACCCCGCTTCCCCGCCGGCCGGCGCGCCCTGCCCGCAGCCGGCCGTGGACGCGATTACGCGACGAAGAGCTGCTCAAAGTGCGCTTCTGCGACCTGAAGCTTTCCATCGAGCGCTCGAGCATCGCGCGGCACGTGCGGCAGCTGTATGCGGACCTCGAGCGGCGCGGCCTGCGCGTGCGGCCGCACGTGTGGCTGTCGGAGGAGTGGTTCTCGCCGGACGGCGTGCCTGGCATCGCGATTCCTTTCTACCTCGCGCATCCACGGCTCGAACGCCTCGAGCGGCGCATCATGCGTGAGGCCGAAGGCAGCAACTCGCGCCTGCTGCTGCGCATCCTGCGGCACGAGGCCGGCCACGCCGTCGACAATGCCTACCGCCTGCGCCGCCGCAAGCGTTGGCGCGAGGTGTTCGGGCCGGCGTCGCTGCCGTATCCGGCGCGCTACCGCGCCCGCGCCGGCAGCCGCCGCTACGTGCACCACCTTGGAGAGTGGTATGCGCAGGCCCACCCCACCGAGGACTTCGCCGAGACGTTCGCGGTGTGGCTGGCGCCGAAATCCGGCTGGCGCAAGAGCTACGCGAACTGGCCCGCGTACACCAAGCTCGCGGCGGTCGATGAGCTCATCGCGGAGGTACGCGCGCGCCGGCCGCCGGTGCGTAATCGCACGCGCATCGAGCCGCTCGACCACAACACCCGCACGCTGGCGCAGCACTACCGGCGCAAGCTCGCCCACAACCGCCTCATTCGCCGCGGGCTGGCCGACGAGCTGCTGCAGCGCGCCTTCACCACGGAGCGCCGCCGCAAGGATCCGCTGCGAGCGGCCACGCTGCTGCGCGCGGAACGCCGGCGGCTGGCGGCCGGCGTGGCGCGGGCGCTGGCACTCGAGCAATACAGCATCGAGCAGATCCTGCGCATGCTCATCGAGCGCAGCGAGCGCCTGCAGCTGTACGTGCGCGGCAATCGCCGCGACGCGCTGCGCTACTCGCGCTGGATGCTCGAGCGACTGGCCGGCCTGTACTCCCAGGGCGAGACTCCGCACCTGCCCTTATGAGGCGGCTGCGCGCGCTCGTCGTCGTGCACGCCAGCCTGGTGCCGCCCGAGAGCCTCGAGGGGCACAGCGACAAGGAAATCGACGAGTGGCGCACGGAGTACGATGTCACCGCCACGCTGCGCAAGCTCGGCCACGACGTGCGCTGCGTCGGCGTGCTCGACAGCCTGACGGAGCTGCGCGGCGCGATCGCCGACTGGGAACCGGACATCGTCTTCAACCTGCTGGAGGAGTTCGACGGCATCGTCACCTACGATCAGCACGTGGTGGCGTTCCTCGAGCTGCTGCGTCAGCCGTACACCGGCTGCAACCCGCGCGGCCTGCTGTTGTCGCGCGACAAGTCACTGTGCAAGCAGCTGCTGGCGTTTCACCGCATCGCCACCCCGCAGTTCGCCGTGTTCCGGCGCGGCGCCCGCTTCCACGTGCCGCGCAAGCTGCGCTTCCCGTTGTTCGTGAAATCCACCGTCGAGGACGCCTCGCTCGGCATCGCCCAGGCCTCGGTGGTCGATGACGCCGCCAAACTCAAGGAGCGCATCGAATTCGTGCACGAGCAGGTGAAGTCGGATGCGCTGGTGGAGGAGTACATCGAGGGCCGCGAGCTGTACGTCGGCGTCATGGGCAACGAGCGGCTGACGCGCCTGCCGGTGTGGGAGATGGTGTTCGGTTCGCTGCCCGACACGCTCGCCGCTATCGCCACGCGCAAGGTGAAATGGGACAAGCGTTACCAGGCGAAGTACGGCATAACCACCCACGCCGCCGGGGATTTGCCGCCGGCGGTGCTCACGGTGCTCGACCGGCTGTCGCGCCGCATCTATCGGGCGCTGGGTATGTCCGGTTATGCTCGCATGGATTTCCGCCTCACCCCGCAGGGACAGGTGTACGTGCTCGAGGCCAATGCCAACCCTAACCTCGAAACCGCCGAGGACTTCGCCGAGTCGGCGCGTGCCGCCGGCACCGCGTACGGCGAGCTGCTCGAGCGTCTGATGGACCTGGGACTGAAGTACCGGGCGCAATGGCGGGCATCCTATGGCTGAGCGCGCGCGGCACACAGCTGCGGGCCGGCGCTGCGCGCCGGCGGCATGCGCCGCGCTGCTGCTGACCGTGGCGGGCTGCGCCGCGCACCACAGCGACAAGTCGAGCGAACCGCAGATGATGGGGCTGCTCGCCGTGCTGCCCGGTACCTACGACAACAGCGCCCAGGCGGAGCTCGAGGCGCGCACCGGCGTACACCCGGGACACGTCGCGGTGGCGCTCTCCATCACGCACGTGTACGCGCCGCGGCTCGGGCACTTCGTGTACTACGCGCAGGAAACGGCCGTCGGCGACCCGCGCCGCGTGCTCAGTCAGAAAATCTACGGCTTCAAGTTCGACGACAAGCGCGGCATCGTCGAGACGCTCTACCAGCTGGTCGAGCCGCTACGCTGGCGCGACGGGCAGCTCAACAAGGACGTGTTCAGCAGCATCGACACCGAGGACGTGCAGGCCGAGGGCTGCCAGCTGCTGTGGAAGAAGAAGGACGCGGACTTCGTCGCGACCCATGATCCGAAGGTCTGCCCGGACCCGCCAGGGGCGACGCCGACCCAGGTGGAGTTCAGCGCCGGCGTGCTGACGGTCGGGGAGTACAAGTTCCGCAAGCTCCACTGACGCGCGCGCAGCGCTCTGCAGCCAATGGCGGCTTAGCAGCGGTCAACAATTGAGGGTCGGCTCGGAATTTTTCTGAGCGCGGCTCGCGATCGATCACCGATATGGATTCCTGGATTTCCGCACTGGCACTGCACGGCTATTCGATTCTGTTCGCTGCGGTATTCCTGGAAGCCGTCGGACTGCCGATACCCGCAGCCCTGGCCTTGCTCATCGCGGGAGGCGCGAGCGCGCGTGGCTCATTGCAGGGCTCCTACGCTCTCGGCGGGGCCCTGTTGGCGACGCTCGCAGGCGACACGCTGATGTTCGTGATGGGTCGCTATACAGGATGGTGGCTTCTTGGCCTGCTGTGCCGCATTTCGCTGAATCCCGAATCGTGCATTTTGCGCTCGGCGGATTCGTTCTATCGCCGGGGGCGCACGCTGCTCGTCGTGGCGAAGTTCATTCCTGGAATCAACACCATGGCGCCGCCGCTCGCCGGTTGCATGAATATGAGTCTCATGCAATTCCTTGGGCTGGATCTGGCCGGTGCCGCGCTCTATACCGGCGCATACTTTGGTGTCGGCTTCCTGTTCAGCGGCGCGCTGGAAGCGATCACCCGAGGCTACCAGACGTTCGGGCGTGTCGTGGGTTGGGTGGTGATCGTCCTGATTGCCGGTTATGTGGCCTTTCAGATCTGGCTATGGATCAAAGCGCGTGCGTTACGTACCGTTCCCTTCGCGATCCCATCCGAGGCGGCGCGGCAAATGGCGGCTGGTGCCTGGATCTACGACGTGCGCAGCCACGGCTACCTTGATGCCAAGGCAACTCGCATCACCGGCTCCAGAAGACTGGATCCCAACTCGCTGAACCGCTGCAGCGAGGTGTTTCCGGATGAACAGCTGGTTTATGTGTACTGCACCTGTGTTCGTGAAGCGACCAGCGTGCGTGTAGCGCGGGAACTTCAGAACAGAGGGGTTCAGGTCGCGGTGATCAAGGGCGGTCTGCGGGCCTGGAAGGGTGCAGGATTACCCGTCGAGGCCGTGCCACTTGAGGAAATGGCGGCACTTCCGACCTTTCGTTGACCCGGCTGGCGCGGGTTAGTTTTTCAGGTGCGTGTCGAGCCCCTGCGCCAACGTTCCGACGGAGTGCTCGGCTAGCGCGGGTTAGTTCTTCAGATGGGTATCGAGCCCCTGCGCCAACGTTCCGACGGAGTGCTCGGCTGGCGCGGTCACTTTTTTTTCAGGTGCGCGTCGAGCCCGTGCGCTGAGGTTCCCACGAAGTGAGTGGGCTGCCGAGTTCAGTTCTTCAGATGCGTGTCTAGCCACCCCAGCACGGTGTGGTACCACAGAATGCTGTTGGCGGGCTTGAGCACCCAGTGGTTCTCGTCCGGGAAGATCAGCAGCTGGCTCTCGATGCCGCGCCGCTGCAGCGCCGTGAAGGACGCGATGCCCTGCGAGTACGGAATGCGAAAGTCCTTTTCGCCGTGGATCACCAGCATGGGCGTGTGCCAGTGCGTCACGAAGTCCGCGGGGTTGGCGCGCTCGTAGCCATCCGGGTTCTCGTAGTAAGGGCCGCCGAACTCCCACTCCGGGAACCACAGCTCCTCGGTCGCGTAATACATCATGCGCTGGTCGAACAGGCCGTCGTGGTTGACGATGCAACGGAAGCGGTCCGGCCAGTTTCCCTCGATCCAGTTCATCATGAAGCCGCCGTAGGAAGCGCCGAGCGCACACACGTGCTCGCCGTCGAGCCACGGATACCGCTCGAGCGCCGCCGCCAGCCCCTTCTGCAGGTCGACCAGCGGTTTGCCGCCCCAGTCGCGGCTGATCGAGTCGGTGAACGCCTGGCCGTAGCCCGGCGAACCGTGGAAATCGATCATCACCACCGCATAGCCGCCGCCGGCGAAGGCCTGGGCGTTCCAGCGGTAGTTCCACAGGTTCTGCAGGCTCGCCTGCGGTCCGCCGTGCACCACGAACGCCACCGGAAAGCGCTTGCCGCTCTCGAACCCGTACGGCTTGACGAGATAGCCGTACACCGTCTCGTCGTTCCAGCCGCGGAAGCTGAACTGCTCGAAAGGGCTCAGCTGTCGCGCCGCCAGCAGATCGTGATTCACGTCGGTGAGGCGCTGCGCCGCGCCACCGCGCTGCGGCAGCTCGTACAGGTCGGCCGGGGCGCCGAGATCGGCCAGTGCGATGACCAGGCGCCCGCCAGCGGCGCCGTAGGACTCCACTTCGCCGCCGGCGGTCAGCGCGGTGGGTGCGCCGCTGTGCGGATCGACGCGGAACAACAGGCGCTGGCCGCGCTCATCGGCGCTCGCCAGCAGCGCCTTGCCGTCGGGCGTCACGCCGAGGCGCGCCACCGAGCGGTCCCATCCTGCCGTCAGCGCACGCACCGCGCCGCTACGCGCACTCTTCAGCATGATGTGGAAGCGGTCCGACTCGAAGCCGGGCCGATCCTGGGCGAGCCAGGCGAGGTCGCCGTTCGCCAGGAACACCGGCTGGGCGTCCCACGCCGGGTTCGACGCGGTGAGGTTCACCGCTGCGCTGCTGCCGTCCACCGGCACCTGGAACAGGTCGAAGTTGGTGGACCACGGCTCGCGCGCCTGCGCGATGCGGGCCGAGAACACCAGGGTGCGGCCGTCGGGGCTGAAGGCGAAGTCCTCGTCGCCGCCGAAGGGCTTACCGGGAATGTCGGCGTCGAAACCGCGCGACACATCCACGGGCGCGCCCGCGAAGCCGCTCGCGGCAACTCGTGCGGTGAACAGGTGCGAGCGCGTGCCGTTGCTCCAGGTGTCCCAGTGCCGCACGAACAGGCGCTGGTAAACGCGGCCGCTCGCCTGCTCGCGCTCGCGCGCGTCGAGGCGCGCGCGGGTGCAATCGAGCGTCGCGCAGTCGGGGAACACCTCCATGGAAATGGCGAGCACATCGTCCCGCGGCGACACCGCCAGCGCGCCGACATCGAGCGGGTAGTCGGTGACGCGCTGCGCCGTCGCCGCGCTCAGCGACAGCCGCCACACCTGCGAGCTGCCCGAGCGGGCCGAGAGGAAGAACAGCGTGCGGCCGTCGCGCGCCCAGCGCGGGCTCGAATCGCTACCGGCGGCATCCGTCAGGCGCCGTGGCTGCGCAGCGGAACTGCCGAGTTCCAGCAGCCACAGGCTGGTGTGCGCCTTGTTCGCGCCAAGGTCGGTGTCGCGCTGCACGAACACCAGGAAGCGCCCGTCGGGGGACGGCCGCGGATCGCTGACGCGCTTGAGCACCACCATGTCCTCCACCGTGAACGGCGCGCCGGCGGCGGCCGCGCGTGTCACGGGAGCGACAGCGGTACAGGCGGCGGCGCAGCTGCCGAGCAGCAGCGACCACGACAGGCTCATGAGGCGCGGCATGACTCGTCCTTCAGAGTGAGATTGTCAACGCGTGGCGAATCGGCGGGTGCGCAGCGCGCTTAAGCTGCGCCTCCGCCGACCTCGTCGGCGGCGATGGTCCACGGCTCGTGCTTGGCCGCCTGCAGCCACTCCTGCAACGCGCCGTCCTCGAGCACGCTCGCCATGTACCAGCGCGCGGCCTGCGAAATACGCGCGCCATAGGTGTTGAAGCGCAGCACCACCGGCGCGTACATCGCGTCGGCGATCGAATATTCGCCGAACAGCCACGGACCGCCGGCACCGAAGCGGCTGCGGCAGTCGTTCCAGATCTCGTCGATGCGCTCGACATCGGCCTCCAGCGCCGCGGTGACCGCCGAGCGGCGGTTGCGGGCGCGCGCATTCATCGGCCATAGCGAGCGCAGCGTGGTGAACCCCGAGTGCATTTCCGCGCTGACCGCGCGGGCGAGCGCGCGTGCGGTGCGCTCCTGCGGCCAGCCCTTGCCACTCAACTCGGCGACGTACTCGCAGATCGCGAGCGAGTCCCACACCCGCACCTCACCGTGGTGCAGGACCGGGACGCGGCCGCTCGGCCCGTAGCGGTCGAGCTGCTCGCGGGTGTCGGGCTGGTCGAGAGCAATGACGACCTCGTCGAACTCCACGCCGACGTGTTTCAGCAGCAGCCAGGCGCGCAGCGACCAGGACGAGTAGTTCTTGTTGCCAATGACGAGAGTGAGCCGCGCCATGAAAATGCTAACCTTGCGCATCGTGCTGATGCCGGGTGCGCGCCATCGCCTTCGATCTGGATAATACACTCTGGGATGTCGAGCCGGTGCTCGAGCGTGCCGAGGCGCGCCTGGCGCAGTGGCTGGCGCAACACTGCCCGCGGATCGTGCAACAGCTGACGCTCGCCGACATGCGGCGCGCGCGCGAGCAGCTGGCGCGCTCCGAGCCGCACAACGCCCACGACGTCACCTACCTGCGGCTCACCGTGCTCGCGCGCCATGCGCGCGAGCACGGTTACGATGAGCGCCTCGCCGCGCAGGGCCTGGCGGTGTTCCTCGCCGCACGCAACGAGGTGCAGACGCACGCCGACGTCGCGCCGGCGCTCGCGCGGTTGCGCCGGCGCTATGCGCTGGCATCACTCAGCAATGGCAACGCCGATCTTCACAGCATCGGGCTGGCGCACGCCTTCACGGTGTCGCTGAATGCCGGCCAGATCGGCGCGGCCAAGCCTGAGCGGCGCTGCTTCGAGCGGCTGGCGCAGGAGCTTAAGGCTCGGCCCGGCGAGATCCTGTACGTCGGCGATGATCCGCTGCTCGATGTGGCGGCCGCCCGCGCCGCGGGCTGCCGCACGGCGTGGATGAACCGCCGCTCGCTCGAGTGGCCGCAGGACCTGGCGCCTGCGGACCTGGTCGTGCAGGACTGCGGCCAGCTCGCCGCAGCGCTCGGGGCCTGAAGCTTACGGCCGCGGCGCCTTTACGGCGGCAGCGTGCGGCCGCGTGTCTCGACGACAGCCCAGGGCGCCAGCAGCGCCGCGGCGAGCGGCACCAGCGCGAGCCAGCACAGGATCCGCACGATCGCCGCGCTCGATCCGCCGGCCGCTGCTGACAGCGCGCCGACCACGTACGGGCCGCCGGCGGCGAACACCCGCCCGATGTTGTAGCAGAAGCCGGCGCCGGTCGCGCGCAGGCGCGCCGGGAACAGCTCGGGAAGGTAGAAGGTGCAGGCGCCGAACACGCCGTAAACGCCCGCGCCCACCGTGAACAGCATCGCCAGCCGCATCCCCGGAGCCAGCGCCGCGCCGAAGGTCACGAACAGCGCCAGGGCTGAGAACAGGAAGTAAGCCATGAACATCGAGCGACGCCCGAGGTAGTACGCGAGCGGCACCGCCGCGAGCGCGCCGATGAGCCCGCCGAAGCTGAAGGCGTTCGAGGCGTACGCCTGCCAGGTCGCTGCCAACAGCCGCGTCTGCGGGGCCGCGAGGCCGACGCTGAGCGCATGCTCGTGGGCGAGCGTGCTGCCGAGCAGCGGCACGAAGGCGTTACAGCCCCACCAGGTGAGCACGGCGATGACCGCTACGAAGAAGCCGCTGAAGGTCGCCGCGCGCATCCCGGGAGCGAACAACTCGCGCGGCGTGGACGGCGCGCTGCGCGCGCGACTCGCCTGCCACTGGGCGCTCTCGCGCAGGAACAGCCGCACGCCGAGTGCGACGATCACCGGCAGCAGCCCGGCGAGAAACACGTAACGCCACGAGCTCTGCGGCTGACTTGCGAACCACACGCCTGCGATCTGGTAGTTCACCGCAGCGGCGAGCACCACCCCGAGCGGCGAGGCAGTCTGCATGATCACGCCCGCCGCGACCCGGCGGTTCTCCGGCACGCCTTCCGCGACCAGCGACGCGCCGATGCCCCACTCACCACCGATGCCGAGGCCGGCGAGTGTGCGGCACAGGATCAGCTGCCACAGGTTGGTGGTGAGCGCGCACAGCGCCGTTCCCACCGCGTAGATCGTAATGGTCGCAAACAGCGCCTGGCGGCGGCCGATACGATCGCCGACCCAGCCGAACAGCACTCCGCCCGCCGCCCAGCTCAGCAGCAGCAGCGAGGTGATGGTGCCGCTCCAGAACACCGCCGCCGCGTGGGCGGCGGGTGAGCCCGGCGTCAGATGCAGCAGCACCGGAATGCAGTTGGGAGCGACGAAGTTGAACAGCACCGCATCGAATACGTCGAAGCCCCAGCCCGCCCAGCCGGCGGCGATCACCAGCCAGTGATACCCGGAAAAGCCGAGGAAGCCGGGCCGTGACGCGCTGAGTACGGGTGAATGCAACGGCTCGTGTCCGTGTTGTTAGCACTGTGTCCGGCAGGCTGCCAGCCTGGCTGCGGATTGTGCACCCGATTGGCGCAACAGATCACGGAATTCTGCCGCCGAGCTGTGAACCTGGTGGTGTGCACGGCGTTCCATACAAGTAATGTTACTTCTCCCGACAGGAGGCGCGGACCCATGAGCGAGGCTGCCAGGCGGGTGTTGCCGGTCGCGAACTTGCGCGAGTTCTTCAAGGACACGCTGCGCGGGGCGCTGCAGCGACAGCACCTGACGGTCGAGGACCAGACCGAGCACTACGTGGTGAACCTGCTGACGCTGTTTGCGCGCACCGAGGCGCTGTACGAGAGCACCGCCGAGGGGCTGCGTCTCAAGCCGCTGGTGGCGATGCTGTGCGAGGCGCTCGAAGCGCCCGCGGGCACCAGCGCGCGCCACCGTTCGCTGCAGCGGCTCGGCGACGTGTCGCTGTTCATCGCCGGCTTCTTCGCGCGCAGCTTCGCCGCCAAGCTCGTCGACATCGATTACCACATCGCCATGGGCGGTCGCGCCTACGGGGTGCTGGCGGAGAGCACCGCGCGCGGCCGTGGCCGGGTGCTGGCGGCAGTGTTTGCCGAGTTGTCGGCCAAATTCCAGCCGATGGTCGACGCCCTCAACGAGGTGAGCGAGGCGGGCGCCGCGCCCTGCGACCGCGACATCCTGCGCCTGTACGAGATCTGGCTGAAGACCGGCAGCGCCCGCTGCTACGCGCGCCTCAAACGCCTGGGCGTCGATCCGACGCGCGCCGGCGGCACCGCTTTCACGCACTGATTTACGTGCTGCTGTCGCGGCTGCAGGGTCTGATCGGCGGCATCTACGATGTGAGCATCGCTCACGACGTCTACGATTTCCTGGTGACCGACCGCCGGCGCCTGCCGGCGGGGGCGCGGGGCGGCAGCGCCGAAGAGGAGCTGATCGTGGCGCAGCCCGCCGCGGGCGACGACGAGCTTGCCTTGTCGCTGTATCTCGACCCGGCGCTGCTCGAGCGTCTGGCGCGCGCTGATCCGCTGGTGAGCCTGCACGCCGGCAACGTGGCGGACTGGTGGACCGCGCTCGAGGGGGTGAGCCATTTTCTCTATCTCGCCTGGAACGCCGGTCACGACAAGCCGGTGTCGCTGCTCGAGCTCGAGATGCAGGCGGAGGTCGACAAGTACGTGGCGAGCTACTGGCTGCTGCGCCGGCAGCTGCCGGGTCACTTTCCCGCGGAGCTGCGCCGGCTGCTGTTCGAGCGCACGCATGTGGATCCGCGCGCGGCGGCGCGCGCCGGTATGTACCGCGAGGCGAGCCGCTATGCCGGGAAGTTCTGTGCGCGCCTGGAGCGCACCCTGGCGCGTACCCGCGGCAGGCGCGCGCAAAGCGCCGGCGAGGGTGCGGTGCTCGCGGAGCTGCGCCGCTTCTACCGGCTGACCAATGCGCGCAAGCGCGCGCTCATCGAGGGTCTTTAGCGTCGACCGCACCGTCCTGGTGCGCGCCCGGGTCAGTCCTCGCTGTCGCCGCCACCGCCGCTGCCGTCGTCGCCGCCGTGGCGCTTGCGCTCCTCGAGCTCGCGCATCAACTTGATCCACTCGGAAAGCTTGCGCAGATCGGTGCGCGTGGTGTTGCCCGTGCTCTTGCGCGGTGTGCCGCGCCCGTAGGGATCGAAGGTCTCCTCGGACTTGATGGACAGGCCCGGGTCGCCGAGCACCTCGAGCACCGGGCGCTCGTGGCTTTCGGGCGCATCGCGCCAGCGCACCGAGGCGTTGCCGCGGTCGTCGTGCACGATGGTACCGATCCGGCGACGCTCGGCCTCCGGAAGCTGCGCACCATTCTTTTTGACAGGCTCGCTCACAGGATTATGGTACTAACTGCATTGCAGGATCTGATTCCCCGCGTGCAGCGTAACCGCCCGCCGTGCGCCGATTCCGCGACATCGGTCACGGAATGCCGGCGGTGCTCACACCGTCCGTCGGAGCACCTCCCGGGCGCGCAACAGGCCGACCACGGTTTTACAGTCGCTTATGGTGCCTCTGAGTGCCCAGTCACAGGCCTGCGCGAACGGCAGCCAATGCACCTCGATGACTTCGGTGCGCTCGGGCGCGCTGCGGCCCGCGGCGGTGCCGGTGGCGAGGAACAGGTGCAGCCGCTCGCTGAACACCCCGGGGGAGCTGAGCACGGTGCCGAGGCTGTGCCAGTGATCCGCGCTGACGCCCGCCTCCTCGCCGAGCTCGCGGCGTGCGGTGGCGAGCGGCGGCTCGCCGGGCTCGAGCTTGCCGGCCGGCAGCTCCCACAGCCAGCCGTCCGCCACATAGCGGTACTGGCGCAGCAGGCATACGCGCTGCGCGGCATCCACGGCCACCGCGGCCGCGCCGCCCGGGTGATGCACGACTTCCAACAGCTCGCGCTGGCCGTTGGGCAGCAGCACCTCGTCGGTAGTCACGCTGACGACGCGTCCGGTGAACTGCACGGTCTGTCGGTCGGGTTTCATGCGGGCGTTCCTTCACTGGCCGGCCGCGGGCGCGCCGGGCGTGACGCAGGTCTCTATATTCATCGCTGGTCGTGCGGTGTGCGTTCGCCAGCGGTTGTTGCCGGCGGGTATTGTTAACATCCGCACCACATGAGCACCACCGCGCATCTCGAGCGGCTCAACGCGCCCCAGCGCAAGGCCGTGACCCACGGCGAGCCGCTGCTCGACAAGGGCTACGCTTCGGGGCCGATGCTGGTCGTCGCGGGCGCCGGTACCGGCAAGACCGACACGCTGGCGCACCGCGTGGCGCACCTGGTGATCAACGGGGTCGATCCGGCGCGCATCCTCATGCTGACGTTCACGCGTCGCGCCGCCACCGAGATGCGCCGCCGGGCGCACGACATAACGCGCAAGGCGCTCAACGACACGCTCGGCGGTCTCACCCAGACCATCGCCCAGCGCCTCACCTGGGCGGGCACCTTTCACTCGATCGGCAACCGGCTGCTGCGCCACTACGCCGCGCAGCTGCAGCTCGACCCGCACTTCAGCGTCATCGATCGCGCCGATGCCGCCGATCTGATGGACAGCCTGCGCCAGGAACTCGGGCTGGCAAGCAAGGAGCAGCGTTTCCCGCGCAAGGAGACCTGCCTGCAGATCTACTCCAACCGCGTCAACACACGCGCCTCGCTCGCCGAGACCCTGGAGCAGAGCTACCCGTGGTGTGCGCAGTGGGAGGCGGAGCTGACGCGGCTGTTCCGCGCCTATGTCGAGCAGAAGCAGCACGCAAGTCTGCTCGACTACGACGACCTGCTGCTCTACTGGCACGGAATGATGGCCGAGCCGCGCCTCGCGCAGCACATCGGCGCGCACTTCGACCACGTGTTGGTCGACGAGTACCAGGATACCAACCGCCTGCAGGCCGAGATCGTGCACGCGCTGCGACCCGACGGTGCCGGGCTGACCGTGGTGGGCGACGATGCGCAGGCGATCTACTCCTTCCGTGCCGCGGCGGTCGAGAACATTCTCGGCTTCGCGCAGCGCTTCGAGCCGCCGGCCGAGATCGTCACGCTGGCGCAGAACTTCCGCTCCACGCAGCAGGTGCTCGACGTGGCCAACGCGGTGATGGCGGAGGCGCCGCGCCAGCACCGCAAGTACCTGCTGTCGATCCGCGGCGAGGGGGCGAAGCCGCGCATCGTCAGCGTCGACGAGCTGCAGACCCAGGCGGAATTTGTCTGCGCCGAGGTGCTGAAACGGCGCGAAGCCAACGTGCCGCTCAGGCGCCAGGCGGTGCTGTTCCGCAGCGCCAGCCACAGCGATATCCTCGAAGTCGAACTGGCGCGGCGCAAGGTGCCGTTCGTCAAGTACGGCGGCCTGAGGTTTCTCGAGGCCGCGCACATCAAGGATCTGATGGCCGTGCTGCGCTGGGCGGACAATCCGCGCAACACGCTCGCCGCGTTTCGCGCGCTGCAGCTGCTGCCGGGCATGGGCCCGGTGAATGCGCGCGCCGCGCTCGAGCACCTGGAGAGCGGCGGGCACGCCTTCGCCGCGCTGCAGGGCTTCAGCCCGCCGCAAGCGGCGGAAGTGGACTGGGGGCGGCTGCTCGAACTGATGCAGGCGCTGGGCGATCCGCAGCGGCCCTGGGCCGGGCAGGTGCACCTGGTGCGCGAATGGTATCAGCGCCATTTCGAGCGGCTCTACGAGCAGTTCCACACGCGGCTCGGCGATCTCGATCAGCTCGAGTTGCTCTCCGGCCAATATCCCTCGCGCGAGCGCTTCCTCACCGAGCTCACGCTCGATCCGCCCAACGCCACCAGCGACCTGGCCGGCCGCCCGACGCTCGACGAGGACTACCTGGTGCTGTCGACGATCCACTCGGCGAAGGGGATGGAGTGGGACACGGTCTACTTGCTGAACGTCGTCGACGGCAGCTACCCGTCCGAGTTCGCCACCGGCAAGGCGGAGCTCATCGAGGAGGAGCGGCGGCTGCTGTACGTCGCCATGACGCGCGCGCAGAACGACCTGCTGCTGATCGCGCCGCTGAAGTTCCACCTGACCCAGCAGTCGCGCCAGGCCGATGCGCACGTCTACGGCGGCCGCAGCCGCTTTCTCACCGAGAAGGTGCTGAAGACGCTCGAGGCGGCGACGTACCACGGGGTCACCACCGGCACCGGCGACGCGCTGGCGGCCGAGAGCGCCCCGGTGAGCGTCGACGTCGGCGCGCGGCTGCGCGACATGTGGTGATGCGCTAACCGCGCGGCTTGACGAAGCGCAGCGTGAAGCGGTCGCTCTCGCCGATCGCGGCGTACTTGTCGTGGTCGCGCGCCCCGAGGCGGTAGCTCGGCGGCAGCGTCCACACACCCTGCTCGTAGTCCTTGGTGTCCTTCGGGTTGGCGTTCACCTCGGACTTGGCCACCAGCTTGAAGCCTTGCGCCTCGATCAGCCGGATGGCGTAGTCCTCATTCACGTAGCCGCTCTTCGCCTGCGGGTCCTGCGGCACTGATGGGTTGCCGCGGTGCTCGACCACGCCCAGCACGCCGCCGGGCTTGAGCGCGCGGAACATGGTGGCGAACGCCTGCGGCGCCGCACCGCGCGCCATCCAGTTATGGATGTTGCGGAAGGTGACCACCATGTCGAGCGAGTTCGGCGGCAGCACGGCGCCGCCGTCGACCGGGAAACTGACCACGCTCACGCGGTCATAGAGATCGGCACGCGAGGCGAGCATGTCGCGGTATTCTTCAAGGCGCTGCGTGATGTTCTTGTTGCCCGGGTCTGCCTGGATCACGCCGGCGTAGTACCTGCCCTTGTCGCGCAGCAGCGGCGCGAGCACCTCGGTGTACCAGCCGGGCTCTGGCCAGACCTCGAGCACGCTCATCTCCGGGCGGATGCCGAAGAACAGCAGTGTCTGCTTGGGATGGCGGTAGAGGTCGCGCGCGCGCTCCTCGGCGCTGCGCTGGTCGCCGGCGAGAATGCTGGTGAGGGCCTGCGCGGTGCTCTGGCGCGAGCTTACCCCGGCGCACGCGAACAGCAGCGCACCCGCCGCGGCGGCGGCCGCGGCGCACAGCAGCAGGGGCATGTAGTGCCTGGTTCGCATCGCGTCATCCCTGGCCGCCGCGGCGTGGCAGTAGCGCCGCGCGCACGCGGCAGCGCGCCCGACTCAGGCGCACATTACCCGAAGTGCTGGATAAAAAAACCCCGCGCACCGCGGGGCTTTTTTTCGTGTCGGTGCCGGGAGCGTTCGCCGTCAGCGGCGGAACGGACCACCCCCCTGGCGCGGGCGTTGCGGGCGCTCCTGTGCTTCGTTGACCCGCAGCGGCCGGCCATTCATCTGAAAGCCGTTGAGGGCCTGGATGGCGCTCTGCGCCTCGGCCTGCGGCATGTCGACGAAGCCGAAGCCGCGCGGCTTGCCGGTCTCACGGTCGTTGATGAGCTTCACCGATTCCACTTTGCCGTGACGTTCGAACAGTGTCTTCACATCCTGCTCGGTGGCGTTGAAGGGCAGATTACCCACATAAATCGTCGTCATCCGGAAGTCTCTCTTGGGAAGGCGGACAGCGGCGACCGCGTCAGCGTGGTCGCATGTACCGCGTGAACTGTCAAACAGGTCAGGGCTTCAAGGCACACGATCGGCAGTTTTTCAGTCAATGCGCAGCGCTTGGGCCGGCGGCCTGCACCTGCGTTCGCGCACGGATGAGTGGCGCGGGGCGGGAAGCGGAGTCAACACATTCAAACAAGGCGCACTCATCCACGACGGATACGAACGCGCATGTCATGCTACTCCCGGCTTTTCCAGTTCGCAAACCATGGGGAGCCGGATGGAGGCACTGCTGGTGTCGGCGGGCGTCGTGGCCCTGGCGGAGATCGGCGACAAGACGCAACTGCTGGCGCTGGTGCTCGCAGCCCGCTTCCGTGCCCCCGTCGCGGTAATCCTGGGGATCCTCACGGCCACGCTCGCCAACCACTTGGCCGCCGCCTGGCTCGGTACGCTGCTCGCGGCCTATATCAGCCCGGCGGTGATGCGCTGGGCGCTGGCGCTGTCCTTTTTCGGCACCGCCGTATGGATGTTCATCCCCGACAAGCAGCCCGAAGGGCAGGCCCAGGCGTCGCGGTTCGGCGCCTATGGCACGACGGTTATCGCCTTCTTCCTCGCCGAGATCGGCGACAAGACCCAACTCGCCACCGTGGCGCTCGCCGCCCGGTACCAGCAGCTGCTGCCGGTGGTGTGCGGCACGACCTGCGGCATGCTGCTGGCGAACGTGCCGGTGGTGTTCCTCGGCGGGGCGGCCGCCAACCGCATTCCGCTCAAGCTAGTCAACCGCCTGGCGGCAGCGGCCTTCGTCGTCCTCGGGGTGCTCGCGCTGCTCGGCCACACCGGCCTCGAGTAAGCGCGCCGCGGCAGGGCGCCTACGGCGGCAGGTTGAGGCTCGCGAGCTGTGCGCGGTAGCGCGGATCGCTGCGCAGTCCGGACAGCATCGGATCGCACTTGATGTAGCTGACGAACCCCGGATCGCGCGCCTGGCGCGCCCTCTCGAGCCATTCGAAGGCGCGCTCGCGGTCGCCGCGATGAGCGTAGATCTGCGCCATCTGGTAGGAGCCGCTGGCACGGATGAGGGGATCCGCCGCGAGCTGGGCGAGCAGGGGATCCGCCTCCGCGCGCCGCCCGAGCGCATCCAGCGCCATGGCCCTGATATAGAACTGCCACCCCCAGGCGGGCTCGGCGTCCGCCTCCTTGAGTGCGTCCTGCGGACGGCCGGCGCTCAACAGCACGAGACCCAGGCGGTAATGCATGCTCTCGGCATGCGGGGAAAGTGCGATCACCCGGCGGTACACGTCCTCTGACTCGCCGAGGCGACCGTGGAACCACAGCGCCGTCCCCAACGCTCGATACGCATCCAGCGAGAGCGGGTCACGCTCGACGAGCTTGCGCGCGTTGCCTTCCGCCTCGTCCAGGTGGCACGCCGCGATGGCCAGATAGGCCGACAGGCTTAATGCGTCCGGGTTCTGCGGCTCGAGCCCAAGGGCTGTGGTGAGCTCGCGCTGGCTGGTGACGTAGTCGTAATCGACGAAGAAGGTGTTGGCGAGCGTCACGTGCGGTCCGGCCAGCATCGGGTTGATCGCCAGCGCACGGTGGGCGGCCTCGGTCATGCGCTCCTTTACCTTCTCGAAGGAATCGGTGGTACCGAACACCATGGCGCTGGCATACGCGTCGGCGAGCAGCGCCCAGGCAGGGGCAAAATTCGGGTCGAGCGCCAGAGCCTGCTGCACTTGCTCGCGCGCGGCGGCCTGATCCGCCGCGCTGTAGCCGCGAAAGCGGGTGAGCGCCTGCAGGTACAGGGTGTAGGCCTCGGTGTTGGTAGTGGGCGTGGGAGGCGGCTGTGGCGCTCCGAGCAGTGACACCTTGAGGGCACCGACCACGGCGTCCGCAATCTCGTCCTGCGTGCGGAACACGTCCCGCACCTCGCGGTCGTAGACCTCGGACCACAGCTGCGAGCCGTCCGCGGTGCGGATGAGCTGCGCGGTGATGCGCAACCGCTCACCGGACTTGCGGACGCTGCCTTCGAGCAGCGTCGCAACGCCGAGCTTCTCGCCCACGACGCGCGCGTCCTCGGACTTGCCCTTGAACTGGAACGAGGAGGTGCGTGCGATGACCTTCAGGGAGGGAATCTTGGCGAGCAGGTCGAGGATCTGCTCCGCCATGCCGTCGGCAAAGAACTCCTGGTCGTGCGCCTGACTCATGTCGGTGAACGGCAGTACCGCGATCGACTTCTCGAGCGCGGCTTGCGCGGCTGGCGCGGCTTGCGCGCGGCCTGGCGCGGCTGGCGCGGCTGGCGCTGCGACGTGTTGGCTGCGCGCGAAATACACGGCGGCGGCCGCGATCAGCGCCGCCAGCACCAGCACGCCGGGGACCCAGAGCATCCATGCCCGTGTCGGGCGGGCGCTCGACAGGGAAGCGGGCGGCGTGCCTGAGGCCGGGGCAGCCGCGGGATGCGCGAAGACCGCCGCAAGCCTCGCAAAGGCCGTCTCGCGTCCATCGGCGGCGACGTCCACCCACTGTGACTCGCTCAGGAAGTACTCGAAGGCCGGGGTGAGCGGCGCATCGTCCAGGCGCACGGCGACGATCTGCTTGCGCTTGGAGGAGGCGCGCTCGAGCTCCTTGCCCACGTGGGAGGAGCCGATCGAGTTGCGCGACAACAGCAGCAGCAGCACCGCTGCCTCGTTGATGGCGCGCACGATCGCATCTGCGTACAGCGCACCCGCGGGTACGTCGCGCGGCGCGATCCAGCAGCGGATGCCGCGCTGCTCGAGGTACGCGGTCAGGGCATCGGCGGCCGGCCGGTCGGCGGCGGCGTAGCTGACGAAGGCCGCGCGTCGCGCTGCTGTCGGGCTCGCTCATGCGGGATTCACCGACTGCCGCGCGTGCGGGTACGGAATTGTTCGTCGGCAGGTCAAACGTGTTGGGTCAGGCCGTGAGGACCGGCCCGAAGCCTACCGCATAAACGCTGAGAGATTCAGCAGAAAGTCGGCTCGCAGGCGTCTCAGGCGCCGGCCGGCTCGAGGTAGGCGTAGCCGTCGAGCTCGCTCTCGTAGAAGCGCTTGAGCGCCTGGCTCTCCGCCAGCGTCATGCGCCCGTCGCGGATGGCGCGCTCGCAGTCGCGCGCCAGCGCCGGATACAGCTCGGCGACGTCGTATTCCATGTACTCGAGCACCTTGTTGGCGGTGTCGCCTTTGACGATCTCCTCGATCCACCAGCCGCCCTCGTCATGCAGGCGCACGTGCACCACGTGGGTATCGCCGAACAGGTTGTGCAGGTCGCCGAGCGTCTCCTGGTAGGCGCCGACCAGGAAGGCGGCCATGTAATACTTCTCGCCGTCCTTCAGCTCGTGCAGCTCGAGCGTGCGCTTCACGTCGCGCAGCGAGACGAAGCGGTCGATCTTGCCGTCCGAATCGCAGGTGATGTCGGCCAGCACCGCGGTGCGCGTCGGCCGCTCGTGCAGGCGGTGGATCGGCATGATGGGGAACAGCTGGTCGATGGCCCAGCTGTCGGGCAGCGACTGGAACACCGAGAAGTTGCAGAAGTAGGTGTCGGAGAGGATCGACTCGAGATCGTCCAGCTCCTCGGGCGCGCGCTCGAGCCGGCGGCAGGCGTCACGGATACGGGCGCAGGTCGCCCAGTAGAGCCGCTCGGCCAGCCCGCGGAACTCGAGCGACAGCAGGCCGAGATTGAACATCTGCAGCACCTGCTCGCGTGCGGTGAGCGCATCGTGATAGCACTCGACCAGGCGCCGCTCGCTCACGGCACGGTAGGCTTCGAACAGGTCGAGCACCGGCTGCGGCAGCTCCTCCTGTCCGCTGTAGTCCTCGCCCGCATCGCCGGTGACGCGAAACTTGTCGAGCGCGGACGAGCCGAGCGCATCGAAGATCAGCACGCTGTGGTACGCCGCCACGGCGCGCCCCGACTCGCTGATGATCATCGGGTGCGGAATGTCGCGGGCGTTGCACACGCTGGCGACGCGGTACACCACGTCGCTGGCGTACTCGTTGAGCGTGTAATTCATCGAGGAGGCGAAGTTCGTGCCGCTGCCGTCGTAGTCGACGCCCAGGCCGCCGCCGACGTCGATGTACTGCAGGCCCGCCCCCATCAGCTTGAGCTCCGCGTACACGTGTGCCAGCTCGTTGATGGCGTCCTTCACGCGGCGGATGTCCTGCAGCTGGCTGCCGGGGTGGCAGTGCACCAGCTGCAGGCAGTCGAGCATGTCGTGCGCCTTGAGCACGTTGAACAGCTCGAGGATCTCGGTGATGAATAAGCCGAACTTGGACTTCTCGCCGGCAGAGGCGCTCCAGCGGCCGGAACCCTCGCTGAAGAGCTTCACCCGCACGCCGATGCGCGGGCGCACCCGGTAGGCCTGGGCGTGCTTGAGGATCAGCCCGAGCTCCTCGAAGTTCTCGACCACCGGGATGATGGTGCGACCGAGCCGGGTGGCGAGCGTCACCGCCTCGATGTAGCTGTCGTCCTTGAAGCCGTTGCAGATGATGAGGCGCTCGGAGGCGTTCTCGGTCATCGCCATCACCGCCAGCAGCTCCGGCTTGGAGCCCACTTCGAGGCCGAAGCCGAACTCCTTGCCGTAGCGATAGACCTCCTCGACCACCAGGCGCTGCTGGTTCACCTTGATCGGGTACACGGCCGCGTAGCGATTGCGATAGTCGTTCTCGGTGATCGCCTGCGCGAACGCCTCGTGCATGCGCCGCAGGCGGTGCGCGAGGATGTCGGAGAAGCGCACCACCACCGGGGTGGTGAGGTCGCGCGCCTTGAGGCCCTCGACCACTTCGTACAGATCGATCTCGTTGCCCGCGGTGGTGTCGGGTCGCACCACCACGTGGCCCTCGGCGTTCACGCCGAAGTAACCCTTGCCCCAGGCGGCCACATGGTAGAGGTCGAGGGAATCCTCGATGCGCCACGGTTGCGCGGGATTGAACTTACGAGCGCCATTGACGGCGCTCTTGGGATCGGCTGCCACGGGGGCGGTTTATATCAAAATTGCGTGTGAAGTAAGAGTGCAATGGTGGCGCAGCGCTCACGCTCCGCGCGCCACCGCGTGCGCTGGGTCGCAGATCCACTCGCTCCAGGAGCCTGCGTACAGCCGCCCGCCGGGCAGCCCCGCCACCTCGAGCGCCAGCAGGTCGTGGCAGGCGGTCACGCCCGAGCCACACATGGCGATCAGCTGGTGGGCTGCGCCGCCGCGCAAGGTGCGCTGCCAGGCCGCGCGCAGCTCGCCGGCGGCGAGGAAGCGTCCGTGCGCATCGTGGTTGCCGCTGAAGGGATGGTTGCGAGCCCCGGGGATGTGCCCGGCCACCGGGTCGATGGTCTCGTTCTCGCCGGCAAAGCGCTCGGCGCTGCGCGCATCGACCAGGATGGCCGCGCCGCTCGCGAGCGCCCCGGAGTCGACGGCGGCGGAAACTTCCGTGGTGCTGGCCAGCTGCGAGGGGTCCGGCGCGCGCGCGGAACCGCCGCGCGGGGCGCGCCGCGTCCGCGCTGCTCACCGGCAGCGCGGCGCGCTCCCAGGCCGCGAAGCCACCGTCGAGCACCGCCACCTGGTGGTGCCCCAGCCAGCGCAGCAACCACCACAGGCGCGCGGCGAACGCCCCGGAGCCCTGGTCGTAGGCGATTACCTGCACCGTGGCATCGATTCCGAGCCGGCCGAGGGTGGCGGCGAGTGTGGTCGGGTCGGGCAGCGGATGCCGCCCGGTGCGCTCGCTGCGTGGCCCGGACAGGTCGCGCTCGAGATGCGCGTAGCGCGCGGACGGTATGTGAGCGGCGCGGTAGGCGCCGGCACCCCATTCGGGCCTGGCGAGGTCGAAGCGGCAATCGATGACGGCCCATTGCGGGTCGCCCAGGTGTGGCAGCAGCGCTGCAGGCTCGATGAGCGTGGTGGGCATGGCGTGCATTTTCGGCGCCTCGGGGTTGTCGTTACAATCGCCTCATCACCTCGGGCGAGGCAGTGATGGCAATCGAGGTCTACTGGGGCAGCGGCAGTCCATTCGCGTGGCGCGTGCTGCTGGCGCTCGAGTACAAGCGTCTGCCGTATGTCAGCCACCTGCTGCAGTTCTCCAAGCAGGAGCACAAGTCGCCGCAGATGCTGGCGCTCAACCCCCGCGGGCGCGTCCCGGTGCTCAAGGACGGCGACTACGTGTGCTTCGAGTCGCTCGCGATCCTGTACTACCTCGACCTCAAGTATCCGCAACCGCCGATCTTCGGGCGCACGCCGGAGGAAGCGGGCACCATCATGCGGGTGATCTGCGAGTACCAGGCGTACATCGAGCCGCGGCTCACCAGCATCCTGCGCGCGATCCAGTTCGGCGCGGCCGACCTCGACAGTGACGAGATCACCGCCGCGATGCACGCGGTGGCGAGCGAAGCGCGCACCATCGAGGGCAGGCTGTCGAAGTCCGAGTGGATCGTCGGTGACTGCTGCTCCGCGGTGGACATGGTGATCTTCCCGGGCATCCAGCTGCTGCGGCGCGCCCTGGAGAAACCGCAGGCGGCGGCCCTGTCCTCGCGCTTCATGCCGGTGGAGGTGAACTATCCGGCGCTCGGTCGCTGGCTGGCGCGCGTCGCCGCGTTGCCCGGTTACGAGCGCACCTATCCGCCGCACTGGCGGGGGAGCTGACTTTCCGCCCGGCTGCGCGCGCGCCGTTGCCTTACGAAAATCGAGCCGCGCTGTTAACCTGCGCTGCAGCGCGCAGCAGCTGTGGCGGCGCGAGCGGCAAACTGTTCAACGAGCATCATGAGTGATCAACACAAGATTCACGTGGAGTTTCCGGGCCGGATCCTCTTCATCGGCTTCGGCAGCATCGGCCAGGGTGTGCTGCCGCTGGTGCTGCGGCACATCGGCATCGCCGCCGAGCGCATCACCATCGTCACCGCCGAGGACAAGGGCGCCGACGAGGCGCGGCAGTTCGGCATCAAGTTCGTCAAGGAGCGCCTGACACGCGAGAACTTCCGCCGCGTGCTCAATCCACTGCTCGGGCGCGGCGACTTCGTGATCAACGTTTCGGTCGAGGTTTCGAGCATCGCGCTCATCAAGCTGTGCTGGGAAAAGGGCGCGATGTACCTCGACACCTGTATCGAGCCGTGGCCGGGGGGTTATACCGACCCGACCGTGCCCGCCGGCCGCCGCACCAACTACGCGCTGCGCGAGGAGGCGCTGGCGCTGCGCGTCGGCAACGCGCGCGCGCCCACCGCAGTGCTCACCCACGGCGCCAACCCGGGGCTGGTATCGCACTTCGTCAAGCAGGCCCTGCTGAACATCGCCGCCGATACCGCCGTGGCGGCCGGCAACCCGGCCACGCGCGCCGAATGGGGCGAGCTGGCGCGGCGCCTGGGGGTGAAGGTGATTCACATTGCCGAGCGCGACACCCAGCTCACCAACGTTCCCAAGCAACCCGGCGAGTTCGTCAACACCTGGTCGGTGGATGGCTTCGTCAGCGAGGGGTCGCAGCCGTGCGAAATGGGCTGGGGCTCGCACGAGCGCAACTTCCCGCGCGACGGCAAGCGCCACGACTTCGGCTGCCTGGCAGCGATCTACCTGACGCAACCGGGCGCGGCCACGCGCGTGCGCACCTGGACGCCGCGCGCCGGGCATTTCCATGGATTCTGCATCACCCACGCCGAGGCGGTCTCGATCGCCGACTACTTCACGGTCCGCGAGGGCGCGCAGGTGGCCTACCGGCCGACCGTGCACTACGCCTACCATCCGTGCGATTCGGCGGTCGTCTCGGTGCACGAGCTCGCCGGGCGCAACTACGTGCAGCAGGAGCGCCAGCGCATCCTCATGGCCGAGATCATCGCCGGTATCGACGAGCTCGGCGTGCTGCTCGCCGGGCACAAGAAGAATGCTTATTGGTACGGCTCGCAGCTGTCGATCGAAGAAGCGCGCAAGCTCGCACCCTACAACAACGCCACCAGCTTACAGGTATGCGTGGCGGTGCTGTCCGGGGTGGTGTGGGCGATGGAGAACCCCAACCTGGGGGTCGTCGAGCCCGACGAGATGGATTTCCGCCGCAACCTCGAAATCTGCATGCCGTACCTGGGTCCGGTTGTGGGTGAGTACACCGAGTGGACCCCGCTGCACGAGCGCGAGCGCCTGTTCCCGGAGGACATCGACAAGAGTGATCCGTGGCAGTTCAAGAACGTGCGGGTGATCTGGTAGGAAAGCGCGGCGGCGCCCGCGCTCGCTCACCTAAGCTTCGTATTCGATCGACACGATGAGGTAGACGCGGCTGCCGCCCGGAGCCTCCACCGTCACCTCCTCGTCGAGCGCGCGGCGCATGAGCGCACGGCCGAGCGGTGCGTCCATGCTGATGTAGCCGTCGGCCATGTCGAACTCGTCCGGTCCGACGATGCGGTAACGGCTGCGCACCCCGTCCCCGGCCTCGAGCTGCACCCAGGCCCCGAAGAACACCCGCCCGCGATCCTCGGGCGGGCGGTCCACGATCACCATGCCTGCCAGGCGGCGGCGCAGGAAGCGAACCCGGCGATCGATCTCGCGCAGCCGCCGCTTGCCGTAGGTGTATTCGGCGTTCTCCGAGCGATCCCCCTGGGCGGCGGCGGCCGTGACGGCCCGGGTGACCCGCGGGCGCTCCTCGCTCCACAGCTGCTCGAGCTCGCTACGCAGGCGCCGCGCTCCTGCCGGGGTGATGTATTTCGAGCCCGCCGGCGGCGAGCTGCGGAAGCGGCCCATCTGCGCTTCGATCCTGTGAATTATGTCGCACTCACTTTTACAGAAATCCGCCTTTCTGTGGAACATCTCACGGCGCCGCCGGCGCAGCGCTACTAATCTTTTGCACGTGACTACCAAGTACTACACGCACTTCGTTACTCATACGGACAAGCCGCGCAGCCCCGGCATGGGCAGCGAGTGGAGCGGAGTGGTGGAGCTGCGCGAGCCGCTCAGCCAGCCGCGCGCCAACCGCGAGTTGCGCGCGCTGATTGCACAGAGTTTTGACCTGGATTCGGACGATATCCGCATCCTGCACTGGGCCCGATTGCACTGACGTATCCCCTGGCGGACTTCCTTCCCTTCATCGAAGGTCCGCCCTTACAACCCCAGGCCTCAAAACCTGGGGTTTTTTTTGCCCGCGCGCAATCCGCAGGATCGTCCCCGCCCCCGGGTCGACGCGGCTTTGGCTGCCGTGTGAGAATCCGCACCCCCCGGACAGCGCGCCGGGATGGCAACGAAACACAAGGGGAATTCCGATGCGTGCGTGGTCCGTCGCTTTTGTGGCTGCCGCGGTGCTGTGCCTCCCGGGCTGCGGGTACAACAATCTGCAGCAGCAGGACGAGGCCGTGAAGGCGGCCTGGTCGGAGGTGGTGAATCAGTATCAGCGCCGTGCGGATCTCATCCCCAACCTCGTGAACACGGTGAAGGGTTACGCCGCGCAGGAGCAGAGGGTGCTGGTCGGCGTGACCGAGGCTCGCGCCAAGGTCGGCTCGATACAGGTGACGCCCGAGGTGCTCAACAACCCGGAGCTGTTCCGCAAGTTCCAGGCGGCTCAGGACCAGCTCAGCAGCGCCCTCAAGAGCCTGTTTGCGGTCACCGAGAACTACCCGCAGCTGAAGTCGGATCAGAACTTCCGCGACCTGCAGTCGCAGATCGAAGGCACGGAGAATCGCATCACCGTGGCACGCGGACGCTATATCGAAGCGGTGCAGGGCTACAACGTCACGGTCCGCTCGTTCCCGGTGAACCTGACGGCCAAGATGTTCGGCTTCCAGGTGAAGCCGAACTTCACCGTGGCCAACGAGCAGCAGATCGCCACCGCACCGACGGTCAGCTTCGATACCAGCACGCCGGGGACGCCGGCTGCCGCGCCACGCCGCCTGCGGATCAACCCAAGACGCAATGACGCGCGGGTCGAGCTGCGCCCGCCGTCTGGCGGGATTTGCGCTGCCGCTACTGCTGGCCGCGAGCCTGGCAGCGCTCGCTGCGGATGCAACGCCCGCGGCGCAGGGACTGCAACCGATCCCCAGGCTCGCCGCGCGGGTCACCGACCTGACCGGCACGCTCACCGCCGCGCAGCAGACAGCGCTCGAGCAGAAGCTGGCCGCGTTCGAGGCCGCCAAAGGCTCGCAGCTCGCCGTGCTGATCGTCCCCACGACGCAGCCCGAGGATATCTTCCAGTACTCGTTTCGGGTCGCGGACACCTGGAAGCTCGGCCGTAAGGCCGCCGGCGCGCAGAAGGTCGATGACGGCGCATTGCTGGTCATCGCCAAGAGCGACCGGCACCTGTGGATCCAGGTCGGTTACGGTCTCGAAGGAGTCCTCACAGATGCCATGTGCAAGCGCATCGTTGACGAGACCATTACGCCGGCCTTCCGCGCGGGCAACTTCTACGCCGGCATCGATGCCGGCGTCGATCAGATGATGAAGCTCATCGAAGGCGAGCCGCTGCCGCCACCGGAGCAGAGCTGGCAGGGCGGCCGTCACCGCGGCGCTCCGCGCCTGCTGCCGGAGCTGCTGTTCGCGATTCTCATCGGCTCGGTGGCGCTGCGGGCGATTTTCGGTCGTACGCTCGGCTCGCTCTTCACCGGCGCGGGCGCCGGCGCGCTGGTGTGGCTCGGCGGTTATGCGCTGGCGTTCGCGGCGCTGGCCGCGGTCGGCGCCTTCCTGCTCGCCCTGCTCCTCGGAGTGGCGGGCGGCAGCGGCTGGTCGAGCTATCCGCGGACCGGGGGTTTCGGCGGCGGCTTCGGCGGCGGCCTGGGTGGCGGGTTCGGAGGCGGGGGATTAGGCGGCGGCGGTGGGGGATTCAGCGGCGGGGGCGGGGGCTTCGGCGGCGGCGGCGCCGGCGGGAGCTGGTAAGAGCACCTTATGAAGCTGCGGCGTCTCGTTCGTCATCTGGTCACCACCCGCTGGAGCACGCGCCGGCATTTTCCGCGGCCGGTGCGCGCGGCGATCGAGCAGGCGATTGTCGAATGCGAGGCGCGCCATGGCGGGGAGATCCGCTTCCTGGTCGAGACCGCCCTCGACCTGCCGGAGCTGTGGCGTGACCTGCCGCCGCGCGTGCGTGCACTGCAGCTGTTCGGGCAATTCGGCGTCTGGGACACCGCCAACAACAACGGCGTGCTGATCTACGTGCTGATGGCCGATCACGTGGTCGAGATCATCGCCGACCGCGGCATTGCTGCGCGCGTCACGCCGGCGGAGTGGCAGACCGTGTGCCGGCAGATGGAACACCATTACCGCGCCGGCAGATTTCTCGACGGCTCGGTCGTCGGCATCATCGGGGTGGGAGCGCTGCTCGGCCGGCACTTTCCCGGCAAGGCGGGCGGTGGCCACGAGCTGCCGAACCAGCCCGTGCTGCTGTAGCCGATCAACGACAGGTCCGCAGCACCCCCATCGGTCATAATTCCTTATTTATGAGGCTCCGTCGCCTTCACTTCGTTGCCGCGCTTGCGAGTCTCGCCCTCGCCGGATGCTCGCTGTTCGCTTCCTGGCGTCACGCCCCACCCCCGCCGCCCCCGCCGGCGCCGCCCCCGCCGCCGCCGCAGCCACTGCCGGTCGCGAACGAGCGCTTCGAGCTGAAGGATGGCGAGGACGTGGTCGGCGTGGTGCAGGTGGTGGCCGCCTCCAAGGACGACACGCTCACCGACATTGCGCGCCGCTTCAACGTCGGCTACGAGGAAATCCTGCGCGCCAACCCCGGGGTCGACCCGTGGTTGCCCGGGGAGGGACGCGAAGTCATCGTGCCCACGCAGTTCATCCTGCCGGATGCGCCGCGTACCGGCCTGGTGATCAACATTCCCGCGATGCGCATCTTCTACTACCCGCCCGTGAAGCACGGTGAGCCGGCGGTGGTGATCACCCACCCGATCGGGATCGGTAAGGTCGGCTGGCGCACCCCTGAGGGGGTGACCCGGATCGTGCGGCGGCAGAAGGATCCGACCTGGCGGGTGCCGGTGTCGGTGCGCAAGGAGCATCACGACAACGGCGAGGATCTCGATCCGGTGATCGGACCGGGGCCGGACAATCCGCTCGGCAAGTACGCGTTCTACCTGCAGTGGCCGAGCTACCTGATCCACGGCACCAACAAGGCCGCCGGGGTCGGCTTGCGTTCGAGTCACGGCTGCATTCGCCTGTTCCCCGAGGACATCGAGCAGTTCTACAACATGGTGCCGATCGGCACGCAGGTGCGCGTGGTCAATCAGCCGTTCGTGTTCGGCTGGCACGACGGGCAGCTCGACCTGCAGCCGTTCAACGTGCTCGAAGACGATACCCGCGACTGGACGAAGGCCCAGAAGAAGCTGCTCACCGCGTCGCTGGCCGCGCGGCTGCAGCAGCAGCTCAAATCCCACCACGAGCAGGTCGACTGGAGCCTGGTGTCGAGCCTGACGCAGCAGCCGCGGGGCGTGCCGGTGCCGATCACCGCCTCCGCTGCGAGCGTCGCGCAGATCCTGGCGGCGGCCCCGCGCGTGCAGAACGTGCTGCCCGAGGGCTCCACCTGGGACGGCAAGACCGATCTGCCGATGGATGAAGGTGCCTTCCGGCAGATCCTTTCGGAGGTCGAACCGAACGGCGCAGCCGCCGCCGACGGTGCCGGCGCCCCGGCTGCCACGACCGCCCCGGCACCGGCCGCGGGCGGCGCGGCCAGCGCTCCGCCGGCGCCGCCGAAGAACGGCGGTTGAGGAGCGCACGCGTTGGCGGCGCTCACCGAGTGGCTGCAGCTGATGCTCGGCGAAATCGCACGCAAGCGTGAGGAACTGGAGCGCGCGCACGAGGAACAGCGTGCCCGTGAGCGGCAGGATGCCGAATCCGCCGCTGAAGGCGGCAGCGAGCGCGGGAAGCTGACCGGGCCCTGACACGCTGTGTTAGAGTCGCGCCGGCAGATCGAAGAGGCGCACAGTGGCCGACAGCCGCGCGTCCGGCGCAGAACTCGCACAAAAAAGCCGTGACTCGCACGCGATCGAGCGTGTGGCGACCGGAGTTGCTGCATTCATCGGCCGCACGCTGAAAGGCCCCGTCGGGCAGGCGGTGGCGGTGAGGAGCTTCGCCGAGTTCCAGCAGCAATTCGGCGGGCTCTGGCAACCTTCGACGCTGGCCTACGCGCTCGAGCAGTTCTTCGAAAATGGCGGCCGCGACGCCCGCATCGTGCGGGTCGTCAACGGGGCGCAGCCGCCGACCCTGACGCTGCCGGCCGGCAGCGACGCACTGCGGCTCGTGGCGCTCAATCCCGGCTCGCGCGAATACCTGCGAGCCTCAGTGGACTACGACGGCCTCACGGCCGCGGAGCACGAGCGCTTCAACCTCGTGGTACAGCGCGTGCGCACCGCGGGCTCCGAGCTGGTCGAGGACCAGGAGATCTATCGCCGCCTGTCGATGACCCCCGCCTCCGGGCGGTACGTCGGCGACGTGCTGCTGCAGTCGCGCCTGGTGCGAATGCTGGGAGCGACCCCGGGCCAGCGTCCCGACCGCTCCGCGGGCGGTCCCGGCGGCGTGGCGGTCGGTTACACCCTCTCCAACACCGATGGCGACGACGGCGCGCCGCTCACCGATTACGACGTCATCGGCTCGGCCGGCAACGGCACCGGGTTGTTTGCGCTCGGCGGCGTGCAGCGCTTCAACCTGCTGTGCATCCCGCCACTGGCGCGCGACCACGACGTGGGGCTCTCCACGCTGCTGGTGGCGGCGCGCTTCTGCCGTGAGCGGCACGCGCTGCTGGTGATCGACCCGCCGGCGTCGTGGACTTCCGCGCCACTCGCGCTCGACAGCCTGCGTCACTGGCCGTTTCGCAGCGACAGCGCCGTGATGTACTACCCGCGCGTGCAGGCCTTCGATCGTCTGCGCGGCCGCGTCGAGATCTTCGGCTCGTGCGGCGCGGCCGCCGGCATGATCGCGCGCGCGGATGAGGTGTCGCCGCTATGGTCGGCCGTCGAGAGCGAGGAGGCGATACTGCGGCCCGGCCTGCGGCCGGCGGTAGCGGTCTCGGACGCCGATCGCGCGCGCCTGGCGCAGGCCGGCGTCAATACGCTGCTGGCGGTGCGCGGCGGCTCGCGCGCGGGCCTCAGTCCGCGCACCCTCGCCGCCGGCGGCAGCGGCGCCTCGGACTGGAAGTACCTGTCCGCGCGGCGCCTGGCACTGTTCATCGCAGCGAGCATCGAGCAGGGAACGCGCTGGGTGCTGCTCGAGCACAACGGACCGGCGACCTGGCAGCGCGCCCGGGCTCAGGTGGAGGCGTTTCTCGACTCCCTGGCCGCGCAGGGCGCCTTTGCAGGCGCGGAGGACGAGCAGACTCACTTCGTCATTGCCGACGAGCGCGTCAATCGACGCGAAACGCTCGCCGAAGGCAAGTTCCACCTGCTGTTCGGCTTCGCCACCAGCAAGCCCGGCGAGCTCGACACCTGGCTGGTGACGCACCGCGCCGGCGCGAGTCGCGTGCGCCCGGTGTCGGTGAACCGCTCGGCGACCTCCCGGCAACGCGTGGAGTGGGAGATCGAGACCGCGATCCTGCGCGGGCCTTAGGCCTCGCCAAACCCGCCGCCGCCCGGCGTGAGCACCGTCAGCTCATCTCCCGCGGCCACCTCGAAGCGCGCGGTGGCGCCGAGCGTCTCCAGCGCACCGCTGGCGCGGCGGATATGCGCCTCACCAGGTGCGCCGGGGGCGCCGCCGGCGACACCGAAGGGAGCGATGCGGCGATGGTTGGCGAGCAGCGCCCCGGAGAGGGCGCTCGCGAACACCAGCCGGCGCACCACGCCGTCCCCGCCATGATGGCGGCCGAGGCCGCCGGAGCCGCGGCGGATGGCGAACTCGCGCACTAGCACGGGGAACTGCGTTTCCAGTATTTCCGGGTCGGTGAGGCGCGAGTTGGTCATGTGCGTCTGCACGGCGTCGCAACCGTCGAAGTCCGGGCCGGCGCCCGCGCCGCCGGCGATGGTCTCGTAGTACTGCAGCTGCGCGTTGCCGAAGGTGAGGTTGTTCATGGTCCCCTGCGAGGCTGCCAGCACGCCGAGCGCGCCGTAGAGGGCATCGACGATGCACTGCGAAGTCTCGACGTTGCCGGCCGCCACCGCTGCCGGCGGCTGCGGATCGAGCATCGAGCCGGCGGGGATCACGATGTCCAGCGGCCGCAGGCATCCCTCGTTCAGCGGGATCGGCTCATCGATGAGCGTGCGGAACACGTACAGCACGGCGGCCGTGCACACCGCGCGCGGTGCATTGAAGTTGTGCGAACCCTGCGGCGAGGTGCCGGTGAAATCCACCCGCGCGCGCTCTCGCTCGTGGTCGATGTCGATCCTCACCACCACCGCGGAGCCATCGTCCAGCTCGTAACGGAACGCCCCCGGGGTCAGCTGCGCGATGGCCCGCTGCACGCACTCGGCGGCGTTGTCTTGCACGTGGCGCATGTAGGCGTGCAGGGTGTCGAGCCCGTGACGCTGCGCAGCGCGCTCTATCTCGGCGATGCCGCGGGCGTTGGCCGCGAGCTGCGCGCGCAGGTCCGCGAGGTTCTGCGCCGGGTTGCGCGCCGGCCAGGGGCCGGCGGCGAGCGCGGCGCGCAGCTCTCCCTCGCGCAGCACACCGCCCTGCACCAGCTGCAATCCCTGCACCAGGATGCCTTCCTCTTCTATCGAGCGGCTGAAGGGCGGCATCGACCCGGGCGTCGTGCCGCCGATGTCGGCGTGATGGGCGCGCGAGGCGACAAAAAAATCGGCCCGTGCCGAGGCGCCCATGAATACCGGGGTGACCACGGTCATGTCCGGCAGGTGAGTGCCGCCGTGATACGGGCTGTTGAGCAGCCAGGAGTCCCCGCGGCGCAGCGGCTGCTGCGCGCTGATGACGGCGCGCACGCTGGCGCCCATCGATCCCAGGTGCACCGGCATGTGCGGCGCGTTGGCCACGAGCCCGCCGTCCGCATCGAACAGTGCGCACGAGTAGTCGAGCCGCTCGCGGATGTTGACCGACTGCGCCGTCGCCTTGAGAACCTCGCCCATCTGCCCGGCGATGTGCATGAAGAGGTTGTTGAAGATCTCGAGGCGCGCCGGGTCGGCGGTGCTGACCGCCGGTGTGGCGCGCGCGGCGCCGCTCTCGGTGAGCAGCAGCTCGCCACCGGCGAGCGCGCGCGCACACCAGCCCTCTTCGATGACCAGGGTGCTGTGCGGCTCCACCACCAGCGCCGGCCCCTGCAGCTCGCCGCGCAGCGCACCCATCTGCACCAGCGGCACCTCGCGCCAGCCGCCGAACCAGGCGGACACCCGGCGCGGTGCGCCGCCGTCGCCGGGCGCGGGCGGCGGCGCCAGCGTCGCGTCGTCCACCGACGGGGCGCGCGCCTCGACGCGCAACGCCTCGATCACCACCGCGAGCGCATCGGCCGCGAAGCCGAAGCGCTGCAGATGCTCGGCGTGGAAGCGCGCGCGCACTTCCTCGAGGTCGCCGACGGGTACCGACAGGGTCACATCGCTGTCGCCGGCGCGCAGCTCGAGCAGCCGTGCCACGCGCACCACGCGCGCATCGCCCGCGGCAAGCTCGGCGCGCGCCGCCTGCTCGAGCGCTGCGAGTGCCGCGTGCGCCGCCTCGAGCCCGCGCGGCCCGAGCGGCTGGCGCAGGCTGGCGCGCCGCACCGCCAGGCGGTCGGCGACGCCGATGCCGAACGCGGACAGCACGCTCGCCAGCGGGTGCACCAGGATGCGCCGTACGCCCGCCGCCCGCGCCACGCGGCAAGCGTGCTGGCCGGCGGCGCCGCCGAAGCAGAACAGCGTGAAGTCCGCCGCATCGAGCCCGCGGCGCGCGGACACCTCGCGGATGGCGTTGGCCATCGACTCGACGCCGACCTCGAGGAACGATTCGGCGACGGTCTCCGCCGAGCAGCCCCCGGCGACCTGCGTCGCGGCGCGCGCGGCAAGGGTCGCGAACTCCTGCGCCACCACCTGGGCATCGATGCGCGAGCGGCCGTCGCGGCCGAACAGCGCGGGCAGCGTGTCGGCGCGCAACCGTCCGAGCAGCACCTGCACGTCGGTGAGGGTGAGCGGGCCGCCGCGCCCGTAACAGGCAGGCCCGGGATCGGCGCCGGCGGAGGCCGGCCCGACGGCGAAGCGCCCGTCGCGATAGGCGAGGATCGAGCCGCCCCCGGCAGCGATCGAGTGCACGTCGAGCATGGGCTGGGTCAGGCGCACTCCGGCGATCAGGTGCTCGAAGCGCTGCGGCAACTCACCATCGATCAGCGACACGTCCGTCGAGGTACCGCCCATGTCGAAGCCGATCAGGCGCGCCAGCTTCAGCCGCTCGCCCACCCAGCGCATCCCGATCAGTCCGCCGGCCGGACCCGACAGCACGCTCGCCATGGCGTGGAAGCGCTCCGCCGCCGCGAGGCCGCCGTTACTCTGCATGAGCGTGAGCTGTGCGCCGTCGTCGAGCTCGGCCAGCTCCTGCCGCAGCCGCTGCAGGTAGCGCGACAGCGGCAGAGCGAGGTAGGCGTTCAGCACCGTGGTGTCGGCGCGTGTGACGTAGCGCACCAGCGGCGACAGCTCGTGCGACACCGACACCTCCTCGAAGCCGAGCTCGCGCGCGCAGCGCGCCGCCTCGCGCTCGTGCTGCGGGTAGCGCCAGCCGTGCATGAAGACGATGGCGACCGCGCGGCGCCCGGTCTGACGGGCGCGCGCCAGTGCCTCGCGCAGCTGTGCGCCATCGAGCGGCGTCAGCACCTTGCCATGCGCGTCAATGCGCTCGCGCGCCTCGATGACGCTCGCATACAGCCGTTGGGGCAGCACGATGCGGCGCGCGAAGATGTCCGGGCGGTTCTGGTAACCGATGCGCAGCGCGTCGCCGAAACCGGCGGTGGTGACCAGCAGCACCGGCTCGCCACTGCGGGTAAGCAGCGCGTTGGTGGCGACCGTGGTGCCGACCTTCACGCTCTCGATCCGCTCGCCGGGGGGCGCCTGCGCCATCAGCTCGCGCACCGCGGCAAGCCCCGGATCCCCCGCGGCGCCCACCTGTGCCACCGAGGGCACCTTGCGCACCTGCAGCGCACCGGCGGGCGACAGTCCGATGACGTCGGTGAAGGTGCCGCCGCGGTCGATCCAGAACTGCCAGCCCTTGCCGGCCGGCGCAGTCTTGCGGGGTGGTTGGCTTCCCGTTTCCATTGCCTGCATTATTCGCGCATGCGACCCAGCCGCCCAGCGCCCGCACCCCCGCCATGCAAGCGCCGGTGACCTCGCGCCACGTGGTGTTCTCGCACGGCCAGGAGGCCGGTCCCTGGGGGCGCAAGATCTCGGCACTGGCGGAAGTTGCGCGCGCCGAAGGGTACGACGCGCACTCGGTCGACTACCGCGGCATCGACGAGCCGCGCGCGCGCGTGGCGCGGCTGGTGGACTTCTGCAAGGAGCTCAGTGGCGAGCTGGTGCTGGTCGGCTCCAGCCTCGGCGGCTACGTCGCGGTGGCCTCCGCGTCGCTGCTGCACGCGCGCGGGGTATTCCTGATGGCCCCGGCGCTATACCTGCAGGGCCTGCCGGAGCTGCGCGCCGGGGTGCTGGACTGCCCGGCGGCGGTGGTGCACGGCTGGCGCGACGAGGTGGTCCCCTACGAGCACAGCGTGCGCTTCGCGGATGCCTACCGCTGCGCGCTGCACCTGGTGGAGAGCGATCACCGCCTGCACAACCAGGTGCGCGTGCTCCAGTACCTGTTCGAATACTTCCTCATTGCACTCGACCTGCCGGCGATCGCCTTCGAGTAGCCGCAGGTCAGCGGCGCGTGCGGATGGCGCGCGCCGCCAGATCGTCCACCAGCCCCGGCGCCACTAGGCGCACCCAGCGCACCAGCCGGCCGCGCGCCGAGGTGATCAGCAACCGCCGGCGGCGCTGCATGGCCTTGAGGATCAGTTGCGCGCAGCGCTCGGCGCTCATGATGTGCTCCTCCTGCATGGGCGTTCGCCCGAGCGGCGCGCCGTCGGGACCGAGCGCGCGGCGGTGCAGCTCGCTCACCACGAAATCCGGGGCGATGATCGTCACGCCGACCCCGCTGGCGGCGAGCTCGATGCGCAGCGACTCGAAGAACCCCACCATCGCATGCTTGCTGCCCGCATAAGCGGTGCGCTCCGGTACCCCCGTGAGTCCGGCGAGGCTCGCCACCGCGACGATCAGGCCGCGCGAGGCCTTGAGCTGCGGCAGCGCCGCGGCGGTGGTGTACACCGCCCCGAGGTAGTTGGTGGCCATGAGCCGCGCGAATGCGCTGCAGTCGCTGAGCGCATCGAAGCGTGACCACATGGTGATGCCGGCGTTGTTCACCAGCACGTCGAGGCCGCCGAAGCGCGCGAGCGTCTGCGCCACCAGCCGCGCGCAGTCCTGCTGCTGCGCCACGTCGCCGGGGACGGCGAGTGCGGCAGCGCCGCGCGCCGTGCACGCCTGCACGGTGAGAGCGAGCGGCGCCGGGTCGCGCGCATTGAGCGCGAGCTTGGCGCCCTGCGCCGCCAGTGCCAGGGCGAGCGCGCGCCCGATGCCGGTCGACGCCCCGGTGATCAACACCGTCTTACCCGCGAAAGAGGACATCTGCAACCACCCGCGCGCCTGGCGCACCAGCGGCAATCATAGAGCGAGCAGCGCGCCGTGCGCGCAGGCGCCGTGGCCGCGCGCGCGCGAGACACCTTGCCCCGCCGCGTTGCCGAGTAATAGACTCGTGCGCACGCAGGTTTCGTGCTGCGGCAACCAATAAGAACGCGCAGCGGGTGTGTCGCTGCTGTTGCGGTGCGCAGCACAGGCGACCGCGTCTGGGCGAAGGCAGCGCCTTCGGGGTTCGACGCGCGGCGCGCTCGCGGGCCCCGCAAGGGAAGCAGGGGGGCAAATGAGGATAAGTCACACCACGCGTGCACGGGCCATCGCGGCCGCTGCCGCGTGCCTCGCGGCGGGCCTTTCCAGCAGCGCGCTCGCCGTGAGCTTTCAGAGCGCTTCGGGCGACTGGAGCGGCAGCTGGGACACCACCATCGCCTATGGGCAGGGCTGGCGCGTCTCGGGGGTCGATTGCCGGCTGGTGGCGATCGCCGACGGCGGCTGCGGCTACTCTCCCAACATCGATGACGGCGACCTCAACTATCAGAAGAAGGCCGCCTTCACCGAGGCGCTCACCGGCAGCACCGAGCTCGCACTGAACTACAAGGACAAGGGCGGCATCTTCGTGCGCGGCTCCGGGCTGTACGACTGGGAAGTCATGGACGGTACGACCGATTACGTGCAGCTCTCCCATTTCGCCAAGGACTACATCGGCAGCTACGTGCGCCTGCTCGATACCTTCGGTTACTGGCGCTTCGATCTGGGCAGCATGCCCTCGGAGCTACGCGCCGGCCGGCAGGTCGTTGATTGGGGCGAGAGCACCTTCATCCCCGGCGGACTCAACCAGGTCGACTACTTCGACACCACGGCACTGCAGGTGCCGGGCTCGGAGCTGAAGCAGGCCCTGCTGCCGGACGAATCGGTGGTGTTCAACACGCAGCTGACGAAGAACCTGAGCACCCAGCTGCTGTACCTGTTCGACTGGCACGAGGACATCATCGAGCCCGACGGTGCGTACTTCAGCACCAACAACATCGCCGGCCCCGGCGGCAACAGAGCGATCCTGGGCTTCGGCGCGATCTCCAGCCAGGGCGTGAACTTCGCTTCCCTGGGCGGCCCGCTGATCAGCGACTTCCAGACGATCCCCCGACTGCCCGATCACAGGCCGGACGAGTCCGGCCAGTACGGCATCAAGTTGAAGTGGTACCTGCCGAACTTCGGCCAGGGCACCGAGCTGGGGTTCTACTTCCTCAACTACACCAGCCGCCTGCCGGTGGTGTCGTTTCAGACTGGCACGCAGGCGGGCCTGGGCAACGCCTTTGGCGCGGTCAACGCAGTGGGTGGCGCCGCCCAGGCGATCGCCGCGGGTCTGCCGTTCGCGGCCGCGGTGGCCACCGGCGCGGCCATCGGCGCGCAGCGCGCCGCAGCGCTCGGCGGCAACCTGAGTCTGGCGACGGCGACGCAGTACGCCACCATCGGCGCCAACACGCTGCTGGCGGGGGGCAACGTCAACAACCAGGCCAGCAACCTCGCAACCTCCGCGTACAGCAGCACCGAGGGTCTGTACGAGTCATTTCCGCAGAACATCAAGATGCTCGGCGTGTCCTTCAACACGCAGATCCAGAAGACCGGCACCGCGCTGCAGGGCGAGGTGGCCTATCGTCACGACGTGCCGCTGCAACTCGATGACGTCGAGCTCATCTACGCTTCGCTCACGCCCTTCGAGACGGGGATCGCCAAGCTCCTCGGTGAGCCGGTGACCGGGCCCGGGCACTGCGTACCGACTTCCGCGACGCCCATCACCGGATGCAATCAGCTCGGCTTGTACGGACTGGGACAGACCGTGCAGGGCTATCAGCTGCAGGACACCTGGCACTTCGACGTCACCGCCACACAGGTATTCGCCAACATTCTCAAAGCCTCCCAGGGGGTCGTGGTGCTCGAGGCCGGTGCGGACTGGGTGCCGGGGCTGCAGAACCAGCTCAGCGGGGGTCCCGAGGGCTTCGGTCTGCGCTACGACGGACCGGGAACGAACCTGAGCGGCAATCCGAACCTCGGCGGCTATCCGGAGTTTCCCGCGGTGGACGGCCAGTGCGTCAGCGGCACCGTCGAGCCGAATCCGCTCGGTCAGTGCCTGGCTCCCGGCTCGGCGTTCGCCACGCGGTTCGCCTGGGGATACGTGCTCGCCGGCAGACTCGAGTACGACAACCTGATCGGTAGCTGGAACGTGATCCCGCACATCACCTGGAGTCAGGGTGTGACCGGGGTTTCGCCCGGCCCCGGCGGTGCCTTTCTCGCGGGCAGTTATGCATACACCGCCGGAGTCACGCTCAGCACGCGCCAGAGGTGGGAGTTCGACGTCGCCTACAGCCACTTCGGTGGCGCCGGCGAGTACAACCTGCTCAACGACCGCGACTTCGTTGCAGCCAGCGTCAAAGTCTCGTTCTGAAAGCCGCGCCTTGCCGGGGAAGGCGCAATGATGGAGAGGCCGCAATGAAAACGCTGATCCGGTTGTCTGCCGGGCTGCTGTGCGCAGCCACTGCCTGGGGAGCGGTCAGCCCTCAGGATGCCGCCCGCCTGGGTGCCGAGTTGACACCGCTCGGCGGGGAACGGGCCGGTAACGCCGACGGCAGCATCCCGGCGTGGAGCGGAGGGCTCAAATCCGCGGGCGATGCCGGCTTTCCCAACTACCACTCGCCCGATCACTACCCCGATCCGTACGCGAGCGACAAGCCGCTCTTCACGATCACTGCGGCGAACATGGCCGAGTACGCTGCGAAACTCACGGAGGGTCACAAGGCGCTGTTGAAGGCCTATGCGGACTACAAGATGGTGGTCTATCCCACCCACCGCAGCGGCGCGTCCCCGGAGAGCGTCTACGAGGCCACCAAGCGCAATGCGACCACCGCCCGGCTCGTTCCGGACGGCAACGGTTTCACCGGTGCACTCGGCGGCGCGCCGTTCCCGATTCCACAGAACGGACTCGAGGTGATCTGGAATCACATCACGCGTTACCGCGGTCTCGCCGCGGCGCTGCAGGTCGGGCAGGCGCCGATGACTGCCAGCGGCAGCTACACGCTGGTGAACTTCAAGGAGGAGTTCTACTTCCAGTACTACGAGCCCGGCATCACCGAGGCGCAGCTCAACAACATCCTGCTGTTCTTCACCCAGGAGACCACCGCACCGGCGCGCCTGGCGGGAGAGGTGCTGCTGGTGCAGGAGACCATCGATCAGGCGAAGGAAGCCAGGCGCGCGTGGGTCTACAACCCCGGCCAGCGCCGCGTGCGGCGCGCGCCGAACGTGGCTTTCGACAATCCGGGCACGAACGCCGATAACCTGCGCACCGCCGATCAGTTCGACATGTACAACGGCAGTCCGCAGCGCTATGACTGGAAGCTCATCGGCAAGCGCGAGATCTACGTTCCCTACAACGCCTATCGCCTGCAGGACGGCAAGCTCAAGTATGCCGAGCTGCTGCACAAGAATCACATCAACCAGGACCTGGCGCGCTATGAGCTGCATCGCGTCTGGGTGGTGGACTCGACCCTCAAGCCCGGCGTGAGTCACATCTACAGCCGCCGGACGCTGTACGTCGACGAGGACTCCTGGCAGATCCTAGCCGTCGACTGCTACGACAGCCGTGGCCAGCTGTATCGCGTGCAGGAAGGCCATGCCATGAACTACTACAACCTGCCGTCGCTATGGACGTCTCTGGAGCTGGTGATGGACCTTTCGAACGGGCGCTATCTGGCGCTCGGCCTGCAGAGCGAGGAACACGGCTCCTACGACTTCAGCGTCAAGCGCACGGCCAACGATTATCAGCCGAGCGTGCTGGAGCGGCGCGGAATCCGCTAGGCGCGCGCTGCGGGCGAAAGCCAGGATTTTTGCGGCCGCAGTGGATGGCGCGATGCACCGAGCCCGCCGCCGATCCGTTGTTGCGCTCGGGCTCGCACTCGCTGCGGCCAGCGCGGCACGCGCCGCGCAGCCAGCGCCGCTCTACGCCGAGCCCGCGCGGCTCGCCGCCCACTCGCTGCTCGTCGCCGTCGCCAGCGCCGGTGCGCGGCTGGTGGCGGTGGGCGATCGCGGCATTGTCGTGTTCTCCGACGACAGGGGCGCGAGCTGGACGCAAGCCGCATCGGTGCCGACCCAGGTGCTGCTCACGGGCGTGTGCTTCCTCGATGCGCAGCATGGCGTGGCGGTCGGTCACGACGAGGTGATCCTGACAAGCGCCGATGCCGGGCGCAGCTGGCAGCGCACGCACTACGCCCCCGAGGCGCAGCGGCCGCTGCTGGACGTATGGTGCGGCGCCGACGGACACGTGATCACCGTCGGAGCCTACAGCGCCTACTTCACCAGCGAGGACGCCGGTGCCAGCTGGCGGCAGGTCAGCTTCACGCCCGCGGCGCGGCCAAAGGCTGCGACGCCGGCGCGCTCCGGCAGCGCCCCGCCCGCAGCCGCGGAGCGCGCCGCGGTGGCCGCGGCGGACCAAGGCGCGGCGGGCGGCGGTTATCATCTGAATCGCATCGTGGCCGGCAGCGCGGGGCGGCTCTACATCGCCGGCGAAGCCGGTCACCTGTATCGATCGGACGACGGCGGCAGCCGCTGGCTGACGCTCCCCTCGCCCTACGAGGGCTCGTTCTTTGGCGTGCTGCCATTGGCCGGCGAAGCAGTGCTCGCCTTTGGCCTGCGCGGCAATCTCTACCGCTCGGAGGACGCCGGCTCGAGCTGGCGAAGGATCGACAGCGGCACGACGGAAATGCTCGATGGCGCCACGCGTCTGGATGACGGCACGGTGGCGATCATCGGCCTGTCCGGCGTGGTGCTCGTCAGCCGCGACGCCGGGCGCACATTCGCGCTGCTGCAGCAGAGCGATCGCGCCGGGCTCGCCGCCGCCGTGCCGGCCGCTGATGAGAAGGTCGCGGCAGTGGGTGAGCATGGCGCCAGGGTCATCACTCTGGCGGACGCGCCGCTCGGCGCCCGAGGCGCACCCTGATGGCGGCTGCGGTCCCTGTTACGGCGACGCTGACCGGCCGCGTCGAGCGGCTGATCTTCGGGCACCGCACGCTCATCCTCGTGGTGTTCGCGCTCGGCACGGTACTGCTCGCGACGCTCGCGGCGCGCGGGCTGCGCATCGACACCTCCTTCAACAAGACGCTACCGGTGCAGCACGAGTACATGCGGACCTATCTCGATCCGCGGGTGGCGGAGTTTCGCGGCGCCAACCGTGTGCTGATCGCGCTCATGGCTCGCGATGGCAACATGTTCACGCCGCAGTTCTTCGCTGCGCTGCGCAGGGCCACCGACGAAGTCATCGTCATGGACGGCATCGACCGTACCCGGGTGCAGTCGATCTTCACCCCGAACGTGCGCTACCTCGAAGTGGTCGAGGACGGCATCGAGGCGGGCAACGTGATCCCGGCGGACTTCACGCCGACACCTGACAACATGGCGCGGGTGCGCGACAACATCCGCAAGGCGGGCATCATCGGCCGGCTGGTGGCGAACGACTTTTCCGGCGCGCTGGTGAGCGCCATCGTGCTCGATGAGGACGCACAGGGGCGGCCGGTCGATCCGATCCGCGTGGCCCACGAGCTCGAGCGGCGCGTGCGCCAGCCGCTCGCCGGGCACGGCATCGACGTGCGCATCATCGGCTTCGCCATGGTCATGGGTGATATCGCCGATGGCGCAGGGGCGGTGCTGCTGTTCGCCGCCGTCACCCTGGTGCTGACGCTGCTGGCGGTGCGCATCTACTGCCAGTCGTGGCGCGTCGCCTTCGTGCCGGTGCTGTGCTCGTGTATCGCGGTGATCTGGCAGCTCGGGGCGCTGGTGCTGCTGCACTACGGCATCGACCCGATCGGACTGCTGGTGCCGTTCCTGATATTCGCCATCGGCGTCAGTCACGGCGTGCAGAAGATCAGTGCGGTGAGCGACATGGCGTTCGCCGGCCTCGACAGCATGCAGGCGGCGCGCCGCACTTTCCGCCAGCTGCTCGCACCGGCGATCGTGGCGTTGCTCGCGGACCTGGTGGGCTTCGTCACCATTCTGCTGATCCCCGTGCAGGTGATCCGCGAGATGGCGATCACCGCGAGCATCGGCGTCGCCAGCGTCATCCTCACCGATCTGGTGCTGCTGCCGGTGCTGGTCTCTTATGTGCACTTCGATGCCGGTTTTCACGAGCGGGTGGCGCGCCGCCAGCAGCGGCTCGGGCCGCTGTGGCGGCAGCTGTCGGCCGTCACCCGGCGCGGGCCAGCGCTCGCCGTCATCGCGCTCGCCGTCGTGCTGGGGGTGCTCGGCTGGTGGAAGGGACGCGAGACGCCGATCGGGGATACTCAGACGGGTGTGCCGGAGCTGCGCCCCGGCTCGCGCTACAACCGCGACAACGACGTCATCACCTCCAGGTTCAGCATCGGCGTCGACGTGCTCAACGCGATCAGCGAGTCGGCCGAGCCGGTGTGCGTCAGTCACGCACTGATGAGCTGGCTGGACCGCTTTGGCTGGCACCTGCGCAACGTCGAGGGCGTGCAGGATGTCATCACGCTGCCGTTCATCGCCAAGATTGCCATCGCCGGCTGGAACGAGGGGAGCCTCAAGTGGCGCAGCATTCCGCGCGAGCAGACCCAGCTTACGCAGTCGACGCGCTACATCGAGACCAGCACCGGGCTGCTCAACGAGAACTGCGACGTGGTGCCGGTGATGATGTTCCTCACCGACCATCGCGCCGGCACCATCGCACGCATCGTGAGCGAGGTGAAGCGCTGGCGCAGCGCGAATCCGATCGCCGGCGCGCAGATACGCCTGGCGACCGGCAACGTCGGTGTGATGGCCGCCACCAACGAGACCGTCGAGGCCAAGCAGCTGCTGATCCTGGTCGGAGTGTTCGCGGCGGTCATCGTCATGTGCCTGCTGACCTTCCGCTCGGTCGTCGGCACGCTGCTGGTAGTGCTGCCGCTGGCGCTGGTGTCGGTGCTGGTGTACGCAGTAATGGCACTGGTCGGCATCGGCTTGAAGGTCTCGACGCTGCCGATGGTGGCGCTCGGCGCGGGCATCGGCGTGGATTACGGCATCTACCTCTTCAGCCGCATGCAGGAGTTCCTGCACCAGGGGCTGCCGGTGCGCGAGTCCTACGAGCGCACGCTGCGCGTGACGGGCGCGAGCATCATCTTCACCGGCATCACGCTTGCGATCGGCGTTGCCACCTGGGTGTTCTCGCCGCTCAAGTTCCAGGCCGACATCGGCATCATGCTCACCTTCATGTTCCTGGTGAACATGCTGGCGGCGATCGTGCTGCTGCCGGCGCTGGCGGCCTGGCTGCTGCCCCGCGCGGCGCACCCGGCCTGAGCGGTGCGGCTGATCGCTAGTCGTGCCACTGCGGCTTGGCGCGCAGGCGCTTGGCGCGCTGCGCGTGCGCCTTTTGCTCGAGCCGCCGCTCGCGCGAGCCGCGGGTCGGTTGCGTGGCCTTGCGCGGTTTCGGCGCCACCAGGGCCCGACGCACGAGATCGGTGAGGCGCTCTTCGGCCTCGCGGCGGTTGTGCTCCTGGGTGCGGTGATTGCGCGCGATGATGAGGATCGCACCCTCGGCGGTGAAGCGCCGCCCGCTCAGCGCGCGCAGGCGCGCCTTGACGGCGGGAGTCAGCACCGTACTGCGCTCGAGCTCGAAGCGCAGCTGCGCCGCGGTCGCCACCTTGTTGACGTTCTGCCCGCCAGGTCCCGAGGCACGCACGAAGGTGAGCGACAGCTCGCGGTCCGGGATCACCACCCCGGCGGCTACGGGCAGCGGCACGACGGCGGCGTCTTCAGTCGGCTGCCCGGTCCGAGCCGGCCGGCGGCGCCTGCGGCAGTGGGCCGGGCGCAGGCGCGCGCGGCGCGCGCCGCGACAGCAGGCGCGTCTCCTGCTGCGGCACCGGAATGGTGATGCCGTGCGCGCGGAAGATGCGCCAGATCGCGCGGTTGACGTCCGAGCGCACGTTGTTCACGCCGTTCACCGGGTCCGCGATCCAGAAGCGGATCTCCAGCCGCATGCCGAAGTCGCCGAAGCTGATGAGACGCGACACCGGCGGTGGATCGCGCAGGATGCGCGGATGATTCTCCGTCGCCTGCAGCAGCAGCTGCAGGGCGATCTCCGGGTCATCGTCGTAGCTCACCGTCACCGGCAGCTTCAGGCGCACGCGCTGGTCCGAGTAGCTCCAGTTGATGAAGGCGGTGGTGATGAGGTTCTGGTTGGGCACCAGGGTATCGACGCCGTCGCGGTCGCGCACCACCACGTAGCGCCCGCGCAGCTCCTGCACCCAGCCGAAGTTGCCGGTGCTGGCGCCGTCGTAACCGCTGAAGCTGATGACATCGCCGGGCTTGATCGACTTGTCCATCAGCAGCACGAAGCCGCTGACGAAGTTGCTGGCGACCGACTGCAGGCCGAATCCCAGCCCGAGTCCGATCGCGCCGGTCAACACGTTGAGCGTGGTGATGTCGACGCCGGCGGCGTTGATGCCCAGCAGCAGCCCCAGGCCCACCAGCAGGAACGAGGCGAATTTCGACACCCCGACGCGCGTGGAGACCGCCAGCTGATCGAGCCGCATCACGTGGCGCTCGAGGGCGCGCGCGATCAGGCTGGCGACGATGACGAAGGCGCTCACCACCACCAGGCCCTTGAGCAGCGCCCACAGGCTGAACTGCGCCCGGCCCGGCACCAGGCTGACGCGGTTGAGGCTGGCCTCGATCAGATCGAGCCAGCCGAGGATGGCCGCAGCGACGATCGCCCACAGCACCAGCGTGATGCCCTGCTGGCGGCTGCGCACCCACGAGTGCGGCCCGAGCAGCAAGCCGAGCACGTACACCCCGAGGCGCACCACCGCCAGCGCCGCCACCACGCGCGTGGCGGCCTGGATCGCCGCGGTGGGGATACTCAAGGCGATGAGCAGCACGTCGCCGGCGAGCAGCGTTGCCAGCGCGGCGAGGATCGGGGCGATGATCACCACACCCTCGAGCGCGTGATCGAGCCCGTTCGCGGCGCGCGCCGGCCGCAGCGCGGCGGGCCCGCCGCCGCGGCGCGCGCGCAGCACCAGCGCCACGGCCAGCGCCGCCAGGCAGGCGACCAGCAGCGCCATTCCCGCGGCCAGTACCGGCGCGGAGGTGAGCTGCACGAGGACGCCCCGCAGGGCGCTACCGGCGCTGTCCATCAGGCATTCAGATCCGGGATCAGCTGACTCTCGAGGCGCGCAATCTGGTCCTTGAGCAGCAGTTTGCGTTTCTTCAGCCGTTTCAGCTGCAACTGGTCGACGTGCAGATCGAGCGACAGGCGCGAGATGACCTCGTCGAGGTCACGATGCTCGATACGCAGCTGACGCAGCTTCTCCACGTTGCGGAAAAGCTCGCGGTCGACGTTGTCTTCGATTTCCGCCATGCGGGAGCGGCCCATGATACGGGACCTGTAGCACACGGTGAGCCTGGAGCTGTCGGCGGCGGCCCCACCGCAGTCAAGAGCTTAGCCGAGGTCCGCTGCGGCTGCCAGTTGCTTTCCGCGCGCTGCGGCGCCGCAGCCTCAGCGGCCCCGCCCGCGCTGCGCGTGGCCCGGTCGCGACCCGCGCCGCTCGCGGCCGCCGCCACCACCGCCACCCGGGCGCCGCCCGCCATGCGGACGCTGCGTGTGCGGGCGATGCTCCCGCGGCGGGGAGATCACGCCGCTCGCCAGCAGCTCCGGGGCGATCGCCGCGAACGGGATCTTGTGGCCGAGATAGCTCTCGATGTCCGGCAGTGCCACCGCGTATTCCTCGCAGGCGAAGCTGATGGCATCGCCCGCCGCGCCGGCGCGCGCGGTACGGCCGATGCGATGCACGTAGTCGGCCGGATCCTGCGGCAGGTCGAAGTTGAAGACGTGGCTGACGTCGGGGATGTGCAGACCGCGCGAAGCCACGTCGGTGGCGATGAGCACCGCGAGCTTGCCTTCGTGGAAATCACGCAGGAAGCGCAGGCGCTTGTTCTGCGGCACGTCGCCGGAGAGCGCCTGGGCGTGGAAACCGTTGGCGTGCAGCACGGTCTCGAGTCGTTCGGCGCTGCGCCGGGTGTTGACGAATACCAGCGTGCGGTGGGCCTCGGTATGGCGCAGCAGCCCGATGAGCAGCGGCACCTTTTCCTCCGTCGAGGGGTAGTAGATGATCTGGCGCACCAGGTCGACCGTCATCTTGTCCGGCTCGATGCGCACCGTTTCCGGGTTGTTCATGTGCTCGTAGGCGAGCTCCAGCACTCGCTGCGAGAGGGTCGCCGAGAACAGCATCGACTGGCGCCGCTGCGGCGGCGGCAGCCGGCGCATGATGTAGCGGATGTCGGCGATGAAGCCGAGGTCGAACATGCGGTCGGCCTCGTCGAGCACCAGCACCTGGGTCGCGCGCAGATCGAACACGTGCTGCTTGAAGTAGTCGATCAGCCGCCCCGGGGTGCCGATCAGCACGTCGCAGCCGGCGGCCAGCTGCTGGCGCTGCTTTTCGTAGTCGATGCCGCCGAACACCACCAGCTGGCGCAAGCCGGTGTGCGCGCCGAGGATCAGCGCATCGTGATGGATCTGCACCGCCAGCTCGCGCGTCGGCGCGACGATCAGCGCGCGTACCGAGGTGGTGCTGCGCGCGGCGGCGGCGGGTCGTGTCAGCAGCGTCTGGTAGAGCGCCACCAGAAAGGCTGCAGTCTTGCCGGTGCCGGTCTGTGCCTGCCCGGCGACGTCGCGGCCGCTCAGTGCGTTCGGCAGTGTCTGCGCCTGGATGGGAGTGCAGTTGACGAACCCTGCGGCCGTTATGCCTTGCATGACCCGTGGCTCGAGGCCGAGCGAGGCGAAGCTGACGGCGTCGGAGTGTGAATCAGTCATCAATCGTTGGCGGTTGGATTGGAAAGATCGTTGCGAGACTTGCAAAAACGGCCCGGAAGCGCTACAAAGAGGCTCAAGTAGCGGCCCTTGCAGGGTCGCGGCATCTCACCTGCGAATTCCTTTTAAACGCATACTCAATCACGAGTTAAGTGTAACCGTTTAGCGCGGTATTCTGGCAGCGCTTTTCGCCTACCTGCCGGCCCGCCCCGGGGAATCCCCGAAAATTCCAAGCAATTTACGCTTCGCCTGACGGAGGTTGAAACGCGTGAGCAGCGCCCACATAGTACACACCACTGACGCCACGTTCGCACAGGACGTGCTGAAATCGGACAAGCCTGTATTGCTCGACTTCTGGGCCGAGTGGTGCGGTCCCTGCAAGATGATCGCCCCGATCCTCGACGAGATCGCGAGCGAATACCATGACCGGGTCAAGGTCGCCAAGATCAACATCGACGAGAATCCGCAGACACCGCCCAAGTTCGGCATCCGCGGCATCCCGACGCTGATCCTGTTCAAGAACGGCACGGTCGAGGCGCAGAAGGTCGGCGCCGTCTCCAAGTCACAACTTTCGGCATTTCTGGACAGCAACCTCGACCTGCCGATCAAAGCGTCCGGGGAGCAGCAACGGTGAGAGGTTATCTCGGCAATCAGGGTCGCAACCGGCCCAACAAGGGCCCGCGCCATGGCAACCGCGACGGCAATCGCGACATCCGCGGCAACAACGGCGGGCGCCCCGACGAGATGATGCACGAGCCCGAGGTCTTCGACGCCGACGACTCGGAGATCATCAGTCCCGCCGAGCTGACGCAGTCGCGCAGCTCGATGAATCTCACCGAGCTCAAGTCCAAGCCCATCCACGAGCTGGTGAAGCTCGCCGACTCGATGGGGCTGGAGAACCTGGCCCGCTCGCGCAAGCAGGACATCATCTTCTCGATCCTGAAGGCGCACGCCCGCAACGGCGAGAACATCTACGGCGACGGCGTGCTCGAGATCCTGCAGGACGGCTTCGGCTTCCTGCGCTCGGCGGACGGCTCCTACCTGGCCGGCCCCGACGACATTTACGTGAGCCCGAGCCAGATCCGCCGCTTCAACCTGCGTACCGGCGACACCATTTCCGGGCTGATCCGACCGCCCAAGGACGGCGAGCGCTACTTCGCCCTTCTCAAGGTCGGCGAGATCAACTTCGACTCCCCCGACAGCTCGCGCAACAAGGTGCTGTTCGAGAACCTGACGCCGTTTCACCCGACCAAGCGCCTGAAACTCGAACGCGGCAACGGCTCCACCGAGGACCTCACCGCGCGCACCATCGATCTGGTCGCTCCGATCGGCAAGGGCCAGCGCGGCCTGATCGTCTCGCCGCCCAAGGCCGGCAAGACCATGCTGCTGCAGAACATCGCCACCTCGATCAGTGCCAATCACCCCGAGGTGATTCTCATCGTGCTGCTGATCGACGAGCGGCCGGAAGAGGTCACCGAGATGCAGCGCACCGTGAAGGGCGAGGTGGTCTCGAGTACCTTCGACGAGCCGGCCGCGCGCCACGTGCAGGTGGCCGAGATGGTCATCGAGAAGGCCAAGCGCCTGGTGGAACACAAGAAGGACGTGGTCATCCTGCTGGATTCGATCACCCGTCTGGCGCGCGCCTACAACACCGTGGTGCCTTCCTCCGGCAAAGTACTCACCGGCGGCGTCGACGCCAATGCGCTGCAGCGCCCGAAGCGCTTCTTCGGGGCGGCGCGCAACATCGAGGAGGGCGGCAGCCTCACCATCCTCGCCACCGCACTCATCGACACCGGCTCGAAGATGGACGACGTGATCTACGAGGAGTTCAAGGGCACCGGTAACAGCGAGATCCACCTCGACCGGCGCATCTCGGAGAAGCGCGTATTCCCGGCGGTGAACATCAACCGCTCCGGCACCCGCAAGGAGGAGCTGATCACCGATCAGGGCGAGCTCGCCAAGATGTGGATCCTGCGCAAGCTCCTGCACCCGATGGACGAGCTGGCGTCGATCGAATTCCTGCTCGACAAGATGAAGGACACCAAGTCGAACAGCGAATTCTTCGAGGCCATGAAGCGCTGACGTGGCGCGCCGCGTGCACGTGATGCCAACGGCGTCACGTCGGCGAGCGGCGACTGTGGCACACAGCCGCCGCCGCTCAGTAAGATCCACATAACCCGCGACCCCCCGTTTGCGGGAGGAGCCCGTCTCGCATGCGCAGCTGGCTGCCGGTCGCCGCGGCGTCCCTGGCGCTACAGGCCACAGTAGCGCGCGCCGACCGCGACCCGCTGTCGGGCGCACCGCGGCCTCCGGCCCAGGCGTCGGTGCCGAGCCCGATCACCGATCACTTCTACCTGAGCGCGTCGTTCTTCGACCCCGGCTACCACACCTCACTGCGCGCTGACCCCTCGCAACCCTCGGCGGTGCTGTACGGCACGCCGCTCAATGGCGAGCACGACCTCGGATTTCCCGGCCACCAGCAGCTGGGCGAGGTGGAGGCGATGCTGCGCATGCGCGAGCGCAACCGCCTGCGGGTCGACTACTTCGAGTCCGATCGCAACGGCGGCGTGCTGATTGGCAACCCGGTCATCTTCGGCAGCCAGACGTTTCCGGCCGGCACGCAGCTGGCGAGCTCGTTCGACTGGCGGCTGATCACCGTCACCTACACCTATTCCTTCTGGCGCAGCGACCGGCTCGAGATCGGCTCGGGGCTGGCCGGCTACGCCGTGCAGCTGACCGCGCAGCTGCAGGCGCCGGCGACTTTCCAGCAGCAGACCGTGTCGGCCTCGGGCGCGGTGCCCGCGATCCCGCTCGATGTGAGCTGGCGCGTCTCGCGCCGTTTCAGCCTCACGGCGCGCGCCGCTTACTTCCGCGCAACCGTCAAGGGCGATTACGGCGAGGTGATCGATCTGCACAGCGACGCGCAGTTCCGCTGGAATCCGAATTTCACCACCGGGGTGGGTTACTGCTCGACGCGCACCGCGCTCACCCGCAGCAGCACTTCCACCGCGCCGGGGGTGGTGCATTTCGACATCAGCGGACCGGAAGCGTTCGTGCGCTTCAGCTTCTGACGCAGGCGCTGCGCGCTAGCGGCCAGCGGTGCTCACCACGTAGGCCTTGGCGAAGATCTCCGGCATGCGCGTCGCGCGGCCAGAGTCGAGATTGATGCACACGTAATCGACGCGGGCGCGCGCCAACGTTGCGCCGTCCGACACGCGCTTGATCTGGAAGCGCCGCTCCGCGCGCAACCGCCCGTCGGCGCTCACGATCCAGGTGGCCGCCTGCACCGCGTCACCGCGCACTGCCGCGCGCAGGTAGTCGATCTCGATGCGCTGCGCTGCCATGCCGCGGCGCAGGGCGCGGCAGCGCTCGAGCGGCACGCCGAGCGCGGCCGAGTGCGACCAGGCGGCGCGATCGAGCCAGCTGAGGTACACCGCGTTGTTGACGTGGTCGTAGGCGTCGATGTCGGCCGCTGTCACGGACAGCTCGATCACGTGCGGGGTGGGGAAGTCGAACGGCGCCGCGCCCGGCGCCGGCGCGCGCGGCGGCGCACTCATGCCGGCGTGCGGCCCACGGCGCGGTAGCCGACGTCGTGCCGGTAGTGCATGCCCGGCCAGTGAATGTTGCCGACGAGTGCGTAAGCGGCCTGCTGCGCCGCTGCCACGTCCGCGCCCATTCCGACCGCGCACAACACGCGTCCGCCGCTGGTGAGTACCTGATCGCCGGCCGCGCGCGTGGCGCCGTGGAATACTTTGCCGGGCAGGCGCGTGGCGAGCTGCAGGCCCTCGATGACGTCGCCGCTGCGTACCTTGTCGGGATAGCCCGCCGCGGCCAGAACTACACCCAGCGCCGCGCGTGAATCCCACGCGGCGCTCGCCGTGTCGAGACGTCCGGCGAGCGCCGCCTCGCACAGCGTGGTGAGATCGCCGGCGAGGCGCATGAGCATCGGCTGCGTTTCCGGGTCGCCGAGGCGGCAGTTGAACTCGAGCACCCGTGGGGTGCCATCGGGCGCGATCATGAGCCCGGCATAGAGGAAGCCCGTGTACGGCATGCCCTCCGCGGCCAGAGCGCGGGTCGTCGGGGTGATGATCTCGTCCATGACGCGCGCGTGCAGTGCCGGGGTGATGACCGGTGCGGGCGAGTAGGCGCCCATGCCGCCGGTGTTCGGGCCGCGATCGCCGTCGTGCAGGCGCTTGTGGTCCTGCGAGGTCGCCAGCGGCAGCACGTGCCTGCCGTCGGCCATGACGATGAAGCTCGCCTCCTCGCCCGGCAGGAATTCCTCGATCACCAGCTGCTCGCCGGCGGCGCCGAATTGCCCGGCGAACATCGCCTCGATGCTCGCCAGCGCCTCGTCGAACGATTGCGCGATCACCACGCCCTTGCCGGCCGCGAGCCCGCTCGCCTTCACCACCAGCGGCAGCCGCTGGCGGCGCAGCCAGGCAGGATCGAAGCTCGCGCGCGTGAAGGTCGTCGAGCGCGCGCTCGGGATGCCGTGGCGGCCGAGGAACTCCTTGCTGAAGGCCTTGGAGCCCTCGAGCTGCGCGCAACGGCGGCTCGGCCCGAAGCAGGCGAGTCCTGCCGCCGCGAACGCGTCGACGATGCCGGCGACCAGCGGCCCCTCGGGGCCGACGATGGTGAGATCGACACGCTCGCGCGCGGCGAGGGCGACCAGGCGCTCCAGGTCGTCGGCCGCGACGTCGACGTTGCGCACTTTGGGCTCGGCCGCCGTGCCGGCATTGCCTGGTGCGACCAGCACCTCGGCGACGCGCGCCGCGGTGGCGCATTTCCAGGCGAGCGCGTGCTCGCGTCCGCCGCCGCCGACGATGAGTACCTTAATCAATGACGGAAATGGCGCACGCCGGTGAACACCATCGCCATGTCGTGCTCATCGGCGGCGGCAATGACTTCCGCGTCGCGGCGGCTGCCGCCCGGCTGAATGACGGCGCGGATGCCGTAACCTGCGGCGACGTCGAGGTTGTCGCGGAACGGCAGGAAAGCGTCCGACGCCATCACCGCGCCCGCGATCGCGAGCTGCTCGTCGCTCGCCTTCATCGCGGCGATGCGCGTGGAGTAAACGCGGCTCATCTGTCCTGCGCCGACGGCGACGGTAGCGAGCTCGCGGGCGAAGACGATGGCGTTCGACTTGACGAACTTCGCCACGCGCCAGGCGAAGCGCAGGTCGCTGAGCTCGGCGGTCGTCGGCTGGCGGCGCGTCGGCACGGTGAGACCCGCTTCCGACAGGTCGGCGCGGTCGCGCACCTGTGCCAGCAGCCCGCCGGTGACGCTGCGGAACTCCAGCTCACCGCCCGCCGCCGCGGCGAGATCCCCGAGCACCAGCACCCGCACGTTCGGCCGGGTAGACAGCAGCTGCGCGGCCTCGGCGGTGAGCGCCGGGGCCGCGAGCACCTCGACGAACTGCCGCTCGGTGATGGCGGCGGCGGTGGCTGCATCGAGCTCGCAGTTGAAGGCGATGATGCCGCCGAAGGCGGAAGTCGGGTCGGTTCGATAGGCACGCTCGTAGGCGGCGAGCGCCGTGGCCGACACGGCCGCCCCGCACGGGTTGGCGTGCTTGACGATGACGCAGGCGCAGCGCGCGAACTGCCGCACGCACTCGATCGCGGTGTCGGCGTCGGCGATGTTGTTGTACGAGAGATCCTTGCCCTGCAGCACCTGGGCACTGCAGACGCTCGCGCCTGCCGGTGGCACTTCACGGTAGAGAGCCGCAGGCTGGTGCGGATTTTCGCCGTAGCGCAGGTCCTGCACCTTGTCGAAGACCAGCGCCAGCGTCGCCGGGAAGCGCGCAGCGTCTGCCGGGAGCTGCGCGGCGAGCCAGGCGGCGACTGCGGCATCGTAGGCGGCGGTGTGGGCGAAGGCCTTGGCCGCCAGCCGCGCGCGGGTGGCGAACTCGCTGCCGCCCTCGTGGTGGTCGAGCTCGGCGAGCAGCAGCGGGTAGTCGGCGGGGTCCACGACCGTGAGCACCGCGTCGTGATTCTTTGCGGCGGCGCGCAGCATGGCCGGACCGCCGATGTCGATGGTCTCGATTGCCTTGGCGTAGCTGCAGCCGCGGGCTACGGTGGCGGTGAACGGGTAGAGGTTCACGACCAGCAGGTCGATCGGCGCGATGCCGTGCTGCGCCATGACCACATCGTCGACGCCGCGGCGCCCAAGCAGCCCGCCATGGATCTTCGGATGCAGCGTCTTGAGGCGCCCGCCCATGATCTCCGGGAAGCCGGTATAGCCGGCGACCTCGCGCACTGGCACGCCGTTTGAGGACAGCAGCTGCGCCGTACCCCCGGTCGAGAGGATTTCGATGTTGCGCCGCGCGAGAGCCTGCGCCAGCTCGATCAGGCCGGTCTTGTCGGAGACGGAGAGCAGTGCACGGCGCACCGGCAGGCGCATGGGCGTGCAGACTGCTCCGTCAGGAGCCTCCGAGCCCGAACTGCCTGAGCTTCTTGCGCAGCGTGCCGCGGTTGATCCCGAGGATGCCCGCCGCACGGCTCTGGTTGCCTTCGGCGTAGTCGAGCACCACGCGCAACAGCGGCTCCTCGACCTCGCGCAGCACCAGGTCGTAGAGGTGGGCGGGCCGGTGGCCGTTCAGACTCGTGAAGTAATCGCTCAGTGCACGCTCGGCGTGATTGCGCAGCGGCAGCTCCCGGGCGTGGACCCTCGTGGCCGTGGTATCGCGAGCTCGAGCCTTTCTTTTCGCGGTCATCGTGAGACCCCCCAAAGGCGAAACCTACGCATCAGGCCGCCATTGCGGCCGTGCTCACCCAGTCGTCGAAATGCTTGTGTGCGCGCGCGACCTGTACAGCCGCGTCCGGAGCCTCCATCAAATCCCGGCGGACCTGCGCCGGGCTGTCCAGCAGCTGCTGGCAATACCAGCCGAGATGTTTGCGCGCGATCCGGACTCCGGTCTCCTCGCCATAAAAAGAGTACAGGGAGTCGAGATGCCCAAGAATAATATCACGCAGCTCGCCGCGCTGAAGTGTCGGCTTCGCAAATCCATTGCGCAGGTGGGCGTTGACAGCGCGAAAGATCCATGGGGACCCATGGCTCGCGCGACCGATCATTACTCCGTCCGCACCGGTGAAATCAAGTACCGCGCGCGCTTTTTCCGGCGTGTCGATGTCGCCATTGGCAAACACCGGAATCGCCACGCGCGATTTGATGTCGCGAATCGTCAGGTACTCGGCGTCGCCGGCGAAAAAATCTGCGCGCGTGCGCCCGTGCACGGCGAGCGCCGCAATGCCGCACTGCTCGGCAAGGCATGCAATCTTCACGCCGTTGCGGTGCTCGCGGTCCCAGCCGGTGCGGATCTTCAGCGTCACCGGCACTGCCACGGCGCGCACCACCGTCTCGAGGATGCGCGCCACCAGAGCTTCGTCCGCCAGCAGCGCCGATCCGCACGACCTGCCGCAGACTTTTTTCGCCGGACACCCCATGTTCAGATCGATGATCTGCGCGCCGAGCGCCACACTGGCGCGCGCCGCGTCGGCGAGCACCTCGGGGTCGGCGCCGGCGAGCTGCACGACGCGCGGCTCGGTTTCGCCTTCGTGGTCGAGGCGCTGGCGCGACTTCGGCGTGTGCCACAGCCTGCGGTCGGCGCTGAGCATTTCCGCGGCCGCCAGTGCCGCGCCGAAGCGCCGGCACAACATGCGGAAAGGACGGTCGGTCACGCCGGCCATCGGTGCCGCGAGCACCACCGGCGTGTCGAGCGTGTAGGGTCCGAGGCGCACTTGCACGCCTTCAGCGCCCGCTCACGTCGTTGGCGCAGGTCACCGCGCCGCCGCTCGCCGGCAGGCAGGCGTCGATCTCGAAACCCACGGCGCTCGCGCCCGGGTCGAGGAACCCCATCTGCGCGTCGACCCGCTGCCCGCTCGCCAGCAGCGCGCTCGCGGGCACCGCCGCGGGCAGGTAGAAGCGCGGCGCAACGTCGCGCGAGGCGATGCGGTTGCCGAAACGATCCTCGAGCGTCACCCGCAGCAGTGGCAGAGGCTGCGGCTGGTGGGCGCCGTTCTTGACGCTGGCGCGCACCGTGATCAGGCCGTTGCTCGTGGAATCCACCGCGGCGCCGAGCTGGCGCACGTCGTAGGCACGCAGGTCCCACGCCGGCGCCAGTTTCACGCCGAATGCGCCATAGAGACTGGTGAACGCGTGGTTGAAGCGTGTATCGGCGGCGAGCCGATCGCGGTAGTGATTGACGATCTGCCCGAGCAGCAGCAGCAGCGCGAGCCCGGTGCCGGCCGCCCAGGCATGGGTGCGCGCGAGTGCGGCAAGCGTCGTCGCTTCCTCGGCCGTACCGGCATCGGCAGGCGCTGCGATCGCGTGCGCGCCGGTCGCCGCGGGCGCCAACACCGTGTCAACAGCCGCCGGCTGCCCGCCTGGCGCGTGCGGTGCTGGCGCGCGGGCTGCGGGCGAGGGCCTGTCCGCCGCTGCCTGCGGGGGTCGCGGGTGTGATGTCGCAGGCTGCGGCGGGCGCGGGTGTGGTGTCGCCGGCTGCGGCGGGCGCGGGTTCGCGAGCGACGCCAGGTTTCCTGCCGGCGGGACTTCCACGGCGGGGGGCGAGCCCGCAGCGGCGGGCATGGCAGTGGCGGGCATGGCAGCGGGCGGGGGTTCGTGAGCCGCGCCGCCGCTCAGCATCCGGGCGAGAAACGCCGCATCGACCTCCACCTCGACGGCCGGGTCCTCCGCGGGCGGCGTTGGTGGTGGCGCCGGCGCCGGTGCGGCGGGTGCCTGCGGCTGCTCGCCGACGGCCCCCTCCTGGTTGGCCGCGATCATCGCCTTGAACGAGCCGGTGGCGGCGGTCCACTGCGGATCGGGCGCAGGCTCGACAAACAGCGCCGTCACGTCGATGCGGGCGGGGTTGAATTCGAGCGCCGCTTCGGGAATGACCTCGGTCTCGCTCGCGCCCGCGGACGTTTCAGCCGTCCCGCCTGCCGGTTCGTGCGCCGGCTGTGTGCCGGCAGCCTCCGCGGCTGCCGGGCCCGGCTCGGCCGCGCTCGCCGGGTCCGACGCGCCACTCGCACCGGCGGCCTGGCGCTCATCCGTCAGCCGGGCGAGCGCATTGAACACGCTCGAGCATCGGCCGCAGCGCACGTAACCCTGTGCCACGCGCAGGTCCGCGGCGGTCACCACCAGCGTGAGGGCGCATTTGGGACAGACGGTGAACATCGAGGCTGCCAGCTCAAGCCATCAGGCGGCGCGGTCCCGCGAGAGCGATCCAATCGTCGCGATTACCGCAGCGGCGCACATCAAAGCACGTGGCATAAGCGCCTGTCACCTCCGCTTCCTCGTGCGCCATGAGGCCCGCCAGTACCAGTTGCCCACCCGGGCGTACCAGTGCCGCGAAGCGCGGCACGAGCGAGCACAGCGGTGCGGCCAGGATGTTGGCGAGCAGCACGTCCGCGCCCGCCGGCAGCGTGCGCCAGCTGGCGTGCACCTGCAGCGAACCTAAGCCGTTGGCCGCGGCGTTGGCGGCGGTCGCGGTCAGGGCCTGCGGGTCGATGTCGAAAGCATGCACCTCGCAGGCCCCGAGCCTGCCGGCGGCAAGCCCGAGCACGCCCGAGCCGCAGCCATAGTCGATGACCCGCGCACCGCGCTCGAGATGCGCATCGAGATACTCCAGGCACAGCGCGGTGCTCGGGTGCGTGCCGGTGCCGAACGCGAGCCCGGGGTCGAGCGTCACCACCACGGCGTCGGGATCCGCGACCCGCTCGTGGCTCGGGCAGATCCACAGCCGCCGCCCGAAGCGCAGCGCATGAAAGTCCTTGAGCCACTCGCGTTCCCAGGGGCGATCGGCCAGCGGCGTGGCGGTGATCGCCGCGGGCTGGATGCCGAGCACGGTGGCCAGTGCGCGCCGCAGCGCCTGCGGATCCCGCGGCTGCCCGAACAGGCACGACACCTGCGTGCTGCGCCACAGCCGCACCTCGCCGGGCGCCGGCTCGAGCACTGGCTCGTCCCCGGCGTCCATGAACGTGACGGCAGCGGCGCCGCACAGCTCGGCCGCCGCTTCCGCGGCCTGCGCATCGAGCGCGCCCAGCGCGAAGGACAGCTCGAGGAAGGCGCTCACCGCAATCCGAGCCGGCGCTCCAGGTAGTGGATGTCGGTGCCGCCTTTCTGGAACGCCGCGTGGTTGCAGATTTCCTGGTGCAGGGCCACGTTGGTCTTGATGCCCTCGATCACCATCTCGGCGAGCGCATTCTTCATGCGTGCGATGGCCGTGTCGCGCGTGTCGCCGTGTGCGATCACCTTGCCGATGAGCGAGTCGTAATAGGGCGGCACGTTGTATCCGGAGTACACGTGGCTGTCGACGCGGATCCCGGGACCGCCCGGCGCATGCCACAGGCGGATCGGACCGGGCGAGGGGACGAAGGTCTTCGGATCCTCGGCGTTGATGCGGCACTCCATGGCGTGGCCGCGGATCTGCACGTCGCCCTGCGTGTAGGGCAGCCGCTCGCCGGCCGCCACCAGCAGCTGCGCCTTCACCAGGTCGATGCCGGTGATCAGCTCGGTGACCGGGTGCTCTACCTGGATGCGGGTGTTCATCTCGATGAAGTAGAACTCCCCGTCCTGGTAGAGGAATTCCATGGTGCCGGCGCTGCGATAGCCGACCGCCCGGCACGCCTCGACGCAGCGCTCGCCCATGAAGCGACGCTGCCGCACGGTGATGCCCGGGGCGGGCGCCTCCTCGATCACCTTCTGGTGGCGCCGCTGCATCGAACAGTCGCGCTCGCCCAGATGGATGACGTTGCCGTGCGCATCCGCCAGCACCTGGAACTCGATGTGCCGCGGCCGCTCGAGAAACTTCTCCATATAGACCGTGTCGTTGCCGAAGGCTGCCCGCGCTTCCGCACGCGTGATGCCGACCGCGTTGAGGAGCGAGGCTTCGCTGTGGACCACGCGCATCCCGCGGCCACCGCCGCCCCCGGAGGCCTTGATGATTACCGGATAGCCGATGTCGCGCGCGATGCGCAGGTTCTCGTCGGCATCCTCGCCGAGCGGGCCGTCCGAGCCCGGCACGCACGGCACGCCGTGACCCTTCATGACGCGGATGGCCGAAACCTTGTCGCCCATGATGCGGATCGTCTCGGCCCGCGGGCCGACGAACACGAAGCCACTCTTTTCCACGCGCTCGGCGAAGTCGGCGTTCTCGGAGAGAAAGCCGTAGCCCGGGTGTATGGCCACCGAATCGGTGACCTCCGCGGCACTGATGATCGCCGGCATGTTCAGGTAGCTCTGCGAGGAGGGCGGCGGCCCGATGCACACCGACTCATCGGCCAGCAGCACGTGCTTCAGGCTGTAATCGGCCGTGGAATGCGCCGCGACGGTCTTGATCCCCAGCTCGCGGCAGGCGCGCAGAATCCGCAGCGCGATCTCGCCGCGGTTGGCGATGACGATCTTCTCGATCATGCGTGGGTTATTCGACGACGAACAAGGGCTGGCCAAACTCGACCGGGTCGCCGTTGCGCGCCATGACCGAGGTGACGCGGCCGGCGCGGTCCGCCTCGATCTGGTTCATCATCTTCATCGCTTCGATGATGCACAGTACCTGGCCGACCTTGACCTCATCGCCGATCTCGACGAAGGCCTTGGCGCCGGGCGAGGGCGACCCGTAGAAGGTCCCCACCATCGGGGCGGTGATGACGTGCTCGTTGGGCTTCGGCTTGGGCGCGCCGCCCTCGGCCGGGGCCGCCGCGGTTGCCGCGGCCGGTGCGGCGCTCGCCTGGGCCGGCGGTAGCGGCTGTGCCACGGCGCCGCCGGCCGGCATGCGACTGATGCGCACCGCCTCCTCGCCCTCCTTGATCTCGATCTCCGCGATCCCGGATTCCTCGAGCAGCTCGATCAGTTTCTTGATTTTTCGAATGTCCATGCCGGGAATGCCCCCTTGAGCGAAACGTCGCGCCGCCTTCCGTCTAAGGTGTTCGGCCGAGCCGCAGCGCCGCGGCGCGTACCGCCGCCTCGTAGCCGAAGGCGCCGAGGCCGCTGATCACGCCGATCGCGATGTCGGAGAAGTACGAATGCCGCCGAAAGGACTCGCGCGCCTGCGTGTTGGACAGGTGCACCTCGAGGAACGGCAGCCCGGTAGCGAGGATCGCGTCGCGCAGCGCGATGCTGGTATGCGTGAACGCGCCGGGATTGACGATGAGAAACGCCACCCCTTCCGAGCGCGCCCGGTGGATTCGCTCGATCAGCTCATGCTCGGCATTGCTCTGGAACGCGATGAGCTCGTGCCCGCATTCGCGCGCGACCTCGGCCGCGCGCTTCTCGATCGCCTCGAGGGTGTCCGTGCCGTAGACGGCCGGCTCGCGGGTGCCGAGCAGATTGAGGTTGGGGCCGTTCAGTAACAGCAAGCGGGCCATGGAGCGAGAGCTTGTTCAGCCGCCGTTCAGCGAAACGGCGGCGAATGTAACCCAATTTGCCGCTATCAGGCTACTTATTGTTGTGATTTGCAGGGATCTGCCGGAAACGAGCCGTCCGCGCGCCCACACCGCCTGGGTCTAAGGCCTGGCGGCCAGCCGCGCGATGCCTTGCGAGATCTGCGCCCGGGCAGCCGGCAGGCTGATTCGTCCCAGCTCGAGGTCACGCATGCGATCGAGGATGAGGTCCGCCTCGTCCCGGCGCAGCTCGCCGACCTTGACCGTGATGATCCGCCCGGTGCGATCCGCAAATACGCTGAAAGGCAGGACTGTGTCCATGCCGAAGGCGTTCGCCGCCTCCAGTCCCCCCCGCTCACCGACGAGCACAGGATAGTCGATTCCATGGCCGGTGGCGTACTGGCGCACCGCCTCGGGGCTGTCGAGCGCTATCCCTACGATTTCCAGCTTCTCGGCCGCGCGCGCGTGCCGCAGCGACTTGAGCAGCGGGATCTCGCGCCGGCACGGCTCACACCACGTCGCCCAGAAATTGACCAGCAGGGGGCGATTGCTCCAGTTCGACAGCGCCTGAGGCGCGCCGTCGAGGCCTGGCAGCTCAATCTGCGGCAGCTTCTCGGGTATGCGCCGCGGGGGCGGCGTGTCCGGCGGCGGCGGTGCCGGGACGGCGTTGCCTGGGCCTTGCGCAACCGGATAGAGCTGTGCAGGGCGGGGGGCCGCCAGGCGATGCACCAGGAAACCGCCGGCGGCGGAGGCCGCCAGCACGAGGGCGACGAGCAGCACGCCGCCCGCGCCGGCATGACGCGGCGCCGGGGCCGGGGCCGTCACGTGGGCGCGCGCAGTGCCGCGCGCGCGCGGACGGCGAACGCGTCGGCCTTCAGGTAGCCGACCACCCGAGCGGCGGTGCGCTCCTCACCGTCGGTACCGTAGAAGGCGATGGTCGGGGGACCGAATATGCCGAAGTGCTTCAGCAGCGCCTGGTCGTCCGCATCGTTCTGCGTCACGTCCGCTCGCAGCAGCACGCTGCCTGCGAGCGCGGCCTGCACCTGCGGGTCACTGAAAGTGTAACGTTCCATCTCCCTGCACGAGGTGCACCAGGCCGCCGAGAAATCCACCATCACCCCGACGTGACGGGCGCGGGCCTGCGCCACCTCGCGGTCGAGGTCCGCAAGGGACTTGATGGGACGGAATGGCAGCGTCGGGACTGCAGTGGCGTGCAGCGGAATGGGGGCGAGCGGATCGGTGCCGCCGAGCGCCGAGCCCGCGGCCAGCGCCAGACCATACACGGCCGCCGCCACGCCGACGGCCCGCAGGCCCCACGCCCCGGCGGCGGACCTGCGGCTCTGGGACCACAGCAGCGCGGCGAGGATCAGCGCCGGAACCGCCCACAAGGCGAGCGCGAGCTGCTCGGGCACAATGCGCGCGAGCATCCACGCCGCCACGGCGAGCATCATCACGCCGAAGACTTTCTTGACGAAATCCATCCACGGACCAGCCTTGGGCAGCAGACGTCCCGCGGAAGCACCGACCACGAGCAGCGGGGTGCCCATGCCGATGCTCATGGCGAACAGCGCCGCTCCGCCCCGCGCCACCTGCCCGGTCTGACTGATCACGAGCAGGGCGCCGACCAGTGCGGGCCCCACGCAGGTCGTGACGATCAGCGCCGACAGCGCGCCCATCACAGCCACGCCGCCGAAGGTACCGGCCGACTGGCGATTGCTGATCCCGGCGATCCGCGTCTGCACGACCGCCGGCATCTGCACAGTGAACAGGCCGAACATCGAGAGCGCCATGGCCACGAACAGCGCCGCGAACAGCGCAAGCACCCACCATTGCTGGAATATCGCCTGCACCTGGCGGCCTGCGGCCGCGCACGCGACCCCCGCCAGGGTATAGGTGAGGGCCATGCCGAGCACGTAGGTCAGCGAAAGCGCGAAGCCGCGCGCGGCAGTTACCGGGCGGCCGCCGCCGGCGATGATCCCGGACAGGATCGGCACCATCGGCAGCACGCACGGGGTGAACGCGAGCCCGAGCCCCGCGACGAAGAATCCCCCGAGCATCAGCAACAGGTTGCCGCGGACGAGCGCGGCGAACCAGTCCTGGTCGGACTCGCCGCTGCCGGCGATATCAGCACCCGACCCGGGGCCGATCGCGGTCGCGGCACCGGCGGCCAGCGTGACGCTCAAATCCTTCGTGATGGGCGGGTAGCACAGCCCTGCTTCTGCACAGCCCTGGTAAGTCACCCGCAGGGGCAGCTGCAGCGTGCCGCCGTGGGCGCGCGCGACCGGCACGGTCGCGGCGAGCTCGTGGTGATAGATCTCCTGCTTGCCGAAGTACTCGTCCGATTTCATCTCGCCGACGGGGAACTGGATGGTGCCGAGCTGCACGTCGCGACTCGCGGTCTCCACTTTGATCCGCGCGCGATAGAGGTAGTAGCCCTCGGTGATCTGCCACTCGAGGCGCACCCGGTCGCTGCCATCGGCCGAAGCCTCGAGGCGGAAGGCCTTGTCAGGCGGCAGGAAGTCATCACCGCTCGGGTGTGCCGCGCTCAGCACCGCGTCGATGCCGGTGGATTTTCCAGCGGCGCCGGCAGCTGCCGCGGTGGGGGCAGGCGGACCGGCGGCCGGCGCCTGGCCTTCGGCGGCGGCGCCCAGCAGTACGAGGACGCACAGGGTGAAGAGCGAATTATGTCTCATGGAGGCTTCAGCGTACCGGAGGGCGAGTCCCCGTCAGGACGCTCTGTATAGCTTAGCCCTTGGATGAACGGCAGGAATTGGGGTTCATTTACGCGCAAGAGCCGCGGCGTTCCCCACGGGGCCGGTGGGCGTGGCGCTGTGCCAGCCACTGAAGGCGGCCCTCGCGCGCTTCCCGCGAGCCCCTGAGGCCCCCGCGGGGCTCCCCGGGGTGTGTTTCGGGGCGTGCTTCGGACCCTCACGCCCGCAAAAAGTACCGTACACGACTTGAAATCGGGCCGTATCCCCCTATTATTAGCAGCCGACGGGGGAGAGTGCTAATAACCTTCCTCGGGCAAAAAACCCATTTATTCAGTCGCTTAAGGAGCGTTAACCATGAAGATTCGTCCTCTTCATGACCGCGTCATCGTGAAGCGCCTGGAAGAGGAGCGTACCTCTCCGGGTGGCATCGTCATTCCCGACACCGCGGCCGAGAAGCCGATGCAGGGAAAGATTATCGCGGTCGGCAAGGGCAAGATTCTCGAAGACGGCAGTGTCCGTCCTCTTGATGTGAAGGTCGGCGACAAGATCCTGTTCGGCAAGTACAGCGGGAACGAGGTCAAGGTCGACGGTGAAGATCTCGTGGTCATGCGCGAAGAAGACGTCATGGCCGTGATTGAAGGCAAGTAAGCGAGGATCACGACAATGGCAGCCAAAGAAGTCCGATTCAGCGATGACGCACGCCAGCGCATGTTCCGCGGCGTGAACGTTCTCGCCAACGCCGTCAAGGCGACACTCGGCCCGAAGGGCCGCAACGCCGTGCTCGAGAAGAGCTTCGGCGCACCCACCAGTCACCAAGGACGGTGTGTCGGTGGCGAAGGAGATCGAGCTCAAGGACAAGTTCGAGAACATGGGCGCGCAGATGGTGAAGGAAGTCGCGTCCAACACCTCCGATGAAGCCGGTGACGGGACCACCACCGCCACGGTGCTCGCGCAGGCGATCATGCGCGAGGGCCTGAAGGCCGTCTCCTCGGGCCGCAACCCGATGGACCTCAAGCGTGGCATCGACAAGGCGGTCATTTGCGCCGTGGAGGAGCTCAAGAAGCTCTCCAAGCCGTGCAAGGACTCCAAGGCGATCGCCCAGGTCGGCACGATCTCGGCCAACGCCGACGAGTCGATCGGCAAGACCATCGCGGAAGCGATGGAGAAGGTCGGCAAGGAAGGCGTGATCACGGTCGAGGAAGGCTCGGGACTGGAGAACGAGCTGGAAGTGGTCGAGGGCATGCAGTTCGACCGCGGCTACCTCTCGCCGTACTTCATCAACAACCAGCAGAACCAGACCGCCGAGCTCGAAAAGCCGGTGATCCTGCTGGTCGACAAGAAGATCTCCAACATCCGCGAGCTGTTGCCGTTGCTCGAGAGCGTGGCGAAGGCCGGACGGCCGCTGCTGGTCATCGCCGAGGACCTCGAGGGTGAGGCACTGGCGACTCTGGTCGTCAACAACATCCGCGGCATCCTCAAGGTGGCTTCCGTCAAGGCGCCGGGCTTCGGCGATCGCCGCAAGGCCATGCTGCAGGACATCGCCACCCTCACCGGTGGCACGGTGATCTCCGACGAGGTCGGGCTGTCGCTCGAGAAGGCGACCCTGAACGATCTGGGCGAGGCGAAGAAGGTCGTCGTGGAGAAGGAGAACACCACGATTATCGACGGCCACGGCAAGCCGTCGGACATCAAGGCGCGCATCGAGTCGATCCGCCAGCAGGCCGAAGAGGCCACTTCGGACTACGACAAGGAGAAGCTGCAGGAGCGTGTCGCCAAGCTCTCCGGCGGTGTCGCCCTGATCAAGGTCGGAGCTGCCACCGAGATCGAGATGAAGGAGAAGAAGGCGCGCGTCGAGGATGCGCTGCACGCCACGCGTGCGGCGGTCGAAGAGGGCGTGGTGCCCGGCGGCGGTGTGGCGCTGATCCGCGCGCAGCGCGCGCTGGAGAAGCTCGAGGCCGCGAACGAGGACCAGGCGGTGGGCATTCGTATCCTGTCGCGCTCGATCGAGGAGCCGCTGCGTCAGATCGTCGATAACGCTGGCGAGGACGCCGCCGTGATTCTCAACCGCGTGAAGGAAGGCAAGGGTGCCTTCGGCTACAACGCGGCCAACGGCGAGTTTGGCGACATGCTCGAGGAAGGCATACTCGACCCGACCAAGGTGACGCGCCTGGCATTGCAGAACGCGGCCTCCGTGGCGGGGCTGTTGCTCACCACCGAGGTCATGGTGGCCGAGGCTCCGAAGGAAGAGGAACACGGTCATGCGGGCCCGCCGGGTGGCATGGGTGGAATGGACATGTAATACCTCTCTAAAGAGGTATCGATTCCGAACCCAACACTCGATAGGCTTTACATAACAGTAGTTAAGGGTCCGGGCCCGACCCCTGGTCGGGCCCCACCCCGAAAGCCGCGGAACAAGACCCCCTATTCCGCGCATTACTCGCAGGCCCCACCACGTGGGGCCTGTTTTTTTTGGCCCTGCCGCCGCCGCAGCGCTGCACCGCGCGACCTATGTCGCACCGCACTACTTCCTTGGGGGCGGCGCGAGGTTTATCGTGCTTACCCTAAGCGCCCGAGGAGGCTCGCATGGCCAACTATCGCTGCGGCGGCCCGACCGGCATCGCCTGCCTCATTATGCTGACACTCCTCGGCTGCAGCCGGCACGCATCTGACACCAACGCGCAGATGCAATGGGCGCGCGATGCGCTCGCGCGTAACGACGGCATCGAAGTGGTGGCAGAAGACCCCACCAGCCACACGTTCACGGTGCGCGTGAAGAGCAGCGGCGAGCTGCGCATGGTGCGTGCCGACCAGATGATCGCCTCCTCTGGCGCGCTGGGCACGGCGACGGACCAGCCCCCCGCGGCGGCCGGGGCGGCCGCGAGTGCGCCGGCGATGGCGGCCGCAGCCGCGCCTTCCGCAGCGAGCGCGGAGCCGCCGCCGATGCCCGAGCCGCCACCACCGCCTGCGCTGCAGTCCTCGACGCTCGCGCCGCAGACGGCCGCGGCGAGCTCCGGCCGGGTGCTCGAGTCCGGTCCGGGCTACAGCATCACCGCCGGCAGCGAGGACGCGGCGCACGGCGCGCGGCTGCGCGATGCCAGCGTTACCAATGCTGCGGTCGAACGGCGTCACGAGCCGATCGTGTGCCAGGGCGCACGGCTGGTGCACATCGATAACCGCAACCTGATTTTCGATGGTGATGCGGTGTCGGCCGAGGACGGCTGCGAGATCCACATCACCAACAGCCACATCAGCGCGCAGGGCGTCGGCGTATCGGCGCGGCACGCCAACGTGCACATCGACAACAGCATCATCGAGGGCGGGCAGGCCTCGATCGATGCCTCCGAGGGCGCGCAGGTGTACGCGGCATCCTCGCAGTTCCACGGTCTGAGCCGCCGGCTCGACACCGCCGCCTTCCACGATCTCGGGGGCAACATCTGGAACTAGCACCCCGCGAAATCACGCCTGTCGTCACTGACGACCCACTTGCGCCAAGACGGGTGATTTCGTGGGGACCGCGCTAACCCCGCCGGGCGGGGCCAGCGCCGCGCTGGCCGCGCTGGTGGCGGGTTCGCTCGCGCAGCTCGAGGCCGATGCGCAGCTGCGCGCCGCGCTCATCGCAGCGCCCGCCGCGGTGCGCGACTCGCTCGCGCCGGTTCTGGCGATGAGCGACTTTGTCGCGCACGCCTGCACGCGCGACAGCCAGCTGCTCGCCGATCTGCTGGCCAGCGGCGAGCTGCAACGGCCGCTCACCGCGGCCGACTACGGCCGCCGCGCGCCGCTGCTTGCCACCGAACCCGCCGGCAGTGAGGCGCAGGTACTCGCGCAGCTGCGCCGCTGGCGCCGCCGCGAACTGACCCGCATCGCCTGGCGCGATCTTGCCGGCTGGGCGGATCTGTCGCGCACGCTCGCCGAGCTCTCCGACTTTGCCGATGCGGCCATCCGCACCGCCGCGGCGCACGCGCGCGCCACGCTGATTACGCGCTACGGCGAGCCGCGCTCGGTGAGCGGGGAATCGCAGCCGCTGGTGGTGGTCGGCATGGGCAAGCTCGGTGGCGGCGAGCTCAATTTCTCCTCCGACGTCGACCTGGTGCTGCTGTTCCCCGAGCACGGCGAGACCGACGGTGAGCGGCGCATCAGCAACGAGGAGTTCTTCACCCGTCTTGGCCAGTCGCTGGTGCGACTGCTGGAGACGCCGACCGCGGACGGCTTCGTGCTGCGCGTCGACCTGCGCCTGCGCCCGTTCGGCGACTCGGGTCCGCTGGCTGCGAGCTTCGCGTTCTTCGAGGACTACCTGCCGCGCCACGGACGCGCCTGGGAACGTTACGCCTACGTCAAGGCGCGCCCGGTCACCGCGGCCGAGCGCTATGCCGAGCTCGAGGCCGCCGCCGTGCGCCCGTTCGTCTACCGGCGCTATCTCGACTACGGCGTGTTCGAGAGCCTGCGCGAGATGCGCGCGCTCATCGAGCGCGAGATGTCGCGCCGCGAGCTGGCCGACAACGTCAAGCTCGGACCCGGCGGCATCCGCGAGATCGAATTCATCGTGCAGGCGCTGCAGCTGACGCGCGGCGGCCGCGACCGGCGCCTGCAGACGCCCTCGCTGCGCGCCGCGCTCGCGCGCCTAGGTGAGACGCGGCTGCTGCCGGAAACGGCGGTCAACGAGCTCGGCGCGGCCTACGCCTTCCTGCGCCGCCTCGAGAACCGTCTGCAGATGCTCGCCGACAGCCAGGTACACCGGCTGCCCGCGCAGCCACTCGAGCGCGAGCGCATCGCGCTCGCCATGGGCGAGCGCGACTGGACGGCGCTCGAGGTCGCGCTCGCGGTGCACCGCGAGAGCGTCAGCCGTCACTTTCACCTGGTGGTGTTCGGCGCGGGCCGCGACGAGCCGCCGGCGGTGTGCATCGACCTGGGACGCTTCTGGGACAGCCAGGCGGAGACCGCGGTGCTCGCCGACGCGCTCGCCGAGGCGGGCTTTCGCGACAGCGCCGAGGCCGCGCGGCTGCTGCTCGAGCTGCGTGCCTCGGCGCTGGTGCGCAAGCTCGATGAGCCCGGGCGCCAGCGTCTGCAGGCGCTGCTGCCGGCACTGCTCGCGGACGTCGCGCACAGCAGTGCGCAGCTGCCGGTGCTGCGGCGGGTGCTCGCCATCATCGAGGCGACCGGCAAGCGCTCGGCCTACTTCGCGCTGCTGCGCGAGAACGCCGCGGCGCGCGCGCGCCTGGTGGAGCTGTGCCGCCACGGCGACTTTCTCGCCGCGCAGATCGCCGCGCACCCGCTGCTGCTCGATGAGCTGATCGACGAGCGGCTGCTCACGCGGCTGCCGACGCGCGCCGATTTCGCGCGCGAGCTCGCCGAGCACATGGAGGAGGTGCGCGAGGACGACCCCGAGCAGCAGGTGGAGGCGCTGCGCCAGTTCCAGCGCGCCATGCTGTTTCACGTGGCGGTGGCCGACCTCACCGGGCTGCTGCCGCTCATGCAGGTGAGCGACCGCCTCACCGACATCGCCGAGCTCATCGTGGAGCGCGCCATGCAGCTCGGCTGGCGGCAGATCACCGCGCAGTTCGGCGTGCCGCTGTGCGGCAGCGCGACGCAGGCGCGCGCGGTCAACATCTGCGCGGTCGGTTACGGCAAGCTCGGCGGTATGGAGCTCGGCTACTCTTCGGATCTCGACCTGGTGTTCCTGCACGATTCGCACGGCGAGCGCCAGGAGACCAGCGGCGCCCAGCCGATCGACAACCAGCTGTTCTTCGTGCGCCTCGCGCAGCGCATCGTGCACCTGCTGACGATGCATTCGACCGCCGGCAGGCTGTACGAGGTGGACGTGCGGCTGCGCCCGAGCGGCAAGGGCGGCCTGCTGGTCACCAACATCGAGGCGTTTGCCGAGTACCAGCGCCGCGAGGCCTGGACCTGGGAGCACCAGGCGCTGCTGCATGCCCGTGCGGTCGCCGGCGAAGCGCAGCTGTGCGCGCGCTTCGAGGCGGTGCGCCTCGAAGTGCTGTGCGCTCACGTGCGCCGCGACAGCCTGCGCGCGGAGGTGGTGCGCATGCGCGAGCGCATGCGCCGTGAGCTCGGCAACGCCGACCCGGCCCGCTTCGACATCAAGCAGGACCGCGGCGGCATCGCCGACATCGAGTTCCTGGCGCAATACTGGGCGCTGCGCTGGGCGCACGACTTTCCGCCGGTGGCGATGTTCGCCGACACCATCCGCCAGCTCGAGTCGGTGGCCTCAGCCGATCTGGTGCCGCAGGCGAGCGTCGACGTACTGACGGCGGCCTACCGCAGCTATCGCGCCAGCACCCATCGGTTGTCCCTCGATGGGGTCGCGGCGGTGGTGCCCGCGGCGCAGTTCGCGCAGACGCGCGCCGCCGTGACGGCGCTGTGGCAGGCGACGATGAGCGCTGCGGCGCCCGATGCGCAGGTATAATGCGCAGCAATTGCGGTCAGCGGATCGAAGCAACAGCCATGGTCGCGACGGCCAAGCCGCTCATAGAGCCCAACGCGCAAAATCAATACGAGGTCGGCGTCGAGGACCTGCCATTGTGCTGCCCGATGCCGCAGATGTACCTGTGGAACTCGCATCCGCGCGTGTACCTGGCGATCGAAGAGACTGGTTGGGCGAAGTGCCCCTATTGCAGCGCCGAGTACACCCTGCGGCGCTGAGGTGCGCGGACCGCGATCTAGTGGGTCGCGGGCGCGCCGTCCGGAGGTGAGCTCGGGGTCTGGGGCGCCCCCGGCGGGGGCGGTCCCGGCGGAGCCGGGCGCACGCCGGGCTCGCTGTTCCACGGACAATGCATCGCGCCGCGCATACCGTGATGGCGATGGTGAGCGGCGGCGAACAGCGCGCCGAGCATCACCAGTGCGGCGAGCGTGAACGCCCAGAACCCCAGGAACTTGCCGAAGGTTTGCATGCCGCCCGCCGAGCGCGTCGACAGGAACAGCGCGACGTAGCCGGCGACGGTGAGCGCTGTGGCCGGAAGCAGCGCCAGCAGGTAGATCATGTCGGATACCTCGCTGGCGTCAGTTCCACAGTCGCAGGTGTGTCGGCAGTGTGGGCGCGCCCGCTGCGTCCGGATCGAAGCGCCCAGCGGCGGCACGGCCGCCCGCGCCCGCCGGTTCGTCGTCATCAAACGCGGCCAGCGGCGGTACCGTCAGGACCTGCGACCCCTTGGCCTTGAGCGCCGAGTTGAGTGGCGGCAGATCCTTGGTGGTGAGCGTGGCGAACTCCGCGCGGATCGCGCCGAGCTGTGCGGTGAGTCCGGCGATATTGTCCAGCTGGTAGCGCGACGGCGGCCCGTCCCAGGAGGTAACCGCACCGTAGAGCTGGTCGGTGTGCTCGCGCAGGCGCTCCTCCCCGGTAATCGCGCCGCCCTCGGTGGTGGCGACGATCTCCTTGCGCACCGCGTCGAGCTTGGCGTCGAAGTCGCCGAGCTTGCGCGCCAGCGGATCCTGCTTGGAGCGGCCCTTGTCCGCGGCGTCGACCTGCTCGCGCAGCTCGACGATCTGCGCGAACAGCGCCGCCTCGTCGTTGAACAGCGTGTCGACCTGCATCGCGGCTTGGAACTGCGCGCGGCGGTCGGCCAGACTCCACGCGACGCGCCGGTCGAGGCCCACCTCGATCTTGGTGTCGTAGGTCTTGCCGTTGTTCTCCATGCGGATGGTGTAGGTACCGGGGAGCGCGCGCGGGCCCTGGGTGGCTGAAAAGGCCAGCTGTACCGCGGGCGGTACGTGCGGCGGCGGCAGATGCATGGTCCAGACGACGCGATTCAGGCCGCGGCGGCTGCTCGCCGGCAGCTCGGCCACCACGTGGCCGCCGTCGTCGAGTACCGCGATCTTCAGTTTGCCGAACAGGTGACGGCTGCGCTGGTAGTAGGTGATGACGGCGCCGGCCGCGGGATTGTCGCCGACGAACGCCGCCGCGCCGTTGGCCCAGCCGCCCTGCGCCTCGATGCGCTGCTGCACCGGTCGCGCGGACACGAACGTGGCTTCCTGCGCCAGCAGTTGCGGCGTCAGCTGACGCAGCGGGGTGATGTCGTCGATGATCCAGATGCCGCGCCCATGGGTGGCCAGCACCAGATCGTTGTCGCGCGGCTGAACCGCCAGATCGCGCACCGCGACCGCCGGGATGTCGCCGCCCTTGAACTGCGCCCAGTGCACCCCGCCGTCCACCGAGATCCACAGTCCGAACTCGGTGCCGAGAAACAACAGCTGCGGATCGACCGGATCCTCCTTGATGACGTGCGCGTAGCCGCGAACCCCCTTGGTGTCCGCGGCAGTCACCAACGGCGACCAGGTCTTGCCGAAATCCGTGGTGACATACACGTACGGCGTCATGTCGCCGAAGGTATGCCGGTCGAGCGCCAGGTAAGCCGTACCGGCCGCATGGCCGCTCGCCTGCACCCAGTTCACCCACGAGCCCTTCGCCATGCCGTGCACGTTGGCGATGACGTTGTCCCAGTGTCCGCCGCCATCGCGCGTCAACTGCAGATTGCCGTCGTCGGTGCCCACCCAGATGAGCCCGGCCGTGAGCGGTGACTCGCTGATCGAGTAGACGGTGGTGTGCATCTCGGCCGAGGAGTTGTCCACGGTGATGCCGCCCGACTGTTCCTGCTTCTGCTCCTGTGGGTCGTTGGTGGTGAGGTCCGGCGAGATGCGTTCCCAGGTCTGGCCGTGATCGCGTGAGCGAAACAGGAACTGGGCGCCGATATAGACCGTCGCCGGATCGTGCGGCGATAGGGCGATCGGGGTGTTCCAGTTGAAGCGCAGCTTCTTGTAGCGCTTCAGGTCCTCGGCCCCGAGCCTGGGCTGGATGTCGCGCACTTCATGCGTGCGCATGTTGACGCGCCCGATCGTGCCCCCCTGGTACTCGGCATACACATAGGCCGGATCGGACGGATCGGCGAACATCCAGAAGCCGTCGCCGCCGTACATGTTTTCCCAGCGCGAGCTGGTGATGCCGCCCGGGTACGCCGAGTCGCCCACCCAGGAGCTGTTGTCCTGCAGGCCGCCGTACACGCGGTAGGGATCCGCGTTGTCGATGCTCACGTGGTAGAACTGCGAGATCGGCAGATTGTCGGTCTTCCACCATTTGTTGGCGCCGTCGTAGGAAATCCACAGCCCGCCGTCGTCGCCCGCCAGCACGTGCTGGGAGTTGGCCGGATCGATCAAGACGTCGTGCACGTCGCCGTGCATGCCCTGGAAGCCGCCGATCGTGGCGAAGCTGCGGCCGCCGTCCTCGCTGAGGATCATGGCGCCGTCGGTCTTGAAGACGCGTTTGGGATTCTTCGGATCGACGATGAGATTGGCGAAGTAGAACGGCCGCCACACCATCCACTGGCTCTTGTCGCCGCGCTCCCACGTGGCGCCGCCGTCGTGCGAGATGAACAGCCCCGAGTCGGTCGACTCGATGGCCGCGTATACCGTGCGGGCGTCACTCGGTGCGTAGGCGAGGGCGATGCGCCCGTAGGGCTTGGCCGGCAAGCCCTTGCTGGACTGGGCGGTGAGCTCCGTCCAGGTCTTGCCGCCGTCGGCGCTGCGGTACAGGCCGCTGCCCGAGGGCGCCTTCGGCCCGTCACCGCCGGAGCGGAACGTCCAGCCTTTGCGGCGGAAGTCCCACAGGGAGGCGAGCAGCACGTCCGGGTTGCCCGGCTCCATCTTGACGTCGCCGCAGCCGGTCGACAGGTTCGCGCCCTTGAGCACCAGCTGCCAGCTCTGGCCGCCGTCGGTGGTCTTGTACAGGCCGCGCTCGGCCGAGTCGCTCCACAGCTTGCCCGGCACGCAGGCGTAAACCGTATCGGCGGCGCGCGGGTCGACGAGGATCCGCGAGACGCGCTCCGAATCGGGCAGTCCGGCGTGCGTCCAGGTCTCGCCGCCATCGGTGGACTTGTAGATGCCGTCACCGATCGAAACGCTGTTGCGGGTCCAGGCCTCGCCGGTACCCACCCACACGTTGGTCGGATGGGACGGGTCGATGGCGATCGCGCCGATCGACTGCACCGGCTGCTTGTCGAAGACCGCCTTGAAGATCGTCCCGCCGTCGGTCGACTTCCATACTCCGCCGCTCGCCGCACCCACGAACACGTTGAGCTTGCCGGAGGCGTCGTTGACGCCGGCGAGGGCGGATATCCGCCCGCTCATGGCGGCGGAGCCGATGTTGCGGGCGCCGAGGCCCGAGATGACGCCCGAGTCGACGGTCACTTCCTCGGCCTGCGCCAGGCACGCAGCGCCGAGACCCACCACGAGCGCAGCGGTCCCCGCTGCCACCAATTGCAATCGCATGCATCGCCTCCGCAGGAATTATTTTGCCGCCGCCGCGTCCACGTGCGCCGCCGGAAAACGGAACGCGCCGTCATTGATCGTCGCGTTGGCTTCCGCCTTGTCGTACTGCACCTTCTCCTTGTCGGTCGAGCCTTTCGGCCACGACTCGTGCGCCAGGGGCAGGTACACGCCGTCGACCTTCTCGTAGTCGCCGTAGTCGGTCACGGTCTCCCTGGGCACGCCGTGCTCGATGCGCCGATTGACCGTGCGGATCTCGAGAAAGTAGTCGGGATCGAGATAAACGAAGGTGATGTCGCCGTTCGGCCGCGTGACGCGCAGCTTGTGGGCCTGCGTGCCGTCGACGTCTTCGGTGCCGAGATAGTCGAGCGTGTAGTCCTTGGCCTTGTAGTCGACCAGCACGCCGATGAAGTCCGCCGCGTCCTCGCCGAGCGCCTTGGCGTCGTCCGCCGACAGCTTCTCCGGGTCCTTGCGGCCCTGAAACGGGCTGATCTGCCAGGCCTGCGTGCCGTCGTACGCCTGGATCTGCGTCAGACCCTGCAGCTCGGCCTCGTAGCGAATCGAGCCGGGACGCTGCAGCAGCGTGGCGAAGCCCAGCTCGATCGTGTCGCCGTTCACCCGCAGCTTGCCCGACAGGCGCAGGGAATGAATGGCGTTCAGGCGCTCGCTGCCGCCCTTGGCCGCGACGTTCTTCGCGGCCAGCTCATCGGCGGTGAAGGCGAATGCAGGTGAGGCTGCAAGCAGCAATACGACGGCGGCGACACGACGCATGCGCGGACTCCGGTTCCCTGATGGGAACATTATGATGGGTGAGCGCCCCGGCCGACACCAGCGTGCGACGAACCGATGCTGCCGCACGGTTGGCTCAATCCTCGTCCGCCACGTTCAGGTCCCGCGGCGGCGCCAGCTCGGGGCGGATCGGGGCGAGCTTTGCCGCGCGCAGCTTGCTGTTGAGCTCGAGGAGCTCGGTCTGCAGCTGCTGCCAGCGAGTCATGATTCCGGCGAGCTCCCGCTGGGTGTCTGCCGCGGCGCGCAGCTGTGCGGCCGTGGGTGCGCCATCAGCGCGCGTGACCGCGGCATACAGGTCGGCGATGTGCTGCTGTACGTCGGTGAGCAGCGCGGCCGGTTTAGCCGCGCCCTCCGGCGGGGGCTGCGGCGTCGCGGTAGTCGGCTTCTCGTCCCCGGACTCGAGCAGGGCCATGAGGCGGCCCGCGTAGGCCTGAGCGGCCGCGGCCACGGGGGCGGTCGGCGCGAGCGCCTTCAGCTGCGCCTGCTCGGAGCGGGCCGTGAGCACCGTGCGCGAGCTCTCGGTGAGCAGCGCGGCGAGCTGCCGTGCGAGGCGCAACTGCTCTTCGAGTGCTCCGGCGGGAAGGTGCACGCGCGGATCGGGGCTTACCGTGAGCGGTGCCTCGAAGCGGTGGCCGTCGACGTTGAGCCGCACCAGGTAATTTCCGGGCAGCGCGACCGGTCCCTCCGGGCCCTGCGGGGTGGCGTACGGCACGGCCGAGATCGGGTAACCGCGGGTGACGCTCACCGGGGCGCCATAGCGAAGGTCCCACACCCAGCGATGCATGCCGCCGCTCGCGGGCAGGACGCGCGGCGGTTTGATCCAGTACTGCGGAATCAGCTCGCGGGCGAGCTCCGCGGCGCTTGGCTCCTGCGGGTCGTCGCTGCGGTAGCGGCGCACCAGCTCGTTGTGGCTGTCGAACACTTCGAGCGTCATCGCGCCCCTGGCGTCGCGGGGCAGGAAGTACTCGATGATGGCGCCGGCCGGCGGGTTGGATGCCAGCGGCTCGTCGGGCGGGATCGGGGTGTCGGTCCAGGTGCTGCGCGGCATGCGATAGGCCGGTGCCGGGCGGAACAGCATCGCCTGGTGCAGGGGTGCGGGCGGCAGCTGCCGCAGCCGCGTGATGTCGTCGAGGATCCACAGCGAGCGTCCGTGAGTCGCTACGATGAGATCGTCATCGTGGATCCACAGATCACGCATCGAGCTGTGCGGCAGGTTCAACTGCAGCGACTCCCAGTGCTCGCCGTCATCGAACGACACCCACACGGCGTTCTCGGTGGCCGCGAACAGCAGTCCGCGGCGCTGCGGATCCTCGCGCACCGCATTCACCGGCGCGTCCGCCGGCAGGCCGGCGACGATCGTCTGCCAGCTCCTGCCGCCGTCGCGGGTGCGGTAGATATACGGATGCAGGTCGTCGATGCGCATGCGGCTCACCGAGACGTACACGCTGTCCGCATCGAAGTGCGACGCCTCGAGCTGCGTGACCTTGCTCCAGGGCGTGAGCGCCGGTGGCGTGACGTTCGACCAATGGCCGCCGCCGTCCACGCTCATCCACACCAAACCGTCATCGGTGCCGGCCCACAGCCGCTGCCCGTCGAGCGGCGAGAGCCCGAGCGCATAGACGACGCCGCGCTGCGCTTCCGCGCCCTTGGGGCGCAGCGCGCCGACGCTCGCGGGAACCGCCCCGGCCTCGCGCGCGAGGTCCGGGCTCACGGCCTGCCAGGTCGCTCCGCCATCGCTCGTGCGGTAGAGGCGGTCGGCGCCGTAGTAGAGCGCGTGCGGATCGAGCGGGGAGAACATCAGCGGCTCGGTGCGATCGACACGCACGCCCGGACCGCGCAGCGGGATCGGCGTCACGTCCTGCACCTGCCCGGTCGACCAGTGGAATTTCGAAACTTCGTTGCGCCCGGCACCATAGATCACGTCCGGGTCGAGCGGGTCGGGCGCGACGTAGCCGTACTCGATGACCCCGACCGGGTGCCAGTCCCGGTCGGTGATCTCGCCGTCGTTGCCGCGGCTGGCGATGCAGACCGAGCCGCTTTCCTGCTGCCCGGAGCACACGCGGTACGGGAAAGTCGGCGTGACGCTCACGTGGTAGAGCTGCGCCGTCGGCTGGTTGAGCCAGCTGCTCCAGGTCGCGCCGCCGTTGACGGTGATGACCGCGCCCTGGTCGCTGACCAGCGCCACGATGTGCGGATCGGCAGGGTTGATCCACAGGTTCTGGTAGTCGTCGCCGCCGGGCGCGCCGCGCCAGGACAGCCAGGTCTTGCCGCCATCGCTCGACTTGGTGGTGACGATGCCGGTGCTGTAGAGCATGTCGGCGTTGGTCGGATCGACCGCGATCACCGGCAGATCGCCGCCGCCGATGCGCAGCGCCGGCCGCGGATCGGTGGTGATGCGCACCCAGCTCTCGCCGGCGTCGTCGGAGCGAAACACGCCGAGCCCGGCTGCCGAGGAGTAGTCGCCGGGCTCGTTGGTGCCCACGGCCGCGTACAGGCGCTGCGGGTTGCTCGGGGCGATTGCGATGTTGACTTGCGACAGACCCGCCGGCAGGCCGCTGCTCAGGCGCCGCCAGGTGCTGCCGCCATCGGTGGACTTGAACAGTCCGCCGCCGGTGCCCTCGAACTCGTTCTTGTCCTCCCAGGGACCGAGGCGCGACTGCCACAGCGCCGCGTAGACCACCTGGCTGTCCGCCGGATCGATCACCACCGCCGAGCCGCCGGTGTCCGCGTCGCGGTACAGGACCCGTTGCCAGCTGATGCCCGCATCCAGCGATCGGTAGATGCCGCGCTCGTCATTCGGGCCGTAAGGATGGCCGAGCACCGCGGCGAACAGGCGCTTGGGGTCGCGTGGATCGAGCGCCAGCTGCGCGATCTGCTGCCCGTCGCGGAGGCCGAGATGCGACCAGCTGCGCCCGCCGTCGTCACTGCGGTAGATGCCGTTGCCGACCGACAGGTCAGGCCGGCGCAGTCCCTCGCCGCTGGCCACGTAGATGCGGTTGGGATCGCTGGCAGCCACCGCGATCGCACCGATCGATTGGGTCGGCTGGCTGTCGAAGATGGGCTGCCAGGTGCGACCCGCATCGTCGGTCTTCCACACCCCGCCATTGACCGCGCCCACGTAGAAGACGTTCGGCTGCGAGGGCACACCGACGACCGCGCGGGTGCGCCCGCCGCGCAGTGGTCCGATCATGCGCCACTCGAGATCGGCGTACACCGCGCCCGGGGCAGGCGCCGCGGACGCTGCGGGGGCCGCGGCGCTGCCGGCGGCCAGGGCGAGACAGATGACGGTCAGCATGGCCAGCGGCCACGGATTGATGTGTGCACGTGCTGCGAACTCCCGCTCAGCGATACTGTTTGTAGGATTTCTCTTCAACCAGTCGTGACCCGAGCTGCAGGTTGATGCGCTTCTTGAGCGCCGCGCGCTCGTCGTTGCAGATGTAGACGGCACGCGCCAGCTCGATGAAATCGCGGTCGAAGATCTGCCGGGCCTCCTTGTCGCGCAGGCGGTCCTCGATGTCCCACAACCGCTCGTTGACGTTCTGCAGGGCGTGCTCATCGGGTGCCACGTCGTGCTGCGCAGCGCCGCATTCCCGCCAGGTCTGTTCCAGCAACGACAGTTCCAGCTTCACGTTGGCCAGCTTGGTGGCGTCCTGGATGCGCGCCACCTTGATTCGCAGGATGGTGATCTTGTCGAGCAGCTCGCCCGGGGAGAGGGGCACCAGTATGTCGTTCATCTGCGCACTCGCCTTGCCGCCCCTGTAGTGCGCGCTGCGCCCCGGACGCGCTCGTCCACGGTGTAAACTCGACTAAGCATTATGGAGGCAGTCTCTTGAGCGGGCGCTGGGCACTTGGCCCCGAAGTGAAACGCGGCGCCCTCGCGGGCGGCGCCATGCTATATGACACCTCGCGCGCGGGCAATGTCAGCGCCGACTGGTTCGAGCCGCGCTACTGGGCGGCGCGCGGGGAGATCGAGGGCGTGGCGCGCGGCCGCGGCGCGGCTCACTTCCTCAGGGCCGCCGACGGCAGGCGCTACGTGCTGCGCCACTACCGCCGCGGTGGGCTGTTCGCCCGCCTCGGGGGTGATCGCTTCGGCTGGCGCGGCGAAGAGAGCACGCGATCATTCGCGGAATGGCAGCTCACCTACCGGCTGCACCGCGCCGGACTGCCGGTGCCGGCGCCGGTCGCCGCGCGCTACCGCCAGCACGGCTTGAGCTACACCGGCGACATCATCACCGAGCGGCTGCCGGCGGTGGGCACGCTGGCGGCCTGCCTGCGTACCGGTGCGCTGTCGGTGCTCACCTGGATCTCGATCGGCCGCTGCATCCGCCGCTTCCACGACCTCGGCGTGTGCCATGCGGACCTCAACGCGCACAACGTGCTGCTCAGCGAGGAGCAGGTGTTCCTGGTGGACTTCGATCGCTGCCAGCTGCGCGCCCCGGGCTGGTGGCGCGATGGCAACCTGGTGCGCCTGCGCCGTTCGCTGGAGAAAGTGAGCTGGGCGTTGCCGGCGGAGCGCTTCGGCGAAGCCGACTGGCACGGTCTGCTCGATGGCTACCGCCAGAGCGCCGCCGAGCCGCCGCCGGCTTGAAATCAAGAGCTGCGCTTGCGACTGCTGTACCTTCTCGCCGCGTACCTGGCCGTACCGATCGTTTCGAGCATGCTGCTGTGGCGCGGACTGCGCGACCGCAGCTACTGGCGCAACTTCTCCGAGCGCTTCGGCTTCGGCGCCTTTGAGGCTTCCGGCGGCGTGTGGTTGCACGCGGTGTCGGTCGGGGAGGTGCAGGCGTGCGCACCGCTGGTGAGCGCGATCCGCCGCCGGCACCCCGGGCTGCCGCTGACCGTGACTACCTTCACCCCGACCGGCGCGGCGCGCGCGCGCGCGCTGTTCGGCGACGCGGCGCAGGTGCGCTACGTGCCCTTCGACCTGCCGGGAGCGGTGCGGCGCTTCTTCAGGCGCCTGCAGCCGCGCCTGGCGGTCATCTTCGAGACCGAGCTGTGGCCCAATCTCTATCGCGAGTGCGGCCGGCAGCGCGTGCCGCTGGTGCTGGCGAGTGCGCGGCTGTCCGCGCGCAGCGTGAGCCGCTATCGGCGGCTCGGGGCGCTGTTCCGCGATACGCTGGCGCAGACCGCGCTCATCGCGGCCCAGGGCGAGGGCGATGCCGAGCGCTTCCGCGCGCTCGGCGCTGATGCCACGAGCACGCACGTGACCGGTAACCTCAAGTTCGATTTCGAGCTGCCGGCGGACATCGCCGCGCGCGGCGCGCGGCTGCGCCAGCAGTACGCGGCGGACCGGCCGATGTGGGTCGCGGGCAGCACGCACGCGGGCGAGGAGCAGGCGGTGCTCGCCGCGCAGCTGCGGCTGCGGGCGGCGGGCACCCCGGCGCTGCTGGTGCTGGCGCCGCGTCACCCGCCGCGCTTCACCGAAGCGGCGCAGGCGCTCGGGGCGGCGGGTGTGAGCTTCGTGCGGCGCTCACAGGGCGAGGCGCAGGACGCCGACGCCACGGCAGAAGTGCTGCTGCTCGATACGCTCGGCGAGCTGCTCGACTTCTATGCGGCCGCGGACCTCGCCTTCGTGGGCGGCAGCCTCGTGCCGGTCGGCGGCCACAACCTGCTCGAGCCGGCCGCGCTCGGCGTGCCGATCCTCACCGGCCCCTACACCGCCAACGCCGCGGAGATCGCGCGGCTGCTGGTCGCGCGCGGGGCGGCCGAGGTGGTCCACAACCCCGAGGAGCTCGCCGCGCGCGTCAGCGCGCTGCTCGCGGATGCGCAGACGCGCGCGCGCATGGGTGAGCAGGGTCGCGCGTCGATCGACGCGAACCGCGGCGCACTCGGCAAGCTGCTGGCGCTGATCGAGCCGCTGCTGCAGGAGTAGCGCTGCTGCCGCGGGCGCCCGCTTCAGGGCTTGCGCGGCTGCGGGGTCTGCGGGCCCGGCGGCGGAGCGCTACCGGTGTCGGGAGGCAGCGTCGGCGCCAGCGTCTCGGGCGTCTGCACCGCCGGCGAGGTTGCTTCGGACAGGGTCAGCCAGGCGTTGATCCCGTTGAGCTGCTCGCGGTCGAGGTTGCCCGCCGCGAGCCGCAACTGCAGCACGCTCACGATGTAGTCGTAGCGGCTGCCGGCAAAGTCGGTCTCGGCCTGCACCAGGTTCTTGCGCGCGTTGAGCACGTCGACCGAGGTGCGCGTGCCGACGTCGTAACCCGCCTCGGTCGCCTTGAGCGCGGTACGGTTCGACTCGACCGCCTGGCGCAGCGACTGCACGCGGGCGATGCCGCTGATGACGCCGAGGTAGGCATCGCGCGCCTGCCGCTCGGTGGCGCGCGAGCTCTGCACCACCGCCTCCTTGGCCGCGATCCACAGGTACTGGCTCTGGCGCACTTTCGACTGCGTCAGCCCGCCGGAGAACAGCGGCACGGTGAGCTGCAGGCTGATCTGGCGGTCGTTGAAATAGGTGTCGTAGATGAACGGCTCGCCAAAGAAGATCTCGTCGGTACCCTGGCTCTGATAGGAGCGTCCGGCGACGATGTCGAGCGTCGGCAGATGGCCGCCGATCGCGATGCGCACGTTGTCGCGGGCGATATCGGCCGCCAGGCGGCTGGAGATCAGCGACAGGTTCTGCTCGAGCGAGATGTTCACCCAGCGGCTCTCATCGGCGGGGTCCGGGCTGGCGAGCGGCATGTCCACGCCGGGCTTGGCGAGCGCGTCGTATTTCTGCCCGGTGATCTCCTGCAGCTGGTCCTCGGTGGTGGCCAGCGTGCGCTTGGCGGCGATCACCGTCGAGGCGGCGGTGTCGCGCGCCGCCTTGGCATCCTCCACGTCGGTGATGGCGATCAGGCCGACCTCGAAGCGCTTATTCGCCTGCTCGAGCTGGCGCGCGATGGCTTCGAGCGCGGTCTGATCGGCCGCGAGCGTGTCGGCGGCTGTCAGCACGGCGAAGTAGGCCTGCGCGACGCGCAGGATGAGTTGCTGCTCGGCGGCCTGGTAAGTCGCTTCCGCCTGCGCGACCTCGCGTCCGGCCTGCTTGAGCGTCATCCAGTTCGACCAGGAGAACACGTTCTGCCGCAGGTTCAGCGCCCACACCCGGGTGGTGGTATCGACCACGGCCTGTACCGGAATCACGAAGGTGCTGCCGTTGGGATTCTCGCCGGAGAAGGGCTGCGTGCCGGAGTTGTGATCGCCGGTCACACCGGCGGTGGCGTTCAGCTGCGGCAGCACCGCCGCCCAGGCCTGCGGTCGCGCCTCGCGCGCCGCCAGGCGGTTGGCATCCGCCTGGCGGATGACCGGATCGCTGTGCACGGCGTCCTCGAACACCCCCAGCAGGTCCTTGGCGGCCGCGCTGCCGGGGATGGCGAACAGGAGCAGGGCGAGCGTCACGGCACGATTCATGTCAGTCCCTTCGTACGATCGATGCGGCGGATGGATCTTCGCTGGAGTCGATTGGTCAGAACGTGAACGCCGGCGGGCGCGCAGCATGCGCCAGCGGATCAATCACCGTCTCGAACAGGCTCTGCACGACGAACGAGTCCTCTGCCGTGCGTCGCACCAGCCGCGCGTCCATCACCGGCGCCATTCCCACGGTCACGAACAGCCGGCCGCCGATGTTGAGCATCTGCTCGAAGCGCTCGTCGTAGAGCGGCAGCGATGCGGTCATGGCGATGACGTCGTAGCGCTCGCCGCGTGTGCCCGCGAGGGCATCCGCGTCCACCACCGCGACGTCGCGCATGCCGAGCAGCGCGAGGTTGCGGCGCGCCGCTTCGGCAAGCTCCGGGTACAGCTCGAGCGAGGTGACGCGGGACGCCATGGCGCGCAGACACGCGCTGACGAAGCCGCTGCCTGCGCCGATCTCGAGCACCTGCTCGGCGGTGGCGGGCAACAGCGCCTGCAGCAGCCGCCCGACGACGCTCGGACGCAACATATGCTGACCCTGTGCGAGTGGCACCTCGGCGTCGGCATAGGCGGCATAGCGCTGCTCCGCGGGCGTGAACAGCTCGCGCGGCACCTGGCGCAGCACCTCCAGCACGCGCTCGTCCAGCACGTCCCAGGCGCGCACCTGCTGCTCGATCATCTGTTCGCGGGCGTCCGCCAGCTGCATCGCTCCCTCCGATTGGACTTATTGCGAAGTCTGCGAAAAGGCCGGAGAAGTTAAGGGTTTTCCGGGGCGCTGCCAATCCCTCATGCGACGAGATATGGTGAAATACCGACGGGGCGACGGTCAGGCTGCGCTATGCTTGCACGAGTCCCTACTCGGGCGCGACAAGTCGAATTAGAGCGCCCGCGATCCGCACTCAGCGGGGTACCCGAGCGGAAGGCCTGAAGAAGAAACACAGATGTCGATTGTCGGCCTGTTGTGCCTCCTGTTCGCGCTTGTCGCCGCCCTGGTCCTGGTCCTGTATGCGCTGCAGCTACGCGACTTGCGCCGGTTGTCGGTGCTGTCGCGGCAGTTACAGCGTATCGCCAGCGGCGGGCGTCTGCCCGAACGCGTGGAGCTGGCGAGCGACAAGCCCGAGGTCGCGGCGCTGGTCACCGCGGTCAATCACCTGTTGACGCGCGTCGCCGCCGGCCCCGGGGAGGCGGTCAATGCCCCGCGGCTGTTTGCCGAGCTAGGCGATCGCATCCACGAGGCGGTGCTGGTGCATCGCGAGGTCATCCTGTACGCCAACCGGCAGTTTGCCAGTTTCGTCGGCGTCGATCGCATCGAGCTCGTCGGCCGGCGCCTGGCCGATCTGGTGCCGCCCGAATACGCCGAGCTGGTGAGCGACAACATCAGCCGCCGCCTCGCCGGTGAGACCGCGGCCGAGCGCTACGAGATCGACATGCTCGGGTTGCAGGGGCAGCTCGCCCGCCTGGAGATCGCCTCCACGCTGGTCGATTACGACAAGGGCAGTGCGCTGCTGATCACCGGCGTGGAGATCATCCCGACGCAGACGCAGCCGGCGCTGCGCATCGCCGCCGACCCGGCATCCGAGCCGCAATGGCTGGCGCTCAACTCACTCGCCGAGGCGATCATCGCCACCGACAAGGACGGGCGCATCACCTTCATGAATCCGGCCGCCGCCGAGCTCACCGGCACCGACGGCAGCGCCGCGGCCGGCAAGCTGCTCGAGGACATCGTCAGCCTGGTCGACGAGACCGACCGGCGGCTGCTGTCGGATCCGGTGCACCAGGCGCTCACCACCGGCGCAGCCGTCAATCTCAGCCGGCGCGCGCTGCTGCTGTCGCGCGCCAACGGTCACGAGCGCTCCATCGAGCTGTCCGCCTCCCCGATCCGCGACAACGCGCGCGAGCTGATCGGTGCCGTGGTGCTGCTGCACGACGTTACCGAGATGCGCGGGCTGGCGCGCCAGATGTCCTACCAGGCGACCCACGATGCGCTGACCGGACTCGTCAACCGGCGCGAGTTCGAGCGCCGCCTGGAGGAGGCCATCGAGAGCGGCCATCGCGGCGACGGCCAGCATGTGCTGTGCTACCTAGATCTCGACCACTTCAAGCTGGTCAACGACACCAGCGGCCACCTGGCGGGCGACAGCATGCTGCGCGAGGTGGCCAAGCTGCTGCGCGATGCGGTGCGCGACAGCGACACCGTGGGACGGCTCGGCGGGGATGAGTTCGGCACGCTGCTGGTCGGCTGCCCGCTGGACAAGGCACGGCAGATCGCCGACGACCTGTGCCGCGCAGTGGGCGAGCACCGCTTCGTGTGGAAGGACCGCATTTTCAACATCGGCGTCTCGGTCGGGCTGGTGGAGATCTCGCGCGAGAGCGGCACGCTGGAGGAGCTGCTGGCGGCGGCCGATACCGCCTGCTACGTGGCGAAGAAGCAGGGGCCGGGGCGCGTGGCGGTGTACTCGGCGCGCGACGAGGCGCTGGCGCGTCACACCGGCGAGATCCAGTGGCTGCAGCGCCTGCAGACGGCGCTGCGCGAGAACCGCTTCCACCTCTACCACCAGGCGATCGTGCCGCTGCAAGGGGTCGAGAGCGGGCCGGCCATGGAGGTGCTGGTGCGGCTGCACGACGAGTCCGGGCACGACCTGGCGCCCGCAGAGTTCATGCGCGCTGCCGAGCGCTATCGCCTCATGGGGCTGGTGGACCGCTGGGTGGTGCAGACCACGCTCGCGGCGCTCGGCCGCGGCGCGCTGGCGCTGCCGGCGCAGCGCAGCGTGGCGATCAACGTTTCCCCACAGACGCTCGGGGATGCGCAGTTCCTGGAGTTCGTGGTCGAGTGCCTGGACAGCACCGGTGTGGCGCCCGCGCAGGTGTGCTTCGAGATCACCGAGAGCGCGGTGATCGCCAATCTCGAGCACGCGCGGCGCTTCGTCGGGGTACTGCACGGCATGGGCTGCCAGTTTGCGCTCGACGATTTCGGCTCGGGCCTCGGCTCGTTCTCCAGCCTCAGGAACCTGCCGCTCGATTACCTGAAGATCGACGGCTCGTTCACGCGCAACCTGGGGCGCGACACGGTCAATCAGGCGATGGTCACCGCCATGATCAAGCTGGCGCGCACGCTCAACTTCAAGGTGATCGCCGAGCAGGTCGAGGACGCCGCCGCGCTCGAGGCCGCCCGCCGCATGGGCGTCGACTACGTGCAGGGCTACGCGATCGGGCGGCCGCAGCCGCTGTTGCTGGCGGCGTAGCCGGCGCCGCGGCGCCGCGGCACAGCGCAGCCGGCAAAAGCCCGTGCGCTAGGCTTGCTACAGAGTGCTCGGCTGCTGCCGCAATCGCGACAGATGCGCATCGAGCCCCGCCTTTTGCCGGCGGCAACGCAGGCGTTGTCCGAAAAACGGCCGCAGGCCAGTTTTTCCCATCAACTAGAGTAGTGGCACCAGCAGCAATGCCACGATGTTGATGATCTTGATCAGCGGATTGATGGCCGGACCGGCGGTGTCCTTGTAGGGATCGCCCACGGTGTCACCGGTGACCGCCGCCTTGTGGGCATCCGAGCCCTTGCCACCGAAGTGGCCTTCCTCGATGTACTTCTTGGCGTTGTCCCAGGCGCCGCCGCCGGTCGTCATCGAGATGGCCACGAACAGCCCGGTCACGATCGTACCGATCAGCAGTCCGCCGAGCGCGCGCACCCCGGCGCCGCTGCCCATCAGCGAGTTCATGGCGAGCACCAGCACGATCGGCACGAGGATCGGCAGCAGTGACGGCACGATCATCTCGCGGATCGCGGCGCGCGTCAGCAGATCCACCGCGCGCGAATAATCCGGCTTTTCGGTGCCTGCCATGATGCCCTTGATCTCGCGGAACTGGCGCCGCACCTCGTTGACCACGGAAGCCGCGGCCCGGCCTACGGCCTCCATCGCCATCGCCGCGAACAGATACGGCACCATGCCGCCGATGAACAGCCCGATGATCACCGCCGGATCGGACAGCGAGAAATTGGCGAGTTTGCCGGCGGCCTCGAGGTTGTGGGTGTAGTCCGCGAACAGCACCAGCGCCGCAAGTCCGGCCGAACCGATGGCGTAGCCCTTGGTGACCGCCTTGGTGGTGTTGCCGACCGCATCCAGTGGATCGGTGATGGCGCGCACTTCCCTGGGCAGACCTGCCATCTCGGCGATGCCGCCGGCGTTGTCGGTGATCGGGCCATAGGCATCGAGCGCCACGATCATCCCGGTCATCGACAGCATCGCGGTGGCCGCGATCGCGATGCCGTACAGGCCGGCGAGCGTGTAGGCGCCCCAGATCGCCAGGCACACCGCGATCACCGGCAGCGCGGTCGCCTTCATCGACACGCCGAGACCGGCGATGATGTTGGTGGCGTGTCCGGTCTGCGAGGCGGCGGCGATCTTGCGCACCGGGCTGTACTCGGTGGCGGTGTAGTACTCGGTGATCATGATCATCGCGGCCGTGAGGCCCAGGCCGATGAGCGCACAGCCCCACAGCTTCGGCACGTCGCCGGGCATGATGCGCGCCGTGATGAAATAGAAGGCCACGGCCGACACCAGCCCGGAGACGATGACGCCCTTGTAGAGGGCGTTCATGATCTTGCCGCCCTCGCGGGTGGAGACGAAGAAGGTGCCGATGATCGAGGCCACGATCGAGGCGGCGCCGAGCGCGAGCGGGTAGATCACCGCCGCGAGTGCGGCGTCCGCGCCGTCCTTGGTGAACAGCAGCCCGCCGAGCAGCATGGTGGCCACCAGGGTGACCGCGTAGGTCTCGAACAGGTCCGCGGCCATGCCGGCGCAGTCGCCGACGTTATCGCCGACGTTGTCGGCGATCACCGCGGGATTGCGCGGATCGTCCTCGGGGATGCCGGCTTCCACCTTGCCGACCAGGTCGGCGCCGACGTCGGCGCCCTTGGTGAAGATGCCGCCGCCGAGGCGCGCGAAGATCGAGATGAGCGAGCCGCCGAACGCGAGGCCGACCAGCGCGTGCAGCGCGCCTTCGGGCCCGACGCCGGGCCACTGCCGCAGCAGCGCGTAGTAACCGGCGACGCCGATCAGGCCTAAGCCCACCACCAGCATGCCGGTGATGGCGCCGCCGCGGAACGCCACGCTGAGCGCCGCGTTCAGTCCCTGGGTGGCGGCCTGCGCGGTGCGCACGTTGGCGCGCACCGAGATGTTCATGCCGATGTAGCCGGTGAGGCCCGACAGCAGCGCGCCGACCGCGAAGCCCCCGGCGGTCGGCCAGCCGAGCGGCGAGAAGCCGATGAGCGCGAGCAGCACGACACCCACGATGAAGATCGTGCGGTACTGGCGGTTGAGGTAGGCCTTGGCGCCCGCCTGTATCGCGGCGGCGATCTCCTGCATGCGCGCGTTGCCGGCCGGCAGGCGCAGGATGGCGCTCATCGAGAAGACGCCGTAGAGCACGGCCAGCACGCCGGCTGCGATCGCAGCCCACAGCCACATCGTGGCATCCATCAGGAAACCTCCCCAAAAAAAGGCCGCGAACTATACCACGCCGGCCCGCCCGCCTAAGCGGCACGCCCGGCCGCGCCGCAGCAACGCTTCCTCAGACCTTGAAGTCGGTGGACAGCTTGCGCCGCACGGCTACGCCCTTGATGTGCACGTAGTCCGGCAGACCGTTGCGGTACGGGGGGTAGGCTTCGCCGGCGATCAGCGGCTCGAGATAACGGCGGCAGGCGGCGGTGATGCCGAAGCCGTCCTCGCGGATGAAGCCCGCGGGCAACTTTTTCTCCTTGTTGGCGACCTGCGCGAGCGGCACGTGGCCGATGGACCAGCGGTAAGGGCGGTGCGAGCGGCGCACGATGGTGGGCATCACCGCGTTCACGCCGCGCACGGCGAGCTCGACCGCCGCCTTGCCGACCGCATAGGCCTGCTCGACGTCCACCCGCGAGGCGATGTGCCGCGCCGAGCGTTGCAGGTAGTCCGCCACCGCCCAGTGATACTTGTAGCCGTGCGCCTCGCGCACCATGTCGGCGACCAGCGGTGCGACCCCGCCGAGCTGGGTGTGGCCGAAGGCATCGCGCGTGCCGGCCTCGGCGAGAAACCTGCCGTCCGCGTAGGCTGCGCCTTCCGAGACCACGATGACGCAGTAGCCGTAGCCGCTGACGCAGGCGCGCACCCGCTCGAGGAAGCGCGCCTTGTCGAAGGGAATTTCCGGAAACAGGATGAGGTGCGGCGGCTCGGCGCTGCCGCGGCCGGCGAGACCGCCGGCCGCGGCGATCCAGCCGGCATGCCGTCCCATGACCTCCAGCACGAACACCTTGGTCGAGGTGCGCGCCATGGAGGCCACATCGAGCGCCGCCTCGCGCGTGGATACCGCGACGTACTTGGCTACCGAGCCGAACCCCGGACAGCAGTCGGTGTGCGGCAGATCGTTGTCCACTGTCTTCGGCACCCCGACGCAGATTACCGGGTAGCCGAGCGCCGCGCCGATCTGCGACACCTTGAGCGCGGTGTCCATCGAATCGTTGCCGCCGTTGTAGAAGAAGTAGCCGATGTCATGGGCGCGAAACACCTCGATCAGCCGCTGGTACTCGCTGCGGTTCTGCTCGATGCCCTTGAGCTTGAAGCGCGCCGAGCCGAAGGCGCCCGCCGGCGTGTGCTTGAGCGCGCGGATGGTGGCGGGGCTCTCGCGGTCGGTGTCGATCAGATCCTCGGTGAGCGCGCCGATAATGCCGTGGCGGCCGGCGTACACCTTGCGAATGTGCCGCGAACGCCGCGCCGTCTCGATCACACCGCAGGCCGAGGCGTTGATGACGGCGGACACCCCGCCCGACTGGGCATAGAAAGCGTTGCGTGCGGCGGTTGTTTTCATGGCGGAAGAATAACGTACGGCACGCGGCTGCGGGCGATGTCCGCAACAGGCGGCACGCCGCTGCGGCGCGTGCGCGGCGCCCGGATGGCGCCGGGCGGGCGGCGGCGGTGTTTGACCTGCCCGGGCACGGCCGGTAACGTGGCGGGCCTTTGCGGCTGACACAGACGCGCGTTCAGAACCACTACAACCATGCGTATCGTCCTGTTGGGCGCGCCCGGCGCGGGCAAGGGCACGCAGTCCCAGCGTCTGGTGGAGCGGCTCGGCATCCCGCAGATCTCGACCGGCGACCTGCTGCGCAGCGCGGTGGCGCGCGGCACCGAGCTCGGCCGCCAGGCCCGCGAGGCGATGGAGGGCGGCCGCCTGGTCGATGACTCGCTGGTGCTCGGCATGATCCGCGAGCGCCTCGGCGAGCGCGATGCACGCCGCGGTTTCATTCTCGATGGTTTTCCCCGCAACCTCGCTCAGGCGCACGCGCTCGAGCGGCTGCTCGAGCAGCTGCGCCAGCCACTCGACGCGGTGGTGCAGCTGGAGGTCGACTACCGCGAGCTGGTGCGGCGCATTTCCGGCCGCCGTGCCTGCGCGGACTGTGGCCGGGTGTTCAACCTGCTCACCTCGCCGCCTTCGGCCAGCGCACTGTGCCCCAAGACCGGCGCGCCGCACCGCCTGGTGCAGCGCCCGGACGACAACGAGGCCACCGTCGCCGAACGGCTGCGCGTCTACGACGAGAAGACGCGGCCGCTGGTCGATTTCTACCGCGCGCGCAGCCTGCTGCGGGTGATCGATGCGCAGGCCGACGTCGACGAGGTCACGCGCCGGCTATTTCAGGCGCTCGGCATACGCACCGCGCGCCGCGCCCGACCGGCCAAGGCCGCGCGCCGCCGCCCGCGCGCCGCCGCCCGCAAGGTCGCCGCCCGCAAAGGCGCCGCCCGCAAGGGCGCCGCCCGCCGCAAGGCTGCGAGCCGGCGCGCCGCGCCGCGCCGCAAGCCGGCACCGCCTGTCAGCCGCGCGAAGCCGCGCGCGCGCGTGCCGCAGCGTCCACGCCGCAAGCGCTAAACAGCGAGCCGTTACAGGGCGGCCAGCAGCCGCTCGCCTAGCACCGCGCGGCGCCAGCCGCACAGCACCGCGCCATCGCGGCCGCCGGCGGCGAGCTGCTCGAGCTCGCGCCGGGTCGCCAGTACTTCCGGGGTGAGCTGCAGCTCGCGCGCCGCCGCCTGCGTGAGGTCGGCAAGCTTGCGCGCCAGCACCGCCCGCTGCGGATCGGGGCGCGAGCGCGCCGGCGCGGGCGGGGCGGGATCGGGCACCTGCGCCTCGCGCACGCACTCGAGCAACTCCGCGCCACGGCGTCGCGCGATTCCGGCCGGCATGTCCGGGATCAGCGCCAGCTGCTCGAGCGTGCGCGGCACCTGCATCACCAGCGCGCGCAGCACCGCATCGTCGAGGATCCAGCCGCGCGGGCGGTTGTGGGTGATCGCGCTGCGCTCGCGCCAGGCGGCGAGCGCGCGCGCCAGGCGCTCGCGCGCCGGGTCGAGCTCGCGCAGGCCCTTGAGGCGCCGCCAGGCATGCTGCGGGTCGAGGGTGAGTGCGCCCTCGTCGGCGAGCGAGGTCAGGTCCTCGCGCAACCACTCGAGCCGCCCGAGTCGCTCGAGCTGCGACTCGAGCGCGTGCGCGAGCGGCAGCAGGTAGCGCACATCGTCGAGGGCGTATTCGACCTGTGCGGTCGACAGCGGGCGCCGTGACCAGTCGGTGCGCGTGTGCGACTTGGCGAGCTCGGTGCCGAGCAGGCGGCGTACCGCGTCCGCGTAGCCCACCTGCGCGGGCAGTCCCGTGAGGCTCGCTGCGATCTGCGTATCGAACACCGGCCGGATGAGCCCGGCGACGGGCAGCAGCACTTCCAGGTCCTGGCGCGACGCGTGCATGACCTTCAGCACGCTGCTCGCGGTCAGCACCGCGTCGAGCGGCGCCAGCCCGGCCAGCGCGAGCGGATCCACGCACAGCGCTTCGGCAGGCGCGGCGATCTGCAGCAGGCACAGCTGCGCGCGATAGGTGCGCTCGCGCAGGAACTCGGTGTCCAGGCCGATGCGCGGCTGCGTAGCGAGACGTGCCGCCGCTGCGGCGAGCTCGGGCGCGGTGGTGACTATGAGCTGCAAACGGGGATTGAGGATGATCTGTACAATCGGGCGTGCCCATTATGCGAGGCCCGCGCCGGTATCGAAAGACATGAAGGAGCTCATCGCTCTGTTCACGCAGATCGCGCTGCTGCGGCGCGGACCGCAGGATCTGCCGGCCTCGATGCTGCTGCTGGTGCTGACCATCGGCGGCTACCTGTGCGTCAACCTGCTGGTGGCGCTGGCGCTGCCGGCGTTGCCGCACGCTGCCGCGGCCGGCGCACACGCCGTCGAGGGCCAGTGGCTGGCGCCGCTGCTGATCGAAACGCTGTTCACTCTGGTCTGGTACGTCGCGCTGCTGCGCTTCGCGGGCCGTCCGGAGCGCACGCTGCAGACCGTCACCGCCGTATTTGGTTTGCAGACGGTGCTGGCACCGCTGACGGACAGCTTCGATTGGCTGATGGTGCGCTTCAGCGGGGACGGGTCCTGGCAACTGCCGGTCGCCTGCGCGGAGCTGCTGGCGTGGACCTGGCTGATCGCCGCCAACAGCTATGTCGTCAAGGCGGCGCTCGAGTGGTCGAGCACCGCGAGCGTCGTGCTGGTAATACTGCAGGTGGTCGTCGAGGTGGCACTGCTGCTCGCGGTGTTCGCCCCGGGCCACACCTGAGCGCGCGCGATGCACGTGCACATCCTCGGGATCTGCGGCACGTTCATGGGCGGCGTGGCCGCGCTGGCGCGCGCGGCCGGCTTCACCGTCACCGGCTCGGACCGCAACGTCTATCCACCGATGAGCACGCAGCTCGAGGCGCTCGGGATCACGCTGACGGAGGGTTTCGAGGCGGCGCAGCTCAGCCCCGCGCCGGACGTGGTGGTGGTCGGCAACGTCATGACGCGTGGTCAGCCGGTGATCGAGGCGCTGCTGGAGAGCCGCCTGCCGTACCTCTCTGGTCCGGAGTGGCTGTCGCGCGAGGTGCTGCGCGAGCGCTGGGTGCTCGCGGTCGCCGGCACCCACGGCAAGACCACGACCGCCGCGCTGCTCGCGTGGATTCTCGAGCACGCCGGCCGCAATCCGGGCTTTCTGATCGGCGGCGTGCCGGCGAACTTCGGCCAGAGCGCGCGCCTGGGCGGCGGGCCGTTGTTCGTCATCGAGGCCGACGAATACGACACCGCCTTCTTCGACAAGCGCGCCAAGTTCGTGCACTACCGCCCGCGCACCGTCGTGCTCAACAACCTCGAGTACGACCACGCGGACATCTATCCGGACGTCGCCGCCATCCAGCGCCAGTTCCACCACCTGCTGCGCATCGTCCCCGGCAGCGGTCGCATCATCTGGAACGCCGCCGATGCGCGCCTGCGCGAGACGCTCGCCATGGGCTGCTGGACACCGCTCGAGGGCTTCGCCGCACGTCCCGCGGCCGAGGCGCTGTGGAGCGCGCGCGCGCTCGAGGCCGGCGATTTCTCGCGCTTCGAGGTGCTGCTCGGCGGCGTAGCGCTCGGCACGCTCGAGTGGTCGCTGCTCGGTGCGCACAACATGGAGAACGCGCTCGCGGCGATCGCGGCCGCGCGGCATGCCGGGGTGGAGCCGGCGCGCTCGCTCACGGCACTGCAGGCCTTCCAGGGCGTCGCGCGGCGCATGCAGCTGCGCGGCGAGGTCGGCGGCGTGCGCGTCTACGATGACTTCGCGCATCATCCGACGGCCATCGCCACCACTCTCGACGGGCTGCGCCGCCGCAGTGGTGCCGCGCGCATCGTGGCGGTGCTCGAGCCGCGCTCCCACACCATGCGCATGGGGGTGCACCAGCACACGCTCGCCCCGGCGCTCGCCGCCGCCGATGAGGTATGGCTGTACACGCCGCCCGACCTGGGCTGGGACACCGCTGCGGTGCTCGCCGCACTCGGCAGCCGCGCGCATGCGAGCGCCGACGTCGACGCGCTGGCGCGCGAGCTGGCGCAGCACGCCCGTGCGGGTGACCAGGTGCTCATCATGAGCAACGGCGGCTTCGGCGGCCTGCATGAGAAGCTGCTCGCCGCGCTCGCCACCAGGGCGTTGCGCGCATGAGCACGCCGGCGCTGCCGCTGTTTCCGCTCGATACGGTGTTGTTTCCGGGCGGCCCGCTGAGCCTGCGCATCTTCGAGCCGCGCTACCTCGACATGGTGCGGCGCTGCCTCAGGGAGCAGACGCCGTTCGGCGTCGTGCGCCTGGTGCAGGGCGAAGAGGCCGGGGCGGCTGGGGAGGTTGCCGGCATCGGCACCAGCGCGCGTCCGGTGGACTTCGGGACGCTGGAGGACGGCTTGCTCGGCATCGTCTGTCTCGGCGAGCAGCGCTTCCGCGTCGGCCGGCGCTGGCGGCAGCAGGACGGGCTGAATCTCGCCGAGGTGGAATATCTCCCCGCGGAAGACGGCTGCGAGCTGCCGCCGGAGTGTGCGCACTTCGCTGACCTGCTGCGCGACGTGCTGCCGAAACTCGGCCGCGCCTACGCGTACGCGCCGCTGCACTACGGCGACGCCGGCTGGGTCGCCAACCGCCTTGCCGAGATCCTGCCGCTGAGCGGCGCCGAGAAGCAGGCGCTGCTCGAGGTGGCCGAGCCGCTGGCGCGCCTGAAGCAGGTTGCCGCCTGGTCGACGCGGCAGCCGGCCTCTGCCGACCCTTAGAACTTACGCGTCCGCCGCGCACCACCATGAGCCCGATCCTGTTCTACGACGCGGTGTGCCAGCAACCCTACGATACGCGCAGCCTGAGTGCGCAGGCGCTCGGCGGCAGCGAGTCGACACTGGTGCGCGTCGCCGATGCGCTCGGTGCCTGGGTGATCCAGCACAACCGCAGCGCGGACTGGGAGCGTTACCGCAGTCCGCAACGTCTGGCAGGTATCAGCAGCGTCATCGTCATGCGCGACGCGCGGGTGCTGCCCGCGGTGCGCGAGTACTTCCCGGCCGCACGCTTCTTCCTGTGGCTGCACGATCGCGTGCGGCCACACGGCAGCCGCGCGCGCTGGCTGGCGGCGAGCGCCGCGCTGCTGCGCGAGCTGGCGGTGACCGCGGTGTGCGTTTCGGATTCGCAGCGCGCCGGAGTGGCGGCCACGCTGCAGGTGCTCGGGCTGGCTGACGCGGTACGCTGCCTGACACTCTACAACCCGGTCGACGATGCACTGCAGCCCGACGGCACGCCGGTCGACGAGCGCAAGCTGGTGTTCTTTTCCTCGCCCAACAAGGGGCTGGACTTTGCGCTCGACGCCTTCGGCGCGCTGCGCCGGCGCATGCCCGATCTGCGGCTGGTGGTGGGCAACCCCGGCTACAAGGCGGCGCGCGCGGCCGGCGGTGCGGGCGTGCAGTGGCTGGGCGCGCTGCCGCAGCAGCGCATACACGCCGAGGTGCGCAGCGCGCTGTGCACCTTCGCACCGAATTTCGTGATACCCGAGACCTTCGGACTGGTTTTCGCCGAATCGCATGCGCTCGGCACGCCGGTGCTGACGCACGACTGCGGCGCGGCGCTCGAGGTGGTCGGCGATCCGCAGCAGGTCCTGCCGGTGCCGGCCGCCTGCCGTATCTACGAGACGCTCAGCGGCGCGCTGCCGCCGCGCTGGCGGCGTGCGCCCGCGCGGCTGGCCGCCGCTGCCGGAATGTTCGCTGTCTACGATGAGCGCATCCGCGCCTGGCGCGGCGGCGCCCGCCCGCGCGTCGTGCCGGATCCGAGGTTTCGCCTGAGCACCATCAGCGCGCAGTGGCGCGCGCTGCTGGCGGGTTAGGCCCGCAGCGCCGCCGCGGCCGCCGGTAGCGCTGCGCCGGTTGGTGCGCGCAACGCCAGCGCGCTCCACGCCTCGAGCACCGTCTCCATCGCGATCTGGTCGAGGCGCGTGGCCTGCGGCGGGCCGCCGATGCCGACCACGGCGGAGCCCGCGGGGCTGCGCGGCAGCCACTCCTGCTGCGCGTGCGCGCCGAACATCACCACCAGCGGCAGCGACAATGCGGCGGCCGCGTGCGCCGGCCCGGTGTCGACCGAGATCATGCTGTGCGCCAGCGTGCACAGCGCCAGCAGCCGCGGCAGCGGCAGCTCCGCGGCCGCCACCGCCGGCAGCTGGGTGGCGCTCACGATCCATGAGAGCAGCAGTGTCTCGCGTGGCGCCCCGCACAGCAGGATCAGCGCCTGCGGCATGCGTGCGTGCACGGCACGCAGCAGTGCCGCCCAGCGCTCGATCGGCCAGGCCTTGTCGTCGCTGGCGGACAGACGCAGCTTGCTGCCGCGCATGGTGCGGCGATTGCCCGGCTGCACCAGCACCAGCGGCTTGCCCGCCCAGCCCTGTGCCGCGAGCCACGCCGTGCACTGCGCGCGCGCCGCCGCGCCAACTTCCAGATGCGGCGCACAGCGCGGCGGCGGCGCGGGCCACGGATAGTCCGCCGCGCTGAAGGCGGGTGGGGTGAGTCGCCCGAAACTCACCAGGCGGTCGACCTGGTGAGCCTCATGCCGGCTCGGCTCGCGCGCCAGGAACAGGCAGTAGCGGTAGTCGACGCCGCTGAAGCGCAGCAGGCGCTCGATGCGGGCGAGCTTGCGCGGATCGCACTCGCACACGTACACCGGCGCGCGCCGCGCAGCGCGCAGCTGCGCGCGTGTGCGCCACCACGCCGCGTCGAAGAGAAATGCCGTATAGCGGTGCAGGCACGAGACCTGCGCCACGTCCCCGTGCCCGGCGTAGATCTGCGCCGGCCAGCTGCCGGCGCCGATCACGTGACACGGCGCGCCGTAGCGGCGATGCAGGATGTCGAGCAGCGCGGACAGGAGGATCATGTCACCGACGCGGCCGAACCAGACGACGATCGGTTGCACGGGCGGCGCCGACATGACTCCTCACGGCTGTGCGGGAGCCCTAAGCTATGCGGGCCGGGGCTGCCCTGGCAAGGGATCTTCGCGAAGCATGCGCGCATTGTCATGGTTTCTGGGACTGATGGCCCTCGCCCTGGCGGCGATCGCCGCGTTCAGCTGGCCGGCGTGGCTGCTGCTGCATCCGCATTTCGACTTCCCGTTTCATCGCATCGGCGAGCGCATCGGCATGCTGGCGCTGCTGCTGGGTTTCGTGGCGGTGGCGCGGCGGCTGCAACTCGCCGACCGTGCCAGCCTCGGCTACGGTGTGCCGCGGCGCGAGTTCCTGCGCGAGATGGCGCTCGGGCTCATCCTCGGGGTCGTGACCATGCTGGCGCTGGTGGCGCTGATGAGCGCCCTCGGACTGCTCGACTGGAGCCGCGCCGCGGCTTACAGCGTGGGCGCGCTGGCGAAGCTGATCGCGCTGCGCGCGGTGAGCGGTTTCGCGGTGGCATTCATCGAGGAGACCTTCCTGCGCGGCGCCATGCATACCGCGATCGAGCGCGAGTCGGGCACCACCGCGGCGGTGCTGTGCACCGCGCTGCTGTATGCGGCGACGCACTTCTTCGCGAGCTTCCACATCCCGCCGGAGCAGGTCAGCGCGCACAGCGGTGTCACGCTGCTCGCGGGCACGCTGCAGCGCTTCGCTCACCCTGCCGCTATCGCCGACGCGTTCCTCGCGCTGTGCGCCGTGGGCGTGGTGCTCGGCGTGGTGCGTGCGACTACCGGCAACATCGCCGCGTGCATCGGACTGCACGCCGGCTGGGTGTGGGTGATGCTCACGATGCACGAGCTGACGCAGCCGCTGCCCGGCGCGCCGCTGGCGTTTCTGCTGAGCCGCTTCGACGGCTTCGTCGGCTGGCTGGTGTTTGCCTGGACGGTGCTGCTGAGCGTGCCGCTGTGGCTCTTCTACTCACGACGCACCCGGCGGGTGGCGCCGGCGTAGATGCGCGCAGGCACGAGCGGCGCGGAAGCAGCCGCGCAATGCGGTGCGGTGCTCAGTTGAGCTGCGTCACCACGTAGCCGTCCTTGCGCAGCAGCTCGAGCAGGCCGCCGTCGCCCACCAGGTGCAGTGCCCCGACCACCACCAGGCAGTTGTCCGGGCCGTTCGCCAGCCGCTCGATCTCGGGCAGCCAGCGCTGGTTGCGCGCACCCACCAGCAGCCGGTAGAGCGCCGGGAACGAGCGGTACTCGCTGTACAGCAGCTCCGCCAGCTTGGTCGCGTCGCCGCGGCGCCAGGCGCTGAGCACCTCGTCGAGCTCCTGCGGCGCGTCCTGCAGCTCGCTCAAGGTCTGGTCGAGCAGGCGCAACTGGTCCGCGGCGGGCAGCGCCGCGAGGCCGCCGAGCTCCTGGTCGAGCGTCTCGAGGCCCGCCGTCGCCTTGCCGTCGCTCTGCGCGCGGCCCACCAGCTGTTCTTCGACGCCGTGTTGCGGATCGAAGCCGAGGTGCACGTACTCGAGGTCCGCCAGCTCGAGCGCGACTACCCACGGCGCCTGGCCGTCGAGCAGCTCGCTGGGTGCACCGAGCTCGTTCGCCGCGGCGCTCACGCGCGCGTAGCGTTGCTCACCGATCACGGCGCGCAGCGTGGTGCCTGCCGGCAGCGCACCGTGCTCGAGCAGCCAGCTGCCGGCGGCGAGCGTGTCGATGCGGCCAAGATCGAGCTCCATCACCAGGTGGCTGGAGGCGCTGTAGGCCTGCTCGAAGGCGGGTGGCAGCGCCGCATCCGCGGCGGGCAGCAGGTGCACGGAACCGGCGAGATAGACGGTGCTGTGGGCACCGTGGATCACCCACACCGGACTCGCGGCGTGCGCGAGCGTCGCGCAGCCGATCAGGCTGCTGAGCAGGCCGAGCGCGCCGAGCCGTCGCGGTGCTTTTCGAGCCATACGACCTCGGTGAGCAGCGAGCCGTCGGGGCGCAGCTCCAGCGTGCGATAGCCGGGCGGGCGGTCGTCGACGGCGAAGTCATCGGATTGTGGCATGAACTGCGCGCAGGTCGAAGGCGTCGCCAGCAGCCGCACGCCCTTGCGTACGGCGTCGTAGCTCTGATGCACATGGCCCCAGAGGATCGCGCGCACGTTGCGGTGCGCGTCGATCATCTGCAGGAATTCGTCGGCGTTGCTCAGTCCGACACGATCCAGCCAGCGGCTCGACATCGGCACCGGGTGGTGGTGCAGGCACACCAGGCAGTGGCGTTTGCCGGCGCTGCCGAGCGCGGCTTCGAGCCCGGCGAGCGCCGCAGCGCTCAGCGCGCCGCCCGCCGCACCGGGGATGCAGCTGTCGAGCAGCACGACGCGCCAGCGGGGAAAGTCGACGTAGCCGCCGAGCACGAACGGTTTGCCGGCGAGCTCCGCGCGCATGGCCTCGGGCTCGTCGTGGTTGCCGGGCAGGCACAGCACCGGCAGCCCGAGATTGCCGAACAGGCGGCGGAAGTGCAGGTAGCCGCCCGGATCGTCCTGTACCAGGTCGCCGGTCACGAGCAGCGCGTCCGGCGGCCAGTCGCGCGCGCGCGCGTGCGTGAGCGCGGCGGTAAGCGCCGGCAGCGTCGCCACGCCGCGCAGCGACTCGCTCTCGCGGCCATACAGGTGCGGGTCGGTGAATTGGGTGAGACGCACGACGCTCATGGAAATAGCCTAGCAGAGGCGCTTCGCGGGCTGCAGTGAACCACGTCCCCGCAGGGGGCGTCAGCGGCAAGCGACAGCATGACTTAGGTTCCGTTTCAGCCGCGCAGAATGTGAAGCATGCCCCACCAGGGCGCGCGGATGACGGGACTTAAGTTGCCTCGCACGGGTAGGCGATTTGAGCAACGGGCGGGAGTGGTGGAAAATGCGCGCCCCCGCAGCGCGCGCTACCTGACCGGCAGCGCGGCACTGCGCCGCCACCGACCCGCGCCGCCGCGCAGTAACTGAAGAGCGCCCTCATGAGCACACGCCGCGAACTCGCCAACGCCATCCGCGCACTCTCCATGGACGCGGTACAGCGCGCCAATGCCGGTCATCCCGGCATGCCGATGGGCATGGCCGACATTGCCCAGGTGCTGTGGTGCGACTACCTGCGCTACAACCCCGCCAATCCTGCCTGGCTGGACCGCGACCGGTTCGTACTCTCGAACGGCCACGGCTCGATGCTGCTGTACTCGGTGTTGTACCTGACCGGCTATCCGCTGACGCTGGCTGACATCGAGGGCTTCCGTCAGCTTGGCAGCAAGACCCCGGGGCACCCGGAGTACGACCTGCCGCTCGGCATCGAGACCACCACCGGGCCGCTCGGCCAGGGGCTCGCCAACGCCGCTGGTATGGCGTTCGCCGAGAAAATGCTGGCACGCGAGTTCAACCGCGATGGCATGAACATCGTCGACCACTACACCTACGCGTTCTGCGGCGACGGCTGCCTGATGGAGGGCATCTCGCACGAGGCCTGCTCATTCGCCGGCACACTCGGCCTCGGCAAGCTGATCGTCTTCTACGACGACAACGGCATCTCCATCGACGGCAAGGTCGTCGGTTGGTTCACCGACGATACGCCGCAGCGCTTCGCCGCCTACGGCTGGCACGTGGTGCCGAACGTCGACGGCCTGAGCGGTGAGGCGGTGAGCGCTGCCATTCAGGCGGCGCGCGCGGAGAGCACGCGCCCCTCGCTCATCTGCTGCAAGACCATCATCGGCTTCGGCGCGCCGCATAAGCAGGGCACCGCCGCGGCGCACGGCGAAGCGCTCGGTCCCGAGGAGGTTGCGGCCGCGCGCGTGCAGCTCGGCTGGCCCTACCCGCCGTTCGTGATCCCGGAAGACATCAAGGCGCAGTGGGATCGCCGCCGGCAGGGGGCGGCGCTCGAGGCCGAGTGGCGCGCGCTGTTCGCGCGCTATACGGAAGCCTACCCGCAGCAGGCGCAGGAGTTCGAGCGGCGCATGCGTCACGAGCTGCCGGGCAACTGGCCGGAAACGGCCGCCAGGGCTTTGCAGGCGGCGCAGCAGCAGAGCGCGGCGCAGGCGACGCGTGCTTCCTCGCAGGCGGTGCTGAACGTGCTAGGTACGGCGCTGCCCGAGATCCTGGGCGGCTCCGCGGACCTGACGCAGTCGAACAGCACCCTGTTCAAGGGCGCCGAGACCATCACGCCGGCGCAGGAGAACGGCGACTATCTGCACTACGGCGTGCGCGAGTTCGGCATGACCGGGTTCATGAACGGTCTCACGCTGCACGGCGGCTTCCTGCCCTATGGGGGCACCTTCCTGGTGTTCTCCGACTACGCGCGCAATGCCGTGCGGCTCGCCTGCCTCATGAAGGTGCGCACCGTGCTGGTGTACTCGCACGACTCGATCGGGCTGGGCGAGGACGGACCGACCCATCAGCCGATCGAGCAGCTCGCCAGCCTGCGCGTCATGCCCAACATGAATCTGTGGCGGCCATGCGATGCGGTCGAGACGGCGATGGCCTGGACGCTGGCGATCGAGCGCCACGGTCCGACCGCGCTGGTGCTGACCCGCCAGGGGCTGCCCCAGCAGCCGCGCAGCGCCGCGCAGCTTGCCAACATCCGCCGCGGCGGCTACGTGCTGATCGACTGCCAGGGAACCCCGGAGGCGCTGGTGATCGCCACCGGCTCCGAGATCGCCATCGCCGCGCAGGCGGTGAACGCGCTGAATGCCGCCGGCCGGCGGCTGCGGCTGGTGTCCATGCCCTCGACCGAGAGCTTCGACGCTCAGGATGCGGCCTACCGCGAGTCGGTGCTGCCCAAGGCAGTGACGCGCCGCCTGGCGGTGGAAGCGGGCGCGACGCTGTGCTGGTGGCGTTATGTCGGCAGCGGCGGGCGGGTGCTCGGCATCGACACGTTCGGCGCCTCGGGCAAGGGGCCCGAGGTGTTCGCTCATTTTGGCTTTAGCGCCGATAATGTCGGCAAGCAGATCCGCGAATTACTGGAGGGTTGAGCGCATGGCGATACGGGTAGGGATCAATGGTTACGGGCGCATCGGACGCAACGTGTTGCGTGCCCTGTACGCGGGCAAGCGCACCGGACAGCTGCAGATCGTCGCGCTCAATGACCTGTGCGATCCCAAGGCCAATGCGCACCTGACGCGCTACGACACGGTGCACGGCAGGTTCGACGGCGAGGTCAAGGTCGACGGCGAATACATGGTGGTGAACGGTGACCGCATCCGCGTGTTCGCCGAGCGCGATCCGGCCAAGCTGCCCTGGGGCGATGTCGGCGTCGAGTACGTGTTCGAATGCACCGGACTGTTCACCAGCAAGGCCAAGGCGGGTGCGCACCTCAAGGGCGGCGCCAGCAAGGTGGTGATCTCCGCCCCGGGCGGCGAGGACGTGGACGCCACCATCGTCTACGGCGTCAACCACAAGACGCTCAAGAGCGGTTACAGCGTCATCTCCAACGCCTCCTGCACCACCAACTGTCTGGCACCGGTCGCCAAGGTGCTGCACGAAAAAGTCGGCATCGAGGCCGGGATCATGACCACCATCCACTCCTACACCAACGATCAGGTGCTCACCGACGTGTATCACACGGATCTGCGCCGGGCGCGCTCGGCGACCATGTCGCAGATCCCGACCAAGACCGGCGCCGCGGCTGCGGTCGGCCTGGTGCTGCCGGAGCTGAAGGGCAAGCTCGATGGCTTCGCGGTGCGCGTGCCCACGATCAATGTGTCGCTGGTGGATCTCACCTTCAGCGCCAGGCGCGCCACCTCGGTCGAGGAGGTGAACCAGGCGCTGCAGCAGGCCGCGCATGGCCCGCTCAAGGGGATCCTCGCGTACAACGAGGCGCCGCTGGTGTCGATCGACTTCAACGGCGACGCGCACTCCTCGATCTTCGACGCCACGCTCACCAAGGTAGTCGACGGCACCATGGTGAAGGTGTGCGCCTGGTACGACAACGAGTGGGGCTTCTCCAACCGCATGCTCGACACCACGCTGGCGTGGTCGCAGGCCCCATGAAGGTACTGCGGATGACGGATACGGATCTGCGCAACAAGCGGGTCCTTATCCGCGAGGACCTCAACGTGCCGGTGCAGGGCGGCATCGTCACCAGCGATGCGCGCATCCGCGCCGCGCTCGCCACCATCCGCTATGCGCTCGACCAGCACGCACGCGTCTTCATCCTCTCGCACCTAGGGCGGCCGAAGGAGGGCGAGGCGGATCCGGCGCTGACGCTCGCCCCGGTCGCCGCGCGCCTGTCGGAGCTGCTCGGCAAGCCGGTGCCGCTGCGCCGTGACTGGCTCGATGGGGTCGATTGCGCCCCGGGCAGCGCCGTACTGTGCGAGAACGTGCGCTTTCTGCCGGGCGAGAAACAGGACGATCCGCAGCTGGCGCGCCGTCTGGCCGCGTTGTGCGACGTATTCGTCATGGACGCCTTCGGCACTGCGCACCGCGCCGAGGCCAGCACCCACGGCGTGGCCCGCTTCGCGCCCGTGGCCTGCGCCGGGCCGCTGCTGGTTGGCGAGCTCGAGGCGCTCGAGCGGGCGCTGCGCAACCCCGCGCGACCGCTGGTGGCGATCGTCGGCGGCTCCAAGGTATCGACCAAGCTCACAGTGCTCGAAGCGCTGCTCGAGAGGGTCGACCAGCTGATCGTCGGCGGCGGTATCGCCAATACCTTTCTCGCCGCGACCGGCATCGATGTCGGCAAGTCGCTGTGCGAGATGGAGATGCTCGACGTCGCGCGGCGCCTGATGGACAAGGCGCGCGCCCGCGGCGCGGAGATTCCGCTGCCGAGCGATGTGGTGGTGGGGCGCGAATTCGCCGCCACCGCGCACGCCGACGTACGCCCGGTGCGCGAAGTGCGCGGGGATGAGATGATCCTCGATATCGGCCCCGACACCGCCGACCGCTGCAGCGCACTGCTGCAGTCGGCCGGCACGATCATCTGGAACGGCCCGGTGGGAGTCTTCGAATTCGATCAGTTCGGCGAGGGCACGCGCGCGATCGCCACGGGCGTAGCGCGCAGCAAGGCGTTCTCGCTCGCCGGCGGCGGCGACACGCTCGCCGCGATCGAGAAGTACGGCGTGGAGGACGGCATCTCCTACGTCTCGACCGGCGGCGGCGCCTTCCTCGAGTTCGTCGAGGGTAAGACGCTGCCCGCGGTGGCCGTGCTCGAGCAGCGTGCCCATGGCTGAGGAGGGCAACCAGGCGCTGCTACGGCGCGCCAAGATCGTCGCCACGCTCGGGCCGGCGACCGACGACCCCGCGGTGCTCATGCAGATGATGCGCGCCGGGCTCGACGTCGCGCGTCTCAACGCCTCGCACGGCACGGTCGAGGACCGCCGGCGCCGCCTGGCGCTGGTGCGCGAGACGGCGCGCGCCTGCGACAAATGCATCGGGGTGCTGCTCGATCTGTCGGGACCCAAGATCCGTATCGAGTGCTTTCGCGACGGCCGCGTGATGCTCGCCGAGGGCGCGCCCTTCACCCTCGACACCGCGCTCGATGCCAGGGCCGGCAGCGCGCTCAGCGTCGGCGTGGCGTACAAGGGTCTGCCCGGGGACGTCGCCGCCGGCGACACGCTGCTGCTCGCCGACGGGCAGATCGTCCTCGACGTGCTGCAGGTCGCCGGCACCCGCATCGAGACGCGCGTGCGCGTCGGCGGCGAGCTCTCCGACCGCAAGGGCCTCAACCGCCAGGGTGGCGGCATCTCCGCGCCGGCGCTGTCGGAGCGCGATCGCGAGGACATCGTGTTCGCCGCCGCCGAGGGCATCGATTACCTCGCGGTGTCGTTCGTGCGCACCGCCGCCGACATCGAGCAGGCGCGCGCGCTGCTGCACGCCGCCGGCGGCGATGCGGGCATCGTGGCGAAGATCGAGCGGCACGAAGCGATCGACAATCTGCACGGCATCATCGACGCCGCGGACGTCATCATGGTGGCGCGTGGCGATCTGGGCGTGGAGATGGGCTACGCCGAGCTCACCGGACTGCAGAAGACCATCATTCACCAGAGTCGCATCCGCAACAAGGTGGTGATCACCGCGACGCAGATGATGGAGTCGATGATCCACAATCCCGTGCCGACGCGCGCCGAGGTGAGCGACGTCGCCAACGCGGTCATGGACGGCACCGACGCGGTGATGCTGTCGGCGGAGAGCGCCACCGGGCGTTACCCGGTGCGTGCGGTGGAGGCGATGGCCCAGGTCATCGAGGGCGCGGAGAAGTACGAGTTCAGCCACAACCGCGCGCGCCAGCGCAGCGTCGAGGGTCAGTTCAAGAGCACCGAGGAAGCGATCGCGATGGCGGTGATGTACACCGCCAATCACATGAAGGTGCGCGCCATCGTCGCGCTGACCGAATCGGGGGCGACGCCGCTGTGGATGTCGCGCATCCGCGCCGATCTGCCCGTGTATGCCTTTACCCGCCACGAGGCGACGCGCCGCCGCGTCACCATGTATCGCGGCGTCTACCCGGTGATCTTCGACGTCACTGGGGCGCACCACTCCACGCCCGAGCTGTACCGCGCGCTGTTCAGCCGGCTGCTCGAGCTGCAGCTGGTGCGCATGGGCGACCTGGTGATCATCACCAAGGGCGAGCTGTCGGGCGTGCAGGGCGGCACCAACTCCATGCAGATTCTGAAGGTGACGCTCGCCTGACGGCGCTTGCCGAAGCTCGCATGCACAGGCTCAAGCTCATCGGCGCCGCTGCAGCGCTGCTTGTCCTCGCGCTGGCGCTGTCGGGCTACCTGCTGCTGCGCGCCTCGCTGCCGCCGCTCGACGGGGCGCTGCGCCAGCCGCAGCTGAGCGCGCCGGTGCGCGTGACGCGCGACGCGCGCGGCGTGCCCACGATCGTCGCGGCCAACCGCCTCGATCTCGCGTACGCCACCGGTTTCGTACACGCGCAGGACCGGTATTTCCAGATGGACCTGGCGCGCCGCCATGCCGCCGGCGAGCTCGCGGAACTGTTCGGTCCGGTGGCGCTCGATGAGGACCGCAGGACGCGGCTGTTCAGGTTCCGCAGCCTCGCCCGCGAGGTGCTGGCCGCGGGCACCGCGGAGCAGCGCGCCGTGATCGCGGCCTATACCCAAGGCGCGAACGCGGGCCTTGCAAGCCTCGGCTCCCGCCCCTGGGAGTACTGGGTGCTGCGGCAGCCGCCCGCGCCCTGGCTTGCCGAGGACGTGGTGCTGGTCGAGTACGCGATGTGGTGGGATCTGCAGGCGAGCGGCTTCCGGCGCGAGATCCTGAGGCACGAGCTCAATGCGCGCCTGGGGGGACCTGAGTGTGCGTCGAGCTGGAAGTGCGCGCTGGCGTTTTTCTACCCGCTGGGCACCAGCTGGGATGCGCCGGTCGACGCCACGGCCGCCGCCGCGGCCACCGCCGCTGTGCCGGTGCCCGATGCGGCGGTGCTGAACGTGCGCGACGGCAGCCGGTCGGGCGCCTCGCCGGCAGCGCCGTTGCCGGGGCCGGCTGCGGGCAGCAACAACTGGGCCGTCGCCGGCAGCCTCACGACGAGCGGCGCCGCGCTCATTGCGAACGACATGCACCTCGGGCTGCGCGTCCCGCCGGTGTGGTATCACGCGCGCCTGCAGCTGCCCGCCGACGGCACGACGCCGAAACTCGATCTGAACGGCGTCACCCTGCCCGGTACGCCGCTGCTGGTGGCGGGATCGAACGGGCACATCGCCTGGGGCTTCACCAACAGCTACGGCACCTGGCTCGACGTCGAGCATGTGAGCTGCCTCGCGGTCGGGCCGCACGAGCTCACTACTGCGCAGGGCAGCGTGCCGTTGTCGGTAGTGCACGAGACGATCCGCGTGCACGGCCAGGCCGCGGTGGTGCTGGACGTCGCCTCGGGACCGGCGGGGCTGTTGCTGCGAACCGACGCGGCGGCACACGACTGCTGGTTCGGCTCGTGGCTGGCGCAGCTGCCGGCGGCGACCAACATCAACCTCATGGCGCTCGAGCGTGCCAGCTCGGTGGCAGAGGCACTGCGGCTGGCGCCCGAGATCGGCATTCCGCACCAGAACGCCGTCATCGGCGACACCCAGGGCCATATCGCCTGGACCATCTTCGGCCGCATTCCCGAGGACACCGGACCTGAGCGCGCCCGCCGCGGGGCGCCCTGGACGACCGCGGCCGACCATCCGCACATCGTCGATCCGCCGCTCGGACGGCTGTGGACTGCCAACGCACGGGTGACGAGCGAGGAGCGCGCGCAGGCACTCATCGGCGCCGATTCGGCCGCGCTCGGTGCCGAGTACAACCTCGGGGCGCGCGCCGGCCAGATCCGCGATGACCTGCTCGCGCTCGCTTCGCCCATCACCCCGGCCGACATGCTGCGCATCCAGCTGGACGACCGCGCCGTGTTCCTCGCCCGCTGGCGCACGCTGCTTCTGTCGCTGCTGGATGCCGCGAGCCTGGACGCTCAGCCGCGGCGCGCCGAATTCAGGCGCCTGGTGGAGGGCTGGCAGGCGCAGGCGAGCGTGGATGCGGTCGGCTACCGCCTGGTGCGTGCCTACCACGACCACACGCAGCAGGCGGTGTGGGCGATGCTGCTCACGGCGCTGCGACTGCCGGCGCAGGATACGGCGCCGCCCGAGCAGTTCGAGGGCGCGCTGTGGCAGCTCATCAGCACGCAGCCGCTGCACCTGCTGGCCAGTGCGTATCCGGGATGGCCGGAATTTCTGCGCGCGCAGGTCGACGCCACCATCGCCGAGCTCGATAGCGCCTGCCCCTCACTGGCGCGCTGCACCTGGGGTGCGCACAACGTGGTGCGGGTGCGCCACCCGCTGTCGCCGGCGCTGCCGGGACTGGCGCGCTGGCTCGACATGCCGACCGAGCAGCTGCCCGGCGATCACGACATGCCGCGCGTCCAGGACGACGCGCGCTTTGCCGCGTCGGAGCGCTTCGCCGTGTCGCCGGGGCATGAGAGCGAGGCTTACCTCGAGCTACCCGGCGGGCAGAGCGGACATCCGTTGTCGCCCTACTACCGCGCCGGATTCGTGGAGTGGGCGCGCGGCGAACCTTTGCCGTTTCTGCCCGGTCAAACCGAGCATGTTATGACTCTGACACCACGCTAGGCTTAGGTCCCCACAAGCGTTGTCGCAGCGGTAATGACCGGCGCGGGCACGGGCGCGACTTTCGTCACACAGCGCGTGCGCCTGCGGGTTCCATAATAGACGACGTGCTCGCCACCATGGACCGACTCGCCGAAACCGCCTCCCGGCCGGGCTTGCGCCCGGCGATCGGGCTGGTGCTGACCGGGGGCGGCTCGCGCTCGGCCTACCAGGTGGGCGTGCTGCTGGCGCTCGCCGAGCTGCTGCCGCGCTCGCGCAACCCCTTTCAGGTGATCGTCGGGACTTCCGCCGGCGCGGTCGCCGCCAGCGTGCTGGCGGCCGAGGCGCACCACTGGCGGCGCGCGGTCGCGGGACTCGAGCGCGTGTGGGCGAACTTCCGCTCCAGCCAGGTGTTTCACGTGGATGCGCCGCACATGCTGCGTGCCGGCGCGCATTGGGTGCTGTCGCTGATGTCCGGCGGCCTGGTGCTGGCGCCGCCGAAATCGCTGCTCGACAACACCCCGCTGCGCGAGCTGCTGGCGGTGCACGTCGACTGCAGCGGCGTCCGCCGCAGCATCGCGCGCGGACACCTGCACGCCTTCGCGCTGTGCTCGACCAGTTACCACAGCGGCCAGTCGGTGGCGTTCTACGACGGCGTCGACGCCATCCGCGACTGGTCGCGCGTGCAGCGGCTCGGCTGCCGCACGGAATTCAGCCTCGACCACCTGATGGCGAGCGTCGCCATCCCGCTGCTGTTCCCGCCGATCCGTATCGGGGAAGACTATTTCGGTGATGGTGCCATGCGCCAGCTGCATCCCCTCAGCCCGGCGATTCACCTCGGAGCCGATCGGCTGCTGATCATCGGCGTGCGCGCCCGGCGCGCCGCCGGGGTGGCGGTCAACCGCCTCACGCCCAGTATGCCGACGCCGGGGGCGATCTTCGGTTACATGCTCGACACGCTGTTCACCGACCAGATCTACGGCGACCTCGAGCAGCTGGCGCGCATCAACACGCTGGTACAGAGTGCGCCGCAGGCGGCACGCGGCGAGCGTCTCGTCGAGACGCTGATGCTCGCCCCGAGCGTCGACCCGCGCGAGATCGTGGCGCGCCACGCCGCCGAGCTGCCGCCGGGGCTGCGGGCGCTGTTGCGGGTGATCGGCGGCCGCGACGCTTCCGGCTACCAGCTGGCAAGCTATCTCACCTTCGAGGCGGGCTACACGCGCGCCCTCATCGAGCTCGGCTATCACGATGCCATGGAGGCACGCGTGGCGCTCACCGCCTTCATGAGCGGTGAGAAGCTGCCGCAGGTGATGACGGCGGCGGGAGTGGCGCAGGCTACCTGAGACTTCACACCTAGCCGACAGCCGCCGGCTCGGCCGCGCGCCCGCGCGGGTGAAACAGCTTGGCCCCGGGAAGGCCGCTGTGACGCGCGGTGACGTTGCCGAACTCGGCGGCGAAAATCTCCGCCAGCCGATCGACGATGTACACCGAGCGATGCTGCCCGCCGGTGCAGCCGACCGCGACCGTGAGGTAACCGCGGTTGCTCGCCTGGTATTCCGGCACACGCCCGCGCACGAAACGTGCGATGTCCGCGATCAGCGTCGCCACGTTGGTTTGCGTCTCGAGAAAGCGCACGACCTCGGCGTCGCGCCCGGTAAGGTTGCGCAGCCCCGGCTCCCAGTACGGATTCGGTATGGCGCGCGCATCGAACACGAAGTCGGCGTCGGCGGGAATGCCGCGCTTGAAGCCGAACGACTCGAAGGTGAGCGACAGCCGGCCGGCGCTGCGCTGCTCGACGCGCTTATGGATGATGTCGCGCAGCGCGTGCACCGACAGGCGCGAGGTGTCGATCAGCAGGTCGGCCACCGAGGCGATCGGCTCGAGCAGCGCGCGCTCGAGCGCCATGGCCTCGCGCAGTCCCACCTCGCCGCCGCTCATCGGGTGCTTGCGGCGCGTTTCGGCGAAGCGCCGCAGCAGCTCGTCCTCGGCCGCGACCAGGAACACCACCTCGCACTGCAGGCCGCTGCGCCTGAGCTCGTCGATCAGCTGTGGAACGCTCGCTACCTCGGCGGGCGTATTACGTGCATCCAGGCCGATCGCCGTGAGCTCGTAGGTGGTCTCGGCGCTGCGCACGGTGTAGGAGATGAACGGCTTGAGCAGCGCGGCCGGGATGTTGTCGATGCAGTAGAACCCCAGGTCCTCGAGCATGTGCAGCGCCACGCTCTTGCCGGAGCCGGACAGCCCGCTGAGGATGATGATGCGCACGGGACAATACTATCCGGCGACGCTGACGCTGCAAGGGGTAGTGCGCAGCTCGCGCCTCACAGGCGCAGCGCGCGTCCCTCGGCGGCATGGTGGTCGCCGCGCTTTTCCTTGTGCTTCCTGATGCAGCGATCGAGCTTGTCGACCAGCAGGTCGATGGCGGCGTACATGTCCGCCTCGGTGGCGTTGGCGTGGATGGCGCAACCGCTCAGGTGCAGGGTCGCCTCGGCCTTCTGACGCAGCTTCTCCACCGTCAGCACGCAGTGCACGTCGATGACCTGCTCGAAATGCCGGCCGATGCGCTCGAGCTTCTTTTCCACGTAACCCCGCAGCGCGGGAGTGACCTCGACGTGGTGACCGGTGACGTTAAGCTGCATGAGCGGTCTCCTTGTTCGCTGTTTCACTATGGCGTTCATGTCTGTCCGGATCCGGCGCGGCGGCGCTCGTTCGAGGCCGCAATGCCCATCGCCTCGCGGTACTTGGCCACCGTGCGGCGCGCCACCGGGATGCCCTCGGCCGAGAGCAGTTCCGCAATGCGGCCGTCGCTCAGCGGATCGTGCGGGTCCTCGTCCTTGACGAGCTTCCTGATCTTGGCGCGGATCGCGGTGGAGGAGGTGCCGGAGCCGTCGGCGCCCTCGACCTGGCTGGAGAAGAAGTAGCGCAGCTCGAACACCCCGCGCGGGGTATGCATGTACTTGCCGGAGGTGACGCGCGAGATGGTCGACTCGTGCATCGTCACCGCCTCGGCGATGTCCTTGAGGATCATCGGCCGCATGTGCTCGTCGCCGTGCTCGAGGAACGCCGTCTGGCGCTCGACGATCGAGCGCGCCACCTTCATGAGCGTCTCGTGGCGGATCTCGAGGCTCTTCAGCAGCCAGCGCGCCTCCTGCAGCTGCGCGCGCATGGTGGCGTGGCTGGCGTTACGGCCGATGAGGCTGGCGTAGCTTTGATTGAGGCGCACGCGCGGCAGCGTCGCGGGGTTGATCTCCACGCCCCAGCCCTGCTCGGTGCGGCGCACGAACACGTCCGGCACCACGTACTCCGCGCTGCCGCAGCTCACGGTGGCGCCCGGGCGCGGGTGGCACGCCCGCACCAGGCTGAGTGCCGCGGCGATCTCGTCTTCGGTGGCGCGCAGCTCGCGGCGCAGCAGCGACAGCTCGCGCCCGGCGACCAGTGCCAGGTGGTGACGGGCGATCTCGAGCGCCAGCGCGTAGCCGGGCGTGGTCGGCTCGAGCTGCCGCAGCTGCAGCTCGATGCATTCGCCGACCGAGCGCGCCGCGACGCCGGGCGGATCGAGTGCCTGCACGCCGGCCAGCACCGCCGCGACTTCCTCCGCCGAGCATTCGAGCTCCGGGCGCAGCGTCTGGCAGATCTCCTCGAGCGACTCGGTGAGGTAGCCGTCGTCGCTGATGGCGTCGACGATGGCGCGCGCGATGGCCAGCTCGCGGTAGCTGAGGCTGGCGAGCTCCAGCTGCCACAGCAGGTGATCCTGCAGCGACTGCCCGCTGGCGTCGGCATAGTCCTGCTGGCGCTCGTCGTCGTCGCAGCTCCAGGGCGTCTCGGCGGGCCCGACGTTGTGATCGCCCCAGCCCTCGTCGAGCACCTCGACGCTGTTCTCCGCGGTGCGCTCGGGGGGCTTGGGTTGCTCGGCGGCTGTCACCACGGTCTCGAAGGTGCCGGTCGCCTCGGCTTCATCGAGCGGCTCGAGCATGACGTTCGTTTCGAGGAGCTCGCGGATGTGTGCCTGCAGCTCGAGGGCGGGCAGCTGCAGGAGCCGGATGGCCTGCTGCAGCTGCGGGGTCATGGTCAGCTGTTGCCCCAGCTTCAGCTGCAGGGAGGGTTTCAGCATGGGTTCCAGCGCTTGGTGCGGTGGCGACGCTTCCGGATTTATTGCGTAATCAATTGAAAGAGAAGGTATTGGACTCTCAACTACCCGCAGGGCTTCAAAGCCGGAACGACTCGCCCAAGTACACCTCACGGACTTGGGGGTTGGCAAGGACTTCTTCCGCACTCCCCGCGGCGATCACCGTACCCTGATTGACGATATAGGCGCGCGCGCAGACCCCGAGCGTCTCGCGCACATTATGGTCAGTGATCAGCACGCCGATGCCGCGGTGCGTGAGCTCGCGGATGATGCGCTGGATGTCGAGCACCGAGAGCGGATCGACGCCGGCGAAGGGCTCGTCGAGCAGCATGAAGCGCGGCTCCGCGGCCAGCGCCCGCGCGATCTCGACGCGCCGGCGCTCGCCGCCCGAGAGCGCCACACCCAGGCTGCGGCGTACGTGGCCGATGCGCAGCTCCTCGAGCAGCTGCTCGAGGCGCTCCTCGCGCGCCGCACGCTCCATGTCGCGCGTCTCGAGGATCGCCATCACGTTGTCCTCGACCGAGAGCTTGCGGAACACCGAGGCTTCCTGGGGCAGATAGCCGAGGCCGAGCTGCGCGCGGCGGTGCATCGGCAGCAGCGTCACGTCCACGTCCCCGAGAAAAATGCGGCCGGCATCGCACGGCACCAGCCCGACGATCATGTAGAAGGCCGTCGTCTTGCCGGCGCCGTTCGGTCCGAGCAGGCCCACGACCTCGCCGCTGTCGAGCTCGAGCGACAGATTGCGCACCACCTGACGGGACTTGTAGCTCTTGGCGAGGCCGGTAGCTTTCAGTGCGCTCATGGTTGGGGCTGCGGCTGGGGCTTCGGCGCAGCCTCACCCTTGGCGCCCGGGGTGAGGCCGTGCGGCGTGATGGTGATGTGCACGCGCTGATCGGTGCCCGGCGCGGTCGCCGCCTGCACGCGCTGCGTGCGGATGTTGTAGGTGATCAGCGGACCTGAGATCTCGTTCTGTCCGTCCGACATCCAGGCGTCGTCGCTCAGCCGCACGGTGCCGTCGCCCACGTCGTAGACGATCTGGTCGGCGTGTCCATGTGCCGGCTGCTGTGCGTCGGCACGCTTCTGCTCGAACTCGGCGGGCTTGCCGGTGATGATGGCGCGCGCCATGTGGTTGTCGTGAAACTCGACCACCGCCTGGTCGGAAGTGAGGTCGCCGCGCTGCTCCGCGTCGATGCGCACGTGCCCATCGAAGGTCCAGCGGCTGTTGGCGAAGTTCAGCCCGGTGGCGTGCGCATGGTCGGCCTGCACCCGCAGGTCCCCCTGGGTGATCACCACCTGGGTGAACTCCACGGTGTTGGTGCGGTAATCCACCTCGGAGGAGGCCGCATCCACGGTGATGGGCTTATCGCCCGATGCGCTCAGCAGGGCTGGCGCAGGCGCCTGCGCCGGTGGCGCGGCGGCCGCCGCGCCAGCCAGCGCCCACGCCAGCCAGCGCCACGCTTTACGGCACGAAGGAGCCATGCACGGCCGATTCTAACTGCACGTGACGCTCCTTCAAGCTCGCAACCAGGCCCTGCGACTGGAGCTGACGGCCGGACATGAGGATGGTGACCGGGTCCTGCGTCGTCACGATCTGCGCGTTGGTGTCGAAGCTCAGATGCTGGGTGTCGATCTGCGCGGTCTCGCCGCTGCCGGGCAGGACGCCCGCGACCCGTACGTTGCCGTCGAGTTGCACCACACGGCTGTCCTGCGCCACGGTGCCGTGCACGGCGCGCGCCGTCCACTTATCGCCGCTCGTGTCGTGGAAGCCGAGCTGCACCTGCTGCAGGTCGATGATACCGCTGTCGGGTTGCTGCTGGATGCTGGCCGCATCGAGCGTGTACAGCGGGCGACCGTCGGCGCCGGTCTGCACCAGGCGCGCCTGCAGCGCGGAGTAGCCCGGAGCGTGCAACGGTGCGCCGCTCGCAGGCGGCGCGGCCGCATCGCGCTGCGGAGCGGTGAGCACCACCAGACCGACGATCAACGCGAGCAGCGCCACCAGCGACACGAAGCGCTGCATCATCGTGACGGCCTCCGGCGCGCGTTGCGCGCCAGCAGGCGGTCGCACACCTCGCGCACGGCGCCGCGTCCGCCGCCCTGGCGCGTGACGATATCCGCGGCGCGACGCACCTCGCGGTGCGCGTCCGCGACCGCGAACGACAGGGCCGCGGCGCGCATCAGCGGCAGATCCGGCAGGTCGTCGCCGACGCACGCGCACGCCGCCGGCGTCAGGCGCAGCCGTCCGCACAGCCGCGCGAACACCCCCAGCTTGTCGGCGACCCCCTGATGAACGTGGCGTACCCCCAGCTCGCGGCAGCGCACCACCAGCATCGGCGAGCGCCGTTTCGAAATCACTGCCACGATGATGCCGGCACGCTGCAGCTGCACGATCCCGTAGCCGTCGCGTACGTCGAAGACCTTGAACGCCTCGCCGCGCGGGCCGATGTACAGCCGCCCGTCGGTGAGCACGCCGTCGCAGTCGAGCACCAGCAGCCGTATCCGCGGTGGCATGTACGCGCTCACACTACGCCCGCGCGCATGAGATCGTGCACGTTGAGCGCGCCGACGAGGCGTCCGGCGGCGTCGGCGACCGGCAGCGCGGTGATGCGATGCACTTCCATCAGATGCACGGCCTCGGCCGCGAGCTCGCGCGGTCCGATGGTGCGCGGCTGCGAGGTCATCACGGCGCTCATCACCGTGGTGTGCACGTCGATCTGCCGGTCGAGGGCGCGCCGCAGGTCGCCGTCGGTGAACACCCCGAGGATGCGCTCGCCGGCGTCGACCACCACCGTCATCCCCAGCCCCTTGCGCGACATCTCCAGCAGGCCGGCGCTCAGCGGCGCATCCGGCGCGACCCGCGGCACCGCCGCGCCGCTGCGCATCAGATCCTCGACGTGCAGCAACAACCTGCGCCCCAAGGCGCCGCCGGGATGCGAGCGGGCGAAATCCGCGCGCGTGAAGCCACGCGCCTCCAGCACCGCGACCGCCAGCGCATCGCCCATGGCGAGCGTGGCCGTGGTGCTGGCGGTGGGGGCGAGGTTGAGCGGGCACGCTTCCTCGGCAACGGCGACGTCGAGCGCCACGTCCGCCGCACGCGCGAGCGTGGAGTCGGGCTTGCCGGTCATGACCACCAGCGGTACGGCGAGGCGCGCCAGCTGCGGCAGCAGCAGCACCAGCTCGGGCGTCTCGCCGGAGTTGGACAGGGCCAGCACCGCGTCCGCGCGCGTGATCATGCCGAGGTCGCCATGGCCGGCTTCCGCCGGGTGCAGGAAGAAGGCGGGCGTGCCGGTGCTGGCGAGCGTGGCGGCAATCTTGCCGGCAATGTGGCCCGACTTGCCCATGCCGGTCACGACCACACGGCCGCGGCACTGCAGGCAGATGCGGCACGCCTGCACGAACGCGCCGTCAAGCTTCGGCGTGAGCGCTTCGACGGCGCGGGCTTCCACCCCCAGCGCACGCCGTGCGGAGGCCAGCAGCTGTTCGTCGCCGGCCGACGCTTGGGCGGCCGGGGCGGCCGGTGTCAGATCCATGCGTGTCATTATAGGCGTGCGCGCGCCCCGCGCGCCCGCACCTGCCGCGGGAGGCATGTAAACTTGACGCCATGAACCCTGAAGAAGTTGCGCGCCTCATCCGCGCCGGCCTGCCCGGAGCGCACGTGCAGGTCCAGTCGGAGGACGGTACGCACTTCAGTGCGCGCATCATCGCGCGCGAGTTCGCGCCGTTGCGCAGCCTGGCGCGCCACCAGCTCGTCTACCGCACGCTCGGCGAGCTCATGGGCCGGGAGATCCACGCGCTGTCGATCGAGGCGCTTACGCCCGAAGAATCGGGGCGCGATTAGCATGGACAAGTTGCAGATCCAGGGCGGCGTGGCGCTGGAAGGCGAGGTGCGCATCTCCGGGGCCAAGAACGCGACGCTGCCGATCCTCGCCGGGGCACTGCTGGCGCGCGACCCGGTGGTGGTGGCGAACGTCCCTCACCTCAAGGACGTCACCACCACCGTCGAGCTGCTCGGGCGCATGGGCGCCACCGTCACCATCGACGAGCGCATGCGCATCGAGGTGGACGGCTCGACGCTGCGCGAGTGCTTCGCCCCTTACGAGCTGGTCAAGACCATGCGCGCCTCTATCCTGGTGCTGGGGCCGCTGGTGGCGCGCTACGGGCACGCCGACGTCTCGTTGCCGGGCGGGTGCGCGATCGGCGCGCGGCCGGTCAATATCCATGTCGCCGGCCTGCAGGCGATGGGCGCGGACATTACCATCGAGGGCGGTTACATCCGCGCACGGGCGGGGCGCTTGAAGGGTGCGCGGCTGGTGCTCGATACCGTGACTGTCACCGGCACCGAGAACCTGATGATGGCGGCGACGCTCGCCGACGGCGAGACGGTCATCGAGAACGCGGCCCGCGAGCCGGAGGTGGTCGATCTCGCCAACTTCCTCATTGCGATGGGCGCGAACATCCAGGGTGCGGGCGGCGACAAGATCGTGATCAACGGCGTGCGCGAGCTGCACGGTACCGACTACGAGGTGCTGCCCGATCGCATCGAGAGCGGCACCTACCTGGTCGCCGGCGCCATCACCCGCGGGCACGTGCGCATCAAGCACACCCGCCCGGAGCACCTCGACGCGGTGCTCGCCAAGCTCGAGGAGGCCGGCGCGCGCATCGGCGTGGGCGACAACTGGGTCGAGGTGGACATGCGCGGTCGCACCCTCAAGGCGGTCGACGTGCGCACCGCGCCGTACCCGGCGTTCCCGACCGACATGCAGGCGCAGTTCGCCGCCCTTAACACCGTCGCCGCCGGCGTCGGCACCATCACCGAGACGATCTTCGAGAATCGCTTCATGCACATGCTGGAGATGCGACGCATGGGCGCGGAGATCCGCCTCGAGGGCAACACCGCGATCATTCATGGCGTGGCCAAGCTGACCGCCGCGCCAGTGATGGCGACCGATCTGCGCGCCTCGGCGAGCCTGGTGCTCGCGGGACTGGTTGCCGAGGGACGCACCGAGGTCGAACGCATTTATCATATCGATCGCGGCTACGAGGCGATCGAGGAGAAGCTCGCACAGCTGGGTGCCCAGATCCGGCGCGTCCCCAACTGATTTGATTGGACGAAATCGTAGGAAGCGATTTGCAGCGGACATGGGCTTGGTTGCCGCCGGCAGGAGGCGTGCCTCTTGCCGGCTGCGCCGCTAACGGAAGGAGTGGCTGTCATGCGGATTGGGATGATCGGGCTCGGGCGCATGGGCGCGAACATGGTGCGCCGCCTGGCGCAGGGCGGTCACGAGTGCGTGGTCTACAACCGCACGGAGGAGGCGGTGAAGGCGGTCGTCGGCCCTCGGGTGCACGCGGCCGCGACACCTGTGGAGCTGGTGCGTGCGCTCGAGCCGCCGCGCGCGGTGTGGATGATGGTGCCCGCGGCGGTCGTGGATTCAGTGATCGGCGAGCTGCGGCCGGCGCTCGCCGCAGGCGACGTGCTCATCGATGGCGGCAACTCCAATTATCGCGACGACATCCGCCGCGCCGCCGAGCTCGACAAGCACGGCATCCGTTATGTCGATGTCGGCACGAGCGGCGGCGTGCTCGGCTTCGAGCAGGGCTATTGCCTCATGATCGGCGGCGAGCCCGCGGCGGTCGCGCTGCTCGAGCCGGTGCTCGCGACACTCGCGCCCGGCGGCAGGATGCCCGCGGCCCAGCCGGCAGCGAGCGGCGCGCAGGGCAAGGCGAGCGGCGCCGGCGGCGCTGCCGCGACCGGCGCGGCGGCGGCCATGGGCTATCTGCACTGCGGCCCCTGCGGCGCGGGGCATTTCGTCAAGATGGTCCACAACGGCATCGAGTACGGCCTGATGGCGGCCTACGCCGAAGGGCTCAATTTGCTCGCGCATGCGGACGCCGGCCTCACTGCCGTGGCGGCGGACGCCGAGACCGCACCACTGTCCGACCCGCGCTTCTACCAGTACCAGCTCAATGTCGCCGCGATTGCCGAGGTCTGGCGCCACGGTAGCATCATTGCCTCGCGGCTGCTCGATCTGACCGCCGCCGCGCTGGCGCGCGACCCCGCGCTCGCCGGCTTCGCCGGCCACGTGTCCGATTCCGGCGAGGGGCGCTGGACGGTGGAGGCGGCGATCGATGTCGGGGTACCGGCACCGGTACTGTCCGCGGCGCTGTATGCGCGCTTCGAGTCGCGCGGCCGCGGCGAATTCGCGAACAAGGTGCTCTCGGCCATGCGGCTCGGGTTCGGCGGGCACCTCGAGCGTACGCCGTGAAGGCGCGTGCGGCTGCCGGAGGCAGCGGAGGCATGCATGGAACGCCGTGACTGCGATGCGCTGGTACTGTTCGGGGCCACCGGGGATCTGTGCTACCGCAAGATCTACCCGGCGCTGTATCACCTGGTGCGTCGCGGCCTGCTCACCATCCCGGTGGTCGGTGTCGCGCGCCAGGGGTGCGACGTGTCGTGGCTGGCGAAGCGGGTGCGCGACAGTCTCGAGGCGTTCGTGCCCGCGGCGGACCAGTCCGTCGCGCAACGCCTGATCGGCCTGCTGCGCTACGTCGACGGCGACTACAACGACCGCGGCACTTTCGATGCGCTGCGCAAGGCGCTCGGGGATGCGCAGCGACCGCTGCACTACCTCGCCGTTCCGCCGAGCATGTTCCCGGTGGTGATCGGGTACCTGAGCGACTCCAAGAGCGCCGCCGGCGCACGCATCGTGGTGGAGAAGCCCTTCGGACACGACCTGGCCTCGGCGCGCGCCCTGAACCAGATGCTGCACGCGCATTTCCCGGAGTCGAGCATCTTTCGCATCGATCACTACCTCGGCAAGGAAGCGGTGCAGAACCTGCTGTACTTCCGCTTCGCCAATTCCTTTCTCGAGCCGGTGTGGAACCGCAATTTCGTCGCCGGCGTGCAGATCACCATGGCGGAGGCGATCGGGCTTGCCGGGCGCGGCCGCTTCTACGAGGAAACCGGCGCCATCCGCGATGTGATCCAGAACCACCTCATGCAGATCGTGGCGCTACTCACCATGGAGCCGCCGCTCATCACCGAGGGGGAAGCGCTGCGCGACGAGAAGGTGAAGCTGTTGCGCGCGGTGCGGCCGGTGATCGCGGCGGAGCTGGTGCGCGGGCAGTTCAACGGTTACCGCCAGGAAGCGGGCGTGGCCGCCGACTCGAACGTGGAGACCTACGCGGCACTGGTGCTGCACATCGACTCGTGGCGCTGGAGCGGGGTGCCGTTCTACCTGCGCGCCGGCAAATGCCTGCCGGTGACCGCCACCGAAGTGGTGGTGGAGCTGCGGCCGCCGCCGGTGAACGTGTTTGGCGCCATGGCGCCCGAGCAGCCGAACTATCTGCGCTTTCGCGTCGGTCCCGACGTGGCGATCGCACTCGGTGCGCACACCAAGAAGCCCGGGCCGGTGATGATCGGGCACAACGTCGAGCTGTACGCCGCCGAGAACCAGGGCGACGACATGGATGCCTACGAGGTGCTGATCAGCGCTGCGCTCATCGGCGACACCTCGCACTTCGCGCGCGAGGACGAGGTCGAGGCGGCCTGGGCGGTCGTTGACCCGGTGCTCACCGCGACGGCGCCGCCGCTGCAATATCTCAAGGCAAGCTGGGGACCCCCGCAGGCGGAGAGCCTGATCCACGGACCGTGCGGCTGGCACAACCCCGGTGCCCGGCCGCAGGACTGGACGCGCGCCTGCGGCCGCAGTCCCGCGCCCTAAGACATGACGCTGGGCGAGGACGAGCTGGTGCAGTCCCCGGCGTGGCTGCCGCTCGAAATGCACGGCGACGCCGTGAGCCTGGTGAAGCTCGACGAGGCGGCGTATCGCGCGGCGAGCTTTCTCGACCAGCGCCTGCGCTCGTGCGGCTACCCGCAGCAGTCATGCGCGCCGGCGCTGCTGCAGAGCGCCGCCGCGCGGCTGGTAGCGCACGCCCACTATATTTTTCACACCGGGCACGTCGGGTCGACGCTCGTCTCGCGCCTCGTCGGCGCGCATCCGCAACTGTTCGCGCTGCGCGAGCCGGCGCTGCTGCGCGCGCTCGCCGTACCTGGCGCCGCTGCCGCGCTGCGGCTCGATGTCGCGCTCGCGCTGCTGGCGCGCACCTGGCAGCCCGCGCAGCGCGCGGTGGTCAAGGCCACGAGCTTCGTCAGCGAGCTGGCCGAGCCGATCCTCGCCGGCAGCCGCCAGGCGTCGGCGGTCTTCATGCACGTGCAGCCGCTCGCCTATCTGCAGGGGATATTCGCCGGTCCCAACTCGCGCCGCGAGAGCCGCCAGCTCGGTGCGGCGCGGCTGCAGCGTCTGCTGCGGCGCCTGGGCGAGGGCGCGGCGCGGCCGGACCCTGCTTCCGAGGGCGAGTGCATCGCGATGAGCTGGCTGTGTGAAATGACGACGCTGCGCCAGGCGGCGCAGCACCATGCCGCGCAGGTGCTGTGGGTGGATTTCGACGCCTGGCTGCGCGAGCCGCTGAGCGGCCTGCGGGACATCTTCCAGCGCCTCGGCGTGCAGCCCAGCGACGCGCAGCTCGAGACCCTCGTCGGCGGTCCGCTGATGCAGCAATACTCCAAGGCTCCCGAGCACCCCTACGACGGCGCGCTGCGGCGCGGGCTGCTCGCGTCCGCCGATCGCGAGCATGCGGTGGAGATCCGCCGCGGCATGGATTGGCTGCAGGCGGCGGCGCAGCGCCACGCGCTCGCCGCGGCGGTGCTGCAGTAGAACGGCGGACATGCGACCGGGTCGCAACGGTCCGTGCCCCTGCGGCAGCGGCAGGAGATACAAGCACTGTTGCGGAGCGCTGGGCGCGACCGCGGCAGAGGAGTCAGCGCGCCCGCTGGATATAGGTGCGCTGGTCGTCCTGATAGAGCAGGGTCGTCCGGCTGAGGCCGAACACCACGCGCAACTGCTTCTGCAGGGCTCTCCGGATTCCGGGAGGCTGTGGAAAATCCTGAGCGTGGCCCTCATGCGGCAGGGCAAGGACGCGCTGCCGGCGCTGCACCGGGCGGCAGAGCTGCTGCCGGATGACGCGCAGCTGCTCATCGCTGCCGGCAACGCCCTGTGCACCGGCGGACGGGCGCGTGAGTCGCTGGCACTGTTCCAGCGGGCGATCGAGATCGACCCGGGTTCATCCGAGGCGTACAACAACCTGGGCAACGCGCGTCAGGAGCTGGGCGAGTGCGCGGCGGCCGTCGGCTGCTACCGTCAGGCGCTCGCCATCAGTCCCGACGATGCGGAAACACACTGCAACCTGAGCAATGCTTTGCGCCGGCTCGGGCAGCTGCCGCAGGCAATTGCCTGCAGCGAACGGGCGATCGCCCTCGCGCCGGGCCTTAGCCTAGCGCACAACAACCTGGGGCTGGCGCTCGCAGCGTTCGGACGAGGCGCACAAGCGGTGGCGAGCTTCCGGCAAGCCGTGGCACTGAACCCGCGCTTCGTGGAGGCGCTGAACAATCTCGGCAACGGGCTGGGGGAGCTCGGTGAGCATCACGCGGCAGTGCCGCTGCTGCGCAGGGCCGTCGAACTCGCTGCGCAGCGCGCCGACGGTCACTATTACCTCGGCAACGCGCTGCAGCAGCTCGGACAGGTGGCGGAGTCGGTGGGCTGCTTACGGCGCGCCGTTGCGTTGCAACCGGATCATCTGCTGGCCCGGCTGGCGCTCGCGACGGCGCTGCGCCTGCAGGGTCAGTTCACCGAGGCTGAAGCCGCCTGCCGCGCGGTGCTGGCCGCGGACCAGAACCACGTCGCCGCATTGTCCCTCCTCGGTGACCTGCACGCCGACCGCGGGGAGTTCGCACAGGCGCAGCAGCTGTTCCAGCGGGCGCTGGCGCTCGATGGGGAGTTTGCTCCTGTGTATTGCAGCATTGCCGCGCACCGCAGAATGACACCAGACGACAGCACCTGGCTGCAGGGCGTCGAGGCGTTGCTCGCCCGCAGCCTGCCGCTGCAACACGAGATCGGCCTGTGTTTCGCGCTCGGCAAGTACCATGACGACGTGCGGCAATACGACGCAGCGTTCGACCACTATCGACGGGCGAACGAGCTCAGCAAACGATACGAATCAAGCTACGACCGCGCGAGGATGACTGAGCATGTCGATCAGATCATCAGCCGCTGCGACAGCGCATTCGCGTGTGCCGCGCACCCCGGCGCATCGGCCGCCGAGCTGCCGGTCTTCGTCGTCGGCATGCCGCGCTCGGGAACCTCGCTGATTGAGCAGATCCTCGCCTCGCATCCCGACGCATTCGGCGCCGGGGAGGTCAGATTCTGGGACGGCGCCTGGGCGGCGTTCGCCGCCGCAGGATCCGGCAGCGGGGAGGTGCACAGCGCCGTGACGCGCATAGCGCGCGAATATCTCGCGCGGGTCGGCGCGCTGTCCGGCCCGGTGCTGCGGGTGGTCGACAAGATGCCCGCCAATTTCCTCTACGCCGGCCTGATCCACGCCGTGTTCCCGCGTGCCCGGATTCTGCACGTGCAGCGCCAGCCGCTCGATACCTGCCTGTCGATCTACTTTCAGAATTTCTTCCGTCTGCACCCGTACGCCTGCGATCTCGACGACCTGGTGCACTACTATCGCGAGTACGCTCGCATCACCAATCACTGGCGCACGGTGTTGCCGCGGACGACGCTGCTGGAGATTCCTTATGAGGCGCTGATCGAGGACCAGGAGTACTGGACGCGGCGGATGCTTGAGTTCATCGGGTTACCGTGGAGTGCCCGGTGTCTGGATTTTCACCGCACCGAGCGCGTGATCATCACTGCCAGCCGCTGGCAGGTCCGTCAGCGGCTCAGTGCCGGCTCGGTCGGGCGCTGGCGCAATTACGAGAAGCATGTGACGCCGCTGCGGCCGCTGCTGAGTGGCGGCGTCAACGGCGGCTAGTCCTCCTGCCGCGGCGGCTGCGCGAGCTCACCCAGCGCCTCCTTGAGGGGCGTAAGCCACGGCTCGAAGTTGCGCCACTGCTCGATGCCTTGCGTGTACAGGGGCTGGCGCACTTGTTCCGAGCTCACGGTCTGCACGACGCGGCGGGTCTCGTGAAAGCGCAGGCATTGCTCCTCGAAGGGCAGGCTCAAGGTAAGCGAGCAGCCGGCGCACCTCGCCCTCGAGATCCACGACCAGGTCCTCGTAGCAGATGCGGTGGATGCGTCCGGGCAGCACCGCGTCAAAGTGCGCCATGAGACTCACGTAATCGCGGTAGTAGCGACCGAGATCCTCCAGGTCGTAGGTGAACCACAGGCCCATCGGAAAATGCTGCTTGAAATTGGCAAAGCAGCACCCGAGCGGGGAGCGACGCGCGTCGATGATGCGCGCGTTCGGCAGTATCAGGTGGATGAGCCCGACGTAGAGGAAGTTGCTGCCCATCTTGTCGATGAAGCGCGGCCGCCCGAGCAGCCGGTGCGGCCGCGTCTGCGCAAGATAGCGCTCGCCGAGCGCGGCAGTTTCCGCGCGCGTCAGTCGCGCGATCGACCGCGGGTAAGCGGGGATCCTGCCCGGTTCCTCTTTCTCGCGCTCGCCGAGCTCCAGGGCAAACCCGAGCACGTCCGTCAGCTCGCGGGTGCCTTCCACCTGCGAATGACTGGCGAGGATCTGCTCGAGCAGCGTCGAGCCGGCGCGCGGCAAGCCGACGATGAAAATGGGATCCGCTGCCGGTGCGCCACTGCCGGCACGCGCGGCGAAGAATTCGCGCGTAAAGAGCGAGCGGGTGCGCTCTACCAGGCGACCGATGGCGCCGCGATCATAGCGGATCACCGCGCGCCGCAGCTCGTTGCCGTGAGCGTAATGCGCGAACGAGTCGGCGAAGTCGCCGGCATCCTCCAGCGCCTTGCCGAGAGAGAACTCGAAGTACACGCGCTCGTCGTGGCGCAGGTCTTCCCGGGCCAGCTGGGCCTGCATCGCGGCGATGTCGCCTGCGGTGAACTGAAAGGTCTTGAGCTCCGCGAGCCCGAACCAGGCAGCACCGGAGCCGGGCTTGAGCCCGATGCCGGTGCGGTAGGCCTCGATGGCCTCGTCCTGCCGGCCCGCGGAGCGCAGCGCGTGACCGTATTGCAACCACACCAGCTCGTTGCCGGAAAACTCGCGGACCAGCGCCCGCAGGATTTCGATGGCCCGCTCGACCTGCCCCAGCAGGCGGTACGCCGCAGCTTGCAGCACACGATAGCGCAGCTCGTCGGGGGCGAATTGCAGCAGCCGCTCGAGCAGCGGCAGCATCGGCTCGCCTTTCATCTGCCGTTGCAGCACCAGCACCAGATCCACCCGCGCGCGGCTGTACCCGGGCGCAAGGCGCAGGCACTCGCCAAGCAGCCGCTCGGCTTGCGGAAAATCCTCACGCGCGGCCGCCACCTCGGCGAGCAGGCGCAGTGCGGCGACGTCCTGCGGCGAGCGCTCGAGCGCGTGCCGCAACAACGCTTCCGCGGCGCCGAGGCTTTCGTTAGCGAGCGCGGTAGCGGCCTCGCCCAGACGGGCGCTCTCGGGCGCCAGCTCGTCGAAGCGTGCGTAGGCCGCATCGCACGCGACCGTCTCGCCGCGCGCGCCGTGCAGCAGCGACAGCTCGCGCCAGGCTTCGGCAAGATCCGGTGCCAGCTGCACCGCCTGCTCCAGCACGCTCAGCGCCTCGGCATCCCGTCCCTGGGCGCGCAGCGCGCGCCCCAGCTCGAGCCGGATCACCGCGGAGGTTGGCTGGGTCGCGGCCAGCGCGCTGAAATCAGCGATTGCCGCCTGCGTGTCGCCACACGCACGGTGTGCGCTGGCGAGCAGCAGCAGCGCCGCCGGATGCCCGGGATGCGTGCGTACGATGTTCACTGCCTCGCGGACGGCGGCAGCCGGGTCGCTCTCCAACAGTGAGGCGACGCGGATCAGCTCAAACTCCACTTCCCTTGCCGGCGTCAAAGCGCACTCCAGGCCTCACGGGGCCGCGCTAGAATCTGTCGCGCAAAGTGCGAAACCATAGGGGAAGCTCTTGAGCGACGTCAATGCCACGACCGGCACCCCGGCTCCGGACGATGCCACGGTGCTGCGGCTGATCCAGGCGTCCAAGGCGGCGGGCGCTGCCGGTCGCGCCGGCGAGGCGGATCAGCTGCTGGCACGCGTGGCGCAGCTTGCACCCGCACATCCGGTGGTGCTGAACGAGCTGGGCCTGCGGATGATGCAGCGGGGAGACGCCGCCCGGGCGCGCGAGCTGTTCCAGCGGGCGACCCGGGCCGACGCCGGTCATCCGGACCTGTGGTCGAACCTCGCCGAGAGCCTGCACGCGCTCAACCTTGTGCCGGAGGGACTCGAGGCCATCGAGCGTGCGCTGGCACTCGAGCCGCGGCACCTGGCGTCGCTGCTGCAGAAAGGCAGGCTCTTCGAGCAAAGCGGCGATCCCCGCAACGCGGCCCGCAGCTATCGCAACGCGCTGGCCACGCTGCCCGCGGGGGTGACGCCGCCCGAGCGGGTCGGCGTGGTGATCGAGCACGCACGGCAGGTGATCGCGAAGGACGATGTGGCGCTCGCCGGCGCGATCGAAGAGCGCCTGGCCGCGATACGTGAGCAACACGGTGGCGGTCAGTACCGGCGCGTCGATCGCTGCATCGATCTTCTGACCGGCCGGCGAACCCGCTTCAGCCCGCAGCCGACCTTCATGTATTTCCCGGAGATGCCTGCCGTCGAGTTCTTCGAGCGTGGCGATTTCCCCTGGCTGGACGCGATCGAGGCGGCGAGCGAGGAGATTCGCGCCGAGCTCGTGAGCGTGCTCGTTTCCGATCGCGAGGGACTCGAGCCCTACGTGGCCTACCCGCAGGGCACGCCCCTCAACCAGTGGAAGGAGCTGAACAAGTCGCGCCGCTGGAGCGCGTACTTCCTGTGGAACCAGGCAGCCCCGCAGCCGGCGCACCTGGCACGCTGTCCACAGACGACCGCGGCGCTCAAGGGCGCGCCGCAGTGCGACGTCGCGGCACATGGCCCGACGGCGTTCTTCTCGATTCTCGAGGCCGGCACCCGCATCCCGCCGCACACCGGCGTCACCAACACGCGCCTGACGGTTCACCTGCCGCTCATTGTGCCGCCGGGCTGCGGCTTTCGTGTCGGCAGCGAGACGCGCGAATGGGTGCCCGGCAAGGCATGGGTGTTCGACGACACCATCGAGCACGAGGCCTGGAACCTGTCGGAGGTGCCGCGGGCGATATTGATCTTCGATGTCTGGAACCCTTACCTGAGCGCGGCGGAGCGCGATCTCGTCCGGGCGGCCACCGAGGTCGTCGGCACGTACTACGGCGCGAGTACGCAGGGCGCGCTGTGAGGTCGCTGGGAGCCGGAGCCGTCGGAGGAGCCCGGCAGCCGCGCCGCGCGGTGGTCCTGCTGGCCGCGCTCGGGATGGCGGCCGGCGTGATCGCCGCGGGTGGGGACCCCACAGCCACGGTATCGCAGAGCTCGCTGCACGCGTGTGCGATCCTCACCGACCCCACCGAGCGCCTCGGCTGCTACGACCAGCTCGCGGGGCACGCGCCGAATAGCGACGCTACACCCATCGCCGCCGCGCCCTCTGCGGCAACTGCCGCTCCCGCCGTGGCGGCTGCCGCCACTGCCGCTGTACCGGCCACCACCACAACCGCAACCCCTGCTACGCCGGCAACCGCGGCAGCGGCGCTGCCACTGAAGGAGTCCTTCGGCCTCTATGTGGCCGAGCATCCGACCGCGCCGGCCGTGGCGCAATCGCTCGATGATCGCGTGGTGGCAACGGGCGCAAGCGCGAGCGGACGGATGACCGTGACGCTGGCAAGCGGGGCATTGTGGGAGCTCGATGACGCGGACCCGCTGCTCGCCGTCGGCGACGTGGTCAACATACGCCGCGCCGCTCTGGGCTCGTTCCTGATGCAGACGCCCACGAAGCGCACTCACCGCGCGCGCCGACTGCGCTGAAGAGAAGAAGTGATCGCGCCGGCCGCGGGCCGGACCGTGAAAGGGAGCGAGGTTTCCGCGCGCGAAAAAAACCGGCGGGCCACGAGGCCCGCCGGTTTCAACTCATCAAACCCGCCTTAGAACTGCGCCGTGATAGTGGCGAACAGATAGCGCCCCATCGCGTCATAGACTCCCGGGAAGGTGTTGCCGTTGCAGTTCGCGCCGGCCGGGCTGCTGGTGGAGCAGTCGCCCCCGGTGACCAGCGGCGGGGCCTTGTCGAACAGGTTGTTGACACCCAGCTCCAGTCCTGACGTTCTTGTAGAGGTTGAAGGTTCCCGTCAGGTCGATGTAGCTGAACGCCGGGATCTGCGACAGCGGCAGGTACGGGGTTCCGGCGAGGAACGGGCTCGAGCTCAACTGCTCGGACTTGTCCGCGCCGATGTAACGCCACCGCAGGTTCAGGTCGAGTCCATCCCAGGGCGTCGACCAGGTCGCGTTGAACACGTGACGCCATTTCGGGTCCGCCGCACCGCAGGTATCGCCGAAGTACCCCACGCAGTCATAGTTGCCACCGCCCGGCACGGGCGTGGTCTGCAGGGTCTTGAGGTACGTGCCCTCGAGCGAGAACAACAACGACCCGAGCGTCGCCATGGGCAGCCGGTAGCTGCCCTTGAGGTCGATGCCCTTGGTCAGGAGCTCGCCCTCGTTGATGGAGGTATCGATGACGTACCCCTGTTCGGTGCGCCACAGCGAGCCATTGGCGTCGCGATGCACGTCCGAGCAGAAATTCAACTGTCCGGCGAGGCAGTCGAGCAGGATGGTGTTGCCACCGACCGGCGCGATGACGTTCGTGATCTTGATGTCGAAGTAGTCGACCGACACGGTCAGGTTCGGTACCACGCGCGGCTGGAACACCAGTCCGACCGTGTAGGTATCGGCGGTTTCGGGCTGCAGGTTCGGATTGCCGCCGAGCAGGCCGTTGTACTGGTTGGCAGGATCCGGCGCGATGTTGCCGTACTGGCCGGGCTTCACACCCGGCGAGCGCGCAGGCCGCCGGGGAGGCGGCGGGATGGGCACCCGCACAAGGATCGACCGATCCGTCCAGGCCCACGGTCTGCGGGGTGTACAGCTCGCCGATGTTCGGCGCACGCACGGCGCGCTGGTAGCTGGCGCGCACGCGGATGTCACGCACCGGCGCCCACTCCAGACCGAGCTTGTAGGTGTTGGTGTCAAAGCCTTCGCTGTACTTGGAGTAGCGATAACCGCCTTCGATGGAAAGATCCTCCGCGCCCGGCTGGTGCTGGGCGAGCGGCAGGCGCAGCTCCGTGAAGGCTTCCTTGACATTGAATGCTCCGACGATCGGGGGCACTGGCCCGCCGCCGCCGCCGGCGTCGCCCTGCTGCTCCTCGTAGTCCGGCAGGAAAGCCGTGGACTCCGAGCGCCATTCCGCGCCGACGTTGATCTGCAGGCCGGAGTCTGCCATCGGGAGCTTCGCGCCGTATTTGCCGAGGTCACCCGTGACCGAGCCGTCCACCACGTACTCCTCCACGCTGCCCTGCTCGGTCAGCGGGATCGTCGAGAACGCGAGCTGTTGTGCCGTGACCGCGTTCGGCTTCCACAAATTCCAGGGGACGCACTGCGGATTCGCACCGAATCCGGTGCCCTGGGTCACCAGCGGGCCACCCGTGGTCGAGGTGGGTCCGCCGCAGACCGGTCCGGTGGGCGACGGCAGCACGTTCAGCGCCTGCTCGACGAGCGTGTTGCTGAGATAGTTCTCGTTGGTGTCGGCGTTTTCCACCGTGCCGTGCTGGGCATAGACGTTGTACGTCCAGGCATTCTGGGGATCCGCAAAGTCGCCCTTGACGCCGATCACCTCGCGCGCCGCGTTGTTGATGAAGGTCGCGATGCGGTTGCCACCCTCGACGTTGCGCTTGCCGATGTACATGTTGAGACCGTAATACTTGGTCCCGTTGAACACCTCGTACGGAGCGCCCTGGGCAGCGGTGTTCACACCCGAGGGTGCGCCGATCTGGGTCGACCCGTTGCAAAGCACGCCCAATTCCTGCGCGTTCAGCAACGGGTTCGCGCACGCAATGAACGTTGGCTCGAAGAAGTCGCCGCTCGGGCGCGATCTGCGCCTGCGAGGAGTTCCGCGTGTACATGATGCTGGTGTACACGTTGACGTGCGAGTTCACGTCGTAGTTCATGAACCCGCCGCCCGTCCAGCGCTCGTTCGGCGTCTGGTAGTAGTTGAGCGGTCCGTAGTTGTACAGGTCGGTCGAATAATTGAACGGCCGGAACACCCCGGTCTTGGGGTCGACCGTATGGTTGATGAAGCTGACGTGATTGAGCGGCCCGGTGTTGCCCGTAGCGTAGAAGTGACCGTGCGCGGCCGTACCCGAGCCACCGCATTGCAGCGTCGTGGCGCTTGCCGGGGCCAGCGAGCAGGCGCTGTAGTCGAACTTGCTCTGCAGCGCCGCACTCTGATTGTCGTAGGTGAGGTACGCGGTGGCGTTGCCCTTGTTGTCTGCGAAGTTCGAGCCCATGAGCATCGCGGCGTTCTTGCCGAAGGCCGTGTTGACATTGCCCGACGGCAGCGGATCACCGGCCGCGGTGACCAGCGGCCCTACGCCGTCCTGGTCCTTGTTGTCGTGTTGGTTGAAGTGGTAGCCCGCATCGATCCTCACGCCCTCGAAATGCGTGTTGAGGACGAAGTTCACCACGCCCGCGACCGCGTCTGCGCCGTACACCGCGGACGCACCGCCGGTGAGCACATCGACGCGCTCGATGAGCGCTGCCGGGATCTGATTGATGTCCGAGTAGTTGCGTCCGCCGAGCGCCGAGCCCGGACCCAGGCGCAGACCGTCCACCAGCACCAGCGTGCGCTGGTTGCCGAGGCCGCGCAGGTCGATGCTGGCGGTGCCGTCGGCGCCGTTGGAGGTCGTCGAGTTCATGCCCGCAAACACCATGGGCAGGTTGTTGAGCACGTCCTCGACGCGCGTCAGTCCGGTCTGCTGCAGATCGACCGCGGATACGGTCGTGATCGGACTGATGGAGGTCTCATTGGGCGTCGACAGGCGCGATCCGGTGACCACCACCTCCTCGACGGGTGCGGCGGCGGCGGCTGGCGCCGGTGCTTCCTGGGCGTGCAGCGCGGAGACCCCGGCTGCGGCCGTGGCCGTAGCCAGTGCGAAGCGCACCGCCTGTTGCAAGCTGCGACTTTTCGCCATGTGTTGATTCCTCTGCGATTGATTCGCGAATTGTTTAATGAGATGCAGTCCCGGTGCCCGACATTCCCCTACCCCTGAACGCATCAATCGAGGCCACCGCTCGTCCCCATGTGAAGCGGTCTCATCACCGCGACACGCGGGCCGGTCACACGGGACTTAAGGGCCGCATTATTAGCACGCTGTCCCAGTGTTGCCAACCTGCCTCGGGCCTCAGGAGCATGCGGATACGCGTTTCGCAGGCGTGGGGAACCATGCGTGTCGTGATGTTGCTCATTCGCCACACCAGCGGGGACGGTCCACAGCCGACGGCCGGACGCCAACGTCAGCAGATTTCTAAGACGAATCGGAGGTAAACCAGCAGTTGGTGGCCACGGTGATGCGCGTGTCCCGGCCGTAGAACGGCGTCACCTCGTGGAACAGGAAGGAGGGAAAGACGACGATCTGGCCCTCCTCGAGACGAATCTCCCGCGATCCCAGCGCGAAGGCGGCTTGAGGTGGCGGTTGGCGATGTCGAGGTAGGCGTCCGCACCCCCGCGGGTATCCATGAACCTGAGCATTCCGCTGCCGGGCCGGCCGGAAACCCGCTCGCCGGCGCGCACGCAATAAACGGCTGACCAGGAGGCGAGCGGATGATTGTGGGCTACGAATGAGCCGGCGTAGCGCGTCACGTGGAACCAGGTGTGATTGTGGATCTGCAGCCGGGCGAAGTCCGCCGCCTTGAGATTCGAGGCCTCCATGACGGTCTGGGCGACGCAGTTCAGCATGAACACGCGCAGTTCCTGGATACACGCTTCCGGCCACAGGAACAGGTTGAAGCGGCTCTCGAACATCTCCTCCTGCGGGATGTGCGTCGGCGTCGGATTGCGGTATTCGTCGCTCTCACGGGCGAGAAACAGCGCCTCGAGCTGACGGTTCAGGCCCTCACAGGGGCTCAGGCGCGCCTCCGCCATGGGAACGGCGAAGGCGGAGTTCAAGTGGACGGGTGCGCTCACCATGGCGGAGTGGTCGTCTGCCCCGCGTGCGCGAAGCGCACCCGTGCGCTCACGAGGACGAGGTCGGCTTTTGTACGGTTCAGGGCGACTTCGTGCAGCATCGAGGCGGGAAAAACCGCCATCTCGCCGGGAACAGGACGCCATACGTGATGTGCGCCGGCAAAAGGCTCCCGCAGCCGCCAGTTCGCCGCATCCATGAACATGGTGCCCTCGCGGATCGCATAAAGGCGCAGCACCGCGCTGTGGACGCGGGCGGGGGCAGGAGGGGGCGCTGCAACGCAGTAGACGGCAACCCAGGAAGCCATCGGCGCGGTGGCAGCGGGGATGCAGCCGTCCGGCCTGACGAGGGCAAAGCGGGCCCGCGCCTGAAGGCCCAGGGCATTGAATTCAGCCTCGCTGTAGAGGTTCACGGCCATTACTGCGGTGCACAATCCCGCCAGCAGCTCCCGCCGCAGCTGTCCCACGAGCTCGTCCTTCCAGTCGAGCAGGTCCTCGCGTCCGCGGAAGCACGCGGGGTCGGCGGGCAGGCTCCGGTCGCGATATTCCTCGGTCGCGCGGCTCAGCAGGAGCGCAGCGAGCGGCGCATTGAGCTCGGCCCCGCCCGCAACCGGCACGACCGCAAACGGAGTCGCGAAGATCGGCACGATGCTGGCGGCGGGACGGCTCATCTCAGTTCAGTTCGCGGTGAGGTAGGCGCGCAGCTCGGTGAGCTCGTGCGCATAGTGCTGCGCGCGGCCCGATGAGCGCTGGTACAGCCCCTCGCGCACCTGCCAGGCGCTGGCCGTCTTCACACTGCCCCCGAGCTGGGCGAAGTCGAGACTGGCCTCGGACCACTTAAGACCGCAGAACTCGAACAGACGCTGCGCGGCCGGGCGCGGATCGCGCACCAGGGCGTCGTAGTCGAATTCCAGGATGTCTGCGCCATACAGCGACTGCCAGTGTGCCATCAGGCGGCGGTATTGCCGGTAATAGTGGCCGATGTCCAGCAGGTCGAGCGCCCAGGGCATGCGCTGGTCGAGGTGCAGGAAGAAGATCGACAGGCACGTGTCGAGCGGGTCGCGCGTGGTGTGCACGATCCGCGCCTGCGGGAACAGCGTCCTGATGAGGCCGACGTAGACGAAATTCTCGGCCCATTTGTCGGTGACGCGGGCGGCGCCGGGGAAGCGCGCCGCAATGCCCGCAAGATAGTGCTGCGCGAGCTGCACCAGTACCCCATCGCTGACGCTGGTCATGGCGGCCGGAAACGGTGCGAGTGTGCCGTGCACGAGGTAGGCGAGCAGGTCGAGCTCACCGGCGTTGGCGACGCCGGCGCCCCCGGCGAGCAGCCGCTCGGTCAGCGTCGATCCGGAGCGGAACATGCCGCAGATGAAGATCGGGCCCGGATAGACCGCCGCGGCAGCCGGACGCTCGCCGGCCGCGGTCGGCGCCAGCCGGCGCACGCGGGGGAAGGCGGCGATCACCGCATCGATGAAGCGCTCATGCGCGGCGCGATCGTAGCGCGCACCCGGCGCGGCGCTCGCGCGGCTCGCCTGATTGGCCGCCGCCGCCGCGGCAAAGGCCGCAGCGTATTCCCGGCAGCCTCGAGCCGCCGCGCCAGGGCGAAACCCACGCTCGCCTGGTCGGCGGCGCGTGCCGCCGGGTGGGCGAGCGCGGCGCGCAACCTCGCGGTCAGCGCCTCGTCCGCGGCGCCTTTGAGCAGTGCATAGCGCGCGAGCGCTTCGAACGCGTGCGCGTCGAGCTCGAGAATGCGCTCGTAAACCGCCAGCGCAGCGGCGCGCCGCCCGAGATCCTCGTGCAGATTGGCAAGGTTGTGCAGCGCCGGCAGGTAGTCGGGTTGGATCGCCAGCGCCGCGCGCAGCTCGCGCTCGGCGGCCTCATCCCGGCGCAGGCAGTCGGCATAGATCACGGCGCGGTTGAGGTGAACCTCCTCGGGCCGGCTGACGCCGTGGCGCAAAGCCCGGGCATAGGCCTCGAGCGCCGCATCGTATTGACGCAGTCTGCGCTGCAGCAGTCCGAGGTTGTACCAGCAGTCGGGCTGCTCCGGCCAGCGCGTGAGCACGCGCTGGTAGAGCGACGCCGCCTCCAGAAGTCTGCCCTCCGCGGTGAGCCGCGCGGCCTCGCCGACCAGTGCTTGCGGGTTCTCTATCTCGACCACATGCGCAGAAGATTGGCGATGACGTACTCGAGCTGCGTGCGGTTGCGCCAGTCCATCTTCAGCCCCTCGAGCGCGCGCACCTCGCCGAGCGCGTACAGCAGGTCGCGCTGCATCGCGTCCGGAATCTGGCTCTCGATGAAGGTGATGAGCACCAGGCGCTGCCCGGCGCTCACCGGCACCACCTGGTGCACGTGGGTGGACGGGTAGAACACCGCCGAGCCCGGATTGCCCTTGATGCGGGTGGTTTCCGTGCCGAGGTGGATCAGCAGCTCCCCGCCCTGATAGTCCGCGGGAGCGGAAATGAACATGGTGCAGGCCACATCCGAGCGCAACGGCTGCGGGCCGACCGGCATGAACGCCGCGTCGATGTGCGGCCCGTACTTCATGCCGGAGTCGTAGCGCAGCAGCGTCGGCACGGCTACCCGCTGCGGAAAGACGAAGTTCCTGGCTTCCTCGCTGCGCTGCAGCGCAGTCAGCCCGATCTGGCCGGCTTTGCGGGCCATCGGGTCGGTGTTGTCGCCGATGGCGTTGTCCTTGGTGACGTTGTGTGGGTTGGAGAGCTTGCCGTCGATGAACTTCGCCTGGCGGGCGATTTCCGCGATGGCCTGCACCTCCTGGGGCTCCAGGAAGTTCTCAATCTGGAGGAACATTGCCTGCGATCCTAGCCCTCATGCAGCCATAGCTCCACCTGCGGGCAGCCCTGCACCGCGCGCCACGCGACGAGGTTCGCATCCTGCGCGAGGAGCGCCTGCACGGCCGCCTGCTTATCGCCGCCGCCGGCGACCACGAACAGCGGTTGCGCGACGACGGCCAGGAACTCCGGCGTGACGCTCACGGCCGTCATGCCGTCGGGCCGCTGCACGTCGAGCGCCAGCCGGCCGCGCGCCCGCTCAAGGTCGGCGGTGCTGAAGAGCGAAGCGGTGTGGCCGTTGCCTCCGAGGCCGAGGAGCCCGAGTGTCACGGGTATGCCGGCGGCGAGCAGCTCGCGCAAGCGCCGCTCGTAGTCGGCGGCGGCCTGTGCCAGCGGCAGCTCGGTGCGCACGCGCAGCAGGGCCCGCGGGGCGAGCTCGAGCGCATCGAGCAGCGCACGCGACTGGTGGTAGTTGCTCGCCGCGGAGTCCGGCGGTACATAGCGCTCGTCGCTGAACAGCACGCGCAGCCCGTCAGCGTGCGGCGGACAGCGCGTCGCGAGCGCGCGGTAGGCGGGCATGGGTGTGCTGCCGCCGGCGAGCATGACGGCGCACGGGTTGCGCGCGCCGAGCGCGCGCCCGAGACGCTCCGCGAGCGCCCCGTCGAGGGCGGCACGCGAGACAAAGCGCTGCGTCACGAGCGTCGTCATCGCTGCTCAGCCGCTGCGCGGCCGCTCACCGATCTGCGCGCGCACTTCGAAGCTGTGCCGGTCGCGCATGCCACGCAGCAGCACGGTGCTGCCGGGCGTGTGGCTGGCGATGCGTACCAGCGCATCCTGCGCGCTGTGCGGTTCGATCCCGTCGATGTCGAGCAGCAGGTCCCCGGGCTGCAGCCCGGCGCGCTGCGCCGGACTGCCGACGTAGAGATTGCCGATGACCACGCCCGCGTGCTTGAGCCCGAGCTGCTCCATCTGCTCCTCCGGCACATCCTCCGGCACGATACCGATCCAGCCGCGGATGACGCGGCCGTGGGCGACGATGTCGTCGAGCACCCCGCGCACCATGTTCACGGGGATCGCGAAGCCGATGCCCTCGACGCCGATGCTCTTGGCGACGATCGCGGTGTTGATGCCGACCAGCGCGCCGCTGGCATCGACCAGCGCGCCCCCCGAGTTGCCGAAATTGATGGCGGCGTCGGTCTGGATGAAGTCCTCGAGCGGCGCGATGCCGAGCTGCTGGCGGCTGACGGCGCTCACGATGCCGTGCGTCACCGTCTGCGACAAGCCGATCGGATTACCGATCGCGAGCACCACGTCGCCGACCTTCAGCTGATCGGAGTGCCCGAAGGTGGCGACCGGCAGCGGCGACAGGTCGATCTTGAGCACCGCCAGGTCGGTGTCGGGATCGCTGCCGACAATGTGCGCAGGGGTTTCGCGGCCGTCGGCGAGCTGCACACGGATTGAGTCGGCGTTGGCGATGACGTGATGGTTGGTGACGATGTGGCCGTCCTTGTCGACGATCACGCCCGAGCCGAGGCTGCGCTCGATGCGCTGCCGGTAGCGCGGCATGTACTGGCCGAAGAGCTCCCCGAGGGAAGGGGCGAGCCGCTCGGTCACCACCCGCGCGGTGTAGACGTTGACCACCGCCGGCGCGGCACGCTGCACCGCCTCCGCGTAGCTGTCGCGCTCGAGCGCCGGTGCCGCGAGCGGCGCCGGCGGCACGGGTGTCGCCGCCCGGGTGGCGCCGCGGATCAGCTCCGGGCGCAGTGCCACGATGAGGAAGGCGAGGGCGAGGCCCCCGACGACCGATCCGGCCACGAATACCAATGCGCTTCCCAGGCGCCTGAGCATCGCCGCAACTCCAGGAAACCCTCGCGCATGCCAGGTTCTGGCACGCCCGGGAGGGGGTAGATGTTTGTGTATAATGCGCCGCCCCCCGCAAGGTACGAAATCGCGCGTACGCACGCTCGTTGCGCGCTGTGCAGGACGCGAACGAAAAGTGGAGACGGTTGGATGGCGGATCATGCAGTCCTCGCCGACGACGAAGTCGACCTGAGCCGGCGCAAGTTCCTGACGAAGGCCACGATCGCCACCGGCACGCTCGGCGCGGTGTTTGCGGCGGTGCCGTTCCTCGAGTCCTGGGCGCCTTCCGAGCGCGCGCGCGCCCAGGGCGCCCCGGTGGAGTTCGATCTGTCCAAGCTCGAGCCCGGCCAGATGGCCACCCCGGTGTGGCGCAAGCAGCCGATCTTCGTCGTGCGGCGCACACCCGACATGGTGGCGCGCATCTCCGGGCACGACGCGGAGCTCAAGGACCCGCAGTCGCAGGACTCCGACCAGCCCGCCTATGCGAAGAACGACCTGCGCTCGCGCTCGCCGGAGTTCCTGGTGGTGATCGGCATCTGCACGCACCTCGGCTGTATGCCCAAGCAGCGCTTCGACAAGGGTGAGCTGTATCCGAGTTGGCCCGGCGGCTTCTTCTGTCCGTGCCACGGCTCGCGCTTTGATCTGGCCGGCCGGGTATTCGACGGCTCGCCCGCCTCGATCAATCTGAACATTCCACGTTATTACTATCCGAACGTGCGCACGCTCGTGGTCGGCGCGGACGAGAAAGGAACCGCCTGATGAGCGCTAAGACCGCCGGCGCTGCGCCGGCCGGGCCGGCCGGCGCGGACAGCGCGCCGGGGGCCGGGAAGGGCTTGTGGGCGTGGCTGAACAAGCGCCTGCCGATCAGTGAGTTCATCACGACTCAGCTCACCGGCTACTACGCGCCCAAGAACTTCAACATCTGGTACTTCTTCGGCTCGCTCGCGCTGCTGGTGCTGGTGCTGCAGCTGGTGACCGGCATCTTTCTCACCATGTTCTACAAGCCGGGCGAGCTCACCTCGTTCGACTCCGTCGAATACATCATGCGCGAGGTGAATTACGGCTGGCTGATCCGCTACCTGCATTCCACCGGCGCCTCGGCGTTCTTCGTGGTCGTCTACCTGCACATGTTCCGTGCGCTGCTCTACGGGTCCTACAAGGCGCCGCGCGAGCTGCTGTGGCTGCTCGGGATGCTGGTGTACCTCGCGCTCATGGCCGAGGCGTTCATGGGCTACGTGCTGCCCTGGGGCAATATGTCCTTCTGGGGTGCCCAGGTCATCGTCAATCTGTTCAGCGCGATCCCCGGCATCGGCCCGGAGCTGGTGTTGTGGATCCGCGGCGACTACGCCATCGCCGATGCGACGCTCAACCGCTTCTTCGCGCTGCACGTCGCGGCGGTGCCGCTGGCACTGCTGCTGCTGGTGGCGCTGCACCTGGTGGCGCTGCACGAGACCGGCTCGAACAACCCCGACGGCATCGAGATCAAGGAGAAGCTCGGCCGCGACGGCAAGCCGCTCGATGGCATCCCGTTCCACCCCTATTACACGGTCAAGGACGTCATGGGCGTCGGCGTGTTCTTCGTGCTGCTCGCGATCGTGGTGTTCTTCGTGCCGACGCTCGGCGGCCTGTTCCTCGAGCCGGAGAACTTCGAGCCTGCCAATCCCCTGTCCACGCCGCTGGAAATCCATCCGGTGTGGTACTTCACCCCTTACTACGCGATCCTGCGTGCCGTGCCCGGCAAGGGGCTTGGGGCGCTGCTGATGTTCCTGGCGGTAGCGGCGTTCCTGTTCCTGCCATGGCTCGACCGCTCGCCGGTGAAGTCGATGCGCTACCGCGGGTGGATGTCGCGCACCGCGCTCGCGCTGTTCACCGTGTCGGTCATCGGGCTCGGCTACCTCGGCATGCAGCCGCCGCAGGGGCTGTACGTGGTGCTGGCACGCATCTTCGGCCTCATTTATTTCCTGTTTTTCATCGGTATGCCGTTCTATACCCGTTTCGAGAAGGTGCGGCCCGTCCCCGAGAGAGTGACTTACCATGCGCACTGACGCAGGCCGCAGCGGGCCGGATCGCAGCGTGCGCAGGTGGGGCGGCCATGGGCTGGTGCTGGCGGCGTCGCTGCTGTGGGCGGCGGCGGTGCTGCTGCCCGGTGGCGCGTGGGCGGCGGATGAGGCCGGCGGGAAGGCGGGCGCCGACTGGCAGAGCTGGCACGCCGATACCGACGTGGCCGACCTCGCCTCGGTACAGCGCGGGGCACGCAACTTCGTCGGCTATTGCCTGGGGTGCCACTCGCTCAAGTACGAGCGCTGGTCGCGCCTCGGCAAGGACCTGAGCGTCCCCGAGGCGCTGCTGCAGAAGGATCTGCTGCCACCGGGTGACAACGTGACGGACTACATCCTCACCGCCATGCCGGCGCAGGATGCTCAGAACTGGTTCGGCAAGACTCCGCCCGACCTGTCGCTGATGGTGCGCGCGCGCGGTCGCGACTACATCTACCAGTACCTGAAGACCTTCTACGTCGATCCCACGCGCCCGACCGGCGCGAACAACCTGCGCCTGCCGGCCACCGCCATGCCGGACGTGCTCTCGGACCTCGAGGGGCTCAAGCGCGCCGTGTTCCGCGCCGCCCCGGGCGCCGGCGCCGCGGCCGGCACGGAGCAGACGCTCGACCATTTCGAGCAGATCGCCCCGGGGAGCATGAGCGCGGCCGAGTACGACAACTTCGTGCACGACACGGTGAACTTCCTCGATTACGTCAGCGAGCCGACGCAGGTTGCGCGGCGCGCGCTCGGCGTGTGGGTGGTGCTCTTCCTGCTGGTATTCACCTGGCTCGCCTGGCAGGTGAAGCGCGAGTACTGGAAAGACGTACACTGACCGCCTGCGCGCTTGGCGCGCGCCACGCCGTGATGCCGGCCGACAGGTCCCAGGAGCGGAAAGTTGTCGAGCAGACGATCCATCATGACGCTGTTCTCCGCGCCCGCCGACCCGTGGAGCCACCGCACGCGCATCGTGCTGGCGGAGAAGGGCATCAGCATCGACATCGTCAGCGTGGAGACGGGGCGCTTTCCCGAGGACCTGCTCGACCTGAACCCCTATCACAGCGTGCCGACGCTGGTCGACCGCGACCTGGTGCTGTATGACTCGCGCGTCATCATCGAATATCTCGACGAGCGCTTCCCGCATCCGCCGCTGATGCCAGTGGATCCGGTGACGCGCGCGCAGTTTCGCCTGGCGCTGTACCGCATCGAGCGCGACTGGTACGGGCTCGCCCGCCAGATCGACCAGGAGCCCGACAAGAAGCAGACGGTGAAACTCAAGAAGATCCTGCGCGACACCATTCTGCAGAGCACGGACCTGTTCAAGGTCAAGCCGTTCTTCCTGTCGGACGAGTTCTCGCTGGTGGATGCGACGATCGCGCCCATCCTGTGGCGCCTGCCGTACTATGAGGTCGATCTGCCGCCGCAGGCGCAGCCGATCGAGAAGTACGCGCACGCGATGTTCGCGCGCCCGGCATTCCGTGAAGCCCTGTCCGAGCGCGAGCAGGAGATGCGGCTGCTGTGACCATGAACAAGCCCCTGCCCAAACGCCCGTTCCTGCTGCGCGCCATGCATCAGTGGATCAGCGAGTGCGGCCACACGCCGCACGTGATCGTCGATGCCGGGCGCGACGGCGCCGAGGTGCCGCGTGCCTACGTCAAGGACGGCAAGATCGTGCTCAACCTGAGCGAGGGGGCGACCCAGCGGCTGCGCCTCGGCAACGACGAGATCGAGTTCGATGCGCGCTTCGCCGGCGTCATCCACCACGTGCGATTCCCGGTGAGCGCGGTGCTCGGCGTGTATGCGCGCGAGACCGGCGAGGGCATGGTGTTCTCCGAGCAAGACCTCGGTCCGCCGCCCGGCCAGGGGCCGCAAACGGAAGAGGGCGGCCCGCGCCGCCCGCAGCTGAAGGTCGTCAAGTAGCAGAAGAAAGAGTCGGCCTGTAAGCCGGGTTCTGTCGAGGGCAATCATTCCTCTGGGATCCGCGTCGCCGCGGACCTCTAGCGGCCTACCCGGAAGCGCGCGCGGATCGACGCTGCCTTTCGTCCGGTGAAGGACTTGAGGCGACTTCCCTATTTGGCCTTGCTCCAGGTGGGGTTTACCGTGCCGTCGTGTGTTGCCACCGACGCGGTGCGCTCTTACCGCACCGTTTCACCCTTGCCGGTCCCGCGAGGGACTTGGGCGGTCTACTCTCTGTTGCACTTTCCGTGGGCTCACGCCCCCCAGGCGTTACCTGGCACCTGATCCGCCGGAGCCCGGACTTTCCTCCGCCCCAGCGTTGATGCTGAAACAGCGACTGCCCGGCCGACTCTCGAGGGCCACAATAAAGAGGCCCACGCCGAAGTCAAACGGCGCGCTGCCCGCAGCGGGCGAGCGTCCCCCGTGCGGGCGGCGCTGCGCCGCGCCCCTTCAGGGAGCCTCTTCCTCGCCGGCCGCGGCGGTGCCGCGGGTCGCCAGGGCATACGCCGCGGAGCGCGAGGCGCCGCTGAGTGCGGCGGCGATCGCCGCGGTCCTGCCCGGAGGCAGCTCGTTGGCCAGGAGGTCCACGACACGGCGCAGCAGCCGCTGGTCGACGCCGGCAGCCTCAGGCGCGGCGCCATGCACGACCAGCGTGATTTCCCCGCGGGCAAGGTTCGCCTCCGTGCGCGCGAGCGCCGCGAGCTCGGCGAGCGAGCCGCGGTAGACGGTCTCGTGCACCTTGGTGAGCTCGCGTGCCACGACCGCGGGGCGCTCGCCGCCGAACTCCTGCGCGAGGTCGGCGAGCGTGGCGGCGATGCGGTGGGGCGCCTCGAAGAACACCAGCGTGCGCGTCTCACCCGACAGCGCCGCGAGCGCCGCGCGGCGCTCGCGCGCGCGCGCCGGCAGGAACCCCTCGAAGCAGAAACGATCGGTCGGCAGCGCCGCCACGGCGAGCGCCGCGGTGATTGCCGAGGGACCGGGGACGGCGCTCACCGTGAAACCCGCCTGCACCGCGCGCCTCACCAGCTCGAATCCCGGATCCGACAGCAGCGGCGTGCCGGCATCGCTCACCAGCGCGACCTCGGCGCCGGCGGCGAGGCGGGCAAGGAGCGCCGGGGTGCGCTGCGCCTCGTTGTGCGCGTGCAGCGACACCAGGGGCCGCGCGATGCCGGCGGCCTTGAGCAGCGCGCCGGTGTGGCGCGTGTCCTCGGCCGCGATCACGTCGGCGCCGGCGAGCGCCGCCCGCGCCCGCTCGCTCAGATCCGCAAGGTTGCCGATCGGCGTGGCCACCACCTGCAGCCGCCCGTTTATTCTGGCCACTATAATCCGAGCCTCACGGCTCACCATCCTGCCCGCCAGCGAGAGGCTCTTCAACCGATGCCGCAACTGCCGACCGTCCGCCGTGGCTGCGTGCTGCTCGCGGCCCTGACTCTTGCCGGGTGCCCGAGCCTGAGCGAGCGCGCCGGGCCGCCGCCCTCGGTGGACCGTGCCGCGGCACTCGAGCAGGGCGGCGACGCCGCGGGCGCGGCGCGCGTCTATGAAGCGCTGGCGGCGCAGAACATCGGTGCCGCGCGCAACGAATTGCTGCTGCACGCGGGGCGCGACTACCTCGCTGCGCGGCGCAGCGAGGATGCGGCGCGCGCCCTGGCGGCCACCGATGCGGCGCTGCCGCCGCAGCAGTCGAACGAGCGCGCACTGCTGAACGTCGAGCTGGCGATCGATCGCGGCCAGCGCGAGCAGGCGCTGCGCGAGCTGCACGCCATCCCCGAGCCGCGCGAGGCGCTCGCCGCGGCGCGCTACCGCGAGCTGCAGGCGCGGGCGGCGGCGCTCGCCGGAGGGCCTGCGCCCGCGGTGGCGGTGGCGCCGCCCGGCGAGGGGGTGGCGCAGATCGCGCTGCTGCTGCCGATCAGCTCGCGCGCCGCCGCCGCCGCCACCAGTGTGCGCGACGGATTCATGACCGCCTACTACCAGGGCCCGCCGGGGCAGCGCCCGGGCGTGCGCGTCTACGACACCGGGACGATGAGCGTCGCCGAGGCGCTCACCCAGGCGACGCGCGCCGGAGCGCAGTTCATCGTCGGCCCGCTGACGCGCGAAGAGGTCATTGCCGCCGCCGAGTTTCCCGGTCCGCACGCGCCGCTGCTGGCGCTCAATTACCTGCCGGCGGAGCGGCCGGCGCCGCCGCAGCTCTTCCAGTTCGCGCTGTCGCCGGAAACCGAAGCACGGCTCGCCGCACGGCGGGTGCTCGAGGACCATCATCGCCGTGGGATCGCGCTGGTGCCCGCCGGCGACTGGGGCGCGCGCGTGCTCGGCGCCTTCCGCCAGGAGCTCGAAGCCGGCGGCGGCACGCTGCTCGCGACGGCGCAGATCGACAGCGCGCGCACCGATTATTCCGGCGCCATCACCGACGTGCTGCGCATCAGCGACAGCCAGGCGCGCTATCACCGCCTCGAGTCGCTCCTCGGCACCAAGCTGCAGTTCGAGCCGCGGCGCCGCAACGACATCGAGTTCATTTTCGCGCCGGCGCAGGCCAACATCGAGCGGCTGCTGCGCCCGCAGCTGCGCTTCCACTACGCCGGCGACATTCCAACCTACGCCACCTCGGATGCCTTCGAGCCCGACGCGCGCGCCAACGACGAGCTCGACGGACTGATGTTTCCCGACATGCCGTGGATACTCGGCGGCGAGCTTGCCGACGCGGTGCATGCGGCCGCGCGCGAGGCGTGGCCGAGCGGCGGACCGAACCGCGGGCGACTGTTCGCGTTCGGCTTCGATGCCTTTCGCCTCGCGCAGGCACTGCGCCAGCCGGGCGCAACGGCGGGCGTGAGCGTCGACGGACTCACCGGCCGATTGAGCGTCGACGCCGAGCGGCGCGTGCGGCGCGAGCTCGGCTGGGCGCAGGTGCACAACGGCGAGCTGCGAGTGTTGCCGGCTGCGCAGTGACGATGAGGCGCGCGCAAAGCGGCGGCCGCGCGGAAGATCTGGCCGCGCAGTTCCTGCATGAGGCGGGCTGCGAAGTGCTGCTGCGCAACTACCGCCGCCGCGCGGGTGAGCTCGACATCGTGGCGCGCAGCGCCAGTGTGTTGGTTGTTGCCGAGGTGCGCACGCGCGCCAGCAACGCCTACGGCGGTGCGGCGGCGAGCGTCACCGCGGCCAAGCAGCGGCGCATCGTGCGCGCGGCGAGCCAGCTGCTGCAGCAGCGCCGCGAGCTGGCACGGCTGCCGGTGCGCTTCGATGTCATCGTGGTGAGCGATCCGGACTCGGCGCAGCCGCGCATCGAGTGGATCCGGCATGCGTTCGAGGCTTCGTGAGAGTCTTCCACAGCCCCGGAATTCATCAGGAACTGTATAAACTTCCTCCGGCAAGCCGCTGATTGCTAACCCCGAAAGTGCCCGTTTGGCCCGCGAGCACTGTGAATTTCCACATAAGTCGTTGTGAATGCGACGAATTTCTCACTTTTTCAATTGACATAGTTCGCCCGCGATTCCTATAGTGGCGACCGGTGGGAGAAAGTGGGGGCGAATGGGCGAAAATCCGCCCTACAGGTCATGTTTCGCGGTGCAACAAAAATCACCCTGGACGACAAGGGGCGGATGGTCATGCCCACCCGCTATCGGGAGCAGATAAACGAGCTCGCCCAGGGGAAATTGGTCGTCACCGTCGATAAGGACCAGTGCCTGCTCATCTATCCCCTGCCCGAGTGGGAGCAGATCGAACGCAAGCTGATGAGTCTGCCGAGCCTCAACGCGACCGCGCGCAGGCTGCAGCGGCTGATGGTCGGCCATGCGACGGATCTGCCCCTCGACGGGCACGGCAGGGTACTGCTGCCGCCGGAGCTGCGCGAGTTCGCGAAGCTCGGACGGTACGGAATGCTGATCGGCCAGGGCAACCGCTTCGAGCTGTGGGACGAGGCGCGCTGGAACGAGCGGCGCGACGCATGGCTCGCGAACGCGGAAAGCCCGAGCGATCTGCCCTCCGAGCTCGATTCCCTGTCGCTGTAGATCGACGAGGTTGGCTGGGCCAAAAAGCCCGTGACACGAGCACTTAGGGGGGCGGGGGGTACCGCTTCGCAACGTGGATGAGCACACACCCGTGCTCGCTGCGGAGGCGCTCGACGGGCTGGCCCTGGAAGCGGGCGGTTACTATGTCGACGCGACGTTCGGGCGTGGGGGTCATACGGCACTCATACTCCAGGCCCTGGGTCGAGAAGGCCGTCTGCTCGCACTCGATCGCGATCCGCAGGCCGTCGCGGCCGGCCGCCGCCGCTTCGCCGGCGAAGTGCGGCTTACGCTCCTCCACGCGTCGTTTGCCGATCTCGCCACGCTCGTGCCGGCGAACGCGCCAGAGCGCCCCTGCGGCGGTGTGCTGTTCGACCTTGGCGTGTCCTCACCGCAGCTCGACGATCCGCAGCGCGGCTTCAGCTTCCGAGCCGATGGTCCGCTCGACATGCGCATGGACCCGACGCACGGTGAGTCCGTCGCAGCGTGGCTCGCTCGCGCGGGCCTCGACGAGATACGCCAGGTGATCGCCACCTTCGGCGAGGAGCGCTTCGCACGCCGCGTGGCGCAGGCGATCGTCACGGCACGGCGCACGCAGCCGATCAGCCGCACCGGGGAGCTCGCCGCGATCGTGTCAGCCGCGGTGCGCACGCGCGAGCCGGGCAAGCACCCGGCGACGCGCACCTTCCAGGCGCTGCGCATGTTCATCAACGACGAGCTCGGGCAGCTCGAGCGCGGCCTCAGCGCCGCACTCGAGGTGCTCAAGCCCGGCGGCCGACTCGCGGTGATCAGCTTTCATTCACTCGAAGACCGCACGGTGAAGCGCTTCATGCAGCGCGAGTCGCAGGTCGATCCGGCGCTGCGCGCCCTGCCGCTGATCCCGGCGCATGCGCGGCCGCGCCTCAAGCTCAGCGGCCGCAAGCTGCGCCCCGCGCCGGCGGAGCTGGCGCGCAACCCGCGCGCGCGCAGCGCGCTGCTGCGGGTGGCGGAGCGGCTGCCATGAGCCGCCGCGCGCTGCTGCTCGCGGTGCCGCTGCTGTGGGTGGCGGTACTCGGCTCTGCGGCCGGGGCGATCTGGTGCAAGCACCGTGCGCGCGAGCTGTTCGTGCAGCTGGAAGCGCTCAACGCGCGGCGCGACAACCTGGAGATCGAATGGGGCCAGTTGCAGCTCGAGCAGAGCGCCTGGGCCACGCATGCCTTCGTCGAACGCGTCGCCAGCACCCGCTTGCACATGGCGATGCCGCCGCCGAAGGAGATCGAGATCGTGTCCCCATGAAGGCACGCAGCGCACGCGATGGGGCACCGCTGTCGTTCCGCTGGCGCGCGGGACTGCTGCTGGTGCTGCTGTGCCTGTGTGCCCTCGGGCTGCTGTGGCGCGCGGTCGACCTGCAGCTGGTCGACCACGGCTTTCTCGCCCGGCAGGGCGATGCGCGCTTCTCGCGCGTGCTCGACATCGCCGCGCATCGCGGCACCATCACCGACCGTTACGGCGAGCCGCTGGCGGTCAGCACCCCGGTGGATTCGGTGTGGGTCAATCCGGGCGAGCTCGCCCTCGCCAACGACCAGATCCCGCGACTCGCGGCGGCGCTGAAGCTCGACCCGCTGGAGCTCGCGCGCCGCGTTACCAGCAATCTCGACCGCGAGTTCCTCTACCTCGCGCGCCACCGTCAGCCCGCGCAGGCGCAAGCGATCAAGGCGCTCGGCATCCCCGGCGTTTACACCTCGCGCGAATACCGCCGCTACTACCCGGCGAGCGAGGTGACCGGGCACCTGCTCGGCTTCACCAACGTCGACGATGCCGGTCAGGAGGGCCTCGAGCTCGCCTTCGATCACTGGCTTGCCGGGGAGGACGGCGCCAAGCGCGTCATCCAGGATCGCTACGGCCGCATCGTGCAGAACGTCGAGAGCATCCGCCCGGCGCGCCCGGGGCGCGACCTGGTGCTGTCGGTCGACCTGCGCATCCAGTACCTCGCCTACCGCGAGCTCAAGGCGGCGATCCGCGATCAACGCGCGCGTGCCGGCTCGGCGGTGGTGCTCGACGTCACCACCGGCGAGGTGCTGGCGATGGTGAACCAGCCCGCCTACAACCCGAACGATCGCGACCAGATCGAGGCGAGCGCCTACCGCAACCGCGCCGCCACCGACATCTTCGAGCCGGGCTCGTCCATCAAGCCGTTCTTCGTGGCGGCGGGACTTGCTTCCGGCAAGTACGACAGCCGCAGCGTCATCGATACCTCGCCCGGCTACGTCAAGGTCGGCGTGAAGATCTTCGAGGACGAGCACAATCTCGGCGCCGTCAACATCGCCACCGTGCTCGCCAAGAGCTCGAACGTCGGCATGGCGCACATCGCGCTCGCGCTGCTGCCGCAGGACATCTGGACGACGCTCACCGCGCTCGGCTTCGGCCAGGTCACCACCAGCGGCTATCCGGGCGAGTCCGCCGGGCTGCTGCCCAACTACTCGCAGTGGCGGCCCATCGGCATCGTCACGATGTCGCACGGCTACGGGCTATCGGTCACGCCGCTGCAGCTGGCGCATGCCTACGCGACCATCGGCGCCTTCGGCGTCGCCCGCCCGGTGTCGTTCCTGCGCGTGGCCAGCGCACCGCCCGGCGAGCGCGCGCTGCAAGCGAGCGTGTGCCGCGAGCTCACCGCGATGCTCGAGACGGTGGTGGCAGCCGAGGGCACCGGCAAGCTCGCGGCGATTCCCGGCTATCGGGTGGCGGGCAAGACCGGCACCGCCTGGAAGGCCACCGCCGGCGGCTACTCGACCGACCGCTACATGGCGGTGTTCGGTGGCGTCGCGCCGGCGAGCACTCCGCGCCTGGCGGCGGTGGTGGTGATCGACGAGCCGAACGCCGGCGAGCACATGGGCGGCCAGGTGGCAGCGCCGGTGTTCTCGCGCATCGTCGGCGAGGCGCTGCGGCTGCTGGCGGTGGCGCCCGACCAGCCGGTCAACGCACCCGAGGAGCTGCCGGCAGGTCCGGCGCTCGGCAACGTGCGCACGGCGGCGCTGCGATGAGCCCCGCGGCGAGCTTCGTCCCCGCGCCGCGTGCGCTCGCCGAGCTGGTGGCGGGGTTCGCGAGCGTGCCGCCGCAGCTCACGGTGAGCGACCTGACGCTCGACAGCCGCGCGGTGAGCCCCGGCGCGCTGTTTCTCGCCTGCCGCGGGCGCACGCATCACGGGCTCGAGTTTGCCGGTGAAGCGCTGGCGCGCGGCGTGCGTGCGGTGCTGTATGAGCCCGACGGTGCGCATGCACCGTCGGCCGCGCTCAGTGCTGCGAGCTTCGTCGCCGCGGTGCCGGAGCTCAGCGCGCGTGCCGGTATCATCGCCGACCGCTTCTTCGGCGCCCCCTCGCAGCAACTCACCATCGCCGGCATCACCGGCACCAACGGCAAGACGACCTGCGCGTGGCTGCTGGCGCAGGCACTACAGCGCTGCGGGCGTCCGGCGGCCTATCTCGGCACGCTGGGGGTCGGAGTGCCCCCCGAGCTCACGCCGCTGCGCCACACCACGCCCGATGCGGTCACGGTGCAGCGCGAGCTCGCGGCGCTGCTGGCCGCGGGCGCCGCGTGCATCGCCATGGAGGTCTCCTCGCACGCGCTCGACCAGCAGCGCGTCAACGGCGTGCGCTTCAACACCGCAGCCTTCACCAATCTCACCCGCGATCATCTCGACTATCACGGCACCATGCAGGCGTACGGCGCGGCCAAGGCGCGCCTGTTCGCCGCCCCCGGGCTCGCGCGGCGCATCATCAACATCGACGATCCGTTCGGCGCAGCGCTCGCCGCGGCGCCCGCCGCCGCGCCGCTGATCGTGACCACACGCGCCGCGGCGGGCACGGCGCTGCCCTGCGGGGCGCAGTTCGTGCGCGCCACGCAGGTGCGGCCCGAGTCGGCCGGACTTACGGTGACGGTGGAGTCGAGCTTCGGCGAGGTCGAGCTGCCGCTGCGGCTGATCGGCGAGTTCAACGTCGACAATGCGCTCACGGTGCTCGCGGTGCTGCTGGCGTGGGAGATCCCGCTGGCCGCGGCGGCGCAGGCTCTGGCGCGCGTGCGGCCGGCGCGCGGGCGCATGGAGATGTTCGGCGGCCGCGGCCTGACGCCGCTGGCGATCGTCGACTACGCACATACGCCCGATGCGCTCGCCAAGGCGCTGCAGGCGGCGCGCCTGCATTGCGCGGGTGAGCTGCGCGTGGTGTTCGGCTGCGGCGGCGATCGCGACGCCGGCAAGCGGCCGCTGATGGGCCGCGTGGCGGCCGAGCTCGCCGATGACATCGTGCTCACCGACGACAACCCGCGCAGCGAGGATCCGCGGCGCATCGTCGCCGACATCCTCACCGGCATCGCGCCGCACGCCCCACTCACCATCGAGCACGACCGCGCGCTCGCCATCCGCGTCGCGCTCGAGCGCTCGGCGCCCGATGACGTGGTGCTGATCGCCGGCAAGGGGCACGAGGACTACCAGATCGTCGGCGATGAGCGGCGCGCGTTCCGCGACCAGGCGGTGGTCGCCGACGAGCTCGCGAGGCGGCCGGCATGAAGCGCACGCTCGCCGATTTCGCGCGCGCCTGCGGCGGGCTACTGCACGGCGCGGACGCTGCCTACAGCGATGTAGTGAGCGACTCGCGCACGCTCGCGCCGCAGCAGCTGTTCGTGGCGCTCAAGGGAACGAGCTTCGACGGGCAGCGCTTCGTCGCCGCCGCGCAGGCGGCCGGGGCCGCGGGCGCCGTGGTCGAGACGCTGCAGCCGGTGTCGCTGCCGCAGATCGTGGTCGCTGACAGCCAGGCCGCGCTCACGCGCGCGGCGCGCGCCTGGCGCGCCGACTTTCGCGGACCGCTGGTGGGGGTCGCCGGCAGCAACGGCAAGACCACCGCCAAGGAGATGACCGCGGCGATTCTCGGCAAGGCCGGCGACTGCCTGGCGACGCGCGGCAATCTCAACAACCACATCGGCGTGCCGCTGACGCTGCTGCGGCTTACCCCGGAGCATCGTTTCGCGGTCATCGAGATGGGCGCCAATCACCCCGGTGAAGTGGCCGCACTCGCCGCTCTCGCGCGCCCCTCGGTCGGCATGATCACCAACGCCGGCGCCGAGCATCTGGAGGGCTTCGGCAGCCTCGAGGGGGTGGCGCGCGCGGAAGGCGAGATGGTCGAGGCGCTTCCCGCGCCGGCGACCGCGGTGATCAACGCCGACGATGAGTTCGCGCCGCTGTGGCGCGGCCTCACTCGCGCGCGCGTGGTGAGCTTCGGCCTGCGCAGCGCAGCGGATTTCAGCGCCAGCGAGGTGCGCACCGCGGTCGGCGCGGCGGGCTTCCACACGCAGTTCCGCCTCACCGCCCCGCAGGGCTCGGCTGCGATCGAGCTGCGCCTCGGGGGCACGCACAACGTCGCCAACGCGCTCGCCGCCGCCGCCGCCGCCGCCAGTGCCGGCGCCAGCCTCGAGCACATCGCCGCGGGCCTCGCCGAGGTGCGCGCGGTGGCCGGCAGGCTGCAGTTCAAGCGCGCCGCGAGCGGCGCGTGGCTGATCGACGATTCCTACAACGCCAACCCCAGCTCGATGCGTGCGGCGATCGAGGTGCTCGCCTCGCTCGACGGGCGCAAGTGGCTGGTGCTCGGCGAGATGGCCGAGCTCGGTGTGTTCGCTCCGCAGGCGCACGCCGAGATCGGCGAGTTCGCACGCGCCGCCGGGATCGAGCGGCTGTACGCGACCGGCGCACTGATGGCGGGCGCGGTCGCCGGGTTCGGCGCGGGTGCGCACTGGTTCGCCGACACCGCGGCGCTCAGCGCCGCGCTCAGCGCCGCGCTCAGCGATGCCGGCAGCGAGCTGCGCCTGCTCGTCAAGGGCTCGCGCAGCAACCGCCTCGAGCGCGTGGTGGACGCGCTGACCGGGACGGCCGCGCACGGCGGGGGCGGGCACTGATGCTGTACTGGCTGACACAGCAGTTCGGTGCGCACATGCACGTGTTCACCTACCTCACGTTCCGCGCGATTCTCGCCACAGTTTCCGCGCTCGGCCTGTCGCTCATCATCGGACCTAAGATGATTGCGCGCCTGTCGCGCTACCAGATCGGCCAGGTGGTGCGCGACGACGGGCCGGCGAGCCACCTGCCCAAGGCCGGCACCCCGACCATGGGCGGCGCGCTGATTCTGGTGACCACCCTGGTCAGCACCTTCCTGTGGGCGGAGCTGTCCAACCGCCTGGTGTGGACCGTGCTCGGGGTGACGTTCGCCTTCGGCTTCATCGGTTTCTACGACGACTACCTGAAGCTGGTGGTGAAGAATCCGCGCGGGCTCGCCGCGCGCTGGAAGTACCTGTGGCAGTCGGTCGCCGGGCTCGCGACCGCCGCGACACTCTATTTCACCGCCACCGAGCCGGCGCAGACCACGCTGTTCCTGCCGTTCGTCAAGAGCTTCCACGAGCCGCTCAGCGCCCTCGGCTTCATCGCCATCGCCTATCTCATGATCGTCGGCATGAGCAACGCGGTGAATCTCACCGACGGGCTGGATGGACTCGCGATCATGCCGGCGGCGCTGGTGACCTCGGCGCTCGGGATCTTCGCCTACGTGAGCGGCAACGCGGTGTTCGCCCATTACCTGCAGATCCCCGACATCCGCGGCGCGGGCGAGCTGCTCATCTTCTGCGCGGCGCTCACCGGGGCGGGCTTAGGGTTCCTGTGGTTCAACTCCTACCCGGCGCAGGTGTTCATGGGCGACGTCGGCGCGCTGGCGATCGGCGCGTCCATCGGCGTGCTGGCGGTGATCGTGCGCCAGGAGCTGGTGGTGCTGTGGATGGGCGGGGTGTTCGTGCTCGAGACCGCCTCGGTGATCCTGCAGGTGGCGTCCTTCAAGCTGACCGGCCGGCGCCTGTTCCGCATGGCGCCGATTCATCATCATTTCGAGCTCAAGGGCTGGGCGGAGCCGAAGGTGATCGTGCGCTTCTGGATCATCTCGCTGCTGCTGGTGCTCTCGGGCCTGGCGACACTGAAGCTGCGATGAGCACCCAGGCGCCATACGCGGTGATCGCGGGCATCGGGCTCACCGGCCTGTCATGCGCGCGCTACCTGCACGCCCACGGCTGGCGCCTGGCGGCGACCGACACGCGAGCCGCGCCGCCGCAGCTGGCGCAGCTCGCACGTCTCGACGCCACCATCCCGGTGCGCCTCGGCGGCCTCGATCCGGCGCTGCTCGAGGATGCGCTGTGCGTGGTGGTGTCCCCCGGCCTGCCGCTCGCCGGTCCGTTCTTCGACGCCGCGCGGCGGCGCGGACTGGAGATCGTCGGGGACATCGAGCTGTTCGCGCGTGCCGCGCGGGCGCCGGTCGTCGGCATCACCGGCAGCAACGGTAAGAGCACCGTCACCACGCTGCTCGCGCGCATGGCGCAGCGTGCCGGCCTCAAGGTGCGCGCCGGGGGCAACCTCGGCCCGCCGGCGCTCGAGCTGCTCGACGCGAGCGCCGAGCTGTACGTGCTGGAGCTGTCGAGCTACCAGCTGGAGACCGCGCGCACCCTGCACTGCCGTGCCGCCACGGTGCTGAACGTCACGCCCGACCATCTCGACCGCTATCCCTCGCTCGCCAGCTACGCGGCGGCCAAGGCGCGCATCTTCGCGCGCTGCGACACCGCGGTCATCAACCTGGACGACCCGCTGGTGGCGGCGATGCCGCACGCCGCGCCGCGCACGCTCGGCTTCTCGCTGCGCGCCAGCGTCGGCGCCGACTACGCGCTCGCCATGCACGCGGGCCAGTGGTGGCTGATGCACGCCGCCGAGCCGCTGCTGCCGGTGGCGCAGCTCAAGATCCGCGGTACGCACAATGCCGCCAACGCGCTCGCCGCGCTGGCGCTCGGCGATGCGCTCAACCTGCCGCGCTCGGCGATGCTCGCCGAGCTCACCGAGTTCGCAGGTCTGCCGCACCGCTCGCAGTGGGTGGCGGCTGTCAACGGCGTCACCTACATCGATGACTCCAAGGGCACCAACGTCGGCGCGACGCTCGCCGCGGTGGCCGGCACGCCCGGTCCGCTGGTGATGATCGCCGGCGGTGAGGGCAAGAACCAGGACTTCAGCCCGCTGGCCGCCGCGTTCCGCGGCAAGGTGCGCCACACCGTGCTGATCGGGCGCGATGCGCCGCTGCTGGCGCGCGCGCTCGCCGGGGTGTGCCCGCTGGAGATCTGCGCGACGCTGCCGCAGGCGGTGCAGGCCGCGGCGCGCGCGGCGCACCCCGGGGACACGGTGCTGCTCTCGCCGGCGTGCGCGAGCCTCGACATGTTCAGCGACTACGCGCAGCGCGGCAGAGTGTTCGCCCAGGCCGTGCAGGAGCTCGCGGCATGAGCGCCGGAGCCGCGAGCCTCGGTTTTGCGCGCAGCAGCGGCCGCAGCGGCGCGCTGCACCTCGACGGCGTGACGCTGGCGCTCACTCTCGCCCTGGTGCTGCTCGGACTGGTGATGGTGACGTCCGCGTCCGTGTCGATCGCCAGCCAGGACACCGGTGAGCCCTTCTACTATCTCGAGCGGCAGCTGCTGCTCACGCTGATCGGCGCGGGCTGTGCGCTGCTCATGTTCTCGCTGCGCATCGAGCTGCTGGAGCGCGCGGCGGTGCCGCTGCTCGCGCTGGCGCTCGCACTGCTGGTCATCGTGCTGATTCCCGGCCTCGGCCATGCGGTGAACGGCAGCCGCCGCTGGCTGCACCTGGCGGGAGCGAACTTCCAGGTCTCGGAGCTCGCGCGCGTGCTGGTGCTCATCTACGTGGCGAGCTACGCGGTGCGCCGCGAGAGCGAGCTGCGCTCCTCGCTCGCGGGCCTGGCAAAGCCGCTCGGCCTGCTGTTCCTGGCGGGCATCCTGCTGCTCGCCGAGCCGGACTTCGGCGCGGCCACCGTGCTGTTCGCGAGCGGCTTTGGCCTGTTGTTCCTCGCCGGCGCGCGGCTGCGCTACGTCATCGCCATGATGGCGCTCGCGGCGGTGGGCTTCGGCGCGCTGGCGGTGAGCTCGAGCTACCGCGTGCGGCGGCTCACCGCGTTCCTCGATCCGTGGGCGGACCCCTACAACAGCGGCTTCCAGCTGACTCAGTCGCTGATCGCGATCGGCCGCGGCCAGTGGCTCGGTGTCGGCCTCGGCGCCTCGGTACAGAAGCTGTTCTACCTGCCGGAGGCGCACACCGATTTCCTGTTCGCGGTGCTCGCCGAGGAGCTCGGGCTGCTCGGCGTGGTGTTCACCCTGGCGTTGTTCCTCGGGCTCATCTGGCGCGCCTTCCGCATCTCGCGACTCGCGGCGGACGCGGGCCTGAAGTTCGCCGCCTATCTCGCCGCAGGCTTCGGCCTGTGGCTGGGCATCCAGGCGTTCATCAACATCGGCGTCAACATGGGGGTGCTGCCGACCAAGGGCCTGACGCTGCCGCTGATGAGCTACGGACGCTCGAGCCTGATCGTGGCGCTCGCCTGGGTGGGGCTGTTGCTGCGCGTGTACCACGAGGCGAGCGCGGCGGCGCGCGGCTCGGCCACCGTGCGGGAGGCCGCGTGAGCCGGCCGGTGCTCATCATGGCCGGCGGCACCGGCGGCCACGTGTTCCCGGCGCTGGCGCTCGCCCGGCTGCTGCGCGAGCAGTCGCTGGAAGTCGTCTGGCTCGGTACTGCGCGCGGCCTGGAAGCGCGCGTCGTTCCGGCCGAGGGCATTCCCATCGAGCAGCTGTCGGTGAGCGGGCTGCGCGGCAAGGGCCTCATGGCCTGGCTGGCGGCGCCGTTTCGCCTCAGCCGCGCGCTGCTGCAGGCGCTCGCGGTGATGCGTCGCCACCAGCCGCTCGTGGTCGTGGGGCTCGGCGGCTTCGTCACCGGGCCGGGCGGAGTCGCGGCGTGGCTCACCCGCCACCCGCTGCTCATCCACGAGCAGAACGCGATCGCCGGCTTTACCAATCGCGTGCTGGCGCACCTCGCGCGGCAGGTGCTCGAGGCGTTTCCCGGCAGCTTCGGTCGCGACGTGCACGCCAAAGTCATCGGCAACCCGGTGCGCCGCGACATCAGCGCGCTGCCGCCGCCGTCGGTGCGTTTTGCCGGACGCGTCGGCCCGGTGCGGATCCTGGTGATCGGCGGCAGCCAGGGCGCGGCGCGCCTGAATGCCGTCGTGCCGTTTGCGCTGAAGCGCCTGTCCGCCTGGCTCGCCTTCGACGTGCGCCACCAGTCGGGCGAGCGCTGGATCGATGCCGGGCGCGCCAGCTACGCGCAGGCGGGCGTGCGCGCCGACGTGCGGCCGTTCATCGAGGACATGAGCGAGGCGTACGGCTGGGCGGACCTGGTGATCTGCCGCGCCGGCGCGCTCACCGTCTCGGAGCTCGCCGCGGTGGGCGTGGCCGCGATCCTGGTACCCTTTCCCGGCGCGGTCGACGATCACCAGGCCTACAACGCGCAATACCTGGTGCGCGAAGGCGCCGCGGTGCTGATCCCCGACCGCGAGCTCACCGAGGAGCGACTCGCGAGCGAGCTGCAGCGCCTGTGCGCCGGGCGCGGCAAGCTGCTCGCCATGGCCGAGCGCGCGCGGCTGCTCGCCAAGCCGCGCGCCGCCGACGAGCTCGCCGCCTCCTGCCTCGCGCTGGCGCGCGGTGCCGCATGAGCGGCGAGCGTCAGCAGCTGCCGGCAGCCGCGCGCGTCGAGCGACGCATCGCGCCCGAGCGGCGCGACCGCATGCGCCGCATCAACACCATCCACTTCGTCGGCATCGGCGGCAGCGGCATGAGCGGCATCGCGGCGGTGCTGCTGAACCTCGGCTACAGCGTGCAGGGGTCGGACGCGCGCGCCAGCGCCGTCACCGAGTGGCTCGCCGGTCTCGGCGCACGCATCAGTATCGGCCACGCGGCCGCGAACATCGCCGGCGCCGACGTGGTGGTGACCTCTGGCGCCGTGCCGCGCGACAACCCCGAGCTCACCGCTGCCCTCACCGCACGCATCCCGCTGGTGGCGCGCGCCGAGATGCTCGGCGAGCTGATGCGCTTCCGTTACTCGATCGCGGTGGCCGGCACCCACGGCAAGACCACCACCACGAGTCTGCTCGCCAGCATCCTGTCGGAAGGCGGCGAGGATCCCACCTACGTGATCGGCGGGCGCCTCAAGAGCACCGCCAGCAACGCCCGTCTCGGCGCGGGGCGCTACCTGGTCGCCGAGGCCGACGAGAGCGACGCCTCCTTCACACACCTGCAGCCGGTGATCGCGGTCGTCACCAACATCGACAACGATCACCTGGCCACGCACGGCGGCGACTTCGGTCTGCTCAAGCAGAGCTTCCTCGACTTCCTGCACAACCTGCCGTTCTACGGGCTGGCGGTGCTGTGCGCCGACGATGCGCAGCTGCGCAGCCTGCTGCAGGAGGTCGGCCGCCCGACCTTCACCTACGGGCTGGACGCCGGCGCCGACCTGCGCGCCGTCAAGGTGCGCCCCGCCGGGCTGCAGACCCGCTTCGAGGTGACGCGGTCCGCGGCGGCACCGCTGGCGGTGACCCTCAACCTCCCCGGCCTGCACAACGTGCGCAACGCGCTGGCCGCCATCGCGGTCGCCAGCGAGCTGCGCGTGGAGGACGCGGCGATCCAGCGCGCGCTCGCCACCTTCCAGGGCATCGACCGGCGCCTGCAGCACGTCGGCGATGTGCCGACCGCCGTCGGCCGCATCACCATCATCGACGACTACGGCCACCACCCCACCGAGATCGCGGCGACGCTCGCGGCCGTGCGCCAGGGATACCCCGGGCGGCGCGTGCTGCTCGCCTTCCAGCCGCACCGCTACACCCGCACGCGCGACCTGATCGATGACTTCGGCACCGCGCTGTCGGCGGCCGACGTGCTGCTCGTCACCGAGGTCTACGCCGCCGGCGAGCCGCCGATCGCCGGCGCCGACGGACGTGCCATCTGCCGCGCGGTGCGCGGCCGCGGGCAGCTCGAGCCGGTGTTCGTGGCGCGGGTCGAGGAGCTCGCGCAGGCGCTGCGTGACGTGATCCGCGGCGACGACGTGGTGGTCGCCATGGGTGCCGGCAACATCAGCGCGGTTGCGCACCAGCTGCCGCGAGAGCTCGGCGAGCTGCTGCCCGCGGGGACCGCCTCATGAGCCTCGCCGTCGCCCCCGAGTTCAGCGCGCGCGTGCGCCGCGACGAGCCCTTGAGCCGGCACACCTCCTGGCACGTCGGCGGCCCGGCCGAGGTGTTCTTCAACCCGCACGACCTGGCCGAGCTGGCCGCGTTCCTGCGCGCCGCGCCCGCTGGCGTTGCCATTCACTGGATCGGCCTCGGCAGCAACCTGCTGGTACGCGACGGCGGAGTGCCGGGCATCGTCATCAGCACCCACGGCACGCTCGATACACTCGAGCGCAGCGACGCGACCAGCGTGCGCGCCGGGGCCGGTACCGCCTGTGCGCGCATCGCCCGCGAGTGCACCGGCTGGGGGCTGGGACCGGCGGAATTCTTCGCCGGCATCCCGGGCACGCTCGGCGGCGCGCTCGCCATGAATGCCGGGGCCTTCGGCGGGGAGACCTGGCGGCACGTGCGCAGCGTCGAGACCATCGACCGTGGCGGCAACACGCGCCGGCGGCTGCCGCAGGAATACCGCATCGGTTACCGCCAGGTGCAAGGTCCGGCGGACGAGGAGTGGTTCGTCGGCGCGGAGCTCACCTTCGAGCATCGTCCCGGTGCCCACGCCGGCGAGGTGCGCGCGCTGCTCGAGCGGCGCCGCGAGACGCAGCCGATCGGGGAGTGGAGCTGCGGCTCGGTGTTCACCAACCCGCCCGGCGACCACGCCGCGCGCCTCATCGAGGCGAGCGGGCTCAAGGGGTTCCGCATCGGTGGTGCGTCGGTCTCGGAAAAGCACGCCAACTTCATCATCAACCACGGCGAGGCGAGTGCGCAGGACCTGGAGCGCCTCATCGCGCACGTGCACGACACCGTCGCGCGCGTGCATGGCGTCGACCTGCACCCCGAGGTGCGCATCGTGGGAGTGACTTAAGCCGTGCGCCTGAGCTACGACCCGAGCTGGCTCGAGCGCGTCAGCGCACCGGCTGCCTTCGGGCGCGTCGCGGTGCTGTTCGGCGGGGACTCGAGCGAGCGCGAGATCTCGCTGCTGACGCGGCCGCGCGGTGCTCGACGCGCTGCGCCAGCGCGGCGTCGATGCGCACCCCTTCGACCCGCGCGACCAGCCGCTCGCGCAGCTTCTCGAGCAGCGCTTCACGCGCGTGTGGATCGCGCTGCACGGTCCGGGCGGGGAGGACGGCACGCTGCAGGGGGCGCTCGAGTATCTCGGCATTCCCTACACCGGCAGCGGCGTCATGGGTTCGGCCATCGGCATGGACAAGCTGCGCAGCAAGCGCCTGGCGCTTGCGGCGGGCGTGCCCACCGCCGACTTCGTGGTGCTGCGCGGGGAGGCGGACTTCGAGCTCGCGCTCGAGCGCCTCGCGCTGCCGCTGTTCGTCAAGCCCGCGACTCAGGGCTCGAGCGTCGGCATGACCAAGGTGGAGCGCGCTGCCGACCTGCCGGCGGCGTTCGCCGCGGCAGCGCAGCTCGAGACGCTGGTGTTTGCGGAAGCCTGGCTGCCGGGCCCGGAATACACCGTCGCCATCCTGCAGGAAGCCGCGCTCCCCTCGATCCGCATCGAGACGCCGCGGACCTTCTACGACTACCAGGCGAAATACTTCCGCGACGACACGCGCTACTTCTGCCCCGCAGGCTTAGGCGCCGCCAGCGAGGCGCACCTGCAGAGCCTGGCGCTCGCGGCCTTCGCCGCCGCCGGCGCCTCGGGATGGGGACGTGCGGACTTCATGATGGATGCGGCAGCCAGGCCGCTGCTGCTGGAAATCAACACGGTGCCCGGCATGACCAGCCACAGCCTGGTGCCGATGGCGGCGCGCGCCATCGGTGTGGATTTCGCGGAGCTCGTGTGGCGCGTGCTCGAGACGAGTTTCACGCGGCGCGCGCTGCCGCCGGCCGCGCCGGCGCAGGGCTGAAGGACCAAAGCATGCTGGGTCGAGCGAAAAACCGCCGCAAACCGCAAGCCGCCAGACGCTGGCGCCTGCCGGTGATCCGCTGGCGCGCGCTCGGGGTGGTTACCGCGACGCTGCTGCTCGCCGGCGGCGGCACGGCCGCGCTCGCCTGGGTGCTCAATCAGCCGATCGAGTCGATCGCAGTCGAAGGGCGCTTCCAGCGCGTCGCGGCCGGCGACGTCGAGCGCGCGGTCAAGGCGCAGGTGCGCGGCAAGGGGCTGCTGTCGGTGGACCTGGCGGCGGTGCGCGCCCGTATCCACACCCTGCCGTGGGTGGATGCCGTGAGCGTGCAGCGCGCCTGGCCGCACGGGCTCACGGTGCTGGTGATCGAGCAGAGCGCGGCGGCGCGCTGGGGCGAGCGCGGGCCTGCTCAACACGCGCGGCGAGCTGTTCGCCACCGACGAGCGGCACGTGCCGCCGGAGCTGGCGCAGCTGTCAGGTCCGGACGGCAAGGAATCGCTGGTGGCGCAGCGCTATCTCGCCGCCGAGGGACGGCTCATGCAGGCGGGCATGCGCCTCACCGCCATGCGCCTCGATGCGCGCGGCGCCTGGGAGTTCGATCTCGCCAACGGCATCACGGTGCGCCTGGGACGGCGGCAGGTCGACGAGCGCTTCGAGAAATTCATGAACACCGCGCTGAAGCTCGTCACGCAGCGCGCCGAGGACATCACCTACGTGGACATGCGCTACACCAACGGTTTCGCCATCGGCTGGCGCGGCGGCGCCGCCCGTAACAGCACGCACGACGGCGGCCACGATGCTTAAGCGCAGCGAACGCAACCTGATCGTCGGACTCGACATCGGCACCTCCAAGGTCGTGGCGCTGGTGGGTGAAGTGGGTGCCGACGGCTCGATCGAGCTGCTCGGCCTGGGTTCGCAACCCTCGCGCGGACTGAAGAAGGGCGTGGTGGTGAACATCGAGTCCACCGTGCAGTCGATCCAGCGCGCGGTGGAGGAGGCCGAGCTCATGGCCGGGTGCGAGATCCACTCGGTGTTTGCCGGCATCGCCGGCAGCCACGTGCGCAGCCTCAACTCCCACGGCGTGGTGGGCGTGCGCGACAAGGAGGTGAGCCACGGCGACGTCGAGCACGTGATCGACGCCGCCAAGGCGGTCGCCATCCCCGCCGACCAGAAGATCCTGCACGTGCTGCCGCAGGAGTTCATCGTCGACGGCCAGGAGGGCATCCGCGACCCCATCGGCATGTCGGGCGTGCGGCTCGAGGCCAAGGTGCACATCGTGACCGGCGCGGATTCCGCGGCGCAGAACATCGAGAAGTGCATCCAGCGCTGCGGCCTCACCGTCGACGACGTGGTGCTCGAGCAGCTCGCCTCCAGCTTCGCGGTGCTCACCGAGGACGAGAAGGAGCTCGGCGTGTGCCTGGTCGACATCGGCGGCGGCACCACCGATCTGGCGGTGTTCGCCAACGGCGCCATCCGTCACACCGCGGTGATCCCCATCGCCGGCGACCAGGTGACCAACGACATCGCCGTGTCGATGCGCACGCCGACGCAGTACGCCGAGGACATCAAGATCCGTTATGCCTGCGCGCTGTCGCAGCTCGCCAACCCGGACGAGAGCATCGAGGTGCCGAGCGTCGGCGAGCGTCCGGCGCGACGGCTCGCCCGCCAGACGCTCGCCGAGATCGTCGAGCCGCGCTACGAGGAGCTGTTCGGCCTGGTGCGCGAGGAGCTGCGCCGCAGCGGCTTCGAGGAAGTGATCGCCGCGGGGATCGTGCTGACCGGCGGCAGCGCCAAGATGGAGGGCGCGATCGAGCTGGCCGAGGAAGTGTTCCACGTGCCGGTGCGGCTCGGCGTGCCGCAGAGCGTGCAGGGGCTGTCCGACGTGGTGCGCAATCCGATTTATTCCACCGGCGTGGGGCTGCTGCTCTACGCCCGTGACAACGCCTTGCCCGCGCACCGCGCGGGCTCCCGGGGAACCGCCAAGTCGGTGCTCGACCGCATGCGTTCCTGGTTCCAGGGAAACTTTTGAAGCTGACAGAGCGAGAAGAGCGACTCAACCAACCGTTTGTATTTGCGTAAGGAGCGACAACATGTTTGAACTGATGGACGCGTACAGCCAGAGCGCCGTCATCAAGGTGATCGGCGTGGGCGGCGGCGGCGGCAACGCCGTGGCGCACATGGTCTCGGCCGGCATCGATGGGGTGGAGTTCATGTGCGTCAACACCGATTCGCAGGCGCTGAAACATGCCAAGGTCAAGACGGCGCTGCAGATCGGCTGCAACATCACCAAGGGACTTGGTGCCGGCGCCGACCCGGAGATCGGCCGCCAGGCGGCGATGGAGGATCGTGACCGCATCGTCGAGCTCGTCGAGGGCTGCGACATGCTGTTCATCACCGCCGGCATGGGCGGCGGCACCGGCACCGGAGCGGCGCCGGTGGTGGCGCAGGTGGCCCGCGAGCTCGGCATTCTGACCGTGGCGGTGGTGACCAAGCCGTTCGAGATGGAGGGTAACAAGCGTGGCCACGTGGCGGATCACGGTATTGCCGAGCTCGGCAAGTACTGCGACTCGCTCATTACAATTCCTAACCAGAAGCTGTTGACGGTGTTGGGTCCGCAGACCACGCTGCTCGATGCATTCAAGGCCGCCAACCAGGTGTTGCAGGGCGCGGTCCAGGGCATCGCCGAGCTGATCACCCGACCCGGGCTCATCAACGTCGACTTCGCGGACGTACGCACCGTGATGGCGGAGACCGGCATGGCCATGATGGGATCGGGCGCGGCGAGCGGCGAGGGGCGCGCACGCGCCGCGGCCGAGGCTGCGGTGTCCTCGCCGTTGCTCGAGGAGATCAACCTGGCCGGCGCGCACGGCATCCTGGTGAACGTCACCGCGGGGATGGACCTGTCGATCGGCGAGTTCCAGGAAGTGGGCCAGATCGTCAAACAGTTCGCCTCCGAGGATGCCACGGTGGTGGTCGGCACGGTCATCGACCCGGAGCTGTCCAACCAGGTGCGTGTCACGGTGGTGGCGACCGGACTCGGCAGGCCCGCTGCTGCAGCGCGTGCCGCGCAGCCGGCCCGCGAGCGCGAGTCGGCCGCCGGGCGTGACCGCGACCCGCGCGGTGAGCTGGCGATGCGCGTGGTGCGGCGCGCACCGCTTTCGACCAGCGACTACGCGGCACTCGACAAGCCCACCGTGCAGCGCCAGCGAGCCGTCGGCGACGGACTGCGCGCGGAAGCCGACCCGGAGGAGCTGCTGGATATCCCGGCGTTCCTGCGACGGCAGGCCGATTGATGTGATACGGTAACGCGCCTTACGTCAAAGCGCCCCGGCAGGGACGCGTGCTTCGCCACCCTGCCTGGGGCGCGTTTGCTGCGCCTGTCATCCGCCTTGCGATTCGGGCGTTGAAAAGTCGGGAATGGTCGGACAACGGACCCTCAAAAATTCGATTCGCGCCACCGGCGTCGGACTGCACACGGGCAAGAAGGTGCTGATGACGCTGCGGCCGGCCGAGGCCGATACCGGCATCGTGTTCCGCCGCACCGACCTGGCGCACCCGGTGGACATACGCGCCCAGGCGGAGAACGTCGGCGACACCACGCTCGGCACCACGCTCGGCAAGGGCGAGTCGCGTGTCTCGACGGTCGAGCATCTGCTGTCGGCTTTCGCGGGGCTGGGAATCGACAATGCCATCGTGGAAGTGTCAGCCGCCGAGGTGCCGATCATGGACGGCAGCGCCGGCCCGTTCGTCTTTCTGCTGCAGTCGGCCGGCATCGAGGAGCAGCACCGACCCAAGCGCTTCATCCGCGTGAAGAAGCGGGTGCGGGTGGAGGACGGGGACAAGTGGGCGCAGTTCGATCCGTTCGATGGCTTCAAGGTGAACTTCGAGATCGAATTCAATCACCCGATCTTCAAACGCCGCTCGCAGCGCGCCTCGATGGACTTCTCCACCACCTCCTTCCTCAAGGAGGTGAGCCGCGCACGCACCTTCGGCTTCATGCGCGACCTGGAGAAGATGCGCGCGCGCAATCTGGCGCTCGGCGGCAGCCTCGACAACGCCATCGTGCTCGATGACTTCCGCGTGCTGAACGAGGACGGACTGCGCTACGAGGACGAGTTCGTCAAGCACAAGATCCTCGATGCCATCGGTGACCTGTACCTGCTCGGACACAGCCTGATCGGCGAGTTCAGCGGCCACAAATCCGGACACGCACTCAACAACAAGCTGCTGCGCACGCTGCTGGCCGACGCCTCTAGCTGGGAGGAAGTGGTGTTCGAGCGCTACACCGACGCGCCGATTTCCTACATCGAAGCGCCGGCGCTGCATCCGCCGGGAGGCTGAAGCGCCTGCCGCCGCACGCCGCGGCGCACCCGCAGCGCAGTTACGCGCGCGGTCGCACGCGTGCCGCGATGTCGGTGACCAGCGGGTCCACGGCGCGGATGTCGCTCTCGAGCTCGAGGAGCGCAAAGCGCAGCCGCGCCGACCACGCCGCGCTCTCGGCAAACACCACCAGCCTGCCGCCGCGCTGCGCCACGCCCGACACCCGCGCGGTGAGGGGTGCGGGCAGATGCGCCTGCAGCCAGCCGCTCCAGAAGTCCTGCCGCGCGGCCTGATGTGTGACGTGCGTCAAACTCGGCAGGCCGGCGGCCAGCAGGTCCTTAACAGAATGAACCCGCCGAGCGCGCGCTGTTGCTGCAGTCCTCAACAGGTATTTGCCACGCTTGTTTCGACCCATCTTCCCGTGCATATTGCCTGAAAGCTGCTGCGGCAAACCCGTCGAAAGGCGGGGACGCAAAGCCACCGGTCTAAAGCGAGGAGCCATGACAGCGGGGTTGCCAGCGTTCTGGGGGTATTTTGTGCAAAAACAGGGCGATGCACGCCCGAGTCTGGCCCGTGCGAGGGGTTACGGTCGCCCGTCGACGGGGCAATGCTGCAGACCGGAGCTTGGCCTATGAACGTCATCTTCCTATCCAGACGCGAGGGACGGGCGCGGCGCTTCGACCTCGCGCGGCCGCTGACGCTAGGCGTGCTCGCCGCGGTCGTGCTCGCGGTCCTCGGCAGTGCCTTCGCGCTCGGCCTGCAGGTCGGGCACGGCAACCACGAGCGCCTGGCACTCGGCGAAACCGACCGCTTCGGTAAGATCCTCGTGCAGCAGAAACAGCAGATCGCAGACCTGCGCCAGCAGCTGCAGCTGCGCGTGGACGCCATGGCCATGCGCCTGGGCGAGATGAACGCCCACGTGGTCCGGCTCGACGCCCTCGGCAGGCGCCTCACCGAGATGGCCGACATCGACAGCCGCGAGTTCGACTTCGATCGCGATCCGCCGCGCGGCGGCCCGGAGAACGACGGCGAGGGCGAGAGCGCGCAGATCCCCGACCTGTCCGCCATGCTGGCGCGGCTCGAGCAGGGCGTGGAGCAGCGCGAATCGCAGCTGGCAGCGCTCGAGAACCTGATCCTGGCGCGCGAGCTGAAGGCGCAGATCCATCCGGAGGGGCGCCCGGTGTCCGAAGGGTTCATCTCTTCCTATTTCGGCGAGCGCGCCGACCCCTTCGACGGGCGCGAGGAATTTCACAAGGGCCTCGACTTCGCGGGCCCATTGGGATCGAACGTGATGGCGGTCGCCGCGGGCGTCGTGACCTGGGCGGGCGAGCGCGCCGGCTACGGCAAGCTCGTCGAGATCAATCACGGCGACGGCTTCATCACGCGCTACGCGCACAACGAGCGCACGCTGGTCAGCGTGGGCGACACCGTCAAGCGCGGCGACACCGTGGCCCTCATGGGCTCCACCGGCCACTCCACCGGCCCGCACGTGCATTTCGAAGTGCTGCGCAACGGCCGTCAGGTCGACCCGCTCTCCTACATCGGCCGCTGAGCGCCACGCGCGCCCGACTCCTTCGCCCGACTCCTTAAGCCCGATCGGGCCGGTGGCTTCACCAGGCCCTGCCCACTTGAATTCGCGGCGCCCGAACCAATTGGGCCGTGGGGGCGTCAAATTGCGTACAATACGCCGCCTCTTCAGGCCCTGCGGGGTTCGCCAAGTCCCTACGGCCAAAGCCGTTTTTGCCTTACCTAGCGAGCCGTCAATCTTGCGCCAACTTCTTACCCGTGTTTTCGGCAGCCGCAACGAGCGCATCGTGCGCGGCTACGGCCGCCAGGTGCGCGCCGCCACGGCGCTCGAAGCCCAGACGAAGCAGCTCGGCGATGAGGCGCTGCGGGCCAAGACCGCGGAGTTTCGCCAGCGCCTGAAGGACGGGGCGACGCTCGATGAGCTGCTGCCGGAGGCGTTTGCGGTGGTGCGCGAGGCGGCGGTGCGCACCCTGAAGATGCGGCACTTCGACGTGCAGCTGATCGGCGGCATCACGCTGCACCGGGGCATGATCGCCGAGATGCGCACCGGCGAGGGCAAGACGCTGGTGGCGACGCTGCCGGCGTACCTCAATGCGCTCGCCGGCGAGGGCGTGCACATCGTCACCGTCAACGAGTACCTGGCGCAGCGCGACGCGGACTGGATGGGCCCGGTTTACCGCTTCCTCGGACTCACCGTCGGGGTGATCAAGAACGCCCAGAGCCCGCCGGAAAAGCGCGCCGCCTACGGCTGCGACATCACCTACGGCACCAACAACGAATTCGGCTTCGACTACCTGCGCGACAATCTGGCTTACCGGCTGGAGGACCGCGTGCAGCGCGGCCTGAGCTTCGCGGTCGTCGACGAGGTCGACTCGATCCTCATCGACGAGGCGCGCACGCCGCTCATCATCTCCGGTCCCGCCGAGGAGAGCACCGAGCTGTACCTGCGCATCAACGGCCTGGTGCCGCGGCTCACGCGGCAGAAGCAGGAGGACGGACCCGGGGATTTCGCCGTGGAGGAGAAGACCAAGCAGGTGCACATCACCGAGGCCGGCCACGAGCACGTCGAGCAGCTCATGCTGCAGTCGGGACTGCTGAAGGAAGGCGAGAGCCTGTACGACTCGACCAACATCCGCCTGATGCATCACCTGAACGCGGCGCTGCGCGCGCACGCGCTCTACAAGCGCGACGTCGAGTACATCGTGCGCGACGGCGAGGTGATCATCGTCGATGAGTTCACCGGCCGCACCATGCCCGGCCGGCGCTGGTCGGACGGGCTGCACCAGGCCATCGAGGCCAAGGAAGGCGTGCGGGTGCGCGAGGAGAACCAGACGGTCGCCTCGATCACGTTCCAGAACTACTTCCGCCTCTACAAGAAGCTCTCCGGCATGACCGGCACGGCCGACACCGAGGCGCCGGAGTTCATGCAGATCTACGGCCTCGAGGTGGTGGTGATCCCCACCCACCGCCCGATGGTCCGCAAGGACAATTCCGACTTCGTGTACCTGACGCAGAGCGACAAGTTCAAGGCGATCATCGAGGACATCCGCGACTGCGTGACGCGTGAGCAGCCGGTGCTGGTGGGCACCACCTCCATCGAGACCTCCGAATACCTCTCCGGGCTGCTGCACAAGGAGGGCGTGCCCCACGAGGTGCTGAACGCCAAGCAGCACGAGCGCGAGGCGCACATCGTCGCGCAGGCCGGCCGGCCGGGCGGGGTGACCATCGCCACCAACATGGCCGGCCGCGGCACCGACATCGTGCTCGGCGGCAACCTGGAGGCGGAGCTCGCCGCCGCCGGGCAGCTCGACGACGCGACCCGCGAGCAGCTGCGCGCCGAATGGCAGCTGCGGCACGACAAGGTGGTCGGCGCCGGCGGCCTGCACATCGTCGGCACCGAGCGGCACGAGTCGCGCCGCATCGACAACCAGCTGCGCGGCCGCTCGGGCCGCCAGGGCGATCCGGGCTCGAGCCGCTTCTACCTGTCGATGGAGGACAACCTGATGCGCATCTTCGGCGATCCGCTGCGCACGCAGCGGCTGCTGAAGATGGCCGGCATGAAGGAAGGCGAGGTGATCGAGAGTGGCATGCTCACCCGCCAGATCGAGAAGGCGCAGCGCAAGGTCGAGTCGCACAACTTCGACATCCGCAAGAACCTGCTGCTGTTCGACGACGTCGCCAACGATCAGCGCAAGGTGGTGTACGCGCAGCGCACCGAGATCATGGGCACCGAGGATCTCTCCGGCGCCATCCACGGGCTGCTGGAGGACTCGATCGGCACGCTGCTCGAGCAGTACCTGCCGCGCCAGGCAGTGGCCGCCGACTGGGACCTGGACGGGCTCGCCGCGGCGGTGCTCAAGGACTTCAATACCCGCATCGATCCGAAGGGCTGGCTCGCGCAGGAGCCGGAGCTCGAGATCGAGGCGCTGCGCGCTCGCGTGGTGCATGCGGCGCACGAGGCCTACGACGCCAAGGTGGCGCGCGTGGGCGCGCCGATCATGCGTCACGTCGAGAAGGAAATGATGCTGCGCAAGCTCGACCAGCACTGGCGCGAGCACCTGGCGGCGATGGACTACCTGCGCCAGGGTATCCACCTGCGCGGCTATGCGCAGAAGGACTATCGCTTCGAGTTCAAGCGCGAGGCCTTCGAGATGTTCGCCGGCATGCTCGAGCGCATCAAGTACGAGACCACCTCGCTCATCGCCACGATCGATGTGCGTACCCAGGAGGAGATCGACCGCGAGGAAGAGGAGCGGCGGCTGCGCCTGATGCGCGCTCTGCAAGCGCAGCACGCCGAGGCAGGCTCCGCACTGCTGGCGGGCGAGGTACCCGCGGCGGCCGGCGCGCGCGGCGTGTCGCCCGGCGCAGAGCGCCACGCCGGGCCTGCAGCAGCGCCGCTGGCGGAAGGCCCGGGCACCTTCGTGCGCGGCGAGCGCAAGGTCGGGCGCAACGAGCCCTGTCCGTGCGGGTCGGGCAAGAAGTACAAGCACTGCCACGGTGCGCTCTCGAGCGTCGAGTAGCGCCGCGCCGCGCTCGCGCGCCGCGCGCGGCAGGCCGCGCATGCAGGTGGTGGCGGCGGCGCTCTACGACGCCTGCGGCCAGGTGCTGATCGCGCAGCGCACCGCGGGTAAGCACATGGCCGGGCACTGGGAATTTCCCGGCGGGAAAGTGGCCGCGGGGGAGAGCGCGCAGGCGGCGCTGACGCGCGAGCTGCGCGAGGAACTCGGCATCGAAGTGCAGGCGGCGCGCGAGCTCATGCGGCTCGAGCACGCCTACGAGGAGCGCGACGTCGAGCTGTCGCTGTGGATCGTCGCCGCGTTCCGCGGCACGCCGCGGCCGCTGGAGGGTCAGCCGCTCAAGTGGGTTGCGCCCGCGCGGCTCGCCGAGCACGACATCCTCGCAGCGGACCGGCCCTTCATTGCAGCGCTGCAGGCCCTCCCTCCGCCGCGCTGAGTGCGCAGGCGGGCGTGTACAATCAACGCTGGCAATGCAAGGCGTGAGACATGGCAGCGCAGAACGATCTCCCTGACATCCAGCTCGATCCGGCGGCGCTGTACCGCGAGGACGTGTTCACCGATCGGCGCGCCGGCAGCATCCGGCGGCTGACGCCGGTCACCGCCGACGGATCACCCGACCCGTCGCGCGCGGTGCTGTACTCCGGACAGACCCAGCTGCTCACCCCCGCCGGCGTGCTGCCGCTCGGCTTCGAGATCGAGGCCAAGACGCTGGCCGAGGCTCTCGGCAAGTTCCCCGACGGCGTCAAGGTGGCGCTCGAGCAGGCCATCGACGAGGCACGCGAGCTGCGCCGCGAGGCGGCTTCGCGCATCGTGGTGCCGGAGGTCGGCAGCGGCGTCGGGCCCGGCCCCGCACCGGCTGGGGGCGGCAAGATCAAGTTTCCCTGACGGGCGCACGGCCCATGGCCCCCCGCGCCCTCGTGTCGTGCGCCCTCGGCCTGCTGGCGGCGTGCGCCGGCACGCAGCCGGGCGGCCCGCAGCCATTCCCCGGCAGCGGACCGGGCGGCAAGTCCATACCCACCGTCACCGAGACGGCCGTCGGCCTGCCACCGGCGGCGGCGGCGCCGATCTATCCCATCACCGCGCGCGTCAACGTGGCGGACAATTATTTCGGCACCCGGGTCGCCGATCCGTATCGCTGGCTGGAGAATCTTGATTCGCCGGCGGTGACCGCAGTGGGTCAACAGGGAAAACGCGCTGGCACAGCCGCGGCTCGCGGCGCTGCCGTGGCGGGCGTGGGTGAAGGCGCGCCTGGCGCAGCTGTGGGACTACGAGCGCTACGACGTGCCGCTGAAGCGCGGTACGCATTACTTCTATCTGCACAACGACGGCACGCAGAACCAGAGCGTGCTGATGGTCGCCGACGCTGCCGATGCCCGGGGGCGCCTGCTCTACGATCCGAATACGGCGCGCGCCGATGCCACCGTCGCACTGTCGGAGTTCACCCCCGACGTGCGCGGCGACGTGGTGGCGTACGCGGTGTCCGACGGCGGTACCGACTGGCAGCTGTGGCGCTTCCGGCGCGTTGCGGACGCGACCGACCTGCCGGACACGCTGCGCTTCACCAAGTTCTGGGGCGTCTCCTGGGCGCGCGACGATTCGGGGGTGTACTACAGCCGCTACCCGGCGCTGCCGGGCGGGCGCGGCGACGACTCCGGGCGGCCGGCCGTGTACTTCCACCGCCTCGGCACGCCGCAGGATCACGATACCGTGGTGTACGAGGTGAGCAACCACCCGACGCACGTGCCGGTCGCGCGCGTGAGCGAGGATGGGCACTACCTCATCGTCACGCTCGTCGAGGGGTACGAGAAGAACGGCGTCGATCTCATCGATCTGCAGCACCCCGGCGCTGCACCGCGGCCGCTGTTCGCGGCCTGGGACGGGCGCTACCGCTACATCGGCCAGCACCGCTCCGAGCTGTTCTTCCAGAGCACCGCGGCTGCGCCGCTCGGCCACGTGATCGCCGTCGACGCGCGCGAGCCGGGAGCGAGCGCGCGCGTCGTCGTGCACGAGGGTGCCGCAGCTCTCGAGGAGGCCACCTACGTCGGCGGCCGCATCATCGCCAGATACGTCGAGGATGCCCATGGGGTGGCGCGCGTCTACGAGCGCGACGGGCGCCCGGTGGGCGAGGTAGCGCTGCCGGGTCTGGGAGGCATCGAAGGCTTCCAGGGCGAGGAGGCGCAGAGCGAGACCTTTTTCTCCTACACCGATTATCTGACGCCACCGCGCATCTACCGCTTCGACGTGCCCGCCAACCGCGCGAGCCTGTGGCGCGGCGCGCTGCCCCCCGCCGCCGCCGCGCAGTTCGTCACCGAGCAGGTGTTCTATAACAGCAAGGACGGCACGCGCGTGCCGATGTATGTCACGCACCGCCGCGATGCGGCCCGGGACGGCAACCAGCCGTTGCTGCTGTACGGCTACGGCGGCTTCGACGTCTCGCTCACGCCAAGCTACCGCCCGTCCGTGGAAGCGTGGCTGGAGATGGGCGGCACCTACGTCGAGGCCAATCTGCGTGGCGGCGGCGAGTACGGCGAGGCCTGGCACAAGGCCGGCACGCTCGAGAACAAGCAGCGTGTGTTCGATGACTTCATCGCCGCCGCGGAGTACCTCGTTAGCGAGCATTACACGCGCAGCGCGCGCCTCGGCATCTACGGCCGCAGCAACGGCGGGCTGCTGATCGGTGCCGCGATGACGCAGCGTCCCGAGTTGTTCGCCGCGGCGCTGCCCGCGGTCGGCGTGCTCGACATGCTGCGCTATCACACCGCCAGCGCCAACGCGCGGCAGTGGGCTTCCGACTACGGGCTGGCCGAGGACCCGGAGCAGTTCCGTGCGCTGTATGCCTATTCGCCGGTGCAGAATGTCAGGCAGGGCACCTGCTACCCGCCCACGCTCATCACCACCGCCGACCACGACGATCGCGTGGTGCCCTGGCATAGCTACAAGTTCGCCGCCGCGCTGCAGGCGGTGCAGATCTGCGCCAACCCGATCCTGATCCGCGTCGAGACCCGGGCCGGGCACGGCGCGGGCAAGCCGGTGTGGATGCAGATCGAGGAGTTCGCCGACCAGTGGGCGTTCCTGGCGAAGTGGCTGGCGCTGGGCGACCCGCCGCAGGGGCAGTAGCAACGCTTAAGTCCGCCGCTTGGGCCGCAGCGCTTCAGACCGTCTTCAGTATTGCCCGGATGCGCGCGCTTGCCGGGTCGAAGACGACGATGAGCTTGCGCACCTCTCCCCACATCAGCAGGGCGTTGCGCTGCGCGGGGTCGAGCTGCGCGGCGGCCATGCGCGCCTTGACCGTCTGCAGCTCTTTGGCTGAGAGCTGCTGCTTGAGGTCGTCGATCGTGCTCAGGTGCTTGCGCAGCTCCGGGAGGCCCGCGGTCCAGGACTTGAAGTAGCGCGGCATGTCGATGACGTCGCCGCCGCCGCCGAAGATCGTCCCGTTGACGATCTTCGCCGCCTCTTCCGGGTCGTCCGGCAGCGGCGCCCACACCCAGCGCGGCAGGCTGTACCAATGCGGTGCGAGCGCCGGGTTCTCCTTGCGCCCCCGGGCGATCTCCGGCGCCGCGAGGTCGGAGGCCTGAACGATCTCCAGCCGGTCCCCCGAGAAGGTGTAGTAGAGCGGACGTCCGCTCCACAGCGTGACGGTGCCGTAAATGAGAGCGGCGATCTGTACGGTCACGATGGCGCCGATGTCGCGCGCCAGTGAGCGCCGCGACTTGCGCGGATTGGCGATGATGAGCGTGAGCGTGGGGCCCACAACCACGTCCACCATCACGACGATGAATACGACACGTGCCACTTCGGTGAGATACCAGCCCGGGCCGCGATACCAGCCGAGGTACAGGCCGCCCAGGATGAGTGTGAGGGCACAGGCACTGCCGGCGAGGTGCAGGCCGAAGGCCGTGAGACGGAATCTCATGCTCGGCGCGGCCCCCCCTCAGCGGGATCGGCGTCCTCGGGCGGCACTGGCGTCGCCTCGGCGGGGATGGCGCGCTCACCCGACAGCCACGCTCCCAGGTCGATCAGCCGGCAGCGCTCGCTGCAGAACGGACGAAACGGTGCGCGGTCCCACTCCAGCTCGCGCTCGCAAGTCGGGCATCTGACACGCGACGGACTCATGAGCTCCTCAGGGGCAGCAGGTCAACAGGAACGGCACGTCGGCCTGGGTCTGCGTGGGACGGGTGATCAGACCGTGCCAGGTGAGGAAGCGCAGGCTGCAGCGGTGATGACTGCCGCTGATTTCCGGGTAGAGGCCGGCGGCGGCGGGCAGCGAGATGCGTAGCAGCTGCAGCGGATTGTCGCGCTCGAAGGCGATGCTGAAGTTACCGCCGCCGGCGATCTCCTGACGCGTACGGCCGTTCTGGCGCGTGAGCCACAAGAGCTCAGCGATCGCATCGCACATCGGACGCAGCAGTCCCAGCCACTGGCTGAAGCTGCGCAGGCGGGTTTCCTCCGGCTGCGCCAGCCAGAAATAGTAATCGGGCAGGTCGAACTCGCACGTTCCGCCCGGGATGGCGCTGCGATGCTTGATCGCATTCACGAACTCCGAGTCACGCAGCGGCTGCAGGAATGCCGAGCCGGCGCCCATGAGGTCAGTGCGCAGCCGCACGAGGTTCGACATGAGGGCCTTGAGGCGCTGCGGATCGACACCGGGATTGGCCTGGAAGGCATTGAGGGAACCCAGGTGGCCTTCGAGCTCCTTCAGTACATCCGAGCGCACGTCGCCGCGCGTGGTGATGGCGAGGATGTCGATGAGGCTCGCCATCGCCGCCCGGCTGCCCCAGGGACTGGCCACCTCGTTGTGATGGAGCGCCTGGTTGTAGAGGAAGTCCAGGCGCAGGAAGGTGCGCGTTCGCTCGTTCAGCGGCTGCTCGAAGACGAGCACCGCCGGATCGGCGGCAGGTGCCGCCTGGGCTTCGGCTGCGGATAGGGCGGGTTCCATCAGCGCTATTGTGCTTGACGTCTGCGGCAGCGTAAACGCCGTGCGCCCGCGGCCAGCCGCTAAGCTCGTGAGGCGAGCTCCAGGTAGCGCGTGTGCAGGGCACGGACCTGCCGCTCGAGCGCGCCGCGGTCCGAGTCGTTGTGGATCACGTCGTCGGCCGCCTCGAGCCGCGCGGCGCGCGAGGCCTGCGCGGCGATGATCGCGCGCGCCTGCGCCGGGGTCGAGCCGTCGCGCTCGCTCAGCCGCGCGAGCTGCAGCGCTTCGTCGCAGTCGATGACCAGCACGCGATCGACGTGCGCGGCGAGATTTTTTTCCACCAGCAGCGGAATGACCAGGATCTGATAGGGGCCGCCGGCGACCGCCGAGCGCGCCTCGAGCGCGGCGCCGATCGCCGGGTGCGTGAGCGCCTCGAGGTCCGCGCGCGCCCTGGGATCGGAGAACACGATGTCGCGCAGCGCCGGCCGGTTGAGATGCCCGTCGGGCGTGAGGATCGAGCGCCCGAAGCGCTCGACCAGCCGTTCCAGCGGCGGCTGACCGGGCTCGACGACGTCGCGCGCCACCTGGTCGCTGTCGAGGATCGGTACGCCGAACGCACCGAAGAAGCCCGCCGCAGTCGACTTGCCGCTGGCGATGCCGCCGGTCAGTCCCACACGAAACGCACGTGCGCTAACGGGGCTGCTCACGGGTGCGGCGCGAACAGGCCGAAGTAGCGCGCCACGAGCCGCGGGCCGAACATGAGCATCAGCCACCCGGCCGCGGCCAGAAACGGACCGAAGGGGATCGGCGTGGAGCGGTTCTGTCCGCGCACGGTGATGACCGCGATGCCCACCACGGCGCCGGTCACCGCGGCGGTGAGGATGACCGGCAGCAGCATCTGCCAGCCGAGCCAGGCACCGAGTGCGGCAAAGAGCTTGAAGTCGCCATACCCCATGCCTTCCTTCCCCGTGAGGAGGCGGAACAGATGATAGACGCTCCACAGGCTTACGTAACCCGCCATCGCCCCGATGAGGCTCGAACGCAGGTCCACCGGCACGCTTGCGCCGCCGCTCGGGGCGGCCAACAGGCTGAAGGCAAGTCCGCCCCACAGCAGCGGCAGGGTGAGCGTGTCGGGCAGCAACTGATGGTCGAGGTCGATGAAGGTGAGCGCGACCAGGGACCAGGTAAACAGCAGCGCGGCCAGCGTCGGCCAGCCGAAACCGAGCTGCCAGGCCACGGCCGCACTCAGCAATCCCGTGAGGAGCTCCACCAGCGGATAGCGCGCCGCAATGGGTTTGGTGCAGTAGGCGCAGCGCCCCCGCAGCAGGATCCAGGAGAGCACTGGCAGGTTGTGCCAGGCCGCGATGGGGGTCTGGCAGGACGGACAGGCCGAGCGCGGCACGATGAGGTTGAAGGGCTCCGCGCCTGCGGGCGTCGGCACTGCGCCGGCCGCCGCGTCGCCCTGCAGGGTTTCGGCACACTGCTCGCGCCATTGCCGCTCGAGCATGATGGGCAGGCGATAGACGACGACGTTGAGGAAGCTGCCGACCACGAGGCCCAGCACCAGGCAGGCGCCGATGAGCAAAGCGGGCGAGGCGGCCAGCAGCGCGATCACGGACATGGTCGTCCTTGCGTCGAGCGCAACGGCGCCGCGCGGCGCGCGTTTCAGGCGCGCCGCTTGCCGCCTTTAGACCACTGAGGCCAGCTTGAAGATCGGCAGATACATCGCGATCACCAGGCCGCCAACCAACACCCCGAGAATGAGCATGATCAGCGGCTCGAGCAGACTCGACATGGAATCGACCGCGTTGTCGACCTCGGCCTCGTAGAACGTTGCGACCTTGCCGGACATCTCGTCGAGCGAACCCGACTCCTCGCCGACCGCGATCATCTGGTTCACCATGTTGGGGAACAGGCCGGTGTTCTCCATGGCGCGCTGCAGGCGCTGGCCGGTGGCGACCTCATCGCGCATCCTCAGTACCGCGCTCTCGTAGACGATATTGCCGGTCGCACCGGCCACCGATTCGAGCGCCTCGACCAGCGGCACGCCGGCTGAGAACATGGTCGAGAGGGTGCGCGCGTAGCGGGCAATGGCCGCCTTGCGCAGGATGGGTCCGACAATCGGAAGCTTCAGACTGAGGCGATCCAGGAACTCGCGCATGGCCCGGGAGCGTTTCCTGAAATAGCCGAAGGCAAAAATGGCACCCCCGATCACGATCGCGAGATAGATTCCCTTGTGCTGCACGAACTCCGACAGACCGATCACGAACAGCGTGAACGCCGGAAGATCGGCGCCAAAGCCCTTGTACAGGGACTGGAACTGTGGAATCACGAATATCAGCAGCACCGTGGTGACGAGTACCGCGACCACCAGCACGGCCGCCGGATAGAACAGCGCTTTCTTGATCTTTTTCTTCAGCGCCTCGGTCTTCTCCTTGTAGGTCGCAACCTTGTCGAGCAGCGTCTCCAGAGCGCCCGCCTGCTCACCTGCCTCCACGAGATTCACGAACAGATCATCGAAATACAGCGGGTGCTTGGCGATCGCCTCGTGCAGTGAGGTGCCCCCTTCGACGTCGGCCTTGACGTCGAGAATGAGCTTGCGCATGGCGGTCTTCTCGTTGCCGGCGCCGACGATCTCGAAGGCCTGCACCATCGGTATGCCGGCGGCGAGCATGGTGGCGAGCTGACGGCTGAAGATCGCAATGTCGCCCGGATTGATCTTGCCGCCCTTGGCAACCTGACGCTGCTTGCGGATTCTCGAGGCCGCGACGCCCTGTCGGCGCAGTTCGGCCCGCAGGGTCTGCTCGTCGGGCGCCACACTCTTGCCCTTGACCAGGGCGCCCTTCTTGTCGCGACCCTCCCAGGCGAAAGCGACGTCGCGCTTGATCACCCGAACCGAGCCGGTGCTTGCTGCTGCTGCCTGAGCCATGCCTTACGTCCTTCGTCACTCGACCGTGACGCTGTTGACTTCCTCGAGACTCGTTAGCCCGTTCTTCACTTTCTCCAGCCCCGCGCGCCGCAGATCCCAAACCCCTTCCTTGGCCGCCTGCTGAGCGATGTCTACCGCGCTGCCCGAAGCGAGAATGATGCGCGCGATGGACTCGGTGACCGGCAGTACCTGGTAGATTCCGGTGCGTCCCTTGTAGCCGTCGGTGCAGTTGGCGCACCCCTTCGGGGCGAATATCTTCAATCCCTGCGCCACATCGCTTTCGGCGAAGCCCTCCTTGAGCAGGGCCTCTTTCGGGATCTCGCGCGGCTGCTTGCAGGTGTTGCACAGCCGCCGCGCCAGGCGTTGCGCAATGATGAGGCTCACCGAGGTCGCAATGGCATAGGGCTTGACCCCCATGTCGACCATGCGGGTGAGCGTCTGCGGCGCATCGTTGGTGTGCAGAGTCGAGAGCACCAGGTGGCCGGTCTGCGCGGCCTTGATGGCGATCTCGGCGGTCTCGAGATCGCGGATCTCGCCCACCATGATGACGTCAGGGTCCTGGCGCAGGAAGGCGCGCATCGCGGCGGCGAAGGTCAGTCCCACCTTGGCATTGACGTTCACCTGGTTGACCCCGGGGAGATTGATTTCCGCCGGGTCCTCCGCGGTGGAGATGTTGGTGTCCTCGCGATTGAGGATGTTGAGTCCGGTGTAGAGCGACACGGTCTTGCCGCTGCCGGTGGGCCCGGTCACCAGGATCATGCCCTGGGGCTTTGCCAGGTATTTCATGTACAAGTCTTTCTGGAAAGACTCGTAGCCGAGCGAGTCGATGCCGAGCATCGCCTGCGCCGGGTCGAGAATACGCAGCACGATTTTCTCGCCGAACAGCGTCGGGCAGGTGCTGACGCGGAAATCGATGGCGCGATTCTTCGACAGCTTCATCTTGATGCGGCCGTCCTGCGGGACGCGCCGCTCGGCGATATCCATGCGCGACATGACCTTCAATCGCGCGCCGAGCTTCGGAGCGAGCTGCACGGGGGGTTGGGCAATCTCCTTGAGCACGCCGTCCATGCGCAGCCGGACGCGATACATCTTCTCGAAAGGCTCGAAGTGAATGTCCGAGGCGCCGCGGCGGATGGCATCGAGCATGACCTTGTTCACGAAGCGCACGATGGGCGCGTCTTCGACGTCATCGCGGCCAACCTTGTCGTCGAGCTCGTCCTCGCCGCCGGTGACCTCGAGCGACTCGAGGTCGACGTCGCCGTCGTCGCTGGTGAGGGCCGACATCTGGTTGTCGAACTGCTCGATCGCCTTGTCGATGGCTACCTGCAGCTTGTCGTCCTCGACCACAATCGCCTCGATGCCGAGGCTGGTCTGGAACTTCACCTCGTCAATCGCGTGCAGGTTGGTCGGATCCGCCACCGCGAGAAACAGCCGCTTGCCGCGCCGGAACAGCGGCAGCACACGATGCTTGGCGAGCAGCTTGTCGCTCACCAGGCGCACCGAATCGAGATCCACGCTCACCGCGTCCAGGTCGAACAGCGGCACCCCGAATTCGTTGGAAGCGGCTATCGCGATATCACGCGCGTTGGCCGCCCCACTGGCCACGAGCTGCGTAACGACGCTGGTCTTGCGCTCGCGGGCGAGGTTCACGGCCTCGAGCATGGCCGCCTCCTCGATCAGCCCGTCCTGCACCAGGCGCTGGGGCAGGCCCCCAAGCCCAGTGCGCGCGCCAGTTAACGCCACAGAAGCGTTTTCGTTCATGGAGTTACGACATGCCCCGTACGACGGACGGACCCTAGTCTACCGGAGGGACCGTCTCAATCAATTGTCAAATCCAGCGCGCATACTCGCACACGCGGCCAGGCGCGCTACGTGACTGGCCTCCCAATTGACGCAGCCCCGCTGGCCCGCCCGGCTCGCGACGACCAGGCAGAGCTGCTTTCCCGCTGGCCGCCTTACTTGCACTCCGGGGGTACGTACCGGCTCGGCATCGTTGCAGCCGGGACGTTAGGTGAAATCAGCATGGGGGGGTTCACGCTGGCGGCGCTCTGGCTGCTGGTCGAGGCGCAGGCCCAGTCAATGCTGCCCGTGATGCCCGCCACGTTCAGCAGATTGTACGCGCCCCCCACATCGATCTGCGGGGTGAGGGTCAGCGTGTTTCCGGCTCCGACGATATTGGCGATGTTCGCCAGGTTGTACGTCACGGTGATCGTGCCATCCACGTTACTGATCGTGACGTTGCTGACGTACTTGGTCGGCGTGAAGGTCCAGGCGCCTGCCGCGGCAGCGACACCCGCCGTCGCGTTGGAGTTGAAGGCCTCGGCGATCGCGACCTTGGGAGCGCTCGCCAGTTGCAACCCTTCCGACACGCGCGCCCTGACGACGTAGTTCTGATACGCGGGAATCGCGATCGCGGCGAGAATGCCGATGATCGCGACCACGATCATGAGCTCGATGAGCGTGAAGCCCTTGTTGACAACGTGCGTTCGCATGGCAGACCTGAAGGGCAGGTTCGCACAACCCGACCCCCAGGTACGTGAGCGCGCTCCCAAAAAAAGAGGCCCCTTCTTGCGAAGGGGCCCCGTTAGGTCAACTACAGAATCAGCAGTTTACTTGCACTGTGTCGGGGCGTACTTCGCCAGCACAGTACCGGCAGTCAGAGCAATACCGGTAAAGCCTTCGTTAGTCGCCGTGGTGACAGCCGCCGACGTGCATGCCCAGTCGATGCTGCCCACCGCGTTGGCCGTAGTCAGGTTGACATAGCCGCCGTTGTTGATTTCCGGGGTCAGCAGGATCGTCATGTTGTTCGCGGTCATCTGGGTGATGGTCGCGTTGTTGTACTTGACGGTGATCTGGCCGTTGGCGGTGCTGCACGTGATGTTATTCACGTACTTCGTCGGGGTAAACGTGGCGCCGGTGCCGGCCGTGCAGTACGACAGAACGCCGGGGATGCCGTTCGACTCGAAGGCCTCCGAGACACCTGTCTTGTAGGCATCAGCCAGGCCCAGACCTTCCGTTACCTTCGAGCGCACGGTGTAGTCCTGGTAGGCGGGGATCGCGATCGCGGCAAGAATGCCGATGATCGCGACCACGATCATCAACTCGATGAGGGTAAAACCCTTTTGAAGAGCCTTCATTTGCACTAACTCCTGAAAGTTTGAGGGACAGAAACCAAGCGGCGCAAAAGGCGCGCTGAGCAGATCAAAGCAAGCGGCGTGCCACGCAGCCCGCAAGCTCCTAATCCCTTGTTATTGCTAGAGAAGATGCGCGACAGATGGGAGCCTTGCTGACTTAATCCCTGTCGCAGGTTGACGCCACGAGCCGGCTTTCGCGTCACAAAGTGACTCGGACCGTCACCTGCGCCGGCGTCGGCCGCGGCGGCGCGAGACTATTCGATGCCCAGCTTCTTGATGCGGTAGCGCAACGCCCGAAAGCTCATCCCCAGCAGCTTCGCGGCCGCGGTCTTGTTGTAGCGCGTCTTCTCCAGCGCCTTGACGATGGCGTCGCGCTCGATGCTCTCGAGCTGACTGCCGAGCGCGGTGCCGCCGGCAGCCGGCGCGGCAGTTACCGTAACCCGGGACTCGAGGGCCGACGGTGTCGTGGCGCGCAGCCGGATGTGCTCCGGGCCGATCATGCCGCCGGTGGACAGGGTCAGTGCCCGCTCCAGGACGTTCTCCAGCTCGCGCACGTTGCCGGGGAACGGGTAGGCCCCGAGCGTCGCCACGGCCTCCGGCGAGATCTGCGCCGGGAAGCCGCCCGCGCGGCGGCCGAGGCGCTGCAAAATGGCCTCGGCGATCTCGGCTATGTCGCCACTGCGCTCGCGCAGCGCCGGCACTCGCAGCTCGATGACGTTGATGCGGTAGAACAGATCCTCGCGGAACAAGCCCTGCGCCACCAGCTCCGCGAGGTTGCCGTGCGTGGCGGACAGGATGCGCACATCGACCGTCTCTTCGCGGGCTTCACCGACCGGGCGCACGCTTTTCTCCTGCACGACCCGCAGCAGTTTCACCTGCATGTGCAGCGGCAGGTCGGCCACCTCGTCGAGAAACAGCGTGCCGCCCTCGGCGCTCTGCACCAGCCCCTTCTTGTCGGCCACGGCGCCCGTGAAGCTGCCGCGCTTGTGGCCGAAGAGCTCACTCTCCATGAGCTCGGTGGGGATGGCGCCGCAATTGACCGCGACGAACGGCCCCTCGCGCCGCGCGCCGCTCTCGTGGATCATGCGGGCGACGAGCTCCTTGCCGGTCCCCGACTCGCCGCAGATGTGCACCGGCGCCTGGCTGCGGGCGACGCGTCCGATCATCTCGCGCACCTGCTCCATGACCTGCGAGCTGCCGAGCAGCCTGGGGCCGCTCAGCGTGGCGGCGGTCTCGCCGTCGGGTGCGCTGCCGAGCTTGATGGCGCTGCCCACCAGCTTGCGCAGCACGCCGAGGTCGAGTGGCTTCGACACGAAGTCGAAGGCCCCGAGTTTCAGCGCCCGCACCGCGGACTCGACGTTGCCGTGGGCGCTGATGACGGCCACGGGAACCGTGGCGCGGTTTTCCTGGATCCAGGCCACCAGCTCGAGCCCGTCGCCATCGGGCAGGCGCATGTCGGTGAGACACAGGTCGAAACGCTCTGCCTTGAGCAGCTTGCGCGCAGTGGCGAGATCCGCCGCTGTGCGTGTGCGCAGATTCATGCGATTCAGCGTGAGGCTGACGAGCTCGAGGAGGTCGGGTTCATCATCGACGACCAGTACCACCGGCTGTGCCGCGGCTGCCTGGCGGTTATCCGCGACGGCGTCGCTCATTACGTCTCCCAGCGGTGCGGATCGGCAAACACCACACGGAAGATGCTGCCACCTCCCGCACGGGGCTCATAGAGCAGCGTGGCGCGGTTGGCCTGGGCCAGCTCGCGGGCCAGGAACAGCCCGAGCCCGCTGCCATGGCCGCCGCTGTAGAAGGGCTCGAAGATCCGCTCGGCGTGCTCCGGCGCGACGCCCCCGCCACGATCAGCCACCTCCAGGAATGGACGCTCGCTCGATGCCATGCGACCGTAGCGTATCTCGATCTTCTCGTCCGGGTTAGCCGCGATCGCGTGCCTGAGGGCATTCTCACACAGATTCCACACGATCTGGCGCAGCTGATCCGGATCGACCCGCACCTCGAGGTCGGGACTCATGGCGCTCACGATGAGGCGCTCGGACTGCCACTGCATCGTCTCGCAGAACTCCTCGCGGAATTCCTCGCTCCAGCTCGCCAGCGACAGCGATTCCAGGTGTGCCAGCTCACGGCGCGACAGGCGCTGCACGTTGTCGATGATGCCGCTGACCCGCTCGGCGTTACTGCGGATGATCTGCGTGAGACGCCGGTCCTCATCCGCCAGGCGCGGCGACTCGGCCAGCAGTTGCCCCGCGTGACTCATGGCGCCGACGGGATTGCGGATCTCGTGCGCGATGCTCGCGCTCAAGCGTCCGAGGGCCGCGAGCTTCGATTGCTGGACCTTCTCTTCGATGAGACTCGTGTCCTCGAGAAAGATGAGCACCGGCCCCGGATTGCTCGCCAGCGGTGCAAAATGGGCGCGAACCATGCGCGCGCCGTCGGCCGCCACGAACGTCGGCTCCGGTGCCACACTGCTGCCGTGCGCGCCGCTCTTGCGCCAGGACTCCAGCAGATAGAGCAGGCGCGGGCAGGCCTCACCGATCAGCGCGTCGGGAACGGCCAGCTGGTCCCCGAGGATCTGCGCCGCCGACTCGTTGATGAGCCGGATGCGATCCTGCTCGTCGAGCACCAGGATGCTTTCACGCAGGTGCTGCACGATGTACTGCGACAGCTGCGCCATGTTGGCGAGGTCGACCTCCTGGCGGCGCACCACCGCTTCGCTCTGGCGCAGGCGGGTGGCCACCGGCCCGGTCGCCAGCGCTACCAGGAACAGCACCGCGCCGAACACTCCCGCGGTCACGTAATCGGCGCTCGGGGCACTGCCACTGACACCGACGAAGACCTGCTGCACGAGCACTGCCAAAGCGGCCGCCGCGGCGATCAGCAGCGCATCGCGCCGGTCGGCGAGCACGGTCAGAGCGAACACCGGCAGCACCAGCAGGATCCCCAGCCCGCTGGCGCTGCCGCCGCTCGCATAGAGAATGAGTCCGATGGCTAGGGCGTCGACGCTCGCGTTGACCAGGGCCACGATCCGCAAGCTCGACCAGTGCAACCGGCGGGCGATCACCAGCAGGATGGCCGCCGTGAAATAGGTGATGCACGCCCCTATGAAGAGCCGCGGCCGTGCGGTCACCAGTCCCCAGTCCGGACCGGCGAAGGACTGCATGGCCAGCAGTACCAGCGGTACCAGCAAGCGATAGAGATTGAGCAGCCCGATCACGCGCCAGGCGAGGTCGCTCGGGGTCGCGGTGAGGGCGGCGGCGCTGGCCGAGTTTGCAGGCAAGGCGGATGGGGAGTCGGACGTCGAGGCGGGCGACTCTAGCACCTTCACCGCGGTCCGGAACGCGATGCGCATCGCACGGCGCGCGGGGGGACGAGCACGCGGGCGGCCTGCTCGTTTGCACCGCAGTGCGTGGCGGCTGGCCAGCGGCGCTCATTTTCATCAGAATGCGCGCTTTACCTGCGCTTGGCGCCGCTGAATCTGTACGCGCAATGAACCTGCACGAATACCAGGCGAAGGACCTGTTCCGCAGCTACGGCGTGCCGGTGCCGTCCGGCCGCGTGGCGGCGAGTGCGGATGAGGCTGCGGAGGCCGCCCGTGCGCTCGGCGGCTCGGTGTGGGTCATCAAGGCGCAGGTACATGCCGGCGGGCGCGGCAAGGCGGGCGGGGTGAAGCTCGCGCGCGACGTCGAGGCGGTGCGCGCCGCCGCCGGCGCGATGCTCGGCAAGCGCCTGGTGACTGCCCAGACCGGACCTGAGGGGCTGCCCGTCGGACGCGTGTACGTCGAGAGCGGCTCGGACATCGCGCGCGAGCTGTACCTCTCGCTGACGCTCAACCGCGAGCGCGCCGCGCTCGCCCTCATCGCCTCGGCGGCCGGCGGCATGGACATCGAGGCGGTGGCCCACGAGACCCCGGACAAGATCCTCGCGGTCGTGGTTCATCCGGCCGCCGGCTTCCAGGCCTACGAAGCGCGCCAGCTGGCCTTCGGCCTGGGACTGTCCGGCGCACAGCTCGCGGAGTTTCAGTCGCTGGCCGCGGCGCTCTACCGGCTGTACATCGCCAAGGACCTGAGCCTGGTGGAAGTGAACCCGCTCGTGGTCACGCGCGGCGGGGCGCTGCTCGCGCTCGATGCCAAGATCAACGTCGACGACAACGCCCTGTTTCGTCACCCGGAGCTGGCGCAGCTGCGCGATGCCAGCCAGGAGGACCCGATGGAGCGGCGTGCCGCCGAGCACGATCTCAACTACGTCTCGCTCGACGGCAACATCGCCTGCATGGTGAACGGTGCGGGGCTGGCGATGGCCACCATGGACCTGATCAAGCTGCACGGCGGGCGGCCGGCGAATTTTCTCGACGTCGGCGGCGGGGCGACCGCCGAGCGGGTGAGCGCGGCGTTCGGCCTGATCCTGTCCAACTCCCGGGTGCGCGCGGTGCTGGTGAACATCTTCGGCGGCATCGTGCGCTGCGACCTCATCGCCGAGGGCATCATCGATGCGGTGAAGAATGTCGGCGTGCAGGTGCCGGTGGTGGTGCGGCTGGAGGGCACCAATGCTGAGCGCGCGCGCGCGCTGCTGGCAAAGAGCGGCCTCACCATCACCGCCGCCACCGATCTCACCGACGCGGCACGCAAGGTGGTGGCGCTGGCCCGAGGCAAGGCATGAGCATCCTGGTCAATCGCAACACGCGGGTCATCTGCCAGGGTTTCACCGGCAAGCAGGGAACCTTTCATTCGCAGGCCGCGCTCGACTATGGCACGCAGCTCGTCGGCGGCGTCACGCCCGGCCGCGGCGGCCAGCAGCACCTCGGCCTGCCGGTATTCGATACGGTGAAGGACGCGGTGCGTGCCACCGGCGCCACCGCCAGCATGAGCTACGTGCCGGCGGCGGGCGCGGCCGACTCGATCCTCGAGGCGGCGGATGCCGGCATCGAGCTGGTGGTGTGCATCACCGAGGGCGTACCGGTCAACGACATGGTGCGCGTCAAGGCGGCGCTGGCGACTTCCGCGACGCGACTCATCGGGCCCAACTGTCCGGGCGTGATCACCCCCGGGGAGTGCAAGATCGGGATCATGCCGGGCTTCATCCACAAGAAGGGCGTCGTGGGCATCGTGTCGCGCTCCGGCACGCTCACCTACGAGGCGGTGTTTCAGACCACCAACGTCGGACTCGGTCAGAGCACCTGCGTCGGCATCGGCGGCGACCCGGTGCGCGGCATGAACTTCATCGACGTGCTCGAGCTGTTCGAGCGCGATCCGGGCACGCGCGGCATCATCCTGGTGGGCGAGATCGGCGGCAGCGACGAGGAGGCGGCTGCCCACTACATCCGCCGCTTCGTCAGCAAGCCGGTCGTCGGCTATATCGCCGGCGTGACCGCCCCGCCCGGCAAGCGCATGGGGCACGCGGGTGCGATCGTCGCCGGCGGCCGCGGGACGGCGGCGGATAAATATGCCGCCTTCGCCGCCGCGGGTGTGCGGACGGTGAAGTCCCCCGCCGAGCTCGGCACGGCCATCGCCGCGCTGCTGCAGGAGCGGCGCCCGGCGTCGCGCGCGGCGGCTGAACCGCGCGCGGCCGGCGGGCGAGGCACGGTGGGCAAGCCAGGCGCGGCGGCTAAGCCCGCTGTGGCCCGCAAGCCGCGCCAGCCGGCGGTGGGCGGCAGCCGCAGCGCGCCGGCAGGGCGCCGCGCGGGCGCCCGCGGGACGCGGCGCAGCGCGCGCGGCAGGCATCGCTGAGCCGTGAAACAATAGCTGCGCCCGCGCGGACCCGTTGCCGCTGCGGGCGACGGCCATCATGACGCAGTCGCTGAAGATCGCGCTCGCGCAACTCGATCTGCTGGTCGGGGACGTGCGCGGCAACGCCGCACGCATCATCGACAGTGCGCACACGGCGCGTACGCAGCTCGGCGCGGACCTGGTGCTGTTCCCCGAGCTGGCGCTGTCCGGTTACCCGCCGGAGGACCTGCTGTTCCACCGCGGCTTCCGCCGCCAGATCGAGGCAGGCCTGGTGCAGCTGCGCGGCGAGGTCCGCGACGTGGCGGTCATGCTGGGATTCCCCGAATACACCCGCGCTGGCATCTGCAACTCCGCTGCGCTGATCGCCGACGGCGAGCTGCTGGCGATCCACCGCAAGGCGGAGCTGCCGAACTACAAGGTGTTCGACGAGAAGCGCTACTTCCAGGCGGGCACGCAGCCCACGGTCGCCGACTGGCGCGGCTTCCGCCTCGGCCTGCTGGTCTGCGAGGACATCTGGCAGGCGCAGGCGGCGCAGCTGGCGCGCGCCGCCGGCGCGGAGCTGCTGCTGGTGATCAACGCCTCGCCCTACGAGATCCACAAGCAGCGCGAGCGCGAGGCCGTGGCGCGCGACCGGGCCCGCGACGTCGGCCTGCCGCTCGCCTACGTGAACCTGGTCGGCGGCCAGGACGAGCTGGTGTTCGACGGCAACTCCTTCGTCATGGACGCGCACGGGCAGGTGGTGATGCGTGCGCCGCCCTTCGCCGAAGGCACCTGGGTGGCGCAGTTCGTGCGCGACGCGCGCGGCAAGGTGGCGGCGGTTCCCGGAGAAGTGGCCGCCGAGCTCGCCGACGAGGCGAGTGTCTACGGCGCGCTCACCGTCGGCGTGCGCGACTACGTCGACAAGCACGGCTTTCCCGGCGTGGTCATGGGACTGTCCGGCGGCATCGATTCGGCGCTGACGCTCGCGATCGCGGTGGATGCGCTCGGCAAGGAGCGCGTGCACGCGGTGATGATGCCTTCGCGCTACACCTCCGCGGCCAGCCTCGCCGACGCCGCCGAGCAGGCGCGCCTGCTCGGGGTGAAGTACAGCGTGCTGTCCATCGAGGCGATGTTCGCCGCGACGCTCGCGACCCTCAAGGACGAGTTCGGCGACCGCCCGCCCGATGCCACCGAGGAGAACATCCAGTCACGCTGCCGCATGCTGCTGCTCATGGGACTGTCGAACAAGACCGGGCGGATGCTGCTCACCACCGGCAACAAGAGCGAGATGGCGGTGGGCTACGCCACGCTGTACGGCGACATGGCGGGGGGCTTCGCACCGATCAAGGACTGCAGCAAGCTGCTGGTATACCGCCTGGCCCGCTACCGCAATTCCACCGGCAGCGTCATCCCCGAGCGCGTGATCACGCGGGCACCCTCCGCGGAGCTGCGGCCCGAGCAGAAGGACTCCGATTCGCTGCCGCCGTACGAGGTGCTCGATCCGATCCTCGAAGCCTTCATCGAGGAGGATCTGTCGGTCGACGAGATCGAGGCGCGCGGCTTCGACCGGGGCACCATCGGACGCGTGCTGGACCTGGTGAAGCGCAACGAATACAAGCGGCGGCAGGCTCCGCCCGGGGTGCGCGTCAGCCGCCGCGCGTTCGGGCGCGACTGGCGCTATCCGATCACCAGCGGCTACCGGCGCTGAAGCCTGGCGGCTACCAGAACCGCCACCAGGACTTCTTCACTTCCGCCTGCGCGGTGCGCACGTCGCCGGAGTAGTTGGCCGCGTACACCTGACGGGTCTGCGCGGCGAGCGGCTCGAGGTTGAGCTTGTCGTAGCACTGGATCAGGATGGTGAGCGCCTCGCGCACTGCCGGGGCGCCGTCGTACTGCTCGACGGCGGCCTTGGCGCGCTGCGCCGCGGCGATGTAGGCCTCGCGCTTGTAGTAGTAGGTTGCCACGTGCACCTCGTAGCTCGCCAGGCGGTCGCGCAGGTACACCATGCGCTGCAGCGAGTCGTGCGCGTACTCGCTCTTCGGATACTGCTCGACCACGGTCTTGAACGCGCCGAAGGCCTTGCGCGCCGTGCTCGGCGGGCGCTTGGTGAGATCGGCGCGGAACAGGTGCTCGATGGCGTTCGGGGTGCGCTCGAAGTCGACGAGCCCCTTGACGTAGTAGGCATAATCCACGCGTGGGTGCGTGGGGTTCTCGCGGATGAAGGTATCGGCGGCATCCGTGGCGGACTCGCCTTCGCCGGCACGGTAGTATGCGTAGATCAGGTCGAGGTGCGCCTGACGCGCCTCGTCGGTGAACGGGAAGCGTGCGGTCAGCGTCTCGTAGCTCTTGATGGCGGAGTTGAAGTCATAGGAGTCGAGGCTCTTGTGGGCCTTCTTGTAGAGCGCCTCGGGAGTGAGCTTCTTATCCTGCTTCTCCCGGTGCGTGCGGCAGCCGGACGTAGCGAGCAGGACCACACACAGCGCGATGAGGCCGCCGCGCACCGGACGGGACAGGAACATCTTGAAAAGGGCCTTTCTGTGGCTTCGCGCCGCCTGAATCCACCGAGTATAGCGAATCCGCCGGCTGGACTTCCGACCGCACCGGCGGCGCAGGAGTTCCGCTCGCACGTCCTCACGCTGCCCGCGGCGGCCGCCGGACTGCGCTTCGACCAGGCGCTGGCGCGCTCGCTGCCGCAGTATTCGCGGGCACTGCTGGCGCGCTGGATCGGCTCGGGCGAGGTGCAGGTCGACGGCCGGCCGCTGCGCGGCAAGGACCGGGTGCTCGGCGGCGAGCAGGTGTGCGTCGCCGCGCGCTTGCCGCTGGCGACGGCGCTCACCGCCGAGGCGCTGCCGCTCAGCGTGCTGTTCCGCGACGCTGCGCTGTTCGTGATCGACAAGCCGCCCGGGCTGGTGGTGCACCCCGGGGCCGGCAACCCCGCGCACACGCTGCAGAACGCGCTGCTGGCACTCGATCCGCGGCTCGCGAATGTACCGCGCGCCGGCATCGTGCACCGGCTCGACAAGGACACCAGCGGCCTCATGCTGGTGGCGCGCACCCGCGAGGCGCACGCCGCGCTCGTGGCAGCGCTCGCCGCGCGCGCGATCCGCCGCGAGTACCTGGCGGTGTGCACCGGCGCGCTGACGGCCGGCGGCACAATCGAGCAGCCGCTCGGCCGCCACCGCCGCGAGCGCACGCGCATGGCGGTGCGCTCCGACGGGCGTCCCGCGGTCACCCACTATCGCGTGGTGCGGCGCTTCAGGGCGCACACGCTGGTGCGCGTGACGCTCGAGACCGGGCGCACCCACCAGATCCGCGTGCATCTCGCCCACATCGGCTTTCCAGTGGTGGGCGATCGTGTGTACGGCGGCCGGCGGCGCATACCGGCGGGCTGCAGCAGCGCGCTGGCCAGCGCGCTGCGCGACTTTCCGCGTCAGGCGCTGCACGCGGCGCGGCTCGCGCTGCGCCATCCACTCACCGGCCGCGAGCGGCAGTGGGAGGCGCCGCTGCCGCAGGACATGCAGCAGCTGCTGGCGGCGCTCGAGGCCGAGCGGGCGTGAGCAGCGCGGACGTCGCCGCCGGTGTCGCGGTTCTCGTGCCGCAGTGGCCCGCGCCGGCCGCGGTGCGCGCGGCCTTCACCCTGCGCGCGGGAGGGGTGAGCGCGGCCCCTTTCGATTCCCTCAACCTGGGTGCGCACGTCGGCGATGGCGCCGCCGCGGTGTCCGAGAACCGCCGCCGCGTGCGCCTGCAGCTGCAGCTGCCGCAGGAGCCGGCGTGGCTCGAGCAGGTTCACGGCAGCGAGGTGGCCGACGTCGATGCACTGGCCGGGGCGGCACCGCGCGCGGATGCGGCCCTCGCCCGGCGCGCCGGGCGCGTGTGCGCGGTGCAGGTGGCGGACTGCCTGCCGGTGCTGCTCGCGAGCGCCGCGGCGGTCGCGGCCGCACATGCCGGCTGGCGCGGGCTGGCGGCGGGGGTGCTGGAGGCGACCGTGGCGCGGCTCGGCGCGGATCCCGCGCAGCTCATCGCGTGGCTGGGACCTGCGATCGGCGCGCAGCATTTCGAGGTGGGCACGGAAGTTCGCGACGCCTTCCTCGCGCACGACGGCGCGGCGGCGGATGCCTTCGCCGCCAACGCGCGCGGCCGCTGGCAGTGCGACCTGGCGACGCTCGCCCGGCAGCGTCTGCGCCGCGCCGGGGTGCAGCGCGTGTTCGGCGGCCACTGGTGTACCTACGCCGATCCGGCGCGCTTCTTCTCATATCGCCGCGATGGTAACTGCGGCCGCATGGCCGCGCTCATCTGGCTCGGCGACTGAGCGTGCCGTTGCTGCTCACGATCGTGCTGTTTTCCGCCGTGGGCGGCATCGCCAGCGCCGCGTTCGCGGTGGTGTTCCTGTGGGTGCGCGAGAGCCACAGCGCCCGCGTGCTGCCGCACTTTGTGAGCTTCGCCACCGGCGCGCTGCTCGGCGCCGCTCTGCTGGCGCTGCTGCCGGAGGCGATGCAGACCGCCGGCCCCGACGGGGCGCATCGCATCGGCCTGGCGCTCACTGCAGGCTTCGGCGTGTTCTTCGTGATCGAAAAGCTGGTGCTGTGGTGGCACGTGCATGCGCACGAGCACGCCGCCGAAGCGCGCGCCTGCCCGCAGCATGCCGACGACCCCGGCGCCCAGGCGCACGCGCAGCACGCCCGGACCGAAGCCCATGAGCACGCGCGCCGCCACGCCTCGGGCGTGCTCGTGCTGGTGGGCGACAGCCTGCACAATTCGCTCGATGGGGTGCTCATTGCCGCGGCGTTCCTCACCAGTAACTCTCTCGGCCTGCTCACCACGTTCGCCGTGGCGGCGCACGAGATCCCCCACCGGGTGGGTGATTTCGCGATCCTGGTGCAGGCCGGGCTGTCGCGGCCGCGGGCGCTGCTGCTCAACCTGGCGACCGGCCTCGCCTCGGTCGCGGGCGCCGTGGTCGCCTACTTCACCCTGGGTGGGGCGATGGGGGTGCTACCGTACGCGCTCGCCTTTGCGGCGGCGGGATTCCTCTACATCGCCGTCGCCGGCTTGATCCCCGGGCTGCACCGGCGCGCCGATCCGCGCACCAGCGCCATCCAGGTGCTGCTGATCGCCGCCGGGATCGCGGTGATCGCCTGGGCAGAAGCGGTGAGCGGCGTCTGAGGCCGGCCGCGGCGCAGCTCAGCAACGGATTGATGAGAGTTGTGAGCTTGCTCACTAATGCGGTGTCGTCGCCTTTGCAGCGGCGGCCGATCGAGTACCATTTAACCTAATAGCGGGTCTTGCGCGCAGACGGGTGGGACGATGCTGCTCAATTGGCTGAATGGTCGCGAAGCGGCGGCCGTGGGAACTGCACTCGCCGACGAGGTGCTGCTGCACACGGGCTCGGACGCGCGCGCCAACGGCAGCCCTGAGGGCGGCAGACAGCGGCAGGCACTGCAGAGCTTCCTGCAGAGATTCCTGCAGAAGGTCGATCGCGAAGCGCGTCCGCTGCAGCTCAACCTCTACAAGCGAGCCAAGCTCGCCAACACGTTCAAGTGGCGCTTGCTTGACAAGGGCATCGAGCGCCCGATCGTCGATGAGCTCACTCAGGCGCTGGTGCTGCGACTCACCCCGGTCCGCGCCGCCTCGCGGTCGGCGCAACTGCCCGCGCCCTCCTCAGCCAAGGCGCCGCCGTCGGGAAATATTCATACGCTGCTGGCGCGTGCCAGTGACCACATGGCGCGCGGCGCCTGGGCGGAAGCCGTGGAGTGTTACGAGGAACTGTTGCGTGTCGATCCACGCCATGCCGTGGCGCGCAGCAACCTCGGCGCAGCTTTCTGCAATCTCGGTCGCTATGCTGAAGCCGAGGCACAGTTCCGTCAGGCCATCCAGGTCAATCCCAAGTATGCCGATGGCTATTCCAATCTCGGCACGGTGCTGCGCTGGCGAGGCGCCGTTGACGAGTCGGAGGCGCCACTGCGGCGCGCCATCAAGCTGAAACCTGCGCATGTGGACGCGCAGATCAACCTGAGCATCACGCTGGTATTGAAGGGTCGCTGGCGAGAGGCGAAGAGCCTGCTCGAGAGGGTGCTGAGGGTGGCTCCGAACAACGTGGCCGCATTGGTGAGCATGGGGCAGATCGCGGCGCCCGAAGGTCGGTTTGCGGAGGCCGAGGAAATGTTCAGGCGCGCGGCCGAGGTCGACCCGCAAGCGCCGGCGCCGTGGGCGGCCATGGTGTGGTTACGCAAGATGAAGCCAGAGGATGCTGCCTGGGCCGAGCGCGCCGAGCAGCTAGCGGCCGCCGGACCGGCGCCGGTCGAGGAGGCCACCCTGCGCTACGCCATGGGCAAGTACTACGATGATGTCGGGGACTTCAAACGCGCATTTCGCTGCTATCAGCGCGCCAACGAGCTGCGCAAGACGGTGGTGGAGCCCTATGACAGGGCTGCGCGCACCCGGTTCGTCGATGACATGATCCGCACCTACACACGCGAGACACTGGCCACCCGGCGCGAGGGTGCGTCGGACTCCACTCGTCCGGTGTTCGTCGTTGGGATGCCGCGCTCGGGTACCTCGCTCGTGGAACAGATCCTCGCCTCGCACCCGGCAGTCAAGGGCGCGGGCGAGCCGCCGTTCTGGAGTGACGCCATGCGCCGGCACGAGCCGGAGCTGCGAGCGGTGCCGGTGGGCGCGCCGCTTGCCGGCAAGCTCGCGAGCGCTTACCTGCGCATTCTCGAGGCACACTCGCCGGGCGCGGTGCGGATCGTCGACAAGGCGACGTTCAATTCCGAGTACCTGGGTGTCATACACGCAGTATTGCCGCAGGCTCGCATGATCTACGTGCGGCGCGACCCGATCGATACCTGTCTTTCCTGCTACTTCACGCAGCTCTCCGGTCAGATGAATTTCACCCTGGACCTTGCGGATCTGGCTCACTATTACCATGAGCATCAGCGCCTGGTGGCGCACTGGCGCAACGTCCTCCCGCCGGGGGTACTCCTCGATGTGCCTTACGAGGAGCTGGTCGCTGATCAGGAAGGCTGGACCCGGAAAATGATCGATTTCCTGGGCCTGGAGTGGGACGAGCGGTGCCTCGACTTTCATCGCACCGAGCGCACGGTCTCGACCGCGAGCTTCTGGCAGGTGCGCCAGAAGATCTTCAAGAGCTCGGTCGCGCGCTGGCGGCACTACAAGGAATTCATCGGTCCGCTGCTGAATCTCAGGGACTAAAGACTTTCGCGCCGCCCCCTTGGGACACCCCTGAAGTGCGCTTAGGTGCATAACGGCGCGCGTGTGACCTGACGCTTGGGCTATCTTAGTCGCAGGCGCGAGCGCCAACGGCTGCGACGGCGGACAACGCAGCCCCTTGAAGGCGCTGCAGTTTGTCCCCACAAAGCCGACCAGCCACCGCCCCCAGGGGTCACCCCATGCGCATGGATAAACTGACCAGCCGCTTCCAGCAGGCACTGGCCGATGCCCAGTCGCTGGCGCTCGGCCGCGACCACCAGCAGCTCGAGCCGGCCCACGTCATGCTGGCGCTGCTGGACGCCTCCGGCGGTACCGTCCGCCCGCTGCTGATGAAGGCGGGCGCGGACACGAACAAACTGCGCGCCGGGCTGCTGACGCTCCTTGACGGCATGCCGAAGGTCGAGGGCACGCCGGGCGAGATTCACATCTCCAACGACCTCAACCGCGTGCTCAACGTCACCGACAAGCTGGCGCAGCAGCGCGGCGACCAGTTCATCTCGAGCGAGCTGTTCGTGCTCGCCGCGTTCGAGGACCGTGCGCTCGCCAGGCTCTTCAAGGAAGCGGGCATGGTGCGCGGAGCGGTCGAGAAGGCCATCGAGGAGGTGCGCGGCGGGGAGAAGGTCGCCGATGCCAACGCCGAGGAGAGCCGCCAGGCGCTCGAGAAGTACACCATAGATCTCACCGCGCGCGCCGAAGCCGGCAAGCTCGATCCGGTGATCGGCCGCGACGACGAGATCCGCCGCACTATCCAGGTGCTGCAGCGCCGCACCAAGAACAACCCGGTGCTGATCGGTGAGCCGGGCGTCGGCAAGACCGCGATCGTCGAGGGTCTCGCACAGCGCATCATCAACGGCGAGGTGCCCGAAGGGCTCAAGAACAAGCGCATCCTGGCGCTCGACATGGGCACGCTGATCGCCGGGGCGAAATTCCGCGGCGAATTCGAGGAGCGCCTGAAGGCGGTGCTCAACGACCTCGCCAAGCAGCAGGGCCAGATCATCCTGTTCATCGACGAGCTGCACACCATGGTCGGCGCGGGCAAGGCGGAAGGGGCCATGGATGCCGGCAACATGCTCAAGCCGGCGCTGGCGCGCGGTGAGCTGCACTGCGTCGGCGCCACCACGCTCGACGAGTACCGCAAGTACATCGAGAAGGATGCCGCGCTCGAGCGGCGCTTCCAGAAAGTGCTGGTGGACGAGCCCTCGGTCGAGGACACCATCGCCATCCTGCGCGGGCTGCAGGAGCGCTACGAAGTGCACCACAAGGTCGACATCACCGATCCGGCGATCGTCGCCGCCGCGACGCTCTCGCATCGCTACATCAGCGACCGGCAGCTGCCCGACAAGGCCATTGATCTGATCGATGAGGCAGCGGCGCGCATCCGCATGGAGATCGATTCCAAGCCCGAAGCGCTCGATCGGCTCGAGCGTCGCATCATCCAGCTCAAGATCGAGCAGGAGGCGCTCAGGAAGGAGAAGGACGAGGCTTCGCGCAAGCGCCTGGCGACCCTGCAGGACACCCTGCACGGCCTGGAAAAGGAATACGCCGATCTCGAGGAGGTGTGGAAGTCGGAGAAGGCGGCGGTGCAGGGCGAGGCGCAGATCCGCGAGGAGCTCGACCGCGCGCGTGCCGAGCTCGATGCCGCGCGCCGCGCCGGCAACCTCGGCCGCATGGCCGAGCTGCAGTACGGCAAGATCCCGGCCCTCGAGAAGCGCCTGAACGAGGCGTCGGCGGCCGAGGAGAAGGCGCCGACGCTGGTGCGCAACAAGGTCACCGAGGAAGAGATCGCCGAGGTGGTCTCCAAGTGGACCGGTATCCCGGTGTCGAAGATGCTGCAGGGGGAGAAGGAGAAGCTGCTGCACATGGAGGAGGCGCTGGCGAAACGCGTCGTCGGCCAGGAGGAGGCGCTGCGCATCGTCGCCGACGCCATCCGCCGCTCGCGCGCCGGGCTGTCGGATGCGCGCCGTCCCAACGGCTCGTTCCTGTTCCTGGGTCCTACCGGCGTCGGCAAGACCGAGCTGTGCAAGGCGCTCGCCGAGTTCCTGTTCGACACCGAGGACGCCATGATCCGCATCGACATGTCGGAGTTCATGGAGAAGCACTCGGTGGCGAGGATGATCGGCGCGCCTCCCGGCTACGTCGGCTACGAGGAAGGCGGTTACCTCACCGAGGCGGTGCGCCGCCGGCCGTACGCGGTCATCCTGCTCGATGAGGTGGAGAAGGCCCATCCGGACGTGTTCAACGTGCTGTTGCAGGTGCTCGACGACGGGCGCCTCACCGACGGCCAGGGACGCACCGTCGACTTCCGCAACACCGTCATCATCATGACCTCCAACCTCGGCTCGCAGGTGATCCAGGAATACGCCGGCGAGCAGAACTACGGCAAGATGAAGAGCGCGGTGATGGAAGTGGTGCAGCAGAGCTTCCGGCCGGAGTTCATCAACCGCATCGACGATATCGTGGTGTTCCACCCGCTCGGCACGCGCCAGATACGCGCGATCGTCGACATCCAGCTGCTGTACCTGCGCAAGCGCCTCGTCGAGCGCAACATGGATCTCACCCTCGACGATGCGGCGCGCGACGTGCTGGGCGAGGCAGGCTTCGATCCGGTGTACGGCGCACGGCCGCTGAAGCGCGCCATACAGCAGCAGATCGAGAATCCGCTCGCCACCCGCATCCTGCAGGGGGAGTTCCTGCCCGGCGACCGCATCCGCGTCACCGCGCAGGACGGCGAGCTGGCGTTTGCCAAGGCCGACGCACGGCGCGGCGGCCGCAGCTGAGCAGGCACGCGCCGTGCCGGCCACTGCCGTTATAATCCCCTCACGACACGAAGCTGCCGAGATCTCATGCCGTTTTACGAATACGAATGCCAGGCCTGCAAGTACTACACCGAGGTAATGCAGAAAATCAGCGACGCACCGCTCAGTAAGTGCCCCTCCTGCGGCAAACGCGCGCTGAAGAAGCTGGTGTCGGCGCCGGTGTTTCGCCTCAAGGGCGCGGGCTGGTACGAGACGGACTTCAAATCCGACAAGGAGAGCAAACGTAATCTGCTCGGCAGCGAGAAAGACGAGCCCAAGGCCGAGAGCAAGCCCGAAGCCAAGAGCGAAGGCAAGACCGAGGGCAAGGAGGCGAAGCCCGCGGTGAAAGACGGCAAGGACGGCAAGGACGGCAAGGACAGCAAGGACAGCGCGCCGACGAAGGACAAGGCAGCCGAGCCGAAGGCCGCGGCGGGCGCGACGCGCAGGTCGGTCAGCGTGCCGGCCAGGGGCGGCGCTGCCGGGCGCCGCGCCAAGCGCGCCGGGGCGAAGAGTGCGCGCAAGCGCAGGCGCTGACGGCATGAACGGCGGCGGCGCGCGAAGATGGGGACTGCGGCGCTACCTGGTTGCCGGCATCCTCGTGTGGCTGCCGATCCTCGCCACCATCTGGGTGGTGACCTTCATTCTGCAGCTGATGGACCGCACGCTGCTGTTGTTGCCACCCGCTTACCGGCCCGAGGCGCTCGGGTTCAGGCTGCCGGGAGTCGGGGTGGTGTTTGCGCTGGTCGTGGTGCTGCTCACCGGGCTGATGGTGACGAATCTCATCGGGCGGCGCCTGATCGTCTGGGGCGAGGAGCTCCTCAACCGCATCCCGCTGGTGCGCACCGTTTACGGCGGCGTCAAGAGCTTCACCGAGAGCGTGTTCTCGCAGACCAAGTCGTTCCGCAAGGTGGTCATGGTGGAGTACCCGCGGCAGGGCACCTGGAGCATCGGCTTCCTGACCGCCGAGGACGTGCCGGAGGTGAGCGCGAAGCTCGGCGAGCCGCACGTCGCGGTCTACATCTCCGCCGCGCTCAACGCTACCGCCGGCTACCTGGTGATCCTGCCGCGCCGCCAGGTGGTGGAGCTGGAGATGTCGGTGGACGCGGCGCTGAAGATGATCATCACCTGCGGCGTGGTGGTGCCGCCGGCGCCGGCCGTGCGCAGCGCGCAGCGGGCGTTGCCGGCTGCCTGAAGCGAGCGCGCATGCAGGCGATGCGGCTGCTCGCGCCCGGCACACCGCTCGAGCTGCGCGAAGTGACGCTGCCGCCGCCCGGCCCGCACGAAGTCACGCTGCGCGTCGAGGCCTGCGGCGTGTGCCGTACCGATCTGCATCTGCTCGACGACGAGCTGCCGGAAATTCACTGCCCGCTGACCTTAGGACACGAGATCGTCGGCGTGGTGCTCGAGCGCGGCAGCCAGGTGCAGCGCTTCGCCGCCGGCGAGCGCGTCGGCGTACCGTGGCTCGCCTCCACCTGCGGCGTATGCCGTTACTGCCGCGCGGGACAGGAGAATCTGTGCACCCAGGCGCGCTTCACCGGCTACAGCCGCGACGGCGGCTATGCACAGCAGGTGCTGGCCGACGCCCGCTACTGCCTGCCGCTGCCGGCCGGGCCGCCGGCCGCGAGCCTCGCGCCGCTGCTGTGCGCCGGTCTCATCGGCTACCGTGCCTACCTCAAGGCGGGCGAGGGTGACAATCTCGGCCTGTACGGTTTTGGCGCCGCCGCGCACCTGCTGGCGCAGGTCGCCCGCCACCACGGCCGCCGCGTGTTCGCCTTCACCCGCAGCGGCGACCGCGCCGCCCAGGAATTCGCGCGCGAGCCTCGGCGCCGAGTGGGCGGGCGGCTCGGACGAGCCCCCGCCGCAGACCCTCGACGCCGCCATCATCTTCGCACCAGTCGGGGCGCTCATTCCCGCGGCGCTCGCGGCGGTGCGCCCGGGCGGGCGCGTGGTGTGCGCCGGCATTCACATGAGCGACGTGCCCGCCTTCCCGTACCGCCTGCTGTGGGGGGAGCGCACGGTGGCCTCGGTCGCCAACCTGACACGCGCCGACGGCGAGCAGTTCCTGGCGCTCGCCGCGCGCCTCGGGCTTGCCGCGAAGGTGGAGCGTTTTGCGCTCGCGGACGCGAACCTCGCTCTCGGGCGGCTGCGCGCCGGTGAGCTCACCGGGGCCGCGGTGCTGGACATGGCGCGGCCGGGCGGCACGGTTGCGGGGCCGGGGACGCCTACGTAACATCGCGCGCCTCATGCGCTCACATTACTGCGGACAGGTCGACGAGGGGCTGCTCGGCCGCGAGATCAGCGTCGCCGGCTGGGTGCACCGGCGGCGCGACCACGGCGGCGTCATATTCGTCGACCTGCGCGACCGCGACGGGCTGCTGCAGATCGTGTTCGACCCCGAAGTCGCGGCGGTGTTTCACGAGGCCGAGCGGCTGCGCAACGAGTTCGTGATCCGCGTCAGCGGCAAGGTGCGCGCCCGACCCAGCGGCACGGTGAACGCCAATCTCGCTTCCGGCGCGGTGGAGCTGCTGGCCGCCGAGCTGGAGGTTCTCAACCGCTGCGAGCCGCTGCCGTTCCAGCTCGATGAGCAGGTCGGCGAGGAGGTGCGGCTGCGCTACCGTTATCTCGACCTGCGGCGCGAGGTGATGAGCCAGCGCCTGCGGCTGCGGCATCGCCTGACGCGCGCGATGCGCGGCTATCTCGACGGCCATGGCTTCGTCGACATCGAGACGCCGATGCTCACCAAGGCGACGCCGGAAGGTGCGCGGGATTACCTGGTGCCGAGCCGCACGCACCCCGGCAAGTTCTTCGCGCTGCCGCAGTCGCCGCAGATATTCAAGCAGCTGCTGATGATCGCGGGCTTCGACCGCTACTACCAGATCGTGCGCTGCTTCCGCGACGAGGACCTGCGCGCCGATCGCCAGCCGGAGTTCACCCAGCTCGACGTCGAGACCTCGTTCCTCTCCCAGCCGCAGATCATGGAGCTCATGGAGGGACTGGTGCGGCATTGCTTCAGCGAAGTGCTCGGCGCGCAGCTCCCCGAGCCGTTCCCGCGCATGACTTACGCGCAGGCGATGCAACGCTACGGTTCGGACAAGCCGGATCTGCGCATTCCGCTCGAGCTCACCGAGGTCACCGACCTGGTGCGCGACTGCGAATTCAAGGTGTTCGCGACACCGGCGCAGGATCCCGGCGGCCGGGTGGCGGCGCTGCGCGTGCCGGGGGGCGGCACGCTGGCGCGCTCGGCCATCGATGAGTACACGGCGTTCGTGGCGCGCTATGGCGCCAAGGGGCTGGCGTACATCAAGGTGAACGAGCGCGCGCGCGGCCGCGAGGGGCTGCAGTCGCCCATCATCAAGTTCCTGGGTGACGCGGCGCTCGCGGGTATCCTCGAGCGCACCCACGCCGCCGACAATGATCTGATCTTCTTCGGCGCGGACCGTGCCACGGTCGTCAACGACGCGCTGGGGGCGCTGCGGCTGAAGGTGGGCCAGGACCTGAAGCTGCTGGTGCCCGGCTGGCGACCGCTGTGGGTAGTCGACTTTCCGATGTTCGAATGGGACGCCGCCGAGCGGCGCTGGACCGCCATGCATCATCCGTTCACGGCGCCGCAGAGCGATGACCCGGCAGCGCTGCGCGCGGCGCCGGCGGCGGCGCTCGCCAGGGCCTACGACATGGTGCTGAACGGCTCGGAGGTCGGCGGCGGCTCGGTGCGCATCCACCGCCAGGAGATGCAGTCCACGGTGTTCGAGCTGCTCGGCATCGCCGCGGCGGAGGCGCAGCAGAAGTTCGGCTTCCTGCTCGATGCGCTGAAATTGGGCGCGCCGCCGCATGGCGGCATCGCCTTCGGCCTCGACCGGCTCGCCATGCTGATGAGCGGCGCCGACAGCATCCGCGAGGTGATCGCTTTCCCCAAGACGCAGACGGCGGCCGACCCGCTCACCGATGCGCCGACCGAGGTCGGCGAGACCCAGCTGCGCGAGCTGCACATACGGGTGCGGGTGCCGCCCGCCTGAAACCCATGGCGCACGTCGTCTACGTGCACGGCCTGTGGATGCCCGGTGACGAATCGCTCATCCTGCGCCGCCGCCTGGCCCACGACTTCGCGCTCACCCTGCACTCGTTCCGCTACTCGGCGGCGGGCACCACGATGAGCGTCGTCGCGGCGCGCCTCGAGAGCTTCGTGCAGCAGCTCGAGGCGAGCGAGCTGCACTTCGTCGGCCACAGCCTGGGCGGACTCGTCATCTACCGCTTTCTCGAGCATTTCCCCGCGCAGCCACCCGGTCGCGTGGTGTTCCTCGGCACGCCGTGCGTCGCGAGCCGTGCGGCGCAAAGCGCCGGCCGTTTCGCCCCGATCGCCCATCTCATGGGCCGCTCGGTGGCCGAGGAGCTGTTGCAGCCGCGCACGCGCCACTGGACGTATCCGCTCCCCTTAGGGGTCGTCGCCGGCAGCCAGCCGCTCGGCGTCGGCCAGCTGCTCGCGCAGTTCGACGAACCGAACGACGGCACCATCGCGGTGCGCGAGACCCGCATGCCGGGCGCCAGCGACCACATCGTGCTGCCGGTGAGCCACCTGGGGATGCTGGTGTCGGCGCGCGTGGCGCGCGAGGTTGGACTGTTCCTGACGCAGGGGCACTTCTCGCTGCGCTAACGCGCGCGCGTGCGGTGCGCGCGCTACAGCAGGCGCTGCAACGCGTATAGCGCCTCGAGGGCGGATTTCGGTGTGAGCCCGTCGGGGTCGAGACCCCGGAGCGCGGCGCGCAGCGCATCCGGCGCGGCGACGGACGCCGGGGCGGCCGGGGCTGCGGGTGCCGCCGCGAACAGCGGCAGCTGCCCCTCGCCGCCGCCGTCGCCGAGCGCGCGCTGCCGGTCGCGCTCGGCCTCGAGCTGCTCGAGGTAGCGCCGTGCCTCGGCGATGACCGTCGCGGGCACACCCGCCAGTTGCGCGACCTGCAGCCCGTAACTGCGATTGGCGGGGCCGTCCTTGACGGCGTGCAGAAACACGATGCCCGCGCCGTGCTCGGTGGCATCCAGGTGCACGTTGGCGCAGCCCTCGACCTCGCCGGCGAGCGTGGTCAGCTCGAAGTAATGAGTGGCGAACAGCGTGAAAGCCCGTATGCGCGTGGCGATGTCGCGCGCCACCGCCCAGGCGAGCGACAGCCCGTCGAAGGTGCTGGTGCCGCGGCCGATCTCATCGAGCAGGATGAGGCTCCTGGCGCTCGCGTTGTGCAGGATGTTGGCCGCTTCCGTCATCTCCACCATGAAGGTCGAGCGACCGCCGGCCAGGTCGTCCGCCGCGCCGATGCGCGTGAAGATGCGATCGAGCGGGCCGAGCACGGCGCGCTCGGCCGGCACGTAGCTGCCGATGTGCGCCAGCACCGCGATCAGCGCGGCCTGGCGCATGTAGGTGGACTTCCCGCCCATGTTGGGGCCGGTGATGATGAGCATGCGCCGCGCGCCATCCAGCTGCAGGTCATTGGGCACGAACGCGGCCTCGCTGCAGTGCTCGACCACCGGGTGACGGCCCGCCGTGATGCACAGGCGCGCCTCGCCGGTCAGTTCGGGGCAGGTCCACTCGAGCGCTGCGGCGCGCTCGGCGAGCGCCGCCAGGGCATCGATTTCCGCGAGCGCGCCGGCGCTGTCCTGCAGCGGCCCGAGCACGTCACACAGTTGCGTCAGCACCGCCTCGTACAGCGTGCGCTCGCGCGCCAGCGCTGTGTCGCGCGCGCGCAGCACCCGATCCTCGAAACTCTTGAGCTCCGCGGTGATGAAGCGCTCGGCCGACTTCACCGTCTGGCGGCGGATGTAGTCGCGCGGCACGCGTTCGGCGTCGCGCCGCGCCACCTCGATGAAGAACCCCTGCACGCGGTTGTAGCCGAGCTTGAGGCCGGCGAGCCCAGTGCGTTCGCGCTCGCGCCGTTCGAGATCCATGAGGTACTCGTCGGTATGCGTGGCGATACGGCGCAGCTCGTCGAGCTCGGCGTCGTAGCCGGGAGCGATCACATCGCCTTCGCGCACCAGCGTGGCCGGCTCGAGGGCGATCGCCGCCGCGAGCAGCGTGAGGCTCTCGCAGTGCTCGCCGATACGGCCGCGCAGCCGTTGCAGCAGCGGTGAATCGAGCGGGGCGAGCGCGGCGCGCAGCGCCGGCAGCTGTCGCAGCGCGGCACGCAGTGCCGTGAGATCGCGCGGGCGGGCGGAGCGCAGCGCCACGCGCGCCAGGATGCGTTCGACGTCGCCGACGCCGGCGAGCAGCTCGCGCAGCGCACCGAAGCGGCGGCCGTCGAGCAGCACGGCGAGCGCCTGGTAGCGCTCGCGCAGCAGCGGCTGCGCGGTGAGCGGGCGATTGAGCCAGCGGCGCAGCTGCCGCGAGCCCATGGAGGTGGCGCAGGTGTCGATGATGGCGAGCAGCGTCGCGTCCTCCCGGCCGCTCAGACTCGCGTCGAGCTCCAGATTGCGGCGGCTGGCGGCGTCGAGCAGCAGCGCCTCGCCGCGCTCCTCGACGTGCAGCGCGCGGATGTGCGGCAGCGCCGCCTTCTGCGTCTCGCGCACGTACTGCAGCAGCGCACCGGCGGCGCGGATGGCGAGCGGCAGATCGTCCGCACCGAAGCCCCTGAGGTCGAGCGTGCCGAGGTGATCGGTGAGCGTGCGCGAGGCGCTGGCGAGCTCGAAGTGCCAGGGCGGCCGCGTGCGCAGCGCCGTCGGTGCACGCCCGAGAGGCGCGCCACCGCCGCCTTCGGGCAACAGCAGCTCCGCGGGCTTGAGCCGTTCGAGCTCCGCGGCGAGCGCCCCGGACCCCTCGCCCTGCTGCACCGTGAAGCGCCCGCCGGCCAGGTCGAGCCAGGCGAGCCCGAAACGCTCGCCTTCGCACAGCACGGCGACGAGCAGCGTATCGGCGCGCTCCTCGAGCAGCGCCGCGTCGGTGACCGTGCCGGGCGTGACGATGCGTACGATGCGCCGCTCGAGCGGTCCCTTGGCCGTGCCCGGCTCCGACACCTGCTCGCAGATCGCCACGCTCTCGCCCTTGCGCACCAGCCGCGCCAGGTAGCTGTCGACGGCGTGAAACGGCACGCCCGCCATCGGAATGGGCTCACCGCCGGACTGGCCGCGCGCGGTGAGGGTGATATCCAGCAGTGCGGCGGCGCGCCGCGCGTCGTCATAGAAGAGCTCGTAGAAGTCCCCCATCCGGTAGAACAGCAGGATGTCCGGATGCTGGCTCTTGAGCGCCAGGTACTGCTGCATCATCGGCGTGTGCTGAGGACGGGCCGCATCGTTCATGGTGCGCAAAGGCTACCGTATAAGCGCCCGAGGGGGTGCGGCGCACCGGGATCCCTACCTGCCCGGGCTGCCGCTGGGGTAGCCTGATCGCATGGAGCGCGACCCGGAGTTGTACGAGCTGGCCGAGCGGGTGGGCCACAAGCTGCGTGCCGCAGGACGGCGCATCGCCACCGCCGAGTCGTGCACCGGCGGCTGGGTCGCCAAGGCCCTGACGGATGTGCCGGGCAGCTCGCAGTGGTTCGAGTGCGGCTTCGTCACCTATTCCAATGCCGCGAAAATGCGCGATCTGGGCGTCGCCGCGAGCACGCTCGACAGCTTCGGTGCGGTAAGCGAGCAGACGGTGCGTGAGATGGCCGAAGGTGCGATGCGGGCGGCGGGCGCCACCGTGGCGCTCGCCGTGAGCGGCATTGCGGGCCCTGACGGCGGCTCTCCCGGCAAACCGGTGGGGATGGTGTGGTTCTGCGCCGCCGCGCGCGAGGCAGCGGCCGCCGACATCATCGCTGATGAGAAGCTCTTCAGCGGCAACCGCAACTTTGTGCGCAATCGCGCCGTGCACCACGCACTGCGACTCATCCTGATGCTCGATCTGCCGGTGCATCACGAGAGCGGGCCGCGCGCCGGAGCCACTTGAAGTCCGCGAGCGGCGAGCCCACGTTGCGGCTGTTCTATGCGCTCTGGCCCTCTGCCACGGAGCAGCAGGCGCTGGCGCATGCCGTCGCTGAGGCAGTCCGCGACAGTGGTGGTCGCCCCGTGCCGCAAGAGAATGCACATCTGACGCTCGCATTCCTCGGCAGCGTCCCGCACGGGCGCATGGCAGAGCTCTCGCGCATCGGGCACGAGTGCGCGGCCGCGCTCGCGCAGCGCGTGCCGCTGGCGCTCACCTTCGCAGCACTTGAACACTGGACGCGGCCGCAGATCCTGGCGACGCTCCCCGCTTGCGAGCCAGGCCCGCTGGCTGCGCTGGCGGAGGCGCTCAACCGCACCGCCGCCGCCGCGGGATTCACTCCCGATCTCAAGCCCTTCCGCGCACATGTCACAGTAGCGCGCAAGGTTGTGCGCCCCCCGCCGCTGGCCGCGATGCGAGCCGTCGAGTGGCACTGTGAGGGCATAGCACTCGTCCACAGCCGCACGGCTCCGAGCGGCCCCGTATACAGTGTCGTCGAATCCTTCCCACTGGTTAAGCACGAGAAAGCACGCGAATAGACACGAAACGGCGCCGGTGACGCGCGCCGCGCGCGGCAGCTTTATGTGATAATCGCGCTCGCGAAATTTCCTCGCCGGCCACAAATTTTCCGGGAACCACACGTGATGGAAGAAAACCGCAAGAAGGCGCTCGCCGCCGCGTTGGGCCAGATCGAGAAGCAGTTCGGCAAGGGCTCGGTGATGCGTCTCGGCGATGCCGGCGCGAGCTACGACGTCGAGACGGTCTCGACCGGCTCGCTGGGCCTGGACATTGCACTTGGCGTGGGCGGCCTGCCGCGCGGGCGCGTGGTGGAAGTCTTCGGTCCGGAGGCCTCCGGCAAGACCACCCTCGCGCTGCAGGTGATCGCCGAGGTGCAGCGCGGCGGCGGCACCGCCGCGTTCGTCGACGCCGAGCACGCGCTCGACCCGAGCTACGCCGAGAAGCTCGGCGTCAACATCAACGATCTGCTGGTGTCGCAGCCAGACACCGGCGAGCAGGCGCTGGAGATCACCGACATGCTGGTGCGCTCCAGCGCGGTCGACATCGTGGTGGTGGACTCGGTGGCCGCGCTCACGCCCAAGGCCGAGATCGAAGGCGAGATGGGCGAGATGCAGGTCGGACTGCATGCGCGGCTCATGTCGCAGGCGCTGCGCAAGCTCACCGGCAACATCAGCCGCTCGAACACCATGGTGCTGTTCATCAACCAGATTCGCATGAAGATCGGCGTGATGTTCGGCAACCCCGAGACCACCACCGGCGGCAACGCGCTGAAGTTCTACGCCTCGGTGCGGCTCGATATCCGCCGTATCGGCGCGATCAAGAACGGCGAAGAGGTGACCGGTAACATGACGCGCGTCAAGGTGGTGAAGAACAAGGTGGCGCCGCCGTTCCGTGAAGCGGAGTTCGAGATCATGTACGGCCAGGGCATCTCGCGCGAGGGTGAGATCATCGAGCTCGGCAGCTCGCTCGGCATCATCGAGAAATCCGGCGCCTGGTACGCCTACAAGGGCAACCGCATCGGCCAGGGCAAGGACAATGCGCGCACCTACCTGCAGTCGAACAAGGAGGTCGCGCGCGAGATCGAGGAGCAGGTGCGCGCGCGGCTACTGCCGCCACGGCAGCAGCGCAGCAACGGCAACGGCGCTCAGGTAGCCGCAGCCGATTCGGCCTGAGCGCGCCGCAGAATCCCCAGGATGGGCGCGTTACACCGCCCCGTGAGCTGCACCAGCGCCGGTGAGCTAAGCCATCGCTGCACCTTAGACGGCGCAGTCGTGGCCGCTCATTTTCCCGAAGGGTTGTTCTGCTGCATCATGCTCTTGTCGAGCGATGCCTTGGCTTCCTTCTCGGTGGCCTTGAGCTGATCGATCTTCGAGCAGTATTTCTGTCCGCCGAGACGTGAGCCCATCTCCTCCTCCCTGCGGCAGAAGTACTTCTCGCCGTTGTGCATTTCGATCCTGTAGCCCTCGGAGAGGAAGTGCTTCTCCATCGGGTCGCTTTGCGGGGCCGCAGGAGTTGCCGGCGCGGTCCCCGTTATCGTGACACCTCCGGCCGAGGTGGCTGCGGCCGGCGCGGCGGCAGCCGTAGGCGCAGCGGCCGGATTGCCGGGCGTCCCGGACGTCGCGGGAGTAGCCTGGGTTGCAGCCTCGGAGGTGGAAGCCGGCGCTGCCGGCGGGTCCGCCAGAGCCACCGAGAGTCCAGCGCCAGCCACGCACGCCAGTATCGCCAACAGACTTCGCATGATTGTTTCCTGCTTGATCGGGCTAAGTGATCGCCAGCTCGCGGCCAAGGCGGCGATGCCAGCTGGCTATACTTTAAACGATGCTGCGGCGCAGATCACGCAAGCCCGGTAGCGACGGCGCTGCCACGCACCCACAGGACGCGCGCCTGGCCAGCGTCGCGTTGCTGGCAAAGCGCGATCTGGCTGCCGGGGAGCTGCGCGAGCGGCTGCGCGCGCAGGGTTTCGGCGAAGAAGCGGTGGCGGCGGCGGTCGCGGAGCTGACCGCCGAGGGCGTCCTCAATGAGGAGCGCTACGCGCACAATTATGTGGCGTACCACGCCGGGCGCGGCCAGGGTCCGGTGCGCATCGCGGCCGCGCTGCGCCAGGGCGGGGTCGACGCGGCGGTCATCGCGGCAGCACTGGCTTCGGGACCGGACTGGCGTGCGCTCGCCCGGCAGGTGTGCCACGCCAAGTTCGGCGCGCAGCCCGCGGCCAGCTGGGCACAAAAGGCGCGGCGAGCACGCTTTTTGCAGTACCGTGGCTTTTCAGCGGATCATATCCGCGCCGCCACCGGCGTCGATGCCGGGCCGGACTGAAGGAGCCCCTTGAGCAAACCGTCTTACATGAGCGCGGCCGATGTGCGCAGCACCTTTCTGCAGTTCTTCCGCGCGCAGAGCCACATAGTCGTACCCTCGAGCTCGCTCATTCCGGCCAACGATCCGACGCTGCTGTTCACCAACGCTGGCATGGTGCAGTTCAAGGACGTGTTCCTCGGCAAGGAGCAGCGCGATTACCTGCGGGCGGCTTCCAGCCAGCGCTGCGTGCGCGCCGGCGGCAAGCACAACGACCTCGAGAACGTCGGCTACACGGCGCGCCACCATACCTTCTTCGAGATGCTCGGCAATTTCTCCTTCGGCGACTATTTCAAGCGCGAGGCGATCCATTTTGCCTGGGACTTCCTCATCTACAACCTCGGGCTCGACCCGGCGCGCCTGTGGTGCACGGTCTACAAGGACGACGACGAGGCTGCCGACATCTGGCTGAAGGACGTCGGCGTGAGCCCGCAGCGCTTCGCGCGCCTCGGCGATGCTTCCAACTTCTGGGCAATGGGCGACACCGGTCCGTGCGGGCCGTGCAGCGAGATCTTCTACGACCACGGCGAGAGTATCGCCGGCGGACCGCCGGGATCGGCGGACGAGGAGGGCGACCGCTACGTCGAGATCTGGAACCTGGTGTTCATGCAGTTCGACCGCGGCGCCGACGGGACGCTGAAGCCGCTGCCCCGGCCCTCGGTCGATACCGGCATGGGCCTCGAGCGCATCGCCGCCGTCATGCAGGGCGTGCATTCCAACTACGACATCGACCTGTTCAAGAACCTGATCCGCGCCGCCGGGCGGCTCGCCGGCACCTCGGTGCTGACCTCGAGCTCGCTGCGCGTCATCGCCGATCACATCCGCGCCTGCACCTTCCTCATCGTGGACGGGGTGTCGCCTTCGAACGAGGGCCGCGGCTACGTGCTGCGCCGGATCATCCGCCGCGCCATACGTCACGGCTACAAGCTCGGCATCCAGCAGCCATTCTTCTACAAGCTGGTCCCGGTGCTCGAGGAACAGATGGGGCCGGCCTACCCCGAGCTGGTCCGCGGCCGTGCGCACGCCGAGCGCGTGCTCAAGCAGGAGGAGGAGCGCTTTGCCGAGACGCTCGCGAACGGCATGGTGTTGCTCGAGAGCGCGATCCGCAACCTGCGCGGCGCAAAGGTGCTCGACGGCGACACCGTCTTCAAGCTGTACGACACCTTCGGCTTTCCAGTCGACCTGACGGCGGACGTGGCGCGCGAGCGGGGCCTGGCGATCGACCAGGAGCGCTTCGAGGCCGCCATGGAGGAGCAGCGCCGCCGCTCGCAGGAGGCGAGCCGGTTCGGCGTCGATCTGACCGCCGGGGCGAAGTTCGATCAACGCACGCTGTTTCGCGGTTACGAGGGGCTGGCGGCCACCGGGCGCGTGCTGGCGCTGCTGAAACAGGGCGGGCAGGTCGAAGCACTCCAGGCCGGCGACGAGGGCGAGGTGGTGCTCGATCGCACTCCGTTCTACGCCGAGGCCGGCGGCCAGGTGGGCGATGCGGGCGTGCTGCGCGGCAGCGGCGTGCGCTTCGACGTGAGCGACACGCAGAGGCGCGGCGCGGCGCACGCGCATGGCGGCACGCTCGTGCAGGGAACGATCCGCCTCGGCGACACGCTCGAGGCCGAGGTGGACGGGGAGCGACGCCATGCGACCGCGCTGAACCACAGCGCGACGCACCTGCTGCACGCGGCGCTGCGCCAGGTACTCGGCACGCACGTGCTGCAGAAGGGGTCGCTGGTCGCACCCGACCGGCTGCGCTTCGACTTCGCGCACTTCCAGGCGGTGAGCCCGCAGGAGCTGCTGCAGGTCGAACAGCTGGTGAATGCGCAGATCCGCGCCAATGCGCCGGCAGAAACGCGCGTCATGGACTACGACAGCGCGGTCGCAGGGGGCGCCATAGCGCTGTTCGGCGAGAAGTACGACAAGGAGGTGCGCGTGTTGCGCATGGGCGATTTTTCCATGGAGCTGTGCGGCGGCACCCACGTGCAGCGCACCGGCGACATCGGCCTGTTCAAGATTGTCGGTGAGACCGGGGTCGCCTCCGGCGTACGGCGCATCGAGGCACTGACGGGCGCCGGCGCAGTCGAGTTCGTCGAGCGCAGCGACGCGCTGTTGCGCGAGGTGGCCGCGCTGCTGCGCGGCTCGCGCGAGGACCTGAAGGAGAAGGTGCGCGAGCAGCTCGAGCGTACCCGCGCGCTCGAGCGGGAGGTCCGCTCGCTCAAGGACCGCCTGGCGTCCGGCCAGGGCGTGGACCTGGCCGCGGGCGCGGTCGACGTCCAGGGCGTGAAGGTGATCGCGACCAAGGTGGAAGGTGCCGACGCGGCCGGACTGCGCACCGCGGTAGATCAGCTCAAGGATCGTCTCAAGTCCGCGGTGGTGGTGTTGGCGAGCGTGGAAAGCCCCGTCAAGGTGCTGCTGGTCGCAGGCGTCACCGCCGATCAGACCTCGCGCATCAAGGCGGGCGAGCTTGCCGGCGCGGTGGCCGCGCAGGTCGGGGGCCGCGGCGGCGGACGCGCCGACTTCGCCCAGGCGGGCGGTAGCAAGCCTGAGGCGCTGGATGCCGCGCTCGAGTCGGTGCAGGAGTTCGTACGCGCTCGGCTGATCGCCTGAGGATGCCGATCGCTCGCGCTTTTGCCCGCCGGGGGCGCTTTCCGTATCATGGCCGCCCCGCGCGCGGAGAGATGGCCGAGTGGTCGAAGGCGCACCCCTGCTAAGGGTGTAAGGGTCAAAAGCCCTTCGAGGGTTCGAATCCCTCTCTCTCCGCCAGTTAGTCTAAGCACCTTCACTGGACGTGGGTTCTCACGTCGACCTGGCCGGTTCTTACGGGCTTTTCGCATTCAGGGGTTTCTCGGCTTCACAGAAAGAGGGCCGAATCAACGGGGCAGAACCGGTTTCTCTCAGTGGCCGGATTCGAGCTTGGGACTTTGCCGGGTCGGACCCGGTGGCGCCGGGTACTTTGATCGCGAGCGGGGAGACGCACCGAAAGGTCTTTTGCGGGGCCGGCCCGGGATGCCCGAACCGCATGACCGCGCCGTCACTCACGAAAAACGAAGCAGTGACCGCTGCGCTGCCCAATCCGTGGGTAGTGGTACGCGCTCAAGGAGCCGCGTTGCTGTGAGGTCGGCGGGATGCGTCCCACGTAGGATCTGCTCGGTGAGGTCTGGGGCGAGGAATGCCAAGTGAACGAGTCGCGTGGCCTGGTCACCGCGCATGCCAGCGGCGGCTGCGATCGTTTGAACGCTTTTGGCGCTTCCTGACTTTAGCTCAGCGAACCATTCGTGCGCGCGAGAGAGGAGCGCAACGAGATGAGGATCTGGTCGGCGCGTCACCGCACTAGCGACGCCGACGGATCCCTCTAGGACGAGGCGCATCGCCATCCCACAGCGCCGAAGACGTACGGGAACGTCGCGCTCAACACTCAGCTCGTTGGCCTCCCACACTGCACCGACGTTGATCGTCACCGTAATGCGATCGGCGTGCACGGTCACGCGTGAGATGAGCGAGCGAACAAGGGTGGCGCGCTCCTCTGCGTCCTCAGTCTCCAGGGTTTTTGCGACTGCGGCAGCGCGCGCAAGTCGTGCGGCGGTGTCAGTCGCGCTTATGTCTTCGATGAGATCGAGGAGGCCGGATCGGTCGTTCAGGAGAGTCGTGATCGTCTGCACGACTGCAGTCTCCAGTTCCGTTGCGGGGATCCTGAGAGGCCGCTCGGCGGCCACGTTGCCCGACTCGACGACTGCAGGGCGCACGTAGTAGCGGTAGCGTCGGGCACCCTTGCGCGCATGGCTCGGACTCAGGCGTCGACCGTGGTGTCGTACACACGACCGCAGAGGAGGCTTGTGTGCGAGGCGCTTTGAGGTCCGCCGCCGCGCCGGGGGGCGTTGCTCGCAAGGCGATCTTTAACAGCGGCCCAGGTTGCCTCGTCGATGATCGCCGGGTGCTGCCCGTTGTAGACCTGATCCTTGTGCGGGATCCGCCCGAGGTACACGGGGTTGCTTAAGATCCGGTAAAGATGCCCACGGCTGAAAGGGCGTGCGCCGCCTGCGTCGGAGCGACGCGTCTTGCGCGGTGGAGTGCGAAGCCGCGCCGATCCAGTTCCGCCTTGAGTTGCCGTACGCATCCGAGGTCTAGGTAGAGCTGATAGATTTCCCGCACCTGCTCCGCGCGGGGCTCATCGATGACGAGGCTGCGGTCGCGTGGTCGGTACCCGATCGGCGCGATACCACCCATCCACATGCCCTTGCGCTTCGAGGCGGCGATCTTGTCTCGGATGCGCTCGCCAGTGACTTCACGCTCGAACTGCGCGAACGACAGTAGAACATTGAGTGTGAGCCGTCCCATCGAGCTCGTCGTATTGAATTGCTGCGTAACGGACACGAACGACACGCCATGGGCATCGAATAGTTCGACGAGTTTCGCGAAGTCGGCGAGCGAACGGGTAAGTCGGTCCACCTTATAGACGACGACGATCCGGATCTTCTTCGCCGCAATATCGGAGAGTAGACGCTGGAGAGCAGGCCGTTCCATGTTGCCACCGGAAAACTCGCCGTCGTCGTAAGCAGCGGGGACCGCTTTCCATGATTGCGCCTTCTGGCTCAGGATGAACGCGGCGCAGGCCTCGCGCTGTGCATCGAGCGAGTTGAAGTCCTGCTCGAGTCCTTCCTCAGAGGACTTGCGGGTGTAGATCGCACACGGGACTACTTGTGGCTTCGCAGCCGTCATTGGCGAAGCCCGAAGAAGAGGGGTCCCGACCAGGCGGTCCCGGTGATCCGCCGCGCGATCGCGCTTAGGCTCTTGTACAGCGTGCCGTCGTATTCGAACCCGGTGACAACGACCATGACCTGATACGTTGCGCCTGCCATTCGCGCAGCAGCCTCGTCCCGGGGTGCACCGTTTCGCGGGGGATGTGGCACTGGACCTGCGGAGTTCACGAAGGGTGCGCTTTAGCCCATCAGGGTGTGGCTGGAGAACTCTCTGGCACTCCCACGCGATCGCCCCCTTCAGAAGCGGGACCTGGGCATGGCGTGGGGCAGGGTGGTCATAGAACGCCTTCCAGCGCTCGACGAGCGCCTTCCGGTCAAGGTGCTCGAGCTCCGCCAAGGTGGTGCGTGCGATTTCGGCACCGATTCGGGTCATACGCGGGCGGCGGTTCGATTCGGTAGCGGGACTCGCCACCGGCTGGCTTGTCGCGCAAGACGCGAAGGCCGAGTCGCTTGCGCAGCGCGCCGCTGATAGTGCCCCGCACGGTGTGAGCTTGCCAGCCTGTGAGGGTTCTGGTGCATTGACTAGAAATTCCCAATAAATTCAAGCGTCTTTGCGCCGGAGAGTCGAATGACCCAAGCAAAGACGCGCGACCGATTTACCGCGGCCGCAGATTTGGATCCGAAACCATCGAGCTCTGCGTTCGTTGGTACATCACGTACCGCCTGAGCTATCGCGATCTGGTGGCCATGATGGCCGAGCGTGGAATCACCGTCTCCCACACGACCGTCATGCGCTGGGTCCTGCGCTATGTGCCGGAATTCGAAAGACGCTGGTCTCGCTACGCACGTCGCGTGAACCTATCCTGGCGGATGGACGAGACCGCTGTCCCCGTTCGAGGCGGGCGACATTATCTATACCGAGCTGTAGACAAGTACGGCCGATCGGTCGACTCCTTGCTCTGCGCAGAACGGGGCATCGGCGCCGCACAAGCTTTCTTTCGCAAGGCCGTCGATGCCCACTTGCAGCGCTGGCCCCGCAAGGTGAACCTTGATGGAAACATGGCGACTTATGTCGCGCTTCGCCTGTTGCGCGAGGAAAACCCGCGGTGGAGTTCGGTCATCGTTCGCAAGCGGCGTTACCTCAACAACATCATCGAACAGGATCACCGGGCCATCAAACGTCGATGCGCGTCGATGCTCGGCCTTAAGTCTTTCCGAACCGCTGCCATCACCCTAAAGGGAGTAGAACTCGCCCACCGCATTCGCAAGCGTCAGTACTCCTTCGGTCGAGGTGGGCCGAGCCAGTTCGCGTCCTTGAAGGATCTCTGGGCGAGGGCGCTCGCTTGAGTTCCCCGGTGGTTCAACCGCGAATGCACCAGAACTCAGGAACGGGAAAGCTGACGCCGAGCACCGTTGCAGACCTCAGGCCCGTTCGATACGCCCGCAAGGTCTCAGATGGCGGCGGTTTGTACGTGCTCGTCACCCCGAAGGGCACTCGGTGCTGGCGATTCGCTTACCGGATGGCAGGCAAGCAGAAGACGCTGGCCCTGGGAACGTATCCCGATATCTCGCTCGAGAAGGCGAGGAGGCGTCATGAATTCGCGCGCGTGCTGCTTCAGAACGGGATAGATCCTTCGATATTGAAGCGCGTTCTGGGCAAGCAAGCATTCAGCATCAACGCGCGGGAGTGGGCCATTGCACGAGACCCGCGACTCGATCGGACAAGCGTCTGAGAGTGGAGCCGGCGCAGGCGAAAGGCGATGGCGGCTCGCATTTCGGCCTAGGGAACTGACCCGCTACTGTGTCGGTGAACTGTCGCCACGGGTTCTGGCCGGTCAGATGATTCAGGCCTCAGGCGCCGCGTAGGGTCAAATTCCTCCGAGCGGGCGCCTTCCGGATAGCCCTGAGTTTCGTACCTATGGGAACCTTGTCTCAAGTAGTTCCCATTGCGGGAACTCTATGCTAGGCTTTCGCCTGAGGAATCTTGAGGTCTCATGAAGATCACCGGCCGAGGCGTGCTCGCCGCTTTTACGCAGGAACACGCTGACGCCAGGCGGTGGATTGAGAATTGGCTGGCGGAATCCGAGGGAGCCACCTGGAAAACGCCGCAGGACATCAAGGATCGCTATGCCTCTGCGAGCTTTCTCTCGGGCGGGCGGGTGATCTTCAACGTCAAGGGCAACGAGTATCGGATGGAAGTGATCGTCGCTTTTAAGAGCGGTGTTGTGGTGGTGGAGTGGGCCGGAACGCATGCCGAATATGATCAACGCAACCGACGGCGCTAGAGATAGAGTGGACGTCCGAATCATCAAGACTGACGAGCAGTACCGTCACTTCCTGGCGGAAGTGGCGCGACTTGCCGGTGAAGATCCCGAGCCGGATTCGGAGACGGGGGCGCGTCTCGAGGTACTTGCTAAGCTGGTTGAGGACTACGAGAAGGCGACGTTTCCGTTCGAGAAGCCTGATCCTGTAGCCGCAATCCTCTTTCGCATGGAGCAGCAGGGACTTCGCCAGAAGGACATTGCGGAGCTGCTGGGCGGTAAAAATCGCGCCTCGGAGATCCTCTCGCGTAAGCGCGCCTTGACTCTCCCCATGATCCGAGCTTTGAACAGAAGGCTCGAGATCCCCGCGCAGCTCCTGATCCACGAGTTCGATCAGGCAACTGTGGATCAGTTTGAGGATAACGTTGACGAATCTGCGGCGCCGATTGACTTGATCGTCAGCCGGGGATGGTCGGCCACGGAATCCGGGGCCCGGAATCTCTGGAAGCGCCTAATCAACGAGCACCCGGGAAGCCCTGCATACCTGAAGCACACGGTGACCTTCGGGAAGAATCGCAATACCAATCTCACGAACGTATGGCTATGGTTGGCCCAAGTTCGCAATATTGCTGACGCGCGTGAAGGCGTCCAAGAGCGATTTGAGAAGTCTTCGCTGACGGAGGATCTGATCCGGTACGTTTCGCGACTCAGCTGGATGCCTAATGGTCCCCGCTTAGCGATCAAGTTTCTCGAGGATCGAGGCATCGTAGTGGTGCTTGAGCCGCACCTTCCGGCGACACACCTGGACGGAGCAGCAATGCTCAGCGGTCGAGGCACACCCGTTATCGGACTGACACTACGCGAGGATCGGCTGGACAATTTCTGGTTCACGTTGATTCATGAACTTATCCATGCGTGGAAGCATCTCAACAGCAAGGGATACCGAGCCATCGTGGACGAACGGATCGAGCTCGGTGACGAGAATGAAGGGATCGAGAAGGAGGCGAACCAGCTGGCCGGAGAAATCCTGATTCCACGTGCGCAGTGGAAGCGTAGTCAGGCGTACCTGCGTCCGACGGCGGACTCAATTCACGAGCTCGCCGCACAGCTGCAGATCAGTTCCGCAATTGTTGCAGGCCGAATTCGGCACGAGCGCAAGAATTTCACGCTCTTTTCGAGACTCGTGGGCTACCACCAAGCTCGAATTCAGTTCCCCGATATTCGATGGGCCTAATGTATGCCGTCGGCACTCTACTATCCCGTTATTCGCGGGCGACAAGGTGAGATCAGCGCGTTACATCACTTGTCGCCATCTGCCAGAGCGCGAACCGCTCCTCTTGTCGATCTACCCACGGGCGCGGCGGACGACCCTCGACCGCTCGACGACTTCGTCGGAGGCTTTATCGCAGCGCTGACGCCTGCTTGGGGCACCGCATATCCGATCTATATCGACCTGACGCGATATCACCCCGGGCAGACGGACAGGCGCGGGCGCCACATTGTCGAGCATCTATTTGATTGCGCGCGTCAGCGAAGGCTCAAGGCGATACCGGTCGCGGGGACCCTGTCCGAACGAGGGCCGGGCGCTGCCTATCTCGAGGCAGTCGCAAAGGTCGCAAGGGTAGCCGGGTGCGGAGCAGCGCTGCGCATATCTCACGCCGATTACAGCGATGCCGAAGCATTGAGTCGCGAGCTCACTGCAGGACTGGCAAATCTGTCGCTTCCACCAGAGCAGGTCGACTTGTTTCTGGACGCCGAGAGCATCGCCCTCATGCCGATTGAGTCGGCTAGCGAGGATCATCTGTTAGCAGAGTTGTCGGAAGTCCTGCGCGCCTGCCAGCAGTTTCGTTTCCGCAACGTGATTTTCATTGGTTCGAGCGTCCCGGAAAACCTGCGGGGCCCGGAGGACGGTAAACCGCTTACGTTCGGTCGAACCGAGCTCCGTGTTTGGAAACAGCACATGTCGCGCCCGAGGGCCTCCCTGGTGCGCTTCGGTGATACCGGAGTATGGAACCCTCGGCAGCCAGACATCGGAGGCGGTGGCGGCGGTGCCCCGCCGGCACGCGTCCGAATTCCGCTTGGAGAGCAACAAGTGTTCTTTCGAGCTGAGTCGACAGGCTACAGGGGCCTCTGCCAGCAGGCCCTCAAGCATCCCGGCGTGCGCGATCTGCCGCGGTGCTGGGGCCTGGACTCCATCGCGAGGGCGGGGCGTGGATCCGGCGGTGCGGACAATGCATCAGGCTGGGTGGCCCGCGATACCAACCTGCATATCGAAGCGACAGTGAAGGAGGTCGAGCGGTTTCTGCAGAGGCACAATCGCCTCTCTGAGGTAATTCTCGCTCCTGTGAGGTCAGAGCCTTGGCAGCAAGAGACTTGGATCGGGGCGCTCGACCACGATGGCTGACCATGGCAATCGAACTCGGCTATGCAGATGAAGGTCTATTGCGACGAATCTGGCAACACAGGCGCAGCGCTGCTCGATCGCGAACAGCCATTCTTCGCACTCGCCTCGACATGCCTCGAGGACGAGGTATGCGCAAGGCTGATTCTCCCGCTACTCAGAGAGCAACAGCGTGAGGTCAAGTACTCCCGAATAAAGGCGGGCAAGGACGGCCAGCGGCAGCTTATCGAGCTGCTCTCCGCGCCAGAATTACAAACCTCGACCTGCAAGTTCCGGGTCACCGACAAGAAGTACTACCTTGTGGCGCACTTGGTGGACAAGCTCATCGAGCCCCCGCTGCACGAAGCAAATGTGGACCTGTACGCTGCGGACGCACATGTGGGTCTGACTAATATTTGGTACTACGCAGGACCCCAGATCTTTCCAGGCGGCCACTGGAAACACGTGCTCGAAGCCTTTCTCGATGCAGCCCGGCAGCTGTCGCCGGTATCATTTGAGCAATTCGATCAAGCATTGGAACGCGCCTACAGGGTCGCACCGTCCGAATCCCATGACTTTGCTGCGGGTCTTTTTCTCGCACATGGTCGACTGCCAGAATTCCTCGGCTGCTATAGCGGGATGACGGTCTTTGACCCAGCGGTGGACGACTTTGCCGCGCTCATGCACGGATGGATGAAGGACACTACCGAGCCCTTTGCCGTGACGCACGATCGCTCCAAGCCCCTGGCGCGCAGCGAAGATGTCCTAAGAGCCCTCATGGCACCGGCTCCGACACGAGTGATTGGTTACGGGGACCGAAAACACGAGCTTCCTTTGCGAATCTCGCTACTTGAGTTTGGTAACTCGGAAGATCATCCCTCACTCCAGTTGGCCGATGTGATCGCAGGTGCCGTTATAGATTGGTGCATGGTGAACTCGGGCCGGCGACCGCGCACGGATTACCACGAACGGCTAGCTGGCACGAAGTTGCCGGAATTGTGCGTTGGCACAATGCTTCCTTCATTGGCGCCTGCGGCCAGCCAGCCTCCGAAGGCCGGTGAAGTGAGCTTAGTAGACGGCAACACGGCGTTTCTTCGTGAGGTCGGGTTCTTTAAGAAGTCCCAAGCGGGATAACGAGGGACGTGAGCGAGCGTGTAATCGGGGCAGGAGCGTCTTGCTGCCTCGCGACGCTGAAGCTTGGGCCTGATACGTGGATCGTTACGATGGAATTCAAGCGGCGCACATTGATGCAGTTGGCCGATATGATCTGCGGCAATAAGCCACGGGACGGCGACAGTCATTTCAAGTATCGGTCGAGTAGTTATCTGACCGAATTCTTCCGGGATTGCGAAGCGGAGTATGTTCACGATGGGTCGACGCGAAGTTATTGGGTCGCTGACACGTTAGAGAAAATCCTTAAGGAGCCTCATCCCTCCGCGCTGGTGCCGCCTGAGACATTTTCACGAGTCATTCTCAACCTGATGGATCAAGAAGATGTCGAGAATGACGAGTCGATGCGGCCCAAGGCACTCGCGAAGCTAAACTCCGCTTTGGTACGGGAAGGCTTTGAGGCCTTTTACGCACCCGACAAAAAGTGTTGTCTACGCCACGTTGAGACGCAAACGGTCGCCATTGCCGGCCCCAATCCCCACCGACCGCTGTCAGCGCAGGAACTGGAAAGAAAGGCAAATCTCATCCAGTGGCTCGACACATGCTCCGAGGATGAGCTCATCGAAGAGGTCCTGTTGCCCCTCTTTCGCTATCTCGGGTTTCAGCGTGTGACGCCCACGGGTCACAAAGACAAGGCTCTGGAGTACGGCAAGGATATCTGGATGCGCTTTAGCTTGCCGACCCGGCATTACCTCTATTTTGGGCTGCAAGTGAAGCGAGGCAAGTTGGATGCCTCGGGCAAGACGGACGCGCACAACGCGAACATTGCGGAGATCTTAAACCAGGTCACCATGATGCTCGGCCATGAGGTGTTTGATCCGGATACTAACAAGCTTACCCTCGTGGACCACGCGTTCATCATTTCAGGTGGCGAGATCACCAAACAAGCGCGCAATTGGCTCGGCCAACGTTTGGACGCGAGTAAACGCAGTCAGGTGATGTTCATTGACCGCGATTATTTGGTGGATCTCTTCATCGTGAGCAACGTGCCTCTACCCAAGGGTGCGTATGCGGCGAACACGGACGACTTCAATGACGATGTCCCGTTCTAGGGAGAGACCTGAAATGCCAAAGCTCATAAGGGAAGGTGGCCCGATGAAGACATTCAAGGAGTTTCTGCGCGAATCCGCTGACAAAGACAATGCATTTCGTGAGCGTGTTCTGCTCTTTGAGCACGAGGTCTATAAGCGGATTCCGGGTACTCAAAATTCGTTTCGCTCAGACTCTGGCAATACGAACACCATGACTCTGCGCCACAGCCATGTGTACGCGAAACCTAAGGGGCGCGGCGGAGAGGTCTACGCCGTGAACATCGACGGCAGTGGGCACGACGGATCGAGTGGAATGGCGATTCCGGCAAGACACGCCGATTTCTTCAGGTCGAAGGGCTACACGATTCCGGAGACCAATATCCTTGAGAGCCTCGACCCGGATTCGCTGCAGGAAGACCAGTTCACCCTTGTGGTCTTGCAGGAGTAGGAGTGCGCCCGCGGCGATGGTGCGCCGCCGAGAAAGGCCGGGGATAGAGCCCAGAAGAATCGGGAGGTCGAACCGGGATTTGACTCAAGAGGAGTAACGCGTACCCGACTCTCGAGTCGGGCAGATCAACGAGATGGGCAGAGCCGGGCGCGGAGCGGCTACCGCGGCTGGGCGTTGGTACTTCCTGATGGTACCGATATTCGGTGAACCGACTAAAGTCTAATAAATCAACCGCATAGAAAGCGGTGTGGATCCCTCTCTCTCCGCCAGATTTGACCGCACTTTTTCCTCTTGCTTGCAGCCGCCGCCTGCAACGTGTGCGAACCGTGGCACGCACTGGCAGCGTTGCGTCAGCTGTGCATTCACGCCGAGCGGTGAATGCCCTCACGATGCACCCCCGAGCATGTTGGCAACGAGTTCCTTCGGTCATGGTCAATTGATTCGGCGACAGGATTGCTGATCCAGATGGCCGATGTTCGCTACCGCACGGACCGGCTCAATCCGGCTGGGTAGCATCCGCCGCCTGAATCCAGAAATTTCTGACTGGATTCAGCAAGGCCGCCGGCGCGGTTATGTACGCTGGCGGCCTTTTTTGTGTCGCTGATCGACACCTCACCGCAACCGCAATGGTGAGCGGACTCGCCACAGTGCCGATCAAAGGCATCAGGCGTTCGGACCCGGCGAACCAGCAGTCTTGTATGCCACCGTACGGACGTCATCAACGCTTGAGCCGATGCTTCGTCCGGAACTTCGACGGCGGCACCGTATATCTCGTCATTGCAACCGGAGAAATGGTATGGACGCCTCCCACTTCGAGAGTGAAGTGAGCGGGTGAGTCTGGGAAGCAAGTGGACCCTCCGGGCCGACGGCATCAAAGTGCCAAAGGTGGAAGAGGTTCAGTCTTCACAGGCAACCGGAGGGTCCGAGATGAATCGTATCGTGGTGGGAGTGGATATCGCAAAGCGGGTGTTTCAGCTGCATTGGGTGGAGTCGGAGACGGGCGAGATTGTGACGTTGCAGCTTAAGCGGGAGAAGTTTTTGGAGCATTTTGCCAATCGTTCGAACTGCGTGATCGGCATGGAGGCTTGCGGGGGCTCGCAGCACTGGGCGCGCGAGCTCGGCAAGCTCGGTCACGAAGTGAAGCTTCTCTCAGCGCGCTGGGTCAAGCCTTTTGTTGGCGGCAATAAGAACGATGCGGCCGACGCACGAGCGATCTGGACAGCGGTGCAGCAGCCCGCGGTCAAGACCGTAGCGGTCAAGAGCGAGGCGCAACAGGCGGTGCTGGCGCTGCATCGCATGCGTCAGCAGCTGGTAAAGTCTCGCACGGCACAGCTCAATGGCGTACGCGGGCTTTTGGCCGAGTACGGCGAAGTGATGCCCCAGGGCAGAGCTGGGGTGATCCGACAGCTGCCAGCAGCTCTGGGGCGCTTGTCGCAGCGCTTGCCGGCGCTATTGATTGACACGCTGCGCGAGCAGTTTGCACGCATCCACAAGCTCGATGAGCAGATCCTGCAGATCGAGCAGCGTTTGCATCAGTGGCACCGAGAAGACACGGCCAGTCAGCGCATCGCCGCGATCCCTGGCGTCGGATTACTCACCGCCACAGCTGCGGTGGCCACGATGGGCGATGCCAAAGCATTCAAGTCAGGGCGCGAGTTCGCCGCCTGGCTGGGTCTGGTTCCCAGACAGCGCGGTACCGGTGGACGGGTGCGTCTGCTGGGCATTAGCAAGCGCGGGGATACGTATCTGCGCACACTTTTGATCCATGGCGCGCGGGCAGTGCTCACGCACAGCAAAGCCCCGTCTGAGTGGATCACGAATCTGGCGCAGCGCCGACCGAAGAATGTCGCAGTCGTGGCGCTGGCCAACAAGATGGCACGAACGATCTGGGCCTTATCCGCCCACGAGCGCGCGTACAGGCCAGGGTACGTGAGTCAGCCCGCATAGGCCGGTTCACGCCGTTGTGATCACATTTACATTTAAGGAGACGGCACGCTAAAGGTTGCGCAAGGTCAACAACGTGTGATGGCTGACAGGTCAGACCGTGACCCGCCAAACCTGCATGAGATTCCGGGCTTCGAGCCCACCGGAGAAATGAGGTGCGGGTCAGCGGAATCCATCAGGGCCAGCAGGCTTCGGCCTGCACAACAGGCCGGATATAAACCTGCAGCCTAATCTGCCGGTTATCACACCAAGAAGACTTTGCCATCGGGAGGCGTCCATATAAATCTCATGTCAATTATCGCGTGGATCATCCTTGGGCTCATTGCCGGCTTCGTTGCCAGCAGAATCGTCAATCGGACCGGAGAAGGGCTCGTCCTGGACATACTTCTTGGGATCGGCGGAGCACTTGTCGGGGGCTGGCTCTTCCACATCGTCGGAATGCGCGGCGTGACCGGACTCAATCTCTATAGCATGGTCGTCGCGACCATCGGCGCCGCAACGGTGCTCGTGGTGTACCACGGACTGTTCCGCAGCACCCGCCTTCAGCGCCTCTGATTCCGCCCCAGCGGCTTCTCACGCGTTGACGGTTGCCGCGGTGGCAGCGCATGCGACTCGCCCGGCATTTCCCCGTGCGGCAGGGGACAAGGCAAAGCCTGCCAGTAGGTGGGAGCGGGCCAATGGTGTGGTAGGATGCGCGCCCCTCAAGAGCGCGCCCGTAGCTCAGTTGGATAGAGTACCTGGCTACGAACCAGGGGGTCGGGAGTTCGAATCTCTCCGGGCGCGCCAAATTGAAAAACGGATCGAGCTCGCGGGAGTCTTCCTACGATAGAGCGGGTGAGAACTCCCGACCGCCGCCGCAGGCGGTGCGGGAGTTCGACAACCTGGCGAGTCTTCGAGCCAGGTTGGACGCACGCACTTCCCGTGCGTGCGGTCCCGAGCGCCAGCGAGGGACGAGGCCGCGTCAGCGGCCGAGCAATCTCTCCGGGCGCGCCAAATTGAAAAACGGATCGAGCTCGCGGGAGTACTTCCTACGATAGAGCGGGTGAGAACTCCCGACCGCCGCCGCAGGCGGCGCCGGAGTCAGCTGCGGAACAGCGTCCGCGTACTGATCGAGGGTGAAGCTTGTCGAGTGGTGGCCTGCGAGTGTCTGCGCGACCTTGGGGTTCACCCCGCTCTGGATGAGCGCCGTCACGAAGAAGTGACGCAGCATATGGAACGTGCCCGAGATCGGAATGCGTTTCGAGTGCTCCTCATTGAGTCCGGTCCTCTCGAGCAGCGGCACCCAAACGCGAGTGCGCCAATTGTGATAGTCGATCGGGTTCCCTGTCGGTCCCGGGAAGACGAGCTCGCCAGGCTATCGGGCGTCTCGCTCTCGGTGTCAAATTATATGAGATACACTGATCGGCGGACGACGGAGATATCGTGTTTCGAATGTTCCGCACGGCAGCGGCTTGCTGCATAAATAGCCCTGCATCTCGTCGCAGTTAAGCAACCGAAGCATATTCGCTTGCTCCTCGGTCTCAACGCCCTCTGCCACGACCTTGAGCTCAAGCGCATGTGCTAGACCTATGATTGTCGACACGAGCGCGCGTCCAGCAGTGCCTGCCGTCATATCGTTGACGAACGAACGGTCGATCTTCAGCGTGTCCGCTGGCAGCTTGGACAAGTAGCTCAGCGCTGAGAAGCCAGTACCGAAGTCATCGATCGCTATGCTCACACCCATGCTTCTGATCGCCCGCAGGCTCGCGATACTGTGCTCGATGTCTTCCATAATTACGCCTTCGGTAATTTCAAGCTCGAGTCCCGCTGCCGCATAGTCGTTAATGCCGACAGCCTGCTTCAACTCGGCAATGAAACCGCGATTGCGCAACTGCAGCGGTGACACGTTTACCGCAATGCGCATGACCCCCAGGCCTGCCGCGCGCCAGCGGAGGTAGTCATCGATCGCCCTTTTCAATACCCAGCGCCCGACGGCATGAATCAAGCCTGTTTCTTCCAGAAGCGGAATGAATTTTGTCGGCGGCACAAGGCCCGTGCGCGGATCATTCCATCGTAGGAGGGCTTCGGCGCCGGTGAGCTCGCCACTAAGAAGGTTTATCTTGGGCTGGTAATGGAGAACAAATTCTCCTTTATCGAGCGCCTCGCGCAGGTGAAATTCCAGCGTGAACCTGCCCACGACCGTGTCGGTCATTCTTTGCGCGTAAAAGAGGCAGCGCTCGCTGCTCATCTTGGCCTTTTTGAGAGCGGCTTCTGCGTTCTTAAGCAACGCATCGGCGTCGGCACCGTCATCAGGGAATATCGCTACTCCAATCTTAGCGCCGACATGAAAATCGTCGCCATTGATCGGGAACGGATGCTGCAGCAACAGTTCCAACGTCCTTTCGAGATGGCGCGCGAGCTCCGCTTCGTGCCTGACGGCCGGGAATACTATCGCAAAATGGTCCGAATCTACGCGCGCTAACAGGCTGGCGTCTCCAAAGTTCTCGATCAACCACTTTGCGACTCGCTGCAGGAGGACATCTCCGGTCGGGCGGCCAAGACTGTGGTTGATATTTTTGAATCGTTCCAGATCGATCAGCGTCACAGCAAGCTTTCCGCTGGCTGCGTGGGTGCTGCGTATGTACAGCGCGACCCTTTCGAGGAACAGACTACGGTTGGCAAGTCCCGTAAGCTCATCGTAGTAGGCCAAGTAATTGAGCCGTTCCCGTTTCTCAATGTGATCAACGGCGAATGAGATGTTGTCAGCTAACTCTAGGAGTAGTCGCACTTCCTCTTGGTCAAAGGCATTGGCCTCCCCCGCAAACAACGCGATAACAACCTCAGTCCGCCCTGCCACCGTGAGCGGAAAGCACCCTACGGATCTGTGCCCCCGTTTTAGCAACTCCTCCCGCAGCTCACTCACGGACGAGTCGGTCGCAATGTCGTTGCAAATCACGGGTTGCAAATGCCGCAGCGCGCGGCACGCCGGCCGTTCGCTGTCAGGGGTCCCTTCGCGCGCCGTGAGCTTGATCTTGTCGATGTATCCTTCTTCGCCACCGTGCCAAGCGAGAACCTTGCCGTCGAGCGTTTGCGAATCGATACCGCCTATCCACGCCATCCGAAACGCACCCGCTTCGACCGCGATCCGGCATGTTTCCCGGAACAGCTCGGTTCGATCGCGCACACGGACAATGAGCGCATTGATCTGGCTAATCACTGCATATACGCGAGTCAGGCGCTTGACTCCCATTTCCGCGCGCTTTTGCGCGGTCACGTCCTCGCCGATACTTGCGACCCCCATCACTGCGCCAGAGCTCGAGCGCAACACGGAATTATTCCAGCGGATTAGCCGACGCTCTCCTGAGCGTGTGAGGATGTCGTTCTCGTGATGCCAAGCCGTGGGAGAGTTTTCGAGCATCGCTGCATAGACGCCGCGAAGCTCCTCGTGGAGATCCAGCGGCAGGAACAGCTCCAAGAAAGATCGTCCCAGCACCTCCTCGCGACGCCAACCCGTCAAGTTGAGTAGATAGTCGTTGCAGTATTCGATGTTTGCCTGACGATCGAGCATCATCGATATCAGTGCGACGTTGCTCAGCATCTCGCTGAACCGGCGCTCGCTTTCGCGCAATTCGTCGGAGGCCCCCTGTTTATGCTCTAAGTCGCGCACTGACATGTTTAGTTGAGGGCAGCGCGCGCGTTGGATCAGGGCGCTACGGATTCCTGCACTGCAGCAGCCGGCGGCCACTCGGCGATGCTGCATTTCTCGCGCTTGCAGCAGTTTCAGCTTCCACGTCCAGGCTTTGGCCGTCTACACGATAAGTGATACGAATCACTGAAGCGTCGCGTTCAGGGCTTTTGCTGTTATCAGGCGATCAATTTCCCTCTTGACGACCGCGTAACACTCGCAGCACAGGTGTTCCAGCTTGTCGCGATCGAGAACTGTGATCCGTCCACGCCGATAGCGGATGACACCAAGGTTTTGCAGCTTGTTCGCGGCCTCACTGACGCCTTCGCGGCGAACGCCAAGCATGTCTGCGATGAGCGCCTGGGTCATAGTCAACTCGTTCGCCTCCAGTCGATCCAGCGACAGCAGCAGCCATCGGCATAGCTGTTGGTCTACCGAATGATGGCGGTTACAAACAGCGGTTTGTGCCATCTGGGTCATCAGCGCCTGGGTATATTGCAGCAGCAGGAATCGCATATGTCCATTTCGACGGAACTCCTCTGTCAGCCTTTTACCGACCAATCGGTAGGCGTGGCCAGCACTTCGCACGACTGCCCGGCTCGGCGTGGTTTCACCGCCCATAAAAGACGCGACGCCAATCAGCCCATCGTTACCGACCACTGCAATCTCCGCAGTGGCTCCATCTTTCAAAGTGTGGAGCAGCGAAATGATGCAATCTGCGGGAAAATAAACATATTTAAACGCAGCGCCTGGCTCGTACAGAACCTCACCGAGCCGCAGCGGGACTCGTTGTAGGTGCGGGTAGATTCTTGCGCGTTCAACGGGTGTCAGTGCAGCCAAGACTTGATTCCGTGTTGGATCGTAAGACCCAAGTATGATGTATGCCTCACTCGTGGAAAGGCTAACCACTCGCATCAACCGCCGATCTTGTGCATTGCGGCGCGCATGAGCGCTTAAGAGCACTGATTCACGCGAGGTTTTCCGGCGAGTCGCATCTAGTCCCAGCCTGAGGGCGTACTATGACGTCGCAGAATTGACGCGAAAAGAGACAGTTGGCCGCAACTGCGACTAGCACAGACTGATGTTTTAAAGCACTGCTCGTGACCAAATACGCTGAGATCACCAACCAGCTCGCCACATTGATAGGCAAGGGCGTACTGCGTTTTGGGGATCGCGTCCCCTCCATTCGGAGCGCGACCAGAAAGCATCGTGTGAATCCTGGCACGGTGGTCCGTGCCTACCGCGAGCTCGAGGCTCGCGGACTTATCGAGTCAAGACCACGGTCAGGCTATTTTGTGCGCGCAACGGGCGCGAAGCACCTTGCCGAGCCGCGCCAATTCAGGACCGTGCGCCACTCCAGCTCGGTGCAGGTCTGCGAGCTAATATTCGAAGTGTTCAAAGCCATGAAGAAGAGCACGATTGCGCAGCTTGGATCTGCGTTTGTGAACCCAGACCTGTTCCCGATCGCAATGAACCGCGCAGGTGCCGCGGCGGCGAGGGGACTCAAGCCTACGGCGACGCTTGAGGACCTGCCGCCGGGAAATTCGGAGCTCCGTCGCCTGATCGCGCTGCGCTATCTGGACACCGGCCACATCGTCGCGCCCGATGACATCGTGATTACCACCGGCGGTCTTGAGGCGATTTCCCTTTGTCTGCGAGCGGTGACGCGGCCGGGGGACACGGTCGCTATTGAAACTCCAACCTTTTTTCCGACTCTGCGAATGCTCGAGTGGATGGGGCTAAGAGCGGCCGAGATTGCAACCGATTCGCGCACCGGGATCAACATCGATGCCCTGGAACGCACATTCAAAAAGGGGTTCATCAAAGCCTGCGTAGTAATACCTACATTTCAAAATCCCTTGGGAAGCTGCATGCCCGAGGAGAACAAGCGCGCGCTGGCGCGGCTCGCCGAGCGTTACAAGGTCCCAGTGATTGAGGATGCGGCGTATGCTGAGCTGTTCTTCGGCGCGAGCCGGCCGCGATCGGTCAAGTCCTTCGATCGCGCTGGATGGGTACTTCATTGTGGTTCTATGTCGAAATGCTTGGCCCCTGGCTACCGCATCGGTTGGGCAGCACCCGGTAGATTCGTCCAAGAAGTCTGGGAAAGTAAGGTCGTGAGTTCGCTCACGACAGCTCCCGTGTGTCAGGAGGCCCTCGTGAGGTACTTGAAGAGGGGAGGTTTCGAGCAGCACCTGCGGCGCTTACGACAGACGGTCTCCGAGCGCTGTCAAGAAATGCGCCGCGCTGTATCTTCCGAATTCCCGGCGAGCTGCCGCATGACCCAGCCTGACGGGGGCTATATGCTTTGGGTTGAGCTACCCAAGTCCGTCGACGCGCTCCAATTGTACAGGCTTGCACTCGAGGCCCAGGTTAGCATCGCTCCGGGTCCGATCTTTTCAGCGCAACGCGATTATCGCAATTGTATTCGACTCAATTTTGGTCACCCTTCGATAGCGCAAATCCGCGTGGGCGTCACTATTCTTGCGCGCTTGATCACGTCAGCATCCGGCGCCGGCCCAACGGCCTAGGTCCGCAATACGCGCGCCGCGCGCGCGGCAAAAAACGATCGCTCTGGTTTAGTTGAATCGAGGACGCACCATCTAATCCGACTCCCTAGGAAAAGATCAGGTAGTAGGGGTCGGGAGTTCGACAACCCGGCGAGTCTTCGAGGAATCGATTTTCACGTATGCGTGAGCAACCGCTCGTCGCAAACCTCGGCCGAATGGTTCGAGGCCCACGCGTCAGGAAGGATGTCCCGCCCGATTTGGGCGCGCAGCACTCCGTAAGTCGTGGCGTCGTTGGCGAGACACGCGAGATAGGCATAGGCGTTAAGATTCCACTTGCTCTTCGGGTACTGCTTCATCAACCCCTCGAACCCCGCCTTCATCCGGGGCCAAGTCGCAAGCGAGTCCTGAAAGAGTTCGAACTCAAGGGGCTCACCGTGAGCCACGTGCCAATAGACTCGTGCATAAAGCGAGTAGTCCGCGCCCAAGGGAATGGTCGTTGTATGGCGCGCTAGGGCGTCGACTGCCTCGTAGCTTCCACCCCACTTCGGCGAGAGGTAGTTCGCAGTCCAGAGATACAGGGGCACGTACCAGGGAAATTCTTGGGTCGCTTCGTCGAAGAGTGCTCGGTAGCGTTCGTGATCCCAGCCGGCGTCTCGAGCGATACCAAGACGAAGTTGGTACCACAGAGGTGATCTGGACGCTCGGTTCTTACTGTGCTCCAGAACTTCATTGGCACGGGAGATCTTGGCTGTGAATAGCTTCCAACCCTCCGGCGTTACCGTCGCTGCGCTACCTTCGCCACGCGTTTGCCACGCCCATGCCCTCCACAAGATGGCTTCAACGAGCTCCGGGCCATAAGAGTCGGGGAACTCCTTTCGCCACTGCGCGATCTTGTCGAGTTCTGTCTGCCAATCCTTCCACGCGTACAGGAAGTTCCAAAGGCCGTCGTACACCCCCTGCAGACGCGGCATGCCGTCGTCGGTCAGCTGGTCGGGCTGCGACAGCGTCTCGATCAACGCGTCAAGCTTGGCAAACTGACCCGAGCCATAGGCACCTTGGGCTTTCCAGCCAATTGCGAACAGCGCGCCGGGCCCATCCGTCGGCACGACTGAACCTGGAACCATTCCAGCCGGCAACGGTGGCGATGACGATGGCGATCGAATCGGCGGTACCGCGGAAGTCCCCGGCGGCAAAGCGGGGGGCGTAGTCTGGGCCTGAACTGTTGCCACCTCCTGCCGGGTCTGTCTTTGCTCCAGATACCTGTTCCACGCGTCGATGCGGAACAGATACCTATCCCCGTCAGCCTTTCGCTGCACGCTAAACGACACTGAATTATCGGCGTTGTGCGGAAGGACAATGAGCATTACAGGACATTGGGGAACGCGCTGACCGACGCAGCCGCTGCAGTCGACCGCTGCTCCGTCGAAGCGACACTTCGGCTCACCACCGGCATCAACTGCGACCACGAACTGATGCCCGTCGACCATACCGCTCGCAGTGCCGCCACTTGGTACCCGGAAACAGCCGATAGTTGGGATCTCCGTGCTGGTCGCCGGCATGCCCTGGTTGCCACAGAGCATTTCGCGGAGAGTGCCTTGTGGACCTTGCGCGGGAGTCGTCGGCGGCGCGGTCTGACCGAGGGCCGCGACGGCGGTCAGCGAAGCGGTGAGCAGCGCGAACGATCTCTTCATGAGAACTCGTTCCCTTTCTATGAATGGCTATCAGCGCGCGGCACTCTACCTCGCTGCTGCGCTGCTAACCATTAACGTTCCTGGAAATCGAGCATTACATCTCGCTCTGGACGAGCGCGGTCACGAAGAAGTGGCGCAGCATATGGAACGTGCCCCAGAACGGGACGCGTTTCGGGTTCTCCTCATATTGGGTCCGGTCCGCACCTGGCTTTTGGCTTGCGCGTTCTGCTTGTCACACTCTCGCTTTGGCCGCTATTGGACCCGAAGGCGACCGTGGCGAGTTGGCCGCTAGTCTTGCTTTGCACAAACAGCGCTGCCTTGCGTGTTAAAGCGCTTCTCTATGTCGGCGCTCCAGTTGGTGGCCGCATAAGCACAAGCACCCTGGGTAAACCCCGGTACGGAATAGATGGTGACGCCGTGCGATGTGTAGAGTGTAAGAATCAGAACAAAAGTATTCATATGTTTAGCTTCCTTGAACTCCCTGTTTGTGAACGAGCACCCGCACCCGCGAAATGTTGCGTAGTGACGGAGCCTCCAGTCAATTAAAGCTCACGGAGCAAACCTACGCCCCGCTATGTCTATTCCAACAGTGGATGTCCTTCAGGTAGCTGGTGTGCATACCAGGTCGCGAGCCGATGTCGAACCGTCTTCTCTGCGACCTGGTCTTCGGGCATCGGCGAAATGACCTTGTCATGCACGAGTAAGCGATAGACGTACAGCGCCTTCTCGCTCGCCGAGTCGGTCAACTCGAACTCGACCGCCTTGCGGCTTTCCGCATATTGAACGCCGGCGAGTAAGGCCGCTTTGAACAATTCCGCTTCGTGTTTGAGCTTCTTCATTTGCCACCCTCCGGCGTTCTGTCAGTGATTCAGCGGCAACCCCTTCGGGTGACATCGCAATCTCCCGGATCGACCCGCGGGCGTCCGGTTCCAGGTGCATCAATCTTCGTCACAGGGGCGTTCGAAAGATAGACTTGCGAGTACTGAAGGCGGCCCTTGGCTCCGAAATTGTGCCCCACACCCGCAGCAAGGCGGATGCACATATGACCATTAGTGCCGACGCAACGCCACCACCGGCAAAGGCAAGAGCTGGCGAGTGCGCAGCGCGCTTGTGTCTCGACAGGTTGACGGAGTCTCTACACGACGCTGGATTGAACTGGCGTCGCTGATGAATCCCTTACCCTAGGGGCCCGACTTCGACTGCTCGTGGCTGGCACACTCGAGCTGCCAGAGCGACTGACAGACCAGGTGAAATAGCAGGTTGTCGCTGCCGGCTACGCTGCGTTCGACCTCGTATTCGATCTGATCAGGTTGAATCGGTTCGCGACACAACGAGCAAAGCTGCCCGGTGCCGTAACCGCCCCACATCCGTAAGGCCGGTTCGCATCGCAATTCTCCCTTTGCGATGCGTTCGCGTGCGATGACTCGCAGTTGCTGTTCGCGGTTGGTGAGCGACATTGCGTGCGGATCGAAACATGATTTGATGTCGGCGCCATTTTTGCGCAGTGCCGGGCGCGAGCGCCGCCGGCGGGACGTCCTAACACGCGTGGCCGAAATGCTGAACTACGTGTCAGCGTTCGCCCATTGCGGGCGGTCGCGCCGTTATGTTTGTTGCGCTGCGGCGTGTCCAACAGGCGACAGTGGGATTCAGCTCAGTCTTGATAGGCCCCAACTCAGGGGTCGCGGACCTCGCAGTTATCGAAATTGACGCCGCAGAACGGGCAGAAGGCGACGCGGCGGCCGATGCGATACTGGTTGGCAATCTGGATTCCGAGTCGCTCGGTGCAGTTGGGGCACCGGGTAAGATCGAGGTAGAGCAATGCGCCGAAGATCATGGCCACCCCAGCGGCGCCCAACGCAGCCAGCACGTAATAGTACGTGGACCCGAGGTTACTGGTCATGGCGAGGATCGCTACAGACGCCGCCGTAAGCAGTGCGCCTGCCCCCAGGACTCTGCGGCCCCGCTTCGCTCGTCCTTTGAAGTATTCCCGGATTGTCAGTCTGATCTGCTCGCGCATGGCCTGGTTCACGCTGCGCGCTTTCGTGGTCAGGCTGCGGCGTTGGGTGGCTTCTGAATCCAGAAGCGGTACATCTGGGCGAACGTCTCCGGATTGTCGGCCTCAAAGCGCGCCCAGTTGCGCAAATTGGTCGCGGTCGGGTCGTCGGGAAAATGCGCGCGGTAGCGTTCCACGACCTTGGAATTTATTTCGAAGCCGAGGAACTGGAGTCCGCATTCGGCAAGGAACGACTCGATCTGCTCGAGCGGCAAGCGATGCTCCTGCACGTGGAACGCCAGGTCACGACATTCACTGGTCGAATAGAAGTCCTGTGTGTCGCTCATCCGCTGCAGCTCGACGCTCGCACCCATGTCGATTACATCCTGGCGGAAGCGACGGATGTCGTCGGCGGTGCTGGCATAGCCGCATTCCGCAATGAACTCACGTACCTTGAACAGATGCGCGGTGGCAATCTGGCTGTAGAAACCCACTGTCATGAACCCGCCCGGCCGCAACAGCGACAGCAGGATGCGCCATCCGGCGAACGGGTCGGCCAGATGGTGCAGCACCCCCACTGACTCGATGATGTCGAACGTGCGCCCGATGTCACCAAGCTTAAGAATGTCGGCCTGCGCATATTCAACGTTGGTGATGCCCAGCTCCCGCGTCTTGCGTTTGGCATAGCTGAGACTGCTCAGGCTCAGGTCCACGGCCAGCACCTGGACCGCACGGAATCGCTGCGTAACGAGGATCGAATGACTGCCGGTGCCGCACCCCGCAATCAGCAGCTGCGGTGCGCTGTCGTCAGGCAGCGGCGTAAACCTTGCGAACGGCAGCGAGCGACGCATTTCGGCATTGAAGTGCAGCGGCTGCTCACACATCGGCAGCTTCACCCAGCGGGGATAGGGGTTTTCTTCATACTGGTCGCGCACCTTTGCGGAGACACCTCTGCTGATCGGCGTCACGCGTGCGATGCCGGCGCGCAGCGCCTGCTCTTCGAGCGGTTCGCGAACCTGTTGGCGTAGGACCCCCGCCACCGGGCCGGACTCGCTGCCAGCCAGCAGCCGGCTTGCATCGGGCAGGCCGTGAAGCGGGAAATACGCAGCCACGGCGAGCAGCAGCAACGGCGGAACCGCTGCGTTGGTGTCCAGCAGCGCCACTAATCGCTCGCGACAGGCATTTGCCGCGAGCTGTTCAGGCGCGGGCCAGGCAAAGACGTAGTCGTTGGTGAAGCACTGCCGCGCGAGTGCGGCATAGAATGGCAGCGCCGCGATATCCGCGGGATCTGGTGCCTGGGGGCTCGATGCGATCTCGAGCAGGGCATGGCGTGCGCAGGTCATGAAACGCTCGAACGCAATGTTGGACACCGGCACCGACTCGAGCAGTGCCCACAGTAAGCGGTCCGTTGCCACGGCGGCAAGGCCATCGGTGCCGAACAGAGCGTCCTTCGGCAGGCGTTCGGGCCACGATTCGTTGGCACGGCGTACGCAATTGGTAATCCGGTCGTCGAGCAGGATCAAAGTGAGTGCCGGCCGGGAAAGCTGGTGCGGCAGCATCCATGGCTCTTCGATGGCGATGGTGAGTGCTGCGCGGACCAGGGGGTCGCGGGTCGTGAACCTGGTGTGCATCGCGCAACCGCCAAAAACCAACTTGATCGCCGGCTTCGGCGCACGCTCCAGCACCTGGGCCACCAGTTGCACCGCTTCCTCGTACTTGCTGCGTGACTCAAGAACCATCGCCAGTTCGTAGAGGATCTCGACGGCTTCGGGCGCGAGGGAGCGGGCGCGCCGCAGGCTGGCCTCCGCCGCCTCCGTATCTCCAAGGTTGAATAACACCGTCCCCAGCGAGCGGTGCGCCGCGACGTAGTCAGGCTGCAGGGCGATTGCCCGGCGCAGGCTGGCGGCGGCCTCGGCAAGCTGTCCCTGGCTGGTTGCCAGCACAGCCAGATTGAAATGGACTTCAGCGTAGCCCGGATTGATAGTCAGCGCGCGCTGGTAGCTCTCCATGGCTTCGGCTTTGCGGCCCAGGCTGTCGAGGGCATTGGCCATTGCCACGTACGCATCTGCAAAGTCCGCCCGGATGCCGATGGCTGCCTGGTAGTTGCGCAGGGCAGCCTCGAATTCGCGCGCGCGGGCATTGAGGTTGCCCAGGTTGAAGTGGGCTGCCGCGTAGTGGGGATCGCAGGCTACCGCGAGTTCGTATGCGCTGCGCGCCTCATCGACCCCGGCACCCGCGAGCAGAATGTTGCCGCGGTTCAGGTGGGCTCGCGCGCATTGCGGGTCAGCCTGAACCGCTGCATCATAGCGCGCCATTGCCTCGTCGATCCGCCCTTGTTCCTCGAGCGCATTTCCTTCATCGATCAGCGCGATCGCACGCGCTGCGGGCGGCGGGTTGTGGTCGGCTGCTGGGGTCATGTGGAATCCCTCGAAATCTCGCGTCTGCGCATCTATGGTCCTGCAGGAATTGTCCCCGTCTTGCGTCGTGGCGTCTGTGACGCGCGTGGAAGCACTTTAGCAGAGGCAAACGCACCGACGCCGCGCGCCGTCCGCGTATCGGTAAGACACGCTAGGATTCTCCTGCAGGTGTTCACGTGCCGTCTGAATCAGCCCCCGCCGATGATCTGAGCCGCTTGATGCGCTCCGCCAATCCCGCGGAGGCGCTGAGCGGCGCGCAGCGCGCCGTTGCCGGCGCGCGCGCCTGCCTGCCCCAGCATGGATTTCTGGCGTCCGTGCTGCTGAAGCTGGGTCGCGTGGAGGAGGCCGATGAGGTCGTGCGGCATGCTGTGGAGCTCGGCGGCGGGGCCGCTGATGCCTACGACGCTCTCGCCTGGGTGTCGATGGAGCTCGGGCAGCACGAGCGTGCGAACGCGCTGTATCGCCATGCCGCTGAGGCGTCGCCGCGGGAGCCGCGCTTCTGGTACAACCTCGCGTGCAGCGAACGAAGTCTCGGCCGGCTCGCGCAAGCGGAGGCGGCCTGCGACCAGGTCATCGAGCTTGATGCCACGCAATATCCCAGCTGGCTCCTCAGATCGGAGCTGCGCGTGCAGACCGCGCAGGAGAACCACGTAGCTGAGCTGCAGGCGCACCTGCAGCGGGCGGCACCTGACTACCGCGCACGGCTGTTCCTCGGTTATGCGCTCGCCAAGGAGCTCGACGACCTGGGCCGCTTCGACGAGGCCTTTCACTGGTTCGCCACCGCGGCGCGCACGCGCCGCGAGCGCCTGGCGTACGAGGTCGCGGTCGACGAGCGCAAGCTGGCGCGCATCGCGGAGGTCTATAGGCACGAACTGTGCTTAGCCGCGCCGCCGACGCCCGGCGGTCCGGCAGGTGCCGTGGACTCCACGCGCTATATCTTCATCGTCGGTTTGCCGCGTTCGGGTACGACGCTGGTGGAACGGATCCTGACCGGCCTGCCGGGCGTGCGCTCGAACGGCGAGACGGCCAACTTCTCGCGCGCGCTGCTCGATGCGGCGCGCGGCGACGGCGACGTGTTCGCGCGCGCCGCCGCGGCGGATCCGGTCGCGGTGGGGGCAGGCTACGCGCGGCTCGCCGAGCCCGGCGCACCCGCTGAGCGCATTGTCGAGAAGCTGCCGCTCAATTACCTGTATCTGGGTGCCATCGCCCGCGCACTGCCGGAGGCGAGGATACTGCTGGTCAGCCGTTCGCCGCTCGACAGCTGCTTTGCGATGTATCGCACGCTGTTCGCGGCGGGCTATCCCTTCAGTTACGACCTCGCCGAGCTGGGCCGCTACTACGCCGCCTACGAGCAACTGATGAATCACTGGCGCGGCGCTCTCGGCGGCCGCGTGCACGAGATCGTCTACGAGGAGCTGGTGCGCGAGCCGCGGCGCATAGGCGCCGCGATTGCGAGCCACTGCGGACTGCCGTGGAGCGATGCAGCGCTCGACATCCAGAACAACAGATCAGCGTCGCTGACGCAGAGTGCCGCGCAGGTGCGGCGGCCGATCTACGGCAGCTCCTCCGGACGCTGGCGGCATTACCGCGCTCATCTCCAGGTGCTGATCGACACGCTGCGCGCGCACGCGATATCGATAACTGCCTGAGTTCGTGGCGCGCCGCTTACTTGAAGGAATAACCCAGGCGGATGCCGATCTCGCGCGGCGGATTGACCAGATAGTCGTCGGTCAGATTATTGAGCTGATTAGGCTGAGAAGGCGGGGAGAGGATCTCCTCCTTATCGAACACGTTGGTCACATATAAGGTCGCGCGCCAGGCGTTGTGAGTCAGCGTGGCATTGAAGTTCATGATTTCGTACGTCGAGGAATGCTGGATGGTCGTGGTGCCTACGCTCGGTGCCACCTGCAGCGCGACTGCGCTGCGATATACACCGTTGGGCGAGAGCGTCAGCACGTATCCCGCGCTCAGGTTGATGTCATAAATGAGGGCGGCGCTCACGCTGTTCTTCGGACTTCCCGGCAGTTGTTCGCCGGCGGAGCCTGTGAGCAGACCCGGCACGATGGTGCCGGTGCCCAGCCCGTTATTGGCCGGCAGAGAGAAGTCGCTGGTCAGCCGCGCATCGGCATAGGCGTAGCCGACGGAGTAGCTCAGGTGCGGCACGAATAACGGACCGCTGGATTCGAACTCGAAGCCCGTGGACTGTGCCTTGTTGGCGTTGTAGACGGCCAGGTTGCCGGAGGGCAGGCTCGAGGAGATCTGCGGCCGGTCCCAGTAGATATCGAATACCGCAAACGTGTAGGACAGGCCGTTGGCGAAACGCCCTTTGAGTCCCGCCTCGTAGTTGTTGGTGCTGTCCGGTTCATAGTCCCGCAACAGCGGACTTTCCTTGAATGGCCCGGTCGAAGGTACCGAGTTCGCACCGCCGCGACGGAAGCCCTGCGACCATAACGCATAGACGTACTGATGGTCGGCGTACTCGTACGAGGGATTGATCTTGCCCACGGTCTTGGTGGCATCCGAGTGATGCGGTGTCGCGGGCACGAGCGTCGGAAAGGTGAAGTCCTGGTATAGCTGCGCATCGACGAAATGCTGATCGAAATGGCGCACGCCGCCGGTGATCTGTGCGTTCGGCAGGAAATGCCAGGTCAGCTCGCCGAACTCAGATACGTCCTGGAAAGTTTGCTTGTCGAGCTGTTGGAAGGTGAGATCGTTCGGGCCCGTCACCACCAGGCAATTCGGAAAGGTCGAAGGAACCCCCGCAGCGGTATAGAAAACCGGCCCGGTGCATCCCTCCTGCATCGACCGTTCCGGTGACCCTGGGCTGGTGACGAACCAGTTGCCGTCGCGCGTCTGATTCTCATAGTACACACCGACGACGTAATCGAGCGCGTGCTCGGGGTCGGCCTTGGATACCAGCCGCACTTCCTGCGAGAAGGTGTGGGCTGAGTCGGTAAACAGAAACGGATAGACCCAGCGCGGGTTGGTGGGGACGCCGGCGTAGTAAGGCACGTAGTACCCGCCGGCGTAACCGCCGTAGTCGAAGGTGGAGTCGTTGAGCAGCGACCCCTCGGTCGTATGGTACGAGCTCGTCGCAGAGACCGTGGCAAACCCCGCGTCGTAGCTCAGATCGAGACTCGTCAGGTTCGTCGTCCGGTCCCACGGCTCATCGATCAGCGCCAATTCCTGGTACGGCCCGCCGGCGGGGAAGACCGTGTGGGGATCGAACGGCGACACCCCGCCCGCGTAGACGGGATTCACCTGTGGTCCGCCGTCGCCCGAGGCCTCCGAGTGCAGCAGCGCGAACTCCGCGCTGAAGGCCTCGAGCGGCTTCCACAGCAGGCTTGCGCGCCCGGTAAAGCTCCTCTGCCAGTTCCAGTCGCTGCGACTGGTGTAGAGGGGGGAGCTGTTCACCGGATCAGCCGGATCGGCCAGCAGGGGAATGCCGTACGCCGTGTTATTGGTACGCACTTCCGGGCCGAATACGTTGATCCACCCCGGCTGGTAGTCGTATTTTGCCGAAGCGCGGAAAGCCACGACGTCCCCCAGCGGTACGTTGACCATACCCTTCACGGACCAGCCCGCGCCGTCCGAATGGGCGAGGGTGGAGCCGCCGGCTTCGACCGTTCCGGCCCATGTGTCCAGTTGCGGCGAATTGGGGATCAGGCGCAGCGCACCTCCCAGCGCGCCTGCCCCGTACAAAGTCCCTTGCGGTCCGCGCAACACCTCGACGCGGTTCAGGTCGTCCAGTTGAAAATAGCCGTCAATCGGTGAATTGCCGATGTAGGTCCCGACGGGGTCCTGCTCGAAGGTGCGAAAGCCGCGCGAGGGAGGAGGACTGGCCGTGGCGTTGATGCCGCGGATGATGGGCGAAACGGCTCCCGCAAACCGGGCGCCGTAGTCGAACATACTCAAGCCGGGTACCTGGCTCGCGAGCGACATCAGATCAGTAGCGCCACTGGCGGCGAGCTGCTCCGGGGTCACCACCGAGATGCTGTAAGGAACCGCTTCGAGCGCTTGCGAGCGGCGAGTTGCGGTCACGACGACTTCCTGCAAGGCGTTGCCGCCAGTGTCGTTGGCATCGCCTGGGTCGGCGAGCGCTGGATGCGGCGCGCCGTAGAGCGCAAAGAACACCGCGCCGGCGATGCTGCTAGTTGCCGGCGCGATCCGTGCATCGCCGGCGACCCGTGAGTTTTTAGAGCGCGTTCTCCCCATGAGATCTCCCCCCGCGATGTTGTGCTATTTCTTCGCTTTCGCAGCGCGCCGCGCCCGAGTCAGTTGGCGCCGCCGCCCACAGCGGCGCACCGTTCAGCGTGTCCAGCGATAGACCGCTCCCGGAAACGGCGGTTTCCACTGCTCGAAGGCACCGGTGACGAACACCGTGTCCGCGCCGTTCGCACCGAAGGCCATGTTGGTGACATACGGCGTCGCCACCTCGATCATGCGTACCAGCTTGCGGTTCTCGTCCACGACGAGGACGCGGCCCGAGCCGTTCTGCGCGATGTAGTAATTGCCGTCCGGACCGAGCTTCAAGCCGTCCGGGCCGTTATAGGCGTCCTCGTGCGGTGTCGGCGGTGCCAGGTCCTCGAGACGCGCCCACACCGTGCGCGCACCCAGTCTGCCGTCCGGCGCGATCACGAACGACAGCACACGTCCGGCGAGCATCTCGGCAACCAGCAGGTGCTGCCGATCCCTGGCCAGCGTCAGCCCGTTCGAGTAATGGATGGTATTGGCAACCTCGGTGACGTTTCCGCCGTTGGCGCTCATGTGCAGCACCGCGCCGGTGATCGGTGCCTTGATGTCATAGACGCCGGAGGCGGAGAAGTAGATGCCGCCATGCCCATCGGCCGCGAAGTCGTTCGGGCCGATGAAGGGCTTGCCGCTGCTGTCCGCGCGCACCACGCGCAGCTGCCGGCCGCTGCCATCGAGCTCGACCACCGAGTTGTCGTCGTAACAGGCCACCAGCAGGTGGCCGCTGAAGGGTATCAGCGCATTGGCGCCGCACTTGTCCTTGTGCCACCACACCGCGACACGGCCGCCGTCCCAGGTCTTGATGTTGCTCTGGGCGTATTCCACGTAGAACAGCTTGCCGTCGCGCCACAGCGGGCCTTCCGGATAGTGCGCATCGGGATCGATGGTGGCGAGCTTCTGGGCGAGCGCCACGGCGCCGGGGAGACCGGCAAGGCAGGCCGCGAGCAGCGCCAGCCGGCACCACGAACGCAAGGCATGGCCGGCGCGGGGACCTGAACCGCTGTTCATTGCGGACCGATGTAAGCATGGCAGCGCGCAGGGCCGCCATTCATTTTTCGCATGGAACAATCGAGGTTTTCGCTGGGCGACAGCCAATTGCGTGCCGTGTGCACGCTCTCGACGCCGCGCGCGTGATGCGCCTCACGGATGGCGGTTCACCGGACCCGCAAAATGGCCCCTGGCATGGCATAAGTGCGTGCACGGAAGTGCCCATGAGCATGATCCAACTCGTCATCGGCAGCGCCCTGGGATTCGTCTTCGCCCAGGGCGCGCTGTTCGCTGCCCGGCAAGGCGCCGGCTGGCTCGGGCGCGGCCGCATGCCGCAGCGTCGCTACACGTTCACGCCGCCGCAATGGACCAGCTTCCTCGGCGGCTTCGTCAAGTACGCCGGCCCGATAGCGGCCGCGGTCGCTCTCCTGACTCTCGGCGCCTGGGCCGTCAGCGACTACCTGGCGACGCGCTCCGCGCCCGGTGCGGCGCTGGCCGGCAGCCTCGATGTACCGACCGCCTCGCCGGCGCCAGCGCCGTCGCCCCGCGTCGCGGCGGACGAGGCACCACCCGCGGCCGCACCGCGGGCCGCAGCATCCAGGGTCGTGGGCACCGCGGTGGCTGCCAGCGTCGACCCGTACGCTGACGCGGATTTCAAGGTCAAGCGTGCGGCGCATCGTGCCGGCGCGGCCGCGAACCTCAAGGACACTTACCTCGAGCGCTCGGAGGCCAAAGCCCGCGCCGAGCTGCTCAGCGAGACTCAGCAGCACGTGCAGCGCTCGCAATATGACTGCGAAGCGGCGGACCACGCCGATAAATACCTCAAGGCGGGACTCGATGTCTGGGGTTTCGCAGCCTGGCAGGACAAGTACTTCCCGGTGAGCACCTACAAGGGTGCGACGCTCGCGCCGTGCAAGGACATCAAGAACGCGCTCGACTCCGGCTCCCTCAACCTGCAGACCACCGTCGCGCAGCAGAATCACCCGTGAGCGGCGGCGCCTGGCCGCCCGCCGGTCCAATCCCCGCAGACCGTGCCCCGAGGGGGCTGAAAAGGAATGACGCATGCGCCTTGCCAAGTTACTGATGATCGTGCTGGCGGTCGCCCCGTGCGCTCCCGCGCCGGCGGGCACCGCCGACAACGTGCGCACCGCGCGGCGCTACTTCCTCGAGAACATGGCTGGCGGGCGCTTCGAGCACACCGACGCGATGTTTGCACCCGACTTTGTCGCGCACGGCGCCTCCGCCAACTACACGCTCGCGCAGGACGTGGACGCGACCAGCTCGTGGCGGGTCGCCATACCGGATCTCAAGGTGACGGTGGAACGCACGGTCGCCGATAAGGACATGGTCGCCGTGCACTGGAAGGCGACCGGCATCAATACCGTCGCTCTCGGAGAGATGCCGGGCAAGGGCGAGCGCCTCGGCATCGAGGGCATGACGATGTTTCGCTTCGCCGCCGGCAGGATCGTCGAGGAATGGAGCGTCGTCGACGTCGCAACGCTCAGAAAAGAGTTCGGTCAATAGCAGCCGGCAGCGCGCGCGGACACCATCGGACGGTGTGCGGCCGCTGCGCTGCCACGCTCTGCCGGCTTTCAGACCGGCTGATCGATCGATGTGGCGAGCGCGGTGAACAGCTTCGGTCCCCCTGCAGTCATGTACCAGCAATCCTCCAGCCGGATGCCGAACTGTCCCGGTATGTAGAGGCCGGGCTCGTCGGAGAAGCACATGCCTGCCTGCAGCGGCGTGGTGTCGCTGCGCACCAGGTAAGGCGGCTCATGCACGTCCATGCCGATGCCGTGGCCGGTACGGTGCGACAGGCCCGGCAGGCGATAATTTTTGCTCCAGCCCTGCTGCTCATAGAAGTCGCGAACCGCCCGGTCGATGGCGCCGACCGGCGCACCCACCCTGGCGGTGTCGAGCGCGAGCTGCTGGCCGCGCTTGACGGTGTCCCACAGCTGGCGCTGCCGCGCGGAGGCCTCGCCGAACACCCAGCTGCGCGAGATGTCGGACTGGTAGCCGTGCACACTGCAACCGGTATCGATCAGGATCACCGAGCCTGAGCGCACCAGCTGCGGCGCGAGCGAACCGTGCGGATAGGCGCTCGCCTCGTTGAGCAGCACCAGCGAGAACTCGTGTACGCCGCCGAGCTGGCCGGTAGCGGCAATCATCATGGCCTGGATGTCGGCCGCACTCATGCCGGCCGTGATCCGGCCGTGCACGTGGCGCAACGCCGCGAGCGTGACATTGTTGGCGGCCTGCATGAGCGCCAGTTCAGCGGCTGACTTGTGCATGCGGCACGGCCCGACGAGCTCGTCCGCAGGGATCGTACTGCCCACGCCGGGCGAAGCCCGCCCGATGCGCTCGATGATGAAGTAGCGCGTCGTGGCCTCGACTGCCAGCGGACCGGACGGCTGGCGCTGCTCGCGCAGCGCGGCCGCGATCAGCTCGAACGGACTTTCGTCCTCCTGCCAGGTGCGCACGTCGGCCGGGATCTGCAGCGTCTCGCGCACCGAAGGCTCCTCGAAGAACGGTGTCACCACCACCGTGCGGCCGGCCGCGGGTATCAGCGCCGCGGTGGTGCGCTCGGATCGGTGCCAGCGGATCCCGGTGAAGTACTCGAGCGTCGCGCCGGGCTCGACGAGCAGCGCTGCGACCTTGCGCTGCTGCATCAGCGCCTGCAGGCGCCTGAGGCGCTCGCCGCGCTCCGCCGGGGCGATGGGCTGCACGCCGCCGGTGAGCGGGGCGAGGTTCGCCACCCCGGAGTTCGCGGCGGTCGTGGTCCGTCCGGCCAATGAGGCCCCGGCCGCGGCGGCCGCCGCGAAGAAGGCACGTCTGCTAACGCTGCTCATGAGCTTGCTTCCCTCTTACGCCTGCGGGTGTGGCGCAGCGGCAACCGCTACGTTCGCAAGCGCCAACCCGGTGCACTGCGCGGTGGATCTTGTGTGACGCCCGTCACTTCCTGCAGCGGCACCGCCGGCCGCGGGCATCGTTTTGAGAGGCCAGGACACGAAGAAATAGGTATTTCCCCTTACGTTAAGCTGGTGAATATACGCTTCAAAGTCATCGCGTTGATCGCCGCGATCTTCCTGATCCTCGGCCTCGCCGAGGTGCTGGTCGAGCGGCGCGTGGTGCTGCCGAGCTTCGCAGAGCTCGAGCGCGGCAACGCGCACACCGCCATGCAGCGCATCGACAGTGCGCTCGACACGACGCTGCAGGGCATCGCGGTATCAGCGGTCGACTGGGGCAACTGGGCGGACACCTATCGCTTCGTACAGGATCATAACCACGAATTCGTAGCCGCCAACATCAGCGACCTGGCGCTGCGGCAGCTGAACATCAACATGCTGCTGATCATCGATCTCGACGGCAGGTTCGTGGAGGCGACCCAGCTGGACCTGAAGTCGGATCGTCCCCTGGGGCTCGACCTGGCCGCGCGCCGCGACCTGCCGGCCGATTTTCCGTGGCGTATGCAGCTGCGCGAGGGGGCGCCGGTGCACGGCCTGCTGCGCACCAACCGCGGCATCCTGCTGCTGGCAGCCTCGCCGATACTCGACGGCAACGGCAACGGGCCGACCCATGGCATGGTCATGCTCGGCAGACTGCTGACACCTGCGGCGGTGCGCAGCATCGGTGCCCAGGCGCAATCGGACCTGAGCATGCTGACGCCGACGGCGGGCGCGGCAACCGATGATCTGGTCGAGACCGAGGGGGTGACGCGCGTCTCTCGCACCTACCGCGACATCTACGGCCGGCCGCTCATGACGCTGCGCGTCGATGTGCCGCGCGAGATCACCGCACGCGGACGCACCGCGGTCGCATACGCGTCCAGCTGCATGACGGTGGCGGCGGTCATCGTGCTCATACTGCTGGTCGTGGTCCTCAACCGCGCGATCCTGCGCCCGCTCGGCGCGGTAACGCGCCACGCGGTGGCGCTCGGCAAGGATCAGGACCTCACCACCCGTCTCAATCTGCAGCGCCAGGACGAATTCGGCGTGCTGGCGCGCGAGTTCGACCGCATGGTGGATCGGCTGGCGCAGTCGCGTAGCGCGCTCGTCGACCAGTCGTACGAAGCCGGGTTCGCCGAGCTCGCCAAGGGGGTGTTGCACAACCTCGGCAACGCCATGACGCCGATCGGCGTGCGGCTGGCGCAGCTCGCCGAGCGGCTGCGTGCCGCCCCGGTGGAGGACGCGCAGCAGGCGGTCGCCGAGCTGCAGCAGGCCGTACCGGACCCGCAGCGCCGCGCGGACCTCGAGGAATTCCTGCGGCTCGCGTGCCGCGAGCTGGCGGTCGCGGTGAGCGCGTCGCGCGCGGACGTCACCGTCATGACCCGTCAGGCGAACCTGGTACAGACGACGCTCGCCGAGCAGATGCGCACGGCGCGCAACAACGAGCATGTCATCGAGTCGGTGCGGCTCACCGAGCTGCTGACGCAATCGCTCGAGATCGTGCCCGATGCCACGCGGCAGCGTCTCACGGTCAACGCCGACGACAGCCTGCTGCGCGTCGGCGTGGTGCGCGTGGCGCGCACCGTGCTGCGCCTGGTGCTGCAGAACCTGATCATCAATGCCGCGGACGCGATCCGCGACGCCGGCAGGGAACGCGGCACACTGCGCGTCAGCGCCGAGATCGTCAGCGACGCGGACCGTCAGCAGCTGCACCTGCAATGCCGCGACGACGGCGTCGGCATCGCCGCCGAGAATCTCGAGCGCGTGTTCGAAAAAGGATTTTCCACCAAGTCCCCGGAAACCAATCACGGTATCGGACTGCACTGGTGCGCTAACGCCGTGAACGCTCTGGGCGGGCGCATCTGGGCCGCGAGCGACGGCCCGGATCGCGGCGCCGCGCTCCACGTACTGGTGCCGCTCGCCGCCCGTGAAACCGCAATGCTCGCCGGAGCTGCCTGAGGTCGCCATGAGTGAAGTGAATCCCACCACGATTCGGGTGCTGGTCGTCGACGACGAAGCCGAGATCCGCGATGCCTACCGGCAGATCCTGCTCGCCAGCGAGGCCAGCGCCGAGATGGCCGGCTTCCACGAGCTGCGCAGCCGGCTGTTCAGAAAGCCCGCCACCGACAGTCAGCGCACGCGCGCCGCGGCGCGCACCACGGTGTTCGAGGCGGTGTTCTGCGACCAGGCGACGAGCGCGGTGGCCGCGGTCAAGGAGTCACTGGCGCGCAACGAGCCGTACGCGGTGGTCTTTCTCGACATGCGCATGCCGCCGGGCCCCGACGGGGTGTGGGCGGCGACCCAGATCCGCGAGCTGGATCCGGCGGTCGAGATCGTCATCTGCACCGCCTATTCCGACGCCGATCCCGGGGAGATCGGCGGCTACGTGCCGCCGGAGGACAAGCTCTCGTACCTGCAGAAACCGTTCCATCCGCACGAAGTGCGCCAGATGACCATCGCGCTCGCCAGCAAGTGGCGCGCCGAGCGGCGCATCGTGCGGCTCGCCTACTTCGACACGCTCACCGGGCTGCCCAACCGCGAGCAGTCGCACAACCGTCTGGTCGGGGCACTGCAGGCCGCCAGGGAAAAGGGCGGCAATCTCGCGGTGCTGTACCTGGATCTGGACAACTTCAAGCGCGTCAACGACACCCTCGGCCATGCGGTGGGGGATGAGCTGCTGTGCGTGGTCGCCGAGCGGCTGCGCAGCTCGCTGCGCTACGGCGGCGAATCCAACACCAGCGCCGCGGCGCGTCCCGGGGACATCGCACGCCTCGGCGGCGACGAGTTCATGGTGCTGCTGCCGAGCCTGCGCAACACCGTCGATGCTGCTGGCGTGGCCGAGAGGCTGATCCTGGCGCTGCGCGAGCCGATGCAGCTCGCCGCCAACTGCCTGGTGGTGACCCCGAGCGTCGGTATCGCGATCTACCCGCAGGACGGCACCGACGCCGCGACGCTGCTGCGCAATGCCGACCTGGCGATGTATTTCGCCAAGCGGCGCACCCCCGGCACCTTCGCCTACTTCGACGTGTCGATGAACGCGACGGCACTGCATCGCTTCACCATCGAGGAGCAGCTGCGCGGCGCGCTCGAGCGCAACGAGTTCTCGCTGCAGTACCAGCCGCAGTTCGACGTGCGCACCGGCGGTATCTCCGGGGTGGAGGCGCTGTTGCGCTGGACCAATGCCGAGCTCGGCGCGGTGAGTCCGACGGAATTCATCCCGGTCGCCGAGGAGACCGGCCTGATTCTCGCCATCGGCAGGTGGGCGCTGCGCGCGGCCTGCCAGCAGGCCCAGGCCTGGCGGGCCGAGGGCCTGCCGGTGCAGCGCATGGCGGTCAACGTCTCCGGGCGCCAGTTCGCGCTGGCGGAATTCCCGCCTGAGGTGGGCGCCATCCTCAAGGAGACCGGGCTCGAGCCGGCGGTGCTCGAGCTGGAGATCACCGAGTCGGTGGTCATGGCGGACGAGGCCTGGGCGGAGAAGGCCATCAATCAGCTCAAAGCGCTCGGCGTCTCGCTCGCCATCGACGACTTCGGCACCGGCTACTCGAGCTTCGGGCGCCTGCGGCACTTCGCCGTCGATCGCCTGAAGATCGACCGCTCGTTCGTCACCAGCATCACCGACTGCAGCGACGATCGCGCCATCGCCGCGGCCATCATCGCCATGTCGCGCTCGCTGCACATCAACGTCACCGCCGAGGGCGTGGAGAACTTCCCGCAACTCGCCTTCCTGCAGGAGCAGGATTGCCAGGACGCGCAGGGCTTCCTGCTCAGCCGCCCGCTGCACGCCGATGCCGCACGCGAGCTGCTGCGGCGGGTGAGCGAAGTCGGCGATGCCTCGCGCACCCAGCGCCTGAAGATCATCACCGGCTAGCGGACCGTCCGGCGCCATCCGCTCATGCACGCGGCGCGCAGCGTCCGCGCACGGCGCGATTGCGGGTAGAATTGCCGCCTTCACGATTGCCCGCCCGCAGCGGCTGACGGAATCGGGAGGTTATGCAGACCGCGCTCGCCGATTTCATCAGGGACACCCCGGCCGGCAGGGAGGCCGATGCCATCCTGCGCAGCTGCGTGCATTGCGGCTTCTGCCTGCCGGCGTGCCCGACCTATCAGCTGCTCGGCGACGAGCTCGACAGTCCGCGCGGCCGCATCTATCTCATGAAGCAGCTGCTCGAGGGCGAGCCGGCCGGCGCGCAGACGCAACTGCACCTGGATCGCTGCCTCACCTGCCGGGCCTGCGAAACTGCCTGTCCCTCGGGAGTGCAGTACGGGCGCCTGCTCGACATCGGCCGCGGACTCATCGAGCAGCGCGTGCGCCGCGCGCCGGGCGCGCGCCTCACGCGTTACCTGCTGCGCCGGCTGTTGCCGTACCCGCAGCGCGTGCGGGCGCTGCTCGCCCTCGCCGGCGCGGTGCGCCCGCTGCTGCCGCGCGCGTGGCGGGCACGCCTGCCGCGCGCGCGCCGCGCCGCGCCGCCCGCGCCGCCCGCGCCGCGCACGGATCAGCGCGCGCATGCCCGCCACGTGCTGCTGCTCGCGGGCTGTGTGCAACCGGCCCTGGCGGGCGACATCAACCCGGCGGCCGAGCGGGTGCTTGCTTCGCTCGGCATCGCCGCGGTGCGCGCCCGCGCCGGCTGCTGCGGCGCGCTCGCCCATCACCTCGCCGCGCACGGCGAGGCGCTGGCGCAGGCGCGGCGCAACGTCGATCTGCTGTGGCCGCAGGTGGAGGCGGGCGCCGAGGCGGTGGTGAGCACGGCGAGTGCCTGCGCGGCGATGCTGAGCGACTACGGCCGGCTGCTGCAGCATGAGCCGGCGTACGCCGCGCGCGCCGCCCGCATCGCGGCGCTCGCCCGCGACGTCAGCCAGGTGCTGAACGCGCAGCGCCCGGCACTCGGCGCGGCGCTCGCGGCGCGCGCCGCCGCCGCGCCGCCGCCCGCCGTGCGGGTCGCGTTCCAGGCGCCGTGCACGCTGCAGCACGCGCTGCGCATCAAGGGCGTGGTCGAGCCGCTGCTGCGCGACGCCGGCTTTACCCTTACCGAGGTCAGCGACGGCCAGCGCTGCTGCGGCTCGGCCGGAACCTACTCGGTCCTGCAGCCGCAGCTCGCCGGGCAGCTGCTGCGCGCGAAGCTTGCGGCGCTCGAGGCGGGCAGCCCGGACGTCATCGCCACCGCCAACATCGGCTGCCTGTTGCACATCGCGAGTGCCACGGCGGTGCCGGTGCGTCACTGGGTGCAGCTGCTGGCGGCGAGACTCGCCGATGGCTGACCAGTGGGGCGAGCGCATGCCGCGCTCGGTCGGTTTGCTGCAGACGATTGCGGTGTCGGTCGGCATTGCGATCGGCAGCGGGATCTTCCGCGTGCCCGCCACCGTCGCCGCGCAGCTGCACGCGCCCGGGCCGATGCTGCTGTGCTGGGTGATCGGCGGAGTGATCGCGCTGTGCGGTGCGCTCACGGTTGCGGAACTGGCCGCGGCCCTGCCGCGCTCGGGCGGCATTTTTGCCTACCTGCTCGAGGCCTACGGGCCATTGCCCGCCTTCCTGTTCGGCTGGACGGAGCTGGTGGTCATCCGTGCGGCGGCGCTCGGCGCGATCGCCACCATCTTCGCCGAGTACCTGGGCTGGTTCGTGCCGCTTAACGCCGGCGCAGGTCCACTACATGGCGGCGCTCGCCATCGTGCTCATCGGCGCCATCAACTACCTCGGAGTACAGCGGGCCGCCGCGATACAAAGCGCCGCCACCGCGCTGAAGTACGCGGTGCTGCTGGCGCTCGGGCTGCTCGCTTTCAGTGCCACCGGCGGCAGCAGCGCGCATTTCACCCCGGCCTGGCCGGGCGGGGCGCCAGTGTCGCTGCTCGCCACGGCGCTGATCCCGGTGCTGTGGACTTACGACGGCTGGGCCGACCCCGCCTCGATGGGCGGCGAGATCAGCAATCCGCAGCGCAACCTGCCGCTGGCGCTCATCGCCGGCGCGGCCTGCGTCATGCTGGTATATCTGGTGGTAAACGTCGGCTTCATCTACGCGCTCGCGCCGGCGCAGATGGCGGGCGCCAGGCTGATCGCCGCCGATGTTGCCGCGCGCATCCCGCTGCTCGCCGGCCGCGGCGCGGCGGTGGTGGCGGCGGCGGTGGTGATCTCGGCTTTCAGCGGCCTGAACGCCTCGATGATGACCGGCTCGCGCATCTTCTATGCCATGGCCGACCGCGGCCTGTTCCTGGCGTTCGCCGCGCGCGTCTCGCCGCGCTTTCAAACCCCGTCCGTGGCCATCGGACTGGCCACCGTGCTCGGGGTCGGGTACGTGCTGCTGAACGATTTCGCGCAGCTGGCCGACAAGTTCATCCTCGGCATCTGGCCGTTCTACGCGCTCACGGTCGCCGGGGTGTTCGTGCTGCGGCGGCGCCGCCCGGAGCTGCCGCGGCCGTATCGCGTGTGGGGTTTCCCGCTGGTGCCGGCCGCCTTCCTGCTCGCCTCCGCCCTCATGATCGGCAACGCGCTGTTCACCGATCCGCGCAACAGCGGTTTCACGTTCGCCATCATCCTCGCCGGCGTACCGGTGTTCTGGTTGCGCGCGCGCGCGGCCGGGGCGCGGCTTCGGTAAGATAGCGCGCCCCACGAAGGGACCCCCATGAGTGCGCGCAGCGCCGGTAACGGCGCCCTGGTATTCCTGTTCATTACGGTGCTGGTCGACTCGATCGGCTTCGGCATCATTCTGCCGGTGCTGCCGGGGCTGATCATGCAGCTCACCGGCGTGTCCATCGACCGGGCGGCGGGGTACGGCGGCGCGCTGTCGTTCGTGTACGCACTGATGCAGTTCTTCTGCGCGCCGGTGCTCGGCAACCTGAGCGATCACTTCGGACGCCGACCAGTGCTGCTGTTCGCGCTGCTGGCACTCGGCTGCGACTACTTCATCATGGGGTTCGCCCCGGTGGTCGGCTGGCTGTTCGTGGGGCGCGCGGTCGCAGGCGTCGCGGGCGCCTCGTTCACACCCGCCTATGCCTACGTCGCCGACATCAGCCCGCCCGAGCGGCGCGCGCAGACCTTCGGCATGATGACCGCGGCCTTCGGCATCGGCTTCATCGTCGGTCCCGCGATCGGCGGACTGCTCGGCACCTTCGGGCCGCGCGCGCCGTTCTTCACCGCCGGGAGCATCGCGCTCGCCAACGTGACGTTCGGCTACTTCGCGCTGCCCGAATCGCTGCCGCGCGAGTCGCGGCGCTCATTTCACTGGTCGCGCGCCAATCCGCTCGGCACGCTGCTGCAGATGCGCCGCTATCCGGTGGTGCTGCTGATGCTCGGCGCGTTGCTCCTGTGGCAGCTGGCGCACCAGGTGCTGCCGAGCACCTGGGCGTTCTACACCATCTCCAGGTTCCACTGGACGAGCGCCCAGGTGGGTTGGTCGCTCGCCTGGGTCGGCCTGCTGATGGCGATCGCCCAGGGCCTGCTGACGCGCGTGCTGATCCCCTGGCTCGGAGGCGCGCGGCGTGCGGCGATCGCCGGCATGGGTGCCGCGGTGATCGCCTACCTCGGCTATGCGTTCGCGAGCGCCGGCTGGATGATGTACCTGTTTTCACTTACCACCTTCATCTTCGCGCTCACGTTCCCCTCGATGAACGCGCTGCTGTCGCAGCAGATCCCGGCCGATGCGCAGGGCGAGCTGCAGGGCGCGGTCGCCTGCGTTTACAGCCTGAGCGCCATTGTCGGGCCGCCGCTGATGACGCAGCTGTTCGGCTACTTCTCGGCACCGACCGCGCCGCTGCAGTTTCCGGGCGCCGCCTTCGTCAGCGCGGCGCTGCTCAGCGTCGGCTGTGCCGCGCTGTTCATACAGGCGCTGCGGCGGCAGGCGGCGCACGCCGCCGCGCAGCTGTCCGCCGCAACGTCCGGGTCGTGATGCGCGCGCCTCTGCCGCCCCTGGCCTGGGCGCTGCTCGCCCTGGCCGCCGGCTCACCCCTGAGGGCCGCGCCCACCACAGCGCTGCCGCCCGTGCGCCACGTGTTCGTGCTGGTGCTCGAGAATCAATCCTACGAAAGCACGTTCGGCCCCGACTCGCCGGCGCCGTACCTGGCCCGTGTGCTGCCGGGGCAGGGCGCGCTGCTCAGGCAGTACTACGCCATCGGCCATGCGAGTCTGCCCAACTACGTGGCGATAGTGAGCGGGCAGGCGCCGAACGAGCAGACCCAACTCGACTGTCCTGTCTTCGCGGAGTTTCTGCCGACCGCGCGCGAACCTGATGCGCACGGGCAGCTGCCCGGAGCGGGGTGCGTCTACCCGCGTGCGGTGCGGACATTACCCGATCAGCTCGAAGCCGCCGGGTTCACCTGGAAAGCCTACATGGAGGACATGGGCAACAACCCGGCGCGCGAGCCGGGCAGTTGCGGCCACGTGCCGGTAGGGCAACCCGAGCGAACGCACCAGGCACAGCTCGGCGATCAGTACGCGGTCAAGCACGATCCGTTCGTCTACTTCCATTCGATCATCGACGATCGCGCACGCTGCGATGCGCACGTGGTGAATCTCAGCCACCTGCCCGCGGATCTCGCCAGCGCCGCAACCACGCCCAACTTCGTGTTCATCACGCCGAACCTGTGCAACGACGGTCACGACCCGCAGTGCGTCGACGGACGCGCCGGCGGCCTGGTGGCCATCGAGCGCTTCCTCAGGCAGTGGGTGCCGCTCATCGAGCGATCCGCCGCGTTTCGCGCCGACGGTATGCTCATCGTGACTTTCGATGAGTCCGACCACGCCGGGGCCGCGGGCTCGAGTGCCTGCTGCGACGAACGACCGCTGCCCGGTGCGAAATACCCTCCGGGCTTCAACGGTCCCGGCGGCGGCCGGATCGGGGCGGTGGTGCTGTCGCCCTTCGTCAGGCCCGGCACGGTCTCGGATGTGCCGTACAACCACTACGCACTGCTGCGCACGATCGAGGCGCTGTTCGGTCTGCCGTACCTGGGTTATGCCGCCCAGGCCGATCTGCAGGCATTCGGCGCCGACGTGCTCACCGCGCAGGCGACGCCGCGCTCGCGGCCGGCGCACTGACAGGCCGCTGCCGCCTCGAGTTGAAGGCGGCCTGCACACCTTCGTGCGCCGCAGCATCGCTGCTGGCGACGCCCGAGCGGCGGCTTGGCCGGTGCGCCAGCCGGGACTGGAAAATTAATTGCCCAGGCAGTAACATCCTCGGCAGTAATATCCCGGACAGCCAATTTCCCCAGTCTGATGAGCCGCAGAGCCGCAGTTCCCGCGCCGCCGCGCCGCGCCCCGCAACCCCGCGAGGAGGGTTTGAGCGTCGGCCACCTGATGAGCCGGGCGCGCACTTCGCTGCTGGCGGGGTTGGACGCCGAGCTCGAGCGCTTCGGACTTTCCGGCATGCACTTCGCCGTGCTCAAGCATCTGGTCGAGGGCGCGGCCGACAGCGCGGCGGATCTGTGCCGTTACATGCATTACGACACCGGCGCCATGACGCGCATCCTCGATCGCCTCGAGCAGAAGGGGCTGGTGCGCCGCGAGCGCTGCCGCGAGGACCGCCGCGTGGTGTTCCTGCGGCTGACTCCCGGCGGGCGGGCGCAACTGCCGCGCTTGCTCGCGGCCGGAGCGCGCGTGGTCGATGCGCACCTGGCCGGCTTCAGCCAGGCGGAGATCGACGCGCTCAAGAGCTACCTCGGACGGATGATCGATAACGGCACGGGCGTGGGGGACAATCACAGCACAACGGGCGGTAAGTCATGAGCACGCGCATCCCTCTTTTGCTTGCGACACTGGCACTCGCTCTGGCCGGTTGCGTCGAGCGCGGCGGCTGGAAGCCTGCGCCGCAACTGCAGCCCCAGGCGCTCGCGGCCGATCATGCACTCGCTGATGCGAAGATCGAGGCCGCCGCCTGGCCGGTCGATGCGTGGTGGCGCGCCTACGGCGACCCGCAGCTCGATGAGCTGGTGGACGAAGCACTGCAGGGCAGTCCGTCGCTCGAGATCGCGGAAGCACGGCTGCGCGCGGCCCAGGGCCAGGCGATTGCCGCGCACGCCACGCGCCTGCCGGCCGCCTCGCTCGACGGCTCGGTGGTGCGTCAGCGCTTCCCCGTGAACGGTCTGTATCCACCGCCTTACGGCGGCAGCTGGTGGACGCAGGGCGACCTGCAGCTCGACTTCAGCTACGACCTGGATTTCTGGGGGCATAACCGCGCGCTGGTGGCGCAGGCGCGCTCGGGCGTGCAGGCGGCGCAGGCGAACCGCGCGGCCGCCCGGCTGGCGCTGAGCGTCGCCGTAGTGCGCGCTTACATCCAGCTCGGCCTCAACTACGCGCTGCTCGACGTCACCAACGACAACCTCGAGCAGCAGACCTCGATTCTCGAGCTCACGCAGCAGCGTGTCACCGCCGGACTGGAAAACACAGCACGCGTGAAGCAATCCGAGGGAAATCTGGCGCTGACGCGCGCGGGCGTGGCGGCCGTGCAGGCCAACATCGACCTGGCGCGCAATCAGCTCGCGGACCTCGTCGGCGCCGGTCCCGACCGCGGCCAGACGCTGCAGCGCCCGCAGCTCAACGCTCCGGCGAGCATCGCGCTGCCCTCGGTGGTGCCGGCGCAGCTGCTCGGGCGGCGCCCCGACGTCGCCGCCGCGCGCGCGCAGGTCGAGGGCGCCGCGCGCGGCGTCAGGGCCGCGGAGGCGAGCTTCTATCCCAACGTGAACCTGACGGCGTTCGCCGGCTTTCAGAGCTTCGGCCTGTCGCAGCTGTTCGAAGCTTCCGATCGCGTGCTGGGAGGCGGCCCGGCGCTGTCACTGCCGGTGTTCAACCGCGACGCGCTCACCGGGGCGCTGTACGTGAACCAGGCGCAGCTCGACCAGTCGGTCGGTCAGTACAACCAGACGCTGCTCGATGCGGTGCGTGAGGTCGCCGACGTGGTCGCCAACTGGCGCGCACTCGAGCACGAGAGCGGCGAACAGCAGCTCGCGCTCGATGACGCGCAGCGTGCCTACGACCTCACCACCGACCGCTATCGCGCCGGCCTCGACAACTACCTGAGCGTGCTGTCGAGCCAGAACCAGGTGCTGCTCGCCCAGGGGCTGCGCGCGGAGCTGCAGGCGCGACGGCTGTCCTTCAGCGTCGACCTGGTGCGGGCGCTCGGCGGCGGCTACGGCGCGCCGCAGAGCTAAAAGATCATGGATGCCGCCGTCCAGACCGCCCCGACACCGCTCGCGCAACGGCAGCAGCGGCGGCGCGTGTGGCTCGGCGCACTCGCCCTGGGACTGCTGCTCATCGCCCTCGTGGTGCTTGCCTGGTGGCTGCTGTACGCGCGCTACTACGAGAGTACCGACGATGCCTACGTGACGGGCGACCTGGTGAACGTCACGTCGCAGGTGAGCGGCACGGTCGTGGCCATCAGCGCCGACGAGGACGATCGCGTGCAGGCCGGACAGGAGCTGATCAGGCTCGACGACACCGATGCGCGCATCGCGCTGCAGGACGCGGAGCAGCAGCTGGCGCGCACCGTGCGCCAGACGCGCACCCTGTTCTCCAACCGCGACCAGCTGCTCGCGGTGGCGGCGCAGCGCCGCGCCGACCTCGCCAAGGCGCAGTCCGACTACGACCGCCGCCTGAGCGTGGGGCAAAGCGGCGCGGTCTCCGGCGAGGAGCTCGGTCACGCCCGCGATGAGCTGCGCGCGGCGCGCGACGCGCTCACCGCGGCGGAGAAGAACCTGGCGGCGAGCCTCGCGCTCGTTGGGCGCACGGGGGTCGCCGACCACCCCGAAGTGCAGGCGGCGGCCACGCAGGTGGAGCGCGCCTGGCTGAGCGTGGTGCGTACCAGCGTCCATGCCCCGGTGAGCGGTTACCTCGCCAGGCGCAGCGTGCAGCTCGGCGAACGCATTGCCCCGGGCTCACCCCTCATGACCGTCGTACCCCTCGAGCGGCTGTGGGTGGAGGCCAATTTCAAGGAAGTGCAGCTCGATCGCATGCGCATCGGTCAAGCGGTGAATGTGGTGACCGATCTGTACGGCAGCGACGTCGTGTTCCACGGCCGCGTCGCCGGGCTCGGCATGGGCACGGGAGCCGCGTTCGCGCTGCTGCCCGCGCAGAACGCCACCGGCAACTGGATCAAGGTCGTGCAGCGCGTGCCGGTGCGCGTGACGCTGCCGGTCGACGAGCTGCGCGCGCATCCGCTGCGCATCGGCCTGTCGAGCGACGCGCGCGTCGACCTGCACGACAGCAGCGGGCCGCAGCTGGCACAGCGCCCGCCCGCCGCGCCGGTGCTGGCGACCAGCGCCTACGACATCGATCGCGGACCGATCAAGGCGCGCATCGTGGCGATCATCGCCGAGAACACGCGCGCACCCGCGCCATGAGCCGCGCGCCTGAAGCTCAGTCGAGCTTCAGGTAGCACAGCGGCAGCGCCGTGGTGTACTTGATCGTCTCGAGCGCGAAACTCGCGCTGACGTCCTGGAATTCGACGGCGCATATCAGCCGCTTGTACACCACGTCGTAGGCGTCGATGTCGGGCACCACGATGCGGATCAGGTAGTCGACATCGCCGCTCATGCGGTGAATCTCGGTGACCTCGGGGATGTCGCGCACGGCGCGCACGAACTTCTCGAACCACGCCTCGCTGTGGTTGCCGGTCTTGAGCGTCACGAACACGGTGGTGCCGACATTGAGGGCGTGCGCGTCGAGCAGCGCGACGGTCTTGCGCAGCACGCCCTGCTGCTGCAGCTTCTGAATGCGCCGCCAGCACGGCGCCTTCGACAGGCCGATACGCTCGGCGATCTCGGCGGCGCTCAGCGCGCCGTCGGCCTGCAGCAGGTCGAGGATTTTGGCATCGAGCTTATCCATGGAACGATGTTCCTAAGATCGAGCGATTAACGCAACATTGTTGCGCATCCACGCGGACTTCGCCATGTCTTCGCAACCGCGTAGCGGCCGCTTGCGCCTAGGATGGGGTTTGATGAACGTGATCCGCGCCTTTTGCCAGCACCCCGCATCCGTCGGTGAGAGTTACGGCCAGCACCTGCTGCGCGCCAGCGGCTTCGGGATGCGCATGATGCTCGCCGGGATCGCCTGCCTGGTGCACGGCATCTTTCCTTTTCTGTTCGAGCGCACCGGCAGCCGGGCCATCAGCGAGCTGAACGACCGCATGGTCGTGAACCGGCCCGTGGCGCGCACCGCCATCGCGAGCGACGAGCGGCTCACGCTGTAGTGCGGGCGCTGCGGCGGGTCTCGCTTCTCGGCTGGACCGCCCTGCGTGCTGCGGCGCCGGGTCTGGCGCTCGCCATCGCCCTGGCCGCGTTCGCGCGCGGCATGGCGGCCTCGCTCGCCCAGGGCATCGGCGGGCTGCCCAAATTTCCCCTAAGTCCAGTGATGTGCGCGGTGCTGCTCGGCATGCTCTGGCGCAACACCCTCGGCGTGCCGCTGTGGGCGACCCGCGGGCTGAACTGGGCCATGCATCGCCTGCTGCGCATCGGCATCGCGCTGGTCGGCCTGCGCCTCACCCTTGCCGGCGCGAGCGCCATCGCGGTCACCGCGCTGCCGGTGGCGGCGAGCTGCCTGCTGGTCGCGCTCGGCGCCGGGGTCGCCATCTCGCGGCTGCTGGCGGTGCCGCGCCGGCTGGGCCTGCTGCTCGCGATCGGCACGGCGGTGTGCGGCTGCACCGCGGTGGTGGCCATCTCACCGGTGATCCGTGCCCGGCACGCCGAGACCGCCTTCGCGGTCACCTGCGTGGTGCTGTTCGGCTGCATCGCCATGCTGCTGTACCCGTGGGTGGCGGGCCATTTCTTCGCCGCCGCGCCGGTGTACGCCGGAATTTTTCTCGGCACCGCCATTCACGACACCTCGCAGGTGATCGGCGCGGCGCTCATCTACTCGCAGCAGGCCGCAGCTCCGGCAGCGCTCGCCGCGGCGAGCGTGGCGAAGCTGCTGCGCAACCTGTCGATCGCGGTGCTCATCCCGCTGGCCGCCTGGCTGACGCAGCGTCACGAGGCGGCGCAGCGGCTCGACCGGGGCGCATCCGCCGCGGGCGGCGCACCGGTGCCACCAGCCGCAGCGCCACTGGTGCCGTTGTTCGTGCTGGCGTTCATCGGCTTCATCGTCGTGCGCACCGCGGGCGATGCGCTCGCTGCTGCGCATGGCGCGCTGTGGCCGGCCCTGGTCAACACCGGCTACACCGCCTCGGATCTGTTCCTCACCTGCGGCATGACCGCGGTCGGGCTGTCGGTGTCGTTCACCGACATGTGGCGCATCGGCTGGCGGCCGCTTGCCGCGGGCCTCATCGTCGCGACGCTGGTGGGCGGCTGCAGTCTGCTGCTCACCTGCGCTCTGTTGCACTTCGCCCGCTGACCCCTGAGGCGCGCGGCTTGCAGCGCCGCACGCTACACTGCGCCGTGACTGGCAGCGGAGGCGGGCGATGGCGAGCGCAAGATCGAAAGTGTCGCGACGCGCGGCCGAGGACGCGGTGCGCACGCTGTTGCGCTGGGCGGGGGAGGACCCGCACCGCGAGGGGCTGCTCGACACCCCGCAGCGGGTGGTGGATGCCTATCGCGACTGGTTCTCCGGGTACCAGATCGATCCGGCCGCCTACCTGCGGCGCACCTTCGAGGAGGTCGGTGGCTACGACGAGATGGTCGTGCTGCGCGACATTTCCTTCGAATCGCACTGCGAGCATCACATGGCGCCCATCATCGGGCGCGTGCACATCGGCTACCTGCCCGCCGACAAGGTGGTCGGCATCAGCAAGCTGGCGCGCGTGGTCGATGGCTACGCGCGGCGCTTCCAGGTGCAGGAAAAGCTGACCGCGCAGATCGCCGACTGCATCACCGAGGTGCTCAAACCGCGCGGCGCGGGAGTGGTGGTGGACGCCGTGCACCAGTGCATGACGACGCGCGGCGTGCACAAGCGCAACGTCTCGATGGTGACCAGCCGCATGACCGGCAGCTTCAGGAGCGACGCGCGTACCCGCGGTGAGTTCCTGAGCTTCATCGGCATCTCCGGCGCCCACGAGGTCTAGCGGCGGCGCGCCGCTTCAGGCAGTGGCGGCGGTCTCGGCGCGCGCGGCGCGCTTGCGATCCTGTTCGCTCAGGAAACGCTTGCGGATGCGGATCGAGAGCGGCGTGACCTCGACCAGCTCGTCGTCGGCGATGAACTCCACCGCGTACTCGAGGGTGAGCTGGATGGGCGGCGTCAGCAGGATGGCCTCGTCCTTGCCGGCCGCGCGTATGTTGGTGAGCTTCTTGGTGCGGATCGGGTTCACCACCAGGTCGTTGTCGCGGCTGTGGATGCCGATGACCATGCCCGCGTACAGCCGCTCGCCGGGTGAGACGAACAGCCGGCCGCGCTCCTGCAGGTTGAACAGCGCATAGGCGACCGCTTCGCCATTCTCGTTGCTCACCAGCACGCCGTTGCGGCGGTCCGGAATCTCACCCTTCACCGCGGCGAATCCATCGAAGATGTGGCTGATCAGCCCGGTGCCGCGGGTGAGAGTGAGGAACTCGCCCTGGAAGCCGATCAGCCCGCGTGCCGGCACGCGATAATCGAGGCGCGCCCGGCCGTTGCCCAGGCTCATGTCGGCGAGCTCCGCGCGCCGTGCGCCGAGCGCCTCCATCACCGCGCCCTGATGATCCTCCTCGATGTCGACTGTGACGGCCTCGTACGGCTCGTGCACCTCGCCGTTGACGATCTTGGTGAGCACCTGCGGACGCGACACCGCGAGCTCATAGCCTTCGCGGCGCATGTTCTCGATCAGAATGGTGAGGTGCAGCTCGCCACGGCCCGCGACGCGCAGCACATCCGGCTCGTCGGTGTCTTCCACGCGCAGCGCCACGTTGCTCTGCAGCTCGCGGTACAGCCGCTCGCGCAGCTGCCGGCTGGTGACGAACTTGCCCTCGCGGCCGGCGAGCGGCGAGGTGTTGACCTGGAAGTTCATCGCCAGCGTCGGCTCATCCACGGCAATGGGCGGCAGACCTTCCGGGTGCTCCGCGTCGCACAGCGTGAGCCCGATGTTGACTTCCTCGATACCGGTGACGGCGACGATGTCCCCGGCGCTCGCTTCCTCCACGGGGTGACGCTCGAGGCCGGTGAAGGTGAGCACCTGGCCGATCCTGGCGAGGCCGCGGTCCTCGTTGCCGAAGCGCAGCGCCACGTTCTCGCCCGGGCGCACCACGCCGCAGCGGATACGGCCGATGCCGATGCGGCCCACGTAGGAGTTGTAGGCGAGCGTCGAGATCTGCAGCTGCAGCGGCCGATCGGCGTCCGCCGCCGGCGGCGGCACGTGCGTGAGGATCGCCTCGAACAGCGCCGACATGTCCGGCCGGCGCTCGGTGTAATCGGTGCTCGCCCAACCCTGCAGTGCCGATGCGTAGATGACCAGGAAGTCGAGCTGCGCGTCGCTCGCGCCGAGCCGGTCGAACAGGTCGAAGGTCTGATCCACGACCCAGGCCGGGCGGCTCCCGGGACGGTCGATCTTGTTCACCACCACGATCGCCTTGAGCCCCTGCGCGAGCGCCTTGCGCGTCACGAAGCGCGTCTGCGGCATCGGTCCCTCGACGGCATCCACCAGCAGCAATACCCCGTCGACCATCGACAGCACGCGCTCGACCTCGCCGCCGAAGTCCGCGTGCCCCGGCGTGTCGACGATGTTGATGCGCGTGCCGCCGTACTCGATGGCGCAGTTCTTGGCGAGAATGGTGATGCCGCGCTCGCGCTCGATGTCGTTGGAATCCATGATGCGCTCGCCGAGCCGCTCGTGCGCCGCGAAGGTCCCGGACTGCTTGAGCAGGCAGTCGACCAGCGTCGTCTTGCCGTGGTCGACGTGCGCGATGATGGCGATGTTGCGGATCGGACGCTGCATAACTGGCTTTGAGGCGGCGGGCCGCCGGCGCCCGCGAGGGCGCGCGGTGGCGCTGTGCCGCGGACGCAGTCCAAAAAGGGTGCGCAGGGTAGCAGATTCCCCCCGCCGGTGCGCGGTTTTGCTGCTGGTGCGCGCTGCGGCCCGCGGTGCGCGCCTTGCTAAGCGTGCGGCAGCCCGATACGCAGCGCGGCGACCGCGAGCCGCACCTCGATGAAGAAGCTGATGAAGGCCGCGCTCAGGCACACCATCGCGCCGACGAACAGCAGCGCAATGAGCAGGCCGAGCTCCGAGCGCAACCAGGCGTTGGCGAACAGCGTAACCACGACCAGCGCCACCAGCAGCGCGGCGATGGTGCTGAGCGAGATGGCCACGTTGATGTAGTGGGCGCGCCGCGCCAGCACCCGCAGGGCGCTAAGCAGTGTCGGCGCCTGGCCCGGGTGGCCTTCGAGCTGCTCTTCCAGGACGCGGGCGCGATCGACGATGCGCGACAGCCGGTTGGTGAGCACGCCGAGGGTGCTGGCGACACCGGTGAGCAGGAATACCGGCGCGATCGCAGTCTGGATCAGGTGGGCGATGTCCATAGCGGGCGAGAGATCTTGCGCAGCTTGCGGCCGACGGCGGCGCGGCCGGTGCCGCCCGGCGCTCTTTTTATCACAGCCGGCGCCCGTGCGGCGCGCGCGGCAAACGGCGGCGCGGTCGCGGTTGCGGCCTCCCGGGGGTTATTATACGATCGTTCAACAACACCACGCCCCGGTGCCCCATGAAGCCTGCCTCGCTGCATCGACTGGAAGCTGCCGCACCTGCTGACCAGGACGCACTGGCGCTGCCCGGCTGGATCTACCGCGACCCGGAGTTCTTCGAGCGCGAGCGCGAGGCGGTGTTCCGCAACAGCTGGCAGGTGATATGCCATCTGAGCGACATCCCGCAGCCCGGGGACTTCCACACCTTCGAGTTCCTTGGCGAATCGCTGGCGGTGGTGCGTTCCGAAGACGGCGGCGTGCGGGCATTTCACAACGTCTGCCGGCACCGCGCCGCGCGGCTGCTCGATGGCACGCGCGGGCACTGCGGGCGGCGCATCACCTGCCCGTATCATGCGTGGACGTACGCGCTCGACGGACGCCTGGTGGCGGTGCCCAACCGTGAGGCGTTCAGCGGTCTCGACACCGCGCGCCACGGGTTGGTGTCGCTCGAGCACGAGGTGTTCCTCGGCTTCGTGTTCGTGCGCCTGGCGCCCGGGCTGCCGAGCGTGCGCGAGATGGCCGCGCCGTACCTGCACGAGCTCACGCCCTACCGCATGGAGGAGCTGGTGCCGATGGGGCGCGTCAGCCTGCGGGCGCGCGCGGTCAACTGGAAGAACGTCGCCGACAACTTCTCCGACGGGCTGCACATCAACGTGGCGCATCCCGGACTCACGCGCCTGTTCGGCAAGGGCTACGGCATCGAGGCGCGCCCCTGGATCGACAAGATGTGGGGCACGCTGCGCGATACCCCTTCCAGCAACTGGTCCGAGCGCGCCTACCAGCAGCTGCTGCCGAAGGTCGCCCACCTGCCGCCCGAGCGCCAGCGGCTGTGGACCTACTTCAAGCTCTGGCCGAACGTCGCCTTCGACATCTACCCGGACCAGATCGACTTCATGCAGTTCCTGCCGATCTCGCCCACCGAGACCATGATCCGCGAGATCGCCTACGTGCACCCCGACGCGCGCCCCGAGATGCGTGCCGCCCGCTACCTCAACTGGCGCATCAACCGCCGCGTGAGCCTCGAGGACAAGGCGCTCATCGAACGCGTGCAGGCGGGCATGGCCTCGAGCAGCTACAGCTTCGGTCCGCTGGGGGACAACGAGGTGTGCCTGCGCAGCTTCGCGCGACGCATGCGCGGCCTGATCCCGGAGAGTGCCCTGCCGCGGCCGCCGGCGCGGGGCTGGAGTCATGGCTGAGGGAGCGCAGCGCGGCCAGGGCAGCTCAGATGCGCTGATCATCGGCGGCGGCCACAACGGGCTGGTATGCGCCGCCTACCTCGCCGGCGCGGGACTCAAGGTCACGGTGCTCGAGCGCCGCGCGCTGGTCGGCGGTGCCGCGGTGACCGAGGAGTTTCACCCCGGATTTCGCAACTCGGTGGCCGCCTACACGGTGTCGCTGCTCAATCCGAAGGTGATCCGCGACCTCGAGCTGGCGGCGCACGGGCTGCGTATCGTCGAACGGCGCTGCGCCAACTTCCTGCCCACTGCCGACGGCAGTTACCTGCTGACCGGTGCGGGACGCACCGCGGCGCAGGTGGCGCGCTTCTCGGCGCGCGACGCCGCGCAGCTGCCCGCCTACGGCGAGCGGCTCGAGGCGATCGCCGACGTGCTGCGCGACGTGGTGCTGACCACGCCGCCGAATGTGCTCGCCGGAAGCTGGCGTGCTGCGCTGCCGGAGCTGCTGCGCGCGGCGCGCGTCGGCGGGCGGCTGCGGCACCTCGACATGCGCCTGCGGCGCGAGCTGCTGGCGCTGTTCGCGATGTCCGCGGGCGACTACCTCGACAACTGGTTCGAGAGCGATCCCATCAAGGCGGTGTACGGCTTCGATGGCATCGTCGGCAACTACGCCAGCCCCTATACCCCCGGCTCGGCGTACGTGCTGCTGCACCACGTGTTCGGCGAGGTGAACGGCAAGCGCGGCGTCTGGGGCCATGCCGTGGGCGGCATGGGGGCGATCACCCAGGCGATGGCGCGGGCCGCCGCCGCGCGCGGTGCGCTCATCCGCACGGCCACGGCGGTGCGCGAGGTGCTGGTGGAAGGGGGCCGCGCGGTCGGCGTGCTCACCGAGGGCGGCGAGACACTGCGCGCCGCGGCGGTGATCTCCAATCTCAACCCGAAGCTGCTGTATACGCGCATGTTCGCGCCCGGGACGCTGCCGGCGGAAGTGTGCGAGCACATGAGCCACTGGCGCTGCGGTTCGGGCACCTTCCGCATGAACGTCGCGCTCGCCGAGCTGCCGGACTTCACCTGCCTGCCGGGCCGCAGCGTCGGCGACCATCACACCGCCGGCATCATCATCGCCCCGACGCTCGCCTACATGGAGCGCGCCTACTTCGATGCGCGCCTGTCCGGCTGGTCGCGTCAGCCGATCGTCGAGCTGGTGATTCCGTCGACGCTCGATGACACGCTGGCGCCGTCGGGACGGCACGTGGCGAGCCTGTTCTGTCAGCACGTGGCGCCGACGCTCCCCAACGGGCAGTCCTGGGACGCGCATCGCGAGACGGTGGCCGACCTCATGATCGAGACCGTCAACGCTTACGCGCCCAACTTCAAGGCGGCGGTGCTCGGACGCCAGATCATGAGTCCGCTCGACCTGGAGCGGACCTTCGGGCTGATCGGCGGGGACATCTTCCACGGCGCGCTGAGCCTCGATCAGCTGTTCTGCGCGCGCCCGATGCTCGGGTACGGCAACTACCGCGGTCCGCTCGGCGGGCTGTACATGTGCGGTGCCGGCACGCATCCGGGCGGCGGCGTCACCGGTGCGCCCGGGCACAACGCGGCGCGTGAGGTCCTCGCGGATTTCCGCCGCGGACGCCTGCGGCGCGCCGCCTGAGACGTATGGCCCGCGCTGCGCGCAAGCCGCGCTTCGAGCGCCAGCTTCCGCAGGTGCGCCGCCAGGCGTTGATCGCCGCCACCATCGAGTGCCTGAAGCGCTACGGGCACGAGGGGCTGTCGATCCGCACCATCAGCGCGCAGGCGGGCGTGTCGGTCGGGCTCATTAACCATCATTTCCCCAACAAGGACGAGCTGGTGGCCGCCGCCTACCGGCAGTTCAATGCCGAGCTGGTGGGGGGCATGCAGGCGGCGGTGGCGCGCGCGGCCGATGCGCCGCAGGCGCGCATGCGCGCCTTCCTCGAAGCCTCCTTTTCTCCGCCGAATCTCGACGCCGACACGCTCACTGTGTGGGTGGTGTTCTGGGGGATGTACCGCCACTCGCGTCCCATCCAGCGGGTGCATCGCGAGACCTATCAGGGCTACGTGCAGCTGCTGCACGGCATGCTCGCGGAGCTGCTCGGGGGGGGCGCCGCGCCGCGCGGCCGGCGCCCGCGGCGCAGCGTCGCCGCGGTGGACTTGCGGATGGCGGCCGTCGGGCTCTCGGCGCTGCTCGACGGGCTGTGGCTCGCCTGGTGCCTCGAGCCCGGCACCTTCCGCCCCGCCGAGGCCATCGCGCTGTGCGAGGCGTGGATCGCCAGCCTGCGGCGGAGGACTTAGGCGCGCGCCGCTGGAAGAGCCGCCCGGCCGCCCCCACATCCTGAAGCCGTGGCGACTCCCGTTCATCCTCCAGGGCACGCGACTCTCGCGGCCGCCGGCAACGACAAGCTCACGGTGCGCGGCTTCTTCGGTGTGTTCCGCTACAGCCGCCGGGCGCTCGAGCTGGTGTGGAGCACCAACCGCGCGCTGACCGTCGCGCTGGCGCTGCTCACGCTGCTGGCGGGAATTCTGCCGGCCAGCGTCGCCTACGTCGGCGCGCTCATCGTCGACGCGGTCGTCGCCGCCATGCGCAGCCTCGGCGGTGCACGGCACGTGGTGCAGCTGGTCGCGCTCGAGGGGCTGCTGGTCGCGGCGATCGCCGCGGCGCAACGCGGTCTGTCGCTGTGCCAGTCGCTGCTGCGCGCGCAGCTCGGGCAGCGTGTCAACGTGATGATCCTCGAGAAGGCACTGACTCTCGAGCTGCAGCACTTCGAGGACTCGGAGTTCTACGACAAGCTGACGCGCGCGCGCCGCGAAGCCTCCACGCGGCCGCTGAGCCTGGTGACGCGCACCTTCGGACTGGTGCAGAACGCCATCTCACTCGCCAGCTATGCGGCGCTGCTGGCGCACTTCTCGCCCTGGGCGGTGGCGGTACTGCTGTGCGCCGGCATGCCGGCGTTCGTCGCCGAGGCGAAATTCTCCGGCGACGCGTTCCGCCTGTTCCGCTGGCGCTCCCCCGAGACGCGCATGCAGATCTATCTCGAGACCGTCATCGCCCGCGAGGACCACGCCAAGGAAGTCATGCTGTTCGGGCTCGGGCCGCGGCTGCTCGAGCGCTACCGCGACATCTTCCGACGCCTGTATGCGGAGGATCGTGCGCTCACCGTGCGGCGCGACGCGTGGGGCTTCGCCCTGGGTCTCATCGGCACCGCCGCGCTCTATGGCGCCTACGCCTGGATCGCCATCACCGCCGTGGCGCGCCTCATCACGCTCGGCCAGATGACCATGTACGTGGCGCTGTTCCGCCAGGGCCAGTCCGCGGTCTCGGCGATGCTGGCCGCGGTCGGCGGCATGTACGAGGACAACCTCTATCTGTCGACGCTGTACGAGTATCTGGAGGAGCACGTGCCGCGGCCGAGCGGCACGGTGCTGCGCGGACCTCACCCGCAAGACGGGGTGCGATTCGAGGATGTGAGTTTCAGCTACCCGGGAGCCGAGGAGCCGGCGCTCGAGCACATCACGCTGCATCTGACGCCGGGCACGAGTCTGGCGCTGGTCGGCGAGAACGGCTCGGGCAAGACGACGCTCATCAAACTGCTCACGCGGCTGTACACACCGACCTCCGGGCGCATCCTGCTCGACGGCCAGGATCTGGCCGACTGGGAGGAGGGCGCGCTGCGCCAGCGCATCGGAGTCATCTTCCAGGACTTCGCCCGTTACCAGATGCTGGTGGGCGAGAACGTCGGCGCAGGCGACGAGCGCTTCTTCGAGGACCAGCAGCGCTGGCGCGCCGCGGCCGAGAAGGGCCGGGCCAGTGAGTTCATCGACACGCTGCCGGCGGGTTACCACACGCAGCTCGGCAAGTGGTTCCGCGATGGGCGCGAGCTGTCCGGCGGACAATGGCAGAAGATCGCGCTGTCGCGCGCCTTCATGCGCACGCGCGCCGACATCCTGGTGCTCGACGAGCCGACCGCCGCCATGGATGCGCAGGCCGAGGCCGAGGTGTTCGAGCACTTCCGGCAGCTGGCGCGCGATCGCATCACGATCCTCATCTCGCACCGCTTCTCCACGGTGCGCATGGCGGACCAGATCCTGGTGCTCAGCCGCGGACGGATCGTCGAGCGCGGCACGCACGAGGAGCTGATGCAGCTGAACGGCCGCTACGCGCAGCTGTTCTCCCTGCAGGCGCGGGGCTACAGATAACGGCTCCCGCGTCACCTCACCAGCCGAGCACTCCGTGGGGACGCCAGCGCACGGGCTACCGCTAACTATCGCTGAGGCGGCGGCGCGGCAGGATTCGCCGGGGCGTTCTCGGGCGGCGCCGCGCCCGGCCGCGCATTCTTCTGCGCGCGCATGTCCGCGCGCATGCGCTGGTAGTCGATCCTGCGGATCTCATCGATCGGGCAGGTCATCGGGCCGGTCGGCGCTGAATCGATCTTGATGGCATCCCCGTGGGCGCTCACGGTGCCGCCGGTGGACGTGACCCCGATGGTGTTGATCACCCAGCGCAGATCGCACGTCGACCAGACCTTGAGCAGGTAGGCATCGCTCGGCGTGGTGAACACCACCAGCCGGTCCCTGCCGAGCGCCTCCCAGCTGAAGAAGTGACCGAGCCAGGTGAACTGATCGATCGGTGCGCCGGCATAAGCATCGTAGCGGCTCGGGGTTTGCGGCTCGCTGCGCTGCGGCGCCGCTGCGCAGCCGCCCAGCAGGGCGAGCACGGTGGCGCCGATCGCAAGCGCGCGGGCCCGCAGGTGCATACGCGGCGCTCCTGCCTTCAGCCGCCGGACTGACCGCCGCTCGCATGCGGCGGGGCGGTCGGGTCAGTCGGTGCCGGTGGCTGCGCCGGTGCGGACGGGTCCGCCGGCACCAGCGGTGCGCGGTGCAGGTCCGACCGCATGCGCGGGTAGTCGATCTTGCGGATCTCATCGATCGGGCAGCGCATACGGCCGGTGATGACGGAATCGTTACGCGCATAGACCGTGTTGGTCCTGGAGGTGAGCCCGACGCCGATTCCGCCGAAGCGGAAGTCGCACGGCGGCCACACCTTGAGCAGGTAAGCCTCGTTGGTGGTCGTGAAGACCACCAGCCGGTCCTTGCCGAGCGGCTCCCAGCTATACAGGTGGCCGAGCCAGACGAAATACGGAATGGGTGGCCCGGCGTAGCCGAGGTATTGCTCGAGTGCGCGCTGCTGCGCGCTCGGGGGCGGCGGGCTGCTCGCCGGCCGGGCGGAGTTGCCGCCGGCGCACGCCCCGAGGAGCTCGACGAGCACGACTGCCGTCAACACCACCCGCAGAGTGCGCATGCCTTAGCTCCTCGATCGCTTCGCTGTGGGTCGGATCTTGCGCTGGCCGCAAGCCACGCGCCACTCTCCCACCGCGTGTTGTTAACGCGCGGGTGCGCGCCGCGTTGACCGGCTTTCTAGGCCTCGCCCGCCGTCAGCATGGCCACCGGGAACGCGGCCAGCGCCTGCGCCGCGGACAGCGCCATGGCGTTGCCGTGGCGCACCGGCTCGATGAGCGCGCCGTCGAGAACCCCGTGGAACAGGCGGCGGCTGCGCTCCTCGCGCGGCAGCTCGACGACCGTGTCCTGCCAGACCTCGGCGCCGAGGGGCAGCCGCGCAGGGTCATCGAGCAGCCGCCGGTACAGCCGCGGCGCCAGCACGATCAGCGATTGCCGCGGGCAGCGCCGCGCAAACGCGCACACGTGCTGCGCGTTGGCGCCGTGCACGGTGAGGCGGCGGTAGTCGCCGTGACTGAACAGCTGCGGCTGCTCGCGCCGCAGCTGCAACGCCTTCCAGATGAGCAGCAGCTTGCAGCGGCCGTCCTCCAGGTGGGCGAGCAGCTCGGCCAGCGGCGGCGGCCCGGGATGGCGCTGCAGCTGCGCGAGCAGTGCGCTGCGGCGCGCATAGTCGACCGCGCGGCGGTTGTCCGGATCCACCAGCGAGAAATCCCACAGCTCGTTGCCCTGGTAGGTGTCCGGTACGCCGGGCGCGGTCAGCTTGCAGATCAGTTGCGACAGCGCGTTCAGCAGACCGAAGCGCACCACGCGCCGTTGGAACTCGAGAAAGTCCGCGAGGAACAGGTTGTTATCGCGCGACTCGAGCGCGCTGCGCACGAACTGCAGCAGCGCCTCCTCGTAGGCGGCGTTGGTCTCGGTCCAGCTGGTGCGCACCTTGGCTTCGCGTACCGCCTTGATCATGTAGCTCTCGATGCGGTCACGATAGCCGGCGTCCGCGTCCACGGCGCCCGGTGGCCAGCTGCCGAGCAGCGTCTGGTAGAAGTGGTATTCGTCGTTGGCCGAGGGTGCCGGCGCGCCGTCGAGGTCGCGCTTGCGCGTGCGGTTGATACGCATCCAGCGCCGCACGGCGTCACGCCACGGTGTGGTCATCTCGGAGAGCACGTCGAGACGGGCGCGCACGTCCTCGGAGCGCTTGGTGTCGTGAGTGGAGGTGGCCAGCATCTCGTGCGGCCAGTGGCGCAGCCGGTACTCGGCATCGGCATGGAAGCCGCGCACGCCGCCGCCGTAGCTGCCCGGCTCACCGCCCACCTCGTTGAGCGAGATCAGCCGGTTGAAGCGGTACATCGCCGTGTCCTCGATGCCCTTGGCGGTGATCGGCGCGGTGATCTGCTGGAACTTCATGGCGAAGTCGCGCATCGCACGGTGTTGCGCCTCGCCGGCGGCGGGCAGCTCGAGCAGCAGCGCCGCGCGGACGAAATCGAGCACCGAAGACTCGCTGGCCGCCTGGCGTCGGCGGGCGGCGCTTATCGCCCATTCGATGTAACGCCGGTCACTGTCGGCAACGTGCGTGGCGATGTAGGTGCGGTAGACCGGGAAGCAGGCGATGACCTCGGCGAGCGCGTTGCGCAGCGAGTTGAAGGTGAAATCGCGCGTGCTGCGGTCGGAGCGGGCGATGCGCGCCAGCTGGTTGGCGGCGACGTTCAGCTCGGAAGCGAGCGAGCGGCGCAGAACGAGCTGCTGGCAGGCATAGGCCACCTCGCGCCATTCGAGCACCTCGCCGGTGAGCGTGCGATACACGCGGTCCATGCGGCTGCGGGTCGCCGAGTCGATGAGCATGCGGTTGACGACGTTGGCGAAGTGGTAGCCGGTCTCGCCGTGCACCGGCCACTCCTCGGGCAGGTGCTCGAACGAGGCGGTGATCTTCTCGACCACCACGTACAGGGTGCGCGGGCCGCTGCGGCCGGTGAGCGCGCCGATGCGCTGCTGCAGGCGACGCACGTAACCGAGCGGGTCATACAGGCCATCCACGTGGTCGATGCGCAGGCCGTCGATCAGGCCTGCCTCGATCAGCTGCAGCACCAGGCGGTGGGTGACGTCGAACACCCGGGCGTTGTCGACGCGCAGCGCCGCGAGGTCGTTGACGTCGAAGAAGCGACGGTAGTTGATGTCGTCGGCGGCCACGCGCCAGTAGGCCAGGTGCCAGGCCTGCAGCTCGAGCAGCTCATGCAGGGCGTCGAAGCTCGCCGGCTCGGCCGCCGTGCCGGTGAAGCTGCGCACCGCGGTCTCGAGCGCCGCGGTCACCGCCGGATTGTTGGCGGCGAGCGCGGCGAGGCGCTGCTTGTGCTGCTCCTTGGCGCGGTCGCGCTCGGCGACCTGCTCGGCGCCGACGGCACGCCGGTTCGGCAGCGCCGCGAGCGCGCGACGGATGTTCTCCAGCTCGGTGTTGGCGATCAAGGCCGGCACGCGGTCGAGGATGCGCGGGTAAGTGGACGGATCGAGCGGCAAACGGTTCGTGTGGTAGAAGACCGCGAACGATCCGCGCGCCGGCTCGAAGCGCAGCTCGAGCTCGCCGCGCTCGAGCACCGTCCCGTACGGCTCGGCCAGCACCGGCACGAGCACCTTGTGGGCACGGTCGGGATTGGGCGGCGACCAGTCGATGTCGAAGAACGCGGCGTAGGTGGAAGCCTCGCCGCTCTCCAGTACGTCCATCCACCAGGCGTTATCGGCACCGAGGATGCCGACATGGTTGGGGACCAGGTCGACGATGTGCCCCATGCCGTGGGTGCGCAGTTGCGCTACGAAGTCCTCGAAGTCGGCGCGCCCGCCGATCTCGGGGTTGAAGCTGTTGTGATCGACCACGTCGTAGCCGTGCATGCTGCCTGAGTGCGCGCGAAAGTACGGCGAGCAGTACACGTGGCTGATGCCGAGGGCGGCGAGGTAGGGGACGATCGCGGTCGCGTCGCGAAAGGTAAAGCCAGCGTTGAGCTGCACGCGGTAGGTGGCGCGCGGGATCGTCGGCCCCGGCTCGGGCGCCGCCACGGCTGCGCCGGCAGTGCGCCGCCGCGCGGCGCGCCGCCCCTCACGCAGGCTCATGGGACTTCACGCCGTTCGAGCAGCCACAGCACGCTCCACGGTGCGAGCTCGCCGCGCGCGAGCGTGGCGCGCACGCCGGGGTGGGTGGCGAACAGCACCCGGCCGGCAGCCCGAGCCGGCAGCGGTGCGGGCGCGGCGCCGAGATTGGCGAGCAGGTGCAGGACGAAATCGCCTGTGCTCCAGGAGACTGCCAGTGCCGTGCTGCCGGGCGTGTGCGTGCCCTGGCCGGCGGCGAGCTGCGTGATGAGCGGCGCGATGTCGCGGCGGCGGATCGCGAGCAGCCGCCGGTAGTGAAGCAACATGCGCGCCTGCGGTTCGTCGCGCCGGCGCCGCCAGTCGAGCTGCGCCGCGAGGCAGGTCGCCGGGGCTCCCGGGTCAGGACTGCCGGGGAACTCACGCTCGCGGGCGGCGCGCACCGCCGCGGCGAGCTGCGGCTCGAAGTCGCAGAACCACGGGAACGGCTCGGGGGCCGCCCACTCCTCGCCCATGAACAGCAACGGCGGCGCCGGCGCCAGCAGCAGCACGGCGCTCGCCGCGCGCAGCGCCGCATCGGGCACCAGCGCAGCGAGGCGCTCACCGCGGGCGCGATTGCCGACCTGGTCGTGGTTCTGCAGGAAATTGATGAAGGCGCTCGGCGGCAGGTGGGCACTGCGCTCACCGCGCGCCGCGCCGGCGTGCTGCGACAGCTCGCCCTGGTAGGCGAAACCTTGCGCCAGCGCGCGGCACAGCAGCGCGTGCGGATCGTCGCGGTAATCACCGTAGTAACCCTGTGTCTCCCCGGTCAGCAGTACATGCAGGCAGTGGTGTACGTCGTCGTTCCACTGCGCATCGCAGCGGTCGGGGGCGCCGGGCACGCCGAGGAAGCGCGCGGCGTTGTCGAAGTTCTCGAGCGTCAGATAGATGCTGCGACCGGGCCCGGCCGCCGCGCGCGCCGCGCCGGCGAGCTCGGTGACGATGTGCGGCTCGCTGCCGTCGCGCACCGCGTGGATCGCATCGAGGCGCAGGCCGTCGAGGTGATACTCCTCGAGCCAGTAGAGCGCGTTGTGAATGAAGAAGTCGCGCACCGTGCGGCTGCCCGCACCATCGAAGTTGATGGCCGGACCCCACGGGGTATGGTGCGCAGCGTTGAAGAACTGCGGCGCGTACAGCGCCAGGTAATTGCCCTCGGGCCCGAAATGGTTGTAGACGACGTCGAGCACCACCGCCAGGCCGTGGCCGTGTGCGGCGTCGATCAGCGCCTTGAGATCCTCGGGGCGGCCGTAGGCAGCGTGCGGCGCAAACGGCAGCACGCCGTCGTAGCCCCAGCCGCGCGTGCCGGGGAAGGCCGCGAGCGGCATGAGCTCGAGCGCGGTGACGCCGAGGCGGGCGAGGTGCCGCAGGCGCGCGATCACCGCTGCATAGGTTCCCGGGGGGTTGAAGGTGCCGACGTGCAGCTCGTAGAGCACGGTGCGCGGCCACGGCGGGGCGCGCCAGTCACCATCGCGCCACGCATAGGCCGCCGGATCGATCACTTCGCTCGGGCCGTGCACGCCCTGCGGGTTGCAGCGCGAGGCCGGATCGGCTACCTCCCGGCCGCCGTCGATACGAAAGCGATACAGCGTGCCGGCGCGCGCGGCGTCGGTTTCTAGCGCGAACCAGCCGTCGGCCAGCGCCTGCATGGCGATGCGGCACGGCGCCGGCGCCTCAGGCAGCACCAGCTCGACGCGCTGCGCCTGCGGTGCCCACAGCGCGAAGCGCACCACGCCCGCGGCGCCGATTTCCGCGCCGAAAGGCATGTGGTGCCGCCGCTGCACCGGCGGCTCGCCGCGATCGCGATCGTCCATGATCCCTCTGGCTTGCTGTGACCCCACGAAGGCGTCGGCGCCCACTTCAAGCCGACAGCGCGGCCAGCGTGCGCAGCCCGACGCCTGCCCACTCGGGCGGGCCGAGCAGCTCGCGCTGCAGCTCGACGCAGGCGGCCTCAATCTCGAAGGCGCGCAGCAGCGGCTGGATGGCGGCAAAGGATGCGTACAAGCCGCCCTCGCGCGCGATCTCATCGTACACGGATACGAATACGCGGCGCGTCTGTTGTTCCCAGTCATCGAGCTGCGCTTCCCAGCCGCTGCGCTCGTCGGCCGGGATCAACGAGCATTGTTGTAACGCCTTGCGTCGCGCGTTGGCAAACGAGCGCAGCATGCTGGCCACGTCGCGCAATGGTGAGCGGCGCTCGCTCGCCGCCGCGCCCGCAGCGGCGGCGGCCTCGAAGCCGGTGATGACGAAGTCGTTGCGTTTCAACAGCACGCGCCGCAGCTGATAGTCGCCGTGGCAGCGGATCTTGACGCCCCGCACTGCAGCACTCTTGCCTGCCAGACTGCGCAGCAGTGCGCTGCGGCGCGCCAGCACCGTGCGCGCGTCGGCGGCGGCCGCCGCTGGCAGCTGGGCGATGCGTTCGCCGAGCAACTTGAGCGCGGCGGCGGCCGTGCGGCGTGCCGCCGCGCGCCAGGCGGCGACGTCGGCCGCAGTGAGCACTTGCGGGGCGAGCTGCGGCTCGCGGGCCGCAGCGAGTGCACGGTGCAGCTGCGCGGTGCGCGTGGCGAGCGTACGCACCAGCGCCAGGTACAGGCCGTGCACGTCGGGCGGCAGCGGCGCGCGGGTCACGCGCTCCTCGAGAAAGCGCACCAGGTGATTCACGGTGTAGTCCCAACCGTCGCCCTGGTTGGCGACGTACTGCTGCAGCAGTGCCAGTGTGCAGCGCTCGCCGTCTGCGGCCTGGTACTCGAGGAAGCCGGCGAGCGGCGCGCAGTTGGCGAAGTGCGCCTCCTCGGTGAGGTAGCGGCCGATCTCCACGCCCGGATTCACACCCGGATGCAGCCGGCGGCAGATCTTGAGGAAGAACGTATCCCCGATCTTCACCGTGGTGTTGGTGCCCTGCGCGCCGGCGGACAGCCCGGCGCGCTCGGCGCCGGGGCTGGCGCGCAGCGCCGGGAACACGGCCGTGGGTACGCAGCGCAGTCGCCCGTGCTGCATCGGCAGCTCCTGCGCCGCGCCGATCGTCTCGAGGAGGGCGCGGCAGAAATCCTCGTCCGCGGCGGCATCCGCCAGCACGCCGGTGGCCGCCTGCTGGCGCACGCGTGCCAGCGCCGCCGGCTGCAGACGCCGGTGGCGCGTCTCGTCGCTGTCCTCGAACGCGATCGCCAGCGGCAGGAAGTAGCGTCCCGCCTGCAGGCCGCTGCCGATGTCGAACAGTCCGACCAGCCAGCGATCGAGCGCACCCGGCGGCGGCACCCAGTCGGCGAGCGTGGCGCCGCTCACCCCCGCGCCGCGCGCCGCCGGCTCCACCTCGAGCGCCATGGCGGAGGGCGCCCAGCGTTGCGCGGCGAGGTAGCCGGGTACCACGCGCCCCTCGAGCTGGCGGCGCAGGCCGCTCGCCAGTGCCGCGCGCCACGGCGCGACGCGCTCGGGGAAGAAACTCGACCAGCCATCGACCAGCACCAGCACCGGCAGATCGTCCGGGGTGGCGCGCTCATCGTGCCAGGGCGGCGCCGCGGCCTCGCGGCTGAGGCGGAACCAGTAGAAGGCGTAGCCCGGCAACGTCAGCAGGTAGGGCAGCTCGCCGATCGGCGGGAAGGCGGCGCGGCCCAACAGCTCGATCGGCACGCTGCCCTTGTGCTCGGCCAGATTGAGCTCCACCGGCTGTGCCGAGCGCGCCAGGTTGGCCACGCACAGTATGGTGTCGGCGCCGTACTGGCGCAGATAGGCGAGCACGCGGCGGTTGCCCGGGCGCAGGAAACGCAGTGTGCCGCGGCCGAAGGCCTGCGAGCTGCCGCGCACCTGCAGCAGGCGCTTCATCCAGTTGAGGAGCGAGGAGCGGTCGCGCGTCTGCGCCTCGACGTTCACGGCCTGGTAGCCGTACACCGGGTCCATGATGGGCGGCAGAAACAACTGCTGCGGGTCGGCGCGCGAGAAGCCGGCGTTGCGATCGGGACTCCATTGCATCGGCGTGCGCAGGCCATTGCGATCGCCGAGGAAGAAATTGTCGCCCATGCCGATCTCGTCACCGTAGTAGATGATCGGCGAGCCGGGCATGGACAGCAGCAGGCTGTTCATGAGCTTGATGCGCTCGAGATCGTTGTCCAGCAGCGGTGCCAGGCGGCGGCGAATACCGAGGTTGAGCCGCGCGCGCGGGTCGGCGGCATAGGACTGGTACATGTAGTCGCGCTCGCGGCTGGTCACCATCTCCAGCGTCAGCTCGTCGTGATTGCGCAGGAAGATGGCCCACTGGCAGCTGTCGGGGATGTCCGGGGTCTGCTCCATGATCTCCACGATCGGGTGGCGGTCCTCCTGCGCGATCGCCATGTACATGCGCGGCATCAGCGGGAAGTGGTAGGCCATCTGGCACTCGTCGCGGCCGTCGCCGAAGTAGTCGCGCACGTCCTCCGGCCACTGGTTGGCTTCGGCGAGCAGCATGCGATCGGGGTACTTGGCGGAGATCGCTGCGCGGATAACGCGGATGATCTCGTGCGTTTCGCGCAAGTTCTCGTTGTTGGTGCCCTCGCGCTCGACCAGGTAGGGAATCGCATCCAGGCGGAAGCCGTCGACGCCGAAGCGCAACCAGAAGTCCATGACGCGCAGCATGGCGCGCAGCACGTGCGGATTGTCGAAGTTCAGGTCCGGTTGATGGCTGAAGAAGCGGTGCCAGTAGTAGGCCTGGGCCTGCGCGTCCCAGTTCCAGTTGGAGGTCTCGGTGTCGCGGAAGATGATGCGCGTGCCCGCGTAGCGTTGCGGTGTGTCGCTCCAGACGTAGTAGTTGCGCTTGAGCGAGTCGGGCGCGGCGTGGCGCGCCGCCTGGAACCAGGGGTGCGCGTCGGAGGTGTGATTCAGCACCAGCTCGGTGATGACGCGCAGGTTGCGGCGGTGCGCCTCGCGCACGAACACGCGGAACTCGGCGCGCGTGCCGTACTGCGGATGGATGTTGTGGTAGTCGGCGATGTCATAGCCGTCGTCGCGGCCCGGCGACGGATAGAACGGCAGCAGCCAGATGGTGTTGACGCCGAGGTCCTGGATGTATTCGAGCTTGCGCGTCAGTCCGGCGAAGTCGCCGCAGCCGTCGTCGTTGCCGTCGAAGAAGGCACGCACCGGCACTTCGTAGATGATCGCGTCCTTGAACCACAGCGGATCACCGGCTGTGCGTTGCCCGGGCATGCGCGCCTCCTGTTTCGCTATTGCGGTGCCAGCACTACCACGGCGAGCGGCGGCAGGTGCAGCAGCAGCGACCAGGGGTAGCCGTGCGCGGCGCTGGCGACGGCATCGAGCGCACCGAGGTTGCCCTGGCCGCTGCCGCCGTAGTCGCGTGCGTCACTGTTGAGGCATTCGCGCCAGCGGCCGCCCTGCGGCACGCCGACACGGTAGCCGCTGCGCGCCACCGGCGTGAAATTGCACGCTACCAGCGACGCGGCCCCGGCGCTGTCGAGGCGCAGGAAGGCGATGACACTCAGCCCCGCATCCTCGCACTCCAGCCAACGGAAGCCGCTGGTCGTGAAATCCAGCGCGTGCAGCGCCGGCGTGCTGCGATAGAGGTGGTTCAGGTCGCGCACCCAGCGCTGCACGCCGGCGTGCAGCGGGTACTGCAGCACGTGCCACTCCAGGCTCTCGTCGTGATGCCACTCGCGGCGCTGGCCGAACTCCCCGCCCATGAACAGCAGTTTCTTGCCCGGATGCGTCCACATGTAGCCGAACAGCAGCCGCAGGCCGGCGAACTGCTGCCACTCGTCGCCGGGCATCTTGCCGATCAGTGCACCCTTGCCATGCACCACTTCGTCGTGCGACAGCGGCAGCACGAAGTTCTCGGTGAAAGCGTACCAGAGGCTGAAGGTCAGCCGGCTGTGGTGGTACTTGCGGTGCACCGGATCGTGGCGGAAGTACTCGAGCGTGTCGTGCATCCATCCCATGTTCCACTTCAGCCCGAATCCCAGGCCGCCGAGGTCGGTCGGCCGTGACACCATCGGCCAGGCGGTGGATTCCTCGGCGATCGTCTGGGTATCGGGGTGATCGCGGTACACGGCGAGGTTGAGCTGCTTGACGAACTCCACCGCCTCGAGATTCTCGTGTCCGCCGAAGCGGTTGGGGATCCACTCGCCGGGGCGACGGGCGTAGTCGAGGTACAGCATCGAGGCGACTGCATCGACGCGCAGCGCGTCGATGTGGTAGGTCTCGAGCCAGAACAGCGCGCTGCTGGCGAGGAAGTTGCGCACCTCGGCACGACCGTAGTTGAAGATCAAGCTGCTCCACTCGGGGTGGAAGCCCTGGCGCGGATCGGCGTGCTCGTACAGGTGCGTGCCGTCGAAGCGCGCCAGGCCGTGCGCGTCGGTGGGAAAGTGCGAAGGTACCCAGTCGAGGATCACGCCGATGCCGCGCTGATGCAGGTGGTCGACGAAGTACATGAAGTCCTGCGGCGTGCCGTAGCGCGCGCTCGGCGCGAAGTAGCCGGTCACCTGATAGCCCCACGAGCCGTAGAACGGATGCTCCATCACCGGCAACAGCTCGACGTGCGTGAAGCCGAGCGCGCTCACATAGTCGGCGATGGCGTGCGCCAGCTCGCGATAGCTCAGGAAACGATTGCCCTCTTCGGGGACGCGCCGCCACGAGCCGAGGTGCAGCTCGTAGATCGACCAGGGCGCGCCGAGGGAGTTGTTGCCGGCGCGCCGGCCGAGCCACTCCCCGTCGTTCCAGCGATAGTCGAGGTCCCACACGACCGAGGCGGTGCGCGGCGGCGGCTCGGCGCGAAAGGCGTAGGGATCGCACTTGTCGGCCACGAAGCCGCTGCTCGCGGCGCTGACGTGGTACTTGTAGAGCGCCCCGGCCGCCACACCGGCCACCATGCCTTCCCAGATTCCCGAGTCGTCGCTGCGGGCGCGCAACGGGTGGCGCTCGCTCTGCCAGCCGTTGAAATCGCCGATGACCGAGACCGCGCTGGCATTAGGTGCCCACACGGCGAAGCGCGTCCCCGCCGCGCCGCCGCCCGCCGCGGCGGGCTGCAGATGGGCGCCGAGCTGCTCGTACGCCCGGAAGTAGCTGCCCTGGCGAAAGAGATAGATGTCCTGGTCGGTCAGTAGCACCGGGAAAGTCTAGCAAGTCACCCCGGGGCGTGCCGGCCGCAGCGCGGCCAGGGCGCAGGTCCGGCGCGCTGCTAAGGTGCGCGACGTCTGCCGGACGCGCCGACGAACACCAGCGAGTCGTCGCCCACACGCTGCGGCAGCTGCAGCGCTGCTTCCAGCGCCAGCCGCGCGCGGGCCCCGGCTGCCTGAGCCTCGGCGGCGACCGCCGCCGCCTCCACCGGCTGCCCCAGCAGAAAGCCCTGTACCCCGATCGGCCCGCAGCGCGCCAGGAATTCGAGCTGTGCAGTGCGCTCCACGCCTTCGGCCACCACCTGCAACCCGAGTCCATGGCACAGCGCCACGATCGAGCGCACGATGGCGGCGGAGCGCGGGTTGCTGTCCACGCCCGCCACCAGCAGCTGGTCGAGTTTCACGCGCGTGATGGGCAGTTGCTCCAGCGAGGTGAGCGAGGAGTAACCGATGCCGAAGTCATCGAGTGCGATGGACACACCCAGCGCGCGCAGGCGGCGCAGCGACTCGATCGTCCCCGGCCCCGTCTGGAACACGGTCTCGGTGATCTCCAGCTCGAGGGCACTCGGCGGCAGGCCGGTCATCTCCAGCGTACGCGCCACGTGCTCCACGAAGTCGCGCTCGAAGAACTGCGGCGGCGAGACGTTGATGCCGACCGTGGCGCGCTGCCATCCCTGCGCACGCCATGCCGCGGCGGCTACCGCCGCGGTGCGCAGGATCCAGTCGGTCAGGTCGTGAATGAGTCCGGTTCTTTCGGCGACATGGATGAACTCCTTGGCAGGGACGATCTGGCCGTCGGGCCGGCGCCAGCGCAGCAGTGCTTCGACCTGGTGCGTCTCGAACGTGTGCAGCGTCACCTGCGGCTGGTACATGAGCAGCAGCTGGCCGCCCTCGACCGCGCGGCGCAGCGATTGCTCGAGACGAAAGCGCTGTGCGGCGGCGTCGTACAGGGCGGGACTGTAGAGCGCAAAGCGGTTGCGACCGAGCTCCTTGGCGCGAAACAGCGCCACGTCCGCGGCGCGCAACAGGCCCTCGGCGTCCGCGGCGTGGTCGGGGTAGAGGCTGGCGCCGACACTGGCGCTCGTGGTGAGCACGCGACCGTCGACCATGAGCGGTTGCTGCAGCGTGGCCACGATCTGCGTGGCGTGGCGCTCGACCTGCTCACTCGACGTAACGTCCTCGAGCAACACCGTGAACTCGTCGCCGCCGAGCCGCGCCAGCAGTCCGGAGGTGCCGGTGGCGGTGTGCAGGCGCTGCGCGATGTGCTGCAGCACGCGATCGCCGAAGCTGTGGCCGAGGGTGTCGTTGATCGACTTGAAGTTGTCCACATCGACGAACAGCAGCGCGAGCCGCTGCCCCGGGCCGGCGCGCGCCAGCGCGCTCTCGAGATGGGCCGAGAGCTTGCGGCGGTTGGGAAGCTGCGTCAGCGGATCGTGGTGCGCGAGGTGGTGCAACTGCTGCGTGCGCTCGGTTACGTGCTGCTCGAGCTCCGCCTGATGCGCCCGCAGCTCCGCTTCCGCCGCCGCGATGCGGTCGGCCATGGTGTTGAAGGACTCGGCAAGCTCGTCGATCTCCGCCGAACCGCCGCGCCGCGCGCGCGCGCCGCGGTCGCCGGCGGCGAACTGGCGCGTGGCGGCGGTGAGACGCCGCACCGGCAGACTGATGCTGGCCGCGAGCAGCGCCGAGACCACCAGCAGCAGCGCGAGCACGGCGGCGCCGGTGTTGCGCAGCGTATGCTCGGCCGAGGCGGTGGCGGCGGCGGCATGTTCCGCCGCCTGCAGCAGCGCGCGGTCCGCCGGCTGTTGCAGCTGCTGCTGCACCGCCTCGGTGATCACCGCGCCATCGTCGAACAGCCGGTGCCACTCGGGGCCACTTTGCGCATCGTAGCGCTCCATCTGCAGGCGCAGCCGCGCGGCCTGCTGGAAGTCCTGGCGCACCAGACCGAGCCACGCTTTGCCTGGCGAGCTCTCGAACTCCGCCTGGTGGGCGTCGAGCACGGCCATGAAATCGCGCTCGCGCCGCGCGATGACCGCCGGGCTGTCGACGCTGCCGCGCACCGCATTGATGGCCAGTGCGAGTTCGGCGAGCGAGCGTCGCGCGACCACCTGGGTGCCGTTGATGGCGAGACCCGAGCCACCGGCCCCGGCGACGCGCTGGTAGACGCGGTCGAGCGCCGCCTGGCGCGCGTCGGCCCATTGCGCGCGCTGGGCGGCGCGGCCGGCGAGCTCGCGGGCGCCCTCGATGTGGCGGGTGATCTGGGCGTGCAGGTCGGCCGCCGTGGCCGAGTCGGCACCGGGCGCGCGATCGAAATAGGCGCCCACGGCACTCTCGAGCGCCGTGCCGGCGTCGTTGACGGTAGCCGGGTCGGCGCCGTTGTGCGTCTGTACGTATTCACCGACCGCGCGGTCGAAGGCCGCCAGCTTCTCGAGCACGGTGCTGGCGCTGCGGGCGAGCGGCTGATGCTCCTGCTGCATGCTGCGCAGCGCCTCGAGCGCGGTGCGCGTGGTGCGCGTCGCCAGCTCCTCGCCGGCAACCAGCAACGCCGCGACGGCGGCGAGCCCGAGCAGCAGCCGCCAGGCGATGCCGAGCCGTGGCGCGCGCAGCCGCCAGCGCGGCCGCACGCGCACGGGGGAATGCGACGATGCAGTTTCACTCATGAAGATCGAGCATGCGACATAAAGCCGCATCCGCAGGATGACGACGGTTTCTCAGTCAATTCCTTAACTGTTGCAGTCCGATGATGCGCGCTTGTGCTGCACGCCTTCCGTGGCGGACATCCCACTACGGCGCGGCCGGCTTACCTGAAGGAGGGCGGTGTGCGCCCGCGGCGCGCGCTTCCCGGGCGCCGGTGCAGGGGGAACGGCGCGGGGAGGGCCGGGAAACGGGTACTTTTGCCCTATACTACGTGCTTAATGATGAGGGGCGGCGGAAAGCATGACCGAGCTCGCTGATACGTTCGATGCTGCCTTCTCCAAGGCAGTGGACCTTGGCAACCGCATCGCGGACAAGGACAAGGACGCGGATCTGTGGGATATCGCCGACGGCCTGCTGGCCGGGGCGATCCAGTACTGGCTGTACTCGCGCCAGCCCTGCGGGGATCCGCGTTGCCAGGACTGCATGCCGATCAGCACCGCGCAGGGCCGCATGGCGGAACTGAACCGTCTCATCGAGCAACTCGCTTCCGAGAGCGAGTACTTCCACACGCCGACCGACGCCAACGCCGGGCGCGCCTGAGGCGTGGCGCGCGGCGCGCCGCGCCCGCCGCGTCAGCTCGCGGCCTTCACCTGTACGCTGGCGCCCGCCGCCTCCTCGAGCGACAGCTCGAACAGGCGGAATCCCTCCTTGAGCACCGCGTCGGGAATCGTCAGCGGTGCGAGGAAGCGGATCACGTTCGCGTACACGCCGCACGACAGAATGATCAGCCCGTTGCGGCCCGCCGCCTGCACCAGCGCGCGGGTGAGCTCGGGATCAGGCGCCTCCGCGCGGCCGTTCTTCACCAGCTCGACCGCCACCATGGCGCCGAGCGCGCGCACCTCGCCCACGCAGGAGAAGCGCACCTGCAGGCCCTTGAGCCGTGAGCTCATGAAGCGACCGATCTCCACGGCGCGCGCCAGCAGCTGCTCCTCGCGCATCACCTCCAGCACCGCCAGCCCCGCGGCACACGCCAGCGGCGAGCCGGCGAAGGTACCGCCGAGCCCGCCCGCTGCGGGTGCGTCCATGATCTCGGCCTTGCCGGTGACCGCCGACAGCGGCACGCCGCCCGCGACGCTCTTGGCGATGGTGATCAGGTCCGGTTCGATGCCGGCGTGCTCGACGGCGAACATGCGCCCGGTGCGACCGAAGCCCGACTGGATCTCATCGGCGATCAGCACGATGCCGTGCGTGTCGCACAGGGCGCGCAACCGGCGCAGCAGCTCGGGGGGTGCGGCGTAGAAACCGCCTTCGCCGAGCACCGGCTCGATGATGATCGCGGCCACGCGCGCCGGATCGACGTCGGCCTTGAAGAGCTGCTCGAGCGCCTGCAGCGAATGCTCCACCGTCACGCCGTGGTAGGCCATCGGGTAGGGCACGTGATAGACCTCCGGCAGCATCGGCCCGAAGCCGGCCTTATAGGGCTGTACCTTGCCGGTGAGGCTCATGCAGGCGAGCGTGCGTCCGTGAAAGCTGCCACCGAAGGCGATCACTGCCGAGCGGCGCGTGTGGCAGCGCGCGATCTTCAGCGCGTTCTCCACCGCCTCCGCGCCGGTGGTGAGAAAGATGGTCTTTTTCGGCGTCGGCCCGGGGGCGAGGGCGTTGAGCGCTTCGGCGAGCGCCACGTAGCTTTCGTACGCCGTCACCTGGAAGCAGGTATGGGTGAACTTCTGCAGCTGCCGCGCGATGGCCGCGCTGACCTTCGGATGCAGGTGGCCGGTGTTGAGCACCGAGATGCCGCTGGCGAAGTCGATGTAGCGGCGTCCTTCGACGTCCCACACTTCCGCGTTGGCGGCGCGCTCGGTGTACACGGCCAGCGAGTTGCTGACACCCCGGGGCACGGCCTGCTGGCGGCGCGCGTGCAGTTCGGCATTGGAGCTCAAGTCAGTTCCTTTCAGACACCGGCCCAGGCCGTGTCCTGCGCCGCGTACTATACGACCTCGTGCAGGCGGTGCGCATCCGCCTGAAGTGCGGTGCGCGGCGCGGGCCGAGCGCACTGCCGCGCCGGGCACGCGCCATGCGGGCGGCCGGCAGACCCTCTACAATGGTTTGTCCCCGTCGTCATGCGAAAGTTGTCCTCTTGAGCGAGCCCGCCGCCAGCGCCGCCGCTGCACCGATCAGCGCCGAAGTCATCGTCATCGGAGCCGGACCCTGCGGCCTGTTCCAGGTGTTTGAGCTGGGCCTGCTGGGCATTGGCGCCCACGTGGTCGATTCGCTGCGGCACCCCGGCGGACAGTGTGCCGAGCTCTACCCCGACAAGCCGATCTACGACATCCCGGCACTGCCGGTATGCGGGGCGCAGGAACTGGTCGACCGTCTGCTGCAGCAGATCAAGCCGTTCAAACCGCAGCTGCACCTGGGCCAGGAGGTGGTGGAATTCGCGCCGCGCCCCGACGGGCGCTTCACGCTGCGCACCTCCGGCGGCCTCACGTTCGATGCCGGCGCGGTGGTGATTGCCGCCGGCCTGGGCTCGTTCCAGCCGCGGCGCCTGGGCCTGGAGGGCGCGGAGGCGTTCGAGGGCGGCGCCATCCAGTACCGCGTCAAGAACGCCGCCGAGCTCGCCGGCCGGCAGCTGGTGATCTTCGGCGGCGGCGACTCGGCGCTCGATTGGACGCTCGAGCTGCTGCCGCGGGCGGCGGGCCTGACGCTGGTGCACCGGCGGCACGAGTTCCGCGCCGCGCCCGCCTCGGTGGCGCGCATGCGTGAGCACGTGGACGCCGGGCGCATGCGCTGCTACGAGGCGCTGCCGCACTCGCTGCTGGTGGAGGGCGGCGCACTGCGCGGCGTCAACGTGCGCTCGCCCGATGGCAGCGTGCATGCACTGCCCGCCGAGCGGTTGCTGGTGTTCTTCGGGCTGCACCCGAAGCTTGGACCGATCGCCGCCTGGGGACTGGCTCTGGAGAAAAAGGCGCTGCAGGTTGACACCGAGAGGTTCCAGACGAGCGTGCCCGGGGTGTTCGCGGTCGGCGATATCAACACCTACCCGGGCAAGAAGAAGCTGATCCTGTCAGGCTTTCATGAGGCGGCACTCGCCGCGTTCGCGATCCAGCACCACCTCTACCCGCAGAAGAAGCAGTTCCTGCAATACACCACCACCAGCCCGGTCATGCACCAGCGGCTCGGGGTGCCGGACTGAGGGCGGTGGATCAGCGACTCGCCGACCTGCTGCAGCTGCTCGAGCTCGAGCAGCTCGAGGTCAATCTGTTCCGCGGCGCGAGCCGCGATATCGGCAGTCCGCAGGTGTTCGGCGGCCAGGTGCTCGGGCAGGCGCTGTCGGCCGCTGCCGCCACGGTCGAAGGGCGCGTGGTGCACTCGCTGCACGCCTACTTCCTGCGCCGCGGCGACTGCAACGCACCGATCGTCTACGAGGTCGACCGCAGTCTCGACGGACACAGCTTCTCCAACCGCCGCATCGTCGCCATCCAGCACGGCCAGCAGATCTTCAACATGACCGCCTCCTTCCAGGCGGACGAGAGCGGCTTCGAACACCAGATCGCCATGCCGCAGGTGCCCCCGCCCGAGAGCCTGCGCGACTCCAGCGCGCCGCCGCCACAGCTGCTGGCGCAGCTGCCCGAGCGCGTGCGGCGCTTCTTCGAGCAGCCGCGGCCGTTCGAATTCCGCACCGTGCAGCCGATCGATTACCTGCAGCCGCGCCGCGCCGCCCCGGCGCGCGAGATCTGGTTTCGCGCCGTCGCGCCGCTCAGCGGCGACGAGATGCTGCACCGCCGGCTGCTCGCCTACGTGTCGGACTTCTTCCTGCTCGACACCGCGACGCTGCCGCACGGCACTTCACTGCTCACCCCGAAAGTCGTCATGGCCAGCATCGACCACGCGATGTGGTTCCACCGCTCGCTGCGCGTCGACGACTGGCTGCTGTACGCCATCGACAGCCCGAGCGCGTCGGGCGCGCGCGGCTTCGCCCGCGCCAGCGTGTTCGCGCGCGACGGCCGGCTGGTGGCGAGCGCGGCGCAGGAAGGCCTGGTGCGCATGCGCAAGGACGCCTAGGGCACTACGGCGACGCGGTCGCACCATGGTGGCGTTATGGCTCGTGTCGCTGGCGGCTTGCGCTGCGCCGGACAGCGACGTGGCCGCGCTGGCGCGGCTGTGGTCCGGGATGCGCGATTCCAGCGAGCAGGTGGTGATGACGCTCGAGCGCGGCGCGCGGCTGTGGCCGCAGAGCAGCGAACAGCGCGTGCGCACCATCGTGGCGCCGGTGACAGCAGCCTGGCTCGGCGCGCACGTGCTGTATCTCGAGGAGTTCCTCGAGGACGAGCCGCGCCAGCCGCGCCGCCAGCTGCTGATACAGCTCGAGCCGGCGGCCGGCGCACACACGGTGCGCGCGCGGCTCTATACCTTCGTCGACCCGGCGCGCTGGACGCACCTCAACAATCGCCCGCAGCTCGCGGCGAACCTCGTGGCGCGGGACGTCGTGGCCGCTGCCGGCTGCGAGCTCATCCTGACGCGCGCCGGCGACCAGTTCCACGGCGGCACCAGCGGTCACGGCTGCCTCGATGACAGCGGCGCCATGCCGCTTTACCTCGACTACCAGCTGGTGGTCGGCGAGGAGCTCTACTGGTACCGCCGGCGCACGCTGCGCCAGAGCGACGGCGAGCTGCAGCAGGAGGTGATCGGCTTCAACCGCTTCGAGCCAAACGAGGGGCGCCTGTACGCCTGTCGCATCGCCTGGTCCGCGAGCGGCCGCGCGCACGACCTGCGCCCGCTGCTGACGCTCGATCTGTATGAGCAGGGTGGCCGCGGCCGTTTCCTGACTCCCGACGGCCGCGCGCTCACCCTCACGCTGCACGGACGCGACTGGCCGTTCTCGCCCGAGCGCGACGCGCTGCTGCTGTCGCTGCAGGGGGAGGACGGCGAGCAGCCGCTCGCCACCGCGTGGGCGCAGCTCGACGCGCAGCAGATCGCGCTCGAGATCGGCTGGCTCGCGGTGCGCTGCGGTTCGATCGCCCCCGATTCGGACGAGCTCGCTCAGTGAGCGGCGCGTGCGGTGATCGCCGCCAGGTCCTTGAGCAGCAACGGGTTGAAGCGCGCCGGATCCTCCATCATGAGGAAGTGCCCGCTGTGGTCGAGCACCTCGAGACTGAAGTCCGGCAGTGCCTTGCGGATGCGCGCGACATCGGTGGGGGACAGATCGGAATTGATCGCGTAGACCGGCACGTGGACGGCGGGCAGCAGCGCGTCGAGATCGAGCGCCAGCAGTGAGCGCATGCTGGCGATCCCGATGGCCTGCGGCTCGAGCGACATGTCGTAGGCCACCTTCTGCACCAGCGTCGGGTCGGCATCGCTGCGGAACAGCGAGGTGGTGACCAGCTTGCGCGTGCTGCCGATGAAGTCGGCGCTGAACGGCGCGAGGCGCCTGTCGACCTCGTGCACGCCGAGCACCGGCTGCCCGACCGAGCGCAGCGCTTCGACGGTTACCACGCCGATGACGCGCGTGCCGAGCAGCGGCGCGGCGGCGAGCGCCACCGCGGCGCCCATGGAATGACCGACCAGTATCAGCTGCTGATTGGGGATCTCGTGGGCCACGGCAACGACATCTCCGGCGTAGTTGGCGATCGACCAGTCGCTGCGGTTGCTGCCCGAGGCGCCGTGGCCCGCCAGGTTCAGTGCGACCACGGTGTAGTGCGCCGCGAGGACGGGAACCTGCGCCTGCCAGTAGTTGGCATCCGCGGCCCAGCCGTGCACCAGCACGATGGCCGGCTCGCCGCTGCCGTAGACGTGGTACTCGATGTGCACGTTGTCCGGGGAGAGCGTGATGCGCGGTCCTGCATTGCTCGGGCTCGCCGCAGCGCCGCTGGTAGGCGCGCCGGTCATGGCGGGGGGGCTGCTCGCGGCGGCGGGGCTGCTGGTGGCGGGCGCCGCCCGATGCCGGCCGCAGGCGGCCACCGCGAGCAGCGGCAGGATGGCAAGGATCGTCCGGACAGCAGCTGCGCGCCGCCGCGCACTCATGGTGCGCGCAGCACTTTGCCGGGGTTCATGATGCCCTGCGGGTCGAAGGCGCGCTTCACCGCGCGCATCAGTTCGAGCTCGACCGGTGAGGCGTAGCGCTCCAGCTCCCCCACCTTGACCTGCCCGATACCGTGCTCGGCGCTGAAGCTGCCGCCGAATTCGCGCACCAGCTCATGCACCGCGCGCCGCACGCTGTCCGCGCGGGCGAGAAAGCTGTCCGCATCGCTGCCCGCGCACTGGCTGATGTTGAAGTGCAGGTTGCCGTCGCCCACGTGGCCGTACGCCACCAGCCGCCCATCGGGAACGCTGGCGCGCACCCAGGGCATGGCACGCTCGACAAAATCCGCCAGCACCGCGATGGGCAGCGAGATGTCGTGCTTGAGGCTCGCGCCTTCGTGGCGTTGCGCCGGGGGGATGCTCTCGCGCAGCTTCCACAGCGCGAGGCGCTCGCGCTCGCTGCGCGTGAGCGCCGCATCGAGCACCGTGCCGCGTGTCAGGGCGGCGCCCAGCGCCTCCTCCAGCACCTCATCGAGCGGCTCGGCCGCGCGCGAGGACGACAGTTCGCACAGCACGTACCAGTCGTAGGGCTTGTCGAGCGGATCGCTGACGCCGGGGATGTGGCGCACGGTGAGCTCGACGGCGGCGCGCGAAATGAGCTCGAACGAGCTGATGCGATCGCCGCTGGCCGCGCGCAGCTCCCCGAGCAGCCTCACCGCGGCGCGCACGTCCGGCAGTGCGGCCAGCGCCGTGGCGCGGGCGCGGATCTGGGGAAAGAGTTTGAGCGTCGCGGCGGTGATCACCCCGAGGGTGCCCTCCGCGCCGAGAAACAGCGACTTGATGTCGTAGCCGGTGTTGTCCTTGCGCAGTGCTGAGAGGGCTTCGAGCACCCGTCCCCCGGGCAGCACCACCTCGAGCCCGAGCACCAGGTCGCGCATCATCCCGTAGCGCAGCACGTTGACGCCGCCGGCGTTGGTCGACAGATTGCCACCGATCTGGCAGCTGCCCTGCGAGCCAAGGCTCAGCGGGAAGAAGCACCCGGCCGTATCCGCCGCCTGCTGCACCTGCGCGAGAATGCAGCCGGCCTCCGCGGTGAGGGAGTAGTTGGTGACATCGACGCTGCGGATGCGGTTCAAGCGTCGCAGCGACAGCACCAGCTGCCGCCCGGAACCATCGGGGATCGCGCCGCCGCAGTAGCTGGTGTTGCCCCCGTGCGGCACGACGCTGATGCGCTCGCTGTCGCACAGCGCCAGCAGCTGCGAAACCTGCGCCACCGAGCGCGGCTGCACCACCGCCATGGCCTGCCCGCGGCAGCGCCCGAGGTGGTCGGCCAGGAACGGGGCACAGTCCGCCGCCTCCGTCAGCACGCCGTCCGCGCCGAGGATCTCGCGCAGCTTGCCCTCCACGGCTGGCGGCGGCGCGGTCAACGGATGTCGAGAGCCCGCAGCGCCGCGATGCGCTCATCGAGCGGCGGATGGCTCATGAACAGCCGCCGCAGCCCGCCTCCCGAGCTGCCGTCGGCGATGCCGAAGGCGGCGAACTGCTGCGAGGGCAGCGGCTGGTGCACGCGCTTGAGCTCCTCGAGCGCGCCGATCATGTTGTCCTTGCCGGTCAGCTGCGCACCGCCGCGGTCGGCACGGAACTCGCGTCCGCGCGAGTACCACATGACGATCATGTTGGCGAAAATCCCCAGCACCAGCTGCAGCACGATGACCGTGACGAACGAGGCGATGCCGCGGCCGCCCTCCGAGCGGAACACGACGCGGTCGATGATGTTGCCGATGACGCGCGACAGGAAGATGACGAAGGTGTTGACCACCCCCTGCAGCAGCGTCAGCGTGACCATATCGCCGTTGGCGACATGGGTCATCTCGTGACCGAGCACCGCCTCGATCTGCTGGTGGTTCATACGCTGCAGCAGCCCGGTGCTCACCGCCACCAGTGCGTGATTGCGGCTGGCGCCGGTGGCGAAGGCGTTCGGCTCGGGGGAATCGAAGATGCCGACTTCCGGCATTCCGACGCCGACGGTACGTGCGTGTTGCTGCACCACGCCCAGCAGCCATTGCGCGCTCGCATCAGCCGACTGCGGGTCGATGACGCGCACGCCCATCGACATCTTGGCGATCGTCTTGGACATCGCCAGCGAGATGAACGAGCCGGCAAAACCGAAGAACGCCGAGAACACCAGCAGCCCGCCGAGACTGCCGCCGTGGATCGTCAGCCAGGCGTTGAGGCCGGTAACCTCGGCGACCACGTACAGCAGCAGCACCACGGCGAGGTTGGTGGCGAGGAACAACACGATGCGTTTCATGAGCGGCAAGCCTGCAGCAAAAAAAGGGGTAGCGGAACCGAACGGCCCAAGCCTCCAAAGGCACTTTACCGTCAAGGTCCGATGCCGGCCACCGTGGGGCCGGGGCGGGGGCCTTTCAAGGGCGGCGACGCGCGCGGCCGGCGTCGTCAGCTAGCGAGGCCGGCGGCGGTCAATATTCATCCCGCTCTTCGTCGACGTCGTCCTCGTCCTCGTCCAGGTCGTCGTCATCCTCGTCGTCGTCCTCATCTTCTTCCCAGTCCTCGTCTTCCGCCTCGTCCTCGTCGTCGGATTCGGACCAGCCTTCGGGCTCCGCGATGCGCTCGAGATCCATCTCGTGCCAGGTCTCGAGGTCGATCTCCTCGATGTCGCCGTCGAGATATTCGATCTCCAGCAGCTCCGAATCCTCGTCCACCGACAGCACGCGGAACTGTTCTTCTTCTTCGAGGTTCTCGTACCACTGGCCGGGCACCGGCTCGTAATCTCTGCTCACCGCGAACGCCACCCTGTAGTCATTCCGCCGCCGATAAGTGTAGGGGCTGCCGTCGGGTTGGGCAACGCGGCCCGAATGCGTATAGTTTTCCTTCATGAACGGCCCACGTCCCGATTCGGCGGCGCCCCTGACGCAGGCGCGACGTGTTGTCGTGAAGGTGGGCTCGACGCTGCTGGTGGACGGGGATAGCGGGCGCGTCAACCGTGCCTGGCTCGAAACCCTGGTCGAGGACCTGCTGCGGCTGCGCAAGCGCGGGCAGCGCGTGATCCTGGTGTCCTCCGGCGCCATCGCGCTCGGTCGCCGCCGCCTCGGGCTCAAGCACGGAACGCTGCGCCTGGAGGAGAGCCAGGCGGCGGCCGCGGTGGGGCAGATACGGCTCGCACACGCCTACAAGGAGCTGCTCGAGAGCCACGACGTGACGGTGGCGCAGGTGCTGCTCACTCTCGAGGACAGCGAGCGCCGCCGCCGCTACCTCAATGCGCGCGCCACGCTCGAGTCGCTGCTGGAGCTCGGCGCGCTGCCGGTCATCAATGAGAACGATACCGTGGCGACCGCGGAGATCCGTTACGGCGACAACGACCGGCTGGCCGCGCGCGTGGCGCAGATGAGCGGCGCGGACTGCCTGCTGCTGCTCTCGGACGTCGAGGGACTGTACAGCGCCGATCCCAACCGCGACCCCGCCGCGCGGCTCATCCGCGAAGTGCGCCATATCACCCCCGAGATCGAGGCGATGGCCGGACGCTCGACCTCACAGCTCGGCTCGGGCGGCATGAGCGCCAAGATCGTCGCCGCGCGCATCGCGATGGCCGCCGGCTGCCACCTGTGCATCGCCGCCGGTGCGCACCAGCATCCGCTGCGGCGCATCGAGGAGGGCGCCGACTGCACCTGGTTCGTGCCGACGGCCACGCCGGCCGCCGCGCGCAAGCAATGGATCGCAGGTACGCTGCGCCCCGCTGGCGCGCTCACCATCGACGCCGGGGCGCTGCGGGCGCTGCTCGAAGGGCGCAGCCTGCTGCCCGCCGGGGTCACCGGCACCCGCGGGCGCTTCGAGCGCGGCGACACGGTGAGCGTGGTCAGTGCCGAAGGGGCAGAGGTCGCCCGCGGCATCATCGCCTACTCCGACGCCGACGCCGCCCGCATCATGGGGCGCCGCTCGGCGGAGATCGCGCAGCTGCTGGGGTTTCGCGGCCGCGACGAGATGATCCACCGCGACAACCTGGTGCTGCTGCGTAGCGGCGAGGGCAGCGCCGCCGCCGCCGCGGCACTCGCGCAGCCGCTGCCTTAGAGAGGTGCGCGCGTGGATGCCGCGATCGCAGCACTGATGGAGGAACTCGGGCGTGCCGCGGTGGCCGCCGCGGCCGTCCTGGCCCAGGTGCCCACGGCGCGCAAGGATGCCGCGCTGGCGGCGGCGGCGGCGGCGGTGCGCCGGCGGTGCGCGGCGATCCTCGCTGCCAACGAGCGCGACCTGGCGGCGGCGCGCCAGGTGCAGCTGAGCGCGGCGCGCCTCGAGCGGCTGCAGCTGGACGAGCCGCGCGTCGCGGCGATCGCCGCGAGCATCGAAGAAGTGATCGCACTGCCCGACCCGATCGGCCGCACGGTGGCGCAGTGGCAGCGGCCCAATGGGCTGCGCATCGAGCGCGTGGTGGTGCCGCTCGGAGTCATCGGCATCATCTACGAGAGCCGCCCCAACGTCACCACCGACGCCGGGGCGCTGTGTCTGAAGTCCGGCAACGCGGCCATCCTGCGCGCCGGCTCGGAGAGCCGGCACTCGAGCCGCGCGCTGTACGAGTGCCTGGCGAGCGGACTGGAGAGCGCCGCGCTGCCTGCCGCCTGCATCCAGCTGGTGCCGACCACCGATCGCGCCGCGGTCGGCTATCTGCTCGCCGGCATGGGCGAGTACCTCGACGTCATCGTGCCGCGCGGCGGCCGCTCGCTGGTCGAGCGCGTGCAGCGCGAGGCGCGCGTCCCGGTGATCGGCCATCTCGAGGGCAACTGCCACGTGTACGTCGACCGCGATGCCGACCTGCCGATGGCGCGCAGCATCGCCCTGAACGCGAAGATGCGCCGCACCGGCATCTGCGGCGCCGCCGAGACGCTGCTGGTCGACAGCGCCTGCGCGGCAACTCACCTTGCGCCCATCGTGCGCGACCTGCTGGATGCCGGTTGCGAGGTGCGCGGCGACGCCGCGGTGCGCAACGTCGACGCGCGCGTGCGCATCGCGAGCGAGCAGGACTGGTACACCGAGTACCTGGACGCGATCATCGCCGCCCGGCTGGTGGATGGGGTCGATGCCGCCATCGCGCACATTGCGCGCTACGGCTCGGCGCACACCGAGTGCATCGTCACCGAGAACGCCGCCACCGCGGCAGCGTTCCTGCAACGAGTGGACAGCGCCATCGTGGTGCACAACGCCTCGACCCAGTTCGCCGACGGTGGCGAGTTCGGCATGGGCGCAGAGATCGGCATTTCCACCGACCGCTTTCACGCCCGCGGTCCGGTGGGGGTCGAGCAGCTCACCAGCTACAAGTACCTGGTGCGCGGCAGCGGGCAGGTGCGCCCGTAAACGCCGCTCACGGCGCTTACGGGCTCAGTCGCGTTGCGGGTGCGCGTGCGTCGCCGCGGCGACCGCCCCGCTCGCGCAACGCTCGCAATTCACCCAGCCGGAATCGCCGCTCAGGTAGTGCTCCTTCTTCCAGATCGGCAGGCGGTGCTTGACCTCGTCGATGATGTAACGGCAGGCACGGAAGGCCTCGTCGCGGTGCGGCGCGCTGACCCCCACCCACACGGCGAGCTCCCCGACCGCGAGCTCACCGAGCCGGTGCGCACACGCGACGCGCGCCACGCCGAAGCGCTCCACGGCCTCCGCCAGGATGCGCTCCCCTTCGCGCACCGCGAGCGCTTCGAAGGCCTCGTATTCCAGGCGTCGCACGGGCGCGCCCTCGTTGTGGTCGCGCACCCAGCCCTCGAAGGCGGCGTAGCCGCCGCAGGTGGGATCGGCGAGCGCCGCGCGCAGTCGCCCGGGCTCGAGCGGCGTATGGCTGAAGCGGAAGCCGCTCATCGCCGTCAGCCTCCGGCGACCGGCGGAATGAACACCACCGCATCGCCCTCTGCGAGCGGGGTCGACCAGTCGCGGAACTCGTTGTTGATCGCGACGCGCAGCATCTCGGGCGCGAGGGTGAACGGGTAGCGCCGGGCGAGCTCGGCGTACAGCTCGCGCGGGGTGCGCGCGGCGGTCGCGAGCGCTTCTTCGCGCCGGCCCGCCTGCTCGCGCAGCAGCGCGTAGTACTGCACCGTGATGTGCCTGGCCGGGATGGCGCCCGCGTCGTTCACAGCTGCATATTCCTGCGGCGTATTGATGTTGTCGAGCGCGCGCGGCTCGGGCTCATCGAGCAGCTGCGTGTCTGCGCTCTGCAGGAACTTGCGCGGGCAGTGCCGGCCGGCGGCCACGGCGGCCGCGAGCGCGGCGTGGCTGTGCGGCTCGTAGATCGCGCACAGCGGCTCGGGCAGGCCGTCGTGGCTGGAACGATAGGCGGTCGCGGCGCGCCCCGGCGCGCGCGCGCGCACCAGCTGCGCGAGCGTGGCGGCATCGAGCAGCGGCAGGTCGCACGCCAGCACCAGCCAGGCGACGTCCGGGTGGCGCTGCTGCGCGGCGAGCAGCCCGGCCACCGGACCGATGTCCTCGCGGATATCGGCGATCTGCGCATAGCGTGCCCGCAGCGGCTCGGCCGCCTGCTCGGCGCGCACCGAGACGAACGAGCGCACCACGTGCGGCTGCAGCAGCGCCATGGCGCGCTCGAGCTGCGGCCTGCCGTCGTAGGCGAGCGCCGCCTTGTCGCGGCCCATGCGCGTGCTGCGCCCGCCGGCGAGCAGCAAGCCGTACAGCGGCGCGACGGCAGGGCCGGGTACTGGCGCCGCGCTCATGAACGCCGTCGCTGCGCCCGGCGCGCAAAGCGGCGCCGGCCGCCGGCCTTGGCCAGCAACCGTACGCTGGCGATCACGATGTCGTGCGAGAGTGCCTTGCACATGTCGTAGATCGTCAGCGCCGCCACCGCAGCCCCGGTGAGCGCCTCCATCTCGACGCCGGTGCGGTGATGCACCGAGACTTCGCAGCGCACGACGATCTGCGTGGCACGCCGGTGCTCGATGCGCAGCTGGCAGTTCTCCAGCGCCAGCGGATGACAGAAGGGGATGAGCTCGTGGGTGCGCTTGGCGGCCATCACCCCGGCGATGATCGCGGTGTCGAACACCGGGCCCTTGCTGGTGCGATGGCCGCTGGCGCGCAGCGCGCGGCCTACCGCGAGCGGCAGCACCAGGCGCGCCTCGGCGAGCGCAACGCGGTGCGTCACCGGCTTGTCGCCCACGTCCACCATGGCGGGTCGACGGCGCGCGTCGAGGTGTGTCAGGGGGCGCGACGCCATCAGCCACCGATGTAGAACATCTCGACCTTGCGCTCATCCGCCGCCCCGCGGCGCAGGTTGGCGCGCTGCTCGCTGTAGCGGTCGATGCGCCTGGTCCACACCCCACGGATGAGCTCGAGCAGATGCTCGTCGCTCGCGCCGCCGCGCAGCGCATCGCGCACGCTGGTGCCGTGGCTCGCGAACAGGCAGGTGTAGAGCATGCCGTCCGAGGACAGCCGTGCGCGCGAGCAATCGCCGCAGAACGGCTGCGACACCGAGGAGATGAAGCCGATCTCACCCTGACCGTCGGCGAACGCGTAGCGCCGCGCCACCTCGCCGCGGTAACCCGCCTCGAGCGGCGCGAGCGGCCAGCGGGCGCTGATCTGCGCCATCAGCTCCTTCGACGGCACCACCAGCTCCGAGCGCCAGTGGTTGCGGTTGCCGACGTCCATGTACTCGATGAAGCGCACGATGACGCCGCTGCCGCGGAAGTGCTCCACCAGATCGAGAATCGTGTGCTCGTTCACCCCGCGCTGCACGACGGCGTTGACCTTGACGGGAGTGAGCTCGACGCGGCGCGCGTGCTCGATGCCATCGAGCACCTCCGCGACCCCGCCGAAGCCGCCGCTCATGCGCGCGAATACCTGCGGGTCGAGGCTGTCGAGACTCACCGTTACGCGCTGCAGACCGGCCGCCTTGAGCTCGGCGGCGTAGCGCGCCAGCAGGATCCCGTTGGTGGTGAGCGCGACGTCCTCGATGCCGGCAATGTCCGTCAGGTCCCCGATCAGGTCGGGCAGGTTGGCGCGCAGCAGCGGCTCGCCGCCGGTGAGACGCAGCTTGCGTACGCCGAGCTGCACGAACAGCCGCGCGAGCCGCACGATCTCCTCGAACGACAGCCGCTCGGGCGAACTGAGGAAGCGGTAGCGCTCGTGGAAAGTCTCGCGCGGCATGCAGTAGGGGCAACGGAAATTGCAGCGATCCATGACCGAGATGCGCAGGTCGCGCATCGGTCGCGACAGCGCATCGCGGGGCGCGGGCCGGGCGTGCAGCGGAACGACGACTTCACGGGGCATGGTGTTGCAAGTATGGGCACCGCGCGGGGCAAATGGCTATGCCACCAACGAGGCGCGGGGCCAATAGCGGTGCATGGGGGCTGCGGGGCCCTCCCGCAAGGCTCACCAGCGATACAGCCGCGTCACAAAGCCCTTCGGGTAGGTATTGGGCCCGGGCGGCAGCTCGACAAAACCATCGGTGCCGGTGAGCGCGGTGAAGTCGCCCGAGCCGTTGGTCGGCACGGGCACCGCCCAGTCCCGCCCCCAGTCATCCTGCTCGAGTCGCACGGGAATGAAATGCGTCAACGGCGCCGTCACGGTGAGTGGCGCGGCGAGCGCCAGGCGCGAGGCGGGCAGGGAGCTCTCGCCGAGCGCGCCGCGCAGCGCCGGCAACACGTAGCGTGCGAAGCACACGAGCGTCGACACCGGGTTGCCGGGCAGACCGAACACCGCAGCGCCCGAGGGAGCCATGCCGAACCACAACGGCTTGCCCGGCCGCTGCGCCACCTTATGAAAAATCGCACGCACGCCGAGCTCCTCGAGCACCGCGGGAACCAGGTCGAAGCGGCCCATGGAGACACCGCCCGAGAGCACCAGCACGTCGTGGGTCTCGAGGTGGAAGCGAAGGCGCGCGCGCAGCTCCCCGGCATCGTCCATGATGTGATCGTCCGCCACGCGCTGAAAGCCATGCTCGCGCAGCGCGCTCACCACGGCGTAGGCGTTGGAGCGGCGCACCTGGTGTGCGAGCACCGGCTCACCGGGCTCGACCAGCTCGTTGCCCGTGGAGATGACGATGAGCATCGGCTGGCTGCTGACGCGAATGCGCGCCATGCCTGCGGCCGCGGCCACTGCGATCTCCGGCGGCCGCAGCCGCCGACCCGCACACACCAGCAGCGTTCCCTGGCGCGTGTCGCTGCCGCGGCGGTGTACGTTGCGCCACGGCTCGACGCGCAACTGCGCTGCGAGTGTCGCGTGTCCGCGCTCGACGCTGAGCTCTTCCACCGGCACCACGCTGTCGCAGCCCGAGGGCAGCATCGCCCCGGTCATCACTTCGATGCAGTTGCCGCGGGCGGCCAGTGCGAGCGGCGCGTCCCCGGCCGCCTGCATCGCCTGGATGCGAAAGGAGCGCGTGCCCGAGCTCACCGCCTCGCTGTGCAGCGCCACGCCGTCCATGGCGACGCGATCGTAGGGCGGCTGATCGCGCTCGGCGTAGATGTTCTCGCGCAGCACCGCGCCGGCGCACTGCGCCAGCGGCAGTGACTCCACCGGCAGGCACTGCAGATGCTGGCCGATCAGCCGGTCGGCCTCGGCCGGAGTCAGCACTCAGCCCTTCTTGTCGGCGGTCCTGGCCTTGAAGACCTTGATCTGCTCGTTGAAGCGGTCCGCAACGCTCTGCAGCTGGTCGACGGCGGCGTTGTGCTTCTGCGCCTCGATCTTCTGCATGTCGGCCTTCTGCTGCGGCTTGAGCTGATCGCCGGCCTTGGCGATATCGTCCTCGAGCGCCTTGTCGATGCAGGCGTTGTAGTCGTTGATCGCCTTCTCGTACTCCTTGACCGCCTTTTGTCCGGCGAGCATCTCCTCGAGCGTTGCGGTGGCGCCGTCGGGGATTTTCGCCGGGGCCACCGGATAGGGGCAATCCGCATAGGCCGCTCCCGCGGCGAGCGCCACGGTGCAGGCCATCGCAGGCAATAACTTCATAAGACTAAAGTCCTGAACGGTTGGATCGGGTCACTATCTTAAGAGGCGCCTGCGTCCTAAGGCTACTGCGGGCGGCGGGCGCGGCGTGATGCAGGCGGCGAGCGCCGCGGACAGCGGAAGCAGTCGCGGGAGTGATCGTTCACCACGCCGACCGCCTGCAGGAAGGCATAGATGATGGTGCTGCCGACGAAGCGGAAGCCGCGCCGGGCAAGGTCGCGCGACACGGCGTCGCTCAAGGGCGTGCGGGCCGGCAGGCGCGCGCCGCGCGGCCGATTGATCAGCGGGCGGCCCGCGACGAACGACCACAGGTAGTGGTCGAATGAGCCGAATTCTCTTTGCACCGCCAGGAAGGCGCGCGCGTTGCTCACGGTGGAGTCGATCTTCAGGCGATTGCGCACGATGCCGGCGTTGCGCATCAGTGCGGCGCGGCGCCGGGCATCGAAGCGTGCCACGCGGCGCGGGTCGAAGCTGGCGAACGCCCGGGCATAGCCGCTGCGCTTGCGCAGGATCGTCGACCAGGACAGCCCGGCCTGCGCACCCTCGAGCGTCAGCATCTCGAACAGCCGCCGATCCTCGTGCACCGGGCGCCCCCATTCGGCGTCGTGGTAGCGCTGCATGTCCGCCTCGGCGTGCGCCGCCCAGCGGCAGCGACGCTTGGCGGACTGCCGCCGGGCTCTGGGTGCCGTCGTCAGGCGTTTGCTTGCCATCGCCAGGTACCGGGCGCAACTGCCGAAGAGAGAGACACTGCGCGCCATCATGACATGGCATGCTTTGCCGCCATACCTGCCGCGCGCAGGATGCCCAGAGCCGGCGATGACTCAGTCCTTGCTCCGCACCCCGCAGCTGGTCGCCAGCTGTTGCCTGTTGGGCGTCGCGCTCACGCTGCCCGCTGTGGTGCGTGCCGACGCCGGTCCGCCGTACCTGACTAACGATCCCGGGACTCCCGGCAACGCCAACTGGGAGATCAATCTCGGCACGATGCAGACCGTCGGGCACGGCGTCGCCTCTTATCAGGTGCCGCAGATCGATCTGAACTTCGGGGTCGGCGATCGCATCCAGCTCACTTACGAGATTCCTTACGTGCTGCAGACGCGCGACGGCGCCTCCACCGAGACCGGCTGGAGCAATGCCTACCCGGGTTTGAAGTGGCGGTTCTACGATGCGGGCGAGGGGGACTGGCAGCTCTCGGTGTTTCCGCAATTCGAGACCGCCGCCTCCACACTGGCGCAGCGCAAGGGGCTTGCCGCGCCCGGGTCGCGGCTGCTGCTGCCGGTGGAAGTCGCCAAAGCGGCCGGCCCGTTCAATCTCAATTTCGAGGCCGGCTACTACGTGCAAGGTGCTCCGGAGCGCATCCTGGGATTCGTGGCCGGATGCGCCGTGAACGCGCGGCTCGAGCTGGACACCGAGCTCTACAACGATCACGTGCTGGGTACCTCACCCGATGTCACGACGCTCGATTTCGGTGGCCGCTACAAGCTTCACCGCGGATTCATCCTGCTGTTCATGGCAGGACGCAGCCTCGCCGGCAACTCTGCGGGCCAGGTGCAGTTCATGGGTTACCTCGGGATTCAGATCCTGCTCAGCGACTACGGGCGTACGCTGACCGCGGACGACGAGTCGCCGAAACAGACATGCGGGGCAGCGCGCTGACGGGCGCGCCAGCTTCGGCCGCGGTGCCGCTGCCGGTCGATACTTAGTGTTCGCGGCCGATCGTCACGCGCATGCAGCCCGCCGCAGGTTTTGCGTCCGCCCCGGACCTGGCGAAGGCCAGCGCCGCCGCGTCGAAGGAGCTGTCCCCGGAGGAGTGAAGCAGGGTCGGCTGCTGCAGGACCCTGCCGCTCTCATCGACACAAACGCGCACCTCGGCGGTGCCCGCGGCACCGGGTGATCCGTGCACGGCAGCGGGGTCAATCGCACCGGCAGCCGGCGCGGCTGGTGCCACGGGTGCGGCGGGCGAGGCGGACGCTGTCGGCGCCGTGGGGGCGCTGCGTTGCCCCGGTGCCCATTTCCACGCGATCTCCTGCCAGGAGTCGATCGCCGCGCCATCGCCAATGCGCGTGGCCGGCTGGAAGCGCAGCGTCAGCACGCAGCTGGTGGCGGCAGCGTCGAGGCCGTCGGGCGATGGCGGCGAGATGAACGACGCATGCGAGGGAACCCCGGTGGGACCGACCAGGAACAGCACCACCGCAGCTCCCGCCTCGTCCAGGGGGGTCTGGCGTATTTGCGGGCAGCGCGAGAGCGGATTGAAGCGCAGCGCCGGATGCGCCACCTGAATGTTACTCACCGGCGGGAGGCTCTCAGCGGCGCCGACACCGGTGGCAGCACCCGGCAGCAGCGCGCATGTCAGCATTGCACCCACCCAGCGACGCATCAGTGACCTCCCGCAGCGAACGATGAGACTAATCCCGGGGTGCGTCAAATGCACGTGCTACACCTGCGCAGCCATGACCCGGCAACGACTCAGACCTAACCAAACTGTCACTGCGTGCCGGATATCGTGTACTCATGTACCAGTGCGAGGGTGACCGGATGAAAATCTCGAAGCTGTTCACCGCACACCCCACCTCGGTCGGGGAGACCTACGCTCAGCACCTCGGCCAGGCGATCGGCTTCGGTACGCGGCTGATTCTGGCCGGTACCGCCTGCATGCTGCACGGACTACTGCCTTTTCTCTTCGTCCGTACCGGGAGCAGTACGGTGGCTCAACTCAATGAGCGCATGGTCATCAAGCGCAGATCTGCTCTTGCACCGTCCCAGACACGGCTAGGCGGGAATCCTGCTCATTCCTGATCGAGTGTGGCGTGCTTGCGCATGACTGACTCAACTATGGTCGCCGATCATTCGCAGCCATCTCCGGTTTTCGCATCGATCGCGCGAGACAGGTAAGAATTTTCGCGCGCCCGGAGAGATTCGAACTCCCGACCCTCAGGTTCGAAGCCTGATGCTCTATCCAACTGAGCTACGGGCGCGGCGCGGCGATTCTACTATGCGCCCGCCAGCGGCGTTTCCATCGCGGCGCGGCGCGCGGCAGAATGAGGCGCAATCCACTGGGAGCTTCAGGCATGACGATGTTCGACCTGTCGGGAAAGGTGGCGATCATCACCGGCTCCAGCCGTGGGATCGGCAAGGCGATCGCCGTGCAGATGGCGCTGCACGGCGCGCGCGTGGTGATCTCGAGCCGCAAGGGCGAGGCTTGCGCGGCGGTGGCGGCGGAGATCGCCGCCGCCGGCGGCGCGGCGCTGGCGCATCCCTGCCACGTCGGCCACAAGGAGGAGCTGCAGGCGCTGGTCGCGGCGACGCTCGAGCACTGGGGCCGGGTCGATGTCGTGGTGTGCAATGCCGCGGTCAACCCGCACTTCGGCCCGTCGATCAAGACGCCGGACGAGGTGTTCGACAAGGTCATTCAGACCAACCTGCACAGCAACGTCTGGCTGTGCAATATGACGTTGCCGCTCATGGCCGAGCGCAAGGACGGCGCGGTCATCATCGTGGCGTCGGTCGGCGGGCTCATCGGCAGCGCCAGCCTCGGCGCCTACTGCATCTCCAAGGCGGCGGACATGCAGCTGGCGCGCAATCTCGCCGTCGAATGGGGGCCGCACAACATCCGCGTCAACTGCATCGCGCCGGGCATCATCCGCACGAACTTCTCCCGCGCCCTGTGGGCCGATCCGGGGCGGGCAGCGGCCTTTGCACGCATGAATCCGCTGCGGCGCCTCGGCGATCCGGACGACGTGGCCGGCATCGCCGTGCTGCTCGCCTCGCGCGCCGGCAACTTCATCACCGGGCAGACACTGGTGGTCGACGGCGGCGGACTGATCGGCGGCGGCGAGCCGTTGCTGTGAGTGCGGCGAACGCTCAGGAGGCGGCGCGCGCTGCGGCCGGCGAGCGCCGCTTCAGCCACCGGTAGCCGAGGGCGAGCAGCCCAAACCAGCAGGGGGCGACGTACAACGCCACGCGCGTGTCTTCATCGAGCCACAGCAGGGCGCTCACGATCACCAGGAAGGCGAGCACCGCCCAGTTGGCGAACGGCGCACCCGGCATGCGAAACGGCGCCGCCGCCACGCGGCCGGCCGCCACCGCGCGACGGTAGTTCGCATGCGTCACCATGATGATGCCCCAGGTCCACAGCGTGCCGATGAGGGTGATGCTCGTCACCCAGGTGAACACCTCCTTGGGCACCAGGTAGTTGAGCACCACCGTCAGCAGCATCATGGTGGCGGAAAGGTGGATGCCCGTGGCCGGCACGTGGCGGCTACTCAGCACCGCGAAGCGCCGCGGCGCCTGGCCGCGCTCGGCGAGCGACCACAACATGCGCCCGGTGCTGAACAGGCCGCTGTTGCACGAGGAGCACGCGGCCGTGATGACCACCAGCGTAATGAGGCTGGCTGCGCCGGGTACCCCGAGCTTGGCGAATACGAACACGAACGGGCTCACGCTCGGGCTCAGCTCGTTCCACGGCACCACCGCCATGATCACGGTCAGCGCGCCGAGGTAGAAGATGAGAATGCGCAGGATGATGCCGTTGGTGGCGCGCGGCAGCTCCCGCTGGGGATCCTGCGCTTCGCCGGCCGTCACGCCGATCAGCTCCACTCCCGAGTAAGCGAACATCACGATCTGCATGGTGAGCAGTACGCCGACCAGGCCGAAGGGCAGGAAGCCGCCGTGGCTCCACAGGTTGCTGAAGGACGCGCCCGCCGCAATCGGGCCGCCGACGTGCAGCAGGATGACCGCGAGCCCCGCCACGATGAGCGCCACGATGGTCGCCACCTTGATGAGGGCGAACCAGAATTCCAGCTCGCCGAACACGCGTACCGCCAGCAGGTTGCAGCCGTAGAGCACCACCAGCGCGATCAGCGCCGGCAGCCACTGCGGTATGTCGGGAAACCAGTAGCGCACGTAGATACCGATGGCAGTCAGCTCCGCCATCGCCATCACTACCCACATGAACCAGTAGGACCAGCCGGTGACGAAGCCGGCGAACGGGCCGCAGAACTCTTCGGCATAGCTCGCAAACGAGCCGGCCACCGGGCGGTAGGTCAGCAGCTCCCCGAGCGCCCGCATGATGAAGAAGATCGCCACGCCGCCGACTGCGTAAGCGAGCAGCAACCCGGGGCCGGCGTTGTGAATCGCCCGGGCGGAGCCGAGGAACAACCCGACACCGATCGTCCCGCCGATCGCGATGAGCTGGATGTGGCGGCTGCGCAGGTTGCGCGCCAGGTGCTGGGCAGGGGGCGCTGGGGAGGTCATTTCACAAGCCTTTCGTGGCAGGCGGTGCGCCCGCGGGCGGCGCGAGCAGGGCGTAACGGCGCCCCTCCGGCAGCTCGTAGCGCGCGGCGAGCTGCGCCGCTGCGGATGCGAGCAGTTGCCCGGCTGCGCCATCGCCAGCGGGGCGGAACTGGTGGAAGCGCTCGAGCCAGTCGGTGACGCGGCCGGGCGCGTGGCCGGGCAGGAGCACCAGCACGCGCGCCTGCGCTCCCTGCGCCGTGAACCAGCGCTGCACGAGCTGCGCCGGCAGCGCGTCGGTGCCGCTCACCAGCGCGGTGAAACGCGTGTTGAATCCGTGGTCGAGCATGGCGATCGTGGTCTCGTCGGGGTCGAGGAGCGCGAGTGGCTGGTGCGCGGTGTCCGCGTGGATGCGCCGCGCCAGCGCCGGTAGATCCTGCCAGCGGTCGATGATTGGCAGTGCCGCGAGCGCGGTCACGCACACCACGAGCGCGTAGCCGGCGTACGCCCAGCCGCAGCCCGCGAGCAGGCGGCCGCGCCGCTGGGCCCGGCCGCCGAGGAGCGCCGCGGCGGCGGCGATGCCGGTGACCGCGACGGCCGCTGCCAGGCAGCCCGGCCGCGAGCCCGCGCCGGCCGCGGCGAGCACCGCGAGCGCCGCGCCGAGCAGTAAGGCGAAGGCGAGCACCAGCCAGCGCGTCAGGCGCAGCAGCAGCGCATCGAGCGCGCTCGGGGCTGCGCGCGCTTCGTGCGCCCACAGACCGGTCAACATCCCGAAGCCCAGCAGTGCCGGGGCTGCGTAGATGTCGCGCGCGGTGGCGGCGAAGGACAGCAGCACGAGGAAGGGCAGGCTCGCGGCAAGCGCGAAGCGCCAGGGGCTGCCCTCGGCACCGCTCGCGCCGGCGCGGCGCACGGCCCGCACCAGCGCCGCCGCCACCAGCAGCGTCCAGGGCAGCAGGTAGACGGGCAGCTCGAACAGGTATTTGCCCGGTACGTTACGGTGCCCGGTGGTGTAGTCGAGTACGCCTGGGGCTGCCACGCGGGTAAATCGGCCCACCACGTTGTGCCAGAAGAGCGTGCGCAGCGCTTCCATGCCCGCGGCGGTGTGCGCCACCGCCAGCAGCCACGGGCCGATGAGCAGCCCCTGCAGCGCGAACCCGGCATACAACTCCCAGCAGCGCAGCTCCGCCCAGCGCCGCTCCCACGCGATGAGCGTCAGCAGTGCCAGTGCCGGAACCAGCCAGCCGGGGGCGCTCTTCGCCATGAACCCTAAGGCCGCCCCGGCATGCATCACGGTGTAACCGAGCGCCTTGGGCCAGCCGCGCGGCGCGCGGTAGCCGCGCCAGGCGCCGAGCAGTGCGAGCGCGCAGCCGGCCAGCAAGCCGGCATCGGGCGCCAGCCAGATACTGACGCGGTATGCGATGAGCGCACTCAGCGCCACCAGTGCGCCGAGCACGGCGGCGCCGCCGTCCGCCTGCAGGCTGAGCGCGAGCGCGCCGACCGCGAGCGCGGCGATCAGCGCGTAGAGCAGATTCGGAGCACGGGCGGCGGCAGGCGAATCGCCGGCGAGCGCCACGGCTGCGCCCGACAGCCAGTACGACAGTGGCGGCTTTTCCAGGAACGGCACGCCGGCGAGCTGCGGCAGCGTACGGTCGCTCTGCAGGCTCATGCGCCAGGCGATGTCGGCTTCACGCGGCTCGTCCGGCGTCCACAGCCCACGGCCGAACATGCCGACGAGCCACAGCGGCGCGAGTGCCAGCACGAGCAGCACTGCTGCTGAGCGCGCAGACGCGGACGGACGCGATGTTGAAATCAACAGGCTCCCCCTTCGGCTCGATGCCGGCAGGGGGCAATTATGCGCAGCTCACACCTGCAGAGAGTAGCGCACGACAACACGCACCGCGCGGGCGTGATCCGACCAGTGGGCAAATCCCTGGCAGACCTGGCGCACGCCCGCCTCCGGGGCGCTTTCCGTGTACTTCTCCGCGAAGCGCGCCTGCCCGGACTCCTGCCCGGGCAGCACGCGGCTCGCGCTCCACGCGGCGTCGGACTCAGCGGGCCGGCTGAACAGCGCCACCTCGATCACCGTCGCGTTGCCGGGGATCGTTGCGCACAGCGTCAGCGCATTCGCCTCGGATTCGCTGCACCCGCCCGCGGGCGGCGCAGCTTCGCCAGCGGCCCCCGCCACCGTGGTGGCGCCCGCGGTCGCGCTCAGCAGCGCCGGCCGACATGCCGCGAGGGTGGCCGTGACGGCGACGCCGTCCGTGCCGATCCGGCGCAGTACGCCGGTCTCGATCTCGGCACGCGCGCTGCCGCGCGTGAGCTCGAGCTCCCCGGCGGTGCGGCTGAGCTCGGCAACGCGTGCCTGCAGCTCACGCTGCATCACGCTCTGCGCCGCCCGCTCGCCGTTGGTGAGCCATTGCGAGAGCGCAAAGCCCGACACCGCCGCCGCACCGACGACCACGACCAGGATGATCAGCTGCAGGCGCTTCTTGCGGCGTGAGCCGCCCGCGCCGCTGCGGCTCGCGGCCTCGCGCAGCAATGCGGAACGAAGCTGCAGCAGCGACGCAGAGAGCGTCGCGGTGCCAGCGATGATGGCGGCGAGCACGGAGTCGGACATCGGCACGGTACGTCGGCGGCAAGCTCCGGCGGTCACGCTAGCACGGTGCGGCGCGCGGGGGCCGCTGCGGCGCGGACGTCAACCGAAAAACGCGATGCCGGTCACACGCCCGGTGTCGGCAGTTCGCGACGCAGCTGCGAGTCGCCGCGGTTGGCGGCCAGCCAGCGCTCGAGCGGACTCACGTCCGGGTCCGGCAGGTGCAGTCCGAGCTTGGAGCGGCGCCACAGGATGTCCTCGGCCGTGCGCGCGAACTCCTCGCGGCACAGGTACGCCACTTCGCACTCGTGGAGCTGCGCCAGCAGCTGCTTGCCGAGCTCGGCGACACTGCCGGCCCCGCCGAGCATCCGCTCGATGCGTGTGCCGTAGGCGCGCGCGTAGCGCATCCGCAGCGCCGGCGGCAACCACGGGTAACGCCGCTCGAGCGCGCGCAGGAACACGGCGAAGCTGCCTTCCGGCAGATCCCCGCCGGGCAGGCAGGCGCGTGCCGTCCAGGGAGCGGCGCGCACGCCGAGCGTCCCGGCCAGCAGCGCCAGGGCATCCTCGGCGAGGCGCCGATAGGTCGTGATCTTGCCGCCGAACACCGACAACAGCGGCGCCGGATCCGTGTCGAGCTCGAGCGCGTAGTCGCGCGTGACGCGCATCGGATCGCGCGCTTCGTCGGCGAGCAACGGCCGCACACCGGAGTAGCTCCACACCACCTCGCGCGCGCTGATCTGCCGGCGGAAGTAGCGGTTGGCGAGCGCGCACAGGTACGACACCTCGTCGGGATCGATGGCGACCTGGCGCAGGTCGCCACCGTAGTCGACGTCGGTGGTACCGAGCAGCGTGAAGTCGTGCTCATACGGAATGGCGAACACGATGCGCCGGTCGTCGTTCTGGAAGATGTAGGCGTAGCGGTGGGTGAACAGCCGCGGCACCACGATGTGGCTGCCCTTCACCAGCCGCACGTGGTAGCGCGCGCGCACCGGTGTCGCGTCGGCAACGAAGCGGCTCACCCACGGGCCGGCGGCGTTGACCACGGCGCGCGCCTGGAGCGTGAACTGGCCGCCGGCGTCGGCGAGCGTCGCGCTCCACCCGGGCGGCTGCGCCGTCAGGCGCTCGCAGCGCGTGCGGGTGAGTATGGTCGCGCCGCGCTGCTGCGCATCGAGCGCGTTGAGCACCACCAGCCGCGCGTCGTCCACCCAGCCGTCGGAATACACGAAGCCGCGCCGGTAACCCGCTTGCAGCGGCTCACCGGCGATGTGCTTGCGCAGGTCGATGCTCGCGGAGCCCGCCAGGCGCGCGCGCGTCGCGAGGTGGTCGTACAGGAACAGTCCGGCGCGGATCATCCACGCCGGACGCAGGTGCGCGGCGTGCGGCATCACGAAGTGCAGCGGGCGCATGATGTGCGGTGCCGCCGCCAGCAGCACCTCGCGCTCCTGCAGCGCCTTGCGCACCAGTGCGAAGTGGAACTCTTCCAGGTAGCGCAGGCCGCCGTGGATCAGCTTGGTGCTCGCAGACGAGGTGTGCGCGGCGAGGTCGTCCTGCTCGCACAGCAGCACTGACAGCCCGCGCCCGGCGGCGTCGCGCGCGATGCCCGTGCCGTTGACGCCCCCGCCAACGACCAGCAGATCGACGCTTGGTGGCGCCGTCACGCCCGCCGCGGCGCCTGCCGTGCGTAATAGTCCGGATAGTCCTCGGACAGCCCCTTGAAGCGGCGGTGAATCCACAGGTACTGCTCGGGGACCAGCCGCACCTGCGCCTCGATCATGTGGTTGAAGCGTTCGGCGTCCGCCACCGGGTTGTCGCTCGGGAAGTTCTCGAGCGGCGGGTGGATCACGGCGCGATATCCCTGCGTACCCGGCAGGCGATGAAAGAAATATGGCAGCACCGGGGCGCCGGTCATGCCCGCCAGTCGCGAGGTGAGGGTGTTGGTGGCGGCTGGGATACCGAACATGGGAACCATCTGCGCACCCTTCTTGCGGTAGCTCTGGTCGGGTGCGTACCAGACACACTCATTGTGCTTGAGCGCCGAGATGAATGCGCGGATGTCGTCCCGGGGGATGGGATGTCCGCCTTCGCCGGTCCGGAAGCGGCTGAGCGCGTACGCCAGTACCTCGTTGCGGGTCTGGCGGTAGAGAAAGCCGACCGGGGTGACAAACAGCAGCGCGCGGCCGGCCATTTCCATCGAGGTGAAATGCGCGGTGAGCAGGATGACGCCGCGGTTACGCGCCTGCGCGGCACGCAGGTGCTCGACGCCCTCGATGTGCAGGAGCTTGGCTACGCGCGCCCGGGAGCTCCACCAGGTGAACGGAATCTCCAGCAGCGCTACCCCTAAGCTCGCGAAGTGCTCATGCAGCAGTCGCTCGCGCTGCGGCGCCGAGAGCTCCGGCAGGCACAGCTCGATGTTGCGGCGCGCGGTGCGTACGAAGCGGCTCGGCAACAGCCGCAGCCCCACCCCGAGCATGCGCCCGAGACGCACGATGGCCGGATACGGCAGGAGCGCGAGGAGACGCAGCACGCCGAGCGCCGCCCACGTCAGCCAGTAACGTGGCGCGAGCAGGCGCAATGGCATTTGACCCTGCGAGGTCTGCGTGCTGACCGGCATTTTGCGACGAGAATAACCTATCCGAATCCGGCAGCTGTGATCCAATGCCGCGGATGAGCCGCGCCGCGCGACGCTATCTCGAAGTGCGCCTGGAGGCTGCCGCCGTACGGCGCGGCGGGCGCGCGATCCTGCACGATGTCACCTGGACCATCCGCCCCGGCGAGCGCTGGGTGCTGGCCGGTGGCAATGGCGCCGGCAAGACGCAGCTGCTGAAACTGGTGGCAGGTCTGGTGTGGCCTGCGCCCGCCGCGCGGCCGGTATTGCAGTATCGGCTCGGGCGGCAGCACGGCCCCACGCCCTACGGCTTCAAGGAGCAGATCGCCTACCTCGGCGCCGAGCGCCAGGACAAGTACCAGCGCTATGCGTGGAACGTGAGCGCGGCGCGCATCGTCGGCACCGGGATCCACCACAGCGACATCCCGCTCGATGCGCTCAGCGCCGCGGATCTGCGCCGGGTGCGCAGCGTGCTCGCCGCGCTCGGCAGCGCGCGTCTGGCATCGCGCCCGCTGCTATCGCTCTCCTACGGCGAGCGGCGCATCGTGCTGCTGGCGCGGGCGCTCGTCTCACGGCCGCGGCTGCTGCTGCTCGATGAGGTGCTGAACGGGCTGGACGCGGCGAGCCGCGGCCACATCCTGCGCTGGCTGGCCCGCAGTCGCGCGCTGCCCTGGGTGTTCGCCACGCACCGCGCCGAGGACGTGCCGGCCGGGGCGACGCATGCGCTGCTGCTCGATCGCGGGCGGGTCTGTTTTACGGGGGCCGTGCGCCGCGCACCGCTCGCGCGCTGGCTGGGCGCGCCCGCCGCAAGCGATCCCGCACGGCTCAGCGCCGCGCCGCGCCGCGGGCGCCGCGCGGCGGCCCGCGGCCCCGTGCTGGTACGTTTGCGCAACGCGGACGTGTACCTGGAGCAGCGTCGCGTGCTGGCCGGCATTACTCTCAGCGTGCGCCGCGGGGACTGGTGGCTGGTGCACGGAGCTAATGGCGCGGGCAAGACGACGTTGCTGCGCACGCTGTACGGCGATCACGGGGTCGCTGCCGGGGGATTGATCGAGCGCGCCGGGATCGTGCCGGGGGTTCCGCTCGAGAGCTTCAGGAAGCGCGTCGGGCTGGTCGCGCCGCACCTGCAGGCCGATTACCCGCGCGAGCTGACCGTCGCCACCGTCGTGCAGTCGGGCCGACACGCGAGCATCGGGCTGCAGGGGGCACCAACGGCTGCCGACCGCGAGGCGGCGCGCGCGGCACTGGCGACCTTCGGGCTGACGCGCTTCGCGACGCGCACCCTGGCGCAGCTGTCCTACGGACAGTCGCGCCGCGTGCTGTTCGCGCGTGCCTGGGTGAATGCACCGCGGCTGCTGCTGCTCGATGAGCCGTTCGCGGGGGTCGACCTGCCCACGCGCCGCAGCATCGCGGCACGCCTCGTGCGCGCCGCCGCGCGCTGCGCCGTGGTATTCGCCACGCACCGTCCGCAGGATTGGCAGCGCTGCGCGACGCACGAGCTGCAGCTGTGCGCCGGGCGGGCGCTGTACTGCGGGCCACTGCGCCGGCGCGGCGAGCCCGCCGGCCCCAACGTCACAGGGTTGCCATGAGCCGCCCGCTGCTGCGCCACCCTGTGGCGCTGCCCGCGATCGCTGCGCTCGCGGTGGCGGTGTTGCTCGGCGCGGCGCTCTGGTGGCGCCCCTGGCTGCGTGCACCCCTCGCGGCGCACGAGGCACTTTCCGCCTATGAGCCGCGTGAGCTGGTGAGCGGGGGTGATCAGCCGCCCGCGCCGCGCGTGGCGCCGGACCTCGAGCAGCTCGAGCCTGCCGGACTGGAAGCCGCGGCTGCTTATGCCGCCGCGCACGGCTCGCGCGCACTGATCGTCGCCCGCCACGACCATATCGTGTTCGAGCGCTACTGGCAGGGCAGCAGCTTCGATACGCTGGTGGATGCGCAGTCCTTTACCCCGCTGCTCGCCGCGCTCGCCACCGGGGCGGCGATGTCGCACCGCCTGATCGGCTGGCCGGACGAGCCGGTGGGCGCGTTCATCGGCGAGTGGGCACAGGACCCGCGCGGCGCGATCACGCTGCGCAATCTCATGCAGATGTCGAGCGGCCTCGCGCCGCTGCCGATTGCCGGCGCGGGGGATCCGCTCGCGTCCGCACTGCACGCACCGCTCGTGAGGCAGCCCGGCACGACGCGCGTGGAACAGGCCGCCGATCCGCAGTTGCTCGCGCTGGTGGTCGAGCGCGCCACGCGACAGCGCTATGCGAGCTACCTGTCGCAGGCGCTGTGGCGGCGCATCGGCGCCGCGGACGCCTGGCTGTGGCTCGACCGGCCCGGAGGCAGCGCGCACGCGGATTGCTGCATGATCGCGCGCCAGGGCGACTGGATCCGCGTTGGCGAGCTGCTGGTGCGCGACGGCAACTATCGCGGCGGCGAAGTGATTCGTCCCGGCTGGGTCGGCCTGATGCGCGTGCCTTCGCCCGCCGATCCGCGCTATGGCGCTTACCTGCGGCTCGCGCCCGAGAACCCGGGCGCTGGGGAGCTTTATGCCGCCCGCGATGTGTTCGTCGTCGCGGGCCGCGGCGGCAACCGGCTGTGGCTGGTGCCGTCGCTGCAGATCGCGATCCTGTGCACCGGGGAGGCGGCCGGTCGCGACGCGGGGTGGGAGGACAGCCGCATCCCCAACCTGGTCATTCGCGCGGCGCACGACTACGTACCGCCGGCCGCGCGACCGGGTGACGTGTCCTCGCTCGTGCCCGGCCATTGACCCCGCAGCTGGCGGCGCTGTGCCTTTTCTGCGTGATCGACACGCTCGGCTTCGGCATCCTGGTTCCGCTGGTGCCGTACATGGCCGACCGCTTCGGCACCGCGCCGCAGTACATCACGCCGGTCCTCGGCAGCTACTCGCTGTGCCAGCTGCTGGCCGCTCCCTGGTGGGGACGCCTGAGCGACCGTTACGGGCGCCGTCCCGTGCTCATGAGCAGTCTCGCCGGCGCCGGAGTCTCCTACCTGCTGCTCGCCGCCGCGCACAACATCTGGTGGGTGCTGGCCTCGCGCATGCTCGCCGGCTGCATGGCGGGAAACATTGCGGCCGCGTTTGCCTACGCGGCAGACGTGAGTGCGCCGGAGAAACGTGCGGCCACGCTCGGCCTGGTGGGCGCCGCCATCGGTATCGGTTTCACGCTCGGGCCGCCGCTCGGCGGGCTGCTGGCCGGTGGCGATGCGCACAGCGCGAATTTCACCGTACCGGCGCTGGCGTCGGTGTGCACCAGCCTGGGCGCGATCCTGCTGGTACGTCTGGTACTGCCGGAGAGCCATAGCGCCGCTCAGCGGCGCGCACACACGGGCGGGCCGCGGCGGCGCTCGTGGCGGCTGCTGCGCGAGCGCCCGACGCTCGCACTCCTCGCCGCCTCCACGCTGATCGTGACCTACTCGCAGTCGATCCTCGAGTCGATCTTCGCGATCTGGGCCCTGCATCGCTATGGCTTCGGCCCGCGCACGGTCGGGTTCCTGCTGTTCGCCATCGCACTGCCGGCGCTCGTCATGCAGGGCGCGGTCGTGCGGCTGCTGGCGCCGCGCCTGGGCGAAGCGCGCCTGGCGAGCGGCGGTGCGCTGCTGTACGTGGCCGGCCTGGTGACGCTCGGCTGCGCCGCCACGCTCGGCGCCACGGTGATCGGGCTGTTGTTGTGCGGCGTCGGGCTGGGCGCCTACAACCCGAGCGCCTCTGCGCTCGCCTCGCGGCAGTCAGGCGCGCACGACCGCGGAGCGGTGCTCGGCACGTACGTCGCCAGCGCCAGTCTTGCGCGTGCACTGGGCCCGTTCACCTCCGGGCCGTTGTACGCGGGGCTGGGTCCGTCGGCGCCGTTCCTGATCGGCGCGTGCGTGAGCCTGCCCGCAGTGTGGCTGGTGCGTCGGGCGCGCCGCACTCACCTGAGCTGAGATCGCTTAAAGCGCGGCGGCCGCGGCCGGGCCCAGCGCCACCTCGACGGTGCCGTCGACGACGCGCAGCGCGTGCGTGGGCAGCGGCGTGACCGCGGGCGGCCCGAGCACCCGTCCGTCGCGCAGATCGAACGATGCGCCGTGCAGCGGGCAGACCAGGCGTGTCGAGCGCAGCCGCCCCTCGCACAGGCGCGCGTGCGCATGGGTGCAGATGTTGTCGACCGCGAACAGGCCCTCGCGGGTGTGGCACAGGAGAATCTCGCGCTCGCCGAGCATGCAGGCGCGCATGGTCCCTGGAGCGAGCTCGCTGAGTTTCAGCACCGCGGTGAACTGCGCCACGCGGCTCCTAGAGCACGATCTCGGTCTGGAAGATCGACACCGCCTGGCCGCTGATCCACACACCGGCGAGGTCGTTGCCGGTGAATTCGAGCTCGACCTCGACGCGCCCGGGACGGTGCAGCGAGTGTCCCTGGATCCCGGAGAAGCGCGCGCGCTCACCGCTGCGGTCGAGCAGGCCGAGACGCGCCAGGTAGGCTCCGAGCAGGCCGTGGGCATTGCCGCTCACCGGGTCCTCGGCGATGCCGAGCGCCGGACAGAACATGCGCGACTCGGTGAGGTGATCGGGCGCATCCGGGGTCAGAGTGAAGACGAAGTAGCCGGCCGCGCCGATCTGCGCCGACAGCGTGGTGAGGCGCGCCAGATCGGGTTTGAGGTGCTTGAGCGGCTCCGGGCCGCGCACGCCGATCAGCAGCCGCGTGCCGATCGCGCCCACGATGCGCAGCGGAATGCGCGTGTCGAGACTCTCGGTGGCGAGCGCCAGGGCGTCGAGCACCGCGAGGCGCTCACGGTCGTTCAGCTCGCGCCCGAGCGGCGGTGGAGCGCGGCGGATGGCGATGCGCCGGTCCTCGTCGCTGCCGCGCACCTCGATGTCGACGATGCCGGCCTTGGATTTCTGGCGCTGCCAGCGCGGTGCATCGTGCCGGCGCGACAGCACGTACTGCGCCGCGACGGTGGCGTGGCCGACGAAGCCGGCCTCGCTGCGCGGGGTGAAGAAGCGCGCGCGCACCGTGTGATCGTCGGCGTCGGGTGCGAGCATGAAGGCGGTCTCGGCGTTGTTGAGCTCGCGCGCGATGGCGAGCATCTGCGCCTCGGTGAGTGCGTCGGCGTTGAGCACCACGCCGGTCGGGTTGCCGGTGAAGGGCTCGCGCGTGAATGCGTCGACCTGATGGACCTGGATCTTGCGCGTCATCTGCTTGCGTCCGCCATGTGCGCCTAAGTTCCCCATTCTAGCGCCGGCCACGATCATAGCCGCACCCGCCGCCACTCACGTGCAATACTGGCGGTGCGTGCGCTGCCGTGGAGGCGACGGACATGGACATCGGGGTCGAGATCAGCCTGTATCCGCTGCACGCGGACTTCGTTCCCGTCATCCGCGAGTTCCTCGAGCGGCTGAACCGTGTGCCGCGGCTGCGCGTGGTGACCAACAGCATGAGCACGCAGGTATTCGGTGGCTACGAGGAGGTGATGTCGGCGCTGCATCGTGAGCTGCGCACGACGTTCGAGATGCTGGGGAGCCGTGCCGACAAGGCCGTGTTCGTGATGAAGGTACTCGGTCCGCTGCCGCCGGCCGGAGGAACCACCGCCTGAGCGCCAAGCTGGCGGCCCGCCCGGCGAAGCGGCAAACTAGCAGATCCTAAGGCGCTGTGCCTGACAACAATTCCAAGGGTCACCCAGGTTAGCTGCATGGCGCTTTTGCGTGTCGTGGATCGTGACGGAGTCGAGCACGAGGTGGAGGGCAGGACGGGGCTGAAAGTGATGGAGAACCTGCGTGAGCTCGACTACGGCGTCGCGGCCATCTGCGGCGGCATGTGCTCCTGTGCCACCTGTCACGTGTACGTCGATCCTGAGTGGCTGGCGCGCCTGCCGGCGATGATGTCGGACGAGCGCGAGCTGCTGTCCGAGCTCACGCACTACCAGGAGAACTCGCGCCTCTCCTGCCAGGTGGAATTCACCGCGCAGCTCGCCGGGCTGCGCGTGAAGATCGCTCCCGACGAGTAGCTTTATGTCCGCTCCCACCGTACAGGTCGAGACGCGCGGCGCGGTGGCGCTGGTCACACTCAACCGCAAGGACAGCGGCAACGCGATCAACCTGCAGATGGCGATGGACCTGCTGGCCGCCGCCATGACCTGCGCGCGCAACACCGCGGTGCGTGCCGTGGTGCTGAGCGGCGCGGGGCGCAACTTCTGTTTCGGTGGCGACCTGCGCGCCATGGCCTCGCGCGATGAGACCGGCGGTGACTACATCCGCGAGCTCACCACCTACCTGCACGCCGCCATCTCGCACTTCGTGCGCATGGACCCTCCGGTGATCGCCGCGGTGAACGGCACGGCGGCCGGCGCAGGCGTGGGGCTGGTGGCGATGGCCGATCTGGCGCTGTGCGCGCGCAGCTCGCGCTTCAACCTCGCCTATACCCACTCCGGGCTCACCCCCGATGCCGGCACCACGTTCCTGCTGCCGCGCACGCTCGGCGTCAAGCGCACCATGGAGCTGCTGCTGCTGAATCGGCCGCTGCCGGCGGACCAGGCGCTCGCCTGGGGCCTGGTGAACGAGGTGGTCGACGACGAGCAGCTGCTGCCGCGGGCGCTGGAGATGGCCGAACAGCTGGCGCAGGGCGCACGCGCCGCGCTCGGCGCCACCAAACGGCTTATCGCGCACTCCCTCGGCGCCTTCGAGTCACAGATGGTGCTCGAGAGCGAGACCATCGCCGCGCACGCCGTCAGTGCGGAAGGCAGCGAAGGCATCGGCGCGTTCCTGGAGAAGCGCAAGCCGCGCTTTGCCGGCCCGCAGTCGCGCTGACTGGAGGCGCGTGCCCGCATGACGTGGTTCTTCGTGGTGTTGGTGGCGGCGCTGGGCGTCATCGTCGCGCGGCTGTACAGCAAGTTGCGGGCGGCGCGCCAGTCGCGGGCCGAGTCGTGGGACGAGCAGATCATCGCCCGGCTGCGCTCGCAGGGCTACGCGCCGTTCACCGACTACCGCGTGGACTTCTTCCTCGCCCTGCCGAGCGAGGCGGCCTGCCAGAGTGCGCGCGCGCGGCTCGAGCCGGAGTTCAGCATCGACGTCAAGCCGCTGCAGAACGATCCCGAGCTGCACTTCAGCCTGCACGCCACCAAGACCATGCGCCTGGTCGTGCCGGACATGCAGGAGATCAGCCGGCGGCTCACCGCGCTCGCCACCGAGCTGCAGGGGCGCTACGACGGGTGGGCCGCTTGACGTCTTAGCAACCGCGCGCCGGCCTCCAAGCGTCAGCGCTTCTCAGTCTGGCGCCTGACCGCGTCGGCGGCCGCCGCGATGGCGGCCGGGTCGCCAAGATAGCGGCGATCGAGCGGCCGCAGCTCGGCGTCGAGCTCGTAGAGCAGCGGCACGCCGGTGGGAATATTGAGCTCGGTGATCTCGCTGTCCGGCACGTCGTCGAGCATCTTCACCATGGCGCGCAGGCTGTTGCCGTGCGCCACCACCATGACGTTGCGTGCCGCGCGCAGCTCCGGTGCGATGCGCGCGTGCCAGCAGGGCAGCACCCGCAGCAGCGTGTCCTTGAGCGATTCGGTGGCGGGCAGCTCGCGCGGGTCGATGCCGGCGTAGCGCGGCTCGCAGCGCGGGTGACGCGGGTCATCGGCCGCCAGCGGCGGTGGCGGGATGTCGTAGCTGCGCCGCCAGATCTTCACCTGCGCCTCGCCGTGCTGCGCCACCGTTTGCGCCTTGTTGAGGCCCTGCAGCGCGCCGTAATGCCGCTCGTTCAGCCGCCAGCTGCGCTCCACGGGGATCCACATGCGATCCATCTCCTCGAGCATGATCCACAGGGTGCGGATCGCGCGCTTGAGCACCGAGGTGAAGGCGAAATCGACGCGCAGCTGCTGCGCCAGCAGCTCGCGGCCGGCCTGCGCGGCCTCGCTGCGGCCGGCGGGCGACAGGTCCACGTCGGTCCAGCCGGTGAACAGGTTCTCGACGTTCCAGACACTCTGGCCGTGCCGCACCAGGATCAGCTTGCCGCTCATGGTCAGGCGGCGAGCTTGCGGACCGCCTCGACGCCGACGGTGAGCGTGGCAAAGTCGCCCGCGCCGGCGGCGCGCATGTCCGCCAGCGTGCGCTGCCAGTGGGCGAGATCCTTGCCGGCGGACTCGACCCAGGCGTTGACGCGCGCGTGCGCGCTGCCGCGGTCGCGGCGGTCGAGCACCCGCTCGGTGAGGCGGCGGTGCACGCGCAGCGCCGCATCGCGCAGGCCGGTGCGCGCGATCGCCTGCCACGGACCATCGACGGTGAGTTTCTCGATGCGCGCCCGCAGCCAGTCGAAGCCGATGCGCGTGCCCACCTCGAAATACACGCGCGCGGTCTCGACGACGCTGACGCGGTGAGCGGCGGCGATCTCCACGATGTCGAGCGCGGCGTTGAGCGCTTCGAGGCTGGCGATGTGCGTCGCCAGCGCCGGCGGCAGCCCCTTGGTGCCGTAGTGCCTGCAGGCCTCGGCGAAGCGCTCGAGCTCCGCGCCGGTCACCAGCCCGGCGATCTCCGCCTGCAGTTGCCGCACGCCGGCACGGAATTCCTTCACCGCCGCATCGACCTGCAGTCCGTGGCTGCGCGAGGTGAGCAGCCAGTAGGTGGCATGCCGCAGCAGGCGGCTGGTCTGAAAGGCTGCCTCGTACTGCAGCTTCGCCGGGATCAGGTTGTCCTGCGCTTCGATCTGCTCCCATACCTCGCGCATGGCGAAGATCTCGCGCGCGGCGGTGTAGGCGCGCGCGATCTGCGCCGGCTCCGCGCCCAGATCCTCCTGGGCACGCGGCACGAAATTCGGACCCATGCGGTTTACCAGGCTGTTGGTGGTCGCGGTAGCGATGATCTCGCGACGCAGGCGGTGGCGGCTGATGGCGCGCGGAAAGCGTTCGCGCACCGGCGCGGGGAAGTAACGCTCGAGCTCGGTTGACAGGTACGGGTCCTCGGGCACGTCGGAGGCCAGCAGGTGCTTGTACAGCCAGATCTTGCTGTAGGCGAGCAGGATGGCGAGCTCCGGGCGGGTGAGCCCGACGCCGTTCTTGCGCCGTTCGGCGATCTCATCGTCGCTCGGCAGGAATTCGAGCGCGCGGTTCAGGTCGCCGGAGCGCTCCAGCGCACGGATCTGATGCTGGAATTCCGGCATGCGCGTCGCCGCCTGCAGCTCGAGCGTGCTGAGCGCCTGGCCCTGCAGGTAGTTGTTGCGCAGTACCAGGGCCGCGACCTCGGGAGTCATGCGCACCAGCAGCCGGTTGCGCTCGCTCTGCGACAGGCGCCCTTCGGCCACCAGCGGGTTGAGCAGGATCTTGATGTTGACCTCGACGTCGGAGGTGTTCACGCCGGCGGAGTTGTCGATGAAATCGGTGTTCAGGCGTCCGCCGGCGAGCGCGTACTCGATGCGGCCGCGCTGGGTGAGGCCGAGGTTGCCGCCTTCGCCCACCACCTTCGCCTTGAGCTCGCGGCCGTTGACGCGCAGCGCATCGTTGGCACGGTCGCCGACCTCGGCATTGCGCTCATCGCTCGCCTTCACGTAGGTGCCGATGCCGCCGTTCCACAACAGGTCTACCGGCAGGCGCAGAATCGCGCGCATGACGTCGTTGGGTGCAGCGCTCGGGCCGTCGAGACCGAGCAGCGCGCGCGCCTCGCCCGACAGCGCGATCGACTTGGCCGAGCGCGGGAATATGCCGCCGCCGCGCGACAGCCTCCTGCGGTCGTAGTCGTCCCAGCTCGAGCGCGGCAGCGCGAACAGCCGCGCGCGCTCGGCAAAGCTCACCACCGTGTGCGGATCCGGGTCGATGAAGATGTGGCGGTGGTCGAAGGCGGCCTGCAGGCGGATGTGCCGCGACAGCAGCATGCCGTTGCCGAACACGTCGCCGGACATGTCGCCGACGCCGGCCACCGTGAAATGCATCTTCTGGGTATCGACGCCGATCTCACGGAAGTGCCGCTTGACACACTCCCACGCGCCGCGCGCCGTGATGCCCATCTTCTTGTGGTCGTAGCCGGCGGAGCCGCCGGAGGCGAACGCGTCGCCGAGCCAGAAACCGTACTGCGCGGAGATGGCGTTGGCGATGTCGGAGAACGTCGCCGTGCCCTTGTCGGCCGCCACTACCAGGTACGGGTCGTCGCCGTCGCGGCGCAGCACCTGCGGCGGCGGCACGATGCGCGTGCTCACGATGTTGTCGGTCACGTCGAGCAGTGCGCGGATGAACGTCTGGTAGCAGGCGACCACTTCGGCCTGCACTTCGTCGCGGCTGCCGGCGGCGGGCAGGCGCTTGGGCACGAAGCCGCCCTTGGCGCCGACCGGCACGATGACCGTGTTCTTAACGTTCTGCGCCTTCATGAGGCCGAGGACCTCGGTACGGAAATCCTCGCGCCGGTCCGACCAGCGGATGCCGCCGCGCGCCACCTCGCCCATGCGCAGGTGCACCGCCTCGACGCGCGGACTGTAGACGAAGATCTCGAACTTCGGCTTCGGCAGCGGCAGATCCGGAATTCTCGCCGGGTCGAGCTTGAAGCACACGTAGCTCTTGAACTCACCGTCCGCGCCGCGCTGGTAGAAATTGGTGCGCAGCGTCGCCTGCACCAGCGTCAGGTAGGCGCGCAGGATGCGGTCGTCGTCGAGGCTGCCGACCCCGTCGAGCGCGGTGCGGATCTGTGTGGTGAGGATCGCGGCGGCGCGCGCGGCGCTGCGCGTGCGGCGCCGGCCGCCGGCGAGCGCCGGATCGAAGCACGTCTCGAACAGGCGCACCACCAGGCGGGCGATGGCGGCATTGGCGGCCAGGGCGCGCTCCATGTACGCCTGGCTGAAGGGCACGCCGGTCTGCAGCAGGTAGCGGCAGAAAGCCCGCAGCACCACGATCTGCCGCGGGTCGAGATCGGCCGCGAGCAGCAGCCGGTTGAAGCCGTCGTTCTCGATGCTGCCGCTCCAGGCGGCGGCGAATCCGGCGCGGAAATTCGCCTCGACGTGCGCGATGTCGATGGTGTGGCCGTCGCGGTACTCGAGCTCGAAATCCTGGATCCAGGCCGCGCCGCCCTCGGGCCAGGAGAGCGGGTAGGGCCGCTCGGAGATCACCTGCAGGCCGAAGTTCTCCAGCATCGGCAACACGTCGGAGATCGGCACCGGGTCGCCGAGCCGCAGGATCCGCAGGTGCACGCGCTGCGGTTTCTGCTCCGGCGGGCGGTGCAGGCGCAGCTGCAGGGCGCGCGGCTGCGCCCGCAGCGCCTCGAGGTCGTCGAGGTCGCTGAGCACCTCGGCGGGCGCCACGTCCTCCTGGTAGGCGAGCGCGAAGGCATGGCGGTAGCGGGCGGCGAGGGCGAGCCCCGCCGCCTCGCCGCGCGCAGCGATGAGCACCTCACGCAGCCGGTCGGTCCAGGTGAGCGCCGCAGCGCCGATGCGCCGCTCGATGGCGGCGAGATCAGGCCGGTGCTGCCGGGCGGGATCGGTGCGCACCACCACGTGCAGGCGTGCGTGGCTCGCGCCGGAGATCTGCGCGTTGCTCTCGACGCTCGTCCCGGCGAAGCCGGCGAGCGCGATACGCTCGATGCGCTGGCGCACTTCGGTGTTGTAGCGGTCGCGCGGCACGTACACCAGGCACGAGTAGAAACGGTGATAGGGATCGCGGCGCACCAGCAAGCGCGCCGTGCGCCGCTCGTAGAGATTGACTACGCCGCGCACGATGCGGATCAGATCCGGTACACCCGCCTGGAACAGCTCGTCGCGCGGGTAGGTCTCGAGCACGTTGAGCACCGCCTTGCCGTCGTGCCCGGCCGGGTCGAGACCGAAATGCTCGATGACGCGCTCGACCTTGTGCCGCAGAACCGGGATGTCGCGCGGGCTGCCGTGATAAGCGGTCGAGGTCCAAAGCCCCAGGAAGCGGTGCTCGCCGTCCACCCGCCCGCGCGCATCGAAGGTCTTGACCCCGACGTAGTCGAGCAGCTCGGGGCGATGCACGGTGGCGGTCGAGTTCGCCTTGGTGATGACCAGCAACTCCCGCTCGCGCGCCCGCGCGCGCACATCGCCGCGCAGCGCCTTGGCCGTGGGGCGGCCGCCGCGGCGGCGCGGGCTGAGCAGCCCGAGCCCGGAGCGTACGTCCGGCGCCAGCCGGTCGGCCGTGCGACCACGCTGCAGCCGATAGTGCCGGTAGCCGAGGAACACGAAGTGGCGCGCCTCCATCCAGTCGAGCAGGTGCGCCGCCTCGCTCACCTCCAGCGCCGGCAGCGGCGGTGGATCGCTCTTCAGGCGCGTGATGATCTCGCGCACCCGCTCGCGCATCGCGCGCCAGTCGCTCACCGCGAAGCGCACGTCGGCGAGTGTCGCCTCCAGGTCCTGTTGCAGCTTGTGCAGCTGGCCGGGGTCGGTGACGCGGTCGATCTCGTAGAGTTGCCAGGACTCCGCATGCGTCGCCTGCGCGCCGTTGCTGCCGAGGTCGAGCAGCGTGCCGCCGCGATCGCGGCGCACTTGCAGCACCGGGTGCACGACCAGGTGCACCGCCAGCTCCGCGCGACCGAAGGCCATGCCGAGGGAGTCGACCAGGAACGGCATGTCGTCGGTGACCGTGAGCACCAGGGTATGCGCAGACTCGAAGCCGTCGGGGCGCACCCGCGGGTTGAAGACCCGCACCAGCGAGCGGCCCGGGGGGCGGTGGGTGCCGAAGGACAGGTGCGCCAGCGCCGCCGCGGCCAGCTGCCGCGGCGCGCGCGCCGCGAGATCCTCCTCCGCCACCCCGTGAAAGTAGGCATGCAGGAAGCGCTGCTTGAGCCCCTGGCGCCCGCTGCGGCCGGCAGCCGCGGCGCGGGTAATGCGTCCGATGAGCGCCACGCGCGCAGCCGGTATGCTGTGCAGCAGACGGTCATCTTCAACGGCAACTGGCGCGTGCATGCCGATCATCCTGGCGGACACCGCGGCGGTGTCGCGTGCGCGTGGCGCATGTTGTGCAATCGAACGCCGCCGCAGCGCTCGTGCTGCGGGCGCGCGATTATACATGCGGCGGGTGACCGTCCGCCCGCGGAGGCCTGCGCCGGCCGTGGCGACCCCATGGGGTCGGCCCGCCGCGCGGCATGGCTATAATGATTGCCCGCGCAACGACTCTCGCGCCGGTGTACCCGGGAGCCTCGCATGAGTGACCTGCACGACAACCCGATGGGCACGGACGGCTTCGAGTTCGTCGAATACACCGCGCCCGATCCGCAACTGCTGCGCTCGCTGTTCGAGCGGCTCGGCTTTCCGGTGACGGCGCGGCACCGCTCGAAGAACGTCACGCTGCACACCCAGGGGGAGATCAACTTCATCATCAACGCCGAGGCGGATTCGTTCGCGCAGTCGTTTGCGCGGGCGCACGGGCCGTCCGCCTGCGCCATGGCGTTCCGCGTGCGCGATGCCGCCAGCGCCTACAGCCGCGCGCTGGCGCTCGGCGCGAAGCCCGGGCCGCAGAGCGCCGGCCCGATGGAGCTGAACATCCCCTGCATCGAGGGGATCGGCGGCTCGCTCATCTACCTGGTCGACCTGTACGGCGAGCGCTCGATCTATGACGTGGATTTCCGCAAGGTCGCAGCGCCCGCAGCGCCCGACAGCGCCGGGCTCAGGCTGATCGATCACCTCACCCACAACGTCGGTCGCGGCCGCATGGACGTGTGGGCCGGCTTCTACGAGAAGCTGTTCAACTTCCGCGAGATCCGCTATTTCGACATCGAGGGCAAGCACACCGGGCTGCTGTCGCGCGCCATGACGAGTCCGTGCGGCAAGATCCGCATTCCGATCAACGAGTCGCAGGACGACAAGAGCCAGATCGAGGAGTACCTGCGCGAGTATCACGGCGAGGGTATCCAGCACATCGCGCTCGCGGCTGACGACATCTACCGCAGCGTGGATGTGCTGCGCCGCCACGGCGTCGCCTTCCAGGACACGCCCGACACCTACTACGAGGGAGTGAGCGCGCGCGTCCCGGGCTCCGCCGAGCCGCTCGCGCAGCTGCGCGCGCGGGGCATCCTCATCGACGGCAACCCCGCGCGGGGTGAGGGGGTGCTGCTGCAGATCTTCACGCGCAACGTCATCGGTCCGATCTTCTTCGAGATCATCCAGCGCAAGGGCAACGAGGGTTTCGGCGAGGGCAACTTCCGCGCGCTGTTCGAATCCATCGAGCAGGACCAGATCCGCCGCGGCGTGTTGTAGTCAAATTGGCATAACAGGCCCCACGGCCTTTCACGCCGGCCTTAAGGTTCACGGTTTGTGCTCGCGCGCCAGATACTCGGCGCTCTGCATCTCGATCAGGCGGCTCGCGGTGCGCGCAAACAGCGCGCCGAGCCGCGCGCCGCGATACAGCCCCTGCGGGGCGGCCGCCGCCGACAGCACCAGGTTCACGTTGCGATCGTAGAGCTCGTCGACCAGGGCGATGAAGCGGCGCGCCTCGTCCTCATGCGCGTCGTCGAACACCGGTACCGCGGATACCAGCACCGACTGGTACTCGCGCGCGATCTCAATGTAATCCTCGACACTGCGGGGGCCGCCGCACAGCGCCGCGAATGCGAACCACACGACGCCCGGGGCCACGCGCATCACCTCGATGGCGCGGCCGGCGATCGCGATGCTGCCGCCGCGCGCGCCGGCGCCACCGGCGAGCTGCGCGAACAGTGCCGCCAGACGAGCCGCGCTGTCGGCGGCGCCGGCGGGCAGGTAGGTGCCCGCCGCGGTGAGCTGGCGCAGGCGGTAATCGCTGTCGCCGCCGATGTGCAGCACCTCGAGGCGGCTCTCGAGCAGCTCGATGGCGGGGACGAAGCGCTGGCGCTGCAGGCCGTCGCGGTACAGCTCGCGCGGGGCGAGGTTGGAGGTCGCGACCAGCGTCACACCGCGACGCAACAGCGCGGCGAACAAGCCGCCGAGGATCATGGCGTCCGCGATGTCGGCGACGTACAGCTCATCGAGACACAGCACGCGCGGCTCACGCGCCATGGCGGCGGCCACCGCCTCGAGCGGGTTGCGCTGCTGCGCGAGCGCCGTCAGCCGCAGGTGCACCTCCTGCATGAAGCGGTGAAAGTGCCAGCGTCGACCCACGCCCGACGGCAGGCTCGCGTAGAACAGGTCCATGAGGAACGTCTTGCCGCGTCCCACGCCACCCCACAGGTACAGACCGCTGCGCGCGTGCGGCGCGCGGCGGCGCGCGAATGCGGCCACCCAGCGCGGCAGGTGCGGCAGCGGGTCGCTCAACAGGCGTGTGCGCAGCTCCTCGAGCCGCGCCAGCGCATGCAGCTGCGCGGGGTCGCGCTGCAGGTGCTGCAGCGCGAGCTGGCGCTCGTAGCGCTGCTGCAGCGCCCCGCTCTGCGGGGGCATCGCCGCAGCGCCGGGTGGCGCTCGCTCCGGTGCGTCGCTCACGCTGTCAGGACTTGAGCTCGGGCAGATCGCGGAAGTGCTCGAGCGCCTGCGGGTTGGCGAGCGCATCGACGTTCTTCACCGCCAGCCCGTGGATGGCGTTGCGCACCGCGAGCTCGGTGATCTTGCCCGAGCGGGTGCGCGGAATGTCCGGCACGGCGATGATCTTCGCCGGCACGTGGCGCGCGGTGGTATGCGCGCGGATGGTGGCACGCACCTCTCTCTTCAGCGCCTCATCGAGCACCACGCCCGGCTGCAGTCGCAGGAACAGCACCACCCGCACGTCGCCCTGCCAGTCCTGGCCGACGGCGAGCGCCTCGGTGATCTGTGGCAGGCTTTCCACCGCGGAATAGATCTCGGCCGTGCCGATGCGCACCCCGCCGGGGTTGAGCACCGCATCCGAGCGCCCGTAGATGATCAGCCCGTCGTGCGCGGTGATCGCGGCGTAGTCGCCGTGGTGCCACACGCCCGCGAAGCGCTCGAAATACGCGGCGCGGTAGCGCTCACCGCTCGGATCGTTCCAGAACCCCAGCGGCATCGACGGGAAGGGCGCGGTGCACACCAGCTCGCCGCGTTCCCCGCGCAGTGGGCGGCCCGCGTCGTCGAAGATGTCCACCGCCATGCCGAGGCCGCGGCACTGGATCTCGCCGCGGTGTACCGGACGGATCGGGCAGCCGAGAGCGAAGCAGGAGACGATGTCCGTGCCCCCGGAGATGGAGGCGAGCTGCAGGTCGGATTTCACCGCCTGGTAGACGTAGTCGAAGCCCTCCGGCAGCAGCGGCGAGCCGGTCGACAGCAAGGCACGCAGCGCGCCCAGGTCGACGGCGCGCGCTGGCACGAACTCGCTCTTCTGCAGCGTGGAGAGATATTTCGCGCTGGTGCCGAACACGCTGATGTGCTCCTCGGCGGCCATCCGCCACAGCGACCCGGGGTCGGGGTGAAAGGGACTGCCGTCGTACAGTACCAGCGTCGAACCGGTCGCCAGCGCACTCATCAGCCAGTTCCACATCATCCAGCCGCAGGTGGTGAAGTAGAACAGGCAGTCGCCGCGCTTGAGATCGGTGTGCAGCAGGTGCTCCTTGCGATGCTGCAGCAGCGTGCCGCCGGCGCCGTGCACGATGCACTTGGGCACTCCGGTGGTGCCCGAGGAATAAAGGATATACAGCGGATGATTGAAAGGCAGCGCCACGCAATCGAGCGCCGCGCCCGAGGTGCCGAAGTCCTGCCACAGCGTGGCCCGCGCCGCGGCCGTGCCGAGTGCGGCGAGCTGCGGCTGTGCCTCGACATAGGGAATCACCACCACCCGCGTGACGCTGTCGAGCTGCGCCAGCACCGCGGCCATCAGCTCGAGCGAATCGGGTTTCTTGCCGGCGTAGAAATAGCCGTCGGCCGTGAACAGCACCTTGGGTGCGATCTGGCCGAAGCGCTCGAGCACGCCGTGCACGCCGAAATCCGGCGAGCACGAGGACCACACCGCCCCGAGGCTGGCGGTGGCGAGCATCGCGACCGCAGCTTCCGGCAGGTTGGGCACGAAGCCGGCCACGCGGTCGCCGGGCACCACGCCCGCCGCCGCCAGGCCCGCGGCGATGCGCGCCACCTCGCCGCGCAGCTCGCGGTACGAGAGCGTGCGGCGCGCGCCGCGCTCGTTGCGGAACACCAGTGCCGGCCGGTCGTCGTGGTAGCGCAGCAGGTTCGCGGCGAAGTTCAGCCGCGCTGCCGGGAAGAAGCGCGCGCCGGGCATCAGCTGCGGGTTCTCGAGCACCGGACCCTCGCCCCAGGCGGCGCGGATCTCGGCGAAGCGTGCGAGCTCGCTCCAGAAATCCTCCGGCGCGTCCAGCGACCACGCGTACAGCTCCTCGTAGAGCGACAGCTGCGTGCCGCGGCGGGCATTCACCTCGCGCATGAAGCGGGTGAGGTTCGCATCGGCGATGCGCGCAGCCGGCGGACGCCACAGTTCGCTCATGGTGCTACAGCGACTGGTAGTTCGGTCCCGAGCCGCCCTCGGGCGTGGTCCAGGTGATGATGGCGTACGGGTCCTTGATGTCGCAGGCCTTGCAGTGCACGCAGTTGGCGGCGTTGATCTGCAGGCGCCGCCCGCCGTTGCCATCGTCGACCATCTCGTACACCCCGGCCGGGCAGAAGCGCTCGCAGGGATGGCCGTATTCGCTGCCGCAGCGCTGCGCGCAGATCGAGGTGTCGGCTACCTTCAGATGCACCGGCTGATTCTCCTCATGGGCATTGCCGGCGAAGAACACGAACGAGACGCGATCGCGCGGCGGCAACGTGCGCTCCCCCCAGTGCCGCTCGGGCGAGCGGAACGCCGCGAGCTTCTCCAGACGTGACCAGTCGGCGCTGTTGCCCAGCGTCCACGGCGACCTGCCGGCGGTGAGCGTCTCCCAGGCCGCGTTCAACAGCCCGACCCACAGGCCACGCTTGAAGGCGGGCTTGAAGTTGCGCACGCGCTTGAGTTCCTGACCGCCCTCCGAAGTGCGCCAGCGCGCGTCGAAGCCGGCGCCGCCGCCGCTCGCGGCTACGTGCTCGGCGGCGAGCGTGCCCGAGCGCAGCGCCTGGTGCACGCCCTTGATCTTGGCGAAATTGAGCGTGCCGCCGGCATCGCCGATGAGGATCGCACCGGGCATCTCCAGCGTGGGCGTCGATTGCCAGCCGCCGGCGGCGATGGTGCGCGCCCCGGCCGAGACGATCTCGCCGCCCGCGAGCAGCGCCTTGACGCGCGGGTGGTTCTTGTACTGCTGGAAAGCCTCGAACGGCGCGAGTCGCGGATCCTGGTAGTCGAGACCGACGATGTAGCCGACATACACGCGATCGTTATCGAGGTGGTAGAGGAAGCTGCCGGCGTAGGTATGCGCGTCCGCCGGCCAGCCGAGCCCGTGCTCGATGCGGCCCGGGTGCACGCGGCCCGCGGGCAGCTGCCACAGCTCCTTGTAGCCGAGCGCGAAGGTCTGCGGGCAGTGCCCGTGCGCCAGGTCGAATGTGGCGATCAGCTGCTTGGCAATCGAGCCGCGCGCGCCCTCGGCGAGTACCGTGAGCGGCGCGTGGATGTCGACACCGGCGGTGAAATTCGGGCCGGGCGTGCCGTCCTTGCCGCGTCCCATGTCGCCGATGCGCACACCGCGCACCGCGCCGCGCTCATCGAACAGCGGTGCCGCGGCAGCGAAGCCCGCAAACACCTCGACGCCGAGAGCTTCCGCCCGGGTCGCGAGCCACGCCGTCAGCTGCCCGAGCGAGATGATGTAGTTGCCGTGATTGTTGAATGGCGTCGAGTAGGTCATGGAGCGCGGCAGCAGTCGCAGCAGCCAGTCCGGTGCGACCTTGAAGGAGCCGCGCGCTGTGAAGATGCGAAAGTCGTCCTCGGTCGCCGGCACCTTCATGCCCGGGTAGGCCTCGCGCCATCCCGGCAGCAGCTGCTCGAGCGGCCCGGGCTCGAGCACGCAGCCTGACAGGGCGTGCGCGCCCACCGCGGAGGCCTTCTCCAGCACGCACACCTGCAACGCGGGCTGCAACTGCTTCAGGCGGATCGCGCAGGCGAGGCCGGCCGGCCCCGCGCCGACGATGACGACCTCGTACTGCATCACCTCGCGATCGCTCGCATCCGACGCGCGGCTCGCCTCGCTCATCGGCGCGCTACTTCGGTTGCATGCGGATCGCGCCATCCAGGCGGATGGTCGTGCCGTTCAGCATGGGGATCTCGAACACGCTCGCCACCAGCTGCGCGAATTCCTCGGGTTTGCCGAGCCGCGCGGGGAACGGCACCTGCGCGGCGAGCGAGGCCTGCACCTCGGGCGGCATGCCGTCCATCATCGGTGTGTGGAAGATGCCCGGCGCGATGGCGACGCAGCGGATGCCGACGCGCGCCAGCTCGCGCGCGATCGGCAGCGCCATGCCGGCGACCGCAGCCTTGGTGGCCGAGTACGCCGCCTGTCCGATCTGCCCCTCGTAGGCGGCCACCGAGGAGGTGTGAACCAGCAGCCCGCGCTCGCCGTCGGCTGCGGGGGCGTTACTCTGCATCAGCGCCGCGGCCGCCTTGTCGCACAGGAAGGTGCCGATGAGGTTGATGTGAATCACTCTGGCGAAGAACTCGCCCGCCATCGGGCCGTTCTTGCCCAGCACCCGCCCGGCGCCCACCACGCCGGCGCAGTTGACCAGCAGGTTGAGGCCGCCGAGGTGCGCGTAGGCGGCATCCATGGCGGCGTTCACCTCGGCCTCCGCGGTCACGTCGCAGCGCAGGAACGTCGCGTGGCCGCCGAGTGCGGCGGCGGCGGCCCGCCCCGGACCCTCCTGCACGTCGAGCAGCGCCACCCGGCCGCCCGCGGCGACGACGTGCCGCGCCACCGCCAGGCCGAGACCGGAGGCGCCGCCGGTGACGACGGCGCGTGCGTCCTGAATCTTCACGGGCGTCGCGCTACAGCATCTCGACCGCGAGCGCCACCGCTTCACCGCCGCCGATGCACAGCGCGGCGATACCGCGCTTGCCGCCACGGCGGCGCAGCGCGTACAGCAGCGTCGTGAGGATGCGCGCGCCGGTCGCCCCGATGGGGTGTCCGAGCGCGCAGGCCCCGCCGGCGACGTTGACGCGCGCATGGTCGATGTCGATGTCGCGCATCGCCGCCATGGTGACCACCGCGAACGCCTCGTTGATCTCGTAGAGATCGGCATCGTGGGGCTTCCAGCCGAGCTGCGTGAGCACCTTGCGGATCGCGCCCACCGGGGCGGTGGTGAACCATTCGGGCTCGTGGGCGTGACTGGCGTAGGCCACCACCCGGGCGAGGGGCTTCAGGCCGCGCGCGTCGGCGGTCTTCGCGTTCATCAGCACCAGCGCGGCCGCCCCGTCGGAGATCGAGGAGGAGCTCGCCGCCGTCACCGTACCGTCCTTGTTGAAGGCCGGCTTCAGGCTGGTGATCTTGCTGACATCGCAGCTGCCGGGGGTCTCGTCGCGGGCGATCAGCGTCTCGCCCTTGCGTCCCTTGACCGTAACCGGCGCGACCTCGAGGTCGAAGTCTCCCGCCTGCAGCGCCTGCATGGCGCGCCGCACCGACTCGGTGGCGAAGGCATCCTGCTGGGCGCGCGTGAAGCCGTACTTGCTGGCGGTACTGTCGGCGAAGCAGCCCATGGACTTGCCGTCGAACGGGCTCTGCAGCCCGTCCTTCAGCATGTGGTCGATCACCTCGCCGTGGCCCATACGGTAGCCGGTGCGCGCCTTCGGCAGCAGGTACGGAGCATTGCTCATCGACTCGAGCCCGCCGGCGAGCACGATGTCGGCGCCGCCGGCGCGGATCTGGTCGGCGGCCATCATCACCGCTTTGAGCGCCGAGCCGCACATCTTGTTGACGGTGGTGGCCGGTACGCCCTGCGGCACGCCGCCGCCGAGCGCCGCCTGGCGCGCCGGTGCCTGGCCGAGGTTGGCCGACAGCACGCAGCCCATGATCACCTCCTGCACGTCGCCGGGGGCGATGCCGGCGGCCTCGACCGCGGCGCGCGCGGCGACGGCGCCGAGCTGCACCGCGCTCAGCGGCGACAGGACTCCAAGGAACGCACCGATGGGGGTACGTTTGGCGGAAACGATGACGACTTCTGCGGCGGACATGGGTGGCCTCGCTTTGGTCTGAAAGCGTCTTGATCAGCGCGCCAGTGCAGTGCGCGCCCGCCGCGGCAGCGGCGCGCGGGCGACGAGTCGGGAGACGCTGCCGCGCGGACGCAGGCCCCCCTCGAATATGGTGACGAAAGCTGCGGCGATCTGCGCGCCGCTCAACGAGCGGTCCTCGCGATACCAGTGTGCAATCCAGTTGAGCGCACCGGCGAGAGCGAACGCGGTCAGCTTGGCATCGCATGCCCCGATGGAGCCGTCCTGCACGCCCTCGCGGATCAGGCGGCGGATGCCGTGGTCGATCTCGGACTTGAGCGCCTTGATGTGCCGGCTCATCGCCGGCGGCAGGTCCTGGTCTTCGGCGCGCACCATGCACCAGCCGAACTCGGAGGCGACCGCCTCGCCGTAATGGCGCAGCACGGCGCTCAGGCGCTCGCGCGCCGGCACCGCCCGTTGGCGCACCTCGCGGAACGCGGCGCGGATCGGCTCGACGCCCGCCACGAAGCACTCGAACAGCAGCTGTTCCTTGCTGGTCACGTAGTAGTAGACGGTCGGCTTGCTGACCTCGAGGCGCGCTGCGATATCGTCGAGCGAGGTATTGTGGTACCCCTTGCGGTTGAATTCGCGCGCCGCGGCGCGGATGACGGCATCGCGCTTGAGCTCGCGGTCGCGCAGCCGCTCGCGGCTCGCCCGCCAGGGGGAGGTGCCGGGCGGCTGTGGCTTACCCGCCGCTGGCGGGCTGGGGCGTCGGTGGTTCATCGGGCGAGGCGTATTATAGCGGGCGCGCTGCGGGACGGGCGGGACGAGGCGCGTTGACCGCCGCGCAGACACTCGATAACACTGGTGGGTAAGATGCCTTACTCGCGGGTAAACATACTTGGCAGTGCGCCTGGCAGTCGGGCCCGTGGCGCTGCAGCGCAGGAAGTGACCACATGAATGCCGGACTCGAGGGGGGTGCGGCGTTGCCGCAGGGCGCGCCGGCACTGACACGGCCGTTGCGCTTCGTGTCCGCCGCATCGCTGTTCGACGGTCACGATGCCGCCATCAACATGATCCGCCGCCTGCTGCAGGGGCGCGGTGCGGAAGTTGTGCACCTCGGCCACAACCGCAGCGTGGCCGATATCGTGCGCGCCGCCATCGACGAGGATGCCGACGCCGTCGCCGTCACCTCCTATCAGGGCGGCCACAACGAGTATTTCACCTACATGGTCGACATGCTGCGCGAGCGCGGCTACGGCCACGTGCGCGTGGTGGTCGGCGGCGGCGGCACCATTGCGCCCGACGAGATCGCCGCGCTCGAGGCCCACGGGGTGGCGAAGATCTACACGCCCGAGGACGGCCGCCGCATGGGGCTGGCCGGGATGATCGACGATGTGTTCACGCGCGTCGCCGCGGTGCGCAGGCCCGCCTACGAGTTCCGTCCCCTCAATGCGCGCGACCACGGGCTGATCGCGCGCACCATCTCCGTACTCGAGGGGGCCGATGACGACGGCGGGCAGGCGGAGACGATCCGCCGGGCGCTGGCACGCGCGCGGCACAAGGTACCGGTCATCGGCGTCACCGGCACTGGCGGCGCCGGCAAGTCGAGTCTCACCGACGAGCTGCTGGCGCGGCTGGTGCGCCACTTTCCGCGCGCCCAGGTCGCGGTGGTCGCCATGGATCCGACGCGGCGGCGCAGCGGCGGGGCGCTGCTCGGCGACCGCATCCGCATGAACAGCCTGGCGGCCGAGAACATCTTCATGCGCTCGCTCGCCACGCGGCGCGCGCACCTGGCGACCGCGGCGGTGCTGCGGGACGTGATCGCGCTGTACCGTGCGGCGCACTTCGACCTGGTGATCGTCGAGACCGCGGGCATCGGCCAGTCGGACACCGAGATCGTCGACCTGGCGGACCTGTCGCTGTACGTGATGACCGGCGAGTACGGCGCCGCCAGCCAGCTCGAGAAGATCGACATGCTCGACTACGCCGACTTCATCGTGCTGAACAAGAGCGAGAAGCGCGGCGCCGCGGACAGCCTGCGCGACGTGAAGAAACAGTGGCGGCGCAACCACCCCGAGCGCGCGCAGCTGCCCGATGCGCAGCTGCCGGTTTACGCCACCATCGCCAGCCGCTTCAACGACCCGGGCGTCAATCGGCTGTTCGCCGCGCTGTGCACGGCGCTCGCCGAGCGGCACGCCGGCGGCTCGTCCTGGAAGCTCGCCGATGCCGGACCGACCGCGCCGGTGGCGGCCGCGCCGCTCATTCCCGCGGCACGCACCCGTTATCTCGCCGAGATCGCCCAGGCGGGGCGCGCCACGCGCGCGCGCATCGAGGCACAGGTCGAGGCGGGGCGGCGCGCCTTCGGCCTGTACGAAGCGCTCAAAGCGCTGCACGACGCGCCGCTGCCCGCACCGCTCGAGCGCTATGCGCCCGAGCTGCTCGCCGAGCGCTCGGCGGATGCCACGCGGCGCGAGCTGCGCGCCGCCTACGGCCGCGCGCTCGATGAGCTGGGGGCGGAAGCCGTCGGCGAGCTCAAGGCCTGGCCGGCACGGGTGCAGGCGGCGAGCGACGCCACCTACTGCTACCCGGTGCGCGAGCGCCTGGTGAAGGGGGAGAACTACACCGAGAGCCTGTCGCGCTCGCCGATCCCGAAGCTGGCGCTGCCGCGGCTCAAGGACTGGGGCGAGCTGCTGCACTTCATCCTCACCGAGAACCTGCCGGGCGCCTATCCCTACACCGGCGGGGTGTATCCGTACCGCCGCGAGGAGGAGGACCCGACCCGCATGTTCGCCGGCGAGGGCCCGCCGGAGCGCACCAACCGCCGCTTCCACTACCTGGCGCACGGTCACGGACCGCGCCTGTCAACGGCGTTCGACTCGACCACGCTCTACGGCGAGGACCCGGACACCCGTCCCGACGTCTACGGGCGCACCGGCAACTCCGGGGTGTCGGTGGCAACGCTCGACGACATGAAGAAGCTCTACTCAGGCTTCGACCTGTGTCAGCCAACCACCTCGGTGTCCATGACCATCAACGGCCCGGCGCCGATCATCCTGGCGATGTTCATGAACACCGCCATCGACCAGCAGGTCGAGCGCTATCTCAAGGGCAACGGCGAATGGCCGGCGGCCGAGCGGCAGATCGCGGCCATCCACGCGGCCGCGGCCGCGCGCGGTGCGCCGCCGCCCGCCTACAAGGGGCCGCTGCCGCCGCATCACGATGGCAGCGGGCTGGCGCTGCTCGGGGTGAGCGGCGATCAGCTGCTGGCGCGCGAGACCTACGAGCAGATCCGCGCGCAGGCCCTGCAGGCGGTGCGCGGCACGGTGCAGGCGGACATCCTCAAGGAGGATCAGGCGCAGAACACCTGTATCTTCTCCACCGAGTTCGCGCTGCGCATGATGGGCGATGTGCAGCAGTACTTCAGCGAGCGCCGGGTACGCAACTTCTACTCCGTCTCGATCTCCGGCTACCACATCGCCGAAGCCGGCGCCAACCCGATCTCGCAGCTCGCCTTCACGCTCGCCAACGGCTTCACCATCGTCGAGTATTACCTGGCGCGCGGCATGCAGATCGACGACTTCGCACCCAACCTGTCGTTCTTCTTCTCCAACGGCATGGACCCGGAGTACGCGGTCATCGGCCGCGTGGCGCGGCGCATCTGGGCGCGCGCCATGCGCGAGCGCTACCAGGCCGACGCGCGCAGCCAGATGCTGAAGTACCACGTGCAGACCTCAGGCCGCAGCCTGCACGCGCGCGAGATCTCCTTCAACGACATCCGCACCACGCTGCAGGCGCTGTACGCGCTGTTCGACAACTGCAACAGCCTGCATACCAACGCCTACGACGAGGCGCTCACCACGCCCACCGAGGAGAGCGTGCGCCGTGCGGTCGCGATCCAGCTGATCATCAATCGCGAGCTCGGGCTCAACAAGATCCAGAATCCCTGGCAGGGCTCGTTCGCCATCGAGTACCTGACCGAGCTGGTGGAGGAGGCGGTGTACCGCGAATTCGAGGCGCTGTCCGAGCGCGGCGGAGTACTCGGGGCCATGGAGACCATGTACCAGCGCGGCAAGATCCAGGAGGAGTCGCTCAATTACGAGACGCGCAAGCACGACGGCTCGCTGCCGATCGTCGGCGTCAACACCTTCCTCTCGGGGGCCGACGCCGCGCACGAGCACCAGGCGACGCAGCTGATCCGCTCCACCGATGAGGAGAAACAGGACCAGGTGAGCGCGGTGCGTGCCTTTCAGGCGCGCAACGCGCCGCGGGCAGCGGCGGCGCTCGCCGCGCTGCAGCAGCAGGCGGCCGGCGGCGGCAACGTGTTTGCCGAGCTCATGGAATGCGTCAAGGTCTGCTCGCTGGGGCAGATCTCGCACGCGTTGTATCAGGTGGGCGGCCAGTATCGTCGCAACATGTGAGGTCGGGCTCGCCGAGCGCCGCCAGCATCATCGCGCGTGCGCGCTCGCGCAGCAGCGGGGCACAGCGCTCGCCGGCGTCGACGCCGCGGCGAGCGGCGTCAGGATCTCCATGGCGATCGCGCCCGGGCGCGGCCAGGCGCCGCCCGGCGGCAGCGCGCGGCGCGTGCCGCGCAGCAGCGCGGGCACGAGCGGGCAGCCGGCGCGACAGGCGGCGGCGAAGGCGCCGGTGTGGAAGCCGAGCAGCCCCGGGGTGCGGGTGAAGGTGCCCTCGGGGAAGAACACCAGCGAGCCACCCTGGGTGGCGTTGCGCAGCACGCGCCGCGCGTCCGCGGCGCCGCGCGTGCGGTCAAAGCGCTCCACGAACTCCGAGCCCAGCCGTCGCAGCAGCGCGCCGGCGAGCGGCACGGCGGCCATCTCGCGCTTGATGACGAAGCCGAAGCGCGGCGGCAGCGCGGCGGTGAGCACGATGCCGTCGAGGTAACTGGCGTGATTGCACACCACCACGCACTGGCCGGGCGGCAGACGCTCGGCGCCGCGCACGGTGAGCGGCATGCCGGCCAGCTGCAGGAAGGTGCGCGCCAGTAGGCGCGCGGCCAGGCGCCGCCAGCGCAGCCGCGGCAGGACCACCAGGGCCAGCAGCGCGCCGATGCCGATCGCGACGAAGCTGAGCAGTACCCACAGCGCGTAGGCGGCGCGCGCCGGCAGCAGCACGGTGCGCAGGATGAAGCGCTTCACGTTGATTGCGCAGTCATGGGCGGTGGGCAGTCTTTCACGCCGGAGGGAAGTGTGAACGGGTTCTCTTTATGTTAATGCCGGGTGGCAGATGTGAAGGTGGTCACGTCGATGGCGGGGCCGCGCTCACCATACTGCGCTCAGCACATTACCCGGAAGGCTGATGCTCACACGGTGCGCTGCGCAGTGCAGGCGCGCTGAGTGCGAAGACTTCCAGCGAGATCCAAGGCTTGTCGAATACTGCCATTGCCGTGACCGCCAGCACCGACTCCGCCGATCCCGCGGTATCTCGCTTCCTGGACGCGGTGTGGATGGAGCGTGGGCTGTCGCCCAACACTCTGGCGGCCTATCGCGCCGACCTCACGGCGCTCGCCCGCTGGCTTGCCGAGCGCAACGTGCCGATCATGCGCACCTCGCGGGCCGACCTGCAGGACTTCATCGCCTGGCGCGTGCGCGCCGGCGCGCGGCCGCGCTCCACCGCGCGGCAGCTGTCGAGCTTCCGGCGCTTCTTCCGCTTCTTCCTGCGCGAGGCCGTGATTCGCGAGGATCCCACCGCGCAGATCGCCATGCCGAAGATCGGCCGCTCGCTGCCGCGCTCGCTCACCGAGGAGGAAGTCGAGTCGCTGCTGTCGGCGCCGGTCGCGAGTGACCCGCTCGGCAACCGCGACCGCACCATGCTCGAGGTGCTGTATGCCACCGGGCTGCGGGTGTCGGAGCTGGTCAACCTGCGCCAGGGCCAGATCAACCTGAACCAGGGCGTCATCCGCATCCTCGGCAAGGGCGATCGCGAGCGGCTCATTCCGCTCGGCGAGGAGGCGATGCGCGCGCTCAAGGAGTTCGCGCGCGGCCCGCGCGGCGAGATCCTGCTCGAGCGCCAGACCGACTACCTGTTCCCCACGCGCCGCGGCGACCGCATGACGCGCCAGGCCTTCTGGCACATCATCAAGCGCTACGCGCGCAAGGCCGGCATCGCCAAGGAGCTCTCGCCCCATACGCTGCGCCACGCGTTCGCGACCCACCTGCTCAACCACGGCGCGGACCTGCGCGTGGTGCAGATGCTGCTCGGCCACAGCGACCTGTCCACCACGCAGATCTATACGCACGTGGCGCGCGAGCGGCTCAAGGAGCTGCACGCGGCGCATCATCCGCGCGGTTGAGGTGGGCGCGCCGGCGGCTGCGCCGGCCGATCCGTAAGCCCCCGCCCGCCCGGCGGCCAGCCTCTGCGGTCGTGGTAGACTGCGCCGGCCGCGTACGGCGCGCACGCCTGCAGCGAACCTTGCGCGCACCCTGCGGTCGAAGTTCCCACCGATTGGAAAGTTCCCATGCCTGCCAGGAAGTTGCTGATGTTGCTGGCGCTGTGCGCCGTGGCCGGGAACGTTCCCGCCCAGCAGACGCCGCCGCCGCCGGCCGATCCGCGTGCCGCGCTCGCCACGCAGATCGGCGCGCACGCCGACGAGCTGCGCCCGACGCCGATCAGCGGCGTCTATGAGCTCACGCGCGGCTCGGACATCGCCTACGTCACCGCCGATGGCAAGTACGCCTTCACCGGCGACCTGATCGAGCTCAACGGCAGCAACAATCTCACCGAGCAGCACCGGCGCGAGCTGCGCCTCAAGGCGATCGCGGCGTTCCCCGAGAGCGAGATGCTGGTGTTCGGTCCCAAGGAACCGAAGTACACCGTCACGGTGTTCACCGACGTCGATTGTCCCTACTGCCGCAAGCTCCACAGCCAGATCGCGGAGTACAACCGCCTGGGGGTGCGGGTGCGCTACCTGCTGTATCCGCGCACCGGTCCCAACAGCAGCTCCTGGACCAAGGCGGAGCAGGTGTGGTGCTCGGCCGATCGCAACGACGCGCTGACGCGCGCCAAACTCGGGCAGGAGCTCAAGACCAAGCCCTGCACCAACAATCCCGTGGCGCGCAGCTACGCACTCGGCAAGGACTTCGCGCTCGAGGGCACGCCCGCCATCATCATGCCGGACGGCGAGATGGTCGCCGGCTACCTGCCGCCCGACGCGCTGCTGGAGCATCTGAAGGAAGCGCATCCGTAGAACGGCCCGCAGCGCGGCAGGTCTTTAGCGCTCGAGCAACTGCAGCTTTCCCGGTTTGCCCTCCCACTCCTTGGCATCCTCGGGCGCGTCCTTCTTCTCGGTGATCACGGGCCATTGCTTGGCGAGCTCGGCATTCAACTGCTTGAACTGCTCCTGGCCGGCGGGCAGCTCCTCCTCGGAAAAGATGGCCTCCACCGGGCACTCCGGCTCGCACAACGTGCAGTCGATACATTCGTCCGGGTCGATGGCGAGGAAATTCGGTCCCTCATGGAAGCAGTCGACCGGACAGACCTCCACGCAGTCCATGTACTTGCACTTGATGCAGTTTTCGGTGACTACAAAGGTCATGCACTATCCAGCGGCGCAGGCGGGCGCGCATTGTGCCACGAGGCGGGTGGTGGCGGCCAAACCGGCGCACCGCGCCTGGCTTCAGCGCCGCTCGATACTGGTGAAGTGGTGCGCGTCGCTGCCCGCGGCGCGGTCCTCGAGGTAGCGGCGCAGCGCGAAATCCGTGCTCGGAAAGGCGATCTCGGCCCAGGGGATCTCGGCGGGCGTCAGCAGCGCCACTTCCAGGCTCTCCGCGCCGATGCCGTAGCGCGCCTGTGGCAGCGCGGCGCGGAAGAACACGTGCACCTGATGGGCATGCAGCACGTGCACCACCGCTAGCAGCGAGCCTATGGCGACCTCGGCGAGTGCCTCCTCCTGCGTTTCGCGCGCCGCGGCCTGCTGCAGCGTCTCGCCGTTCTCCATGAAGCCGGCCGGCACCGTCCAGTAGCCGCGGCGCGGCTCGATGGCGCGGCGGCACAAGAGGATGCTGCCCTCGTGCTCGGGCACGCAGCCGACCACCAGCCGCGGGTTCTGGTAGTGGATGCTGCCGCAGGCATCGCACACGTACCGCGGCAGGTGATCGCCTTCCGGGATGGCCCGGCGCAGCGGCTTGCCGCACTGGCTGCAGAAGTTCATCTCGACGCGGGTCATGTCATGTCTTGCACGGGTCCTCGGTTGCGGATGGTGCCCGAGGTCGGAGTCGAACCGACACGCTTTTAAGGGCGGCGGATTTTCCTGCCACTTCAGCTTGCGCTGCCCCGGGAGCTAAGCGGCGCCCGGGTTCGTGGTCTGGAGCACGCCTTCACCATAGCCGCGAGGCCGTAGGTGCCCGCCGTCTGCTCTCTACACCTTCCTTCGCAGTCAGCGAAGGCTTGGCTCGGCGTTAGCTCGGGCGGCAGCGCCCGGGCCTTCACCGAGTTTGACGGGCTTCACCCCGCAGATTTCTCCGCGAGGGCTCAAGTTGTCTTCTGAGTCCGCTGCGTCTACCAATTCCGCCACTCGGGCACGCCGGCCAGTATAAGGCCCCCGGGGTGGCCAAGGGCGCTTCGGTGCGTGTGCGACCTTTCGCCGGGCTGAGGCATCTAAGACCATCGTGGCGCGACTGGCGGAAAGCGTGGTTCCGGGGGAGATGCTGGCGCGGGCCTGCGCGGGCGAGCAGGCGGCGCGTGCAGCGATCTACACGGCACTGGCGCCCGCGACGCTGACTCTGATCCGTCGCATGGTCGGGCAGCGCAGCCTGGCGGAGGACATCTTCCAGGACACCATGATGATCCTGTTCGAGCGGCTGCCGCAGTTCCGCGGCGAGGCGCCGCTAGGCGCCTGGCTGCGGCAGATCGCCATCAACCGCTGCCTGATGTACCTGCGCTCGCCGTGGCGGCGGGCGCGCCTGTGCTGGGAAGCGGGAGAGGCGGCCGCGGAGGCTGCGGCCCCGCCGGTCGCGGGCTGCCGCGCCGAGTCGATCGACCTGGAGCGTGCGCTCGCCACGCTTGCCCCCGTAGCGCGCGCGGTCGTGTGGATGTACGAGGTGGAGGGTTATTCCCACCAGGAGATCGCCCACGAGTTCGGCCGCTCGGTGAGTTTTTCAAAGTCCCAGCTGGCGCGCGCGCATACACGGCTGCGTGCCTGGTTCGAGCCCGAGGAGCGACGCTCATGCACCCTGACGTAGATCGACCAGCGGCCTGGACCGGGTTGCTGCGACAACTGCCCGCGGAAGCCGCGCAGCCTTATTCGTTCGACGAATTTCAGCGCCGTGCGCGGCATCGCACGCGCGCCGCGCGCCGCATGGCCGGTGCCACGGCGCTGGCCGCCGCACTGCTGCTGGCCCTCGGCGTGGCCGCCCTGTCGATGCGCTTCGGGCCGCCGCAGCCGCCGCGCGCGGCGCCCGCCGGGGCAGGGCGCGGGGCGCCGGTACCGCCACCGGCCGGGGTACGCCCCGAGGCGATGGAGCACTGGCTCGCCGGCCTGCCGAGCGAGCCGGCGGTGGTGCGTCCCGGTACGTACGCGGCCGTGCTGCGGCTCGAGGACCGCCTCGCGCAGGTCGACGACGTTCTGAGTGCCGCGCGCCTCGAGCCGCACCCCCCGCAGCGCCTCCTCGACCTGCAGCGCGAGCGCACGCGTCTGGTCGGCACGCTGGCGCAGGTGCGCTACGCCGAGACGCTCGCCGACGATTCCCTCTGACCACCCCAGGAGCCCACGTGAAAACCCTGACCCTGATCGCCGCGCTGCTGGCCGCTGCCCTGCAGCCGGTATTTCCAGCCGCCGCAGCGGCGGAAGCGCCGCCCGCTTCGCCGGCGCAACCGGTTGCGCCGGCGGCGCCGACCGTTCCCGCCGCTCCGGCTGCTCCCACCGCTGCGGCTGCTCCGGTCGCCAACGCCGAACTCGAGGCGCAGCTCGAGACGGCCCGGCGCAAGCTGGAGGAGGCGGCGCACGAGGTCGCGGCACTGTCCACCCAGATGAGCGGCACGCTCATCGAGCAGGTCATGCCGTACGTCGGCGTGGGTCGCGCCATCATCGGCGTGCAGCTGGACAACGCGCCGCAGGGCGCGCGGGTGAGCGAGGTCTCCCCGGGCGGCCCGGCCGCCGAAGCCGGCATCCGCGCAGGCGACGTGATCGTCACGGTCGACGGCAGCGAGGTCGGCGGCCCCGAGGCGGCGCGCAAGGTCGTGCGCATCATGCGCAACATCAAGCCCGACAGCCGCGTCAGTGTGCGTGTGCTGCGCGAAGGACGGCCGCGCGAGTTCGTCGTGACCGCCCGTCCCGGGCCGACGCTGCTGACGATGCACGGCCTGTCCGAGCTCGGCATGCCCGAGCTCGGCATGCCGCCAGCGGACCTGGCATTCGTGCTGCGCCGTCCGTTCGCCGACATGGAGCTGGCGAGTCTCACGCCGCGGCTGGGAAGTTATTTCGGCGCTGACAAGGGCATCCTGGTGGTGCGCGCGCCGGCCGACGGCGCACTGCAGCTCCAGGATGGCGACGTGATACTCGCCATCGACGGACGCGTTCCGAGCAGCGGCGCGCACGCCACGCGCATCCTCGGCTCCTACCAGCCGGGCGAGAAGCTCACGCTGCGCATCCTGCGCCAACACAAGCCGCTGCAACTCGAGGCGACGCTGCCGCAGCGGCCCGGCGCGGATGAGCGCGACGCCATGCGCCACATGCAGCAGCGCTTCCGGGCAGCGCCGCGCGAGCGCAGCGGCGCCGCCTGAGCGCTGGCGCGCACGGCCGCTGCGGCCGCGCCGCCGCGGCGGGCGTGTAACATGCGCGCGTGCGCCGCCAGGACTTCGCCTACGATCTGCCCGCCGAGTTGATCGCCCAGGAACCCCCCGCCACCCGCTCCGCGGGTCGCCTGCTGGTGCTCGATCGTGCCACCGGTGCCGTCGCTGACCGCGCACTGCGCGACCTGCCCGAGTGCCTGCAGCCCGGCGACCTGCTGGTGCTCAACGACACGCGTGTCATCGCCGCACGGCTGTTCGGGACCAAGCCCTCGGGCGGGCGGGTGGAGATCCTGCTGGAGCGCGCGCTCGCAGGTCACGAAGCGCTGGTGCAGCTGGCGGCGAGCAAGCCCATCCGCGCCGGGCTGGCTATCGCCACCGCCGGCGGCACGCTGCAGGTACTCGCGCGCGAGGGCGAGCTGTGGCGCGTGACGCTGCCCGCGCCGGCGCTCGAGTTCTTCGATGGCTTCGGCACCGTGCCGCTGCCGCCCTACATCCGCCGCGTCCCGGCGGCCGCCGACCGCGAGCGCTACCAGAGTATCTTCGCGCGCGAGCCCGGCGCGGTCGCTGCGCCGACTGCGAGCCTGCATTTCGATGCGCCGCTGATGGCGGCGCTCGCCGCGCGCGGTGTGCGCAGCACGCTGGTCACGCTGCACGTCGGTGCCGGCACGTTTCAGCCGCTGCGCAGCGACGAGGTCTCTCAGCACGTGCTGCATGCCGAGCGCGCCTGCGTCGGGGCCGCGGCCTGCGAGGCCATCGCCGCTGCGCGCGCGCGCGGCGGCCGCGTGGTGGCCGTCGGTACCACCGTGGTGCGCGCGCTCGAGTCGGCGGCACTGGCCACCGGTGCGCACGCCGGCGACCCGGGGGCACTACCGCTTGCGCCGTGGTCCGGCGAGACGCGCCTGTTCATCACCCCGGGCTTTCGCTTCCAGGTGAGCGACGTGCTGCTGACGAACTTTCACCTGCCGGAGTCGACGCTGCTCATGCTGGTATGCGCCTTTGCCGGGCAGCGCGCGGTGCTCGCCGCGTACCGCCACGCGGTGGCGGCGCGCTACCGCTTCTTCAGCTACGGCGACGCCATGCTGCTCGCCCGGAGCGCTTAGATTGAACCCGGTGTTCAGCGTGCTGGCACGCGACGGCGCCGCCCGCACCGGCAGCCTCGCCACTGCGCACGGCGTGGTCGAGACCCCGGCATTCATGCCGGTGGGCACCTACGGCACCGTGAAGGCAATGACCCCCGAAGAGCTCGAGGACTTGGGCGCACAGATCATCCTCGGCAACACCTTCCACCTGCTGCTGCGCCCGGGGCCGGACATCATCGCCGCCCACGGCGGCCTGCACGGCTTCATGCACTGGGAGCATCCGCTGCTTACCGATTCGGGCGGCTTCCAGGTGTTCAGCCTGCGCAGCCTGCGTCGCATCGGCGAGGAGGGCGTGCACTTTCGCTCGCCGATCGATGGGCGCGAGGTGCGCCTGACCCCCGAGGTCTCGATGGACGTACAGCGCGCGCTGCGCTCGGACATCGCCATGGCGCTCGACGACTGCACCGCCTACCCGGCGCCCGAGAGCGAGGCGCGGGCCTCCATGGAGCGCTCCATGCGCTGGGCGGTGCGCAGCCACGCGCATTACTACCGCGGCGCGCAGGAAGCACCTGGCGGGCTGTTCGGCATCGTGCAGGGCGGCATGCATACGAGCCTGCGGCTCGCCTCGCTCGAGGCGCTGCTGCGGCTCGACTGGCCGGGGCTGGCCATCGGCGGACTGGCGGTCGGGGAATCGCTCGAGGAGCGCCTCGGTGTGCTCGAGTCGCTCACGCCGCACATGCCCCCGGAGCGGCCGCGCTACCTCATGGGGGTGGGCCGACCCGAGGACATCGTGGCCGCGGTGGCGCTGCGGTGTCGACCTGTTTGACTGCGTGATCCCGACGCGCCACGCCCGCAACGGCCACCTGTTCACCAGCGGCGGCGTCATCAACATCCGTAACAGCGCCTTCGCCGCCGACCTTGCGCCGATCGACAGCAGCTGCGACTGCTACACCTGCCGCAACTTCACCCGCGCCTACCTGCGCCATCTCGACCGCTGCAACGAGATCCTCGGCTCGCGCCTCAACACCATCCATAACCTGCACTACTACATCGGGCTGATGCGCGCACTGCGGCAGGCGATCGCCGCCGGGCGTCTGGCGCCGTGGGCCCGGGATTTCCTCGCCGCCCGGCGCGGCGCGGACGCTGTGGCATAATGCCGCCCTTTTCGCCCCCCGGACCTAAGTTATGAACGGCTTGATTTCCGACGCCTGGGCGCAGAGCGCCCCGGGCGCACCCGGCGGACAGCTGCAGTTCGCGCTGCTGATGGCGGCGTTCATCGCGCTGTTCTACTTCATGCTGATCAGGCCGCAGCAGCGGCGCGCCAAGGAGCACCAGGCCCTGCTGTCGAAGCTGGCCGTGGGCGACGAGGTGGTCACCGGTGGCGGCCTGCTGGGACGGGTCACCGAGGTGGGCGACACCTTCGTCACCCTGGAGGTCGCCGACGGGGTGCGCGTCAAGATTCAGAAGGTGCAGGTGACGCAGCTCATGCCCAAGGGCACGCTGAAGAGCGCCTGAGCCATGCTCGAATACCCGCGCTGGAAATACCTGCTGGTGGCGGCGGTGCTGCTGCTGGCGCTGCTGTTCGCGCTGCCGAACTTCTTCGGCGAGGATCCGGCGCTGCAGGTGGCACGCAAGGATCACGCCGCGATCAGCGATACCGACGCGCGCTCGCTCGAGGGGTTCCTGCGCCAGCGCAGCGTGCACTTCATCAGGAGCTACCTCGACAGCGGCCGCCTGATGGTGCGCTTTGCGAGCGTGCCCGATCAGCTGGCAGCGCGCGATGCCGTCAACGAGCAGTACCAGGGGACCTACATCACCGCGCTGTCGTTCGCACCGCGCACCCCGGAGCTGCTGCGGGCGCTGGGCCTGCGGCCCATGCCGCTCGGTCTGGACCTGCGCGGCGGCCTCTACCTGCTCTACCAGGTGGACGTGAACGCCGCGGTCAGCCAGGCGCTCGAGGGGTACGCGCAGGATGCGCGCCGCGCGCTGGCGGGCGCCAACATCCCGGTGAAGGACGTCGCCCTCGTGGCGCTCGGCACCCCCCGCCCCAACGCGGTGCGCGTGGTGCTGCCGCCGGAGGCGGACGTCAACGCGGCCCGCAGCGCGCTCACCACGGCGTTCCAGGGGCTCACCGTCAGCACCGAGAGTCTCGCCAGCGGCTCGGCCGTCAACGCCGTGCTGACCACCGCGCAGATCCGCGAGCGCCAGGACTATGCCATCCAGCAGAACATCACCACGCTGCGCAACCGCGTCAACGAGCTGGGCGTGTCGGAGCCGATCGTGCAGCGCCAGGGCGTCGACCGCATCAACGTACAGCTGCCCGGCGTGCAGAACTCGGCCGAGGTCAAGGACATCCTCGGCCGTGTGGCGACGCTCGAGTTCCGCCTCGAGGACATGCAGCACAACCCGGTGGAGGCACAGCAGACCGGGCGCGTGCCGCTCGGCTCGAAGCTCTATACGCACACGCGCTTCGGCCACCCGGTGCTGCTCAAGCGCGAAGTGATCGCCACCGGTGACCAGCTCACCAACGCCACCACCAGCCAGTCGCAGGAAGGACCGGCGGTGAACGTGCGGCTCGATGCGCGCGCCGGCGAGAACATGCTGCGCACCACGCGGGCGAACCTCAACAAGCGCATGGCGGTGGTACTCATCGACAAGCGGCGCGAGACCACCGAGGTGGACGGCAAGAAGGTGGCGCGCGAGATAACCGACGAGGAAGTGGTCAATGACGCCACGATACGCGGCGTGTTCAGCAACAACTTCCAGATCACCGGACTGCAGGCGGGCGAGGCGCGCGAGCTGGCGCTGCTGCTGCGCTCCGGCTCGCTCGCGATCCCGCTCTACCCGATCGAGGAGCGCGCGGTGGGCCCGAGCCTCGGGCGCGACAACATCGACAAGGGCGTCACCGCACTGCTGGTCGGCATGGCCGGCGTGTTCGTCTTCATGGCGCTGTACTACAAGACCTTCGGCCTGGTCGCCGATCTGGTGCTGCTCGCCAACGTGGTGCTGCTGACGGCGCTGCTCTCCATGATGCGCGCCTCACTGTCGCTGCCGGGCATCGCCGGCATCATCCTCACCGTCGGCATGGCGGTGGATGCCAACGTGCTGATCTACGAGCGCATCCGCGAGGAGCTGCGCAAGGGCGTCTCGCCGCAGGCCGCCATCCGCGCCGGCTTCGAGAAGGCTTTCTCGGCCATTGCCGACTCCAACGTCACGACGCTGATCGCCGGGGTGGTGCTGTGGGTGCTCGGCACCGGCCCGATCCGCGGCTTCGCCGTGGTGCTGACGCTCGGCATTGCGACCTCGATGTTCACCTCGCTGATGGGCAGCCGCGCGCTGCTCACCCTCATGTACGGCGGCCGGCGCAAGCTCGCGCGGCTGTCGATCTGACCAAGGATCCGCCGTGGAATTCTTCAGCCATCAGACCAACTTCCCGTTCATGGCGACGCGGCGCTGGTGGTACGGGCTGTCGGCGCTGTTCATGGTCGTGTCGCTGAGCGCGTTCTTCACCCGCGGGCTGAACCTGGCCATCGACTTCACCGGCGGGGTGAGCGCCGAGGTCAGCTTCCCGGGCCCCGTCAACGTCGACACGGTGCGCACGCGCCTCGCGGCCGCCGGCTTCCACGAGCCGCAGGTGCAGAACTTCGGCTCGGCGCGCGACATCGCCATCCGCCTGCCGCCGGACCCGCAGCAGAGCGCCACCGCGATCCGTGCGCGCCTGGAGGGCGCGCTCCACGAGCTCGACAGCGGTGCGCAGGTGGCACAGCTCGAGGTGGTCGGGCCGCAGGTGGGCAACGAGCTCAAGCTGAGCGCGGTGCAGGCGCTGTTCTTCACGCTGCTCGGGATCTTCCTGTACATCGCCTTCCGCTTTCACACCTGGCGGCTGTCGTTCGGGGCGATCCTGGCGGTGCTGCACGATCCGATCCTGGTGCTCGGGTTCTTCGCGCTGACGCAGATGTCGTTCGACCTGGCAGTGGTCGCGGCGATGCTCGCCGTCATCGGCTACTCGCTGAACGACACGGTGGTGGTGTTCGACCGTATCCGCGAGCGTTTCGAGACCAACCGGCGCTCGGCGCCGGAGGTGGTGCTCGACCAGTCGATCAACCAGACACTGTCGCGCACCATCATGACCAAGGTGGTCACCTCGATCGTGGTGGTGGCGCTGCTGTTCCTCGGCGGCCCGGTGCTGAAGGGCTTCTCGGCGGCGCTGCTGATCGGCATCATCGCCGGCACCTATTCCTCGATCTACATCTCCAGCGCCATCGCGCTCGATTGCGGGTTGACCGCCGAGCACGTGTTCCCATCGGACAAGAAGGCGGCGCTCGACCACCTGCCGTAGCGGCGCGCCGCTTGCGCGGCGCGCGAGCTTCAGGCGCTGACTCAGGCGGTGCGCGGCGTGGCGGCCGTGCCGTTGGCGGCCTTGCCCACGCAGCTGTGGCGGTAGCCGTAGAAGGCGTAGATGAGCACCCCGACCGCAGTCCAGATCACCAGCCGCGCCCAGGTCTCGGGTCCCAGCGACACCATCATCGCGCCGCACACGAGGGCGCCGGCGATACAGGTGAACCACGGCCAGGGCGTGCGGAACGGGCGCGGCAGATCGGGGCGCGTGTGACGCAGCACCAGAATGCCGATGCACACGGTGACGAAGGCTGCCAGGGTGCCGATCGCCACCAGCTCGCCGAGGATTTTTACCGGGAACAGTCCGCCGACGACCGCGGCCGCCGTCCCGGTCACGATCGTGCCGGTCGACGGGGTGCGAAAACGCGGGTGCACGCGGCCGAAGAACGGCGGCAGCAGCCCGTCGCGCGCCATGGCGAAGAAGATGCGCGCCTGCGCGATGGTCATCACCAGCATGACCGAGGTCATACCGCACACCGCTCCGAGCTTCACGGGGATGCCGAGCCAGTGCAGCCCCGGGTACTTATCGAGGGCGAGGGCGACGGGAGCCGCCACGTCGAGCTCTTTGTAGTTCACCATGCCGGTGAGCACCGCCGAGACGATGACGTAGAGGATGGTGCAGATGACCAGGCTCGTCAGAATCCCGATCGGCATGTCACGCTGCGGGTTCTTGGTCTCCTGCGCGGCGGTCGAGACGGCATCGAAGCCGATGTAGGCGAAGAAGATCACGCCGGACGCCGCCATCACTCCGCTCCAGCCAAACACTCCGCGTTCGCCGGTATTGGGCGGCACGAACGGGTGCCAGTTGGCCGTATTGATGTAGCTCACGCCGAACACGATGAACAGCACCACTACCGTCACCTTGATGGCGACGATGACCGAGTTGAACAGCGCCGACTGCCGGATGCCGATGTAGCAGATGGTCGCGATCGCGGCGACGATCAGGATGGCCGGCAGGTTGATCAGCGCCCCGGTGCGCACCCAGTGCACTGCGTCCACCCCCTGATCGAGCGGGGCATTGGAAATCGCGGCCGGTATGTGCAGGTGCAGCTGGTCGAGCAGGCTCATCGCGTAGCCCGACCAGCCCACCGACACAGTGGCTACGGCAAACAGATATTCCAGCACCAGGTTCCAGCCGATGAACCAGGCAATACCCTCGCCGAGCGTCGCGTAGGAATAGGAATAGGCGCTCCCCGACACCGGGATCATGGCCGAGAACTCCGCGTAGCACAGTCCGGCGAAGGTGCAGCCGAGCCCGGCGACGATGAACGACAGGGGCAGCGCGGGACCGGCGTGATTGGCGGCCGCGGTACCGGTGAGCACGAAAATGCCGGTGCCGATGATGCCGCCGATGCCAAGCAGCGTCAGGTGCGTGGCGTTGAGCGCGCGCCGCAGCTGGTTGCCACTGGATTCCTGCTCGTGCAGCTCGGCGATGGACTTGGTCGCAAGAAGTTGGCTCGCCATGGAACCCCCCGATTTTTCTCGCCGGACTCTACACAAGCGACCTGGCGAAAGCGAGGCGCGCGCCGCGGCGCGCTTGGCGCGTGGCCCTGGTGCGCGCGCCGCAGCTTAAGCGCGCAGCTCCGCGGGCACGTGCGGCGCCAGCAGCTCGAGCAGCGCCGCGTACACCCTGGGTGTACCGGCGACGATGTGACCCTGCTGGGTGTACTCCGCCCCGGTGAGCGTGCCGGTGCGGCCGCCCGCCTCCTGGATCAGCAGCGTGCCGGCGGCCGTGTCCCAGGCGCTCAGGCCGATCTCCCAGAACGCATCGACCCGCCCGGCGGCGACGTAGGCGAGGTCGAGCGCGGCGGAGCCGGGGCGGCGCACGCCCGCGACCTGGACGCTGACCTCGCGCAGCATCGCCAGGTATGCGTCGAGGTAGCGCACATTGGCGCGGTAGGGGATACCGGTGGCGACCAGCGCCCCCTCGAGCGTACGCGCCTTGCTGACGCGCATGCGGTGATTGTCGAGGTGCGCACCCGCGCCGCGGCTGGCGGTGAACAGCTCCCCGCGCAGCGGGTCGTAGATCACCGCGTGCTCGAGGCGGCCCCTCACCTGGCAGGCGATCGACACGGCGAACACCGGGAAGCCGTGCAGGAAATTGGTGGTGCCATCGAGCGGGTCGATGATCCACAGCGTATCGTGCGTGCCGCTGCGCCCGCTCTCTTCGGCGAGAAACGCGTGCTGCGGATGGTGGCGACGGATGGTGGCGATGATCTCCTGCTCGGCGGCGCGGTCGACCTCGGTGACGAAATCGTTGCGTCCCTTGGCGGTGACGGTGAGCGACTCGAGGCGGTTCATGCTGCGGACGATGACTTCGCCGGCGCGACGCGCGGCGCGCACGGCGATATTGAGAAGCGGCTGCACGGTCCTTAAGCTCACCTGTCGATCGACACGACGCTAGCGTAACAGATGAATTCCGCCGACATTCGCATTGTACTGGTGGAGCCCTCGCACCCGGGCAACATCGGCGCGGTGGCGCGCGCCATGAAGAACATGGCGCTCGGCACGCTGCTGCTGGTGCGGCCGCGCGAGTTCCCGCATCCGGAGGCGACCGCGCGTGCCTCGGGCGCGGACGACGTGCTGGCGCAGGCGCGCGTGGTGCCGTCGCTGGCCGCCGCACTCGAGGGCTGCGGCTACGTCGCTGCGACTACCGCGCGCGAGCGTGATCAGCGTTTTCGCGTCGTCGACGTGCGCGAGGCGGCGGCGCGCATCGTGGCCGAGGCGCAGCGCCGCCCGGCCGCCGTGGTGTTCGGCACCGAGCGCACCGGGCTCACCAACGAGGAGCTGCAGACGGCGCACGCGCTGGTGCGCATCCCGGCCAGCGACGCGTACGCCTCGCTCAATCTCGCCATGGCAGTGCAGCTGGTGGCGTACGAGCTGTTCCGTGCGTGCCGCGTCGTGGCCGCGCCGCGCACGCCGGCGGACGCCCCGCTCGCCACCGCGCAGGAGCTCGAGCGCCTGTACGCGCACTTCGCGCAGGTGCTGGAGGAGATCGACTTCCGCGACCGCACGCAGAGCGGCACGCATCTCATGGGCCGCATCCGCCGCTTCCTGCAGCGTGCCGAGCTCGATGAGAACGAAGTGCACATCCTGCGCGGCATCCTCACGGCGGTGCAGAACCGGCGGCGGCCGGCGGGCGGTGCGCGGTGAGCGACGCGCCGGTGTATCTCGACTACGCGGCCACCACGCCGGTGGATGCGCGCGTGGCGCAGGCGATGGGCGAGTGCCTCACGCAGCAGGGGGATTTCGCCAACGCCTCCTCGGTACACGGCGCAGGGGCGCGCGCCGCCGCGCGCATCGAGCAGGCGCGGGCGCAGGTCGCCGCGCTGCTCGGCGTGCAGCCCGCGGAGATCGTCTTCACCTCGGGCGCCACCGAATCCAACAACCTGGCCATCCTCGGCTGCGCGCGTGCCAACGCCGATCGCGGGCGGCACATCGTCACGCTACGCACCGAGCACAAGTCGGTGCTCGATCCATGCCGGCGCCTCGAGCGCGAAGGCTTCAGCGTCACGTGGCTCACACCGGCGCGCTCGGGCCGGCTCGACCCGGCGTTGTTCGCCGCGGCGCTGCGCCCCGATACGGTGCTGGCCGCGGTGATGTACGCCAACAACGAGACCGGCGTGCTGCAGGACATCGCGGCGCTCGGCGCGCTGTGCCGCGAGCGCGGCGTCGCCCTGCACAGCGATTGCGCACAGGCGGCGGGCAAGGTGCCGCTGGCACTCGGCGCGTTGCCACTGGACTTCGCTGCGCTCACGGCACACAAGCTCTATGGCCCCAAGGGTATCGGCGCGCTCTACCTGCGCAGCGGTGCGCGCGGCCTGCTGCAGCCACTGATGTACGGCGGCGGACAGGAGCGCGGCCTGCGCCCCGGGACGCTGCCGACACACCAGATCGTCGGCTTCGGCGCGGCGTGCGAGCTCGCGCAGCGCGAGCTGCCGGCCGAGTGCGAGCGGCTCGCGCAGCTCACCGGGCGGTTGTGGCAGGGACTTGAAGAAAGTGGTGGCGTGCACCTGAACGGCGGCGCCGCCGAGCGGGTGCCCGGCATTCTCAACGTGTCCTTCGAGGGCGTGCAGGGTGAGAGCCTGGTGGCGGCGCTGGGCGGGCTCGCCGTCTCGACCGGTGCGGCCTGCAGCTCCGACTCACCCGACCCGTCCTACGTGCTGCGCGCCCTGGGGCGCGACGTGCAGCTGGCGCAGAGCTCGCTGCGCTTCAGCCTGGGCCGCTTCACGCAAGGCGCCGAGGTCGATTTCGCGCTCACCAGCGTACGCCAGGCGCTGACGAGGTTGCGGGCGCTGTCGCCGGCAGCCGCCGCGGCGGCGGGGGACGCGGCGCAGGAGTGGCGCGTGGCGCGCGCGGCTGGCGCGCGGCTGATCAGCGGTGAAGCCGGCGCCGCCGGGCAGGACACCTGGGTCCGCTTCGAGCTGCTGGTCGCTGGCGACATTGTGAAGGAGGCACGTTTTAAGGCGTTCGCGTGCCCCCATACTATGGATGTCGCCGCCTGGCTGTGCGGCGAGCTGCGCGGGCGAGACCTGCAGGAGCTGATTCCGGGGGCACCGGCGCAATGGGGCGCCGCCCGCGCTGTCCCGGTGGAGAAGCTCGGCCGGCTGCTGCTGATCGAAGATGCGTTGCGCGCCTGCCGCGCGCACTGGTCATAAGGCGCTACAATGCGAGGAGCGATGGGCATTTCCCTGACCGAATCCGCGGCCAACCGGGTGAAGACCTTCCTGGCCGCACGCGGGCACGGCATCGGGCTGCGCCTCAGCGTCCGCAAGACCGGCTGTTCGGGCTTTGCGTACGTCATCAACTACGCCGACGCACCGCAACCCGGCGACGCGCTGTTCGAGGACCGCGGCGTGCGGGTGTTCGTGGACGGGGCGAGCCTCGCGCTGATCGACGGAACGATCGTGGACTTCGTCAAACAGGGCCTCAACGAGGCGTTCCGCTTCAGAAACCCGAACGTCAAGGGCGAATGCGGCTGCGGAGAGAGCTTCTCCGTATGAGCCGCCGCCAGGCGCTGCACGCACGGTAGCCGCGCCGTCGCCGTTCGCTGGCAAAAAATCCTTAAGCCACGGGCACTTCCGTCCTACGGCAAATTGCCGCAGGCGCCGCACCCAAGGTAAACTCCGCCGCGCTTGCCGCTGAGGCGGCACCCACACGCCGCTTAGCGTATCTCCCGTTTCACATTCGAAAGGTCCCCGTGCATGGCGCTCGAGCGCACCCTGTCCATCGTCAAGCCCGACGGCGTGAGCGGCAATCACATCGGCGAGGTCCTGCGCCGCTTCGAGCAGGCCGGGCTGTCGATCATCGCCGCGCGCATGCTGCAGCTGTCGCAACGCGAGGCCGAAGGGTTCTACGAGGTACACCGCGAGCGGCCGTTCTTCCGCGACCTGGTGCGTTACATGAGCGCAGGTCCGGTGCTGGTGACCGTGCTCGAGGGCGAGGGAGCGATCGCGCGCAACCGCGACATCATGGGTGCGACCGATCCGAGGAAGGCTGCCGCGGGCACGATCCGCGCGGATCTGGCCAGCAGCATCGAGCAGAACGTGGTGCACGGCTCGGACGCGCCGCAGACCGCCGCGCGCGAGATCGCCTACTTCTTCAGCACCACGGAGCTGCACGGGCGCGCCTGACGCACCCGCCGCTGACACCATGATCACCGCCGCCACAGAGCGCACCAACCTCCTCGGCCTGCCACGCCCGGCGCTCGAGGAGTTCGTGTCGCAGGTCGGCAGCCGCCCGTTCCGCGCCCGCCAGCTGATGCAGTGGGTCTACAAGCGCGGCGTCAGCTCGTTCGCCGACATGACCGACCTCGCCAAGGACTTCCGCGCGCGCCTGGCGCAGGCGGCCGAGGTGCGCGCCCCGCAGATCGTGAGCGTGCAGCGCTCGGCCGACGGCACCTGCAAGTGGAGCCTGCGGGCGGACGCCGGCCAGGCCTACGAGATGGTTTTCATTCCGGAAGCCCGATCGCGGCACGCTGTGCATCTCCTCGCAGGTCGGCTGCGCGCTCGATTGCTCGTTCTGTGCCACCGCCCAGCAGGGCTTCAACCGAAACCTGAGCACCGCGGAGATCGTCGGCCAGGTGTGGCTCGCGGTGCGCGAGCTCGCGCGCGAGGCGTCGCCGACGGCCGACGCGACCGCAGCCGCCGACCCGCGCCGCGTCACCAACGTCGTGCTGATGGGGATGGGCGAGCCGCTGGCTAATTTCCGGAACGTCGTGCCGGCGCTCGGCATTCTGCTCGATGACTTCGGCTTCGATCTGTCGCGGCGCCGCGTGACGCTGTCGACCTCGGGGCTCGTGCCGCAGATCTACAAGCTGGCGCAGGTCGCGAACGTCGCGCTGGCCGTGTCGCTGCACGCCCCCGACGATGCGCTGCGCAGCGAGCTGGTGCCCATCAATCGCAAGCATCCGATCGCCGAGCTGCTCAGCGCCTGCTGGCACTATCTCGACGAACAGAACGGCCGCAGCGTCACCTTCGAGTACGTGATGCTGGACGGCATCAACGACTCAGCGGCGCAGGCGCGCGCGCTCGCCCGCCTCCTCACGGGTCACCCGGCCAAGGTGAACCTGATTCCCTTCAACCCGTTTCCCGGCACGCGCTACCGCCGCTCGCCCGCCCCCGTGATTCAGCGCTTTCGCGACGAGCTGCTGCAACGCGGCGTGCTCGCGACGGTGCGCCGCACCCGTGGCGAGGACATCGATGCGGCCTGCGGGCAGCTCGCCGGACGGGTCATCGACCGCACCACCGTGCGGCTCGGCAACAAGGTCATCGGCGTCGCGGTTCACCCATGAGCAAGCAACTCAACGACACTGTGGTCTTCTCGCGCGCGCGCCCGGCCGCCACCGCCATGCTGGTGGTGCTGCTTGGCGGCTGCGTCAACGACAACCCGCACCACGCCGCCAACCAGCGCGACGCGGCTACCTACAACGTGCAGCTGGGCATCGCCTACATGAACCAGGGGGACCTGGCGCGCGCCAAGGACAAGCTCGACCGCGCTTACACGCAGGCCCCGGACAGCGCCGACGTGCGCAGCGCGCGCGCCATGCTGTTCGAGCGCATGGGCGACAGCAAGAAGGCGGACGAGGAGTTTCGCAGCGCGCTGCGCCTGGCGCCCAACGACCCCAAGATGGTGAACAACTACGCGGTGTATCTGTGCCAGAACGGGCGCACCGACGAGGGCGTGAAGCGCTTCCTCGAGGCTGCGCACAACGCGCTCTACACCACTCCCGAGGCGGCCTACACCAACGCCGGGGTGTGCCTGCGCGCGGCCAAGCGCGACGACGAAGCGCGCCCCGAATTCGCGCGTGCCTTGCAGGTCAAGCCGAATTTCTCGGAAGCGGCCTTTCAGCTCGGCGAGCTGCAGATGCAGCACGGCGAGCTCGCCGCGGCGCGCAGCACGGTCGACGGGTTCTTCGCCAGCTTCCCGGCAACGCCGGACCTGCTGCTGCTCGGCGTGCGCGTCGCCCGGGCCCAGGGCGATCGCCTCGGCGCGCAGCGCTACGCCCGCAAGCTGCAGCTGGATTTCCCCGACACCGACCAGACACGTGCGCTGGCGGCCCTCGATCACAACCCCGGCTGACAGCGCATGACGAGCGCAGCTCCCGGCCCGGACGTCCGCGGCATTGGCGCGCGGCTGCGCGCGGCCCGCGAACTCAAGGGGCTCACCATGCTGCAGGCGGCCGAGAAGCTGCACGTCGACGCCCGGGTGCTCGAAGCACTCGAGGCCGAGGACTTCGCCGCGCTCGGGGCGGATGTGTACGTGCGTGGACACCTGCGGCGCTTTGCGGATCTCATCGGCGAGCGCCCCGAGGAGCTGCAGGAGCTGTACGCCGGCACCCGCCAGGCGGCGCGTCCCGATCTGACGCGCATTCCGCGCAGCGAGCCGCCCGGTCGCTCGACGCGCCTGCTGCTGCCCGCGCTGCTGCTGGTGATCGGCTGCGCTCTGGCCGGACTGCTCTGGTGGTTTCTCAGCCTGCCGGGCGAGAAGGCGCGCCCGCTCGGACCAGCGCCGCCGGCGAGCAACGCGGTCCCGGCGCAGGGCGGGATGCCCGCGGACACGACCGGCGCGACAGCATCCCCGTCCGGCTCCGCGGCGCCCGCGGGCGCTGGCCGCGGGGCGCTCGCCGCGAGCGGCGGCGCGGCGCGGCTCGAGCTCACTTTCAGCCGCGGCTGCTGGGTCGAGATCTCGGATGCGGACGGGCGGCGGCTGCTGCACGGCCTGATCGAGGCCGGCGGCGTACGCACGCTGCTCGGCACACCGCCGCTCGCCGTGGTGCTCGGCAATTCGCCGGCCGTGACGCTGCAGCTGAACGGCCGGCCGGTGAGCTTCGCTGAGCTGGTGCATCGCGACGGCAGCGCGCACCTGCTGATCGATGCCGCCGGACATGCCACGCCGGCGGCGGCGCGGCTGGCGCGCGGCGAATGAAGATGCCGGCGCAGATTCCCGCGGTGCGCGGCATGAACGACGTGCTGCCGGCCGAGATCGGTGCCTGGCAGCGCTTCGAGAGCTGTACGCGCGAGTTGCTTGGCGCCTACGGCTACGAGGAGATCCGCGTGCCGCTGGTGGAGCACACCGAGCTCTTCAAGCGCGCCATCGGTGAGCATACCGATGTCGTTGGCAAGGAGATGTACACCTTCACCGACCGCGGCGGCGACAGCCTGACGCTGCGGCCCGAGGCTACCGCCGGCATCGTGCGCGCGCTGATCTCCAACGGCATGCTGCGCGGACAGCGTCACAAGCTGTGGTGCCTCGGCCCGATGTTTCGCCATGAAGCCCCGCAGGCCGGACGCTATCGGCAGTTCTGGCAGGTCGACGTGGAGGCCGTCGGCTGTCCCGGGCCGGATGTGGACGGCGAGCTGATCGCGCTCAGTGCGCGCCTGTGGCAGCTGCTCGGCATCGACGGTCTGAAGCTGCAGATCAACTCCCTCGGCTCGCCCGAGAGCCGCCAGGAGTATCGCGCGCGGCTGGTCGATTACCTGCGCGCGCACGAAACGCAGCTCGACGCTGACAGCCTGCGCCGCCTCGGCGGCAACCCGCTGCGCGTGCTCGACAGCAAGAATCCGGAAATGCAGCAGCTGATCGCGGCTGCGCCGCTGCTCACCGAGCACCTCGATGCGCCCTCGCGCGAGCACTTCGCGGCGCTGTGCGCGATGCTCGCTGCGGTCGGCATCCCCTACGAGATCAATCCGCGCCTGGTGCGCGGCCTCGACTACTACAACCGCACCGTATTCGAATGGATTACCGCCTCCAGCGGCGCACAGAATGCCGTATGCTCCGGCGGCCGCTACGATGGCCTGATCGCGCAACTCGGCGGCGATGCGACACCGGCGGTCGGTTTTGCCATGGGGGTGGAGCGCCTGGTGGCGCTGCTGGTGGCCGCCGGCGGCGTTCCGGCACCGCGGCCGCCGGAGGTGTACGTGGTGGTCGGCGGCGGGGAGGCGGAGGTGCGGGCGCTGCAGCTCGTCGAGCGGCTGCGCAGCGAACGACCCGCTGTGCGCTTCGAGCTGAATGCCGGCGGCGGCAACTTCAAGACCCAGTTCCGGCGCGCCGACCGCAGCGGCGCGCTGTTGGCGCTGGTTCTCGGCGAGGATGAGCTGGCGCGCGGGGTGGCGGCCGTGAAACCTTTGCGCGCAACTGCCGGTCAGAGCGAGTGTCCGTTGGCGCAGCTGGCCGCCGGCATCGATGCCGCGCTGGCCGCGGTGCGCGGCGCCGCTTAGCGCGCCGCCAGACGCAAGAGGAGGATGCGTGGAAGATTACCTGTCCGAGAAAGAGCAGTGGGAATGGGTCAAAACGCAGGTGCGCGAGAACGGCCCGGCGCTGATCCTGGCCGTTGCGCTGGCGGTGGCCGCGGTGTACGGCTGGCGCTGGTGGCAGGAGCATCTCGATGCCGGTCGGCTCGCCGCCGGCGCGCGCTACATGCAGATGGTGCAGGCGCTCGAGCACGGCGATCGCTCGCAGGCGCTGGTGCTGCTCGGGGAGCTGGAACGCGACGATCCCGGCTCCCCGTACACCGACCAGGCCAAACTGCTCGCGGCGCGGGTGTATGTCGACGACAACGATCTCGACCGCGCCGCCGCAGAGCTTGCCGCGCTGGTGGAGCATTCCAGGGATCGCGACCTGGCGATGGTGGCGCGGCTGCGCCTGGCGCGCGTGCAGATCGCCCAGGGTAAGGCGGACAGCGCGCTCGCGACACTCGGCACCGCCGACCCGGGCGCGTTCGCGGCGCGCCTGCACGAGGTGCGCGGCGATGCCTGGTACGCCAAGGGCGACAAGAGCGCAGCGCTCACCGAGTATCGCAGCGCGCGCGCCGCGAGCGAGGCCGGCGCGGCCGCACTGCTCGATCTGAAGATCGCCGACCTGGCTGCCGGCCCGGCGCCGCCGGCGCCGGCCGCAGCGGTGGCGAGGTGACGGCTATGCGCGGGCGGTACCAGCGCATGCGCACCGTGACGGCGGGCCCGGTGCTGCTGAGTGCCCTGGCGGCGCTGCTGATGGCGGGCGCGTGCTCCAAGGACAAGGCAATCGATGAGCCCGCCAAGCTCACCCCGCTCACCAGGCCCAGCCTGCTCGTGAAGCGCGTGTGGAGCGCGAGCGTCGACGACAAGAAAGCCGTCGCGCTGCGCCTCGGGCTGGGGATATCGATGGCGAACAGCCGCGTGTACGCCGCCGGGCACCGCGGCGACGTCGTGGCGCTCGACCTGGCCAGCGGGCGGGAGCTGTGGCGGGCCAAGACCCGTGCGCCACTATCGGGTGGTACCGCGGCGAGCGAGCAGCTGGTGCTCGTCGGCGCGAGCGACGGGCAGCTGTTCGCCTTTGACGCAATGAGCGGCAAGGCGCGCTGGCAGGTGCGGCTGAACGGTGAAGTGCTGGCCGCAGCCACGATCGCCGCGCACCTCATCGCGGTGCGCACGGTCGACGGCAAGCTGCATGCGCTCAGCCCCGATGACGGCCACGAGCTGTGGGCGCAGCAGCAGGCAGTGCCGCGGCTGTCGCTGCGCGGCACGGCCCGACCGGTGATCATCGGCGAGGTGGTGCTGTGCGGGTTCGACAACGGCAAGTTGCTCGCGGTGAACAGCAGCGACGGCTCGGTGGCGTGGGAGACGCAGGTGACGCCGCCGCACGGCCGTACCGAGCTCGAGCGCCTCGTGGACATCGATTCGGCGGTCGGCGTCGCGGGCCACGACGTCTACGCGGTCGGCTTCCAGGGACGCGTGGCGATGCTGGCGCTCGACACCGGGCAGATCTGGTGGTCGCACGAGGCCTCGAGCTATCGCGGCTTGGTGTTCGATGACGACATGCTCTACATGTCGGACGCCAACGGCGAGGTGGTGGCACTCAAGGCGCGCACCGGCGCGGAAGTGTGGCGGCAGAAGGCGCTGCTGCACCGCGGACTCTCGGCGCCCGGGATCATGGACAACAGCGTCGTGATCGGGGACTTCCAGGGTTATGTTCACTGGCTCGACAAGGCGAGCGGTGCGCTCGCGGCGCGCGTGCAGATGGGCAAGGTGCGCATCAGCAATCCGCCCCTGGTGGCCGGCAACCTGGTGGTGGTCATCAACGATCGCGGGCAGATCGACGCGTACCGGGTGACGCCGCGGCCGGGAGCGGTGCCACCGCCGCAGCCGGCGGCCGCCGCGCCCGCACCGGCTGCCGCACCGGCACCGGCCGCCGCGGACAGTCCGCAGGGCAAGTAGCGGCGTGCGCAGCGCCAGCCGCCCCGCATGCTGCCCGTCATCGCACTGGTCGGCCGGCCGAACGTCGGCAAGTCCACCCTGTTCAACGTGCTCACCGGCACCCGCGACGCCATCGTCGCGGACGTGCCGGGGCTGACGCGCGACCGGCAATACGGTTTCGGACGGCTGGGTCCGGTTCCCTGCGTGGTGATCGACACCGGCGGGCTGGTGGAGAACCCGGTCGGGATCGTGGCGCAGATGCGCGCGCAGACCGAGCGGGCGGTGCAGGAAGCCGACCGGCTGATTCTGCTGGCCGATGCGCGCGCCGGGCTCTCCCCGCAGGACGTGTTCGTGGCGCGCGAGCTGCGCCGCTCGGGCAAGCCGGTGACGCTGGTGCTCAACAAGGCCGAGGGACTCGACCCGGATCTCGTCGGCGCGGACTTCCACCGGCTCGGCTTCGGCGCGCCGCTCGCCATCTCCGCCAGCCACGGACAGGGTTGCGAGGCACTGATGGAGCACGTGCTGCAGGGCTTTGAGCCGCAAGCCGCGCAGCAGGACGACTCCGGCGCCATCCGCATCGCGGTCATTGGCCGGCCGAACGTCGGCAAGTCCACCCTGGTCAATCGCCTGCTGGGCGAGGAGCGTGTCATCGCGAGCGAGGAGCCGGGGACGACCCGCGACAGCATCCTGGTGCCCTTCGAGCGCGACGGTCGCCGCTTCCTGCTGATCGACACGGCGGGCGTGCGCCGGCGCGCCCGGGTCGAGGACGCGATCGAGCGGGCGAGCGTCGCGAAGACGCTGCAGGCGATCGACGAAGCACAGGTGGTGATCATGGTGCTCGATGCACACGACACCGTGGCCGAGCAGGACGCCAGCGTGCTGGGACTGGCGCTCGAGCGTGGCCGCGCACTGGTCATCGCGGTCAACAAGTGGGACGGCGTCGCCAGCGAGCAGCGCGAAGCGATCCACCGCCAGCTCGCCCTGAAGCTCGATTTCGTGCCGTTCGCGCCCGCTGCATTTCATCTCGGCACGCCACGGCAGCGGCGTCGGCGAACTGGTGCAGTCCACGGTGCGCGCCTACGAGGCGGCCATGCGCGCGCTGCCGACGCGCGAGCTGACGCGCACCCTCGAGCGGGCGCTCACCGTCCACCAGCCACCGCTGGTGCGCGGCCGGCGCATCAAGCTGCGCTATGCGCACCAGGGCGGCCGCAATCCGCCGCGCATCGTGATCCACGGCAACCAGACCACCGCGGTGCCGGAAGCCTACACGCGTTATCTTGCCAACGTCTTTCGCAAGGCCTACGACCTGTTCGCGACACCGGTCTTCATCGAGTACCGCACCGATGCGAATCCCTACGCCCGCGAGCGGCGTGTGAAAACGCGTCCCGCGGCCGCGCGCCGCCGCGGCGCGACACGCAAGAAGCGCGGCTAGGCGCGTGCCGCGATCGCGGCCACTAGGAGGTGGCGCCGAAGGAGTAGAGCACCGTCTCGGCACCGGCCGCAGTGAGCTTGAACAGCGTGCCTGAGCCGAACTGGCCGCCGGCGCTGGTGGTGCCGTAGAAATTCCCGTCGGTTCCCTGGATCAGGGCGGAAGGCCCGGGCGGCTGGGCGCCGGTGCTGGCGCTCGGGGCGAACAGGTAGAGCGTCGACTCCGCGCCGGCCGTGGTGATGGCGAACACGGTCCCGCAGCCCCCGGCGCAGGCGCCGTCGCCGCCGGAGCTGGTGGTGCCGTAGAAGCTGCCGTTGCTCCCCTGCACCATGGCGGTGAAAGGATTGGCGCCATCGCTGCTGGTGCCGGCGAATGCGTACAGCACTGTCTCCACCCCCGCCGGGGTCACGCGAAACACCACGCCGTCGCCGTTCGTGCCGCCGTAGGGTGTGGTGCCGTAGAGATTGCCGTCGCTGCCTTGGGTCAGGGGCAGCTGCGGCAGTGCTCCGTCGCTGCCGCCGGCGAAGGAGTGCAGCACGACCTCCGCGCCCGCAGGCGTGATTTTGAACGCGGTGCCTTCATTCGACTGCCCGCCATACTGCGTGAGGCCGTAGAAATTCCCGTCGCTCCCCTGGATCACGCTCGCGGCGAGCGCGCCGTCGTTCGGGCCGCCGACGAAGGCGTACAGCGCGCTCTCCACTCCCGCCGGCGTGACGCGGAATACCACCCCGCAACCCTGCTGGTCGCAGTACGCGTTGAACTGCCCGCCGAAAGCGGCGGCGCCGTAGAAGTTGCCATCGCTACCCTGGATCAGCCCGCTCGGCGCGCCGCCGTCGGCGGCGCCGCTGAAGAAATACAACACACTCTCGGCGCCGTCCGGGGTGATCTTGAAGACGGTGCCGCAGCCAAAGGGGCAGGGCCCGCTGCCGCCGTTGCTGGTGGCGCCGTAGAAGTTGCCATCCGCGCCCTGGATCACTCCATCGGGAGCTGCGCCGTCGGCGGAACCGCCGACGAAGGAGTACAGCAGGGTCTCCGTGCCCGCAGGTGTCACCCTGAAGAATGTGCCGGCGCCGTAGCGTCCACCGTAGTTGGTAGTGCCGTAGAAGTTGCCATCGCTCCCCTGGATGAGCCCGGTGGGACTGGCGCCGTCACCGCTGGTGGGCGGGGACGGAGGCGGATAGTAATAGTTGTGGTCGTACCCACAGGCGGTGAGAACCGACAGCACGCCGCATGACGCGGCGATCGTGAGGCAGGCTCGCAAGCGCTTCACGGCACCCTCCCGCCGCCATTGCACCAGAGGTCAGGCAACGCACACAAGGTGCCGCCGTTGACACGTGCAGCGTTCCTGAGCAGCGCGTCGCCAATCGGCGACGACGCTAGCCGCTGAAGGGTACCTTCGGCACCGGACACTGCGGCACGGTGGGCGGGTGCAGCGTCTGCAGGTCGCTCAGCCAACACTCATCGAAGACCGAGCAGTAGCAGGTGTTCCAGGTGATGTCACGCAGCGAGATGTTCAGCCCGTCGATCAACTGCTCGTGCTGCGGATCCTCGGCAAATTGCACGATGGGGCGCACCTCGCCGGCGCGCAGCACCGAGCCCATCAGTCCGCTCGTCTCGAAAGGCGGGTTGTCGCTCGTTGCCTTGCCCTTGAGGCAACACAGCTCGAGGAGCTCGCGCGGGTTGCGTACCGGGCGTCCCTTCCAGAACACTTCGACGGACTCCACCTTGGCGGGGCCGACACCATTGTTGACTATGTCGAGTGAGTAGATCCGGGCGCCCTGCGCGCCGACGTCGGATTGATAGCGCTGCAGCAGCGGCCAGGAATTGGCCTGCACCAGCCTGGCGTTCGCCTCGGCCATGCGATCCATGGACCGTCCGTGGCGGATCGCGACGAACAGCGACGTGATCGACACGGTAAGCGCGCAGGCGGCGACGCTGATGTCGATCCAGCGGTGACCGGTCCGGCGGATCTCGTGGTGGCTTTCTTCGGGCGTCATGCGGCGGCGACCTGGGCGGGCGGCTGGCGCAGCATCTTACCGCGAGAGCCGCGGCGGCGGACGTTGCGGCAAAGATCCTGATGTGGTGGCATGCGCCACTTTGTGCCGACAAGGGGTGGGCTCATGTGCAGGGCATTGCGCTGGACGGTGGCTGCGGCGCTGGTTTTAGCCGGCTCGGCCGGTGCGGCGGCACCGCCGCCGGACGCGGCGAGCTACGTCGCGCTGCACGGCCCGGTGATCGCGCTGCGACATGTCGAGATCATCGACGGCACCGGCGCTGCGCCGCTCAACGATCAGACACTGATCATTGCCGACGGCAGGATCGCGGCCGTAGGTCCGGCGGCCAGCATCAGCGTGCCCGACGGTGCGCTGCTGCGCGATGCTCCCGGGGACGCGCTGCTCCCCGGGTGGGTCGGTATGCACGATCATCTCTTCTACACCGCCTCGCGCGACACGCAGCGCAACTCACCGGGCGGCGTCGAGCCGGGCTTCGTGGTGAACGAGATCCCCTATTCGGCGCCGCGGCTGTATCTCGCCGCGGGGGTGACCACGTTGCGCACGACCGGCAGCATCGAGCCCTACGCCGATCTCAAGGTACGCGCGCGCATCGAATCCGGTGCCATGCCGGGGCCGCATCTCGATCTGACCGCGCCGTACCTCGAGGGCCACGGCACCTTCTTCGCGCAGATGCACGAGCTCGCCGGAGCGGAGGAGGCGACGCGGTTCGTCGACTACTGGGCCGCTACCGGCATGACCTCCTTCAAGGCCTACATGAACATCACGCGCGCCGAGCTGGCGGCGGCGGTCACCGCTGCGCACCGCCACGGACTGAAGCTCACCGCGCATCTGTGCTCGGTGAGCTGGCCGGAAGCGATCGCGGCGGGCATCGACGACCTCGAGCATGGCCCGGTTTACACCGACAGCGAGTTCGTCGCCGGCCGACAGCCCGACCATTGCCCGAGCGGCGAGGCGCTCAGCGGATCGTGGCTCGGCAGGCAGCCCGCCGACCCCGAGCTCGCACGTCTGATTCGCGCCCTCATCGATCATCACGTAGCGGTGACCTCGACGCTGCCGGTATTCGAGCTCACCGTTCCCGGCAGGCCAGCGGTGCAGCGCCGCGCACTCGATGCGATGTCCGGCAGTGCACGCGACAACTACCTCATTTACCGCGCGCAACAGGATCCGGCCAACGCCACGCCGGCGAAGTTGTTTCGTACCGAGATGGACTTCGAGTACGCCTTTGCCGCCGCCGGCGGCCTGCTGCTCGCCGGGCCCGATCCGACAGGGGCCGGTGGTGTGCTGCCGGGCTTCGGCGACCAGCGCGAGATCGAGCTGCTGGTGGAGGCGGGCTTCACCGCAGTGCAGGCGATCCAGATCGGCACACAGAACGGCGCCCGCTTCCTCGGCCGCGATCGCGACATCGGCACCATCGCCCCCGGCAAGCGCGCGGACCTGATACTGGTGCATGGCGACCCGGCCGCGCACATTGCCGACATCGAGAACGTCGCGCTGGTTTTCAAGGACGGCGCGGGTTACGACCCGCAGCGCCTCATCGATGCGGTGCGCGGGCAGGTGGGCATTCGCTAGCGCTTCGGCCGCCCGCCCAACAGTACAATGGCGCACGGCGTCGCGCGTAGTGCGCTCGCGCCGGCGCGAGGGGGGTTGGTGATGAATCGAATTTCGCGATGCGCTCTTCAGCTTGCCGGGAGCCTGCTGCTCCTCACCGCCGCGGCCGACGGCGCACGCGCCGATCCTCCGGCGAGCGCCGCAGCTCCCGCGGCGGGCTCCGCGCCCGGGGAGGTGTCCGAGGTCAAGGGAGGATTTCTCTCCACCTTCACGCAGGCGTTCAAGGAGGACTTCGACCGGGAAGCGGTACGCGGACACTTCGACACCGGCTCAGCGCCCAACACCCATCGTTATTACTGCCTGGTCGATCCGAAGACCGGCAGGAACGAGCCGAATGCCGTCTCCGGACAGACGGTGTCGCGGCGTGACGGGACCACCGGAGTCAGCGGGGTCGCCGTCAGTCCGCTCAGCTGCGCAGACGCCGAGCAGAAGGGCCTGCTGATCACCAGCGGCTACGTGGTGCCGCGCGCTGCGGCCAGCGCGAAAGCCGGCGTCAGCAGCACTGCCGTTGCGCCGCCGCCGGCGCAAGCGGCCGCGGCAGCCGCGCCCGTCGCCGCGCCCCCCAGCGCCGTTGCCGCCGCGGCGGTCGCTGCACCGGCAGTTGCCACGGCTCCCGCTGCAGTCGCGGTGCCCACGGCGCCCGCGGCGGCGGCCGACAACGGCGCGCAGTGGGAGATCATGGCCGTGTATTCACGGTTCATCGCCGGGCAGAACGCTCACGACCGCGCGGCCGTGGCCGCCGTGCTGCTGGACTCGCAGGATTTCGTCTCGACTCCATACGGCGGCGACGCGGTGTGGGGATACCGCGAGGCCCTGGAGGCGTTCGAGCGGCAGTGGCAGGGGACCTGGAAGCTCGAGCCGCAACTGAAAGAGTTGCACATCGCCAGCGTGGCAGCCGATACCGCCGTGCTGGTGACGCCGCTGCTGCTCACGCTGGGCAAACCCGGCGCGGCTGCCGCTACCGTTGCGGTGAGCTGGGGAGGCGTATTCGTCCGGACCAGATCCGGCTGGCGCCTGGCCTCGATATTCATCACGCCGCTCCCGGACCGGCACGCGCCGGGCGGCTGATCCGCTCAAGGATGAGCCGACGGCAGCGGCGGCGCGAGCCCCATGAGGCAGCCGAGCGCGGCGAGCACCAGCAGGTAATAAGCGGTCACGGCGTGATTTGGTGCGGTCGGCAGGTCCTTGGTGAATACCCGATAGGCCGCGCCGGCCGCGACCAGCAGGAACACGGGTTGGCTGAAGGTCGCGGCGAACAGTACTGCCGCGGCTGACAGCACGATGCGCTCGTTTCTGTCGAGGGCGGCGATCGTCTGTCCGCCGTCCAGCACCCACAGCGGAATCAGGTTGAGCACGTTGAGCAGCGCCGACACGCTGGCCAGACCAATCCACAAGGCCGCACCGGTCTGCATCCACAGCAACGCGCACAGCGCCGCGCCGATGCAACCCGCCAACGGACCCGCCAGGCTGACGAAGGCCCGTGTCCGCGCAGAAACGCCCAGAGCGCTCCAGCGCACGTAGGCGCCGAGCCCCGGCAGAAACACCGGCATGTCCGCAGGCAGGCCGCGGCGCTTGATGTCGATGAAATGGCCCAGTTCGTGAACCAGGATCAGGATCGCAAAGCCGACGCCGAATTTCGCGCCGTACAGCGCCCAGTAGAACGCCACGAACGCCCCGAGACTGAGCAGGAACTTCAGCTTGAAGAGCGCCAGCAGGAATTTGCCGTTGACGAGCAGGATCGCCAGCGGCGCGAACGGACCAAGCCTGCTCGCCCAGGCATGGCGGCCAGCGACCGCCGGGGCGGTGGCGGGCGTTGCCTCCAGCCGCTGCAGCTGGCCGCGGATCCATTGCGCCTGCGTCGAGTCCGGCGGCAACAGTTCGAGCGCCCGTAACCAGGCGGCGCGCGCTTCGGCAGTGTCGCCACGCTCTGCGTGCGATCGCGCGCTGGCGGCAAGCTGCTCGAGCCGGGCGGCGTGTACCAACCCATGGCAGCTGCTGCACACCAGGGCCCCCGGCAGCAGCGCGGCCGCGCAGCGCGGACACTCCTGAGTCAGTTCAGCCAGGTGCTGCCGGAACGCGTTCACTGATGGGACCGGAAAGATTCGCCTGCCTGGCGGCGGTGATCTTCCAGGCAATGCGTATCCCGACGAACAGTATGATCAGGCCGATTATTCCGTGCGCAGGGTCGGCCAGTTCGAGGAACGGCGAAGTGAGTCCAAGTAAGGTCAACATGCCGACGGCCCTGGCGAAGCTCATTTTCGGCGCGTGCACCACGGCCGGCTCGCTCGCCGGCGCCTGCTGCTGCACGCTGGTGTGCTTCATGTGCTGCGATATGGCGATCGGGACGGCCGCGAGCGAAACGGCGCTGTAGGTCAGCAGCACCGCGGCCAGCTGGTAGCGGCGGCCACCGACGCCGCCCGAACCCAGGGCGATCGCCTTGCCGACGATGTAACCGACCGCGAGCGATATGTAGCCGATCATCCAACCGGTGGCGAGCGCGAACCCAACGTAGATGCCAAGACCGAGGAGCGCCCCGCCCACGCCGAACAACACCCCGCGCGCGAAGCAGGCGTGTGTGTCCTGCGGCAGCTGTTGCTCGATCTGCCGGGCGCAGCTCGCGCACAGCGGCGCGCCGTTCAGCAGGTAGTAGCTGCCGCTGATCTTCTGCGCACACGATTTGCACACCGTCTCGCCGGCCTTGCCGGCATACTCGACCGTCGAGAACTGCGGCACGCCACTGCCGGTGTTTCCCCCCATGCGCGCGCTACACGGCGTGCCGCAGCTGCGCCGCTACGCCAGCCTGAACTTGAGCGCGCCGAGCTTCTCGATGGTACTCACGATTTCATCGCCGGGCTTCAGCCACACCTGCTTGTCCTTGGGGTAGCCGAGAATGACGCCCTGGGGTGTCCCCGACCAGATGATGTCGCCGGGTTCAAGGGTCCACATACGGGTGATATAGGCGATCAGCTTCTGCGGATTGAAGATCATGAAGCTGGTATTGGAGGATTGGCGCTCCTCGCCGTTCACATGAGTCTGGATCGTCAGGTTGTTGGGGTCGCCGACCAGGTCCGCCGACACAAAATACGGGCCGATGGGGCCGAAATTATCCAGGGTCTTGCCGATCATCCATTGCACGCTCGGAGTTTCCAGCTGCAGATCGCGGGCGGAAAAATCGTGGGCCGTGCAATAGCCGGCAACATAGCTCAGCGCCTCGGTTTCAGAGACGTTGCGGGCCTGTCTGCCGATGACGATCAGCATCTCGGTCTCGTAGTCGAACTTGTAGGCCACGTCCCGGGGCGGCAGCTGGATCGTGCAGTTGTGCGCCGCGAGCGCATTGTTGTACTTGTTGAAGAGGATCGGCACGCTTGGCAGCTTCATGTCGGCTTCCTGGACATGCGCCCGGTAGTTCAGCCCGATACACACGATCTTGCTCGGATGCGTGAACAGTCTGCCGAAGGTGATGGACGATTCCTTCACCGTCGCAGCACTGGCCCGCTGCGAGCTGTGCGCGGCAGCGATCAGCTTGTTGAGTCCGCCGGCGTTGCCTTCCTTGAGCAACTCCTCGAGCGTCAGCGGCGCGGCCATGCCGAGCAGGCGACGCGCCTGGCGCACGTCGAGCACCGCATCATCGCCGAGCTTCACCCCGAGGGTTTCCGAGCCATCGGCATTGCGCATGGACAGCAGGGTCACATTGGTCGGCATCTCGTGCGGGCCAGCGTAGTTTGCGGCTTTTGCGCCGCCGGCGGGCGCGGCGGATGCGGCGGATGCCGGCGATGCGCCGGCCATACCCACTGCCAGCACGCCGCTCGTCTGCAGAAAGCCTCGCCTGGACGTCATGCACGTTTCTCCCGCTGCGTATTTCCACTGGAACTCTAATAGGAATTCTAAACCTCGTGGGACAAAACAGTAACAGGTCTTTGCTGTTCCACGGCGTCTCTGCTAGACAGGAGCGGCGATGAACAGCGTGTCAGGCAAACTCCGCACGCCGACACCGTGGCGCGAGCGGCTGCTACGGTCATCCATAGGCCGGATCGTCGCAGCCCTGCTTGCCATCGCCGTGCCATTTGCGGCCGTGGCGATTCCCTTCAATCTGTTCGTGTCGGACAAGCTGCTGAAGAAGGCCGGGGCTGTGCTGCTCACCCTGGTTGTGGTGAGCGCCTATAGCGGATACGTACGACTCGTCGAGAAGCGATCCGTGGCGGAGTTGTCGGGGCCACATGCAGTGCGCGAACTCGGCGCGGGCATGTTGCTCGGGGCGTTGCTCTTGTCGGTGACGATCGCAGTTCTCGCAGCACTGGGAGTCTACCGGGTGACCGGGAGCAACGGCTGGCTGGCCATGCTCGCCACCGTGCCCGGCTTCATCCTGGCTGCGGTTCTCGAAGAGGTGGTGATGCGCGGGGTTGTGTTCCGCATACTCGAACAATCGCTGGGAAGCTGGCTGGCCCTGGCGTTGTCGGCGCTGATCTTCGGCGCCCTGCACCTGCTCAATCCCGGCACGACGCTGCTCAACGCCGGCGCCATCATGCTCGAGGCGGGGATATTGCTGGCGGCAGCTTACATGCTTAGCCGACGTCTGTGGCTGTGCATGGGCATCCATTTCGCCTGGAACTTTACCCAAGGGGGAATCTTCTCCGCCGCAGTTTCCGGCGGCGCGACGCGCGGCCTGCTGCAGGCGAAACTGATCGGCGCCCAGTGGCTGAGCGGCGGAGCCTTCGGGGTGGAAGCATCTGCGGTCGCGCTGCTGGTTTGCACTTCCGCGGCCGTGCTGCTGTTAATTGCGGCCAGGCGCAAAGGCAACGTGCTGCAGCCGTGCTGGTCCGCGCAGCGCGCTGTGCGGCCCAGGCCGTGATTGCCCGCTGGTGCTATCCGGTCGGTGGCGTGAAGTATGGCGTGAGGCTGTCGAACACCACTACGAGCGCGCCGCTCGCGTTGACGCCGGAGGCGTCCTCCAACAGGTGAAACCATCCCGACGAGGAGCTGGGCGTGAGGTACGCGAGCCCGGTGAACTGAATCCCAGCGATACTGTTGGTAGCGCATGTCGCAGCGTCGAACAGAAACGACACGCCATAGAGATTGTGCGCCGGATCCACGAGCGTGTATGCGCCGGTAATCGTGCAGCCGTTGCCTTGTTGCTCGAAGAACGTCCCGTCGGCATTTACCGAGAGCACGTTGCCAGCGTCATCCCAATTGCCAACGAGCGTGGCAATGCTGGACGTGTACAGGTTGTAGAACGGGTCGAGCGTGGCTCCGAGCGTCGGGACTGCGCTGCTGCCGGCGGTAAACGTCAGGTTCAGCGCGCCATCAGTGCCGTACCCGCTCAGGGTCCATGGGTAGTAACTCAGGCCGCTCGGCGGGGTGCAGGTCGAGAGCATCTCGGTGATGCCGCTGCCGCTGAATGTCTGGCCATCGATGGTGTAGGTCCCGCCGCTGATGCTGCTGCAGCCATTCTGGTCTGCGGCGGCAAGTGAGAAATACATGCCGTCGGCTATCAGCGCCACCTCGCTCACCGCGTGACCATTGACCGTGTCGTTGACATCCCAGATACCAGCGACATTTGCCGCAGCAGAGGGCGGCGCAGCCGGGGGCGGCGCAGGCGCAGGGGATTGCGGTGTGGGTGGCGCGTTGTACGCCTGCTGCATGGATTGCGCAGTGTTCGTTGAGACCGCTGAGACCCCGCAACCCGAGAGCAGGCAAATCATCAACGCCAGCAATGCTTTCATCTGATGACTCCCTTGGAAAGCGTATCTAGCAAGAGTGGAGCGGTCCTGTTCCTCTCATTGGTCATAATCGCCTGGACGTTCTTGCGGGAATCAGACGTCGCTCACGCAATCCACATGAGCTGCGCGGATATGTCAGCTGGCAGGGACGGGCGGCGCGCCGATCGCGAGCGGCACCTCGCCGGCCTTGACGCTTCGCCGCGAACCGGCGGCGCGCTCTACATCTCATCCCAGGGGCCAGCCCGGCGTGCTGGATCTTCGGAGCGTTACGACCGATAACTCAACGGGGCCGAAGAAGCATCGCGGTCGCGCGCGGGAGAAACCCGGACTGCGCAGCAGTTGCGCAGCGGATGGGGTCAGGCGGGAGTTCGCGCTTTGCCCAGCACGGTGAGCATCATCCAAAGGAATATCGCTGCCGTGATGATGTTTGGAATACGCCGCAGCCAGAGGTTGGTCACGATCAAATGGTCGACCAGAGGTATGGACAGACCTTGAGCCTCGAGCTGGAGTTGTATTGGTATTTGAATCGTTACCGAGGACACCCACAGCACAAGTTGCAGCGCAATCACCAGCCACACCGACCATGCGGGTATCGAGCGGGGCCGGAACCAGAGCATGAGGATCGAGAACACCATCGCGAGCGCCGTAGGCGCGACCAGGAAGGCGAGTACGCGTGGCGTAATGAACTTGTGGAAGGTAACGAATTCGGTCGCACCTATGAGGTGCCAACTGCTGTAGTTGACGAAGCCCTCGATGGCACCCGCACCGTTTGCATAAAACACCAGGGCGAAGGCGACCGCGAACACAACCGAGTCTTTCATTGTTTTACTCCCACTCGATCGTCGCCGGCGGCTTGGCGGAGATGTCATAGACCACGCGCGAGATGCCGGCGACCTCGTTGACGATGCGCCGTGAGACGTGCTCGAGGAACTCGTACGGCAGCCGCGCCCACTGTGCAGTCATGAAGTCCACCGTCTCCACTGCGCGCAGCGCGATCACGTAGTCGTAGCGGCGCCCGTCGCCCATGACCCCGACCGAGCGCACCGGCAGGAACACGGCGAACGCCTGCGAGGTGCGCTCGTAGAGATCGTGATTGCGCAGCTCCTCGATGAAGATGGCGTCGGCGTGCCGCAGGATGTCGGCGTACTCCTGGCGCACCTCGCCGAGGATGCGCACCGCGAGCCCCGGCCCCGGGAAAGGATGGCGATGGGTGAGCTCGCGCGGCAGTCCCAGCTCGGTACCGAGACGGCGCACCTCGTCCTTGAACAGCTCGCGCAGCGGCTCGATGAGCTTCAGATGCATGCGCTCGGGCAGGCCGCCGACGTTGTGATGCGACTTGATGACGTGTGCCTTGCCGGTGCGTGCGCCGGCCGACTCGATGACGTCCGGGTAGATGGTGCCCTGCGCCAGGAATTGCACGCCGCTCAGCCTGTGGGCTTCCTCGTCGAACACCTCGATGAAGGTGCGGCCGATGATCTTGCGCTTGGTTTCCGGGTCGGTGACCCCGGCGAGCGCGGCGAGGAAGCGCGCCCCGGCATCCACGCGGATCACGCGCACGCCCAGGTGGCGCGCGAAGGTGCTCATCACCTGGTCCGCCTCGGCGAGGCGCAACAATCCGTGGTCGACGAATACGCAGGTGAGCTGCGCGCCGATCGCCCGCTGCAGCAGTGCGGCCACGACCGAGGAGTCGACGCCGCCGGACAGACCGAGCAGCACCTTGCCTGCGCCGACCTCGGCGCGTACGCGCTCCACGGCGTCGGCGATGATGTTGCCGCTACTCCACAGCGCATCGCAGGCGCAGATCTCGCGCACGAAGCGCTCCAGCAGCCGCGTGCCCTGCGTGGTGTGGGTCACCTCGGGATGAAACTGCACGCCGTAGAAGCGCCGCCGCTCATCGCTCATGGCGGCGAACGGGATGCTGCCGGTGGTGGCGGTCGCCACGAACCCCGGGGGCAGCAGCGCCACGCGGTCGGCGTGGCTCATCCACACGTCGAGCACCGCGCGGCCGGCGGCGTTGCGCCGGTCCGCCAGTTGATCGAGCAGGTTGGTGGCGGCGGTCACGGTGACTTCGGCGTAGCCGAACTCGCGCTCGCTCGAGGGGGCGACGCTGCCGCCGAGCTGCTGCGCCATGGTCTGCATGCCGTAGCAGATGCCGAGCACGGGTACGCCGAGCTCAAACACCGCTGGCGGGGCGTGCGGCGCCCCGGGCTGCGTGACCGACTCCGGGCCGCCGGACAGGATGACGCCGCGCGGCGCGAAGGCGCGCACCGCCGCCGCGTCCAGGTCCCAGGGATGGATCTCGCAGTACACGCCGAGCTCGCGCACGCGCCGCGCAATCAGCTGGGTGTATTGCGCGCCGAAATCCAGGATGAGGATGCGGTGGGCGTGGATGTCGCGCTGTGCGGCCGGTTCTGCGCCGGCGCCTGGCGCGGGACGTGGGAGGCTCGCCATGCGTGAACTTCAGGACACCCGGTAGTTGGGTGCTTCCTTGGTGATACTGACGTCGTGCACGTGACTCTCGCGCACGCCCGCCGAAGTGATGCGCACGAACACCGGCCGGGTGCGCAGGTCGGTGATGCTGCGGCTGCCGGTGTAGCCCATGGCGGCACGTAATCCGCCCGACAGCTGCTGCAGGATGGTGACCACGCTGCCCTTGTAGGGCACGCGCCCTTCGACGCCCTCGGGCACGAGCTTCTCGAGCTCGCTGGCGGCGTCCTGGAAGTAGCGGTCGGAGGAGCCATGACGCCCGGCCATGGCTCCAAGGGAGCCCATGCCGCGATAGGACTTGTAGGAGGCGCCCTGGTAGAGCTCGACCTCGCCGGGGGACTCCTCGGTACCGGCGAACAGCCCGCCGATCATTACGGCGTGCGCACCGGCGGCAAGCGCCTTGGCGATGTCGCCGGAAAAGCGGATACCGCCGTCGGAGATCAGCGGTACGTTCGCGTCCTTGAGGGCGGCGGCGACATTGGCCACCGCGGAGATCTGCGGCACGCCGACGCCGGCCACGATGCGGGTCGTACAGATCGAGCCGGGACCGATGCCGACCTTGACCGCATCGGCGCCGGCATCGACGAGCGCGCGCGCGGCTTCCGCCGTGGCGATGTTGCCGGCGATCACCTGGCTGTCGGCCCAGCGGGCCTTGATCCGCTTCACCGTCTCGATGACGCCCTTCGAGTGCCCGTGCGCGGTGTCGACCACCACCAGGTCCACGCCCGCATCACGCAGCGCGGCGACGCGGTCGAGCGTGTCGGGCGTCGTGCCCACCGCCGCCCCGACGCGCAGCCGCCCGCCGTCGTCCTTGCAGGCGCGCGGGAATTCCTTGGCCTTCTGGAAATCCTTCACGGTGATCATGCCGACCAGCTCATGCGCACCGCTGACTACCAGCAGCTTCTCGATGCGGTGCTTGTGCAGCAGCGCGAGCACCTCCTCCTTGGGAGCGTCCTCGCGCACCGTCACCAGGCGCTCCTGCGGCGTCATAACCGAGGAGACTGGCGCCTCAAGCTTTTCCTCGAAGCGCAGGTCGCGGTGCGTGACGATGCCGACCGCCTTGCGGCCTACCACCACCGGAACCCCGGAGATGCCGCGCGCGCGGGTGAGATCCAGCACCTCGCGGATCGACATGTCGGGCGAGACCGTGATCGGGTCACGGATGACGCCGCTTTCGAACTTCTTCACCCGCCCGACCTCGCGCGCCTGCATCTCGATGGTCATGCTCTTGTGAATGATGCCGATGCCGCCTTCCTGGGCGATGGTGATGGCGAGGCGCGCCTCGGTCACGGTGTCCATGGCCGCCGACATCAGCGGCACGTTGAGGCGGATGCGGCGCGTGATATTGGTGGCGAGGTCAGCCTCGCGCGGCAGAATTTCCGAGTAAGCCGGGACGAGCAGGACGTCGTCGAAGGTGAGGGCTTCTTCGAGGATGCGCATGCGCAATTGTAGGCGCTCGGGCGGGCGCGGTAAACCTCATGTTAAGGTTCACAGTTTATGTCTTCGCCTCACGATAGCGGCATTGCCGCGGCACCGGGCCGCGACGTCTACAGCGTTTCGCGGCTGAACCGGGAAGTGCGGCTACTGCTCGAGCGCGGGCTGGGAGTGGTGTGGGTGGAGGGTGAGCTGTCGAACTTCTCGCAGCCCGCCTCCGGCCACTGGTATTTCTCGCTCAAGGACCGCGATGCGCAGCTGCACTGCGCGATGTTCCGCCTGAAGAATACGCTCGTCGGTTTCACGCCCCGCTCGGGCACCCAGGTGCTGGTACGCGGCCGCATCAGCGTCTACGAGGCCCGCGGCGAGTACCAGCTGCTCGTCGAGCACCTCGAGGAGGCCGGCGTCGGCGCGCTGCGGCGCGAGTTCGAGCGGCTGAAAAATCGCCTGGCCGCGGAAGGGCTGTTCGCCAGCGGGCGCAAGCGCGCGCTGCCACGCTTCCCGCGGCGCGTCGGCGTGATCACTTCGCCGAGCGGTGCGGCGCTGCGCGACATCCTGCACATTCTCGCGCGCCGTTATCCGGCCGCCGCGGTGGTGGTCTATCCGAGCGCGGTGCAGGGGGCGGCGGCGGCGCCGGCGCTGGTGGCGGCGCTCGAGAGTGCCGCGGCGCGCGCCGAGTGCGACGTGCTGATTCTGGCGCGCGGCGGCGGCTCGCTCGAGGACCTGTGGGCGTTCAACGACGAGCGCCTGGCACGCGCCATCCACGCCTGCCGGCTACCGGTGGTGTCCGCGGTCGGGCACGAGATCGACTTCACCATCGCGGATTTCGTGGCCGATGCGCGTGCACCGACGCCGTCGGCCGCCGCGGAGCTGGTGGTTCCCGACCGGCGTGCCTGCCTGGAGACGCTGCGGCGCTGCGCGCAGCGACTCGGCGCAGGCATGCGGCGCGAGCTGCGTGCCGGCGAGGCGCGCACCGCAACGCTCGGCCGGCGGCTGCAGCTCGCACATCCCGGCGCACGGCTGCAACAGCAGCTGCAGCGGCTGGACGACCTCGAGCAGCGCCTGACGGCCGCCGCGCGCGGCGGCCTGCAGCGCGACGCGCTGCACCTGCGGCACTGCCACGAGCGTCTCGGCCGCTACGGCGCGCGGCAGCTGCTGCAGCATCACCAGGCTGCGCACGCCGCGCTGCATGCGCGGCTGCTGCGCACGCTCGCCGCGCGGCTGCCGCTCACGCGCCAGCGCTTCGATCTGGCTGCGCGCGCGCTCAATAGCGTCAGCCCGCTGGCGACGCTGGCGCGCGGCTTCGCCATCGTCACGACGCAGGACGGCGCGCTGTTGACGGATGCCGACAGCGTGCAGCGCGGCGACCTCATCGAGGCGCGCCTGGCGCGCGGCACGCTCACCGCACGTGTGACGGGGCGCAAATGAAGCGGCACGCCGCGTGGCTGACGCTGCTGCTGTGCGCCGCCGGGATGCGTCTCCCCGCGGCGCAGCCGGCGGCGGCGGTGCCGCCGGACGCCATGGCGCAAGCAGCAGCGCCCGGCCTGCCCGATGAGGAGCGCGTGCCCGGCGGGGTCGCGCTGCTCGCGGTTGGCGCGCCCGGCGGACGCGCGCCGCCGGTCACCTTCGCCGGGCACCGCGTGCTGCTGGTGCGCCGCGCGGACCAGTGGCTGGCGGTGGTCGGCATCCCGCTGTCGCAGCCGCCGGGTCACGCCGAGGTGCAGGTGCAGGACGGTGGCGCCGCCGCCAGCGTCGTGGGCTTCGAGGTCGCCGACAAGCAGTACGTCGTGCAGCGCCTCACGGTGGCGCCGGCGCAGGTGAACCTGTCGGCGAAGGATCTGGCGCGCGTCAACCGCGAGCTGCCGCGCCTGCATCGCGCCTACGCCACCTACACGGAAGTGCCGCCGGCGACCTTGCGGCTGCTGCCACCGGTGTCGGGTGTGCGCACGAGCTCGTTCGGCTCGCGGCGCGTCTTCAACAACGAGCCGCGCAGTCCGCACAGCGGCATGGACATCGCCGCCGATTCCGGCACTCCCATTCACGCCGCCGCCGACGGCCGCGTCGTCGACACCGGTAACTTCTTCTTCAATGGCAACACCGTGATCCTCGACCATGGCCTGGGTCTCGTCACCATGTACTGCCACATGAGCGCCATCGGCGTGCGACCCGGAGAGCGGGTGCGCGCCGGCAGCGTGATCGGCAAGGTCGGCGCGACCGGCCGCGCCACCGGGCCGCACCTGCACTTTGGCGTGGCGCTGAACGCGGATTTCGTCGACCCGGCGCTGTTCCTGCCGCCGCCCGCCGCGGCGCCGCCGTGACCGGCCCGGCCGACCCCGGCAATGACGCCGCCTTCATGCGTGCAGCGCTCGAGCAGGCGCGCACCGCGGCGGCGAACGGCGAGGTGCCGGTCGGCGCCGTGCTGGTGGCGGACGATGCCGTCATTGCCGCCGCCGGCAACGCGCCGATCGCCAGCCACGACCCGACCGCGCATGCTGAAGTGCGCGTGCTGCGCGCCGCCGGGCAGGCGCGGGGCAGCTACCGGCTCGGCGGTACCACGCTCTACGTGACGCTCGAGCCGTGCGTCATGTGCGCCGCCGCCCTGGTGCACGCGCGCGTGCGCCGGCTGGTGTTCGGGGCCTGGGATACGCGCGCCGGCGGTGCCGGCAGCATCACCGATGTGTTCGCGCTGCCGGGCCTCAATCATCGCGTCGACGTGTTCGGCGGCGTGCTGATGGACGATTGCGCGCGGCTGCTGCAGCAGTTCTTCGCGCAGCGTCGCGACTGACGGTGCGTTCAGGCCCCCGGCGTCGCCGCACGCGGCGCGGCGGGCGGTGCGGCAGGCGGTGCGGCGGGCGGCGCAGCGTGCCCCGCGGGGGCCTGGGGCTGCGTCGCGGGCGCGGTTGCGGGCGCGGTTGCGGCCGCGGCGGCTGCCGCCGCGGCGGGCGCCGGGCCGCTTTCCCCGGGCTGCCATTCGAGCAGTGTGAGAAAGCGCTGGATGCGGTCGACGAACTGCACCGGCTCCCAGCCGCGCGCGTAGCCGCGCCGCGCGCGGGTGTACCAGCGCTGCTGGGCGAGCAGCGGCAGGCGCTCGCGCACCTCGCTCCAGGAATCCGGATCCTTGCCGAGCGCCTGCGTGATGATGCGTGCATCCTCCAGATGCCCGAAGCCGACGTTGTAGGCGGCCACGGTCAGCCAGGTGCGGTCCGGCTCGGCGATGCGCTCGGGGATCATCTCGCGCACCTGCGCCAGGTAGTGGGCGCCGGCGAAGATGCTCTGCTCGGGGTTGGCGCGGTCGCGGATGCCCATGGCCTGGGCGGTATCCGCCGTGAGCATCATCACCCCGAACGCACCGTCGTCCGACTGCGCGTGCGGATCCCACTTCGACTCCTGGTAGCCGATCGCTGCCAGCAGGCGCCAGTCGAGGCCCCACTGTGCGGCGGCCGCCTCGAACCACGAGCGATACAGCGGCAGGCGGTCGGCGACGTGCGTCTGGAATTCGCGCGACTCCTCGTAGGCGAAGCGCCGCGTGTCACCGGAGGAGTCCTGCAGCAGCTGCGCCAGGCGTGCGGAGGCGCCGAGGTCGCGGAAGAAGGCGTTGACGCTCGCCAGCAGCTTGGGTGCGTTGCGGCGCACCAGCCACTGTACCGGGCGCTCCTCGGCGAGCGCGAAGCCCGCCAGCACGTTGGGGTAGAGGTGATGGGCGAAGGAGAATTCGCGCGCGTCGGTGATCGCGTACTGCGCTTCACCCGAATCGACGTCCTCCACCGGGTCCGCCGAGCTCGGCGCGGTCTCTTCCCACTGCAGCGCCGGGGCGACGGTGCTCTTCAGACGCTGCAGGATGCGCTCCTGCGCGCTGCCGGAGCGTACCGCGATGCGCGCGGATTCGAGCTGCAGCGTGTCGCGCGGGCGCACGCCGCTGCGCGCATAGACCACGAGCTGCGGGATGCGCGCGTAGGGGGCGGCCGCCTCGCCGACGCGGCTCCATTCGGCGGTGTTGCTGAGCGAGGCGGCGGCGATGTCGGCGCGTCCCGCGGCGAGCTCGCCCTGCATGGCGCGCTCGTCGGCGACCGTGTACATGCTGAGCTTGACGCGCAGCCGCGCGGCATAGGCGCCCGCCAGCTCGTACTCGAGCCCTTCGGTGCCCTGCGCGCCGAGGTAGTAGCAGGTCGGCAGGTTGAGCGTGACCACGCGCAGCTCGCCGCGTGCGCGGATCTCGTCGAGTGCCGACGACGGCCCGACGCGGCCGCAGGCGGCGCTCACGGCCAGCAGGCCGAGCGCCGCGACGCGGGTGCATGCGCGCACGAAGCTCCTCTCACCGCACGGCTTTCCGCTAGAATACCCGCCCCAAAAAACGAGGCTCACGACACGAGGCTCACTGTTGGAGAGGTACCGAAGCGGTCATAACGGCGCCGACTCGAAATCGGATGGTCGGGTAATTCCGGCACGTGGGTTCGAATCCCACCCTCTCCGCCACCTCACATCGTCGCGCTGCCTTGGCTACGCCACGCTCCTGCCGGGCAGCGCGTCGCACTATAGCCGCAGTGTCGCGCCGCGCGTCAAGCGCGACCCCGGCGCGCACCTCGCGGCTGCGCATGCCGGCGCCGCGCGCGCGCTGCGCGCTCAGGCTCCATCGGGTGGCTTCTTCAACGCCTCGCGGTAGGCGGCGGCGAACGCCTCGACGAACGTGTGCGGCAGATGATCCACCGGCATCTCGATGAGATTGCGGTAGAAGGTGGTGAACAGCTCCCAGTACTGCGCCTTGTCGGCGGAGCGCGCCTTGCCGCGCCGCGCGGCGCGCTCGAAGCGTGCTTCGAGCTCGGCCGGGTCGAGGCGGTCGAGAAACTCGACGAATGCGGCGCGCGTCGCCTGCGCGATGGCGGTCTCGTGCAGCTTGCCTTCGCCGATCGTCTCGCGCAGCCATTGTACCGAGTCGAGCCGTCGCCCCTCGTGCTGTATGAACAGCGCCACCATCAGGTCCTCGACCCGGGAGTTGGCGAGCGAGGGCCGCGGATCGTCGTGCTCCGGCGGCGGCAGCTCGATGCGGTAGCGGTTGCGGGTCTCGTCGCGCGTGCGCTCCAGTTCCTTGAAGCCCACCAGCGTTTCGCGGAACAGCCGGCCCGCGAGGTGCAGCAGACGCGTCTGTGCCTCCGCTGGCAGCTGCTCGGACTCGATGCCGGCACCGCGGCAGAACGCATCGAGCCCGGTGTGGACGTCCTCGAGTGCGAGCGCCAGCGCGCCGCCGTTCTTCTTCGGCTCGCGCGCCACAACTTCCGCCAGGCGCGCGAGCGACTGCGCGGCGGACGGTTGCGCGGCGAACTCGGCCGATTGCGCGAGCGCCTGTACCCGTCCGGAGCTGACCGTCTGGCCGTAAGCAGTCACCGGCAGTACCGGATCCAGGTCGATCACCGGCACCAGCAATTCCTCGACGTTGAGCGGCGCGCCGATGTCGCGCTCGGCCGCGCGGCCGAGCGTGTGCAGCGCGTGGATGCTGGTGGGCACCGCGGCGTCCGCGGCGTCCGGCTCGCGCTCCGCCTGCTCGAGCGCGGCCACGATGTGGTAATCGCCGATGCGCAGCACGTCGCCGTTGGCGAGGCGATAGCCGCTCGAGCCGCGCTTGGCGAGCGGCTCCATGTCGTCGTTGACGTATACCCCGTTGGTGCTGACGTCCTGCAGATAGAACTGGCCGTCGCGGAACAGCACGCGCGCGTGATGCGCGGACACGTAGCGCAGCGGATCGGGCAGCACCCAATCGTTGTCGGCCGAGCGGCCGATGGTGCCGCCCTCCACCGAGAACAGCGCGCTGCTGCGTTCGGCAAGCGAACGCCGCTGGTCACTGACGATTCGCAGCCTGAGCATGGTTCCCCGACTCAAAGGAGTCATCCGTTGCGGTGTAAGTACGCCTGCAGCCCCAGTTTCGCGCGGACGCGGCAGCTTCCCCGGCGCGCCCGGACATATAATGTCAGCGTCAAAGTAGCAGTGACCCCCCGCTCCGCCATGGCAACCAGTCACATTTTCCGCATTATGTTCGTGAATCAGGGCAAGATTTACGAGGTCTACGCCCGCAAGGTGAGCCACGGCGAGTTGTTCGGCTTCATCGAGGTCGAGGAGCTGCTGTTCGGCGAGCGCTCCTCGGTGGTGCTCGACCCCGGCGAGGAGCGCATCAAGGGCGAATTCTCCGGCGTCAAGCGCACTTTCCTGCCCATGCACTCGATCCTGCGCATCGACGAAGTGCGCAAGCACGGTCCGGCCAAGATCACCGTGTTGGAGAGCGGCGCCAACGTGGCGCAGTTTCCCATGCCCATCTACTCTACGCCGCCCGGCGAGAAGAAGTGACCGCCGCGCAGTCCATGCTGCAGCTCGCCGGACCGGTCGCACTTTCCGCGTTCCGCATCGCCAAACTCCTCGAGCGTCTCGGCGCGCGTGACCCCGCGGTCGCGGGCCTCGAGGCGCGCTACGTGCATTTCGTCGACCTGGCGCGCACCCTCGGCGCGCCCGAGCGGCAGGTGTTGGAGGCGCTGCTCACCTACGGGCCGCGGCAGCCGGCGGTGGCCGGCGGCGCGGGCGAGTGCCTGCTGGTGGTGCCGCGACTCGGCACGATCTCGCCCTGGTCGAGCAAGGCGAGCGAGATCGCGCAGGCGTGCGGGCTCGACGCGGTGCGCCGTATCGAGCGCGGCATCGCCTACCGTCTGCACGCGCGCCAGGCGCTCGGCCCGGCACGGCTGCTGCCGCTCGCCGCGCTGCTGCACGACCGCATGACCGAGCAGGTGCTGCTCGATGACGCCGCGGCCACGCGGCTGTTCGAGCACCACGCGCCGCGCCCGTTCACGCGCGTGTCGCTGGCCGCGGGTCGCCCGGCGCTCGAGGCGGCCGACCGCGAGCTCGGCCTGGCGCTATCGACGGAGGAGATGGACTACCTGCTGGCGAGCTTCGCCCGGCTCGGACGTGATCCGAGCGACGTCGAGCTGATGATGTTCGCGCAGGCCAACTCCGAGCACTGCCGCCACAAGATCTTCAACGCGCGCTGGGTCATCGACGGCGAGGCGCAGCCAGAGTCGCTGTTTGAGATGATCCGCTACACCCACGCGCGCCACCCGGCCGGAGTGCTGTCGGCCTACCGGGATAACGCCGCGGTGCTCGCGGGCGCAGACGGCGCGCGCTGGTTCCCCGCGCCCGACAGCGGCGTCTACCGCGCCAGCCACGAGCCAATCGACATCCTCATCAAGGTGGAGACCCACAATCACCCCACCGCGATCTCGCCGTTCCCGGGAGCGGCGACCGGCTCGGGCGGGGAGATCCGCGACGAGGGGGCCACGGGGCGCGGCGGTAAACCCAAGGCGGGGCTGACCGGCTTCTGCGTGTCGCACCTGCGCATTCCCGGCTACGAGCAGCCGTGGGAGCGAGCGTTCGGCGCGCCGGCGCGCATCGCCTCGGCGCTCGACATCATGATCGAAGGACCCATCGGGGCGGCCTCGTTCAACAACGAATTCGGCCGGCCGGCGGTGTGCGGCTATTTCCGCACCTTCGAGCAGCACGCGCCCGGCGATCCACCGCAGCGCGTGCGCGGCTATCACAAGCCGATCATGCTCGCCGGGGGCGTGGGGAACGTGCGCCGCATGCACGTGGACAAGGCACCGATCCCGGTCGGCGCCCAGCTCGTGGTGCTCGGCGGCCCGGCCATGCTCATCGGCCTCGGCGGCGGCGCCGCCTCCTCGCTCGGCAGCGGCAGCTCGAGCGCGGACCTGGATTTCGCCTCCGTGCAGCGCGGCAATCCCGAGATGCAGCGCCGCGCCCAGGAAGTGATCGACCGCTGCTGGGCGCTCGGTGCAGACAACCCCATCGCGCTCATTCACGACGTCGGAGCGGGCGGGCTATCCAATGCCGTGCCCGAGGCCGTGGCGCACGACGGGCGCGGTGCGCACCTCGATCTGCGCGCCATCCCGAGCGCCGAGCCGGGACTGTCACCGCTCGAGTTGTGGTGCAACGAGGCGCAGGAGCGCTACGTGCTGGTCATCGCGCCGGCGGCGCTGTCGCAGTTCGCGGCGCTCGCCGCGCGCGAGCGCTGCCCGTACGCGGTGATCGGCACGATCGATGCGAGCGGACAGCTCAAGGTGCGCGACCCGCTGTTCGGCAGCGACCCGGTCGACATGCCACTCGAGGTGCTGCTCGGCAAGCCGCCGCGCCTGACCCGCACGGTGGCGAGCGCCGCCGGCGCACCGCGGCCGTTCGACGCCGGCGCGCTCATCCTGCGCGAGGCCGCGTACCGCGTGCTGCGCCTGCCGGCGGTGGCCGACAAGACCTTTCTCATCACCATCGGCGATCGCACCGTCGGCGGTCTCATCAGCCGCGATCAGCTGGTGGGACCGTGGCAGGTGCCGGTGAGCGACGTGGCGGTGACGCTCGCCGACTACCAGGGTTGCGCGGGAGAAGCGATGGCCATCGGCGAGCGCAGCCCGGTGGCGCTGCTCGATGCGCCCGCCTCCGGTCGCCTCGCGGTCGCGGAGGCGATCACCAACATGCTGGCGGCGGACATCGCGACGCTGTCGCAGATCCGCCTGTCGGCCAACTGGATGGCGGCATGCGGCGAGCCCGGCGAGGACGCGGCGCTGTACGCGACGGTACGTGCGGTGGCGAAGGAGCTGTGCCCGCAGCTCGGCATCGCCATACCGGTCGGCAAGGACTCGCTGTCGATGCGGACCGCCTGGCGCGAGGCGGACGGTGTGCAGAAGAGCGTCATCGCGCCGGTCTCGCTGGTGGTGTCGGCGTTCGCGCAGGTGGCCGACGCCGGCCGCACGCTCACTCCGGCGCTGCAGCTGCACGAGGGCGCCAGCTCGCTGTGGCTCCTCGACCTGGCCGCCGGCCGTAACCGCCTGGGCGGCTCGGCGCTCGCGCAGGTGTACGGCGAGCTGGGCGACGAGCCCGCCGATCTCGACGACCCCCGCCGCCTGCTGCAGCTCACCGCGGCGCTCGCGGAGCTGCGCGCCGCGGGGCTGCTGCGCGCCTACCACGACCGCTCCGACGGCGGCCTGTTCGTCACCCTGGTGGAGATGGCGTTCGCCGGGCATTGCGGCCTGGAGGTCGTGCTGCCGGCCGGAAGCGCGCCGCTGGCGCAGCTGTTTGCCGAGGAGCCCGGGGTGGTGCTGCAGGTCCTGGCCGCGGACGAGCGGGCGTTCACCGCGGTGCTGGCGCGCCACGGGCTGCTCGAGCACGCGGTGCGTCTCGGCACGCCGCAGCGCGAGCTGCGCGTGCGGCTGCGCGCCGGCGAGCTGCAGCTCGATGAATCATGGGCCGAGCTGCGCCGCGCGTGGTCGGAGACCTCGTGGCGGCTGCGGCGGCTGCGCGATGATCCGCAATGCGCCGACGAGGAATTCGCGGCGCAAGCCGACGAGCACGCCGGCGGGCTGAGCGTCGAGCTCAGCTTCGACCCGCAGGAGGACGTCGCCGCGCCGTACGTCGCCAGGAGCGGTCGTCCGGCGGTGGCGATCCTGCGCGAGCAGGGCGTCAACAGCCAGGTGGAGACGGCGGCGGCGTTCGCGCAGGCCGGCTTCACCGCGCACGACGTACACATGAGCGACCTGCTCGGCGGGCGGCGCACGCTCGCTGAGTTCAAAGGGGTGGTGGCCTGCGGCGGCTTCTCCTTCGGGGACGTGCTCGGGGCCGGGGAGGGTTGGGCGAAGTCCATCCTGTTCCACGGCGCGCTGCGCGAGGAGTTCGCGCGCTTCTTCGCACGCAGCGACAGCTTCGCGCTCGGCATCTGCAACGGCTGCCAGATGTTCGCTGCGCTCAAGAGCCTGATTCCCGGAAGCGAGGCGTGGCCGCGCTTCGTGCAGAACCGCAGCGAGCAGTTCGAGGCGCGCTTCTCACTGGTGGAAGTGCAGCGCTGCGACTCGGTGCTGCTGGACGGCATGGCCGGCTCGCTGCTGCCGGTCGCGGTATCACACGGGGAAGGGCGCGCCGAGTTCGCCTCGGCGGAGCTCGCCGCCGCCTGCCGCGGCAGCGGCCTGGTCGGCCTGCGCTACGTGAACCCCGACCGCAGCCCCGCCACGCGCTACCCGGCCAATCCGAGCGGCACGCCCGAGGGTCTGGCGGCGCTCACCAACCGCGACGGACGCGTCACCATCATCATGCCGCACCCGGAACGCTCGTTCCGCTCGCTGCAGAACTCCTGGCGACCGGCGGACGCCGGCCGCTACAGCGGCTGGATGCGCCTGTTCCGCAACGCGCGGCGCTTCGTCGGCTAGTGTCCGGCCGTCAGCGCCTGGAAGTCGGCACGCTCGCGCAACGAATTCACGTCCGGGTCCTGCCGGATCCAGGCGAAGTTTGCGTACCCCACGGCAATCGCCTGGCGCAGCGTATCGACGGCGCGCTCGGGCTCGCCAAGCTGCGCATACAGGCAGGTGATGTTGTACAGCATCACCGGATCGCCGGGGCTCTGCTCGAGCGCCTGGGTGCCTTCCCGCATGGCTTCATCCTTGCGGTTCACATCGGCGAGATTGATCGCGTGGATGACGCGTGCCCGCGCGTCATCCGGGTTCTGCAGCAAGTGGTTAGGGAACCGCTCCAGCAGCTGGCTGCGCGTGAGATCCGCCTCCTCCTGCCGCCCCAGCCGCCGGCAGGTCATCTGCAGGTCCTGATAAGCGGACAGGAAGCTGGGTTTGAGCTCGATGACGCGCCGGTAGAGTGCGTAGGCCTGCTCGAATTCGCCGCTTGTGAAATGAATCCGCCCGAGCGTCCAGTGCGCGATGAAGTCGTCCGGGTCGAGCTCGATGGCCTTGCGGCTCGCGGCGCTCGCCTCCTCGAACTTGCCCGAGATGAAGTACGACAGGCCCATCGCGGTGTAGGCCTCCGCGAGGTTGTTGTCGTACATCAGCGCCTTGAAGCTGAGCTCTTGCGCCCGATCGCGGTACTTCTCCTCGCGCGCGAACAACCAGTACATCTGCCCGTAAGCGCTCGAGCAGCCGGCGTACGCCGCGGCGTAGCGCGGATCGAGCTCGATCGCTTTCTCGAAGAGCTGAATCGCGCGGTCCACGCTGCGCTTGGTCAGGCGATATAGGTAATCCTGGCCGCGCAGGTAAAGATCGTAGGCCTGAGCGTTGACCGTCTGCCGCTTGGTCAGCGAGAGCTTTTCGGAGAACGACAGCTTGAGCTTGAGCGCTTCCACGATCTGCTGCGCCACCTGCTCCTGGATATCGAAGATGTCGTCGAGCTTGCCCTTGTAGGTATGCCCCCAGAGCTGGCGGTTGGTTCCGACGTCCACCAGCTGCACCGTGATGCGCACCGAATCCTGGAAGCGGCGGACACTGCCGCCGACGATGTAGCGCGCGCCGAGCTCGTTGCCGATCAGGCGGCTGTCCTGCTTGCGGTCCTTCAGCTGCATCGACGCCCAACGGGAGATCAGCTCGATCTCGCTCACGATCGAGAGCCGTGCGATCAGCTCCTCGGTGAGCCCGTTGCTGAAGTAGTCGGTGTCCTGGTCGGGGCTTATGTTGTCGAACGGGAGGACCGCCAGCGCACCGCGCTCGATAGTCGCTCCTGCCGGGGTGGGCGCGCTGAGAGGCACGGCACGGGTAGCCGCCGCGGTCTGCGGCGGCGGCGCGATGCTCACTCCGATCCGCTCGAGCGAGCGCAGGATCGCCTTCAGGCTCTGGTCGGAGTCGGCGGAATTGAAGCATTCGATGTGCTGGATGCCGGCCAGCTGGTACTTCAGGCTCGCGGGAATCTGCGTCGGCTCGAGGTGGACCGGCAGAATGTGCCCCTTGCGCTCACTGACCAGCACCACCTCCTTGGCGACGTTATCGGAGTGCACCGCCGCCTCGGTGACCATCAGCATGAGCACCTTGGCGCTCTCCAGCGCATGAACGATCTGCTCGCCCCAGCGCGTAGCGCCGTCGATGCCGCTCGTGTCGAGCCACACGGACACGCCGGCCGTGCGCAGTTTGCCGATCAACTCGACAACGCGATCCTTGTCATTCCGCGAGTAACTTACGAAGACCTGGGCCGGCTCAGCCACTCTTGCTGCCTTCTACGGAAATTTGGGTCTGCGTGAGTTGTAATTCTCTCTTATTGGGGAGCGTACCACGAACCAAACGTTCAGAGGACTCCCGGCACGCGCGCCGCGCGCCGGCCCCTACAGCGGCTGGATGCGGCTGTTGCGCAACGCGCGGCGCTTCGTCGGCTAGCGTTCAGCTCGCCGACACGAACGGCGCGACGTGGCTGCCGGTTTCATCGAGGAAGAAGCGCCGCACCATGATCGCCTGCTGCAGCTTGCCCTTGCGCACGTACGCTTCGTAGAGAAGATCCTTCGCCACCTCGAGCAGGATGCCCCCCTCGTAGCCGTCGAGCAGCGGCAGCCGTGCCTCGGGATCCGAGCCGAACAGCACGGTCCGCAGCTTGGCGAAGAGTTCCGGCGCGATGCCCGCCAGGTCGCGCACCGCGTTCAGCTCGTCGAACAACCGCAGCTTGCCGGCCTCACCGAGGTCGGCAAACATCGCCTGCGCGGTGCGCCGACACATGGAGGCGAAGGCGTTGAACGCTCCCTGCGAGAAGCAGGCGAGCGCCTCGCGGAACAGCAGCTCCACGTCCTCGGGGATGTAGGTGAAACTGAATTTCTCGCGTGCCCGCTCGATCTCGGTGAACTGCGGTGACAGCTCGATGCGCGTCGCGCCGTACACCCGTACCGTGAAACGCAGGAAGATCGGCATGTGGCAGGCATCGCACAGGTACACCAGGCCCACCTGCCGGGGACGGTAGAGCTGCAGGTCCTCGAAGCGCGGCACCGCGCTCGGGGTGATGTGCGCCACCGCCTGGCAGTGTGGACAGGTCACCACCAGGTTCTTCGCCAGGTCGTGATGCAGTTGGCTGCTTGCGTCGATGTACAGGGACATGGCCGCGGCTCATGTTGTTGTCTATGCCGCCTCGAGCCCCATGTTAACCGAAGCCTGCCGCGGGCGGGTCTGCGGCTTGCGCACCCCGGGCGCTGTCGCGCGCGCTGCGCGTTATGTCACACGGTGCGAGCTGCCATCTCATCGGGCGAACAGCTCCTTCATGCCGCCGGCGATCAGCACCGAGACGTCCACCAGTACCCGCGGCAGCGCGATGCCGCCGCGCGCGGCCAGGTAGCGCGCTTCCCAGGTCGGCTCGAACTTCGCCTTGTAGCGTCGCAGGCCGTCGAAGTTATAGAAGTGCTCGCCGTGATGGAAGATGAGGTTGCCGACGCGGTGCCAGGCGGGCGCGAGCGGATGCGTTTCCAGCCCGGCGAGCGGCGCCATGCCGAGATTGAGCCAGCGGTAGCCCTCACGCCGTCCCCACAGCATCAGCTCGAGGAGCAGGTAGTCCATGGCGCCGCGCGGCGCGTCCGGGCCGAACCGCATGAGGTCCACTGACACCTCGGCGCGCGTCGCGGTGGTCCACAGATTGGCAAAGGCCGCGGGCACGCCGTCGGCGCGCACCAGCGCGAGCGGGAACTGCCGCAGGTAGTGCGCCGAGAACGCACCCACCGAGAAGCGCTTCTCGCCGGTTGACGTGGCGGAGAGCCAGGCGTCGGAGATGCGTTGCAGGGCCGGCAGCAACCGCGCCACGCCCTCCGGCGGGATCACCTCGAAGCTCGCGCCGTCGCGCTGGGCGCGCCGGTGCGACTGCCGCAGCTCGGCGCGCGCGGCTCCCTCGAGCGAGAAGTCGGCGAGCGGCACGCGTGCCTCTTCGCCGATCTTCAGTGCCGCGAGGCCGAGGTCCACGTACAGCCCGAGCCGCTCGGCGACGACCTGATAGAACACCGTCTGCGCGCCGTGCTGGTCGGACATCTCGCGCAGCCGCCACACCAGTTCCTCGGCACCTTGTTGAGAGCCGACCGGGTCGCCGAGCGCGATCCAGCTGTGGCGCGCGACCTGGTACATGACGAAGGCGTCGCCGGCGTCGCTGAACAGCAGGCGCTTGTCGCCGGTGAGCGCGGCATTGGCGAGCGTCAGGTCCGCGGCGGCGATCAGCGGGCGCACCCGCGCCAGCTCCGCGACACCGGCAACCGCGGGCTCGGGAGGCGCCGGGCGCAGCATGTTCAGCAGCACGTAGGCGGCGCCGAGCACCACCACGGCCAGCGAGGCGCGCAGCGCGCGCGGCGCGTTGCCGTCGAGCGCGAACGTCCACCACAGCTCGGGGCTGTAGGCGACGTGACGCGAGGACACCGCGCCGATCCACAGCGCCATGGCGATCACGCCGACGATGCTCGCCAGCCACGCCGGGGTGAAACGCTCCGCGAGGATGGCGGTGGGGCGGTAGAAGGCGCGGCGCCCGAGCACCAGCACTCCGAGCACCAGCAGCAGCAGGCTCGCCTCCTCGAAGTCCAGCCCCTTCAGCAGCGAGGCGAACACGCCCGCCACCAGCAGCCAGACGCAGATGTGGTAGGCGGCGCGCACCCGGCGGAACAGCGCGCGCGCCAGCACCAGCAGGCCCAGACCGACGATGCTGCCGGCGAGATGCGAAATCTCCAGCACCGCCAGCGGCAGAAACTGGTCGAGGAACGCCAGCCGCTCGTCGACCGCCGGGGTTGCGCCCGAGAACAGCAGCAGCGCACCGGCGAGGAAGGTGAGCGAGCCGGCGATCTGCGGCACCACCGGCGCGATGTACAGCGTGGCGAGCTCGTGTGCGCGCGCCAGCGCTGCACGCTGCGTGGCCAGCTCCTTCGAGGCGAACAGCAGCGTCGCGCACACCAGCGGTACCAGGTAGTACACCGCGCGGTAAGCGAGCAGCGAGCCGAGCAGCGCATCGGTGGGCACGCCGGGCAGGGTGAGCAGGATGACCGCCTCGAACACCCCGACGCCGCCGGGCACGTGACTCACGATGCCGGCGATCACCGCCGCGGCGTACACGCCGAGGAACGGAATGAAGGCGATGTGCGCCGCCGGCGGCAGCAACGACCACAGCACCGCCGAGGACAGCGACAGGTCCATCACCGACAGCACGAGCTGCGCCAGGCCGATGCGCGTCCCCGGCGCACGCAGCGCCCAGCCGCGGATCTCGAGGGTGGCGCGCGCCAGGCACGCCCACAGCGCATAGGCGGCCACGGCCGCGAGCAGCAGCGCTCCGACCAGGATCGACCAGTTGTGATGCAGCCGCAGCACGCTCGCGGCGTGTCCCGGCGCGAGGAACAGCGACACGCCCGACACGGTCGCCAGCCCGATGCCGAGCGACAGGCTGCAGAAGGCGGTGATGGTGGCGACGTCGATGGCGGTGACGCCGGCGGTGGCGTACAGGCGGAAGCGGATCGCGGCGCCGGTGAAGGCGGCGAAGCCGAGCGTGTGGCCGAACGAGTAGGCGATGAACGAAGTGAACAGGATGCGCGTGTAGGGGATGACGCGCCTCAGGTAGGCAAGCGCCAGCACCTCGTAGGTCGTGAGCAGCCAGTAGCTGGCGGCGGTGAAGCCGAGGGCGGCCAGCACCTGGCGGCGCGGGATGGCGTGCAGATGCGCAACCACGTTGCGAACGTGCAGGTGCGCGAGCTGGTGATGCAGCACCAGCGCGACGCCTGCGAACACCAGCAACGCGCCGAGCGGACCCGCCCAGCGCCACCACGTCGGCTGCTCGTCGGCGGAGGGTTGTGCCGCGCTCATCGGACCGGACAAGAGAGTGCTCAGCGGGTCAGGGGCTTGTAGCGGATGCGATGCGGCCGGGCGGCGTCCTCGCCCTTGCGTCGCTTGAAGTCCGCGACGTACTCCTGGTAGTTGCCCTCGAACCACACGACCTGCGAGTCGCCCTCGAAGGCGAGGATGTGCGTGGCGATGCGGTCGAGGAACCAGCGATCGTGCGAGATCACCACGGCGCAGCCGGGAAAGTTCAGCAGCGCCTCTTCCAGCGCGCGCAGCGTCTCGACGTCCAGATCGTTGGTGGGCTCATCGAGCAGCAGTACGTTGCCGCCGGCGCGCAGCACCTTGGCGAGATGCACGCGGTTGCGCTCGCCGCCGGAGAGCTCGCCGATCAGCTGCTGCTGCTGCGCGCCCTTGAAATTGAAGCGGCCGACGTAGCCGCGCGAGGGGGTCTCGTAGTTGCCGACCTTGATCATGTCGAGGCCGCCGGAGATCTCCTGCCACACGCTCTTCTTGTCATCGAGTGCCTGGCGCGACTGGTCGACGTACGCCAGGCGCACCGTCGGGCCGATGCGGATCTCGCCGGCATCGGCCGCTTCGGCCCCGGTGAGCATGCGGAACAACGTGGTCTTGCCGGCGCCGTTCGGCCCGATGATGCCGACGATGCCGCCGCGCGGCAGCTTGAAGCTGAGATTGTCGATCAGCAGCCGCTCGCCGTAACCCTTGCGCAGCCCCGCGACTTCGATCACCAGCTCGCCGAGGCGCTCGCCCGGGGGGATGTAGATCTCATTGGTCTCGTTGCGCTCCTGGAATTCGCGCGAGGCAAGCTCCTCGTAGCGCTGCAGGCGCGCCTTGCTCTTTGCCTGGCGCGCCTGCGGATTCTGCCGCACCCATTCGAGCTCGTGCGCGAGCGTGCGGCGCAGCGCCTCGCGCTCGCGCTCCTCGAGCGCCAGGCGCTGCTCCTTCTGTTCCAGCCACGAGGAATAGTTGCCGTGCCAGGGGATGCCGTGGCCGCGATCGAGCTCGAGGATCCATTGCGCCACGTTGTCGAGAAAATAGCGATCGTGCGTCACCGCGATCACCGTGCTCGGGTATTCCTCGAGATAGCGCTCGAGCCAGGCGATCGACTCGGCATCGAGATGATTGGTCGGTTCATCGAGCAGCAGCATGTCCGGGGCCGACAGCAGCAGCCGGCACAGCGCCACCCGGCGCTTCTCGCCGCCGGAGAGCGTGGCGATGCTGGTCTCCCACGGCGGCAGCCGCAGCGCATCGGCGGCGATATCCAGCTTGCGCTCGAGCTCCCAGCCGCCCGCCGCGTCGATCGCGTCCTGCAGCTGCGCCTGGCGCGCGAGCAGCGTGTTCATCTGCTCGTCGTCCATCGGCTCGGCGAAGCGCTCGCTGATCTGGTTGAATTCCTCGAGCTGGCGGAAAGTCTCTCCCAGGCCTTCCATGACCGTGCTGCGCACGTCGCCGGCGGGGTCCAGTTGCGGCTCCTGCGGCAGCAAGCCGATGCGGATGCCGGGCTGGGGACGAGCCTCGCCGTCGAAGTCCTGGTCGACGCCGGCCATGATCCGCAGCAGCGAGGACTTGCCCGAGCCGTTCAGGCCGAGCACGCCGATCTTGGCGCCGGGAAAGAACGACAGGCTGATGTCGCGCAGGATGACTCGCTTGGGCGGCACCATCTTGGCGACGCGATTCATCGTGTAGATGTATTGCGCCATGTATGGATTATCGTCGAGCGCGATGCCGATGGCGATGCCGACGGCGATGCCGATGGCGCGCGGCGCGGCGCGCGCACCGTGCGGTGCGGGCCACTGTGTTACCCTCGCGGCCTTACGCGGGCGTTGCGCCCGGCGAGGAGCGTACAACCCCCATGAGCGTCGGCGTGATCGTGAGCGAACGCCTCGCGCTCTATGGCTTCGGCGACGGTCATCCGTTCGGGCCCGACCGGCTCGCCGCCTTCGTGCGCGAGTTCACCGCCCGCGGGCTCGACGCACGCGTGACCACGCTCGAGCCGCGCACCGCCAGCGACGAGGAGCTGCGCTCCTTCCACAGTGCTGCGTACCTCGAGTTCGTCCGCGAACGCTCCACCAGCGGCACCGGGTTGTTGGATGCCGGCGATACCCCGGCTTTCCGTGGCGTCTACGAGGCGGCCGCCGGCGTGGTGGGCGCGACCCTGACCGCCATGGAGGCGATCATGCGCGGCGAGTGCCGGCGTGCCTTCGTGCCGATCGCCGGACTGCACCACGCGGCACGCAACCGCGCCGCCGGCTTCTGCGTATTCAACGACTGCGGCGTGGCGATCGAGCAATTGAAGCGCGCCGGGCTGAAGCATGTCGCCTATGTCGACATCGATGCGCATCACGGCGACGGAGTGTTCTACGCCTTCGAGGAGGATGCGGCGGTGGTGTTCGCCGATCTGCACGAGGACGGGCGCTACCTCTACCCGGGCACCGGTGCGGCCGATGAGATCGGCCGCGGTGCCGCGGCCGGCACCAAGCTCAACGTGCCGCTGCCGCCGGGGTCCGACCCGGAGGTGTTCGCGGCCGTCTGGCCGCGCGTGCTCGCGCACCTGGAGCGCTTTGCACCGGAATTCATCATCCTGCAGTGCGGCGCCGACAGTCTCGAGGGCGACCCCATCACCCACCTGCGCTTCACGCCCGAAGTGCACGGACGCGCGGCGCGCGAGCTCGGCGTGCTCGCCGACCGCCTGGGCCACGGCCGCGTGCTGGCGCTCGGCGGCGGCGGCTACAACCGCACCAATCTGGCCAATGCCTGGTCCGCGGTGGTGGAGAACCTGCTGTAACGGGGGGCGGTGCGCAAGACGCGCGATTTCCCGGGGACCCCGGTACAATTCGCCGCCCCCGCTTCGCAGCTCAATGCCACAGGCGCCGTGCATGTTCCGCACCTCCATGACCATCGAAGGCTTCGATCCCGAGCTGGCGCGCGCGATCGCCGGCGAGCGGCGCCGCCAGGAGGAGCACGTCGAGCTGATTGCCTCGGAGAATTACGCCTCACCAAGGGTGCTGGAGGCGCAGGGCTCGGTGCTCACCAACAAGTACGCCGAAGGGTATCCGGGCAAGCGCTACTACGGCGGCTGCGAGTACGTGGACGTCGTCGAGCAGCTCGCCATCGACCGCGCCAAGCGGCTGTTCGGCGCCGACTTCGCCAACGTGCAGCCGCACTCGGGCTCGCAGGCGAACGCCGCCGCCTACCTGGCGCTGGTGCAACCGGGCGATCCGATCCTCGGCATGAGCCTCGACCACGGCGGTCACCTGACGCACGGGGCGAAGGTCAACTTCTCCGGCAAGTACTTCCGTGCCACGCAGTACGGCATCCGTCCCGACACCGGCGAGATCGATTATGCGCAGGTGCAGCGCCTTGCCGAGGAGCACCGGCCGAAGCTGATCATCGCCGGGTTCTCCGCCTACTCGCGCGTCATCGACTGGGGACGCTTTGCCGAGATCGCACGCGGCGTGGGCGCGTACTTCGTGGTCGACATGGCGCACGTGGCGGGGCTGGTGGCTGCGGGCATCTATCCCAACCCGGTGCCGCACGCGGACATCGTCACCACCACCACGCACAAGACACTGCGCGGGCCGCGTGGCGGCCTGATCCTGGCGCGCGCCAATGAGGAGATCGCCAGGAAGGTCAACTCGCTGGTGTTTCCGGGCACCCAGGGCGGACCGCTGATGCATGTCATCGCCGCCAAGGCGGTGGCGCTGCTCGAAGCGCTGCAGCCGGAGTTCCGCGACTACCAGCGTCAGGTGCTGGCGAATGCGCGTGCCATGGCCACGCGCCTCGGCACGCGCGGCTACCAGATCGTTTCCGGCGGCACCGACAATCACCTGTTCCTCATGAGCCTCGCCGACCGCAACATCACCGGCAAGGACGCCGATGCCGCCCTCGGCAAGGCCAACATCACGGTGAACAAGAACGCCGTGCCCAACGACCCGCGGCCGCCGATGGTCACCAGCGGTCTGCGCATCGGTACGCCGGCTGCCACCACGCGCGGCTTCCGCGAGGCGCAAGTCGAGCAGGTGGCGGATTTCATCGCCGAGGTGCTCGACGCGGAGGGCGCCGCGGACGTGGTCGAGCGCGTGCGGCCGCAGGTGCTCGAGCTGTGCCGCCGCTTCCCCGTCTACGGTCCCTAGCCTAAGGCGAGGCTCGCGCGGCGCATGCACTGCCCGTTCTGCGGCCACGAGGAGACCAAGGTGAACGATTCGCGCCTTGCGGGCGAGGGGCGTCAGATCCGCCGCCGGCGCGAGTGTCTCAAGTGCGGCGAGCGCTTCACGACCTTCGAGACCGCAGAACTGCTGATGCCGCTGGTCATCAAGGGCGACCGCGGCCGCGAGAGCTTCGACGAGCACAAGCTGCGCACCGGCATGGAGAAGGCGCTGGAGAAGCGCCCGGTCGCGCGCGAGCAGATCGACGAAGCCCTCAGCCGCATCGTCCACAAGGTGCGCAGCCTCGGCGATCGCGAGGTCTCCGCGCGCGCCATCGGCGAGCTGGTGATGGAGGAGCTGCGCCACCTCGACGAGGTGGCGTACGTGCGCTTCGCCTCCGTGTACCGGCAGTTCGAGGACGTCGAGGCGTTCCACGAGGAAATCCAGCGTCTGCGCGATGCGCGCAGCCAGCCGCGCGGCGCGCCGCACCTGGCGCATCCGGCGCGCAAGCGCGCCGCGGCGCGTGCCGCGAGCCGCGATCAGCTGCCGCTGTTGCCGGCGGACCCGGCGGCCAACGACGCGGAGCCGGGCGAAGGCAGCAAGAAATGAGCGGCGCTGCGGGCGCGGCAGGCACGCGCTGATGTTTTCCGACTTCGATCGCTTCGCCATGCAGCGCGCGCTGACGCTCGCGGCGCGCGGCCTGGAAACGACCGATCCCAATCCGCGCGTCGGCTGCGTGATCGCGCAGCGCGGCCGCGTCGTGGCCGAGGGCTGGCACGAGCGTGCCGGCGAGGCGCACGCCGAGGCTGCGGCGCTCGCCGCCGCGGGCGCTCAGGCACGCGGCGCGGATGTCTACGTGACGCTCGAGCCGTGCAGCCACCACGGCCGCACGCCGCCGTGCGTGGAGGCGCTCGCCGCCGCGCAGGTGGCGCGCGTCGTCTACGCCATGGCCGATCCCAACCCGCAGGTTGACGGGCGCGGCGCTGCGGCGCTGCGGGCCGCCGGCATCAGCGTCGAGGCGGGCCTGCTCGCTCAGGAGGCCGCCGAGCTCAACGCCGGCTTCGTCAAGCGCATGCGGCACGGGCGTCCGCTGGTGCGCGTCAAGCTCGCCATGAGTCTCGACGGGCGCACCGCGCTCGCCAGCGGCGAGAGCCGCTGGATCACCGGCGACGTGGCGCGCGCCGACGTGCAGCACTGGCGTGCGCGCAGCTCCGCGGTGCTCACCGGGGTCGGTACGGTACTCGCCGACGATCCGCGCCTCGACGTGCGCCTGCCGGATGAGATCCCCGGACGCGCGCGGCGTCAGCCGCTGCGCATCGTGCTCGATACGCGGCTGCGCACCCCGCCGGCCTCGCGGCTGCTGCAGGTGGGCGGCGGCGAGGTGCTGATCCTGACCGGCGTCACGTCCGCCGACGATCCGCGCGCCGCGGCGCTGGCGGGCCGTGGTGCCCGGCTCGAGTCGCTGCCGATGGCCGGCGGGCGTCTGGCGCTGCCGGCGGTTCTCGATCGCCTGGGTGAGCTCGAGCTCAACGAGGTGCTGGTGGAGGCCGGCGCGACGCTCGCCGGGGAGCTGCTGCGCCAGGGGCTCATCGATGAACTGCTGCTGTACGTCGGCCCGCGGCTGCTCGGGCCGGAGGCGCGCTCGCTGGTGACCCTGCCGGACCCGGGTGCGCTCGAGCACGCGCCGAGCTTCGCATTCTTCGAGACGCAGCAGCTCGGCGAGGATCTGCGGTTGCGGTTGCGGCCGCGACAGGCGGCTCAAGGAGCCTGAGCGGTGTTCAGCGGCATAGTTCAGGACGTCGGCCGCGTGCAGTCGTGCGAGCAGCGCGGCGGCGATGTGCGGCTGGTGATCGCCGTGCAGCGCCTCGACCTGGCGCGCATCCGCGCCGGCGACAGCATCTGCGTGCAGGGCTGCTGCCTGACCGCGACCGAGGTGCAGCGCGGCGCATTTGCCGCCGACGTGTCGCGCGAGACGTTGTCGCTCACCACGCTCGGTGAGCTCATCGTGGGTGCGGCGGTGAACCTCGAGCCAGCGCTGCGCGCCGGCGATGCGCTCGGCGGGCACCTGGTATCGGGGCACATCGACGGCGTCGCGCGGGTCAGCGCCGTGAGCGATGACGCCCGCTCGCGGCGGGCGACCATCGAGGTGCCCGCCGCGCTCGCCCACTACCTGGCGCCGAAGGGCTCGGTGGCCATCGACGGCGTGAGTCTCACCGTCAACACCGTGGCCGGGGCGAGCTTCGGCGTGAATCTCATTCCGCACACGCTCGCCAACACCACGCTCGGCGCGCTCAGCAGCGGCGCGCGGGTCAACCTCGAGGTGGATCAGCTGGCGCGCTACGTGGAGCGGCTGCTGCGCGGCGCTGATGCTGCCTGAGGCGCACGGCCTGCGCCACCCACCGCAACGCTACACGGCATGCCGGCGGCACGGTCGGCTATACTGCACTGCCGTATCAGGCGAGCCGTCATGTCAAAAGTCCTGCCCATCGCCACCAAGGTGGCAGCTGCCGCGGAGGGCACACCGCTCAGTTCCGTGACCGAGATCCTCGGCGAGCTGCGCGCCGGGCGGATGGTCGTCATCATGGACGACGAGGACCGCGAGAACGAGGGCGATCTCATCATGGCCGCCGAGTGCGCCACGCCGGAGAGCGTGGCGTTCATGATCCGCCACACCAGCGGCATCATCTGCGTGCCCATGGACGAGGAGCGCCTGGCGCGGCTCGACCTGCCGCAGATGGTGCCGGTCAACAGCGAGTCGCAGCGCACCGCCTTCACCGTGTCGGTGGACCTGCGCGCCGGCACCACCACCGGCGTGTCATCGATCGACCGCGCCGCGACCATCCGCGCGCTGGCGAGCGCCGCGGCCGCGCCGGCAGATTTTGCGCGTCCCGGACACATCTTCCCGCTGCGCGCGCGCCGCGGCGGGGTGCTGGTGCGCGCCGGGCATACCGAGGCCGCGGTCGACCTGTGCCGGCTGGCGGGACTGGCGCCGGTGGGCGTGCTGTGCGAAGTCATGAACGATGACGGCAGCATGGCGCGCCGCCCGCAGCTGCACGAGTTCGCGCGCCGGCACGCCCTGAAGATCGGCACGATCGCGGACCTCATCCGTCACCGTCTGCGCACCGAGCGCACCGTAGTGCGCATCGGCGAGCACAGCGTACCGACCGAGTTCGGCGAGCTGCGGCTGTACGCCTACCGCGACGAGGTGAGCCTCGAGGTGCACCTGGCGCTGGCGCACGGCAGGCTCGACGGCGCCGCGACGCCCGTGGTGCGCGTGCACCTCGCGGACACGCTGCGCGACCTGCTCGGCGTGCAGGGCGCGGCGCGCGCCTGGACGCTGCGCGCGGCCGTGAAGAGGATCGTCGAAGCGGGCAACGGCGTGGTGGTGGTGCTGCGCCAGCAGGACAGCGCGCACGAGCTTGCCGAGGCAATGCGCGGCCTGGCGGCGAGCCCGGCGGCGCCGGCCGCCGAAACTTCCGCGGCCGAGGGTGCGGTGCTGCGCACCTTCGGCGTCGGCGCGCAGATTCTCAAGGATCTGGGCGTGCGGCGCATGCGCGTGCTGTCGGCGCCGAAGCAGATGCATGGCATCTCCGCCTTCGGCCTGGAGGTCGAAGGCTACGTCGGGGAAGAGGGGTGAGCACACCGCGTGTCATCGAAGCCGAGCCGAACGCGCGGGGACGCAAGGTGGCGATCGTGGCGGCGCGCTTCAACGATTTCATCGTCGCGAGCCTCGTCAAGGGAGCCCAGGCCGCCTGGCTCGAGCGCGGCGGTGCGGCGGGCGAGCTGACGGTGGTGCGCGTGCCCGGGGCCTTCGAGCTGCCGGTGGCGGTGCGCCGCCTCGCCGGCAGCGGCCGCTTCGATGCGCTGGTGGCGCTCGGGTGCGTGATCCGCGGCGACACGCCGCATTTCGAGTATGTCGCCGGCGAGTGCGCCCGCGGCCTGCAGTGCGCGGCGCTCGACAGCGGCGTGCCGGTGGCGTTCGGCGTGCTCACCGTGGAGTCGGTGGAGCAGGCGCTGCAGCGCGCCGTCAGCGGCGCCGGCAACAAGGGCGCCGAGGCCATGGAAAGCGCGCTCGAGATGGCCGCGGTCATGGCGCGGCTTTAGGGCGTAGCGCAGTAATGGAATCCCCGGGCGCGCGCGGGCACAGCGGCACGCGCAGCGTGGCGCGCAAGCTGGCGCTGCAGGCGCTGTACCGCTGGCAGCTCAACGCCGCTCCGTGGCAGGACCTGGTGCAGGAATTCGCCGCGGCGGAAGACATGCCGCGCGCCGACGCCGGGTATTTCCGCGCCCTGGTCGAGGGGGTCTGGCGCTCGCACGCGCAGCTCGAGGTGCAGCTCGCCGCATTCGCCGACCGCGCGCCGGCGCTGCTCGATCCGATCGAGCACGCGCTGCTGCTCATCGGTCTGTACGAGCTCACCGCCTGCCCGGACGTACCCTATCGCGTCGCCATCAACGAGGCGGTGGGGCTGGCGCGCCGCTTCGGCGCCACCGACGGCTACAAGTTCGTGAATGCGGTGCTCGACCGCGCGGCGCGCGAGCTGCGACCGGGCGAGCACTGACTCCAACCGGAGAGCGCATGGCGCTGAGCGAATTCGCCCTGATCGAGCGCTACTTCAGCGCTTGCGGCGCACGGCGCAGCGACGTGATCCTCGGGGTCGGCGACGATGCGGCGCTGCTGGCGCCCCCGCCGGGCAGCGAGCTGGTGGCCGCCACCGATACGCTGGTCGCCGGGGTGCATTTTCCGCCCGATTCCCCGCCCGCTTCCATCGGCCACCGCGCACTCGCGGTGAACCTGAGCGATCTGGCGGCGATGGGGGCCCGCCCCGCCTGGGCGCTGCTCGCCCTCACCCTGCCGCAGGCGGACGAGGCGTGGCTCGCGGAGTTCGCCGCCGGCTTTGCCGTGCTGGCGCGCGGTCACGAGGTGGCGCTGGTCGGTGGCGACACCACGCGCGGCCCGCTGTGCGTCACGGTGCAGCTGCTCGGCCACGTGCCGGCCGGCAGCGCACTGCGGCGCGCCGGCGGACGTGCCGGGGATGTGTTGTTCGTCTCGGGAACTCCGGGCGATGCCGCCGCGGGGCTGGCGCTCGAACAGGCACGCCTCGCAGCGGAGCCCGCGGCAGCCGCCTACCTGCGCGCGCGCTTCCTGCGGCCCGAGCCGCGCGTGGCGCTCGGCGAGCGGCTGCGTGGCCATGCGAGCGCCTGCATCGACGTGTCGGACGGGCTGCTCGGCGATGCTGCGAAGCTCGCCGCGGCGAGCGGCACGGGCGTAGAGCTCGACTACCAGCAGCTGCCGCTGTCCGCGCCGCTGCTGGCGACGGTCGGCGACACGCGCGCCCACGAGCTCGCGCTCGGCGGCGGGGACGATTATGAGCTGTGCTTTGCGGTGCCCGCGCCGGCGGTCGCGCGGCTCACCAGTGAGCTGCCGCCCGAGCACTGGCGCTACGCGCGCATCGGCACGCTCACCGCGAGCGCCGGCGCGCGGCTGTTACGCGACGGTACTGTGATGGAGTTCTCGCATTCGGGTTATCAGCATTTCGGCTGACGGGTGCGCGTGCGACGCATGCGGCGCGCGTGGCGCAAGGCGCGGCACAGTCCCGCTCCCGGCCGGGGGCGTGAGGGTTGCATCACAGTCGTCGCGCAGCACGGCATCTTATCCTGACGCGCCGTTGCAACCGCGCCGCGCCATGTCATTACCGGCTTCAAAATCGATTCCGCCCGCCCGCCCCGGCGCCAGCATGCCGGACAAGATCGGCAAGTACGTGGTCGTTCGCGAGGTCGGCCGCGGCAGCACCGGCGTGGTGTACCTGTCGCACGATGCTTACTACGGGCGCGACGTGGCCATCAAGGTCTACAACATGGACACCGGCGGGGACGAGGAGCGGGCGCGCATCGCGCGCAAGATGTTCCTTTCCGAGGCGCACCTGGTGGGCATGCTGCAGCACCCGCACATCCTGCCGATCTACGACGCCGGCGAGGAGAACGGCCACTGCTACATCGTCACCGAGCACGTACACGGCGCCCGCACGCTCGCCGCCTACTGCCGCCCCGACAATCTGCTGCGCATCGACGACACCGTCGAGATTATGTTCAAGTGCGCCAAGGCGCTGCACTACGCGCACTCGCGCGGCGTGATCCATCGCGACATCAAGCCCTCGAACATCATGCTCACGCAGGACAGCGACGTGCGCATCATCGACTTCGGCATCGCGCTGGTGTCCGACTCTGATATCTCGCGCATCGAGGGCATCGCCGGCAGTCCCTCGTACATGTCCCCGGAGCAGGTGCAGAGCCTGGAGCTCACCAACCGCTCCGATCTGTATTCGCTCGGCGCGGTGATGTACGAGCTGCTCACCGGGGCGCGCCCGTTCCGCGCTGGCAATCTGCAGAAGCTGTTGCATCAGATCGTGTACGCGACGGCGCCGCCGATCCACACGCTGCGCAAGGACGTGCCCGAAGAGCTCGAGAACGTCGTGGCGTTGGCGCTGCAGAAGGATCCGGACAAGCGCTGCAAGAGCGGCCTCGACTTCGCCGCCGAGCTCACGCGCGTACACCAGCGCCTGCGCGAGGCCAACGCCCGCATCGACCGCCAGGAGCAGTTCGGCGTGCTGCGCCGGCTCAAGTTCTTCCACGAGTTCTCGCACGCCGAGATCTGGGAAGTACTGCGCGCCAGCAGCTGGCAGGACTACGCCGCCAGCGAGGAGATCGTCAAGGAAGGCGAGATGGACGATCGCTTCTACATCCTGGTGAGCGGCGGCTGCGTGGTCGAGCGCCACGGCAAGAGCATCGGTGCGCTCGGCACCGGCGACTGCTTCGGCGAGGCGAGTTACGTGCCCGGCGCCAAGCGCACCGCCACCATCCGCGCCGGCGGCGCCGTCACGGTGCTGAAGGTGAGCTCGACGCTGCTCGAGCAGGTGTCCGCCTCGTGCCAGCTGCGCTTCAACCGCGTGTTCCTCTCCTCGCTGATCGCGCGTCTGCAGAGCGCCGAGCGCTCCCGCACGCCGAACTGACGCTACTGAGCATCGACCGCGAGCACGATGACGTTGCGGCTAGCCGGCAGCTTGAGACTCACCGCGGTCTTGGCGGAGTTCAGCGCGAAGGAGTAGCCGTAGAGGTAGAAGGTGCGGTTGTCCTCGCCGCCGCTCGAGTTGAGCCGGTAGGCCATCGCCAGCACCTGACTCTCGCCCGTGTAGCTCTGCGGTGTGAACCAGTCGCTCATACTCTGGGTGAAGCTCGTCGAAGTGCCGTCGCTGTAGGTGACGGTGAACACCTGATTCGCCCGATTGCCGTTCACCGCGGTGCCCAGCAGCGATAGCGTCGCATAGTTGGCCGGTGGCAGCGCCACGGTGGTGTTGCTGACGGCATCGGCAGCGCCCGGGCTGCCGAACGCGTAGGCGTTGCCGTTCCAGGTGAGGGACGTGCCGAGCAGCGTTGCGGAGTAGGCATAGCCGTCGCCATCGAGCCCGCCCGCCGGCACGGCCGAGCCGTTGTTCACGATGGCATCGACGTTGGCGCTGCTCGCCAGGCTCACCTCGGTGACGGAGCCGCTCGTACTGATCACGTACGTGCCGCTGGCGAGGGCGCTGTTCAGGTAGCCGCTCGCCACCGCGATGGCTTCGATGGTGGTGTTCGAGCTCACGTTGATGGGAGTCGTAGACGAATACAGCTCGCTCGGGGTCACCGTGGGCGTCGTGCCGTTGGTCGTGTAATAGATACTCGCGCCCGCGGTCGCATCGAGCAGCGTGACTGACTGTGCCGCGGAGTAAGTTCCCGGCGCCGGACTGAAGGTGGGCGTGGCCGCAGGCGTACCGATCACGTACGTGCCGCTGGCGACGGCGCTGTTGGAGTAGCCACTCGCCACCGCGATGGCTTCGATGGTGGTGTTCGCGCTCACGTTGATGGGAGTCGTAGGCGAATACAGCTCGCTCGGGGTCACCGTGGGCGTCGTGCCGTTGGTCGTGTAATAGATGCTCGCGCCCGCGGTCGCGTCGAGCAGCGTGACCGACTGTGCCGCGGAGTAAGTTCCCGGCGCCGGACTGAAGGTGGGCGTGGCCGCAGTCGGAGTGGTCGCCCCTGAGAGATCGACCGCGAGCACGATGACGTTGCGGTTAGCCGGCAGCGTGAGACTCACCACGGTCTTGGCGGAGTTCAGCGCGAAGGAATAGCCGTAGAGGTAGAAGGTGCGGTTGTCCTCAGCGCCGCTCGAGTTGAGCCGGTAGGGCATCGCCAGCACCTGACTTTCGCCCGTGAAGCTCTGCGGCGTGAACCAGTCGCTCATACTCTGGGTGAAGCTCGTCGAGGTGCCGTCGCTGTAGGTGACGATGAACACCTGATTCGCCTGATCGCCGTTCACCGCGGTGCCGAGGAAGGAGAGCGTCGTGTAGGCGCCTGCCGGCAGCGTGATGATGGTGTTGTCGACGGCATCGGCAGCGCCCGGGCTGCCGAACGCGTAGGCGTTGCCGTTCCAGGTGAGGGACGTGCCGAGCAGCGTTGCGGAGTAGGCATAGCCGTCGCCATCGAGCCCGCCCGCCGGCACGTCGGAGCCGTTGTTCACGATGGCATCGACGTTGGCGCTGCTCGCCAGGCTCACCTCGGTGGCGGAGCTGGTGGACGTACTGATCACGTACGCGCCGCTGGCGACGGCGCTGTTCGAGTAGCCGCTCGCCACCGCGATGGCTTCGATGGTGGTGTTCGCGCTCACGTTGATGGGAGTCGTAGGCGAATACAGCTCGCTCGGGGTCACCGTGGGCGTCGTGCCGTTGGTCGTGTAATAGATACTCGCGCCCGCGGTCGCATCGAGCAGCGTGACCGACTGTGCCGCGGAGTAAGTTCCCGGCGCCGGACTGAAGGTGGGCGTGGCCGCAGGCGTACCGATCACGTACGTGCCGCTGGCGACGGCGCTGTTGGAGTAGCCGCTCGCCACCGCGATGGCTTCGATGGTGGTGTTCGAGCTCACGTTGATGGGAGTCGTAGGCGAATACAGCTCGCTCGGGGTCACCGTGGGCGTCGTGCCGTTGGTCGTGTAATAGATGCTCGCGCCCGCGGTCGCGTCGAGCAGCGTGACCGACTGTGCCGCGGAGTAAGTTCCCGGCGCCGGACTGAAGGTGGGCGTGGCCGCAGGCGGGTTGGTGGTCGTGGGCGTCCCGAAGACATCGATCGCGAGCACCACGACGTCGCGGTTAGCCGGCAGCTTGAGACTCACCGCGGTCTTGGCGGAGTTCAGCGCGAAGGAGTAGCCGTAGAGGTAGAAGGTGCGGTTGTCCTCAGCGCCGCTCGAGTTGAGCCGGTAGGCCATCGCCAGCACCTGACTTTCGCCCGTGTAGTTTTGCGGCGTGAACCAGTCGCTCATACTCTGGGTGAAGCTCGTCGAGGAGCCGTCGCTGTAGTTGACGGTAAACACCTGATTCGGCTGATCGCCGTTCACCCCGGTGCCGAGGAAGGAGAGCGTCGTATAGTTGCCCGGCGGCAGCGCCACGGTGGTGTTGCTGAGGGCATCGGCGCCACCCACGCTGCCGAAGACATAGGTGTTGCCGTTCCAGGCGAGCGAGGTGCCGAGCAGCGTTGCGGAGCAGGCATAGCCGTCGCCATCGAGCCCGCCCGCCGGCACGGCCGAGCCGTTGTTCACGATGGCATCGACGTTGGCGCTGCTCGCCAGGCTCACCTCGGTGGTGGTCGGGCCGGTGGAATTGATCGTGTAAGTGGCGCTCGACACCGCGCTGGCCGAATAGCCGCTGGCAATCGCAATGGCCTGAAGGGTCGTCGTGGCGCTCACCGCAATCGGGCCGGTGTAGGCCGTCGAGGCGGTCGTGGGGGTCGTGCCATTGGTCGTGTAGTAGAAGCTGGCCCCGGGGGTGGCGGAGGCGAGCGCGACCGACTGAGCACTGCTATAGGTGCCCGCCGCAGGGTTGAAGGTCGGCGCGGCCGCAGGGGGCAGCAGTCCGTAAACGACTACCTGTTGTGAAGCAGTCGCGACGTAGACCCGGCCGTTGGCTACCAGCGGTGGCACGAGTTTCGCAAAATTGCCCAGCGAGTCCGCCGCACGCAGGTTCGAGTTCCACAGTTCGGTTGCGACGTTGCTGGCATCGAACGCGTACAACGCACCCGGGGTGACCACGTTGAAGGCGTTACCGCTCGTTGTCACGTTCGCCCACAACACGGCAGTCCCGGTTGTTGAGCCATTCGCCGAGAGCGTGAGGATGCCGCCGGGGTAGATCTGGTTGGTGACAGTCCCTGTGGCGCTGGGAGTGGTCGCCAGCGTGCTGCCGTTGAAGGCAAAAGACTTCAGCGCATCGCTCACACCCCAGGTGTACAGCAGCGGTCCGCCGTTGGCGGTGGAGCGATTCCAGTACACCGGTCCGCCCCGCATCTGGGAAATGGTCAGCTCCTGGACGGCCCCGCTGTCGTTGGCAGTCTCATGGCGCAGACCGCCGGTGTTGAGCAGGTAGAAGACACCGGCCTTGCCACCGCCGGCGAGCAGACTCGTACCGGGGATCAGCAGGGGGCCGGAGCTCGCGAGATCGAGATCGCCGCTGTCGAGCGTCGCCCAGGCGCTCGGCGTGAACCAGTCCACCAGGCTCAGGCCACTGGCCGGGTTGAGCTTGAGCACGCTCTCGCTGAAGTTATCGACGCCGTCATAGCCGGTGGTGTAGCCATTGCCGGTGAATACGTAGACGTACCCGGAGCTGTCGACGACCGGCGGACGACCGGATTGCCACACCCCGGCGCCGCCATTGCCGACGGTCTCGGTGGCGAAAATGCCGGTTTGCTGCAGCGTCGACTTGTTGTAAGCCATCACCCAGCCGCTGTAGAGGTTCCCGGTGCTTTCCAGCTCGAAGGCGCCGAATCCGAACACCACGTTGTTGCCCACGAGCACCAGCGAGGCCCGCTGCCACTCGTTGCGGGGGTTGAAAGTCATGGTGCTGTAGCTGCCCGAGATCACCACGCCGGAGCCGGTCAACGGCGTACCGGTCGCGATGTTGACCGCGTGCAGCCGGTACACCAGCGCGCCGCTTTCCTCCGTAAGGGCCACGAGATACATCGTGTTGGTGGACGGGTCGATCACCGGCGTGCCCAGGATGCCGTCGTTGCCGATGATGTTGGTGCTTCCCGAGTACGCGAACTGCGCCACCGGCACCGGGGTGGCGTTTTCGAAAGTCGCCAGATTGAGCGTCCACAGTGGCGCACCGCCTACGTCGGCGTCGAAGGCGTACAGCGTGTCGCTCATGGTGGCGACGAACACGACGTTGTGAGAGGTCCCGTTGATCATGAGCGCCGGTACGTACAGCGGCTGCGCGTAGACGTTGTCATTCACGGACAATGTGAACACCATGCCGAAGCTGCCCGGAACAACGTTGGAGGTGTTGAGCGTGGTCTCGTTGAGGTTTGCGCCGGAAACGTTGGCGTCATATCCGCGCTGCAGGACCGGCATCGGCTGAGCGTGCGCGCTCAGCGCCTGCAGGAGTGTCAGCGCCAGCAGCGCGGCAAGCGTGGGGCGGCCAGGCAAGCCGATCCGACCCCACCGGGTCGGCGCAGCGTCTGCAGAGACGGCCCTGGTATGCAGCACGACGAATGCGCGCCGGCACAGGCGGATGAGCATGATAGGGGGCCCTTTGTCAAAACGGTTTATTAGACTTCTGGGGGATAGTGTTACCGAGTTTGCGGGTAATTGCCTGTCCCAATTATTTACAGTGCCCAGCAGGGCTTGAGTCGGTTGCGAACCCAGGCGAACATCAGTGCATATACTGTTGATCGAAGACGATATTGAAGCGGCGCGCTTCCTGGCCAGGGGCCTGCGCGAGAGTGGCTACAGCGTCGATCATGCCGCCGACGGCCGCGAGGGATTGCTGCGCGCCACCGAGGGGCAGTTCGACCTGATCGTCACCGACCGCATGCTGCCGCACATCGACGGATTAACCATAATCGAGCTGCTGCGGGCGAAAGGGGTCGGCACGCCGGTGCTGGTTTTGTCGGCGCTCGGCGCGGTCGACGACCGCGTGCAAGGACTCAAGGCGGGCGGCGACGACTATCTCACCAAGCCGTTCGCCTTCGCCGAGCTGCTGGCGCGCATCGAGGCGCTGCTGCGCCGGCGCCCGCAGGCGGCGCATACCACGCGGCTGAAGGTCGAGGACCTCGAGTTCGACCTGCTGGCGCGGCGCGTGACGCGCGGCGGCCGCGAGCTGGAGCTGACCGCGCGCGAGCAGAAGCTGCTCGAGTTCCTGATGCGGCGAGCCGGGCAGGTGGTCACGCGCACCATGCTGCTCGAGGGCGTCTGGGACCTGCATTTCGACCCGCAGAGCAACCTGATCGACGTGCACATCAGCCGGCTGCGCCAGGCGATCGATCGCGGCAGCGACCAGCCGCTGATCCATACGGTGCGCGGCTCGGGTTACGTGCTGCGCAGGGACTCCTGAGGATCCGTGCGGCTCGACCTGTTCAACACCACCGCCTTCCGCATGTCGGTGGGCTACACGCTGTTGGTGATGCTGGCGGTCGGCGTGACCTTGGGGAGCGCTTACCTGCTCACCGAGAGCCTGATCACCGACGAAGTCGACCTGATCATCGACACCGAGCTGCACAGTCTCGAGGAGAAGTTCGCGCGCAGCGGCCTGCCCGGGGTCACCGACGAGATCAACTTAGCGATCGACAGCTGGGGCCGCATCGGCGCGGTCTACATGCTGGCCGATGCCAACTTCGAGCGCATTTCCGGCAACGTCACTCACTGGCCGTTCGACGGCATGCCCAGCGAAAAGCGCCCGGAGTTCGAGATCGCCACCATCGAGCCGGGGCGGCGCGCAGTGCACCCGGTGCGCGCCGCGGTACGCACACTGCCGGGCGGCGACCTGCTGCTGGTCGGCACCGACATCTCGCAGGGACGACGCTTCGCCGAGAAGTTCCGCTTCGCCACGCTCGCCGGTATCGGGCTGTCGACGCTGGCGGCGGCGCTGGCCGGGTTCTGGTTCAGCTACCGCCTGGCGCGCCGCGTCGGCGAGGTGACGCGCACCTGCCAGCGCATCATGGCCGGCGAGCCGGGACGGCGCCTGCCGGTCGCCGGCGCCAACGATGAGTTCGACGCGCTGGCGGTGTCGGTCAACCGTGTGCTCGATCGCCTCGAGGAACAGGCCGGCACGCTGCGCGCGACCTTCGACAGCACCGCGCACGACCTGCGCGCACCGCTGCACCGGCTGCGCACCCGCATGGACGCACTGCTGCTGCGCGCGCCGCCGCTCGAACCCGCAGTTCACGAGTCGGTCGAGGCGGCCATGCGCGAGGTGGACCATCTGCAGCGCACGCTCGGCACGCTGCTGCAGATCGCGCTCGCCGAGTCGGGGGTGCCGCTGGCGGCGGCTGCGGCCGTGGACCTCGGTGAGCTCGCCGCGGAGCTGGTCGAGCTGTTCGAGCCGGTGGCCGCCGCGCGTGGCCTCAGCCTCGAATGCGCGCCAACAGGTGCGGCTGTGGTGCAGGGCAACCGCCAGCTGCTCGCGCAGCTGATCACCAATCTGATTGAGAACAGCCTGAAGTACGTGCCCGCTGGCGGTCGCATCAGCGTCGCCGTGCAGCCGCGCGGCGAGTGCGTGCGGCTCACGGTGAGCGACGACGGTCCGGGCATCGACGCCGCCGACCGGGCGCGCGCACCGCAGCCGTTCGTGCGCTTCGGCAGCGGCGGCAACCAGGAGGGCAGCGGTCTGGGGCTGTCGCTGGTGGCGGCGATCGCGCGGCTGCACCGCGGGCGGCTCGAGCTGCAGGCCAACGACCCGGGCCTGCGGGTGCTGGTGGATCTGCCGGTGTGACGCAGCGGCGCGCACGGGGGCACGTGCCGCCGCGCCGTCTCAGGAATTCTTGCCCGCCCTGCAGTCCTTGACGAAGGCGGCGCGCGCCGCACCGGTGAGCTGCCGGGCGTCCGCCTGCTTGTTGCAGACCTTGACGGTGGGATGCCTGACCGGGGTGGCCGAGGGTGCCGCGGGCGGATCGGCGGCACGGGCGCTGCTGCAGGTGATGACCACGCAGGCGGCCAGCGCGCTCAGTATCTTCATGCCCGCTCTCCTTGAAGCTGACTTCGGATGAGCGAAGTTAGAAGGCGCCGCGTCAGGCCGCAATGAAGGCGGCATTAAGAAATGTTCATGCAACGCTCGAGCGGGCTGCGCCGCGCTGCGGCGAGCGCCTCAGGCGTCCTTGTCGCGCTCGATACGGGCGTAGGCCGAGTGATTGTGGATGGACTCGAAGTTCTCCGACTCCACCACGTAGGCGGCCACGCGCTCATCGTCGTTCAGCCGCGTGGCGACATCGCGCACCATGTCCTCGACGAACTTCGGGTTGTCGTAGGCGCGCTCGGTCACGTACTTCTCGTCCGGGCGCTTGAGAATGCCGTACAGCTCGCAGGAGGCCTCGCTCTCGGCGATCTCGATCAGCTCCTCGATCCACATGTGGGCGCGCAGCCGTGCGCTGACAGTGATGTGCGAGCGCTGATTATGGGCGCCGTAGGCGGAGATCCGCTTCGAGCAGGGGCACAGACTGGTGACCGGGACGACGACGCGCACCCACAGCTCGCTGTGGCCGCGATTGTGCTCGCCGATGAGCGTCGCACGGTAGTCCATCAGGCTTTCTACCCCGGAAACCGGCGCTTTCTTCATGATGAAGAACGGGAAGCTCATCTCGATGTGCCCGGTATCGGCCTCCAGCCGCGCGGTCATGGTGCGCAGCATGCCGCGGAACGACTCGACCGATATCTCGCGCTCGGCGTGCAGGATCTCGACGAAGCGCGACATGTGCGTGCCCTTGAAGTTGTGGGGCAGGCCGACGTACATGTTGAAGGTCGCGATGGTGTGCTGCTCACCGGAGGAGCGGTCCTTGACCCGCACCGGGTGGCTGATCTCCTTGATGCCCACGCGGTTGATGGGCAGCTGGCGGGTATCGGCGCGCGCCTGCACGTCCTCCACGGCGGCGACACTGGCGCGGGCGATCTTGGCAAATCCGGCCGGGGGATTCATGTTGGGCAGCCTACAGGAAACATGTTGCGAGCTTAACCTGCGGGCATTGTGAGGCGGCGCGCCCTCTCGCGGGAATCCCCCGTATTGCATAGATAATCTGTCACCAGCGGGCGCGGTGCGCGCCGCCCGATGCCGCCGCTCCCGTCTTACGCCCCGCCGACCGAGCGCTTGCGTTCCGGGGCCTGCAGCGCCCACCAGCGCTCGACGCTGGCGGCGAGGCCGGCACTGTCGAGACCTGCGGCCGCGAGGCCGCTGTCGCGCGAGCCATGCTCGATGAAGCGATCAGGGATGCCGAGCTGCAGCAGCGGCAGCTGCAGGCCTTCCGCGCTCAGCAGCTCCCCGACGGCCGAGCCGGCGCCACCCTGGGTGGCATTCTCCTCGATGGTGACCAGCGCGCGATGGCGCGCCGCCACCGCCACCACCAGCTCCTCATCGAGCGGTTTGACGAAGCGCATGTTGACGAGCGTCGCATCGAGCGCCTCGGCGATCTGCACCGCGGGCGCCACCAGCGCGCCGAACGCGAGCAGCGCCAGCCCGCTCTTGCCCTCGCGCCGCAGCTGCGCCTTGCCGAGCGGCAGCGCGACCATGTCGGCGGAAACCGCCACGCCCGGACCGGTGCCGCGCGGGTAGCGCACGATGGCCGGGCAGCCGAGCGTGCTGGCGGTATAGAGCATCTGACGGCATTCGTTCTCGTCCGCCGGCGCCATGACCACGATGTTGGGAATGCAGCGCAGGTACGACAGGTCGTAGCTGCCCTGGTGGGTGGCGCCGTCGCTGCCGACCAGACCGGCGCGGTCCACGGCGAACACCACCGGCAGGTTCTGCAGCGCGACATCGTGAATGAGCTGGTCGTAGGCGCGCTGCAGGAAAGTCGAATAGATCGCCACCACCGGCTTGAGGCCCTCGGTGGCGAGGCCGGCGGCGAAGGTCACGGCGTGCTGCTCGGCGATGGCGACATCGAAGTAGCGCTCGGGGAAGCGTTGCGAGAACTCCACCAGCCCGGAGCCCTCGCGCATCGCCGGCGTGATGCCGATGATGCGCGGGTCGCGCTCCGCCATGTCGCACAGCCACTGGCCGAAGATCTGCGAGTAGCTCGGCCCGCCGCTCTTTTCCTTGTAGATGGTGCCGCTCGCCGGATCGAAGGGCCCCGGTCCGTGCCACTTGATCGGGATCGGCCTCGGCGGGCGCATAGCCCTTGCCCTTGCGGGTCACGACGTGCAGCAGCTGCGGCCCGCGCAGCTTGCGCACGTTGCGCAGCGTGCTCACCAGCGCCTTGACGTCATGACCGTCCATCGGCCCGATGTAGTTGAAGCCCATCTCCTCGAACAGCGTCCCGGGCAGCACCATGCCCTTGAGGTGCTCTTCCGAGCGGCGTGCCAGCTCCCACACCGTCGGCATCGGCCGCAGCACTTTCTTGCCGCCCTCGCGCAGGTGCGCGTAGACGCGCCCCGAGAGCGCGCGGGCGAACTGGTTCGACAGCGCACCGACGTTCTCGGAAATCGACATGTCGTTGTCGTTGAGGATCACCAGCAGGTCCGCCGGCAACGAGCCGGCATGGTTGAGCGCCTCGAAGGCCATGCCGGCGGTCATCGCGCCGTCGCCGATGATCGCCACCACGCGGCGATCCTCGCCGGCACGCGCCGCCGCCACGGCCATGCCGAGCGCGGCGGAGATCGAGGTGCTCGAGTGGCCGACTGAGAACGTGTCGTACTCGCTCTCGGCGCGGGTGGGGAAGGGCGCCAGCCCGCCGGCCTGCTTGATGGTGTGCAGCCGGTCGCGCCGCCCGGTGAGCACCTTGTGCGGGTAGGCCTGGTGACCGACATCCCACACCAGCCGATCGCGCGGGGTGTCGTAGACGTAATGCAGCGCGATGGTCAGCTCCACCGTGCCGAGGCCGGCCGCGAAATGCCCGCCGCGGGTACTGACGGTGTGGATCAGGAACTCGCGCAGCTCGTGCGCCACGGCCGGAAGTTTTCCGACTGGCAGACGACGCAGCTCCGCGGGGGTGTCGATCGCGGCGAGCAGCGGGTACTTGTCCAGCGCGGTGCTCATCGTGGCTCAGTTTACACGGCCGGCCCGCCGGGACCGAAAAGCACGCCGGCGGCCGGGACGGTGCGCAGCGGCGGTGCGGCCCGCCGCGCAGGCGCGGCGCCCCTTCAGCTGTCGCGATCGACGATGAAGTGGGCGAGCTGCGCGAGCACCGCGGCGCGCTCGCCCAGCGGGGCCAGCGCGCTGACGGCCGCATCGCGCAGCTCGCGGGCCCGGGCGCGCGCCGTATCGAGTCCCACCGTGCTCGGGTAGGTGGGCTTGGCGAGCGCCGCATCCGCGCCGGTCGACTTGCCCAGCCGCCGCGGGTCGCCCGCGACGTCGAGGATGTCGTCCTGGATCTGGAAGGCGAGGCCCACCTCGGCGCCAAACTGCCGCAGGGCGGCGAGCTCCTCGCCGGCGCGCACCCCGGCGGCGAGCGCGCCGAGCAGCACGCTGCATTCGATGAGCGCGCCGGTCTTGCGCCGGTGCATATTCTCGACCGCCGACACGGACAGCTTGCGACCCACGGCTCCCAGGTCGAGCGCCTGGCCGACAGCCATGCCCGCGGTGCCTGCGGCGCGCGCCAGTACGCGGATCATCTCGAGCCGCTCCTGCGGCGTGCTGCCCGCCATCGGCTCGTTCGCCAGCACCGCGAAGGCGAGCGCCTGCAGCGCATCGCCCACCAGTATCGCGGTGGCTTCGTCGTAGGCGCGGTGACAGGTCGGGCGTCCCCGCCGCAGGTCATCGTCGTCCATCGCCGGCAGATCGTCGTGCACCAGGGAATAGACGTGGATCAACTCGACGGCGGCGGCCGGGGCATCGAGGCGTTCCGCCGGCGCGCCGAGCGACTCGCCCGTGAGGTACACCAGCGTCGGCCGCAGCCGCTTGCCTGCCCCGAGCACGCTGTAGCGCATCGCGTCGCGCAGGCGAGCGGTGCCCGGATCGGGCAGGGCGAGCGCCTGCTCGAGCACGCCCTCGATGCGCGCCCGGCAGGCGGCGACGCGCGCCGCGAAGGCGGCATTGTCGGTCCCCTCATTGAGCGGCGCCGCGCTCACCCCTTGTCCGTGTCTGCCGCGGCCGGCTCGTCGCTGGTCGGCTCGAAGGGCTGCAGTTCCGGCTGGCCGCTGCGCTTGAGAAGAATCTCGACCTTCTGCTGCGCGGCCTGCAGGCAGGCCTGGCAGTGCCGGGTGAGCACCACACCGCGCTCGAAGGTGCGCAGCGCCTCTTCGAGGGGCAGATCGCCGTGCTCCAGCCGCTCGACGAGCGCTTCCAGCTCCGCGAGCGACTGCTCGAAATCCTGTGGTGGGTCGGACACGTGGATTGAAGGTTCCGGTGAGCGCGCGGCTCGCTGCCGCGCTGCGCGCGAACGTTACACAGCGGCTCGGTCCAGGGTCAACGCGAGGGTTGCACCGCCTGCGCCGGGGGGTATAGAGTCCGCCCCGGTATTAGACCCAGTCTAAGTGAGGGCGTCATGAATCTTAAAGGCAGCAAGACGGAGAAGAACCTGAAGGACGCGTTCGCCGGGGAGTCCCAGGCGAACCGCCGGTACCTGTATTTCGCGGCCAAGGCCGACGTCGAGGGTCTGAACGACGTGTCCGCCGTGTTCCGCTCGACCGCGGAGGGCGAGACCGGGCACGCGCACGGGCATCTGGAGTACCTCGAGGCGGTCGGCGATCCGGCCACTGGTCTGCCGATCGGCGAGACGCGGCTCAATCTCAAGGCTGCCATCGCCGGTGAGACCCACGAGTACACCGACATGTACCCGGGCATGGCCAAGGCGGCGCGCGAGGAGGGCTTCGGCGAGATCGCCGACTGGTTCGAGACACTGGCGAAGGCCGAGCGCTCGCACGCCAATCGCTTCCAGAAGGCCCTGGACGGCATCTGAGCCTGCCTCAGCCCGGCTTTGCGACCGAGGCGCGCACCCGCGGCCCGAGCGGCCGCGGGCGCGGCGCCGGGCGTGGGCCGCCCCTGCCGTGAGCGACACCGCCGCTCCACCGCCGCCCGCAGCGCAGCGCGAAGGCAGCCTCGAGGCGCCGAAGCGGGCGCCGCTCGAGTGGCGCAGCGATGCCTTCTACGACCGCCACGCGCTCGAGCAGGAGCTCGAGCGCGTGTTCGATATCTGTCACGGCTGTCGCCGCTGCTTCAGTCTGTGCAACGCTTTTCCGACGCTGTTCGACGCGGTCGATGCCACCAGCGAGGGAGAGGTCGCGGCCGTCGACCGCAAGGTCTTCTGGGAGGTCGTCGATCACTGCTACCTGTGCGACATGTGCTTCATGACGAAGTGTCCGTACGTGCCGCCGCATCCCTGGAACGTCGACTTCCCGCATCTGATGTTGCGCGCCAAGGCGGGACGCGCCCGCGATGGCGGCATCGACTTCGCGTCGCGGCTGCTCGCGGCCACCGACGTGGTCGGCCGGATCGCCGGTATTCCGGTGGTGAGCGAGACGGTCAATGCCGTAAACCGCTCCACCGCCGGCCGCGTGCTGCTCGAGAAGACACTCGGCATCGCCCGCAGCGCGCCGCTGCCGCAGTATCGGCACCCTCCGGCGCGCCGCCTGCTGTCGGCGCTCGGCACCACCGCCGCCCCACGGCCGCGCGCCGCGCCGCCGCCGCAGCCCACCGCCGACACCACCGGCCGCGTCGCGCTCTTCACGACCTGCTACGGCAATCGCAACGCGCCCGAGCTTGCCCAGGATCTCGCCGCGGTGTTCGCGCACAACGGCATCGAAGTGACGCTGCTGCCGCAGGAGCGCTGTTGCGGCATGCCGCGACTCGAGCTCGGGGATCTGCAGGGCGTGGCGCGACTCAAGGAGTACAACATCCCGCGGCTCGCGCAGGCGGTGGCGGCGGGCTTCGACATCGTGGCGCCGATTCCGTCCTGCGTGCTCATGTTCAAGCAGGAGATACCCCTCATGTACCCCGAGGATGCGCCGGTGGCGCGCGTCGCCGGCCGCATGTTCGATCCGTTCGAGTACCTGATGCTGCGCCATGCGGCGGGGTTGCTGCGCACCGATTTCAGCACCTCGCTCGGCAAGGTGAGCTACCACGTGCCCTGCCACCTGCGGGTGCAGAACCTCGGCCTGAAGACGCGCGACCTGCTCAGGCTCGTGCCAGGCACGAGCGTCGAGGCGATCGAGCGTTGCTCCGGGCACAACGGCACCTACGGGGTGAAGCAGCGCTTTCGCGCCGCCTCGGTCAGGATCGGCCGCCCGGTGGTGCAACGCGTGCAGGCGGCGCAGTGCGATCACTACAGCAGCGACTGCCCGATGGCCGGTGAGCAGATCGCCAGCGGCCTGGATTCAGCGCGCGCCCCGGAGCACCCCTTGCGGCTGCTGCGCATCGCCTATGGAATCTAGCCTCATGACTGCCACCCGCAAGCTGGCGCCGGGCGACCTGATGACCCTCGAGCAGTACGCGCGCGAGCGGCCGGCGTTCCGCGCGCGCGTGCTGCGGCACAAGGCCGAGCGGCAGCTCGCCGTCGGCCCGAACGCCACCTGGTGCTTCGAGGACCGCCTCACGGTGCAGTACCAGGTGCAGGAGATGCTGCGCACCGAGCGCATCTTCGAGCCGCAGGGCATCGCCGACGAGCTCGGCGTCTACAACCCCCTGATACCCGACGGCAGCAACTGGAAGGTCACGCTGCTGATCGAGTTCACCCAACCCGAGGAGCGCGCGCGTGCGCTCGCGCTGCTGCAGGGGGTCGAGCATCGCTGCTGGGTACAGGTGGCCCGTGACGAGCGCGCGTTCGCCATCGCGGACGAGGACACGGAGCGCTCCAACGAACAGAAGACCTCGGCGGTTCACTTCCTGCGCTTCGAGCTCAGCGCAGCGATGATCGCGCGGCTGCGCGACGGCGCGCGTCTGGCGCTCGGCATCGATCACGATCATTACCGCCACGAGGTCCGCGACGTGCCGGCGCCGGTGCGGCAGGCGTTGCTCGCCGACTTCGGCTAGCGCGCACCGTCGCCGCGGGGCAGCGCGCCAAGCGCCTCTGCTAAGATCGCGCCGCGCGCGTGGTTGCGCGCCGCACGCGGCGCTGCCAGGAAACACTGCACGGGATGAGTCAGTCGTATACCGCATCCGACATCGAGGTCCTCTGCGGCCTCGAGCCCGTCCGGCGACGGCCGGGCATGTATACCCACACGCAGCGCCCCAACCACCTCGCGCACGAGGTGGTCGACAACAGCGTCGACGAGGCGATCGCCGGCCACTGCAAGCAGATCGACGTCATCCTGCACAAGGACGGGTCGCTGGAAGTGGAGGACGACGGCCGCGGCATGCCGGTCGACATCCATCCGAAGGAGAAGGTGAGCGGCGCGGAGCTGATCCTCACGCGCCTGCACGCCGGCGGCAAGTTCTCCGACAAGACCTACAAGTTCTCCGGCGGCCTGCACGGCGTCGGCGTCTCGGTGGTGAACGCGCTGTCGAAGCACCTCGAGTGCTGGATCAGGCGCGGCGGCAAGGAATACAACATCGGCTTCAAGGACGGCAAGGTGTCCTCGAAGCTCGAGGAGATCGGCAGCGTCGGCCAGCGCAACACCGGCACGCGCCTGCGGTTCTGGCCGGATCCGAAGTTCTTCGACTCGGACAAATTCTCCGTCCCGCAGCTGAAGCACACGCTCAAGGCCAAGGCGGTGCTGTGCCCGGGGCTGCGCGTCACGTTCAAGAACGAGGCAACCGGCGAGAAGGACGAGTGGTTCTACACCGGCGACCTGGGCGCCTATCTCGTCGAGGAGCTCGGCAAGCACGAGCGCATCCCGCCGGAACCCATCGCCAGCACCCGTGAGGGCGACAACGACACGGTGAACTACGCGCTGTGCTGGGCGCCGGATGCCGAGAGCGCCATCGGCGAAAGCTACGTCAACCTGATTCCCACTCCGGAAGGGGGCACGCACGTCAACGGCCTGCGCGCCGGTGTGGCGCAGGCGGTGCGCGAGTTCTGCGAATTCCGCAACCTCGTGCCGCGCGGCATCAAGCTCACCCCCGAGGACGTGTGGGACAAGGCGAACTACGTGCTGTCGGTCAAGATGCTGGAGCCGCAGTTCGCCGGCCAGATGAAGGAGCGGCTCGGCTCGCGCGACGCTGCCGCGCTGGTGGAGGGCTTCGCACGCGATTCGCTGGCGCTGTGGCTCAACCGCCACCCCGATGCCGGCGAGCGCATCGCGCAGTTTGCGATCGCCAATGCGCAGGAGCGCGCCAAGGCCGCGCAGAAGATCGTGCGCAAGCGCATCGCCGGCGGTCCGGCGCTGCCGGGCAAGCTGGCCGACTGCGCCAGCCAGGAACCCAAGCGCTGCGAGCTGTTCCTGGTGGAGGGCGATTCCGCCGGCGGCTCGGCCAAGCAGGCGCGCGACAAGGACTTCCAGGCCATCATGCCGTTGCGCGGCAAGATCCTGAACACCTGGGAGCTCGACTCCGCACAGATCGCCAGCAGCGAGGAAGTGCACAACATCAGCATCGCGCTGGGCGTGGAACCGGGGTCGGCCGACCTCGGCCAGCTGCGCTATCACAAGATCTGCATCCTCGCGGACGCGGATTCCGACGGGCAGCACATCGCCACGCTGCTGTGTGCGCTGTTCCTGCGCCACTTCCGCCCGCTGGTGACGCACGGGCACGTGTACGTCGCCATGCCGCCGCTGTACCGCATCGATGCCGGCAAGCAGGTGCACTACGCCCTCGATGAGGCCGAGCGCGATCAGCTGCTGAAGAAGATCGAAAAGGACAGTCCACGCACCAAGGCGACTGTACACACGCTTCAAGGGCCTGGGTGAGATGAACCCGACGCAGCTGCGCGAGACCACCATCGACCCGCGCACGCGGCGCCTGGTGCAGCTCACCATCGACGGCAAGGACAACACCGATCAGCTGATGGACATGCTGCTGGCCAAGAAGCGCGCCGCCGACCGGCGCGAGTGGCTCGAAGAGAAGGGCAACCTCGCGGAAGTGCAGGTATAGGCGTGCCAGAGAACCAGGAGCTGAATTTCGAGGGCGTCGAGCGGCAGCCGCTGCGCACCTTTACCGAGAAGGCCTACCTCGATTACTCGATGTACGTGATCCTCGACCGCGCGCTGCCGGCGCTCGGCGACGGATTGAAGCCGGTGCAGCGGCGCATCGTCTACGCCATGAGCGAGCTGGGGCTGTCGGCCGTCTCCAAGCCCAAGAAGTCCGCGCGCACCGTCGGCGATGTGATCGGCAAGTTCCACCCGCACGGGGACTCGGCCTGCTACGAGGCGATGGTGCTGATGGCGCAGCCGTTCGCGTATCGCTATCCGCTGGTCGACGGCCAGGGCAACTGGGGTTCGCAGGACGACCCGAAGTCCTTCGCCGCCATGCGCTACACGGAGGCCAAGCTCACCCGCTACGCCGACGTGCTGCTCGGTGAGCTCTCGGATGGCACCGTCGACTGGACGGCCAACTTCGACGGCACGCTGGAGGAGCCGGTGATCCTGCCGGCGCGCCTGCCGAATCTGCTGCTGAACGGTACCACCGGCATCGCGGTCGGCATGGCGACCGACATTCCGCCGCACAACCTGCGCGAGGTCGCGGCCGCCTCCGTGCACCTGCTCGAGGAGCCCGAGGCCACCACCGCCGCCCTGATGAAGCACGTCAAGGGGCCGGATCTGCCCACCGGTGCCGAGATCATCTCGCCGCGCGCCGATCTCAAGGAGTTCTACGACAAGGGCGTCGGCAGCTTCAAGGCGCGCGCCACCTGGGAGATCGAGGACGGCAACATCGTCATCACGGCTTTCCCCTACCAGGTCTCCCCGACCCGCGTGCAGGAGCAGATCGCGGAGCAGATGCGCGCCAAGAAGCTGCCGATGGTGGATGACCTGCGCGACGAATCCGATCACGAGAATCCGACGCGCCTGGTGATCGTGCCGCGTTCCAACCGCGTCGATCTCACCGAGCTCATGAACCACCTGTTCGCGACCACGGACCTGGAGCGCAACTACCGCGTCAATCTCAACATCATCGCGCTCGACGGCCGCCCGCGGGTGATGGGCCTCAGGGAGATCCTCGGGGAGTGGCTCGAGTTCCGCACCAGGACCGTCACGCGCCGTCTGCAGCATCGCCTCGACAAGGTGGCGCGGCGCCTGCACATCCTCGATGGCCTGCTGATCGCCTTCCTCAACCTCGACGAGGTGATCCGCATCATCCGCCGCGAGGACGAGCCGAAGCCGGTGCTGATGAAGCGCTTCAAGCTCTCGGACGAGCAGACCGAGGAGATCCTCAACACGCGGCTGCGGCACCTGGCGAAGCTCGAGGAGATGAAGATCCGCGAGGAGCAGAAGGCGCTCGCCGCCGAGCGCGAGGAGCTCGAGGCGCTGCTGAAGAGCAAGGCGAAGCTGAAGAAGCTCATCGCCACCGAGATCCGCGCCGATGCCGAGAAGTACGGCGACGAGCGGCGCACCAGGATCATCGAGCGCGAGGCGGCGCAGGCGATCGATGAGACCAGCCTCATCCCGAACGAGCCGGTGACCGTGGTGCTGTCCACCGGCGGCTGGGTGCGCTCGGCCAAGGGCCACGACATCGAAGCGCGCGCACTGTCCTACAAGAGCGGCGATGCCTTCCAGGCGCTCGCTCGCGGACGCAGCCTGCAGCCGGCGGTGTTCATCGACAGCACCGGACGCACCTACACGCTGCCGGCGCATTCCCTGCCGGGCGCGCGCGGCTACGGCGAGCCGCTCTCCGGGCGGCTGGATCCGCCCGATGGCGCGAAGTTCGCCGGCGTGATGATCGGCGAGCCCGAGGACCTGTGGCTGCTCGCGAGCGATGCCGGCTACGGCTTCACCGCGCGCCTCAAGGACCTCATCAGCGATCGGCGTGCCGGCAAGACGGTGCTCAGCGTGCCCGAGAATGCGCAGGTGCTGGCGCCCGCGCCGGTGCCGGGCGCGGATTCGCTGGTGGCGGTCGTCAGCAGCGAAGGCAAGCTGCTGGTCTTCCCGGTAGCTGAGGTTCCGGAGATGCCACGCGGCAAGGGCAACAAGCTCTACGACATTCCCGGCAAGAAGGCCCGCGAGCGCAGCGAGCTCATGAGCGCCGTCGCGGTCGTACCGCCCAAGGCGAGCCTGGTGCTGTGGTCGGGCGAGGTTCAGAAGGTGCTCGAGTGGCGCGAGCTGCAGGACTACCGCGGCGAGCGCGCGCAGCGCGGCGCGGTGCTCAGGCGCGGCTGGCCGCGCCGCATCGAGCGCCTGGAGGCGCGCGCCTTGCTGCCGGCCTGAAGCGGTGCGCAGCGGTCAGGGCGCCTAGCGCGCGCCCAGCACTACTTCCTCGGGCTCATGGACGAAATAGCCCTGGATGTACTGCACGCCGAGCTGCCACAGCACCGCCATGGTGTTGGCGTCCTCGACGCGCTCGCCGATCGTCTGGACGTTGCGCTTGCGCGCCGCCTCCACCAGCGTGCGCACCCGCAGCTGCACCTGCGGATCGGTCGCCAGCCCCTGGATGAGCGTGCCGTCGATCTTGACGAAGTCGAGCGGCACGGACTCGAGCAGGCCCATGCTGTCGCGCCCGGAGCCGAAGCCCTCGAGCGCGAAGCGAAAGTGCCGCTGGCGCAGCGCTGCGGCGAGCGTGCGTACCTCGGGGAGGAGGCTGGCGGCACCCTCCTCGGTGATCTGGAAGCACAGCCGCTCGGGTTGCGCGCGGCTGGACTGCAGGTGAGTGTCGAGCCACTCGACGAAGCTCGGGTCGCGTGCGCTCTCGCGCGACAGCCGCACGAACAGGCACTCGGGCTTCTTCTGCGCGGCGAACGACAGCGACGCACCGACCACCCAGCGATCGATGTTCTTCATGAGGTCATTGCGGGCGGCGGCGGCCATGAACTCCGAGGGCAGCACTTCCTTGCCCTGGTTGTCGATCATGCGCACCAGCACGTCGAACATACCCGGGTCCGCGCCCTGCAGGCTGGCGATCGGTTGCTGCACCAGGCGGAAGCGGTTCTCCATCAGAGCCGCCTTGATGTGCTTCACCCATACCTTGTCGTAGGACATCACGCGGCTGTCGGCGTCGGCGCGATCGGAGCTGATGGTCTGGTTGCCGCCGCGCGCGCTGCCGCGGCGCTCGCACTCGAGCGCATCCTGGATCACCGCATCGAGGTCGGCATCTCCCGGGGACACCACCGACAGCCCGATGGTGCAGGTGACCGACACCGACTTGTCGCGCACGCGCATCACGTGCTTGTGCACGCGCGCCAGCAGCCGCTCGCTCCAGGCGCTGATGTCGTGCTCGTTGCCGCGCTCGAGCAGCGCGAGGAAGCGCACGCCGCCGAAGCGTCCGACCAGCTCCTTCGGATGCAGGGTCTCCTTCACGAGCCGCGCCACCTCGACCAGCACCAGCTCACTCGCCGTGGCACCGATCACGCGCTCGAGCACGCCGAATTTATCGACCCTGATCAGCGCCAGGCAGCGCATCCCGCCCGGGGTCGGCGTGCGCAGCCGCTCGGCCAGCGCGACCAGCAGCTCGCCGCGGCGCAGGAGTCCGGCGCCCGGCTCGGGGCGGGCCACGGCCGGTGCGCGCACCACCGGGCGCGCTTCCTCGCGCGGCCGTGACGGCACCACCAGCCGCACGCACGGCGCCGACTCGTGCTGCCCGAGCGTCAGCGTGATCTCGATCGGCACGACGCTGCCGTCGGCGAGCAGCGCGTTGCCGCGCAGCGCGTGATCGTTCCAGCGTCCCTGCAGGCAGGCGGCCAGCGCGCCACGCAGCGCCGCGTGGGTGGATTCCTCGAACAGGTCCATCACCGGCTGACCGGTCACTCCCTCCTCGACACCGAGCAGCTCGAGCCACGCCGGGTTGGCATCGACGACGATGCCCTCCTGCACCTGGATGATGGCGTCGTTCGAGCGCTGCAGCACGCTGTCGAGCTGGCTGCGCGCGTCGTGGGCGGATTTGAGCGTGGCATCGAGCGCCTGCTGCGTGCGAAAGGCGCGCAGCTCGCGCTGCACCACCGCCTGCAGCCGCGCTTCGCTGGTGAGGGTGACCACGTCACGGGCGCCGAGCGCCAGGCCCTGGGCGATGAGCGTCTCGTCGACCCCGGCGGCGACCAGCAGCACCGGCACCCCGGGGGCGAGCTGGTCGCGCAGCGCCATCGCCGCGGTGAGCGTCTCGCGGTTGCTCCAGGTGTAAAAGATGAGCTCGGGGTTGAGCTGGGTGAGCGCATCGCCCAGGTCCGGCAACGCCGGGATCCAGGTGCAGTGCGCGGGCTGCCCGGCCCGGCGCAGCATGCCGTTGATCGCCTCGGCCAGATCGCGCGCGGGGCTGAGCACGATGAGCGGAATAGCGCTCGGCTCGGACAAGGCGCACCTCCACGGCAAGTCCCTTGCGGGGGATTCTAGCATCGCGTCGCACACCGTCCGCGTGCGGTGCCTCGCGGAAAACGCGCGTGCGCGCGCTGCACGGATCCGCAAACTGGCCTCGGGCGGGGTGATGCCGCTATCATACGCGGCTCTTTTGCGCGGGGTGTGTCCTGCGGCGGGCCCCGGCACCTTTAGAGACAGACAATGGCCAGCTATACCACCAACGAGATCCGCGGCGGTCTCAAAGTCCTGCTCGACGGCGACCCGTACACCGTCGTCGAGAACGAGTTCGTCAAGCCCGGCAAGGGCCAGGCGTTCAACCGCATCAAGGTGCGCAATCTCAAGACCGGGCGCACCATCGAGCGCACCTTCAAGTCGGGTGAGTCGCTGGAAGCGGCCGACGTCGTCGATACCGACATGCAGTATCTCTACCAGGACGGCGACTTCTGGCATTTCATGGTGCCGGAAAGCTTCGAGCAGTACACCGCCGGCAAGTCCGCGATCGGCGACAACGCCCAGTGGCTGAAGGACGGCGTGGTCTGCATCGTCACGCTGTGGAACAACGTGCCGCTCGTGGTCACGCCGCCGCCGCACATCGAGTTGAAGATCGTCGCGACCGATCCGGGCGTGCGCGGCGACACCGCCACCGGCGGGCAGAAGCCGGCGACCGTCGAGACCGGCGCGGTGGTGCGGGTGCCGCTGTTCATCAACGCCGGCGAAGTGATTCGCATCGACACGCGCACCGGCGAGTACATCTCGCGCGCCAAGCAGTAGGCGCACGCCGCAGCAGGACCGGGCGCGCGTGTGGGCGCAGGCCCGCAGCTAGCGCTAGCGCAGCGCCCCCGCGGCCGCCGGGGCAGCGCGCGCCGCCCGCAGGCCGTCGGCGGCGTACAGCGCCAGCGCCGTCCAGATCAGCACGAACCCGGCCGCGCGCGCTGCGCCGAAATCCTCGTGGAACAGCAGCACGCCCGACAGCAGCTGCAGGCTCGGGCCGATGTACTGCAACACGCCGACTGTCGAGTACGGCAGCAGCCGCGCGGCGTAAGCGAACAGGAACAGCGGCACCGCGGTGACGATGCCGCTGCCGATGAGCAGCACGGCGATCGCGCCGCCCGAGCGGGTGAACGCGCCGCTGCCGTGCAGCTCGCACCACAGCAGATAGCCCGCCGCCAGCGGCAGCAGCAGCAGCGTCTCGGTGGCGAGCCCGGGCAGCGCCTCGACGCTGATGACCTTGCGCACGAAGCCGTACAGGGAAAAGCTCAGCGCGAGCGTGACGGCGATCCACGGCGGACGCCCGGCGAGCACGGCGAGATAGAGGACGCCGAGCGCGGCCAGCCCGACCGCCAGCCACTGCACGCGGTTCAGCCGCTCGCGCAGCACCAACACCCCGAGCAGCACGTTCACCAGCGGGTTGATGTAGTACCCGAGGCTGGTGTCGACGATGTGCCCATGGGACACGCCCCACACGTACACCAGCCAGTTGCAGGAGATCAGCAGCGCGCTCAGCAGCAGCCGCGCGAGCAGCGCGGGCCGCGCGAAGATGTCGGCGAGGCGGCCGAGCTCCACGCGCATGAGCATCCACCCGAGGATGAACAGGCACGACCAGGCGATGCGGTGGCAGATCACCTGCAGCGCCGGCACGTCGCGCAGCGGATGCAGGTAGATCGGAAACAAACCCCAGATGCTGAAGGCCGCCGCGCCGGCAGCCAGTCCGCGCGGCGACAGGCGCGCCCTCATGCGCCGGGTATGGCAGCGTCGCTCGCCGCCACGAACACCGCGGCGAGCGCCTCCAGACCGGCGGCGTCCGCGCCGTCGAACCGCCCGCGGCGCGGGCTGTCGATGTCGAGCACGCCGAGCAGCTCGCCGCCGCGCAGCAGCGGCACCACGATCTCGGCGCGCGACTCGGCGTCGCAGGCGATGTGGTCGGGGAACTCATGCACGTCGGCGACCACCAGCGTGTGCCGCCCGGCCGCCGCCGTGCCGCACGCGCCCCGCCCGAGCGCGATGCGCACGCAGGCGGGTTTTCCCTGGAACGGGCCGACGATGAGCGCGCCGTTCCTGAGGAAGTAAAAGCCTGCCCAGTTCACCTCGGGGAGCGCCGCGAACAGCAGCGCCGCGGTGTTGGCGGCGTTGGCGATGAGGTCGTGCTCGCCGGCGAGCAGTGCCTGCAGGTCGGCGGCGAGGCGCCGGTAGCCGGCGGCCTTGTCGGTGAACTGGTAGGTTGAGGTCGTGGTCTGCATGCTGGGCTGGCGGTTGGCGCTGCGCGGCGCGGTGCGGCGCGCCGCGCGCCATTCTCAGGCGCGCCGGGTGGGAAACGCCAATACCTCCTCGATCTCAGCCGCCCCGCTGGCGAGCATCAGGGTACGGTCGAATCCGAGCGCCACCCCGGCGCAATCGGGCAGTCCCGCCTCGAGCGCTGCCAGCAGCCGCTCGTCGGGGGCGGCCAGGGGCAGGCCGCGGCGGCGCCGCTCGGCATTGTCGCGCTCGAACCGCGCGCGCTGCTCGGCGGCCGCGGCGAGCTCGTGGAAGCCGTTGGCGAGCTCGATCCCGTCGCAGTACAACTCGAAGCGCAGCGCGGTGCCTGGATCGCGCGCATCGAGCCGCGCGAGCGCCGCCTGGCTGGCCGGATAGCCGTACACGAACGTCAGGGCGTTGGCGCCGAGCCGCGGTCCGATGCGGCTTGCCATGAGCAGCTCGAGCCACGTGTCGCGCGTGGTGTGCGCGTCGGCGCGAAATCCCAGCGGCTGCGCCGCATCCGCCAGCTGCGCGATGCTCGCGCTGAGCGGATCGAGGCCGAGCTCGCGGCTGAACGCCTCGCGGTAGCTCAGGCGCTCGCCGGCGCGCCCGGTCGCAGCGTCACCGAGCAGGCTGCGCACCAGCGCTTCCACCTCCTGCATCAGCGCCTCGAGCGTCGCACCCAAGCGATACCACTCGATGAGGGTGAACTCCGGGTTGTGCAGCCGCGAGCACTCGAAGCCGCGCACCACGTGGCAGATCTGGTAGATGTCGCCGCTGCCCGCCGCCAGCAGGCGCTTCATCGCGTACTCGGGCGAGGTATGCAGGTAGTGTGGCGGCGGCGTGCGCTGCGCGAGCGTGACCGCTGCCAGCTGCACGCTGGCGGAATGGATGTGCACGTCGGTGACCGGCGTGTTCACCACCAGCGGCGTATCCACCTCGAGCACCCCGCGCGCGGCAAAGAACTCGCGGGCGCGCGCCAGCAGCGCCGCGCGCTGGACCAGGCGCGCGCGCGTGGCGCGCGGCCGCCAGTCATCGCCCGGGGTGCTCATGCGAGCGTTGCGAGCGCCTGCCCGAGGCGCACCGGGCTTCCCGGGACGAGCCCGGTGAGCCAGCTGCCGCTGCGCGGCGGCAGCAGCAGGATGACGGTCGAGCCCATGTTGAAGCGGGCCACTTCCGCACCGCGGGCGAGCGCCAGGGCGGCGCGGGCGGCATCGAGCGGCAGGTCGCAGCGGCGCTGCGGCCGCCGCGGGGTCACCTCGCCGTGCCAGATCGTCGACATGCTGCCGACGAACAACGCGCCGACCAGCACCAGGGCGAAGGTGAGCGGCCCGGCGCCGAACATGCAGATCACGCGCTCGTTACGCGCGAACAGCCCCGGGACGGCCGCCGCGGTGACGCTGTTGACGCTGAACAGCTGCCCGGGCACGTACCAGGCTGCCCGCAGCGTGCCGGCCAGCGGCATGTGCACGCGATGGTAGTCGCGCGGCGCCAGATAGAGCGTGGCGAAGGCGCCGCCACGGAACAGCTCCGGCCACGGTGCATCCTCGGCGAGCAGCGACTCGAGCGTGTAGGCATGACCCTTGGCCTGCACCAGCCAGGAGCCGTCGAGGCGGCCGAGCTGGCTGACGGTGCCGTCGACCGGGGAGATGAGCGCGGCCGGATCGGAGTCGGCCCGGGCGCGCGTCGGCCCGCAGGGCGCGCGTGAAGAACTCGTTGAAACTCGGGTACTGCAGGGCGTCGGGCTGCAGCGCATCGCCGAGCTCGGGATGAAAGCGGGCGACGAACGCGCGGATCAGCGCGTTCTTCAGCCAGCGCCGGCGGCTGCGGGTCAGGCGGTAGGCCAGCTGCGAGAGCCAGTGCTGCGGCAGCAGGTACTGCAGGGCGACGAAGGCGCGCGCGCCCAGGCTGTCGGGCGCCGCGCCGCTCATGCCTGCGACCGACTGTGGTGCAGCCAGGGTGCGGCGCGCCGCAGATCGGCGCTGATGGCCGCGACGTCGAAGGGCGGGGTGAAGATTGCAGCGACGCGGCCCGCGTCATCGAGCAGGAACACCACCGCCGAATGGTCCATGGTGTAATCGCCCCCGGGCAGCTCGACGCGGCTGACGACCACGCCGAGACTCGCGGCGAGCGTGGCGATCGTGGCCGGTGTGCCGGTGAGGCCGAGAAACTGCGGGTCGAAGGCGTGCACGTAGGTGCCGAGCACTGCCGGAGTGTCACGCTGCGGGTCGATGCTCACGAACAGCACGCGCAGACCGGCGAGCGCGGCGCGCTGGCGTACCTGCGCCAGCTTCAGCAGCGTAGCCGGGCACACGTCCGGACAGTGCGTGAAGCCGAAGAACATGAGCGTGGGCGCGCCCACCAGATCGTGCGCCGTCAGCTCGCGTCCGCTGGTGTCGGTGAGGCGGAAGTCGGGCAGGATCTTCGGTTGCGGCAGCCAGGTGCCGCTTGCCAGCTGCGGGCTGCGGTGGTCAAGCTCGTGGGACACCCAGAAGCCGGCCAGCGCCGCGCAGGCGGCGGCGGCGAGGAGCCAGCGGGCGCGTAGCGGGATCATGAGTCGATTATTTCATACACGCGCGCGTGCCGGGCGCGCGCCGGGCGCCGCCGCGCGAGCCGCGCGGGTGCGCGACGCGCCACCGCGGCGGCGCGTCACGGTGCGTGCGCTCATCGCGCACGGCGCCGTACGCCTCACCCGCGCGCGGGTGTTCTTCGGGCACGGCACCGACAACGCCTGGGACGAGGCCGCCGCGCTGGTGCTGCACGCGCTGCGCCTGCCGCTGCGTGACGGGCCGGCGGTGTATGGCCGCCGCGTCGGCGTGCGCGCGCAGCGCAGTGCGCAGCAGCTGCTGTCGCGGCGCATCCGCGAGCGCATCCCGGCGGCCTACCTCACCGGGATCGCCTGGTTCGCGGGTGCACGGCTGCACGTCGACACGCGCGTGCTGGTGCCGCGTTCGCCGCTGGCGGAGCTCATCGAGCGCGGGTTTGCGCCCTGGATCGACCCGCGCCGCGTGCGCCGCGTGCTCGACCTGGGCACCGGCTCGGGGTGCATCGCGATCGCCTGCGCCCGCATGCTGCCCGCGGCGCGCGTCGATGCGCTCGATATCTCACCGGCGGCGCTCGCGGTGGCGCGCGGCAACGTGCGCCGCCTGCGTCTGCAGCGGCGCGTGCGGCTGCTCAGATCGGATCACTTCAGCGCCCTCGGCCGCGCCAGCTACGATATCATCGTGGCGAATCCGCCCTACGTGGGCAGCCGCGAGCTCGAGGCGCTGCCGCCGGAGTACCGTCACGAGCCGCGCCTGGCATTGGCGGCGGGGCGCTCCGGGCTCGATTCGGTGCGCGTTATTCTCAGGGACGCGGCGCGGCACCTGCGGCCGCGCGGGCTGCTCATCGTCGAGGTGGGCAACACCGAACGGGCAGTGCGGCGTGCCTGGCCGCAGCTGCCGTTCGTGTGGCTCGAATTCGCGCGCGGCGGCGGCGGGGTGTTCCTGCTCACGCGCGAGCAACTGCAGCAGCGCCGCGGCGCTGCGAGGTCCAACGGCACAGCAGCAACATGTCGGGCAACACGATCGGCAGACTGTTTACGGTAACCACGTTCGGCGAGAGCCACGGACCGGCGATGGGTTGCATCGTCGACGGCTGCCCGCCGGGCCTGGCGCTGAGCGAGGCGGATGTGCAGCAGGACGTCGACCGTCGCCGTACCGGCACCTCGCACTTCGTCAGCCAGCGCCGCGAAGCCGACCAGGTGCGCATCCTCTCGGGCGTGTTCGAGGGGCGCACCACCGGCACGCCGATCGGCATCCTCATCGAGAACACCGACGCGCGCCCGCGCGACTACGACAAGATCCGCGACCGTTTCCGCCCGGGTCACGCCGACTACACCTACACGCACAAGTACGGCGTGCGCGATTACCGCGGCGGCGGCCGCTCCTCGGCGCGCGAGACCGTGATGCGCACCGCCGCCGGGGCGATCGCCCGGCGCTACCTGGCCGAGCGCCTCGGCGTGCGCATCTACGGCTACCTGAGCCGGGTCGGCGCGCTCGAGCTCGAGCCGGTCGATCCGGCCTTTGCCTACCAGAATCCTTTCTTCTGCCCCGATCCGAGCCGCATCGCCGACATCGAGGCGCTGATCTGGCAGGTACGCGGCGCCGGGGACTCCATCGGCGCGCGCGTCACGGTCGTGGCGAGCGGCGTGCCCCCCGGACTCGGCGAGCCGGTGTTCGATCGGCTGGACGCCGACATTGCTCACGCGCTCATGGGCATCAACGCGGTGAAGGCGGTGGAGCTCGGCGCCGGCGTGCTCGCCGCCGCGCAGCGCGGCAGCGAGCACCGCGATGAGCTCACGCCGACGGGCTTCTGCAGCAACAACGCCGGCGGGGTGCTCGGCGGCATTTCCTCGGGCCAGGACGTGATCGCGCACCTGACGCTCAAGCCCACCTCGAGCATCCAGGTGCCCGCCCGCACGATCGACACCGACGGCCAGCCGGTCGAGGTGGTGACGACCGGACGGCACGACCCGTGCGTCGGGCTGCGTGCCACGCCGATCGCCGAGGCGATGCTCGCCATCGTGCTCATGGACCACTACCTGCGCCAGCGCGCGCAGAATGCCGACGTGCAGTGCACCACGCCGGATATCAGCGCGCGCCGTACCTGACGTGAGCCGCGCCGCGTCAGCGCCGATTGGTCAAAAATGCGCCAGCCGTCACGTTTCCGGAGCCAGTACGGCGGGGTGGCGCAGGGCGCGGCGGACCGAGGCAGCGAAACGCGACACAGTTTATGTCGTGAGAATCCGTGAAGATCTCGCCCCTGACGGTAAGACTTAACGCATGGCTCATCGCCGAAAATCTACGCACGGGCGGCTTTGCCGACGACGTGCCCAGCGCGCGGCTTTGGCCTGTACGGCCTATTTAAGTTATATTGCCGCCGGATGCGGCGGGGGGTCGCAAGATATGGCCCATCCTTTTGTTTTCCATAGCCATTTTTATCCGATAATGCCTGCCGGGGGTTCCTGATGATCGCCAAACGCTCCGTCTGGGCGCTGGCCGTGCTGCTGGCGCTGCCGTCAGCCTCGTTCGCGCTCGGGCTCGGGGACATCCACCTGCTGTCGGCGCTCAACGCGCCGCTCGATGCGCAGATCGAGCTGCAGGACGTGTCGGCCGACGAGATCAACACGGTGCAGGCATCGCTGGCATCGCGCGAGACCTTCGCGCGCTACGGGCTCGAATGGCCGGGTTATCTCGCCAACGTGCAGGTGCGCACCGCGCACACCAGCGACGGGCGCGCGGTCATCACGCTCAAGACGGTCGAACCGATCTCTGATCCTTTCATCACGGTGCTGGTCGAGGTGAACTGGTCGCGCGGACACCTGGTGCGCGAGTACACCATGCTGCTCGACCCGCCGATCTACGCCCCGGGTCAGTCGGCCGCCCCGCCGGTGAGCGTGGCCGCGAGCGGCACCGGCGCCAAAGAAGGCGCGATCGCCCGCAATTCCGAGGCCGGCGCAACGGCGCCGGCTGAGCCGCAGTCGGCCGCGACCCCAGCGCCCGCCGCGCCGTCGCGGAACCGGCTGCAAACGCCGCGCCCGCTGCAAACGCTGCATCCGCCGCAGGCAACGCCTCCGCTGAGAACCCTGCGCCGGCCGCCTCAGGCGGCGAGGCTGGCACGCACGTCGTGCGCCGCGGCGAGACGCTTTCACGGATTGCCGCCGCTTCCGCGGGCGGGCGCGCCGACTCGCCCCAGGGGCGTAGCTGGATGCTCGCGATCTACCAGGCGAATCCGCGCGCGTTCGATCAGAACATGAACCTGTTGCGCTCCGGCGCGGTGCTGCGCATGCCCGACGCCGCGACCGTGGCGGCGGTGCCCCCGGCGCAAGCCTCCGCCGAGATCCGCCGTCAGTACACCGCCTGGCGCGAAAGCGCAGGCAGCCAGGCACCGGCGGCGAGCGAGCCCGGCCGGCTGAAGCTGGTACCACCCTCCTCAGGCGCCTCCGCCGGCACGACGCCCGCGGCCCCGAACGCAGACGCGACGGCGCTGCAGGGACGCGTGCACGATCTCGAGAGCCAGCTCGCCGATTCCAAGCGCCTGCTGGAGATGAAGAACGCTGAGCTCGCGCGCTTGCAGTCGCAGCTCGCCGCCAAGGAAGGCGCGGCTGCACCGCCGCCCGCGCAGGCCGCACCGCCTGCGGCCGAGACGCCGCCGGCCGCGACGCCGCCGGCCGCCACCGCCACCCCACCCGCTCCGCCCGCCGCTGCCCCGGTGGAGGAACAGCCGGCTGCGCCTGTCGCACCGCCGCCCGCCGTTAAAGCGGCGCCTCCGGTGCACCACGAGGCCCCGAGCGCCACAGGCGGCTCGCTGCTCGATACGCTCAAGAGCTACTGGTGGGTGCTGCTGCTGTTGCTGGCCGCCATCGGTGCCCTGATTGGCTCGCGCGCGCTGCGCTCGCGCCGCTCTTCTGAGTTCGACGATTCACTCGGACGGCTCGCCGTGGCCGGTGCCGCTGCGGCGGAGCCTGCCATCGGTGGTGGCCCGCGGTTCGAGTCCGATGCGATGCCTCCGGTGCGCGCCGTGCGCAGCGCGGCCGCACCGGCCGACACCGACTCCGCGTTCCTCGTCGAGGAGTCCGGCAGTCACGAGCGTCCGCGGCTGGGCGCCACCGGCGCACCGCCGGCTGCACCACGCCACGTGGCGAGCGACGAGACGATCAGCAGCGAGACCGCGATCAACCTGGACCAGGGCGATCCGCTCGCGGAAGCCGACTTTCACATGGCGTACGGCCTGTATGACCAGGCCGCCGACCTGATCCGCATCGCCATCAGCCGCGAGCCCACGCGCCGCGATCTGAAGCTCAAGCTCCTCGAGGTGTTCTTCGTCTGGGGCAACAAGGAGCAGTTCCTGCAGACGGCGCGCGAGCTGGCGGAGAGCCGCGCGGACGCCGCGCCCGGTGAATGGGAAAAGATCCTCATCATGGGCAAGCAGCTCGCCCCCGAGGATCCGTTGTTCGCCGGCGGTGGTGCGGTTACCGGCGCAGCTGCGGGCGGCGTCGATCTCGACCTCGAAGGCGGCCAGAGCCGCGTCGACTTCGATCTGCTCGGTGAGCCAGTCGCGGCCGATGCGCCGCAGGGGCTGGATCTGGACATCGGCTCGGCCGTCGGTGATGAGGCGGGCACCGAGTCCACCACCAACGTCACCGACCAGAACGCGCAGCTTCTCGATTCGACCTTTTCGAGCACCACCGGCACCACGCGCCAGATGACCCAGCGCGTGCGCCCCTCAGGGGCTACCGGCGAGATGGAAGGTCCCACCGTCGAGCAGCCGGCACTTCCCACGGGGTCCGCTCCCACCGTGCGCCAGAAGCTCGAGACGGCGCTGCGTCAGAGCGGTCCCGAGCAGACCGCGGAGCTCGCCATCGATGACCTCGGGCTCGATGTGGGACAGATCGACACGGTCGACCAGCCCGGACCTGCCTCAGCCGCCAGCTCGACCCCGGATTCGCCCACGCTGGTGGCGGGTCTCGACGAGCAGTCGCGCCACGCGATGGAGGGCCGCCCGGGTAAGGACGGCACCGTGTCCACCGGCGCCTGGCAGTTCGATCAGAACGAGCTCGAGGCGGCGCTGACCCAAACGAGCCTCGCGGTGCCGGACGACCCGTCGGCCACCTCGCGTCTGGCCGCCCTCAAGGGGCACGCGCTCGACGTCGACGTCGGCGATGCCACCGGCAAGCACGTCCGCACCATGACCGACGTCGACCTGGACGTCGGCTCTGCCACCGGCATGCATCCGGCCAACGGCACCGGCGGCCTTGACCTCGACGTGGGCACTGCGACAGTGCCGGACACCGCCTTCGCGGCGACGCAGAAGCTGTCCTCGGAAGACCTGGCACTGCCGGATCTCGAGCCCGTGACGATGAGCGAGGTGGGCACCAAGCTCGACCTCGCCCGCGCCTACATGGACATGGGCGATCCCGACGGCGCGCGCAACATCCTCGAGGAAGTGCTCAACGAAGGCTCGGCGGCGCAGAAGCAGGAAGCTCAGCGACTGATGGAATCGCTGCCCGGATAGCGCACCGCGCGCGCCCCGCCGCCCGACTGCAAGGCGCAGGCGTGGTCAGGATCGCCGTTGGCATCGAATACGACGGCAGCGCCTATGCCGGCTGGCAGTCACAGGCGCAGCTGCGCACGCTGCAGCAGGTCACCGAGCAGGCGCTGGCAGCCATTGCCGCCGAAGGGGTGAGCCTCACCTGCGCCGGCCGTACGGATGCGGGCGTGCACGCGCTGGGCCAGGTGGCGCACTTCGACACCCACGCCGTGCGCAGCATGCGCAGCTGGGTGCTCGGCGCCAACAGCGCGCTGCCGGGGGATGTCAGCGTGTCGTGGGCGCTGCCGGTGCCGGCGCATTTTCACGCCCGCTTCTGCGCCGAAGCGCGCACCTACCGTTACCTCATCGTGAACCGCCTCGCCCGCCCGGCGCTGCTGCAGCAGCGGGCGGCGTGGGTGCACCGTCCCCTCGACCACGAGCGCATGGCAGAGGCCGCGCGCGCCCTGGTGGGCGAGCACGACTTCAGCGCCTTCCGGGCCGCCGGGTGCCAGGCCCGCTCCCCGGTGCGGCGCATGGAGCGCCTGAGCGTCGAGCGCCACGGCGAGCGGGTCGTCATCGAGGCGACCGCGAACGCCTTTCTGCACCACATGATGCGCAATATCGCGGGGCTGCTCGTCGCCATCGGCAAGGGCAAGGCGCCGCCCGCCTGGGCGCACCAGGTGCTCGCCGGGCGCGACCGCACGCGCAGCGCGGCGACCGCCCCGGCCTGCGGCCTGTACCTGGTCTCGGTACGCTACCCCGCCGCCTTCGGGCTGCCGCTCCCGCCGGGCGCGCAAGCCAGCGGCGCCGATCGGCTATGATCGGGCTCTCGCACAACCACGCGCGCGGATCTGCCGATGTCCTGGTTCGAGAAAATCATGCCCTCGCGCATCAAGACCGAGCGGCGCACGCGCTCGGTGCCCGAGGGGCTGTGGATCAAGTGCCCGGCCTGCGATGCGGTGCTGTACCGCGCGGAGCTCGAGCGCAACCTCTATGTCTGCCCCAAGTGCAGCCATCACATGCGCATGGGTGCGCGCGAGCGGCTGGAGCGTTTTCTCGATCCGGACTCGGGCGCGGAGATCGGGGCGAGCATCTCACCGGAGGATCCACTCAAATTCCGCGACAGCAAGCGCTACCGCGACCGCCTCGTCCAGGCGCAGAAGGCCACCGGCGAGAGCGATGCGCTGGTGGTGCTCGCCGGCACGCTGCACGCCCTGCCGATCGTGGCGTGCGCCTTCGAGTTCCAGTTCCTCGGCGGCTCGATGGGCTCGGTGGTCGGCGAGCGCTTCAAGCGCGGCACCGACTACTGCATCCAGGAGCGCCGCCCGTTCGTCTCCTTCTCCGCGAGCGGCGGGGCGCGCATGCAGGAGGCGCTGTACTCGCTGCTGCAGATGGCCAAGACGGCCGCGTCGCTGTCGCGCCTGGCGCAGGCGCATCTGCCGTTCATCTCGGTGCTCACCGATCCGACGACCGGCGGTGTCTCGGCGAGTCTCGCGCTGCTCGGGGACCTCAACCTCGCCGAGCCGCGCGCGCTCATCGGCTTCGCCGGTCCGCGCGTCATCCAGCAGACGGTGCGCGAGACGCTGCCTGAAGGGTTCCAGCGCAGCGAGTTCCTGCTCGATCACGGCGCGATCGACATGATCGTCGACCGCCGCGAGATGCGCGACCGCATCGCGGCGCTGCTGCGGCTGCTGCTGAAGCTCCCGGCCGCCGCCGCCTGACGGCGCGCGCCGCTCAACCTCCACCTGAGGGCGCCGATGCGCACGCTCGCCGAGTGGCTGAGGCTGCAGGAGTCGGTGCATCCCAAGAGCATCGACATGGGGCTGGAGCGCGTCGCCAGCGTGGCGCGCACGCTCGGGGTCGCGGCGCCGCCGTTCGCCGTGATCACCGTCAGCGGCACCAACGGTAAAGGCTCGGTGGTCGCGCACCTCGCGGCGCTGCTCGGTGCGCTCGGCGCCCGCACCGGCATGTTCACCTCGCCGCACCTGCTGCGCTACAACGAGCGCATTCGCGTCGACGACAGCGAGGTGGCGGATGCGGAGCTCATCGACGTCTTCGAGCGCATCGAGGCGGCGCGCGGCACCACCACGCTCACCTTCTTCGAATACAACACCCTGGCGGCACTGCTGATATTCGCCGCCAGGCAGGTGGACGTGGCGGTGCTCGAGGTGGGCCTGGGCGGGCGGCTCGATGCCACCAACCTGGTGGACGCCGACGTGGCGGTGCTCGTCTCGGTCGGCTTCGATCATCGCGACTGGCTCGGCGACACGCTCGAGCAGATCGGCGCCGAGAAGGCGGGGATATTCCGCCGCGACCGCCCCGCGGTGCTCGGCACCGCCGACCTGCCGGCCACGGTATTCGCGGCGGTGCACGAGCTCGGCGCGCGGGCCGTCGTGGCCGAACGCGACTTTCACTGGCGGCTGCACGGCGCCCGCTGGGACTACCAGGGCCTCGGGGTCGTGCTGGCCGACCTGCCGCCGCCGGCGCTCGCCGGCGCCATCCAGTATCGCAATGCCGCCACCGCGCTCGCGGCGCTCGAGTCGCTGCGCTTGGGGGCCGCGCGTACGCCGCTCGCGCGGCTGCGCGAGCGGCTCGGCGTGCTCGATGCGCGCGCCGCCGCGGCTGCCCTTACCGGGGTGCGTCTGGCGGGGCGCTTCCAGGTGGTGCCCGGCGCCGTGGAGTGGATTCTCGACATCGCGCACAACGAGCCGGCGGCGCGGGTGCTCGCCGCGCAGCTGGCACAGCGGCCGCTGCCGCGGCGTGCAGCCGGCGGGCGCGGGCTGACGTATGCGGTGATCGGCGTGCTCAGGGACAAGGACGCGGCGGGCATCGCTGCCGCGCTTGCCGACGTCATCGACCGCTGGATCGTGTGCGCACTGCCCGGCGAACGCGGGGAGAGCGCCGCGCAGCTCGCCGCGCGTCTGGCGTTGCCGAGCGGCAGCTTCGAGACCGCCGCCTCGGTGGAAGGCGGTTGCGAGCTGGCGCGCGCTGCCGCGCGCGCCGGCGATCGCGTGGTGGTGTGCGGCTCGGTGTACACCGTGGGACCGGCGCTGCGCTGGCTTCGGCTATACTAGCGGCGCTAAGCGGCGCGGCCTGTGCCTGCGCTCGAAGCGCGCCGTCCGCCGTGTCTGGATTTCGCGCATTTCGTCCCCATCGTCGGTGCTCAAGGTGAAAGAACGGCTGACCGGCGCGATCATTCTCGTGGCCCTGATCGTGTTGTTGGTGCCCGAGCTGCTGACCGGGCCGATCCGCACCAGCACACGGGCCGCAGCGGTGGCGTCGTCAGCCGAGGGACCGCCATTACTCTCCTACACCATCAAGCTGGGGGACGATGCGCGCGCGCGCAGCGCGGCGCCCGCCGCGAGCGGTCCGGCCCAGCCGGCACCGCTGACGGCGAGCGCGGCCGCAGATCCCACCGGCACGGCGGCAGCGCCCGCGCCGGCGGCCGCGGCCACGACGCCCGTCGAGCCGGCGGCGCCTGCTGCGGCCACGATGCCGCCCGCGCCGCCCGCGCCGGCAGCGCCGCCAGCGGCCGGGCCCGGCAGGAAAACCGCGGCCAGCGCGCCCGGCGCGGGCTGGGTGGTGCAGCTCGGCAGCTTCGCGAGCCACGCGAACGCCGAGCAGCTGGCGCGCAAGGTGCACGCGCAGGGCTTCACGGTGAGCGTGTCGCAGGGCAGCGGCGGGCGGCGACTGTACCGGGTGCGCGTCGGTCCGGTGGCGGATCACCCCGCGGCCGTGCAGCTCGCGCAGCGCCTGCGCGCGAGCGGCCACAGCGGCGCGATCGTGCCGCTCTAGGCGCAGCGGTGCCCGTGACGGGCTCCTCAGGCAACGCGGGCGGTGCTCTTGTACAATCCGCGCCGCGCACAACGACCGCGCTCACGACGAGCTTCGGATGAACGCGACCGACTACGTGCTGATTGCCGCCATCCTGATTTCCGCCATCGTCGGTGCGGCCCGCGGCTTCCTGCGCGAAGCGGTCGGGGTCGCCTCCTGGATCATCGCGCTGTTCCTCGCCTGGCATTTCTCGACGCTGGTCGCGCCGCACCTCGGCGGGCTGCTGGCGGAGGCCGAAGTCCAGCCATGGGCAGCGCGGATCATCATCGTAGTGCTGGTGCTGCTGCTCGGCGCCGTCGTGGGCGCAATGCTCGGGCACTTCGTACGGCTGTCGCTGTTCAGCGGTGTCGACCGGCTGCTCGGTTTCCTGTTCGGGCTGGTGCGCGGCCTGGTGCTGCTCGGGGTATTCGTCATCCTCGCGCAGCTGCTGCAGCTGCAGGGGGAGCGCTGGTGGCGCCAGTCCATACTGATCCCCTACGGCGAGACGGTCGCCAACGGGCTGCGGGTGCTGGTGGGCGAGGCGCGGGTGCGTTCGGGCGAGCAGGTATGAGGAGCTGAAGCAGCTATGTGCGGCATCGTCGGCATCGTCGGGACCAGCGCCGTGAATCAGCGGCTCTACGACGCGCTCACGGTACTGCAGCACCGCGGCCAGGACGCCGCCGGCATCGCGACCTCCTCAGGCGAGGGGGAGCTGTGCGTGCGCAAGGGCAGCGGCCTGGTGCGCGACGTGTTCCAGCAGCATCACATGCTCGAGCTCAAGGGCAACGTCGGCATCGGCCACGTGCGTTACCCGACCGCCGGCTGCGACAGCGCCTCCGAGGCGCAGCCCTTCTACGTCAATGCGCCCTACGGCATCTGCCTCGGCCATAACGGCAACCTCACCAACGCCGTGGAGCTCGCCGAGATCCTGATCCGCGAAGACCGGCGCCACCTGAACACCACCTCCGATTCGGAGGTGCTGCTGAACGTGTTCGCCTCCGAGCTGCAGCGCGTCGGCACGGCGCGCATCACGCCGGCGGACGTGTTCGCGGCGCTGTCCGCGCTCTACCGCCGCTGCCGCGGCGGCTACGCGGTGGTCGCCATGATCATCGGCCACGGAGTGCTCGGCTTTCGCGACCCGCACGGCATCCGCCCGCTGGTGCTCGGCGAGCGGCGCACGCCGCGCGGCACCGAGTGGATGCTCGCCTCCGAGAGCGTGGCGCTCGACAGCCTGTCGTTCCGCCTGGTGCGCGACGTGGCGCCCGGCGAGGCGGTGTTCATCGACGAACAGGGCCGGCTGCACACCCAGCAGTGCGTCGCCACCGCGCGGCACACGCCGTGCATCTTCGAGTACGTGTATTTCGCGCGCCCCGATTCCAAGATCGACAACATCTCGGTGTACCGCGCCCGCATGCGCATGGGTGACCGCCTGGCGGACAAGATCCTGCGCGAGCGCCCGATCCACGACATCGACGTCGTCATCCCCATCCCGGACACCAGCCGCACCAGTGCCCTGCAGCTGGCGCAGCGCCTCGGCGTGAAGTACCGCGAGGGCTTCATCAAGAATCGCTACATCGGCCGCACCTTCATCATGCCCGGCCAGGAGGAGCGCGAGAAGTCGGTGCGCCGCAAGCTCAACGCCATCGACCTGGAGTTCCGCGGCAAGACGGTGCTGCTGGTGGACGATTCGATCGTGCGCGGCACAACTTCCGCGCAGATCATCGAGCTGGCACGCGAGGCGGGCGCGGCCAAGGTCTACTTCGCTTCCGCGGCACCGCCGGTGCGCTTCCCCAACGTCTACGGCATCGACATGCCGGCGGTGAGCGAGCTGGTCGCGAGCGGCCGCACGGTAGAGGAGGTGACGCGCCTGATCGGCGCGGACTGGCTCATCTACCAGGACCTCGAGGACCTGATTGCCGCCTGCAAGCACGAGGATGCGCGCATCGAGGAATTCGACACCTCGTGTTTCTCGGGGCTCTACGTCACCGGGGACATCACCCCGGAGTATCTCGAGCGGCTGCAACTCGAACGCTCGGATGCCGCCAAGCTTGCCCGCCGTGAGCGCCGCGGCAAGCTGAAAGTGGTGCGCGGGAGCTAACGAGCGAACGCCAGCGATCCACGCCGCGAGCTGCTCCTGGCGCTGCTGCAGACCGGGCTGCAGCGCGTCGACGGGCGGGCTTGCGTGCGCGCGGCGCTCACCGCGTCCCCGCCCGCGGCCCCGGTGTGGGTCGCCGCCGTCGGCAAGGCCGCCGTCGCCATGGCGCACGGCGCACACGAGGCGCTCGGTGCGGCCATCGCGCGTACCCTGATCATCACCCGCGATACCTACGGCCTGGACGCGCTGCCGCCGGCCATGCGTCCGGAGGTCTGGGTCGGCTCGCACCCGGTGCCCGACGAGCGCTCGCTCGCCGCCGGCGAGCGGCTGCTCGCCTGGGTCGATGGGCTGCCGCAGGCCGCCCAGCCGCTGTTTCTCATCTCCGGCGGCTCCTCGGCGCTGGTGGAGGTGCTGCAGCCGGGCGCGACGCTCGCCGATCTGGAGGCACTCACCCGCGCGGCGCTCGCCGCGGACGTCGCCATCGGGGAGTTCAACGCACGCCGCAGCGCGATCTCGCGCATCAAGGGCGGCCGGTTGGCGGCGCGCCTGGACGGACGGGCAGCGCAGGCGCTGTTCGTATCGGACGTGCCGCACGACGATCCGGCGGTCATCGGGTCGGGGGTCATGGGGCCGGCGCCGGGCGGCGATCGCATCGAGCGGCGCGTGGTGGCGAGCGTCGACCATGCGCGCAGCGCGATCGCAACCCGCGGCGCACAGTGGGGACTGGCGGTGCACGCGCCGGCGGCGCGCTTCGCCGGCGAAGCCACGCGCCTCGCGGCGCGCTTTGCCCACGAGCTGCTGCTGACGCCGGCGCAGCTGTGCGTATGGGGCGGGGAGTCGACCGTGCAGCTGCCGCCGCACCCCGGCCACGGCGGCCGCAATCAGCACCTGGCGCTCGCCGCGGCGCGGCTGCTGGCCGGACACGGCGAGCTGCTGCTGCTGGCCGCCGGCACTGACGGCAGCGACGGCGTGAGCGTCGATGCCGGTGCGCTGGTGGATGCCGAGACCTGTGCGCGGCTCACCCTCGCTGAGCTCGACCCCGACCGCTGCCTGCGCGAGGCAGACTCCGGGCGCGCACTCGCGGCCAGCGGCGATCTGGTGCACACCGGTCCGACCGGGACCAACGTCGGCGACCTGGTGATCGGCCTGAAGCTTCCCCTGGCCGACGCCGCGGAGCTGGTGCAGCGCAGCGCCGCCGTAGCGCAGCCTCCCGATGCCGGGACGCGCGTGTTGTAATCTCGACAGATGCGCCTGTTGCTGATCGATGAGGACGCGCAGCGCTGCGCTCACATCCGCCGGCGGCTCGCCGCGTGGCGGCCGCACGCGCAGCTGGTGGTGCACAGCCCGCTCTCGCAGGGCGCGCTGGCGGCGGATTTCCTGGCCCAGGGGTTCGATGCGGTGCTGCTCGCCAATCAATGGCCCGGCGGCCGCGGACTGCACTGGGCACGCGAGCTCGCCGCGCGCGCCGGCTTTGCACCGATCGTGCTGCTGTGCGAGGGGCGCGATGAGAGTCTCACGCGCGAGCTCGGTGCGCTCGGGGCGTTCTCGGTCAGTCACGAGGATCTCGACCACGAAGCGTTTGCGCAGGTGCTGGCGGCCGCCGAGCGGCGCCAGTCGCACGCCCGCGCCATCTGGCGCAGCAGCGTGGCGGGTCGCGACACGCAGCGCTTCGGCGACGCTTTCATCCGCGGTTACCGCTGCATCCGCCGCCTGGCGGCCGGCGTGACCAGCGACCTGTACGTGGGCGAGAGCGAGCGCGCCGGAGCGCTGGTGGCGCTCAAGGTGGCCCGCGACCGCCAGGACGAGGACCAGCCGGTGGACGCCTTCCGGCGCTTCCTGCAGGAGTACGAGATCGCCCAGCGCATCGACTGCCCGGCGGTCGTGCGGTTCTACGACCTCGGCGTGAGCGACGAGCACGCCTGGCTGGTGATGGAATACTTTGCGCAAGGTGATCTGCGGCGGCGCATGCGCGCGGGCCTCGCGCCGCGCGAGGCGCTGCGGCTCGCAGTCGCGATCGCCGAGGCACTCGCGGCGGTGCACGCCGCCGGGGTGCTGCACCGCGATCTCAAGCCCGGCAACATCATGCTGCGCGCCGACGGCAGCATCGCGCTGATCGACTTCGGGCTGTCGAAGGATGCGGCGCTGGCGCTCGACATAACCGACACCGGCACCATCTTCGGCACGCCGCACTACATGAGCCCCGAGCAGGGCCACGCGGAAGAGCTCGATGAGCGCAGCGACCTGTACAGCCTCGGGGTCATCCTGTTCGAGATGCTGACCGGCGCGAAGCCTTATCGCGCCGAGAACCCGATGGCGATCGTCTACAAGCACCGCAAGGAGCCGCTGCCGCAACTGCCGGCGCAGTTTGCCGCCGTGCAGCCGGTGCTCGAGCGGCTGCTCGCCAAGATCCCCGCGGACCGCTTCGCCGGCGCGCTGCCGGCGGCCACGGCGCTGCGCGCCACGTTGTCGGAGTGGCTCACGCGCGGGGCGCAGTCGTGACGAGTGCCGCGCCCGCGATCGCGGCGCAGGGCGCCGCAGCGATCCTGCTCGCGCCGACACCGCTCGCCTGGGTGGCGGACGCGCTCGCGCAGCGCGACGCGCTGCTGCTCGATCACGCCAACTGCGAGAAGAAAGCCGCTTCCACGGCGCTCGCGCTGATGTTCGCCTATCCGGAGGATGTGCCGCTCAGCCTGGCGCTCGCGCAGCTGGCGCGCGAGGAGCTGCGCCACTACGCCCAGGTGACGGGCGCCATGCGCGCGCTCGGCGTGCCCTTTGCGCGCACCCGTCCCGGTCGCTACGCGCTCGAGTTGCGCCGCGCGGTGCGCAGCGGCGAGCCCGGGCGCAAGCTCGATCTGCTGCTGGTGAGCGCCCTGATCGAGGCACGCTCGGCCGAGCGCTTCGGCCTGCTGGCGCCGCAGCTCGCCGCGCCGCTCGCGCGGCTGTACGCCAATCTCGGCAGCGCCGAAGCGCGTCACTTCGAACTGTACTTAGGCTTCGCCCGCGCCTGCGCACCGCACGAGTGGCAGGCGCGGCTGCGGCAGCTGGCCGCGCGCGAGGCACAGCTGGCCACCACCCCGGATCGCGCGCTGCGCTTCCATTCCGGGCCGCTCGCCAACAGTTAGTTACAACTGCCGCGCGCTTCCTCAGCGAAGCCGCCAGGACGCGGGCGCACCAAAACCGCTGCCAGGTGTCTGTTGGCGGCAGTATCCTCGCACTGTTGCAGCAGGACCCACATGACCGAACGACCCCATCTGTTGATCGTCGACGACGACCGTGAGATCCGCGGCCTGCTCGCGCAGTACCTGGAGAAGCACGAGTTCCGCACCACCGCCGTGCCCGACGGCAAGGAGATGCGGCGGGTACTGGAGCGCTCGCACGTCGACCTGCTGGTGCTCGATCTGATGCTGCCCGGGGAGGACGGCCTGTCGTTGTGTCGCGAGCTGCGCGGCCGCTCGCAGCTGCCGATCATCATGCTCACCGCCCGCGGCGAGGACGTCGACCGCATCATTGGCCTGGAGCTCGGCGCCGATGATTACGTCGCCAAGCCCTTCAATCCCCGCGAGCTGCTCGGGCGCATCAAGGCGATCCTGCGCCGCTCGGCGCATGCCCCGCGCGATCCGAGCCCGGAGAACGTGCGCGGCTTCTCCTTCGGCGGCTGGCGGCTCGACACCGTCACGCGCACGCTCACCGACAGCGCCGGCAAGGAGGTGCCGCTGAGCGGCGCCGAGTACCGCCTGCTGGCGGTGCTGCTCGCTTCCGCCAACCGCGTGCTGACGCGCGCGCAGCTCACCGAGCTGCTGCGCGGACGTGACGCCGACCCCTTCGACCGCAGCATCGACGTGCGCGTCAGCCGCCTGCGCCAGATCCTCGGCGACGATGCCCGCGCGCCGCAGATCATCAAGACCGTCTACGGCGAAGGGTATGTCATCGGCGTCAATGTCGTGAGCGACTGAAAGCGCATCGCGAGCCATGCGCCTGTCGTTATGGCCGCAATCGCTGTTCGGCCGGCTGCTGGCGGCCACGGTGGCGGCGGTACTGGTGGCGCAGGCGGCGGGACTGGTGCTGATCGCCCAGGAGCGCGAGCGCTTCGTGCTCCAGGGCAGCGTGCGTGAGTGGACACGCCGCATCGTCGAGACCACGCAGATGCTGCAACCGCTGGCCCCCGCCGAGCGCTCGCAGGCCGTCGCCGAGCTGATGGCGCCACGCGGGCACTACCGCGTGCATGCGCCCGAGCCGCCCGGCAGTCGCGAGGCGGTGCGCGACGGCCAGCGCGGCTTCGTGCGCCTGCCGCTGCTGTCGGATTTCGAGCAGACGCTCAAGGAGCAGCTGCGCGGCGCGCTCGGCCCCGGCTACGAGGTGGAGATCACGCCCAGCGCGCAGCCACCGCTGCCGGCGATCCCCATCCCGGTGCCGTTCTACGAGGCCCGTGAGCTGGCCGCGCACCTGTCGAGCGCGCAGCGCTACGACGTCACGGTGCGCTTCGCTGACGGGGACAGCGTGACCTACCGCATCACGCGGCTGCCGGAAGGCGCGCCGCTGCCGCGCAACCTGTTCCTCAACCTCGGGCTGCTGGTGCTGCTGCTGGTCGTGGTGCTGTACGCGGCGGCGCGCAACATCACCCGGCCGCTGTCGGACCTGGCGCACGCCGCGGACAGCGTCGGCCGCCAGGTGCGGCCCGCACAACTGCAGGAGCGCGGCGCGCGCGAGCTGCGCGATGCGGCGCACGCCTTCAACACCATGCAGGATCGTTTGCGCCGCTACCTCGACAGCCGCACGCGCGTGCTCGCCGCGATGTCGCACGACCTCAAGACGCCGCTGACGCGGCTGCGGCTGCAGGTGGAGACGCTGATCGAACCGGCGCTGCAGGCGCGCATCTCCCGCGAGCTCGACGAGATGGAGAGCATGGTGCACGAGGCGCTGTCGCTGTTCCGCGGCCTGGACGACGGCGAGCCCGCCGCGCCGCTCGACATCGATGCGCTGCTCGCGCAGCTGCGCGCCGAGTTCGCCGACATGGGCGGGGAAGTGACCGTGGTCGGGCAAGCGCTGCGGCCGTTCACCGGCCGCGCGCAGGCGCTCAAGCGCTGCCTGACCAATCTCATCGCCAACGCCATCAAGTTCGGCACGTGCGCCGAGGTCAGTGTCGCCGACAGCGAGCAGGAGCTGGTGGTGCGCATCCGCGACCGCGGCCCGGGAATCCCGCCGGACGAGCTGGAGCGGGTGTTTGAGCCCTTCTACCGCGTGGAGTCCTCGCGCAGCCGCGACAGCGGCGGTACCGGGCTCGGCCTGTCGATCGCGCGGGACATCGCGCAGGCACACGGCGGCACGCTCAGCGTCGCCAACCTGCCTGCCGGCGGGCTGGAGGCGACCTTACGGCTGCCGCGGCGGCCGTGATATGACAGGATGAGCCCGAGCAGCGCCACCGGCAGCCCCGCCGCACACTCGTTAACGATTGTTCACCGCGGCGCGGGGCCGCAGCCGGTAGGGTTCGGACACGAAACGCGGAAACCCCCTGACCCCCCTTCCGCGAGGAGACTGTTGATGAAAGCCACGATTCTCGCACTGTCGCTGCTGTGTGCCGGCGCAGCGTTTGCGCAAAGCCCGAGCCCGGCCGCAGCGACCGCGCGCCAGGCGCAGCACATGGACGACCTCGCCACGCTGCTGGACCTGACCGCCGCGCAGAAGGCACAGGTGCAGACCGTCCTGCAGGCAGAGCACGCCAAGATGCAGGCGGCCTTCGAGCAGGCCAAGGCCTCGGGCACCAAGCCGGACTGGACGCAGATGAAGGCGCTGCACCAGCAGATCCAGCAGGAGACGCTGCAGCAGCTGACGCCGGTACTGTCGGCGCTGCAGCTGAAGAAATTCCAGGTCCTGCAGAAGTCAATGCACGGGCGCTTCCACCACCACCACGGTCCGCCGCCGGCGGCCGCAGCAGCGCCCGCCGCGCAGGGCTGAGGATCCCCCCGCCAGGCGCCGCAGCGGCGGGAGGCGAAGCTCCCGCCGCTGCGCGCTGCCTTCAGCGCGGCAGCTCGCGCAGCTGGTAGCTGCCGCGCTCCAAGCGCAGGTAACTTCCCTGCTCGTACCAGGCGCCGAGCACGATGCGCTGCACCGCTGCGCCGTCGATCGTGCCGTCGTGCACCCCCGGGCGGTGGGTGTGGCCGTGAATCATGCGCCGCACGCGCGCCGCACGGAACGCCGCGGCGACCGCCGCCGGGTTCACATCCATGATGTTGGGCACGGTGCGCGCGGTGTGCCGCCGGCTGCCGGCGCGCGCCTCGTCCGCCAGCAGCTCGCGAGAGCTGCGCGGCAGCGCGAGGAAGCGCCGCTGCCAGGCGGGCGAGCGCACGATGCTACGCAGTTCCTGGTAGGCGTGGTCGTCGGTGCACAGCGCATCACCGTGCGTGAGCAGCACGCGCTCGCCGTCGAGCTGCGCGATCACCGGGTCGGGGAGCAGATGGCAACCGCTGCGCTCGCAGAACCCGGCACCGAGCAGGAAATCACGGTTGCCGTGCAGCGCGAAGCACGCCACGCCGCTCGCGGCGAGCGCGCGCAGCGCCCGGCAGACCTCATCGTTGGCCGGCTCGCGGTCATCGTCGCCGACCCACGCCTCGAACAGGTCGCCGAGGATGTACAGTGCCTGCGCGCCGCGGGCCTCGCTGGCGAGAAACTCCAGGAACTGTCCGGTGGCTGCGGCGCGGCCGGCGTCCAGGTGCACGTCCGAGACGAACAGCCGCGCCATCGGCTCACTTGGGCGAGAGAATGGTGTTCTGCTGCGGCGTCGCCACCGGCGTCACCGGCGCGGCGGCGCTGGTCGCCCCCGCTTCGACGATCTCCATCTTCTGGATGATGACGGGCTTCAGCGGCGCATCGCTCTTCCACGCTCCGACCGCCCCGGTGGGCGTCTCGCCGATGCGATCGATCACGTCCATGCCGGCCACCACGCGGCCGAAGACACAATAGCCCCAGCGGGTGGCCACCGGGTCGAGGTCCGGGTTGTCGACCAGGTTGACGTAGAACTGCGCATTGCCCGAATGCGGCGGCTCGCCGCGGGCCAGCCCCACTGCGCCGCGCTTGTTCTGCAGCCCGTTGCCCGACTCGTTGAAGACGCTCTCATGCGTCGGTTTAAGGTTCTGGGTGGTGGCGTCGTGGCCGCCGCCCTGGATGACGAAGTTGGCGATGACGCGGTGGAACAGAGTGTTGCTGTAGAAGCCCTCGCGCACGTAGCGCAGGAAGTTGGCCGCGGTGATCGGTGCGCGATCGGTGCGCACCTCGATCACGAACTCACCCATATTGGTGGTGACCCTCACCTGCGTGGCGGCCGGCGCGGCGGCCGGTGGGGCGGGTGGCGTGGCTGCGGGGACGTCCGCGGCGGCTGCGCCTCCCGGCAGTACGGCGGTGAGCAGCACCGCGGCGAACAAGGCAAGCCGGGTCCGGGACTGAATGCGCATCGATCCTCCGCTGGTCGTGGCCGGCACACGCGCCGGCCGCGAATTCTATAGCACGCGGCGCGCGCCGCGCCTTTGTTGAGATTCGGCCGGTCCCGTAACATGGGCCGATGAGTGCGAGCCCTCCGGTCACCAGCACGAGCGCGCCGCCGGCGGCGGGGCCGTGGGTGACCCGCTTCGCTCCGAGCCCAACCGGCGAGCTGCACCTCGGGAATGCGCGCACCGCCCTGTTCAACCAGCTGCTGGCGCGCCACGGCGGCGGCCGCTTCCTGCTGCGTATCGAGGATACCGACAGCGAGCGCAGTCTCGAGGCGCACACGGCCGCGCTGCTCGAAGAGCTGCGCTGGCTCGGCCTCGAATGGGATGCCGGCCCGGACCGCGAGGACGGGCGCGGACCGTACCGCCAGTCGCAGCGCGCCGCGCTGTATGCGCGCTACTTCCTGCATCTGGAGGAAGCCGGCCGCGTGTACCCGTGCTTCTGCACGCCGCTCGAGCTGTCGCTGGCGCGCCGCGCGCAGCTCAGTGCCGCTACGGCGCCGCGGTATGCCGGCACCTGCCGCGAGCTGCCGGCGGATGAGCGCGCCGCGCGCCTCAGCGCCGGTCAGGCGGCGACGCTGCGCTTTCGGGTGCCGGGCGGCGAGCGCATCAGCTTCGATGACTTCGTGCACGGCCCGCAGAGTTTCCTCAGCGACGACATCGGCGACTTCGTGGTGCGCCGCGCCGACGGCTCCGCGGCCTTCTTCTTCGCCAACGCGGTGGACGATGCCTGCATGGGGGTGACGCACGCACTGCGCGGCGAGGATCACCTGGCGAATACGCCGCGCCAGCTGCTGATTCTCGCCGCGCTCGGGCTGCCCGCGCCGCGCTACGGGCACATCGGCCTGATACTGGGCGCCGACGGGGCGCCGCTCTCCAAGCGACACGGCGCTGCCAGCGTGCGCGACTACCGCGAGCGCGGCTATCTGCCCGCGGCGATCCTCAATCACCTGTTCCGGCTCGGTCACTCGACGCCGCTGCACGGGTTGCTCAGCCTGGACGAGATGGCGCGTGCCTTCGACCCGGCGCACCTGGGGCGCGCGCCGGCACGCTTCGACGAGCAGCAGCTGCAGGGCTGGCAGAAGGAGGCGGTGCACCGGCTGAGCCTCGAGAACGCGCGGCGCTGGCTCGCGCCGATCCTGCCGCCGGGGCTCGATGCGCGTGCCACCGACGATTTCGTCGCGGCGGTGCTGCCGAACCTGCTGCTCCCCGAGGACGCGCGGCCGTGGGTCGAGATCGTGTTCGGTGCACCGCCGCCGCTCGAGCCGTCGGCCGTGGAGCTGGTGCGCGCAGCCGGAGCGCGCTACTTCTCGGCGGCGGCGGCAGCGGCGGCGCAGGATGGACACGACCTTGCGGCGATCGCCGGCGCGGTGCGCGCGGCCACCGGGCGCAAGGGCGCGGAGCTGTACATGCCGCTGCGCGTCGCGCTCACCGGCCGCTCGCACGGACCGGAGCTCGCGCCGCTGCTGCGCGCGATGCCCGCCGGCAAGGCCCGCGAGCGCCTGGCGCGCTTCGCATGATCCGCATCCACAACTCACTCAGCGGCGCCAAGGAGCCGCTGCAGCCGATCACGCCGGGGGAGCTGCGCATGTACGTGTGCGGCCTCACCGTGTACGACTACGTGCACATCGGCCACGCGCGCATGCTGCTGGTGTTCGACATGGTGACGCGCTACCTGCGCCACCGTGGCTATCGCCTCACCTACGTGCGCAACATCACCGACATCGACGACAAGATCATCCGCCGCGCGGCACACAACGGCGAGCCGATCGGCGCTTTGACGCAGCGCTTCATCGATGCGATGCACGAGGACTGTGCACGCCTCGGGCTCGCCGAGCCCGACCACGAGCCGCGCGCTACCGACTACGTGCCGCAGATCATCGCCATGGTGAGCCGGCTGCTCGAGCGCGGTTACGCGTACGTTGCGGCGGACGGCGACGTGCTGTACGCGGTGGCGCGCTTCGCCGGCTACGGCCGGCTCTCCGGCAAGCGCCTCAGCGACCTGCGCGCCGGGGCGCGCGTGGAAGTGGACGAGGCCAAGCGCGATCCGCTCGATTTCGTGCTGTGGAAGCAGGCCAAGCCCGGCGAGCCGGCCTGGGACTCGCCCTGGGGCAAGGGCCGTCCCGGCTGGCACATCGAGTGCTCCGCCATGTCCACCGCGCTGCTCGGCACGCACTTCGACCTGCACGGCGGCGGGCTCGACCTGAAGTTCCCGCACCACGAGAACGAGATTGCCCAGTCGTGTGCCGCAACCGGCGACCGCTTCGTCAACCTGTGGATGCACAACGGCTTCGTCAACGTCGACGAGGAGAAGATGTCCAAGTCGCTCGGCAACTTCTTCACGCTGCGCGAACTGCTGCCGACGCTGCGTCATCCGGAAGTGCTGCGCTACTTCATGCTCGCCAGCCACTATCGCGGGCCGATCAACTACGCCCCCGCGCAGCTCGAGCAGGCGGACGCCGCGCTCGGCCGCCTGTACACCGCGCTGCGCGACCTGCCGCCGGCCGCGGCGGCCGCGGCGGGCGAGGCCACGGCGCGCTTCCACGACACCATGGACGATGATTTCAACACCCCGGAAGCCATCGCTGTGCTGCAGACGCTCGCGCGCGAGGCGAACTCCGCCCGCGATGCGGGCGATCAGCCGCGCGCCGCGGCGCTGGCCGCCGAGCTGACCACACTGGCAAACGTCCTCGGGCTGCTCACCGTGCCGGCGGAGCAATGGTTCCGGCTCCCGAAGCCGGTGGTGGTGCCGCTGTCCGGCGCCGCGGTTTCCATGACGGGCGGCACGCTGACCGCCAGCGTGCTCAGCGATGCCGAGGTGGAAGCGCGCATCGCCGCGCGTGCCGCGGCCCGGCGTGCCCGCAACTTCGCGGAGTCGGACCGCATTCGCGATGAGCTCGCGGGAGCGGGCGTCCTGCTCGAGGACAAGCCGGGCGGGGAGACGCGCTGGCGCCGCGCCTAGCTGTCAGCGCTCACCTGCGTGCGCATCGGCGCTAAGGTTGTGCGCCGGGGCGAAGCTGTTACGATCACGGACCCAACGCTTCTGCGGTGGTTCTTCGGCACGGGGCATGGCGCAGTCTGGTAGCGCATCTGCTTTGGGAGCAGAGGGTCGGGGGTTCAAATCCCTCTGCCCCGACCAATCCCCTGAAAAAATTGGGGCGGCTGATGGCCGCCCCGGGGTACGCGAGTGTGCGCGGAAAGAAGCTGCGCTTGTCGGTGGGTCCCTCGTCTCAACCGCCGGCGTGCAGCTCGCGCGACAGCACCGCGCGCAGCTGCTCGAGGTCGTGCAGGCGCTGTGCGGCCTTGCGCACGGCGCGCACGTCGGTCGCTGCCGCGGCGCGCAGCACGCGGTACTCCGCGCGCGCCGTCTCGAGCGCCTCGAGCGTGCTGCGCCAGCGCGCGCTCAGGGTCTGCCGGGCTGCCTGGCTCAGGGCTGCTCTCCAGCGCCGGATGGTCGGTGCCTGGGACATCTGCGTCGTACCTGTGACATGGCCGTTTCCACACGTCGACCCGCGGGATGATGCCCGCGACGTATGACAGCAGCGGGTCACGCACCTTGCAGAAAGGTTGCGGGACTGCCGTGACAATGAAAGCCTTGACAATGACAGCCTAGGCAAGTAAATTACCGGGCAACGAAAGGGGAGAGTGCCTGTCCCCCGAACGGGAGATTTTCAGGAGCGAGCCTATGGGTGACATTTACGACGCCGCGACCTATCAACCCTGCCGGAGCCTCGGCGCGTTGCTGAGTCGGGTGCGCGTGGAGATGCTGGCGGCGATCGACCGCGAGCTGGCTGCCGACAAGCGCCTCGCGCCGCTGGAGATGAGTGCGGCACAGTACATCGTGGTCGCCAACCTCGCCGGCCCCGAGGGCGCGAAGTCGGCGGCCGACCTCTGCAAGGGCATCTCGTACGACGCAGGGGCGATGACGCGCATGCTCGATCGGCTCGAGGCGAAAGGCCTCATCCGGCGCACCCGCAGCGCCCATGACCGGCGCCTGGTGAACCTGGAGCTGACCGAGGAGGGGCGCGCGTCGTATCCGCGCATGCGCGAGATCTCCATGCAGGTGGCCAACCGCTTCCTGCGCGGGTTCACGCGCAACGAAGCGCGGCAGCTGGAGGCGCTCCTCAACCGCATGCTGGAAAACGCCCACGCGGCGCCGGCACGGGCGAGCGCCTGAGGAGCGGAATTTTTTTGGGCTGATAACTGCCTGGGCATTATCCGCCGCGGCAGCGACAGAGCAGGCAGCCATCTGCCGGCACAAACGGACACATGAGCATGAGCAACGCGAATAACGGGACATCAAGGCTGCGCCGGCGCTGGCGCTGGCTCGGCATGCTGCTGGCGGTGGTGGTGGTCGCGGGCGGCGCGTGGGGCGTCTACTGGGCGAAGGTGCTGCGCTACACGCAGAGCACCGACGACGCCTACGTCGGCGGCAACGTGGTGCAGATCACCCCGCAGATCTCCGGCACGGTGATCGCCATCGGCGCGGACGACACGCAGTTCGTCAAGGCCGGCCAGTCGCTGGTGCGGCTCGACCAGGCCGATGCGCGCGTGGCACTCGACCAGGCGGAAGCGCAGCTGGCGCGCACCGTGCGTGACGTGCGCAACCTCTATGCCACCAGCGCCCAGCTCGAGGCAGCCGCGCAGCAGCGCACGACCGATCTGCAGGCGGCGCAGAGCGATCTCGCCAGGCGCCAGCGCCTCGGCAGCTCCGGCGCGGTCTCGGGCGAGGAGCTGCAGCACGCGCTCGATTCGGTCAAGGCCGCGCAGGCAGCACTGCTCGCGGCGCGGCAGCAGCTCGCCGCCACCCGCGCGCGCGTCGACGGCACGACCCTCGAGGACCATCCGCAGGTACGCGATGCGGCCGCCGCGGTGCGCAACGCCTACCTGACGCTGGCACGCACCGACTTGCCGGCGCCGGTGACCGGGTTCGTGGCGCGGCGCAGCGTGCAGCTCGGGCAGCGCGTGAGCCCGGGTACTGCGCTGATGGCGGTGGTGCCGCTCGATCAGGTGTGGGTGGACGCGAACTTCAAGGAGCCGCAGCTCGCGCGCATGCGCCTCGGCCAGCCGGTGCAGCTCACGGCGGATCTTTACGGCACGCACGTCGTCTATCACGGTAAGGTCGCCGGCTTCGGCGCCGGCACCGGCTCGGCCTTCGCGCTGCTGCCGGCGCAGAACGCCACCGGCAACTGGATCAAGATCGTGCAGCGCGTGCCGGTGCGCATTGCGCTCGAGCCGCGCGAGATTGCCAGTCACCCGCTGCAGATCGGCCTGTCGATGAAGGCCGACGTGGACGTGCACGACGGGGCAGGGGATGCGCGTCTGCCACAACTGGCGAGCGTTGCCGCGAGCTGGTCCACGCCGGTGTTCGAGGCGAGCGATACGTACGCCGCGGCGCGGGTGCAGGCTATCATCGCGGCCAACGAGCCGCAGTCGGCGCGGGCGCTGGCGTCGCAGCGTGCGCCGGCGCCGCTGCTGGCGGGGGCACCCGCCGCGAGCCAACGGCTGCATTGACGGAGCGCGTGCCGCGCGGCGCAGTGATGGCGACCCCGGATCCTGACAAGCCGCCAACCCCGGGTGCTCCCGGCGGGGCGCCGGCTGGCCTGCAGCCGCTGGTCGGCGCGCAGCTCGTGTTCGGCACGATCGCACTGTCGCTCGCCACGTTCATGAACGTGCTCGACACCTCGATCGCCAACGTGTCGCTGCCTGCCATCGCCGGCGACCTGGGCGTCTCGCCCGACCAGGGCACCTGGGTGATCACCTCCTTCGGCGTTGCCAACGCCATCTCGCTGCCGCTCACCGGCTGGCTGACGCGCCGCTTCGGGCAGGTGCGCCTGTTCACTACCTCGGTGGTGCTGTTCGTCATCGCCTCCTTCCTGTGCGCGCTGGCGCCGACCCTGTCGCTGCTGATCCTGGCCCGCGTGCTGCAGGGGGCGGTCGCCGGCCCGATGATCCCGCTGTCGCAGGCGCTGCTGCTGTCGAGTTATCCGCGCAACCGTGCCGGCACGGCGCTCGCGATGTGGTCGATCACCACGCTGGTGGCGCCGGTGGTGGGCCCGGTGCTCGGCGGCTGGATCACCGACAACATCTCCTGGCCGTGGATCTTCTACATCAACATCCCGGTGGGGATCGGTGCGGTGCTCGCCACCTGGGCGATCTATCACCGCCGCGAGTCGGCCACCGCCAAGGTGCCCGTGGACGCGGTCGGGCTCGGCCTGCTCATGCTGTGGGTCGGCTCCATGCAGGTGATGCTCGACAAGGGCAAGGACCTGGACTGGTTCAATTCCGGCTTCATCGTGACGCTCGCCTGCCTGGCGGTGGTGGGGTTCGCGGTGTTCCTGATCTGGGAGCTGACCGAGGAGCACCCGATCGTCGACCTGTCGCTGTTCCGCTCGCGCAATTTCTCGGTCGCCACCGTGGCGATGCTGTTCGCCTACGGGCTGTTCTTCGGCAACGTGGTGCTGCTGCCGCTGTGGCTGCAGCAGTACATGGGGTACACCGCGACGCTGGCCGGCGAGGTATTGGCACCGGTGGGCTTACTCGCCATCGTGCTCAGTCCGGTGGTAGGGCGCCTCAACGACCGCGTCGACCCGCGCATCATGGTCACCATCTCGTTCACGGTGTTTGCGCTGGTGCTGTTCATGCGCGCGCATTTCAACACCGACGCCACCATCGGCACGCTGATGCTGCCCACCGTGATCCAGGGCGCCGGGATGGCGGCGTTCTTCATCCCGCTGGTGTCGATCTCACTCTCGGGGCTGCCGCCGGACCGCATCCCGAACGCCTCCGGGCTGTTCAACTTCGCGCGCATCACCGCCGGCTCATTCGGCACCTCGATCACCACCACCGTGTGGGATCGGCGTGCCACGCTGCACCATGCGCAGCTCGTCGAGCGGCTGACACCGCAGGACCCCGTCGCCGCGCAGGCGTTCGGCAATCTGCATGCGAGCGGCATGGGGACCGACCAGAGCTACGCGCTGGTCAACCGCCTGGTCGATTCCCAGGCGTTCATGCTGTCGGCGAACGATATCTTCTACGTTTCCGGCCTCATGTTCCTCGCACTGACGCTGCTGGTGTGGCTGGCACACCCGGTGCGCGGCCAAGGCGGGGCAGGGGCCGCCGCCGGAGCGCACTGAAGCGCGCGGTCAGCGTGCGGCGGGCAGCGTGCGCGCGGCGCGTAACAGCTTCGGCGGCAGCAACGCGACGAGCTCGCCCTGGCCAGGCCGCACCGCGGCGCGAAAGCTGACCAGCGCCACCCCCATCTTGCGCAGCCGGAACCTGCGGCTGGCCGGGTTGCCGGCAAGACACGTCGCCAGCAGCCTGCCGAGATGCGGCTGATGGCCGATGACCGCCACCGTGCGCGCGCGCTGGCGCGCGAGCAGCGCCAGCAGTGCCTCGGGAGAGGCTCCGGGACGCAGCAGTGCGCACTCCGCGGCCCGCGGCCAGGCGGCGAACTGCGCGAGCAGCGCGGCGGTCTGCCGGGCACGCTCCAGCGGACTCGTCAGCACGCTCGCCGGGCGCGGCACGATGCGTCGCAGGCCCGCCGCGGCGCGCCGCGCGCGCGCCACTCCACGCGCTGACAATGGTCGTGCAGCATCGTCGGGCCAGCGCTGCGCGTTGCGCTCGCTGGCGATGGCGTGGCGGACGATGAGCAGCTCCATGGGGAGCTAAGGGCCCTCAGTGCTTGAGCGTGCGCAGCTCGGGCTCGGGTCGGCGGCCGGCGGCGATTTCCGCCGGCAGCGGCGCGGACGGCGCCGGCGCGAGCGCGGCGTTCAGCGTTGCGGCGCCGGCGTGCAGCGGGCCGAGCCGCGCACGCAACGCCTTCCAGCGACGACCACGCACCTTGCGCCACGAACGGGTCAGCGTGCGGCGCGTCTGCAACGTGACGACCGCGTGATGCTCGGCGAGGCGACCCATGAAGAACAGGGTGGCTGGCGGCAGTGCCCCGGCCGGCTCGGCGGCCAGGGCCGCGAGGCGCTGTTGTGCCATGTACGCGTCCTGTTGCGCGCCAAGCTTGTCCTGCAGCCGGCGCAATGCCTTGAGCATGTCATCGGCAGGTTTCCCCAGCATGACGCTGCCGCACTCGATGGCATAGCGCAGCTGCTTGGCGCGCCGCCGTACCCGGTGATAATCGTCCATCGAGGAGCGCGGGCGCAGTCGCTGGACCGATTTGCGCAGCTTGCGAAAGCGCCGGCCGACGCGCGCAGCCAGCACCGTTGCAGCGCTGTCCGCCGGCAGGTGCTCGGCAGGCTCATCGCCGGCCGCCGTCAGCGTCTGCAGCCAGCGCCGCGTGGGCTCGGAGTCGAGCCCGCGCAGCATGCGCCGGCGCGCGCGATCGCGCTCTGTCTCCAGGTGTGCGCGCAGCGGCTCCGCCGCCGCGCCCTCCTTCTCGGGGAGCCGCGCGCAGTAGCGCTGCAGTACGCTCAGCTGCACGTCCAGGTCGCGCGCCGTCCCGAGCGTGCGCAGCACCACCTTGGTGGCGCGGCGCGCGCTCACCAGCGTCGGTGGCAGCTGACGCTTGAACAGGCCGAGTGTCGCATCGATGCGCCGCGCGGTGACGCGCAGCTGGTGCAACTCCTCGGGATCCTCGCCGAGGCGCGCGCCGGGTTCGTGGGCGAGCCACAGCGCCAGCAGACGCTGCAGCTCCGCGATCGCCAACTGGCTTGCGCTGATGAGGCAGTCGTCCTGCAGCCCGTGCGCACCCGGTGGCGGCGCGGCCACGGCCTTGGCATCTGCGTTGCCGCCCTCCTGCAGCACGCGGGCGCTTGGCGTCGAATTCATGGATGCTCGGCGACGGGAAGAAGGTCACCAAAGTGTAACAAAAGCGACGTCCCGATAGCGCGCCCCACGGGGACCTGCGGGCGTGCCTGAGGCCGTGCGCGCGCGTGATGCGGAAATTGACGCTCGTTAAGGCACTTACGTATGATCGCGGCCCCCGTGCGGGTGGGGCCGGCCGAAGGCGCATTCGAGTCGTGCCCGTAGCTCAGGCGGATAGAGCATCGGCCTTCTAAGCCGAGGGTCGCAGGTTCAAGTCCTGCCGGGCACGCCAGCCGCGACGGGGGACGGACGGTGGACGTAGCTCAGTTGGTAGAGCCCCGGGTTGTGATCCCGGTTGTCGTGGGTTCGAGTCCCATCGTCCACCCCAAGATTCAGGGCCGTTAGCTCAGCTGGTAGAGCAGGAGACTCTTAATCTCTTGGTCGTAGGTTCGATCCCTACACGGCCCACCACTTAATCATTGAAATCGTGCACTTACGTCAACTGCGAGGCCGGGCGCGCATTCGGCAATGAAAATCGGAACGTCGCGCCTTTCCCCAGCTCGCTCTCTGCCCCGATCGTTCCTCCGTGTGCCTGAATGATGTTCTCGCAGATGTAAAGCCCCAAGCCAATCCCGCGGCGCATATCGCTGTCGATGTTCCAGAACCGTTCGAATATATGTGGCAGCGAGGCTTGCGGAATGCCGACACCGCTGTCCCGCACGGTGAAGACAATCAGTTCTGCCTGTTGCTCGACATGCAACGCCACTGTTCCGCCATCCTGCGTGAACTTCATCGCGTTTCCCAACAGGTTCGACAGTACCTGGACGATGCGGTCGTAGTCGAAGAATGCCGCCATGCTGTCGGTCGGCGTATCGACGGTGAATGCGATGCCTCGGGCTGAGAACATCGGCTGGTACGAGTGGAGTACTTCTTGGAGAAGCGCACCCACGTCATGGTGCTGCTTTGAAATGCGCAGCGCCCCCGATTCGATGCGGGCCACATCGAGCAGATCGCTGAGCATTCGTTCCATGCGCGCTGCAGCCAGCTCAATGAGGCGGGCGGCGCTACGGGTCGAGGCATCTTTGGTCGTCTCGGCAATACTTTCTGCGCTCAAGGAGATCGCGCTCAAAGGGCTGCGCAGGTCGTGCGCCACCGTCCCCAGTACGTCGCGTTGCCGCCAGTCTTTGGTCTCAGCTTTAGTAAGGGCACTTCTTGTCTCGCCCAGGACATTTCGCGTGTCACCGAGGGCGCTCGCAGTGGTATCCGCGCCGCGTCGCTCGATCGACAGTTGCTCATCTGTGTCCTGCCGCCGCCCTTCCAATCCGTCACGCACCGCATCGTGCTCACTGCGTTGCGCTTCGACTGCGACATCAGAGCGTTGCCGCTCCTGCTGCAGGAGTGTGTCCGCCACGCCGCGCTCAGTTTGCTTGCGTTGCTCCGCCGAATCGCGCTCGTGAGCTACGGAGGAATTGGCGGAAGGAGCATCGGACTGTTCGCGCGAAAGCGTACGGTCGATTCCAACCCGGAATTTCAAGAGCCTGGCATCAGCGAGCCTGCGGTCCCGCTCGATGCGGTCATCCAGCACCCCGCGGGCGACGGCCGTGGATACAGGGCTATCAGCGTCTGAGGCTGCGCGTTCCGCGTCGAGGCGCGCATCGGTCAGTGCTCGGTCGTCCGCGACCTCACTTTTGGATTGCCCCATACGATACCTCCGCTTGTGCGAGTGATGCCCAGTCCTTCCGCCGGCTCCGCCGGAATTGTTGGGAGTAGTAGTTTCAGCGGACCGCGAGTCAATTGTTCGTGGTCCCACGAGTCACGTAGTTAACTATCACGTAAAGGGGGTGCCACAGTGAGGGGTACCTCCCATTCACCCAATTCTCCGCAAGCGAAAGTGCGCCGCAGAATCTGCTGATGCGCGAGAGGGCCGATACGACACCCGCCGCCTCTTTCGGCCTGCGCACGATCTAAAGTAGAATCAGCAACTTACGGGTCGGACCGCAGCGCGACAGCAGAGAGTGGCGACGGGCATGGCGCAGGTTCGATCCCTACACGGACCACCACTTACGCAGTACGTGGCCAGGGGCGGCGGGGCTCACGCGTCGGCATCGCCGCCCTCACCGGTACGGCGGCAACGACAGTACACAGTCACCGGACAGGGAGATCCATGTCGCTTTCCGATCGGGCGCTCGCTGAGTCCGTGCGTACCTTCTGGGTGGTAGGCGACGCATTGGCCTGTCGAGGCGTGCGGCGACCACCGTGGTCTCTGCGACTTCGGTGAGCACCGACGACCAGGCGACGCCGGCGCCGCCCGCAACCCCAGCCCGGTCCTTTTTCGATCGGTACAAGACATTTCTCATTGTCGGACTTCTGATCCTGGTCGCTATCGCGGCTGGGTTCGGACTCGCGCGGCTCGCAGGACGCGATAAGAACCAGAACCGCCTGGTGCTGTACGGAAACGTTGATCTGCGTCAAGTCGATCTCGCCTTCAACAACAGCGAACGTATTGCCGAGGTGCTGGTTCAGGAAGGGGCCAAGGTTGCACGCGGACAGGTCCTGGCCCGACTGGACACAAGTCGATTGAAGCCGCAAGTGGCGACCGCCGCAGCACGTGGTGGAGGCTCAGCAGGCGGTCGTGGATAAACTGCATCGCGGCAGCCGCCCGCAGGAAATCGCACAGGCCCAGGCCAATGTCGCCTCTGCCAGGGCAGACCAGGTCAATGCCCAGCAGCAATGGCGCCGGCTGACGGCGCTGACAGAGGTTACCACCGGCCGGGCCGTCAGCGAGCAAGACCTGGAGAGTGCCAAAGCCGCCATGGACGCGTCGCTGGCGCGCTTAGAGGTCGCGGAGAAAGCGCTCGACCTGGCTGAAATTGGTCCGAGGAAGGAGGACATCGCTCAGGGCGAAGCTCAGCTGCGCGCCGATCAGTCGCAACTCGAGCTGCTGCGCCGCCAGCTGGCCGACGCCGAGCTCGCTGCTCCGAGCGATGCCGTGGTGCGCTCGCGGCTCCTGGAGCCCGGCGAGATGGTGTCTCCTCAAAGGCCGGTCTTGAATCTGGCCATCCTGGATCCGAAGTGGATCAGGGCGTACGTACCCGAATCCGATCTGGGGAGGATTCACAGTGGCATGAGAGCCTCGATCAGCACCGACAGTTTTCCCGCCAGAGTATTCTCAGGTTGGGTCGGTTTTATTGCCTCGGTTGCTGAATTCACGCCGAAAACGGTGCAAACCCCGGAATTGCGCTCGAGTCTTGTCTATGAGATCCGGGTCTTTGTCCAGGACCCGCAGGACGAGATGCGTCTGGGCATGCCCGCGACCGTAGTTCTGCAGCTGGATCCTGTTGCCCGGAGTAAGCCCTAGGGGAGGTGTGGTGCACATGTCAGGGACAGCCATCCTCAGGAAGTTCGCGATCATCAGCATCGTTGGCGCCGCGGGCTGCGCCGTCGGCCCGAACTATCACTCCACTCCCGCGAGTGCCGCACCCGCGTGGGATGCGCCGGTGACTAATGGGTTGACGGACCAGACGTCCGCGGCCTCGTCCTGGTGGGCGTCCTTCAACGATGCCGAGCTCGACTCCCTCATCGGGCGCGCGGCGCAGTCGAATCTGGACTTGCGCGTGGCCGAAGCCCGGCTGCGGCAGGCGCGGGCAGTGCGCGCAGGCAGTGCGGCCGATCTCGCGCCGCAGCTCAATGCCTCCGCATCGGCAGCCCGAGCAGAGACAGAGTCGAGAACCAGCCATTAATCGGATCGCTCCCGCTGCCGCCTAACTTCCCCTTCGAGTACAGCGTCTATCAAGCCGGTTTCGACGCCTCATGGGAACTCGATGTCTTTGGCGGCAAGCGCCGCGCGCACGAGGCCGCCACGGCGGATTGGCAGGCCGCGATCGAGGCTCGCAACGACGCGATGGTGAGCCTGCTGGCCGAGGTGGCGAGAAACTACGTCGAGTTGCGCGGCAGTCAGCAACGCTTGGGCATAGCGCGTCGCGATCTGAAGCTCCAGGAGGAAGCGACGGAACTCACCCGCGCTCGCTTTCAGGGCGGGATCGCGACCGAACTGGACGTCACACGCGAAGCGGCGTTGCTTGCCGGCCAGCAGGCGGCCATTCCTCCGCTCGAGACCGCGGTGCGATCGGCCATGTATGCGCTCGCAGTCCTGCTCGCCCAACAACCCGGCGACCTGGTAGCCGAACTTTCCCCCGTTGCCAACGTGCCGCCGGTGCCGCCGCAGGTTCCGATCGGGTTGCCCTCGGATCTGTTGCGCCGCCGCCCGGACGTGCGTCGGGCCGAGCGGCAACTCGCGGCCGAGACCGCCCGCATTGGAGTAGCGAAATCGGACTGGTTCCCCAAGGTTTCCCTTATCGGTGACGCTGGCGTCGAAAGCGTGAGCGTCAGCAACTGGTTTGACCCGGGCAGCCGCTTCTGGTCGATCGGCCCGAGTGTCCAGTGGAAAGCACTCGATTTTGGTCGAGTGCGTGCCGAAGTGGATGCGCAAACCGCCGTGCAAGAGGCAGCGCTCGCTGCGTATCAGAAAGCCGTGCTGGTTTCCCTGCAGGAAGCCGAAGATGCGATCGTGGCGTATGCGCAGGAGCAAAACCGGCACCGTGCGCTCAGCGATGCAGTGGCTCAGAACCGCCGCGCGCTGGAATTGGCCGACATTCTGTACAGCCACGGACGCGTGAACTTTCTCGACGTCCTCGATGCCCGGCGAAACCTGTATCAATCCGACGATCAATTGGCGTTGAGCGATCAGAGCGTCTCGCTCGATCTCATCGTGCTCTATAAGGCGTTGGGCGGAGGGTGGGAGACGCCGCCGCAGGCGCCGGCGCTCGCAACCAGCGCGCCACCGTGACGACTTCCGCGTCGACACCGGCATTGCAGGTGGAGCACGTTCGAAAATCCTTTCGCCGCGAGACCGGCGAGTCGGTGGTGGCGCTCGACGACATCTCCCTCTCAGTCCGCCAAGGCGGCCTCGCCGCCCTGGTCGGCCCGGACGGGGCGGGCAAGACGACACTGCTTCGCCTGCTGGCCGGACTCATGAAGGCCGATGGCGGGATCGTCAAGGTGCTCGGAATCGACGCGGCTGAGGATCCCCAGGCAATTCAGTCGCGAATTTCGTATATGCCGCAGCAATTTGGCCTGTACGAGGATCTGACGGTCCGCGAAAACCTGGATCTGTACGCGGATATCCATGGTGTGACGCGCACAGACCGGCAAGCGCAATACAGGCGCCTGATGGCCATGACCGGCCTGGACCCATTTCAGAAGCGCTTGGCTGGTCAGCTGTCCGGAGGAATGAAGCAGAAACTCGGCCTGGCTTGTACGCTGGTCCGATCACCCGACTTGTTGCTCCTGGACGAACCGACCGTCGGGGTTGATCCGCTCTCGCGCCGCGAGCTGTGGCAGATCATTCGTCAGCTGATCAAAGACAGTCTGACGGTTCTGCTCAGCAGCAGTGATCCCGAGGAAGCCGAGAACTGCGACTTCGTCCTGGTGATGAACGGGGGGAAAAAACTTCTGGACGCGCCGCCGGCGGCAGTCAGCCGCCTGGCGCTCGGGCGCACTTTTCTCGCGCAGCCCCCGGCGGGTATGAAGGCGCGCGACTTCCAGGCACGACTCCTGGCGGAGCCCAGCGTCATCGACGCGGTGCCGGAGCGCGGGCAGGTCCGATTGGTCAGTAAGGTGAGCTCGTCGCAGGCCGGCCAGTTCGCCGGCGTGACCGCACAGCCAACACCGGCTCGCTTCGAGGATGGATTCATGGTGCTGCTGCACCAGGCGGTCGGCGCTGCTGGCGCCGCGGAGCAGCCGCGAGCGCCTCAGGAACCCGCGGTGGGCGGCGCCACAGGAGAAGTAGTCGTGGAGGTGCACGATCTCGTGCGGCGCTTCGGAAAATTCGTGGCCGTGGATTGCGTGAGTTTCCGCGTCACGCGGGGCGAGATCTTTGGCCTGCTCGGCCCGAATGGTGCCGGCAAAACCACGACGTTTCGCATGCTGTGCGGGCTGCTGCCGGCATCGGCGGGGACTTTGAAAGTCGCCGGAGTTGACGTACGCCAGGCCCGCGCCTCGGCCCGGGAAAACCTCGGCTACGTCGCTCAGAAGTTTTCGCTCTACGGACAACTGACAGTCGGCGAGAACCTGGATTTTTTTGCTCGCGCTTACGGCCTGGACGGTGAGCAAAGGCGCGAACGGATCGCCTGGGCCTTGAGTCAGTTCGAACTCGAACCCTTCCTGCGCTTGCCCAGCTCGCAATTGCCGGGGGGATTCAAGCAGCGCCTGGCCATGGCGGCCGCTCTGCTGCATCGGCCGGAGATCCTGTTCCTGGACGAACCGACCAGCGGCGCCGATCCTTTTGCACGCCGCGAGTTTTGGCAGCGCATCACGGCGCTGGCCGGCAATGGGGTTACGGTTATCGTGACCACGCATTTCATGGCGGAGGCCGAGTATTGCGATCGAGCCCTGATCCTCGACGGCGGCAAGGTGCTCGCCCAGGGTACACCCGCGCAACTGCGTGCTCTCGCGCCAGCGCAGGACGGCCGAGCAGCGACGATGGAGGCCGCTTTCATTGCCATTGTTGAGAAGGCGCGTACCGAACCCGCGCGCCAGTCTGCGTAGAGCGCCTCGTGAAGGAGTGGTCGGCAAAGTGGCGGCGGATCTGGGCGCTGACCCGCAAGGAAACGCGACAGATCCTGCGCGATCCGAGCAGCATCGCCATCGGCATCGTTTTTCCGCTGATGATGATTCTGCTGTTCGGCTACGGGTTGTCGCTCGACGTCACCAGGGTTTCCGTCGCCGTGGTGGACCAGGAAAACTCCGCGGACAGCGCCGGCCTCATCGCCGCTTTCCGCTTGTCGCCGTATTTCCAGTTGACAGCAGCCCGCTCGGTTGCTGCAGCGACCACCCTGGTGCTCGATCGGAAGGTGGATGGGATATTGCAGATCCCTTCCGATTTCAGCCGGCGCTGGCACGCAGACGTGGCGCAAATCCAGATTCTGGTGGACGGCACGGATGCGAATCAGGCGCGCATCATGCAAGGCTATGCTGAGGGGCCGGTTGCGCTATGGAGTGCAGCGGAGCAGGAATCAGGAGTCCCGGTTGCGGTCGGCCCGGTCAGCGTCGTGAGCCGTATATGGTTCAACGAGGCGAATGACAGCCATTACTTCATAGTCCCCGGTCTGATTGTCCTGGTCATGACGATCATCGGCGCGTTCCTGACTGCCATGGTGATCGCCCGGGAATGGGAACGGGGAACGCTCGAGGCGCTGTTCGTTACGCCCATGCGAGCTGGGGAATTTCTCATCAGCAAGTTCGTTCCCTACTTTGGACTGGGAATGATCGGGTTTGTGCTTTGTCTGCTGGCGGGTCAGTTTCTCTTTCATGTTCCGCTGCGCGGTTCACTGTGCCTGCTGTGCCTCGCCTCGATGGTCTACCTGATAGTCGCCTTAGGGATAGGCCTGCTGGTATCGACGCTGGTCAAAAGCCAGTTCCTCGCCAGCCAGTTAGCGATGCTGCTGACTTTCCTGCCGGCGATGATGCTCTCGGGGTTTCTCTACGACCTGCGCAGCATGCCGGGCTTCATCAGGGCGATCACCTATGTGCTGCCGGCGAGATATGCAGTCGCGCTGCTGCAGACCCTTTATCTGGCGGGCAACGTCGGCAGTGTGATCTGGTTGAACGCCGCAGTGCTGGCAGCGATGGCGGCCGGGCTGCTGCTCGCAACCCGGCTGGCCACCCGCAAGCAAATCACCTGAGGTGTTGGCGTGCGCTCCTCGCTGCTACGTCTGCTGGCGCTGATACGCAAGGAATTTCTTGCCGTCCTCAAGGACCCCCGCAGCCGCTTCATCATCTTTCTGCCGCCCATGCTGCAGTGCCTCATCTTCGGCTACGCGGCCACCTTCGACCTCAATTCCGTCGCCTACGCTGCCTTTGATCAGGATCACAGCGCCGCGTCTGTCGCTTTGCTCGCCCGCCTGGACGGCTCCGGCGTCTTTCAACGCCAGGCCGACCTGACACGCGCCGCGGACATTGCGAGCTGGATCGATAGTGGTCGCACGCTCCTGGTCATCCAGATCGATCAGGATTTCGAGCGGCACCTGATGGCCGGCGTGCCCGCACCGCTCGAGGTGATCGCCGATGGGCGCAATTCCAACACCGCCGGCACCGCTCTGGGGTATCTCAACCGCGTGGTAGAAGACTTCAACAATGACTGGCGATCCAACCATGGGCAGGCCGGTCGCAGCGTTCAGATCCTCACCCGCTCATGGTACAACCCGAACCTCGATTCGAGCTGGAGCATGATTCCCAGCCTGATCGGCACGTTGACGATGATGGGCACCATGATGTTGACCGCTTTGTCGGTGGCTCGCGAGCGTGAACAGGGTACCTTTGATCAACTGCTGGTCACGCCGTTTCGACCCTACGAAATCATGATCGGCAAGGCCGTTCCCAACATGGTCATCGGCCTGGCCCAGTCGACCACTGTCTTACTGATCGCGCAGTTTTGGTTTCGCATTCCATTCGGCGGATCCTTCCTCGTGCTGTATGCCGGGCTCACGCTATTCCTGATGGCCGCCGTAGGCCTCGGACTGTTTGTCTCCTCCATCGCCAAAACCATGCAACAGGCCATGCTGTTCGCATTTCTCCTGGTGATGCCGTTCGCGCTGCTTTCTGGTTTGACGACACCGTTCAGCAGCATGCCGGACGTGCTGCAGACGGTGATGATCATCAACCCGCTGCGATACGCCCTCGACCTCACCAAGAGGGTTTACCTCGAGGGCGCGGGTTTCCTCACGCTGATCCCCGATTTTGTCCCGCTCGCCATCATCGGCCTGGTAACCCTCAGCGGTGCCGCCTGGCTGTTCAGGCGACGGTTGACCTGAGGAGTGCCTGGCGAGCGCCGCTGCGCAAGCCCGTGGGCGCCTCAGGGCGCTCGCCAGCGCCTCATTTGAGAATCAGCTGCCGCACCAGCTGGCTGCCAACGTCCTTGCGCAGCTTGCCCCGGTCGACCGACGAAGAGGCCGCCTGGGACAGCGAGCCGAACACCTCGCGGATCACCGGATCAGTGCGGGCCTGCAGGTTATCGAGCGCCGCCATGTTGCGGTACGTAACCGTCAGGATGACATCCGCGTCCTGCGCATCGCGGGGCCGCGTCTGGTAGATGGCGTAGTCCACGACGATTCCCTGCTTCTTGAATTCCTCCATGACGTGCTTGTAAGTCTTCGACAGGTAGCGCATGTACTCGTCGAACATGCCGGGCTCGGTGCGCACGAACGACACGGTCAGCACTGGACCCTCGGTGTAGGCGTGCTCGTCGGCGGCCCGCGTCACGGTAGTGGCGATCATCAGCAGCGCCGCCAGCAGCAGCAGGGTGGTTTTTTTCACGTTGGTCTCCTGGATGAGATGATTAGCGCCGTCGCCGCAGCGGCGGCGGATTATGGTCAGCCCGCGCGACTATACCGGCGCTGCCGCCGCCGGGCAGGGGCGCGTTGAGCCGTGCGGGGCGGCCACCGCCGCGGCATCAGTTATAATGAGTCGACCCAAAGCGCGCGGCCGCTGGACGCGGCGCATCAGCGTTGTTTGCGCACGGCCCGTGCGAAAGTGGCGGAACTGGCAGACGCGCTGGATTTAGGATCCAGTGGGGAAACCCGTGAGAGTTCGAGTCTCTCCTTTCGCACCAGTATTCCAATTCAGATCAATAACTTGATGACTCTGCTACCCAAGGGTCCCTGTAAGAGCCGAGGATTGTGAAATTGAAGGAAGTCTCACTGGCCGACACCGGAGGCCTGTCGCGGCGTCTCGAGGTGGCGGTGCCTGCCACCGAAGTGGACCAGGAGGTGCAGCTGCGGCTGAAGCGCCTGTCGCGCACCGCGCGCCTGAAGGGCTTTCGCCCGGGCAAGGCGCCGCTGGCGGTGATCAGCAAGCAGTTCGGCGAGCAGGTGCGTGCGGAGGTCGTGAACGAGCTGATGCGCACTTCGTTCGCACAGGCGGTGAGCGAACACAATCTGCGCCCCGCCGCCGGGCCGCGCATCGAACCGATCGCGCTTGGACCTGCGTCGGACCTGAAGTACGCCGCGCACTTCGAGGTGCTGCCGGAGATCAAGGTAAACCCGCCCGAAGAGCTCGCGGTGGAGCGGCCATCGGCCACCGTGACCGACGCCGACGTCGACGCCATGATCGAGAACATGCGCCAGCAGCGCCCGGTATTCACGCCCGTGGAGCGCCCGGCGCGCGACACTGACAGGGTGCGGCTCGATTACCGGGCGCTCATCGGCGGCAAGCCCCTCGAAGGTGCGGAGCTGTCCGACGTGCGGGTGGTTCTCGGAACGCGCCAGGCGATGCCGGAGCTGGAAGAGGGCCTGAAAGGCGTCACGGCAGGCGAACAGCGCACCATCGACGTGGTGTTTCCGCAGAACCACCCGAACCGGCAGGTCGCGGGGCAATCGGCGGAGCTGCATCTCTCCATAAAGGCAGTCGAGGAACAATCCCTTCCGCAGGTCGACGAGGAATTCTTTCGCGCCTACGGTGTCGAACAGGGCGGTCTGGCGGAGATGCGGGCCGAGGTGCGCGCCAGTATGGAGCGGGAGCTTGCCGAGGTGATTCGCAGTCGGGTGCGGGTGCAGGTGCTCGATGCACTGTACCGCCATAACAGCGTCGACCTGCCCCAGGCGCTGGTCGAGCAGCAGGTGCAGCAGCTGCAGATCGATACCGCACGGCGCATGGGCGTGCGTGATATCAATCGCCTGCCGGGGCGCGAGGCGTTCCTCGAGCCGGCACGCCGTCGGGTGGCGCTCGGACTGCTGGTCGGGCACATCGTTCAGGCGCAGGGCATCACGGTCGACCGCGAGCGCGTGCAGGCGCGCGTCGCGGAGCTCGTCGAGAGCTCCCCGAACCCCGAGGAGGCGCGCCGCGCCTACCAGCAGAACCCGGAGGCGATGCGGCAGATCGAATCCGCCGTGCTCGAGGACCAGGTGGTCGCCTGGCTGCTCGAACGCGCGCGCATCACCGAGCGGCCCATGACCTTCGCCGAGCTCACCGGCTTCGGCCGGCATGAGCACGAGCACGAGCACGATCACCAGCACGAACCTGAGCCCGCCCCGGGGGGCACACACGAGCAGCAAGAGGCGGACGGCACATGAATGAGCGTGGACTGAACCTGGTTCCCATCGTCGTCGAGCAGACCGCGCGCGGCGAGCGTGCCTACGACATCTACTCGCGCCTTCTCAAGGAGCGGCTGATATTCGTCGTGGGTGCGGTCGATGACTACATGGCGAACATCGTGGTCGCACAGATGCTGTTCCTCGAGTCCGAGAACCCGGAGAAGGACATCGCGCTGTACATCAATTCTCCCGGCGGCGTCGTGAGCGCGGGCCTGGCCATTTACGACACCATGCAGTTCGTGAAGCCCGACGTGAGCACCATCTGCATCGGCCAGGCGGCCAGCATGGGCGCGGTGCTCCTGGCCGGTGGTACCCGCGGCAAGCGCTACTGCCTGCCGCACGCCCGGGTGATGATTCACCAGCCGCACGGCGGCATGCAGGGCCAGGCGGTGGACATGGAGATCCAGGCGAAGGAGATTCTCGAGACGCGCGACCGCCTCAACAAGATCCTGGCCAAGCATACCGGCCAGAGCGTCGAGCGCATCAAGCAGGACACCGACCGCGACCGTTTCATGGACTGGAACGAGGCGGTGCGCTACGGGCTGATCGACAAGGTGCTGGAGAAGCGCGGCGAGCTGCCGGCGGTGAGTCCGCCGAAGCCGGCTTGACCGGACCTGAGGGTGCGGGGCAGCGGCGGCATGACAAATGTCAAAGTGGTGAACCGCGTCATACAACTCCCGGCGGTACAAGGACTTAGCTGTGCACTGCGTTTTGCCTCGCGGCCGGGGGCCGTGCTATAAGAAAGTGCGAACGCGCGGTTGTATTTCATTCGTCGCGCGGCACGGAGCTTATGAGGGACACCGATGAGTGAGGACTCCCGCAGCCGTCACGACGACGGCAAGCTCCTGTACTGCTCGTTCTGCGGGAAGAGCCAGCACGAGGTTCGCAAGCTGATCGCCGGTCCCTCGGTGTTCGTCTGCGACGAATGCGTCGAGCTGTGCAACGACATCATCCGCGAGGAGCTCGAGGACCGCGCCGAGCGCGCCCGCGACAAGCTTCCCAAGCCGCACGAGATCAAGAAGGTCCTCGACGAGTACGTGATCGGCCAGGAGCGCGCCAAGAAGGTGCTGTCGGTGGCGGTGTACAACCACTACAAGCGCCTGCAGACCCGCACCGGCAGCGCGCGCGCCAAGGAGGAGGTCGAGATCGCCAAGAGCAACATCCTGCTCATCGGTCCGACCGGCTGCGGCAAGACGTTGCTCGCGGAAACGCTGGCGCGCCTGCTGAACGTGCCGTTCACCATCGCCGACGCCACCACCCTCACCGAGGCGGGCTACGTCGGCGAGGACGTCGAGAACATAATCCAGAAGCTCCTGCAGAAGTGCGACTACGACGTCGAGAAGGCCCAGACGGGCATCGTCTATATCGACGAAATCGACAAGATCTCGCGCAAGTCCGACAACCCCTCGATCACCCGCGACGTCTCGGGTGAGGGCGTGCAGCAGGCGCTGCTCAAGCTGATCGAGGGCACCATCGCCTCGGTGCCGCCGCAGGGTGGCCGCAAGCACCCCCAGCAGGAGTTTCTGCAGGTCGATACCAGCAACATCCTGTTCATCTGCGGCGGCGCGTTCGCCGGGCTGGAGAAGATCATCCTCAACCGGACCCAGAAGTCCGGCATCGGCTTCACGTCCGAAGTGCGCGATATCAATACTCGGCCGCACGGCAGCGACCTGTTCCACGACGTCGAACCCGAGGACCTGATCAAGTACGGGCTGATCCCGGAGTTCGTCGGGCGCCTGCCGGTGGTCGCGACGCTCGATGAGCTCGACGTGGCGGCGCTGATCTCGATCCTGACCGAACCGAAGAACGCCCTCACCAAGCAGTACCGCCGGCTCTTCGAGATGGAAGGCGCGGAGCTGGAGTTCCGCGACGAGGCGCTGAAGGCGGTGGCGCACCGCGCCATGGCGAGGAAAACCGGCGCCCGCGGGCTGCGCACGATCCTCGAGACAGTGCTGCTCGATACCATGTACGAGCTGCCCTCGATGCGAAACGTCTCGCGGATCGTCATCGACGAGACCGTGATCGAGGGGCAGACCAAGCCCTACGTGGTCTACGGCTCCGACGACAGCCGCCTGGCGAGCGTCGACGAGCCGCGGCGCGCCTCGGGCTCGAATCACCACTAGGGCGCAAGCCCTGCAGCGCCGGAAGCACCCGAACGCGGTGCGCGCTCAGGTGGCATCGGCCAACGGAACGCGCATCCCGTGAGGCGCGTCACTCTTGAAACGCGCGGCGCAAGCCTCATTTCCCGTTACACTACCGTCAAGAGGCGCCATCGGCCGGGGTTTTGACAGACGCTCCGGCCGCCCAACCGTAAATCCGAGGGTTTGAGCGTGTCCGAACCGACTACTCCTACGACTCCTCCGACCGCGATGCCTGCCGCGCTGCAGAACGTGCCGGTATTGCCGTTGCGCGACGTCGTCGTCTACCCGCACATGGTCATTCCGCTGTTCGTCGGCCGTGAGAAATCGATCCAGGCCCTCGACGTCGCCATGCGCGCCGACAAGCGCATCATGCTGGTGGCGCAGAAGCAGGCCGACGTCGATGATCCCAAGGCCGATGACCTGTATCGCATCGCCACCGTCGCCACCATCCTGCAGCTGCTGAAGCTGCCCGACGGCACGGTCAAGGTGCTGGTGGAGGGCGTCGACCGCGCGCGCATCGACAAGCTGCACGCCGGCGAGTACTACTCCTCGGACGCGACGCTGCTGCCGGACGCGGAAGTCTACGACGAGAAGGAAATGGACGTGCTGGCGCGCTCGGTCATTTCCCAGTTCGAGCAGTACGTCAAGCTCAACAAGAAGGTGCCGCCCGAGGTGCTCACCGCGCTCGCCGGCATCGAGCAGGCCGGCCGCCTCGCCGACACCGTGGCCGCGCACATGTCGCTGAAGCTCGCCGAGAAGCAGAAGGTGCTGGAGATTCTCGACGTCAAGAAGCGCCTGGAGCACATCCTGGTCGCCATCGAGAGCGAGATGGACGTGCTGCAGATCGAGAAGCGCATCCGCGGGCGCGTCAAGGCGCAGATGGAGAAGAGCCAGCGCGAGTACTACCTGAACGAGCAGATGAAGGCCATTCAGAAAGAGCTCGGCGAGATGGACGAGGGCGGCAACGAGATCAGCGAGCTCGAGCAGAAGATCACCAAGGCCGGCATGCCCAAGGAGGCGCGCGAGAAGGCCGCCGGCGAGCTCAACAAGCTCAAGATGATGTCACCGATGTCCGCTGAGGCCACGGTGGTGCGCAACTACATCGACTGGCTGGTGAAGGTGCCGTGGAAGAAACGCACCAAGATCATCAAGGACATTGCGCGCGCGCAGAAGGTGCTGGACGAGGATCACTACGGGCTGGACAAGGTCAAGGAGCGCATCGTCGAGTATCTCGCGGTGCAGCAGCGAGTCGACAAGCTCAAGGGCCCGATCCTGTGCCTGGTCGGAGCACCGGGAGTCGGCAAGACCTCGCTCGGTCAGAGCATCGCGCGCGCGACCAACCGCAAGTTCGTGCGCATGTCCTTAGGCGGGGTGCGCGATGAGGCCGAGATCCGCGGCCACCGGCGCACCTATATCGGCTCGATGCCCGGCAAGATCGTGCAGAACATGGCGAAGGCGGGGGTGCACAACCCGCTGTTCCTGCTCGATGAAGTCGACAAGATGTCGATGGACTTCCGCGGCGATCCGTCTTCGGCGCTGCTGGAGGTGCTCGACCCGGAGCAGAACTCCACTTTCAACGATCATTACCTCGAGGTCGATCTCGACCTCTCGGACGTGATGTTCGTGTGCACGGCGAACACGCTGAACATCCCGCCGCCGCTGCTCGATCGCATGGAAGTCATCCGTCTGGCCGGTTACACGGAAGACGAGAAGATGAACATCGCACGGCGCTACCTGGTGCCGAAGCAGATGAAGAGCAACGGGCTCAAGCCCGATGAGCTGAAGGTATCGGACGGCGCGCTGCTCGACATCGTGCGTTTCTACACACGCGAGGCTGGCGTGCGCAACCTCGAGCGCGAGATCGCCAAGATCGGCCGCAAGGCCGTGAAGCAGATGCTGCTGAACAAAAAGAACCAGAAGTCGGTCGCGGTCGCGCCGCGCAACCTCGACAAGTTCCTGGGCGTGCGCCGTTTCCGCTACGGCAAGGCCGAGGACATGAACCGCATCGGCCAGGTGACCGGACTTGCCTGGACCGAGGTCGGGGGCGAGCTGCTGACCATCGAGGCGGCAGTGGTGCCGGGTAAGGGCAAGCTGCAGCACACCGGGCAGCTCGGCGAGGTGATGCAGGAATCCATCCAGGCAGCGATGACCGTGGTGCGCAGCCGTGCGCAGGTGCTCGGGCTCGAGCCCGAGTTCTACCAGAAGCACGACGTGCATCTGCACATCCCCGAAGGGGCAACGCCCAAGGACGGCCCGAGCGCCGGCATCGGCATGTGCACTGCGCTGGTCTCGGCACTCACCAAGATTCCGGTACGCTCGGACGTGGCGATGACTGGTGAGATCACGCTGCGTGGCGAGGTGCTGCCGATCGGCGGATTGAAGGAGAAGCTGCTGGCGGCGCACCGCGGTGGCATCAAGACGGTGCTCATCCCGGATGAGAACCAGAAGGACCTGGTCGAGATCCCCGACAACATCAAGGGCAATCTCGAGATCAAGTCGGTGAAGTGGATCGACGAGGTGCTCGCCCTCGCGCTCACGCAGCAACCGATGCCGCAGCCGCACGCGGACGTGCCGGCCGCAGCGGCCGCTGCCACGGTCGAGGACGGCAAGCCGCGCACGCGCAACGGCCGGCGCCTGAAACAGGTGGTACCGCCGGCGCATTAGCCGGCGCAGGCTGCCCCGCGGCGGAGGGAGTAATATCCGCCGAAATCGCCGCCGAGGGTCGGCGGGGCGCAGCGGGCAAAAGCCACGCCTTTTGCCCGCGGCCGACGGAGTAATATCTGCCGAAATCGCTTCCTGCGATTTCGGCCCATCTAAGCAGGGTGCTTAGCTCAGTTGGTAGAGCGTCGCCCTTACAAGGCGAATGTCGGCGGTTCGATCCCGTCAGCACCCACCAATAATCACGGGCGCCGTAAAAAACATTTGTGTCTACTTTTGTGTCTACCTACCGCCTCGAGTGCGATTGGCTCAGGGTAGCTTCGGAAGACCCGTGGTATCCGGGGCGCCTGGGGCGGCGAGAACTTTTCCCAACCAGGTGAGAATCGGGGTCTCCGTTTCGGTTGCGGCGTGCTCGAGCGTTTGATTCTGAAGGCCGACGCCGCGCAGCTCGACGGGGCCGCCCTCGTTCAGAAGTTGTAGAGCGCGTTGTGTCTCAATATTACCGCGCGGCTACACGCGACCGCCGCTTTCCCGTCCAGCACGGCACGTTGAAAAAGTGGTACCCAGCGCCCGCCGCTTCCGTTGGTGCCGCCTTGAAACAACTTGCGAAAATATTCCGTCAGCTTCTCACCAACGCCCTCCCTCGGCACGAGCTTGACCTGACCGAGCTCCTGAAAGGATGTGAGCTCCACCCGATCCGTTGGGAAACCGTCTTTGACCAAGCGGGTACGAACCCCTTCGGCGGTGGCGTGATCATTGAACACTGCTGCAAGTACTGCACTCATGGACGACAGCCTCCTTCGAGATGGTCCAACAAACAACGTGCCCCGTCTGCGGCGCGCCCAAGAATGTCGTAGAGCCCACGGGTTGCCCGCGTGCCCCAGCGGAGCCGAGACGCAGGCGGGTTCCTCGTGGCCCCGATCACTTCGACAGGTGGTCCGCCACTACGCTTTGCGAGATATCCTCAATGGCGCGGTATTCCAGCGCGGCGCTCCCAAGGAGATACCTCAGTTGTGTATGGCGTTCTCGACCGTCTAGGCGGCAGCTTTTTCGATGGGAACGGACGGCTGATCTGAGAGCTCTTCGAGACTTTTGCCTTTTGTCTCTGGCAGCAGGAGGATTGTGACGATCAGTCCCAGGACACTGACGATGGCGGCCGCGCCCTCCGCAGCAGGCAGACCATGCCAATCCATAAAGAACGGAAAGGTAAATACGCCGACAAAGCCACCAATCTTGCCCATGGCCGCAGCAATACCGTGACCGGTGGTTCGAACTTTTACAGGAAAGATCTCCGAAGGATAGACGAAGGTCGTGGCATTCGGACCGAACTCAGTGAAAAAGTAGCTGGAGCCATAGATGATGAGAAAGGGGTAGATCATCTTCTCAACGTTGGGAATGAGGGCGAGCAGGCCAAAGCTCACTGCCATCATGGCGAAGCCCAGGACCTGGATAGTCTTGCGCCCAAGCCTATCCATCGTCAGCGCGGCGACCGCATAGCCGGGGGCCGCGAAGATAGCAAAAATGCCGAGTTGCGTAAGGGTCTTTTGCAAGATCGTGTGGTCGCTACCAAGGGCTGAGAGCACGAGTGGGCTCGAGACAGTGTTGCCATAGTAAGCAAAATCCATCAGAAACCAGGCAGCACTTGCACCGACTAGGAGGGACAACATTCTTTTGTTGTCGACCAAGCGGTGAAAGCCATCCCAGAAAGAGACCGAGTGGGTCTTCTTGTCAAAATGCGCCGACTTCTTGAGTTTACCGCGGCCGTCCTCTTCATGACCTGCAGCTTTGAGAAAGCGCGGCGTCTCTTTGAGGTGACGACGCGCACTGTATACGGCAAGGGCCGGCACCGCGCCGAAGGAGATCAGAACACGCCAGATAATGTCATGCGAGAGGTGAGTGGTGAGTAGAGCGGCAGCGAGAAGAGGACCGAGCATCAGTCCGGCGGCTTGCATCGCGAAAACCAGTGTGACGAGCATTCCGCGATGAGCCTTTCCGGCGTACTCACTCATTATGGTGGCGGAGACAGGATAGTCGCCACCGATACCGATGCCGAGAATGAAACGAAAGCCGATGAGCCACCAAATATTGGGCGAGAAGGCGCAGGCGATTGCCCCCGCAGCGAGAATCAGCACTTCGAGACCGTAAATTCTCTTGCGGCCGAGCATGTCCGCGATCCGACCAAAGAGCAGCGCACCAATGGCTGCGGCAAGCAAAGCCGTGGACTCGACTAGGCCCTCTTCGACTTTAGCCACGTGCCACATGGGTTTAAGCAGCGCCATGACGACGCCGATGATGAAAAGATCATAGGCATCGGTGAAGAAGCCCATGCCCGAGATGAGCATGATCTTCCAATGCTCTTTGGAGATCCCTGCATTATCCATTTCGGCAAAGTCGTTTTGCCTGGTGCCGACACACGTGTCCATGGCGTTTACCTCGGGCTAAGCGTAATGCTTGCTTGCGTTAACCTCGTATAGCGCCGCCTGAAAATGGGGAGGAGGGCGGCATAGGAAGCTGGAGGGGCTTTGCATGCAGACAGGTCGTACGGCAGCGGACAGAGCCGCATTTCATCCTTAATTAGGGACGTGCATTGATATCGGCCGCGTTACAGTTTGTTGACAGGTTGGTTACATTGCACGCCCATTGACCGGGCGCATACGGGAGGACCTCAAGGCTTGGAAGCAGGAGCGTACGGCTACGGGAAAGATCGGCGGCGGCGGGTCGTGTGCAGCTCGACTCGATCGCAAGCACGCAGAGTTTGCCTGTGGCGCTGATGCGTTGCGGGCAGATGATTCTGCGGTTCCCCTGCAATGGATCCTTGTTGCCACTGTTGTGGACATCGCGTTGCTTGCGCTCGGCGGTATGATTTTTCTCCCGAAAGAAAAAGCAATCCGCAAGGCTTCAGCAACGGTTCGGTCCGGAATACACCCGAACTATTGGTGAACTTGGAGGGCGAACAAAGGCCGAAGCGGAGCTCAAGGCCCGCGAAAAGCGCGTTGAGGACCTCACTATCACGCCATTGGCGCCTGCTGAGGCCGCCAGGTTCAGTCAGGCCTGGAACGCTTTGCAGGCCCGTTTCGTCGATAACCTCAAAGGGGTCGTCGTCTAGGCGGATCAGTTGGTCCGTGAGTTGATGCTTAAGCGTGGCTACCCGATGGGGGATTTCGAGCGCCGTGCGGCCGATATCTCAGTCGACCACCCTACCGTCGTGGAGCATTACCGGGCGCCGCAGGCGATCGCGGCGCGCGATGAGCACGGCGAAGCCGCGGCGAGCGCGGCGATGCCGACCTCAACTACAGATGTTACACAGCGTTTGTTGGGCCGTAGAAGGTGAGAGCGGGGCTGCAGGATCACGTCGCGAGATTTCGGCGGGTCCTTATAGCGATTCCGGGGGTTTGTCATCGCTCGTGACGTGACCCTGCGCAGCCAATGTTCCGGCGGCGGTCGCTTTGCCTTTCAGTACCCACTCAAAGCCCACAGCGATCATTGCACCCAACAAGGGGCCCACAGCGTAGATCCAGGTAGTCATCAGATTGCCGCGGATCAGATCGGGGGCAAATGAGCGAACCGGATTCATCGATGCGCCGCTGATCGGTGCCGCCCAAAGGCCGGCCAGGGCGATATAACCGCCGACCGCTAGAGCGCCATTGGAACCGACATTACGGGCCCCCGAAGCGGTACCCAGAATCGTGCTGACCAAGCCGGCCGTCAATAAGACTTCGAAGACGAGCGCCTGAAGATCGGTCACGCCCGGACCCGGCGTCGTAGCGCCGAGTGATCCGATTGTGCCGAACATCGATCGCAAGAAGGCCGTGGCGGCGATGCCTCCGACGACCTGCGCTCCGATATAGCCGGGCACCCGGCCCCAAGGAAAATTGCGCCGCGCAGCGAAGGCCAATGTGACCGCCGGATTCAAATGGGCGCCTCCGACGGCCCCCATGAAATAGATGATCGCCATGACCATCAAGCCCGGTGCAACTACCTTCATGCTCAGACTTATCGCGCCGCCGCTTTGGGCAGCGACAACCCCGGCACCGGCCGCAACGACGACGAGGAGAAATGTGCCCCAGGCTTCTGCGAAAACGCGCCGCCATTCGTATGCGGATTCCAGAAAATCTGGCGCTGCAGAGCCGTGCAACATACGCCGCTCCGGTGTCGATTCGATTCGTTCAGCGTGAGCGGTTGACATGATTGCCCCCTGGCAGGATGTTGAAAAGCGTCTAATCGAGCACGTGTTTTCGCCAGTTTTCGCCGTGTTGGCAACGAACATTCAAGCACTTACCGCGAGAGATTGGATGAAATTGACCACGCAAAGTCCTATTTCAACATGCTAGAAATGACGAAGTCCGGCCGATCAGACGATCTTGCAGGGAATCATGGCATCCTCGTCGAATGTGTAAACCGCGCATAGGCGGTGGTAGCCGTCGGCGATAATGACCTTGCCATGGTGTCTGTCCCTGCACAGCAAGAGCGGAGATAATGATTTGTTAAGGATGATTCGAGTTCGATCTTTTTCCACGTGACTATTGCTGACACCAAGCAGCGACAGCCCGGATGCTCTGAAAATATCTTTCGCAGCAAATTCTGCCATCTTGGCACGTTCCAATTTGTCGGCAAGATTCTTTGCCGCGCGTGGTTCGAAAGTCACGCTCAGATATAATTGAGCTGCGGCATAATCGTGCTTCTGCGGTTTGCTGAGCCATTTGATCTTCGTTTTCTTCATAATCGTTCTATCAAGGCCGCTTTCATTTCCCACCTCGATAAGCGTCTCTGATATTGTTTCCAAGCCTCTACAGAAAGCGGCTTCCCAGGCTGTCCTTGGCCGCGTTAGTAGGCAGTCCGAGATTCCTGCGGTTGGCGCATTGGGAGCTCCGCGACACTGTAGTCCGTTGCTACGCGCGTGAAGTGGCAGCCTAGTGGCCCGCTGAGGCCGCTCTGGCGGCGGGTCGGCGCGTGCCGCAATCTCTCAGCGCCGGCCTGCTAGAATCAGCTCAGCTGTGAGAAATCCGGGCTGGGAAAGCCCGCGGTCGCCTGACGCACCACGCGTAGTGCGTGGTGCGATCAGGGCACACACATGCGGCTCAAACCGTAAACCTCACCCGGCATCCTTGACGGTAATGTGGCTGTGGACCGCCTTGACGTGCTCGGTCGCACGCGCGATGGACACGGCTTTGTCTGCCGCCGCTTGACTACTGGCGGTGCCACTTAGCCATACGACGCCATCCTTGTCCGTCTCGACATGAATGCGATCCAGGCTCGCCAGATGTTGCGCGGCCAGCTTGGTCTTGATTAGGGTCGTGGTTGCCGAATCTGCTGCGAGGGCCACCGGGTGTGAGCTGTCTGCAGAGGAGTCTTGGGCCACGACGACTGCGGCGGGTGCGAGCAACGTGCCGAAGAGCACGCAGGTCGTTGCGATAATTGTCTTCATGATCTTTGCCTTAGGTGGTGAACGGCCACGATGATCCAGCTCGCTTGGGTTGTTTTCCGTTCGCTATCACACCAAGCGACAGTTGTCGTAGTCCTTACTGAGTCAAACGACAGTCAGGATGACTGCTGCCTCGAGTCGACTGATCCAGCGACGGAAGGCAGCCTTTAGCGGTGACCGTGAGTACGTTGCCGAAGGTTGCGCCCACGGGAGGAGTTCAGATGCACACAGCGGCGGACTCAACTCCCTGTAGCCCTGGAGGCGGGGTTCGGGTGAGGAGGAGGCGGCAGCAGGCGATCGGTTTCTTTCCTGACCACGCCATGACACTCGCAACACAGGCGTTCCAGCTTTGACCGGTCCAGTACGGTGATGTGCCCACGGGCGTACCGGATCACACCGAGCTTGTCCAGCTTGCCGGCCGCTTCGGTGACGCCTTCACGGCGCACCCCGAGCATATTGGCGATGAGCTCCTGGGTCATGCTCAATTGGTTGGATGACAGCCGATCGAGAGACAGCAGCAGCCAGCGGCAGAGCTGCTGGTCCACCGAGTGATGACGATTACAGACCGCGGTCTGCGCCATCTGCGTGATCAGGGCCTGCGTGTAGCGCAGCAGCAGAAGCTGCAGCTTGCCATTTCGATGGAACTCGTCCTTGAGCAGTTGTCCGACCAGCCGGTAAGCGTGGCCGGCGCTCTGCACGATGGCCCGACTCGGGGTGGTTTCACCGCCCATGAACAGCGCGATGCCGATGAGGCCTTCGTTGCCGACCACCGAGATTTCCGCCGACGCGCCGTCGGCCAGCACGTACAGCAGCGATACGATGGAGTCGGTCGGAAAATAAACGTAGCGCAGGACATCGCCGGACTCATACAAGACCTCGCCGAGCGGCATTTCTACGAGCCGCAGGTGCGGATAGATTCGTTCGCGCTCGGCGGGTGCTAGGGCGGCCAGCAGGTGATTCTGCTGCAGATCGTGGGAGCCGGGGCTCGCGAGCGTCACTATGGTGAATCACAGGCGGTAATTGGCACACACAGAATAGAATAGTACCGTTCTCCGTGGGGGCACCCGTGCTCCTGCAGGATTTCAAGCTGTTCTCGGGTCTCCATCCCTTCGGCAACCACGCGCATGGGGCTGCTCCCAGAATTTGTAGAGCGCTCCGGCTGCCACCGATGGTACGAGTCAGACTGGTCATCAGGCATATGCCTTCTCAGTGGCGAATCGCGCGTCCCGTGGTGCGTGTGTAAGGGTGCGGCAGCGCACGGACGCAGCTCGCAATGGCGCGCAGCTTCGCACTTATTCTGCGTTTGAGGGCATGCGAGGACCGGCGGGCGCAGCGAATATGCAGCCCTCCTGAAGGGTAGAAAGTCAACCAGAGCCTAGATTTGCACAATCGAACGTACAGTCTGAAGCAGTGTGATGAAGGTGAGATGGAGGTGTGATTTGGAACTCGATCAAGAGCAGAGCGCCTATAAGTTAGCAGTCGAGGAATGGATAGCTGCCATAAAGCACGAAGAAGCGCTTGCTTCAGTCGCTCATTCGGTAGCCCAACTCGATCAATGGGAGCAGGCGCATTTTAGAGAAGAGAAAGTTCGGGGCAAGGTGGAGGCGGCGAAGAAGCAGTACGAGGATGCGCTGCGCGAAAAGCTCTACGGCTTCTAGACAAGATGGTGCATGCCACCCGGAGGTCATGTGGAACTAACGGCAGCGGCCATGTGATCATTCGCGACGCGCACGTCCCGGCGTTGGGTGTGTAAGGGTGCGGGAGCGCACGGACACAGCTCTCAATAGCGCGCAGCTTCGGCACTGACAGTTGAAGGCACGGAGCCGCGCAAATGAACGTTTCGCGACCTCCGCGATTAGACGGTCGACGATGATAGGCGCCCGGCAAATCTTCGGGCCGCGAGGGTCGTTTGTTTACGTTCCCCAATCGAAGGATATACATCATGAAATCAAGCTATCTAGCCCAAGCGGCATGTGCCGTATTGCTTCTGGGATTTGCGACTGCGTACGCACAGACCCCTGCCACAACGCCGGTCGTGGCGAGCGCGGGGACGTCGAACTCAGCTACGCCGGACACGACGGGCAACGATTTGCTGAATGGTGAGAAGCCCCCAGTCGCAGATCAATTGGCAACACCGAAAACCGCTGGCCAGGATAAGGCCGACGGAAACGATTTGGTGAGTGGAGATAACATGAGCGACCGGGAAACTGGGACACATCCGGCCTGGAGCACTCTGGATACCAGCAAGCATGGCTATCTGACTGCGAATGACCTCAAGAGCCACAAGTGGCTCACTGAGAACTTTTCCAGATGCAATTCGAATCATGATGGTCATTTGACTCAGCAGGAATACAACCACTGCACCAAGTGAGCAAGAGATCTCGGTTCACGGAAGGCAGCCTTTGGCGGTGACGGTGAGTCCCGAGGGGGCTGCCCTTCGTGCGGTGCTGAACGTGTAATCGTCGAGCACCCGTGGTCTGACAGAAGCGAAAGAGAGGGCTCATGTTACGCAACTCGCAATACCTGGCAGGGTGCACCATCGGCGCCACCGATGGCCCGATCGGCGAGGTCAAGGATCTCTACTTCGATGACAAAGCGTGGGTCATCCGCTACCTCGTGGTATCCACGGGCGAGTGGCTTTCGAATCGAAAGGTTTTGATCTCCCCGTACGCGATCAGTCAGCCGCAATGGGCTCAAAGGCTATTGCCTGCCGCGCTCACCAAGGAGCAAGTCAGGAACAGCCCCGACATCGACACCAACAAGCCGATCTCGCGCCAGCACGAGATGGAGTACCTCAAGTACTACCGCTATCCCAATTACTGGGGGAGTACCGGTTTGTGGGGTGTGGGCGTGAACCCGAACATGATGCCGATGTATTCAGGGTTCGAGGGGTCTGCTGACCAATACCGTCAGGCCGAGATTGATCGGGAAGAAACGGGACGGCGTGAGCACTACGATTCCCACCTGCGCAGTTGCAATGCGGTCATGAAGTATCACATCCGGGCAACCGATGGGGACATCGGGCACGTACACGCCCTGCTCGTCGACGATCAAACCTGGGCGATCCGCTACCTCATCGTGGAGACCAGCAACTGGTGGCTCGGTCACCAGGTGCTCATCGCGCCGCAGTGGATCGACGATGTGAACTGGTTCGACCGCAAAGTCTCTGTCGACCTGACCCGTCAGGCGGTGAAGGACGCTCCGCCGTATGAGGTGGCAGGGTCGCTGGACCGTGTGCAGGAAATGGGCATTCACCAACATTATGGGCGCCCCGGCTATTGGGCCGTCGAAGGTGAGAGCGGAGCTGCAGGATCACGTCGCTGAGTCTGCGGTGGCCTTTTCGGTCAGTAAGGGCAAGCCTCGCCCCACGCTGTGACGCCTCGAGATTTGAGTGACTCCTTATAGGGACCCCATAGGGACCCCGGAGGGACCCCGGAGGGTTTCTCGTCGCTCTTGGTATCACATTGTGCTGCCAATGTTGTGGTCGCGACGAATGAGCGATGAACATGCTCCACTGGTTGCATTCCTTATTGCCCCACATCCCTCATTACGGATTTGTGCTGGTTTTCGTTGTCGTATTCCTGAACAACATCGGTTTTCCACTGCCGGGAGAAACGATTCTCTTGGGGGCCGGGTTTATCTTCGGTCAAACCGCAAATTCACTGTGGGAACCCACGGCGGCCGGAACGGCGGCCTCATTCCTCGGCGGCATTTGTGCCTTTTGGCTGGGTCGGCGACTGGGTCATGAGAATCTAGCCAAATTTCACTGGCTTCACCTCACGTCCGAGAAGCTTGAATGGCCGGAACGCTATTTCAAACGACATGGCGCCAAGGTTGTCTTTATCGCGCGCTTCATCGCGATATTTCCGCCTATCGCGGCCAATCTGCTGGCCGGCATGACGAAAATGTCATGGCGAAGCTTTCTAGTTTACAACCTCACGGGATCGGCGGCTTACACCGCCACATACATCCTGATCGGATATTTTTTTGGCAGAACGTGGAAGCTAATCGAAGCCTGGTTAGGCCCCACGGCGCTTTATTTGATTCTTGCGGGGATAGCCCTCCTTATTCTGGGAGTAATGTGTCGACATTCCTTATCCGGGTTACTTATGCGTCTTTTTCCAAAAAAAGCGTAAGCGAAAGCTTGTCGAGTTATTGGCCCGCGATATGAGCGCTCGGGTAAGCGACGTTTGGTGGCGCACGTTGAATGAGGCTAAGTGCGATATCTGGCCCTGGAGTTGCGACCGGCGTTGAGCTCGTCGCGACTAGCGGCTTTCTACCGCTCAACGTACGTTTTTCGTGCCACGCTCTGACTGGCGTCACAGCCTGTCGAGCTGAAATCGCCTCAGCCATCAACACGCAAACTGCGCTCACAGGTGTGCAATTGAAAATACACTCGAATGATTTCAAGGTGCCAACAGACAAAAAGGTCGACCTCGACAAGTGGCCGACAATTGTGCAGCCCTATTTCAAATCGAAAGAGCAGTATCAGACGATTTTGCAAGAGCATGTGGCGAGTTTGAGCTCGCTGCAACAACTTCATTATGCGTTTGGCCGCTACGCCATGCTGCTGATTTTTCAGGGTATGGATTCAGCCGGTAAGGATGGTGCGATTCGACATGTCATGTCCGGGGTGAATCCGCAGGGTTGCGAGGTCTTCAGCTTCAAGCAGCCGAGCGCTGAAGAGCTTAAGCACGATTTTTTATGGCGCACGACGTGCCGGCTTCCGGAACGCGGGCGGATCGGTATCTTCAACCGTTCTTACTATGAAGAAGTGCTGATCACCCGGGTTCACCCCGAGATCCTAGACACTGAAAATCTTCCAAAACACGCGCGCGCCGGAAAGCACCTCTGGCGTGACCGATTTTGTTCCCTCGTTGACCTGGAGAAGCATCTGCATCGCAACGGCACTCGGATCATCAAGTTTTTTCTTCATCTGTCTAAGAAGGAGCAGGAAAAGCGATTTCTGGAGCGCATCGATGAGCCCGATAAGAACTGGAAATTCAGTTCTGCGGACATTCACGAGCGGAAATATTGGTCGCAGTATATGCATGCGTACGCGGAGTGTTTGGCCGCAACCAGCACGCATCACGCACCCTGGTACGCGGTTCCTGCCGATGACAAGGACAATGCTCGCCTAATCGTGTCCCAGGTTGTTATCGATGCCTTCGAAGAACTTCGGATGGTCTATCCAAGAAGCACTGCAATACGTCGGCGAGAGCTGAAGTCCATCCGTAAGCGGCTCACGAAGTAGCTAGAACAATTAGGAATTGAAACCGACCGTCGAAGCCGAGCTGGAGGCACTTCGGCGTGAATCATTCAGCTACTTCGAGCATGAAGTAAATGGCGCGAGCGGTCTCGTGGGCGATAAGACCGCACACTGTCGCAACTGGACGTGTTCGGTGTGCCAGCATCGCCATGGTTGTAGAACGCACCGTTCGCTGCCGTACAGACTGAACGACACTGTAGGCGCAACTTGAAACAATGGCGGAGCTTGAGCGCAGGACTAACCGGCTGTTATCCGCCCCCCACATCACGACGCACGACAGATCACCTCGGGCGCATTGTGAGGCGTTGATTAAGCCGGCTGCACTGACGTCGTTCGCTGTTGCGCCAGTTAAGAGCTGGTACAGGTAGGTTAGATTATGGCTACGACAAATTCATCGCCAGCCTCCAGCGATTCGCCCGCCAAATCGGCAACGGCGGCAAAGGATGTTCAGGCGAGCGGCTTGTCGAGCGAGGAAGCGCGCGCTCGGCTGGAGAAGGTCGGTCCCAACGCGATGCCCGATACGGCGCTCCATCCGTTGCGCAGGGCGTTGGGAAAAGTTCTGGGCGCCGGTGCCATGGATGCTCGAGGCCGCGATCGTACTGGAACTGGTGCTCGGCAAGTATGTCGAGGCCGCCATCATTGCGGCTCTCTTAGTGTTCAATGCGGTACTGGGTCTATTTCAGGAGAGCCGCGCCCAGGCTACCCTTGCCGCACTGAAGTCGCGGCTCGCGCTCAATGCGTCCGTCCGGCGCGACGGCGCCTGGAAGACCATCCCCGCCGCTGAGTTGGTGCCGGGCGATTTGGTGAAGCTGTCGCTCGGTGGCGTGGTCGCGGCGGATGTGACACTCACCGGGGGAGAGGTCCTACTCGACCAATCCATGCTCACTGGCGAATCGGTCCCGATCGAAGCGGGCCCGGGCGTTCAGACATTCGCCGGAGCGCTGGTACGTCGTGGCGAGGCGGTGGCGGAGGTCACGGCGACCGGAACGCGCACCAAATTCGGCCGCACCGCGGAGCTCGTGCGCACCGCCCACGTCGTGAGTTCTCAGCAGAAGGCGGTTCTGCGCGTGGTGCGCAATCTCGCCGTATTCAATGGCGTGGTCATCCTCATGCTCGTGGCCTATGCCTACTTCCTGAAGATGCCGCTCGCCGAGATCGTTCCCCTCGTCTTGACAGCGATCCTGGCATCGATACCGGTCGCGCTGCCGGCCACCTTCACCCTTGCGGCGGCGCTCGGTGCGCGGGCCTTGGCAAAGCGGGGCGTGCTTCCGACCCGCCTCTCCGCGGTGGATGAAGCGGGAACGACGGATGTCTTGTGCGCCGACAAGACCGGCACGCTGACCCAGAACGCGCTGACGGTGACGAGCGTTCGTCCCATGCCCGGCTTCGATGAGGCGCATGTTCTGGCGCTGGCCGCGCTGGCCAGTTCTGATGGTGGGCAGGATCCGGTCGATGGCGCGATTCGCGCCGCCGCGGCGAGCAAGGCGGTTTCCGATGCACCCAAGCTGGTCAAATTCGTGCCGTTCGATCCGGCGAAGAAAGATGTCCGAGGCGAGCGCAACTGATTCGAACGGGGCAACGCAACGGATCGTGAAGGGCGCCTTTGCCGCGGTCATCGACCTCGCGCACACATCGCCAACCGCGGCGGCAGCGGCGCAGGAGCTCGAGGGGCAGGGTTTCCGCGTCCTGGCGGTCGCGGCCGGGCCGCCCGACGGCGCTGAAGCTGGCCGGACTCATCGCGCTCAGCGACCCGCCGCGCGCGGACTCGGCCGAGCTCGTCACGGAATTGCATGGCCTGGGCGTGCGCACCGTGATGGTGACGGGGGACGCGCCGGCGACCGCTGCCATCGTGGCGCGCGCGGTGGGGCTCGATGGCGCTGTCTGTCCGCCCGGGCCGATCCCCGACAGCGTTCATCCCGAGCAATTTGCGGTCTACGCCGGCGTCCTGCCGGAGGACAAGTACAAGCTCGTCAAGGCGTTCCAGAAGGGCGGCCACACCGTCGGGATGTGCGGCGACGGCGCCAACGACGCGCCGGCGCTACGCCAAGCGCAGATCGGCATTGCGGTCTCGACGGCGACCGATGTCGCCAAATCGGCCGCCGGCATGGTGCTGACCGAAGCCGGGACTCGCCGGTATCGTCGCCGCGGTCAAGGAAGGGCGCATAACGTTCCAGCGCATCCAGACCTACGCGCTGAACTCCATCATCAAGAAGATCGTGACGGTGCTGTTCCTGATCGTCGGCCTGATCATGACAGGGCACGCGATCCTGACTCCGCTGCTGATGGTCATTGTGATGATCACCGGCGATTTCCTCTCCATGTCATTGACGACGGACAACGTGCGGCCGTCTCCGACGCCGAATGCGTGGCGCATCGGCAGCTTGACGATGGCCGGCGTCACCATGGGGGTCTGCCTGCTGGCCTTCTGCACCGGCGTCCTGGCCGTCGGCAAATTTGGCATGAATCTCGGAACCGAGGCGCTGAGAACCCTGGCCTTCGTCGTCCTGGTGTTCGGTGGTCAGGCGACGATCTATGCCATTCGCGAACGCCGGCACTTGTGGGGTTCTCGCCCGAGCCTCTTGCTTGCGGTCTCGTCCGTTGCCGATATCGCGATCGCCTCGACATTGGCCGTCGGCGGAATCGCCATGACGCCCTTACCCGGCTTCGCTCGTTGCCGGCACGCTTGCGGCAGCGGCCATTTTCGCGTTCATCTTGGATTTGGTAAAGGTTCCGGTATTCGCGCGTCTCGGGATTGCCCAGAGCCCGCGTCATGACCCGGGGGCTCCCGTAACAGGGGCCACAGCGCACACAAAGGACCGACCGAAGACTGAATCTGATGCCGACCAACCCCAGGTTTTCGACCCGAAGCCTCAGGTCATAGTCGGATTAGATGCAACGGGCAAAGCTAAGCCCGAGTTGGAAGCCAAGCCGCCGGCTGATTTGACTGCGCACGTCGCGAAGCGGGCTTATGCACCCTAGAAGGAAGGCGGCCGCAAGGACGGCGTCGCAGCTCAGGACTGGCAGATTGCCTTCGATACAGCAGAATGCGTTCTACGACTGCGCTCTGCAAAACTGGAAGAATCCGCAGATCCTTTTCTGTCTTGGCTGTAAATCCTCCGGTGGTCCCATGAGGGGTCCAATTTCGCCGGACGATGCTCGCGCCAGTCAGATTACGTTGATTGGTGCCCTAAGGGGCAAACAGTTTCCATGCGCCTCTCCCAGGGGACGGTTGTGCTGAGCAATGCCGCCTTGGGGGTGGCGCGGCATCATTGTCGCGCGGCTATGAGAGGCCGCCTCTGGGGCGGCTTCGCGGAACTGTCGATCGCGTCACACATCCCGCTTCGCAGCGCGGCTAGGTGCGCGAGCGCACGGATGGCGCCCGAGGCTCAATCCACGCTGGCGCAATGCTGCACGAATTCCTTACCGCCCAGCGAGCCGAGCTGATCGAGCGGTGTAGAGTAAAGGTCACAAAAAGATCTGCGCCCGGACCAGTTCCGACGGGGAAAATACGCGGAATACCGGACTTCCTGAACCAGCTCATCGAGACCCTGCAAGCGGACCCGGAGCGCAGCAAACAGCTCTCCGGAGCACAGGACAGCAGCAGCAAATCGGCCTTGTCAGAAATGGGCGTTTCGGCGACGCGGCACGGGCGCGAGCTATCCGGGCACGGATTCACGGTTGAGCAGGTTATTCGTGACTACGGTGATCTGTGCCAGGCGATAACGGACTCGGCTCTCGAACACGGCGCCACGATCGAGGTTGCCGAATTCCGAACACTTAATCGCTGCCTGGACAACGCCATCGCGGATTCGGTGACGGAATGGGCCTACCATCACAATCTCGCCAATGCAAAACAAAAAGTTGCGCGGGTGGACCTGTTTATATACGAAATGCGAAAGCTTATTCATACCGCGACACTCGCCGCTATTGCGCTTAAAACCGGCAATGTCGGCATAGCTGGGGCGACAGGCGCTGTACTGGAGCGCAGCTTGATAGAACTGCGTAATCTATTGGATCGCTCCCTGGCCGACCTGCGCGGGCGATCTACAGCGCCCACCCAACACAAGCTCATCTCCGTTGCCGACTTTGTCGGTGAAAGCCAAATCTGCGCATCCCTCGAGGCGCAAAATCGGGGGTGCACGTTAGCCGTTTCCGCTGTTGATCCCAAACTAGCGGTTGACGCCGACCAAGCCATGCTGTTCGCGGCGCTGGGCAACTTGCTGGATAACGCGTTCAAGTTTACGCGGCCCAAGACCGAAGTTTCGTTGAAAGCCTACGCATCCGGCGATCGCATATTTATTGAGGTTGAAGACCACTGCGGTGGCCTTCGCGCGGGCGGGGCGGAAAACATGCTTCTGCCGTCTACGCTGAAGGGCGCGGATACAGCGAACGGCGGACTGTGTATCTGTCAAGACAGCCTCCAGGCAAACAATGGAGTTTTGAGCGTCATCGATCTACCCGGTACGGGATGCGTCTTCAGAATTGACCTGCCGCGGCACACTCTGCCCGCCTTGAGCGCACGGCCTAAGGAAGCAAACGGCAAGTAACTGAGACCTTAGCCTTCACACGCCCCTAAGATGACCGCGCAGCTAGGACCTCGGGATTCGATCACTGAATCCGGGGCAGTTCTGCCTGAGGTAAGTCGGTCTCGATTAAGTGGGGAAAGCGGCGCTACCAGGCGATGGAGCCGCTGCTCAACGCGGCGAAGCAGATGGCAGAGTAATGAGCGCTCTGTCGCGTACCATCAGGTCCACAAGTGTCATTGCGACGTCCCCGCGCGTCACTTCGCCGTGCGGTTCGGGCGAGAGCATTTCCGGTCACCTCCGGAAATTCAACAACACGAGGGTCGAGAGCCCTCCGATGGGCAACGTACTGTCGAGCTGCGGACGCATCGCTATCTGGGAAACGTCACAGCATTGCCTCGATGAGCCGGAGAAGCTCGGTTGGGTCACAGGGCTTTGCAATGAATCGCCCGGTGCTTCCCGCGGTACTGATATGCGCACCTGCCGGTCACCACCGTCCGCTATCCGGGCACTCAAAATCAGCTCTTTTGTTTTGCTACCCGTCGCGCGCTTGTTTGAACGCCGCCATCGCCCCCGAGCCAGATGATGATGTTCACCCACGCCTGGTCCCCAAGTACTTGATTTTCGGCCTATGCCGCCCCGCCAAGGTTATGTGCTGTACCGCACAGTCTGCGCTGAATAAGATTTGGGATGTTCAACCGAAAAACGCAAGCGGTGTCGCCAGTCTGATCAAGGGACGCCACCTTTGCCTTGGCCGGCTCTCTTTGCTGCTCAAGCCGCGGTTTGAAGCGCTTTGCCTGGACTGAGCATCCTCCCCCAGCGCGGCGTTCTCCCCATCGAGCACGATCTGCTTGATCTTCTGCCGCCGCCCCGCGGTAGCAATCCAGGGTACATCGCGGTCAAATTGCGTATCGCGAGGATGCTCCATCGCTTCCGCGGAACACGCTATCCTTCGATGCACCGGGTCAGCCTTTGGTGTCCACTTAGGGGCCAAGCACACTGACCAAGCGTGATTGCAAATCACACTATCCCCAAACGGGAGTCACTAATGAACGAGGAAGCGCTGAACTTCAGTATACGTAAGTTCTTGAAAACGGTCGGCGTGAGCTCGCAGCGGGCGATTGAGCGCGCGGTCGCCGACGCTGCCGCCGGCGGTGCGATTGCCGGCACAGAATCATTTCCCGCAAGAATGACGTTGGAGATTGCGGGGCTCAAGTTGAACGTCATATTTACCGGCGACATCAATCTTCAATAAGCGCAATGCGGCACGCCCACCTATGTGAACCTAGGTGGGGCCGTGCGCCAGCGTGCACGGACGGACGTAATCACCAGTAAGCATCCACGCTGAGTGAATATCTCCAAGACCCCGGTGCTCGAATTCCTGCAGAGAAATGCCAGCTTTTCCAGAGGGCTGCCCCAGAAGCACGTAGAGAAAGGGGTTATCCCGGGCAGCCGGTTACCGATGCGCACGAGCGGCACCGGGAAGAATCACCCTCCCGGCGATGGCCGCAGCAACTGTCCGCCTCGCCCGCCGGATGACGTGCCGCGGACGTTCTGGCAACAAGTTGCCGATGAGACGCATCGGATCGTGCAAGAGAACCTGCGCCGCCAGAGGAACCGGATCGCAGGTTGATAGTCCACGGCCTCCATCGGCGCTTGTACGCTGGGCGGCTTCTCTGCCAGCCAGTAGGTCCCTTCCGACAGCATCCGATGCCACGGCCTACACGATCCGTCGCGTGCGCTGATAGGCCACAACCTGCGGTGCACCTAGGATGTGCGGTGAAGTTCAGGGAGCCCCTGCGCGATGACCGATATCGATCTCGCTCCGCCGCCCGGGCAAGCCGACCGCTACCGCGAGATGGCGAGCCGCATTCGCACGCTCACTTCCTTGGTGCAGTACGCGGAGATACGCGAGCAGCTCAGCCTGCTCGCACTCCAGTACGAGAGGCTGGCGAAGTCTCTCGACGAGGTAGCCGAATCTCTACGAAGCGTGACATGACGCCCCGTCGAAACTGGCCTCGCTGATGAATCCGGAGGCGGTAGCAAAAGTCTGCGACGAACTGCACGAGTACGTTGATCAGGGACCAGGCGAGAATCCGGGTGCGTTGGCCAGAGCTCTGGGCACGGTACGGATGCTTCGAGCCGCTGCATCCTGGGACTATCCCCTCGCCATACTTACGGAGATCGAGGTGCAGCTCGCGCGTTGGTTCAGCCGCGAGGAATGGCGCGGCACCGACGAAGGGCGGCGCTGCCGTGAAACACTGCTTGCTCATATCTCGAAGTTGGAAGACGCGTGGGAGCGTCCGCGCGCGTGAGTGCCTCGCTGAGCGACGCCTCGCCGCACCCGACAGCGCCGAGGAAGCGATGCCGGCCGTACAGGCCGGTGTCGATCCCCTCGAGTCTTGAAGTATTGCGTCGTACGCTACCGGACAGAACGGGGTTTCACTGCTCGGCGTTCTTAATCGCAACACTGTGTATGTCCGCACGCCTGAGCGGCGCCCAGAACGCTCTTGGCCTCGGTCTTCTTGTCGACGACGCGCAGGTACGCCCGCGCGCCGTGCACCAGGAGCGTTCGTAGGAAGCGTAGGTGGCTGACTCGACGTCAGGATTTGAAATTATTAGGAAGGTCGCGAACCGTTTGGGAGTTTCGTCGCGCATGGTGGTGTAGCGTCGCCCACGATCTGCAAGTGACGAGTCGTCCGTCAGGTTGCTCCAAGCGATCTTGTCGACGCCGACGAGCTGGTTGCACGTGCCCTTGATCTCTTTCCTGGGGCGTAAAGGCCGTCACCTCCGCTCGGGCATGGGTACGGGACTGCGCAGGTAGTCTCAAAGTACCCGTTGTGCGGGTCATGGCGAGCGATCCGGGATCCCATCTTTGGCAGTGACCAGAGGAGCAGCATCCCGAGCGGCCGGCTTCTGACCCGGCATGAACGGGGTGATGAACGAAGTTGGCACCGGGGACCGATCCTCCGGGTTCCGAATCTGACCGGGGATCCGTTCAATGGGGGGGCGCACGTTGGGTTGGCGTGGCGTATTCATCGTGACTTCCTGGTTGCAGCGAATGGCAATGGCGAGGGCGAGTGACGGTGTTATGCACCATAGCTGCGCCGCGGGCTATCATCGGTGCGCTGACGCACGCAGGCGAATACATTTGGAGACAAGAAAGAGACCATGCCGTACGCTAAAGACGTCACTCCTGTGACAGTTCCGGAGCAAATCCGCCCTTCATTGGTCGCCGCGGCCTGACGATGCCTTTTCGCGAAGCCTTCTCCGCACTGGAAGGTCCCTTCGCGGAACCTCCTCCTCTTTCAAGTAACCCTTGCTCAGCCCGCCGTCCCGAGTTTGCGGCGCCGGGGGGGGATCGCCCCCGGGTTCATCGCACCGCAAGGGCTGGCGCCGGCCACTTCTCGCGGCCAGGGAGCACATTCCTCGCGAGGACACATCCCTCGCGAGGAATGTGGCTTTAAGTAGTCATGCACCTTTCTTTGAGGTGTCTTTCAGCTCTTGCCTGACGTCTCCTAACTTTGCTTGAGCTTCGCCGCCGATTTGCTGAACCTTGCCTTTTACTTCCAGCTTTTTATCGCCCAGGACCTTTCCGGTAACTTCATTGATCTTGCCTTCCACTTCATGGGTCCGGCCCTTAACTTGGTCTTTGTTTACGCTCATAGCATGCTCCTGATAATCCATGCCAGCAAAACGGCCGACATGCTGTAGTGAATCGTTGCAATCAAAAAAACAGGCTTCGGGAACCGCGCCGCAAACCAAATCTAAGGGAGGCTTGCCTGCCAAGTCTGTACGGAGGAGCACGGAACGCCAAGCAGCCCGCGCTCGAAGCCGAATTGACCGACATCGAGAGAGAGCGTCAATGGTCGCACTCGGGATCCCGACTTGTTCCGGCACGCTAGCGTCAGCCAGCGACCGCTCGCCCTCATTCGGATGCCGAGGAGCACACAGACTACGAGGATTGCCGATCGCATCTTTCCTCCTCCGGTGCGAGACCGGGATAGAAAGGCTGGGTTGTCGCGACAGTCGCACCGAACCCATCTCAGCCGTGAGACGCTGAATTGCACCCACACGCTATCCAATTGTCCTGGAACGGGTCTGTGCGCCAGCGTACGGGTACAACCGACCTCTTGGGTGTTGAAATATTGGTCTTTGGCAAGCCGATCTATGTGCGGTAGCGAGCTGACTGCATGGTCCTCTTAATGTTCCAATGTCCGCTCAGACGAACAACTTGGAGATCAACATGTACATCGGCGGCGGCATACTTGGACTGATTCTGGTCGTGGCTCTCATACTCTTTGTACTGCGGAGAGCTTGAGTCGCACTGCGAACGGCAGATTGGCCAGCGGATGCCGATAAGGCAGACGCAATGCGACCTCAGGAGCGCGGCATTTTTATTCTTGTGATGACGTGACTGCTGAACGATATGGTCGCGATCGCTTTGATCATTATCGGTCGCCCTGGGGCCATTTGGCAGCGGCAACATTCATCTGCAATCGTCCGAGTCGCACCAACGGCCTGCTAACCGGTCAGCATCACAGGACATACACGTGAATACGCTCCCTCTACAGTGGATCATTGTTGCCGGCGTTGTGGTCATCGCGTTGCTTGCACTAGCGGCATGGTTTTTCTCCCAAAAGAAAAAACAATCCGCAAGGCTTCAGCAACGGTTCGGCGCGGAATACGACCGAACGATGGGTGAGCTCGGTGGACGAACCAAGGCGGAATCAGAGCTCAAGGCCCGCGAAAAGCGCGTTGAGGCCCTAACTATCACGCCATTGGCGCCTGCTGAGGCCGCTAGGTTCGCTCAGGCCTGGGACGCTTTGCAGGCTCGTTTCGTCGATAACCCCAAAGGGGTCGTCGTCCAGGCGGATCAGTTGGTCCGTGAGTTGATGCTCAAGCGTGGCTTCCCCATGGGCGATTTCGAACGCCGTGCTGCCGATATCTCAGTCGACCACCCTACGGTCGTGGAGCATTACCGGGCGGCGCAGGCGATCGCGGCGCGCGATGAGCGCGGCGAAGCCGACACCGAGGAGCTACGCAAGGCAGTGGTGCATTACCGTGTCCTTTTCGATGAGATGCTTGAGATAAGAGAGGCTAAGCAAGAGGTCCTTCCCGCCAAGCAAGTGCCGGTGCACGCATGAACGCCATCACGAAACAAGAGCTGGTTAAGGTAGGTCCCGATTTTGCAGGTGTTGCGAAGATGCCGCCGGCACAACAAGAGGCTGAGGGAGATCTCAATGAGCCGGTGCTCGACAATCAGAACACCGATGTGAGGACTGAAGAGAGGGAGCTCGCTCCGCTGTTTTTGCCCGATGTGGCCAAAGAGTTTCGCTCGCACTGGGATACCGTTCAAAGAGGGTTTGTCGATGACCCGAGACAGGCTGTCCAGCAGGGAGATGAGCTTGTTGTCCAGGTCATGAAGAGCGTGGCGGAAACCTTTTCCCGTGAGCGCGCAATGGTTGAGGGTCAGATGAATCAAGCAGGCAAAGCGTCCACCGAGACCTTGCGCATCGCCCTGAGGCGGTATCGCTCGTTTTTTGAGCGTCTGCTGTCTTTCTAGTGTCTGGTCGGCGCTGGCGCCTCACCGCCGAGCTCGGTGATACTGGCCCACACGGCGGTAGTCTCCCCTCCCCGACCGACGTCGAGGTCGTGAATGACTGGAAAACAGCTTGCGTTCAGTGGACGATTCAGTCCCCCAGCAGTTCTGCCATGGCGTGCAACTACCGTGACCTAGCGCGGCATCGGAGGAATGACGCGACCTTATCTTGCGCCGATGGGCTGGCTGCGCGCGGTAGCTGCCCGCAGCGGCCCTCGACCACCTGATCAGCGCATCCTCGTCGGCCCTCACGCGCCTGCACAGCGTTCGCGCATGGTGCGCGGACGCTTCATTCCAAATCGCTTCACTATTTGCAGGCCGCGTATTCGTCGCGGCTCAACGTACCGTCATGATCCAAATCGCATCGGGTGAAGTTCTGGCTGAGCCACTTGTTGCCCTTGACGTCATCCCTGGTCAGAGCGCCTTTCTTTGTGGTATCCAGGTCCGGAAGCCCGGGCTAAGCCTATAGGTGCTGTTTCAGGTAATCGTCGCGGGCGCACTCCAGCTGCCACGCGGACTCGCAGATCACATGAAATCGGAGCGTCCGTAGGGTTCCGTTAACGAGTGCCTCGACCTCGAGTTCTACTTCAGACGGCGGGATCGCTTTGTCGCACAAAGCGCAGAGCTGCCCCGTCCCACTACCACCCCACAGCATCGAGCGCACTTTGCGGGGAAGGTGCCCTTTAGATATGCGATCACGTGCAATGGGGCGCAGTGCTGATTCAAATTGGGTAAGCGGCATGGTATCTGTGCCGACCAGTTAGATGGTCGTGTTTCTACGTGCCAAGCTTACGTCCAGGCAATCGCCGCGTTCTGTACGGTACCGAACAGAGCGTGCGGCAGGCCACATAAACAACCCTAATACCCGCTGACGCCGGACGATCTGCGAATCGACCGAAGAGATCAGCGGTGGCACTGCGTGCGATGCGGGCGCGACCGCGCCGCGGCATTTCGTCGTCGACATGGTCGCGCTGTGCGAGAATCTCCATGACTGCACGCTACGGCGGGCAGGCGCCGACGAACAGGGGCGCAACTGTCGTGTGCGCCCCGATTCCGCTGGTGCGCGAGGTCCTATCCCGGATCAGCCGGACGCCGGCTCGCAGCGCCTTGCAACAGACTGCACCACGGGGAAGACTGTCTCGGGAAGGCGCGAGTCCGACAGTGACCTCTGCAGCGCATCTGGCGAACCAATTACAAAGACGCAAAGGCTGCGAGGAGTATGGCTAGGCGGAAGAACTGAGTGAATTCTGCCCGGCCACGGATTTTTGATCGAGAAGTCTGTTTCCGACCTTACTGGCCTATTCAACGGACGGAGGAAGGAGCCGGTCACTTTCCTTTTTTACTACTTCGTAGCACTCGCACGAGCGCTCTTCGATGCCGGCCCGATTGAGCACTCTAATCTCACCGGAGTTATAGTGAATCAGTCCCGCGTTCTCCAACAGACCTGTCGCCTTCGTGACATCGTGGGGGCTGAGACCGAGCATGTTTCCAATCAGCTGCTCCGTCATACTAGTTTGAGTTGAAGGCAGTCGATCCAGGCTCAACAGCATCCAGGGGCAGAGTTGTTGGTCCACCGTGTGATGGCGGTTGCACGCGGCGGTTTGTACCATTTGCGTGATGAGTGACGATGCGAACATCAGCAGGAGGCGGCTCAGTGCCCCTCCGCTATGGAACTCATCCTTGAGTACCTGTGCCTTCAGGCGGTAGGCGTGACCGGCGTTCTGCACGATCGCTCGACTCATGGTTGATTCACCGCCCATGAACAGCGCAATACCGACCATCCCCTCGTTCCCTACAACGGCAATTTCTGCAGATTCACCATTTTTCATGACGTAGAGCAGGGAGATGATGCAATCGATTGGGAAATAAGCGTGGCTCATCGTTTGGCCAGACTCATACAAGACCTGGCCCAGTGTTAAAGTAACCAACTCCAGATCGTTGACCAGACGATCGCACTCTGCGGCTCCCAATGCAGCAATAAGAGCGTTTTGCTGTGGCCGATGGTGGTCCGGCGCGGGGGTCTTTTTCACCTCAAACTCCACTCTGTTGTCGGGCGCGACGACAGCTTAATACCCGATGGACAATGGTCACTTGGCTGACGTTGTTGAGGGCGTCTGTGCAGACACTGTCGGCGGAGCGGGCGTGTGAGCAATGTCGGCTTGCGCCGGTGCGTCATGTCGGGCGGTCAGGGACATCATACCCAGCAACCAGATCAGCCAAATCGCAAACAGGATCGCATCTATCACGATGCGCGGATGGACCGTAGTACCGACGCGTACCATCCCAAGCGCCCGGGCTGCGGGATCGGTCCGGCGTGGCAATAGCGTGATCAAGCGAGCAGCCATCGTGGCAGGGTCCGCCGCCTTCAAAGACGGGACGGGCGACGCGGCCAGCAGGGACGCCAATTTCTGAGCGGCGGCTTCCGCGGGCAGACCCGTCAAGCCAGCAGCTTCTTGCCAAGGGTCGAGATTCATTCGCGCCAGCAACGATACAATGCTCAGCGGCAATCCGTTCCGATCCTCACCGATCGGCGCGAATAGAAAGGCGTCGAACTCTGATCCAAGACGAGAATTCGAAGCAGAATGGTTCATGATCCCGGGGTGTGCGGCCAGTAGCTTGAGCGCTGATAGTGCCGATATAGGTTTGTTTCGTGCGCGCGCGAGAAATCCATACCGGCGTGATATTCGGGGGCGCCCTGCACCGCATCGCGCGCAACGTCGACGGTCACGAGTCTTTCCGCCCAGTCCACCCGCGTGATCCACTCGGGGGAAATCACCACGTGCTTACCGGGCCACCAATTGCGCGTATCGACGACGATGTAACGTATGGCCCAGCTCTCGTTGTCCAGCAGAAAGCCTTCCACATGCCCCATCAAAGCGTTGGTGGCCTGAAGGTGATAGCCGATCACCTCCATGGCGCTTCGCAGATGCGGATCACCGGGAGCCTGAGCGCGCTCACCCAGGGCCTCATTGACGGGCGGTACCGCGACAGTCGGGCTCATGGGATAAGGATAAGACGTCGTGCCCCACATGAAGGGGCCGCCCCAATAGCTCGGGTAGCCGTAGCAGCCCAGAAAGTCCGCCTCATGCTGCCGCGAAACTGGTTTGTCGGTATCAATGGGCGGACTAGCCTCGACCTGCTGCCGGGTCAACGTGACCTGAACGCCGCTCTTGTCCCAGTCGATGCTTTCGATCGCGATCGGGGAGATGAGCACCTTGCGCCCTTCGAGCCAGCCACCCGTGTCGACCACGAGATAGCGGGCGCCCCAGCGATGATCGTCGAAGTAAACGTCCTTGACCTTGCCGATTTCCCCGTCAGACGCCCGGATCGACATGCCGATCAGTTTTTCCATTCGATAAAGCATCGTTTCTCTTCGATGAGCGAGTGCAACGGCTAGTTTTTCGCATGCCCAGCATGGGTACATTGGCTCTGTCTGTCGGTGCGTTGACGCACCGACACACAGCCGTCGATTCGAGGACTTTTGCTACGGTAGCGGCGGCATGAGCGCAAGGTTTCCCGCCTCCCTTCACGTGAATGTCTATTGTTTTGTGTGAATCATGCTTTGAAGTTTGACCGTCGATGACTATTAGATGGAATAGATGGAAGTTCGTGAAACGTCACTAGAGTTTGATTGATGGGCAGCACGCATCGGTTCGTGCTTCGGGTCCGTCAAAACGCACTGTCGAGGGTCGGAAAGGAAGGTGGAAGATGGGCACGATTTTGATCATTGTCCTGGTTGTCCTGTTGCTCGGCGGCGGCGGTGGCTATTACGGGTATAGCCGGTATGGTGGGTCTGGGCTCGGCGGCGCCCTGGGCCTGGTGCTGATCATTCTACTTGTGCTCTGGCTCTTCGGCGGCCTGCACATCAGCCGCTGATCTGCAGGACCCGACTCAGACCGGGCGAGTTCGATTAAGGGCGCATCGGTATCGCCCGCGTTCCTTCGGTTTCCATCCTCTGGACTTCCTGGCGTCGAGCTGCCGTTCTCGGATGGCTACAAACGGAACGCCGTTATCGGCTTCGGACGGCCAAAGACACCCTCACTCTCGCTAGTAGAATTCGTGTTCGTATTTAGGCGACATTCTGCGAGGCGTTGAGCCGATCACAGCAAAGTTATGCGGGAGTCTCGCCGGACTACCCCCGTACTCGAGTCGGGGCAGACTGTGTTCATGAATGCGCGACACGCAGACCGAAAACAGCAAAGTCCTGCGGGACTTTTGCGGGACTCACCTGTGCTCTCCTGTGCTCGACGCGTGCAACGGCCGTCCAGCCCACAGGTTTTCGATCAATTCGTCGCCAACAGAATCAAACAGTTACCATGCGGCCTTGTTCGCGAGATTCGCGGCATATAAGGCCGGTCAGCCCTTACAAGGCGAATGTCGGCGGTTCGATCCCGTCAGCACCCACCAATAAATCATTAAACTTAGGCGATATAATCGTTCGCCGCCGATCCTCGGGGAGAATCGCAAGTAGTCCATCATGTCCACGTCATTTAATCTGAATGGCCATCCGGTCACGTTGGATGCCGATCCCACCATGCCGCTGCTATGGGCCATCCGCGAAGAAGCGGGTTTGCATGGCACCAAATTTGGCTGCGGCATGGCGCTGTGCGGCGCCTGCACGGTCCACGTCGATGGCCAGGCCACGCGCTCGTGTGTGATGCGCCTGTCCGCCGTGGCGGGGCGCGCCGTCACCACCATCGAAGGGTTGCAAAGCGGTCCCGCCAAAGCGGTGCAAGCCGCCTGGATCGATCTGCAGGTGCCGCAGTGTGGCTACTGCCAATCCGGCCAAGTGATGTCGGCGACGGCCTTGTTGGAAAAAAACCCAACGCCCACCGATGCCGACATCGACGCTGCCATGAGCGGCAACATCTGCCGCTGTGGGACGTACTCCCGCATACGCGCAGCGATTCATGCAGCGGCCAACTCGCTGAAGGCGTCGGCATGACCTCCGGCCTCATAGCACAGCCCGCGCGGCGCGCCTTCCTCAAGAATGCCGGTGCGGCCACCGCCGTGGCGCTCACTATCGGCTTCGAATGGGCCGGTACCACGCGCCGCTCACTGGCGCTCGCGCCGCCGGCTACGGGTGCGGGTCCGCTGTTCGCGCCCAATGCCTTCCTGCGCATCGGTGCCGACAACAGCGTCACCGTCATCGCGAAACACGTCGAAATGGGCCAGGGCGCCTACACCGGTATTGCCACCGTGGTGGCCGAGGAACTCGACGCGGATTGGTCGTTGGTGCGCGTCGAGAGTGCGCCCGCCGATGCGAAGCGTTATGCCAATTTAGTCTTCGGTACGTTACAAGGCACGGGCGGCAGTTCGTCCATGGCGAACTCGTGGAACCAGCTCCGCGACGCTGGCGCCAAGGCCCGCGTCATGCTGGTCACCGCCGCTGCGCAAGAATGGAAAGTCCCCGCCTCGGAATTGACGGTGGATAAGGGCGTGGTCTCGCATGCAAGCACGCAGCGCCACGCGAGCTTCGGCGCGCTCGCCGGTAAAGCCGCGAAGCTACCGGTCCCCGATAAGGTAACGCTCAAGGACCCGAAGGATTTCAAACTCATCGGACGTAATGTGCCGCGGGTCGATGTGCCTGCCAAGGTCAACGGCACGGCGCAGTTCACGTTGGACGTGGCGTTACCCGGCATGTTGGTGGCGCTGCTCAAGCGGCCGCCGCAATTTGGCGCCACCGTCAAAGCTTTCGACGCCAGCGCCGCTGCGGCAGTGCCCGGCGTCGTCAAAGTGGTCGAGGTGCCCGGTGGCGTCGCGGTGGTGGCCAAGGGTTTTTGGGCCGCCAAGTTGGGCCGCGATGCACTCAAGGTGACCTGGGACGACAGTGGCGCGGAAAAGCGCAGCTCGGCGGCCATGATGGCCGAGTACCGGCGTCTCGCGGAGCAACCCGCCGTGTCGGCGCGTAACGATGGCGAGCGCCGTGGCGACTATCCGCGACGCGGCCCACAAGATTTCGGCCACCTACGAATTTCCCTATCTCGCGCACGCCCCCATGGAACCCCTGGACGCGGTGGTAAAGCTTACGGCCACCAGCTGCGAGATCTGGGCGGGCGATCAGTTCCAAACCGTGGACCAAATGAACGCGGCAAAAACGGCCGGTCTGGATCCGCAACAGGTCACCATCAACACCCTCTACGCCGGCGGCAGTTTCGGGCGCCGCGCGAATGTACAGTCCGATTACATCGTGGAGGCCGTATCGATTGCCAAGGCGAGCGGCGCCGACGGCATCCCGATCAAGCTGCAATGGACTCGCGAGGACGACATTCGTGGCGGCCACTACCGCCCCATGTATTTTCACAAACTCGAGGCCGGCCTCAACGAGAAAAAAGAACTCGTCGGGTGGCGCCAGGTCATCGTCGGTCAATCCATCATGGCCGGCGGCCTATTTGCCGCGGATGGTCAAAAATGGCATCGATCCAACTTCGGTGGAAGGCGCCGCGACCATGGCGTACGCCATCCCAAACCTCTCGGTGGAACTGTCGACCACCTCATCGCCGTTGCCCATTTTGTGGTGGCGCGTCGTCGGCAGCTCGCACACCGTGTTTGCCGTCGAGGCGTTCATGGACGAGGTGGCGCATGCCGCCGGCGAAGACCCGTTCGCCTTTCGGCGCAAGCTCCTCGAGCATGAACCCCGCATGAAGGCAGTGTTGGAACTCGCCGCCGAGAAAGCCGGCTGGAGCGGCGCGCCGTTGCCCAAGGGCAAGGGCCGCGGTATCGCCGTCGCGGAAGCGTTCAAGACGCTGGTCGCCCAGGTCGCCGAAGTGAGCGTGGATGATGATGGTCACGTAACCGTCGATCGCGTGGTCTGCGCGGTGGATTGCGGTACGCCTATCAATCCCGATGTCATAGCGGCCCAAATGGAGGGCGGGATCGGCTTCGGCTTGGGTGCGGTGCGCTATGGCGCCATCACCCTGAAGGATGGCCATGTGGAGCAGGACAACTTCAACAGCTACCGCGTGCTGCGCCTGAACGAAATGCCCAAGATCGAAGTGCACATCGTACCCTCCACCGCGGCACCCACGGGGGTCGGCGAACCCGGTGTCGCGCCCATCGGCCCCGCGGTGGCGAACGCCATTTTCGCGGCCACCGGCAAGCGCATCCATGTGCTGCCGTTCTCCACTGCAGAGGCTGCCTGAGGTTCGATGAAAGACTCGACTTAGCGAGACATCTCGATGCAACGAGGACGCGCCACGCATGCTGTGCTCTGGACCTTGACCGCCATCGTCGGCGTCACCGTGGTAGTGGCCGGTTATATCGTGTGGGGACCCCGTGCCACGGACTTCGCCGGTGGCAAGCAGGTGGCGCTCGCCGATTATCACCAAGGAGATCCCACCGGTGTTCCCGCCGAGCTGAAAACTGCGAGTCTGGTGGAGCGCGGCGAATATCTCACCCGTGCCGCGGATTGCGTGGTGTGCCATACGGCCAAGGATGGGGCGCCCTTCGCCGGCGGCCGGGCCTTCGTACTGCCGTTCGGCGTTATGTACTCGACCAACATCACGCCGGACGTGGAGACGGGCATCGGCAGCTACACCGACGCCAATTTCCTGGATGCCGTACACAAGGGCATCGGTCGTGGCAATACCAAGCTGTATCCCGCCATGCCGTATGCCAGCTACACCTACATGTCGGATGCCGATGCGCTCGCGATCAAGGCATACCTCTTCACGCTGAAACCGCTGCGCGCGCCGGCGCCGCAGAATACGCTGGCGTTCCCATTCAATCAGCGCGCCTTGATGAGTGTCTGGTCGGCACTCTTCAATCCCGATAAGCGCTACGAACCCAATGCCGACCGCAGTCTCGAATGGAATCGCGGCGCCTACCTGGTGGAAGCCATGGAACACTGCGGCGAATGTCATACCCCGCGTAATCTGGGCTTCGCGTTGAACAACCGGCAGAAATTCGCCGGCGCGGTGCAGGCGGGCTGGCGCGCCTACAACATCACCGAGGACAAGAGCAGCGGCGTGGGCGCGTGGAGCGACGACGATCTGGTCCATTACCTCGCCGCGGGTCACGCCGCGGGCCGGGGCACGGCCTCGGGCCCCATGGGCGAAGCTGTGGATGAAAGCTTGAGCCACTTGAAGCCCAGCGACATCGCCGCGATGGTTGCCTACCTCCGCACGGTGCCGGGCATCCCCACGTCCGACCTACCCAAGCCCAAAACGGCGCCGGCGTCGGCAGTGTATTCAGACAGCGTCGCCGCCAAGGATCATCTGCGCGGCCAAGTCGTGTACGAAGGCGCCTGCGCCGGTTGCCACGGCTGGACCGGCATCAGCCCCGTGCTGGACCTCGCGACCTTGACCGGTACCCGTGCCATCAACGATGCCACGGCCACCAACGTGGCGCAGGTCATCATCCGGGGTGCGCAACGGCAAATGGCCGAGACCTCGACCAACATGCCTGCCTTCGGCGACGCTTATTCGGATGCCGAGATCGCGAGCCTCGCCAACTACGTCACCGAGCGATTTGGCACCCGTGGGTCGGATCTGAGCGCAGCGACGGTCGCCGAGCTACGCGCGGCGGATTGAGCAGGTCACCAAGGTCAGCCAACCGCGTGCACACAAGACGTGCCGTCGGGCAGCGCCCCTTTCGCGGCGACCGCTGAGACGCCGTTTCACCAGCCCCTTGCGGCGCTCGCTGCGCCACTTGGCGTCACTCGGAAGTCACCGTGCTCTCCCGTGCTCGACGCGTGCAACGGCCGTCCGACCCACAGGTTTTCGATGAATTCGTCGCCAGACGTACGGGGCCATCATGTTCATCAGCTTCCAGGGCGGATTCAGCGCGGTAGAATTTCCTACCGCGGCAGTGGCTCAACGCGCTGCAAATTTTGCTTCGCTACGGTCAACAGCACAAAGGCGGCACAGATAAACAGCAGGTATCCAACGGCACAGACCAACGCCAATACGCCGTATGAGCTGACATGCAGGACAAATCCGCCGACAGCCGGCCCGATTGCGCAGGCAATTAACTGAACAAACCATGCAAGCATGGCCAGTCGCCCACTCGTGTCGGCCTGCGAAAATAGGCCCATTTGTATCGGATACAACAGGGTCCAGAAGAACTGAAAAGCCGACAAGCTGATCGAGAACGCAACCGGGTTAAAGACGTAGATAGCGGCATACGTGCTCGCTGCTCCCCCGATCGCGGCCACAACAACGATCAACATGCGCGGCAAGCGGTTAACCACCAGGAATGCGGCGATCGCGCCTACCGGGCCGCCCACTAGCCACGCCTGGGCCACCGCGGAGGAAACGGTTGCGACACCCATGTGATGCCCGGCACCCACATCGCCCGCATAGCTCCAAAACATGGTGGCACTCACGAAGTATGCAACGGTCACCGTGCACGTCAGCATGGACAGCACAAATGGAACAGTTGCAGAAGAGGCATTCTCTCGATGCAGCGAACGCTCGCGATGAGTTTTCGGAATCAGCGGAATCATCCACAAGCACAGAGCCGTGGCAGCCGCGATTACCGCGTAGACTCCCCCGAATCCGAGCAAGCGAAACAGCGTTGGAACCGCGGCCGCCAGCAGTCCTGGACCGACCAGAGTGGCCATGTTGAAAACGGCGAAGTTGCGATCGGCTCGCTTGGTAGCCGCCAAAAGCCCGATACAAACCACCGTCAGACCACAGCCGATGCCGGCCACCGCCCTTAGCACCAATAACCATCGAAAAGAAGAATCAACGCCAACACTCAGGCCATTGCCAACGATGATGAATATGAGCGCCGCGATGACAACCTGGCGGCTACCGACCCGTCGCACGACCGCCAGCGCGCCTGCCGCCCCCAGAGATTGCCCCAACATCTCCGCGGTAACGGACCATCCCGCGGCTTGAACATCGAAATGCGCGAGTCGCTCGAGCCCGTCGACCAATAACGGGAACACTCCAAAGGACAAGCTTCCGAGAGCCAGCACGCACTGTATGGCCACGAGCGCCAGAGTGCTGGGTTCCCAGATTCCGTCCTGCGATTCGGCGGCTGTTGCGCTTGCTACCATGAGCAGCCTGCTTCCATACCTGTGCTGCGCCGGCCGGCGGCCGACGTGCGGTCACAGCAGCACAACATGTGTCGCAGTCAGAATGTCTTCGACACCGTTATTCCTATGGTGCGGGGCTGGATATAGATGAAAGCGTTCGTCGGAATCAAATCGAGCCCGCCGTCAAGGACGGCTCGCTTGTCCGCCACGTTATTGACGTACAAGTTGAGCCTCCAGGTGTGATAGTCGAGGCCTGCTCGCAGATCAATCTTGGTGTAGGCAGGGAGATCTTGCCGCTCGGGAGGGATCAGGTAGACGCTCGCGAACTGTCCCAGGCGATCGGGGACGTAACTCACATCACCGCCGAGGAAACCGGTCGCACCGCGCATAAGAGCCGTCAGAGGAAACGTCTGCTCCAACGATAGATTTCCGGAAAAGGGCTCGCTATAGGGTAATCGGTCCCCGGATTCTCCGATCACGGAGCTTCCCGGCGGCATCGGCTCCGTCAGCCTTGCATCGTTCCACGCGACCCATGCCGTTACAGACAGGCCCGTTAGCGGCTTTGCCTGGGCTGACAGCTCCACTCCCTGACTCTTCGCCTTGCTCCCGTTGGCGTAATAGAAGATACCGGTGACCGGATTCGCCAGTTGCAGCTGGATATCCTTCCATTGGATGTAGTACACCGAAGCATCGAGCAGCAGCCGATGATCGAGCACTTCGCCTTTGGCGCCGACTTCATAATTTACCGTTGTGTCAGGGTTGTAAAAACGCGGCACCAGGATTGTGCTGCCCTGTACGTTAGGGCCACCCGGGCGATAGCCCGATGCGAGCCGTGCGTAAATCATGGAATCCGGCGAGAGTTTGAATTGAGGAGTCACCAGATATGTGAAATCGGTGTCCTCGTAATGTACTTTCGGAAAGACGAAGGGTGATGGCGAATTCTCAAATAGCGGAACGTAAGGTCCGACGTCGTACTCGGAGTAGGTCTGCCTGTTGCTGCTTTCACGCCCGCCCAATTGCAGGTCAAACCGATTCGTGACGTGAAAGGTAAGATCACCAAACCCGGCGATCTCCTCGTAGGTGCTCGGGTAGTGCCACTCCACCCATTGTCCGACCACCTCACCGGTGGTAGGAACGACTGCCCATTGACCGCCGGCGGCGGGCGAATTCTGATGATCGTAGTATCCACCGAGTAGCCATTCGAACTTGGGCCCGATCGAGCCGGCGAGCCGAACTTCCTGTGTGAACCTGTAGGTCGTGCCGGTGTCCTGGACGGGGGTGCCGGTGACACCAAATTGTTGCTGCGTCTCCGTGGCGAAGAGACTCGTGTAATCGTACCACTCGGAAAACTGCTTGATGCTGTAGCTGCTGACTGCAGTCAGAACGACAGAGCCCAATTTCGCAGTCAGAGCCGCGCTGTAGGCCTGCACCTGACGACTGTCGACTCCCGACCCCCACACGGCACTTTGCTGTAAATCACCCAATCCAGAGTAGGCTTCAGATATTCCATTCGACCAGAAGTCCTGCACGAGAGCGCTTACTCTGAGTGACAGAGCCTCCGAAGGCTGCCACAGCCCTTTCAGGAAGCCCCCGTCACCCCAGGCTCGATCGACGTGGGTTTGCCCCGTCAAGACATCGTCGATGTAGCCGGGGTCCGTGCGGTAGAAAGTACTCGCATAAATGGCCAGCGTATCGGCAAGCGGCACGTTGACAGCCCCGCGTAAGCTGTAACCCAGGTTGCCGCCGTTATAGACGTCATCGCCGCCCACCTGAACCTGGCCGCTCACGGCGCTCAGAGAAGGGTCGATCGTCACGTATTTCAGCAGCCCACCCAAGCTGCTAGCGCCGTAGAGCGTCCCCTGCGGACCACGCAACACCTCAATATTCTGTAGATCGCCTGGGTCGAAGTTGATCACCTCCTGACCGTTCGCGATTCCCGAAGAGGAACCATAAGGCACGTCGTCGACCGTAATGCCGACACTTGGATTGACGAAGCCGCCGGTCGTAATGCCGCGAATCGACAGCTGCGGGACGCCATAAGCGCTGGGCGTCACAGTCAGGCCCGGAACCTGGGTGTAGTAGTCCTCAAGTCTGAGTCGGCCCGTATCGACAAGCGATTGCCCGTTGATCACGCTCACAGGCACGGGCACGTTCATCAGGTTCTCGGTCTTCTTCTGCGCGGTAACGACGACCTCTTGAAGCTGCGCGCGGTTTCCGCCAGCGGCCTCCTGTGGCGCTGGAGCAGAGGTCCCCGCCGTTGAGACCTGCTCGTCCTGGTCCACCTGAGCCAGGCGGACCGCGTCGGAGGGCGGCTGCACTGTGGCCGGCGAGGTCTTCTCCTTATCCGTCTTAGTCGATCGCGCCGCGCGACGGATCATGATGACCCCGGCCGGTGAGCGCTCGGCCATGAGCCCCGTACCCTGCAGCAAGCGCTGCAGCGCCGCCTCCGCCGAGAAATCTCCGCGCAGGCCTGAAAAGGTAAGTCCAGAGACCAAGTCCTCCGTAAAGATGATCTGCTCGCCCGCTGTCTGGCCGAAGGCCCGTAGCGCCTGAGAGAGCGCCTCGGCCGGGATATCGAAGTGATAGGTCCTGTCTGCCGCTCGTGCAGAAGCTCCCCAGAGCGTGCACGTCACTAACGCCAGCGCGCACGCGCAGGATGCGACGATACGGCGGTGCTTCACGATGACCGTCCTCCCATCAAGTGCTGATATTCAGCATCTTCTTAGGTAGAGAAGGACGTCAGGATGGGCGAAATCCTCCGCGAATGATCGATGCTTGCCTTCAGTCGCGGCGCCTGAGCTCCACGCTGCCGTCCGCGCGGGTCTCCTGCTCGAGCGACAGATAGCGGGTCACGCTATCGATGAAGGCCTGGGTATTGGTCTCGTTGAACACGCCACTGAAGCGCAGTGCTGCGGCCGCCGGATCCGCGACGACTATGGGGTGGCGCACGTAGCGATTGACCCGCTCGACGGCGGAGGCGAGTGTTTCGTTCTCGAACACCAGCTGGCCGCTCTGCCAGGCGGTCGCCCGCTCGACGTTGACGTGCTGAACGGACGGTGCCGCATGCGGCGCGGCGACCAGGCGTTCGCCCGCGTCAAGCTTGACGCCCTCGGGCGGTACACCCGACCCACTCTCTTGTTTATCGAGCACCAGCACGTGACCCTCGATCAGGGTGACGATCACCTGGCGGTTCACCAGATCCACATCGAATGAGGTGCCCGTGGCAATGACCTTACGGTCCGCGGCCTCGACCGAGAATGGACGCTCAGCGTCGTGAGCCACATCGAACCGCGCCTGTCCTCGTACCAGGACGAGCTCGCGGGCATTGCGCGTATAGCGGACCGCCACTTCCGACTGCGAGTCGAGCGAGAGCGTGGAGCCGTCGTCGAGCGTCACGACCCGCCGTTCGGCGAGGTGGGTCTGGTAGATGGTGGGCCGTTCGCTCAGGTAGACCGCCCCGGCGGCAGCGGCTAAAGCGGTGATGGCCGCGACACCTGCCAGACGCCTCAAGGGATGTGCCTGCCGATTGCGCCAGCGAGCTCGGCCAGCGCGGCGTACACGCTGCAGCGCCGCGCTGCGCACGGCGATGAGCTCAGGGGCCGAGCGTTGATCTCCCAGGTACTGCCAGGGACTCTCGACCGCCGCCCAGGCGCGCTGGTGATCGGGGCTCAAGGAGCGCCACGCTTCGAATTCGGGTGCCGCGGCCGAGCCGTCCTCCGTCAAGCGCACGCGCCAGCTGGCGGCTTCGCTCAGCAACGTCTCGGACAGAATCGGGGACTGCGTCATAGCTCCCCTCCCCCCCATCGGCGTGCGAGGTGCGTGACCGCCTTAAGCACATGCTTCTCGACCGCCTTGACGGTAATACCGAACGCCAGAGCGATATCCCGCTGCTTCATGTTTTCGAGGCGAAAGAGGATAAAGATGTCGCGGGTGCGTTCGGAGAGCTCGTCCAGGGTGCGCAAAACTTCACTTAGGGACTCATACCCCTGAAGGACGCGCTCGGGCCCCCGATCCTCCACGGGCTCCACCGGCTCGCTCGCGGGGGAAGCGGGCGTGCGTCGCAGGTGGGCCCGATGACGATCGCGTAGGAGATTGGTTGCGACGGTGAAGAGAAAGCTGTCCGGGCGCTGCAAAGAGCCAAGCTCGCCCGAGCTCAAGGCACGCGCGAAGACCTCCTGGGTCAGATCTTCGGCTTCGGCGAAGTGGTGGACCCGCCGCAGGAAGAACTTCATCAGCGGCCGGCGGAAGCGGGTGTCCAGCTCAGCCGCCAGATCCCCCGCAGATCTCGCTTCGAGCGCTAAGGTCGGAGTGTCCACCATATGCCACGATCATAATGCTGCGATTGCAGCGACGTGTCGATTGCTACCGAGAATCGTCCCGGGCTCCAAGTCTTAAGGTGCGAGTCGGAGGATTTCGCCCGGAGCAGCGTCTTTACCATGGATGGATAGCGCAGGCGCCCTGCATGTCGCAGAGGTTTCCTCAGCGACGGGACCGCTCAGCCTTCCCGTGATCCGAGCCCGCGTCGCCCTGAAGCCAGAACCGAAACCAATCCACAGGGCCCAGAAATGGAGCAGAAGTCAGATATTCGATTTGCCATCGACACCGGTGGCACGTTTACAGATATCGTCGTGTTCGACGAACGTGCCGGCACATTCTCAATGGGTAAGGCACTGACGACGCCACACAATACGCTGGAGGGCGTTCTCGACGCGATTAAGAAGGCTGAGATCGATCTTCGCGAGGTGCGACGGTTCTTCGTACACGGATCGACCACGGCTCTTAACGCGCTTCTCGAGCGAAAAGGCGTGCGCACCGCTTATCTCGCGACCAAGGGCTTCCGCGATGTCCCTGAAATAATGCGCTTCAACCGTCCGGAGATGTACAACCCCAAATATCACAAGCCCCCACAGATCGTCCCGCGCCACCTACGCTTCGAAGTGACAGAGAGGATCAATGCCCGCGGAGAGGTTCTGGTGCCCTTGGATGAATCAGAGCTTCGAGACGTTGCTCGCACCCTGAGAAAGGAAAATATAGCCGCACTCGCGGTTTGCTTTCTCCATTCGTTCAAAAATCCGGCCCATGAGCGGCGTGCGCGCGAGATCATTCTCGAAGAATGTCCAGACCTGTCGATCGCATTATCGTCGCTCGTCGCCGCTGAGCACCGCGAATTCGAGCGCGGCATGACGACAATCCTGAACGCGTACCTTGCCCCGGTCGTGGAGCGCTGGGTCGGTGATCTACAGCGGGAACTCAAGACGCGAGCGTTTGCCGGTGAGATCGTGCTAACGAAATCGGATGGCGGTGGCTTGACTGCCGACTCGGCCAAGAGCAGCGCCATCAATATGCTCCTGTCAGGGCCCGCCGGCGGCGTGATCGGCGGAGCCTACATGGCGAGGCTCCTCGGACAACCAAATCTGATCACGATGGACGTCGGGGGCACGAGCTTCGACATCGCCCTGATCAAGAACGGCGAGGCCGCCGTGCAACGCGAAACGAAGGTCTGCGGCTATCCCATTCTCATCTCCAACCTGGACATCCGTACCATTGGGGCAGGTGGCGGAAGCCTGGCCAGGATCGACCGCGCGGGGGCCCTGCAAGTCGGTCCGCAAAGCGCTGGCGCGGTGCCCGGGCCGATGTGTTACGGCCGCGGCGGCGCGCAACCGACAGTCACAGACGCACTGTTGGTCAACGGCCTTATGGATCCGAGCAACTTTCTGGGCGGAACGATCTCTCTGGACCTTGAAGCGGCGGTGCAGGGCATCGCCGAGCAGATCGCCCGACCGTTGGGATTGGATCTGCATCGGGCCTCGAGCGGGATATTACGCATCGTCATGAGCAATATGGCGGAGGCGATCAAGGATATAGCGGCCGAATCGGGCGACGATCCGCGGGATTTTGCGATGCTGTGTTTCGGCGGTGGCGGACCGCTCTTTGGTCCATATCTAATGGATGAGCTGAGCCTGCCAGCGGCGGTTGTTCCGCTGCTGCCGGCGGCATTTTCCGCGTGGGGAATGCTGATGATCGATCTTCGTCATGACGTTGCCCAGACGATAGCGCAGCCGCTGTCCCGTGTGACGCTTACGGATCTCGAGCGGCAATTCGTTACATTGGAGAGTCAAGGGAAGGGGCTGCTGCGGCGCGAGGGCGTGCCTGAAGAACGCTGGCAGCTCGTTCGTACTGCAGACATGCGCTATCTCGGCCAGGAGCACTCGGTATCAGTCCCCATGCCTGCGCCAGTTACCAGTCTGACAATGACATCCTTGTTCGAGGCGTTCGAGAGCGTGTACGAGTCCGTCTATGGGTATCGACTCGGGACAGCGGCTGATGTCGTAACGCTACGCGTCAAATCCGTCGGCAAGATCCCGGCGCCAGCATTACGCCCGATCGCCTCTGGGAGCGGTGATCCCGCGAGAGCTCTCCTGGGCGTACGGCTCGTTCACGATTTTCTTGACGTCGCGCCTCAGGAGTTTCGCGTGTTTGACAGATCGCGGCTTCTAGCTGCCGATCGCGTCGACGGCCCGGCGCTAATCGTCGAGCCAACTACCACAACTGTTGTCCGGCGATACCATACGTGTACCGTGGACCGCGTTGGTAGTCTGTTGGTCACGCGACGCTAGAGGAGAATGAATCGTGCGTGCCTCTGCAACTCTTGACCCCATCACGGTTGAAGTGGTTAGAAGCTTTTATCAGTCAACCGCACGCCAAATGCGTAGCACGTTGGTGCGGGCGGCGTTCAATCCCGTGATCTACGAGATGATTGACTTCAGCGTTGGCATTTACACGCGGGATGCGGAATTGATTGCCGAGGGACCGGGAATTCCGTTATTCATGGGCACCTTGACATTCGCGATTCGCAGCGTCGTCAAACACCTGGGTATCGACAATATTCACGACGGCGACGTGCTCCTGTCGACCTATCCCTATTGGACCGGATCGCACCCACAAGATGCGGTCATCATTCGCCCGATATTTGCCGAAGGCAGAATCTTTGGATATACCGCGGTGAAGGCGCACTGGACGGATCTTGGTGCGAAGGACGTTTATGGTACCGATACCACCGACATCTGGCAGGAGGGCTTGCAGCTCTACGCGGTTAAGGTCGTTAAGCGCGGGAAGCTGGACGACGAGATTGTCGACATCATTCGCGCGAACAGTCGCGTGCCAACCGAAGTCATTGGAGATCTCACTGCGGAGATCTCGGCGTGTGGGCACGGCGTGCGGAGAATACTGGAGCTCGTGCACAAGTACGGAGCCGAGACGGTAGAACACGCAACGGCCAGCATTCTCGATCATGGTGAACGCATTGCGCGGGACGCGATCAACGCGATGCCTGACGGGGAATGGTCCGCAAACTCGGCGCTGGACAACAATGGGCTTACGCAGGATCAGGTTCCGTTCAGGGCGACGGTACGGATCGCGGGAGATGAGATTACCGTAGATACAGGCGGATCCGCGTCACAGCAGCCAGGGCCGGTAAATTGCCCGTTTCCCTCAACAGTCTCGGCGATTCGGCTGGTGCTGAAGATGATCATGGCACCGAACTACGACGCCAATGAGGGCTTCTTTCGGCCGGTGAAGGTCGTGTCTCCCGAGGGCTCCATTTTCAATCCCAAGCCTCCGGCTCCGATCTTCCTGTCCGGCTGGAGCGCAGAGATCATGGCGGAATCGCTATTTCAGGTGATGGCAGAAATTGCGCCGGACAGGTCGGTGGCGCGATCGGGTGGCGATCTTGGCGGGATGATGTTCAGCGGGATCGATCCGGTGGATGGCAGTTTCTTCGTCGGCGGCGAGGACGAATGCTGCGGGCAAGGCGCGGCACGGGACCAGGACGGGGAGAATGCGCTGATCCTCTTCGCCCTCGGTGAATCCAGAAACGTGCCCGTCGAGATTTTTGAAGAGCGATGGCCAGTACTCACAGAAAAGTATGAGCTGCGCCCGGATTCGGGAGGCGCGGGGAAGTGGCGCGGTGGGTTGGGAGTGGTAAAGCAATGGCAGGCGCTCACCGATCTGAAGCTCATCGGGACGATCGAGCAAACCAAATCACCCTCCTGGGGTGTGGAGGGTGGGCGAGGTGGCAAGACGAACCAGATGACGATCAGTGTTGGCTTGCCGCACGAACGGCCGATGGGCAAAGTCAGCGGGTTGGTGCTGCCGGCGGGAGAACGGCTGCTGTTTGAGCTGGGTGGTGGTGGTGGCTGGGGGGATCCCCTGGATCGAGATCCGAGTCGCGTGTTGAATGACGTCCTGGGCGGCTACGTATCGATAGAGTCCGCGGAACGCGATTACGGCGTCATGATTCGCAAGAATGACGGCGCTTATGGGGTCGATGAAAAGACGACCCGCGCGCTCAGGGAAAAACGCCGGTCAGAAGCGCCAACCTAATCCAAGGGTGATGATGTCGCGGTCCTGATCATCCCCGGTGAAAGCGCGATGCCAGTTGATGCGCAGCGCAAGCCGGTTCGTAAAGCGCCAGCTCGCGGTCATCGATGCCAGACCCAGGGTGCTCGCTCCGACGCGGCCGTCGCTGGTCAGATAGGTACTCAGCGCGAAGTACGGACCCACGCCCAGGCCGGTCACCAGCCGGCGCTCCAGGAAATCCTGCACGAGCCACGCCTCGCCGGTGACGGCCGCATGCTGCCCGACGGCTCCGCCGCCTTCATCGAGCACGCTGGCGGAGAACTCGACATGCCCCAACACGCGACGGCGATATTCGACGCCGAAATCGGTTGATTTATCCGAGCGCAGGTCGTTGAGGACCGTCTGGCCGCCGAACAGGTCGATCTCGTTCGGTACGTCGGACACGGCGGCCGAGGGACCCTCGTGTTGCATACGGCCGAGCGCCTCGATGACACTGTCGAGGCGGTATCCGGCACCCAGCATCAGCGTGCGCGTGCCGGTGCTGATGGCTAATACCTGCTCGAGCTGCAGCAACGCGAACCACCGCGGCGAGAGCGCGTAGCTCGCTCTGCCGCTGAGGAGCACGCCGACGCCGTGCTGGTTGCGATAGCCCTGAAAGTTAAAGCCACCTTCAGTGTCGAAATACACATAAGGGCCGGCGCCGAACGAGAAGGCGATGCGGTCCTGCCATTGGCCGGTGTCGGCCCACAGTTGCAACAGCATGCCGTCACGCTGGTGGTTGGGGAGATGACCCTCGTTGAGGTACCCAAAGGTTGCATCCAGGTGCGCAGTGAGGAACTGGCGATACTCCAGGCCCCAGGCGTACGACGCGGAGATGTGATCATCCGTGTCGGTCAATCCACCCAGCAGGGAAATCTCTTCAGCGGTCGAAGTCCGTGGTGCGGCGAGGAGCGCGAACCACACTACACCCGCGGCTGCATGCTGCAGGCGCCCACGTTTCGTAAGGCTAAGGAGACGCGCAGCGCCCGGGCGAACCAGTGCGACGCTCCTCATGTGATCGGAGCGCGAGTCAGCGGGGCGCTGCGCATGAGCCCTCTAGTTGTTTGTTATGGCTCAGGGAATATATGCCCCGGCAACGACGCGCAGACTTGAGCAATTGTTACGGAACGTGACGCGCGCCGGCATTTCTGCGAACTGCCCCGTCGCCACCGCGCGGGGGTCGTCGGGGTCAGGCGCTGCGCGTGGCGCTGGCCGGGAAGAAAATTTGCGCAGCTGCGAGCCGCGCTGGGCTGGCCACACAGCCAACGGCTTCAGGCAGGCGCCGGAAGGTGCCCCCGGCGCCTGCGCTGTCAGCCGACGCGCTGTGGGGCGCGCCGGGGGCGTCGTCAGGCAAACACGCCGTACTCGACCTGCAGGATCTCCCCGGTGCTGACGTTCACCAGGATCGCATCGGTGTCGTCGCGCACCCACTCGTAGCCCGGCGGCGGGGTCTCGAGGGCAAACAGCCAGTAGTCGGCGAGGATGAAGGCCGGCGCCCAGTAGGCACGCGGCAGGATCTGGCCGTAGCCCCAGCGGTGCGCAACCCAACCCGGCGGGCGATGATAGACGCCGATGTGGAAACTGCGCGCCGCCTGGAAATTGTGCTGGTAAGTCGTCCGATCGACAGTCGCCGGCCGGTTATTCCAGCCGTGCGGCTCGGCGACGCGCTGATAGTTCTTCGGCCCCGCGTGAGGCTCGCCGTGCGCCGGAGGACGCGCCGCCGGACCGCCGCCGTGCGGGGCTTCATGCTCCTGCGCCAGGGCTGTCGTCAGCCCCGCCGCGACCAGGGCCAACGCCGGAATCAAACTGAGTTTCGCTGCATGCGCCACGTGAGCAACTCCTTGTGGTGGGGAAGTAAATGCTAGCAGACTGTAGCCAGATGTCAGCTAGCACGGCACCCAAGGCGTACGTGTCCTGGAGCTCGGGTAAGGACAGCGCCTTTGCTCTCTACGAAGCGCAGCGCTCAGGTCTCGCTGAGGTCGTGGGCGTGTTGACGACGCTCACCGAGGCCTACGACCGCGTGGCCATGCACGGAGTGCGCCGCAGCGTGCTCGAGCGCCAGATAGCCGCGCTCGCTCTGCCGGCGCTCAAGGTGATGCTGCCGACCCCGTGCCCGAACGAGGTGTACGAGGCGCGCATGGCGCGGGCTTGCGCGCAGATGCGCGAGCTCGGTGTTACCCACATCATCTTCGGCGATCTGTTCCTCGAGGATATCCGCGCTTACCGGGAGCGGCAGCTCGCCGCGGCCGGTATGAGCGGAATCTTCCCGCTGTGGCGCCGCCCCACGGCGAGCCTCGCCCGCGAGATGATCGCCAGCGGCATGGTCGCGCACCTGGTGTGCGTCGATCCGCGGCGTCTCGATCGGCGTTTCGCCGGCCGCCGTTTCGATGCGACGCTGCTTGCCGAGCTGCCGGCGGACGTCGATCCGTGCGGGGAGAACGGCGAGTTCCACACGGTCGTCAGCGCGGGCCCGATGTTCGCCGCGCCCATTGCGGTGAAGCTTGGCGAGGTCGTCGAGCGTGACGGCTTCGTGTTCGCGGACGTCGAAGCCTGCGATGGCGACCCTCAGAAGCGCAGCGTCAGCGTGTCGTAGAGCGTGCGCCGCGGGCCATAGGCGGACTGGAAAATGCCGATGCCCTCCGCCGGGCGGATGAGGTTGATGCGGTCCAGGACGTTGAGAACGGCGAGCCGGTTGCTGAGAGCTCCGACCCCGGGGATGCGCCAGGTGCGCTCGGCGCTCAGGTCTGCCTGCAAGACGTTCGGCAGCTTCTGCAGATCGGCAAAGCCGGCGCGCAGGCCGCTGCTGTAGATGGCGTCGGCGCTCAGCGCGTACGCCCCGACGCGCCAGCTGGCGCCGGTGGCGGCGCCATAGAGCGGCTGGTGGTCGAGCACGATCGCATGGCTGTCGATGTAGTCGAGCTCGGCAGGGTCGAAGTTGAACTGCCCGGTGGCGACACCCCGTTGCCAGTTCCTGCCGCTGGTGAAGTTGGCGTAAGCGGAGAAGTCCGCGGCCTGGTAACGGGCGGCGAGCTCCGCTCCCCACACGTGACCGTTGTCGTAGTTGAACGGCGCGAAGATCGGCACCACGCCGAACTGGCCGGTATCCAGATAGTGCGTGGTCCAGCGATAGTAGCCGTCGGCCGACAGCGTCACATGTTCACCGATCTGGTGCACCACGCCGCTGTCCCACTCGCGGTCGTCCTCCGTTACCGGGGTAGGGATGCCTGGCGGCCCCTGCGCCGTGGTCCCCTGGAAGGCCGCCTGCGCCGTGGGCGATATGCCGAGGAAGGACGGGACCTGGAAGTAGCGGGCGACGCCGGTATGCACCGTGGTGGCGGCGTCGGGTCGGTACACCAGGGCGATGCTCGGGTCGAGCTGGTGGCCGGAGCTGAAGCCGCTCAAGGTATCCCAGCGGATCCCGAGCGAGGCACTGAAGCGTTCGCTCAGGCGCCACAGATCGCTCACGTAGACGCCGCCGACGTAGTTGTCGGCACGGGCGTTGTTGACGACGCTCAGCGGCACATCGCTGGTCTGCGCGCCGTCGCTGTTGGCGGGAAACACCAGCGACGAGTCATCGGCGCTGACGCGATACTGCGCCGCATAGAAGCCGCTGCCGAAGGTGTGCGCGCCGTACACAAAGCTCACATCGCCCTCGAGCGTGTAGTCATGATCGTCGTGGCTGGCGGTCGAGGCCACACCCTGATAGATCAGCTCCCCGACTGGATCAGGCTCGAACCGCTGCGTGATGGCGTGCTGGCTATAGGCGATCTGATAGGAGCCGTTGTTCCCCAGCGAGCCGTTGAGCGACAGCACTGCGAGCACATCACTGAAGTCGAGGTACGAATCGATGCTCGCCGAGGAGGGTGGCGCGGGCACGTTGACCAGCTCGAACTCGGGCGCCAGTCCGGGCACATTGGGCAGCTGATTGCTGCTGCGCGCAGCCGAGAGCAGCAGGCTGACCGTGTTGCCGGGCGCGACCGGGTAGGAAAAGAAGCCGAACGCCTGTCCCTGTTTGCCGAAATCATGAATGGGCGTCGGACCCGGAGTTGCGGAGCTGAACGCGGTGTTGCTCTGCGCGTAGAGCCCGCTCACGTAGCTGCCGAGCCCGGCATAACACGACGCATACTCGAAGCTCGGCTCGACGGTGTCGCGCTGCCCGGCCAGCACACTGACATCGCCGAACGGCGGCTGCTCGCAGCCGTCCTTGGTCTGGATATTGACCACGCCGCCGGTCGCGTAGCTGTAGCGGGAGGGCAGCACGCCATCGAGCAGGTCGAGCCGCTTGATGAACATCGGATTGATCATCGACAGGAAGGGTGGATTGGTGTTGATGTCGAGCGGAATCAGTACGCCGTTCACCTGGTACTGAAACTGCGGCCCTTCGGTGTTGCGGATGTGGATCTGCTGGTTCTGGTCGATCGCGACGCCGGGCATCTGCGCCAGCACCGAGGTGAGCGGGGCGGTGCTGCCGAGGGGCGCCGCGGCGATGTCGGCGGCGCTTGCGGCGTACGCGTTGGCCCCGGTCGGGGCGACCGCCGGGCCGCCCGTCGCCGTCGCTTCCACGACCACGGTACTGAGGTCAGACTCCCCGGCGTCTGTCGCAGCGCGTACGCCGGCGAAGCCCGGCAGCATCAGCAGAACTGCCGCGATCGCGCGAGGACCCAGCCACCCTATGTAAATGCGAATCATTCTCATTCGCATCATAGGGGATGAATGTACGGGCGGTCAACGCAGCCGTAGGCGTAACGAGCGCGCGAGAGAGGGCCGCGGAGCCCCCGGGAGGCCGCGGAGCGGCCGCGGCTCTAGTGGGCGGCGAGTTGTGCGGCGGTGCCGCTCTTGGTCCCCAGCGAGTCCGCATTCCAGCCACCACCGAGTGCCTGGATCAGGGCGACGCTCGCGGTGAGCCGGCTCTGGCGCAGCGTCAGCAGCGTCTGGGCGTCGCTGAGCGCGATGGTCTGGGCCGTGATGACCGAGGTGTAGGCCACGGTGCCCGCCTTGTACTGGTTGAGGGTGAGCTGCACGGCGAGATTGGCGGACTTCACCGCCTGCTCCTGCACGACCACCTGCTGTTCGAGGATACGCAGCGTCGCCAGCTCATCTTCCACCTGTTGAAACGCGGTGAGCACCGTCTGGCGGTAATTGGCCACTGCGCCATCGTAGGCGGCGCGCGCCTCGCGCACCTGCGCCGAGCGCGCGCCGAAGTCCAGCAGCGTCTCGCTCGCCGTGCCGCCCAAGGACCACAGGTTGTTCGGCGCGCTCACCAGGTGCGACACCACGTTGCTCGCGTAGCCGTAGGAGCCGCTCAGCGTCAGGTCCGGGAAATACGCGGCCACGGCGACGCCGATCTGCGCATTGGCCGCCGCCATCTGCCGCTCGGCGGCCGCGATATCGGGACGCCGCTCGAGGAGGCTCGAGGGAACCCCGCTCGGGACCACCGGCACCAGCGTGCCGAGGGTGGCCGAGGGCAAGGAGAAATCGGCCGGCGGTTTGCCAACGAGTATCGCGATCGCGTGCTCGAGAGTGGCGCGCGTGACGCCGACGTTGATCTGCTGCGACTCCGCGCCTTCGAGTTGCGTCTCGGCGGTGATCACGTCGGTCTTGGCGGCGACCCCCACCTTGTACTGGTTCTCGGTAATCAGCAGCGCACGCTTGTAGGCGTCGACCGTCTGATCGAGCAGCTGCCGCTGCTCGTCCGCGACGCGTAACTCGATGTAGTCGGTCGCCAGCATTCCCTGCAGCGACAGGCGCGCCGCGGCCAGGTCGGCCTCGCTCGCCTGCGCGCTGGCGACATCCCCCTCGATGGTGCGGCGGATCTTGCCCCAGATGTCGAGGTCCCACGAGGCGGTGCCGGACAGCTCGAATTCGTTGATCGGATGCGAGCTCGGCACGGCCAGAACTCCACCGCTGCCGGTGGTGGTGAGCGCTCCTGACTTGGCGCCGGGTCCGCCCGAGCGCGAGCCGGTGGCGTCCACGCCGATGGTGGGAAACAGTCCTGCGCGCGCCTGGCTGACCACGGCAATCGCCTCGCGCCAGCTCGCCTCGGACTGCTTGAGCGTCTGGTTGGAGACGTCGATCTGCTTCTCGAGCTCATCGAGCGTGGCATCGTCGTAGACCAACCACCAGGGGGTGCCGCTGGCCGCCTCGCGCGGCTCGGCCGGCTTCCAGCCGTCGGCTTCCTTGAAGCGCTGCGGCACCGGTGCCGACGGGCGGTGATAGTTCGGGCCGACCGCGCAGGCGGCGAGTGCCAGTGCGATCAATCCCGCCGCCGGCAGCGCTGCGCGCAGGCGGGGGCTCGGTAAGGACTTGCGGGCGTGCTGCATGTTCAGACCTGCGCCGGTGCGTTCGGGGCCGCGGGCGGTGCGTGCGGGGCATCCGGGTACAGCCGCGACCACGCACGGCTGCTCCAGCGGCCGAAGCGATCCAGGTACAGGTACATCACCGGTGTGGTGTACAGCGTCAGCACCTGACTTACCAGCAGCCCGCCGACGATCGAGATGCCGAGCGGCTGGCGGATCTCGGCGCCGTCTCCCGTGCCGAAGGCGAGCGGCAGCGCGCCGAGCATGGCCGCCATGGTGGTCATCATGATCGGGCGGAAGCGCAGCAGCGAGGCGCTGTAGATCGCCTCTTCGGGCGGGCTGCCGTGGGCGCGCTGCGCCTCGAGCGCGAAGTCGATCATCATGATGGCGTTCTTCTTGACGATGCCGATCAGCAGGATCACGCCGATCAACGCGATGATGCTGAACTCCTGGCCGAACAGTCGCAGCGCCAGCACGGCGCCGGCGCCGGCGGACGGCAGCGTCGAGAGGATGGTGATCGGGTGGATGTAACTCTCGTACAGAATGCCCAGCACGATGTAGACGGTGGCGAGCGCCGTGAGGATCAACACCGGCTCGCTGCTGAGGGACTGCTCGAAGGTGCGCGCGGTCCCCTGCATGCTGCCATGAATCGTCGGCGGCATATGGATCTCGTTCACCGCGTCGGTGATCGCCACGGTCGCCTGGCTGAGGGAGACGTTCGGTGCCAGGTTGAAGGAGATCGTCGTGGCGACGAAGGTGCCCTGGTGGTTGACCGCGAGCGGCGTGTTGCCCGGCGCGTAGTGGCTGAAGGCGGCGAGCGGAACCATCTGCTCGACCGCAGTGCTGTCGGCGGAGCCGGTCGAGACCGCGCCGCGTCCGGTATTGGCCAGGCTGTTGGTCGCCAGGTTGCGTGCCGTGTCCGTGGCGATCGCGGCGGCAGTGGTATTGGCGGCAGTCCTGCTGGAGGTGACTGTCCCCGCCAGCGCGTTGGTGGACTGCGTGCCGCTCACGGTGCCGCCGGCGGTGCTGACCCACAGGTTCTGCAGCGTGTCGGGGCTCTGCCAGTATTTCGGCTCCACCTCCATCACCACGTGGTACTGGTTGAGCGGGTTGTAGATGGTCGAGACGTCGCGCTGGCCGAAGGCATCGTACAGCGTGTTGTCGATGGTGGCGGGATTCAACTGCAGGCGCGAGGCGGTATCGCGGTCGACGACCAGCTCGATTTCCAGGCCGTTCTGCTGCTGGTCGGAATTGACGTCCGTCAGCACCGGCACGTGCTGCAGCGCCTCGGTCAGCTTCGGTGCCCACTTGTAGATGTCGGCCACCGTGTCGCCCTGGAGCGTGTACTGATACTCGGCGTTGCCCTGTCGTCCGCCGGTGCGCACGTCCTGTGCTGCCTGCAGGAACAGGCGCGCGCCGGCCACCTGGTTGAGCTTGGGCCGCAGCCGCCCGATCACCTGGTCGGCGGACAGCTTGCGTTCCGCCTTGGCCTTCAGGGCGACGAAGATGAAGCCGCTGTTGGTCTGTCCGCCACCCTGGGAGCCGCCGCCGGTGAAGCCGACGACCGAGTCGACGGCCGGATCGGCCTGCACGATGCTGAGGAACTGGCGCAGCTTGCCCGACATCGACTGGAAGGAGATCGCCTGGTCGGCCTGGATGCCGCCGATGAGGCGGCCGGTGTCCTGCTGCGGGAAGAATCCCTTCGGTATCACCACGTACAGGTAGACGTTGAAGACCACGGTGGCCAAGAGCAGCACCATCACCAGGCCTCGATTGTTCAGCGCCCAGCGCAGCGAGCGGCCGTAGCCGTGCAGCACCTGCTCGAAGGCCCGCTCGCTTGTGCGGAACAGCCGTCCCTGAGTGCCGGGGTCAGTCCGGCGCAGCAGGCGCGAACACATCATCGGCGTGGTGGTGAGCGACACCGCCAGCGACACCAGTACCGCCACCGACAGCGTGATGGAGAACTCGCGGAACAGCCGCCCGACGATACCGCCCATCATGAGGATCGGAATGAATACCGCGACCAGCGACAGACTCATCGACAGCACCGTGAAGCCGACCTCGCGCGCGCCTTGCATCGCAGCCTCGAAGCGCGGCATGCCGGCCTCCATGTGGCGGGTGATGTTCTCCAGCACCACGATGGCGTCGTCGACCACGAAACCCGTGGCGATGATGAGCGCCATCAGCGACAGGTTGTCGAGGCTGTAGCCGAGCAGGTACATGGCACTGAAGGTGCCGAGCAGCGAGATCGGCACCGCCACCGCCGGCACCACCGTTGCCCGTCCGTTGCGCAGGAACACGAACACCACCAGGATCACGAGCGTGATGGCGATCAGCAGCGTCCGTTTGACCGCTAACAGCGAGGAGCGAATGGTCACCGTGCGGTCCATGGCGACCTTGATGTCGATATCGCTCGGGATTGAGGCCTTGAGCGCCGGGATCATCGCCTCGACGCGGTCGACGGTCTCGATGATGTTGGCGCCCGGCTGGCGGTAGAGAATGACGAGCACGGCGGGCTTGCCGTTGGCAAGCCCGAGGTTGCGCACGTTCTCCACTCCATCGAGGATCTCGGCCACGTCGCTGAGGCGCACCGCGCTGCCGTTGCGGTAAGCGATCACCAGGTTGCGGTATTCGGCGGCCTGGCTCGCCTGGTCGTTGGTGTAGAGCTGATAGCGTTGCCCGCCGACGTCGATCGAGCCCTTGGGGGTGTTGGCGTTGGCGGCGGCGAGCGCGGCGCGCACGTCCTCGAGTCCGATGCCGTATTTGAACAGTGCGCTCGGGTTGAGCTCGACGCGCACCGCCGGCAGCGAGCTGCCGCCGATCTGCACCTGACCGACGCCGCTCACCTGCGAGAGTTTCTGCGCCAGGATGGTATCGGCGGCGTCGTACATCTGCCCGGCGGTGAGCGTGCTCGAGGTGAGGGCGAGAATCAGTACCGGCGCGTCCGCCGGGTTCACCTTGCGATACGTCGGGTTGCTGCGCAGCGCGGTGGGCAGATCCGCGCGCGCCGCGTTGATCGCTGCCTCGACGTCGCGTGCCGCGCCGTCGATGTCCCGGTCCAACCCGAACTGCAGGGTGACCCGCGTGGAGCCGGTGGCGCTCTGCGAGGTCATCTCGGTGACGTCGGCGATCTGCCCGAGATGCCGCTCGAGGGGGGTGGCGACGGTCGCGGCCATGACGTCAGGACTGGCGCCGGCCATCTGCGCCGATACCGAGATGGTCGGTGAATCCACCTGCGGCAGCGGCGCCACCGGCAGCTTGAAATAGGCGATGCACCCGGCAAGGGCAATGCCCGCCGTCAGCAGGGTAGTCGCCACCGGGCGGCGGATGAACGGTTCCGACAGGATCATTCGGCCGGCGCGCCTGCCCCCGGGGACGGGACGCCCCAGGCGGCCACGCGCTGCTCCAGGCGGTCGAAATACAGGTAGATCACCGGCGTGGTGAACAGCGTCAGCAATTGGCTGAAGATCAGCCCGCCGACGATGGTGATGCCGAGCGGGTGACGCAGCTCCGAGCCGGTGCCGGTGCCGAGCATCAGCGGCAGTGCGCCCAGCAGCGCCGCCATGGTGGTCATGAGGATCGGGCGGAAGCGCAGCAGCGAGGCGTGGTAGATCGCTTCGCGCGGCGCCATGTGCTGCTCACGCTCGGCCACCAGCGCGAAGTCGATCATCATGATCGCGTTCTTCTTGACGATACCGATCAGCAGGATGATGCCGATGATGCCGATGACACCGAGGTCGCTGCGCGCGATCAGCAGCGCGAGCAGCGCGCCGACGCCGGCCGAGGGCAGCGTGGAGAGGATGGTGATGGGGTGGATAAAGCTCTCGTAGAGCACGCCCAGCACGATGTAGACGGTGATGATTGCCGCGACGATGAGGAACACCTCGTTGCCGAGGGTCGCCTGGAAGGCGAGCGCCGCGCCCTCGAAGGTGGTCATCATGCTCGCCGGCAGGTGGATGTCCGTTTCCGCCTGCTTGATGGCATTCACCGCATCGCCAAGCGCCGCGCCCTGCGCCAGGTTGAACGATACCGTGGTCGCGGGGAACTGGCCGAGGTGATCGATCGACAGCGGCGCGGTGCGCGTCGACACCTTCACCAACGCCGACAGTGGCACCTCGCCACCCACCGCCGTCGAGGAAGGCAGGTAGATGGTGCCGAGCGAATCGAGCGATGCCATCAGCGAGCTGTCGGCCTGCAGGATGACGCGGTACTGGTTCGACTGCGTGAAGATGGTCGAGACGATGCGCTGGCCGAAGGCGTCGTAGAGGGCGTTGTCCACCGTGGCCGGGGTGATGCCGAAACGTCCGGCGGTGTCGCGGTCGATCGTCAGGTAGGCGGACAGGCCCTCGTTTTCCTGGTCGCTGGCGACGTCCTCGATCTGCGGCAGCTGCTGCAGCCGCGTCACCAGTTGCGGCACCCAGGTGTTGAACTCGACCGGGTTGGCGTCTTCCAGCACGAACTGGTACTGGGTGCGGCTCACGGTGTCGGCGATCGACAGGTCCTGCACCGGCTGCATGTACAGCGAGATGCCAGTGACGTCGCGCGTCTCGCCCTGCAGGCGGCGGATGATCGCGCTGGCGGTGGCGGAACGGTCGTTGACGGGCTTCAGGTTGATGAGCATGCGGCCGCTGTTGAGGGTGATATTGGTGCCGTCGACCCCGATGAACGAGGACAGGCTCACCACGTCCTGGTCCTTGAGAATCGCAGCGGCGAGCGCCGCCTGGCGGCGCGCCATGTCGGCATAGGACACCGACTGCGGCGCCTCGGTGATCGCCTGGATCAGGCCGGTGTCCTGCACCGGGAAGAACCCCTTGGGGATGAACACGTACAGCAGAATGGTCAGCACCAGCGTGGCGATGGCGACCAGCAGGGTGAGCGGCTGGCGATCGAGCACCCACTGCAGCGCCTGCCCGTAGCGGTCGATGAGCGCCTGGAATCGCTCGTTGGCCCAGCGCGCGATGCCACTCTCCTCGGACTGCGGCCGGTGCCGCAGCAGCTTGGCGCACAGCATCGGCACGAGAGTCAGCGACACCACCGCGGAGATCACGATGGTGACAGCGAGCGTGATGGCGAACTCGTGGAACAGCCTGCCCACCACGTCGCCCATGAACAGCAGCGGGATCAGCACGGCAATCAACGACACGGTGAGGGACACGATGGTGAAGCCGATCTCGCCGGCGCCCCGCAGCGCCGCTTGCAGCGGCGGCATGCCCTGCTCGATGTAGCGCGAGATGTTCTCGATCATGACGATCGCGTCGTCCACCACGAAGCCAGTGGCGATGGTGAGCGCCATCAGCGATAAGTTGTTGAGACTGAAGCCGAGCAGGTACATGGCCGCCAGCGTGCCGACCAGCGACAGCGGCACTGACAGGCTAGGAATGAAGGTGGCCGGAAGGCTGCGCAGGAACAGGAACATCACCAGCACCACAAGGATCACCGCGAGAGTGAGCTCGAACTCCACGTCATGCACCGAGGCGCGGATGGTGTTGGTGCGGTCGGTGAGAATCGAGACGTCGACCGCCGCCGGCAGCGACGCCGACAGGTCCGGCAGCAGCGCCTTGATGCGGTCGACGACCTGGATGACGTTAGCGCCGGGCTGGCGCTGGACGTTGAGGATGATCCCCGGGGTGCTGTTCACCCAGCCGGCGAGGTAGACGTTCTCGGCGCCGCCGACCACGGAAGCAACATCCGACAGCCGTACCGGGTTGCCGTTCTTGTAAGCGACGATGATGCTCTCGTAGGCCTCGGGGCTCTGGATCTGGTCGTTGGCGTTCAGCGTCCAGGAGCGCGCCGGCCCATCGAGCGTGCCCTTGGGAGAATTGACGTTGGCGTTGCTGATGGTGGTGCGCAGGTCGTCGATGTTCAGCCCGTAGGCGGCGAGCGCGCGCACGTTGGCGATAACGCGCACCGCCGGGCGCTGGCCGCCGCTCACGCTCACCAGGCCTACGCCTTCGATCTGCGAGATCTTCTGCGCCAGGCGGGTATCGGCCAGATCCTCGAGCTGCGTGAGCGGCAGCGTTTTCGACACCAGCCCGAGCGTAAGGATCGGGGCGTCGGCCGGGTTCACCTTGGCGTAGATCGGCGGCGCCGGCAGGTCGGAAGGCAGCAGATTGCCCGCGGCGTTGATGGCCGCCTGTACCTCCTGCTCGGCGATGTCGAGGCTCAGGTTCAGGCTGAACTGCAGTGTGATGACCGAGGAGCCCCCGGAGCTAGTCGAGGACATCTGGTTCAGCCCCGGCATCTGCCCGAACTGCACCTCGAGCGGCGCGGTCACCGAGGAGGTCATGACCTCGGGGCTAGCGCCCGGATAAAAGGTCTGAACCTGGATCGTCGGGTAGTCGACCTCCGGCAGCGCCGACAGTGGCAGGAACCCGTACGCCACGAACCCTGCCAGCAGGATCGCCACCATGAGCAGCGAAGTGCCGACAGGCCGCAGTATGAAAATGCGGGACGGATTCATGCAGTGGCCGCCAACCTAAACAGCGCGCGAAAGTCGTCAGCCGCCGCCCTGGTTGCCCGGCGGCGTGTGCCGGTGGCCGCCCTGGCGCTGAGTGCCCTGGGAGGCGCTGCTCTTGGCGGCCGGCGCGGCGGAGGGTGTCGTCGCGCGCGGTTGCCTCACCAGCACCTTGGCGCCGTCCTTGAGCTTGTCGGCCCCGTCGACCACCGCGATCTCGCCGGGCTTCAACCCCTGGGTGATCGAGACGTTGGTCGGGTCGCCCGGACCGAGCGTCACCTTGCGCACGCTCACGGTCTGATCCGCGTTGACCACGTAGACGTAGGTGCCCGGGGCGCCGCGCTGGATCGCCGCCTGGGACACGAGCGTCGCACCATGCGCCGTGTCGAGCAGCAGCACGACGTTCACGAACTGCTGCGGGAACAGGCCCTCGTCCGCGTTGGCGAACAGGGCTTTGAGCTTGATGGTGCCGGTCGTCGGGTCAATCTGGCTGTCGACCGACTGCAGCGTGCCGCTGGCCAGCTGCTGCGTGTTGGCGCGGTCCCAGGCCGTGGCGGTCAGTGTCTTGCCGGCGTGCAGCTGTGCCAGCAGCGGCGGAATCTGGTCCTCGGGAAGGGTGAACACCACGGTGATCGGCTGCATCTGCGTGATCACCACCAGGCCATTCGGCTCGTTCGGCGTCACGTAGTTGCCGACGTTCACCTGCTGCAGCCCGACCCGCCCGCCGATCGGCGAGACGATGTGGCAGTACACCAGATTGAGTTTCGCCGCATCGATCTGGCCCTGGTCGGTCTTGACGTTGCCTTCGTCCTGCGCGACCAGCGACTTCTGCGTGGCGAGCTGCTGCTCGGCGATGGAATCCTGTGACCAGAGAGTCTGGTAGCGATCCAGGTCGATGCGCGCGTTGGCGAGCAGCGCCTTGTCACGCGCGAGCGCCCCTTGCGCCTGCTCGAGCGCCACCTGGTAGGGACGCGGATCGATGAGGATGAGCGGATCGCCGGCCTTGACCGTCTCACCCTCCTTGAATGAGATGTGCATGATCTGGCCGCTGATCTGGCTCTGCACCGTCACCGTGGCGAGCGGCGTCACGGCGCCGAGGCCGATGAGCGTGATCGGCATGTCGCCCGTGCGTGCGGTGGCGGTCACCACCGGCATCGGTCCGCCGCCGGCAAAGCGTCCGCCCGGGGCCTTCGTGCCCCCCTTGGGCGTGAGCAGCCATGCGAGCAGCGCGAAAGCGAGCAGCACCGCGATCACGACCAGCACGCGCCGCGTGGTGAGGGATCTGCGCCAGGCGGGAGTCACTTCCGGCCCGGTGACGAGCACCTCAGGTGGCCAGCGGTTGATGTCGTTCATGCCTTCAGCGTGTCAGTTGCGGTCGCGGTTCCGGAGCCTTGCGCTGCACCATACCAGCCACCTGCCTCAACAAAGCTTAAGGCTTGTACAAGAACTGCAAACCTGTGACTTCAGCTGCAGAACAACGTTCTGCGGGCGCGCGGATTCTACTACAGTGCCCCGAACTGCACCCCGAGCATGGATACCGAGCCGCCGTCCATGCCGGTGACCGGAAAGCTGACCGGCTCCTCGGGCACGCTCGCCCCGAGCACGTACAGCAGCGGCAGGTAATGCTCGGGCGTGGGCACGGCGAGCAGCGCCTCGCGGCCCGCGGCGCCGTAGTCGATCAGTGCGGCGTGATCCTTGGCCAGCAGCCGCTCGCGCACGTGCGCCTCGAAGCGCAGCGCCCAATCATAAGGCTCGCGCGGATGGCCGCCCCAGGCATAGCTATGCAGGTTGTGCACCACGTCACCGCTGCCGAGGATGAGAACCCCCTCGCTGCGCAGCGGCCGCAGCCGCGCGCCGAGCGCGTGATGGAAAGCCGCCGCCTGCGTCTCGTCGATGCTCAGCTGCACCACTGGAACATCCGCCTGCGGGTAGAGGTGGCGCAGCACCGACCAGCTGCCGTGATCGAGGCCCCAGGAGTAATCGGCCGTCACCGGCAGCGGGGCGAGCAGCGCGCGCACCTGCGCGGCGAGCGCCGCATCGCCCGCGGCCGGGTAGCGCACCGCGAACAGCTCGCGCGGAAAGCCGCCGAAGTCATGGATGGTGCGTGGCTCGGGCATGGCGGTGACGGCGGTGCCGGCGACGTACCAGTGCGCAGAGACGCCCAGCACGGCGCGCGGGCGCGGCAGCGTCGCACCGAGCGCCGTCCAGGCGCGCGTCCAGGGGTTGTCCTGCAGCGCGTTCATCGGGTTGCCGTGCCCGAGAAACAACGCCGGCATCAGCGCGCCCATGGCTTCAGGCGTGCGCTGCGCCGAGCAGCTGCACCGCGGTCTGATACAGGCGTGCGCGCATGCTCAGGCGCTCGCTGGCGCGCGTGACGTAGCGCACCGCAACGTCTACGCCGGCACCGCCGGCGGAGGGTCGCACCGCGATCGCCGGCTGGGCATTGAAGCTCATGGCGCGTCCGCGTGCAGCGCGTTTCCACTCCTGCTCGGCCTCGCTCGCATCGTTCGCGGTTGCCGCGGTGACCTCTTTGAGGATGGCATCGGCGATGACATGTGGGTCATGGTCGTAGGGCACGAGCACCGACAGCTCGTCCCACAGCCACTGCCCCGAGGTCGAGAAGTTGAAGTAGTGCCCCTCGATGGCGAAGCTGTTGGTGAACGTGACGCGCCTGCCGGTCGGGTGGCCCGCGTCGGTCCAGTTGCCGGTCTCGAGCAGCACGGTGTGGAACATGTTGAGTTCGATCACCTCGCCGCTGACGGAGTTGATCTCCACCCAGTCGCCGAGCCGCATGCCGTTACGGCCCATGAGCACGAACCAGCCGATGAACGCCACGATGAAGTCCTTGAGCGCCACTGTGAGGCCGGCACCGGCGATGCCGATCATGGTCGCGAGCTGCGTGGGCACGCCGATCAGCACCAGCAGTATGACGAGCAGGCCGACGATCTGCAGCGCAACGCCGACCACGCTGCGCAGCGTCTGCAGCTGGCGACGGTCGAGCTTCGCGCGTCCCAGCAGCCGCTCGAGCGAGCGGTCGATGAACAACAGTACCAGCAGCGCAGCGAACACGATCATCGCGCCGCCGAGCAGCGTATGCAGCACCTGCCGCCCCTGCGCGGCGACCAGCCCCTGCCACTGGTCGTAGATGCCGACGAGCTTGCGGCGCGCCGCAATGCGCTCATCGCGCAGTGTCAGGCGGTGCTGCTCGGCGGCGATGAGCCGGGTGAGCTCGAGGAGCGTCGTGGGCGCGGGGGCGGCCGCCGCCGGGCTGCCTGGCGCGGCGGCAGCGGGCGCGGGCGCAGGCCTCGTGGCAGACGCAGCGGCCGGCGCAGCGGCCGGCGCAGCGGCCGGTGCAGGCTTTGCGACTGACGCGATCGCCGGCGCCGCAGCGCCGCCCGCATGCTGCGCGTGCATGGTGAACTGCGGGACGAGCGCCTTGTTCGCGGCGAGCTCTGCGGCGATGCGGGCGCGCTCGACGGCGAGCTGATCGGCGCTCTCGCTGACGTGCGCACGAGCCCAGCCGATCCAGCGCTCCTTGCGGTGGAGCGTCAGCCACTGTCGCATCTGCCCGACCATGCCTTTGAGCCGGGTGAGCCCATCCTCCGTAGCAGCGGGAGCGGCGGCGGCTGCCTTGCGCTCGGCGGCCTGGTGTTCCTGCTGCATCGTCTGGATGCGCTGATGCACGTTGCCGCCGGCCTGCAGCAGCTGCTCGTTGGCCTCCTGGATCTCATCCTGCTCGAGAGCCACCTGCGATTGCGCCAGGTCGAGGCGGTCCTGCAGGGGGGGCTTGTCCGCATCGCTCGCCCTGGCGAGCTGCGCCGTGAGCTGACTGGCCGCCTCGGTATCGGCCGCCAGGACCTTCTGCAGTTCATCGATATGCTGCTGGATGCGCGCAGCTTCCGGCGACAGCGGCGGCGGGTGCGTCTCGAGGTGATGCAGCGCCGCGGCGAATGCCAGGTCCAGCTCGTGGTCGGCGACCTGAACCGCCGACTGGGCGAGCGCCTGCTCTTCGGGGGTGTTGGCATAGCGCGCGAGGCGCTGCGCGATCAGCAGCGTGTGCTCGTCGATGACTGGCATGGCACTGGCCGATGTCACCACCACCAGGGCATTTGTCTTCTGCACCGGCGCCGCGGAGGGATCACTGGTGGCCCACAGGCCGTAGCCGGCGGTGAGCAGCAGCGCGCACAGCGCCGCCGCGATGATCTTCTGCAGCATGCTCATGCGTCTATGATGCCATGGCAGAGGCGAGGGCCGCGGCAGCCAGGCGCAGACCGCGCGGAGCTTGCGTCAGCGCGGCGCGCGCTCGATGTCGAATCCCTCATCGAGCCAGCCGGTCATTCCGCCGATCATGATCTTCACCGGCCGCCCGAGGCGGGCGAGGCGGATCGCGGCGCGTTGCGCCCCGTTGCAGTGCGGGCCGGCACAGTAGACCACGAACAGCGTGGTGGCGGACCAGGGTGCGAGGCGCACGGCGCTGATCTCAGCGTGCGGCAGGTTGATCGCTCCGGGCACGTGAGCGCGCGCGAACGCCGGCGCCGCGCGCACGTCGAGCAGCACGAAGTCCGGTCCGTCCGCCATCCCCTGATGCACGTCGAAGCAGTCGGTCTCGAAACCGAGGGCCGGCTCGAAGTGGCGCAGGGCGCTGGCGCTGTCGGCGGCAGGAACTTCACTCACGCGGCTCGTCATGGCGGCATTGTCGGTGCGCGCGGGATGGCGCCGCCAGTGGCGCGAACGACAATAGTCGTTAAGATTGCGCCATGAGCCACAAAGTGGTGGCGGTCGCCTACGACCGGCTATGCACCTTCGAGTTCGGCTGCGTGGTGGAGCTGTTCGCGCTGCCGCGTCCGGAGCTGCCGGTGAAGTGGTACGAGTTCGCGGTGTGCGCCGCGGAGCGCGGGCGGCTGCGTGCCGCCGGCGGTATCGAGCTCGCCGTGCGCCACTCGCTGCGGCTGCTCGACGGCGCCGACACCATCGTGATCCCTGGCTGGCGCTCGCCCGATGAGCCGCCCCCGGCCGCGTTGCTGGCCGCGCTGCGGCGCGCGCTGGCACGGGGTGCGCGCCTGTGCTCGATCTGCTCAGGTGTGTTCGTGCTGGCGGCGGCCGGTGTGCTCGAGGGCCGCCGCGCCACCACCCACTGGAAGTACGCCGCGCTGCTCGGCGCGCGCTACCCGGGTATCCGCGTCGTGCCCAATGCGTTGTACGTGGACGAGGGCGGCGTGTTGACATCGGCAGGCTCGGCCGCCGGCCTCGACATGCTGCTGCATGTGGTGCGCTGCGATTACGGCGCGCGGATCGCCAACCAGGTCGCACAGCGGCTGGTGATCGCGCCGCACCGTGAAGGCGATCAGGCGCAGTTCGTGCCGCGGCCGCTTGCCGCCGACGGGCGCGGCCGCCTCGCGCGCCTCATGGACCACGTACGCGCCCACCCGGGCGGGCGGCACACGCTCGCCTCCTTGAGCCGGCGCGCCGCCATGAGCCCGCGCACGCTGCAGCGCGAGTTTCGCGCGGCGACGGGTCTTGCCCCCCACGAGTGGCTAATCGGCGAGCGCCTGGCGTACGCCCGGGAGCTGCTCGAGACTACCCGCCTGGCGGCGCCGCAGATCGCCGCACGCACCGGCCTTGCGAGCGCCGAGTCGCTGCGGCATCACTTCAGGCAGCGCCTGGGCACGACCCCTTCCGCCTACCGCCGGCGCTTCGCGCGCCGGGGCTGAGGCGTCGGCCGGCAGCGGGCCGCCTCAGTTACTGGCGATGGCGAAGAACGGCAGCGTGCTGGTGCTGGGGTTGTCGATGCCGGTGAAGATGTTGCGGCCGAAGAAGAACGACAGCCCCAGATCGAGCGAGGTGGCGTCGAAGGCCGCCGCGCCGAGGTTGTTGTACGCCGTGGCGGTGGGCGCATTGTTGAACAGATCGTCCGCATTGGCGATCGTGAAGTCGGCCGCCGCCGTCGTGCCGTTGATGTCCGTCAGCGTCGCATCCTCAGTCGTGGTGGCGCTCGGGCACAGAAATTGGTTATCCGTGCAGGTCGCGAGCGAGGTGTTGACGAAGTTGGCGTTCGAGCCGCTGTCGAGGTAGCTGTTCGCGAAGCTGTCGCCGTTCAGCGTGGCGCTGATCAGCCCGCTATCCGCAGCGGCATACAGCTGCGTGGCGTCGCCCAGGGCGTTGTTGGTCTCGGTACCGATGCCGAACACCAGCGAGCCGTTCGCGGCGGTTGACCCGCCGGCCCCGACCGCCGGCAGCTCGACGATCACCCCGTTGTTGTCCTTGGGCAGGAGAATCACCGAGTTCGGCACCTGCTGTGCGAGGCTCGCGGTGAAGGCGGTGCAGGTGGTGGGCGTCGGGCAGCTATAGTAATTCGCCGCCTGTCCTCCCGGCGCGCAGCTTCCCGAGTCGTTGCAGTCGTTGATGAAGGGACCAACGCCCAGGATGCCGTTCGCACCGAAGGTCAAGACGGTGTTATTGGGGGTGCCGGTGCACGGCGGGCTACCGGCGGAAGCCGCGCCAATCAGCTGCACGGGGACGCTCGAGGCCTTCTCGCCCGAGACCGGCATCACGACGTCCGCCGTAACGAGAGAACCGTAAACCTCGGTGCTGTCGGCGAACTGCAGGCACTCGGCGAGCGGGTTGTTGGAGCTGTCGGTGAGGGCGGGCAGGGCGACGGTGACCAGGGAGGAGATCAGCCGCAGCCCGATCGAGCCGGTATCGACCTCGACATAGTCGATCGTCTGACAGGTGCTGGTCGCGGGGATGCAGACCTCCACCGACACGAACGCGGTGTTGACCGCCGACATCGGCGGGTTTTGCATCTGCAGAATCGGAGGCCCGGCATTGACCACCAGGGACTCGACATTCGGCGGCCCCGGAGTGGCGATGGTCTGAGCGCCGCCACCACCGCCGCCACCACCACCACCGCCACCACCATTGCTGCTGGAGCTGCCGCCGCCGCCGCAGGCGGTGAGCAGCATCAACGGCACGAGAAGGAGAGCCAGGAGATTACGCACGACGTGTCCTCGTCCGTGGAGCGATTAGTGCAGGTCGTTCAGGGAGAAATTCGCCGGCAGCAGGGCCGGAGCCCAGGCGCGGCCGAAGTAGTCGCGGGTGCGCCCGCGCGACTGCACCACCAGCGCGGCGGTGCGCACCACCAGGTGGTGGTGGTCGTAGTGAGGCGCCAGGGCGGCCCGCGCCTGCGCGAACTGCCCGTAGTAGTCCCCCAGCACCTGCTGCAGGTCGGGGATACCCGGGCCGCGCCAGCTCACCGCGAACACCTTGCCGCCGGGAGCGACGTACTCCTGGACCACGAGCCCTGAGGAGGTACCGATCTCCTGGACGGTGTACGCGCTGCTCGTGCTCACCCGGATCGTGCCGCGTAGACTGGCGCGATCGCGTTCCACCGAAACGGCGTCGCCGCCCAGCGCGGCGAGTGCCGGCGCCGAGAGGCCCGCGGCGGCGAGCGCGGTGCAGATAACAGTTCGAATCAGCTTCATTGGCAGCATCCTCGCACACCCATCCGGTGCATTGTGCCTCACGGAACGGGCCAGGGCGCAGCGTGTCTTAACTTACCGACGGTTGAACGTAATGCGGCGCATGCCTGCCGTGGAGTGCACAGCGCTCAAAAGGCAGAACCGTTGACGCACCAGCCGTTCAGCGAGCGTTCAGCACACCCGCCGCCCGCCGTCGACGAGGTGGGGTGCGAGCGTAGCGGCGGCGGTCGCCGCTGAGGGCCCGAAACTGCTTGTGGCCTTATTCATCAATCCGTTAGGATTCGCCCCCCAAATTCGGAGCGGTAGTTCAGCTGGTTAGAATACCGGCCTGTCACGCCGGGGGTCGCGGGTTCGAGTCCCGTCCGCTCCGCCACATTGGCCCATAACCACCCCAGCTTCGCACATGCTTCAGAGTATCGGAGACAGCCTCAAGGGCTACACGGGGAGCAAGTGGCGCAAGTGGTTTGCGTACCTGGTACTCGGTCTGCTGTCGGTGATTTTCGCCGCCTGGGGCGCCTATGGCATCGTCAACCTGAACTTCGGGGGCTCCAACTACGCCGCCGAGGCCAACGGCGTCAAGATCCCGCTGGAGGACGCACACAGCGCCTGGCTGCGCGAGCAGACCCAGTGGCAGCAGCGCCTCGGGGGCGCGGAGCTGCCCGCGGAGCTGCGCTCGCAGCTGCAGAACCAGGTGCTCGAGAACCTGATCCGCAACGCCCTGCTGGATAAGCGCACCGAGGCCCTCGGCTACCGGGTGAGCCACGACGCGCTGCGCGAGGCGGTACAGAGCGAGCCGGCCTTCCAGGTCGAAGGCCAGTACTCCCCGGAGATGGCCCGCGCGGCCCTGGCGCAGGCCGGCATCCCGCTCGAGGTGTTCGAGCGCGAGCTGCGTACCGAGATTCAGCGCCTGCAGCTCGAGGGGGGAATCCGCGGCTCGGACTTTCTCACCCCGACCGAGCTCAAGCGCATGACCGAGCTCCAGGACCAGGAGCGCGAAGTGCGCTACCTCGCCCTGCCGGCTGACCAGTCCAAGGCCGCCACCGGGGTCGACGATGCCGCGGTGCAGGCCTACTACAAGGCGCACCTGACGCAGTACATGACTGCCGAATCCGACCACCTGCAGTACGCGGAGCTGCGCCTCGATGCGCTCGCCGCTCAACAGTCGGTGAGCGAGGCGGACCTGCGCGCCGCGTACGACAAGGAGAAGAGCCGACTGCTGGTGCCCGAGAAGCGCCGCGCGCGGCATATCCTCATCACCGGCAAGGACGACGCCGCAGCTCTGGCGCAGGTGCAGCAGGTGCTCGCGCAGCTCAAGGCGGGCAAGGATTTCGGCGCACTGGCACAGCAGTACTCGCAGGATCCGGGCTCGGCGCCTAACGGCGGGGACCTCGGGTACTCGGAGCGTGGCAGCTTCGTCAAGCCGTTCGCGGACGCGCTGTTCGCCATGTCGGTCGGCGAGATCAAGGGGCCGGTCAAGACGCAATTCGGCTATCACATCATCCGTCTCGATGAGATCCAGCCGGCCAAGGGCAAGTCGTTCGACGAAGCCCGTCCCGAGCTCGAGGCGCAGGTGCGCCGCGACCGCGCCACCGATCGCTTCGGCGAGATCCAGGAGCAGCTGCAGGGCAAGCTCGCCGATCCCGGCGCGGACCTGAGCGCCTTGGCGCAGCAATACCAGCTGCAGCAGGGCGACCTGCCGGCGTTCGCGCGCGGTCCGGGTGCACCGCCGCTCGGGGCCGCTGCGCCGCTGCAGGAGCTGCTGTTCGGCGATCCGCCGCTCGCCGCCGGCAAGCTCGGCGGCCCGGTGCTGCTCGGCGACGATCGCCTCGTGATCGTAAAAGTGCTGGAACATCGCCAACCCAAGCCGCAGGGGCTTGCGGAGGTGCGCCCCGCCATCGTCGCCGCGATCGCCAGGGAGCGCGCGAGCCAGGCGACGCTCACGGCCGCGCGAGCCGCACGCGAGCGCCTCGCGGGCGGGGCCTCCTTCGACAGTGTTGCCCAGGAGCTGAAGGTGAGCGCGGAGCCGGCACACTTCATCGGGCGCGCTGATCCGTCGGTGCCTGCGCCGGTGCGCGAGGCCGCCTTCGCACTGCCCCGGCCTTCCGGAGGAAGTGAGTTCACCGCCGTACCGATCAACGACGGCGGCGCCGCAGTGATCGCCGTGAGTGCGGTGCGCACCGTGCCGCACAACGCCGCCGGGCAGGCCGGGCAGGCGCAGCGCGATCGCGCACTCGAGGAGTCGCAGCGCCTCGGCACCGCGGCGGCGCTCGCCTACGTCGAGGAAGTGCGCCGCACCGCCGAAGTGCGCAAGAACCCGAAGGCCTTCGAGTAGCCTCAGCGCGCCCGCGCCCGCGCCCGCGCGGCGGGCGGTTCTCAGCCCTCGGCTTCCTGCGGGAAGCTCATGCCCACGGTGTTGAAGCCGCTGTCGACATAGAGGATCTCCCCGGTGATACCCGCGGCGAGGTCCGAGCACAGAAAGGCGGCGGCATTTCCAACGTCCTCGAGCGTCACGTTGCGGCGCAGCGGGGCGATCTCCGCCACGCGGCCGAGCATCTTGCGAAAGCCGGGGATGCCGGCGGCGGCCAGTGTCTTGATCGGGCCGGCGGAGATGCCGTTGACGCGGATGCCTTCGGGACCTAAGTCCGCCGCAAGGAAGCGCACGCTCGCTTCCAGGCTCGCCTTGGCGAGACCCATGACGTTGTAGCCGGGAATCGAGCGCAGCGCCCCGAGATAGGACAGCGTCAGCAGCGCACCGCGGCGCCCCGCCATCAAGGGGTGCGCGCGCTGCGCGAGCGCGGTGAGACTGTAGCTGGAAACCTCATGCGCGAGGCGAAAGCCCTCGCGGCTGGTGGCGCTCAGGAAGCTGCCGGTGAGCGCCTCGCGCGGCGCGAAGGCCACGGCATGCACCACGATGTCGAGCTGCCCCCACTCGCGCCCGAGCAGCGCGAAGGCCGCGTCGCACTGCGCATCGTCCATGACGTCGAGCGGCATGGTGAGCCGCGCGCCGAGGGAGGCCGCGAGCGGCTCGACGCGCTCCTTCATCTTGTCGTTGACGTACGAGAAGGCGAGCTCGGCGCCCTCGCGATGCATCGCCTGCGCGATACCCCAGGCGATGGAGCGGTCAGTCGCTACGCCCACGATGAAGGCGCGCTTGCCGGCGAGAAATCCCATGTTTGGTGCCTCCCGGCGCGATTATGCCGGAAAGCTCGCCGTCGCAGGCGCTGCCGCGCCCGCCGGTAATCCTCAGCCGTGACGCGAGGTCAGCTGGATGCGCAGCTTCTGGCCGACGTGAATGCGCGCGTGAGTGCTCATGCCGTTCCAGGCGAGCAGCTGCGGCACGCTGCACTGAAACAGCCGCGCGATCTGCGGCATGGTGTCGCCTTCGCGCACGGTATATTCCACGCGCCGCCGCACCGTGTGGGTGCTGGCGCCCTCGGACAGGCGGATCCGCTGCCCGGCGCGCAGTGTGTCGTCGGGGTGCAACCCGTTCATCAGCGCCAGCACGTTGACATTCATGCCGTTGCGCCGCGCGATGGCATACAGCGAATCCCCGCGGTGCACGACCTGCACGTGCGGCCGCGCGGCGCGCACGCGGCCGTCGACGCGCGCGGCGGCGAGCATGACCTTGGGCGGCAGCTCCGTCACCGCGGCGGGCACGCGCAGGTCATCTCCCACCGTCAGCCCCTGCGTCGGCAGGTCGTTCAGCTCGCGGATGACGTTGACGGTGGTGTGGAAGCGCGCAGCGACGGACGCGATCGAGTCGCCGCGCACCACGGTGTAGTGGCTGACTCCCAGGCGCTGGTCGGGCGTGAGCTGCGCGATGTTCTCGATGAAGACTTCGGCGGCATCCACCGGCAGCAGCAGGTAGTGCGGGCCGGTGGGGTCGGTGGCCCAGCGGTGGAACGCCGGGTTGAGCTCGTAGAGCTCCTCCGGCGTGATGCCCGCGACCTCGGCGGCGACCTTGAGATTGACCTGGGCCCCGGTGGCGACGCGCTCGAAGTACGGCTGGTTCGGGATCGGGCTGAAGGCGAGGCCGAAGGCTTCCGGATCGATCACCAGGCGCTTCATGGCCAGCAGCTTCGGCACGTAGGCTTGCGTCTCGCGCGGCAGCCACAGGCTCCAGAAATCCACCGGGCGGCCGGCGGCGCGGTTCATCTCGACCGCCCGCTCCATCAGGGCCTCGCCGCAGTTGTAGGCGCCGATCGCCAGCAGCCAGTCGCCGCCGAACTCATCGTGCAGCGACTGCAGGTAGTCGAGCGCTGCGCGCGTGGACTCCGTGATGTCGCGCCGCCCGTCGTACCACCAGTCCTGCTTCAGGCCGTATCGGGAGCCGGTGCCGGGAATGAACTGCCACAGGCCCGAGGCACGCGCGCGCGAGTAGGCATAGGGCTCGAAGGCGCTCTCGACCACCGGCAGCAGCGCCAGCTCGAGCGGCATGTTGCGCCGCTCCAGCTCGGTGATGATGGCATAAAGGTACAGGTCCGCACGCCCGAAGGCGCGCTGCAGGTAGTCGGGGTTGGCCGCGTACCAGCGCAGCTGCTGCTCGACTGCCTTGCGCTCGCTCGCATCTTCCAGACGAAAGCCGGCGCGCATGCGGTCGAAGAGGTCGGCGTACTGCGCGGGGTTCAGGCCTGCTACGAGCGTCGGTCCGCCGGCGGCGGCGCCGGGCATCGTCACCGCGGCAACGTCCGCGGCAGGCGCTGCGGTGGTGGTATCGTCGGGCAGGGCGGCCAGCAGCGCATCCCGGGAGGCGGGTGGGAGCGCGGCAATCGCTGCGGCGCCCGGCATATCGGCGGCAGCCGGCGCCAGGCTCGCTACGGCATCCGCGGAGGTGATCGCGGGGACCTCGGCCGCAGCGGCGAGCACGGCTGCCTGCGGCGCTGGTGCGCGCGGCGGGGAGTGCGCACATGCGGCGGCGAGGAGAGTCAGGGCAAGCAGCGTGTGACGCGTGCTGTTCTTTGTCGTCGACAAGTTCCGTACCCTCTGTGGGCATGCTACTTTGCCCGCGCCCGGAGCATAGTCCCACGAGCAGAATTTAACCGCTAACCTCACGGCATTGCCAGCACTTCGATCGTGCCAGTTCGCACTTCAGCCTTTCCGGATCGTGACACGGCTCTCAGCTCCTGGTGGGAGTCGCCCCTGGGGCGTGCGCTGCTCGCGGCCGAATCTGAACTGCTGAGCGAAGCACTCGAGGACGTCTTCGGCTGGGAACTGCTGCAGGTCGGCGCCTGGGGCAATGCGCGCGAGCTGCTCGCCGGCAGCCGCACACGGCGCAAGAGTGTGATCGCAGCGGTCGCCGGGCCGGTGCGCGCCGACATCATCGGCCGCCCATCGCTCCTGCCGGTGATCAGCGATTGCGCCGATGCCGCGCTACTGCCACACACCCTCGAGTTCGCCGCCGATCCGTACGCGGTGCTGCGCGAGGTGGATCGGGTGCTCGCAGGCGAAGGGCAGCTGCTGGTGCTGGGCTTCCGGCCGTGGAGCTTGTGGGGTATGCGGGCGCGCTGGAGCCGCAGCGGCTTTCCTCCCGGGATGCGCCGCCTCATGTCGGAGCGCTTGCTGCGCGAGTGGCTGGTGCTGCTCGGCTACGAGGTCGTGGCCGCGCGGCGCTACCTGTACGTCAGTCCCTGGAGCCGCGGCCTGGCGAGCGGCGCGGGTGCGCTGCGCATGCTGCGCGCCGGACTGTACCCGCTGCCCGCCGGGGCTTACCTGCTCAAGGCGCGCAAGCGTGTCTACACCATGACGCCCGTGCGCCCGCGCCTGCGCGAGAAGGCCGCGGTGATCGGCGGGCTCGTCAAGCCCACCACACGCTCGCGGGCGTGATCGAGATCTACACCGACGGCGCCTGCCGCGGCAATCCGGGCCCCGGCGGCTGGGCGGCGCTGTTGCTGATGGGTGCCCACGAGCGCGAGATCAGCGGCGCCGAGGCGCACACCACCAACAACCGCATGGAGCTCACGGCGGTGATCCGCGCGCTGGAGGCCCTCAAGCGCCCCGTGCACGCACGGATCTACACCGACTCGCAGTACGTGCGTAACGGCATCACGCGCTGGCTGTCCGCCTGGCAGGCGCGCGGCTGGCGCACCGCGGACCGCAAGCCGGTGAAGAACCAGGACCTGTGGCAGCGGCTCGCCGAGCTCGCCGCCGCTCATCAGCTCGAGTGGCACTGGGTCCCGGGTCACGCGGGCGTGCCCGGCAACGAGCGTGTCGACCGCCTCGCCAATGCGGCAATCGACGCATTATCCGGGCAAGCGTTGCGGTAGACTCGCGGCCCATGCGACAGGTGGTGCTTGACACGGAGACCACGGGCCTGGAGCCCGAGCTCGATCATCGTGTCATCGAGATCGGCTGCGTCGAGCTCATCAATCGCCGCCCGAGCGGGCGCACCTTTCATCACTACCTGAATCCCGAGCGCGACGTCGAGGAGGGCGCGCTCGCCGTACACGGCATCTCCCGAGCCGAGCTCGACGGGCAACCGCGCTTCGCGGAAGTTGCCGAGGAGCTGCTCGGCTTCCTCGCCGGCGCGGAGCTCATCATCCACAACGCCGCCTTCGATGTGGCCTTCCTCGATGCGGAACTGGCGCGGCTGCCGGGCGAGGCGCGCCGGGTGGGCGCCATCTGCCAGGTCCTCGACACGCTCGCGCTGGCGCGCGAGCTGCACCCGGGGCAGCGCAACAGCCTGGATGCGCTGTGCAAGCGCTACGACATCGACAACTCGGCCCGCGAGCTGCACGGCGCGCTGCTCGATGCGCGCATCCTCGCCGACGTCTACCTGGTGATGTCCGGCGGCCAGGGAGCGCTCGCCCTGACTGAGACGCAAGCTGCGGCACATGCGCCGGCAGGCAGCACCGCGGCGCGCGCGCCGCTGCGCCGCGCCGTGCCGCTGGCGGTGCCTGCGGCGAACGCCGAGGAGCTGGCGGCGCACGCTGTCATGCTGGCGGTGATCGCCAAGGCGAGCGGCGGACGCTGCCTGTGGGCGAGCAGCGAGTCGTATGCCTTCGGCGCGTCGCCCGCGGCGGCCGAACCGGCGCCGCAGCGCTCCAGCGCCTGAATCTGCGGCGGATCAAGCGTCGATGATGCTCAAATTGCGCAAGTGCCGCATTGCCGTGGTGGGCCTCGGCTACGTCGGGCTGCCGCTGGCGGTCGAGTTCGGCAAGCACTTCGAGACGCTCGGCTTCGACGTCAACCCGAAGCGCATCGCGCAGCTGCGCCGCGGCCGCGACAGCACTCTCGAGGTGACGCGCGAGGAGCTGCGCGCCGCCAAGCGGCTCACCTTGACCAGCGAGCTGCGCACGCTGCGCCGCGCCCAGGTGTTCATCGTCACCGTGCCCACCCCGATCGACGGCTACAAGCGCCCCGACCTCACCGCACTGATGCGGGCGAGCGAGAGCGTCGGCACCGTGCTGCGCAAGGGGTCGCTGGTGATCTACGAGTCGACGGTCTACCCGGGGTGTACCGAGGAGGTGTGCGTGCCGATCCTCGAGCGCGCCTCGGGCCTGAAGTTCAACCGCGACTTCTTCGCCGGCTACAGCCCCGAGCGCATCAATCCGGGCGACAAGCAGCACCGCCTCACCAGCATCCGCAAGGTCACCTCCGGCTCCACCGCGCCGATCGCCGACTTCGTCGACCAGCTGTACGGCGCGATCGTCACCGCGGGCACCCACAAGACCTCCAGCATCCGCGTGGCGGAGGCCGCCAAGGTCATCGAGAACACGCAGCGCGACGTGAACATCGCGCTCATCAACGAGCTGGCGCTGATCTTCCACCGGCTGGGCATCGATACGGAGGAGGTGCTGAACGCCGCCGGCAGCAAGTGGAACTTCCTGCCATTCAAGCCCGGACTGGTGGGCGGCCACTGCATCGGCGTCGATCCCTATTACCTCACGCACAAGGCCCAGGAGGTTGGCTACAACCCGGAGATGATCCTCGCCGGGCGGCGCCTGAACGACAACATGGCGCTGTACGTCGCGGGGCAGATCACCCAGCTCATGGCTTCCAAGCGCATCCACGTGAAGGGCGCGCGGGTGCTGATGCTCGGCATCACCTTCAAGGAGAACTGCCCCGACATCCGCAACTCGAAGGTGGTGGACGTGGTGCGCGAGCTCGAGAAGCAGGGCGCGCGCGTCGACATCTACGACCCGTGGGCGAACGCCCGCGACTGCCGCCACGAATACGGACTGCGCACCGTGCCGACACTGCGCGCCGGCCGCTACGATGCAGTGGTGGTGGCCGTGGCGCACCGGCAGTTCGCCGCGCTCGGCGCACGCGGCCTGCGCGCACTGTGCCGCAGGAAGCACATCATGTACGACATCAAGCACGTGTTTCCGGCCAGCGTGGTCGACGGCAGACTATGAAGATCCTGGTGACCGGTGCGGCCGGCTTCATCGGCATGCACACCGCCGCGCGCCTGCTGCAGGCGGGCCACGAGGTCGTCGGCCTCGATAACCTCAACGAATACTACGACGTGACGCTCAAGCAGGCGCGCCTGGCGCGCCTGGTGCACGAGCGCTTCCGCTTCGAGAGAATCGAGCTCACCGATGCTGCGGCGGTTGCGGCGCTGTTCGCACGCGAGCGGTTCGCGCGCGTGGTGCACCTCGCGGCCCAGGCCGGGGTACGCTATTCGCTGCAGGACCCGCACGTCTACGTGAAGAGCAACGTCGAGGGGACGCTCAACGTCCTCGAGGGTTGCCGGCACCAGGGTGTCGAGCACCTGGTGTACGCCTCCACCAGCTCGGTCTACGGCGCCAACACCAACATGCCGTTCTCGGTGCACAACGGCGCCGACCACCCGCTGTCGCTGTACGCGGCCAGCAAGCGCGCCACCGAGCTCATGGCCCACAGCTATGCGGCACTGTTCGCGCTGCCCTCCACCGGGCTGCGCTTCTTCACCGTCTACGGCCCCTGGGGGCGCCCCGACATGGCGCTGTTCATGTTCACGCGCAACATCCTCGAGGGTCGGCCGATCGACGTGTTCAACCATGGCCACCATCGGCGCGATTTCACCTACGTCGACGACATCGCCGAGGGAGTGGTGCGCACCTGCGAGCTCACAGCCAAACCGGACGCGCACTGGGACAGCAACGCGCCCGACCCCGCCTCGAGCAGCGCCCCGTACCGCCTGTACAACATCGGCAATCACCAGCCGGTGCCGCTGCTGCGCTACATCGAGGTCATCGAGGAGTGCCTGGGCCGCAAGGCGCAGATGAACCTGCTGCCGCTGCAACCGGGCGACGTGCCCGAGACCTTCGCCGACATCGACGACCTGGTGCGCGACGTGGGTTACCGCCCGGCCACGCCGATCGAGGTCGGCGTGCGCCGCTTCGTGGACTGGTTCTGCGAGTACTACGGCTACCGGCGCTGATAGAATCGCGTCCCCCTAGTGCGCGCGGGCGGACCGAAAGCCGATGGGCGTGAGCAAACCGCAACCGGCGGCGGCGATGCAGGTGCCGCTGCTCGATCTCAAGCAGCAATACCGCCCGCTGGCCGCCGACATCCAGGCGGCGATCGCGGCGGTGTGCGAGGGCCAGCACTTCATCCTCGGCGCCGAAGTGAGCAAGCTCGAGGCGGCCGTCGCGGCCTACAGCCAGTGCCGCTACGGGATCGGGGTGTCCTCCGGCACCGATGCGCTGCTGCTCGCGCTCATGGCCTTGGGGTTCGGGCCCGGCGATGCGGTGATCACCAGCACCTTCAGTTTCTTCGCCACCGCCGGCACCATCGCGCGCGCCGGCGCGCGACCGCTGTTCTGCGACATCGATCCAGCCACGTTCAACCTGAGCGCCGCCGCCGTGGCGCAGCTGCTCGCTGAGCAGTGCGAACGGCGCGGCGAGGCGCTGGTGCACCGCGCGAGCGGCGCGCGGGTGCGCGCGCTCATGCCGGTGCACCTGTACGGCCAGCTCGCCGACATGCAGCCGCTGCTGGCAGAGGCGCGCCGCTACGGCCTGAAGGTGATCGAGGATGCGGCCCAGGCGATCGGCGCTGCGGATGCGGCCGGCCGCCGCGCCGGCAGCCTCGGCGACGTCGGCTGCCTGTCGTTCTTTCCCACCAAGAACCTCGGCGCCTTCGGTGATGCCGGCATGTGCGTCACCGCGGACGGTGCGCTCGCCGAGCGCCTGGCAGTCCTGCGTGTGCACGGCGGCAAGCCGAAGTACTACCACGCCCTGATCGGCGGCAACTTCCGCATCGACGAGCTGCAGGCCGCCGTGCTCAACGTCAAACTGCCGCACCTCGATGCCTGGAGCGCGGCGCGGCAGCGCAACGCGCACGTTTACGACGCCGCCTTCGCGCGCGCGCGGCTTGCGCCGGCGGTGCGCACGCCGGCCGCCGTGCCCGGCGCACGGCACATCTACAACCAGTATGCGCTGCGCGCCGAGCGGCGCGATGAGCTGCGCGCCTACCTGGGCGCGGCCGGCGTGGGCACCGAGATCTATTACCCGGTGCCGCTGCACCTGCAGCAGTGCTTTGCGTACCTCGGCTGCCGGGCCGGGGACTTTCCGCATGCGGAAGCGGCGGCGCAGCAGATGCTGGCGCTGCCGATCTACCCGGAGCTCAGCGAAACGCAACTACAATACGTCGTCGATACGATCGCGGCCTTCTATCGCTGAAGGCAGCGCCGCGGTCGGCGCGCGCCGCGCGCTGTTGGACTACGGAGATCCGCTCATGACGCTCACGATTCACCCCGGTCCGCGCACGCCCGTGTGGGCCGAGCTGCATACCCAGGCCACGCGCCTCGCGGCGGTGCCGGTGCCCGAACTGTTCGAGCGCGATCCGCGCCGCTTTGAGCGCTTCACGCGCGAGGCTGCCGGGCTGCGGCTCGATTTCTCGCGCCAGCGGCTCGATGAGATCGCGCTCGCCAGGCTCGGCGAGCTCGCCGACGCGACCGCGCTCAAGGAGCGCATCGCGGCCATGTGGCGCGGCGAGCACATCAACACCACCGAGGATCGCGCCGTGCTGCACGTCGCGCTGCGCCAGCCGCCGGGCGCAGCGATCGGCGGGGCGCAGACGGAGCAGGCGGTGATGAGTGAGCGCACGCGCATGCTGGCGTTCGCGGAAAGCGTGCGCGGCGGGACGATCAGCGGCAGCAGCGGTCAGCCGTTTCGCCTGGTGGTGAACATCGGCATCGGCGGCTCGGACTTAGGTCCGGCGATGGCGGTGCTGGCGCTGCGGGCGTACACCGGCGGCGCACCGCGCTGCGAGTTCGTCTCCAACATCGACGGGGTGTACCTGGCGCAGGTGCTCGAGGCGGCGGATCCCGCGACCACGCTGTTCATCGTCGCCTCCAAGACCTTCACCACCCTCGAGACGCTCACCAATGCGCGCAGCGCGCGCGCCTGGCTGGCGCAGCGCCTCGGGGAGGCGGCGGTGCCGCGCCACTTCGCCGCCGTGTCGGTCAACCACCAGGCGATGGACGCCTTCGGGGTGCATCCCGAGTACCGCTTCAAGATGTGGGACTGGGTCGGCGGACGCTACTCGGTTTGGTCCTCGATCGGCGTGGCGCTCGCCATCGCCATCGGCGAGCGCCAGTTCCGCGATTTCCTCGCCGGCGGTCACGAGATGGACGAGCACTTCCGCAGCGCGCCGTGGCAGGAAAACCTGCCGGTGCTCATGGGACTCATCGCGGTGTGGAACATCAACTTCATGAAGCTGCCGACGCTCGCGGTGCTGCCGTACGACGACTCGCTGCGCCGCTTCCCGGCCTACCTGCAACAGCTGGAGATGGAGAGCAACGGCAAGTCGGTGATGCTCGACGGCGCGCCGGTGGCCTGCGAGACGGCGGCGGTGATCTGGGGCGAGGCCGGCAACAACGGCCAGCATTCCTTCTTCCAGCTGCTGCACCAGGGCAGCGCGCGCGCCGCGCTCGACTTCCTGCTGCCGCTGCGCTCCTCGTGCGGCAACCAGCCGCAGCAGGACCTGGCGATCGCCAGCTGCCTGGCGCAGGCCGAGGCGCTCAGCGGCGGGGCGTCCGCTGCGAGCGTGCGCGCCGAGCTCGTGCGCGCCGGGATGGCGGCGGCGCAGATCGAGGCGCTCGTGCCCCACAAGGTGAATCCCGGCAGCCGGCCGAGCACGCTGGTGCTCTTCCGGCAGCTCGATCCGGCGACGCTCGGTCGGCTCATCGCGCTCTACGAGCACAGCGTGCTGACGCAGAGCGTCGTGTGGGGCATCGATGCCTTCGACCAGTGGGGCGTCGAGCTCGGCAAGAAGCTCACCGAGCAGCTGGCGCCGGCGGTGCAGGACCCGCGCGGCGGCCACCCGGCGCCCGTCGCGGTGATGCAGCTGCTCGCCAGCGTGGAGAAGTGGCGGCGCTGAGCGCGCCGGCGCCTGCCGGTGCGCGCCGTCCGGCGGCAAAAGCCGCGCTACATGAAGCTGCGCTCTTCAGTACAATCGCAGCCTCGCGTGCGGGGGCGGTCGGCTGCGCGGCTCGACTGCGCGCGCTAAGACTAACGGATTAAAGGTTTGTAATGCGCTTGATGCAACGCCTGGCAGGGCCGCTGGTCCTGTTCGCTCTGTCGGCTGCTGTCCTGATAACCGTCGATCCGGCGTACGGTCAGACCACCAGCTCCCCCGTGGAGCAGCTCCTGCAGGGGTTGGGTCCCGACCAGCTCAGTCGATCACCCAGGGGCTCGGAGTGGGCGGCGCTGGCGGGCAGCAAAACGCCCGCGACCGTACGTCCGCAGCCGTATCAACGAAGAGCAGCAGGACCTGATGCTGCGGCAGCAGCGCGACCTGCTGATGGAGCGCAGCGGCAGCGTACCGAAGCGCAGCGCCTGAGCCCGTTCCTGCAACCCGAGGACTGGGTGGTCGTCACCATCGACTACAATCCGTTGCCCGCCGGCAATCCCACGCCACCACAACCTGCCGCGGTGCAGGCTGCATTGGGCGGCGCAACGGGCCAGCAGCAGCAGAACATTCTCAGACCCCACAGCCGGCTGTGCCCGGAGCGAGTCAGGCTGCGCTCGCCGGGGCCAATGGCGCTGCCGCTCGGCGGAGCCGCCGGAGGCGCAGCAAACGCGCAGAGCGCGGCGCTGGCGGCCGCCACGGCCGCGGCGATGGCGCCTGCCCTCCGCCCAGGGCGTCACCGCCGGCGGCTATGCGCCGTTGCCGCTCGAGCTGCGCCGGGCAGCCGAACTGCGACCCTACGCAGCCGACACGGCCCGAGCTGACCGACGAGGAGAAGCAGCGGCGCCAGGCGCTGATCGATCTGATCCGCTCGAAGAACCCCTATCAGCTCTCGCGCGACGGCGTGCTTGCGTTGCCGGGCTTCGCGCCGATCCCGCTGGCCGGACTCACCGAACAGCTCGCCACGCTGCGCCTGGGGGTCGAGCCCGCGCTGCGCGATCTTTTCATACGCATCACGAAGCTGCCCCTGACCCGGACGGGTCCGACCGCGCTGAAGCCCTTCGGCTACGACCTGTTCGACCATCCGATCTCCACGTTCGCTCCGGCGACCAACGTGCCGGTGCCGGCGGGGTACATCGTCGGGCCGGGCGATGAGCTGGACGTGCAGCTCTACGGGGCAACAAGAACATGAATCACAAGCTCATCGTCGGCCGCGACGGGCTGGTGAGCTTTCCGGATCTGGGACCCATCAGCGTCGGCGGCCAGACCTTCGGCAGCGCCAAGGAGATGCTCGAGTCGCGCGTCGCGCGGCAGATGGTCGGCGTGCATGCCAGCGTGACGATGGGCGACACGCGCACGCATCCGGGTGTTCGTGCTCGGGGATGCGAAGTCGTCCGGCTCGTACACCATCAGCGGGCTCGGCACGATCACCTCGGCGCTGTTCGCCGCGGGCGGCGTGCAGCCCATCGGCTCGCTGCGCAATATCGAGCTGAAGCGCCACGGCGAGCTCGTCCGCCGTCTGGACCTCTACGACATGCTGATCCGCGGCGATACCACCGACGATGCGCGGCTGCTGCCCGACGACGTGATCTTCATCCCGCCCATCGGGCCGACCGTCACCGTCGACGGTGAGGTTCATCGGCCGGCGATCTACGAGATCCGCAACGAGACCTCGGTCGCCGATGTGGTGCAGCTCGCCGGCGGCCTCACGGCCGAGGCCGATACCGGCAAGCTGGCGCTCACCCGCATCGATGCCGAGTCTGCATCGCGTCGTGCTGCAGGTCGACCTGAGCAGCGCGCGCAGGGCGGGCCGAGGCGGTGCGCAACGGCGACAGCCTGCGCATCACGCGCCTGCGGCCCACGCTCGACGCGGGAATTGTCGTGCAGGGCTACGTTTATACTCCGGGCGCCTACGCCTATCGCGACGGCATGCGCCTCTCGGACGTGCTGCGGTCGGTGGACGATCTGAAACCCAACGCCGATCTGCACTACATCCTCATCCGCCGCGAACTGCCGCCGGATCGGCGCATTGCGGTGCTGTCCGCGGACCTCGACGGCCGCGCTGCAGGCTCCGGGCTCGGCGGCCGATCTGCCGCTCATGCCGCGCGACCGCATCACGGTATTCGATCTGCAGTCGAGCCGCGATCGGGTCGATGCGCCACTGCTCGAGGACCTGAAGCTGCAGTCGAACATCGGACTCCCCGACGAGGTGGTGCGTATCGACGGACGCGCCAACGTTCCCGGGGAGTATCCCTTCGAGACCGGCATGACGGTGCGCGACCTGATCAGGGCCGGTGGCGGTTTGAGCGATGCCGCGTACGGCGGCAGCGCCGAGCTGACGCGCTACCAGGTGGTGGACGGCGAGACGCGCCGCACCGAGCTCATCCAGGTCGACCTGGCGGCGGTGCTGCGCGGCGACCCGGCCGCGAACCTGCACCTCGAGCCCTTCGACACGCTGAGCATCAAGGAGATCAGGCGTGGACCGAGCAGGCGAAGATCACGCTGCGCGGGCAGGTGAAATTTCCCGGCCGCTACTCCATCAAGCCCGGCGAGACCCTGAAGTCGGTGCTGCTGCGCGCCGGCGGACTGACGCAGTACGCATTCGCGCGGGGCAGCGTGTTCACCCGCAAGCGAGCTGCGCGAGCGGGAGCAGAAGGAGCTGGACATGCTGGCGGTGCGCATGCAGAACGACATCGCCTTCGTGGCGCTGCAGGGCACGGTGGCGAATCAGGCGGGCGCGGCCTCGGCACTCACCGTCGGTCAGTCGCTCCTGAGTCAGCTGCGTCAGGCCAAGGCCGTGGGCCGCCTGGTGATCAACCTGCCGGCGCTGCTGCAGCTCACCCATCGGCTCAGCCGTACGACGTGGTGCTGCGTGACGGCGACGAGCTCATCGTGCCGAAGCTCGAGCAGGAAGTGACGGTGATCGGCGAGGTGCAGACGGTGACCTCGCACCTGTACCGCCCGGGACTGTCGCGCGACGACTACATCGCCATGAGCGGCGGCGTGACCGCGCGCGCCGACAACGGGTCGCATCTACGTCGTGCGCGCGGACGGCAGCGTCGTCACGCAAGGCGGTCGGCCTGGTTCCGCAGCGGCGCCAGTACCGAGATGGAGCCGGGGGACACCGTCGTCGTGCCGCTCAACGCCGAGCACATGCCGCCGCTGCCGCTGTGGCAGGCCGTGACGCAGATCCTCTACAACCTGGCGATCGCGGTACTGGCCATACACGAGTTCTAAAGGATCGGTCGAGCAGCAGTACATGTTGCGATTCGCACTGGTCGGTTGCGGACGGATTGCCAAGCGGCACGCCGAGCTGCTCGGTAGCGGACAGATCGCCCATGCGCAGCTGGCTGCGGTATGTGATGTCGTGCCGGCCAAGGCGCAGGGTGTCGGCGAGCGGTTCTCGATCCCGCATTTCGCAGGACATGCACGCCATGATGGCGGCGGTGCGCCCGGACGTCGTGGTGGTACTGACCGAGAGCGGCCGGCATGCGGAACACGTGCTGGAGCTCGCCCGCTACGGGCGCGACATCGTCGTCGAGAAGCCCATGGCGCTGACCCTCGAGGACGCCGACGCGATGATCCGGGCCTGCGACGGTGCCGGCGTGCGCCTGTTCGTCGTGAAGCAGAATCGCTTCAACGTTCCGGTCGTGAAGTTGCGCGAAGCCCTGGAAAAGGGGCGCTTCGGCCGCCTGGTGCTCGGCACGGTGCGGGTCAGATGGTGCCGCACCCAGGCCTACTACGATCAGGACCCCTGGCGCGGCACCTGGGCGCTCGATGGTGGCGTGCTCAGCAATCAGGCCAGCCATCACGTCGACCTGCTCGAGTGGATGATGGGGGACGTCGACAGCGTGTTCGCCAGGAGCGCCACCGCGCTGGTGAAGATCGAGGCCGAAGACACCGCGGTCGTGGTGCTGCGTTTTCGCAGCGGTGCGCTCGGGATCATCGAGGCCACCACCGCCGCGCGCCCGACCGACCTCGAGGGCTCGATCTCGCTCCTGGGCGAGCTCGGCAGCGTCGAGATCGGCGGCTTTGCGGTGAACGAGATCAGGGTGTGGAAATTCGTCCAGCCAGACGCGCAAGACGCCAAGGTGATGTCCGACTACTCGGTCAATCCGCCCAACGTCTACGGGTTCGGTCACCAGGCCTACTACGAGCACGTCATCGACTGCATCCGCAATGACAAGCAGCAGCTAGTCGACGGCCTGGAGGGGCGCAAGAGCCTGGAGCTGATCAGCGCGATCTACGAGTCCATCGAGACGGGCAAAGAGGTGCAGCTGCGATTTCGCCCGACCCGCTGCCGCCTCGGCGTGCGGCAGTGAGCGCCATCAACTTCAGGCACGTCGGCGTGGTGAACGTGACGGCGGGCAGCAACGTCACCATCGTCGAGCCCGCCAACCTCTACGATTGCACGCTCGGCGATGACGTATTCGTCGGTCCGTTCGTGGAGATCCAGCAGGGCGTCTTGGTCGGTGCGCGCTCGCGGATCCAGTCCCACGCCTTCGTCTGCGAGCTGGTGGAGATCGGTGAGGACTGCGTGGTGGCACACGGGGTGATGTTCATCAACGACACCTACGCCAGCGGCCGGCCCGCGCGGGGCCGACGCGAGCTGTGGAAGCCGACGCGCGTCGGTGCGCGCGTGGCGATCGGCTCGAACGCCACCATCCTGCCGGTGCAGATCTGCGACGACGTCGTCATCGGCGCGGGCGCGGTGGTGACCCGCAGCATCACGCGGCCCGGTGTCTATGCCGGCAACCCGGCACGCCTGCTGCGCAACCTCAACACCAGCGCAGAATCGGGCACGCCATGACGACTGGCCATCTGAGCGTGCCGCTCGCCGATCTGTACGCGCAGTATCTGACCATCCGCGAGGAGGTCGATGCCGCAGTGGCGGAGGTCATACGTACTTCGGCCTTCATCCGCGGTCCGTTCGTCGAGGCGTTCGAGCGCGAGTTCGCGGAACTTTTCGGCCTGCAGCACGCGGTTTCGTGCGCCAACGGAACAGACGCACTCTACATAGCCATGCGCGCGCTGGGCGTGTGTCCCGGAGACGAGGTCATCGTGCCGGCGCATTCGTGGATTTCCACGAGCGCCACGGTGACCCAGGCGGGCGGCTCGGTGGTGTTCTGCGATACGGACGAGGACACCTTCACGATCGATCCCGGCCTGTTGGAAGGCCTCATCACGCCGCGCACCGTCGGCATCATTCCGGTGCACCTGTACGGACAACCCGCCGACATGGACGCCATCATGGCGATCGCCGCGCGTCATCGCCTGTGGGTCATCGAGGACTGCGCGCAGGCGCATCTGGCGCGCTACCACGATCGCAACGTCGGCACCTTCGGGACGGTGGCCACATTCTCCTTCTATCCTGGCAAGAACCTCGGCGCGATGGGTGATGCGGGCGCCATCGCGACGGCCGATGCGGCCCTGGCCGAGCGTATGGCGATGTTCGCCCGGCATGGGGGCCTTACCAAAGGGGATCACCAGATCGAGGGCATCAACAGTCGCATGGACGGGCTGCAGGCGGCGATACTCACGGTGAAGCTGCGGCACCTGATGCGCTGGACTTCGCAGCGCCGCGAGATCGCCCGTGAATATGCGCGCGACCTCGGCGGCATAGAAGCGCTCACGCTTCCCAGGGAGGCACCCGGGCGGCAGCACGTCTACCACCTGTTCGTCGTGCAGCACGAGCGCCGCGAGCAACTGGCCCGCCACCTTGCGTCCCGCGGCATCCAGACGGCCGTCAACTACCCGGTGGCGCTGCCTTTTCTGCCCGCGTACCGCCGCCTGGCATACACTCCCGCCAGCTTTCCGGTAGCCTATCGGCATCAATCGCGCATCCTGTCGCTGCCGATCTTTCCGGAAATGACCGCGGAGCAGCACTCTGCCGTGGTGGCGGGGGTTCGCGCCTTCGGTGCAGACCCGGCGTGAGCGGACCGCCCTACACGGCAGCACCGCCGGCTACTAGAATCACAGGCGCGCAGCGCGCACAGCTGAGGCATGTGCCAGCCGCGCCTCGCGGCGCATACAGGCATTTGACCCACGGCAAAGTTGTCGTTCGAGAGTACCAATGGACGTCAAGGTTCCGGAAGCAAGAAGTTACGCTGACGAACGGGATCCGCCGCTGGTGCGCGGCGGCGTCATCGACATGCACATGCTGTCGCTGGTGGTGCGCAGCGAAGCCGTTCTCGTCGTGACCATCGTGGCCGTGTTCCTGATCGCGGCGATCGCCTACCTGCATGTGGCCGCGCAGAAGTACGCGGTACGTATGGTGATTACCGGGGTACAGAGCCATTCGCAGAATGCCAGCGGAACCCTCGATGATCTTTCATCGCTGGCCGGGATCGACCTGCCGAGCAGCGGCAATCCGCAATTCAAGATGTTCATCGGAGCCCTGCGCTCGCCGTTCGCGTCGCAGGCGATCGCTAACGATCCCGAGTTGCTGAAGGCAATGTTCCCGCGCGAATGGTCCGCAAAGGAGGGTCGATGGCGCGAGCCACCCAGCTACGTGATGCCAGTCATCCACGCGGTCGGGAGGTTCTTCGGCTGGTACATCCCGCCCTGGTCTCCGCCCGGCGTAGCCCGCGTATTCGACTACCTCAAGGATCAATTGAAGATCGTTTTGGATGCCAAGAGCGGCGTGGTCACCATGGAGATCGACAGTCGTTATCCCGGTGCCGCAGCGCGGATCCTGCTCGCACTGAACAACGCGATGGATGAGCGGCTACGACAACATGACCTGCAGAGATCGACGACCGACATCGGCTATCTGTCCGAGCGCCTGGCGACCGTCACCGTGGAGGAATATCGCAAGGCTCTGGTCACCAATCTCGTCGATCAGGAAAAGACCAGGATGTTGGCGAGCGCGCCCCTGCCCTACATATCCTACGCGCTCGGCGATCCTCTGGTCTCCGCGCAGCCCGTCTCGCCGATCCCTGCTGCAGTGCTGGCCGCCGCGCTGATCCTCGGGGGGCTGTTGGCCGTGGGAGTGGCCAGGCTCAAGTACAAGCGCCGATGATCCCCCGTTACTGGTCGCTTGCCGGCATCCTCAGGGTCCTGGCGCTCTACCTGCTGCTGGTGCTTTACAGCGCCGCGTACGAGTTCTTCTACGCCAGTGAGCTGACCGCGCTTTATCACGATGATTACACCGCTTTCGATCCCGGAAAACTCGGCGTCTATCAACTGCTCTGCGTTCTGACGCCGCTGGCAATGCTGCCCCTCGGCACCCGCTTACGCGCGCCAGGTCAGTTCATCGTCGGCGCCGCGGTGGTGTTCATCTTCATACCGATCCCAATCGTGTTCGTCCCGATGGTCGGCGAGGTCGAATTCTGGCGAGTCTATGCATTGCTATGGCTGGGTTACTTTGCGATATGCTCGATGGCATCGCTTGCGGTCAACATCCGGCTGCCGATGGTCACGGACGCGGGCTACCGTCGCGGGGTGTTCGTCTTTTTCCTGCTGGCCGGACTGGGATTTGCCTATACCGTTGCGACCAACCATTTCCAGGTCGTGAGCCTCGAGAAGGCACACGGGGCACAGGCTGACGTAACGGTCTCGGGCTGGCAGGGCTACTTGCTCGGTGGGTATCTCGGCTCGCTCGGCGGTCTGCTGATTGCCTTCGCGATCATGTTCCGCAAGTACTACCTGCTACCACTGGCGCTTCTGGGCTATTACTGCTGCTACGGGACGCTGGCGGAGCGTAACGCCGTACTCATGCCCCTCTGGATCGCCTATGTGTATTTCGCGCAGCGATGGTTCATTCGTGATTCAGTCATCAGGTACCTACTGACGGTGATGGCGCCGTTTCTGTTCTTCTTCTCACTGAGCTTTTCTCTGGGACTCGAGGACCGGATGTCCACGTTCTACGACCTATTCACGCTTGCGAACTACCGGCTCTACGCCATTCCGGCAATCGGCTTCAACGTCTACTACGACTTTTTCACGATAAATCCGTTCACCTACTGGTCGCACATCGGGTTCATCTCAAACTTCGTTCACTACCCGTACGGGCAACCGCTTGCGGTGGTGTTGGCCAATACTTACGAGTTGGGAAATGACAATGCGTCATTTCTCGAGACGGACGGCCTGGCGGCCGCCGGGCCCGTCACGCTGCCCTTCATTTCGATGATATTCGGGCTGGTGATGATCGCGATAAACTCGTGTTTACGCGGCTTGAATGTAACGCTGTGGGCGATCGTCATGGCCGCTGTGTCTGTGACGTTGATTGACACGGGACTCGGTCCGGGATTGCTCACCAACGGCCTGGCGCTGATGGTGGTGGTGTTGCTGTTTGCCCCGCGGAACGCGGCGTGGAATCTGCGCTACCTGAATCCGTTACGTTCGACAGCGGTTGATGTGCGGCCAACCGCGTAATGGGCCGATTTCCGGATTTCGTCATCATCGGTGCTGCCAAATCGGCATCCACGTGGCTGCATCTGGCGCTGCGACAGCACCCGGCCGTTTACATGCCGGGCTATGAGACGCGGTTCTTCGAGGATCCGTATTACAACGCGACCGATCTCGGCCCGCTGCTGGCGGAGCTGAAGGATGCGCCGCCGGGTGCGGTGCTGGGTATCAAGTGCCCCAACTATCTTTGCACCCCACAATGCGCGCCGCGCCTCGCGCAGCACCTGCCGCGGGCGCGCCTGGTGGCGATCCTGCGCAACCCGGTCGACCGTGCCATCTCGCAGTACTATCACCTGATCCGTTCCGGCCAGTTGCCGGTGGTGCCGGCGGACACTGCGTTTGCGCAGTATCTGGCGGGACGGTTCGATCCACCGTACGCGCGGCAACTGGTGATGGACTTCGGCCGCTACGCCATGGGCCTGGACAATTTCCGCCGCGTGTTTCCGAGCGAACAGCTGCTGATCCTCACGGATCTCGACATGCGCCGCAGCTCCCTCGAAGTATTCAGGCGCGTGTGTCGCTTCCTGGAGATCGAGCAGACATCCGTCCCCTTGGGCGTTTCGGTACCACGCAACCAGGGTGTGTACTTCTCACCGTTCCTGAGGTTCATTCAATTCATGAATCACTACGGTCAGACCTCCGACCCAGCCACGGGTCTGGTGCGCCTGCGCCCAGGCCTCTTGGGCTGGGCCGCCAGACGCCTGGCGCTCTTCGGCAGCCGCCTGTCGGCGGCGACCCGCGTCTTCGTGCGTGAGCAGGAACCGGCGGTTTCGGTCCAGACGCGGGCAGCTTTGCTCGATTTCTATCTGCCGGATATCGTCGAGTTGGAGAGGGTGACGAATATGGATCTGTCAGCGTGGAAGATGTTGCAACGGGCTTGAAGAGGGGAGTCTGCGTCCGATGGCACGCAGCATCGCCGCGGGCGCATATCCACGGGGGAGGGCTGCCAAATGCCGCGTGACTGGAAACAATTCTGGACTGAGCAGGACGATCCACGTCACCCGCACAGCGCCGAGTTCTTCGCCAGCCACGGTCGTGAGTTCACACTCGTATGCGGCGATCCGACCGGCAAGCGCGTGCTGGAGTTCGGGTGCGGCACTGGTGCTCTTTTTGGCCCGATGGGACTCGAGCGGGCCAGAGCCTACCGCGGCGTCGATTTTTCGGAGAAGATGCTGGCGGTATTTCGCGCCGCGCATCCCGCAGCCGATCTGCTGATCGGCGATGCGACCAGCTACAACGACGGTGCGCAGTACGATCTGATTTTCTCGAGCTCGCTCGTCCAATACTTCAGCTACGCAATGTTCCGGCGTCACATCGCCTGTGCGCGCGCCATGCTGGCCCCCGGCGGCAGGCTGCTGGTCGGCTCGGTCCCCTGGCGCGGAGCGCGTGCCGCCTTTCATCTGCAGGCCATCAACCCTGCGAGCACGCAGAGCCTGCCCAGAAGGCTGGCGGTCCTGGCGCGCTCGTACGCCGGTATCGAGCCGCTCGGCTACTGGTATTCGTATCGGGAGTGCACTCTAACCGCGCGGCGTCATGGACTGACGCCGACGTACTTCGGTTGTCTGCACATGCCCTATCGCTTCCATGTCTGCATGGACGACAGCGCGCGCGCCTGATGTCGGGCGAAACGCTAACCAGCTTCTGCCTATTCCAGGACCCGTGGTGGCTGAATCTTACGGCCGCGGGAAATTGGGACGAGGCGATCGTCACCAATTCCGAGGGCGCCATCGCGCGCCTACCGTACCGCACCCTGCGCCGTTACGGAGCCACGATCCTCACGCAGCCACGCCTAACGCCCTATGCGGGTCCCTGGTTCCGGGCATCGAGCGCCAAGGCATCGAACCAGTTCTCCGAGCGGCGGCGATTGTCCATGGAACTGCTGTCACAGCTGCCGCGATTCGATCTGTTCTCCCAGAACCTCTGGCCGGGGATTCCCGACTGGCTGCCGTTCTACTGGGCCGGGTATTCCCAATACACCGACTATACAAACTGGTACCGTGACCTTTCGAGCCCCGAGCTCCTATGGGCGAACTTCCTGAAAGAGACGCGTGCGGAGATACGCAAGGCGCAACAGCGCGTCGAAGTGGTCGTTGCCAACGACGTGGAGCGACTCTGCGATCTCCACGAACTGGCCTTCACCCAGCAGCGACGGCAACCACCGCGGGAGCGGGCGTTTCTGCGCAAAGTCGTCGAGGGTGCGCTGAGGGAGGGGCATGCGCGCATCGCCTTCGCGGTGGATGACAAGGGTAACACCCACGCGGCCACTCTCGTCGTCTTCGACAGCCGCTCGGCACACTACCTGATCGGCGGATCGGATGCGCGTCACCGCACCAGCGGTGCAGCGAGCCTGCTGATCTGGGATGCCATTCAGTCCGCAGCGCGAACCAGTGCGCTATTCGACTTCGAGGGCTCCATGGTCGAAGGCATTTCGCGGTTCTTCCGTGGCTTCAACCCGGAGTGCGTACCGGTGTCACACGTCTACCGTACGAGTCGGCGCCTGGCGGTCGCCGCCGCGCTCTACAACGCCGGCGCCGCCTTGATTGGCCGCGCAGCCTTGCGCCTTTGACTGCCCGGCCCCATCGGCGCACAACAAGCGCTCAGTGACGATCTCCTCGACGTTGGGAACAAAGCTGCCGCGCAACCCGAAACGCGGCACGAAGCCGCGGGCCTCATAGCCCCCCTCGCGCACCATGGCATCGACCGGGAGGTAGCCGTACACATCGCCGAGACAGCCGACCGGAATCACGTGCGTCGGCGCGTGCAACCTGCGCAGGATCTCGACGTATTCCACGGCGACCTCGGCGTTGAGGCCACAGATGATCAGATGCGGGCCGAGCCTTATCTCGTGCAAGCGCAACTGCTTGTCGGATACCAGGCCGAGCTCGCCCAGCGGCAGCGCCCGCACATCGCAGGCAAGCGGGCCGGGCAGCGAAAGCCCCGCGCCACGGGCCGTGCCCTGTACGCAGTGAGCGAGTCCCTGTGCCCAATGCTGCCAGTCCGCCAACGTCGGCGCTATGAACGTCGCGCGCCGCGCCGACCCGAGTGGCGCCGTGTTTCCCGAGAACCCCTGCCAGAAGATCACCGGGATATTGCCTAGCGTGCTGCGCATCGTGCTGCGCACGACCCCGGGATATTCCGCGGTCAGTTCATTGAGCACCGGATAACCCACAGGGTGACAGGCGTAGCACCAGCACACTGCAACGACCTTTCCGACGCCGTCGCGGATGCGGATCATGCGGATGGTGTCGTCGCGCGGTCCGGACGGGTTGGGCCTGATGCTCACGTGCGACCCGAGGAAAGGGAAGTTGCGGCTGATGCCGAAGACGCGCTTGCGACGGTTGATCGAGTGCGCCGCGCTACCCTCGAGGTATTCCAGGGAAACCGGCACGAAAGTGCCCGCCAGCAGATTCAAGGCCAGCTCGCTCACACGCCGTGCCACCATACTGCGGTACTCGGGCGTTACCGCGCCCAGCACCGGCAGTGAATCTTCCGTCGGCGGCCCGGAGTGCGTATGGCAGGCGCTGGTGAATATCGCCTCGCGGGGAATCCGGCCCGCCAGGGCATTGACGATCGCGTCCCGCAGGAAGGCACCGACGTACATCAGGTCCAGCGCGACGAAAGCGACCGTCTGGTCGCCGTTGCGCAGGATGGCGACATTGGCTTCGAGCGGGTCGGCCACCCGTTCGAATGTCGGTTTGCGCAACGTCGTGTACCCCGCAAGCGGAATGGGGGTCTGCGGCGTGATGTCGACCGATCCCGCTGCGATTGAATAGTCGGCGGACATATGCGATCGGGCTTCACGTTCAGGATTGCCCACAACGCCGCGGCCGATCCTTCCGAGGAACCCGTGGAAAATGGTTCATTACAGGTAATGGTTTGCGCAAAATCTCGAGTTTCTCCATGATGCTCGTTTATGCGCGAACGGCGCAAATCTCGCGGCGGCAGCCTTGCCTGACCGGCTGATGCTTGACTCCGGGCCGCTCCCGGTCCTCGTGACTCGACCCACGCCGCCTGCGTGAGTTTCGTGAGTAGTCACCATTCGCGACTGCCGCCGTCAGTCAAGCAGGGCCTCACCCTGCTCGGCGGGGCGACGCTCGCTCAGCTGATCCCGGCGCTTGCAAGCCCGCTCATCGCACGACTTTTCACCCCGGCGGACATCGGTGCCTTTGCTTTTGTCGTTGCCGTGTTCGGCGTTCTGACGCCCATTGCGTGTCTGCGCTATGACGTTGCCATCGTGCTCCCGGAAGATGACGCCGAGGCGGCGCAACTGACGGCGCTGTGCATCTTCATAAGTACAGGCGCCGCGTTGTTATCGCTCTTTGCACTGCTGATCATCTGGCGCTTCGGCAGCTCGACGGAGGCGCACACCGCAGCGCCATTATTACTCACCATGCTGCCGCTGGGAATACTGCTCCTTAGTTTTCAGCTAGTTGCGCAGAGCTGGAGCCTGCGCGTTCACAGCTACCAAATTCAATCCCGAGCCGCGGTCGCGCAGGCGCTGCTGACAGTAGTCGCGCAGCTAGCCCTGATCCTGGTGGTCGGCGGTAGTGCGTATGCGCTGGTGCTGGGAACCTTGGTCGGCTATATCGCGCTGGTGCTGGTGTACCTGCCCGTGCTGCGCAGCGCGGTGGTCCCGTATTTGCGAAAGTATTTTTCGCGCGCCGCCGTAATCCAGGCCGCGCGCACCTATGCGCGCTTTCCCATCTACACCGGGCCCTACGCCGTTCTCGGCCAGATGTCGGTGCGCATCGTGGTCATCGCACTCGCGGCGTTCACCTCGGCACGCATCGTGGGTCAGTACGCGGTTGCGCAGCGCGTGATCTTCCTGCCTGTCGCCACGCTCATGGCCGCGGCGAGCCAGATTTTCTATTCACGTGCTGCCCGCCGGCTGGACGATCCGCGCATGCCGCACATGGTACGCACCGTGCTGCTCGTCGGGCCGATGGTGGTCGCACCGTTCTTCGTGCTGGTGATGCTATTCGCCGAGCCTGTCTTCGCGGTCGTGTTTGGTCATCCATGGAGGCAGGCCGGTCATTTCGCCGCGATTCTCGCAGTACCCTCCATGGTGAAGACGCTTACTGCATGGCTGGACCGCACCTTCGACATCCGCGGTCGCCAGGGACTGCCGCTGATGTTGGAGGCCGTGTACGTCGTGATTGTATGTGGTGCCACTTACCTCGCATTGCACGCATCGAAAGATCCCGACTGGGCGATAGCAGCGTACTCTGCGGTGACCGTTGCGTTCTATCTGGTATGGATGCTGTGTGCTCTGCTGGTCGCGGGGTTCTCCTCGCGGATCGCTGTAGAGTTCGTGGTCGTAACCACCGTCGTGACCAGCGGGATGCTTTTCGCAGATTGGGTCGTCACACGACTCGGCGCAACCATGCTCATCAGGGTCGTATGTGCGCTGCTACTTGCCTTGACGCTGTCCGGCGCAGGCCTGAGCCTTGGGCTGGGTCGAATGCGTGCCATGGAGCGGCTGCGGCACTAAGGAGAGGCGCGTCCCTTCCTCATGCGTGGAGCGCCGCGCTATGTCTGCCGAGCAGCACCCGGTCCGTCACCTGACCCATGCGGCAGTTCAGTATAGGATACTTCGCATGCTCTCCCGCATCTCCGCAATTCTGCGGAAGACTCCGGCGCGATATTTATATCACCGTGTAAAAGCGTTACGCGGCGGCAGCAGCCAGTCTGACGAGGCGCGCATTCTGGTCGACCTTTCCCGGGCATGCCCCAAGACATTCGTGGAATTCGGCTTTCATCCGACCGAATACAATTGCATCGGCCTCGCGGAGTTTGCGGGACTCCTGATAGACGGTGACTCGGGTACCACCAAACTCGCAAGGGCCGTGCTGCCCAAGCGCATAAAAGTCCGCAACCAGTTTCTGACGCTGGACAATCTCGATAGCGTCGCATGCTTCCATGCCGAGCTCGGTGTGCTGTCAATAGATGTAGATGGCAATGACTACTGGTTTCTGGAGTATCTCCTGGCGACACGACCGCATGTCATCTCAGTAGAGTATAACGCCAGTCTTCTAGTAGCTCCGCTAACCGTGCCGTACGATCCACACTTTGATCGGCACCAGAAGCATGCAAGCGGCTGGTACCACGGCGCCTCACTACCCGCGTTGGCTCGCCTCTGCAGTAAGCACGACTACAAGCTGGTCGCCGTAGCTGCGGCGGGTGCCAATGCATTCTTTGTTCGGCGTGATAGCGCCATGCCGGCTTTGGATCCGGTCGCCGCGTATCGTGAGAACCTGCTGCGGAACCAGTGGTCGCGCACCACGGCACGCGACCAGTGGGCGTGCATCAGTGGGCTACCGTTCGTCGCAGTGTAAGCGTCCGATTACACCGAGGCGCTACCGGCAACGGTCATGGCGGATCCCCTTCCGCGAAGCGACTCGAAGTCTGTAGAGACGCCTCTGGTCGGCGACAATCGCAGCAGCGCTCCGCTCAACCGTAGGAACGGCCTGCTTAGCGCGAGACTTAAGACTACCCTGCGGATGACATCCAGCCGCCCGGTCCGTACAAACAGGATGTAGTAGCCGCGAACCAGCAAGGTGTAGCCATGCGCTCGCGCTATTCGGCCGAGAGCATTCCGTGAATAGAAAAATAGATGTTGGCCTGTTTCTGGTGTCAGGTACCACCAGTCGGAGCCCTGACCACTGTATACGCTGGTCGATGCGAGTATGGCGTGCGGCTGGTGCGCGAAGAGCGACTCCAGGTCGATACGCGGATTCTCGAAATGCTCGACAACCTCAAACGCCAGCAATAACCCTGGCTGCTGAAAATCCGGTTTGGTGAAGGCGAGTGCATAGGTTGCCGCTGCATACTTATCGGCGACAAAGCAGTTTATGCGGTAATCCCGCAGCAGCCGGCACAGCAGACCATCGCCGCCGCCGAAATCCAGGACATCGTTCAGTCTCAAGATCACTGAAACCGTGTAACTGGCGGCGAGGTTAGTCAAGGCTCGTTGAGCGGCCCCCGTGTCCAGCCGGGCCAAGTGAGATTGGTAGGCCTCCTGCATCCAATAGGCCGGTTCGGTCTGCAGGGACCCGCAATCAGTGCATAACAGGTAGGCCACGTTGTGCTTGCCAAGCACCAGCAACGAAAACGCGCGGTGAACCTTCGCCCCGCACAGACGGCATTGTAGCGGCGGCGGTGACGGTTCAGTGTTCAACGAAGGCTCGATGCAAGGACGGCAGCGAACACCGGGTCGCTGCACTGACAATGAACCGTTACCCCGCACTGTCCCCTGATGCTCAAGAGCGGCTGGCAAGCGACAAAGCGAAGTCCGCCATGCGCTTCTTCGCGGCCAGCTCCCAGCTGAAACGGTCGCGCATCTTGTTGGCACCCGCCGAGCCGAGCAGGCGCCGTTTTACCGGATCATCCAGCGACCGAAGCGCATTGCAAAGATCGGCAAGATCATTCATCCGATAGGCGAGCCCATTGCCGGTTACGTGATCCTGATAAAATGCGGTCGCTGACGACCAAGGGCAAACCGCAGGCTGCGGCATCGAGCATCGAGGTGCTTTCATTCGTCGGCCAGACTGCCACATCGGCGGCGCGATAGTACTGCCCCAGATCCTTGAAATCCATGAAGTCCAGGACCACGCAACCCTCGCAACTCGCTACGGCTGCTCGCTGTGCGCCAGCGCCGACAAACAGCCCGCAAAATAGACGTCCTTCGGAGCGCAATCTCTTAATGGCCTCGGCGAGCAAAACAGGGTTCTTCATCTCAGTCATCTTTCCCGTGTAGATGCAGACGACGTCCTGGTCGCGGAAACCGAGGCTGCGCCGCAGCTCGAGCCGCTTGGTTCGGTCGGCGTCGGTCTTCAACGGGAAGAAGAATTCCGGGTCAATTCCCAGGTGGACGATGTCGATCTTGCTGCGTTGCACGCCAAAAAAACGACGCGCTACTTCGCCGCAATCTGCGGTGGGACAGTAACATCTTGCGCTATACAGGCTGACGAACCGTCCGGGTAACCAACGTAGGCAGAATGCGCGCATGCGCTTGTTGAGCTCGAGCCGCCTCGAGCTGGCAAGCGGGAATGACAATGCCGAAGTATGGCTGCCGGTGAAAAACTGAAAATGCAATAGATTCTTCAGCAGTGCAGCCTGCAACGGCAGCCAACCGATAGCCAGGACGCTGTACACGACATCGGGCTTGAGCTCGCGAAGTTTGTGGTGCATGCCATGCATGAAAACATGACCGAGGGCTCGTCCATGGCGTTGCACGTGCACGGTGTAACCGTCAATGCAGTGCACCGAATCGCCGGGAATTGCCTGCGACGTTAGGAATTCCGGCAGGGCATCTTTGAACTCTCCAAGGCCGTGGTAGGCGGGCAGATCGGTGGCCAGCACGTGTACGTCCGTGCCCTCGCGCGCCAGGTACTTGGGCAGCATGCTGCCCAAGTACCCCATCTTCGGGGAGAACGTCTCGTTGATGATGACAATCCGCATCCAGTAGCAGGTTCGCCGTCCGGCCGCGACTTGGCCTATTCGTGCTCCGGCGGCAACAGCGTAGTGGCTGCGGGCGAACCGGATGCGCCGTAGCGCGCGACGGGACACTACTGAGTCGGGCTCACCAGTGTCAAGGGAATGCGCCATCTCGCCCGAGGCACTGCGGCTCGAAATTACGGGCGAGGATCACCGCAAGTCGGCGCCGCGAGTGCCAGCGCTGCTTCGCCATCGCGGCCAATGGCGCCCGCACGTCACTTCTTGTTCATGCAAAACTGTGCAAGGATCAATGACCGCAATCGCACGGACGAGCCAGTGACACTGAAGCGCCAGTTCCCCATCTCGCAGCCCTCGATCGGCTCGAAGGAAATCGAGTACGTTTCTGACGCGGTTACCTCAGGCTGGGTGTCGTCGCTGGGCAGGTATATCGAGGACTTCGAGAAGGCCTTTGCCGAGTTCTGTGAAACGGAATATGCGCTGGCGGTCAGCAACGGAACGACCGGCTTACATCTGGCGCTCACGTGCCTGGGCATCAAGAGCGGAGACGAGGTCATCATTCCCGACCTTACTTTCATTGCTACAGCAAATGCTGTCGCCTACACGGGTGCGACGGTCGTTCCGGTTGACGTAGATGCGCGCACCCTGTGCATTGACGTCGCGGCAGTACGAGCCGCAGTTACCGCGCGGACACGCGCAATCATCCCGGTTCATCTGTACGGTCAACCCGCCAGTATGGATGCCATCATCGCCTTAGCTCGGGAATACGGATTCCATGTCGTGGAGGATGCGGCGGAGGCGCACGGTGCCAGGTACCGCGGACAGCGTGTAGGGTCAATTGGGGACTGCGGCGTATTCAGCTTTTACGGCAACAAGATCATTACCTCAGGCGAAGGGGGGATGCTCACGACAAATCGGCGCGACCTGTACCTGCATGCGAGGCTGCTGCGCGATCATGCGATGTCGCCCGAGAAGCGCTACTGGCACACCGAGGTCGGCTACAACTACCGGATGACGAACCTGCAGGCTGCCCTCGGATTGGCGCAGCTGGAGCGCATTGGTGCATTTCTCGAGAAGAAACGCCAGATCATGGAGTGGTACCGGGCGGGGTTGGCAGGTAATCGAAGGTTGCAGCTGAATCGCGATAGCGTCGACAGCCAGGGCGTGTATTGGATGGTGTGTCTGGAAGTTGAGGGCATGAGTGAGGCGGAACGCGAGCAGCTGATCCGCACACTTAAGAGTGAGGGAGTGGATAGCAGGCCTTACTTCTATCCCGTCTCCGACATGCCCATGTACGCGCGAGCGATTACTCCGGTGGCCCACGCGGTGTCGCAGCGCGGGATCAATTTGCCCTCCTACTATGACCTGACGCAGGACGACGTAGCGTTAATTTGCAGCGTTGTGCACCGGGTCCTGGGAGAACTGCGTCTGCTGTGACGGTCGGCCAGCATGCAGCTCTCCCTGGTGTGCACCCTTGGCCGCCGAGATGCCTCGCTATCCGGGAGCGCGTCACTCGTCCGCCTACGGCGCCGGCGTCGTTCGAGTATGATCGCATTCACACTGTCGGAAACGGGGCCGCATCTTGAGCAAGAGGGCTTTGATCACCGGCATCACCGGCCAGGACGGCGCCTATCTGGCCGAGTTCCTGCTCGAGAAGGGCTACGGGTCCACGGCATCAAGCGCCGCGCCTCCTCGTTCAACACCGATCGCATCGACCATCTCTACCAGGACCCGCACGAGCGCGGACGTGCGGCTGCACCTCCACTACGGCGACCTGACCGACTCGACCAACCTGATCCGCATCGTGCAGCAGGTGCAGCCCGACGAGATCTACAATCTCGCCGCGCAGAGCCATGTCGCGGTCTCCTTCGAGACACCCGAATACACCGCCAATGCCGACGCCCTCGGCACGCTGCGGCTGCTCGAGGCGATCCGCATTCTCGGGCTGGAGCGCAAGACGCGCTTCTACCAGGCCTCGACTTCCGAGCTGTACGGCATGGTCCAGGAGACCCCGCAGCGCGAGACCACGCCGTTCTATCCGCGCTCGCCCTACGGCGCGGCGAAGCTCTACGCCTACTGGATCACGGTCAACTACCGCGAGGCCTACGGCATCTACGCCTGCAACGGCATCCTCTTCAACCACGAGTCGCCCGTGCGCGGCGAGACGTTCGTCACCCGCAAGATCACGCGCGCGCTGGCGCGCATCCACGTCGGCCTGCAGGACATGCCTGTACCTCGGCAACCTCGATGCGAGCGCGACTGGGGCCATGCGCGGGACTACGTCGAGGTGCAGTGGCTCATGCTGCAGCAGGACGCAGCCCGAAGACTACGTCATCGCCACCGGCGAGCAGCACACGGTGCGCGAGTTCGTCGAGCGCGCGCCGCCGCGAGCTCGGGCATGCGGCATCGACTGGCAGGGCAAGGGTCGTCGATGAGGCGGCGTCGACGCCAGCGGGCGCGTCATCGTGCGGTCGATCCGCGCTACTTCCGGCCGACCGAGGTCGAGACACTGCTCGGGCGACGCGACCAAGGCCCGCGCAAGCTCGGCTGGAAGCCGCGACATTACCTTTCGCCGAGCTCGTGAAGGAGATGGTGGCGGCGGACTTCAGCTCGCGCGACGCGATGCGCTCGTCGCCCGGCACGGCTACGCTATCGACATCCCGCGTAAGGAATGAACACGACACGCATCTTCGTCGCGGGCCACGCGGGATGGTCGGGTCGGCGATCGTCGGCGGCTGAGCGCCGCGGGCTACCACAACCTCATCACGCGCACGAGCGCGGAACTCGATCTGACCGACAGCCAGCGGTCAACCGCTTCTTTGCGAGGACGGCCGATGTGGTGTTCCTCGCGGCCGCGCGTGTAGGCGGGATCCATGCCAACGACGTATGCCCGCGGAATTCATCAACGAAAACCTGCTGATCGAAACGAACGTGATCGAGCCGCGTAGCGTCACGGTACGTGTCAAGCTGGTGTTCCTCGGCTCGACGTGCATTTATCCGGGCTGCCCGCAACCGATCACGCGAAGAGTACCTGCTGACGGGCCGCTCGAGCCGACCAACGAGGCGTACGCGATCGCGAAGATCGCGGGCCTTAAGATGTGCGAGGCCTACGCGCGGCAGTACGGCAACAATTCGTCTCGCTGATGCCGACCAATCTCTACGGTCCGGACGACAACTACGGCCTGAAGCATCCATGTGTTGCCGGCGCTGATCCGCAAGTCTCATGAGGCGGGCGCGACGGCGCGCGCGGTGGCGGTGTGGGGCTCGGGCAGCCGCGCCGCGAGTTTCTGCATGTCGACGATCTCGCCGATGCCGCCGCCTTCCTTATGCAGAATTATGACGACGACAAATGGATATATCAATGTCTGGATGGGGACGGGATGAAACGATTGCCGAGCTGGCGGGGACGATTTTCACGAGTCCCGTCGGCTTCCGTGGCTCGGTGCGCTTCGATGAGTCGAAAACGGACGGTACCCCGCGCAAGCTCCTCGATGTATCGCGTCTCTCCGCTTCTGGGCTGGTCGCCCCGAATCACGCTCGAGGAGGGCATTCGTACCACGTACCAATGGTTCGTGAATCACTATCACCAGGTGCGCGGTCGTGAATAGTGCACGGGGTAGCGACGTGGCGAGTGCCGATATCAGCACCTCAACCAGTACCGCGGGTCTGGTGTGCCCGGTCACCCGCCAGCGCCTGAGCGTCGTACCGCTCCGCGAAGCGCGCGCGCGCATCGCCGGCGGGCGCGCGCTGCAGGCGCGCGCCGCGACGCCGGGCGCTCCGGTCACCGGTGAGACCGATCCGGTGCTGCTGCGTGAGGACGCGCTGGCGGCCTACCCGATCGTCGCGGGGATCCCAGTGCTGCTCGCCCCGGAGGTGCTGTGCAGCCCCGGGGCGGCCACCGGGTTTGATCTCGCCGCCCCGCAATACGCCGAGGCGTATCTCGAGATGGAGTTCTACAACGCCACCGGCTACCAGACGGCCGACGCTTTGCGTAAAACCGGGTCGTTGGCCGCCGCCGGCAGCAGTGAGGGTCTCCAGCATCTCGAGCGGTTGCGACAACGGTCACGGCAGCATTGCGACACCTTCCCACAACCGTACGATGTCTGGCTGCATGCGCGTATGGATCTGCAGAGTCAGTGGGACTGCTACAGTCACATCGGCTCCGTCAAAGGACAGCGCGTGCTACAACTCGGCGGCTCCGGTCATGCCATGCTGGTGCTGCTGCTCGCGGGCGCGGCGGAGGGGCTGCTGCTCACGCCGATGGTCGGCGAGGCCGAGGTGGCGCTCGCGGCCGCAAAGATCATCGGTGTCGCTGACCGGGTTCGCTGTCTCGTCGCCGTGGCCGAAGAGATCCCACTCGCCAGTGAATACGTCGACGCCGCGTTCTCCGGCGGCTGCGTCCACCACATGCGGACCGAGGTTGCGTTTCCGGAGATTGCCAGAGTGCTGCGTCCGGGTGGACGGTTTGCGGCGATCGAGCCCTGGCGGGCACCCCTTTACGGCGTCGGCACCAGGCTGCTCGGCAAGCGCGAACCCAACGCGTTCTGTCGCCCGATTACGCGCGCGCGCATCGCACCCTTGTTCGGGGCATTCCGCGAGGCACACTACGAGCTCCACGGGACATTTACCCGCTACGCGATGCTCGGCCTGCAGAAATTCGGCATGTTCACACCGCTGCGCCGGGCGTGGTGGGTCGGACGGACCGATGACCGCGTGTGCTCCATGTTCGGATTGCGGCGTTTCGGCAGCGGGGTCGCGCTGCTCGCGACAAAATGAGCCGGAAGCTGCCGGGAGCTGCCACGGCTGTTTGTCGGTGAGGGCCCCATTCACGACGTCCCGGCGCGGCCATCGCCGCTGCGGATACCGACGATGATCAGGGTAGTTCTGATCGAACAATACTTCTATCCCGATGGCTGGGGCGGGGCGGAGATCCCGCGCGACATTGCGATCGGAATGGCCGAGGCCGGAGTCGCAGTCGAAGTGGTGTGCGGCACGGACCAGTATGCACCCATGCTTCCGGGGTCCGCGCTGGATCCAACCGCGCAGGGTGTGAGAATCGTGCGGATTCCGCGCCTCCTTCCGGGACCGGTACGCCGGCTGCGGATGGTGCGGATAGTGTGGTTCTGTCTGTGTGCGGTGCCGGTCCTGCTGCTGCGTCGCCAAACTGCGCTCTTCATGACCCAGACCAATCCACCGCTCATAGTGCCGACGGTGGCGCTGGTAGCGGCGATGCGCCACACACCGTTCGTGATCATCGCCCAGGACGTCTACCCGGAAGTACTATTCGCCTCCGGCGTTACCAGGCCGGACTCGCTCGTCGGGCGGACGCTGGTGCGGCTCTTTGCGTGGGCATACCGGCGAGCGACGCGCGTCGTTGTGCTGGGCTCGTTCATGCGCGAGCGCATGCTGCGCAAGGGGGTGTGCTCCGAGCGCATCGTAACCATCTCGAACTGGGCGACCGGTGCTTTGCGCCGCGAGCGCGGTGCCGACAACCCGTTGCGTGTTGAATGGGGCTTGACGCACCGGTTCGTGGTTCTCTACTCGGGAAACATCGGTGTCGGCCACGAGTTCGACACCTTTCTAGCAGGTGTCAGGCGCGCGGCCGTAACCCATGACGAGCTGTCGGTGGTGTTCATCGGCGCAGGCTCGCGTCTCGACGAGGTCCGCGCACTCGTGCGCTCGCACGGGCTCGAGCAGCGGGTGATGTTTCGCGACCTTGTGGCCGCAGACACGCTGCCGCTCAGCATGGGGCTGGCCGATCTGGCGCTGGTGACGCTGCGCGAGGGGTTCGAGGGTGTGATCGTGCCGAGCAAGCTGTTCGGTTACATGGCGCGCGGTATCCCGACGCTCTACGTCGGACCCCCGAGCGACGTCGCGCAAACCATCGAGACTGCGGACTGCGGTGTGTGCTGCCGCGCGGGGCAGGATGAACACGTTGCCGAGGCTCTGTGCCGTGCGATGGAGTCAGAGGAGCTGCTCGGTCGCTGGTCCCAGAACGCCCAGTCATTCTACGGCCGCCACCTGAGTCGTGAGCTCGCTGTGCGTCAGTACAGGGATCTCGCGCGTACTGCTATCGCTCAGGGCTCGTGACATGGGGCGGGTCTCACAACCCGCCGGTGCAGCCGAGCGGTGGCGGCAGGCGCGCAGACCCGCTAGGACAGGCTCTGCCAGTCGGGCGCTTGCGCATTTACGAACGCCGACGCGATGATCGCGAGGTCCGCACGTGAGAGATTCTGGTGGATCGGAAGCTCCAGGCCGAAAGCTGCGGCGCGCGCGGCGTTGATCGGTTCGCTTGTCGGTGCATCCGGCTCGATCAGCCGCGGCCAGTTGGAATTCGCGATCGTTATGCGGTGCCGGCGGCACTGCTGCACTGCGACCGCACCGTCCGCGTGGGATACGACAACCCGCAATTTCAGGTGTGCCGGCGTGACCGTGCCCGCAACGTACCACGAGATCCGCCCCAGCGACTCATTGAGGATCCGTGCATTCCGGTCCCGGCGGTTGCGAATCTCATCGAAGCGCTCGAGCTGCCAGATCCCCGCGGCTGCACGCAGGCAACCTATCCCGGTCGGCAGCCGGGGTAGCGCATACGGAGGCACATGCAGCTTGGCGCCGACGCGTGCGACGAGCGGCCTGCGTGCGCGCTGCGTGCGGTTATAGCGCAGCACCGCCGCCATCTGCCGGAACTGACGCAGCTCCACCCGGTCGGGGGGCGGCGCCTCGACGGCCTCGCGGACGATCTCGAGAGCCGGGTGATTGAGCAGCAACGCGCCACCCCCGGCCAGCGAGATCGGCTTGTCGTAGTTGAAACTGAAGACAGCCGCATCGCCCAAAAGACCGGCGGTGGTGCCGGCAATGGACGCACCAAGCGCGTGGGCGCAGTCTTCGATGATCATCACACCGTGCCGACGGGCGAGAGGCAGCAACGCGGCGAAGTCGGCAGGGATCCCGAAGAAATGCGGGATCACGACGGCGAGGTGTTGTGCGGTGAGGCTCTCGCCAACGGCTCGCCAGTCGATTTGGCCGTCCGGTGCGGCGAAATCGAACGTATCGATCGCGAGCCCTGCCCGGCGGGCGGCTTCCCGCACGACCCGACAATTGAAGCTCGACAGCAGCACCCGGCGTTTGTGCGATCCGGCCGCCAGGTGCGCGAGCACCACCCGCAGCGCCTGCCTGGCGCTGCCCGTCAGCAGCAACCGGCCGCTGCGTTCGAAGCGCTGATGCAATGCATCCCGGAAGTCATCGGGCGACGCGCGCGGGCCTTGCCGGTAGAGCGCCTGGATCAGCGGCAGGTCCCAGAACTCCTCGACCAGATCCGCCATGCGGCGGGCATCCCGCGGACTGCGATCCGAGTGCGGCGCTTCGCCTGAGTCGATGCTCACGGGTGCCTGTTATTCACGCGTAGACGCGATATCCAGCGACATATCTCTTGCTATGCTTAGAATATCGTTGGCCGTTTCCTGACTCCACTTATTGAAAGCGTCACGAGCCTCGTGAGAGTACTCGTCACCGGGGCCTCCGGATTCATCGGATCGCGACTCGTCGAGGCCATGCTAGCCCAGGGCGTGAGCGTGCGCGGCACCTACCGCGGCAAGCCTCCCGACATTCCCGGGGTGCTCTGGTCTCCCGTGCGGCAGCTGGCAGATACGCAGCAATGGCCGGGCCTGCTCGCAGGGATTGACGCCGTCGTGCACCTGGCGGCTCTGGTACACCAGAGGGGCTCCGCCAGCCGTGACTGCTGGTCCGAGTTTCAGTGCGTCAACGTCGAGGGTACGCGTGTGCTGGCGCGCGCCTGCCGCGATGCGGGCGTGCACAGACTCGTGTTCCTGAGCTCGATTTCGGTCCATGGACGCGGTGTCGAGCGCATCGACGAGAGGTCGCCGGCGCACCCGGAGGATGACTACGGCCGCAGCAAGCTTGCGGCCGAGGAGGCGCTGCGGGCTGAGTTGTCGCGCGGTGTTACCGACTGGTGCATTCTGCGTCCGCCGCTGGTTTACGGACGTGGCAGCCCTGGCAATATGTCGCGTCTGCAGACCCTGGTGGCCAGCGGCATGCCGCTGCCCTTCGGGGCGGTTAATAACCGGCGCAGCTTCATCTTCGTGGACAATCTGGTGGATGCCATCATGACGGTGCTGCGATTCCCACACGACATCCGCGCTACCTACCTGCTGGCGGACGGCAGTGACTTCGCAACGCGCGAGCTCGTGAGTGCGCTCGCCGCCGGGAACCGTCGGCGCGTACGCATGCTCAACGTGCCGGTACCCCTGCTTAGGGCGCTAGGCCGCGCCGGAGACTTCACTGCCCGGGCGCTTCACCTGGAAACCGGACTCGACTCGCGCTCGGTCGACAGCTTGGTCGGATCGCTCGTCGTCAACGGCGCGCGCTTTCGCGAGGCCTTTGCGTGGCAGCCGCCGGTGGCCGGAGCCCAGGCGTTCGCGCTCGTCTGCGGCGCACCCCCGTGGTCGCCCGATGAGCACCCTTGACGCGCGCGTGAACGTCGCGATTGCCGTGGCCGCCGGGCTGGCAGCGGCGCTGCTCACCGGTGTGGTGCGCAGGATCGCGCTGGCCCATCGCGTGCTCGACATCCCGAACGAGCGCAGCTCGCACACCGTGCCGACGCCGCATGGCGGCGGCGCGGCGATCGTGCTGAGCGTCAGCGTGGCGTGCATCGCGCTGTGGATGCACCACGCGATCGACGGCAACCTGCTGGTGGCGCTCCTCGGAGGCCTGGCCGTGGCGGCACTCGGCTTCGTCGACGACCGCCATCACCTGAAAGCCGGGTCACGCTTTGCGGTACACGTGATGGCAGCCGTGTGGGCGCTCGCCTGGCTCGGCGGCCTGCCGCCCGTGCGTCTCGGGGACGAAGTGCTGTCCTCCGGCGTCGCTGGCTACGTCATCGGCGCTGTCGGCATGGTGTGGGTGCTGAATCTCTTCAACTTCATGGACGGCATCGACGGACTGGCGGCTTCGGAAGGGGTGTTCGTCGACTGGGGCGGGTGACTGGTTGCCGCACTCGGGCCTACGGCAGACGGCGTATGGCAGCCGGCCCTGGTTGTCGGTGCCGCCTGCTGCGGATTTCTGCTGTGGAACTGGCCGCCAGCCAGGATCTTCATGGGAGACGTGGGCAGCGGCTACCTGGGTTACCTGGTGGCGGTGTTGACGGTGGCGGCGACCCGCACCGATCCGGTTGCGCTGTGCGCGTGGCTGATTCTGGGCGGAGTCTTCTGGTGCGATGCCACGGTGACGCTTACTCGACGCGTCCTGCGCGGCGAGTCGGCACACACGGCCCACCGCAGTCATGCGTATCAGCAGCTTGCACGCCGTTGGCGACAGCACCGCCGCGTGACGCTCCTGGTGCTCGGCATCAGGGTGTTGTGGCTCCTGCCGTGGGCGGCGTACGCGGAGCTGCACCCGGCCCGGGTTCGGACCTGCACACTCGCGGCGCTGATCCCGCTCATCGTGCTGGCGCTGCTCGCCGGCGCCGGCGGGCGCGAGCACGCGGGGGAGTAGGCGCGCGTAATGTAGTCCTCAACTGAACCTGTTCCAGCATCGCTCGCAGCTCCTGCGCGTAGCTGATCAATGGTCAGAGCCTCGACTCGTCGCTTGCCGCGCGCGATCAGGGTATTGCGCAACTCAGCGTCGTTCAGCACGGTGGCAGATCTTATCCGCGATATCCTTGACCCGAAGCGGATCGAACAGCACTCCAGCGTCGCCGAACTTGCTCGGGCAGGTATATACGTTGGCAGCGCACACCGGAACTCCGCATCATCCATGCCTGATAGATTGGGATGCTCATGCTCTTGAAAAGCGTGGGAATCACGACTATATGAGCCAGCTTGTAGACCAGAGCCAGATCCTCGACATCGAGTTGCCCGACGTGCCTGATCCGCGGTCCAAGACCGAGCTGTGCTGCGCGGGCCATGACGTTGTCACATTTGAACCGGCGCGTCCCGGTAAGCACGAGGTGGATCTGCGCGTTACGCTGTGCGACCTGCCCAAAGGCCTCCACCAGTCGCAAGTGGTTCTTATGCGGGAAAAACTGTGCAGGGTATAGCAGGTAATGCTCGGGCAAGCTCAGGCGCGAACGAACCTTAGTCAGCGACGCAGTGGAAACGTCGACATCACGAAACGCCGACAGCGGCGGCGCGGGGAATCACTGAAATGCGGGCCGTTTTTACGCCGAAGAATCTGGTGATGTCGTGTTTGACGTAGTTGGACTCGCAGACCACTCGCGCTGCATGGCGGGTAAGCACGGTATTGGTCACAAGCCGCCAGAGCCGCTGTGCATAAGTGAAGTTCTCGGGAAAATAGCGTTCCTGGAGATCATGCAGCGTATAGGCAAACGGTCGTCGCGATGCGAGCAGGTAGGTCGTGTAAATCGGGGCAATCAGCTTATTCACCTGCGCAAACAGGCCCAGCCACTTCGACATTCCGCATGTCACGCCTACCCAGCGGCATAGCGCCGGAAGGACCTCAGGCAATCTGACAATCGGGGAACCGAGTTTGTCGTAGGCGTGATTGCGGCGAGTCGTGAAGATCGTGTTGCGGTACCCCGGAATCCGATGGAGCGCCTCGATCATCGAGAGCGTGTACGGGAATGTACCCCCGAAGTTCGGTTCCGATACGGCAACTATTCCAACATGGTTCATGTCACCGAGTCGTCTCACGGGTTAAAGATGAAGGCAGTCGCAGTATGCAGGCAATGTTAAGGTACTGGACGTTGCCGCAAAACAAATTCTCGCGGCGCCTGCCAGCCGTGGGCGCCGGCTGCCTGCGCCACACGATCGCGACCTCACGCGACAGCAATGATAAGTACTGATACGCCCAACGGCGACTTCTTGGCACCTGCGGGTCTCTTGTCATCCCCTAGGGTGCGCGTATATTCCGATCGTGCTTGGGTAGTTATCCTCGAGCCCGCTTTCACGTGCGACGAGTGGCTGCCAGCCGGCGATCGCGAGCCAAGCCGCAGAACGATCATGAAGCTCTTGCAGTCGCTGCCATTGGCGGTCGCGTTCTTATCCGCTTGCGGGGGCGGTTCGGTGACTCCGACACCTGCGCAGGGGATGGCAAGCGGCGGCGATGACACGGCGGCCGTGCAGGCGGCGGTGGATGCTGGCGGTGTTGTAACCTTTCCAGCAGGTCAATACCTTCTCACGAAGACAGTCGTCGTGAGCAAGAGCAATACTGTCATCCAGGGTGTCGGGCCCACGACAGTCTTCACTTTCAAGCCCGCCTTGCCCCTGAGCAAGTGCGTGAATGACCGCGCATTCACGACGCTCTGCGACGTTTTCTTCATGCCGCGTCGGCAAATCACCGCGCCGATCGCGGTGGGTGATCGCACGTTCGCGGCCAGCGGTGATCTGTCGGACCTGGTGTCCGGGGATTGGTTGATTGTCACGGAACGCGACCAGAAGTTCGCCGACATCGTGGCCGTCGATTGGCACAGGTGGTGTCGGTCGCGGGCGCGACGGTCACTACTGCCGCTCCTTTCCGCACGGCCTTCTCGAGCGCGCAACCCTTTGATCTCAACATCAGCGGCCTGGGGTTTGTCAAAGTTCCCGCACTGGTCCAGGGCGCCGAGTTTCGAAATCTGACAGTCAACGTTCCGCAGCCCGGCGCGGACGTTCCGGCGATCTCGATATTTGCGGCGCTCGATACGACCGTCGATCGAGTTATCGCGTACTCGGCCAGCGGCCAGGCGCTCTATTCATTTCTCGCGAAGGGGGTTGTAATCCAAAACTCTTCGGGCTCGAGCGGCACGACTCTTAACGAATTCGCAGCGACCGTCGATCTGCAATTGATCAATAATGTCTTCAGTGTTACGCAGAGCACCGGGTTTGGGCTTGATTTGGCCAGCGCCTTTTTCACGGTGAGTGGCAATAGCGTGCCGGTAAGTCAGGATATTGGCATGTATCTTCTCATCGGCATCCACGATGGAATCGTCGAGAACAATAAGATTGCCTATGTCACAAGTTCCGGCAACGCCGTCGGTCTCCTCGCGCGCGGGACCCAGACCGTCACGATCACCAACAACTACTTCGCGGGCGGCGCCGGCGCAACGAGCATGGGTCTCGCCATCGGTCCGGACGATAACGAGGCTGTGCCGATCGTGTCTGTGCACAACGTGATTACCCCGAACATGTTCGGGCCCGAATGGTGGGTCGACTACGATCCTGCAAACTCCCCGTGACCTGTTAGCCGGATGTGCTCGCCGTGTCGACGCGGAGCCCTGTGGCATGGTTGGAGATGCCGCCCGGGCCGCCGCTGATGAAATTCGATCTGTCGATCACCGAGCCGGTGCAGTCACCGCCGAAGGAGATGGTGGTCCTGCCCGTCGAATTGAACCTGTTGCCAACAATGCGCGTCTGCCTGCAGGCGGAGACATTGAGGGCGACCTGCTCGGCAGCGGTCACGGTGTTGTTGCTAATGACGCCTTGCACGACGGCCTGAACCAGCATGCCGGTCGCCGCGGAACCGCTGTCCGCCAAGATGTTACCGTCGACGGCGACGTTGGTGATGGTGTGCACCCCGGTGCTGGCAATTTCCAGCCCGACAACACTGCAGCCGTCGATGGTGTTACCCGATATGGTCAGGTCGCTGATGCTGGCGCCTCTTGCATAGACGAAAATCCCGCGAGTGTCGGTGAGAGTTGGCAGTATGTTGATGGCATTAGCGGTGATGGTTAGGCTGCTGGCACCCGGAACAAAGATCCCGTTCTGCAAACCGCCCGCGAGCTGCTGACTGATTGTGTTGTTCGAGATCGTGCCGCCCCTGGTCGCGTTGACGACATAGATACCGGAGATCGGGATTTTTCCGGCGTTTCCCTGCGCCATGTCATAGATCGAATTGCCCGTGACCGTGAACGGCGAGTGCTGCGACTGGACGTTGATGCCGATCCCACCAGGGGTGAGGTTCGCCGTCGCTGTCCGCACACAACAGTTGCGGATCGTGTTACCAGTGATCGAACAGCCGCCCTGATTGGCAACATAGATGCCGGCGCCGAAATCGGGGTTGCCGACGCCCTGGATGTTCTCAACGTAGTTGGCGCTTACCTCGTTCCAGCAATCGACCCCGGTTGCAACCTTGTCGTACAGCAGGATGCCGTAGCCGTCATGCTGGCCCACCCGATTGCCGGTGACGCGGTTCCCGGTTACCGGGAGCCCGTCGGAAAGGTTCTGGAAGCAGGAAACCCCGAAGGCACCGCCTCCATAGCAGCGGTTATTGGCGATGATGTTGCCGCTGCTGGACCTCGCGGCAGTGGAGTTCACATGGATGTCGGATTGCGATCCGAGCGATCCTTGCACGTCGTGCAGGTAGCAGTCCTCGACTTGGCAGTTCTGACAGGCATTGAGCAGGATGCCGTCGGCGTAGAAGCCGACGATCTCGAGCCGCTGCGCGCGGCAGTTGTTCGAGCCGCGGAACGCGACGACTCCCTGGTAATGGTTCGCCGTCACCACGCCTGTGACACTGATCTTGAGATCTGCGACCGTCGTATCTGATACGTTGTTGCCGATGATGTTGTCCACCGACGCGGTGCTCGAGAAATTCAACTGCGAGAGCGACCCGTCGCCGCTGAACGTCTGATTGGACGTCAGGTGGAGAATCGCGCTGATGAGGTACGTGCCCCCGGGCACGTGGACGCGGGAGTTGCATGCCAGGGCGCTGTTGAATGCCGCGGTCATGTCGGTAATGCCCGGGGTCGTGTTCGTCCCGTAGCGCAGCACGTTGCCTGGTGGATAGTCGCGATTGGTTGGCGTAATTCCGGCAGAGCTCTCCGCAGGCGTCTGTGGGTAGAGCTGCTGACCGACCGCGGCACGGGTCAGCACGGTTGCGGCGACCAAGCAAAAATGCCGCCGCGACATGTAGCGGGGACTGGCGAGCGGAACTGCGCGCATCGCCTGAGTATCGCAAGGACGCCGAAGACTCCATAGCGAGCCTTAATGGGTTACCGCAAAGGCGACGTTCGCCCGTGTAGGTCCTGTCGTTTGCCGTGGCAACTTTTTTGCGTGGTGGCGCGTCAACGGACGGCCGCTCCGGTCGTTGTCGGGATCCAGGACAGCACTGATGACCTACGTAAGGCAATGTAACTTTGTCGATTGTCGCGGTTGATTTGCTTTACAATGCGCCCGCGTGTGCGACCAACCGACGCGCTGACAGCGCCCTTAGGGAGAAGCGGCGACTCGGGTCCAAGGGGGTGGAGGTGGCATGAGGGATAAAAACGCAGCCGGAAGGCCTGCGTCCTGGGGTAACTCGGCTGCCGCCGCGATCCTCGCACTCCCGCGTAAGACCAAGCGCCTCATCATGGCGACGGCCGATGCCGTCGCGATTCCCACCGCCCTGTGGGCCGCGCTGGCACTGAAGTTCGACCGCCTCGACCCGTTATTGGAGCGGACCTTCGCCTACTTCGCGGTCGCGATCGTGTCGGCGCTGTTCTTCTTCTGGGTTTTCGGCCTGTACCGCGCGGTCATCCGCTTCATGGGACCGAAGGCGATGGTGACGGTCATCGCGGGCGTGAGCCTCTCGGTGCTGGTGCTGGCGGCCTTCGATCGCCTGCTCGCCAGCCACCAGATTCCGTCTGTCGGCGCTCGTGCATCTATTGGGCGCTGGCGCTGCCCTACGTCGGCGGCAGCCGCTTCGTGGCGCGCTACCTGTTCCTGCGACGCTCCGGCGCCCGCGGCACGGCTGCCCGGGTCGCCATCTACGGCGCCGGCAACGCCGGAGCGCGCGTGTGCTCGGCACTGCTCGGGGGACCGGATTTCGAGCCGGTGGCCTTCATCGACGACAAGCAGTCGCTGCAGGGCAGCAGCATCAATGGTATCGCCGTCTACGGCACCGAGGGTCTGAAGGACCTGGTGCGGCAGCGGCGCATCGACCGCATCCTGCTGGCGGTGCCGTCGGCCTCGCGGCGCCGGCGCCGCGAGATCCTGGCGCAGCTCGAGCCGCTCGGCGTGCACGTGCAGTCGCTTCCCGAATCTTTCCGACCTCATCTCCGGCAAGGCACAGTTCAACGAGCTGTGCGACGTTGACGTGGGCGACCTGCTGGGCCGCGATCCGGTGCCGCCGCGGCCCAAGCTGTTTGGCTCGTGCATTCGCGGCAAATGCGTACTGGTGACGGGCGCGGGAGGCTCGATCGGCTCGGAGCTGTGCCGGCAGATCATCCGCCTCGGACCGAGCCGCCTGGTGCTGTTCGAGATGTCGGAGCTCGCGCTCTACAACATTGAGCGCGAGCTGGAAGAGGTTGCCGCCCACGAGAAGTTGAACGTGGAGATCGTGCCGCTGCTGGGCAATGCCCACCACCGTCACCGCGTGCGCGAGGTGCTCGCCACGTTCGCCGTGCAGACGGTCTACCACGCGGCGGCCTACAAGCACGTGCCGATCGTCGAGCACAACGTCGTCGAGGGCATCCACAACAACGTCATCAGCACCTGGTACACGGCAGAAGCGGCGCTCGAGACCGGGGTCGAAACCTTCGTGCTGATCTCGACGGACAAGGCAGTGAATCCTGCCAACGTCATGGGCGCGACCAAGCGCCTGGCGGAGCTGGTGCTGCAGGCACTGCAGGAGCGCACCGCGCAAACCCGCTTTTGCATGGTGCGCTTCGGCAACGTGCTGGCGTCCTCCGGCTCGGTGGTGCCGCTGTTCCAGGAGCAGATCCGCCGCGGCGGCCCGGTCACCGTGACCCATCCCGACGTCATCCGCTACTTCATGACCATTCCCGAGGCGGCGCAGCTCGTCCTGCAGGCCGGCTCGATGGCCAAGGGCGGGGATGTGTTCGTGCTCGACATGGGCCGACCGGTGCGCATCGACGACCTGGCGCGGCGGTTGGTGAACCTGATGGGACTCACCGTGCGCGACCTCAACAATCCGGACGGCGACATCGAGATCGAGTACACGGGGCTGCGCACCGCGGAGAAACTGTTCGAGGAGCTGCTGATCGGCACCAACGTCACCGGCACGGACCACCCGATGATCATGCGCGCCATCGAGCACCACCTGCCCTGGGTGAGGATGCAGCAGCTTCTCAACGAGCTGCTGGTGGCGCTGGCGAGCTTCGACTGTCACCGCGCGCTCGCGCTGCTCGCCGAAGCGGTCGCCGAATACCAGGCGGAAGGGGAGATTCGCGACTACGTATGGACGCGCAAGGCCGTGCTGCCGCACGCGCCCGCCGCCAAGGTCGCGGATTTCGCGGCCAAGCGGCGCCTCTCGGAAGCCAGCAAGCCCACGCAGCAAAACCCGCTCGGATAGATCCGCGCCGTCTGCGCCTTGCGCGTACCCGGTCTGCGCGGCGCTTGAGCCGTGGGCGTCCTTCCTTTAGGCTTCGTCAGTTTCTTCCTTATCACTCAAGAACTTAACTCATGCGCGTCACCATCTTCGGCTCGGGCTACGTGGGTCTCGTGACGGGCGCCTGTCTGGCCGATGCGGGCAATCACGTGATCTGCGTGGACGTCGACACGGCCAAGATCGAGCGCCTGAAGCGAGGTGACGTGCCGATCCACGAGCCGGGGCTCGAGGCGCTGATCCGCCGCAACGCCGAGGCCGGAAGGCTCGAGTTCACGACGGATGCGGCCAAGGGCGTGGAGCACGGGTTGTTCCAGCTCATCGCGGTGGGCACCCCGCCGGGGGAGGACGGCGCGGCGGACCTCAGCCACGTGCTCGCCGTGGCGCGCACGATCGCGACCCACATGAGCCGCTACTGCATCGTGGTCACCAAGTCCACCGTGCCGGTGGGTACCGCCGACAAGGTGCGCACCGAGCTCGCGCGCACGCTCGCGGAGCGGGGCGCCAAGGTCGAGTTCGACGTCGTGTCCAACCCCGAGTTCCTCAAGGAGGGCGCGGCGATCTCCGACTTCATGAAGCCCGACCGGGTGGTGATCGGCACGGACAATCCGCGCACCACCGAGCTCATGCGCGCACTCTACGAGCCCTTCATCCGCAATCACGACCGCCTCATCGTCATGGATATCCGCTCGTCCGAGCTCACCAAGTACGCCGCCAACGCGATGCTCGCCACCAAGATCAGCTTCATGAACGAGCTGGCGAACATTGCCGAGCGCCTCGGCGCCGACATCGAGAAGGTGCGCATCGGCATCGGCTCGGATCCGCGCATCGGCTACAGCTTCATCTACCCGGGCACCGGCTACGGCGGCTCCTGTTTCCCGAAGGACGTGCAGGCACTGATCCGCTCGGCGCACGACGCCGGCCATGAGCCGCAGATCCTGACTGCGGTGGAGTCGGTCAACGCGCGGCAGAAGGAGGTGCTGTTCCGCAAGATGCAACGGCACTTCAGCGACGGCCTCGCGGGACGCACGCTGGCGTTGTGGGGGCTCTCGTTCAAGCCGAATACCGACGACATGCGCGAGGCCCCGGCGCGCACGCTCATCGGGCTGCTGCTCGCGGCCGGCGCGCGCGTGCATGCCTACGACCCGGTGGCAGGAGCGGAGGCGCAGCGCCTGTACGCAGGTGTTGCCGGGCTCAGCCTGGCGCGCAACGCCTACGATGCCGTGCAGGGCGCTGATGCGCTCGCCATCGTCACCGAATGGCAGGAGTTCCGCAGCCCGGACTTCGAACGGCTGCGCGAGCTGCTGAAGACACCGGTGATATTCGACGGTCGCAACCTCTACGATCCGGCCATGGTGGGTCGCTTCGGCCTCACTTACTATGCCGTCGGCCGCGGCAAGCTGCCGGCTGCGGCCTGAAGGCGCCGCGCGAAAGGTCGCAAGCGATGCTCACACCAGTCATTCTCTCCGGCGGGGCCGGCACGCGGCTGTGGCCGCTGTCGCGCGAGCTGTACCCCAAGCAGCTGCTCGCCCTCACCGGCACGCGCACCATGCTGCAGCAAACGGTGCTGCGCCTGGCAGGTCTCGGCGCCGGCCCGCCGGTGATCGTCTGCAACGAGGCGCACCGCTTCCTGGTGGCCGAGCAACTGCGGCAGCTGAAGGTCACGCCGCGCGCCACGATCCTCGAGCCCTTCGGCCGCAATACCGCGCCGGCGATCTCGCTTGCCGCCCACGCGGCGCTCGCGGGCCTGGCCACGGATGAGAACGCCGTGGACCCGGTGCTGCTGGTGCTGCCGGCCGACCACGTGATCCGCGACGTACCGGCATTCCAGCGCGCCGTGCGGGTGGCCTTGAGCGCCGCGGAGGCCGGCCAGCTCGCCACCTTCGGCATCGTCGCCAGCGAGCCCGAGACCGGCTACGGCTACATCCAGCGCGGCGCGCCGAGCGGCGGCGCATTTGCGATCGCGCGCTTCGTGGAGAAGCCGGACGCGGCGACCGCGCGCGAGTTCGTGAGCTCGGGCGAGTACTACTGGAACAGCGGCATGTTCATGTTCCGCGCGCGCCGCTACCTGCAGGAGCTCGCCCGTTTCGCTCCCGAGATGGCGCGTCTGTGCGAGGTGGCGTTCCGTGCCGCCCGGGCGGATCTTGATTTCACCCGCATCGATGCGGCGAGCTTCGAGAAATGCCCGGCGGACTCCATCGACTACGCCGTGATGGAGAAGACCGCGGACGCGGTGGTAGTGCCGCTCGATGCCGGCTGGAGCGACGTCGGCTCGTGGTCGTCGCTGCACGCGGCGAGCGATGCCGACGCCCACGGCAACGTCACCCACGGCGATGTGCTCACCGAAGATACGCGCGGCTGCTATCTCTACGCGGAGAGCCGCCTGGTTGCCGCGGTCGGGCTCGAGGACCACGTGGTGGTCGAGACCAAGGACGCGGTGCTGGTCGCGCCGAAGACGCGCGTGCAGGACGTGAAGAAGCTCGTGCTGCAGCTCAAGGAGCGCGGCCGCTACGAGCACTCGCTGCACCGCGAGGTGTTCCGCCCCTGGGGCAGCTACGACAGCATCGAGAACGGTGCGCGCTTCCAGGTGAAGCGTCTGAAGGTCAAGCCCGGCGCCACGCTGTCGCTGCAGATGCACCACCATCGCGCCGAGCACTGGGTGGTGGTGGCGGGGACCGCGCGCATCACGCGCGGTGAGGAAGTGTTCCTGCTCGAAGAGAACCAGTCCACCTACATCCCCATCGGCGTTAAGCATCGCATCGAGAATCCGGGCATGATCCCGCTGGAGATCATCGAGGTGCAGTCCGGCTCCTACCTGGGGGAGGACGATATCGTGCGCTTCGAGGATGCCTACGGACGCAAGGGGACCAAGAGCTGACGGTTTACCGCCCATGAGGAATCTCGACTGCTTCAAGGCCTACGACGTGCGCGGGCGCATTCCCGACGAGATCAATGAGGCGCTCGTTTACGACATCGGTCGCGCCTACAGCGCCTTCGTCAAACCGAAGCAGGTGGCGGTCGGCTACGACATCCGCCTGTCGAGCCCGCAGCTGGCCGCGGCACTCAAGCGCGGCCTCATGGACACCGGGGTGAACGTGCTCGACATCGGGCTGTGGGGGACGGAAGGCGCGTACTTCGCCACCTTCGCCGAGAAGCTCGATGGCGGCATCATGGTCACCGCCAGCCACAATCCTCCCGACTACAACGGCATGAAGTTCGTGCGCGAGGAGGCGCGGCCGATCAGCGGCGACACGGGCCTGATGGAGATGCGCGCGGCGATCGAGCAGGGCCGGTTGCCGGGCAAGGTTGCGACACCCGGCAGCGAGCGAACGCTCGACATCCGCCCGCAGTACCTCGAGCACCTGCTCGGCTACGTGAAGGGAGCGCGCCTCGGCAAACTCAAGGTAGTGGTGAACCCCGGCAACGGCGGTGCGGGCCTCATCGTCAATGCGCTGGAAGCGCACCTGCCGTTCGAGTTCATCAAGGTCAATTTCGAGCCGGACGGCAAATTCCCCAACGGGGTGCCCAACCCGATGCTGGAGGAGAACCAGGCCGCCACCGCCGACGTCGTGCGCCGCAGCGGGGCGGACCTGGGACTGGCGTGGGACGGCGACTACGATCGCTGCTTCTTCTTCGATGAGGGCGGGCGCTTCATCGAGGGGTACTACCTGGTGGGCCTGCTGGCCGAGAGCTTCCTGACACACGAGCCGGGGGCGCGCATCGTGCACGACCCGCGCCTCACCTGGAACACCCTCGACATCGTGCGCCGCCACGGCGGCACGCCGGTGCTGTGCAAGTCGGGGCACGCCTTCATCAAGCAGAAGATGCGCGAGGTGGACGCGGTCTACGGCGGGGAGATGAGCGCGCACCATTACTTCCGCCGCTTCTCCTACTGCGACAGCGGCATGATTCCCTGGCTGCTGGTGCTCGCCGTGATCAGCGCGCGCGGGCAGCCGCTTTCGGCCCTGGTGGGCGAGCGCATGCGGCTGTTCCCCGCGAGCGGGGAGATCAACCGGCGCCTCGCCGGGGATGCGAAATCGATCCTGGCGCGGGTGCGCGCGCACTACGAGCCGCGCGCGCTCGCGATCGACTTCACCGACGGGCTGTCGATGGAATTCGAGCAATGGCGCTTCAACCTGCGCGGCTCGAACACCGAGCCGCTGGTGCGCCTCAACGTCGAGTCGCGCGGCAGCGAGCCGCTCATGCGCGAGAAGACCGCCGAGGTGCTGAAGCTCGTCGACGGCTGAGGGCGCATGCCGGCAACGGCGCGGTGCGCTCGTGGCGCTGCGCCTCGCGGCCGGCGTCAGCCGCTGCCGCTGCCGCTGAAAATGCGCTGCTGCAGGCTCAGCGCCGCGCGCTCGGCGGCATGGCCGTCCCACAGCGCCGGCCGCCGCCCCTGCGGCCAGCGGCCGGCGAGCGCCTCGCGGGCGGCGGCGGGCAGATCCTGCGGCTTCACCAGGCGATTGGTGCCCTCGGTGAGCGTGATGGGGCGTTCGGTGTTCTCGCGCAGCGTCGCGCACGGAATCCCTAAGTAGGTGGTCTCCTCCTGCACCCCGCCCGAGTCGGTGATGGCGATGGTGCAGCCCATCACGAGGTTCATGAACTCGATGTAGCTCAGCGGTTCGGTGAGGATGACAGCGGCGGCGCCCGCAATCGGCTCGAGCAGCGCGAACTCCTCGAGCCGCCGCCGCGTGCGCGGATGCACCGCGAACACCACGGTGAGCTCGTGCGACAGCGCCACCAGCGCCTGCACCAGCTCCCCGAGCGCACCGCGTTCGTCGACGTTCGATGGCCGGTGCAGGGTCACGACCGCGAACGGGCCGGCGAGCGCGAGGCGCCGGCGCGTGTCGGCCGCGGCGATGCGCGCGCGCAGCATCTCGAACGAGTCGATCATGATGTTGCCGATGCACTCGATCTTGTGCGCCGGGATGCCTTCGGCGAGCAGGTTGGCGTCGGCATCCTTCGATGGGGTCCACAGGAGGTCGCTGATCGCATCGGTAACCAGGCGGTTGATCTCCTCGGGCATGCGGCGGTCGCGGCTGCGCAGGCCCGCCTCCAGGTGCACGACCGGAATCCACAGCTTCGCGCCCACCATGGCGCAGGCGGCGGTCGCGTTCACGTCCCCGACCACGACGATGGCGTCGGGGCGCTCGCGCTGGCACACCTGCTCGTAGGCGATCATGGTGCGGCCGGTCTGCTCGGCATGCGTGCCGCTGCCGACCCCCAGGTGGTGTCCGGGCTCGGGCAGGAGCAGGTCGCGGAAGAAGGCCTCGGACATGTTCGCGTCGTAGTGCTGCCCGGTGTGCACGATCCGCGGCTGGCACCAGTCGTGGCGCAGCAGCGCATGGTAGAGGGGGGCCACTTTCATGAAGTTCGGGCGGGCGGCGGCGATCAGGTGGACGATTTTCGGCCTCAAGCGCGGACGCTCCTGGCCGGGGCCTTGCCCTCCCACTGCCCGGACTGAGAGGCCTGACATGCTGCCGACGCATACATAGGGCTAAACTTCCTCACCGGCCGGTCAGGCGGCGGGCAACTCTACCCCGGCGGACTCATGTCTGCACACGGAGACACTGGCCCGGTATACGATCGGCAGGTAAGTTCCACCGTTCAATCACCACAGGGATCAGCCATGGCGCTTTGGAAAGACTCGAACACCGGAACCAGCCCCACCCCCACGACCCCGGGAATGGCCCCCTCGCCAGTCCACCCGCGGGAGCCGGAGAAGACCAACGTCGCGCCGTTGAGCCCGGATACCCCCCGCCGCGCCGCCCCGGTGCAGCGCGCCGAGGTGAAGGAATCGCACATCTCCTCGGACCTCACGATCGAGGGCAAGATCGTCGGCACGGGACACATCCGCATCGCCGGACGCTTCAAGGGCGATGTGGCGGTGGACGGTAATGTGAGCCTGGACGCCGGCGCGCGCCTCGAGGGGCACGTCAAGGCGAGCGTCGTCAGCGTCGGCGGAGAACTGATCGGCAACATCGAGAACGCGAAGCGGGTCGAGCTGCTGGAGACCGGCGTCATCAACGGCGACGTGAAGGCGGGCTCGCTGACCGTGGCGGCCGGCTCGCGCATGCGCGGCCAGGTCGAGTTCGGTTACGAGGGCGAGACGGCGCGCGCCAAGAACGAGACCAAGGGCTTCGGGAACGCATGAACGTCGCCTCTCGCCCGGTCCCGGCGGGCAAGACGCGCACGTGTCCGCACTGCAAGGCGACGATCCTCGAGAGCCTGAGCATCTGCCCGGGGTGCCTGCACCACCTGCGCTTCGACCAGGAAGCCGCGAAGCGTCAGGTGGCGGCCACTTCGGCGCTGCGCGTCGAGGGGGTGATTCGTCACCCGCCGCTGGAAGAGCCCTGGGAATACTTCGTCGTGATCTCGGTCCGTAACGATCGCGGTGAGGAAGTCACGCGCCAGGTGGTGAGCGTCGGCGCGTTGCAGAGCACCGAGAAGCGCACCTTCACCCTGTCGGTCGACGTGATGCCGCCGCAGGGAGCGGCGGGTGCGAACGGCGCGAAGAGCCCCGGCACGCCGCCTGGGGCCAGCGCACCAGCCAAGACGCTGAACGCGCCCCCCAAGCGCTGACCGCTCCCCAAACGCTGACCGGGCCGCGGGCGCGCGGCCGCCGGGCGCCTTTTCAGAAGCTCTTTTCCGTCTGTACCAGAAACTGTACGCGGCTGATGGTGGTGGTCGCCTCGAAGGGAAAAGCGAGGTCGACGTGCACGACATTGCCAAACCCTGAGCGGGCATTGCCAAAGCGCAGCCCGAAGCCTGCGTCCTTGAGCCAGCCGTAGTTCTGCGGCGCGAGCGGCGCGCTGCCCCAGACGCGCCCGGCATCGAAGAACACGGCCGCGCCGACGCGAAACAGCCGGAACGGATACCAGTCCGTGAAGTAGCGCTGCTCGACCGACCACTGCAGCCGCTCGGTGCCGTCCTGGTAACGCAGCGGGTAACCGCGCAGGCCGTTGTCACCGCCGAGCAGGATCTGATCGTCGAGGTCCAGCCGCCAGCCCCTGGTGCCCAGGACGGTGGTGAAGAACAGCCAGTTCTTGCTCTGTTCGACGTAATAGCGCAGCGACCCATCCAGCAGGCCATTGCGCAGCTCACCATCGGTCACCCGTCCGGAGAAGTCCCCGAACAGCAGCAGCGTCGAGCCGCCTTCGCGAAAGCCCTTCGAGGCGTTGCTCTGGAAGATGAGGGCGCTCTGGCTCGAGCCCCACACGGTGTCCGCCCAGCCGGCGCGCACGCTCGCGGCGGTGCCGATGTAGAAGTCCTCGGTACGCGCAATCTCGTCGTGGTTCCACAGCTTGAGGAAATCGTCCTGTATCAGATCGAACTGCACCCACGGCCAGGCAAACTTGCGATCCTCCGGAACCTGCGTCGGACCGGTCCAGGTGCTCACCGGAGCAAAGTCGTGCTCGTCGTAGGTGACCCCGGTGCTCCAGCGGCGCACCCAGCCGTCCTGCACCCCCTCCGACAGGCCGCCGTAGATCTGCGCGCCCTGATGCAGGTCCTGGAACTGGTCGATGATTTGGCCGTGGTCCCAGAGCGAATCCGTCTGCATGTCGTGGATGCCGTAAACGCCTGCCGCCCAGCGCGTCTCGAGCGAGTAGAACGGCTGCTGGATGGTGAGCTCGCGCTGGTAGCCGTCGCTCAGCTGCCCGTAGGCCAGCCCAGCGGCGACCCAGCTGCCCAAGACATGCGCGTCGCCCACACTCAATGACGAGGTGGTGCGATCGATCGAGGTGGAACGCGATACCGCCACGTCGGCGCCGGTGCCGAGGAAGCTGATGTCCTCGAGCTGCACGCCGGTTGAGTTAGTGCCGCCGCTGCGCCCGTAGTCGAAGCCGGGATTGACCGTCCACACATCCTTGGTGGTGACGCGCACGTCGACCGTGCCGTCGTGATAGCTCACCACGCGGATCCAGGCGTCGTAGAAATAGCCGTCGGCGCGCAGGACACGCTCGGACTCATCGAGCAGTCGGCGCGAAAAGCGCTGCCCCGGCTTGAAGAGCAGCTGATCGCGGATCACGCTCGGCCGTGTCCGGTAATGCAGGCGGTCGGCCAGCCGGAACAACCAGTTATTGTCCTTCGGGTCATCGAGGTTGAAGATGTTCTGGTTGTCGATGAGGATCTTGCCGATGACGGCGCCGGAGGCTTCGAGCTCGCGGTCGGACGGAATGCCCGGGGTTTGTCCCGGAGGACCGTAGGAGCGGTAGGGGCGCACGTGCGAGCGGGCGCCGGCTGCGCCGGCCGGTGCCCCACCTTCGGTCGCCGCGGAGTCCGTGCCGTCCGGGGCCGCGGCGCTGTAGCTGGCGTCGGCGTAGCCCGCTGCGGCCGCCGGCTGCGAGTCGCCTGCAGCGCGTGTCAGGGTCGGCAGAGCGAGCAGCACGAAAAACACCACCCCTTGCCCTCGCCGGGACCCGGTGAGGGTGCAGCTGAGCGGCGACGGGTCGACCTGCGCCATCACTGCCCGGGCAGGTCGGTGTCGCAACCTATGCATCCATGCATTGTGCGCGCCATCCTACAGGGGGGACCGCTGCAACGGAGCGCAGTTCGACTTTCGGGGCGCGGATGTGCCATGGACAGGCCTGTTGCGGCGTGACAAAGACGCTGTTCTCTTAGCGAAGGAGGGAAGTGATGGCAAGGCTCAGCAGGCAAAAAGTCAGCGGCTGGACGAGCGCGGTGGCCGCCATGCTCGCGCTTTTGAGCTCGCTGGCGGCACCAGGCACCCCGGCCCCTCCGGCCGGCCAAGCCCCCGCCCCTGACAGCCAAGCCGCCGCCCCTGGCAGCCCCCGCGAGGGGTCGCTGTTGGTGTTTGCCGCGGCATCCCTTACCGACGCGCTGGAGCAGATCGACGGGGCGTTCACCGCGCAAAGCGGCATCCCCGTGAAAGCCTCGTTCGCCGCCAGCTCGGTGCTCGCGAAGCAGATCGAGGCCGGAGCGCCGGCGCAGGTGTTCCTGTCGGCCGACCGTGAGTGGATGGATTATCTCGAGCAGCGCGGTCGCCTGCAGGGCGGCTCACGGCGCGACCTGCTCGGCAACGAGCTGGTGCTCATCGCGCCTACCGACAGCGCGCTGCAGCTGAAGATCGCGCCGCACTTTGCGCTGCTCGCCGCGCTCGGCAGCGGGCGGCTCGCGACCGGCGATCCTGACTCGGTGCCGGCGGGACTGTACGCGCGCGCGGCGCTCACCCGCCTCGGCGTATGGCCGCAGGTGGCCGATCGCCTGGTGCGCGCGGAGAACGTGCGTGCGGCGCTCATGTATGTGGCGCGCGGCGAGGCGCCGCTAGGGATCGTCTACCGCACCGACGCACGCGCCGAGGAGCGCGTGCGTGTGGTCGACGTGTTTCCCGCCGACACCCACCCACCGATTACCTATCCGCTGGCGCTGACGGCGGGAGCCGGAGCGGATGCGGCGCGCTACGCGGCGTTTCTCACGAGCGCTGCCGCGAGGGACGTCTTCGTCCGCCGCGGCTTCGTGATGCTCAAGCCGCCACGCGCGCCGTGAGCGCACGCGCGCGACGCTCGCGCGGGCAGCGACCTCAGAAGCGGCCGCTCTGAAAGTCCGCGAACGCCTGCTGCAGCTCCTCGCGCGTATTCATCACGAACGGACCGTACCGGGCGACCGCCTCGTGCAGCGGGCGTCCGGCCACGAGGATGGCGCGCGCGGTACGGCCATCGCTTCCCGCCGTGACGCCGGTGAGCCGCACCTCTGCGCCCTCGCTCAGCACGGCGAGCTCATGCGTACGCAGCGCATGCGCATCGGCCGCCGCGCCCACCTCGATCGAGCCCTCGAAGACGTAGAGGAACGCGGCGTGATCCGCCGGCAGCTCCTGCACGAAGGTCGCGCCCGGCTCGATTGCGACGTCGAGGTACGTCGGGTCGGTCGCCGGCTGGGAGATCGGGCCGACGACATCCGCGACGCGGCCGGCGATCACGCGCACGTTCACGCCGGCGACGGGGGCTGCGCTCGGGATGCGCGCCGGGCCGAACTCCTGGTACTTCGGCGCGGTCATCTTGTCGCGCGCGGGCAGGTTCAGCCACAGCTGAAAGCCGCGCATGCGACCTTCGTGCTGCTCGGGCATCTCCGAGTGCACCAGCCCGCGCCCGGCGGTCATCCATTGCACGCTGCCTGGCACCAGCACGCCCTCGTTGCCATGGTTATCGCGATGACGCATGCGCCCGTCGAGCATGTAGGTGACGGTCTCGAAACCGCGATGCGGGTGATCGGGGAACCCGGCGATGTAGTCTTCCGCCTTGTCGGTGCCGAACTCATCGAGCAGCAGGAACGGGTCGAGGTCGGGCAACTGTGCCTGCCCGATGACCCGGCGCAGCTTCACGCCTGCGCCATCGGAGGTCGGGACGCCCTTGACGACGCGCTGCACCGAGCGCGTGGCTACCGCGGGTTCACTCATGGATGCAAGGCCCTTTGGGAACACTTCGGGTGGCGGACAATGGGGGCTGCGCGAGGTGCAATCAAGCGGCGCCCGGGCCGGGGGCAGGGCGTTCCCGAAGGCGCTGCGCATCAGGAAACGCCAGCAGCGGTGCGCCGCTACGAAGCAGCGTGAACCCCAGGCGACGCGCCGGGCTCAACCCTCTAGACTTTCAGCGCTGACTGCCGCTCACGCCATAGGGGCGAAATGCGCTACGACCTCCTCCTCCTGGTGCTACTCGCCGGTGCCGCATGCACTGCGGCACCGGCGGACGAGCTCGACCCGCCGGGCCGCGCGGCGCGCCTGAGCGATGTGGAAGGGTCGGTGTCGCTCGAGCCTGCGGGCATACAGGAGTGGACCGCCGCCACCCTCAACCTGCCGCTCACGACCGGCGACCGGGTGTGGACGGATCGAAACTCACGCGCCGAGCTCGACCTCGGAGCGGCCGTCATCCGCATGGGCAGCACGACCGGTTTCGCCTTTCTCGGCCTCGGGGATGCCACTGCCCAGATGCAGCTCACCGGCGGCACGCTCATCGTGCGGGTGCGCGACATGGAGGCCGACCAGGTCTACGAGATCGACACGCCGAATCTCGCGCTGTCGCTGCAGCGGCCGGGGGACTATCGCGTGGAGGTGAGCGAGCGCGGCGATGTGACGGTGGTGACGGTGAGCGATGGCGCCGCGCAGGCGGTCGGCGGCGGGCAGACGGTGGCGATCGGCGAGCAGCAGCAGGTCGTTTTCTCCGGCACTACACAGCTCACCTACGAGGTCAGGAACTTAGGTCCGCCCGATGAGCTCGACGGCTGGTCCGCGGCGCGCGAGCAGCAGGTGGACGATGCGGCGTCCGCGGAGTACATGCCGAGCGACGTCCCCGGCACGCAGGACCTCGACAACAACGGCACCTGGCAGGACATTCCCGAGTACGGCTACGTGTGGATGCCGACCACGGTCGTCGCAGGCTGGGTGCCTTACGGGCGCGGCCGCTGGGTGTGGGTGACGCCCTGGGGCTGGACCTGGGTGGACGCGGCTCCATGGGGATATGCGCCGTTCCACTACGGCCGCTGGGTGCCGTGTACCAACAGCTGGTGCTGGGTGCCCGGTCCACGGCGGCTGCGCCCGGTGTACGCCCCGGCGCTGGTCGCCTGGGTTGGCACACCTGGCGCGCAAACAGCGGGTGCGCCCGGCGGCAACGTCGGCTGGTTTCCGCTCGGACCGAACGAGGTGTACGTCGCCCCCTACCACGTGAGTCCGGCATATGCGCGGCTCGTCAACGTCAACAACACCCGCCTCGTCAGCAGCACCTACATCAACCACATCTACGAGCAGACCGGCACGCCGCACTACGTCAATAACCGTGCGGCCGCAGTCACCAGCGTGCCGCAGAGCGTCTTCGTCTCAGGTCAGCAGGTCGGCACGCATGCGCTGCACGTGGCGCCGGCGCTGCTGGCGGCATCCCTGGTGACGGCGGCAGCGCCCGCCATCGCGCCGAGCCGCCAGAGCGTGCTCGGGTCGACCGAGGGCCGCATCGTCGCGCGCCCGCCCGCGGCGCTCCTGCGCCGCACGGTCGTTGCGCACCACCCGCCGCCGCGCGCGCCGGCGATGTTCGATGAACAGCTCGCGGCCATCCAGGCCAACGGCGGCCGGCCGCTCGCGCGCGCGGAGCTTGCGCAGCTGCAGCCGCAGACCGCGGATGCGTCCGTGAGGGTTGTTGCCATTTCCGGCCCCGTGGTGACGCACGCCGGTGCGGCGGCACATCCGGCTGAGACGCACGCTGCGGCCCCGCCGCCGACGATGATCCCCGCGCCGTTCGCCGAGCGCGAGCGCATCCTGCAGCACCCGCAACTGTCGGGTCCGCCGCCTGCCGACAGGAGCACCGCCAGGCCGCGGGCGAATGCGTTCGTGCCGCCCGAGCTTGCCGAGCCCGAACCGTCCGCGCCGCAGCAGCGCAGCGGGCAAGCGCCGGTCAGCCCGGCGGTACTGCCGGTCTATCACCCTGCGGTGAGGCCCGACAGCGGACAGCCGGAAGCGCAGACCCACGCGAGCGCACCCGCCTACCGCGCACCGCCGCCCTCGTCACGTCCCGCGGCACCAGCCCCGCAGCAGGCGCCAGCGCCGCCGCCACACTCGTCGTCCTCGCGCGAATCACGCGATTCGGCGGCGCATGGGGACAGGGATTCGAGGGAGAGGGTGGTGAGGTGATTGAAGCGTCGGGCCGTTGCCAGGCGTCGTTGGGCAGTGAGCGACGCGCATGAGTCGCTTCAACGATTGTCAGGCTGCGTCCGTCTGGCGAACTGTGAGCACATCTCGCGACCCGACCGGACGAATCTGGTCGGTGCCAAGGGTGACGACCGCCTGCGTATGACCGGATGCGGTGACGAACTCAACCTCAACCGCTTGCGCCGAATAAACTTCCACGATTGCGCCGACGTCTCCGCGCTTCAGGCCGTAGCTTGGCAGATCAGTCGTAACGACAACTGTGTCGAGAGTCTTGAAGGACATCGTCTATTCCTCGGGGTACGCGGTTACAAATCGAGGTACCGTCTCACCAGTCAGTATAATCCAGACGCTTACAATTCTTGCGGTGCGTCCATTCGGACCAGAAAGGGCACCTCGGACGATGAATTTTTGACCATATTCCGTGATGCCAAAAGACTGTGCCTCGTTGGACAGGACCGCCAGCAGATCCCGTTCGAGCACATACCACTGCTCTCGCGTGTAGCCAAGCGATCGGAAGAGCGCGGACTTGTGGCGTCCGATCTGATGCACTGAAGACAGCAGGTAGTCGCGGAGCTTGTCTGCAGAAACGATTGCGGCCACCGGATCCAGCAGCATGACGAGCAAATCGCTGCGACAGCGCTATTCGTAGCCTGGGAGGGCTGGGCGCACCACCTTACCCGTCACTGTACTGCAAAGCATCGCGCTCCAGCTCTCTGACAAAATCGCGTACCTCTTCGCGCGAGCAGACCTTGCCGTCGAGCAACGCCTGCAGCAGCGTTTCCAGGTGAACCCGCAGCGCCACGGCAAGCACCGTAGGCGGATACCGCTGCAATTTCGCCATCAGGTCATTGAGTTCGTCGAGGCACTCCTCGACGGCGCCGTCATTGCGCGCTGCTTCGGCAAACGTCATGCGCAGACTCCTCGGCAGGTACGAGCGCAACCATACACCAGTTACTTCGCGCGCGTGGAACGCGGCTGATCGACACGCGACGTTTCTGCACAAACAGGCGGCGAATGGAGATTCCAATCATCTGCCGCGTGCATAGACTGGTGCCCGATCCGCGTAACCAACACATCACTTCGAGGAGCGATGCAGATGAACAGTTTCACGCTGACCGCGGTGGGCAACCTTGCGCGCAACCCCGAACTAGTCGCGAAGAACCAGACGAGCTACGCAAAGCTCTGTTTGGTGGGCAACGATTATGCCGGCAAGGACGAGGAGGGTGCGGCACGCGAGGTGGTCACAACCCTGTGGTTCGTCGCCTTCGGAGCTATCGGCGAGGCACTGGCACGCAACGCGCGCAAGGGAGATCAGCTCTTCATAGAAGCGCGTGTGCGTTCAAACAACTGGATCGACAAGCAGGGCGAGAAGCAGTACGACCACTCCTTCATCGTCGAGGGTTTTCGCTTCGGCGCACCAGGCAAGGTCAAGCGCGAAGAGCGCGACGCACGCCGCGAAGAGGAGGCCGCACGCGTGAGCGCCACCGCTGGCGCCTAGGAGGGAGTTCGCAATGCAAGCACGTTACTTGCGATACCCGTCGCGGCCGTTGGCACTCGCCGCGCTCACGTGGGGGACTCCGATCCTCGTGCTGGCGCAGGCACAGGGCTCGCCGTTCATGACCGGCGCCACCGCGTTGCAGACGAACATCCTCGCCTGGTTGACCCCGATCGCCATAATTTTGGTAATGGTTCTCGGAGCCATGGCGATGGCAAACCGAATGTCATGGGGTTGGTGTCTGGGGGCAATTTTTGGGATAGCTATAGCGTTCGGCGCACCCCAGATTGTTGCGTGGGTGCGCGGTATGTTTGGCGTGTGAGGACGCATGAGCACACGTAATGGCGGGTTGACCGCCGATCCGCTGTTTGTCGGCGCGACGCGGCCGCCGATGCGGTGGGGCGTCACGTATGCGGCGTTGCTGTTCAACATGGTGTTCACCCTGGAAACGTTTCTCGTGACCAAAAATCTGCTGACGCTCGTCGTATGCGCGCCGATTCACGGTGTCTGTGCGCTGTTATGCGCACGCGACGCGCGCTTCTTTGACCTGGTATTGCTCTGGGGACGTACACGCCTGCCGGCGGTGCTCGGTACGCTGCGGTTCTGGCGGGCCAGCAGCTATAGTCCGCTGCTGCTCGATCTGCCCAACTACCGCGGTCGGCGCAAACCGCCCGCGGTGGTGGTCGCGTCCCCTGTACGGCAGGACGCAACGCCGTGCTGAGCAGCAAACGTCTCGTGGCACTCCATCGCGAACGCCTCGCTGCGGAACACATCCCGTACACGGCGCATGTCGCCGACAAGGTTGTGAAGACGGCGTTCGGCGACTATCTGCTGGCGTTTCGGCTTGCAGGGGCCAGTTTCGAGAGCGCGGACGACGAGCAGCTGAACGCCTGGCACGAGCGCCTCAATGTACTGTGGCGGAACCTGGCCAGCCCGAACGTCGCCTTGTGGACCCATTTGATACGGCGGCCCGTGCGCGCGGTGGTTCGTGGCGGCACCGGCAGCGAATTTGCCGACATCCTGACGGCGAAATACCGCCAGCGCCTTGCCGGCGAGACGCTGATGCTCAATGAGCTCTACCTCGCGGTGTGTTACAGGCCCGCCGCGGGTCTGGCAGCAGGTTTGTTTTCCAGGATGCTTGCGCATACCAAGGCTGCACCGGCGGAAGTCGAGCTGGCTGACGCGTTGGACAGCTGCGCGAAGCTCGGTCAGACCGTGCACGCCGCTCTGACCCGGTATGAGCCGGAGGCGCTGGGCACATATGCCTGTGGCGGAACCTGGTGTTCATCACTTCTCGAGTACCTCGCACTGTTGGTGAATGGGGAGTGGCGGCGCGTGCCGCTGCCAGTTGGCCCTGTGAACGGCGCGCTGGCGACTACTCGGGTTCTGTTCGGTACGGAAGCCATCGAATACCGCATGCCCGCGGCGACGCAGGTCGCCGCAATGCTGGGCATCAAGGAGTACCCGACCCCGAGCGCTGTGGGTATGTACAACCGCCTGTTGTCGGCCCCATTTCCTCTGCTGCTCACGCAATCGTTTGCGTTTCTGTCGCGCGCCGCAGGTCAGGGCTTGCTGCAGCGACAGCACTTCCGACTGATGAATGCCGGGGATTTCGCGGTCTCGCAGGCTGCACAGCTGAAGGACGCGCTCGACGGCCTGAGCAGCAATGATTTCGCAATGGGTGATCACCATCTTTCGTTGCAGGTCCTCGCGAATCTTGATGGCGAGCACGGGCCGGAAGCTGATAGCTGGCGGCTGAAAGTGCTCAACGACCACGTGGCACTGGCGCGCAATCTCCTGGGTGACACCGGGATGACCGTGGCACGCGAGGACCTCGCGATAGAGGCGGCGTTCTGGGCGCAGCTGCCAGGCAATTTTGCGCTTCGACCGCGCAAGGCCCCCATCACCTCGCGCAACTTCGCGGCCATGGCGCCGTTTCACAACTATCCGGTCGGCCGTGAAATGGGCAATCACTGGGGCGAGGCGCTCGCGCTGTTGTGCACCAGCGCGCGCTCGCCGTACTACTTCTCGCTGCACGCGAGCGATCCTGGGGATCCCGATGGCGGCAGTCGCAAGGACACCGGGCACACCTTCATCTGCGGACCCACCGGTTCCGGTAAGACCGTTTTCATCGGCTTTCTCGTGTCCGCCCTGCAACGCCACGGGGCAACGCAGGTGATCTTCGACAAGGATCACGGTCTGGAAATCCTGGTGCGCGCGCTCGGGGGCGAGTACTTCGAGCTCCGGCACGGCGCACCCACGGGATTCAACCCGCTCCAGCTGCCAGAGCAGGCGGTGCACCTTGAATTTCAGAAATCCTGGCTACGGATGCTGGTGAGGCCTCCGGGCAGCCGATCGCCGTCCGCTCGTGAGAGCGCAGATCTCGATCATGCTCTGCGGGGCACGCTGGCACTCGAGGTCGGGGCGCGACGCTTATCGCGACTTCTGGAGTTTCTAGACCCGACAGACCCAGAAGGAATGCACGCGCGGCTCGCGCGCTGGTGCGACTCCGCGCAGGGGGACTATGCCTGGGCATTCGACAATCCCGTGGATTCCGTTGCGACGAGACTCGGTGGCTACCGTCTCATCGGCTTCGACGTGACGGAGTTTCTCGAGCAGCCGCTGACGCGTGCACCACTCACCTTCTATATGTTTCATTTGGTACGTCGGCTGCTCGACGGTCGTCGACTCGTCTGCTGGATGGACGAATTCTGGCGCCTGTTGGACGATCCGGCGTTCGAGAGTTTTGCCAAGGAGGGTCCTAAAACCTGGCGCAAGCTCAACGGTGTCATGTGCCTCGCGACGCAGAGCGCCAGCGACGTTCTGCAGAGCTCCATCAGCCGCACCATCATCGAGCAGACGCCGACCAAGGTGTTCTTTCCAAATGTCGACGCCAGCGCCGAGGAGTACACCCAAGGATTTGGTCTGAGCGAGCGGGAGTTCAAGCTGATCAAGGAACAGCTCGAACCCGGCTCGCGCACCTTTCTCGTCAAACAGGGACACCACAGCGTCGTCTGCCGTCTGGATCTCAAGGGCTGCGAGGCTGAACTCGCAGTGATCTCAGGCCGTGCACGTCACGTCGAGCGCATGCGGCGAATGATCGTAGCGCATGGGCCCGAGCCGCTGCATTGGTTACCGGCATTTCTCGCGGAATGCACCCAGGAGTGATTTCTAGTACCAAGCTTATCTGAACCGGGAGGTTTCTATGTCAAGCCAAAAGATGCGCAACATCGTCGCCGTTACGCTATTGCTTGCCAGTGCACCGGCCGCACATGCGCAGTTCGCGGTCATCGATGTGGCATCGCTGACGCAATTGATCTCCCAGATGCAGACACTCGAGCAGCAGCTGGCCACAGCGCGCAATCAGCTCGCACAGGCGCAATCCGAGTACCAGTCAATTACCGGAGCCCGCGGCATGCAACAACTTCTGGCCGGGACGCCGCGCAACTACCTGCCACCCAATTGGGCGACGCTCCAGAGCGTCCTGCACGGTGGCGGCGGATACCCTGCGCTCACAGGGGACGTGCAAGGCGCGCTCAGGACGACAGCGGTGCTTTCTGCCGCACAGCTCGCCGCACTGCCGCCCGCGGCCGGTAACCAGCTGCAGGCAGGGCGGCAGTCCGTCGCATTGCTGCAGAGTGTCTCGCACGAGGCACTTAGCAACTCCAGCGGCCGCTTTGCGGCTATGCAGCAGCTGATCGATGCCATTGGTCGTGCCGATGACCAGAAGTCCATCCTGGAGCTGCAGGCGCGCATCGCTGCCGAGCAAGGAATGCTGCAGAACGAGAACACCAAGCTGCAGGTTCTGTACCGCGGACTGCAGGCTCAGCAATGGGCGAACTCACAGATTGCGCGGGAGCTGACCGTAGCGGGTCACGGCCAGTTCGACGGCCGATTTCAGCCGCATCCGTGAGCTCGAGGAGCGAGCGTGGGGTTTTTTGAGACATTCTGGACGTGGCTGAACGCGCAGCTCGTCAGTTACATCGGAACAAATACTGCCCTCGTTGCGCAGGCCCTCGAGCCGGCAATCGTCACCGTGGCCACCGTTTATGTGATGGCGTGGGGGTATCTGCAACTGACTGGTCGTATCGACGACCCGTTCCTCACCGGCCTGAAACGGTTGATCACACTTGCAATCGTTCTGGGCGCAGCCCTGCATCTGTGGCTCTACAACTCGCTGCTGGTCGACACGTTCTATCAGGCGCCGGCAGAGCTGGCAGCGGCAGTGGTGGGTGCACAGGACCCGGTTGCGGCCATTGACCAGATCTGGGCACGCGGCGGTGCGGTGGCCGATTATCTCTGGAACAACGGCGGCGTCTTCAATGGGGACTTCGGCTACTACGTGGCGGGTGCCGTGGTATGGGCGCTCATGGGACTGCTGTGCGTATACACCATGTTCCTGATCTCGCTGTCCGGCATCGCACTCGCGGTGCTGCTGGCTCTCGGTCCATTGTTCATCGCGTTGCTGCTGTTCGACGGAACGCGGCGGTTCTTCGCCGCATGGCTGGCGCAGCTCGCGAACTATGCCCTCGTCACCATCCTGACCGTACTGGTAGCCGCGCTACTGCTGCAGGTCGTGGAGTCTTACGCGGCGCAAACTGCCGCGCGGGGCGCCGCCATCGTCACCGTGGACGCTCTGAACATGGTGCTGGTCGCGGTAGTGGTGTTCCTCGTCATGCGTCAGGTGTTGCCCATTGCCGCGGCGCTCGCTGGTGGCGTGGCTCTCAGCAGCTTCGGAGCCGTGAGTCGTGTGGTCAGCTGGGGCATGAGCCGTGGGACCGACGCTGCCATCGGCGCCGCCGCAGGCGTCGCAACTTTACGAGCTAGTGGTGGCGGGAACGTGCCGGCGCAGCGGCTTACGGTGCAGCGTGCCGCCTGGCGTACGTTCTGAAGGAGGGTCGGACGATGAGATGCCATCTGTTGGCAGTACTATTTTGTGTCGGGGTTTGCGCCTGCGCAGCCCCGAGAACGGGCTGCAAGGGCCAGTTGCAGCCAATCAATGCGCCCGCGGCGCAGCACCAACCCATTTCGGGCAATTCCCAAGCTCCGGACGGCGGGCAATGAAGCACGAGCCGCTGGAGGATTACCTCCGCGAGGCTGCAAGCTGGGATGCGGACCGCGCTGCCCAGGCGCAGCGCAGTGCACGCTGTGCCTGGTGGGTAGCCGGTAGCTCGGCGACATGCGTGATGACCCTCGCCGGTTGCCTCATGCTTTTGATGCCGCTGAAGCGTGTCGAGCCGTTCGTGGTGCGCGTGGACAACAGCACCGGCATCGTCGACGTGGTGCCGGTCTACGCCGGTAAGGCCGCTCTGGAGCAGACCGTCACGCGCTACTTCCTGGCTCACTACGTCAGCGTGTGCGAGCGCTTCAACTTTGCGACTGCGGAGAGCGATTACGAGGAGTGCGGCGCGTTCCACGCTGCGCAACGCAACCAGGCTTGGTACGCCTTATGGAACCCCAACAATCCTAACTCGCCACTCAACCTTCACAAGGATGGCAGCACGGTGCGTGTGCAGGTGGAGGCGGTGAGCTTCTTCACGCGCGCCAGCAGTGTTACCGATCTGGCGCAGGTGCGTTATCTGAAAGCCGAACGTCAGGGCAGCGGCGCAGACGAGCGCATCACGCACTGGATTGCGACCATCGAATACGCATACACGGCCCCTTCGATGGATCCGCGGGTGCGCCGTTGGAATCCTCTTGGATTCAAGATCGTGGAGTTTACCGCGGAGGCTGAGGTACTGCCTCAGTCGGCACCCGCGAAATCAGGATAGGAGCAGCGGTGCGCGTAACGCGGACACTGTCGATGAATAAGGCAGGCTTCGGGATCTCGCTGTTTGCCCTTGCTCTCGCCGCACTGTTCATCGCCGAGACGGCAGCGGGTGAGAGCCCGGCTGCAACGGCACCGGCGGATGCCCGCATCCGCGCGCTCGTATATGCGCCGGACGCGGTGTACCGCCTCAAAGGCTATGTGGGCTACCAGATCGACCTCGAGTTCGAGCCCGGTGAGACGTTCGTGGGTTTGGGTACCGGCGACCTGGACAGCATCACCTTCGCTGCGCAGGACAATCATCTGTTCGTGAAGCCCAAGGCCGGTGGTCTTGCCACCAACATCACCGTTCTCACCACGCGCCGCGCCTACCACTTCGACTATGCGGCCACCGAACGCAGGCCAGCCCCGGAGTTTGGCGACGTTATCTATGTGCTGCGATTTACATATCCTCAGCAGTCGAGCCCCTCGCCAGCGCAGGTCGTGGAGCGCAGCCTCGCGCATGCCGGCACGGCGCGCTGGCACAACCTCAATTATGCCTATCGCGGCAGCCCACAGCTCAAGCCCGCCGCGGCCTGGGACGACGGCGTACAGACGCGATTGCGCTTCGCTCCGCAGCAAGAGCTACCGGCGATCTTCATCACCAACGACGACGGCACGGAGTCGCTGGTCAATTTCAGCATTGAAGAGGGTGAAGTGATCCTGCAGCGCGTTGCACGGCAGTTCGCGCTGCGGCGCGGACGGCTCGAGGGATGCGTCGTGAACCAAGGGTTCACGGGCAGTGGGGAGCGACTGGAGTCTGGGACTGTCGCGCCGGCCGTCCGGCGCGTTACCAAGGTGCCGCCATGACTGAGCCGACGCCCGAGAAGTCCGCTATCCACGTGGTAGGCGGTGAGCGGACCACGGCACTGGTCAACGCAGTCCGCGGCATGCAATCGCGCATGAGTAGCGCTCTGGCTGCCGGACTCATGATTTTGCTCGGGGTTTCCGCGTTGACGTGGTACTACGCGCAGGCGCTGTCTCGCCAGGGACGTGCGCGGGCGGCGGCGCAGTCGACGGCCGTTAACCGTGCACAGGGGGAGATGCCGCTTCCCCCGCTTGGCCGAATCGTGCCGCCGCCGACCGCTGCCGCATCGACGCCACCACAAGGTGTCGGAGTTGATGCGGGCGTACCGGTTGCCGAGCAGGCTCTGATGGAAGCTCACCCCGCGGCCGGTAGCGATGTGCCCGTGACGGCCGCTGCCCCCGAACGCGATGCCGCGTCCGCAGCCGGGCCGGGCGCCAAGACACCCGCCGAGATCGCCCACGAGCGACGCGCTGCGGGGGCTGTGTTCACGCGAGTCGCCGACTCCACTTCTGCTGTTGGCGCATCAGTGCAGGCAGAGGGCGCGGGCGTCGGCGGCCCTGCGGCCGCTGCCACAAACGCTCCGGCTGCGCCTGCCGCGGAGCGCAGTGACGGTGCACTCGCGACGTTGTTGAGACCGAGTGTTGCTGAGGCGGTGCGCGCGCAGGTGCTGCAGACGACCCGATTTCTGCTACCCAAAGGGGCATTCATTGACTGCACGCTCGAGACCGCCATCGATTCGAGTCTGCCTGGCATGACCACCTGCATAACTGCGGCCGACACTTTCAGCGCCGACGGCAAGGTGGTGTTGCTCGAACGCGGGACCAAGTTAGTGGGTGAAACACGCGGACAGGTGCAGCAAGGGCAAGCGCGTGTGTTCGTGCTCTGGTCGCAGGCACGAACACCGCAGGGTGTGGTTGTACCTCTCGATTCCCCTGGAACCGACGAGCTGGGGCGTTCGGGTCTGCCGGGCCAGGTGCAGCGTCACTTCTGGGAGCGCTTCGGCGCGGCGATGCTGGTGTCGGTCGTCGACGGCGCGGTTCAGGCTGGGGTACAGGCTTCGAACCGTTCCAGCGGCACGGTGGTTTACGCACCGTCGGCATCTCAGGACGTACTGACGGAGGTTCTGAAGGATACGCTCAACATTCCGCCTACAGTGATCAAACGCAACGGCGACCGCATCCAGATACTGGTGGCGCGTGATCTTGATTTCCGTCCCGTCTATGAATTGCACGCGTCTACCACCGGTCGCTGAGGGTTTCTCCCGTGCGCCGCCCTCCGGGGCATTGCCGTCGCCATCGACTGCGGGTGACGTTTCCGCGCTCGACCTCACCTTACGCGCGTTGCGCCCGCTGCTTGCTCGCCCCGAGGTAACCGAGCTGTGCATCAACCGGCCACGGGAGATTTTTATTGAGACACACGCGGGCTGGCGACGCGAAGACCTTCCGTTTGCGGACTTCGACTGGTGTCGCAGGTTGGCGAAGCTCATTGCCAACATCACTCGCCAGCGGGTGGACGAGACCGCGCCACTGCTGTCCGCCTCGTTGCCCTCGGGCGAGCGCGTGCAGGTTGTCCTGCCTCCCGCGACTACCATGGGTTGCATCGCGATTGCGATCCGCCGACCAACGGAGGCGGTGTGGCGGATCGAGGAGCTTGCGCGCCGTGGCGCTTTCCAGCCGCTGCAGCCTGCCGATACCGCGACCGACGAATCGGAGCGGGAGTTGCTGCGCCTCCACGCGTCGCGGCAGTACGCTGCGTTCCTGCGCCTGGCGGTGCAGACGCGCAAGAACATCGTAGTCTCGGGCGCGACCGGCTCCGGCAAGACTACTTGGACCAAGGCCTTAATCCAGGAGATTCCCAGCGACGAGCGACTCGTGACCATAGAGGACGCGCGCGAACTGGTACTGGAAGGGCATCCGAACCACGTGCGCCTCTTCTACAGCAAGGACGATCAGGGTCTCGCGCGCGTGACTCCCAAGCAGCTGCTGGAGTGCTGCTTGCGGATGCGCCCAGATCGTATACTGCTGGCGGAACTGCGTGCGCAGGAGGCGTTCGACTATCTGCGCAACGTCAATTCCGGACATCCGGGATCGATCACCAGCGTGCACGCGACCAGTGCTGAGCTCGCCTTCGAGCAGCTGGTGCTGCTGGTCAAGCAAAGCACCGCAGGCCGCGGCTTGGCGCGTCGCGACATCAAGAGTCTGCTGTACCTGCTCGTGGACGTCGTGATCCAGTGCGGCCTCGAGGGACACCAGCGAGTCATCCGCGAGATCTGGTTCGATCCTTCGCGCAAGGTCGGCGATTCAAGGGTTTCCAGTCGCCGCGCTTCACGCGAGGTACATGCATGATCCAACCAGAGGCTGTGCTGCGGGGGTGGGCGGGACTCGTGTCGGCGTATGCCAGCGTGCAGGGGCCGATGGTGCTCGCTCTGATTCGTGGACGTGCGCCGTTGCATAGACTCCTGATGTCGCCGCTCGCGGCGGCTCCGCTGACGGTGGTCGCGGGACTCGGCATTGCGGCAACCTCCGAGCTCTTGGGTGCGTTTGGCATCGCCGCGGGTGGCATGCTGCAAATCGGCGCGGCAATCACGTGCTGTGCGGCCCTGGGCTATGTTGCCGGTCGCTCTCTCGCGCGCCGCCAGGACGTAGTCAGCATCCATCAGCGCGGCGCGATGGTGTCTGCATCGCCCACGGCGTTGGATATGGCACCAGCTCGGTCGAGGACAAACTCTCGGGTCCGTGCGTCCGGAATCACCCTGGCCGGGTGGCCGGTGGCGGCCGAGGACGAAACCAAACACTTCAAACTCATCGGGACCACCGGTACCGGCAAGAGCACGGCCATAAGCGAAATGCTCAGCGCCGCGCTGGAGCGCGGCGACCGGGCGGTCATCGCCGATCCGGATGGCGGCTACCTGCGGCGCTTCTACGACCCACAACGAGGTGATGCAATCCTCAATCCCTTCGACTCGCGGTCGGCGAAGTGGGATCTGTTCGGCGAGATCAGCAACGACTATGACGTCGATCAGCTCGCGCGCTCGCTGATTCCCGACCACGAGGGCCAGGATCGCAGCTGGCGCGGCTATGCACGCACGTTCTTCGCCGCGGTAACCGCGCAGGCGCGTGCCGCGGGGACGCGACAGATGAGTGAGCTGTACCGTCTATTGGTGGTCGCGGGTACATCCGAATTGAAGACGCTGGTGGCCGGGACCCCTGCACAACCGTTTCTCGAGGAGCACAACGGTCGTATGTTCGACTCCATCCGCTCGGTGACAAGCTCGGCGGTGAGTGCGCTTGACTACATCGCACGCCAGCGCAGTGCACCCCTTTCAGTGCGCGATTGGGTTCGGGGCACACAATCAAACTCGGCCGGCGTCGGGGGCCATCCTGGTGTCCTGTTCATGCCTTACCGCGCCGGCCAGATCGCCGCCCTGCGTTCCACGATTTCGGCATGGATGCGGCTGGCCATTTTCGCGACGATGAACCGCGAGGAGGGGGATCAGCGGCTGTGGTTCGTGGTCGATGAACTTGATGCGCTCGGGCAGATCGACGGCCTCAAGGACGCACTCGCACGAGTGAGGAAGTTCGGCGGCCGTTGCGTGCTCGGATTTCAGTCAATTGCGCAGGTATCCTCGACGTACGGCAGCGGAGAGGCGCAGACGCTGGTCGAGAATTGTGGCAACACGCTCATACTTCGCTGCTCGGGCAGCGAGCACGGAGGCACGTCGCAGTTCGCTTCCCGTCTGATCGGCGAGCGCGAGGTCACGCGCATCACCACTTCGAGATCGCGGCGCCTCACCGATTTCGTGCCGTCGATCACGCGTGCCGAGCACCTCGGCATCGAGTCCGCGGTCATGGGATCGGAGATCGAGCAACTGCCGGACCTGAGCGGCTATCTCAAGCTCGCGTCGACTCCGGAGTGGCGGGTGGTCCGGTTGAGCCCAGCTGCGGCTGCCGCGCGCCCGAGCGCGACGCCGAGCTCGGCGCGCATTCTCAGTTTCCCGGCCCGAGGAACGGCGCGCCGATGCGAGACCGACCGTGTATGCAGTGCCGATCGCGGGCGACAGACTCCGCACCCGGATCACGGCCTCGAGCCGGAGTGAGTCAGTGGCTGTGGGCGTGGCAGACGACACTATGAAGGTGGGATTGCTGATGGAGGCGGCGCAGGCGCAGCAGTCTCTCGCAGCAGCGACTTTGGACAAGCTGCGCGAGCACACGGCAGGCCTGGACGCAATTGTACGCGAGGAGATTCGCGCGACGGTTCTCAATGAACTGCACGCGCTAACGGAAGACAGCCGGCGCGCGGCGGCTGCACTGCGCCGGCTGCAGCGCGTCGCGAACCTGCGACTCCTGGCGTGGAGCGCGGCCATTCTGACCCTGGCGGCGATCGTTCCCCTCGGAATCGTTTGGTATCTGCTGCCGACGCAGGCGAGCGTTGCCGCATTGAAAGCCACGCGAGATCAATTGACGTCGAATATTGACCGTCTGAGCCACCAGGGCGCCCGCATGGAACTGCGCCATTGTGGTGGCGCGCAACGGCTGTGCGTGCGCGTTGACCGCAGCGCGCCTACCTACGGCGCCGGCGGCGATTTCTTCATCGTCAAGGGTTACTGAGGGGCCGATTGGACTGGAGTGGCATCCGCTTGACCGAGCACAGCTGGAAGCCGGTCCTGCTGCTGGCCGGCGCGCTTGCGAGCGCTGTGCGTCTGGCACTGCCCCGCACCGAGTTGGAGAAGCACAAGCGCGGAGCCCGCATTCTCGACGGTCGGCAAAAGCGCCGCGTGGTTCGGCGGCGTCGCCGGTTTGGACCCGGGGCAGTCACGCTGGCCGGTGTTCCGATTGCAGCAACGGAGGAGACCCGGCACTTCAAACTGATCGGTACCACCGGCACTGGCAAATCGACCGCGATTGCCGGGCTGCTTGCCCGAGCGCTCGAGCGCGGGGACCGGGCGGTGATCACGGACCCCGACGGCGGCTATCGGGCGCGATTCTTCGACCGGCGGCGCGGAGACATCGTTCTCAATCCATTCGACCCACTCTCCGTACGCTGGGATCCGTTCGCCGAGATTCGTGAACCCTGGGATGTCGAACAGCTCGTAAGCGGACTGATTCCAACGAGCGACGACGCTTCCGGGCGCGAGTGGCGCGGCTATGCGCGCACGTTTCTCAGCGCCGTCATCAGACGTTGCTGCGATTCGGAGTGCCGAAACCCGGCAGAGCTGTGGCGGCTGCTGACCGTGGCACCGACCATGGAGCTGCGAGCGCTGGTGGCCGGATCTCCGGCGCAGCCCTTCCTCGAGCCGGAGAACGCACGCATGTTCGGCTCGATACGCTCGGTTGCTGGCTCCGCGGCCTCGGCTCTCGAGTATTTGCAGGCCCAGCGCTCGCGTGCCTTCTCGGTGCGCGACTGGGTTCGAACCGGGCACGGCGTGCTGTTCATCCCCTACAGTGCGGCACAGATTGCCGCCCTGCGGTCGATCATCGCTACTTGGGTACGGCTCTCAATTTTTGAGGCGATGGACCGTGCGGAGCAGGATCTGTGCCTCTGGTTCGTCGTCGACGAGCTGGACTCGCTCGGGGCGATCGAGGGATTGAAGGATGCTCTGGCGAGGCTGCGCAAGTTCGGCGGACGGTGTGTACTGGGGTTCCAGTCTGTCGGGCAGGTCTCCAGTACTTACGGCGTCGGGGAGGCGCAGACGATCGTCGAAAACTGTGGTAACAGTCTGATTTTGCGTTGTTCGGGTAGCGAGAACGGTGGGACTTCGCATTTTGCCTCGCGTCTCATTGGGGAGCGGGAAGTGCTGCGCAGACAGACGTCGCGCGGGCGCGATCGTGAATCAGGATTTGTGACACGGGGTGCACGGCGCTCCACCAGTACCAGCCAGCACCGCGTTACTGAAGCCGCAGTACTCCCTGCGGAGCTTGAGCAGCTGCCGGATCTAAGCGGTTACCTGAAAACCGCTTCGTCTCCGGTGTGGCTCAAGGTGAACTTTCGGGCCAGGTGCTGAGCGGTGGCCATCTTTCGCATGCAGATCAGCTCGGTGGCACGCAGTACCGGCCGCCGCGCCACGGCGGCCGCAGCGTACCGCGCTGGCGAGCGTATCCGCGACGAGCGCAGCGGGGACCTGCACAACTACAGCCGGCGGCGGGATGTCCTGCATACCGAGATCTTTCTGCCCTCACAATTCGACGGCGCTGCAATTGCCTGGGCGCGTAACCGCGAGAAACTATGGAACACCGCGGAACACGCCGAGAAGCGCCACAACTCGCGCATCGCACGCGAGTACCAAATCAGCCTGCCCGTTGAGCTCGACGCCGGACAGCGTCTGGCGCTGGCGCGGTCCTTTTCGCGCGAGATCGCGGAGCGTTACAAGGTCGCCGTCGACCTTTCAGTGCACGAGCCGCGAGCGGGCGGAGATCCGCGCAATTTTCATGCACACCTCCTGACCACGACGCGTGAAGTCACACCTGCCGGACTCGGCGCCAAGACCGGACTCGATATGACGCCGCTCGAGCGTCGACGCCGCGAGCTGCCGGACCATCGCCAGGAGTTCGTGAGCATTCGCGAGCGATGGGCGAGTCTTACCAACCATGCACTGCGGGAGGCGAACGTGGCAGCTCGAGTCGATCATCGCAGCCTGGCTGCGCAAGGCATCGACCGCGAACCTCTGCCGGCCATCCCATTAATGCACTTGAAGATGGAGCAGCGCGGCATACCGAGCGGCGTAGCGGAGCGGCTGCGGGCCGAATACCGCAGCCGCGTGCAGCTGCGCGAGCGGCGCGCGGCTGCGCGAACGGGCACCGAGCGATCCGTGGGAGAGGCGCGGACGGAACGCCAAGCGCAAGGCACCGCCGATCCGGTGACCGACGTTGAGGAAATCCGACGCCGCGCACGGGAGGCATGGGTGCAGCTGCGCGCGCAGGAGGCGGGCAACGCCGCGGCCCCCTTTCTGGAGTCAGTCCATGAAAAGGGCCGCACCACGCCCGATCATGACACGCTGCAATCCGAGCCCCAGCCGCGGGACGATTTCGCGCTATGAGCTGCCCCGATCGTCGCCGCCCGCCTCGCTAAGTGCCGATGTTGCGATACCTTGCGCTTTGCCTTTTGCGTCGTGCTACGTCTATTCGCCCCGGGCGATGGGGACGGTCGCCAAGGCTTCCCGACTACTCTGCACCCGGGTGAAGAGCATTGATCCGCTGTGGCTGCCGCACTACGCGGGCGTTGTTTGCAAAACGACCTTCCATGATCGACGTCTCGCCGCTCTGTTTGCGCACGATGCAGTGCTGGTTCCCGTTCCCGGGAGCAGCGCGTCGATTACCCCGCGCTGGGTCGCGCTGCAGCTTGCCACCGCGCTGAGCGTCATAGGCTGTGGACCACGGGTGTGGATCGGTTTGCGGCGGGAGGCGGCGGTGCGCAAGTCCTCAACGGCGCCGGAGGGCGCACGCCCCACTGTGCAGCAGCACTATGAGTCGTTCGCGGTGACCGTGCCCGTGATACCCGCGAACAGAATCGTACTGATCGATGACGTAGTCACCAAGGGCAGGACGTTGCTGGCAGCGGCCGCGTGCTTGCAACGCGAACTGCCGCAGGCGGACATCCGTGCGTTCGCGCTCATCCGCACGCTGGGATTCGTGGAGCGGCTTGAGGATGTGACGCAATGGTGTCACGGAGTCATCCGCTGGGCGGGCGGAGACGCGCGGCGCGAGCCCTAGCCATCAAATCGGCCGACCGCGCGACGAGACTTGATCAAGGCACAGACTCATACCGTACTCGAGTGCCCGCAGTGACGGTCCACAAGGCGGCACTGTCTATTCCGAGAATTCGCAGCCTATGCGGCGGGTGCTTTCTGTCAGGTTGGTGACGTGAAATTCACGCGTTACTTCGAGACGATTCGGCAGCGTCCCGACCGGGCCTTAATCCAGGACGTGTGGCTACAGCGTGCCGTTGACTCGCCGATTCGGCAGGTAGTTCAGGCAGATGGCCGCATCAAACGCTGGTGCCAAGTGCCAGAGATGAACAATCGCTACCTTCGCGTTATCCTGCTGCCAGACGGCGAAACCGTTAATAACGCATTTTTTGACAGAGGCTTCGTCCGATGAAGGTCCGGTACTACGAGCATACGGACACGCTGCTGATCGAGCTGCGGGACGCTCCGGTTGCGGAGACGCGTGATTTAGACGAGAACACTGTCATCGACTTTGATGCCAACGGCAATATTTGCTCAATGACGATTGAGCACGCTTCCGTTCGCGCCGACGCTCCGAAATTCTCCTTCGAGAAGATCGCCGTCTAAAAATCGTTGGACCGGGCGGTGCTGCTCTACTGCAACTCAATCCGGTACGTGAGCATCGCGCCCCCCGGCACCGGCTCCAGCGACAGGTTGCTGTCCTTCGAATCGCCGTACACCCGGTCCATCGTGAAGTGGGCGCTCGCCGCACCGAGCGCCGCTCCCGCGACCGTGTCCGACAGCCAGTGCTGGTTGTGCTTCAGGCGCTCGTAGCCGGTGAAGATGCCGATGCCGTAGCCGAGTATGCGGCGCGCCCAGCGGTACTCATCGTTGCCTGACTCGGCGAGCACGGTGCCGATGGCGAAGGCGGCGGTGGTGTGCTCGGAGGGGAAGGAGCCGAGACCGCCCTTGCGCCAGGCATTAGGGTCGTTAGTGTTATTGGGTCCCTCACGCCCGGCGGCGTATTCGATGACGTAGCCGGCAACACTGCTCAGGCCCGCCGCCTCGAACATCGCCCAGGCCTCGCGACGCCCGTTGTTGTCATTGAGGAGCGTCGCCGAGGCCCAGGTCGCCACGAACACGCCGGCAGCGGGCAGGGCGTCCTGCAGGTCGTAGCTGTTGGTGCTCTCGCCCGGTCTGAAGAAATGAGTCCTCACCTGGGAGTCCCAGTGGTGAGAGGCCCCGATAAGGACTAATGCGCCTCCGAACCATGCCCAGTCGGTCGCATCCCAGCGCAGCGGCGCAGTGAAATACAGCTTGATGTCCGAGACGAGGCCGCGCTCTGAGGGCTGGGCGGATGGCGTGGAAGGCGCGGGTGGCTCGGGTGAGGGCGCGGTGGCGGCAGGCACCGGGCCAGCGGTTGTTGACTGCGGGTCGGTCGCGGCCTGTGCGGTGGCGGTGACGGCGCAGGCCAGGAGAAGAGCGATGATCGGTAGCTTCAGACTGTGCAAGATCTATCCCCGCGTGGTAGCCGAAGAAACCAGCAATTCGTCCACGCGGAACACCGGATAAAGATTCAGCTGTGAGTCCCACGAGGCATGTCGCCGTAGAAAGAAGTTGAGCCGACCTTCCGGGTCTGCGGCAAAGGCCGGTTCCGCCTCGAGCTTGCGCTCGAATTCGTCCTGCAGCGCCGGCTGCTGCGCCAGCATTTCGCGCGCGATCTGCTCGGCCACGTAGGGCTCGAAGTGCTCCTTCGGCTCGAAGCACGCGTTGAAGAATCCCCACGCCGCGAATGAATCGGGCGCCTGCGGCTCGAGCAGGTGCATCACCAGCCGCGCGGCGGGCTGGGCGATGGGCACGAACAGCGCGCCGGCGCCGATCTCGCGCGTCTCGCGTGTCCAGCGGCCGCTCAGCTGCACGCGCATGCGGCCCTCGAACGGTGCGGCCGCGAACTGCACCCGCGTCGCGTGGAACGCCTCGACCTGTACCTGCGCGCTGGTGCGCAACGGCTCGGCGCTGATGCCGTGCACCGCGAGCCGCGCACCGATGTCCGCGGCCCAGGCGGCGGGCACGACATAGCCACCCAGGGGCGCCTTCACCACCAGCGACGGCGACACCCGCTCGCGCAGCGGCACGCGCCAGATCTGGGGTCGGGCGGAGTCGTACACGGTCACCGGTTGCCCAGAGATCGCGGACAGCTCGCGCGTGTAGGCGTAGCCCCTGAAATCGATCAGCTCACCGCCGTCTGCGGCGGGCGCGCCGCTTCTAGCCCCCGTCGTGGGCTCGCGCCAGCTCGAGCTGTAGTCGAGCACCACGCCTCTGCCGCCGAGTCGCGCGGCATCGCGGTCCGCGGCGTGCGCAAGCTCGCGGAAGCGCTGGCCGTGCTCGGCGAGGAGCTCGGTGAGCGCGATGATGGTGTTGCGCGTGACGCATACGCGGTGCGCGTAGTCCTTCCACGAATGCGTTTCGACCAACACGGTGAAGCGATTACGCTGCGGAAAATAGCCGGTGGAGAAGCGCGGCGAGTACACAGTGAGCAGAAAGCCGGACGTCGGGTCATCGGTACGGGCGAGATCAGGATAAAAGGGCAGCGGCAGCGAGCCCTGGGCCGCAAGCCGGGCGATCAGCGCATCGCGCAGCTCGCGACCGGCCGCGAAGAGTTGCGCATCGCCTTGATTGATGGGCTCGGCCTGCAGCGAAATGTCGGGCTCGAAGTTCGCGCCATCGGTGACGTGCAGGTCCGCAAACACCAGCGGATCCCAGCTGCGAATGAGTCCGAGCAGCGCCCGCATCTCCGGCGCGTCCGCCTTGGCGTAGTCGCGGTTGAGGTTGAGGTTCTGCGCCGTGGTGCGCCAGCCGGTCTCCTCGGGGCCATTCTGGTTGGGTCGATTCCAGGGGCCGAAGCGCTCGTGCCCATCCACGTTGAACGCCGGCACGAAAAGGATCGCCATGCGCTCGAGCGCGCCGGGGGCGGCGCTGCCCTCGAGCAGCTCGCGCAGGGCAATGAAGCCTGCGTCCTTACCGTCGCTCTCCCCGGGGTGGATGCCGCCCTGGAGCATGAGGACGGGCACCGTGCGCGGGTCCGCGCGGGACACGATCAGCGCCCGCATCGGGCGACCTTCCGCCGAGTGACCGAACTCGAGCGTGTGCACGGCCTGCGGCCAGGCGGCGGCGAACGCCGCGCACAGCCGCGTCACTTCGTCGGCGCGTCCCGTGCGGCGAAAGCCCGATGCTTCCGCGATCGTGCTGAGCGTGCTGTCCGGCATCCGTGAATCTTACGGGAGCGATGCGCGGCGTGCGCGCCCATTCCAGCTTAGGACTCTCAGCTGCGGCGGTACCAGGCGACGCCGGCCTCATCCTGCTCGCGCGTCGCCTGGCCTCGGGCGATGAGGCAGTTGAGGTGTGCGAGGCTCTCGCCGGTGGCCATGCTGAGCATGTCCGCGGCGACCTTGCGGCGAAACAGCACGGCGAACAGGTCCACCGCGCGGCGCGGCGTGGCTAGCAGCTCGTGTACCTGGCGCAGGCGTTGCTCGTGGCCGGCGATGAGCTCCTCGAGCCGCGCGTGCAAACCATGAAACGGCTCGTTGTGCGAAGGCAGCACCAGCACGTCGTCGGGGACGCGTTGGCGGATACTGGCGAGGGACTCGAGCCACTCGCTCAAGGGGTCGGCATCGGGTTCGGTGGGAAAGACCGAGACGTTGGAGGTAATGCGCGGCAGCACCTGATCGCCCGAGATCAGCACCTTGAGCTCCTCGCAGTGCAGGCACAGGTGCTCCGGTGAATGACCGCGTCCGACGACGGCCCGCCACACCCGTCCGCCGATGCGCAGCTCCTCGCCGTCGATGATGCGCCGGTAGCTGTCCGGGAGTGTGTACACCGCCTTGCCGAAGCCGCCGAAGCGGGCCTTGTATCCGGCCAGCGCCACCTCGTCCCAACCGGCGGCCCGGTAGAAGTGCACCGCATCCGGGGGTGCCTCGCGCCCAGTGTCGGCGACCAACATACGACAGACCACGTACTCGAGACGCGTGGTCCACAGCCGGCACTCGTGCTGCCGGGTGAGCCAGCCGGCCATGCCGATATGATCCGGATGCATGTGCGTGCAGATGACCCGCATCACCTTGCGACTGTGCAGCGGCCCGGAGAAAGCACTCTGCCAGTGAGTGGCGGTCTGCGGCGTCTGCATGCCGGTGTCGACCAGGGTCCAGCCGCCGTCGTCCTCGAGCGCCCAGAGGTTGATGTGGCTGAGCCCGGCCATCGGCAGCGGCATGCGCAGCCACAGCACGCCGGGCGCGACCGCGCTCGTCTCACCGGGTGCCGGTGCGCCCTGGAAAGGGTAGGTGAGGGAAGCGGTCGCCTGGGCAGCGCTCGTCGGCTCGTGCATGGGGACAATGTAGGGGATCGGCGGCGCGACGGATAGTGTTCAGCCGGCCGCGGCGGCACGCGTGCGCGCCGACAACAGCATCAGCACCGCTGCGTAGATCACCACGATGACCACCAGCCAGCGCAGCCGTTCGATCGACAGCGGGCGGACGATGAAGGCCGCAGCGCGACGGTCGCGAACACCGCCAGGAGCACCTGTACGCCATGGATTTGCGGCATGGTGCGGAAGTAGAACAGCCGCCGTTTGCCAGGGAAATGACACCTAAGGTGATCGCCCGGCATCACCGGCAGGGACGCCCGTAACGCCTCGCCCTCAGGGGAGTGCCCCGTCCCGCGCTAGAATCCGCACTGACGAAGCACCGCGGCCGCCGCACAAGGTACGTAAATCATGACACAGGGGACGCATCACGCCACCGACGACCCACGCAATCACGACATTCTCGTATACGTGAACGGCGAGCTGCGCCCGCGCGGGCAGGCGCTGGTATCGGTGTTCGACTCGGGATTCATTCTCGGAGACGGAGTATGGGAGGGCCTGCGGGTGCACCGTGGCCGCATCGCCTTCCTCGATGCGCATCTCGAGCGGCTCTACGAGGCCGCCAAGGCCATCGACCTGGACATCGGCCTCGATCGTGCGGCGTTAGCCGCAGCGCTCTACCGTACGCTCGCGGCGAACCACATGACCGAAGGGGTGCACCTGCGTCTCATGGTGACGCGCGGCCTGAAGAGCACCCCGCATCAGGATCCGCGCGCCTGCATCGGCGCGGCGACGGTGGTGATCATTGCGGAATACAAGGTTCCGCGTTCGGAGCTGCTGACGCAGGGCGTGCGGCTGTTTACGGTGCACGTGCGCCGCGGCGCTCCCGACGTGCAGGATCCGAAGCTGAACTCGCACTCCAAGCTCAACTGCATCACCGCCTGCATCCAGGCCACCAAGGCGGGTGTGGATGAGGCGCTGATGCTCGACCCGCACGGCTTCGTGGCCACCTGCAACTCGACACACTTCTTCATCGTGCGCGGCGGGGAGGTATGGACGTCGACCGGTGACTACTGCCTCGCCGGCATCACGCGCGCCAACGTACTCAAGCTGTGTCGGGAGAATGGCATCACGGCGCGCGAGAAGAACTTCAGTCTCACTGAAGCCTACGCGGCACAGGAGGCTTTTGTCACGGGCACGTACGCCGGCATCGCTCCGGTCGTCGAGATCGATGGGCGGAAGATAAGCGCCGGCCGCGGCCCCGTGGTCGAGCGTCTGCAGCAGCTCTACCTGCGGCTCATCGAGCGCGATGTCGCGGTACGGCCGCCGCCGTGAAGCCCCTGCGGCTGGCGGCGTGGTCGGGACCGCGCAATATCTCCACCGCCATGATGCGTGCCTGGGAGAACCGCGGCGACTGCGCGGTCGTCGACGAGCCGCTGTACGCTCACTACCTGGCGCAAACCGCTCTCGATCATCCCGGGCGCGAACAGGTAATCGCGGCGGGGGACACCGACTGGCGGCGCGTGGCGGCCTGGCTCACCGGCCCGATACCTTGCGGCAAGGCGATCTGGTACCAAAAACACATGACGCACCACCTGCTGGCGCATATCGATCGGCGCTGGCTCGCGGAGCTCACGCACGTGTTTCTCATTCGCGATCCGCGCGAGGTGCTGCTGTCCTATATAAAGAGCCGTCCGCGCGTCACCGCGGAGGATATCGGCGTGCTGCAGCAGCGCGAGATCTTCGGCTACCTGCAGGAGCTTCGTGGGGAGACTCCGCCGGTGATCGATGCGGGTGAGTTCCTGCAGGCGCCGGAGGCGCATCTGCTCGCGCTGTGCGCAGCGCTCGGCGTCGCCTTCACGCCACGCATGCTGCAGTGGCCTGCCGGACCGCGGCCGAGCGATGGCGTGTGGGCGCCTCACTGGTACGAGGCGGTGGTGCGCTCGACGGGGTTCGAGCCCTACCGCGCGCGCGCGCGACGGGTGCCGGACGAGTACCAGGACATCGTCGAGGCGGTGATGCCGGCGTTCGAGGAGATGTTCGCGCAGCGGCTGCGGCCGGGCTGATCCCGGCGGCGCGCCTTCAGGGTGCTGGCGTGCAAGCTGCTGGGGCGCGGCGGACCCGATGTGAAATCGTCGATCCGCTGAGCGGCGGCACCCGTCAGCGGTGGGGTTAAAGCCCTTTTCTTGCCAGCGCCTTGTACAGATCGTTCACCGCCAGGTACAGGGCCTCATCCGGATGATCCTTGCATTCCGCGGCCAGCAGGGACTTGAGTCTCTCGGCGGGCAGGCCGCCGCCAACTACGCGCGGCGCGCTCTCATGACCCACCACGTTGCGCGCCGAAAACCAGCCCTGCGCCCAGGAGAACATCGCCCCGCTGATCGCGATCTCGCGACTGTTGGTCTCACCGACCACGTCGACGAAGGCCTGGCACGGCTGCGCGCCCATGCCGAACAGTGCCGGAGATTCCTTAGGGATCGGCTTAGCGGCGACCTTGGGAGGAACGGCGGGCGCATCGCCGGGCGGAGCGGCACCGGCATCGCTGACCACCACACATACCAGCAAAGTTACGCGGGCAAATGCCGCCACACTGATACGCTGAATCACGTCTTGATCCCCCGTCGACCGAACAGATTTACGCCTGCCCAACGAGCGCTACAGCAGGCGATCGGGCATGGCGATTCGCACACTGAGGCTACGCGGCATCGCCGTCAATCCGGCGGCGCAGTCGCGCTGGAGGCGATCGGTGAGGGATCCGGGTGCGAGTCCACGCGCCGCTGGCGCGGCGCAGTCATTTGCCTTGCGGGCGAGCCACCTATAGACTTTCGCTCCCTCGAAAAGCGGGCGGTTAGCTCAGCGGTAGAGCACTGCTTTCACACGGCAGGGGCCACTGGTTCGATCCCAGTACCGCCCACCATTTAGAACAAGAGCTTCGGATAATTTCCTAAACTGGCCTGTCTCGAATTTGGGACACTTACTGCGCGCGATCGCCCGACTCGAACTTGCAGCCCCGCCGCGTCTCATGCGCGCAGATTGCTCGATGTCCGCTCCTTACAGACGGCAGGCGACCCGTTGGCGAGCGTCCGGACCGTGCCAATGTGAGTCAGCTATCCGCCAGAAGCATCGCCCGGGAGCGGTCGCTCGCCAACTAAGAGTCACCGAACTCGCCGGCGTTTAGCACACCGCTCGACGCGCAATGCCCATCTGCCTATGCTGATTGGATGCCTTGGCAACACCTGCGTATTTCGCGATTTGGCGGTCCCGAAGTCCTGCAAGTAGTGGAGGAGTCGGCGATTCCTGAGCCAGGACCCGGGGAGGTTCGCATTAAGGTGCTCGCCGCCGGCACCGGTTTTACCGATACGATGATTCGGCGCGGCCGGTATCCGGATTTCAAGGGGCCGCTGCCGTTCACGCCTGGCTACGAGATCGTTGGCGTCATCGAGAAGACTGGTGCCGGCGTAGTAGCACCGCTCGAGGGCGAGATGGTCGCCGATCTGTGTGTCGTGGGTGGCTACGCGCAGTATGCGATCCGGCCGTCCCGCTTTCTCGTGCCTGTCCCCGACGGGATCGATCTGGCCGAGGCGGTTTGCATCCCTCTTGCTTATCTCACCGCCTTTCAGATGCTGACTCGCTGCCGCAACCTACCATCCGGCGCCACAATTCTCGTCATAGGCGCTTCCGGCACCGTCGGTACAGCGTTGCTCGATCTCGCGCGCCACCTCGGCCTGAAGGCGATTGGCACGTGTTCCGCGGCGAACCTGGCGGTGATTGAGCGGTTCGGGGCAGCGGCGATCGACTATCGCGCGGGTGACTTCGTTACTTCCGTGCGCCAACTGACCCCGGGTGGGACCGGCGTTGATATCGCCTTCGATGCGATTGGCGGAGCGCACTTCGGCCGTTCGTTTGCGTGCCTCGCGCCCGGCGGGCTGCTCGTTGGTTACGGGTCGCAAACGATGGCAGTGGCCCGCGAGAGCCTGATTGCCGCAGGCTTCGGCTTGGTTAGGCTCAAGCTGTGGAGCGCATTGAGCTTCCTTTTCAGTAGCCGCAGCGCCGTCTTTTACAGCATAACGGCCCGTCGATCGAGTCATCCGCAGGAATTCGAGGCCGACATGGCGACGCTGTTCCAGCTGTTGGGCGTTGGCGCCATTCAGCCAGTCGTGATCGACCGACTGCCGCTCGCAGCGGCAAGGGAGGTCCATGCGCGCATCGACAGGGGAGGACTTGGCGGCAAGATCGTGTTGCTACCGTGGTCCGCATAGTGCGCCTGCGGTCGGCTGGGTGCATGGTGTCAGAAAGGTCCCAAACACAATGAGTAGCGCGGCGATCGAGTCAGGCGGCCGGCCTCGGCGAGACGAAGGACCCTAACGCTCGTATCACACGGCGGGATTGCTCAACGTTCCCTGCTCAAAGACGGCAGGCGGCCTGTTAGCGAGCGTCTGCACCCGGCCAAAACGTGTCCTTGGATTGCGCGAACTGGTATCTCGAAAGCTGTCGTTCACTTCGAAGCTGCTTACCGAGGAACTTTGAGCTAGCGAAATAGTCGGCGAAGCTTCTTTCCGTCCATTGCGACCGGGTACTGCGCGACGTTGAGCTGCATTGCAAGAAACGTGTAGTAACCAACAATTCCCGTCATGTCGACAACTCCCTTCATTCCCAAGCGCGACTTGGCGCGCTCAAATGTCGCGTCGGAGACTTGCTCGTTCCTCAGAAGTTCGCTGGTGAAGTCGAACACCGTCTCTTCATCAGGGCTCATTGCGGTCGGGCGTCGGCCTACGGCAATGTCGTCAGCAACCTCTTTCCGAATACCCGCCTTCAGTGCGATCGGATAGTGCACGGCCCATTCATAGTCCTGCGTCCATTCGCGGGCAGTAATCAGGATTACGAGTTCGCTTAGCGTATTACCTATAGCCGACTTGTACCGAAGGTAGTCCCCCATCGCGCGTGCCTGCGACATCACCTGCGGGCTGTACATTAAGGGCTCGAACGGACCGAATACCGGAACTTTCCGCGCCGACTCGAAGTCGGCTGCTGCCTGCTTCTGTTCCTCCGTGTACTGCGCGGGAGGGATGGTCGGCAACCGTTCCTCTGCTCGGGCAGCGATGGCAGCGATGGTCGACAGAATGGCTATCGCGATTCGACAAGACTTCATCTGCCCAATCTCCAGCTAGAAGGTGCATCCGCCGATCATGATAGTCCGCGGCTAAGAAGCCCAAATGGCGGATTGAGCTGCCCCATACCTCCCAATTGCCACCGACGCATTTGGCTCAAAACCCGTGCTCAGGCCAATCCGTCAGCAGGCGGCCGGTCGAGACCGGCCGCGTACATTGCGCGCCGCCACGATGCCCGCAGGCGCCTGTACAATGCGACTGCCGTTACGTGACGGTACGACCCTGCGATTGCCCGCATGCTGCGACGTCGATTCCTGCAGACCGGTGCAGCGCTGACGGCGTCCGCTTTCTCATGCCCCGACGTGCTGGCTGCCGAGACGGTTCGCCCTGCGTCATTGAAGCGGCTCGGTGCCGCGAGCGCATTCGATTACGCCAGGCTCAAAAGCCTGGCGCGCTCGCTGGCCAACGCGGCCTATCAGGCGCCACCGGCAGAGCTGCCGCCCCCAATCGCGAAAATGAGCTGGGATCAATGGCAGTCGATCCGCTTCCGCGACGATCACTCGCTGTGGTTGGGCGAGGCATTGCGTTTCCGGGTACAGCTGTTTCATCTCGGCTTCACCATCAAGAAGCCGGTCAAGATCTACAGTATTGAGAATGGCCAGTCACAGGAACTGAGCTTCGATCCGGCGCTGTTCGATTACAGCAGAAGTGGCGTGGACAGTCGCAAGCTGCCGCCGACCCTGGGATTCGCCGGATTTCGCCTGCTGTTCCATACCGACTGGAAACGAGACATCGTAGCCTTCCAGGGTGCCTCGTATTTCCGCGCCGTCGACGGCGAGCTGCAATACGGCATGTCGCAGCGTGGCCTTGCGATCGACTGCGGCATGCCGCGCCCCGAGGAGTTCCCCGACTTCGTCGCCTATTATCTCGAGCGCCCCGCCAAGGACTCTAGCCAGCTCACCGTATATGGCCTGCTCGATTCGCCCAGCGGCGCGGGTGCCTATCGCTTCGTGATCGAGGCGGCCGATACACTCATCATGGAGGTCGATGCCGCGCTCTATCCGCGCAAGAGCATCGAGCGGCTCGGCATCGCGCCCGGGACCAGCATGTTCCTGTGCGGACCGAACGACCGGCGCGTGGACTCAGACTGGCGGCCCGCGATCCACGATTCCGATGGCCTGCAGCTGCACACCGGTGCGGGCGAGTGGCTCTGGCGGCCGCTGGTCAATTCACCGACGGTGCGCGTGAATTCCTACGCCGATGAGTCGCCGCGCGGCTTCGGGCTCATGCAGCGCGACCGCAACTTCGATCACTATCAGGACGACGGCGTATTCTACGATCGGCGGCCGAGCGTCTGGGTCGAACCCAAGGGCAACTGGGGTGGCGGCGCGGTCATGCTGGTGGAGATCCCGGCGAGCGATGAGACCTTCGACAACATCGTCGCGTTCTGGAATCCAACCGCCAAACCGCAGCGCGGACAGGAACTGCTGTTCGGCTATCGGCTCTACTGGTGCCGCTACAATCCGGCGCTGTCCCCGCTGGCGCAGATCGAGGCCACACGCGACGGCATCGGCGGCGTCGTCGGTCAGAAGCACAGCTACTTCTCGTGGCGGTTCGCGGTCGATTTCGCCGGCGGGGATCTCTCACTGCTGGGCGAGGAGGCCCGCGTCGAACCGGTGATCGGCGCCTCGCGCGGCAGCATCGAGATCAGTTCGGCACGGCCGCTGCATGCGATCAGCGGCTGGCGCGCCATGTTCGACCTGAAACTGACCGACGACAGTCTCGAGCCGATCAATCTGCGGCTGTTCCTGGCGCTGGACGGGCAACCGCTCACGGAGATCTGGATCTACCAATACACCCCGCCGCCGCTCGATCAGAGAAAAATCCTGTGAGCGCTAGGCTCCCTTGAAAGGCCGAGTCTCGTAGTGCACGCATGCGCGGCAGGCGTGGGACATTTCTGGGACACTCCGAAAGTGACGCGGTGTGATATCGCGTGATATCACCTGATACCAAGTGCCTGTTGCAATCGGGATCTCCGCTCATATCGTTGATTCGTAGGCCCCGTGCCCCCGTTTCACACGGCAGGGGCCACTGGTTCGATCCCAGTACCGCCCACCATTCAGAACAAGAACTTACAGAGGTTCCTTAACTGTGATTCACCCGCATTTGGGACAGCGAACGTGGCTGGGAAACCCAAGCGTTCGGTTCACATTCACGCAGACACTCTGAGGAACTAGGTCGTGGCGATCCCTGAGTGGGCAAAGAAGGAGCTGCGCTCGGCCTTTGTGCGAGCTTCCCGTGCCGGGCGGCGGGCTGCAAAGACCGAGCCGAGAGCTGCCCGGGCAACATATCGCGCACGGGGCGACGTTATACGGATCGAACTCACTAACGGAGCAGTAATCACGCTCCCGGTGAAGCTAATTCCGGATCTGAAGCGAGCCGCGCGCAGCGACGTGCGATCGGTCGAAGTGCTCGGTCGGGGCAGTGGACTGCACTGGGAGAGCCTGGACCTAGATCTCAGTGTCCCTGGCCTGGTGTCGTCGGTGTTTGCCGGACCCGAATGGATGGGGGAATTAGGTCGCGTCGGCGGCCGGCGATCATCGGCGGCCAAAGCAGCTGCAGCGCGAAGAAATGGCAGGAAAGGCGGCCGTCCGCGTACTCGATGATTCTGTATTTACATTGTAAATATCGGCTGATAAACTGGACCTATGGACCGCGTCTTTGAACACGGAGGCAGTAGCTTCCGCTGGGACGAGTCGAAAGCCGCGGAGAATCAACGCAACCACGGCGTCTCCTTCGAAGAGGCCGTAACGGTGTTCGACGATCCCCTGTTTGTGCTGCAGGACGCGAGGCGGAACGAGGAACAGAGAGACGCCGTCATTGGTTTCAGCTCTGCGGGCCGATTACTCACGGTGGTGCACATCGAGTTTGAAGGAGAATTCATCCGAATCATCTCAGCGTGGCGTGCCTCGCCGGCTGAGGAGGCATTTTATGATCAATGAGCGAGTGAAGAAGGGACTGAAGAAGGATCGACCCAGCACGACGATTACCATGCGGATTCCGGCTGATGTCGTCGAGTCGTTGAAGGCCGTCGCCCCAATGCGCGGGTTTACCGCCTATCAAACGCTTCTGAAGAGCTATATCAGCGAGGGGCTGCGCCGTGACGAAGCCCAGGTCGATCAACACACCGCGCGCCGACTAGCGGAGGCCCTGAAGCGCCGGGGCGTTGCGGAGAGGGTGCTGCAGGAGGCTATGAAGGAGATTGCAGGGAGCTAAGCTGCAGGCGCGCCTGCACGGCGCGACCAAGGAGCCGCTGCTCGTCGCGGTCGAGCGCGCCAAGAAGCGCGGCGAACGCTGGTGTATCGGCGCTGAATCTCCCGCGAGCCGATCGATGAGCGGTTCGTCAAGGCGCCGATTAACAACGTCATGAGGCGGGTAAAGGCGAAGTCCGGTCGGTAGTCCGACCGGGTGACGCGACGCAACGTGCCGGAAATGAGCCGGCCACCGCTAGAATTGAGCGCATGAAATGGCTGCCCTACGTCTGGGCGCACCTCGGGCAGAACTGGATCCGGACCGCGAGCACGATCGCTGCCATCGGCGTATCCATTTTCCTCTTCTGCACTCTCGAGACCTTCGTGGCGTCCCTTCATGGATTGGTGAGCCAGGGTCCGGCCAGACTCATCACGGGAAACAACATCAGCCGCTTCTATAGTCTCCCGGTTGCCTACGAGCAGCGTATTGCGGTCGTGCCGGGGGTGGTACGGGTGGCGGCCGCAAATTACTTCGGCGGCATGCGCGACGCCAATGATCCGGAGAGTGAGTTCGCGAACTTCGCCGTCGAGGCCGAGAGCTTTCTCATCCTGTATCCGGAATACGTGCTGACCGGAGCCGAACGCCGGGCGTTCCTCGAGGATCAGCACGGCGCGATCGTCGGACGCGCACTGGCGGAGCGTTTTCAATGGAAGGTGGGCGACACCATCCAGTTGACGAGTAACATCTACCGCACCGCAACGCCCTATGAGCTGGTCATCAGCGCCATTTACGGGACGGACCAGACACGATTCCCCGGCACGGATGAATCGACGCTCTTCCTCCACTACAAGTATCTGGACGAAGCGACCCGGGGACGTGCCGGGGTGCGCACCTACCGCATCCAGATCGCCGATCCGCATGCGGCCGGCGTGGTGAGCCAAGCGATCGATCAATTGTTCGAGAACAGCGATGCGCAGACTCACACCGAGACCGAGGCACAGTATCGCGCGAATGCCGGGGTCCTGGGTGGCAATCTCGTACTGCTGCTCGAGGCGATCGGCCTCCTCGTGATGTTTACCCTGCTCTTGGTCACCGCAAATACCATGAGCATGGCCGTGCGCGAGCGCCGCGCTGAGATCGGAGCGCTCAAGGCGCTGGGTCTCTCGGACGGCCGCGTCCTCTCGCTGATCCTGGCCGAAGGACTCCTGCTAGGTTTTTGCGGCGCGGCGGCAGGGCTCCTGTTGAGCCGCCTTCTCATGGACGCATTGCCTCATGTACCGCTCATCGGCGAAGTGGCGCGCAGATTTCCGAGAATGAGCATCCCGCCCGCGATCGCCGCTGGCGGCGTTCTCCTTGGCGTGCTCGTGGGGCTCGCGGCGGGACTGGTCCCGTCCATCTGCGCATTCCGCGCCCGGGTCACTGAGCTCTTGAGGCCCGTCTAGCATGGCGCTGCCCGTTGACTACAGCGTGCTCAGCCTCGCAGTCCGGTGGAAGTCGACCGTGCTCGCCGTGATCGGCATTGGACTCGTCATTGCCGTCTTCGTGGGCCTCCTCTCCATGGCGAGCGGGTTTGGTCTCGCACTGCGCGCGAGCGGCAGCGCAGGCAATGCCATCGTTCTCGAGAAAGGCGCGCTGTCGGAGCTCGGATCCTCGTTTAGCACGGCAGCGGGTGACTCGGCAGCGGACGATCCGCGGGTCGCGCGCGGGCCGGATGGCGCGGCCCTGGCATCTCCTGAGCTCGTGATGGTGGTCGCGCTCCCTGCGCAGAGCGGGGGTCAGCTCGCGAATGTCGGGGTTCGCGGCGTGACGCCCGCAGCGTTCGCTCTTCGCGCGGAAGTCACTCTCATCGAGGGTCGCCGCCCGCGCGCTGGACTCCACGAGGTCATGGTCGGCCGGCAGACCGCAAGCCGCATCCAGGGACTCAAGGTGGGCTCGAGCGTTTCGCTCCTCCGGCACCCGTTCGGGGTTGTCGGTGTCTTCTCCGACGGGGGCAGCGCTTTTGAGAGCGAGATCTGGGGCGACTTCGCCGCCATGGGATCCGCCTTCAATCGCTCGGGAATGGAAAGCTCGCTGACCGTCCGCCTGCGCGATCCGAAGACGCTGGCGGCTTTCGACCAAGACCTCAAGGCCAGCGTACAGTATCCGCTGACCATGACTGACGAGCGGGAGTACTACGAGGGCCAAGCTGGCCCGCTGATGACTTTCTTGAGAGGACTGGCGGTTTTCGTTGGCGTGGTGACGGGAATCGGCGCGGTGTTCGCGGCCATGAACACTATGTACGCCATCGTCGCACATCGCACCCGTGAGGTCGGGACGCTGCGCGCGATCGGCTTCTCTCGCTTTTCGGTGTTGATGTCGTTCATGCTCGAAGGACTGCTGCTCGCTATCGCCGGCGGCCTTCTAGGTTGCCTCCTCTCGCTCCTGATGAACGGCATGACCGCCAACACCTCGGCGAGCCTCGGCGAAGTCTCGTTCGCATTCCGCGTGACGCCGTCGGACCTCGCGTATGGTCTCGCGTTTGCAGCCGCCATGGGTGTCATCGGGAGTCTCCTGCCTGCGGCCCGCGCCGCGCGCCTGCCGATCATCTCCGCGCTCGGCAGGGCGTAAGAGTCACCACCACCCATGGACTATGAAGGGCGCTGGGACAATTTTGGGACAGTGCGGTCGTGACATTGCGTGATATCAAGTGACATCACGTGATACCAAGTGCCTGTTGCAATTGGGGTCTCCGCTCGCATATGGTTGATCCGTAAGCCCCGTACACCCGTTTCACACGGCAGGGGCCACTGGTTCGATCCCAGTACCGCCCACCATTTGGAACAAGAGCTTCGGATAGTTTCCTAAACTGGTCTGTCTCGAATTTGGGACAGTCAGCAGTGCGCGATCGGCTGAACTCGAACTTGCAGCCCGACCGCGTGTCACGCAGCGCAGATGGCTCGAGATCCCCCGCTCACAGACGGCAGGGCTGTCGGGCGTAACGCTCGTCACGAGCGTCAGGTGCCGGCCGAGGCTGTGTGAAAACGTCACGTTGAAACGCTAGGATCGTGTCGGATTCTTCCTCGGGGAGGCTGCTGTGAGCAGGTTCATCGATGAGGCCGATCGGTGCCAGGGGAGGCTGCTCCCGGAGCGGATCGAGGAGTACGTCTCGGAAGAGAACCCGGTCCGCGTCATTGACGCGTTCGTGGCGGAGCTGGACCTGGCAACGCTCGGGTTCGACGGGGTGGATCCGGCGGACACGGGCCGACCGGGTTACCACCCAGCGACGATGCTCAAGATCTACGTCTACGGGTACCTGAACAGGATCCAGTCGACGCGCCGGCTGGAGCGCGAAGCGCGTCGGAACCTCGAGCTGATGTGGCTGGTTGGGCGGCTCGCCCCGGACTTCAAGACCCTGGCTGACTTTAGGGCGCAGAACGGCGCGGCGATCAAGAATGTCTGCCGCGAGTTCATCGTGCTGTGTCGTCGCTGGGGTCTGTTCACCGAGGCGACGGTGGCGATCGACGGCAGCAAGTTCAAGGCGGTGAACCACCGCGATCGCAACTTCACGCCGGGCAAGATGAAGACGCGGATGGCGCTAATCGAGCAGAGCATTGCGGAATACCTGCAGCAGCTTGATCGCATGGATCGCAAGGAGACGCCGAGCAGCCCGCGCAGTGCGACACGGCTGAAGGAGCGCATCGCGACGCTGAAGGACGAGATGCATCGGCTGGAAGGGCTGAAGGCGCAGATGGAAGCCTCGCCCGACGGCCAAGTGTCGCTGACCGATCCTGATGCGCGCTCGATGGTGAGCCAAGGCAAGGGCACCGGCATCGTCGGCTACAACGTGCAGACCGCGGTCGAGACGAAGCACCATCTGATCGTGGCGCACGAGGTCACGAACGTGGGCTCCGACCGCCATCAACTCAAGAAAATGGCGGAGGCAGCCCGTGAAGCGCTCGGCACGACGGAGCTGACGGCGATCACCGATCGTGGCTACTACAGCGGCGAGGAGATCAAGGCCTGCGAGGATGCCGACATCGTGCCGCTGGTACCGAAGATCTTTACATCGGGCGCCAAGGCTGAGGGCCGTTACGACAAGAGCGACTTCGCTTACGACGCCAAGCGCGATGCGTACCGCTGCCCTGCTGGCGAGTGGGCCGTTCGGCGCTTCCTGAGCGTCGAGAAGGGCATGAACATCTACAAGTACTGGGCCTCGGCATGCCCGCGTTGTGCACTACGGTCGAAGTGTACGACCAGCGACTACCGCCGCATCGGTCGCTGGGAGCACGAGGCTGTGCTCGATAGGATGCAGGCTCGGCTCGATCAGGATCCGACGCGGATGCAGGTGCGACGACAGACGGCCGAGCACCCGTTCGGCACCATCAAAGCCTGGATGGGCGCCACCCACTTCCTGAGTAGACGACTACCGAGGGTCAGCGCCGAGATGGGCCTGCACGTTCTGGCCTACAACCTGAAGCGAGTGATGAGAATCATGGGCACCGGACCGCTGATCGAGGCGCTCCGCGCCTGATCGGCTCGGCCGATCACGCTCGGCGGGTGCTGCGCGCCCGCTCGGCTCGACCGCCATCGGTGCCCTGACTACCGATCCGAACCCGAGTTATCACACAGCCTCGGCCAATTGCGGACATACGTGACTTCCGAATGCCCGCCAGAAAGCGGCCATTCCCCAGCTCCAATACTCCCGCGAGGCGCATTCCCGGGCCAGCGTCTCCTCGAACGAGTTAATGAATTCGAGTGCCTGCTTGACGCGATTCTTCACATAGGCGGACAGCGACCAGTACGGTGCGCCGAACTTGCCGCGCAGCCAGTTGAAGTGCCGATTGAGCCAGAGCAAGAAGTCATACCTCCGCTCACCCAGGTGCGCGAGCCGCAGCACGGGATATTCTGCACGATCCGCCGCGGCAACCACTGAGACCCGCTCGCCTTATTTGACCCTGGGCGAGTACGAATGACGGCTCTGGGGGAGGGCTATGAGGCTCATGCGCGCGAGGCCCAAAAGGCTGGGTGCCCAGATGTCAATTGCCCACGCCGCACCAACAGGCGCATCCTTGTTGCAAGCCATATGGGCGTCGCGACAAAATGGCAACTGAACCCGAGCGCGAACCCCTTTCGACCGAGGTTCGACGGCTAGAGAGCGAAGTCGGACCGCACGCGCATCACCCGCTCGTGCATGTCCGCCTGTTCGATCAGCTGAAGCAACGCAACGTCTTCCGCGTCGCGGTGCTGTACCTGGTCGTGTGCTGGCTCATCCTGGACCCGGTACACGTTCTCTTTCACATGCTCGACGTACCCGTGTGGGCCAACCGGCTTGTGGTAATACTCATGGCCGTAGGCTTCCCGGCGGTCTTGATTTTCGCCTGGGCATACGAGATCACGCCCGAGGGCTTAAGGCCCACGGTTGAAATCCCGCACGGGGAGTCCATTCGCGCGCTCACCGGGCGGCGGCTCAATCGGGCCATCATCGCGGTGCTCGCAGTGGCGCTGGCTTACTTTGCCCTGGACAAGTTCTGGATCTCGAAGCACGTAACCTTTCGGCCGGTGGAGTCCGCGGCTCAGCGGACGGGTGTACGCGCGAGTGCGACCCCCGCTGCCGCGGCCCCAGCAGCCGCCGCGGCCTTCACGCCACCGCCGCACTCCATCGCCGTGCTGCCGTTCGTGAACATAAGCGGGGACAAAGAACAACAGTACTTCTCAGATGGACTGACGGACGAACTACTTAATTCACTCTCGCGAATCAACGAGCTGCAGGTAGCGGCACGCACATCATCGTTCTCATTTCAGGGCGAGCACCCGGACATTTCCACCGTCGCGCACAAGCTCAATGTCGGGGCGGTCTTGGAGGGGAGCGTGCGCCGGTCAGCGCACACCATCCGCATCACCGCGCAGTTGGTGAATGGGGTCACGGGGTTTCACCTCTGGTCACAGACCTATGACCGGGACCTCGGCGATGTGCTGGCGCTGCAGACGGAGATCGCGAATGCAGTTGCAAGCGCCCTTAAGGTGGCCCTAATCGGCAACGTGGCGGCGAAGATCGAGTTAGGCGGAACACGCGATCCAGCCGCGTTTGACGCGTATCTGCGCGGCTCGAAGCTCGCTGCCGCCACGGCGCACAGCGCGGCGGAGGTGCGCGCGACAATAGATGCGTACACCGAAGCCCTTCGTGCGGATCCGAACTTCGCTCTTGCATACGCCGCTCGAGCCAGGGCAAAAATGGGTTGGGGTTACTTCCTGATTGAAGCCCCACAGGATGCGTTTGCGAGCGCACGGACTGACGCAGGCCACGCAATTGCCCTGGCGCCGGAGCTCGGCGACGCTCACGCAGCGCTCGGTGAAGTGCTTGAAACGGGATTTTTCGATTTCGCAGGCGCGGCAATCGAGTACGAGCGCGCTCTGGCGCTTGCACCCGGAGATGCGAGGGTGCTGCGCGCCTACAGCCACTTTGCCACTTACATGGGCCACGCGGACGCGGCGATCGCCTCTGCACGACGCAATGTTGAATTGGATCCGTTGAACGTACTGGCCTACCGCACTCTCGGTGAAGCGTTACATGCCGCCCGGCGCTATAAGGAAGCCATTGCCGCCTATGATCAAGCCATTGGCCTCAGCCCAGGTCACGCGAGCGAGGTCTATCAGCGTCGCGCCCGCTCATACTATCTGATGGGTAACTTCCCGCTGGCCAAAGCGTCGTGCGAGGCGGAGCCGGATCACTATCAGGTGGAGCTGTGCATGCCGTTAGTGTACGAGAGGCTCGGACAGCGGTCGGCAGCGGAAGTCGCGCTCGCGGCGGCGATCGCTGCCCAACGCGAGTTTTCGGCGTATCAATATGCGCAGATCTACGCACAATGGGGCGACACCAAGAAAGCACTCGACTGGCTCGAGACAGCCCTGCGCATACGGGATACGGGTCTGGAATATCTGAAGACCGATGCGTTTCTCGATCCGCTTCGCAGCCAGCCGCGCTTTCAGGCAATCGAGCGTCAACTCAAATTCCCCGACTGAGTGCGAGCGGTCGTGGCAGGCAGCCGCCGGAGCTGGTGCGATCGCGGTGACAGGCCGGGGTATCGTGCTTCAAAGCGGACGCTCGCGATCGACCCCAACGGGTCATGAGCAGCCCGTCGCGAAAGCCCGCGCTGGGACAATTTTGGGACAGTCAGATCGTGACGTTGCGTGATATCAAATGACACGACTGCGTCGCAGGTACATCGGTTGAGGCGCATGGGGCAGGGCTCCGGCGTCTGGAGCAGGCCGGCGGGAAGCCCATCGGCTGGGTTCAACTGATTTGCGAACTCCAGCGCGACTGGAATCGGACTGAGACAGTGCCTGAGTTTGCGAACATCCTGTTCGCAATCGAAGGCCACTAAGACGCGGCGTAGCCGATCGAGGCGTTCACCCCCATGACCGGCTACTAACGGCCAACAGCGGAAGTACAGCACGCTGAAATGTTTGCCGGTAAGCGGTCATTCCCGCCATGCCGCCTCGGCTAGTAGTCCCGGAGTCGCGACAAGGGCGGCCGAGAGGCCGCAAGTTGCGCGCCAGATGCCTGCCAGCGCATCTTTCGGGCGCGAGCACCGCAGGACGCTCGCAGGGCGCGGCAGCACCTGTGCCTCTTAAACTCTGCACAACCTATGTTAACGTGACGGCCTAAAGAGCGACGGTGACCTCAGCAGTGGCCGATATCTTTCTTTCCTATTCCCGGACTGATAAGGCGCGAGTCTCTCCACTGGTTGCGGCGCTGGAGGCGCAGGGCTGGTCGGTGTGGTGGGACCCGGAAATCACGCCCGGTGACGAGTTCGACGCGCTGATCAGCGCGGAACTGGAGCGGGCCCGCGCGGTCGTCGTGGTCTGGAGCACATCGTCAGTCGACTCGCGCTGGGTAAAGGGCGAGGCGCGCGACGCCGCGGATCGGGGGGTGCTGGTACCGGTCCGCTTCGACAATGCTCGCTTGCCGATCGACGTGCGTTCCATCCATACAACTGACCTCGACGCGTGGCGCGAAGACCGCGAAAGCGCACCATTCAAAGCGCTGTGTGCGGCGCTCGAGGCGAAACTGAAACTGTCGGCGGCAAAGAAGACGGCGGCGCAATCCGTGCCGCCCGCCGCTCCTCGCGTCGGGATCTGCGTGCTGCCCTTCGCCAACATGAGTGGCGATCAGGAGCAGGAGTACTTCAGCGACGGCATCACCGAGGACATCATCACCGACCTGAGCAAGGTTTCGGCACTGGCGGTGGTTTCGCGCAACAGTGCCTTTATGTACAAGGGTAAGCACGTCGATGTCCCGAAGCTCGTGCGCGAGCTCAAGGTCGGGCACATCCTCGAAGGGAGTGTGCGCAAAGCGGGTGGCCGCGTACGGATTAGCGCCCAGCTGGTCGACGGTTCGAGCAATGATCACATCTGGGCTGAGCGCTACGATCGCGATTTGAACGACATCTTCGCGTTGCAGGCCGAAATCTCCGAGGCCATCGTCAAGGCCCTGAAACTCAAGCTCCTGCCTGAGGAGAAGAAGGCGATTGAGCAACGCGGCACGGAAAATGTCGAGGCCTACAATCTTTATCTCTTGGCGCGACAGTCCTACGTCACCGGCCATGAAGGCGATGCCCGGCGGACGCAAGCGATGATCCGCCTTTGCAGCCGAGCCATCGAAATCGACCCCAGTTATTCGCGCGCCTGGGCGCTCATGGCCATTGGACAGATGAACTTGTATTTCGTCCATGGCGGAAGAGTCGATGACGGTTTGGAATCAGCTGAGCGCGCCCTTGCGCTGGACGCCAATCTGGCCGAGGCCCATGCCGTCAAAGCCAGAATCCTGGCCCGGCAGGGTCGTCACGATGAGGCGGCCGCCGAGATCGATCTCGCCCTGCGTCTGGACCCCGAGTCCTACGAGGTCAACAGAGCAGCCGCGTATTTGCGCTACAGCCAGCGACGGCTGGACGAGGCCGGCCGCTATTACGAAAAGTCAATGAGTCTGATGGAGACAGATTTGAATTCCTGTGCCATGTTGACCTCGTGTTACACCGCCGTCGGAAATTCCCAGGCTGCTCGGCGGGTCGCACAAACCACGCTCTCCCGATGCGAAAAGACTCTGGATCGGGATCCGAACAACGGAACGGCCATGGCCTACGGCGCCAATGCTCTTGCGACTATGGGGGAAGCCGAACGCGCCAAGGATTGGATCGGCCGTGCCCTGCTGATTGACCCGGACAATATGAACGCGCGCTACAACTTTTCCTGCGCCCTGGCGACCCGCTTGAAAGATCCGGACGCCGCACTCGAACTGCTCGGTCCTTTTTTCGAGACGGTGGCCACTGGCTTCTTAAACCACACCAAAACCGATCCCGATCTCGATCCGCTGCGTGATGATCCGCGTTTCAAGGCGATGGTCGCGGCCGCCGAGAAGCGCCTCGTGGCGGCCAGTGGCGGGGGCTCCGCACCGGGGTCGTGATTCGGCGGGGTTGCCAATCAGCCAGGTCTATCTGCGTTGGCATCGGGGGCGCGGTTTGTGATGTCCCGGCAATAGCCGAGAATGCTCGGTTGAGGTGACACTCGTTAGTCATTCATGTTGCATCGAAGCATGATCGTGCCCCGCCATCGCATCGGTTCCGTGATCCGCCAGTTGCGCATCGAACCATTCGTGCAGGGCCACCACCACCTTTGGATTGCGTGACGAGTACCGGATCTCAGCACCAGACTGAACGTCTCGATAGCGCACCTGCAGATCTCCTGGGATGGCCGACTTGAGTGCCGCAAGCCCCGGCATGTCCGCGCCGTGAACGTCTGCCGAGGCGCCGAAGTCGCCGTGGGCGAACTTGTTCGCGATGTCCCTCAGGTGGTGACGAATTAATGCGGTCTGACCTGCGTCCCCCGGCGTCTTTAGGATCACGCGCTGGATGCCACCGGTCGGCGTCTTGGTGAAGACATGGGTCGTCGCGTTCATGTCAAACGGCATCACATCGGCGCTGCGTTGCCTGACGATCTCCTGGCGCGCAGTGTCTGCCGTCTGGCTGAACGCCGGCGCGACCGCGAGGAGCGCCAAGCCCGTGAGCGTCGATACGAACGTGTTCACTGCTGCTGTTCCAAGTATGACTGGCGGCTATAAGCGGACCGCGATCAGTAGTGGGCAGTTCCGATACAAAGCGCAGGTTTCGAGCACGGGCGTGCTACCTATTGATGTTGAGGCAACACCGCACGGCAATCCCCATCCAATTGCAGCGGCGGTTTCTGATTCCGCAAACCGGACGGTCGCGACAGGCAGCTCGGGGTCATGAGCCGCCCGTCGCGAACGCGGGCGCTGGGACAATTTTGGGACAGTCAGATCGTGACATTGCGTGATATCAAGTGACATCACGTGATACCAAGTGCCCGTTGCAATTGGGAACTGCACTCGCATATCGTTGATCCGTAAGCCCCGTACACCCGTTTCACACGGCAGGGGCCACTGGTTCGATCCCAGTACCGCCCACCATTTAGAATCAAGCCGCGCGCGGAGCGTCCGTTAGTCCGATCGTGAGCCGCTTGCCTACCGCGACGGCAGCCTTCTGGACTGTCTCGAGCAGAACATTGGGATTCCCGGGGTCGAGGAGCCGCTCGAGCTGGCTGCGGCTCGTTCCCATCCGCTTTGCCATCTCACTCTTGCTCAGGCCTTCTTTCTTCATAGCTTCAGTCACTTCCCAGGACAACACTCGCTTCCAGGCGAGTGCCGTCACCTCTTCGTAAAGCCCCTCGGTCTGCAGGAACTCGTCGAACGAGGAGCCCAGATGCTTATTTCGCTGTCTTGCCACTTTCCACCTCCTTCTGTCGCCTCACCGCCAGATCGAGCTCCCCCGCCGGCGTCTGCTGAGACTTCTTGATGAAACCGTGCAGCAGTACCATTTGCCCTTGATACACGAAGAACAGAACATGCGCGATGAGGTTCTGGGCCAGTGCGCTCCTCACCTCCCAAAGTCCCCGCCGTGATGTGAGCGCCCGGCAAGTTGGCATACCCACTGGCCAGCCAAACTCGACGGTAGCGATATCCGTCCCTACGATCCGCTTGTCCTGGCGCGAGAGCGCTCTTAGCCACTTGCGCACGGGCTCGGCACCGGTCGCCGTCCTATAAAAGGTCGCCGGCAGAATCTTGCGCTTGGCGGTCATTGCTCTCTGTACCTTATAAGGTACAGTGTACCTTATAAGGTACCATGCTTCAAATACCGAAGGGAGAGCAAATTTGGGGTCCGGTTCGTCACGCTTTGGCGACAAATCGAAAAAACAGGGAGGTCCCGAGGGCTGTCAAACCCTGCGTTGATGCCCAGGTAAGGATCGCCGCCAGAATTCCCTTGCACCAAGAAAACACGCGCTTGCCTTGCAAAAACTGGGATGTCGCGAACCCAAAATACAGCGGCCAGATCAGCAGATAAGCACCGTAGAGGTCGCTCGCCGTCGCGTTGCCGGGGCGGAAAAGGTACCAGGCAGGAATGACGATCAGGGTGATGAAGAGGACGCGCATACTCGACGCATATGCCGCAAGGACGAGATGCTCGGCAAAGTTGAAACCGCCGCGCGCGTCGAGAAGTCGCGAGAAGGCGGCCAGCAGCGGAACCTCAGCGAGCATGACAACGTTGATATGAGTCTGCAGGAAGTTGGCAACGGCGTTCGGGTTGTTAGTCGAGACAGCACGGAACCCAGTGAGCGCGACCGCGGCAGACGCCGCGGCAACGACGACGAAGAGAAAAGCGAACGGTCCGAAGTATCGTTTCCGCTTTCCTTGGACGTAGCCTAGGGCAATCATCCCGGGTCGGACGAGCAGCATTCGCACCAGGGATAAAACGCTTCGGTCCACATGAACGAAAGTGTGCAACAGATCGTGACCAATCTCGTGCAGCGTCAACCTTGTAGTGGCGGATTTCTGACCACAAGTCCCGCAGTACGCTTGCCCGAAAGCGAGGTCGGCGGCGCAGTTTCGGCATGTATCTGGAGCGTGGTCGGACACGTTGATGATGGCAAGACCGGGAACTATCTGAAGCCGAGTGTATAACCAATTCCGCTGCGAAGAACGCTCAGTGCTCGCTGCTGCGCTTTGCACCTCAGGCATAACCAAACTCTGGTCTCTGTGTTAATGAATATGGCGGCGCGCGCCTCGGTGTAGCACCCCACCAATCGGGCCTTGGACTGGATTCGAGCAGGCAACCCAATAGCGGCCGCTCGCGGCTGCCTGCTCCGAGTCAGCAGCGGTAATCGTGCGCGTGAGCATTACCTCGAGGAAGCTTTTCGAGAACTTATCGCAGCTGTTGGCACGCTTAAGCACGGAGCTACCAAGCGCGTGCCCTTATTCACGCCAACCCCGGGCGGATACTCGCTTTTAGTGCCAGACTAGCTGAGCCCCCGCTATTCTTGTTTCAAAAAGGATCCCTGAATGGCCACTGAACACGCAGAATCCTCCACCTCGCGCGACTTTCAGGCATTGATTCTCGCCGAGCACCCAACGACGGGCACGCAAGATGACGACGATGACCGAGACGATGAACATGCCGGTGAGAATGAGACACCCGTGCGCGAGGTCGACGAGAACACGGAAGCCCCCGAGGAGTTCGAGGTCGACGATGAGGACGAGTTGGGCCATCCTGAAGATGACGACGTGGATGAAGATGAGGGCGAGAAGTAGATGCCGCTCCCGGGACCCTGTCGCCCATGGGAAATCCCCAGATCGACTGGCTGCCCGTGAGCGGACTGTCACGGAGGACAGCAACGGGCATGAGCCGCCCGTCGCGAAAGGGGTCGCTGGGACAATTTTGGGACAGTCAGATCGTGACATTGCGTGATATCAAGTGACATCACGTGATATCAAGTGCCTGTTGCAATTGGGATCTCCGCTCGCATATCGTTGATCCGTAAGCCCCGTACCCCCGTTTCACACGGCAGGGGCCACTGGTTCGATCCCAGTACCGCCCACCATTCAGAACAAGAGTTTCGGATAATTTCCTAAACCTGCCGGTCTCGACTTTGGGACACTCCCTGCGACCGCTCGAGATTGCTCGAGGTTCCATGCTCAGACACGACAGGTCGCGACCGTCGGCGAGCGTCTGCTCCCGGCCGAGGCTGTGTGATAACTCGGGTTCGGATCGGTAGTCAGGGCACCGATGGCGGTCGAGCCGAGCGGGCGCGCAGCACCCGCCGAGCGTGATCGGCCGAGCCGATCAGGCGCGGAGCGCCTCGATCAGCGGTCCGGTGCCCATGATTCTCATCACTCGCTTCAGGTTGTAGGCCAGAACGTGCAGGCCCATCTCGGCGCTGACCCTCGGTAGTCGTCTACTCAGGAAGTGGGTGGCGCCCATCCAGGCTTTGATGGTGCCGAACGGGTGCTCGGCCGTCTGTCGTCGCACCTGCATCCGCGTCGGATCCTGATCGAGCCGAGCCTGCATCCTATCGAGCACAGCCTCGTGCTCCCAGCGACCGATGCGGCGGTAGTCGCTGGTCGTACACTTCGACCGTAGTGCACAACGCGGGCATGCCGAGGCCCAGTACTTGTAGATGTTCATGCCCTTCTCGACGCTCAGGAAGCGCCGAACGGCCCACTCGCCAGCAGGGCAGCGGTACGCATCGCGCTTGGCGTCGTAAGCGAAGTCGCTCTTGTCGTAACGGCCCTCAGCCTTGGCGCCCGATGTAAAGATCTTCGGTACCAGCGGCACGATGTCGGCATCCTCGCAGGCCTTGATCTCCTCGCCGCTGTAGTAGCCACGATCGGCGATCGCCGTCAGCTCCGTCGTGCCGAGCGCTTCACGGGCTGCCTCCGCCATTTTCTTGAGTTGATGGCGGTCGGAGCCCACGTTCGTGACCTCGTGCGCCACGATCAGATGGTGCTTCGTCTCGACCGCGGTCTGCACGTTGTAGCCGACGATGCCGGTGCCCTTGCCTTGGCTCACCATCGAGCGCGCATCAGGATCGGTCAGCGACACTTGGCCGTCGGGCGAGGCTTCCATCTGCGCCTTCAGCCCTTCCAGCCGATGCATCTCGTCCTTCAGCGTCGCGATGCGCTCCTTCAGCCGTGTCGCACTGCGCGGGCTGCTCGGCGTCTCCTTGCGATCCATGCGATCAAGCTGCTGCAGGTATTCCGCAATGCTCTGCTCGATTAGCGCCATCCGCGTCTTCATCTTGCCCGGCGTGAAGTTGCGATCGCGGTGGTTCACCGCCTTGAACTTGCTGCCGTCGATCGCCACCGTCGCCTCGGTGAACAGACCCCAGCGACGACACAGCACGATGAACTCGCGGCAGACATTCTTGATCGCCGCGCCGTTCTGCGCCCTAAAGTCAGCCAGGGTCTTGAAGTCCGGGGCGAGCCGCCCAACCAGCCACATCAGCTCGAGGTTCCGACGCGCTTCGCGCTCCAGCCGGCGCGTCGACTGGATCCTGTTCAGGTACCCGTAGACGTAGATCTTGAGCATCGTCGCTGGGTGGTAACCCGGTCGGCCCGTGTCCGCCGGATCCACCCCGTCGAACCCGAGCGTTGCCAGGTCCAGCTCCGCCACGAACGCGTCAATGACGCGGACCGGGTTCTCTTCCGAGACGTACTCCTCGATCCGCTCCGGGAGCAGCCTCCCCTGGCACCGATCGGCCTCATCGATGAACCTGCTCACAGCAGCCTCCCCGAGGAAGAATCCGACACGATCCTAGCGTCTCAACGTGACGTTTTCACACAGCCTCGGCCAGCAGCGGTCGGCCAGCAGGTCCGAATGGAGAGCCGAAAGCAATGGGATGGACGCCCCCACCCTCAAACGGCATCAGCGTGCCAAAGTGGAAGTGTGAGCAGCCACTTAAACGAAGATGGGAGCGTCCGCGATGAATATTACAACTGTCGGTATTGATCTGGCGAAGAACGTTTTTCAGGTGCACGGAGTTGATCCACGGGGGAAGGTCGTGCTTCGCCGGCAGCTGCGCCGCGAGCAGGTGGCGCTGTACTTTGTGAACTTGCCGCCGTGCGTGATTGGGATAGAGGCATGTGCGAGTGCCCATTACTGGGGCCGTACGCTCGAGCGCTTCGGGCACACGGTACGGCTGATGGCGCCGCAGTTCGTGAAGCCATACGTGAAAGCGAACAAGAACGATGTGGCTGATGCCGAGGCGATCTGCGAGGCGGTGAGTCGGCCGAATATGCGCTTCGTACCGATCAAGAGTATCGAGCAGCAGGGTATTCTGTCGGTACACCGCGTCAGACAGGGCTTCGTCAAGGCGCGCACGGCGCAGGCGAACCAGATCCGCGGCTTGCTGGGCGAGTTTGGGTTGATCATCCCGAAGGGTATCTGCCACGTCGTTGAGCGAGTACCGGCGCTCTTGGAGGATGCCAGCAATGAGTTGCCGTTGGCGTTCCGGCAGCTGATCGACCGACTGAACTGTCATCTCAAGGAGCTTGATCAGCAGGTCCGTGAGCTTGAGCGTCAGATCATCGCCTGGCACCGCAGCAGCGAGCTCAGCCGCAAACTCGAGAAGATCCCCGGCATCGGGCCGCTCGCAGCTACTGCACTGGTGGCCTCGATCGCCGACGCTAGGAGCTTCAAGAACGGCCGGCAGGTATCAGCCTGGCTCGGGTTGGTGCCACGGCAGAACTCGAGCGGTGGCAAACCCACACTCCTCGGTATCAGCAAACGCGGCGACGTCTACCTGCGCACACTACTGATCCACGGGGCCCGCTCGGCCATCTTGGCGGCAAAACGCCAGAGTGGGAACAAGAACGTCTGGCTGGTCAACTTGCTCAACCGGCGACACTCCAACATCGCCGCTGTAGCACTGGCCAACAAGAACGTGCGCACCGTGTGGGCGTTACTCGCACATGGTCGCGACTTTAGCCCCGACTACGTGCCGATCCGAGCAGCTGCATAGTCAGAATCATTAGCCGCGACAACGTCCGCGACATGAGATCACACCACCGATTGCTCAGGCGATCACGCAGTGATGGCAAACCAGGTCAGACCGTGGTTGGTCAAACCCAGAATGTCCGCAGCACCTCGAGTGCGAGAAAGCGATTGGGAGCCAGCCAGCCAATCCCATCAGGGACAGCGGCACGCGCCGCAGCAAAAGTCCGGATGTACGGGTGCACTCTCTCCCTGTAAGCCATCAAGAACTGAAAGCCTGGCAAGGTTGGGGGCGTCCATGTACGGACAGTCGGCGGCCTCCGGTAGGCTAATTGAATGCAGCCGTTTATATCTGTTCTCATATCGCATTCCCCTAGCCATAGTTAAAAGCTTGGGGCCCCATACCTGAGGGTTGATTACGCCGGTGAACACGGGAAACTTATAACTGCAGCGGGGGCGGCGCCGTTAGCCTGGCCGGCGATCTGCGCGACCCTTCTTTGAAGCGTCAGAGCGGCCTTGAATTGCGCGGAATCCTTCGTGTCGCAGGCCGTCACCGTGGCGCACACCATTGCCAAGCACCCCACCTTCATTCTGAACTTCACGCGAGGTTTCTCCTGTACCGCTGTCACTTACGCGCCTGTCGTACCGCCGTGCAAATGTGGTTCGGCTATTGAGCGCGAGCGAGGGGTACGAAGAGTGTATTTTGCCGAGCGCCCTGGCACAAATTGGCGGGGCGTGCTCCGCCTGGCGTTCCGCCATGCGGTGCCGCATTCCGGTCAGCACCGGAAGTAGAACCTACTCCGGCAGCAGGTAGCCAACAGCGGCCGGTCACTCTGCGATTGCAATTTTCCTGAAAGCAGCCGTTCACACCTGCGAGCTACCGGCGTGAGAACTTCTGGCAGAGTCTGAGTGAGGCGGGAGGTGCGATTTGGCTGCCGCGTCGCTGCAGGGGGTAACATTGAGCGAACTGGGGTAGGTGACCCTCTCAGCAGGGGCCCCAGCGTGTAGCACAACGAATAGGAGCTGGGGTCAGATGCCCGTGACGGAGCCTTCGCGCGCTGTATTTCTCAGCTACGCCTCGCAGGATGCGGACGCGGCGCAGAGAATTTGCGAGGCGCTTCGCGCTGCTGGCATCGAGGTCTGGTTCGACCAGAGCGAGCTTCGGGGTGGGGATGCGTGGGACCAGTCGATCCGCAAGCAGATCAAGATCTGCGCACTCTTCATGCCGATCATCTCACGGAACACACACGCGCGCGGTGAAGGGTACTTCCGGCTCGAATGGAAGCTGGCCATAGATCGGTCGCACCTGATTGCGAGCGACCTGCCGTTCATCTTACCGGTGGTGATCGACGATACGCCGGACACAGATGATCGGGTTCCAGAGCGCTTCCGTGAGATTCAGTGGACACACCTACCTGGGGGAGTGACCTCGCCCGCCTTCATCGAGCGAGTGAAGCGTTTGCTGTCTGGGGAGGCTTCCGCGCCGGAACTTGCCCGCCTCCCGGGCAGCGCCGTCGCCGGCAGTGCGTCGCCCCCGCGCGGATTCATGCGGCCGCGGACCGGAGTGCTCTACAGCGCAGTCGCAGGGGCAGTGTTGCTGGCACTTGGGTATTTCGGGCTCGAGCGGCTCAACCGATCGAAGCCCAGCACGTCGAGCACAGCCTCCATCGCCGTGCTGCCGCTCGCGAACGAGAGCGGGGAGGCCAGCCAGCAGTACTTCTCTGATGGCATATCAGAAGACCTGATCACGGCGCTCTCACAGTTTCCTGGACTGAAGGTGATCGGGCGGAGCTCGGCGTTCCAGTTCAGAGACTCCAAGGAGGACAGTCGCAGCATCGGGGCGAAGCTCGGGGTGGGACACCTGCTCGAGGGGAGCGTGCGCAAGTCCGGAGACGTGATCCGAGTGAGCGCCGAGCTCATCGACACTGCGGACGGGAGTGCCCAGTGGTCGGAGCGCTACGACCGGCCCTACAAGGATCTCTTCGCACTGCAGGACGAGATCACGCGTGCTGTGACGGGGGCGCTGAAGACCAAGCTCCTGCAGGGTGAGCATGCGGCGGCGCAGAGCGAGCAGCCCCCGAGTGGGAACCTGGAGGCCTACAACGCACTGCTGCAGGGCCGGTTTTATTACTCCCGCGGCGCGCAAGCCGACATTCGCAGGGCGATCGAATTCTTCGCGCAGGCCACCCAGCTCGATCCGCGTTATGCGCTCGCCTGGAGTGAGCTGGCGAATGCCTCGACCTTCTTCAGTGGGGACTTCCTCGATGGTGCAGCCGCGCAGGAGGCGTATGCGAAGGCACGTGAGGCGGCCGAGCGTGCGCTTGCCCTCTCACCCGACCTTGCGGCCGCGCACAATGCACGGGGTGATCTGCTTCAGCTCGCTGACTTCGACTGGCGCGGAGCGGAGGCGGAGTATCGACGTGCGCTGGAGCTCTCGCCCAATGACGCCCAGGCGAAGTTCAATCTCGGAGCTCAGCTCGCTTCTTACGGTGAGATGGATCAGGCGATCGAGCTTACGCGGCAGGCACTCTTGACCGAGCCACTCCGGGCCGCGGGGTACAGGGTGCTTGCCACGTATCTCCTGGGACTTCACCGCCTCGATGAGGCCGAGCGGGCGATGAATACGGCCATCGAGCTGCAACCTGCTTCGGGGCCCAATCACGCATGGCTCACGATCATCGAGATTCAGCGCGGTAACGCGCCGGCGGCGCTCGAGGCCGCGCAGCAGCAGCCCCCCGGAATATTTCGGGACATGTCGCTCGCCTACGCCCTGCAGATCGGGAGCGACCGGAGTGCAGCCGATGCGGCGCTCAGGACACTTATCGAGCAGGATGCCGGTGGCTCCGCCTACCAGATCGCGGAAATCTACGCGCTGCGCAACGACGAGAACGCGACCTTCGAGTGGCTCGATCGGGCCTGGAGCAACCGCGATACGGGTATCCACCACCTCCTTTACTCCCCCTTACTACTTCGCTACAAGGACGATCCGCGCTTTGCGGCCCTCTGCCGTAAGGTTGGTTTGCCGGTGCCGGGCGAGGCTTCAGCGCGCACGTTGCCGTGACGTCATGCCTCGGCGTGCGTCCGCTCTGCGCAATCTCGATCTCAGCTTCCAAGAGGAGTGACCGGTTGCTCGGGGTCGGTAGCGGACAGTAACGCTCCCTGCTCGCAGACCTATTCGTGGGAAATTGGGGCCCGCGCTTCGCGTCCGGGGTAGACACTCTCTACAAGCTGACCGTCTTTCACCACCAGGACACCGTTTACAAGCACGAACACGATCCCCTCTGAGTATTGGAGAGGCTCCTCGAACGTCGCCTTGTCGATAACGCGACTCGGGTCGAACACCGTGATGTCGGCATCGGCGCCGACGCGAATCCGCCCCTTGTTCTTAAACGATGGCGCGCGCTTCTCGAGCAGCTGCGCCGGCAGCAAGGTCATCTTGCGCAGCGCAGTCATCAAATCCAGAGCCTTCTCCTCGCGCACGTAGTGCCCCAGTACGCGCGAAAAGGTCCCCTGTCCCCGCGGGTGGATCTTAGGTCCCGTAATAGGTAGTCCATCGCTCGCGATCATGATGCTCGGATCCGCAACCGCGGCTCGCACGGCTGCTTCGGGAATCTCATGGATTACCACCAGACCACCTTGTTGGCGATAGCGCGCGAAGCTGTCCGGGGTCAGACGCTCACCCGTTTCCGCCCACTGCAGGTCCTTGTACGTAATGTCATACCTTTGCTGCCAGCCCTCGTCGAAGACGGCCGAATTGAGATTGGTGCTGCTTGCAGTGTAGGGATAACACTCCGTGGTGATGTCAACCCCCTGCCTTCGAGCCCCCGCGATCATCTCGATGAACTGCGGGGTGTACTTCAGTCCCATGCTGGTGATGTGGGCGACGTGCAACTGCGCTCCGGTGACAGCCGCAGCCGCGATCACTTCCTCGAGCGCAGCGACTCCCGATTGCGGCTCAAGCAACGATGAGTAGCGCAGGTGGACCTGTAGCGGGGCATGGTACTTCACCGCTAGGCGGAACATTTCCAGGATCTCCCAGTGGGAGGCTCCGGGCGTGTAATTGATCCCCATGCCCTCGGCCAGCGCGCCCTCCTGCAGGCCCGTCTCGATGGCGGCACGTAACCTGCCGAGTTCTTCCGCGGTGAGCTCACGGTGGTTTGCAGCTTCCGCTACCGGCGTGTTCATAGCACTGAGTGAAGGCACCTCCTGGCCGGTCATCGCGCGAATCCGCATGGGGATATGGCCGGCGCTGACTCCGAAATTGATCAGCGATTTACCCTCACGCGCCGCATACCATTTGCCCACGTCATCAGTTCCCAACTCGAGCTCCAGGGAAGTAGTGACTCCATCATGGGCCTGAAACTGGTAATTTCTCGGCTCCTGTCCATGCTCGTGCACGTCGATAAAGCCCGGCGCCACCACCAGCCCGCGTGCGTCGATGTTCCGTTTGCCGGTTAGAGAAGCCGTGGATATTGTGCGAATCCTGCCGTCGCTGATGCCCAAGTTGCGGACCGCATCCAGTCCCGACTCGGGGTCCATTACAACGCCCTGAGAGATCACCACGTCATACGGTTGGCCGTGGGCAGGGGCGCATGCCAGCGCTCCCAGCAACGCCAAGACAGCGAGCACCTCACCGACGCTACCCAAACCTGCGGTGTGCAAGTGTCTTAACTTCATCCTGCGCCTCTTCCTGGCTGTGCTTTGGACCGGTGAACCCACGTCGGGGCTCGGCTGGCCGCTAGCCTGCGCCAGGGCTGTCCCGCGGGTCTACTGAATCTGAGCTGTGCGAAGCGTGCCTCTTGGCCAGGAGCCGACAGTCAGTGCCTGGGTTGGGCTTGCAGTAAGCAGACCCTCGGCAATGGTCGAGGCGGTGCTATTGCGAAGTGCCGTCAATGTGCACGAACATGAGCGACGAATTTGGAATGGGGAAGGAGCTGATGTCCATCAATCGGCGAAACGTGCTAACGGCGAGTTTGGCGAGCGCCGCCGCGGTCGGACTATCCGCGAAGGATGCGGCGGCGGCGGAAGCTGATACTCCGGCGGAGCGCGACCGTACGGACACTCCCCTTCCACCCGTCAGTCTGTACGACTACGAAGTCGCCGCCAAACGGATACTGTCCGGGCCCGCCTGGGAGTATTTCAACGGCGGTTCCGCCGACGAGATTACCTTGAGGCGAAACCGCCAAGCCCTAGACCTCCTGCAGCTCAAGCCGAAAGTGCTCGTCGACGTTACTAGCATTGATACGAGTCGCACACTGCTTGGGCACAACATGGCACATCCGATCATCTTGGCCCCCACATCGTCACACCTATTGGCTCATCCGGACGCCGAAGTGGCCACCGCACGCGGTGCGGCATTGGCGAAAGCGATCATGGTGGCGAGTACCGTATCGAACCGCAGTGTCGAAGACATATGCCAGGTTGCTTCCGAGCCGGTCTGGTTCCAACTGTACGTCGAAGATGATCGCAGTGCGGTCAAAGCGCTGATCGAGCGAGCGGAGACCGCTGGGTGTAAGGCGCTGTGCATTACTGTGGATAATCCACTTGCGTACGCGAGAAATCGCGAAGAGCGCGTGCGTGCTCAGGCCCCCATGCTGCCCTTTCCCAATCTCGGTATCACGGCCGCGCCTGGCGGCCGTGGTCGCTCCCGCAGGCATTTCAATTGGAAAGATCTTGCGTGGATCCAATCCTTTGCGAAGACGCCGATCGTACTCAAGGGAATCATGAACCCAGACGACGCTGATGAGGCTGTTCGACACGGCGTCGCTGCCATCATCGTCTCCAACCACGGGGGACGGGTCCTTGATACAGAACCGGCTACGATCGAAGTGCTGCCTGCGGTGGTCGATCGTGTCGCCGGTCGCATCCCTGTCCTGTTCGATAGTGGCATACGCCGAGGCACCGACATTGTGAAGGGCTTGGCGTACGGCGCTTCTGCCGTATTGATCGGACGCCCGTATATCTACGGACTCAGCGTTTCCGGTGCCGACGGCGTGCGTAGCGTCATAGACATCTTACGGGCCGAGCTCGAGGGCGCTATGGCAATGACAGGTAGAACGCGACTCGATGACATCGATCGCTCAGTGTTCTGGAAAGTTCACGAGTACCGAGAGTGATCGCTCAGTCACTCGCTTGTTCCGTAGCGACCGGTCGCGACCGGCAGCAAAGGGGCCGAAAGCGGCCGACCGCTCCGTCCCCTGCACAAAGACGGCAGGTGGCCTGCTGGGAGCGTGCGCTCCCGGTCATGAGCGGCAGTTCGCTTACTAGGAAAAGCTGCCCGACAGTGGCCATTTCGCCGCGCCGCACGAATGGCGGTTGCCAACCCCTCAGTCGTTCGCGACTATTCAATAGGGGTTTGGGGTTGCCGGACACGGTTGAGGACGGCTCAAGACCGTGAGCGGCAATTCAAATGCCGTTTTCCTTAGCTACGCGTCGCAGGACGCGCGGCCAGCCAGTCGTATCTGCGACGCCCTCCGGGCGTTGGGCATTGAAGTCTGGTTCGACCAAAGCGAGCTCCGGGGCGGCGATGCCTGGGACGCGACGATCCGGCGTCAGATCAAATCCTGCGCGCTATTCGTGCCGATCATTTCCAACAACACGCACTCGCGCGGCGAGGGCTATTTCCGGCTCGAGTGGAAACTCGCCGTGGACCGCTCGCACCTGATGGCGGCCGACCAGCCGTTCCTGGTTCCGGTGGTCGTCGACGACGTGCCAGACACCGATCCCAGGGTGCCGGAGCGGTTCCGCGAGGTGCAGTGGACCAAGCTGCCAGGCGGTGAGACGCCATCGGCGTTCGTCGAGCGTGTGCAACGCCTGCTCGAGTGGGGTTCGGCGCCGAGCCGCAGTGTTGCAGCAGCCCCGCGCTGGGTCGCGCCCGCAACGATGCCGCCCCCCGGCATTGTGCCAACGGCGTCGAGCCCGCCATTGACGCCCGTGGCGGCCAAGCCTCGCAAGGCGGTGCTGCTGTTTGCGCTGCTGGCGGGCGCTGCCGCGTTGGCCGCCGGGGCCTGGGTGTTCAGGCACGGTACGGCGCGGGTCCCCGCCGTCGCGCCGTACTCGATCGCGGACCGTCGAATGACGTTCGCGGTATTGCCGTTCCAATCACCCGCAGACGATACGATCGGTGCTCAGACGGCCAAAGCGCTGACCTACGCGACCGACGCGCTGCAGGCGGAGCGCAGCACCTGGGTGAACTCATCGCCTCGCGCCAGTGTCGACCACGCCGCGAGCCGCATGTCCGGCAGCAAGGAACTGGCCGAAGCACTCAACGTGCACTTCCTGATCACCGGTTTGCTCGCTGCCGACGCCCCCCGCTACAAGCTCACGCTGTCAGTCATCGACGGAGCTACCGAGCACGTACTTGCGACGAAGGAGATCGACGTCGGGACCGGGCCCGTGACGGCGAGCGTGCGCAGGCAAATCGACGATGTCCTCGGCACGCTCGTATTCGCGGGTCTGACATCTGAGGTGGAGCGCGCGCGGGCCAAGCCGGTCGACGAACTCGACGTGCGCGACCTGTCGTTTCGGGCCTACGTCGACTGGTTTCAGCACCACGACGAAGATGGCAAGGGCGCTTACACGCGTGCCACCGATCTGCTCAAGCGGGCACTGACGCTCGCGCCCGACGACCGTCTGGCGCTGTGGCTGACTGCGCAGGTCAATCTGTGCAACTGCGTCTATGGCTGGTCGAGCAACCCGGCCGAGCAGCAAGCAATCGGTGCCGCGGCGCTCGACAAGGCGCTTGAATTCGATCCGACCGACCTGCATTTGCTCGCGGCGAAGTCGCTGTTGTTTGAGTTGCGCGGGCGTTACGAGGAGTCGCTGCTGCTTGCGGATGCCATCCTCAAGCGCGATCCAGAGCAGACGAACCCGCTGGTCATCAAGGCCCGGGACCTGCTTAAGCTCGGCCGGCCCGCCGAAGCGCTGCCGTTCGCAATCGAGGCGCGTGAGCGCATCCCGACCGGCCGTCCGACGTGGGTCGCGTTGCTCGCGAGTATCCACTACGCGCTCGGTGAGTACGCGCCTGCGGTTGAGCTTGCTCAGAAGGCAGCGATCGAATACGACGCGCGTGAACTGAGCAACGGACTGACCGGACCCGTGCGCCTGACACTCGCGGCGGCACAGGCGAAACTCGGCGACCGCACGCGCGCCAAGGCCGCGATCGCCGATTTCAGGGCATCCGTGCCCGGCGTGCAGACGATCGCTCAGATAAAGAAGTGGATTCAGCCGGCAGCGGACCTGTCCGGCTACGAGCCGCTGTATGACGGCCTGCGCCTGGCCGGGGTGCCGGACTGACCCGAACGACGCCGTCAGTAACTCTGTTCCGTGCGCGTTACCGGCATCAACCTGACATCGGGCTGGCGGGTCGTGAGCCGCCCGTCGCCGAAGCGGGCGGTGGGACAATTTTGGGACGGTCAGATCCATAGACTGCACGCGGGCGTCTGCTCCCGGCCCAAGAAGCGGACACACCGGGGCTCCAGAATTCCTGCCAGATAGCGGTCACTCGCGGCGAACCGATGGCGCGGCACGTTGTTAAATGTCCGGTAAGTTGCGGGGCAGATGCCCCCGGCGCATCCTGCGGCTGACAATCGGAGACGAGGTCGCGAGACGGGCAGGCGCTGGGGTTGGCCGCAGGTTCAGCGGGGACGAGCGGCGGTGGACCGTCCACCTTCGAGATCTCAAGCAGGAACGGCAAGATGGCAATCAAGCCGGCGGGTTTACTGGCGCGACCTTTCCATTTCGTCTTATCGCTGATTATCGCGGGCGTGATAGTTGCCGGCTCCAGCCATACGGTCAGTACACGCCTCATCCACCCGCCATCCCCGCGTCCTGTCATCCTTTATGTGCACGCCGCCTTATCTGCCGGTTGGATCGTCCTCTTCATCACTCAGACGGCGCTGATCTGCACGCGAAACGTCAAGTACGCCGCACGCTTGGTTTGTGTGCGATCCCGCTTGGCGTTGCAATCCCCATTGTGGGAGTTTCAACAGCGCTCGCTATGGGAAGATTGCATGTGCAACGCGGAGACACGGGAGACACCGATGCCGCGGAGGCTCTGATTCTTTCGCTTTACGACATGGTCGCGTTTACCGTTGCTTTTCTAGGTGCGATCTATTGGCGCACGAAACCGGAGTTCCACCGTCGTTTAATTTTGATCGCCACATGCGCTCTTACTAGCGCAGCAATCGGACGTCTAATTCCGGCAGCGGCGTCGGACGAGTGGATTTACGTCGGTGTTGATTCGTTGATCCTGCTTGCCGTGGCGCGTGATCTGATTACTACGAAGCGCATCCACCCGGTCTATCTGTACGGGCTGCCGGTCTTATTCCTCGGTCAAACGATCATCCTCTACCTCGATCTAAGCCGTTCGCAGGAGTGGCTGGCGATTGCTCATCGGCTGATCGGGTAGCGTGCCGGTCCGCCGGAGTGAGGAACGCCGTGGACCTGCTGCATTAACTGGTGATGCGCCGAGGGCGCAGCCAGCGGACGCGGGGCTTTCAGCTCACCGGCACCAGACAGCACGCGGTATGGGCGACGGTGAGAAACACGCCGCTCAGCAGCAGCATGCCGAAGGCGACGACCATCAGCGCGTTGAGCAGGCGGGTCCCGGCCGGCACCGCGGGCGCCAGCAGGCGGTCGAGGCGATGACTGACCAGTGAGACTGCCGCCGAGCGCAGCACGAAGGAACTTTCAGGTCCAGCCAGCTTGGCCAGCGCCGAAATCAGGAATCGGCCGCGATTCATGCTGAGTACCGACTCGTCGCAGGAGAGCTCGCGATACAGTGCCAGACGGGCACCGGTGAGCCACAACAGCGGATGAAACCACAGCAAGCATAATGCGAATTCGTGGATCAGCCGCAGCAGGTTGTCGCGGCGCTTGGCGTGAGTAACCTCGTGCAGAAGCACGGCATCCAGTTCGCGTCCGCTCAGCAGCCGCTCGATGCCGCGCGGCAGGCAGATGTGTGTGCGGACTATGCCGCCAACTGCAGGGCTGCAGCGCCCGGCAATAAAGTGCACTGGGACGCCGTGTACGTAGAAATCCGGCACGCGGCGCCGCTCCCGGCCGCGTTCCTCGCGGCGTTCGCCGACGATGCGCACCCCGAGCCGCAGCAGCATCAGGACGGCGCCGCTCAGCCACAGCGCGCACAGCAGCGCGGCGAGCGGCAGATGCTGCGCCAACTCCTGGTCGAAAGCCGCCAGCGGCCCGAGCTGGTGTGCACCTGGCAGATCCGTAGCCCCGAAGCGGTCGATGAAGCCACCAACCGGAAGCGCGAAATTGAGAGACGCAGCAGTCCAGATCTGGAATTTCGCAGTGACGCTCGCGCTGCTCAGTGAGGTGAGCGCCCAGGCGCCCAAGCCCACTAGCGTGGCGTACAGAAGATGGACCTGCAGGAAGTACAGGGCGGGCGCGAGATGCTCACGCACGCTCCTTGCTCCTCGGGCCGCGCTTGCCGGCCGCATTCTGCAGAACCTTGAGATCCTTCAGCGTGATGGTGCCCGACTCGAGGAGGTTCGAGACCAGCAGCTGCGGTGAGCCGCCGAACAGGTCAAGTAGTTCGCGCACCAGGCCAGTGCGGAAGGCGCCGCGATCAATCGCCGGCTCGAATAGCTGCGCATTGCCAATCTTCTTTACGCGCCGCACCGCCCCTTTTTGCTCGAGCCGGTATACGAGGGTTTGCACCGTGGTATACGCGACACGCTCATCCTCTGGCAGGCTCTCAAGGATTTCGCGGACCGAGCAGGTTCCGAGCTTCCAATATTGCTCCAGAACGCGCATCTCGGCCTTCGACAGTCGGGTGGCTATTGACATCTCCTACAGTGTCCGTAGATCCTACTACGTCGACCGTCCGACGTGCAAGGGATCGGGTCGACTGCACTTCGCCACCGCTGACTGAGGGAGGTTCATCCGTGAATTCACGCGTCCGCATCTTTGTTTGTCTGCCGGCGGTCGTGCTGGGAGTTGCTGCGTTCCCCGCTCTGCCGCAGACCGCGGCGCCCAATCCACCGTTGCAGCCGGTACTGCACGATGGCCGACACGACTTCGATTTTGAAGTCGGCACTTGGAACGCGCACGTGCGCACGATGGTGCACAGACTCACCGGCCTGAATGACTGGGAGGAGTTGGACGGCACGGTCGTGACCCGCTCGCTGCCCATGCTCGAGGGCTGGAATGAGTCCGAAATGCGTGTGGATAGTCCCACCACCCATAGGCGTATCGAGATCCTCGCCGTGCGCGTGTACAACCCCGTGTCGCGTCAATGGAGCATCTACGGCTCCAGCGTCAAGACCGGTGTGTTCGATCCGCCCCAGGTTGGCCACTTCAACAATGGGCACGGCGAGTTCTATGGCCAGGACACTTGGGAAGGGCGTGCCGTGACTGTCCGTTTTGTGTGGGACGCCGTGAGCCACGACAAGACGCACTTCGAGCAAGCTTTCTCGCAGGACGGTGGCAAGACCTGGGAAGTCAACTGGATCTATGATGGCACGCGCGTCGGAAAGTAACCGCGCGGCTGCCGACCGCTCAGACGCTCGGCTCAATTCGCCAGTCGGTGGCCGCATTGCGCTGCGCTGACGGACCGAGAGCCTTGAACAAGGCTCTCGGTCGGTCTTCAACAGGAGTGGCCTAATTCTTTGAGGTAAGCACTTCGGTCCTGACACCAAACTCGTGTGCTACATCGACGCCATTTTTGTCGATGTACGCCTGCGCGAGGTTTAGGCTCTTCGTGGCATTTACCGCTCGGGCAATGGCGCGCCGCACACACGGGCTGTTGCCGCGCATTATAAAGTCGATATCGGTATGTGAAGTGCCGCAGGCATCGTTAGCAGCTGCCTCAATGCGCGAATAGATGTGCTGCGCGCCTTCCGCAGTGCTTAGGTCAGACTTCGAGTACTTCACGACGCGCTGCGCGGTCTGTGTCGGCTCGTCGGCATGACTGCAGATTGGAGCGGACGCAATAACCGTCGCAGCGAGCGCGAGCAGCATGCCCGCATTCGACTTCAGTGGTTGCTTGCCAAACATAAGTTAACTCTCCAGCGGTTGATGTCGCAGAACAGGACTGAGTATCGAGCTATTGCTGGAGTTTGCGAGTGCAGACTGCCGGTTCAGCTTTTTCTTTGGGAAATATTTCCGCTTGTGCCTAGCAGGTCTCACAATTGCCTTGGTCCGCGCACTTCAACGTCATCAAGTGACTGTGAGGTTTTGACCTGTAGGATTGGATCGCTAGCGTACACACAACTGCAGCTCTGCTTGCCTCGGCCCAGGATTTTAAACTCCGTGAATGACCTGCTTGCGCCGTAAAGCGTTTTGAAGAGTGGTTCGGTCCATTAAGCAGCCCGTGCTGATTGCGGGTCTGGGACACTACGAAAGTGACACTGCGTGATGGCGCGTGACATCACATGCTAACAAGTGCCTGTCGCGATTTGGGGACGCGGCACTCTGGTCGAACCAGACCTCGACGCCGGCGGCGCGGAGCACTTCGCAAATTCTTTGAGCCAGCTCCGCATCCTGCGAGGCATAGCTGAGAAATACCGCGTGCGAAGGCTCGGTTGCGAAGCGGCCACCCTGGTCGGGAGGTCTTCTGACGGCCTCCCCACCCGGCAGCTTAACCGAAGTGACCTGATCGGCCGAAACTACGCGGCGTCCGCTCTTGAGGCGGCACACCATCAATCTGAATCGTTGCAAAGGGTAGCATCCGACCCGCTGCGGCCAGTTTGTGACATTCGGCCAGACGAAATCGCCGCGACAAAGCGGCCGTTCGTGTCCTGGGGTAGGCTACCGGCGTGTCGGGACGCAGGGAGGCGCGCACCGGCATACTATCGGCGGTTCGGGGACGACCCCGTGCCCCACTAAGCAGAACAACGGATAAAGGTGAGATGTGATGAGGCTTCTATTCCCAATACTGCTGCTGCCCGCGGCGGCGCTCGCTGGCACTGGGTTCGACGGCACCTGGAAGACGAACATGCAATCCCTGAAAACGACGGGGGAACCAATCGTTCTGCTCCTCGCCGGAGGCGAATACACCTGTTCGAGCTGCAATCCACCGTACACGGTGAAAGCAGACGGTGCTGAGCATAAGGTGACTGGCCAAGCCTATTTTGACATCGCAAAGGTGAAAGTGACTGGACCGAACTCGGCTGACATCGTATTGAAGCAGGGCAGCAAGGAGTTCGTGCGCTTCAGCGATACGGTCTCTGCCGACGGCACGATGCTCACCAGCAAGGTCACGAATCTTGTTGGCGTGCAAACCGTGACCGATGAGCTGACGGCGAAGCGTGTGGCCGCCGCGCCTGCGGGTTCGCACCCCCTCTCTGGCTCCTGGGTGGAGCAACAGCACGTGGGAGGCGACCTGCGCCCGGTGCAGTACCGAATGACCGCCGAGGGATTCCAGATGCGCTGGAACGGACAGAGTTATGACGCAAAGTTCGACGGCAGGGAGTATCCGGTTGCAGGCGATCCAGGCAAGACCACCGTGTCGCTCAAGAAGATCGACGATGCCACGGTCGAGGAGACCGATCATCGACAGGGCAAGATCGTCGATGAGATTCGCCTGGCGCTCGCGAAGGACGGGAACACGATCACGGTCATCGACAAAGATATTGCGCACGGACAGACGATCACTTACACACTAGAAAAGCAACGTTGAGTGCTGGCACGCGCCGGAGGAGATCCCGTTCTTAACTCCCTTGGCGCGGCTCGCCCGCCACCTCGTCCAGCTTGTCGCCCAGCACGCGCCTTACGGCAACGTAGAAGACGGGGATCAGAAGTAAACCGAGGAAGGTTGCGAACAACATGCCGCCGATGACGCCCGTGCCAATCTCATGGCGCGAGGCTGCACCCGCGCCGCTCGAGAGGACCAGGGGGAGTACTCCGAGGATGAAGGCCATCGACGTCATGAGGATCGGGCGCAATCGCAGCTTGCCGGCCTCAACCACTGCGTTGAACAGGGTCATACCCTTTGCCTGTCCGTCAACCGCGAACTCCACGATCAGGATCGCGTTCTTTGCCGCCAGACCGATCACCGTGACGAGTCCGATCTTGAAGTATATGTCGTTGGGGATGCCACTCAGCTTGCACAACGACAGCATGCCGAGAACGCCCAACGGCACCACCAGAAGCACTGCGACGGGGATCGACCAACTCTCATACAGGGCAGCCAAACAGAGGAACACGACGACGATCGAGAGCACCATCAGCAGCGTGGCAGAATTGCCAGCCAGAACCTCCTGGTAGGACTGTCCGGTCCAATCCGAGGCAAAGCCCGCGGGCAGGGATTTGTTGATGATGTTCTGCAACACCTGCATGGCCTGGCCCGTGGAATAGCCGGTGGCGGCACTGCCTACGATCTCGACAGCGGAATAGCCGTTGTAGCGGGGCAGCGCCTGCGGCCCGACGCCCCAGTTTGTTTTGACTACGCTGGACAGCGGTACCATGTTGTACGGGCTGATCGACGTATTGCTGACTGAGGGATTGATCGGCCGCAGATAGGCGCTGGCGTTGGCCATCTGGCTGGCGGAGCTGGCGCCGCCCGTGACAGCGCTGCTGACTGCACTGGGGGTATATATGTGCTGGAACGCATCGGTGCTGCCGCGAAAAGGCGCGTCGGCCTGTACATAAACACGCTTGACACGTCCCCCATAGGTAAACTGATCGATGTAGTTGGGTGACAATTGCAGTTGGATGGCCTGGTAAACGTCACTGAGTGACAGCCCCATCGTTTCCGCCTGAACCCGATCCACCGCTATCTGCAGCTGCGGCGCCTCAGGCAGTGAGTTGGCACGGGTGCCGGTGAGAACGGGGCTCTTACCCGCATCGTCGAGCAGGGCTTTTTGGGCCGCGGTCAGTTGTGCGCGCGACTGGCCGGCGCGTGCCTGCAGGTACATGTCAACACCGCCGAACTGGCTCAGGCCGCGAATGGTGGGCAGGTTCACCACAAAAATCTGGGCGTCGGTGATGCCCTTTAGGATCTTGTTTGCCTGCGGAATGAGCTGCATGGCTGTTTTAGAACGCTTACTCCAGTCTGCCAGCTTAATGAAAGCCATGCCGACGTTCTCACTCTGCCCTACGAAGCTGAAGCCCTCGGGACAGAATACGCCCGTGATGTCCTTGCCGATCGCGCTGTGCAGCAGTTTGTCACGCACCTTGCTCATGACCGCATCGGTGCGCTGCAGGGTTGCGCCCGATGGCAGATTGACCAGCCCAAGCATGAAGCCTTGATCCTCGTCGGGGACGAAACTGGTCGGCAGGCGCGTGTACAGGAATCCGGCCAGCACCGCGATCATTGCGAAGACCACCATCCAGCGCGGCGCGTGCCGTACTGCCGCGCCGATATGGCCGACATAGGTACGGCCGACCCATTCGAATCCGTGGTTGAACCAGCGAAACGCGGCGTTCTTCTTGCTTCCTTCGTGGCGCGGTCGAAGGATCGTTGCACACAGTGAGGGGGTGAATGAGAGCGCCAGGAAGGCTGAGAATGCCATCGACACGGCGATCGTCAGCGCAAACTGCGAGTAGATGATACCGGTTGCACCGGGTTGCAGAGCCGAAGGCACGAACACGGCCGCCAGCACCACCGTGATTGCGATGATTGCCCCGGTGATCTGGCCCATCGCCTTGCGTGTGGCGTCCCTGGGTTCAAGGTGCTCCTCGTCCATGATGCGCTCGACGTTTTCTATCACCACGATGGCGTCATCAACGACGATGCCGATCGCCAGGACCATGCCGAACAAGGTGAGCAGGTTGATCGAGAAGTGCAGCACGGACAGCCCGATGAAGGTCCCGAGCAGCGCCACGGGAATCACCAGCGTCGGAATGATCGTGGCCCGTAGGTTCTGCAGAAAGATCAACATGACCACGAACACCAGCGCGATCGCCTCGACCAGGGTCTTCACCACGTCAGTGATGGAAGCGGTGATGAACGGTGTCGTGTCATAAGGGACGTCCCAGGTCACACCCTGCGGTAAATCCCTGGCAATCACCGCCATTTGCGCTTTGACCGTCTTCGCGATCGCAAGCGCGTTGGCGCCGGGCAGCAGGAACAGGCCCATGCCGCCCGCCTGTTTACCGTCCCAGATCGCGGAACTGCCGTAGCTCTGTCCTCCAAAGGTGATGCGGGCGACATCGCTCAGACGGACCGTCGTGCCGTCGCTGCTGGTGAGCAGGATGATGTTGTTGAATTGCTGCAGGGAGGAGAACAGGGTGTCGCCGGAGACCGTGGCCGTGAAAGTCTGGCCTTTTACTGCGGGGTCCGCGCCGAGGGCGCCGGTCGCGAACTGTGCGTTCTGCGCGTTGATTGCATTCAGCACCTGGCTGGAGGAGAGCCCGTAGCCCTGCAGTTTGTCGGGATCCAGCCAGATGCGTACCGCGTATTCCGAGCCAAGCAGGAACGTGTTGCCAATGCCGCTGATGCGCGACAGGACCGGCTGGATCTGCGAGGCCATGATGTCACTCAGGCGCCCCGCGTTGATCGAAGGATTCTGTGACGACAGGCTCACAAACAGCAGGATGTCGGGGCTGGCCTTTGCGACTACCACGCCCTGTTGAGTCACTTCGGTGGGCAGCAGGGGCTGCGCCAGGGCAACCTTGTTCTGCACCTGCACCTCGGCGATGTCCTGGTTGGTGCCGGTCGCAAAGCTCAGAGTGATCGTTGCCGTGCCGTTGCTGTTGGAAGTCGAGGTGAAATACAGAAGATTGTCGAGGCCGGTGAGCTGCTGCTCGATCACCTGTGTGACCGTCGATTCCATGGTGGCGGCGCTGGCGCCCGGATAGGTTGCCGTGACGGTCACTTGGGGCGGCGCGATATCCGGATAGGCCGCGATACCCATGTTCAACATCGAGATGACGCCGGCGAGGCAGATCAGTATGGGAATGACCCAGGCGAAGACCGGGCGATCGATGAAGAAATTCGGCATGCGGAAAAGCGTTCCTAGGGATTGCGGCCGGCGATTCTGGCACCCGCTGCCGCGGGGTTACTGGCGTGCGACGGACTCGCGCTGGCTGGTGTTGATTGGCGGGGAACCCCCTTGGCCTGACCGCCCTCGCGCACCACCTGCAGGCCCGAGACGATCACCTGGTCACCGGGCTGGAGACCGTTGGTGACAATCCAGGCGTTGCCGTAGCTGTCACTCGCATTTACATTCTTGCGCAGCACCTTGCCGTCCGGGCCGACAACCAACGCATAGGCGCCTACCGTGTCGCGTTGGAGTGCCTCCTGAGGGATGAGGTACACACCGCTCTGCTGGCCGAGAGTGACCTTCAGCGTCACGTACATGCCCGGCAGCAACTGATGCTTCGGATTCGGTACGACGGCGCGCAGATTCACCGCGCCGGTGGTCGGATTTACGGCTACATCGGAGAAGTCCAACGTGCCGGCCTGATCGTACGGACTGCCGTTGGGCAGGGTAATGTGCACCGGCGTGTCGTTCTGCTGCGCCAACTCGACGTTCTGCGCCTGCCGCAGAGTCACCAGGTCGGCAGCGCTGATGGTGAAGTTCACATAGAGCGGGTCGAGCTGCTCCACCGTCGTGAGCAGCGTGCCACCCGAGCCCGTATCGCTGGTGGCGTTGCCCACCAGGGCGCCCTGCGTCACCTGCTGCTGGCCGGCTATGCCGCCGATCGGCGAGGTTACCCGGGTGTAACCCAGATTGATGCGTGCCGTCTCGACGGCCGCCTGATCGGCCTGGACCTTCGCGGCGGCGCTGCGCTCCGCCGCATCGGCGTCATCCACGGTCTGCTGCGAGACCGAGCCGATGGGCAGCAACTTGTGATCGCGCTCGGCCGTCATGCGGTTGTTGACGTATGTGGCCTGATCCTGCGCCAGTGCGGCCAGGTTGTTGTTGAGCATGGCCTGGTAGTAAGCCGGATCGATCTCGAACAGGAGCTGGCCCTGCTTGACCTCGTCGCCTTCCTTGTAGACACGCTTCAGCAACACACCCGAGACGCGTGCCACGACGTTGGCGCTGAAATACGCCGACAGGCGGCCGACCAGGTCCCTCGTCAGCGGCACGGTTTGCTGCTCGGCCGTCACTGTGCCGACCTGGGGTGGGGCCGCCGGCGCCGGCGCGCCGCCCCGACCGCAGCCGACCAATGCGATCAGGCCTAGAGATGGCAAAAGCGCCCGCAATGCCGGCTTCATCGGGTGAGCTCCCATACTATTTGATCGTGGTTGAGCACCGGACCTGTGCAATTCACTCGGCTCACTGCGCTGCAAGGCCGGCGGCCGGATCCGCGCGGTTGTGTCGATCCATCGATGTGGGGGTGACGGCAGCTTTCCGGGTCTCATCCCACTGCCAGCCCCCGCCGAGGTTCTTGATCAATGCGACGCTGCTTTGCGTGAGTGCCGCTTGCGTATCCCGCAGATTCTGCTTCGCCAGCAGCAGGGTAAGCTGCTCACTCAGCAGATTTTGCTCGCTCGCCGTACCCACCTCCCGTTGTGCGCGCGTGCTGTCGAACAGCTTCTGGTTGCGCTGATAGATGTTGGTGTAGGCCTGAGCTTGCTGCTGCAGGTGATTCCACGACGAGAGGCTGTCTTCGACGCTTTGAAACGCAGCCAGCACCGTCTGCCGGTAATTGGCCACGTCTTCGTCATAGGTTGCGCGTGCTTCGCGCACTGCCGCCGTCCGCGCTCCGCCGTCGAAGATTGTCTCCGCCAGGGTTGGACCCAGGGTCCAGAAGCGGTTGGGTAGCGAAAATAAATGAGCGAACTGGTTGTGCTCGTAGCCACCTTCCGCCGAAAGATCGAGGGTCGGGAAAAACGCAGCTTGCGCCACTCCGATTTTCGCGTTCGCCGAAGCAGCGATGCGTTCGGCGGTCACTACGTCGTAGCGGCGCTCGAGCAGTTGAGAGGGCAGGGACAGCGGCACGGCTGGGGTTACAAACACATAGTCCTGCCGCGGCTCAATCGAGAAACCGCCGGGAGGCACGCCAACCAGCACCGCAATGGCGTGCTCGTACTGCTCGCGCAGGGTCAGGGTTGCCTGTAACGCAGCGATCACCGCCTCCAGCGTGTCCTGAGCAACCAGCAGGTTATCGCCCGACGCTGCGCCCTGAGCGTAACCAGCCTGCGTCATCGTCAGTATGTCCGCGTTGACCTGTTGCTGTTGCTTGAGAAAATCAATATCGATATCTGCCTGGCGCAACGCGAAATAATCGCTTGCAACACTGGCTGCGATCGACAAGCGCTGGCCCGCGCGCTGGGCGTCGCTGGCTTGCGCACCGGCCTTGCTGGACTCGATCTGGCGACGAGTCTGGCCCCACAGGTCGAGCTCCCAGCTGGCTGTTGCGGTGGCGCTAACAAAATGGTTTACACCAACCGGAAGCTCGGTGGCCGCGGCTCCGGGACCGGCCTGGGCGCGCGTGGCAGACACGCTCGCGCTGACCGTGGGATAAAGAGCCGCGGCGCTCGCTGAGACAGTAGCTTGCGCTAGCCGGTAGGCGGCTTCCGCTGCAACGATGGACTGGTTCGCTTGCAAGGCTGCATCGACCAACTGCGACAGCTGCTCGTCGTGATACTCGACCCACCAGGTGCTCGACAACGCGCCCTGCGGATTGGCCTGCGCGCGCTGCCAGTCAGCGCCTTCCTTGAAAGTCTCGGGCATCTGGACCGTTGGCTTGTGATAGTCCGGGCCCACCGCGCAGGCCGTGACGCACAGCGCTGCTGCAGCTAAGCAGCCGCATCCCCGCGAGCGCCATCCGGATGGCACCGCCGTTCTGCAGGAATTACTGCGTCCGTGGGACTGCAATTGAACTAAACCGTCTAGTGTGCTTGCGAATCCTGCATGGCCGGGCGCGTCTGCGTCAACATCGCAGCGGATGATCGACGATCGAGAGACAATGAGACTAGCATCCGCGCGCTCCAGAATAGGACACTGGTAGCTAGCGATGTCTGTTGCGCTGACTCGGAGAGACACTTTTGGGACAGTTCAATCGTGACGTTGCGTGATATCGCGTGACGCCAGGTGATGACAAATCCCCCGTTGCAATTGGGGGCTCGGCTCATCGAAAGTTCGGATCGGCAGCCGCAGCGTGTCCCAGCCGGGGTCATCGTCCGTGGCTAGGAGGTGGCGTCGACCGCTGCAGCAGTAGTGGTCGCCCTGGCGGCGCCCTCGTGGGAGACGATGTGCCACTGGATGATCTCCAGGCGACCATCGTCATGTTCGACCAACGCCGTGCAACTCTCCACCCAGTCGCCGTCGTTGCAGTAGAGCACCCCATCGACCATCTTCATCGCCGCCTTGTGAATGTGGCCGCACACGACTCCGTAATAGCCTCGCGAGGCGCATTCCCGGGCCAGCGTTTCCTCGAACGAGTTGATGAATTCGAGTGCCTGCTTGACGCGATTCTTCACATAGGCGGACAGCGACCAGTACGGTGCGCCGAACTTGCTGCGCAGCCAGTTGAAGTGGCGATTGAGCCACAGCAAGAAGTCATACCCCCGATCGCCCAGGTATGCGAGCCACCGGTGATAACGGATGACGACATCGTAGAGATCGCCGTGGGTAACCCACAGCGTCTTATTGTCCGCGGTCCTGTGCACGCACTCGTTCACGATGCGGATGTTGCCGAAGCCAAGCGCCGCAAGATCCTCGAAGTATTTGCGGAGGAACTCGTCATGATTGCCGATGACGTAGGTGACGTGGCTGCCCTTGCGTGCCTTGTTCAGGAATCGGCGGAGGATGTTGACGTGCTCTTGCGGGAAGTAGATCGTGCCGCGACTCATCGCCCAGCCGTCGATGATGTCCCCGACCAGGTACAGGTTGTCGCACTCGATGGCGGCCAGAAAATCGTCGAGGTAAGCGGCCTTGCAGCCGCGCGTGCCAAGATGCACGTCGCTGACCCAGACGCTTCTATAGTGCGGCTTGTCGGACTTTGGGCTCGCCATCTTCCCTCCGTGCGCACCGACCAGGATCTCCGGGGCGATCGCAGCACGGGGTATTCTGCACGACTCGGCAGGCCACTGAGACCCACTCGCCTTATTTGACCCTGGGCGAGTTCGAATGACGGCTCTGGGAAGTGAATCAGACGGCTCCCAGCCACAAGCGGGCCGCCAGTTTCACGAAAATTCCGCCCGGGAGCAGACGGTCCGGGTCCGCAAACCCAGTCTGGTTGCCATCACCTAGGGCAACCGCGACCTTTCGAGCGCATAGAAGGATGCTCGATATGATCGAAGGTGGCTGCGCACCTTGAGCGGGAATTCGCACGCCGCTTTCATCAGCTACGCGTCACCTGACGCGGAGACGGCCCAAAGGATTTGCGAGGCACTTCGCGCCGCCGAGGTCTCGTCACTGTTGTTGGCCTGCCCGAAAGCTGCCGGTCCCGACGGAGCGGTGATTGGACGCTACCCCTTCGAGACAGTGCGCCAGCCTCTCGTAGCGATCTGCGAGCAAGCGGAGGTCGGCGACAGCCTGAGCGTGCAGCAGCAAGGGGATGAGGTCCCGAAGCTCGTTCGCCATGTCGCGGTAGTCGGCATCGGTCATGGGGCTACCTCCCTGTTGTCTGCGAGCAGAGTGTAGCGGCCGCGCAATCCTGCGCCTGTCAGTAATCTCCATACGTGTTGTCGGAGAGAACTTACGCGCGATCGCATCCAAAGCTGGGCAGTTCCCAAAAAACCATCAAACGGGCACCAGGCCTGCCGGCGTGGCACCGACAGGCGCGGCGAGCAGATTCTGATGCCGGAAAGCGTCGCTGGCGGCAGACAGCTCAGGGTTTATGAGCCGCCTAATTCGTGACTGGTGTGGATGCGGTCATCGAGCGTGACACCAGTAACGCTTCACTCATTTGCGCAAACGCGATTGCTCGCTCCCGGTGCGTGCCGCACCGTCGACAAGATCAGTCCCCCTGCGCGTCAAAGAAAGACTTCACGGCCGCTAGACAGAAGGGCGGCACGAGAGTCGCGTGGTATTCCCCGAGCACCGCGGCATGTCCGCCGTCGGTGGCACCGGCGGCGATGGCGGCCACCTCCACGGCCGTGACCGCTGCATTGAATTCGTCTTTCTCATTTGCATACGGATCGTTCGCCGTCGGCGCGGAGGCGATGTCCAAGATGGTCACGGGCGCGCTCGGCCCATTCTTCGCCCAATACCCTTGCATCAGCTGCGTGTTGAAGAAGAAGACTTCAGGATCCTCATCGCCGCCACACAGCAGCGTCGGCATGGTCGGCGTCCAGTTGCGCAGATCGTTCGTCTTTAGATCTTGCCGCAAGGTATTTTTGGGCAATGCGGCGGGCAGCCCCGTGGTCGTCGTCGGAAAGCCGCCGTCGGGATTGGCCTGCTCATCCTGCAGATAGGCGAGGCGGTAACTGTTGAGGACAAGGTAATCGCTGCTCGCGAAACCCATGGCAAATACGATGGCAAGGTCGGACGGCGTAATCGCCGGTGTGATTGAGGCGTATTGCGAGGCGGGTGGCGCGCTGCTGAACAGCGCGTTTTCCGGCAGTAGGCCCTCGGAGTAGAGGGTGCTGATTGGCGTCGTGCTCGGCAACAGGCCGACGATATCGTTGGCGTAGGGTAGGGCGAAGACATCCGTCGGTTCCGAATAGAGATTGCCGTATGCGTTCTGATAACCGTTCGCAAGAAGTGCCAGGTTCTCCGTCGCACTGCCGTTCACTTCCCCAAGAAAGAGGGCATCACCGAACGCGCCGAGCGCGTAGGGCCCGGACATCGGCGCCGAGGCGGTCACGGTCTGGCCGGCCGCTTGCATCGCGCTGGTCGCGGCCATCGCCACATAGCCGCCCTGGGAATAACCGGTGACGAAGAGCTTGTGATTGTCGCTGATGGTCGGTGCGAGCGCGACTGGCAGCGCGCTGCGCGCGGCCGTCAGCACATCCATCATCTCAGCCGCTTGCTGTGCACCGACCAGGTACGGGTGGTAGCTGAGCGTCGAGGAGTCGTAGCCCGCATAGTTTGGTGCAACGACAATGTAACCCTCGGCGGCAAACAGGGCCGCGAGAATGAGCGCCTCGCTGCTGGCGTTCGAACCAGATAGCTGCGCCATGTCGTAGTTCTTCATCGGCGAGGTGCCGTGCGCGTACTCGACGATGGGACGCGGACCCTGACAGGCGGAGGCCGATCCGCTCGGCACCAGCAGCGCACCGGTCGACGTGGTCGGCTCGGACTTCGCCCCCGTCGTCTCGTAATTCAGCTGGTAGACATTCACGGTACAGATAGGCGAGTAGGGGAGCGTCAGTAGCTCCTGCCCGAGCGCATCGAGACCAAGCAGTCCGAGCAGATCCGACGTGCCAAAGGTGGCGACTAAAGTCGGGGGATTGGTGAGCAGCTGCCCGCGCTGCGGGGTGGAGGTTCCGGGTGTCGAGGGTCCGGGCGTCGAGCCACCGTTCATACCCGAGTTACAACCGGCGAGCATGAGCAGCGCCGTCACCCCGGCGGTTACGGAAGAGGTCAGACGAACCATTGCGCTGTGGCACTCACTGCGCGTCAGCGTAAGCCTTGATCAAGTCGGTGAGAAAATCTCTTCCCACAAACACTGAGCGCATGCTGCGGCGCTCGTTGAGGCCATGCACACCATTACCGTCGGGATCGCCCCAGCCGCCCGGCGCGCCATAAACTGGAATGCCGATGGCCTCGAGGAAGATGCCGTCGGTTGTGCCTGTCGACATGGTTGGAACGAGCGGTACACCCGGAAAGTACTTAGCAACCAGCTTCTCGGCCGGAACCATGATCTTAGGATCCAGCGGTGGCGGCACGGCAATGGGTCGGACGGGCGGCACGGGCGTCACCTTGACGCCCGGATCAGCGATGGCAGCCGCTAGAGCCGCCCGCGTTCCATCCACCGTCTCTCCTGGGAAGATGCGGCAGTTGACGTTGGCGGTGGCGCGCTGCGGCAGCGCATTGTTTGCGTGCCCTCCGCTCAACAGTGTGGCGACGCAAGTGGTGCGCAGCATGCTGTGGTAGCTGCGATCCTTGGAAACGACGGCCTCGGCGACCTGATCGTTGGGATTGCGCGAAAGCGCCACCATGGCGCGTCCCAGCTCATCGTCGCGCGCGGCGCCAGCCTTGGCAAAGAAGGCGCGCGTCGTGCCGGTAAACTTCACCGGAAAATCGTGGTCGCGCACTTTCGCGAGGGCATCGGCGAGCTCATAAATGGCATTGTCGCGAATCGGGATGGAGCTGTGGCCGCCTGCATTGACCGTTTCGAGCAGATAGTTCTGCGAGGCTTTCTCACCTACCTGAATGGATTCGACCACCAGCTTGCCGTGTCCATCTGTGCGCCCGCCGCCGCCTTCATTCAAGGCAAAAGCCGCGGAGATGAGCTCGGGTCTGTTCTTGACCAGCCACTCCGCGCCATTGAATGCGTATGTGGTCTCCTCACCGCAGGTCAGCGCCATCTTGATGGTGCGCTTTGGATGGTAGCCGTCATGTTTGAACCGCATCAGCGCGTCAATCCATGTGGCATCCATCGCCTTCATGTCCGAAGTTCCCCGGCCATAGAAGTAACCGTTTTCTTCGATCAGGGTGAACGGGTCGCGCGTCCAGTCCTCGCGTTTCGCCTCCACCACATCCAGATGGCCTAGCAGCAACATGGGCTTCGCGGATTTCGACGTCCCATTCAACACCGCGACGACGCCACCTTCCTTGGGATGGTCGGGCACCGAAAATAACGTGACGTCTTTGTCTTCAAATCCGGCCGCCCTCAAGTGTGTCGCAATCCGCTCGGCTGCCGCGGTGCAGTTCCCGGCTGATAGCGTGGTATTGGTCTCCACCAATTCCTTGTAGAGGGCGAAAAATGTCGTTTGATCGGGACGCAGGGGAGCCATCGGGGGTTCTTGGGCGATGGCTAGCTGCACCGTTATCGCCAAACTCAGCGCGCCCGCAGTTCGCACCAGCATATAGAGATCCCCGTGGAGATTGTTTCGCCCGATACTCCCACACGCAAGCGCTAAGCTTCAACGAAAACCTAGCCTGACGAGCACAGTCTGCGGATCCTTGGTCGCGGCCGTGAGCCTGAGTGAACGCGCTCGCTCGGCAGGGTGCAAAACCGGCGCTATACGTCCGATGCGTCAGCAGCCGGTCACGACCCGCCGGTTGCCACACCCAGATCGGCGCCGGGAAGCGCACATTCAGAGAATTGAGTTAGGCTGCAGCGCTCAGGGGCGGTACGCCGAGACGCTGGGACACTCCGGGACACTTCCATAGTGACAGTGCGTGACATCACGTGAGAGCAAGTGCCCGTTGCAATTGATGACTCGGCTCGCATATGGTTGAACTGTAAGTCTCTACTCGCTGTTTCACGCGGCAGGGGCGACAAGCATGGACGCGTCTGGATTCGAATCGCTGAGTCTGCTGCGGAGTCTTGCGGCTCCGGGCACACAAGGACTCCGGAGCCGCTATGAGGCATCTCAAGGTCGCTGGCTCGGTCGTCAATCTAGCCGGCTTGATCTTTTGCAGCATCTCTTGCAGCAGCACCCCGCCAGCCTCGACGGGGTCGACGAATGTCCCTGAGCATCAAGCCTGTCCGAACGTGTACAGGCAGACTGTGCGCTAGCGTACACCGCCCATCCATCGCAGGCGTTGAACATCAACGCAGGGCAGGGCCCCTTTCCTTGCCTTATGCCTTTCGGACTACGTGCGCCAGCGCACCGACGAGAGCCTGCGACGCAGCTAGCGTACGGATGAAACCGTCATTTACGGCCCAACCGGGAGATCGCGATGAACACACCACGTCAACCCAACGTGCGCACCCCCATCGAAGAGATCCCCGGTCGGATTCGGTATTCAGGTCAGCGGACCGCTGTGCCATCTCCGTTCATCGCCGCTTTCAACCCGGCTTCGAAACCGACCGCTGCGGTTGCCACTACTTCAGTCACTGCTAAAGATGTGATTCCAGGATCAGTTGCCACGGTCACGCGACAGGTCCCTTGAGATTACCGCCGGCGAACCCAGGCGGGCATGACCGCTAGAGGTCCAAAAGTGAAGCAAGCGGCGGCGAGCGTTTTCACCCTGCCACCGCTGCCCTACGCCGAGAACGCGCTCGAGCCGGTCATCTCGGCGAAGACGGTTGGGCTTCATTACGGTAAGCACAACAAGGGGTATGTCGACACCCTGAACCAGCTGGTCGCCGGCACGTCGTTCGTTGAGATGTCGCTCAAGCAGCTCGTTCTTGCCACCGCGGGTAAGCCCGAGCACGCCGCGATCTTCAACAACGCGGCACAGGCTTGGAACCACGCGTTCTATTGGCGCAGTTTGCGTCCCGGAGGTGGCGGCGTCCCGCCGCTCGCCCTGAAAGCGCGCATTGAGTCGACATTTGGCGACCTCGAGGCGCTCAAGGAGGAGCTCGGCACAGCAGCGACGACGCTGTTCGGGTCGGGTTGGGCCTGGCTGGTACTCGATGGCGCCAAGCTGCGAATCGTGAAGACAGGCAACGCGGAGAATCCTCTTACCACCCATGCGAAGCCCCTGCTCACGGTCGACGTATGGGAGCACGCCTACTACCTTGACTTTGAGAACAAGCGTGCCGACTACGTGCAAGGCGTAATCGAGAAGCTCATCAACTGGCAGTTTGCTGCCGAGAACCTAAGCTCAGCGTGAATTCTCGACAATCTTGCCGGGACATCGGGTAGAAAGCTTACATCCAATGCGTTGACACGATCCGCTTCCTCTCAGTGGCAAGCTTTCGCGGCGCCGACCAGTTGCAGCGGATCCTCAAGGAAGCACAAGCAACCGTGGACGCCGTCATCGCTCGGCCCTGAACGTCATCACATCTACCGGACCCTAGGTCGCGGGCAGAGATGGCTCATCGAGACTCAACGCAGCGAGCCGGATAGCAGCTGATTGCGACGGATACGTGTGTATTACTTCGGCAAGGGCGCGCAAGCCGATACCGGTGCTCATGGCGACGCAAATCTCGTTGATCATCTCACTGGCGCGCGACGCCACAATAGTTGCGCCGAGAATTCGATCGTCGCCTTCGGCGACGTGAAGTTTCACGAAGCCCACGTCCTGTCGATCGGTGATCGCCCGGTCGACATCCTGCATCATGACCGTGAACGTCTTGATCGGAATCGACCGCGCGCGCGCCTCCCAAACCTGCAAGCCGACGTGCGCGACTTCCGGAGCACAGAACGTGCACCAGGGAATAGTCAGATCGGTGTGACGCAGGCGGGCGCGCCGCAGCGAATTGCGAACTGCAATGTGGGCAGTGCTCTCGGCAACGTGTGTGTACTTGTAAGGCATGCACACGTCGCCGGCTGCATAGACGTGCGGATTCGTGGTACGGAGGAATTCGTCGACGGCGATGCCGTGAGTGGGATCGAAAGAGATTCCTGCGGCCTCCAGGCCCAAGGCGTCGACGTTGGGTATACGGCCGACGCTGACCAACACGTGGTCCGCCGCGACCTGTCTCTTCATGTCGTAGTTCTCAGTCTCGAGTACCACCGAGTCTTTCTCGATTCGCGCGCCAACCACCTTCGTGTTCAGGTAGATCGTCACCCCATCACGGGCCATTGATTGCGCAAGAATCTGCGCCGCATCGCGTTCCTCGCGTGGCAGGAATTTGGCTTCGTCCTGAAGGATGGTCACGCGCGAACCCAGGCGGCAGAAAGCCTGCGCGAGTTCGCACCCGAGCGGGCCTCCGCCGACAACCGCCAGATGCTGAGGAAGTTTCGCCAGCTCGAAGACCGATTCGCTCGTCACATACGAACCCTCGGCCAGCCCGGGAATGTTCGGAGGCGCCGGTCGGGCGCCGGTCGCAACGAGAGCTTTGTCGAAGCCAAGACGTGTTGCGGAGGTCTCAACGCACCGCGGGCCTACAAAACGCGCTGCGTCAAAGTACACGTCAACGCCCATGCGCTTGAGACGCTCCAGGGAATGGTAGCTGCCGATCCGCTCCTCGATTTCTCTCAGGCGTGCCACCACGCGCCTGAGATCCGCGACAGGCTCGCCCTGTGCCGACCCCTGCAGGCGCATAACCTCGCGGATTCCGGCGAAGAGCGTCGCGGAACGGATGAGCGCCTTGGAGGGAACAGAACCGCTGTTGAGCGATGTGCCGCCAAGGCGGTGCCGCTCGAGAAGGGCGACCCGGGCACCCAGCTGTGTCGCCAGTTCCGCAGCGGCAAGCCCGGCCGGTCCGGCACCGACAATGGCGAAGTCGTAGGTGAGTCTGTTTCCTGCGCTACGCCGCCGTCGAGCGCGTTTGCCGCTACGCCCGTGAGAGGCCGGTGAGCAGGTCTTGGATCTGCCTCGGGATTGCTTCATGACGCGAGCCATCCGCCTTTAAACCCGGCGCGCTTGAGTCCGCGACACACGTCTGGCGAGTCGCGCAGCAGTGACCAGATCAGGCCGGAGCGCGCGTTTTCGATCGTGATCACGAGCAACCCTTGATCGAGGCCATACCAGCCCTGCGAGACCCAGCCTCCGCCATCGGCGCCTACCGTGGGATTGAAGCCGCTCGCAAAGCGATCTTCGCTGCACACCTGCGGGAAGGTCGCAAGCAGCCGGCGCGTCCCGCTGAGGGCCGCGGTCGGTGTGAACGGCAGCGTGGCCAGCATGGCCCACGGGCAGAGCGTACCGTCGTCAGGGCCGAACGGAGCGCCTCGTGCCATATAGCCAAAGTGGCTTGGGTCTTTAGCGAACGGACGAGCCCCGTCCCCGGTTGGGCCATCTCCGGCGCTCAGGCCCCAGATGTCACGACCGTAGCCGATCGCCTGGCGCGGATTGCGTTCGCAATATTCGCGCTGCACGGCCACGGTGCGACGCGTATTTTCGCAATAGTCGCTGTGCTTCTCGCGCATGAACGCATCTCTGATGCCGCGAAAATCGATCCACGCGTGGGAAAACAGGTGCGTAAACAAAGGTCCGGAGTACAGGACGTCTTGCCCGAGTAGCCGCTCCCATTGATAGGTCAATGTCCAGGTGGCAAAGCTGCTGCTCGACAGTGGCAGCGTGGGCGAGCCGAGCCCGAGCACGTAGAGAATCAGCGCCTCGTTGTACCCCTCCCACCCATAGTGCATAAAGCCCAACTCAGGGTGCCAACCTTGCGAGAGAGCTGGCGAGTCGTTCTGCGCCCAGTGCCAGTCGACCCGCCGATACAGGGCGTCCGCGAGGGCACGTATCTCCGCCTCCTCCGAGCGTCGATCGAAATACCGCCCCACGGTCAGCACTCCGGCGAGCAACAAGCTCGAATCGATCAGCGACAACTCGCAATTCCACACGCGCCGGCCGGTCGCCATGTCCAGAAAGTGATAGTAGAAGCCCTTGTATCCCGTGGCATCGGCCGCCGTGTCTTGGGTGCTGTTCCAGAAGAAGCGCAGCGTTGCCAATACCTGCTTCGCGGCCGCACTGCGCGAGAGCCAGCCGCGCTCGACAGCGACGATGTAGCACGACAGAGAAAAACCAACCACCGCGACGCTGCACGGCGAACCTGCTCGCGAAGTGTCTGCGACCAGGCCATTGGTCGGATTGGTATAGCGCGAGATGTACCCAAACGCTCCGCGTTGCAGTCGCTCAATCAACGCCTCATCGCTCTCCACGTCATCGCGGCCCATTCGACTGCGGCGTACGGACCGGCCTGCGCGGACAGCGTGTCGAAACCGACTGGTCATTGACGCCCGCGCTTCATGCAGCGAATCGCCATCTCCGTGCAGTAAACGGTCTGGGTCTGTTCGCTTGCGGCGCCTATGCTGGGACCCCGCCAAGGCGAATAGGAGATATCACAGATGAAAACGCTCATCGCGCCGGTTCTGTCTGCGTGTGTATGCGTTGGAGTGGTCTGGGCCGGCGCGCCCCAGCCATCCGAAGACCCGACCGCTATCAACGCTATCAAGCAACTCGAGCAGGATATGGGGGATGCAATGGTGCGCGTCGATATCGACAAGCTCAATCAGATCTACGCCGACGATTTTGCGACCATCGGATCCTCTGCCAAGATTATCACTAAGCAGGACCTGCTAGGCGATTTTGAATCCTTCCATGACAAACTCGAGTCGTTTGAAACTGGACCTATGGACGTGCAGGTGTTCGGCAACGTTGCCGTGGTACATGGCAGTGTCACGGAAAAGAGGATTCGGGACGGGAAGGACGCCAGCGGTGAGTTTGTTTGGATGGATCTCCTCGAGAAGCGCGCAGGCAAATGGGTGGTCGTGCGCAGCGCTGGCGCCCGAGTGAAGTGAGGCTACCTCGTCGGGTCGCTTGCCGAGGCGTGCAACGCCGGCGAAGCGGCGCTGCAAGTAAATGACAGCCGCCTCAGCGTGTTGCCCGGTATAGCCGGTCTGCGATTTTTCGCAGGTGCGGAACCAGCTCGCGCGAGTCGAGGATCTCGAAGTCTGTGCCAATCAGCACGACCTGCGCCGCAAGGACCTCGATGGAGTCTGCGCCGGTGCTCAAAGTGCAACTCGCATCGTCCAATGCTTCCAACACTCCGCACCAGCTCGGAATCCTTTTGACGAGCTCTCCCGCGGACCCCTCGAGTCTGAGCCGCATGCGATAGCGGTAGGGCACCTGTGTCATCGAGCGCGCCACGAACTGGGCGACATCCCCGGGAAACTCGCGCGGCGCAAAATGCGGGCCGGTGGACACCAGACGCTGGATGCGATCCATGCGGAAGGTCCGCCAGTCCGCGCGCTGCGCGTCCCAGGCGACGAGGTACCAAAGATGCCCGGTGTGAGCCAGGCGCATCGGTTCGACGGTGCGCGCTGTGGCATTGCCCCCGCGGTCCCGATAATTGAGCCTCAGCTTGAGGTGATCACGACACGCCGTTGCGATTCGAGTGAGCACCTCAATGGACGGCACTGCCTGTGAGCTGGCCAGGGAGACCGTGACCGAGTGCAAGGCGCTGGCCCGCTTGCGTAAGCGAGCGGGAAGCAGCTGATCGAGCTTCGCGAGGAGCCCGACGGCAGTTTCCTCCATCTTGCCGACGCTGCCGGCGGCGGCGCGCACCGCGACTGCGACCGCCACCGCCTCATCGTCATCGAGTAGCACCGGCGGGAGTGCGGAGCCAGGCTTCAGCTGGTAACCGCCCCCCAGCCCTGGCGACGCTTCGACGGCATAGCCCAGCTCGCGCAGGCGGCCAACATCGCGCCGAATCGTGCGCGCGTCGACTCCAACGCGCTCGCTCAACTCACGACCTGACCAATGCCGACGCGACTGAAGCACCGACAGTAAGCGCAGTAGGCGCGCGGAAGTCTTGAGCATGGCGTCAAGTATAAGCGCATCGCGGACAAACCCTGTCCTCAATGACCTTTAACATCCCACAGTCGATCGGTTCAGGGGAGCGCATCATGAGCCTGCACAGTTATCTCGAACTGATGCCAAGCGTCGCGACGCGGGCTGTTACGGTGAGGGTCAGTCGTCAGTTCACCGGGACGATCGAGCGCGTCTTTGACGCGTGGCTGGATCCGGTGACGGCGGGCTCGTTTCTTTTCGCCACTGACGTGGGCGAGGTCGTGCGAGCGGAGATCGATGCGCGCATCGGGGGACGTTTCAGATTCGTGCGCCGCGAGAACGGTACGGAGGTCCGGCGGACCGGCGAGTATATCTCGATCGATCGACCGCACCTGCTCGTGTTCAGCCTCAGCGACAACACGCGTACGCCAACGGATGATCGGGTGATCATCGAGCTCGCATCGGTCGGCCTCGGGTCGCTCCTGGTCCTGACTCACGAAATGGGTCTTGAGAGGTACGCGGAGCGACATCGGGTCGAGTCCGAGTGGCGACGTAGGCTTGGCATGCTGGCGTTCATCTGCGCAATCCCGCGCGGCGCGCACTTTCCCCCTGGTGCAACAGTTGTCAGTGACTCTTGCCTACGGGCGCGGACCTGGCGAGAGCCCGATCCGTCCGGAGGAGCCTAGAATCGCCCAGTAGCTAGGTTCGACCAGAGTGCGCCGGCGGACCTTCGGTGAGTCACCATTTACTTCGTTCGCGGACGAGCCGTGCTGAGCGCCTCGTCGAGCATCTTGATCAGGGTTGCGCGTTCGTAGGTGTAAGGCTGTCCTTCGTTCAGCTGGACCAGCTGCTGGATCTGCTTCCTGATCGTCTTCTCGGCCTGGGCCTGCTCGGGCAGCACCAGGTACCGGCGCTTTGCACTTGCCTCAAAGAGCGCTTGTTCAACCGCCACGGCAACCTCATCGGGCTCCGGGTATTGCGGGTCCGGTCCCAGCGCCTCGATTTTGGCCTTTTCGTCTTCCGTGAGTCGCGCGAGCATATTCTTGCCGATGTCGCTATTGTAGTTGCCAGGTTCGACGACGCTGACTTGAACCCCGCGGGGAGCGAGCTGGACAGCCAGTGAATCCGTGAGCCCCTCAATCGCGTGCTTGCTCATGACGTACGCCGGCAGGTTGGGGCTGGCCAGGATTCCCGATATCGAGCCGATATTTATGATTCGCCCCTTTTGGTCGATGATCATCGGCTCGAATGCCTTGATCATCATCACCGGCCCATAAACGTTCACCTTCATGCAAATATCGAACTCTTCCGGACTCATGTCGGCCATCGTGCCGTAAGTCCCGACACCGGCATTGTTGACCAGTGCGTAGAGGCCGCGTCCGGATTTCCTGACCAAATCCATCGCGGCTGCGATGTCTGCAGGCTGTGTCGATCGCCGGCCTGGTGCGCGACCAGAGAGGTGACGCCGCGGTGAGCATGATCGTCGGGCTCGGTGAGTTCCTGCGTCGAGCCTCGGAGGATTCCCACCGATCGCAGGTGACGCTGGCGGAGGAGGTTGAGTATCTTCAGCGCTATCTCGACATTCAGAAGATTCGCTTCGGAGAACGTCTTCAGGTGAGCGTGGATATCCCGACAGAACTGCTGCGCGCGCAGGTCCCTAACCTATTGCTGCAGCCGCTCGTCGAAAATGCCATTAAGCACGGCATTGCCAAACGTGTCGTCGGAGGAACCGTGCGGGTTGCCGGTACGCGCCACAACGGCAACCTTTGCCTAAGTGTCTACAATGAGGGCCCGAGCGTGCCTACAGAGCGGCAGGCAACGCACACAGGTGTCGGCCTCGGCAATCTGCGCACGCGCTTGCAAATCCTGCACGGTAACGACTCCGGGTTACAGCTGCGGCGCGCCGATGCCGGCGGAGTGGAAGTAGTAGTAACCCTGCCTTTCACGGAGGCGTGAATGACGCCTCTCGACAAGCAATGCGCTCCCATACGGGCTCTGGTGGTTGACGACGAACCATTGGCGCGGAGCAACCTGACGGTACTCCTGCGCCGTGATCCTGACATTGGCGCCGTCGCCGAATGCGGGTCCGGCTTGGAAGCGATTGCGGCAATCAGAACATCGAAGCCTGACTTGGTGTTCCTCGACGTGCAAATGCCCGAATGCGGGGGCTTTGATGTACTTGAGTTGTTGGGTAGCTACCTGTCGCCGGCCGTCATCTTTGTGACGGCCTACGATGAGTATGCGTTGCGTGCCTTCGAGGCGGGGGCGCTCGATTACCTGTTGAAACCATTTGACGACGCGCGCTTCGTGCGCGCTTTAAATCGCGCCAAGGACAAGATCGCGCACTACACACCGCTGCAAGCGTCACCAGCGAAGCGGCTCGTAGTCAAAAGTCAGGGCCAGGTGCTGTTCCTGAATGTCGCAGATATCGACTGGGTCGAGGCTGCCGGCTATTACGCCTGCTTGCATGTCGGCAGTGACATGCACGTCATGCGTCGGACGCTGTTAGAACTCGAGCGCGACCTGGGGAGCGAAAAATTTATTCGTATTCACCGCTCGATTATCGTGAACCTCGAGCGGATTCATGGACTGGAACTCCAGAATGGTGGCGAGTACGAAGTCGTCTTGCGGACCCAAGCGAGATTGCGGTTGAGCAGACGCTTTAAGAAAGGACTTCAGGATCGCTTGGGTGTGCTGTCGGGACGCAATAGTGCAGCGGTAACCGACACTTGAGCGGGCTATGTCCGCCTGCCGCGCTGTCAGGCGGGCGCCCAGTCGCGCGGGGCGGGTAGTGGAGCGCTAGCGTGTCTGGCCCGGGCAGGGATCCTCGTGCTGCGATTGGTCTCCGCTCGCCCAGCTGCCCTCTGCCTCACACTTTCCGCGGTGATAGAGCCGTACCTGTTCCCGTACTGGCTCGAGCGCCGTCGCATCCCACAGGTTTGCGGGCTCGATGTCGTCATCGGTGTTGGCGTCGAAGCCTTCGTCCGGCATCACAAACTCATTAAACTGGTGAACGATCAGAAAGAGCGGATCTAACTCGCGTGCAAATCTCATGAAGGACTCGAATGTGTCGTACTTATCTCCCTTGGCCCAGCGCAGCGCGTCGTCCTCGCAATAGGGCTTTTTGTCGGGATCTGGACAGCCCCAGCCGGTCTGACCAGCGGTCGCAATGGACGCGGTAAAGTTCTCCACGCGATCCCCGCGCCGGTTATAGCTTGGATAATACGGGCAGGACGGGTTTGAGCACGAGGTCTTCAGGCGATCCACCCAGCTCCAGAATCCGTATTCCGGCGCGAGCTCACGCGGCCCGGCAGCCTGGTTCGGGTTCTTCCAGAGATACGGCTGACTATCGAGATAACCGGCAACTTGGCGGAAGGTATATTTGTTAGCAATCTCGGGATGCATCACGAGGAACTCGCGAAACTGATACCAGAGCGGATTGTCGCCCGTACCTGGGTCCTGCGCGGCTCCGACATAGATCAGCATCAGTGGCTTGCCCTCATAGATCACGCTCAGTTCCGGGTACTTCATCATGAGTTCGCCGAAATACTCGATCTCCTTCTCAAACGCGGTTCTGCCGTCCGCGTCCAGGTAAAGCTCATTCTCGTCTACTCCACCCAGCTCCGGAATGATCTTCAGCCGCGTGCCTAGCATTGACCAGGCGGGATACAGATCCCCTGTATTGTCGCGAATCGATTGATAGTCGCTGCGCAGAATCGCACAGGAACCGACGTTTTTAAGGTATTTCTCCACGAACCATTCACTGTTGAAGATGCAGCTCACATCGTTTGTGAGGTCGGCGATCACAGCATCCATGCCCATCCACTCCAGCCACTTGACGTGTTGCCGAATCACCGCCGGATCGGCGCTGTCGTAGCCTCCTCCTAAAGGAGCCATGTCTGCCGATTGCAGCCACGGCCTTGCCGCGCTGTACTGAAACGTGACACCGTTCGGCCCGAACCACGCTTCGTATTCCATCACCGCCGCGCGGCTGCGTTCGTCCACAACTAATGGGTGTTGCGCGTCGGTTCCGGGTTGCGCGTTTGCCAGGCTAAACAATCCCGCCAACAACACGCCTGCTGCCTGTAGCCGGATGTGGAAACAGGACATGTGCCTGCCTTTTTCTGCCAGTCCCCGACCAGGACAATAACGTTGCGGCGCGTGTCCGGATGACCAAGGCGTAAGGTTCAGCGACTCACTTCAAGGATGATCTTGCCGCCTGTGTGTCCCTGGTGGTTCAGCTCCAGCGCCTTGGCAGCCTCGGCGAGCGGAAATCGCTGGTCGATGTGGACGTGAAACTTCCCCTGGTCGGCCAACTCGCTCAGCGAACCGAGCATTTCCCCTGTCGCGTGAGGGGTGACTGCGCAACGAATCTTCGCCGCCTCGCACTGCGCATCCGGCGCCGCTCCGATCACGGAAACCAGGAGGCCCCCCGGCTTTACGACGGCGACAGACCGGGCACCGGTGTCGGCGTCGACCGTATTCAATACCACGTCGATGTCTTTCAGCTTTTCCTCGAACCGTACGCTGTGGTAGTCCAAAACTTCATCGGCACCCAGGGAGCGCAGAAACTCGTAGTGGCTCGGAGATGCCGTGGCAATGACGTAAGCGCCCCGCGCCTTGGCAATCTGCACGGCCGATGACCCAACACCCCCCGCGCCACCGTCGATGAGCACTCGCTGGCCCGGCTGTACGTTCGCGATAGTTACCAACGCGCGCCAGGCCGTCTCTCCTACTACCGGTATCCCGGCAGCCTCTTCGAAAGACATGTGCTTAGGCTTGGCTGCTACCGCGTTCACCGAAGCGATCGCATATTGCGCGTACGAGCCTCCCGTTGTGATTGCGATCACTGCCTGGCCCACCTTCCATGGGCCAGCTGTATCTCCTACCGCATCGATGACGCCTGACAGATCCCTGCCGGGAATCAGACGGGTTCCGGGTGCGGCGCGCGAGGTGTCTTTCCAGTCCACTGGATTGACGGATGCGGCCCGAACCTTGATCCTGACCTGGCCGGCCTGCGGCTCGGGTTTGGGCACCGATTGGAGCTGAAAGGCGCCGTCGATAAACACCACGGCACGCATGTTGCCCGTGGCCGCTGCCGCGGAGGCGACGAACAACCACAAGACCATAGTCGGAACGGGATATCTCACGACGTGGCTCTCACTGGTACCTACCTGGACCCAGTACCTACCTGGACCCAGTACCTACCTGGACCCACACGGTTCCACATTCGCCTGCAAATAGGGTCTCAATTGCGGTGATCGTACACCTCGCGCAGGCGTCCGAGCATCGGAAACGCCTGACATACGGACTCTCGCATCATGCGGTAGGCTGGGTAAATGGAGGATGCTGCGCGGCGATCATTGGCGACGCTGTGCGCTTGATGGCCGGCCAGTTTGGCGGGCCGGAGCTATTGGATGCCACTTCGAGACTGGATACAGACGGCACGTAAGCGCGGTGCGAGCGACCTGCACGTGGAGAGCGCCGCACCGCCGGTCGTGCGCGTGCGCGGCGAACTGCTCTGCGTCGGGGAGATCCTCGCACCACCGGATGTCAAAGCCATGACGCACGAGCTGCTTGGGCCACAGGCCTGGGAGCAGTTCACGCAGCGCGGATCGGCCGATCTGTCGCTCGTGGTGGGAGGCACCCGCTGCCGGATCAATCTGTATCGGACGATTCGTGGCTACGCCATCGCCATTCGGCTACTCAGTCCTTCGGTCAATGATCTGCGGACCTGCAATCTGCACCCTGATTTTCGCTCCCTCATCAATGCCCATTCCGGACTGGTGGTAGTGTCGGGTCCGACCGGCAGCGGTAAAACCACGACACTCGCGGCGCTGCTGGAGGAGATCAACTCATCGCGCGCCTGCAACATCATCACGTTGGAGAGCCCGCTGGAGTATCTGTTCTCGAATCGACGCTCATTTATTCGTCAGCGCGAAATACCGACACACTCACCTTCTTTCGAGCAGGGGCTCATCGACTCGCTGCGAGAGAATCCGGACGTGCTGGTGGTGGGTGAGATGCGCACGCCTGAAGTCATGCGTCTGACCCTCAACGCTGCGGAAACCGGCCACCTGGTACTGGCGACAATGCACTCCGCGACCTGTGCGGAGGCGGTGACGCGGCTGTGTATGTCATTCGCACCGGAGATTCAGGGGAGCGTACGAGCCCAGCTGGCGGACTGTCTGGTGGGGGTGCTGTGCCAGCGGCTGGATTTCATCGAAACGCATCAGTTGCGGGTGCCACGCTGTGAGTTGCTATTGGCAAGCCAGGGCGGCAAAGGAACCATCAGATCTGGCAACTTCGGCCAGCTCTCGAATGTCATTCAATCCGGCGGCGATGACGGCATGTGGAGCTTTGATCGTTATCAGCGCTGGATGAGTCAGCACAAAGAGTGGGCAAGACCATCCGCAGCGACGGCAGTTGTCGATGATCCACCGGCAGCGCTGGCGACGCCGGCTACCGCCGCAACAGCTGTAAAGCGAACGCCGGTGCAGACACCTGCGGACAACGCCGAGATCGTCATTGATGAAGAGGTCGATCTGTCCGAGATCGCTGAACTGGCAAAGCGCATTGGAGATCGCACCCCTTAGGTGTAGTCAGCCCATCGCGCATGGCTGCGATGCCACACGGATCCAGATGCGCCGCGTCCGCCCCGACCGGGGCGTTCGCCAGTTGATCCATCGGCTGGGCGCTCATTCGAAGCAATCCTGGCGGATCGACGAATAACAGCTGCATGTGCTGCGCCTGCCGGTCTCCTGCTACTTCGCAGAAGCAGCCGCCAGCAGGGGCATCAATCATCAGTCTGGGGGCGCGAGCATCAGGATGCTGTGTGTCCTGCCGTACCGACGCCGCGGAGGTGATATGTGATGTTTCATCTTCAGTTGAGACGTAACAGGACGGCGTGCAAACGGGCGGCGCCGCATCATCACCGAGGTACATTTATGCGTGGATTAAGATTTCTAGTGCTGACCGCAGTTGCGGCAGCTTGTTTCACAGCTTCCAAAGCAGAAGCTCAGGTCAGCGTCAATGTCGGTGTCGCCCCCGAATGTCCCTACGGCTACTACGACGCCGCGCCTTACAATTGTGCTCCGTCGGGATACTACGGGCCGGAATGGTTCAGCGGAAATGTCTTCATTGGCGCCGGGCCGTGGTTTCATGGCCCAAGCGAGTTCCGCGGCAACGTCAACAACGCTTTCCATCCAGACCATGGTTACAAGGGCGCAATGCCAAACCGTGGTGAGAAGGCCGAGCCGGCCAAGCGCGTCGATAGCGCCCATTTCGCGGGAAACGAAGAGCGGGATGGACGTGGCCACGTGAGCGAGGGCAAGCAGTAAGCGACATCCTCGATCTGCTACGCACGCTCGGGCGGAGTTCTACAACCCGAGCGTGCGGGCGGGTGGGGTGGCCGGTCGCGGGTCTTGAAATGCGGTCGTATCAAATTCCCGGAGACTCACATGTATATCGGTGGCGGACTTCTCGGATTGATTCTGGTTGTCGTTCTCTTTGTCTGGCTGCTGCGCAGAGTTTGAGCGCCTCCGCGCAGCGTTGACCCATCTGGCGAACGCGCCTGGCGATCAGCTGATCGCCCACTAGCTTGGGCGAGAAGCTGCGATGAATGGCGGGTCGTCCCGGGGCTACGCGTCTTTCCGCCGCAACATTGCGCGCACGTTCGACGCAGTAAGCACGGTCAGGTACGAGCGAACTTTGGCGCCGAGCTCGAGCCTGGAAAATTCCTGCGCATACAGACTCCGAACCTTCGTGAGCGGTGCGCCGGTACGGTCGCACAACGCACTCATCGCACGCTCGTGTCTGACGGCCTCTTTGCCGGGTTCAAAAAGTGAGCTCATTGCAACCCCACCGTGAAATTGACACACATGCGAAAGACGGCCCTGTGGCTGGTCGGCGCACCCACACACTTACTACCCTTGTACACCAAATGACGCACCTCGACGTTCTTATCCGTCCTTCAGTGGCGTGTGCTGCAGTTCGCGCAGAGGAATTCTCGAAGTGTCGCACCTTTAAAAGGCGCGAAACGCCCCAACGCTGTCGGCCAGCGGCGGCTTGCAAGGAGACGCTCATGCATGACGATACGGTCACGACGAGTTGGAAGCGCTTGACAGACCAAGCGAAAGGGTTGCCGAGCAAGAGGGTGAACGCCGCATTCGCAGTGGCATCCACGGCCGTTCCCCAGGCGACGCGCGGCGCGGTCGCGCTTGACAGCTCTCCGAGCGCCATGCCGCCCGCAGGCTTGGTGACGCTCAGGGGAGCTGCAGCTTCCTCATCGTCGACGGCTCACGTGGCAACGGCGACAGCAGGTTACCGCACGCAGCGCTCCGGAGAGGCCATCGAGCAGGCGGCGCAGCTGGCTAGTTGGGAGAGTGAAGGCGGCACGCCTTCAAGGGAAGTCTGCAGGACTCGGGAGCCTTGTATGGACTGGGACCACGTGGAAGCCAGCTGGCAGCAGTTCAGGGGTGAGGTGCACGCGAACTGGGGGAGGCTCACCCCCGTTCACCTCGACATAATTGCTGGTAGGCGCGCGTGTCTTTCGAATGAGATCGAAGAGGCATATGGCGTTACCCGCGAGGAAGCCGAGCGGCAGATCAAGAGCTTCGAAGCACGCAACCAACACCCGCGTCCCGTGAGCTTTCGTTGAGCGGCCTGTCGTGGCTGCGCATCCGTCGACCCACTCCACGGCGCACGGCGTAGAAGGCGTCCCGGGGGATATGCCACGCATATTGGTAGTGGACGACGACGTGGGTGCCGCCGATGCTCTCGCGTCATTGCTGCAATCGGTGGGGTACGGTGATGCGCGCGTTGCATACACCGGCGCAACTGCTCTTGCTCTCGCCGTCGAATTCGTGCCGACGGTCGTGCTCGTGGATCTCGAACTGCCGGACATGAACGGTTACGAGGTCGCCCGGCATCTCTCGCAACATCCGCAGCTACAGAACCTGAGACTGGTTGCCTTGACGGCTAACAGCGAGCATCCCGGCCGCGAACTCGCGCGCGAGGCCGGGATCGAACGCTACCTGATCAAGCCCGTCAGCTCCGCGGACCTGGACGAGTTGTTTACCTGAGCTGGACGTCCGTCGCTTTGTGTCGCAATGATCGCCAATCAAATCAGGCGCTATCGTGTGATATTGTTTCTTTTGTCCGTGCGCCGCACGCACTTGACATAGCGCGTATACTCCGCGGCCTCAACCGCACACGAGTTGAGTTGGTCGGCGAATTCTCGCCGGCTATACGTCGAGGTTCAGCATATGGATCAGCTCAAGACCTTTCCTGCCGGCGAGGCCGCCAGGAACACTAACACCGCACCCACGAAGAACATCGTCGACACGATGATCGCAGCGGGCCATTTCACGACCTTTGCCAGCGCAGTTCACGCAGCCGGTCTCACCGAGGAACTGGCTGCCAAGGGTCCGTTCACTGTTTTCGCGCCGACCGATGAGGCATTCAAAAAGCTTCCGGCGGGCGGGTATGACAGCGTGCTCAAGGACGTTGGCAAGCTCAAGGCAATCCTGAACTACCACGTGGTCTCGGGTTATTTCGCGGCCAGGGACCTGAAGTCAGGAGAAGTGATGACGCTGCAGGGCAGCCCGCTGACGGCAGTGGTGTCGTCGTCGGACGTGCGGGTCAATGGGGCCCGTGTCACTAAGTGGGACATGGTTGCGACGAACGGGATCATTCACGCCATCGATGCGGTGATTCTGCCTAAGAACTGGCAATTGCTGGCCGCCGCGGCCTGACGATTGTCTCTGGCGAAGCACTTTCGTGCACTCGGAAGGCCCCGTTCGCGGGGCCTTCTTTTTTTGTCGACCCTCAATCGCGGAGGGCGTAAACGGCCGGCTGCGGCGCTCTCGCGGCGCGATTCGGCGAGACCAGCTGACACGCGAGCTGCTCGGCGTGTACTCGCAGCTCCTGAACGGCGGTCGTTTCCCAGTGACTGGCGCGCAGCATCGGGCCGATATAGTAGATGTTGCCGAGGACACCGCCACCGCGTGCGTCCATCAGGGCGCCGCATTCCCCGGTCACCAGACCAAGACCCAGCGGGTCCGGGACAGCCATACCCTGCGCCATGAGTGAACGCAGGAGCCGATCCTGCGTGTGGCGCAGGTCATAGTCAGGCCCCATGCAATTGATGACCCGATCCACCAGCAGCGTCCTCGGGCGCTCCTCGCCACGCGCTCGCCAGCTCACCCGCACCTGCTTGCCCGCAAGCTCCAGGCCGCTGATACGCCCTGCATGGACGTGGAGTTTACGCATCCGGCGAAGCGTATCGATCGCGGTCCAGGTGCCCTCGGGGAGCCGGTGACGATGGACGTCCCAATAGCAGCGGGCATGTCGTAGAAACCGCCGTCGCTCGCGGACGGGCAAGCGTTGCCAGATCGTCGGCGCATGGCCGCGCAGGATCCCGATCACCTCGCGCCAGTCTCCGTCACCAAGCGCTGCGCTCTCTGACAGCGCACGAAAGCTGCGGAAGAGCTGCCGAATCGAGAGAGAATCCGACTGTACAAAGCCAGCCCCGTCGCGCTCATCGTGGATCTGCCGGAAAGACGTCTGGGGCAGCGGTACGAGGCCATGCCGGGAAATCGCGTGAATCACCACTTTGCCCTTCGCAGCCTCGTTTCCGGCGAGAGCGATATCGGTCATCGTAAGGCCTGTTCCCGCGATCAGCACTGTTTCGCCTGCGCGAAATGCCGGCGGCGCCTTCCACGGATCTGCGACGTATCGCGCAGAGTCACGCAGCGCTGCGGCGCCCGGCGGTGAGGCTGGCGGAGGATTGCCGAGCGCGAGCACCACCGTATCAGCGCTGAGGCTGCGGCCATCTGCCATGTGCACATGCTGCACAAGGCTGCGGTGGGGTTTCTCGATAGCGATGACCGAGCCACGAATCCGATCAAGCTGTGCGTGAGGCGATGACGCCAACTCCGCAAGTGCCAGAGACGATTCCAGGTAGTCCCCGTACAGCTCCCGTGGCAGAAAGTCATCGCTGGTCGCGTGCGGTAACCTGCGTTGCGCAAACGCCAGAAATTCCAAAGGATCACCGGACGTCGCCGACATGCGACCCGCGGGTACATTGAGCAGATAGGGATATGGCCGCTTGGCGTAGGCGACACCCCGCGCCGTCCGCGCCCGATCCACCAGTACAACGCGCAGCGGCCGCTCGCGTGTCAGGCGCAGCAGGTTGATTGCCACGACCGTGCCACTGAAGCCCGCGCCGACTATCACGATCGTACGGGGTCGAGGAGTCACGTCCGCGTTTCTGAGCCGACCGCCTGATGCTCGTGAAGCTCGGCCGGCCGGGTTCGTAGCTTGTGGGCTGTCCATACAATCCTTGTCCGAGGTACTTGCTACTGCGGCTTCCTCAATGACGGCCACCGCACGATGAGTCTAGAGACTTCCGGGTTACGCGGCGGTACCCGCGCGGTAGCAAAGCCGTGACGTTCCGGCGCTACGAGCGTGACTGCAATGTCACTGCGTGTCGGTTACGGTGCAGGTCACCCTCACAAGCGGGAGTTGATCATGGCACTGCAGCTCGGAGACACGGCGCCGGATTTCTCCGCGGTCACGACCGACGGAGATATTCGCTTTCACCAGTGGGTCGATAGGAATTGGGTGATCCTGTTCTCCCACCCGAAGGACTTCACCCCGGTTTGCACTACCGAGCTTGGCTACGTGGCACGTCTGAAGCAGGAATTCGAAAAGCGCAACGTGAAAGCCATCGGGCTTTCGGTCGATTCACTGGATTCCCATAGAAAGTGGGCGCACGACATCCGCGAGACCCAGGGATACGTCGTTAACTTTCCGCTCATCGCGGATTCAGATCGTAGCGTAGCCCGGCTCTACGGCATGATTCATCCGCAGCACGACGAGCTATTTACGGTCCGCACGGTCTTCGTGATCGATCCCCAGAAGAAGATCCGCTTGACGCTTACCTATCCGCAGACGACCGGCCGCAACTTTGACGAGATCCTGCGGGTGATTGATTCACTGCAGCTGACAGACGCATATTCCGTGTCGACGCCGGTTAACTGGCATACGGGTGAAGAAGTGATCATCGTTCCCTCGGTCAGTGACGCCGAAGCGCAACAGCGCTTCCCGAACGGCTGGCGTTCACTGAAGTCGTATCTGCGGCTGACCCCGGACCCGCGTGCGCCGAAATCGCAGGAACTTAACCTCGACGCCTCGGGATGAGCCTGCGGTGACATACGAACGGTTCGCAGGCTGTGGCGTATCACAAGGACGGCGAGTAGCCGAACGGAGTTTTCCCCCGAGATCCTGTAGCTGACATTCGGGTCGGTTGCGGGTATTCTCTTGATCGCATCCTTGGGCATCTACCAAACCGCCGCTCGACCGCAACCTAACTGGATGTGGAAGAGATATGACTGCTGGGGCAGACGACATCTCTTCGTCGATGGGGCACGCGAACTACTTCGACAATGCGACGCGACCTGACCGGTTAAGCGGGGGCGTGCGCCGCATTCCGATAACTACGCCGCACGGCACGTTCAAGGTCTGGACCAAGCGTGTCGGCAACAACCCGCGTATCAAGCTGTTGCTGCTGCATGGCGGGCCGGGCTGTACGCATGAATACTTCGAGGCGTGCGACTCCTACCTGCCCGCCGCGGGCATCGAGTACTACTACTATGATCAACTCGGCTCCTACTACAGTGATCAGCCGCAGCATCCGGACCTGTGGGAACTAGCGCGTTTCGTCGACGAGCTCGAGCAGGTACGCGTCGCGCTGGGACTTGATGTCGGGAACTTCTTTCTGCTCGGTCATTCGTGGGGAGGGATACTCGCTCTAGAGTACGCGCTGAACTACCAGCGGCATCTCAAAGGGCTGATCATCTCGAACATGATGGCGAGCATTCCGGCTTACAACGAATACGCTGAGAGCGTGCTCATGCCCAGCATGGACCCCACGGTCCTCGCGGAAATCAAGAGCCTCGAGGAGGCCAAGGACTATAAGAATCCGCGGTACATGGAGTTGCTGATGCAGCATCATTACATCTACCACGTGCTGCGCATGCCGCTGGACGCTTGGCCCGATCCGGTCGAACGAACCTTCAAGCACCTGAATGCGGATGTCTACATCCCCATGCAGGGACCGAGCGAACTGGGCGCCAGCGGCAAGCTCGCGGCATGGGACCGTACCGCAAGGCTGGGCGAGATCCGCGTCCCTGGCCTGACCATCGGTGCGCGCCACGACACAATGGACCCGGCGCATATGCAGGCGATGGCTCGTGCCATGCCACATGGCCGCTACCTCGACTGCCCCGACGGCAGTCACATGGCCATGTACGACGATCAGCAACGCTACTTTGGCGGTCTGATTGGCTTCCTCAACGACGTCAACAACGCTCGGCTGTAGCACGCGCTAAGCGCGTGCACGGCTGGATCTGACTAACACCGCGGAAACTCACTCAATGTCCGATATTGAGCAATTTGGCTACCGTGAGCAGCTCGCGCGCAGTCTCTCGACGCGGGACCTGGTTGTCTACGGCATGATCTTTATGGTGCCGATCGCGCCCTATTCGATCTTCGGATTTGTCTGGAACGACTCAAAGGGCATGGTACCGCTCGCTTACCTGCTTGGCCTGGCCGGCATGTTCTTCACCGCCATGAGCTACGCAGCCATGTCGCGAGCCTTTCCACTTGCCGGATCAGTGTATACCTACGCCCATCGCGGCCTGAACGAGATCGCTGGATTTCTTGCCGGTTGGTTGATTCTGCTCGACTACATATTTGTTCCAGCGCTGTTGTACGTGTTCAGTGTCGTCGCGATGCGCGAGCTTCTGCCGGCTGTGCCCGGGTGGCTATGGCTCGTTGGGTTTGTGGCGCTCAATGCACTCGTCAATCTGCTCGGCGTCCGTCTCGCGGCGCGCGTCAACTGGTGTTTGTTGATCCTGGAACTTGCGACCTTGGCGCTATTCGTGACCCTGGGGTTGGTCGCGCTCGCAGGCGGACAGGGCGCGGGTCGACTGACACTCACGCCCATCTACAACCCCGCGGTGTTCTCCTTTGCTACGGTTGCCGGTGCTACTTCGATTGCAGTCCTGTCCTTTCTCGGCTTCGATGGCATTTCCACCCTTGCGGAGGAAAATCGCGGTGCCGCTGGCAGCGTCGGTCGGGCGACGATTCTGGCGCTGTTGCTGGTGGGTGCACTATTCATACTGCAGACCTGGATTGCCACGGACCTCGCCCAGGGGATGCATTTCTCCTCGCCTGCAAACGCCTTTTACGAGATTTCTGAGCGTGCCGGCGGTGTCTGGCTGCGCGTCGTCACAGTCGCCGCGGTAGTAGTGTCCTCGGGAATTGCCAATTCGATGGCAGCGCAGGCGGCGGTCTCGCGGATACTCTTCGCGATGGCACGTGATGGGAAATTGCCATCGGTGCTGGCGAAGATCCACCCACGCTACAAGACTCCCTATGTCAGCATTCTGCTCGTCGCCCTGATATCGCTGATGGTCGGCTGGCTGTTTTTCGAGCGCCTTGACGACTTGACCAGGATCGTCAATTTCGGCGCCCTGACTGCCTTTCTGCTGCTGCACATTTCAGTCGTTAATCACTACCTGCTGCGGCAGCGAAGTGGCAACTGGATCCGGCATCTGATCTTCCCGGCGGCCGGATTTCTGGTGATAGCCTACGTGCTATATGAAATGGACATCACGGCAAAGATTCTCGGCGCGTGCTGGCTTGCCATTGGCGTGCTCTACTATCTCGTGCTGACCTATGTGCTGAAAAAGCCAGCTGCGCTGGAGATCTGAGCCGCGAGCTGAAGTTGCAGAGTTGCGCGGCAGCGGCGGCCGCTCACAGTCGACGCGCTGCGAGCTCAAATCTTTCACGCTCATTCGCGCCGGCCGGGGACCTGATTTTTGAGGCTCCTCGAAAGTCTTCAGCGACCGTCGAGCTCACGTGAGTCGCGCGAAGAATATGTGACCGTAGCGGTTCATCTGGGGCACGTTGGGACCCAATTCAGTGCACTAAACACCCGATATGGCAAATGAGCCTCTGCAGGAGGCGCATTTATGCTTGAGTAGGGGCGTGCTGTAGGTGGGGTCTTACCGAGCTATCAGGTGATGCCCGCCAGAGGTGACACCCGTCTCCGAGCAAGCATGCTTTCGTGAGCCCGTTAGACCGACATGTATCCAGTTTCCGAGTCACGGCGAAGTTGCTGCTTGCCGGGACCCTTGCGGTGGCGTGGATTTGTCTGAGCGGCTGCGCGTCGAGCGGCCTCTATACGATGAGCGACGATTGGTGTATGCGGCACCCCCAGGCAAGCGCGGCACACTGCGGTCACCACCCGCAGGATGTCGCACGACAAGTCGGCGGAAACACCATCAGCCGAACCCAGGACGACGGTTCGTAGCAGCAGGCCGAAGCATGCGGTTAGCCTCCGGCCTGCCGGACGTAGTGGGGCACGGGCGCCAGCTGCCAGCCTCCGCCCAGGGCCTTGTAAACCGCAATGAGACTGGTCGCCGCATCCGTGCGCGACTGGGCAAGGCGATCCTCAGCGGCCAGCTGCGTGCGCTCGGCGTCGAGCACTTCGAGAAAATCCACCATGCCGCCTTCGTACCGGGTGCGTGCAATGCGCGCCGCGGTGCGGCTGGCCTCGGCCGCGTCGCTCGCATCCTTAAGGCTGTCGCGTGTGCGCGCGTGGGTCACGAGCGTGTTCTCTGTCTCCTCGAGCGCCCGCAGTACCGTCTGCTCGTAAGCGGCGAGCGCTACATCCGAGCGCGCGCGGCTGCCCGCGATCTCCGCTCGCACCCGCCCAAGATCAAACGCCGCCCATGAGATGCCCGGACCGACCACATAGCCGCGGCTTCCGGACTGGCCGAGGTACCCGGGCTGCGTGGCGGAGTAACTGAAACTGCCCGTGAAAGTGACCTTGGGGAAGAGGTCACCCATCGCTACCCCTACCAGCGCGGTAAAGGCAGCGAGCTGCCTCTCGGCGACACGAATGTCGGGCCGACGGCGCAGGAGTCCCGCTGGATCGCCCACCGCGGTGATCTGCGGGAGCGGCGGTAGGTCGCGCGCCGGCGCCAACAGTTCCTGCAGCCCGTTGGGCTCCCGACCAGTAAGGACGCTGAGGCGATGGATGGAGCGCGCGACTGCGGCTTCGAGCGGCCCGATGGTGGCGAGCGTCGTGGAGAGCTGCGACTGGGCGCGCGAGGTATCGAATTCGGTGCCGCGGCCGGCACCGAGCTGTGCTTGCGTGAACTGTAGCGTCTCGCGTTGGTTGTCAACGTTGCGACGCGCCACTGCGAGCTGCGTCTGTTCGCCGCGCAGCTCGAAGTAGGTGCGCGCGACCTCAGCGGTGACCGACACCTGGGCATCGCGCAAGCTGGCCTCGGCGCCGGAAACCTGCGCGCTCTGGGCTTCGACGTTACGGCGAATGCGTCCGAAGAAGTCGAGCTCCCAGAAGGCATCGAAGCCGGCATCGTAGTAGCGCGCGTTCAACGGCGCACCCACCAGACTCTCAGCCTGCGAAAGGCGCTCGCTGGTGTAGCCACCGGAGGCAGTCACCGTGGGCGCAAGATCGAACTGCGCCTGGCGGCGCTCGGCACGCGCCTCGACGAGGTGGCCCAAGGCAATGCGCAGGTCATGATTGGCAACGAGTGCCTCGTCCACCACACGGTCGAGCGTGTCGTCACCGAATTGCGTCCAGAACCTCGCCGGCGTGTCATCGGTGGAGTAGGCACCGTCCCTGGCGCCTACGAATTGTGCTGCGACTGGCGTAGCGGGTTGCACGTAATTCGGTCCCACCGCACAACCGGCGAGTGCGGCCGCGAGCGCGGACACAACGAGGGTCAGGTGCACCGGGAAGCTCGGGTCACCCTTATGCGTTTTGTCAGTCATGAGCGCTCTCCGCGGCGAGCGGGGTGGGTGCGATCGGCGCGGTGCGGCGCGCCGCGGCACGGCGCACGAGCACGTAGAACACCGGAGTCAGCAACAGCCCGCAGAAGGTGACGCCCAGCATCCCGGCAAACACCGTGACACCAAGCGCGTGGCGGACCTCGGCGCCCGCGCCGGCCGCCAGCATCAGCGGCACGACGCCCATGATGAACGCCATCGAGGTCATGAGGATCGGGCGCAACCGCAGGTGCGCGGCCTCCAGCACCGCTGAGCGCGGATCGCGGCCACGATCCTCCTGCAGATGCTTGGCGAACTCCACGATCAGGATGGCGTTCTTGCAGGCAAGACCGACCAGCACCAGCAATCCAATCTGCATGAAGATGTTGTTGTCGCCGTGGTCGAGGCGCACTGCGGTGATCGCCGGCAGCAGGCACATCGGCACGATGAGAACGATCGCCAGCGGCAGGCTGAGACTCTCGTACTGCGCCGCGAGCACCAGGAAGACGAACAGCACGCACAGCGGAAACACCAGCAGCGCGGTGTTGCCGGAAATGAGCTGCTGGTAGGCGAGATCGGTCCACTCGTACGACATACCGCGCGGCAGCGTCTGGTCCAGGATCTTCGCCATCGCGGTCTGCGCTTGTCCGGAGCTGTAGCCCGGCGCGGGACCGCCGTTGATGTCCGCCGCACGATAGGCGTTATAGCGCTGCACGACATCGGGGCCGAACGACTGGGAGACCCTGAGTACCGAGCCGAGCGGTACCATCGCACCGGCGGCGTTGCGCGTCTGCAGCGGCAGGACGTCTTCCAGGTGCGAGCGGTACGGGGCGTCCGCCTGTGCCACCACCTCGTAAGTGCGTCCGAAACGGTTAAAGTCATTGACGTAGAGCGAGCCGAGATACACCTGCAGTGTCTCGAACACGTCGGAGAGCTTCACGTTCTCGCGCTTCACTTTCACGCGATCAACATCGATGTCGAGCTGTGGAACGTTGATCTGGTAGGTGCTGAACGCGCCGCCGAGTGCCGGATTTGTGTTTGCCTTGCCCAGGGCTTCCGACAGCGCGCTGAAAAGCGCCTGTTCGCCGGCATCGGTCCGATCCTCGATCTGCAGCTTGAAGCCGCCGAGTGTTCCCAGGCCGATCACCGGCGGGGGCGTTACCACCATGACGAAGGCGTCCTGGATGGACGCCAGCTTCGCGTTCAGCGACGCCGCGATGGCCCGGCCCGACAACTCCCGCGAGCTGCGCTGCGGGAAGTCATCGAGCGGCAGGAAGATCAATCCGGCGCTCGAGCTCTGGGTGAATCCGTTCACGGACATTCCGGCGAACTCGACCGCATGAGCGACGCCGGGTTGCTTGAGCGCAATCGCCGCGATGCGCCGCGTGACCGCTTCGGTGCGCTCGAGCGAGGCGGCCGGCGGCAGCTGCGCGATAGCGACCAGATACTGCTTGTCCATCTCCGGGATGAAGCCCCCCGGCACGGCACGGAAGCCGAAGAAGGTAAGCACGACGAGCCCGGCATAGATGGCCAGTGCGATGCCGCCATGTCGCATGGTGAGAGTGAGAGCGCGGGAGTAGTTGTCGCCCGCCCGGGTGAAGCCGCGATTGAAACGGCTGAAGAAGCGGCCGAGTACGCGGTGCATCAGCCGTGACAGGACGTCCGGTTGCGTGCCGTGGGGCTTGAGGAGCACCGCGGCGAGCGCCGGCGAGAGCGTCAGCGAGTTGAATGCCGAGATCACCGTCGAGATCGCGATGGTGAGGGCAAACTGCCGGTAGAACTCACCGGTGAGGCCGCTGACGAACGCGACCGGCCCGAACACCGCGCACAGCACCAGCGTGATGGCAATGATTGGTCGGCTGACCTCGCTCATTGCCACCTTGGTGGCTTCCCGTGGCGAGAGACCGGCCGCGATATGGCGCTCGACGTTCTCGACCACGACGATAGCGTCGTCCACCACGATGCCGATGGCGAGCACCAGTCCGAACAGCGACAACGTGTTGATCGAGAAGCCGAACGCCAGCAACACGGCGAAGGTGCCGATCACTGATACCGGCACCGCGATCAGCGGGATGAGCGAGGCTCGCCAGGTCTGCAGGAACAGAATGACCACCAGCACGACCAATGCCACCGCTTCCAGCAGCGTGTGCACGACTGCATCGATCGACTGGCGCACGAACTGTGTGGGATCGTAGAGAATCCCGTAGTCCATACCCTCAGGGAAGTTCTTCTTCAGCTCCTCCATGGTCTTGCGGACGCTCGTCGACAGTTCGAGAGCGTTCGCTCCCGGGGATTGGAACACCGGAATCGCCAGCGAGGCCTTGTTGTCGAGTAGGCTGCGCACGCCATAGGCCTGCGCCCCGAATTCCACGCGCGCAATGTCACCGAGGCGCACGAGCTGCCCGTCGTCCCCGGTCTTGATGATGATGTCGCGGAACTGCTGCTCGTCGTTGAGGCGTCCCGCGGCATTAAGCGCGATCTGAAATTCAGTCTGGTTCGACGGCGGCGCCCCCAGCTGTCCCGCCGCAACCTGCACGTTCTGCTCGCGAATCGCGGCGACGACGTCGCCGGCAGTCAGATTGCGCGCCGCCAGCTTCTGCGGATCGAGCCAGACCCGCATCGAGTAGTCACCGCCGCCGAACACCTGCACGTCGCCCATGCCTGGCAGCCGAGCGAGCACGTCTTTGATGTTCAGTACCGCATAGTTGCGCAGGTAGAGCGAGTCGTAACGGTCGTTCGGTGAGGTGAGATTGACGACCAGGGTGAGATTCGAGGAAGCCTTGACCGTGTTGACGCCGAGATCGCGCACTTCCTCGGGGAGGCGCGGCAGGGCCTGTGCGACGCGGTTCTGCACCTGCACCTGGGCGCGATCGATATCCGCGCCGATGCGAAAGGTCACCGTCAGCGTCAGCGAGCCGTCCATGGTGGAGGTCGAGGACATATACAGCATGTCCTCGACGCCCACGATCGCCTGCTCCAGCGGCGCGGCCACCGTGTCAGCGATGACCTTGGGATTCGCGCCCGGATAGGAAGCATGCACGACCACCGACGGCGGCACGACTTCCGGGTACTCGCTGATGGGGAGCTTGAAGAGCGCGATGAGCCCTGCAATCGTGATGAACGCCGAGATGACGCCGGCGAAGATGGGACGATCGATAAAGAAGTCGGAGATTTTCATCAGTGCGTTCCCGGGCCGGCAGCCTTGTCGGCATTGTGGGCCAGCAGGGTGGCATCCTTGCCAGACTGTCCTTCACCCATGGCGACCCGCTGCGCCTGCACCTGCGCTCCGGGGCGCACGCGCTGCAGACCGTTCACCACGATGGTCTCGCCGGGGGCGAGTCCGGATTGCACCACGCGTAGTCCATCGATGACGGCACCGAGCTGCACCGGCCGGTATTCAACCTTGCTGCCGGCACCCACGACCAGCACGTAACGCACGGTCTGATCGGTGCCGATCGCGCTGTCGTTGACCAGAACGGCGTCGTGCTCAGCCTTGCCCAGCAGCCTGATGCGGGCGAACAGGCCCGGGGTGAAGGCGCGATCGTGGTTGTCGAGGCGCGCCCGGCCGCGGATGGTGCCGGTGGAGGGGTCTAGTGCGTTGTCGACGAATACCATCACGCCCGGGTGCGGGTAGCCGCTTTCATCGGCCAGACCCACCAGTACCGGGTTGCCGGCATAGCGGGAGCTGTCGGCAGTGCCTTGGCGCGCGAGCTTGGTGTATTTGAGGTACGCCTGCTCATCGCCATCGAAACTGACATAGATAGGATCGAGCGATACCAGCGTCGTGAGCGGGGTCTGCCCGTTGGTGACGAAGTTGCCGCTGGTCACCAGCGCGCGGCTGATGCGTCCTGGAATCGGTGCGGTCACGCGCGTGAAGGTGACGTTGAGGTCGGCGGCAGCCAGGGCCGCCTGCGCGGCCTCGACGTTGGCCTGCGCCTGCTCACTGCCGGCCGTACGCGTGTCGTACTCTTCCCTGGAAATGGCATGCTGAGCCAGGAGACTGGTGGCCCGGTCACGCTCGGATTTCGCGAGCGCGAGCTGCGAGCGCGCCTGCGCCAGCTGGGCGCGCGCCTTGTCGCGCTCGGCCTCGTAGGGGCGTGGGTCGATCACGAACAGCACGTCGCCCTTTCTCACCTCGCTGCCTTCAGTGAAGTTGACCGAGGAGATGTAGCCGGACACGCGTGGCCGCAGCTCGACACGCTCGACAGCCTCGAAGCGGCCGGTGAACTCGTCAGACTCCGTGACCTTGCGTGAGATCGCCTGCGCGACGGTGACCTGCGGCAGCGGCGCTGCCTGCGGCTGCGCGGCCTCGTTGCGCGCGCAGGCAGTGAGCAGCAGGGCGGTTGCGGACGCGGCGGCGGCGAGTAACGGTAAGGATTGGCGCACCAGGCTCTCCCAAATGGCGGTTGTAGGTTCAGGTGCAGCGACGCACCCCAAGGGGGCAGCGCCGAGTTGCCATTCTCGCGGTGCGCGCGAGCTTGGGATATTCACCGGGCGGAGAGCACAAGAGGTGTCCACCGACAGGGGCGCGACTCTCTCTTACGAGCGAGTGCGGATTTGCGACTGAGGCTGAGCAGCGGCTGCTGCCTTTCCTTGGTGCCCGTCGCCAAAGCCTGTTCATGATCGGCCTGGCGGCATACTCACGGATAACTTCCCCTGCTCACCGGTTCCTGCTTCCATGCAGGTCACTCGGCAACGGCAACCGAGATACTCGTTGCCAGAGCTCTCAAGAGTGGTAGGTTGTGCTGTCTGCAACCGCTGCTGTGAGCAGGGCGCGGACTTCTCGACGCGGCTTGGGCCGATGTCCTGGTCAAACGGCAATCCCCGAGGCGGGTTCACGTTTTTCGGACCCGCTGTGGCCAGGCGAATTTGCGGAGGGTCCTGATCATGAAACCGACGCTTCACCTCACCGCGGCCGGCCTGCTCCTCGTCGGGAGCAGCGCGGCCGCGCCGCCCGCCGACTTCCAGTTCGTCCGCATCACACCCGATGAAGTGCATTGGGTGGACGTGCCCGGCGGGCACGGCGCGCAAATGGCCACGCTACAGGGCGATCCCGGTAAACCGGGGCCGTATGTGATCCGGGCAAAGTTTCCGCCGCACGTGATGGATCGGCCGCACTGGCACCCGAACGCGCGCTACGTGACGGTGCTCCAGGGGACCTGGTATGCCGGCACCGGCACCGTTTTCGACGTAAAGCACGCCGTGCCGATGCCGCCCGGCAGCTTCATGGTGCATCCGGCACGGGCGCCGCATTGGGACGGCTCGGCTACGGATGAGACCGTGATCGTTCAGATCACCGGCGAGGGTCCGGGCACAACCACGCCCGTGGATCCTCGGCAACCGCTATGGCTCGAGGTGTCGCACTGAGTCAGGGCAGGGCGTCTGTGTCCTTGCTAACATGCGCGCCCCTGCAGTCACCGCGATCCTTTAGTCCCCATGACCGTCGTCACGCGCTTTGCACCCAGCCCCACCGGCATGCTGCACGTCGGCGGAGTGCGCACGGCACTGTTCAGCTGGTTGTACGCGCGGCGCACCGGCGGCAAGTTCATCCTGCGCATCGAGGACACGGACCGGGAGCGCTCGACCGAGGAGGCCGTGCGGGTGATTCTCGAAGGCATGCGCTGGCTCGGGCTCGAGCAGGACGAAGGGCCCTACTATCAAACGCAGCGCTTCGGCCGCTATCGCGAGGTGTTCGAGGGCATGCTGCAGGCGGGCACCGCGTACCGCTGCTATTGCACGAAAGAAGAGCTTGAAGCGCTGCGTGCGCAGCAGATGGTGCGCAAGGAGAAGCCGCGCTACACCGGTATCTGCCGCGAGCGCACCGCACCGCGGCCCGGTGTCGAGCCAGTGGTGCGCTTCCGCAATCCGCTCGAGGGCGCGGTGGTGGTGCAGGACCTGGTTCACGGCCCGGTGACCTTCCAGAACGCGGAGCTCGACGATCTCATCATCGCGCGTACCGACGGTTCGCCCACGTACAACTTCTCCGTGGTCGTCGACGACATGGATATGGGCATCACCCACGTCATCCGCGGCGATGACCACCTCAACAACACGCCGCGACAGATGAACATGCTGCAGGCGCTCGGCGCCACGCTGCCGATCTACGCGCACGTGCCGATGATCCTCGGCCCCGACGGAACCAAGCTCTCCAAGCGCCACGGTGCGGTGAGCGTGCTGCAGTACGAGGAGGAGGGCTACCTTCCCGATGCACTGCTCAACTACCTGGTGCGGCTCGGCTGGTCGCACGGCGACCAGGAGGTGTTCACGCGTGAGGAGATGATCGCCGCATTCGACATTCACGACGTCAACAAGGCCGCTTCCGCCTTCAACCCGGAAAAGCTCCTGTGGCTGAACCAGCAGCACATGGTGCGCAGCGCCCCGGGCGCACTGGTGCCGTACCTGCGTGCGCAGCTGCGTCGCCTGGACTGCGAAAGCAGCGACCAGGCGTTGCTCGAAGGGGTGATCGTGGCACAGCGCGAGCGCGCGAAGACCATGAAGGAGATGGCACTCAACAGCCGCTTCTTTTTCGTCGAGCGAATCGACATCGACCCCAAGGCTGCCTCCAAGCATTTAGGCGCCGAGGCGTTGCCGCTGCTGGCCGAAGTGCGCGCACAGCTCGCCTCGCTACCGCTGTGGAGTGCTGGCACCATTCATATGCTGCTGAGCGAGCTGGCCACCCGCACGCAGCTCGGACTTGGGAAGATCGCGCAGCCGTTGCGCGTCGCGGTGACCGGTACCGCGGTCTCCCCGCCGATCGATGCGACGCTCGAGCTTCTCGGTCGCGAACGGGCCCTGGCGCGCATCGATGCGGTGCTCGGCGGGGGATAAAAGTGCCCTGGGGACGTCCCGCGGGGGCTCGCCTTGACAAGGAGGGGACGGCTGCGTAGCGTGCGCCGGCCTCGCGTGGGGCCATAGCTCAGCTGGGAGAGCGCTTGCATGGCATGCAAGAGGTCGGCGGTTCGATCCCGCCTGGCTCCACCAAAATCAGCATATTCCGTGGCTTACCTGACCGGCTTGAAGCGTCCCGTCCCCATCGTCTAGAGGCCCAGGACATCGCCCTTTCACGGCGGTAACAGGGGTTCGAATCCCCTTGGGGACGCCAATTCAATCAGATGGATAGCAGCAGTTTCTCGAAGCATCGCGTCATTCGCGTAGGTAAGTTTCCTCAAGAATCCCTTCGATGCTCCGCGAATATGGATGCGTCTATACGGCCGTAGACGAAAAGTCCGCCGGACACAGCGGTAACACCCACGAGGTCGCAAATCACCCTCGATTGGGTTCGAGCCGCTGCCGAATAAATCGAGTCTTCATGCGGTCATGAACTCGCGTTGCCGAACTGTCAGAGCGATGTTTTCGTCCGCGATCTTTTTCAACCGTTCATAGAGCATGTACGAAGGCGATAGCCGGGGTACTTCCTTCATTGCTTTCTCCGAGCCGTCCCGGAGCTCGATGTCGCGCGGAAAGGGCTGACCCGGAGTGCCGCCCTTCACTCCGCTAACCGCTGAGCTCACGAGCGCCCCAACGGCGTCATCCAGCGTCTGCGGTCCGAACGCCTGCGCTTTCTGCAAGAAGCGAGCTACAAATTCCCGTTGATCAAATACAAAGTTGTTCGGGGCGTGACTGAGTACCTGTGCGATGAGTGGAAGCTCGGAGGCGGTCGTGCAGTCGATCCAAGTGTCGAGATAGCCTACAAGCTCGCCGTCGATTGGAGCGCAGACGGCCTCAAACAGCTCTCCCGCGTACAGCGCCACAACTGGGTTGCCAGGTGCCTCATTTTCCATCTTGCTGATGCACCGCATGACTTGGCGCACGACCACGCCGAATTCCCGGGATTCGCGGAACTTGAGCGGGACGTCAGCCCACGGTCCGTGATTGAAAGGCCGGAAAGATCCCAATCCATCAGGATTCTCAACCGCAAAGTCGAGTCGCTCGAAAAGAAACTCCAGGCAGGCTAAAGGGTACCTCTGTGACACGAAGGCCAGGAACGTCTGTGTCCAGTAGCCGTCGAGCTGCTCTGCTCGCGTCAGCCTCTGCAAGAAGTGATGAATGTCAGCCTCGGTGAGTTGTGCATAGGCGGAGTCACTACCTTGGCTCCTCGACCGATCGGATGCTTCAGGCTTGCTGCGTATCCGCAGTCCCATGAACACATCGTCCGCCACGTCGCTGCCCGCCGTCAGGTCGACCACGTAGAGAAGAATCACCGCGAGGCGCGGCTGGATGCTGCCAACCTGGAGGAGCGAGTGAATCGCCATCCGAACCACAAAAGTGTCGCTCATCATGAGGGACGTGCGCAGCACGGCAACGTCGCGGTCGGTATATTCCTGGGAGGTGGGCCGAAATAGGCTATACGCTCGCGCGGCGGCAAGGACTAGCGAACGCTCCGTCGACCGCAAATATTCCTCCACTCTGACTATGCCCGCCTCATAGTCGGCACTCATCACCTTGGCCAGTGCCGCAGCAGCACACTGTGCCGTCAGAGAGGTGGGCGTTCGGTAAGAGTTGTTAACGACCGCCTGCGCGAATGAATCCGAGCGATCAACAAGCATGGAAAGGAGAATCTGAGACGCGCTTTCCTGGGGCTTGATCGATGCGTCAGCAATTTCCCTCAGACACATTTCGAGGAACTCGCGCAATTGTTCTCCGTCTTGGTACTCCCGGACGAGGTCTTCCACGACGTCCGAAAGGAACTTTTGGATCCTTTCTCTCGCCGCCTCAAAGTCGCGACCTGAGAAGATCTGTCCGTAACCGTCTACCAAGGCGAGGGTCGTTCTGAATCGCAGTGTTGTAGGAAGCGCAGCAATGATCCTCCTGGCTGCCTCGTTGGTGGGCCCGGTCGGGAATGCGGCGTGCCACGATACGGCGCGGGCGATCTCGACGAGCACGACACTCCGAAGCGACTGCTTGGTCACGGCGCCACTGATGTCGTCCAGCGTCTCCGTAAACTCGAGCTCCCAAGCGGAGCGGACTCCGTCGGGCACTGGCGAGTTGAACACACCCATTGGGAACCGAACCGCCTGCTGAAGGAAGCGAGCCGCCAGTGCGGACGCGAGAGGGTTGTCTGAGGAAAGGAGGTCAACGGTCCTATCGACTACTTTCGATCGCAGCGGAGCCACCGCGTCGCGGCGGACCAAGAATGGCTTGAAAGACACCGTGACATCCGTCGCCTGAGTTGTATGGCCCTCCGTGTGCAGGATCCCCGCCAGAACGTCGAAGGGTGTGTAGTGCCCGTTCCATGCTTCGTCATGCTGCGTGAGTGACAGCAGAAAATCCACGATCATCTCGTTGAACTCAACCGGCTTGTTGGGTTCGACCGCACACATCTCTGCGAGAACGCGGATCGGATGACCGGGATGCTGATTGAGTGGCCGCCGGTCATTACGTCCCAGCTCCCAGAGAAGCGCGCACGCGCGCTCGAGATGATTACGATTGTAGGCGGCATGTCGAGCAATGGCTGAGAGTCCATTAATCCGTGTTCCCGCGCGGATCACAGACTCCAGAAAGTCGAGCGCGCGCGCCGGCTGGTAGAAAGCGACCGCCGCAACCGCTTTGACGGCTGGGTCGTCGTAGGTTTCCGTGACGCGCAGCCTCGACCAGACGCCATCGAGCAACGTGCTGCTGCTTGCCTGTCCGTTCGCCAGTCGCCAGTCCAGTTTTCCGAGGTTCAGCAATAGATGCTCGAGGTGTACCGGATCGCACTGGTCGAACACCTCTTCGGCGTATCCCGTGGAGGTCTGCGACACCCCAACGCAGGCTTCTTCCAGGATGAAATCTGCTAGGAGATCCGGTGACACCCGGTAGCGACCGGCCCGCTTCAGCAGCACACCGGCGTCCGCGAGCAACCTGAAGAGTTGGGAGCTTGCTGCAGGCTTCAGCTGTTCAACTGCGCTCACCAGCTCTTTGAAGCGGGGATCCTCGGGATAAACAGGCTGGAGGAGAGCCACGAGCTTCAGAAGCCTCCGGACGGAATCTGCATCGCTTCGGCTCCCAATCTCGCCGGCAATCACCTCCCGAAACTTGCCCAATAGAGCATCGCGAAAGCCCCGTTCCTGTGACACGAGCTCCGGGTTGACCTTCTTCTTCGCTACCAGAAACGCCCCAACCACCGTAGCCAGAGGGCAGTCGGCCGTTAGGCGCGCAATGTGCTCCGCCAGGTGTTTAAGGCCCTTAGCTGTGTCAGAAAGGACCTCCGCAGCGAGCGCTGTCGCGTCCATCAGTGTCCAGTCGGCGAGCTGAACCTCTTGAGCGTCCTCGCCAAACAGGCCGAACGGTACGGCTTGCGACTTGACGAATTCGAGCCCGTAGGGACGGAGCAATAGCAGAAGTTTCGTTTTGCCCTTCGAAGCAGCGGCGTGCTGAAAGAGAAGTCGCAGGTCTTGCCGCTCATGCGCGTCGTCAACCACGAGAATCTTCGGATCCGCGCCGAGGTCCTCGAGGCTCCTTTGCGTCAGCTCGGCACTCGGCGAGAGGAGCCACACCGTAGTATTTGGGTGGTTATCGACAAATCGGTCCAGAGCCGCCTTGAGCAGTCTCGTCTTGCCGCCGCCACCCTTGCCCACAACGTAGGTGAGTCGGTGCTTCGGAGACTTCAAGCTTTCAAGAAGGATTTCGAGTTCCCGATCCCGCCCTACGAGCGTCCAGCTGTGACAGAAGATGGCATCGGGAATTTCAAAGGGGAGAAAGAACTCCTCGCGCGTCTGCCACGGCCCCGGCTCGTGCACACCGAGAAGTGCAAAGCGTTGACCCGGAAAGAAAGTGTCCGCCAGTCGCCGCTGCGCCTCGACTGATAGTTCGGTTCTAACTTTCTGCGAGAGGTCCTCGACGTCCCAGACATCCCAGTCGCGCCTACGTCCCGCGGCCGCTCTCACGGCAGGTGACGCGACTCCGGACAGAAGCAGGAACTTCCGGTTCGCCCGAGAGCGATGCGCCCTGATGGCCGCTTGGAGCTTTGCCGCGCCAAACGCCGAATGCCGCTTGCACTGGAAAGAGAGAATTTGTCCGCCTCGAAGTCTGAGTTCCAGGTCCGCGCCACCTTGAGCGTGTCCTGGTCCACCCATGCGATGCACCCGCGCTTCGGGATAGAGTCCGCTCAGTAGCTGGTGACAGAAGCGCTCAAAGTTTTCAGGCGAAAGCGCGTGAAGGGGGAAGGGCTGCGCGAAGGAGCTCGTCGTGCTCTCAGGTATGTAGCCTGCTGCCTCAAGCAGCGGCTGCACGTCGCACTTAAGCGCAGCCGCTAGCGCGCCAAGCTGCTTGGCGCGAGGCCTGGAGACGCCCAGCTCCCACCGACTAACGCTCTGTTGCGTGCTTCCAATCAGTTTGGCGAGCTCAAGCTGCTGCGCGATTCCCGCGTCCAGCCGTAGCTTCTCAATGAGTTGGCCGAGGGCGTGGTACTTGGTCATAGGATTGCACACGTTTAATGTGTGTAATAATATTACCTAATTCTATAACGAGTGAAAATTAGCGGCAACGCACATGAAGCCGTCTCGAGTGCCCCTGTTCGAGCTGCCCGACGTACTGCTGCACGCACAGGAGCTGGCCGTAAAGCGCCATGCGGCTTACAAGGCTGCCAAGTCGGGCGATGTCGCAGCCGCCGACGCTCTGGCATGGCAATTGGTAAGTTCAGCGACCGTCGCTCAACTCGCCGAGTTTCTCGAAGGACGCCTTCCCGACTTGGTACCGATTCACGCGCTCGAAACAGAAGGTGTCAACGAGATCCCAGCCGCACTCGCGTCTGCGCTTTCGGGGCTGCTTGGGCTTCCGGTCAATCGATCCTTTGTGCAGCTGAATTCAGTCGGACATACCGGAGCAGACGGCTTCAGGCGCCTCGCAAATCAGGCCCTTTTTTCGGGCGAGGTGATCTCCGGCGCGACGTATCTGGTCGTCGACGACTTCGTAGGCCAAGGCGGGACGCTCGCGAACCTGATCGGGCACATTCGGTCTCAAGGTGGCGAGGTTTTGTGTGCCACCGCCTTGACCGGGAAACCATACTCGGCAAAGCTGGCGCCAGACCGCCAGCAGATTGACGCACTGAGACGTAAGCATGGGCGAGAACTTGAAAATTGGTGGGTCCAAAGGTTCGGGTTCGATTTCGATCGACTTACCCGGTCGGAAGCTCGCTACCTCGAAAAGACCGCGGATGCTGACACCATCCGAGATCGAATTGCTGCGGCAGGACCTGAAGTCGGCGCTCAACGTCTTGGGTCAGGATGAAATCGACGACGCGCATGCCTTGTTAAGAAAGGCAGGCTTCCGACCCGCTGACTTTGAGATCCTCCAGCGCTGCGACCGATCCCCCCAATACGTGGCTGCGCTCGCCGGGGATGCCATTGTGATTCGAAAGAGCAACCGAGTCGCCAAGGCGTATAGGGCCGGCCACGTTTCAAACTGGCTATTTCTCCTCGAGTCCGATCTGGCCTCCGGAGCTTTCGGGCAGCCCTAGCGAGTTCCAACGCGGACTGGATTACTGGCAGCCGCGTCCGTCTACGAGCAGTGAAGGGATGCTTTTTGCCGCCCTTCCGCGACAAGTGACAGACGCCCTTTATCAACCGCTCAGAATCGCCATAGCGGTCAGCCCGTAAAGGGCGCTCACCCCTTGTGAGCGTTCCGTATCGCCGCAGCTGTCGCCCCTTGTGCCGGATTGTAGGTCGCTTTCAGTCCTCGTTGATGTCCTCGTCCAAATCCCTGTACGCGTGATCAGCCAGTTCTATTAACCCCTCTTTCCGCATCGCCGCAACAAAGCCGGGCGCGTCCTGTGTAAGATGAGACCCGTCATCGCGTGTTAGACCATCATCACTCTGTGCGTGAATCGGGGAGCCAAACATTTCGCGATGAAACTTGAGCGCCTCGCGACCAATACCCTGCCGCTTGTACTGCTTGCCCTTCATATCCAGATATCCCCAGGTGAGGAAGAACTCTTCCCGTCCGCGGGGATCCTCCCTTGAGTCTAGTTCGATGCGTCCAATTTGCTCGCCCCGGCTATTTTTTACGCAGATCTCTGTGCCGCCGACGTCGATGCTAATCGTGACGACCTCTCCACTTGGTAGCGTGTAGTCCGTGGTGTTCTCGGCGATCATTGGCCCTCCGCTGAGGATCCGGTCGCGAGTCGTACAGTAGTCTCACAGGTAGCGATCTGCATAGACTCCTGCAGGAGCTGCGCCTCGAAGTAATTGTAGACCTGGCTATGCGAATGTTGGCGACCCTGTACCGTCGTCGACGAGTAGAGTTGATCGGGCTCCTACGATGGCGCCGTAACGCACGATCGGTGTGGAACGCCTGGTTCCCTCCCTACCTGCAGGAGCAGGTGCCTGCCTATCGCTTCGAAAATATAGAGCCTGTGTGATACCGGTGACGGATCAGTACTTAGACCGATTGATGCGAGCTCACCCCGGGATAGCGGAGGTTTGGTTATTCGGCTCGCGTGCGGACGGCAAGCTGCGGGCGGATTCGGACTGGGACTACATGGTCTTTCTTAATGATCAGCGCGAGTTCAACGAAATCTGCCAAGACCGCGAGCTCAACCGGCCGGAGGTAGACCTTTTCGTTGTCATAGGCTCGAGGGCCATACGACCGTGGCCCGCACGGTACGGGCAGAACAAAGTGCTCCTGCTGGATGCCTCCCCGGAGGGGATGCATTGGACATCGCACGGAGTCACCGCAACCTATCAATCGAGGGAAGAACAGTCGCGCGGCAGTCCAAGCTTTGAGACGATTCTCTGCACACGACTCGCGAGACGCGTGCGCCCTGAGCCGTTGACCTAGGTCCGTGCGGATGACACAGCTTTACCGACGGAGTGCATGCTTGTCTCCGTGCGCTAGTTCCGCGACGAAGTTGACCTGGCCGAAGCCAAGGATCGAGAACTCTGTCAGCCCTAATGCGTGATGTGCACAGGGAATTGGGAGGTCGAAAATGGTTGGCGCAGTCGCTCGCAATCTCCACACCGGAAGTCGGTCCGAAGTTCTGGCCGACTATCTCTTTTCAGGGTGGGGAACGGTTACACCAACTCGGCGGCAGGATGACTACGGGGTGGATCTTCATTGCACGCTAACAAAACCCGTGGGCCAACGAGCCGTAGTCACCGACTACTACTCTGTCCAAGTGAAGAGCAACGATGATCCGTGGAAGTTCGAAACAGTTGATGAGATCCGATGGGTTTTCGAATATCCCACACCCCTGTTCCTGGCTTGCGTTGATAAGGGCGGCGGCGTTCTGTCCATTTACCACACGATGCCGCGGTTTCTCGCAGGGTTCTACTCCGCACCACTCCTGCTGGAGTTGGCGCCGACCGCATTGGATGACGGAGAGTGCGCTCAGTGGGCCGAGGGGGGCCAGAGGTTTTCTCTCTCTGCCCCGATCCTCCGCGTGTCGCTGGCCGATCTCCTCAACGAGGCTAGGTTGCTGGCCCTTCGGGAAGTGCTTCAGTACTGGGTGACCCTCGACACCTACAACTGTGACCTGCGCCGCATGGGGCTGCTGCGGTTTCGGATGCCGGACCGCTACAGGGTTAATGAGGCTCCGCTCCGCTCGGGCACCGTTGAGCAAGGGATGACCCGTCCAACCCCAGAGCAACTTTCGCGGGCGGTTCGGACATTGTTCGAGGCCGCCGATTGTGTCGGGGATCAACTAAGAGCGCAGGGGGATCGTGCTGGCGCTATCCGCGCTGCCCTTTTGACTCGACATCTTCGACAGTCGCGCCCAGCCGACTTTGAGACCGATCCGCGTTGGCGAGGCGGTGCATCGTCCCCCTTGGAGATGGGGGTGTCCTCCGCCCTCAACGCCGCATTCGGCGACACTCGATATGTCTACGAGGGTCTGGACAAAGTGGCGACCATCCTCGACACCATAGACTTCGTGGCCAGATACATGAAGGAGCCTGAACCTGAACCGCGCCCTGCTGGCGGCGCTTGATCGCGCTTCTACCTCGCGCCCGCGCACAGCAACCGGTACTCCTCATCGCCGATGAGCGTGCGCTAAGGCCCTAAAGGATGCCCATTTCGTCCGCAACGTGAATCGCCTGCCGGAATATTCTCTCCAGCAAGTGATCCGTCGGGTCTGGCGCGGCTCGCAGCATCCGCTCGAAGCTGGCGCGCGTGTGAATATGTAGGTGGCTGAGATGGTACGTATACGCGTGATACCGGCCATCCAGCTCAACCTTCCGATCTACAAAGAGAACGGGATCGCTTGCAGCCTGCGGAGCGGCACGTTTCCCCTCCGCATCGTAGTCCACGGTCCACAGTGTGCCGTCGTTAACCAGGAGGATCGGCATCACGAAGGCGAAGACGCTCTTGTCTTTGATCTCCCGGTTCGCTGCCGTCTCAACTAACTCGGCCGCTGACGCCAGCGCCTGGGCCCATTTGTCGTAGGCGTCAGCATCCGAGGCGGCGAGCTTGCCGCTCCGATCCCACCTGATCTGGGTTGCGGATTTCCCAACCATTTCGTCCGTGCCATACAGCCGAAAATCATCTGGCCGGCTCGTATGCACCGTGAAGGTCTTATCGTGCACGTCCTTGTGAAAGTGGCGAATGATCACGTCGTGCAGACTCTCCCGAATGGGGCGCGGGACGCGTGACACAACCAGCGGGTTTTCCTTCGTGAGGCTCTTGCACTCCACGGCGAGGTACAGCTCGCGCTCGATTTCTCGGGAAAAACGAATGCGGGCGCGCACGTCATACTGTCTCGGCTTACCGAGCACGGGGTCCACATAAGTGCCGCCAAGTTCGGCGAACCAGCCATTCGCTTTTAGCGTCCGATAGGCAAAAAGTTCCAGGTCAAAGTCGTCACGATCATCCAGGTACTGGGTGATGTCTTCAGCTTGGATTTCCTGCGTCATCCCTGCACCTCAACCGCCGCTTTCGCTGGACTCCTCCGACGAAGGCTTCGGTTCTGCAGAGAAATTCGGCAGCCGCTCGTCCACGGTCTCTTTCAACTTATCCCACAGCAGATGTGCGTAGTGCCTGCGTGTCATCCGTGTATCCTTGTGCCCCAGAAGCTCCGAGATCGTGCTCAGCGGCGCGTCCGCGTTCAGAAGTAGGGAGCCATAGGTCGTTCGCAGCTGTCGGAATTGGATCGGCGGGTCAATCTTGGCCGCCTTGCACGTGCGTCGCAGCGCTCGCGATACCTGCATTGGCGTCCAAGTGGCGCCCAATGCCTGGACCAAAACGGTGTCCTTAGGATCGCGGCCGTCGATCGCCGCTTGAAACAGTGCAGCGCCCTCTGGGTTCAACGGTACGCGGCGCGAGGTACCTGTCTTGCTGTGATGGATGGTCAGGTGGTCCGCGGCCACATCGGCAACCGTGAGAGCCAGGAGCTCACCTAAGCGCATCCCAGTCAGGAGGCAGCCTCGTATGAGCCGTTCGAAGTCGGGCTCCGCCACCTCGACCAGACGGCGACAATCCTCGGCCTGCAGAAATCGTGTTTGGGGTCTGTCAACGTTCTTGAAGGGCCGGATGCGACGCCAGGCTTGGTCGGTGGGGGTGCGCTCGTTCTGGTAAGCGAGATTGAGCGCGGCGCGCAGAAGGGACCAGACTTTGTTAGCGGTTGCCTGGCTCCGGCGGCGCAGCTCCCGATCATCAGTCTGCGGAACACGCGAGTCCCGCCAGCGCCTTAAATCAGCCGTGGTGAGTTGCCCGACCATCTTGCCGTACAACGAGTGTCGGAGGCGATGGCGCTCCTCAGCAGTCAGCTCGCTTCGCGCTCGACCTCCGAGAGTCGGCACAATCAGCGCTTCGATGGCGGTGCGATCCTTCACAAGGTCCGCAGACGAGCAGCGCACCTTTCTAGCCTCTAGATAATCTTCAAGAGCCTGCTCGACGGTCAGATCAAATCGGACGGCGCGCCGCGTGGGGTCTTCGTTGTGGTCTTGATTGCGACCCCGTAGCACGAGTCGAACTGCGTCGCTGAAGGAAAGGATTCGATCTCCGTCGGCGTCGTTTCTGTCATCTGCGCGAGCTATGCACCGCCAGCGGTATGTTCCGTCGACGAATTCTCTGACCCACCAGGACCCAACCTTGCGCCCCTTGTAATATCCAATCGCTCGCCCGCGTTCGAGTTCGTACCAGTAGGGGGCCCGTCGCGGGACGAGCTTTCGCCGTGCTTCTCTTGTTTGTAGGCGGGCGCTCCGGTGCTCGCGGGCCATGTTGCACCTTCTCGGAGAGTTTCCCCAAGTTTACACAAGTGTCGGGCCTGGACGCGACTATACGCCAAACCACACGCGTGTCTAAGCACGCAGTATTGCTAGAGTTTTATCACTTACGCGGAAAGACACCGGTAGACACCAGTAGATGCCGCCGGCCGCTTTCACGGCGGTAACAGGGGTTCGAATCCCCTTGGGGACGCCAATAAAATCAGTACGTTATACAGCAGCCCGACCGCAGTTTTAGGTTTTGGGTAGTTCTCCTTACCCGTCCGTGCACGTCCGTGAGTATCTAAAGAATAGAGAATGGCGGACTCGCGGCGCCGGAGTCGTTGACGCAAACAGATCGAGCTGCGCGCCCGAAAAGATTGAGTAAGCGCCGTCTGTGGTCGAACCAGGCGCGCTCGACCGGCGCACGGTTTCGACCACCGCATGCCGCCGCCGCCTCTGGCCTCGATTGACGAATTCGAGTCGCCGAACCTTGGCCGATTGATTTGACGGGGACCTGCCGTGGGGCATGTGTTCGCGACCGCACCGACTAACTCACCTTGGTCGAGTAACGCTTGGCGCCTGAATCCAAACTCCCTGATGAACGCCGCCCCCCCGGAGCGACTGTTCGACCGGATTCAGCATAGGTCCGCTGCGGCGGTCGTCCATGCTGGCGGCCTTCTTATTCGCGATGGCGGGTGCGAAGTATGGGAGCGGGATTTCCTCAAAGTTGACCTGTCGGGGAAGCGCTGGCCTATCGTGCAGATCAGGGTGGGATACGAGTTGATCTACGACTGTCCGCAGCCGACGCCGATGATGTTGGTGCTTAACATTCACTATACGCGCGCATCCGACCTTGCCGTTCCGGACCACGTAGTCATAGACCCATCCATTCCAATAGCCGTCTATCGCGATAGCTTCGGCAACTGGTGCAGTCGTATCGTTGCCCCCAAAGGGCGGACCAGGATCACGAGCACTGCGGTCGTCAACGACTCCGGCGAGCCGGAGGTCGTTGCAACGTCTGCGCAGCAGCATTCGATACAGGATTTGCCTGAAGAGGCCCTCGTTTTTCTCTTGGCGAGTCGATATTGCGATACGGAGAAATTTTTACAGATCGCCTGGAACATGTTCGGTCAAACTCCGACGGGCTGGGGTCGGGTCCAGGCGATCTGCGATTTCGTGCACGATCGCATCGCATTCGGCTATGAGCATGCGAGCGCCACAAGAACAGCCTGGGAAACGTTCAACGAGCGGCGCGGCGTCTGCCGCGATTTCGCCCATCTTGCCATTGCCCTATGCCGATGCATGAATATTCCGGCGCGGTATTGCACGGGCTATCTCGGCGACATAGGCATCCCGCCGCCCTACGGTCCGATGGACTTCGCAGCTTGGTTCGAGGCGTATCTCGGAGGACGCTGGTATACGTTCGATCCACGCAACAACGTGCCGCGGATCGGGCGGGTACTGATGGCAAGAGGCCGCGATGCGATCGACGTCGCGATAAGCACGACGTTCGGGGCCAATACGCTCGTCAGCTTCAAGGTCTGGACTGATGAGGTACAGGCAGCTTGACCGGAACTCAGATCGCAGGGCCGTCCGGGAACAGCGGTATCTCCTGCCGCTCATCGCCGGAATACTGCACCTGACTCTGGTCGCCGACCCCGGCGCGCGGCGGAAAATAAGTCTGCGCGACGCCTTGGTGCACAACGATGATGTGCAACTGCAATCGATCGATGAGCTCGTGCAGACCAGGCTGGTCGAGAGTTGCTGGCGTCGCCTCATCGAGGAAACTGCGGGCCCCTTCCAGTGAGCCCAGCACGCTATCGCTGCGAGGCAACGCCTGCAGGAAATGCTCAACCTCATTCAGGCAGAACAGGCACGCGCGCGGGAACTGCAGGTCGCGCAGCACGAATTCCAGGACCGCCGAGCGGCTGACCCGCGTTCGCTGGCTCAAGCGGTACATCTGATAGCCGGACAGCGATTTCAGCAGGTTAAGCCACTGGATTGTCTCGAACGGCTGGAACCCCGGCGCATCCGCTGGCAGCGGCTGCGCGGAACGTACATCAATGATCCGGCTCGTCATGTCGGCACGCTCCAGATTGCGGCCGAGCATCAGGAACGTGAATGCATCGTTACGGCTCATCGTTCCTTCAAGCTCGCCGACCAGCGTCTGCATGCCCCGTATGATGTGCTGTAGGAAATTGAAGCGGGTGCGCTTGCTCAGCGCTGCCGGCAACTTCTCTTTGATTTCCATGGACAGCTCATTCATGTGCTCCCAAACTTCGTTCGGAAGAACGTCACGCAACGTGCGAGCGTTTTCCCGTGCGGAACTGACCGATGAGAGGATCGATCCGGGGTTATCAGGATCGGCAATCAGGAAATGAACGATGTCCCGTTCCTCGGCGCGCTTCTCGCGCGCATCGAACACTTCACGACTGCCGGTAATGTCGATGAGCGCCAACCAGCCTGGGCGGTATTCGGGCGGCAGGTCAAGGAGCAGATTGGCGTTGACGTTGACCAGGCGCGCCATGTTCTCCGCGCGCTCGAGGTAGCGTGCCAGCCAATAGACATTCTCCGCGACACGGGAGAGCATGCGTTATGCCTCTATGTCGACGATCCAGGTATCCTTGCTGCCACCGCCCTGCGAGGAATTGACCACGAGCGAGCCCTCACGCAGGGCAACGCGGGTCAGGCCGCCGGTCGTGACGTAGGTCTTCGGTCCACTAAGGATGAAGGGACGCAGATCCACATGACGCGGTTCGATGCGGTCATCGATAAAGGTCGGCACGGTGGACAGCGTTATCACCGGTTGCGCAATGAAATTGCGCGGCGCTGCCTTCAGCTGCGTGGCGAACTGATTGCGTTCGCGCTGGCTCGCCGTTGGCCCCATCAGCATTCCATAGCCGCCCGAGCCGTCGACGGGTTTGACCACGAGCGAATCCAGATGATGCAAAACATGCTCGAGCTGTTCGGGCTCCGCGCAGCGCCACGAGGGAACGTTTGGGAGAATCGGATCCTCGTCGAGGTAGTAACGGATCATGTCGGGCACGTAGGTGTACACGAGCTTGTCATCCGCGACGCCTGCGCCGGGAGCATTAGCCACAGCCACATTGCCTTTCGCCCACGCGCGCATAAGTCCCGGAACGCCGAGCGTGGAGTCTGCGCGGAAGGATTCCGGATCAAGGAAATCGTCGTCGATCCGCCGGTAAATCACATCGACGCGCGTCCAGCCGTGGATCGTTTGCATGTACACGCAGTCATCGTCGTGTACTGCAAGATCTCTGCCCTCGACGAGTTCGCAGCCCATCTGTCGGGCGAGATACGCATGTTCGAAGTACGCTGAGTTGTAGATGCCGGGCGTGAGCACCACCACCTCCGGCAGTCGCTCGCCTCGCAGAGATAACGCCACCAGCATCTCGTGTAGCTGGGAGGGGTAATCATCGACAGGAAGGATCGCAGTGTTCTCAAACAGCTCCGGAAGCACGCGCTTCACGACCTGCCGGTTCTCGATCATGTACGAAACGCCGGACGGTACGCGCAGGTTGTCCTCGAGCACGTAGACGGTGCCGTCTTTGTCGCGCACCAGATCCGAGCCGCAGATGTGCGCCCAGCAGCTCTGTGGTGGCCTGATACCGACGCAGTTCGGCCGGAAGTTTTTCGAGGACGCGATGATATAGTGCGGAAACACACCATCCTTGACGATACGCTGCGCGTGATAAACATCGTCGATGAACTGATTGAGCGCGGCGACGCGCTGTTTCAGGCCCGCCGCGATCCGATTCCACTCCCTCGAGGAAATGATGCGCGGAATGATATCGAGTGGCCAGGCGCGATCGATCGAACCGCCCTGCTCGTGGTACACGGCGAAGGTCACGCCCATCACCTTGATGGCGAGTTCGGCGGCCTGCTGGCGCACGCCGAGCTCCTCACTTCCAAGCTCCGACAGGTGACGTATCAGCGCGCGACCCGCGACACGCGCACCGCCGCCCGGGCCGATCAGCTCGTCATGCAGGCCGGATGCGCAGTAACTGGTCCAATTGATGCTCATCAGCGCTCTTAAGCGGCGTGGGCCGGAACATCTGGCATTTTGTTGAACATACTAGCCCAGTTTGGCTGGAATCGAACGTCGTTCCGTGTGACCGATTCGGCGCCGCGCGGCCCAAAATGGTGCACCGGCGATGCGGCCGGTGGCGTCCAAACCCCCCGTGGCATCCGTATAATGCCGCCTCGTGTCGATCCATGTTGCGCTGAATCACGTTACGCGCTATCGGTATGACCGGCGCGTGGCATTAAGCCCTCAGGTGGTGCGTCTGCGGCCGGCTCCGCACTCGCGCACACGCATTCTGTCCTACTCGATGAGCATCGAGCCGGCCCGGCACTTCATCAACTGGCAACAGGATCCGGAATCAAATTATCTCGCGCGCGTAGTGTTTCCGGACAAGACCGAGCAGCTGCGCATCGAAGTCGATCTGATCGCCGAGATGGCGGTGCTCAATCCGTTCGACTTTTTTCTCGAGCCGCACGCGGAAAACTTTCCACTTGCCTACACGGCCGAGGAGCAGAGTGCTCTCGCGCCGTATCTGGCGAAGGTACCCGCGAGCCCGCGCTTTGCCGAGTACCTCGCCTCGATTCCAGTTGTGCCCGTCAGTACGGCGAACTTTCTCGTCGAGCTCAATGGGCGTTTGGCCGGGGATGTGCGCTATCTGATTCGACTTGAGCCTGGCGTGCAAACGCCCGAACAGACGCTATTGAAGGCCTCGGGCTCATGCCGCGATTCGGCATGGCTGTTGGTGCAATTGCTGCGCCATCTGGGGCTTGCCGCTCGGTTCGCGTCGGGTTACCTCATCCAGCTCGCGCCTGATGTGCGGTCGCTTGACGGGCGCTCCGGGCCGGCTGCCGATTTTGCAGACCTGCATGCCTGGTGCGAGGTGTATCTGCCCGGCGCTGGGTGGATCGGCCTCGACCCCACCTCGGGCCTGCTCGCAGGCGAGGGGCATATCCCACTCGCCTGCACGCCTGAACCCTCAGCCGCAGCGCCTGTTACGGGAGCGGTCGAGGAGTGCGCAGTCACGTTCGAGCATACGCTGCGTGTGGATCGCGTCTGGGAGGCGCCCCGCGTCACGAAGCCCTACAACGATGCGCAGTGGACAGAGATCGAGCTCCTGGGTCGGGCGATCGACGCGGACCTGGTGGGGCACGATGTACGTCTCACGATGGGTGGAGAACCGACGTTCGTATCCGTGGACGATCCGGATGGCGCGGAATGGAACACCGCGGCGCTCGGGGAAAATAAGCGCGCTCTCGCGGTCGATCTCTATCAGCGCCTGCGCGAGCGGTACGCTCCGACGGGCCTTGCGCATTTCGGCCAAGGCAAATGGTATCCGGGCGAGCAGCTGCCGCGCTGGTCGCTCAACTGCTTCTGGCGTCGCGACGCGGAAGCGATCTGGTGCAATCACGCGCTCATTGCCGATGAGACAATCGACTATGGCGCGACCGCCCATACCGCGCAGCAATTTCTCGCCACCTTTGCCGCCCAACTCGGGCTGTCCCCCGAGCGCGTGTTCGCGGCTTACGAAGACCCGTTTTACTATGAGTGGCGAGAGCGCCGGTTGCCCGCCAACGTCGACAGTCGGGATTCACGGCTGGACGATGCACAGGAGGGCGCTCGCCTCGCTCGCCTGTTCGACAGAGGGCTCGACAGCGTGATCGGTCACGTTTTGCCGATCGCCCGCGATGCGACCGGCACGCATTGGCAGACCGGTGCCTGGTTTCTGCGTCGCGAGCGTTGCTATCTGCTGCCCGGGGATTCCCCTATGGGCATGCGGCTTCCCCTCGATTCGCTGCCGTGGGCCGCGCCGGCCGACCGCCCGCAGCTGCATCCGCCGGATCACAACCAGGCGTTTGCACCGCTTCCGGGATACGCGAAGATTCGCCAGCAGCTTGGCGCGTCAACGCCCGGATCGCGGAATCCACAAGCTCCACGGGTGCCACGCAGCCACGAGTCGGCACACTGGGTGGCACGAACCGCGATCTGCGCTGAACCTCGTCACGGGGTGCTCTACATCTTCATGCCACCGACCGGTCATCTCGAGGATTACCTCGAGCTCATCGCCGCAGTCGAAGCCACCGCTGAGTCGTTGTCGCAACCGGTCGTCCTCGAGGGCTATGAGCCGCCGCGCGATCCGCGTGTTAATACCTTCAGGGTGACGCCGGATCCGGGTGTCATCGAGGTCAACATTCATCCCGTCTCCTCTTGGGACGAGCTCGTGGAGCAAACCACTTATCTTTACGGTGCCGCGCGCCTGTCGCGCCTCACCTCCGAGAAATTCATGCTCGACGGGCACCACACCGGCACAGGCGGTGGCAATCACTTTGTCTTAGGCGGTGCGACCACCGCGGATTCGCCGTTCCTGCGCCGTCCCGACCTGTTGCGGAGCCTACTGGCGTATTGGCACAACCACCCTTCGCTGTCGTATCTGTTCTGCGGCTTGTTCATCGGCCCCACCTCGCAGGCGCCACGCCTGGACGAAGCGCGCAATGACTCGCTGACCGAGCTCGAGATCGCCTTTCGCCAGTTGCCGCCGCCGGGAGTTGAGTGCCCGCCCTGGCTCGTCGATCGGCTGTTCCGCAATCTGCTGATCGACGTGACCGGCAATACGCATCGCGCCGAATTCTGCATCGACAAACTGTATTCGCCCGATGGCCCGACCGGGCGAATGGGGTTGCTCGAGTTGCGTGCCTTCGAAATGCCGCCCCACGAGCGGATGAGCCTCACGCAGCAGCTTCTGTTACGCTCCCTCGTGGCGCGTTTCTGGCGTACGCCGTACTCGCCCGCGCGTCTGGTGCGCTGGGGTACTGAGTTGCACGATCGCTTCATGCTGCCGCACTTCATCGTGCAGGACTTTGCCGATGTCATCGCGGAGCAAAATGCCGCAGGCTATCCACTGCGGGCCGAATGGTTCGCACCGCACGTGGAATTCCGCTTCCCGAAGCACGGTGACTTCACCGCGTGCGGCGTGGAGATCGAGCTGCGTCAGGCGCTCGAGCCCTGGCACGTCATGGGCGAGGAGGGCGCTGTAGGCGCTACCACCCGCTATGTCGACTCCTCGCTGGAGCGCGTGCAGGTCAAGGCGACGGGACTTGTGTCGGATCGCTATGTATTGGCTTGCAACCGCAGGCGCATCCCACTGCAAGCCACGGGCACGGCCGGAGAGTTTGTCGGCGGCGTGCGCTACCGGGCCTGGCAGCCGGCGTCGGCGCTGCATCCGACGATCGGCGTGCATTCGCCCCTCACCTTTGATCTGTTCGATACCTGGATGAGCCGCTCGCTCGGCGGCTGCCAGTACCACGTCATGCATCCCGGCGGCCGCAACTATACAACGTTCCCGGTGAACGCCCTCGAGTCCGAAAGCCGGCGGCTGGCGCGTTTCATTCGCACCGGACACACGCCCGGCGAGAGTTCGCTGCTGCCAGTGCAGAGCAGTCCGGATTTCCCCTGCACGCTCGATCTGCGCCGCACATGAAGAGTGAAGCGATGAGCGACCAGCGTGTCGTGACGCCCGGCACCAAGGTGTGTCTTGCGAGTTACGTTCCCGATCCACGCCGCTACGACGAACTTCTCGATGAGCACGGCGCGGTGCGCGCGCACTGGCGGGCGCTCGTTGAGCGCGTGACGGCCGACAAGGCGGACGACACCGCGCGCCGCGCGCTGGAACTCACCCGACGGTTGATCGTCGAGAACGGCGTCGCCTACAACGTCTACTCCGATCCGCAGGGCGCGGACCGCCCGTGGGCACTCGACCCATTACCCCTTGTCCTTTCGCAGGACGAGTGGCGCAAGATTGAGAAAGGTGTGGCGCAACGCGCGCGCGTGCTTGATGCGTTGCTCGCGGATCTTTACGGACCGCAACGCCTCCTCGCAGAAGGACTGGTGCCGCCAGAGCTGCCGTTTGGGCATCCGAATTTCCTGTGGCCGTGTCACGGGCTTGTCCCCAGGGGCGCGAGCTGGTTGCATCTCTATGCCGCCGACCTGGCGCGCGCGCCCGATGGCCGCTGGTGGCTGCTCGCGGATCGGACTCAGGCGCCTTCGGGAGCCGGGTACGCCTTGGAGAATCGCGACATCGTCGAGCAGGTTCTGCCGGAGGCAATCCGCGACTTGGGCGTGCGGCGACTACGGCATTTCTTCAGCGAGATGCGCGAACGCCTGCGCGGCCTGTATGACGACAGCATCAATCCGCTGGTGGTCATTCTCACGCCGGGTCCCTTCAACGAGACCTATTTCGAGCACGCCTATATGGCGCGTCGGCTGGGGCTGCCCCTGGTGGAAGGACACGACCTCACGGTGCGCAACGAGATCGTGTATCTCAAGACGCTCGGTGGACTCAAGCGGGTGCACACGATCCTGCGGCGACTCGACGACGATTATTGCGATCCGGTGGAGCTGCGTAGCGCCTCCGCTTTGGGCGTGCCCGGGCTCATCAGCGCGATCCGCGCCCAGAATGTAGTGATCACCAATGCCTTGGGCACGGGCGTGCTCGAATCGGCTGCATGGCTCGGCTTTCTGCCGGGGGTCGCCGAACGGCTTCTGGGTGAGTCGTTGCAGCTGCCCGCCGTCGCCACCTGGTGGTGCGGCGAGAAGCCGGCGCTCGACTACGTGCTCGCGAATCCCGAGCGGCTCGTCGTGAAACCCACCTATCCCAATCAGCACTTCGAGCCGGTGTTCGGCAGCGACATCGGAGGGGAGGAACGCGCAGCGCTCATACGGCGATTGCAGGCCCGTCCCTACGCGTATGTGGCGCAGGAGCATGTCGCACTGTCGCAGGCGCCTGTATGGCGCTCAAACGGCACACCGAACTTTGCGGCCAGGGCATTCACCATCCGTGTCTACGCCATTGCAACTCGATCTGGATTTCGCGTGCTGCCCGGCGGGCTGGCACGCGTCGCCGCGGACAGCGCCGTCGATGTGGTATCGACGCAGCGCGGCGGCGGCAGCAAGGATATCTGGGTGTTGTCGGACGGTGAGGATGAGCGCGCGGCGACGGGGACGCAGCACCTGCAGGTGTCCATACGGCCCGACGAGGTGCCCTCGCGGCTGGCGGAGAATCTCTTCTGGCTGGGGCGGTACACGGTTCGCTGTGCCGACAATGCGCGGCTCTTGCGCAGCACCGTGCGTGTGCGTGTCGACAGGAGCGTGTGGATACACGCGGTGCGCATCTGCCGCGCACTCGGTGTCATCGCGAAGGACTCGCAGCCGCCCGCAAGTGTGCGTGACGATCGTGATCCGTATGGCATCGCAGCGGACGTCAAGCGAATTGCCTGGTGCGCCTCCCAGGTGCGCAGTCGTCTCTCGGCCCGCTACTGGCGCGCGGTGGTCGGGCTGCAACGGCAGGTTCAAGAGGCGGCTGCGTCACGGCAAGAACCACGCGAGGCGCTTGAGCGACTCGCCTTGTCTCTGGCCGCGCTCTCCGGTTACGCGGCCGAGGACATGACGCACGACGAAGGCTGGCGGCTGCTGCGGATCGGACGACGCGTCGAACGACTGCAGTTCACGGCGGCATTGCTGGCGCAGCATCTGGTCGCAGCGTCCGCGACGCGTCAGCGTCAGGTCGAATGGCTACTCGACGTCTGCCACAGCATCAGCATCTATCGATCACGTTATTTCGTCGCTCCGCGGTTGGGTTCCGCCCTCGATCTGTTGGTGCGCGATGTCCATCATCCGGTGTCGCTCGCGTTTCAGTGCGGTTCCATTGCGCGAGATCTCGAGGAGCTCGCGGTGTCTTTGCGGATCAGCCCCGATCCGGGTCTGGAAGAGACGATCCCAGAATTTACCGACCGTGAGCTGTTGACACTGGAGGGTGAGGGCGATGAGGCGCGAGCGTCGCGCCAAACGCTGGCGGCGCGGCTGACGGCGCTGCAAGCTGCCGCCGCGCGGCTCTCGGACCGGCTCTCGATGCGCCATTTCTCGCACACTGGGAACTCCCAGTCGGTGTGGACGTGAGCGAACGCATGCGCTATCGCATCCATCACGAAACGGTCTACGCGTACGCCAGCGACGTGCTGCATGCCCATCACATGCTGCATCTCGTGCCGCGGCCCGCGCCGTTTCAGCAATGCCTGGAGCATACGATCAGCGTGAAACCCGTGACGTTCCGGCGTCGCGACGAGATCGACGCCTTCGGCAATGCTCTGACGCGCATCGAGTTTGAGCATCCGCATCGCAGGCTCGAGGTGGCGACACAGATGGAGGTCGACGTGCACCCACGGCCGAAGGTATTCGCCGCGCACAGCATGCCGTGGGAGCGGCTCTGTGCCGAGCTTGCGTATCACGGCGCGTGGCCGACGCGCGAGAATCTCGAGGCGTGCCGATTTCGCCATGAATCGCCGTACGTGCGAGTGAAGCAGCAGCTTACCGACTACGCAGCCGAGTGCTTTCCGGCTGGCCGCTCGATCCTTGAGTGCGCCGATGCGCTAATGATGAAGCTGTACCGGGAAATGAAATACGCGAAGGGTGAAACCACCGTCGGCACGCCGTTGCTAGAGGTGCTGAAAAAACGCCGTGGCGTTTGCCAGGACTTTGCCCATCTCATGATCGGTTGCTTGCGATCACGAGGCCTCGCCGCGCGCTATGTCAGCGGATATCTGCGCGCGGGGCCGATGCGCAGCGCCGAGTCGGGTGCGCCGCTTGCGATCGGATCCGGGGCTTCACACGCGTGGGTGGCGGTCTACACACCGCCGTTCGGCTGGCTCGAGTTCGATCCTACCAATAATGCAAGGGTGGCCACGGATCACGTCGCCGTTGCCTGGGGCCGCGATTTTGGCGATGTCTCACCGCTGCACGGGGTAATCCTCGGCGGTGCAACGCACGAGCTTTCGGTGTCCGTGACCGTGGAGCCGATTACTCAGTAGTGACAGTCACGTTCACTGACAGCGACAGGAAAGACCGCGCAGGCCCCTTGAAGCTGCCTACCACCGGCACTGCCTGTGCCGCATCGCGTGCCACCGCTACGCGAATTAGATTTCGCCCGCCGACGAGGGCATTGGTCGGATCGAACTCTACCCAACCCGCGCCCGGCAGGTAAACCTGCAGCCATGCGTGGGTTGCGCCAGTGCCGACCATGCCGCCCGCAGCGCCGACGAGGTGCTCATCGTAGAGGTAACCCGACACGAAGCGCGCTCCCAGGCCGAGGCCGCGTGCCGCCTCCATCATGAAAACCGCAAAATCCCGACAGCTGCCACTACGAAGCTCGAGCGTCTCGAGCGGGGACTGCACGCCTTCCAGCTCGCGCACGGCATACTTGAACTGCTCTTTGATCGCTGAGGTCATCGCCACCAGCGTGTCGAACGTCCTGCCCCCCGGCGTGCGATCGAGCACGCTCTTTATCCACTCATCGATCCTGTGATCCGGATCCGGATAGTGGCGCTCCTTCGTTCGTCCCAAATCCAGTGCGTCGTCGGCGGAGTAACTGAAGGGGAAGCGTGCGGCGTAGGGTTCAACTACGATGGCCTCCGAAACCGATGGATAGTGTTGCGCCCGAAACGCGGAATCGAACGTGAGCGTATCGGCCGGCCGGTCGAAAGTGGCAATGGCGATGGAATTGCCGAAAACATCGTGAATCCATCGTAGCGTGCTCGGCGGCGGATCAATGAGGAGCGTGGTGTCGAGGAGCCGCAGATCGTGGCTGTCGCGCGGCCGGGACATCAACCGGTGTTCACCGAACTCGACGGGCTGCGAATAACGGTAGCACGTGCGGTGGTGGACATTAAGGATCGCCATCGGTCTTCACACCCTCAGCCGCTGTACGTTGCGCCGCGCTACCGCAACGACTTGTGAGCAGCACAGCTGCAATGAGCAGGAGAGGCTGGAATGCTGTGGCTGCGCGCGGTCGCGGACGCATTATCGCATGACCCAGTGGGCGGCTGCGCCGCGGTGGCGAAATTACCCTCCATTTTCAGCGACTGCTCTCGCTTGAAGTCGGCGCAACTGGTGGTCAATGACACGCCGGACGTGACCGCTTATGCCGGATCATTCTGCGTCACCCGCGATGGACATCCTTTCGACGTCCTACCTTAAATATCGTGACTTCGTGGCGAGAGTCGTCAATGAGGTAAACGATTCTATAGTTGCCCTGACTAATCCGGTATCGGTCGTCGTGCCAGCGAGCTTCTCCCGAGGCCTTTACGAAAAGCCTATATCCGACCACGCTGCTTCAGACCGGCCAGGAACGTCTCGAGCGAGATACTCTTCTCATCCTGCCGTTCCTTGAACGACTCAAGATCGGTCGCATCCTCAGCCAGAGCGATTCGCACCGCGCGTTAACTATGTCGGAGATGGAGCGATCAGCCGCAGCAGCGCGAAGGCGCAGAGCCTTGTGTACGTCGGCCGAGAAGTAGACGGTGGCGCGCTTCGGATTATCCATGACTTGATCCTGGAGCAGAGAGGCTATAACGTCAAAACGCCTGGTTCGGTCTTTCACGGCGGTAACAGGGGTTGGAATCCCCTTGGGGACGCCAATGGATCAAGTGCTTACGACACCATGAGCGTCCATGTGCTCGACCCCATCTCCAACCTTCCGATCGGACCTGAGGTGCCGGCACATGCGGCCGCCCGTCCGGAACGCATTAAGATCGCTGGGCGTTTCGTTCGACTCGAGCCACTCGACCCGGAGCTGCACGGTCCATCGTTGTGGCACGAGACGCACGGGACCGGTGTCGCGGCGCGGTGGCAATACCTGTTCGAAGAGCCCTTCGCGGATGATAGGTCCTTCCACGACTTTCTGACTCGCAAGGCGGCGTCCGCAGATCCACTGTTCTACGCGATCGTTGATCAACCCTCAGGGCGCGCGGTTGGCTTCGAGACCTTGATGCGAATCGATCCGCCACACCGGTGCATCGAGGTCGGGAGCATCCTGTACGGCAGGAGCCTGCAGCGCACCCCGGGCGCAACCGAAGCCCAGTACCTGCTCATGCGGTACGTTTTTGAGGATCTGGGCTACCGTCGGTACGAATGGAAGTGCAACGCACTGAACGGGCCGTCCCGCCAAGCGGCGCTGCGCTTTGGATTTACCTTCGAAGGCGTATTCCGCAAGCACATGATCGTCCGGGGCCGCAGTCGCGACACCGCCTGGTATTCGCTGGTCGACGACGATTGGCCGGTCGCCAAGGCAGCTTTCGAGGCATGGCTGGCGCCCGCGAATTTCGATGCTGCCGGCGTGCAACGCAAGAGCCTTGCCGCGTTGCGAGGTGCTCGAACGGCGTGAGCGGCGCTTCGGCCGCCACGGTCGATCGCCCCGGCATTGCGGATGATCGCGTAGGCAGCGATTTTGCCGCTAACTACGTCTGTCGAATCTCGAACTTGAGCCACGGCTGTCTACGCATCAACAGAACTTCTTCATCCATCGCACTTTGTGACTACGGGGTTTGCTGGCTGATTGGACTCGCGATGATCCTTTGTGGCGTCGGTCCCTGTACTTCACAACCACCTTGAGCGTTCCAGTCCTCACGTCGCGCGGCATGATCTCTAACTGAGATCGATTTAATCTAAAACACACGCTTTCATCGAAGAACCGACACGCTTACCCTACGTGACGGTGCTTCGCTGACAATTCACGATCTGGTGTCCGCCAGGCAGATGTGACGCGGGCAGGGATTAATCGAATTCCCAAAAGGGCGCCAAAAGGGGGATGAAATGCCTTTCGCAAGGCGCCGGCGCGCGGCGCAACGGCTGAGCTTTATCGCGGGCCTGTCGGCGGCACTCGGGACCGTAGTCGCGCAGGCCGATCAGGGCGGCGTAACGCGGGCGGACTATGCGGCGGCCACTGCGGTGCTCGAGCGCAACCTGCAAGGGCTCGTCCGCAACGAATCCGTGCAGCCGCACTGGATCGGCGACTCCGGGCGGTTCTGGTATCGGCGCGACGGGGACGAGGGGCCGGAGTTTGTCGTGGTAACGGCCGCAGGTGCGAAGTCAGCGGCTTTTGATCACGCCGGGCTCGCCCAAGCGTTGTCTAAAGTGCTGGGTGAGCACAGCTCAGGCAAGGCGCTGCCCGCATCGCTGACCCATGCGCAGCTAAGCGACGACCTCACGCATCTGACGGGGCAGGTTGACAACAAATCCGTCGACTGCAACCTGAAGACGCTGCAGTGTCGAGCCTTCGACACCCCCGCGCCCGCGCCGGAACTGCTGCCGTCACCGGATGGGAGCTCGGTTGCGTTCGCTCGCGATGACAATCTGTTCGTGCGCGAGGTAGCCACGGGCCATGAGCGTCAACTGACGACCGACGGCGCTCCGTTTTACTCCTGGGCGAGGTTCCCGGACAACTCGTTTACCACGGTCGTGCGTCAGAAGTCGGGCCTGAAGGCAGCGCTTTATGAGACCTACTGGTCGCCCGACGGACGCTACCTGATCGCTCCGCGCATCGACGAACGGAAGGTGGCCGTCTACCCCTTCGTGGAGGCCGTGCCGGTCGACGGGTCGTCGCGTCCGTTCATCCACGAGGCGCGCCTGACGTTCAACGGCGATCGCAACAGGATCAAGATGGATTATTTCCTGTTCGATCTTAAGACGGGACGCCGCTCGGCGATCGAGCTACCTGAGGAGTATGAGAGGGCCCTCGGCCGACCCGAGAATGAATATGAGGGAGTGCTCGGCTGGAGCCACACTCGCGGCCAGGCATTTCTCATGGCAGCGACGTTGGGGTCGAAATCGATCGCTGTTTTTCGCCTGGATCTCGCTACCGGTAGCGTGAGCAAAATCTTCGAGGAAGCTTCGAGCACCCGTATCGAGACCAACACGCTCGCGGCCAACCTGGCGAATATTCGCGTGATCGGCGACGGCGCCGAGCTCGTCTGGTACTCCGATCGCAGCGGTTGGGGACATCTCTATCTGTACGATGCACAGACCGGCCGACTCAAGAATGCCATCACGCGCGGCGATTGGCTGGTGGTCGATATCCAGGCTGTCGATGAGGTTCACCGCGAGATCTACTTCACCGCCGTTGGCCGCGAGCCGGGACGCGACCCGTACTACCGCCACCTGTACCGCACCAGTCTTGATGGACGCGCCGGTGTCCAGCTTCTGACCGAGCCCAATGCAGATCATCAGTTCGAGCCGAGTGAAGTCACGAATGTGGGGTTACGCGGCGTGCCGCCGCCTACGCCCTTGATGCAAGCGGGTGTAAAGGTGTTCGTCGATACCTGGTCGACCGTCGATAAGCCACCGGTCAGCGTGCTGCGTTCCACCCGTGACGGCCATGTCGTCGCAGAGCTCGAACACGCCGATGCCTCGCGGCTGTTCGCAACCGGATGGACCGCGCCGGTGCGCGAGCGCGTCACAGCGGCCGATGGCAAGACAGACCTGTATGCGGTTTATTTTGCCCCGCAGGGGCGCTTCGCAGGTACGAAGAGCCCGGTGATCGATGCAGTCTACGGTGGGCCGCAGGTTATCGTGACTCCGCGGAATTTCATCGAGGCTTACCGCGGCGGCGAGCGGGGCAAGAGCTCGCTTGCGCGCCTCGGATTCGCGGTGATGAGCGTCGACGCTCGTGGCACGCCGATGCGCTCTCGCACATTCCGCGATGCCGGCTACCCTGAGTTCACACAGGTCGGCATTGATGATCACATCGCGGCGATCCGTGAGCTCGCCCAGCGACACCCGGAGATGGATCTTGGCCGCGTGGGTGTTTATGGCTGGTCCTGGGGCGGCACCTTCGCGGCGCAGGCGATCTTCAGTCGGCCGCAGTTCTTTCAGGTCGCCGTCTCAGGCGCCGGATTGTACGACTACGCGGTCAGTTACACGTGGGATGAGCCCTTTGTTGGGCCGCCCGTATATGCCGATGGCACGCTGTATCGCAGCAGGCCCGATGAGAGACCCGCGAACTGGAACAAGCTTGACGTCACGAGTTTGGCCGGCCAGCTTACCGGGCATCTGCTGATCATCTACGCTGAGATGGACGAGAACGCGCTGCCGAACCAGGCGCTGCGCATGGTCGATGCGCTGACGCGGGCTAACAAACCTTACGACCTCATCTATCTGCCGAATCGGAACCACTTTGAAGGTGCCAATGACGGGTACACCATCAAGCGCACCTGGGACTATTTCGTTGAGCACCTGCGCGGAGTCGCGCCGCTGCAGGATTTCAAGGTCGAGGTGCGCCCCGGCGCTCCTGAGTGATGCGCACCGTGGTTTCGGCTGTTCCTGCTACTGCCTACTCCGAGCGAAGCGCCTGCAGCAGAGGTAGTAGCAGGTCGCGTGGCGGACGCTGGCGTCCAACTGAGCTGCGGTAAATCGGCTCGCGGACCTGCGCGTGACTTGCGGTGCGAATCGGGCGGTCCGTCTGGTAGAACGCCAGACATGCGTCGTCCCACTCAAGTCCACAATGAGCGATGATACGGCGCGCCTGCTGCTCGATGTGCTCGACAGTCTGCTCGTAGTGCACCTCGAGCATGACACCCGCGGGCAACACGTTGCTCCAGTGAGCCATCGCCTTCTCGTAGGCGCAATAGAACCGGCCCAGTTCCCCAAGGTCGTAGGAGTACGGGTGGGCATCCCCGGAGAAGAGTATCGAGAAGATCGAAAGGCAGGTATCGATGCGATCGCGGCAGGCATGGATGATGCGCGCGTTGGGCAGGGCTGCGTTAATCAGGCCGGCGAATCGGAAATTCGCCAGCATCTTGTCGGTAATACGGGTCGCGGCCGCCGGGGCATCACGCTGAGCGGTTTCGAGATACAGCCGTCCAAGCCTGCGTAGTTTTGCGCCCGGCCACCGCGCCGCCTGCTGCGCAAGGGACTGCGGCAGGGCGGGTAATCCGCAAACCCTGGTAAGCGCCTCGTTGAAGATCGCGCGCTCACCGAGCGCGTGAACCTTGGGGTGGCTAGCCAGGATCTGTTCGATCAAGGTTGACCCGGAGCGCGGCATCCCCAGAATGAAGACAGGCAGCGACGAAGGATCGCCTACTGCTTGGTGTCGGCGCATCCATTCGGCGTCGAGCTCGCGGCACAAGGAGTCGATATTGCTGAGAGTCGGGGCCGTTTCGTACCGGATCATTTGCCGCTTCAGTGCGCCGCCTTCGATCTGATGGCGAAAAGCCCGCTCGATATCGCCACAATCGGCATAGGCCTTGGCGAGCGCGAAATTCAGGTGGACCTGGTCAACGAGCGGCCGTGATCCTGACTTTTGCGCCAGCGCCTGAAGTGCGGTGAGGCGCGGATCGTCCCCGGTCCAGCGCGTGATATAGCCCCACTGGTAGTAATGGCGTGGCTGGTCCGGATCGAGTTCGATCGCCCGCGCTTGGGCGCGAAGTGCTTCCTCGTACCGTCCCATCTCGGCGAGCCACGACGCCAGAGCAGCATGCGCGTCGGCTAAATGAGGGTTCAGGGTGATCGCCTGTCTGGCGTGCTTCAGCGCCTCGTCGTAGCAATCGAGATTCAACAACGCCCTGGCAAGCAGGGCATGTGCATCTGCCGCATTTGGCTCGTGCTCGAGCGCCTTGCGTAACACACCGACCGCTTCCCCTGACCGTCCCGCGCCCCACACAGCTGCGGCCAGATTGAAGAGGGTCGCTACGTGACGCGGATGCTCCCGGAGTATCGCTCGATAGAGCTTCTCCGCCTCACTCAGATTTCCCTGAGATTGCAGCGCGAGCGCCTTGCCGAAGGCGACTTCCGGGGTGAGGCCGACATGTCTCGAAGCAGTCCGGTAAGCCATGTCTGCGACGCTCTTCAGCTCGTTCCGGGGACGCTGCATGTTCGACCAAGTGGGATAGATGCGCCAATCACGTCAGGGTCTTCATGTTTTTCCGACAGGGATAGCTGGCGCACCTGACACTGCGATGATCTCAGACGGAGATCAATTTGATCGAAATTATGACCTTTCCTCGATAACACCTGCTGCTTAAAGTACCTCAAAATTTACTAAGAATGGGTGCAACGGGTGCCCAAAAAATGGGGGGATACGGACGATGAAAAGGAATAGGGTCCACGGCCGCCGTTTTCCGCCTACCGGCAAGTTGTTGGCCGCCTCCATTCTAGCATCCCCGTCCGCCCTGGCTGTTGGCGCGGACGCACCGGCTCCGCCCTCCGACGCTTCCACTCAGCTGCAGGAAGTCGTAGTCACGGGACAGTACGAATTCCTGAGCGTCGATACCAGCGGCACGACGAATCTTCCGCTTCCCATCGAAAAAGTACCTCAGTCCATCAGTCTGGTAAGCCAGGATTTCATCAAAGCCGCAGACCTCAAGACGATAGGCGACATCGCAGACTACGTCCCCGGTGCGTTCAACGAGGGTCCTAGCGGAGGGTTCTCGAATGCCGTGTCGCTGCGCGGATATACGCCAATCAAGGCATACGACGGGCTCGATATTGGCGCCGCAGGCTTGCCGGCCTTTGACCCAGACTACTCGATCTTCGATCGAGTCGAGGTCGTGAAGGGGCCATCCTCGGTCGTATATGGTGTTTCAAGCGCAGGGGGACTCATAAACTACGTCACGAAGAGCGCGACGCCTCAGACCCCCGACTACCTGCTCGCGCAACTCGGGATGTGGGACAGTTATCGCGTGGAGGGTCAGGTGGCTGGCTCTCTGGACTCATCAGGCAGCGTACGCGCGATCGGAGTGGCGGCCTATGACCAGGGTGACAGCTTTATCGACGTGCAGAATCACAAGGAACTGACGTTTTATGGCGGGATCAACGTTGATTTGAGCAGCTCGCTCACCGGTTATTTTCACGCAGGTTATATGTGGTGGAAGCGCACTGCGTCCGATGGTCTGAGCACGTATCCCGACGGGGTTTACCCGTACCCGGAGATTCCCCGAAGCTTCTTTGTTGGCGCTACCAACGACAATTTCACAACTCCTGACTACCTGGCTGACATGGGCTTGACGTGGCACGCTACTGACATGCTGGACTTCAATCTAAAAGGCAATTATGTAAGTGACGTTACCAGCGGCAACGACCCGTTTTCGTACGGACTGCAGTACAACGGCGATCTGTCTCTGAACAGGCAGACGCTCCGCGAGAGCAACCTCGATTGGGGTATCGCCTTGTCATCGACTTACAAATTTGATGCCTTGGGACTCAAGGACAGCTTCGTGTCACTCAACGCCATGTACCAGGATAGTGAGTACAAGTACCTCATCTATGGATATCTGTTCCCCAATGGTCAAAGCGTGGTGAACGGCAACATCTTTGCTGGCGAGGCGGCGCTGGCCAGCATCTTCGACTCGGCCACGGCACTGGGTCCTCTTGAATTGAATGAAGCGGAGTTCCTGAGAACTCTGACCCTCTCTACGCAGTCGGTGGTGCATGTGGTCGATTCGGTAGCGCTCCTTCTGGGCGCCTCGTACTCCAAACCCGACGTGATCCTCAGCAACTTCGGTGTCAGCCAGAACTTCACCCCTCCCTCTCAGATCAGCTACCGCGGCGGTGTGACCTATGAGTTTTCGCCAGGCGCTAATGCCTATCTCTCGTATAGTCAGTCCTTTCTTCCGCAAACTTACCTGACCCCGAACCTTACCGTCCTGCCGCCCTTGAAGGGTGACCAGTATGAGGGCGGCGTGAAGTACCGCGCGCCCAACGGTCACCTGCTTCTGACCGCAGCGTTGTTTCAGATTTCCGAGAGGAACCAGCCGGAGTTCGCTGAGCTAATCGGTCCGTTGTCGTACTACAACGCGGAGGGGGAGGACAAGCACAAGGGGTTTGAGCTTGAGGCTTTGGGCCAGATATCACCGCAGTGGCAGATCCATGTCGGCTACTCCTATCTCGATCCCAAGATCACCGAGAATACGATAAATCCAACCACTGTCGGCCAGATCGAGCCCTTCATTCCCGAGCAGACGGCCAGTTTGTTCTCGACCTACACGGTGAGCAGCGGATTTCTGCGGGGACTGACCGTGGGTGGGGGCTTCCGCTATGTGGGTCCACAGCGCACCAACATTCCTAATAACTCGACGTTTGATATTCCGGGCTATGAGCTGGTGGACGCGACGATCTCGTACGCGATCGACCATTGGACTGTGCAGTTGAATGCGCGCAACATCCTCAACAAGTTTTATTTTTATAACGACTACCAAACGCTGTCTTTCAGCAACCTGGTGGGCCCGCCCGCCAGCGCGACACTGACTGTCCGGCGCAACTTCTAGACAGAAGCATGGGGTTGAGGTTCTCGGAATCATCTCAAGTAGGATCTGCTTGAGGAGTGGCTGCGTACCGAGCCTGCCCGCCGTTACGTCGCATTTCCGCACCAGCAGGAATTCACCGGTCGCCAGGGGGTGTCAGCTAAGGCGTTCCCCAGGGTCGTGCAATAAAGGCCTGAGAATCAGCTCGGGCGCCGCGGGGTTTCCGGACATCTCGTTTGACGCTGCGCCGGTAACCGATTCTGCATTCACGGAGAGTCGTCATGAAGTTGCTGTCCAAAGTTTTTCTCGCAACGTTCTTGACGCCATTGTTGGTGACAACGGTTCACGCAGCGGATCATCGTTTGACAAACGAAGACATCCGCCAAAGCCGCGAAGTTCGTGAAGGTCAACTCAGTTCAGACGGTGCTCACGTTCTCGCCGTGATTACCGATACCACCGCTGACGGCGGACGGCCGCACCTTTGGCTGCTTGGTCGAAATCCGGATACTCCGAGGCAACTGACTTTCTCGAGCGGTGAAAAGGATAAGGGTCAGTACAAAGCCGCCTGGTCGCCTGATGGCTCGACAGTGCTTTTCTTAGAGGATGGTGGATCGGGAGCGCGACTCTTCCGTATGCCCATGCAGGGCGGTGAACCGCAGCAACTTGCCCTGAAGCGGCAAAAGGACGGCAAGCTGGTTGCCACCTGGGGAGCTGAAGATGCCGGCAGCGACTTCGATGTTCGCGACTACGCCGTTTCTCCGGACGGGAAATTGATTGCGTTGACTACCGCGCCACGGGATTCCGCAGAGGAGCAGGCAAACAAAGCGAAGCGGAATGATGCAATACGCTTTGGCGAGGATATTCATGAGGCAACGCTGCAGATTGTCAGCCTGGACGGCAACCCGGTGCTCGAGGTCGCATTAAGCGGCGTCGCATCCGTGGCCTGGGATCGAGCCTCGCAAAAGATTCTTGCCGTAACGCAAGCGAAATTTGCAGACCTGGGTCCATCGGCAAACGTCTGGATCGTAGACGCAAGGAGTGCGGCCACAACCCGTCACATTGAGGGTCTGCCAAAGACGATCACCAAGGCTGAATGGATCAGCAAGAGCCGGATCGTCTATTTTGGACATTGTCAGCAGGATAGCCCGACAGATTGTCAGGACCTGTATACGTACGAGCTGGACGATCATCTCGCCAAGAACCTGACAGATCGGCTCGAGGGCACGATAGCTCCTGATTCACCGATCATCGTCGATTCAGATGCTCGCTCTGCCGTGCTGCTATTCAACCGAGGTGTGAATCAGGAGGCAGTCAAGATCGACCTCGACAATGGCAAGAGCGAGTTCCTTGATGTCGGTGTGCCGGTCGTGTCCTTTATAGGAACAAATGAAAGCCGCAACGGTTGGGTTCTGATAGCAGAAGGCCCGACCGAGCCGAACGCGTCGCTTTTTCTTGCATCTTCGTCCGCATCAGCAAAACCCACTCGACTGACGACGCCAGCTCTCGTTCCCGGCAAGCCCGATCTTGTCGCCTCCAAGAAAATTACCTGGCGCAGCGACGGTCAGCAGATATCGGGGTTACTGTATTTGCCAGCTACGCGGGGTCCCGCACCGGCTCCGCTCGTCGTACACGTCCACGGTGGTCCCGGGTGGCAGTTTACGGACAGATACTATCCGCTGGTGAATCTGCTGGTTGCCCAGGGCTGGGCGGTTTTGCAACCCAACCCGCGAGGAAGTACCGGCTCCAGCAAAGCATTTCTTGCAGCCGATAAGGACGATCTGGGTGGCGGGGATTTGCGCGATGTGTTGACGGGAGTGGACTACGTAAAGGCACACTTCCCGATTGACTCGCAGCGGCTTGCACTGATTGGCTACAGCTATGGCGGTGAAATGGCGGGCTTTGCAGCTGGCAAGACACATATCTTTCGTGCGCTGGTCAGCGGAGGCCCGGTAACCGATCAAATCAGCGAATATGGTACCGAGGAAGGTCAATGGGCGTGGTACGACCACTGGTACTTCGGTAACCCGACAGTGCGATTCTCCGCGGCCTGGCGTCAGAGTCCGATAGCGTACGCACCCAAGGCCACCACGCCTGTACTCATCGTTGAAAGCGTTGCTGACACCCTTGATCCCCCAGGCCAGGCATTTGAACTCTACCGCGCACTACATCAAGCGGGGGATCAGGTGGAACTTGTGACATTCCCGAGAGAGAGCCACGCGGAACTGCATCGAAACTTCTATGGCGAGGTCAGCGTCGAGCCCTGGCACGGGTTTGATTTGAGAAGGCGAATGCTTGAGTTCATCGCGCGAGCCTTTGAGTCCAAACAGCCATCAAACTAAATTCGCAGGCTGCTCCGTCCTGGTGACGCCGCGGACTGGCTCGATCGATTCGAAGCCTTTTAGGCCCGTGGCGAACAGGGCGGGGTACGGTTTTACAGGCTAGAGGTGCGCGCCTCGTCGCCGATCTCCGCGAGGACCTCGGTTTCGACCTGCGGGTTGGGCTCGCCATCGGCCGTAGCAATAAGCTCTTTCGGGACGAGGAGAATCAGCGGCAGGATCAATGTGTAAACGGCTGCCGTCACAAGCACGCAATAAAGGAAGCCGTTGGCGGGACTACTGCCATAGATCCAGGAGCCGACAAGATCACCGCCGCGATACGCAAGCTGGAACACGGCATCCACCATCATCATCAAAGTTCCCTGCAGGCCGGGAGGGCAGGATCGCATTGCGAGGTCGTAGTACGCCGCGGAGGCGACGCCGCCCATTAGCCCGATCGGTACCGCCATGAGGAGGGCCAGGTTGGCTGAATTCACCAGGACGAGGGGAATCATCTGTGGGACTGTGATGACTGTTCCCCACCACAGCAGCTTCTTCAAGGACACTTTCTTGCATAAGTAGCCGTAGAGAAAGAACACCGGGATGAACGAGGCCAGGTAAATCGCGTCGTAGTATCCGTACACGGCGTCGGAAGCGTGCAGGACGTTGGTTAGATAAAACTGCAAGGGCGTACTCGAACCTGGTGAGAAGCAAAACAGGAACATGATGAGCACGGCCGGATATATGGCCCGGTGCTTCAGGAGCCGCTTAATGTCGGCAAGCAGGCCCGCGCCACGCGCTTGCGGTCGTTCGTAGAGATGTCCGAAAACCGCCCTCGGCTTCCACAACACCGGCAGCACGATCAGCAACGCGAATAACGCCATCAGGAGCAGGATCTCGGTTGGCGAAAGATGTTCGGTCAGGTATCCGGAGAGGACTGCGCCGGCAATGTAGGGTAGTGAGCTGACGATGTTCCACAGTGCGCTCAGGCGTCCCGACATCAGTTTTTCCTGCCCGACCAGCGCGAGCAGTCCCCAGTAGGCTGCGGTAACGAACCGGAATGCGAACATCACCAGGAACATGCCGGTGAACAGGTTCACATAGGACAGCGGGGCGTACGCCATCCACAGGTACACCACGGTACTCAGCGGAGCAAACAGCAGGAGGAATCCGCGATCCTTCATTCCGAACGGGTTCCATTGATCTCGCGCCAGGCCAAACAGGATGGACGCGTACACCGGAATGGCCGTCAACAATCGAAAGGTTGAAACCTGCGTCGCTGAGGCGTGCAGCTGATTCTTCAACATGTACGAGGTCGCGATATCGAGGAGATAGCCGTGAGGCATCACCAGATAGACCAGCAGCGTCAGAGTGCCGAAATAGCTGAAGATCTGTGCGCCGTTTGACGTAGCGGGGCGATCCTCAGTGGTTGGGCTCATGCACGAAGCTTTACGGTGAAGACTGGGTATCGTCAGATCTCAACGTTCGTACGGGAAGCGCCTTCCCGGCATGATCAAAAGCCGAGGACTTCGCGCCTTCGGCCGTCACCACCACAAACCCCGGGCCCGCGCAGTTATTGTCAATGGGCCGACCCCGTCTTCGAGCTACTGCATCCCTCGCGGGTGATTCGATTACGTCATATGCCGCCAGCTTTGCCGCCGCGGCGAGGGTCGGTGCTCGCGCTCAGCAGTCCAGTCTGCGGATCACGCCATGCCTGTTGGTACGATCCCATGTTCAAATCGTACGGCGGCAGTGGGGAGAGCTTGCCGCCGATCTTCGCCAGATCACGGGCGACGTGCTCCGGAATACGTGTCTCGATCTCGATGATGAAGTCATCGCGCATCGGCCGCATGCGCGGCAGCACCGCTGCGGAGTACGGGTCATAGTTGTAGTCGAGGACATTGGAGAGCATCTGCGGCACGGTGAATGGAATGTTTCCGGGCGACCCCAGCGAATGCACAGGCCTGCCATCCTTAAAGATGATCGTGCTGCTCTTTACGGTGCGCATGCGGCTGCCAGGCAGACCGAGCCAGCCCGACAGCGAACTGTGCATGTCGTAAAGCGTGGCGTTGCTGCCCCACATGGGCACACCATCGACCACCATCCCGGGAATGCCTCCCGACTGCAAGGTGGTCATCATCTGCGCCCAGTTGCCCTGAGCGTCCACGCAAGTCAGCTCGCAGCTGCCGGGCGGCACATTGAACTGCTCAGCGGAAAGTCTGGACGTGCCGCCGGAAGTCGCCGGCCCCCAGCCGAAGGCGAGCCGTAGCGCTGGATCGCTCGATAGCAACACGTGCTCGGTCAGGTCAACGCCCGCTTTGGGGCGCGAGCGCTTCAGGATCGTGGCGAGACTCGCGTGGTATTCATCCGAGAGCCATACCTCAAGCGGTACGTCGAAGAATTTCGCATCGTTCAAAAGCCCGCACTCGAAGTCCGCGCGCCGCAGCGCGTGTCCCATGTAGTAGAGACTGTCAGCGGATTCGGTGTAGTGGCCGAGAGAGCTCACGTCCAGGTGCGTGAGCATGCCGAGCACCAGTGCACAGAACACCGCCTGGCGCTGCGGTGGGGTCGCCTGAGCGATCTCATAGCCCTTATGCCGATAGCGTATCGGCTCATCCCAGCGCGGCGGATTGGAGGACAGATCTTCGAGCTTGATCTTCCAGCCCAGATCATTGGCCAGCGCCACGAAATGTCGCGCCCAGTCGCCGTGAGTGAAATACTCAGGACCCTCATCCGCCAGGCGGCGCAGGGTCTTGGCGAGTGCCGGATTCTTCAACTTCTCGCCCTCTGACGGTGAGAACCCGTTCGGGGTATATAGCGCGCGCATCGCCGGAAAGTACGTAATGTAGTTGAGGGCCCATTCGAAGGTGGCGCGCTCGAACTCATCAACGGGAAAGCCATCGTCCGCCCAAGGAATGGCAGGCTCGACGAGTGACTTCCAGGGCTTTGACCCGAAGCGTGCGTGTATCGCGCCCAGCCCGGGTACACCGCCAGGAATGCAGGCTAGCGCCGATTCCCGGCCGATAGGAGGCGGGCCCTGGGGAAACGTGCGAAACGGCGGCAGGTCGGGCACAAGAGTGCCTTGGCTGTTCAGATAGTAAGTCTTCCCCGTCTTCGCTTCCCAGTACAGAAAACTTACCGAGCCGGTCAGGTTGGTATGGTAGAGCTGCACCACACACTCCATGACGGAGCCGGCCACCACCGCGTCAGCGGCGTTTCCGCCCGCTGACAGCACATCGAGCATCGTTTGAGTCACGATGGGATTTTGGCTACTGGCAACGCCTCGCTTGCCGTGGACGACCTCCTTTGGTCCCTGGCGCTCCAGCTTGTCGCAGGGGACGAAACCCGCGCCACCAGTCTTCGCGACCGCGCCAGCGGCTAGTCCGGCGGCCGCGAGCCCCAAGCCCGCTTGTTGGATGAATGCGCGTCGATCGCTCGTCATGACAGCCCTCCTTAATTCATTGCTACATCTTAATTCCTTTCAGCGCCCATCAAATACTCTCCGGGCGGTTCGCCACCGCGAGCACCTGTACGAGCGGCACGCCGAGGTGCGCCGCTGACAAGCAGCGGCGGCGCCGCACACGAATCCGACAGCGCGGTCGTCGTCAGTTCCGCGACCTTTAGAAGCGCGATATTCCTAATCCATGACAGCGCCGCATTTGGCTTGGTGGATCACCAAATCATTAGTTGTCAGCGAAAGAGTAATCGCGTCGCTTCTGCGATGAAAGCGTATGATTTAGATCAAACCGATCTCTAATCGCGATGATCGCACCACGCTAAAGACGCTGGTGAAATTTGCCTGTTGCTAATCGTCAAGATGGCGACGATGTGGAAGTGAAAGCCGCAGCCTTGAAGCCGTTGCGTAAAGGCAGTCGCAAGAAAGGTCCTTTTATGCTGAGGTGTTGCGCCGTCTTCGTCCTGCTCGCGGGCTTTGTTATGGTCGCTCGCGCCCAGGCATCCGGCCGGATTGACACCGGACACAAGCTCTTTCAGAAGAACTGTTCGGCATGTCACGGCTCTGAAGCCAAGGGGGGACGCGGACCCGACCTGACCACCGGTCACCGCAAATATGGATCGTCTGACGCGGACGTGCTGAGCAACATTCTTGGCGGAATTCCCGGAACGTTGATGCCCGCTTTCCCGATGCCGGAGGATGACGGCCGGGCGATCGTGGCGTGGCTGCACTCACTGCGCAGCGGGGGTCCGGAGGAGCGCATCACGGGAGACGCGCGTGCCGGCCGCAGTTTGTTTTTCGGCAGCGCGGGTTGCAGCAACTGCCACATGTTCGGCGCGCAAGGCGGCAGACTCGGACCCAATCTCAGCCGCATCGGCGAAGAGAAAAACCTCACCGAACTCAAGACAGCTATCGTCGATCCTGACGAAGGTCTGCGCGACGGCTATCGCACTGCCGAGGTGCGTACTGGTGACGGCTCCGTCATCCGCGGCGTCATCAAGGACGAAGACACATTCTCGCTCCAGATGATGGATGAGCACGAGCGGCTGCACATGTTCTGGAAGGCTGACCTGAGGGAAGTGGCGCGCCCGCAGCACTCGCTGATGCCGGCGCCGCGGCTCAGCGCTGCGGAACTCGACAACCTGATCGCGTTCCTGAAGACCACAGAACCTTCGGAAATCCGCCCCGGTTTGTGGACGCCCAGCCCCGATCTCAACGTTTCATTCCAGCGCATCCGCAACGCCCGCGAAGAGCCACAGAACTGGCTCACATACTGGGGCGATTATCAGGGCACCCACTTCAGTCGTCTGAAATCCATCACTCCGCGGAACGTCGGTTCTTTGAGCAGTCAATGGTCGTTCCAGTTTGCCGGCACGGGGGTGGAGACCACGCCGATTGTCGTCGACGGCATCATGTTCGTCACGAGTGCGCTAAACAATGCCGCGGCGCTCGATGCGCGCACCGGACGCCCTATCTGGCGTTACGTGCGCCGCCTTCCGGACGTTCGTGCGCAATGCCTCGTCATGACCAACCGGGGTTTCGCCATACTCGGCGACCGATTGTACATGGCCACGCTCGATGATCATCTGCTGGCGCTCGACGCCAAAACCGGAAGCGTCATCTGGGACACTGAAGTTGCCGACTATCGTCAGGGATACGGCATCACACTTGCACCGCTCGCGCTCGATGGCAAAATCATCGTTGGCGTTGCCGCGGGCGAATGCGCGCTCACCGGGTTCGTCGACGCGTACGACGCCGCCACGGGTAAGAGACTGTGGCGAACGCATTCCATACCGCGCAAGGGCGATCCGGCGCGAGCCACCTGGTCGCCGGAGTCTTCGGCGGACGTGGGCGGCGGCCCCACCTGGATGACCGGCACTTACGACGCTGAAACCGATACTCTATTCTGGGCTGTCGGCAACCCCGCCGCCGATTACGACGGCACCACGCGCGGGGGCGACAATCTTTATACAAACAGCGTGCTGGCGCTCGACCCCGTAAACGGCAAGCTTAAGTGGCATTTCCAATTCACGCCGCACGACGTGCATGACTGGGACGGGGTGCAGGCGCTCGTCCTGATAAACGCTGATTTCCGGGGTCGCCCGCGCAAGCTCATGATCCATGCCGATCGCAACGCGTTCTTCTACGTTCTGGATCGCGAGACCGGCGAGTTCCTACTCGGCAAGGAGTTTGCGCACCAAACCTGGGCTAAAGGTATTGACGACAAAGGCCGGCCCATCGTGCTGCCCAATACCGACCCGACTCCCAAAGGAGCGTACGTTTGTCCCGATGACTGGGGAGCTACCCTCTGGGCCGCTCCGTCTTACGACGCAGCCACTGGACTGTTCTACGTGCCGGTCCGCGAGGGTTGCGCAACCTACACGCGCGAGACCATCCCACCCAAAGCCGGTGATCCCTACACCGGAGGCGACCCGCGCAAAGACAACAAGCGCGGCCTGCCTGGAGCGGTACGCGCCATCGACCCCCTCACCGGCGACATTCGCTGGGATTTTCCCATGCACTTGGGAACCGGCACGGCAGGCGTGCTTAGCACCGCAGGCGGCGTGCTATTCACCGCTGACCCCGAAGGCAGTCTGCTGGCGCTCGACGCTCTTACCGGCAAGGACCTTTGGCACTATCAAACCGGCGGCGCAATTCAGAGCTCACCAATATCTTACGAGGTGGACGGCAAGCAATACATCGCCATCGCCGGTGATTCGACGCTGTTTGTGTTCGCACTGAAGTGAGTTTGTGGGCCGCTTGGCCGCAGTACTCTGGGGTCAATCTGCTGCGCATCGACCGGGGGTTTATCGCGCGGGCTCATCATCTCGAGTAGAAATTAATTTGATCGAAATCATATGCTTTCTTCGAAGAACGAGGGTCCCTAGTATTGATTGTGCGCACTAATTAGCACCCATCCTCGAGGGAATGGCCGATTTCAAGATTGGGAGGATGTCGGCGAACAACCAACTACACGCGGGGAAAACATCAGGGTAGTTCAGGGGGGGCGCTGCGTCATGTCTACGACTAGACGAGAATTTCTGGGGATCGCAGCAGTGAGCGGTCTAGGTGTGGCGGCCGCGCCGACCAGGGTCGCAACTGCTGACCCACCAAAGTCTGGGGAGCCTATCATCGACCCAGACCTCCCGATCGTCGACGCTCACCACCACTTATGGTTTCTGACCGAGGCGTACCTTGCCCGGATGGAGACCCAAGATGACGTCATGACCCCAGGGTGGGTTGCAGTGTATCGCCGTCACGCGCGATACCTGCTGGACGAGTTTCTGGCCGATGTAACCACCGGTCACAATGTGCGCGCGACGGTGTTTGTCGAATGCGGCGCGATGTACCGCGCCACTGGACCCGAAGCGATGCAGTCCGTGGGCGAGGTCGAATTCGCCAACGGCATCGCCGCAATGGCGGCGAGCGAAATTTTCAGCAAGGTGAAGGTTTGCGCAGGGATCGTGGGAAGTCCCAACCTCAGTTTGGGCAATGCGGTCGAAGAGGTCCTGAGAGCCCATATACAGGCCGGCGACGGACGTTATCGCGGCGTCCGCAATCATCCCGCCGGGGGCCTCCGCGACAAACAGTTCCGCACCGGGTTCAGGTGGCTACATAAATTGGGGTTACCCTACGACGCGTTGGTACTGGAGCCGCAGCTTCCCGAGCTGATCGATTTGGCGCGTGCCTTTCCGGACACGCAGATCATCCTCAATCATGTCGCCATTCTGCCGAGCCCTACCAGCCGGGCGAGCCAGCAACAGGAGCGATTCCCTATCTGGCGTGACAACATTCGATCCTTGTCCACCCTTGGCAACGTGGTCGTCAAACTGGGCGGACTTGGTATGCCGCTCCCCGGCTTCAAGTCGTTCATGTCGACACCGCGTTTCACCTCGGAGCAGTTAGCCGAGGAGTGGAAGCCCTACATCGAGACCTGTATCGAGGCGTTCGGCGCCAACCGCTGTATGTTCGAGAGCAATTTTCCCGTCGACTCCGGCACCTGCAGCTACCCGGTTCTGTGGAACGCGTTCAAACGGCTGGCTGCCGGCGCTTCGACCGCGGAAAAGACTGCGCTCTTCAGTGGCACGGCAGCAAGAGTCTATCGGCTCGATATTTGAAATTCCTATCGCGAGACCAACGGATTCGCCTACGGCTCATGAGGAGATTGCAATGAAACGAACGTCAGCGGCTGTCTTGCTTGCCGCGCTGGCTGTGCCGCTTGCTTTGGGCCAGACGAGCGGTCAGCAGGATAAAGCACAGGGCGCCAGTAGCCTGGTGGACACATTTACGAAAATAGAGAACGATTGGTGGCAGGCCGACAAAGCGAAGGACGAGAAAGCTCTCGGCCAAATACTGGCGGACGATTGGTTTTACCTGGGGCCTGACAAGACTATGACGAAAGCCCAGGAGCTGGCTGACCTTAAAAAGAGAGACGAAAACATCGCGTCCCTCACACTGACGGACATGAAGGTCCGCTTATACGGAAATGTTGCTGTTGTTACATTTCGCGAACATGAAGATAGCACGAAAAAAAACACGGACTCGAGCGGCGACTATCGCTATACAGATGTCTTTGTGAAACGTCAGGGGCGCTGGCAGGCGGTAAATTCCCAGGGGACTCCTGTTACGCAAAAGTGACTTCCCGTTGGGGAGCGGGATGCGGGCGACTGCGGTAATCGCGAAGCCTTATTTCCAAACGGCAGAAGCCACCCTGAGGTGGTTACCGCCTATGATCTTAAGGATGGCCTCACGCGGATAGCCGTGTTGGAGCATTACCTCGACGAGTGCCGGGATGCGCTCCGGCTCGAGGAATGTGATAGGCGTGGAACGCCCGTTATCACTCGGCCAATACTCCGGGTGCGCCTTGAAATATGTATCGAGCTCCTCCATGTCGTACACGTAGTCCAGACCGAGACCCACGTGGTCCGGTCCCACCAGCTGGACAATGTGATCGATATGCCGAAACGTCAGCGGCACGAGGTCCGTACCGGGTTGCAAAAAGGCGCTGTCGCCGTTGATGCCAACGACACCGCCGGTTGCTGCGCAGGCTTTTATCAACTCATCGGGGATGTTGCGGGGATGTGCGTGCACAGCGTGGCAGTTGGAGTGAGAGAAAATGACGGGGCCGGCGACGTGTTCGATCACCTGCATCGCAGTTCGCCAGCCGGTATGGGAACAGCAAGGGACCATGCCCACGCGCGTCATCTCATCGAGTACCTCACGGCCGAACGGCGTCAACCCACTATCTGTGTCTTGACAACCTCCGCCGACGGAGTTGTTGAGGTTGTAGGCCATCAGCATCCACCTGACGCCTAACCCATAGAAAAACTCGACCATGCTCAGTTGGTCATTAAGCGCGCGCGTCCCTTCCAAATCAAAGCAGATACCCAGCCTGCCGCTGCTCTTCGCCGCAAAAATATCTGCGACCGTGTTGATGAGCACGTAGCGATCGGGGTGGCGATTGACAAAATGTCGAAAATGCGCCAGCACTCGGATGTTATCGTCGAACCGCGTTACATCGTAGCCAACGTTCAGACAGATGACGGTTTGTCCCGCTGCTCTGCAGCGCTCCAGTTGCGGCAGGAAAGCGTCGTCCGGCCGCAAGGGCATGCAAGCGTGATTATCCCAAATTACGGCATCCGCCAACCAGGAGCGCTCCGACGTCTTAACCATCTTCAGGTGTCCTTATGACGCACAACAGTTTCAGCCCAATTCCCGTAGTTCGCAAAAACGGCGGCCCTAGACTGCCAATGCCTTGTCTTGCGCCTGCCTGGCGGCATCATGCGTTGCGAGTCTAAGAGAGGTGAAGCGATTGAATAAATCGCTAATTTTCGATCGACTTCATCTTCACCCGGGATCATCGCGCCGATGTCTGCACTCGATGAGCCTCACGCCTTTATCAGCATCTCGAAGACAGATCGATTCAATCGAAATCATTAGCTTTATTCCTGCAAGGGGCGCGATTAGCCTACGCCGCGTCATCGGCTGGGGGTGCATCAATGTCCACGATAACGCGGCGAGCGGTGCTCGGTGGTGCAATTGCCGCTGGCGCAGCCTTGGGCCTGACGAGTGCGCGAGCAACTGCTGCCGCGGCGAGCGGTGGGGCTTCACGACCCCTGGTTGTGGATGGGCTCGACTGCTCGTTAGTTAGTGAGAAATTTCTTGATTTGATGCGCCAGGGCGGCGCCAATTGCGTGCATCTGACGGTTGGCGGTATTGCGGAAGACAACGGTGGAAGCCCGGGCTTCGGTACGCTCTATGAGTTCGCCGACAAGTATGGCGCTCAAATGGTCATTGCCCGGAGCGTGCGCGACATCCGCGAGGCCGCGCAGGCTGGCAAGATAGCGTTTGTGTTGGGTTGGCAGGACGCCAATATTCTCGACGCACCGCTGCGGACAAGTCGAGTCTTCACCACCATGAACGAAGACTTGCGCGCGTACTCCCAATTAGGACTGCGCGTGATCGGGATCTGTTTTAACAACAGCAATCTGTTCGGCGGTGGTTGTCTCGAGCAGCGCGAGCCTCTTACCCAGGCCGGCCGGCGGCTGGTCGAGGAGGTTCACAAGCGCAAGCTGCTGCTTGACGTCGGAGGTCACACCGGCGAGCAGACGAGTCTGGATGCCATCGAAGTATCGAAGGGCGTACCGGTGGTGTCCACCCACACAAATGTCGCCGCCATCAATCCCAACATGCGCTGCATCTCCGATCGGCTGGCGGTCGCCATTGCGAACACCGGCGGGGTGATCGGTGTGAATGCGCTCAGCGACTTCCACAACCGCAACGCGAAATCGGCACTGATCCACGGCGACCAGAGCCCGCAGGTGTCACTGGATAAGCATCTCGATCAATACGACTATTTCAGGAAGCTCGTCGGCGTCGAGCACATCGGCTTGGGACCGGACTTCGAATTTGGTACCAACTGGTCTGTGCAGGGGGAACCGTCCGCCGATGTTTCGCTCAATTGGCCGTACGGAGAATCGAGTTCCGGCGGGCTCCTCTACATCAAGGACTACGAAAACATCTCCAAGCTCCCGAACCTGATCGCGGGTCTCAAGGGCCGCGGTTGGTCCCAGGCAGAGCTGGATAAACTCCTCGGCGAGAACTGGCTGCGCGTCTACGAGCGCGTCTGGGGGGCGTGACGCCGCGATCCGCGGCGAGCAGCGTCAGGCTCTGCGGCGCAACAATCGCGGCCGGGGCCAGGTTGCCTTGCGCAGCAGCGAGATAAACTGCTGCCCGGCGCGCCCGAGTCGCCGGTCGGCCCGGTGCACGAGCCGTGGTGTAAAGCGGTACCACGACCCGCCCACATATTTCACTTCCCGCAGTGCGCCGGCCTTGAGCTCATTGTGTACGAGGTACACGGGCATCCAGCCGAAACCCACACCCATCAGCAACGCTTCTTTCTTGGTGTGATGACTTGAAAGGTAGAAGGCGCGTTCGCAGCCAAACAGGTGGCGATCGAAGCCCTGCTCCTCGCTGGAGTGCTGCACCGAGAGCTCGACATGCTCCTGCAGCTGAGCCAAGGAGACGGACTTCGTCCGAGCCAGCGCGTGAGAGCGCCCTGCGCACAGGATGCAATCCATCGCAGGGAGGGCCTCCTCCTGCAGATAGGGACTCGCTGCGTAGTCCGTGATCAGCATCAGGTCGCCGTTGTCTCTCTCGAAACTTGACTGTACGCCTCGCAGAAACTCCACCTTGACCTGGATTCGCGTGGGCACGCGCGCGGTGGCCAATGTCTTCATCGCAGCGAGTGTCGGGTCGAGCGGCAGGATGCCATCGACGATGATACGCAGTGACGGCTCCCATTCCTGGGAGAACTGCCGCGCGATCGATCGCACGTGCTCGGCCTGCGCGAGCAGGCGACGACCCTCGGCGAGGATTGCTTCGCCGGCGGGCGTCAGGTGTACCCGGTAGCCGTCGCGGTTGAACACGCTGAGTCCGAGCTGCCGCTCGATCTTGCGGACCTGATGGCTCACCGCGGACTGGACTCTGTGCAGATGCTCCGCGGCGCGCGCGAAGCCGCCGTATTTCACCACCGCTTCGAGTGCTTCGAGACTATTCAGATCGAGTTGCATGTTTATTACTATTGGAGATCAACTCGATCTAAATCATACGCTTTCCTCGAACGAGCTGACTCACTTAATGTGTGGCACTCTTGGGCACGGGGCCGGCCGGTTGCGTATCGCATGCCGGTCCGAACTACCGGGTGCGGGATCGTTGCGGTTGAGCTAAGCCTGCGGATAAGGGCTTGAATACTCTCAGGGTTCTTGATCGTGATGCCGTCGCGCGCTGCCTGCCGCGCGCTGCGGGCTTCGAGCTGGCGGCGCGTGCATTCAAAGCGACGTCGTCGCGGAGCACCGAGCAGCCGAACCGTCTCATCGTCCCGATACGCAGTGTGCCGGGTAACGTGCTCAGCGTGATGGCGGGGGTCTTGCACGAGCCGGTGCTGTTCGGCGCCAAGATCTCCGCGGTGTACCCGGAAAACCGCCATCGCGGGCTCGCGGGCCATCAGGGCGTGGTAGTGGTGTTTGATCCGGACACCGGAGCGCCCGCCGGAGTGCTGCACGGCGGGGAAGTGACGGCGCGACGCACGGCGGCGGCCACCGCAGTCGCGACCCACGCCCTGGGCCGCCGCGACTGTCGCGTTCTGACGCTCATCGGAGCGGGCGAGCAGGCGAGTCATCACCTCGACGCGCTTCTCGATTGCCTCCGGCTAGAGCAGGTCCGCGTCTGGAGTCAGTCAGCGTCGCGCGCACAATCCTTTGTCGCGGCCCACGAGAAAGCCGCGGCGGAGCTCGTGGCTTTCGCCAGCATCGAGGCGGCAGTGGCCGGTGCGGATGTGATCTGTACTTTGACATCTGCACCGGAACCGATACTTTTTGGCCGGTTCCTCGAGCCGGGTCAGCACGTCAACGCGGTCGGCTCGAGCGTTCAGCGATTTCGCGAGTTGGACGTGGAGGCGATCCGTCGCTCGCGGCTCTACGCGGATTACCTGCCGATGCTTGAAACCGAGGGGGGCGACTACCTGGCTGCCCTGAAGTCGGGGGCAATCACCGCGGCGCACGTGATCGGCGAGGTGGGAGACGTGCTTCTCGGTCAGAAGCCGGGACGTCAGTCACATAAGGACATCACGCTGTTCAAATCGCTGGGCATCATCGCTGAGGATCTGACCGCTGCGCAGTACGCGCTCAAGGAGGCTGCCGTCAAGGGCGATGGGGCCGTCATTTCGTTTCCTTAAATGCCTTACGATGAAACTCGAGCGCGCGAGTACCTGGCTGGAATCGGTAGGCGTCTGGAGATAGCCAACATGGATACCTCTCTTTGGAATGCCCCGCGTGGCTACTTCAATACCGCGCTGCGCGGCATACCTCCGCAAGCTTCGATTGCAGCGGCGCAGCGAACGCTCGACCTGTGGAGCCGCGGCGACCTCGACTGGGTGGCGTGGCTCGACGAACTGGACAGTGTTCGCCGGGAATTCGCCACTTTGGTAGGCGTGTCACCCGCTCAGGTCGGAGTGGGTCATACGACGGCGGCGCTGGTGAACGTCGTGGCCGCAAACCTGAAAGCGGGTTCGCGGGTCCTCGTCCCGGAATTCGAGCACAATTCCAACACGATCCCGTTCGTAGCCCAGGCACATCGTGGCATTACTGTCGACACGGTTCCGTTAGCGGAGATTGTGCGGCGAATTTCGGGCGACTACGCCGCGGTGGCGCTGTCGCTGGTACAGTCGCTCGATGGCTCCATCGTCGATCTGCCGGCCGTATCACAGGCCTGCAGGCGCTCGGGAGCATTGCTGTGCGTCGACGTGACTCAGGCTGCCGGCTGGCAGCCGTTCGATCCCGCTTTGGCCGACGTTATCGTGTGCTCGTCCTACAAATGGCTGATGGGCCCGAACGGGCCGGCCTTCATCGTGCTGAGGAAAGACCTGGTCGATTCATTTCGGCAGCTGCAGCCAAACTGGTTTGCCTGCGAGGAGCCGCACGCGGCACCGTACGGCATCGATTTTCCTGCGGCCCGTTCTGCGCGGAAGTTCGACGTGGTTCCCGGCCTGATCTCAGCCAGCGCACTGCTGCCGTCGCTCGCGTTGCTCAACCAATTGGGCGTGAGCCACGTACACCGGCACAACACGCAGCTGGCCGCTACGTTGTGCGGGCGACTGAACGTTGAACACAATGGCTCCGCCATCGTGATTCTCAAGGTGCCCGGAGCCCCCGACAGGCTCAAAGCCCGAGGTATCCGTGCCACGGTCCGTGGCGAGCGGATCCGCGTCGCCATTCATATCTATAACACGGCCGAGGATGTGGATGCGCTGGTGGACGCCCTTCGCTAGTGCCCAGGCGCGTGCCAGGCGCGGCGGCCGGCGCGCGTCAGTCCGAAATGCGGCGGGTCGCGTCGACGCCGATCCATGCGACGGTAGCGAGTAACGCAAATCCGGTTCCGATTACGAATGCCGCCGTCCAGGCGCCGTGCCCGGAAAGATAGGCGACGATCGGAATCCCGATCACGCCGCCAAGGTTGCCCCCGGTATTGAGGATCCCGGTGGCCGACATCGTGTCGCTGCGCGCCACGTACATGGTAGCGGCCCAGTAAGGGCCTTCGTTGAGCTCGAGCGTCGCGAAGCACAGCGACAGCGCAATCACCGAATCGTAGGGATTCGGTGCGTAGACCGCGGCGAGCAGCAGAACTCCAGCCGCGGGCAGTGACACGAGGGGCACGAGACGGTATCCCCAGCGGACGCCGAATCGCACGCACAGCATATCGCAAGCTTTGCCGCCGATGCCCGCGCCCAGCGCTGCTGCTAGCGGCGGCGCTGCGGCTAACCAGCCACCCTCCAGGATGGTGAAGTGTCGTTCCTGTATCAGGTACAGGAAGCACCAGTTACCGATGAGATAAAAGACGTAGTTCATCGAGGTGTACGAAAGCGTGAGCAGCACGATGGAGCGGTCGCTCAACAGCCGCCGCAGTCGTCGCCACGAGATGCCGGGCACGCTGCGTGCGGCGAAGCCGCTGTCGAGCTCAGCGAGCTCCTCGGGCGTCACGCCTGCGTGCTCCGCGGGAGCATTGCGGCCGTACCAGGCCCACAACGCGATCAGGCCGAGTGCCGGCAGCGCCGGCCAGAGAAGCGCCTGCTGCCAGCCGAGGCTGCTCATGAGCGATGCGATCAGCGGCGGGGTGAGGGCTGCTGCGAGCTGGAACCCCATCACCTGGAGACCCTGTATCGATGCCCACTGGCGCGCGGGGAACCAGGTCTCCATGATGCCCGAGCTGACGGGAAATACCGGTCCCTGGGCCGCACCGAGCAGAAGCTGCAAAGCAATGAAGGTGACGAACAGCGCCGTGCCGCTGAGCGCAGAGGGTGCAAGAGGCACCAGAACGGTCGCGAGGAAAGCGACCAGGCTGATCAGAACAAACGTACGCCGACCGCCGAGCAGCTGTCCGATCACACCCCCCGGCAGCTGGAAGACTGCGTAACCGATGAGAAACGCCGACTCCATCCAGCCGATCTGCATCTGACTGAGGCCGAGCTCCGGCATCATGCGGGCTGCAGCGACGGTGACGCTCTTCTGCTGGAGATAGGCGACGCAGCCGAAGCCGAACAGCATGGCGAAAATCCGCCAGCGCACCCGATGCAGAAGGGCGTGAGCTAGCGCCATCAGTGAGCCGCGAGCGTCGCGGGACGCGTGTTCTTCGGGCGCGGTGCGATCAGCCGATCGGCGGGCGGCGCTGCCATACGCTCAGCTTGCTCTCCAAGGCGCGGGCAACCGCGAGCATCGTCCCCTCCTCGAAGAGCCGGCCGTGAAAGGCCACATTGCGGGTGACCGTATGCTGAGGTCCGTGGGGGTCCGCCGGGGCGAAGAATTTGGCGTCGGATGAGCGGGACGCGCTTTCCACGAAGCCCGCACGCAGCGTCAAGCCGGGATGGCCGGTGAAGTTTGTGGTCATGAACAGGTCGTACGACCCATAGGTCGGGCCGAAGAGAACGTCGACGGTGCTGAAGAGCTCGTGCATAGCCTGCATGACCTGGCGGCGCAGCCGCTCCTTCTGCAGATAGTCCACGGCTGACAGCAGCCGTGCCTCGCGCCAACTTTGAGGTTGGGACTGCGTCAGCAGCTGCGCGTCCTGCCCGCTGAGCGTGAGCTCCTCGAATACCGCCGCGGACTCCACGTCAAGCAGGGTTGACAGAGCGGAATTTGGCAGTTCCGGCAGTGTCACCGTCACGAGTGTCACGCCCAACTCTTTGAGGGCCCGCAGCGCAGCGTGCTCGACGGATGTGACCGGTACCGAATCCGCCCCATCCGATTCACGCGACAGGTCCTTCATGGCGTAGCTGATTCGATTGAACCAGTGCGGTGAATAGCCGACGCGCAGCTTGGTCAGATCGAGCGTCGCGTCGTAGGCGAATCCCATATCGATCGAGCTTGCAGACGTCGGGTCGTAGCCGTTGATAGCCGCCAGTACCAGCGCCGCGTCTTCGACCGTGCGGCACAGCGGGCCTATCCGCTCGAGGCTCGGCGTCAATGGCATGCCACCCTTGATCGGTACGCGTCCGTAGGTCGCTCGCATGCCTACAATCCCGCAGCGGTCAGCCGGCTCGAGAATGGATCCCAGACTGTCGGTCCCGATGGAAAAGGCGCACAGGCCGGCCGCCGTGGCTGATGCGGGGCCCGCGCTCGATCCCCCGGAGGGCTCCTCCAGATTCCAGGGATTGCGGCACCTGCCGCCGAACCAATCCCAGCCGTCCGCGATCTCGCCCGTCGCCGCCTTGCCGAGGAGAACAGCGCCGGCATCCCGCAGCTTGCGTACGATCGTCGCGTCCTCGGCGGGGATGCGGTTTCGGTACAAAGCGCAACCCCAGGTCGTGGGAATTGCCGCGGTATCGAACACATCCTTGATGGAATAGGGCACACCGTGGAGCGGCCCGCGGTACCTGCCTGCCTTCAGCTCTGCATCCATCGCCTTCGCCTGCGCGCGCGCCAGGTCTGCACATATCGTGATGTAACAATACAGGCGGGGCGAAATGCCCGCGATGCGCTCCAGATAGATCTCGGTCAGGCGGACCGAAGTCAGCTGTCCGCTGTGCAGCCAATGAGACAGGTAGGTCACCGGCGCGTAGGCGATGGCTGGATCGTCTTGCGGCAGGGGTATCGGGCCCGGGCTCGACAGGTGCAGCGAATTTGCCTGTTGCGGATAGCGCGCGCCCGGCAGGCGTGGATCGAAGTGAATCGCCGGCTGCAGGGTCAGCGGGCGGGGGACTCGCCGCAGTTTCACGACTGACTGTACCTGCGCCGGCACGGAGTCTGCCAATTCCTGACGCTGTGCGGGGCTGAAGTGCACGGCGTGGATCTTCTGTGCCTCTTCGATCGTGGTCGGGGTCACCTTGCCTGTCTCTGCGGGCGGCGCGGCTGCGTGCGCGGGCGCGATGCAGGCCGCGAGACCCAACCCCTCCGCGAGAAACTCCCGGCGGGACGTCAGGCCGACTCGCGTTCCTCCTGAATCCGACTGTGACATGGCGCTGCTCTGCTGATCGCTAGGGTGCACCGGTAGGCCGAGCACCGAGCAGTATCCCCCACCCTTGGGCGTTGATGGGAGATCTGTCAGAGCCGGCGGCCGCGTGCTTGTTGTCCTTACACTAGGCAGCGCGGGTTACCAAAGAAAACGCATAATTTCGATCAAGTTCATCCCCGGCCGAGATGTTCTGGGTGCTCCCGCAGCAGCGAGGGGGCCGGGGCGGTCCGCGCCGGCGGTCGTGGGCTGCTGCGTGAACGCTGCGTCTTCAGGCCGCACCGGAACTTCCCCGCTCGCCAGTTGATCATCGATGAACGCGATCGATTTGATCGAAATCATACGCTTTCCCCGACGAACAGACGGGACTAGCCTTACGCTGCGGGACGAGGCTTGCTGGCCAGAACAACGCGGTAAAGCAGCTGCAAAACTATAACGCTGGCGAATGCTCAACTGACTTCGCGCCAGTACAGCGGCGCGAATAAGGGGAGGGGAAATGGCTATCTACGTGACATCGAGGTCCGTCTGGATCGGACTCACCATCGCAGCGACCGTGCTGTCGGCACCGGTCGCGGCGCAGCAAACGCAGTCGTCGGATCAGGCGCCGAGCACGGTGCCTCAAACGGAAACGGAAAAGGAAAAGAAAGAAAAGAAGGAGAAGCTAGAAGAAGTCATCGTGACGGGCACCAACATCCGTCTCGACGTATCCGAGGCGGCTGCGTTACCACTCACGGTGCTGTCGGCCGACGACATCGCCAAGCAGGGCCCGCAGGAGCTTGCCCAGACTCTGCGAGAGAACCCTGCGTTCTCGGGAGGCACGCTAAATGGCGGCAGTGGAGGATTCTTTTCGGGCGGGACGCAAACTCTCAATCTGCTGGGTCTCGGCGACACGTACACGCTGGTGCTCGTCGACGGGCGACGCTTCAACGCCGTGACTCCGACCAACATCGCCAATATCCCCGCTGGCGCGATTTCCAAGATTGAGATACTCAGCGATGGCGGCTCGTCTATCTATGGGTCCGATGCGGTCTCCGGGGTTGTCAACATTATTCTGAACAAGAGCTACAGCGGAATGGAGATCTCATCGTCCTACGGCGATCGCATTCTTGGATCGAACTACGGAACACATGCGACCGACTGGATGACGGAATTGAAGTTCGGGACCAGCGGAGAGCGGACTCGTATCTATGGCGATCTGGAGTATCGCGAGAGAGGCGGCACGAAGCTCGTCGATAACCCGGAGGGCCGCTGGAGTAATCTCTGGGAAAACCAGGTCTACACCTCTCCCGCGAACATCATATTGCCGAACGGGAGTCAGGTCATTCTGAACTACAACAAGTTCCCTCCCGGTTCGTACAGCCGAAATCCGGGGGACTACATCCCGTACAACGTCTATAACTACAATATAGGGCCCGGGGAAGTACTACGACAGGAACTACAGGATCGGTCGCCGCAACAGGTTTTCAGCGGCTTCGCTAACATCGAGTACGATCTCTCAGACAAAGCCACCCTGTTCACCGAGATCTTTTACTCGCACTACCGCTCGACCGAACAAAACGAGCAATGGGGCGTGGATTTCTATGGCGACGCGCATCTTGACTACGGCCCGATTCCGGCGAACAACTATTGGAATCCCTTCGGCGTTGCACTAGCAAGTGTTTACTATGCGCTGCCAGAGTTGGGCGGGGTCTTCTCGAAGAGCGACATAGATACGTCGCGCCTGGTGAGCGGCTTGAGGGGCGAAGTGGGGTCGTATGCGTACGAGATTGGCGCGACCTATTTTCGGGATGATCAGACCAATACCGGGTACAACTATTATTCGGATTCCGGACTTCTTGCGGCGATCAACCGCCCCGGTTCAGCCTCCTACAACCAGTTCTGCTATGGGTGCAATACGCCGGCGCAGGTCGCGGGCATCGACGTTTCGCAGCAACTCGAGACGATCAGTCAACAGAGCATCGTCGATGCCAAGATAAGCGGCCCGCTGCTGAAGGGCGATAACTCTGGGATAGCCTTCGCGGCCGGCACCGAGACTCGAAAGGAGCAATGGACGTACCTGGTCGATCCTCTGACCGCGACGGGTGATGTCTACTTCCTTCAGTCTTCGCCGGACTATCAGGAGCGCCGCACCTCCGCGGTGTTCGGCGAACTCGCCTATCACCTCGACGACGGTGCCGGGATCCCAGCCGTAAACCGGCTGACCGTGAACCTGTCTGCGCGCCACGATTGGATCGAATCCGTGGGCGGTACGACAAATCCGCACGTGGTGGCATCCTGGCAACCCCTCAGCCCTGCGTTCATGTTGCGCGCGTCCTACGGCACGTCGTTCACTGCGCCGCCGATCAGTCTGTTACGACCGCAGACACAGGTCCTCAACACCGTACTGATCTACCCGCAATTTAATAACCAAACGATCCCGACTAATGTCATCACGGGCGGGAATCCCGACCTGCAGCCGGAGACAGCCAAGACGCTGAATCTCGGGTTCGTCATCAGGCCAAGTCAGTTGCCCGGCTCATCGCTCAGCGTGGAGCATTTCGATGTGAAGCAGAGGGACGTCGTACTCGTTCCCGATCCGCAAGCCATCGTGTACGGGCAATTCCCGGGCACGGTCACTTATCCGGCCGGCTTTCCGGCCAGCGGCGGTCGGCCGACCATCGTCGCCATCGCGCGCAATGTCGGCGGGCGCAATGTTCAAGGCTTCAACTTCAACCTCAACTTCGTCCATCCGACGTCAAAGGCGGGAGTCTTTGGATTCAAATACAACGCGGTTTGGATGACGCAGTTCGACGTGAACAACGGCCCGGGCTTCATGAGCGTACTCGGACAGTTCCAGAACTACTTGTTCAACTACAGCAGTGTCGGGGCGTTAGGGACCATCGTCCGCATGCGGCAAAATGGCGGGCCCAACTGGACGAGCCCCGACGGGGCGATCACTGCGCAAGTTACGGTGAACGACGTGGGGCACTATCACGATCTGGGGGTCGCCGAGGGGTTCCCAACCGACCGTTGGGTGAGCGCATTCCTGACCTGCGACTTTAATCTCAGCTTCGACCTGAAGCACTTCGTGCCTGGGCTCACAGGAAGTCTCGGTGTTCTCAATATTTGGGCCAAGGAGCCGCCGTATGTCCAAGGCTTCGGAGAGGTGTACACGTATTACGATCCAGGGTTGTCCAACAGTCTTGGGCGCCTGGGTTTCGTTGCATTCAAATATCACTTCTAGCGCGCACGCTCGCATGACGCGCTGCTGTCGCCCGATCGGCCGCCGGAATATCGCCGCGGTACTTGGTAGAACCGTGACGACGGGCAAGCAACGCGACGAAGGAGAGCGGTGATGGCAAGCGATCGGCGCACGTTCATCCAACAAGCGGGCTTGGCGCTCGCGACAGCGGGGCTCGCTGCCGGCGCGGACGCGAAGGCGGGCGGCGCGGGTTTCGTCCCCTGCAACAAGCTGGAGCGCCAGGGAGCGAAGGAGGTTGTCCACGGCAAACGCGCAGTTGCCAGCAGCCAAAACCCCATCGTCACGCAAACGATGCTCGATGTGCTGAAGGCAGGCGGCAATGCCGCTGATGCGGTGGTGGCAGGCTCGATCACCCAGGCGGTGGTGCAGCTCGAGCACACTAACCATACCGGCTCGGTGAGCTTCCTGTATTGGGACGCGAAGACCGCCAAGACCTACTACCTCAACAGCCAGGGCACCTTGGTGGCTCATTTGCCCCCGTTTCGTACCTTTCCGCAGGGCCCGCCTCCCATCGGTCGGGAATCCCCGCTGGCGTGCATTCCGGGGTTCATGCCGGGCATGGCGGCCATACATGAACGGTTTGGCTCGAAGCCATGGAAGAGTCTGGTCGAGCCGGCTATTCCCTGGGCGGAGGATGGCTTCCCGGTGGATGAGTTCCAGCGGGCCACTTTCGAATGGGACCTCGACAACATCACTTACTTCCCGGCGATGCGGGCGCTCTACACGCCGAGCGGGTTCTCACCGTCCGAGGGGGAGAAACTGCGCAATCCGGCGCTCGCGCAGACGCTGCGCCGTCTGGCGGACGAGGGGCCGCAGTATTTCACCCACGGCGAGTGGGCGCGGCACTTCGTCAAGCTGGCCAATGATCTGGGCTGGAAGATCAAACTCGAGGACATGTACTCCAATCCGCCGCGCTGGGACGAGCCGATACGCTATCGGCACAAGGGGTACGAGATCGCTCAGGCGACTCCGCCGCAGCGCCAGGCGGTGTTCTGCGCTCTGGTGCTGGGGATGCTGCGGCACCTGGACATCAGTTCGCTCGGGCACTACAGCGAGTCGGCCGACAGTCTGTACTACATGGGGCAGGCGCTGCGGCGTGCGGACTTCGAATGTGGGCTGCTGAACGATGCGAAGTTTTTCGACGTGCCGCTGGAGGTGTGGCTATCGGACGAATTCCACGCCAGCCTGGCCACGATCCTGAAGCGTTCGCGCCCGAAGGCGGGCGTAGATCTGACCGAGCACATCCTGCTCTCGAGTGATCCGGCGCTACGACTCGCCTTCGGGTGGATGACGCCAGAACCGGGAGCGCCGACGTCTGCTGCTGCGCAGTACAAAGCGCCACCCGGAAGCTGCGAGAACACTTGCGTGGATGCGCAGGGCAACTGGGCGCAGATGATGAACACGCTGCAGTCGGGCGGCATTCCCGGGATGGTCGTCGACGGCGTACCGATGCGCGGCAGCGATGCCACGCTCTACGACATGCAAAGCTCGCTGTCAGGGTGGCTGGGACTGCCCGGTAGCCGCATGCGCACGGTGAAGAGCAGCACCATGATCTTCAGCGATGGCAAGCCGATCCACTCGCTCGGCTCACCGGGCAACATTCACTGTACCGTGCCGCAGATGATCTCCAACGTGCTGGACTACAGTTTCGACCCTTATGCGGCAGCGGTGCTGCCGCGCATGCTGCCGATGCGCGATGACTTCATTATCGAGATCGAGACGCGCATACCGCAGCGGGTGGTGCGGGATCTGGCCAGGATCGGAGGCAAGCTATCGCCGCTGCCGCCGTACGACCTGAACATGGGCTCGTACCAGCAGGCGTGGCGCGACCCGGTGAGTGGCTTGCTGAGCGCGAGCACTGACCCGCGGCGCGGCGGCAAAGCCGGCGGCATCTGACTGCGAAATCTTGCCACCGTCTGCAACGATAGGAGACTGCCCCGTGTTGTCGCGCCGCCGTTTTATTGCGCAAGCGTCCCTGGCAGCGGGGTCCGCAGTGCTTAGTGGTGCCCTCGTCGCACAAGGGGGCAGGGCCGCCGCGCCGGCGCCGCCCGCAGACGCCGACCTGGTCGAGCGCGCCAAGGTCCTTCTGGAGCGCGGTCCGCTCATCGATGGCCACAACGACCTGGCGGCGATGTTCCTTCGGGTCTATGGCAACGACCTCTCGCAACTCGACATGGGTAAGGTGCATCCCGAACTCTGCGCCGACATCCCGCGGCTGCGTGAGGGGCGGGTGGGCGCGCAGTACTGGTCCATTTGGGTGGACTCGTCCACGCAGGTCACGCACACGGCCCTGCATGACGCCATCCGACAGTTCGACGTCATGCTGCGGTTTATCCGCAGCCGGCCCGAGCTGGCGCAGGCGCGCACCGCAGACGACATCGAGCGCATCCATCGCTCCGGAAGGATCGCGTCACTGTTCGGCGTCGAAGGCGGCCACATGATCGAGAGCTCACCGGCGGCACTGCGCATCTTTCAGGAGCTCGGCGCCCGTTACCTGATCCTGACGCATCTCGATAATGTTCCATGGGCGGACTCAGCCACGGATCGAACCGAATTGCACGGGCTCTCGGAGTTCGGAAAAAAAATCGTCTGGGAGCTCAACCGGATCGGCGTGTTCGCCGACATCTCCCACGTGAGTGCGGACACCATGCTGGACGTGCTGCACGTGAGCCGGGCACCGGTCATTTTTTCGCACTCCAACGCCCGGGCTGTCGATCCGCATGTGCGCAACGTACCCGATGACGTGCTGCGTCTGATGCCGGCGAATGGCGGAGTGGTACACGTGACTTTCATCAGGGAGTTTGTTTCCCCGGGGGATGCGCCCTGGCAGGCGCGACGTACCGCCGCCCTGAGAGATCTGCATCTGCGCTTCGACACTGATGCGGCGATCAGTCAGCACATCACTGCATGGGAAAAAGACAACCCGCATCCCCGCGGCACGATATCCGACGTGGCAGACCATATCGACCATATCCGCAAGGTGGCCGGAATCGATCACATCGGGATAGGTTCGGATTTTTTTGATGCCTCCCGCGACTCGATGGCCATTGGTCTCGAGGACGTCACTCGCTACCCGTATCTGTTCGCCGAGCTTCTGCGGCGCGGATACTCTGAGGACGATTTGCTGAAGATCGCCGGACAAAATCACTTGCGGGCCATGCGTCAGATGGAAAAGGTGGCCGCGGAGCTGCAGAAGTCGCAGCCGCCGCTCGTTACCGAAGGGCCCACGAGGCGTCATGGCTATCTGTAGGTCGCGGTGGCAGCGTGCAGCTGGCGAGCCGGCGGCGGCTGAGGTTCTATGACACCCGCGCGCCGCTACTCGGCGTTCTCGTTGGCGCGGCACGCGCTCTCGAACGCACCGTGGCCGCGAGCCTGGCGTGCCGCCGAGCCGAAATCAAGCTATGACGTCGTGATCGTCGGCGGCGGTGGGCACGGACTCGCGACCGCGCATTACCTCGCAGTCAATCACGGGATCCGCAACGTCGCGGTGCTCGAGCGAGCCTATGTAGGCGCAGGCAATGTCGGACGCAACACCACGATCGTGCGTTCGAACTATGTGCTCGATGGCAATACGCAGTTCTTCGAGTACTCCCTGAAGCTTTGGGAGGGGCTGTCTGGGGCACTCAATTTCAACGTGATGCTCTCGCAACGCGGTCAGGTCATCCTGGGACACTCCCCGCTGCAGCTCGACGTGCTGGCGCGCAAGGGCAACATCATGCGCCTGAACGGCATTGAGGCTGAGCTTCTCGATCGCGGACAGGTGATGCGCCTGTTGCCGTACCTGGACTACTCCGCCGAGGCCCGCTTTCCGATCTGGGGTGCTCTGCTGCAGCGACGCGCCGGTACCGCACGCCACGATGCCGTGGCGTGGGGATACGCGCGCGCGGCTGATGCCCAGGGCGCGGATGTCATAGAGAACTGCGAAGTGCAGGGCTTTCTGATCCGCAATGGCAGCGTCTACGGGGTGGAGACCAGCCGCGGCCGCATACTGGCCGGGCGCGTCGGTATCGCCGTGGCCGGCCATTCGTCGCACGTTGCCGCGATGGCAGGCCTCAGACTGCCGATCGAGAGCCACTTGCTACAGGCTTTCGTGTCGGAGCCGATCAAACCGTTCCTGGACCACGTGCTCTCCTTCGGCGCGGAATTCTTCTATATCTCCCAGTCCGACAAGGGAGGCCTGGTCTTTGGCGGCCATATCGACGGCTTCAACAATTACACCCAGAGAGGCCAGTTCCCCAAGGTGCAGAATGTGGCCGAGAGTGCCGTGGCGCTCATCCCTTCGGTTTCACGACTGCGACTGTTACGGCACTGGGCGGGTATTCAGGACATGACCCCGGACGGGAGCCCGTTAATCTGCCGGACTCCGATCCGCCATCTGTATCTGAATGGCGGCTGGTGTTATCAGGGCTTCAAGGCGACGCCGGCCTCGGGCTGGTGCTTTGCGCACACTATTGCGAATGATGAGGAGCACGCCCTGAACCGTTGCTACAGCCTTGATCGATTCGCGCGCGGTGCAGAGCTTGATGAGGACGGGGTGGGCAACTGGACCTACAAGCAGTGATGAAAGAAACAGTAACGCCATGCTGAGAATCCCCTGTCCGCTGTGCGGTGAGCGCGACTACACCGAGTTCCGTTACGGCGGCGATGCCCGCAAGCGACGGCCCCCCCACGGACTGCCGGACCTGAAGGTCTGGCACGACTATGTCTTCTTGTTTGATAACGTGAAGGGTCCGCATCGGGAGTTCTGGCAGCACGTAGTCGGGTGCCGGCAATGGCTGGTTGTCGAACGAAATACGGCAACGAATCGCATCGAGGCGTCCGGGCTGGCGCGCGTGGTGCTGGCCACCCGTGAAGATGCGACGCTATGACGTCCGCTTCAAACCGGCTGTCGGCGGGTGGGCGCATTGATCGCAGCCGCCGTATTGGCTTTTTACTCGATGGTGAGGCGATGAGCGGCTTTGCCGGCGACACGCTGGCCTCTGCGTTGTTGGCGAACGGGGTGCGGGTCGTGGGCCGCAGCTTCAAATATCACCGACCCCGCGGGTTCGTGTCGGCGGGTATTGAAGAGCCGAATGGTCTGTTTACCCTGGGGAAGGGCGGGCGCAGCGAGCCTAATGTCGCCGGCACGGTGACCGAGCTCACCGAGGGCCTCGTTGCGCGCCGTCAGAACGCCTGGCCGTCGGTCGAATTCGATCTGCGAGCCGCCTACGCCTTCGCCGCGCCGTTGCTCACGGCCGGGTTTTACTACAAGACCTTCATGGGCCCCACGCGCGGCGCGTGGATGTTCTACGAGCGCTTCATCCGCCGCGCCGCCGGCCTGGGGCAGGGCGTTCACCAGCGCGACCCCGATCGCTACGAGACGCGACACGCGTTTGCCGATGTGCTGGTCATCGGCGCCGGACCGGCGGGGCTGGCCGCCGGACTCACCGCTGCCCGTGCCGGTGCGCGCGTCGTTATTGCGGAGCAGGACTCATTGTTGGGTGGCAGCCTGCTGCTCGAGACCGTCGCGAGCCCGGTCGAAGAGTGGCGCCGCGAGGTGGAGGCGGAGCTCGAGTCACTGGCGCACGTGACGATACTGCGGCGAACGATTGCGCTGGGCGTCTACGACGGCGGCACGGTCGCGCTGGTCGAGCGGCGCAATCCCCCGCGGCCCGACCCGGGCGCAGGCGCGGCGCGCCAGGTGATGATCACACTGCGTGCGCGCGCCATCGTGTATGCCACGGGGGCGAGCGAGCGGCCGATCGTATTCGCCAACAACGATCGGCCAGGCGTCATGCTGGCCACCGCGGTGCGCGGCTACCTCAATCGCTTCGCCGTGGCGCTTGGCAAAACGGCTGTAGTCGTAACCAATAACGACAGCGCATATGGCACGGCTTTCGATCTCGCACGGCACGGCGTCTTTGTGACCGTCGCAGATCATCGCGACACGATCGACAGCGCCCTTGGCGCCAAGGCCAGGGCTCTGGGGATCGAGCAGCTCTGCGGTGCGACCGTGATCGATGTGCTCGGGGGCAAGGCTGTCAACGGCGTAGTCATCGCCCGGGCGGTGGACGGCTCGGGAGCGCAGCGGCGCAGTTGCGATCTGGTGTGCATGTCCGGTGGCTGGTCTCCGCTCGTACACCTGACATCGCACGGTGGCATCAAGCCGCGCTATCGCGCTGACATCGCCGCCTTCGTGCCGGATCGCTACGCGGCCGGTCAGTTTGGGGCGGGGTCATTGACCGGGAGCTTGACACTGGCAGCGGTGATCAACGAAGGCGTGGAAACCGGCCGTCGAGCCGCCGCGCATGCGGGCCACGACGCTCCGGCGTCCACACTGTCAACGCCGCGCCTCGAGACGACCGGCTGCTCCGTCGAGACGGTCTGGCGTCTGCCGCACCGCCACCCCGACAAGGCCTTTGTCGACTTCCAGAATGACGTCACGGTGAAGGACCTCACGATCGCCCATCAGGAAGGGTATGAATCGGTCGAGCATCTGAAGCGCTATACGACGCTTGGTATGGGGACGGACCAGGGCAAAACGAGCAACATCAATGCTGCGGCCATGATGGCCTTGCTCAAGGGCGAGCAGATCCCGGCGGTGGGCACGACCACGTTTCGCCCGCCGTTCATGCCGGTGAGTCTTGGCGCGCTCGCGGGACGTTGTGTCGGAAATCACTTTAAGCCGACGCGACGCTCACCGCTGCATGACTGGCACCTCGCACACGGCGGAGAATTGATACAGGCGGGGCCATGGCTGCGGGCCTGGTGGTACCGCTGGGCCGGACCCACCGCGCAGGTCGCTTACATCGAGGAGATGCGGCTGGTGCGCACGGCGGTCGGGCTCGCCGATGCTTCCACGCTCGGCAAAATAGACGTGCAGGGCCCGGATGCGGCCGAATTCCTCGGTCGCATCTACGTCAACAATTTCGCGAATCTCCCGGTCGGCAAGTCGCGCTACGGCGTCATGCTGTCGGATGACGGCACGGTATTCGATGACGGCTCGACTACCCGGCTCGCCGCGACCCGCTATTTCATGACCACGACGACGGCCCAGGCCGGGGAGGTCATGTCGTGGCTCGAATTTCTCCTGCAGACGGCGTGGACTGATCTGCGGGTCAGCGTCACGTCGGTCAGTGATGAGTGGGCGGCCATGGCGGTTGCCGGTCCGCAGGCGCGAGCCGCACTCGAACTGGCGCTGCCGGATACGGATGTTTCGAATGCGCGCCTCCCCTACATGGGATGTCTGGAAACCGAGGCCAACGGCGTACCGGTGCGTCTGATACGCCTCAGTTTCTCCGGCGAGCTGGCCTACGAGGTCTATGTGCCCGCGGATTACGCTGTCGCGCTGTGGGAGCACGTGCTCGCGGCCGCCGCGCCTCTCGGCATCAAGCCTTTCGGGCTCGAGGCGGTGGCATCGTTACGCATCGAGAAGGGACACGTGGCCGGCCTCGAGCTCGATCACCGCAACACCCTGGATGACCTGGGTCTCGGCAGGATGGCGAGCAAGGACAAGCCGTATGTAGGCCGCGAGCTGCTGCAGCGGCCCATGTTGCGGGGACCAGAGCGTTGGGGCCTGGTAGGCATCGAGTGTCTCGAGCCGGGAAAATCCCTGCGCGGGGGTTCGATCCTGTTTGCGGCCACCGACAAGGTCGCAGGTCACGGGCGTGGTTACGTCACCTCAGTTACCTGGTCAACAGAGCTGAAGAAATTCATCGCCTTGGGGTTATATCAGGGCGGACTGACGCACTCGGGCGAAGAGATTGTGTGCGCCTTTCCGCTCAAAGGCGAGGTGGTCAGGGCCCGTCTCGTCAGCCCGATGTTCATCGATCCGAAAGGGGAACGCCTGCGTGCTTGAGAGGAACTCCGCGCTCGTCGGGGTGTTGAAGAGCGGTGGCCGCGACGGCCCGGGCGGTGAGCGGCGCCTGCGCCTCGGCGAAGCAAGGGGTCGGAGGCTGGTGCAGGTCGCGGCTCTCCCCGGGGCAGCAATGGCGCTCGCCACGGCAGTGAGGCCGGTGCTCGGTACCGATCTGCCGAGCAGTTTGGGGGAAGCGGCCGCCGCCGGCTTGCGGCTGTTCCTCAAGGTCGGGCCGGAACAGTTCTGGATCATCAGCCCGGACGCTGAGGATGTCGCTCGCGCGCTTGAGTCTGTAGTACCCCCCACGGTCGGAAGCGTCACACCGCTCTCGCATAGCCGCACCTGCATCTGGATCGATGGACCTTCATCTCGAGAGGTGTTGGCGACGGGCATTGCAGTGGATCTGCACCCGGATGTCTTTCACCGCTACTGCTTTGCCCTGACCGGTCTGCACCATACACCGCTCATGATCCTTCGCAGTGGTGAGAGTCGCTACGAGTTGTATGCTCTGCGAACCTTCGCGCTCTGGACCTGGGAGTGGCTCATCGATGCGGCACTCCCGTTCGGCTATGACATCATTGACACCAATTGGGCGCCGCCAGCCCAGCCTCGCGCTAGTGGCAACGGCCGCGACTTTTAGTATCGTGCGATGCGGCTCTGCCGTATGGATGGAACGGTTGCCGCATTTTAGCGTCCCTGCGCTTCGGCCCGATTTTCGTGCTGGTTTCTTAGGCGGACTATGAAACGGTCGCTTCCGACGCTCCTGGACCTTGCCACCATCCACGCCGCGCACGCGCGGATCCAGGACAAGATCCATCGGACACCGATCATGACGAGCGAGACGCTCAATCGTCTGACAGGTGCGCGTCTATGGTTTAAGTGTGAAAACTTTCAACGTGCCGGCGTCTTCAAGGCTCGCGGAGCCTTCAACGCCGTTTTTTCTCTCACTGACGCGCAGGCTGGTCGCGGTGTCGTGACCAGTTCATCTGGCAATCAGGCAGCGGCACTGTCCCTGGCGGCAAAGATCCGCGGAGTGCCAGCCTATATTGCCATGCCAAAGTGTGCGCTCAAGTCAAAGGTCGCTGCCGTGGAGCGCTACGGCGGCCACATTGTTTGGGTCGAGGCGAAGGGCGACATTCCGACTTCCGAGGAATATGAGAGGACGGCGGCCCGCATACAGGTCGATACTCTGGCTAGCGCGGTGCATCCGTACAACGATCTGAGAACGATCGCCGGGCAAGCGACCTGCACTTTGGAGTTTCTTGAGGATAGGCCCGAACTGGATCTTTTACTGGCTCCCGTCGGTGGCGGAGGTCTGCTGGCGGGGACCGCTGTTGCGGCAAAAGCATTGAAGCCGGCTATCCGCGTGTTCGGATGCGAACCCGAAATGGCTGACGACGCCAAGCGATCCCTGCGAGCAGGCGAAATCGTTCCTCAGTTGAATCCGCGCACAATTGCCGACGGACTACGTACTTCGCTCGGTGATCTGACTTTTCCGTTGATTGCCGGTCACGTGGACGACATTGTCGACGTGTCTGAGGATGCCATCATCCGCGCCATGCGGTTGGTTTGGCTGACACTGAAGATTGTGGTCGAGCCTAGCAGTGCCGTTCCCCTCGCCGCCGTGCTGGAAGGTCGACTGGACGTTGTCGGCAAATCCGTTGGGATCATTCTCTCTGGTGGCAACGTCGATCTCGACAGCCTTCCCTGGTAGACATTGTCCTTGAAGGGGAAGCTTGCGGTAGCCGCTTACAAATTCGGCTGCGCAGCTCGTCTACACGAGAGCTCCGCACGAGCCTAGTGTGACGGTTGCTTCGCTTCAAAGGCCCGCGTGAGGAACTCGAGCATTCGATTTCTCAAATCCAAGCCGTGCCAGGGCTCGACGCTGACCCCGCCATAGAAGTTTCGGTGCAGCTCTGGATGGTCTTCTCGCGGGAACGTCACGAGTTCGACCTGATCCCCTGCCTGACGGAGCGCGCGGTATAGCTCAAAGGCCTGGCCTGGGGGATCTTCGGTGTCCGCCAGGCCCTGAACGATCAACGTAGGTGTAGTGGCCTTTGGAGCGTAGGCTATCGGACTCTGACGCCAGGCCGCGGAGAATCGCACTGTCGGGTTGCCGAAGTACCAGTGGTCATACCATGCAATCGGACCGTCCTCGGTACCATATTCACTGAACTGATCGCTTACCGGGGCGCCGCTGATCACCGCACGAAAGATATGCGTCTTGCCAGCCACAAATCCGGCCATTTCGCCGCCGTAGCTGTAGCCAATCAATGCAAGCCGCTGCGAGTCAATCGGGAAGTGTGCCTTTACGTAGTCCACTCCAGTCAACACGTCGCGCAAATCCCCGCCACCCAGATCGTCCTTATCCGCTGCAAGAAATGCTTTGCTGGAGCCGGTACTGCCTCGCGGGTTGGGTTGCAAAACCGCCCAGCCCTGGGCGACCAGCAGATTCACCAACGGATAGTATCTATCCGTGAACTGCCCCATGGGACCACCATGGATGTGTACGACGAGCGGTAGCGGTGCAGGTCCCGGCGTTGGGGGCAAATATAACAAACCCGATATCTGCTGACCGTCGCTGCGCCAGGAAATTGTCCTGGAGACGACCAGATCACGTTTACCGGGAATGAGATCCGGCGTTAGCAATCGAGTGGGCTTTGATGATGGGGACGAGGATGCCAGCAGCAGCGGCGCGTTCGGCTCGGTCGGGCCACCGGCGATCAACACCCAACCACTGCGGTCTTCATTTGTTCCGATGAAGGAGACGACCGGAAAACCAGCATCAAAGAACTCGCTCTTCCCGTTCTCGAGGTTGAGCTTAACTGCCTCCTGATTCAGCCCCCGGTTGAATAGCAACACGGCGGAGCGAGCATCGGAATCGACGATGATCGGTGAATCAGGAGCGATCGTGCCCTCGAGCGGATCTGTCAGGTTCTTGGCAAGATGACCTTCGAGGTCGTAGCTGGACAAATCAAGACACTCAGTCGGACTGTCGTGCTGGCAGTGTGCAAGATAGACGATCCGGCTCTTGCTGATCCATGCGGCCATCGTAACGCTTTTTGGCAGACCCTCAATGCGCTGGGGTGTGGCGGAACCGCTGGCATCTACGATCCAGACGTTTGCCGATGGACCCATGTCTGCAAACTTGGCTTGCGTTACGGCAAGAATATTTTGCGACGCTCGATCCCAGGCCACTGCTGCGACGCCGGTTAATGCAACTTCGAGCACCGGGTTACCGTCCAGGCTGACAATTTGCAACGTTGCCTCATGAATATCGTCTCCAAAGCGTATCGCGTCATTCCGCTTCGCTTTGTTTGCCTGCTGCTCTGCGGAATCGCGTGGCGCCGCAATCAACGCGATCAATTTCCCATCCGGAGAAACGGCGTAGTCGCGAACGTCAAAGTCGCTGCCTGCATCCTCTGGTCCCCAGGTAGCGAGCAGCTTGCTGTCCTTCTGCTCTTTCAAGGTAAGTTGCTGCGGTTCACCGCCCTGCATTGGCATACGGAACAGTCGTGGTCCTGATCCACCATCCTGTAGAAAAAGAACCGTCAGACCACCGGGCACCCATGCGGCCTTGTATTGACCCTTATCCTTGTCGCTGCTCGAGAAAGTCAATTGTCTCGGGTTACCTGGATCACGACCCAGCAACCACAGGTGCGGCCGCCCACCGTCAGCCGTGGTATCGGTAATCACGGCGAGAACGTCAGTACCGTCGGAACTCAATTGACCTTCGCGTACCTCCCGGCTGTGGCGAATATCTTCGTTTGTTAAGCGCGGATCCGCTGCGTGAACCGTTGTCATCAATAGTGACGGCAAGAAACTCAGGAGGAATGGTTTACACAGCAGCTTCATAACAACTCCCCATAGTTCACAATCGGTTACCGGCTCTGCGTCTGCCAGTTGCCGATGTCGAGTCGCTACGAGCGACATACATCGTTGCGCCTCACTATCACACCGCGGCGTGCGTGTAAGGCAACCCGACAAAATTACTCTGCGGGCGGAGTCACTTGACAGGCTCGAGACATGAACTCAAGCATCCGCTTCCTCATATCAAGGCCGTGCCATGGCTCGAGGCTCACTTCGCCATAGAAGTTTCGCGCGGCTTCTGGATCGCTGTCACGTGGGTAAAGCACGAGCTCAACTTGAGCGCCCGCTTCGCGCAGCGCGCGGTAAAGTTCAAATGCCTGACCAGGGGGATCTTCGGTGTCCGCAAGGCCTTCGACGATTAGTACGGGTGTCATCGCCTTTGGCGCGTAGGATATAGTGCTCTGACGCCATGCCGCTGCGAATCGGACTGTCGGGTTACCAAAGTACCAATGGTCGTACCACGTCCAAGCGGGCTCCTCTGTGCTGTATTCACTAAACTGATCCGACACAGGACTCCCGCTCACCACCGCACAAAACTTCTGAGTCTTCCCAGCTGCGAAACCCGCCATCGTCCCTCCGTAGCTGTATCCAATCAGCGCAATCCGGTGAGGGTCGACGGACGCGTGCTCTCTGACATAGTTCACTCCAGCCAAAATGTCCTGCAAATCTCCACCACCGAGATCGTCCTTGTTGGCTGCTAGAAACGCCTTGCTGTAGCCTGTACTCCCCCGGGGATTCGGCTGCAAAACGGCCCACCCCTGCGCAACGAGTAGATTGACGATTGCGTAGTACTTATCCGTAAACTGCCCGGCCGGCCCGCCGTGAACGTTCACCACTAGCGAAAGCGGTCGAGGAACAGTGGCTGACGGTAGATATAAGAGTCCGGAAATCAACTTACCGTCATCGCTACGCCAATCGACGCGCGTCGAAGCGACGAGATCACGACCCGCAGGAATTAGCTCAGGTGTTGCGAGTCGCGTGGGTCTCGACGCCTCAGTCGATCTTGTCCGCAGAAGCGACGAAAGAATATACGGTGCGCTGGGGTTAGTCGGGCCACCAGCTATCAGGACCCAGCTTGTTTGATGTTCGTTCGTCTCGATCGATGAAACAACCGGAAGCCCCGCATCAACGAATTCGATCTTTCCGCTTTCGAGCGCAATCACGGCTACGGATTGAGCTACGCCACGATTAAATAACAGGATAACAGAGCGCTTTTCTGCCTCGACGATTAACTGCGCATCTGATGCGACTGGCGATTCTGATGCGACTGTTCCTTCAACTCGATCCGTTAAGTTTTTGACGACATGACTTCGAAGGTCAAAGTCGTACAAATCCCAGCAATATGGAGGTGTATCTTGCTGACATTGTGCAAAGTATACGATTTGACTGTCAGTCACCCACTCCGCCTTTGACACTGTGTTCGGGAGCCCCTCTAGAGGACGGGTGCCCGCTACGTTCCTTGCGTCTACGATCCAGACCTTGGCGGAAGGACCCAGATCGACAAACTTGGATTGCGTGACCGCAAGAAGTTTTTGCGACATTCGATCCCATGCCACCGACTGCACGCCAGTTATTGCAACCTCGAGCGCGAGATCGCCTTGCAGACCCAGGATCTGAAGTGTTGCTTCATGAATGTCGTCGCCAAACCGTATTGCATCATCCCCCTTTAGCTTCTTCGCCTGTTCCTCTGCAGAATCGCGTGGCGCCGTAATCAACGCAATCAATCTCCCATTCGGGGATACGGTGTAGTCACGAATGTCGAAGTCGCTGCCCGCGTCTTGTGGTCCCCAGGTGGCTGCCGGGTTGCCATCTTTCTTTCGCCTAAGCGTAAGTTGCTCCGCTTCACCGCCATGAATTGGCATACGGAACAGCCGCAGACCGGATCCGCGATCCTCCAAAAACAACACGCTGGAGCCATCACGCGGCCAGGCGGCCCTCTCCTGCCCTTTATCCTTCTCACCATTGGAGAACGTCAACTGCCTTGGGCTTTCGCTATTTCGACCTAGCAACCAAAGATGAGGCCGCCCGCGGTCCGCCGTCGTATCGGTAATCACCGCCAAAACTTGAGTCCCGTCTGGACTCAAATGTGCTTCGCGCACTTCACGGCTTTGGCGAATGTCTTCATTTGCTAAACGCTGATCCGATGCGTGAACCGTCGACATCAACAGTGACGGCAAGAAAGTCGCGAGTAAGACTTTGCACGGCAGCTTCATGACATTCTTCCGGGACTACCGAATCGGTTGCCGGCCCTGAGGCTCACGGTAAGCGATGCAAACTTCGACGCTGCACATTCTTCGAGAAGTACGACCTTAGACGTCACAGCGGTGGTACATCTGGCGCTCACTAGAACTGCCTTTGTATGGTCAGCATGAAGCTCGTGGAAGCACCCTGTTGATTGCCGTAATACAGGGTTTGGTAGAGGTTTATGAAATACCGCCTGTTGAAAAGGTTGCGCGCGTTGAGTTGCACGAGCCATTTGTCGAAGGTATACGACGCCGACGCGTCGGCTACAACGTAACCAGCTATGTCCTTAGTCTGAGGAACGGGTACGCCCGGAGTGCCAGCGGCCTCTTCTCTTGCCAGGGCGCTCCTATAGGATGTGAGGACGGACGATTGGTAGTGAAAGCCTCCACCCAGCGTGAGTCCTCGCGCCACTCCGGTCAAAAACTCGTGAGTGAGGAAAGTGCTGGCCGTCTGGGTCGGTACGAACACCTCCGTCTCTCCCACCAGGGCCTCCTCGGAGCTCGAAGACGCAATGATTTTCGGCTGTAAATACGAATAGCCCGCGTTGATCTGCCACGACTCACCAAGCTTACCCAGTGCCGATACCTCAAATCCCTTGTGGGAGTCTTCGCCGATCGGTGTGTAGTAATCGATCCCGTCGATAGTCTGTTGATAGGCGGCGATATTCTTCTCATATACCTGATACACGGCCGCCGACAGGAGCACTTTACCGCCGTTCGTCAGGTACTTTACGCCTCCCTCGTACTGATGCCCTGCTAACGGCGGGAGAATTCCGATAATGCCGTTGGTTAAGGTCTCATTCTCCTGAGGCTGGAACGATTCACTATATGAGAGGTACGCGTTGAGTCCGTGTACTAGCTCATAAGTCGCACCAAAGCGGGCACTGAACTGCCCCTTAAAATCGAAGACTTCCGGCGGCCCACCGGCGTTTACTGATATGTCCGGCTTTGAGTACGATTCTCCGACAAGCAAGGACAAAGACTTGATTGGACTGATAACGGCCTGTACTGATGCTGTAGTAATCGCAGTGTGTGGCTTAAAAATGTACGGGGTAAAGTTGTCGGCATTCAAACACTCGTTGAAAACTTGGAATATTGCGAGCTGGCCGGCATTGATATTGCCGTTACAGATGGCCGTGATCTGCCAGTCGTCTGCCTGTTGGCTGACCTGCCTGACAACGCCAACCGACACGAAGCTGTTAGCCAACCCAGTTGCGTCCAGGTGATAGATGCCAGACAGGCCAAGACCGAGATCCTGATTGAGTGTGTAAAAGAGCTGTTGGACCTGAAGGCCGATGACGCCATTGGACTGCAAGGCTTGCCCGTAGGGTGTGAAACCGGGCGTATCGCTGTGCTCAAAACGTGCCTTCAATCCTATTTGCAGGTTCTCGGTAGGACTCCAGGTTACATCGCCGTCAACATGGAAAAGGTCGGTATACAGCTTCATCCAGGGGTTGCCAATAAAGAACGAGCGCGGCAGAGGGGCGGGCGACCCATCCGGCTCTGTTGGCGATCCCCCGTCCATCGAATCTCTGACATATCGCTCGTAACCCCCGTGGATATAGGCGCTCAGCGCATCGTTTGGTTTGAAGTTGAGTCCGCCGTAAAAGGAGGTCTTCTGATGATTCATGTAATCGACGAAGCTATCGCCCTGGTCGCGCACAAAGATGCCAATGCCGCGGAGCGACCCGGAAGGATCAAGAGCAGTTTCACCCTGCGCCTCGACGCGAAAGGTGTTCCAACTTCCACCGCTCACCAGTAGATAGCTTGGGGTGCTTGGCGTGGCGCTCTTGGTGACAAAATTTACGAGACCCCCAGGACTCGATATTCCGTAAACCACCGAGGACGGTCCTTGCACAACTTCAAGGCGGTCGTAGATCGCGTAGTCAGGCTCAAACCCGGTGTCGTTGTCGCTTAAGCCATCAACCTCCTTCTGCGCGGGATATCCTCGCAGGCTTATGGTTGAACCGAGATTGAGATCGCTGCCATTGTTTGTGGCTCCCGGTGTGTACTCGGCAATTTCTCCCAGGGTTTTCAAATTCGCCGCGTTGATGAAGTCATTGGAGACGATGTTGATCGTTTGCGGCACCTTTTCCACCGGCAGGGGCAGGTTGGTTGTACCGCTCGTATCGGCGCTTAGGAATTGGTAGGGAGCCGTTACCGTCACTTCTGCCAGGCCATTGGATGAACCAGTGGTGTCCGGAGTGTCCGCGGCCGCGGCTTCTCGAAGGCCGCCGGCGAATAACAGAAATAGACCGACGGTGCACGCAGGACAGGACTTCCGGTTGGAGATCATGTTAGGCCCCTTTGTCTTTATTCACTTCTTGAAGATTTGCAGGTCGTGAGCTGACAGAACGGTTAGCTGAGCATCACCACAGAACCGAGGTGCACTGAAAAGAGGCAAGGGTGGTGCTTGCAGGCACTAATGTGGCCCAGTCCCATGTGACTCTCTGGGTGTCAGTGCCGTACCGGGGATCACGCGCGTCGTATCCACCCCCATCCATGCCACAGCGCTCACGGCTGCAAAAACCGTTCCAATCACAAACGCAGCGGTCCAGGCACCATGAGCCGACAAGTAAGCGACGATCGGAATTCCGATCAGGCCGCCGATGTTTCCGCCGGTATTGAGGATACCGGTCGCCGTCATCGAATCGCTGCGAGCCACGTACATCGCCGCGGCCCAATACGGCCCTTCGGTGAACTCGACCGCCGCAAAGCACGCTGCGAGCGCGATCACGGCCATATAAGGGTTGTGCGAGAAGACGGCGAGCAGTAGCAGTACCCCGGCCGCGGGAAGGGCGATCAGCGGCACGAGGCGAAAGCCCCAGCGAATGCCAAAGCGGGCGCACAGAGTGCCGGTTACCTGGCCACCCACGCCGGCGCCCACCGCCGCGGCCAGAGGCGGAGCCGCGGCCAACCATCCACCCTCGAGTATCGTGAACTGACGTTCTTGTATGAGATATAGAAAACACCAATTGCCGATCAGGTAGTAAACATAGTTCATGCAGACGTAAGAAAACGTCAGGAGCGCGATCGAACGGTTCTTGAGTAAGCGCACCAGTTGCTGCCATGAGATGGCGGATTCCGCCTGCGACGCCAGCTCATCTCCCAGCTCCGACAGCTCCTCGGATGTCACGGCCCGATGTTGAGCAGGAGCATTTCGCGCGTACCAAGCCCAGAATACGATCAGAGCCAATGCAGGCAGCGCCGGCCAGAACAACGCCCGCTGCCAGCCAAAGGAATTCATGATCGTGGCCACCAGTGGTGGTGCGAGGGCAGCCGCGAGCTGCAGGCCCATTGACTGCAGACCCAACACTAGTGCCCATTGCTGAGGAGGAAACCACGCCTCCATTACGCCCGCGCTGACAGGAAAGATGGGACCCTGCGCCAATCCGAGCAGCAATTGCAGTCCAAACACCGCGATAAACAGGCTGCCGCCGGCGAGCACCAGCGGCGCGAGTGGCGTCAGCACCGTGGCGAGGAATGCCACCAGCCCGATGACCACATAGGTGAAGCGGGCTCCCCACCTTTGCCCGATAACCCCGCCCGGAAGCTGAAAGGCAGCATATCCAAACAGGAATGCCCACTCGAGCCAGCCGATTTGCACCTGGCTGAATCCAAGTTCCGGCATCATGCGCGCCGCCGCGACCGTGAGACTCTTCTGTTGGAGGTAGGCGATACATCCGAATGCAAACACCAGACCGAAGATTCGCCAGCGAATTCGCTGAAAGATTGCCCACGCGAGCCCCTGTGTTCGATCGCTCAGGTTGACGCCCCGTCTAATGTCCCGCTGCTGCTTCCGTCATGTTGTCGTCGAACCATGCAACCAGCCGGTGTGCGACATCTTTGATATGCGCTGGAGCGTGGAATTTGTGCCCTTCGTCCGGATACACCACCAGTTCGGTTTTTACATGAAACTCCTTGAGGGCATTCCAGTACTCACGTGACTGCAAGACGGGAGACTCTTCATCGTTGGCACCGACGACGATCAATGTCGGTGTGCGAACGTTCTTGACGAAGTTGATCGGGGAGCTCTTCGCGTAGACCTGCGGATCCTCGTACGGCGACGCGCCGAAATAGAGCAGCAGGTAAGCATTGAAGTCGTTTTCCGCGTAGTAGGAGAGTAAATCGGCCGTCGCGGCGCCGGCGAAACCCGCACGAAAACGAGTCGTCTGTGTGAGTGCCCACATCGTCATGTCGCCGCCGTAGCTCCAGCCGCCGATCCCGACACGGGTGTCGTCGATCGGTCTGGTCGAGACCAGGTGTCTTACACCGGCCAGGATGTCGCGTAGGTCACCTCCGCCCTGGTCTCTGACCATCGCACGTTTGAAGGCCTCGCCGAATCCCGCGCTACCCCGCGGGTTGGGGTAGAAGACCATGTAGTCCTGGCTCGCAAGGACCGCGTCGAGGAAGTGAAACCACCCACCCACGGTAGGCCAGTCGGGCGTCGTCAGCCATGCGGGACCGCCATGCACCCACACGACCAGCGGATATTTGCGCTGCGGATCGTAGTTCGGTGGGTAAAGGAGCCAGCCTTGAACGGTATATTCGTCGCTCTGCCAGCTGACGCTTTCCGCCTTGCCCCACATCGGGCGCGGTACGGGTTGAGCTTTCGCGACGGCGTGCCACGCTCCTACCGGACCACTGTCGATCTGGGATGGATGATCGAAGGACGCGCGGATCACGGCGGTCGTACGGCCGTCCCGTGCGAGCGACAGGCCACGGGAAATGCCGGCCGGACCCCGCAACATCTCTGGTCCCGACCAGAGAGACCGTACTTTGCCCGGCGTCGTCGTACTGACTTCCGCAACTCCCGTGGCGCCGTCGACGGCGTCGACGAATACGATGCTCTTCGAGTCCGCTCGCCAGCTCAGCCAATACGCCGAGGCCTTGAGATTCGGCGTGAGATTTTCCACTGCACCGCCTGCGGCCGGTATACGAAAAATCTCGCCGCACGCGATCGGTTCGTCGCTGTTGAACCCTTCGATAAACGCAATGGACTTGCCGTCGGGAGCCCACCGGGGCACTGCGATCTGCAGTGGCGGCTTGTATAGCGAGCGCGTCGCGCCAGTGGCAGCGTCGACGCTAAACAGTTCAGCGCTGTACCAACCGTTGTCCCCGGGCCCATGGGCGGCTGTTGCGACAAACTCAGCGCCGGTGGGTGACCAGTCATACTCATAGACATACAGGTCGTCCGGTGAGAGTAAGGTCACGGCGCCGGTTGTGACGTCTACGGTGGCGAGACGCTGCTCGTCGAAGTGTTCACCCACGACGCCGACCTCGGGTGGCGCTGCTGCGAACGGCCCCGCGGCTCGAAGGGCACCGGGTGTGTAGAGAATCGCAATCCGCTTTCCATCCGGGGACCACCGTGGTGTTGCCACCAGCCCAGTCAGGTTGGTCAACCGCGTCGCGACGCCACCCGCCCGCATCACGTACAGCTGCAACTGACCGGGGTTGTCGCGGTCGGACAGAAAAGCGAGCGAGGTGCTGTCGGATGACCAAGCCAGGTCGGTTTGGCTGCCGATCGGCGCGCTTGATTCACGGCCTGGCGGTGTCTTGACGGGTTGGGGGTTGCCGCGACCATCCGCCCGCGCAACAAACACAGCGGCGCGGGGTGACGTGTCAGTCGTCTCAGGTACCCCTTGTGCCCAGGCGATGAGTCGGCCATCGGGCGAAATGACGACCTCCTGGTAATCCACCAATGCCGACAACTGCGCAACGACGGCATCAAGGGATTGCCGCCCGGACATTCCGGCATAAGCGGAACTGTTGCCGATCAGTAATGCGGCAAGGGGTATAAGAAGCGCTGCCACTCCACGCATATCATGAGCGTCCGGATGAGGTTGCCGTTTAGCGGACTTGGAGCGCGCAGTCGCGGAGGGTGACTCGATTGCTATTGGCGACGCTGCTCAAGCTCGAGTGTCAAAGGGCTCGGGTGGTCACACCGGTAGTTGGGAGCGGCTTTGTAAAACGCACACGAGTATATCTCCCAGTCTTCCCGGGAGAATAGTGTCTGATTTCGATCAAATCGATCTGTATTTAAGATGATGACTCGGGAGGGTTGCCGCAGCTACGGCCGCTCACTGTGATCGTGAACGCGAGCGTGCAAGCGTGCCTGGGCGCGATCGATGCGCGCGCGAAGCTGGCTGCGAAACGCGCCACGCGGAAGCAGGGGAATGATCCGTCGCTCCCCCAGGTTCAACAGCCACAATTCGGCACGCTGACAAAGCGTCATGCGGTGTGTCCCGTCAGAACGCGGGCCCATCACGTGAGCCTCGGCCGGAAGGCGCGCACATCCCGGGACGACACCGCACCGAGCAGTTGATCGTTTTCGTCCGTGACAGGTAGCGCGCGAAAGTCGTAGCGCTCGAATAACATTCTGGCGTCTCGCAACGTCGCGTCCTTCGGCAGCGCAATCACATGCGCCGTCATGATGTCGCCAAGGGTTTGGCCCGCTTCCGCAGCGACAATCTCGCGAATGTCCACGACGCCCCGCAGTGCGCCCGCAGCGTCGGTAACGTAGACGTACATCACCACGTCCTTACCGGTCGCAAGTTCACGATAGCGGTCGAGGACCTCTGTGGCCGGTGTCGTCGCAGGCAAGCGGATGAGCTCGGGGGACGCATAGAGCAGAATCTGCTCATTGTGCTCCCCGATGATGTGCTCGACCTTGGACGATTTATCCTGGTCGATGAGCTTTAGGATTGCATCCGCCTCATCGCGGGGCAGTATCGCCAGGATGTCCGCCGCCTGCGCCGGGCTCATCTCGTTAATCAGCATAGCCGCGCGTTCCTTCTCGATGTCGTGGATCAACTGCCGCTGCACCCGCGGTTCAATCTCCTCGAGCGCGTCGGACGCCTGTTCAGGGTCAAGTGCGTTAAACAGCGCGACGCGCTGGCCGCCCTCGAGTTCCTCGAGGATGTCAGCGAGATCCACCGGATGAATCTCGTTGAGCTGCGCTTTGGGAACCTTGAGTTTCAGGTTGCCGGCGAAACTTCCGAGCTGCTCCGGGAGCGGCTGCACATAGAGCCAGGACACCCGATTTTCCTTGTTACGGTCCGCGAGGAGCTTGGCGAGCTTGTGAAGACCGAGTCGGCGCAGCGCCCGGTAGCGGCTGTAGTCGACTTCGGCCGCGTATAACTTGCCGTTCTGGAAGGCAAGTTTCACGTCATAGACGACTTCGACGTCGTGGTCATCCATGTCAATGATTTTCTTGTCGAGTATGTGATCGTGCAACAGGATCAGATGCTCCTGCGGCGCTCGCTCGAACTGCGGCAGGTCGCCCTCGCCGATGTCGAGCACTACTTCGTGATTGGAGATGAGCAGTACTTTGTCCCAGGGAATCGTCAGCACCGGGTAGCCGTAAGGTCGGTCGACCACCACCTGCGTGACCTCCGGTAGTTTGCCGGTTTCTATGATTGCAAGATCGCTCAAGCGCCCAATCCGCTTCGTTTTCGCGAATACACGGCGGTCGAGAATCTCGCTCAGGTAGAACTCGTGCTCGAGGACGGTAACCACGGCCCTATCCCTGCGTCACGATCAGAACGAATTTGTAGATCATCAGGGCGACCAGAGCCAACAGGTAGACGCGCAGCACGAGCAGCGAGAGCCGCACGGCCCCGGACATCTCAATGCGCGGCTCGTGATAGCGGGCATTGATCGCGCGGATCTTGGCGAGGAGATTGCTAAATGCACTCATGTCGGCACGCTCGTCTAGCGGAACAGATTGGGAAACAGGACCGAGACACCGTACAGCGTGGAAAGAATGATGATCGAGACGACGATGAAGCCGCCGATGAGATTCTGGGGCAGTGTATTGCGGCGCTCGCCCATGGTTGCGCGGTCGTTGAGCAGCAGGATCAGGAACACCAAAGCCGCAGGCAGCAGCGTTACCGCGATGACCTGTACGAACAAGGTAATCAGAACCAGCGGCGCCTTCGGAATGAGAACCACCAGCCCGGCCGTCACGAGCAGCAGAAAGTACGTCGCATAGAACCAGGGTGCCTGGCGGATCTTGGTATTGAGTGAATGCGCCCAGCCAAAGATCTCCCCGAAAGCCCAGGAGCTGGCCAGGGAAATGCAGATTGCGCCGAGCAGACCCGCATCAAACAGGCCGATCGCGAGGAAGGTGCCCACATAGCGGTCGGTCTTCATCAGCTCGTGGGCCGCCTGCGCGGCATCGTCGATATCGATGCCCCGCAGGACCGTCCCGGTCACGATAACGATGAACACCGCGACGAGTACTGTGATGAACGATCCCAGCAGCGTGTCGAACCGACCCCAGGGGATGTCTTTCTCGAGCATTCCCTTATCGACGACCGCACTTTGCTGGAAGAAAAGCATCCAGGGGGCGATCGTGGTGCCAATATTGGCCATCAGGAAGAAGAACAGCTGCCCGTTGAATCCTCCGGCGAGGTTTGGAATCAGACCCTGGTGCACGATGTCCCGCACGGATGGGTGGACGAGGAAGGCGCCCGGGATATAAACCAGGTTCAAGGCACAAAACAGCAGCGCCAGCTTTTCGAAGGTCCAATATCGGCCGTTCAGGACGATCACGGCCATCAGGAGAATGACCGCAATAACCGTGATCCACGGGGGAACGCCAAAAATGGCAAGCGCGGCGGTCATGCCGACGAACTCGGTGACGAGCGTCAACCAGTCGACGATCATCAGATCCAGCAGCGAAAACCAGCCCCAGAAGGCTCCAAAGCCATCGAAGATTGCCTCGGCGTGTCCGCGCTTGGTGATGGCGCCGAGGCGCACCGTCATCTCTTGCACGTAGTAGGCGACCGGGACCAGCAGCAGCAGGAACCAGATCAGGTGGTAGCCGTACTTGGCCCCGGTCGCGGCATAGGTCGTGATGCCACCCGCGTCGTTGTCGGCAACCATGACGACCAGGCCAGGTCCCGCGATGACCAGGTAGAGTCCGATCGCCTTCCACGCCTTGCGAAGGGGGTAATAGAGTTTTGCAAAAAGATTCACGGCTCTGTTCTTGCGTTACGTCGCCCAGCATTAGCGCCCGACCAAAATCTAACGTCACTCAGGTGAGGTAAGAGTGGACGATCTCGACGAGCTGCTCGGCGGCTTGGGAACGTGGATCGTTGCGCGCTGCGGAAGGGTCGACGACGTGGTTGCGGATATGGTGTTCAACCACCTCCGCGACGAGGCCGTCGAGCGCGCCTCGACAGGCCGTGATCTGCTGCAGCACCGCCGCGCACTCGGCCTCCGTCTCCACCGCACGTTCAACTGCTTCCAGTTGGCCGCGGACGCGTCGGATGCGCGTCAGCAGCTTCTGTTTTTCCGTCTTGGTGTGTGACATGGTCTTAAACCTATCCTCCGGGAGAGGAACAGTCAGGCGCACGATGAATGCGATGCATTCTCAACTGCGGCTCTCCAGCTCATTTCCTAACGCCTCGGGAATTGATCCTATCCTCTAGGAGAGTATATTCCGCGGCGCTATGGGAATCGATGGCTGCGCACTCGGCCGAGGAGCGCGAGACGATCACCGCCATGCAGACGGCGTGCCGCTGCGGGGAGGCGGGCAGCCAGCGTCACGCCGCTGTTCGGGCAATCCCCCTTGGGGACGCCGCTAAAATCAGTGCGTTGTGTGGTCTCGTGACAAGAGACCAACTAATGGGGCCGATCAGCCGCTGCCGCGGGATCCCCGCTCACTTGGTGGTAGGAATTCGGATTCAGGAGCCGGTCGAACTCCGTCTTCACAACCGCATAACACTCGCAAACCCGCGCTTCCAATTGCGGTCGATCCAACACAGTGATGATGCCGCGGCTGTAGCGGATTATTCCACTGCTCTGCAGCTTGCCGGCCGCTTCGGTCACGCCCTCGCGCCGCACGCCGAGCATGTTGGCAATGAGCTCTTGAGTCATGCTGAGCTCGCTCGAGTTCAGCCGATCGAGGCTGAGAAGCAGCCAGCGGCATAGCTGCTGGTCGACCGTGTGGTGCCGGTTGCAGACGGCTGTTTGCGCCATTTGCGTGAGCAGCGCCTGGGTATAGCGCAGCAGCACATTGTGCAATTCGCCAATGTGATTGAATTCCGTCAGCAGCGATGCGGACGGGAGCGTATAGGCAGTCCCGGCGCTCTGCACGAGCGCCCGGCTCGGCGTACTTTGGCCGCCCATGAAAAGAGCGACCCCAACCACGCCCTCGTTGCCGACCACCGCGATTTCCGCGGACGCACCGTCTGCCATCACGCACAGCAGGGAAACGATAGCGTCAATGGGAAAATAGACATGCGACATGGCACCCCCGGCCTCATAGAGGACCTGGCCGAGGGATAAGGGAACCACCTCGAGGTGGGGCGACAGCCGTTCGAGTACTTCTGGTGTCAGCGCCGCGAGCAGCTCATTCCGCCTGGGCCGCTGCACGGGCGTATGCGGGAGATCAAGCACCACTCACCGACCTCACGACATTTAGGATTCCCCAGAGCTCAAAATGAGCTTTCGCCCGATTTAACATTATACGCCAAGGCCCCACCACTTCCGTTCGGTAGCGCACACAAGCTGACGCGGTATCGGACCCAACCGATGCCGCTCCACTTCCCAGTGATCTGTCACGAACTCGCTGGCAATCTCAGCGGCGCGCCAAACTGGCCGTCTTGCGCACCATCGCAGGGCCATGGCTTTCTGGACGGCGCAATCGCGGGAACGCTGTGCACCGGGGAATCCCCAGGGATGCACGTTCCCCAGCGTGGTCAGGAGCGTTGCCGTGGAGAAGCTCGCCGGGGAAGCGCAGGCGCTACCTCTGCAGCTACGCCCGGCTGGAGCCAACGCGCCGCCGCAGGGGCCGCCGGGATGGTCTTGCCGTTCACGGCCGCCAACCGTTCCGCCAGGGCCTCGAGCGCAGTCCAGATAGAGCCGTCGGAATTTTCCGCACGCGCGTGCGCGGCCGAAATCGCTGTCTGCTCGAGCGCGTCCGCGACGCTTGCGATGTCAGCGGCGCCGAACAGCGCGGCGGCTCCGCGTACACGGTGAGCGAACAGGCGGATGTCCTCAAAATTGCTCGCCGAGTCTGCATCGGCGCGCGCCAGCGAGGCGGCGAGAACCGCCAGACGGACCGCATCGCTTTGCAGCCGCACCTGGAATGCAGCCCGTAGCTGTTCGAACGGGTCGTCCGGCACTGTCTGTGTCGATGCAATGTGAGGCCAACGTTCAGTTGATATCATTTCTGACTCCTGGCAGCGCGTTTAACGTCGCCGGCTGCACGCTACTCACTGGGGCGGCGGTCGCTCGATTTCTGCCCAGGCTCTTGCTGAGATACAGGAAATAGTCCGCTACGCGCAGCAGGTCGAGTGCCGAAATACGTGCGAAGTCCCGCGGCATCTCCACCGCGGTGACGCCGATGCTCGCTGTCACGCTTAGCGGGCCGGCGACGGTGAGCATTGGCTGGGACGCAACGACGTGACACAGCTTCTTGGCGAAGCACTCTGCGCCATGCAGGGTCGTTTCGGGCAGCACGATCACGAATTCATCCCCGCCCATGCGCGCGATCCAGTCGGCCGCCCGGCGAATACGGCTCGCCGCGCGCTTGACGAACTCCTGCAATACCTGGTCGCCCGTTTCGTGACCACATCGATCATTGATCGTTTTGAACCGGTCGATGTCGCAGCTCAGAACGGCGAGCGGACGGCAGTAGCGCCGCGAACGCTCGACCTCGCGCGGCAGGTATTTCATGAGGTAGCGTCGGTTGTGCGCCACCGTCAGAGAATCCGTCACCGCCAGGCGGGCATTCTCGCGATTGATCGCACGCAGGGAATGTTCCAGGCGCGTGATGCGCCGCCCAACCTTGATGCGGGCAAGAATCTCCGACGGCGCGGCTCCCTTGACCAGATAGTCGTCCGCGCCGGCGCCGAGACCCGTCAGAGTGTCGCGCTGGCTGTTGCGCACGCTCAGCATCACGATGTAGACGTACGCCTCGTTGTCCCTGAGTCGCAGAGCGCGGCACAGCGCGAGCCCATCCACATCCGGCATCTGCCAGTCCGTGAGCACGATCTGACAGTGCGTCGTGCGCATAGTGCGCAGCGCTTCCTCGCCCGAAGCGGCGGTGACAACCTCGTAGCCTGCGAGTCGCAGCAGGGCAGCGAGTCGCGCTCGTGCCAGCTCGTCGTCATCGACCACCAGGACGCGACAGCTCCAGGGCTGCAGTTGGCGCGACACGCTGGTGTCGCTGGCATCCGTCGCGAGATGCGCTGCAGTCGCGCAGAGTGGCTCAGGAGGCATATAGACCTGCAGTGGTGGCGTGGGCGGCCCGCGAACGGTTGGTTCGGCGAGCACCCCATCTCACGCTGAGAAGCGCCCGCGCCTCCTTCGCGGGCGCCGGGTCAGCGAGTAGATACCCTTGCACTTGCCGGCAGCCGAGGTCCTGCAACATCGCGAGCTGTTGCTCGGTCTCGACGCCTTCGGCGAGCACCTCGAAGCCCAGTTGCTCCCCGAGCGAGACTACCGCCCGGATGATGGCGGCGTCCTTCGGCTCAGAGGTCATGCTGTGGACGAGGGTTTTATCCACTTTGAGGCGATCCACCGGCAGCCGCGAGAGATAGCTCAGGCTCGAGTAGCCCGTGCCGAAATCATCCACGGCAATACGCACGCCGAGTCCCTTCCACTGTGCCAGACAGTCGAGCGCAGACTCTGCATTGGCGAGCAACACGCTTTCCGTAATCTCCAGCTCGAGCCGCTCGGGAGCAAGGCCGCTGACCTCGAGCGCGTGGGCAAGGACCAGGGAGAACTGCTTGCATATCTGGTGGGTGGACACGTTGACGCATAGAGTCGTAGGTACCCCGGCCCTTGCGCCCCAGGCGGCGGCGGTGTCACAGGCTTCGCGCAGAACCCACGCGCCGAGCTCTGTGATCAAGCCGGTCTGCTCCGCGAGCGGGATGAACAACCCGGGGGCAACCGTTTCTCCGCCGGGTCTGAACCATCGCGCCAGAGCCTCGACGCCGCAGGCGCGGCCGGTCTTGATTTCATATTGCGGCTGGTAATACAGGGTCAGTTCGCAGTTGCGGATGGCACGGCGCAGGCCGCTCTCGAGCTGCAGCCGCCGCTGCGCACGCTGCTGCACGTCACCGCTGTGGAATCTCAATCCACCATGGGATGTGGACTTGACCTCGTGCATGGCCGCGCTTGAATTGCGCAGCAAGCTCTCGAAATCCCCGCCGTCGTTCGGGTACACCGCAATTCCTGCACTCGCCGTCACTTGCAGTTCCTGTCCCGCGAAGCTATGGGGTGTCGCAGTCGAATCGAGCATTCGCTTCACGAGCACCGCCGCATCAACCGGATCCGCAAGTCGCGACAGTGTGACGAGAAACTCATCCGCTCCGACACGTGCGACCGCATCCGGTTCGCAGACCGCCGCTTGGAGGGTGGCGCTGACGCTCTGGAGCACCCGGTCGCCCAGCGCGCGGCCGAAGCCCTCATCCACCAGCCGGAATCCGTCGAGATTCAAGGTCACGAGTGCGATCAGGCCGCCGCTGTCGCGTGTGCGGCCGAGCAAACGGGGCACTAAATCACCCATGTACGCAAGGTTCGGTAGCCCAGTCAGCGAATCGTAGTTGACCAGCTGGTGAATCCGCGCCTCGAACGAGCCGGTATCCCCGACATCTCGCGAAATCATCGAGAAGAAGCGCGTCGTGCCGCTCGTGTCTTTGTGTGCGGTGACTACCTGCGAGGTCGCGACCGCCGCGCCGTTCGGCGCGGCGATCGTGACGTTGCCCTGCCAGCTTCCATTCTGAACTGCGCTGCTCAGTACCTGCTCTCCGAGGTGCGCACTCAAGGGTGCCGCGTAGGTCCCGCTCCACTCGGTGCCGAGCAGCTCCTCGTGCGAACGGCCGAGCAAACGGCACGCGGCGTGATTGACGAAGGTGATGCGTCCTGCGGCGTCGCTCATTACGACCATGTCAGGGCTTGCTTCGAGCACCTCTGCCAGGCGCAGGCGCGAGTGCTCCAGTTCCTGCATGCGTTCGCGCTCGCTGACATCGCTGAGGGCACGCCGCATGGCAGTGCCGAGGCGCAGCAGATTCGACTTCAGCAAGTAGTCTGCGGCGCCGACTTTGAGGCAGTCGATCGCCTCGCCCTCGCTGATTGATCCGACGACGAATAGCAGCGGAGTCGCTGGACGCAGCCGCCGGACCAGATCGAGCGCGGCACGACCCGAGTAGCCGGGTATCGTGTAATCGCACAAGATGATGTGCGGATTAAAGTCGGCGAGGGCACGCCGCAGACCGCGTTCGTTCGCGACGCGACGCCATTTGAATTTGAGCCCGTCACGTTGCAGCGCGTAGCGTGCGAGCGTGACGTCCGCTTCTTGGTCTCCAACAAAGAGAACTCTGAATGTTTCGCCCATCGCATTTCCGTGCAGTGGCGGCTAACTGTCCTGTGTTCTCACCTTGAGAAAGTCTAAGCGGGCGTGGGACGGAGTTCTGTCGGGAACATTGGACATATCATGTCGTCATGCATTCAACATAACATCATGAATGCAACATAACATGTTTTGTGTTCGGTGCCGCACGCTTCATGTCGGCGCAATTGCGTGCTCGACCGCGAAGCGGATCAACGTCGTCAAATCCGCGACTCCCAGCTTTTCCATCACTCGGCTGCGGTAGGTGTCGACGGTGTGCCGTGACAGGAACAGCTGTTCCGCAATCTCGGCACTCGAGGATCCGGCGACCGTCAGATGCAACACTTCGCGCTCGCGTCCGCTCAGGCGCTCAAGTGGACTGGGTCCGCAGTGGTTGTCGAGTAAACCGCGGATCAGGAGTTTCGTGATCGGTGGGCTGAGATATCGTTCGCCGCTGAACACGGCGGTGATAGCCCGCACCAGCTCGACGCCCGCAGCCTCCTTGACGACGTAGCCATGTGCTCCGGCGCGCAGCGCGCGAAACACATGCTCGGACGTGTGGCACACTGACAGAATCACGACGTGAATCTGTGGCAGCGAGCTCACGATGCGCTGCGTGGCATCGATGCCGCTCAACTCCGGCAGCATGAGATCCATGACGACCACATCGGGCTTGAGTCGTGCGGCGGCGGCAACGGCCTCCTTGCCGGTCGTCGCAGTTCCCACCACTTCCATGTCTTCCTGCCTGTCCAGCAGGAGCGCAATGCCGTCGCGCACGATGCCGTGGTCGTCGACTACCACGATTCTCACAACTCGCGACCTCGCTGAGAGTTACACATGCATAAAGAAGAATACCCCCGTCAGGACGTGGAACCGTGTCGCCGTTCACGCACACGATCTTCCGCGGCAGGCGTCGTGAGTGAAATCCAACGCAACGGAGCTCGTCTATGTGGTCGAGCGCACATTGGAGGGCGCTATGTGCGCAGGCGCACATAGCGAGAACGCCGGGCAACCTTGAGCTCCGCCTACTCGCATTGCCTGGCGATCGGCGCGAGCGTAGAGTTCCGCGCGAAAGGTCGCATCGACCGATACAGGCGTATAAATCTGCGTAGCGCGCTGCTGGTGTCATGGCTTCACGCCGAACGCCGGCACGCTGTACCTTGCCGCGAACCAGCGCTACGGCGCGCATCACCACCGGCGCGCGCTGCACCGTGAATACCGCGGTCGCGCGAACCACCTCTCCTCAGCGCGTTGCCCAGCGGGTACTTTCCCAAGTCGTCGAGTTTGCTCCGAACGGTGTTGCGGTCATGACTGCGGCAGGGCGCATCGTGCTGGTCAACGCGGAGCTGGAGCGGATGTTCGGTTACTCGCGCCGTGAGCTCCTCGAACAGTCGATTGAGCATCTGCTACCGGAACGATTTCGCTCCGGGCACGCGCGGTTGCGTAGCGGCGACGGGCGCGAGGATGTGCGGTCGCGCGCGATGGGCGCAGGGCACGAGCTCATTGGCCGGCGGGCCGACGGCATCGAGTTTCCTATCGAGATCGGTGTCAGCACCTTGCAGGCGCACGGCGAGGCCCTGGTGGTTGAAACGATCATCGACATTTCGGTGCGCAAGCGCTTCGAGCGGCTGTTTCAGAAGATGGTTGAGGCTGCGCCGTGCGGCATGGTCATGGTCGATACGCGCGGCTCCATCGTGCTGGTCAATCCGCACACCGAGGTGATGTTCGGCTATGCACCCACGGAGCTGATCGGCAAGACCCTCGAGATTCTGCTGCCCGAGCGCTTTCGTGCGACACACGGTGCTCATCGCCAGGAGTTTGCCGCGGCACCATCAATGCGTCAGATGGGTATGGGCCGCGATCTCACGGCCCGTCGCAAGGATGGCACGGAGTTTCCCGTGGAGATTGACCTCAATCCGGTGCCGGGCGATGAGGGCGGGCTGGTGCTGGCGGCGGTGAGCGACATCACGCGCCGCAAGGCCAGGGAGCTCGAGCTACAGCAGGCCAATGACAACCTCGAAGAATTCAGTTCCGCGGCATCCCACGACCTGAAGTCGCCGTTGCGTGGAATCGCCGACCTCATAGAGTGGATCGCGGAGGATCTTGACGGCCGGCAATCAACTGAAGTCACACGCAATCTGGACCGTATCCGCGATCGTATACGGCGCCTGGAGAGTGTCATCGACGACCTGCTGGCCTACGCCCGGGCAGGCACGATGTCTGCAGAGGTGGTTCCGGTAGAGCCACGCGCCTTGATCGACGGGGTGCTCGAGATTCAGCCAGTGCCGCCGGGCTTCCAGGTGGCAGTGCACATCGAGGCGGCACCGTTCGTTACCGCGAAAACACCGCTCGAGACCGTGTTGCGCAATCTCATCGGCAATGCCGTGAAGCATCATGACCATGAGTGCGGGCACGTCAGCATTCACGTGCGGGATGTCGACAAGTATTGCGTTTTCACGGTATCCGACGACGGTCCGGGAATACCGGCCGCGTCACAGGCACGCGTGTTTCGCATGTTCCAGACTCGCTCCCCCGCGAACCGTGCAAGCTCCGGAATCGGGCTGGCGCTGAGCAAACGGCTCGTCGAGTCACACGGCGGCCGTATAGCGCTCGAATCGACGGACGGTGTGCGCGGTACGTCGGTGCGTGTCTCGTGGCCACGATTTCAATGGAGGAAGAGTCGTGATTGACGCTCCGCTATTGAGTCTGTTGCTGGTCGAGGATGACGACGTAGCGGCGGAGGCCGTGGTACGCGGTCTGCGCAAACATGCCAGTGACTGTTCGGTGGTTCCGGCCGAGGACGGTGCCGCCGCCCTGCACATTCTGCGTGGCGAAGACGAGGGACACCGGATCGTGAAGCCGTATCTGGTGCTGCTCGATCTAAACATGCCGCGCATGAATGGCTTCGAGTTTCTGCGCGCGCTGCGCGCCGACGACGAGCTTCGCAATACGGTCGTGTTCGTGCTGACGACCTCCGGCGCCGATTCCGATCGAGCGCGTGCGTATCGCGAGCACATCGCGGGCTACATGGTGAAGTCCGAGGTGGGCCCGCAGTTCGGCGGCCTGGCGCGGTTCCTGACGGAATATCGCGCGGCGATCCGCTTTCCCTGATTACGGCCGACGGCCCGGCGGTGATCCTCGAGCGGCGGTGGTCGACGCACGAGGCTGCTGGCGGCCCGCGGCCTAGGCGAACGGGTTGAGAAATCGTACGCCCGTAGGCTGATAGTAAGAGGTGTTCCTCGTCACGACCGTTAGGTTGTAAATGAGAGCGGTCGCGGCAATCTGCTTGTCCAACGGATTCTCTGCGTGAAGCGCACGCAAGCGCCCCCAGATGTCTGCGGCGTCCTCGTCGAAGGGCAGGATGTCGTCGCTGTATCTATTGGTTATGCGTTCCAGCCAGCGCTCAAGGGTTTGGGCCTGTGTCACATCGCCGCGATGGCGCACGCGCTCTACGCCCTGTCGTAGCTCGCCAAGGGTGATCACCGAAATGTACAGGGAGACGCCGTCTCGTGCGGCATTTGAGAAAAACGTGCGAACTCCGGTGTTGGCCCTGGCACCCTTGCGTGCTTCGCTAATCACATCCGTGTCGACAAGGTACAAGCTCAGCTCCGCTGGTCTTCCTGGGCTCGGGCAAAGTCCTCGTCCCTGCCGACGTTTGGCATGGCAGCCAGTACCTCGGCAAGTCGGCGGCGGCGTGGACCCTGCAGGACCGCACGCAGAATCTCGCGGTGCTCCTGCTCCGCACTGCGTTCATTCTTGACCGCCCGCCGCTTAAGAGCCTTCACTAATTCGTCGGGCAGATTGCGAACCACCAGCTGTCCCACGGGAGCCTCCTGATCACCTGATATCAATGCCATCACGCGCAAGCAATGCTCGCAATCAATGCCAGCAGGGCGTTCCAACCCTTTCACCGCGGCAACTGGCGTTCGAATCCCCTTGGGGAGGCCTTGGTTGCAACACGTTCCGATGCCGTCTGACTACGCCAAGGCCTGGCGGCATCTCTAGATTGTGACGTTCAGATTTTCGATGCCACGAGCCTCTTGAATCTGCGAATTTCCGGCTCGTTTCGCTTGTAGAAGGTCCACTTCTTTGTGCGCTTTGACAGCACCAGGCCGGCGGTTACCAAAACGCGCATGTGCTCGCTAAGCGTCGGCTGCGAGATTTCGAGCTTTTCAGCAATCGAGCATGCGCATACACCGTCTTTCACCAAGTCGCCGTCAACCTGGGGAGGAAAGTGGGATTCGGGATCCTTTAGCCATGCCAGAATTTGCTGACGTCGGTCGTTGGCGAGCGCTTGAAAGACGGACAAGGTTTTCATATCGTCACATCGCGATTTAGCAAAATTATATGCCGGCGGCTTTCATCTGGCCATTAGCATGCAGTTGCCGACGTCGCACCCATTATGCATGCGTTCTTTGTCTGAACCTCGCTGAACTGGCTGCTTCCCCCGGGCCTCGCTCTGGCGCCCTCGCGGGTCCCCCTCGGCAACTTCGCTGACCAAGACCTCGCTCCCTGGCATGGTTCGTAGGGTCTGCTCTCAATGTCATATTGACACTTAGCAGAGTGACGAAGTAAGATTTGTACAGATCTCCAATGACGACTATCGCGTAACCCAGGGGACGCACCTTTGCCCCGAGAAGCCATTTCCAGCACCGCGATTGCGCCGGCCGTCGGGCCCTTCTCCTCGGCGGTTCGCGCTGGAGAGTTCGTTTTCCTGAGCGGTCAGGTGGCGCAGCTTGCCGCGACGGGCGAGCTCATCGCGGGAGATGCGGCCGCACAAACCGAGCAGATCTTCAAGAATCTTCGCGCGGTGCTTGCCGCCGCGGGAAAAACGCTCGCCGATGTGGTGCGGGTAGCCGTATACCTCACGGACATGAAGAATTTTGCGCCGATGAATGCGGTATACGCGCAGAACCTCGAGCCTCCCTATCCGGCGCGTACGACAGTTGCGGTTGCGGCGCTGCCCTTGGGTGCGTTGGTCGAGATAGATCTGGTTGCCCGATAGCTTGCGGAGACCCCCGATGACCCCTGAACAGTCTCATCCCTATCGCGTGGTCGATGTGTTCACGCAACGGCAGCTCGAAGGCAATGCGCTCGCGGTATTTCCCGATGCCTCGGGAATGGATGCAGCGATGATGCAGCGAATCGCCCGCGAACTGAACCTGGCAGAGACGACCTTTGTTCTGCCAGCCACGCGCGCGGACTGTGCGGCACGGCTGCGGATCTTCACCCCACGGAAGGAGCTGCTGTTCGCCGGCCATCCGACCCTAGGGACGGTCTTCGTGCTGCTCGATGAAGGTATCGTGCCGATCGAGACCTGTGACTTGCTGATTGAAGAAAACATCGGGCCGGTAGCGGTGCGTATCGATTCAGGCGCGCGACCCATGCTCTGGTTGAGCACGCCGCCCATCGCAGCAGGGCGACAGTATGAGCCGAGACTCTGTGCTGAGGTGCTTGGACTCACAGCGACCGAGCTGCTTGATATCCCTCCGCAGCTTTTGAACGCCGGGAATCCGACGGTCCTTGTTGCGTTGCGCGACAAAGATGCCGTCGACCGTGCCTGGATCGATCCCGCGGGCATGAGGCTGTTGCGAGGTGCGGACACGGAGTTCATGTGCGTGTTCGTTTTTACACCGACAGCAACCGGTGCCTATTCGCGGATGTTCGCGCCCGAATACGGCATCGCTGAAGATCCCGCTACGGGAAGCTCTACCGGACCCTTAGCGGCGTTCATGATGCGCCATGGGCTCATCCCCAATGTCGATGGCACACGATTCGTCAGTGAGCAAGGCGCGAAGATGGAGCGCCGCAGTTTCCTGCATGTACGGGTGCGCGGGGAGAACGGCGCCGACGGCATCGAGGTCGGCGGTCACGTGACGCCTGTCGCGACCGCCTCGATGCGTCTTGCTATATGAAGGCTCTAGACCTCTAGACGCGCTACGGCCTCGCGCAGCCTGGCTGCGCTGCGCTCAAGAGCCTGTCTCTCGTCCTCGGACATCTGCGGCTCGAGGACGCGCGTTACCCCCGTGCGGCCCAGCACGCTCGGCAGCGAGAGCGTGGTGCCGTATGTCGGATTGAACGAGCCGACCGGCATGACCGCATGCTCATCGCGCAGCAGGGCTTCAACTATCCGTGCCGTCGCCATGCCGATGCCTAACTGACTGGCGCCGGTCCCTTCGATGATGCTGATATTCGCAAACCGGACTTCGTCTTCCACCTGCCGGCGAAATTCCTCGATACTCTCATCGCCTTCCGCGAGCGCGGCGGTTAGCGGCATGCCGGCAACGCTGGCCGAGGACCACAAAAAGACCTGAGAGGTGCCGTGCTCGCCCACGACCTGGGCCGCCACGGAGCGCGGGTTCACCTTCAACCGACGCGCAAGGTGGAAGCGAAAGCGCAAGGTGTCGAGGAAGGTGCCACTGCTCAAGACGCGCTCGTGACCGGCGAGGCGCCGTGCAAGCGCGGCCAGCGGATCGGGCGGATCGGTGACCACGAGTATGAGCGCCCGCGGGGCGACGGCCACGACATTCGGGATGATGTCCTTGAGGATTTCCGCGTTGACCTTGACAAGGTTCAATCGACCCGCAGGATCGCTGCGGTTGGTCGCGCCACCGGCCTTCTCGTTGACTCCTGCAGTTATGATCACCAACACCGCATCGGTAAGCTCAGGATAGTCGCCCGCTTCGAGCACCACCGCCGGTGACAGCGTGGCGCCGTACTGAAGATCTGCGACCACGCCCTGGGCACGCTGCCGGTTCCGGTCAACTACGACAATTTCGCAGGCGAGGCCTCGCATCACCAGGCACAGGAGTGAGGCAGAACCCACGGCGCCGGCGCCAATGACCCCGACTTTCATGTTTGCGACCTCAAGCGGCAGGGCGCGGCGCGAGCCGGCCCGCCGCTTCGATAATGGTTTGCAGGACAGTTTCAGCCGGCTGAGCTCCGACGATCGTGCTCCCACCAATGTTGAAATAGGGGACGCCCTGGACACCTTTCTCCAGCGCGGTGCGCTCCAGAGCGCGGACGCTCTCCACGCCGTCGTCGGAGCTGACCAACGCCGCGACGGCGTCCGGATCGAGACCGCTCTCGCTGGCGATCTCCGCCAGGATCTCCTTGGACCCGATATCGCGCCCCTGCACGAAATACGCTTGCAAGGCCGCTTCGACGAAGGCGCGCTGCTGGCCCGCGCGTTGTGCGAGCCACGAAACGCGATGCGCGAGGAAGGTATTCGGGGTGCGCTTGATCGCCTCATAGTCGAAGACGGCTCCGTCGTCCCGTCCGGCGAGCACGATCTGGGCCTGTAGCGCCTGGACGCGTTCCCAGCTTCCGAACTTCCGCGAGAGGTAAGTTCTGCGGTCCATGCCTGCGGCGGGCATCTCCGGGTTGAGTTCAAAGGGTAGCCACTGAAGTTGAACCTCAATCCCAGTCGGCAGACTCTCGATGGCGCGGGCCAGGCGCTTTTCGCCGATGTAGCACCACGGACAGATGAAGTCGGACGTGACGCTGATTTGGATACGCATTGGCTCGATCTCCTTGTTCGTCCTCGGTGTGATCCTTCGGTGATCACGGACTCTTCGTGACGCGCTCGCCCTCCATGCCGCGAAACTCCACGAACGAGGTCATCCGCTTCCAGAGAAAGTCGCCGTACTCGAATGGCAGGAAGCGATCCGGCGGGTCGATGGGTAGCGGTGCGATGGTAGCGTCAGCGCGAGCCTCATAGAAGAACGGTATCGAGTAGCGCTCAACGCCGCTGCCCAGCACTCGGTGCTCGGTCGCCCGGATACGGGCCGCCGACCACTGTTCGAGCACCTGGCCAAAATTCACGACCAATGTTCCTTCGAGCGGCGGCACGTCGATCCAGGTGCCATCGGGTGAACGGGCCTGAAGTCCTGACACCCCATCCTGCGCGAGCAGCGTTGCGAAGCCCGAGTCGGTGTGAGCTGCGCCCACGATATGGCGACCGGTCGGAGGCGGTTCGACCCAGACCGCCGGGTCGGTGACCGCCGCGAGCTCTGCGGCGCTACGGGGCGGATAGCGAATCAGGCGCAGCGTCGACAGTCCGCGGCGAAACGCGTCGTCGAAATACTCATCCGGTACCCCAAGGCTGCGGGACAGAGAACGCATTAAGGTCCGGGCCACGCGTTCCATGGCTCGATAGTAAGTGGCAACGTCTGCACGCCACCCCGGAAGTCGATCGTCCTGCGGCAACGGGCTGGGCTCGCGCAGCGGATCACCGGGCACCGTGATACCCGGCCCGTGAACGACGTCGCCACCGATGTCGATGCCCTCCTTGGACGTGAGGTTCCCCGGTTGCAGCGGGAACCAGCCGCGATAGATGTTGCGGTTTTGCGGCGCGAACTTCCGCCGGTACAGGCTGTGTTTCTCGGCGGCGCCGAGAGCAAAGATTGCCAGCAGCCGAGCGCGCGCAGCCGGCCCCAGCGGTATATCCGTCGGTAGCCCACGAATGCACACGAAACCGGTATCCCGCGCGGCCGCGAATAGCTCCCGATCAGGAACAACCCATGCGGATGGGCTGGTGTCGAACAACGGCCCTACATCGATGACGCGAATTGCCGAGGTCCCAGCGGTGCTGATTTCGCTCGTCACGATCGGGCCTCGACGCATTGCCAAGCGGGTAAGAGCTTATAACCCAAACCGCCTTGTCTGCCGGCCTCCCGCCAGCGGCAGCTGGCTCTCGTCGATGATCCGGCCGCCCTTCATCACGAACACGATCGACTTGGCATTGTTGATGTCCGCCGTGGGATCCTTGCTGAGCAGAACCAGATCCGCGAGCTTGCCGGTGTCAATCGAGCCGAGCTGGTCTGCCTTGCCGAGGAATACCGCGCCGTTGTAGGTGGCAATGCGGATCACTTCAAGCGGCGGGATTCCCGCCTCGGCCAGCAATTCGAGCTCGCGTTGCGTGGCGGCTCCGCTGCTCTCGTCCGTGCCACACGCCACCACTCCTCCGGCAGCGTGTACCTTCCGGACATTCTCCTGGGCGATCGGGTTCATCACCTTCATCCACGCGGTCCAGGTGCGGGCGCTCCATTCCGCACGCGTCTGCGTCTTGAGCCGCGCGCGATCCGCGGCGCTGAATGAGGCCACGTACAACGGCTGATCCAGATACTCCGGGTGCTCGACGAGGCGGTTGTAGTCGTCGCCGATCGTCAGGGTGCTGGCAAACGGGGTTTTCTTGGCCGCCATGAGCTTGACGAATGAGTCGCTGACCGGGCCCTGAATAACGGGGTGGGCGAGCGTATCGCTGCCGGCGTAAATGGCGTCGAGCGCGTGCAGCTCGCTTGAAACGTGCACTGTCGTGCGTATGCCGTGCAGGTTGTAATAGCGGATGATCTTCGCCAGCAACTCGACGGGCATGACGGGGATCATCGGCCGCGAGCCCCAGCCTTCCTCCTCGAGAGTCAGCTTGAGGATATCCGGCTGCTGCTGCGCAATGTGCTGGTCGAGCAGCGCCTTGTCCTTCTCGAAATCAGTGATGCGAATGGCAACGCGATCGCCGTGACTGCCGGGGTAAGTAATCAGGTTGCCGGTAGCGAAGATGCGTGGCGCGAGGATGCGGCCGGCGCGCTCATCGGCGCGCAGCGGCAGGATGTGCTCCGGTCGGTTGCCGACGTCGACCACCGTGGTGACGCCCGCGTACAGGAAGCTCGCGAGCGCCTCCACACCCTGCTGCCGATTGGGCGGTCCGGGGTCGGCGTGCGTCGGGGAACTGGGGTCGAAGCCGCCGCGCAGATGGATGTGCACGTCCATCAGTCCGGGAATCAGATATTTGCCCCGGGCGTCGATGTGTCGGCCCTGCAGGCCGTGCGCCAGGGCAGTGGGCGTGACGCTCGCGATACGTTCGCCGTCGACCGCCACGGTCATGTCGGCTTGCGGCGCATGCGTGCCGTCGATGAGCGTCACGTGCTCGATGACCACACTGTCCGCGCCCGCGGGGCCAGCGGAAAGCAGCAGAGCGATCACCGCGGCCGCAGGCAGGGAGTGCTGTTTCACGAGGGTTCTCCGTAGTTCAGTAGCCAAGGGCGCCCGCAGCGGGCACGCGTGGGGCGGAGCGCGTTCCTGCGGCGCCTTGTGCAGCAGGATTTATCGGGGCCAGCCACGTCAACGCATCCCTTGGCCGAGGAGTTTCCTGGTGGCCCCTATTGTGCGCGTGCCGCGTGTGTCATATTGCCAGCTGCTGGAGAAGTCAAGCATTTCTCGCCCGCATCGGTTCGCGCCACCACGAGAAAAATCATGGCCGCAGCAGCACCATCCCACGGCAAGTCCTCCGCAGCTCTGGTACAGCTCGTTGAAGGGATCATCGGCGGCAGCATCCGCGTGGTGGATCTCACCGTACCGCTGGAACCGGCGACGCCCACGATCCAGCTGCCGCCACACTTCGCTCCCTCCAAATCCTTCACGCTGGAGGAGATCTCGCGCTACGACGCGCGCGGTCCCGCCTGGTACTGGAACAACATCGCCTGCGGCGAGCACACCGGCACGCATTTCGACGCGCCGATCCACTGGATCACGGGCAAGGACTGCGCGAACAACGCCACGCACAATATTCCGGTCGATCGCTTCATCGGTCCGGCGTGCGTCATCGACGTGGCAACACAGGCCAAGAGCAACCCCGACTTTCTGGTAACGCGTGAAACGGTAGAGGAGTGGGAGCAGCGTTACGGCCGGATTCCCGGGCACGCGTGGGTGCTGATCCGCACCGATTGGTCGCAGCGCAAGGGCGCGCGCGAGTTTCTCAACATCGCCGCGGACGGCGCTCACACTCCCGGCTTCCATCCGCAGGCGGTGCCGTTCCTCGCCAGGGAGCGCGACATTCTGGGCGTGGGGGTCGAGACGGTCGGCACGGATGCCGGCCAGGCTCCGACGTTCGAGCCGATGTTCCCCTGCCACACGATCATGCACGGCTCGAATCGCTTCGGGCTCGCGAGCCTGACCAATCTCGATCAGCTGCCTCCCACCGGCGCGGTGGTCGTTGCCCCGCCGCTCAAGATCGTCAACGGCTCGGGCAGTCCGCTGCGCGTGCTGGCGTTCGTGCCGAACTGAGGCGCCGCCGGTGGCCGAGCGCTCGTTCACCAGGGAAGTCCAGTCGCTGCGCCTGGGGCAGGGCATGGAGTTTCGCGGCGAGGCGATACTGGCCGTCACCAAGGCGTTGTTGCAGTCGGGCGTGGCTTACGTCGGCGGCTATCAGGGCGCACCGATTTCGCACCTGATGGACGTGCTGGCGGACGCCGAGGAGGTCCTGACTGAGCTGGGCGTGCATTTCGAAGCGAGCGCCTCGGAGGCGACTGCGGCGGCAATGCTGGCCGCTTCCATCAACTATCCGTTGCGCGGCGCGGTGACCTGGAAGTCGACCGTCGGTACCAACGTGGCCTCCGATGCGCTGTCCAACCTCGCCTCGGCGGGCGTCAAGGGCGGTGCCCTGATCATTCTCGGTGAGGATTACGGCGAGGGCGCCAGCATCATGCAGGAGCGCACCCACGCCTTTGCCATGAAGTCACAGATCTGGCTGCTCGATCCGCGCCCGCACCTGCCCGAGATCGTGCGCAGTGTCGCTCTGGGGTTCGAGCTTTCCGAGGCGAGCCATACGCCGGTGATGCTGATGCTGCGCGTCCGCGCCTGTCACGTCTACGGCCGCTTCGTGGCGCAGGACAACGTCCGGCCGGCCTTTTCGGCAGCCGACGCGCTCGCGAACCCGGTGCGGGACTACGGCCGCATCATCCTGCCGCCCTCGACCTATGCGCAGGAGCGCGAAAAAATCGAGCAGCGTCTGCCGGCGGCGCAGCGTTTCATCGCCGAGCGCGGACTCAACGAGATGATCGACGGCGAGTGCGCAGAGATCGGCATCGTCGTGCAGGGCGGCTTGTACAACAACCTGCTGCGCGCTCTGGAGCTGCTCGACTGCGCGGACTCGTTCGGCGCCAGCAAGGTACCGCTGTATGTGCTGAACGTCACTTATCCGCTGGTCGCCGAGGAATGGCGGCGCTTCTGCGGCAGCAAGCGGGCGGTGCTCATCGTCGAGGAAGGGCAGCCCGAATATCTCGAGCAGGCCGCGAGCCACATCCTGCGGCAGGGAGACATCGCCGCCCGCATCGTCGGCAAGGGTGTCCTGCCGATGCAGGGTGAATACACCGTGGACGTACTGCGCCAAGGGCTCGGGGACTTCCTCGATCAGTGGGCCCCCGGGTTGCGCACCGCAAGTGCCGCGACGCCGGCCAGGGAAGTCCCGCTGGTGCCGGCGGCAAAGCTGGCCACGCTGGTGCCCGCCCGGCCCTCGGGGTTGTGCACCGGCTGTCCGGAGCGCCCGTTTTTCTCGGCGCTGAAGCTGCTGCAGAAGGAGATCGGACCGCTGCACATCAGCGCCGACATCGGCTGTCATTCCTTCGCCACCCTGCCGCCGTTCAACATGGGCAACAGCATCATGGGTTACGGCCTGGGTGCCGCAGCCGCGTCCGCCTTCGGCGGCGAGGACAGCAAACGGGCGATGTCCGTCATGGGTGACGGGGGGTTCTGGCACAACGGGCTCACCAGTGGCATCGGCAACGCGGTTTTCAACAGGCACGACGACCTGACGGTGATCATCGACAACGGCTACTCCGCCGCGACCGGCGGCCAGGACATTCCCTCCTCGCGCGCGGCGAACGTTCATCGCCAGGGCAACAACTCGATTGTTGCTGCAGTCAAAGGCGTCGGTGTCCGCTGGGTCAGGCGCACGCACACCTACAACATGCGCGAGACGCTCAAGGTGCTGCGCGAGGCTCTGAGCACCGACTATCGCGGCCCCAAAGTGATCGTGGCCGAGGGAGAGTGTCAGCTGAACCGCCAGCGGCGCGTGGCTCCGTTGCGGCGCCAGGCGATCCGGGATGGCGAGCGCGTGGTGGTCGAGCGTTTCGGCGTCGACCCGGATACCTGCACGGGCGATCACTCCTGCATCCGCCTGTCCGGCTGCCCGTCGCTCACCGTGAAGGAAAACCCCGATCCGCTGCGCACCGATCCGGTCGCACACGTCGACAATACCTGCGTCGGCTGCGGCGTGTGCGGCGAGGTGGCGGACGCCGCCGCGCTGTGCCCCTCCTTCTATCGGGCTGAGCTGATTCACAACCCCTCCGGCTGGGATCGCTTCCTGCATGCGGCGCGCGCCGATGGTGATCGGCCTGTTGCAGCGGCGCAGCGACCGCAGGCGTTTGCGCTACAGCCTCTAGGCTGCGCCGTTCATGACCTCGCGAACCCTGAAGATGACGATCGCGGCGCTCGGCGGCCAGGGGGGCGGCGTCCTGACTGACTGGCTCATTACCATTGCAGAGGCCAACGACTACATCGTGCAGTCGACCTCCGTGCCCGGTGTGGCGCAGCGAACCGGCGCCACGCTCTATTACCTGGAGTTCTTCCCGCGCGGCGAGGCGCAACGCCACGGCGGCGAGCCGGTCATGGCGCTCATGCCCGTCGCCGGGGATGTCGACTGCCTGGTCGCCGCGGAGCTCGCGGAAGCGGGCCGCGCGATTGCGCGCGGGCTGGTCAGCCGCGAGCGCACCACGCTGATCTCCTCGACGCACCGCTCGTATGCGATCGGCGAGAAGAGCGCACTGGGTCAGGGCGTCACCGACCCGCAGCAGTTGCTGGAGCTGGTGCGCACTCAAGGCAAACGCTCGATTCTCTTCGACATGGAGCAAATGGCGCAGAAGCATCACAGTGCCATCAGTGCGGTGCTGCTCGGCGCGATCAGCGGCGCTAAGGTGCTGCCCTTTCCCAAGAGCAGTTTCGCGCAGGGGGTAACCCGCGGCGGGCTCGCCGTCGCGACGAATCTGGCCGCGTTCGAGGATGCGCACCGGCAGGCCGAGAGCGGCGGGATTGAGGCCCCCACCGCCAGGGGCGCCAGGCTGCGCCCGGTGCCGCAGACCTCGCGCACTAGGGCACTGCAGCCGTTGCTCGATCGCGTGCGCCGTCTGCCGACAGCGGTGCAGCCGCTGGTCCTGGAAGGTGTGCGACGAACTCTCGATTATCAGGACCGTGCCTACGCGCAGCTGTACCTGCAGCGCATCGAGCGCATCGCGGCGCTCGACACGCAGCGAGCGGCGCTCGAGGCGGGCTCGCTGACGCAGGCGGTGGCGAGCTCGCTCGCGTTGTGGATGACGTTCGAGGACACGATTCGCGTGGCGGACCTCAAGACCCGCTCCGAGCGTTTCGCGCGCGTGCGCACCGAGGTCGGCGCGGCGCCGGGCCAGTTGTTTGGCATCACCGAGTTCTTCAGACCCGGGGTGGCCGAGATTGCCGGCACGCTGCCCGCGGCGCTCGGATCGTGGGTGATGCGCTCGCCGCGCGTCATCCGCCGGCTCAATCGCTTCACGGGCGGCAGGCAGATTCGCAGCACGACGGTGAGCGGCTTCCTGCTGCTGCGTGCGCTGGCGGGTCTGCGGCGCTGGCGGCGCGCCACCTGGCGCTTCCGCCAGGAGAACGCCCGGATCGAGGCGTGGCTGGCCGCCATCGAACGGCACGCCGCGACGCGCTATGCACTCGCCGTGGAATTCGCTCGGTCACAGCGCCTCGTCAAGGGGTATGGCGACACCCACGAACGCGGCTGGCGCAATTTCTCCGCGCTCACGCAGCAGCTCGAGCTGCTCGCCGCTCGTGCGGATGGCGCCGTGCTGCTGTCTCGGCTGCAGGAGGCGGCGCTGGCCGACGAGGAGGGCACCGCCTTGGCCCGCGAGATCGCCTCATACAGTCCGGCGGCGGACGGCGCGCGCACCGCCGGCGAGTCAGCCTGAGGAAGCGCGCGCGTGGCAGACCCGGTGGTGGCCCAGCCGAAACCCTGTCTGGTCAGCCTCAAGGCCGGTCGCACCTATCATTGGTGCCGTTGTGGCCGTTCGGCCAACCAGCCCTTCTGCGACGGCTCGCACAAGGGTACCGGCCTCGAGCCGCAACCGTTCGTCGCGAGGGCCGACGAGGAAGTGCTCCTGTGCGGCTGTAAACACAGCGCCGACGCGCCGTTCTGCGACGGCACCCATACGAACCTTCCCGGCGGCTCCCCGCTCGATGACCCCACGAGCCCGGGCAACCGCAGCATTCCCCGGGTGACCGAGCGGGATGGCCCGCGGCTCCGGCTGAACGGCGCCTGTTACGTGGTCTCCCCGCCACTGGCCGAGACGGCCACGCGCGGCAACCTCAGCTACCGCTATCTGGTTTCCGCCGAGCTCGGCGCCGCGTACCAGACGCAGATCCTCCTCGAGGTCAGCGGCGGCGCATCGCCGGTGATGTCACTTGGCGATCGCGAGGTGATCCTCTTCGTGATGGCTGGCCAGGGCACGATCAACATCTCGGGCCGCTCGTTCGACGTCAAGGCGACCGACGGCCTGTACGTGCGCCCGTCCGAGGCGCTGCAACTGCTCCCCGCACGATCGCCGACCCTCAAGGTGTTCGCACTGAGCTGCCCGCCCGGGAGACTCGAATGGCCCGAATCGATGCCCGACAGCTTCGACGCGAGGTATGCGCAACGCGTGGTCTCGGTCGATGAGGCGCAGCGCCGGGCGACCGGGCCGCGCTACTTTCAGCTGCTCGTGGACAAACGCATCGGCTCGCAGGTGATCACGCAGTTCATCGGGCACATACCGCGGTCGAAGGCCGCGCCCCACCGGCATCTCTACGAGGAAGCGATCATCGTGCTGTGCGGAGAAGGCTGCATCTGGACCGAGGATCGCAAGGCGCGCGTTCAGGCCGGCGACGTGATCTTCCTGCCGCGCCAGCAGCTGCACTCTCTGGAGGCGACCTCGGCCGATGGCATCGACGTCGTCGGCGTGATCTGTCCCGGGGACAACCCCAGCATCACCTACTATGACTGAGGCGAGGGTCGTTGCGCTCCCGGGTCGGACCCGGCACCACCGCGCATGAAATCCGTCTCGATCAGCGAGCGTGAGAGCGGGCTGCAGCGCGGCCTGGGTAAGACGCAGATCGTCATGATCGGGCTTGGTGGGGCGATCGGTACCGGGCTGTTCATGGGCAGCGGGCTCGCCATCGGCTACGCGGGACCGGCCGTGATCCTCAGCTACGTGCTGGCGGGATTCGTGGCGCTGGTGATGGTCTTCAGCCTGTCGGAAATGGCCGTGGTGCATCCGACGGCCGGTTCGTTCGGCACCTACGCCGAGACTTATCTCAATCCCTGGGCCGGGTTCGTGGTGCGTTACACCTACTGGATCGCGCAGGTGATCGCCATCGGCGGCGAGGCGGTCGCGGCCGGGCTCTACATGGGGCTGTGGTTTCCTGGAGTACCGGTGTGGACCTGGGCGCTCGGCTTCTGCGTGGTGCTGCTGTATTTCAACTCGCGTTCGGTGATGAACTTCGGGACCGTCGAATCCTGGTTCGCGCTGATCAAGGTCACGGCGATCGTGCTGTTCATCATCCTGGGTGCGGTGAGCATCTTTGGCGGCGGGCACCTGGCCACCGGCCTGCACAATCTCACCGGGCTTCCCGGCGGATTCTTTCCCAAGGGACTCGCCGGGGTGTGGATGGCGGTGATCGTCGGGATCTTCTCCTTCAACGGCATCGAGGTCATCGCCGTGACCTCCGGAGAGGCGCGCGATCCGCAGCGCGCCATCCCGGCCGCGCTGCGCAGCATGCTGCTGCGGCTGTTCGTGTTCTACGTGCTCGCCGTGACCATCATCGTGACCACGACGCCGTGGACGGCTACCGGCGTCAAGGTCGTCGCGCAGAGTCCGTTCGTCAGTGTGTTCCAGCATTCCGGGATCGCACACGCTGCGGCTGTCATGAACTTCGTGGTGATCAGTGCGGCGCTCTCGAGCATGAACACCAACATCTACCTGTGTTCCCGCATGCTGTTCTCGCTGTCGCGGGGGTCTTACGCTCCGCAGCGGCTCGGCACCCTCAGCGGCCGCGACACCCCGGTCGCGGCCGTCCTGGTTTCCGGTGCCGGCATCCTGATCTCGGCCGGGGTCTCGATCTTCACGCCCAACGCCTACGGCTATCTTCTCGGTGTGGCGCTGTTCGGCGCCATCCTGGTGTGGATGTTCATCCTGCTCAGCCACCTGAGCTTCCGTCGGCAGCACCGCGCGAGCGAGCTGCCGGTGCGCATGCCGCTGTTTCCGTGGATGCAGCTCGCGGGGCTGCTGATGCTCGCCGCGATCCTCATCACCATGGGGGTCGATCCCAATCTCTACGTATCGTGGCTGTACGGAGTTCCCTGGCTGATCCTGATCTCGGCAGCGTATTTCCTGTGGCGGGCGCGCCGCCGTCGGGCCGGTACCCCCGCACTGCAGCGCGCGCCGCGCCACCGGCACGAGCGGCGCGGCGGGGTCGAAGGGGAGGAGCGCGTATGACTGACTTCACAGCGCTGCGGCGCCGCTTCCCGGTGCTCGAGCGCAAGACCTACCTGAACAGCGGATCCTACTGCGCACTCGCCGACAGCGTGCGCGACGCCATCAACGCTTATATGGACGATCGCCTGCAGGTGGGTGCCAACTGGGATGTCTGGGTCACGAAGAACGAGGCGGTGCGCCGTGCCATGGCCGCGGTGCTGCGGGCGGCTCCCGATGAGATCGCGGTTACCGCCTCGGCCTCCGCCGGACTCAACGCCCTGGCGAGCGCGTTTGATTTCACCGGAAGGCGCAACAAGGTCGTGGTGAGCGACTTCGAGTTCCCGACCAATGCCCAGATCTGGCACGCCCAGGAACCGCGTGGCGCGCGCATCGTGCACGTGCCAAGAACCGCGCAAGGCGATATTCCGCTCGAAAGTTTCGCCAGGCTGATCGACGAGGAGACGCAGCTGGTAGCCGTGACCCAGGTGTGCTTCCGCAACGGCGCGCGGCTCGACATCCCGGGAATCGTCCGCCTGGCGCGCGAGCGCGGCGCACGGGTGCTGCTTGACTGCTACCAGGCGGTCGGTGGCCTCACGGTCGACGTGAAGCAGCTCGACGTCGACTTCGCCGTCGGCGGCATGCTCAAGTACCTGCTCGGCACGGCCGGCATCGGCTTTCTCTACGTGCGCGGGTCGCTGATACCCAGCCTCACTCCGACCCACTCGGGGTGGTTTGCACAGGAGGACATTTTCGCCATGGACATCACGGCAAACCGGCCCGCGCCGAGCGCGCGCCGCTTTGAGGCGGGAACCCCGGCCGTGGTGAACTGCTATGCGGCCGAGGCCGGTCTGAGGATCATCCTGGATGTGGGCACCGAGGCAATCGAGCAGCGCGTACGCGCGCTCACGCGCCGCTGTATGTCCGGCCTGGAGAGCATTGGCTGGACGAGCGTCACGCCGGCCGAGGATGAGCGGCGCGGCCCGATGGTGTGTGTGCCGGCGCGCGACGTCGCGCAATTGCTTGCCACGCTGATGGAGCAGGACATCGTGACCTCATTTCGCGATAACAACATCCGGGCGACGGTGCATTTCTACAATTCCGAGGATGACATCGACCGTTTTGTCGCGGCGCTGAAGGCCAGCCGCGCCAGGCACCACCCGCAGATCCGCCCGCGCACGGCATGAGGTCTGCGGGCGTGGGCGTATGCCGCGATGTGAATGCGGTGTGAGGAATCTAAACGCAGCACTCGTCTCGGTTTGGAATCGAGGCTGCCCTGACATGTCGAAAGGGGCGTCCTGCGCTCTTTGACCTCACGTGCCGTGCACGCCGCGAGCACCTTGCAATCCTAAGCAGACCGTAGCGCACTCACGCGGTGCGGTGAATCGCCGCGGCCGCGCCAAATCAGTGCGCTCGAGCGAGCAGCGCACAGTTGTGAGGCGGCCATCGCCGGCGCTTGTTCGCGCCTGCCTTTTTTCCTAACAGATGCTGGTCTATCCGTGAGCTCCTGCGCCGGTACGCTCAGTGACGTTCCTTTCGACAATTGAGTTTGACGCGGGAGTGACAATGCGTCCGGGGAAGTTGCTGACATCGTTGCTGATGATTGCGTTGGTGCTGCCGGCGCTCGGGGCTGAAGCGACGGGGACGCCGGAAGCCGACGCCGTCAACGCGACATCCGCAGCCAGCGCGGAGCCTGCGACCAATTCAGGCCAGCTGGCTGAAGTGGTGGTAACGGCCGAGAAACGCGTCTCCACGGTGCAGAACACGCCGATCAGCATTTCCGCGGTCAGTGGCGACGCTCTGCAGTCTCGCGGTGTCGCCTCCCTCGCCGGACTGGCCGAGGGCACGCCCGGGGTTTCGCTCAAAAGTGAAGGGCCTAGTCAGACGGAAATCGAGATGCGGGGCATGACCTCGAGCGGCGGCAACTCCGCGACAGTCGGTTTCTACCTCGATGACATTCCCTTGACTGGCCCAGCCAGTGCCCAGAATGGCCACGTGGTGATCGATCCGGATCTTTATGACCTGAATCGCATCGAGATTTTGCGCGGACCTCAGGGCACGCTCTTCGGGTCGGGTTCGATGGGCGGCACGGTTAGAATGATTACCAATCAGCCGAACCTGGCGCAGCTTCAATCGAGCGCCCAGAGCGTGTTATCAGGCACCGACGGCGGCGGGTTCAATCACAAAGACAATTTGATGATTAACCTCCCCCTGGTCGACGACACGCTGGCATTACGGGCGGTGGGAACAGAAAATTACACGAGCGGTTGGATCGACCGCATCGTGGTTGACCCTTTTCCACTGGCCGGTGGAGACCCGGTCGGCACCGTGCGCGGCGATGTCCAGGACGCTCCCATCACGAAGCAGTATCCCGGCTCGAACGCCTACCAAATCTATGGGGCGCGTGTAACCGTGCTATGGAAGCCGACGACAAGCCTGTCGGTCACGCCGTCATACTTTCACGAGACCAGCACTCAAAACGGCATCAGTGCCTACGACAGTATTCCCGGCACCGAGACGCACTATCAGCCTTTCGACATCGCCGAACCGCTGACCGATTCGCTGACGGCCTATAGCCTCAATGTGAATTACAGTTTCTCAGCATTTGACGTGACATCGAGTACCACGCGATGGAGCCGAAACTCCACTCAGGTAGAAGAGGCCAGCGAGGCTTTCAACAATCCCCTCGAGGGAATTACCTATAACTCTAACTACGGTCTTGCGAACCCTGGATATTATGGTCCGACCGGGTCCGGCCCGGAGCACGGTATCGAAATCGATCCTTCCAATCAGTTCAGCGAGGAGCTGCGATTGACTTCGAAGGGGAACGATGCCTTGAGCTGGGTTACCGGGCTCTATTACAGCCACTTCTACTCTCTGTGGACTTTCGACGGTACGACGCCCAATTACTCCTCGTATATGGATCTCGGTACGCTGCAGCGGGCAACCACACCCAATTGGTTCGATGCCTACTCGCCTACCACGCTCTCGCAGGATGCGGTCTTCGGCGACGCCACTTATGCCCTGATCGATGAGCTCAAGATCGATGTCGGTGCTCGCTTGAATCACTACAACTATCGTTTCTCATCCTGCATCAACGGCTGGGGATCAGCCAACGGAGCCGCGACCCCGTCGTGTTCCGGTCTCATCGAGCTGGCGTCGACCAGTTTCAACCCAAAATTCAATCTGTCCTACACGTTCAGCCCGGACCTGATGGCGTATGGAACTGTGGCGAGCGGCTTCCGTCCCGGCGGGGGCAACGCGGCCTATCCGACCACCGGTTCCGCGTGGGGAGCGGCCTTCGAGCAACAAAATTATACGAGCGGCAAGTGGCCCACCACGTACGAACCGGACCGTGTCTTGAGCTATGAGCTCGGCGAGAAGGCGAGGCTGCTGGATCGCCGCCTGACCGTGAACGCCAGTATCTACTACGAGGACTGGCGCCACGTGCAGCTCGAGGCGTATCCCAACGACTGGGCGCTGAACATCAACGGCAACTATGTCTCTATCTACGGAGCCGACATCGACCTGCTCGCCGATCTGGGGGCGGGGTTCCAGCTCGAGCTCGCGGCCGGCTATCTCAGTGAATGGCTGGACGGGGGTCCGCACTGGGTAATTACGCCGATCCACAGGATGCCGGAGGTCGCGCCGGAGAATGGCACCGCCGCTCTCAGTTATTCCAAGCCTCTCAGTGGCTCCTACACGTTCACGGCTCGCCTGGAGAATTCATACACTGGCCCGCGCTACTCGATTTTTTTCTCCAACCCTTACGAGTTCGTCGGTACCTACAGACAGTTGCCCGGGTATGATCTACTCAATGTCCGGGCGGGAGTAACATTCCGTGATACGTGGAGCGCCAGTTTGTTCGTCAACAATGTCACGAACAAGCACGCTCAACTCGAGAGCATGTTTACTGAGAACGAGCCGCAGCCGGATTTTACCCGCATCGAAACCAACCAGCCGCTCACGGCGGGTGTCGATCTGACCTACCGTTACTGAAAGGCAGGCAGCCGGGATGACTGGCTGGCGGGTGCAGTTACCGCGGCGGTAGGGCGGTGGACGAAGAACGTGTCTGCAACCTGGCAATTCCATAAACCGCACCGCCCAGCACCACGAATACGACCAGCAGACCCAATGAGTTGAGCAGGACCCTCGAGTAGCCCAGGCTCGTGACGTCGATGAATGGGTAGGGATACGAGCCGAGCAGCTCGCCGCGAACGAGTGCGTAGGCGATATAGAGAACCGGATAGAGGCACCATGCCAGCGGGGCCCAGAGCGGAAGCTTCTGCGTCGGTGGGAATAGGGTCCAGTAAGCAAGAAGCGCTATGGGCACAACGTAGTGCAGAGTCATGTCTGCGATCCACTGCAACCCCGCGGGTGCCCAAAGATTGCGCAGGAGTAAATGGTAGACGATCCCCACAAACGCGATTGCGGTGGTTGCGCACCCGAGCGCCATCGCGCTGGCGAACCAGCGACCCGGGCGTGAATTGCGGAAGAGGGGCAGCGTTGCGGCGAGTGCGACGAAGATATTGGTCAGCACAGTGAAATAGCCGAAGAAGACGACCAGGCCGTCAACGACGGACTTGCCACTGTGCGCGGCCAGCCGCAACGACAGGTACAGTTGCAGCAGAACACCAAACCAGGCAATCGCAGCAACCAGAGTCAATGCACGGCGGCTACGACTGTTGTGCGTTACGCCCAACGGCTGGCCCGTGATGCTTCAAACGCCGCGGCGCAACGGCGGTGCCGCACCGGTGAGGATCCAATCCATGGGTATGTCGTGAGGCTGCGGGAAGATCGTACGGATCAATGCGCCGGCGTACCCGACGCCTATCACCAGTGGAGCCGCGTCGAAGGCCGCCAGAGTTCGATCGAAAAATCCTCCACCGTAGCCGAGGCGGAAGCACTCCTTGTCGAAACCAACTACCGGGGCGATCACCACGGTCGGCACTAGGTCGGCGCCGTCAGCGGGGTAAGGAATCTTCCACAGGCCGCGCGCCAGCCGGGCGTTCGGCCGCCACTCGCGGAACATGAGAGGTTGACCCAGCGCGACCGCAACCGGCAACGCGACCCGCACCCCGCGTTCCGACATGGCCTGCATCCATGGTCGAAGATCCGGCTCGGCCTTGATGGGCCAGTAGACACTGACCACCGTGTCTGCAGCCGGCCGAATCAGCTGGTGCAGATCTCTCGCAATGGCTGAAGTCTGCTCGGCACGATAATCTGCCGTCAGCCCGAGCCTTGCGCCGATCAAGCGCTCGCGCTCTACCTTTCGCCAACGGCTGACATCCCTTGTCTGTCGAGGGTCCGGGCTAACGACACCTTGCGGATCCAGTTCGTGCAGCAGGCATGGGGGTGCGCCGCCTGCGTCGTCATCTGCGTCCTCTTCGCCCCGGGAAATCACGACAGCAGTATTTCACCGAACAGTGGATCTGTGAACCGGCTCCTATGCTTGTTTCTGACGCGCCGCTTGCAGCGTCTGCACTGACAACTGGAACGGGCGGTGGCTTGCGGGCGATGCCGGGCATGAGAGATGTCCGCTCTCCACACGCACGGGCAGGCCGGCAAGCAACGTATCCTGGATCTGCTGCAACAGGGCGCAGTCCGAGACGTCGAGTGAGCGTGGGTGCCCGGCCTCGAGGCGCACGGTGCCACTGACCACCTGCAAGCTTGCGAACCTGACCTGGGAGCCCGTTAGTACGTGGGGAAAGGCGAACCGTATCTGCACGTGAGGCGAGGGACCGGGGCAGCGATAAGGAACGATCTCCATATCCGGCCGTGCGCCGATGGTAAGCAGGATGTCGCGGAACTTGTACCACAAGTCATCACACGTATACCGCTTCGGCAAGTCCTGCAGGTCAACGATCACGTCGTAGTGATACCACACTGCAGGTCTGATCGGGGCTGCCACGATTTCCGCGCGCCCAGTGGTGTGAGCGGCATACGCAAACAGCAGACCGACGATAGCCACACTGGCAGATCTCATCGATCACTCCGGCCTCGCACAGTGCATCGAGTCATGACAGTTGACCTGCGTCGGCGCCGCAAGTTCCGCAAGCGCTGCCGCGTCGCTGGCGGAACAGGCGCAGCTTCCTTTCCGTCCTGGTCAGGAGCAAGGTGACCGCCCAGCCGCCAGCGCCGTGGCGCGATGAGGAGCACGTGATCGTCTACACGATAGGACATTCGACGCGCACGATAAGCGAGTTCATGGCGTTGCTCACGCAGGTCTCGGTCGAATTGGTCGTCGACGTGCGCACGATGCCGCGCTCGCGGACGAATCCGCAGTTCAACGCAGACGTCTTGCCCGGATCGCTGGCGGAGGCACGCATCGACTACCGGCACCTTGCCGCCCTGGGTGGGCTGCGCCACCGCGCCGCGAACGCTGCCCCGTCCCCGAACACGATGTGGCGCAACACGGCGTTTCGCAATTACGCGGATTACGCGGCCAGTCAGGGCTTCCGTGCAGGGCTCGAGGAGCTGGAGGCCCTGGCGCGTGTGCGGCGTTGTGCCGTGATGTGTGCCGAAGCCGTCTGGTGGCGTTGCCACCGCCGGATCGTTGCCGACTATCTGCTGGCCGACGGGATCCCGGTGGCGCACATCATGGGACTGGATGAGGTGCGGCCTGCCACTCCTACGCCCGGCGTGCGCATGTTGTCCGACCGAACGCTCCTCTACCCGTCCGCGCCAGATGCCGGCGGCGCGAGCGCTCCAATCTGAATTCCCGAACCTCCGGCCGAGGCTACCTCACGCTCCGAGGCGACCAGTGGATCGCTTGTCGCCGGTCAGCCCGCGCGTCGCGGTCCAGGCCGCGGCGGCGATGACCAGCACGTTGGCAACGATCACCGGAGGTGCGCCGATCAGCACACCGTACAGGACCCACAGCAGCGCGCCGAGCATCTGCGTGGCGCGCAACGCCGCAGGGCGCGCGCAGAAATACGACGCAACGAACAGCGCGGTCGCCACCCAACCCAGCCAGCTGATCGCCGCGCTGCTCATCGCGCTTCAGCCCGCTGCCGGGGCCGGCACGGACGCGGTGACGCCGAGCTGCACGTGATCGGTGCGCGCCTTTTCCCACGCCTGCAGCGTCAGACCGTTGCGCTCGAGCAGCTCGCGGATCTCGCCGGCACGCCAGTCGAGGATCTGATCGAGCACCGGCACCATGATGCTGAAGACGTTGTCGCTCAAGACCGTGCTGCGGGCGATGCGCGCGAGCTGCTGGTTGTCGGAGACCGCGATCGTGAAGCCGTCATGACTGTTGACGTGCAGCATGACGTGGACGTCGGAGCTGCCGTCGCCGACGTAAATCACGCGATCGGGCGCGATCTGCAGCCGATGCTGTAATTCTTCGATCACCGCGACCTTGCCGTAACCGGCCGGCACCCGCCTGATCGAGCGCACTTCGCCCGAGGTCTGGTCGAAATCCAGTTCGGTGCCGTAGATGTGGTCGGGCGCCAGGATGCCGCTCAGTGCAGCAGTCACGATCTCGCGCGGCGCCGCGGAAATGACGTAGAAAGAGAAGCGGTAACCCTCGAAGCCGTTCTCGAGGAACTTCACCAGCGCCGGGATCGCGCCTTTGAGGCGCACACGCCTGCCGGTCTCCACCAGGTGCTCGTGACGCACACCGCGAAACTCCGGGTCGTGCCTGATGAGGTAGGCGAGCTCGCCGCCCTGCTGGACGAGATTGCTGTGCGCCAGCCCGGCGACGCGCTCCTGGAAGCCGCGCACGCCGAGCAGATCGGCGAGCACCTGACCGGAATCGTTGAAGCTCAGCGTCTGATCGAAATCCGATGCGAGCAGATAGTGTTTGCTGAAAGAATCACTCAAGTCGCTCGACTCCCTGTGCAGTACTGCGCGCCGCCGCCGCCAAGACGCGAGCGGACCATACCAGCGTGGCGGGCACGGTCAAGGAACGAAGCGTTACTTGCACATGAAATAAACTTCAGCGCCGAGCAAGTGCTTTCAGGCGTAAGCGCGTACGGTGCGCGCGCCGTTCATGCGACGTTCACATTCGCATGGATACGTGCGCGTAGTCCGCCGCTGACGTGTCCTTGAGTCATCCATGGGGCTCAAATGCAGGTCGAGCCTAGTCCATCCTTGGTGCTTCGTAGCAGGAGGATCCACCTATGAAGACAGTACACGGAGTCATCACGCTGGTATTGCTGGCCGCGGGCAGCGTTGCGGCAGCGCAGACTTATCAACAGCCGGCTGCGCCACCGCCGGATAGCTCTGCTGGTGAGCAGGACCAGATGAGCACCCCTAACCCGTCAAGCGATGCCGGCCAGACGAATGCGCCGCCGTCGTCGTCGGCCAGCGACACCAGCCCCAGCAGTGCCTCTACCAAGCAGCAGATGAAAGACTGCATCGCGCAGCAACAGGCCAGCAACTCGGGCATGACCAAGGCCCAGGCTAAGAAGGCCTGCAAGCATCAGCTGAACGGCTCGCCGCAGAACTAAACGAGCCACCTGAAAACCAGCTGGCGTGGGCGCGTGGTGGCGCTCGTCGCCACTCGCCCACGTGAGCGCGATCGCGCGCTGATCGAATCGCGCGCTCAGCGCCCGGGCGAGCCTCGCGCGGTCGCACCCGTCCCGTTCGGGTACTGACGCGCGTACCAGTCGCGGTACTCCCCGCTCAGGATCGGGCGCCACCAGGCATCGTTCGCGAGGTACCACTGCACGGTGCCGGCCAGGCCCGCTGCGAGCGTCGTCGCGGCGCTGAAACCCAACTGTCCGCGCAGCTTCGAGCAGTCGACGCAGTAGCGCCGGTCGTGCCCGGGCCGGTCACGTACATGCTCGATCAGTGAGCGTGAGGAGCGGCCGGCGGCGGCGGCACTCTGCGGGAAGCGCTGCGCGAGGCTCGCGTCGGCGGTGAGCGCGGCATCGACCAGGTCGCACAGCGCCTGCACGATGGCGAGGTTGGTGTCTCCGCCGGAGCTGCCGACGTTCCACGTCTCCCCAACCGCGGAGGCACGCAGGATCGCATCGATCGCGCGGCAATGATCCTCGACATGCAGCCAGTCGCGGATCTGCAGTCCGTCGCCGTAGATGGGCAGCGCCAGCCCCTGCAGCAGGTTGACTATGCACAGCGGCAGCAGCTTCTCGGGGAACTGGTACGGGCCGTAATTATTCGAGCAGTTGCTGATGGTGCACGGTACGCCGTAGGTGCGCGCATAGGCCCGCACCAGGTGATCGGCGGCGGCCTTGCTGGCGGCGTACGGGGAGCTGGGCACGTAGGGCGAGCTCTCGGTGGAAGCCGGATCGTCCGCGGCGAGCGAGCCGTAAACCTCATCGGTCGAAACGTGGTGAAAACGCCGCCCCTGCAGGTCAGCCGTGCCCCACGCGCGCCGCACCGCTTCGAGCAGCGCCTGCGTGCCCAGGACGTTCGTGCGCAGGAAGCTCTGCGGATCCTCGATGGAGCGGTCGACATGCGACTCCGCCGCGAAATTCACCACCGTGTCGATGCTCTCGGCGCCGAGCAGGCTCTCGACCTGGGCGCCATCGGCGATGTCACCGTGCACGAACCGCACCCGTCGCGCGTCGATCAGCGGCGCGATGCTGGCGAGATTGCCCGCATAGGTGAGCAGATCGAGCACCACCACGCGGTCGGCGGGGTAGGTGCGTGTCCAGTAGTGGCAGAAGTTGGCCCCGATGAACCCCGCACCGCCGGTGACCAGCAGGCGTCTCACCGTCGTGCCCCCGCCAGGCCCGGCGTGCGTGCGATCCGCCGTGCCTTGCGCCGCGCGCTGTGCCGCGAGCCCGCTCAGCGTCTCGCGCAGCGCGACGCGCCAGTGCGCAGCGCGTATTCCCAGGAGCTGCTCGGTGCCGCTCTTGTCGAGCAGGCTGTAAGGCGGGCGCGGTGCGGGCAGCGGATATTCGGCGCTCGCGATCGGAATCACCACCGCGGGCGTGTGCAGCAGCTGCAGTGCGCGGCTCTCCTCGGCGATGGCGACCGCGAAGTCGTACCAGCTCGCCACACCCGAGTCGCACCAGTGAAAGACGCCGCCGGCGCGCCGCGCCGCCAGCGCCCACAGCACGCGCGCCAGGCCGCTCGCCGCGGTCGGGGCGCCGACCTGGTCGGCGACGACGCGCAACTCCCCGGGCGCTGCCAGCCGATGCAGCATGGTGGTGAGAAAGTTGCGGTGCCCGCCGCTATAGAGCCAGGAGGCGCGCACCAGCGTGCTGCCGGCGCCGAGCGCTGCCTGCACCGCGCGCTCGCCGGCGAGCTTGGTACGTCCGTAGACGCTCAGGGGGCGCCCTTCCGCCGACGGTGCGTACGGACGGTTATGCGTGCCGTCGAACACGTAGTCGGTGGAGACGTGCAGCAGCCAGGCCCCGCTTGCGCGGCAGGCCGCGGCGAGCACCGCAGGTCCGGTGGCATTGGCGCGTTCGGCCGCCTCGGGCCGCGCTTCCGCGTCGTCGACGCGCGTGAAAGCGGCCGTATTGATGACGAGCTGCGGCCGCAGCGTGCGCATGACCTCCTGCACGGCGGCCTCATCGGCGATGTCGAGTTCCGCATGGCTGAGCGCGCGCACCGCTTGCTCCGCAGGCGCGCTCGTCTGCAAGGCGTGCGCCAGCTGACCGCCGCCGCCGGTGATGAGCGCCGTCACGCGAAGGTCTCGGCATCCGCGAGCGAATGGCCGTGGCGGTCCTTCGCGGACAGGATGGGCGTGGCGCCCGAGGGCAGCGGCCAGCCGATCGCGAGACTCGCATCGTCCCAGGCGAGGGTGCGCTCGGCGCTGCGGTCCCAGTAGTCGGTGACCTTGTACTGCACCTGCGTGTCGTCGCTGAGCGCGAGGAACCCGTGGGCGAGGCCTTCCGGCACCCACAGCGAGCGGGGCGCGGCCGCGCTCAGCGTGACGTGCACGCTGCGTCCAAACGCCGGCGAGGAGCGGCGCAGGTCGACCAGCACGTCGAAGATCTCCCCGGCGAGCACCCGCACCAGCTTGCCTTGCGCGTGCGGCAGCTGGTAGTGCAGGCCGCGCAGCACGAAGCGCCGCGAGAGGCTCACGTTGTCCTGGACGAAGCGCACCGCGATGCCGGCCTGCGCCAGGGCGCGCTCGTTCCAGCCTTCGAAGAACGCGCCACGCTCGTCCGGGTAGACGTCGTGCTCGATCAGGAATGCGCCGGGCAGCTCGAACGGGATGGCGCGCATCAGTAGATTCGCTCGCTCAGCACGGTCTGCAGGTACTGGCCGTAGCCGGAACGGCCCAGGCCCTCGGCGAGGCGTGCCAGCTGCTCGCGGTCGATGAATCCCTGGCGGAACGCGATCTCCTCGGGGCAGCACACCTTCAATCCCTGCCGCGACTCGATGGTCTCGACGAAATTCGCCGCGGCCAGGAGCGAGGAGTGCGTGCCGGTGTCGAGCCAGGCGACGCCGCGCCCGAGCACTTCGACCCGCAGCTTCCCGGCCTGAAGATACGCACGGTTGACGTCGGTGATCTCCAGCTCCCCGCGCGCCGAAGGCTTGAGCGAGCGCGCGATCTGCACGCAGCCCGCGTCGTAGCAATAAAGCCCGGTGACCGCGTAGTGCGAGCGGGGGGTGCGCGGCTTCTCCTCGAGGCCGATCGCGCGTCCGGAATCATCGAACTCGACCACCCCGTAGCGCTCCGGATCGCTCACGTAGTAGGCGAACACCGTCGCGCCTTCGGTCTGGGCGGTGGCCTTGCGCAACTGCTCCGGGAAGCCATGTCCGTAGAAGAGATTGTCGCCGAGCCCCAGGCACACCGACTGCGCGCCGATGAAGCGCTCGCCGATCAGCAGCGCCTGGGCGATGCCGCCTGGCTGTGCCTGCGTGGCGTACTGCACGCGGATGCCCCACTGCGAGCCATCGCCGAGCAGCCGCTCGAACAGCGCGCCGTCCTCCGGGGTGACGATCAGCAGCACCTCGCGGATACCCGCCAGCATGAGCGTCGCCAGCGGGTAATACACCAGCGGCTTGTCGTAGAGCGGCAGAAGCTGCTTGGACACCACGCGCGTCGCCGGGTGCAGGCGTGTACCGGCGCCGCCGGCGAGCACTATTCCCCTGGTGATCAGACAGGCTCCTTTAGTTCGTGGGTGCGCGTAAACGCACGGCGGCTATGCTAGCGAAGCCGCACGCAAAGCGCTGCGGTTGCGCAGGTGCGCCGCCGGATCGCCTCAGCTGCCCAGCACCTCGAGCGCGGCGCGCCGGCCGCTCTGCAGCGCGCCCGTGACGGTGCCGCCTTCCCCGTGGGTGTCGGTGGTCTCCCCGGCAAAGAACAGCGTGTCCTCGAGCGGGCGGGCCAGATGCGCGCGCGCTTCGCTGCCGCCGAGCAGCACGTAGCTGTAGGCCCCGCGGGCGAACGGATCGTGCTGCCAGTCGTGGTAGTAGTAGCCCTCGAGCTGCCCGCGCACATCGACGTGCCTGCCGAGGAGCTGCTGCAGACTCTGCGTCGCCGTCGCAGCCAGCTGCTGCGGCGAGGCGCCGGCCGAGACCGCCTGAGCGCGCGGTCCTCCCGCCCAGGCGACCAGCAGCGGTGCGCGCGCCGGAGCGCAGGTCCAGAAGGTCGGAATCTGCGCCCCCGGCGCGTGAAAGAACGACACGTCGCGGTAGCGGCCGTCGTGCAGCTCCTCCCAGAACGCCGAGGCGAAGCGCAGCAGGATCTTGACCACCGGACCTGAGGCGAGCCCCGCGAGGGCGGCACGCTTGGCGTCAATCCCGGGAGTGAAGCGCACGGCGCCGGCGGCGGGCGGCGGGCTCTGCAGCACCCCGAGGGGCAGCGCGATGACCGCTCGGGCGCTCGTGGCGGTGAACGGCGCGCCTAAGAATTCGCCGCTCACCTCGACCGCATGCCGCGCCCAGCGAACCTCGCACACCGGGGAGTTGAGCCGCAGACGCGGCCGATCGGCGTGGCGCGGCGCCACCAGCGCGGCCAGCAGCGCTTCGTAGCCGTCGCGCGGGCGCGAGGTCGCAGCGCCGAGCGTGTCGCCGGTCCATTCGGCGGCGATCGCGCGCGCGCTCGCGCGTGCGGTGTCCGCCGCGTCGAAGCCTTCCGCCATCATGCGCGCGCGCTGCCGCTCTTCGGGCGAGAGGCTGCCGGGGGGTTGCTGATCGAGAAAGTCATCGAAGGACATGTCGCGCTCGGCGAGCACGGTGCTGTCGCGCATCACCGCCTCGATGTTCGGCCAAAACGGCTCGCGCGCCTGCGGCTCACCCTGCTCAAGCGTGAGGTGTGCGCCGGCGGAATCGACCACCGGGCTGCCCGCCTGAGCGAGAAGGCTGCGGGTGAGGGCGGCAGACCCGTGGATGAACTCCGCTCCGAGCTCGATCGGCACCGGCACGCCCGCTTCGCGGCGCGTCCAGATGCGTCCGCCGACGCGATCGCGCGCCTCCAGCAGCAGCACCTCGCGGCCGGCTGCCGCAAGGTGGGAAGCCGCGGCCAGGCCAGCGGCGCCGGCGCCGATCACGATCACGTCGCAGGAGGTGTCAGTCACTGTCTGACGGTAGAATGGGGCTGCGCCGTTGCGCAAGCTCGATCCGCCATCCCCTTTGAGGCCTCGATGATGAACTGGGGCGCTTCCCGGGCGTACTCACCGTACGACATGCGCGCGGACACCGACTGTGAGCCCTAAGGGCGGCGCTTTGTTGTGCGCGGCGCTGGCGCTGCTGCGGCCGCTGCCGCTGCCCGCGCAGGGCGACTGGGTGAGTGAGCCGACGGTACAGAAACGCCTCGCCGCCGGCGAGATCGTGGTCGAAGCCGGCGATTCCGTCGATCCGTCCCGGCCGCACGGCAGCGTGCAGGCCGCGGTGCGCATCCCGGCGACGCCCGAGGCGGTGTGGCGCGTCATGACTGATTGCCGCCAGGCCACCCTCTTCGTGCCGGGCCTGCAGCGCTGTCACCTGGTCGCCCGCGCCGCCGATGGGCGCTGGGAGGAGATCGAACAGGAGGTGCGCTACTCCTGGCTGCTGCCCGCGGTTCGCTACGTGTTTCGCGCCGAATACGACCGCCCGCGCCGCATGGATTTCCGCCGCGTGAGCGGCGATCTGAAGGAAGAAGAGGGCGCGTGGCTGCTGACGGCGACGGCCGATGGTTCGGCAACCGTGGTGGAGTACGAGGTGTACCTCGATCCCGGGTTCTGGATCCCGCAGTTTCTGGTGACGCGCACGCTGCGTAAGGACGTGCCGGCGGTGTTGAGCGGCCTGCGCGAGTGCGTCGAGCGAGCCGGGGCGAACACCCCCGTCACTCAAGCCGGCCACTGACGCGAAGCGGCAGCTGCGCGGCATCGCCCGATCCCGCATACTCAGCGCCCGTCGGCCGCCGGCGGGGCAGCGGACCTAAAAGAAGTCGCGGAATTTTTCGGGGAGCTCACGCCATGATGATCCGCAGCACACCCTCGTGTCTGCTGACGCTGTGCCTCTGCGCTGCGGGCGCCTCGGTCGCGGGCGCTGCGCTCGGGTCGGCCGCGCCGGCCGCCGGTGGCGCGCCCTACGACGTGCTGATCAGCGGGGCGAGCGTCTACGACGGCTCGGGCGGCGAGCCCTTCGTCGGCGAGATCGCCATCACCGGGGATCGCATCGCCTACGTCGGCCGCAAGGCGCCGGGGTCCGCGCGCGAGCGCCTCGATGCGCACGGCAAGGCGGTGGCGCCGGGCTTCGTCAACATGCTGGCGCATCCGGAGGAGTCGCTGCTCGCCGACGGCCGGGCGTTGAGCGACCTGCGCCAGGGCGTGACGCTCGAGGTGCTGGGCGAGGATTCGATGGGGCCGCTGTCGCCACGCATGAAGGAGCTTGGCGTGCAGCGCCAGGGCGACATCCACTATGCGATCGACTGGACCACGCTCGGGGAGTACCTGGACAAGCTCGAGCGGCGCGGCATTGCGCCGAACGTCGCTTCCTACGTGGGCGCGGGCACCGTGCGCAACTACGTGCTCGGCGAGCGCGACGTGCAGCCAACCGCCGCGCAGCTCGAGCAGATGCGCGGCCTGGTCCGCCAGGCCATGGAGCAAGGCGCGCTCGGCGTCACGACCGCACTCATCTACAGCCCCAACGAGTACGCCAGGACCCCGGAGCTGATCGCGCTCGCCAGCGAGTCGGCGCGTTGCGGGGGACTCTACAGCGTGCACATGCGCAGCGAAGGCGACCGGTTGCTCGAGGGGGTGCAGGAGACGGTCGAGATCGCCCGCGCCTCGGGCGGCCCGGCCGAGATCTATCACCTGAAGGCGGCCGGCAAGCGCAACTGGAGCAAGCTCGACGCACTCATCGGTGCGGTCGAGGCGGCACGCCAGTCCGGCGTGCGCATCACCGCCGACATGTACGTCTACACGGCCGGCGCGACCGGGCTCGACGCGGCGATGCCGCCGTGGGTGCAGGACGGCGGGCTCGAGGCCTGGATCGCACGCCTCAAGGATCCGCAGGTGCGCCCGCGCGTGCTGGCCGACATGCGCGATCCGGCGCCGCAGTGGGAGAATCTCTACGGCGCGGCGGGCGCCGCCGGCACGCTGCTGCTCGCCTTCAAGAACCCCGCTTTGAAGCCACTCACCGGCAAGACGCTCGCCGAGGTGGCGCACACGCGCGGGGTGTCGCCCGAGGACGCCGCGATCGACCTGGTGATCGAGGACGGCTCGCGGGTCGGAGTGGCGTATTTCCTCATGTCGGAGGACAACGTGCGGCGCGAGGTGGCGCTGCCGTGGGTGAGCTTCGATTCCGATGAGGAGGCGCCGGCACCGGAAGGGGTGTTTTTGAAGTCGAGCCACCATCCGCGCGCTTACGGCAACTTCGCGCGCGTGCTGGCACGCTACGTGCGCGACGAGCACGTCATCACGCTGCAGGAAGCCATCCGCAAGCTCGCGGCCTTCCCCGCCGACACGCTGTCACTGTCCGGGCGCGGCCGGCTCAAGGCCGGCTACTTCGCCGACGTCGTGGTGTTCGACCCGGCCACCGTCCAGGATCACTCCACCTACGAGCGTCCGCAGCAGCTGGCCACCGGCGTGGAAGAGGTGTGGGTGAACGGTGTGCGCGCGCTGCGCCACGGCGAGGCGACCGGGGCAGCCAGCGGCCGCGCGGTTCGCGGCCGTGCCTGGAGCGGCGCGGGCGGCGGCTGCCGCGCACGCGCGCAGGACTGGACCTGGGTGCAGTGACGGCGCCGCGCGACCGCTGGTATGTGCTCGCGGTCCTCACTGCCGTCTATGCACTGAATATCGCCGACCGCTTCTCGGTCTCGACCCTGATCGAGCCCATCCGCCACGAGCTGGAGCTTTCCGACAGCGGCATCGCGTTCCTCACCGGGGTTGCCCTCGCGCTGGTCTACGTGACGGTGGGGATCCCGGTCTCCGCGCTCGCCGACCGCGGCAATCGCCGTAACATCCTGGCGGTCGCGCTGGCGCTGTGGTCGCTGTTCACGGCGCTGTGCGGGCTGACCCACAACTACTGGCAGCTGTTGCTGGCGCGCTTCGGCGTCGGCATCGGTGAGTCCGGCGGCACGCCTCCCTCCACTTCCATTCTCGCCGACAAGTTCCCGCCGGCGCGCCGGCCGCTGGCGCTGACGCTGTTCGCCCTCGGCACCCCGCTCGGGGTGTGGCTTGGCTCCTCGGTGGCCGGGGCGGCCGCGGAGCGGGCCGGCTGGCGCGCGGCGTTCCTGGTGCTGGGCGTGCCCGGTGTGCTGCTGGCGCTGCTCGTATGGCTCAGCGTCAGCGAGCCGCGCCGCGGCGGGCTCGATACGCATGCGCCGCCCGCGCAGGGCAGCAGCGTGCGCGCCACGCTGCGCTTCATCCGCACGCAGCGCTCGGCGGTGCACCTGTTGCTCGGCGGCGCGGCGGCGACGTTCTGGAGCTGGGGACTTCTGTGGTGGACGCCGACCTTCCTGCAGCGCTCGCACCAGCTGACGGTGGGCGAGGCCGGGGCGCGGGTCGGGCTCATGCACCTCATCGCCGGCACGCTCGGCACACTGATCGCGGGGCTGCTCATGGCGCGGCGTGCGGCGGCGGATCCGCGCTACGTAGTGCGGCTGCTGAGCGTGGTGATCGCGCTCAGCACGCTGCCGTCCTGGCTGGCGTATTGGGTGCCCTCGCTCAAAGCGGCGACCGTGCTGCTGTGGATCTTCGCGCCGGCGGTGTACTTCTACATCGGCCCGATTCTCGGGCTGCTGCAGAACGTCGTACCGGCGCACATGCGCGCGACCACCTGTGCGATCCTGCTGCTGCTCGCCAACGTCGCCAATCTGATCCTCGCCCCGCAGCTCGTCGGCTGGCTGAGCGACTGGTTCGGTGCCTCCTTCGGCGCCGGCCGCGAGTCGCTGCGCTGGGCGCTGCTGCTGCTCGCACCCACTGGCCTGTGGGCCGCGTGGCACCTGTGGACGAGCGGCGACACGATCCGGGCGGACGAGGCGCGCGCGACCTGACGCAAACGGTGCGCGCGACGTGCGCAGCGATATCGTGGTCGACCCGGACGCCGCTAGCGGTGTGAGCGGCGGTCCCTGGGCGAAGCGGCGTCCCTGCCGCCCGCCCGCATCGACCGATTAACTCGCGCGCCCCGCGGGCAGTGTGACCCGCGGCAGCGTCGGTAAGTTCCCTACGGAATGCTCGCGCTGACGAGCGCCGACATGGACGGCAGTGCGCTCACTGCACGCTCATGCTGACCACTGGCGACATGGCGCTCTGCACGCCGGTGTTGGTGTAGGCCACGCCGCCAAAGTACCAGGTACCCGCGGTGAGATTGGCGATGGTGTAGCTGATCTGGCTGCTGCTGGCCAACTTCACCGATTGCGTGAGGCTCGCGGGCGCTGTCCCGTAGTAAAGGATGATCCCCGCAAGATTGGTGAGCGCACTGCCGTTGGTGTTCTGTGTGGGCGGCACCCAGTTGACCGTCGCGCTGCCGGTGGTCGCTGTCGTGCCAGCCACCGAGATGGTGAAGGGCGCGAGCGCGCTCGAGGCCTGTCCGTCGCTGACGCTCACAACAATGTTGGAATAACTTCCGGTCTGCGTGCTGCTGGGGGTCCCGGTAAGTTGTCCGGTGGCGATGCTGAAGGTCGCCCAGGCGGGCTTGTTCTGCACCGAGAACGACAGCGTCATCCCGGCAGGTCCGCTGGCAGTGGGCTGGAAGGTGTACGGCGTGCCGGCCGTGGCACTCGTGGGCGGCGTCCCGGAGATCGTGGGCGGCGCAGCGCTCCCCCCGGCGGGAGAGACCTTGATGCCAAACTCCTGCTCAATTTGGGCACGGTCGACTCCGTCCGTAACCCAAATGAGAATATTGGCGGGTGAAGTGCCGACGTTGGCAGCGGTCGGCGTGCCCGAAAGAAGGCCCGTGGTCGGGTTGACAGTCAGCCAGCGCGGCATATCCGCGACATGGAAGGTCAAAGTGCGCCCCTTCGGATTGACTACTGTCGGGGTAAACGAGTAAGCCTGTCCGACCGTGGCGCTCTCGGCGGTGTGCCCCAGATCGCAAGTCCATCGGCCGCCCTGCTGGCGTGTGCTGCCGTGGCGGCGCCGAAACAAAGCACAGCGCCGGCGAGGACGCGGACCGACAGTCGCCGTAACGACGTGGGTGTGAAAAACGTGGGTGTAAAGAACGGTACGTAAAACATCTTGCCTCCCCGACCAGTGCGGTCGCACGCGGGGAGGCAGAGCCCGACACGCTGAGCGCGGCAGCAAGCCGCGCGCGGCAGTAGTCGTCTGACGACCGTCCACTATGAGTCCAGGACTGGCCGGCAACCCCGCTATCTCCCTTGGGGAGACCGGAGGCTTTGCGTCCCCGTCTTGCGACGGGTTTGCCCTTACCCGCAGCGGCAGAGCCGACTGCGAGGTTCGAGTGCACAGTGCGCGCTGCCGGCTCTCTTAGCAAAATGTCTCGACATGGAGACACCTGAACCTGGCGACAGCGCGGCTGCAGCCCGGGTAGGCGCGGCGCGGGCGGCAGTGCGCTCACTGCACGCTCATGCTGACCACGTGCGACATGGCGCTCTGCGCACCGGTGGTGGTGTAAGACACGCCACCGAAGTACCAGGTGCCGGCGGTGAGGTTGCCGAGTGTGTAGCTCGTCTGGGTGCTGCTGGAGATCTGCACCATGTGGCTGAGATTGGCCGCCGAGGTTCCATAGTAGATGCGCACCCCCGCAAGGTCGGTGAGCGGACTGCCATTGGTGTTCTTCGTCGGCGGAATCCAGTCGATGACCGCGCTCGCGGTGCTCGACGTGGAGCCGCTCACCGTGACGTCGAAGCCGGGCAGCGCGCTCGAGTACTGTCCGTTGCTCGCACTGATGATGACGTCGTCATACGCCCCGGTCTGCGTACTGCTCGGCGTGCCCTCGAGAAGCCCGGTGGCGATGCTGAAGGTCGCCCAGGCGGGCTTGTTCTGCACCGAGAACGACAGCGTCTTGCCGTCCGGATCCTTGGCGGTGGGTTGAAATTTGTAGGTGCTGCCTGCGGTCACGCTGGTGGGCGGCGTTCCGGAGATCGATGGCTTGTCGGCGCTCGTCGCGGCAGAGACCTTGATGCCAAACTCCGGGTAAAGGTAGGCGTGGTCGACTCCGTCCCCAACGTAAATGAGAATGTTGGCGGGTGAAGTGCCGACGTCGGCAGCGGTCGGCGTGCCCGAAAGACGGCCGGTGGTCGTGTTGAACGTCGCCCAGCGCGGCATATCCGCGATCAGGAAGGTCAAGGTACGCTTCTTCGGATTGGCTGTGGTCGGCGTGAATGAGTAGGTCTGTCCGACCGTGACGCTCTGCGGCGGTGAGCCGGAGATCGAAAGTCCATCGGCCGCGGTGCTGGCGTGTGCTGCAGCGGCGCCGAAACAGAGGACAGCGCCGGCGAAGGCGCGGACTGACAGTCGCCGCAAGGACGTGCGTGTAGAGAAAGGTGCGCGATACATTGTGCCTCCACTGAATACCCAAAGGGTCGGCACAATCCGATGCGCGCGATAAGATTTTGCACCGCCGCGATCAGATTTCGCAGGCAGACCTCCCGTCGAGGGCCTGCCGGCTGCCTCCCCTGCTTACATTCCGTCTTGCGACGGGCGTGCTCCTACGTGCAGTGCCGGCCGACCGGAGCGATGCGCAGGATGCACAAGCGCTGAGATGACCGACGATCTGCGTGGAGCGCGGCGGAAGTAAAACGCGGCGCGCGCACGTGAGGCAAATGTCTCGACAGAGCGACGTGCGGATTTGGCTACAGTTGCGCGCGCGATTTTTTTTTGCCGCGCGTGTGACAGGCGTGTGTCAGAGGCGTGCACTGGGCGCACGCGGCGCGCTCACCGAGGCAGCGCGCGCGGTTGTCTCGAGCGGCGCGGTTACGGCGCGCGCTCGGCGCCGCTCAATCGGTCCGGGTAGAGGCCGTGCGTGCGGCCGAAGAGGCGCGTCAGTCCGAACAGCGCATCGATCATCGGTGTGGCGACGCCGACGCGCTCACCGATCTCGCGCACCGCGCCGACGAGTGCATCGAGCTCGATCGGCCGCAGCGCTTCCACGTCCTGCAGCATCGAGGTCTTGAAGACGCCGAGCTTGCGCGTCACCGCGAAGCGGTCCTCGGCGGACTCGTGCACGTCGCAGCCGATGCACGCGCCGACCGCTGCGGCTTCGCGCATGGCGGCCGCGCAGAAGGTGCGCACCAGCTCATCGTCGAGCACGCGGTCGGCGGTCGCGGCGGTGAGCGCCGAGACCGGGTTCATGGTCATGTTGCCCCAGAGCTTGTACCAGACGTCGTAGCGGATGCGCGGCGAGAGGCTCACCTCGAAGCCCGCGCGACCGAGCAGCGCGCCGATGCGCTGCAGGCGCTCGGAGATCTCCCCGTGCGGCTCACCGAGGATGAGGCCCTGTCCCATGCGGTGCACGGCGATGCCGGGGGCGGCGCTCGCCGCGCTCGCGTGCACCACGCAGCCGATGACGCGCTCGACGGGGATCACGGCGGCGATCCTGCCGTGCGGATCGACGCTCGTGAGCGGACGCGCACCGAGCGCGGCTATGCCGCTGGCGAACCACCACGGCACGCCGTTCATCGCCGGCAACACCACGGTGTCGGCGTCGAGCAGCGGCGCGAGCGTCGGGGCGAGCGCGCTGAGCGCCGGGCTCTTTACCGCGATGATGACCAGGTCCTGCGGGCCGAGCTCGTGCGCATCGTCGGAAGCGAGCGCGACGGCAGCCTGCAGCCACTCGCCGCCCTGCTCGAGGCGCCAGCCATGGTCGCGCAGTGCCACCAGCGTTGCGCCGCGGGCGAGCGCGGCAACCTGCGCGCTGCCTTCACGCGCGAGGCGCGTGCCGAGGAAGCCGCCGATCGCGCCGGCGCCGACCACGCACACCTTCAACGCTGAGAGTTGCGCGGCGCTCACGCCGGGGAGGTCAGCCCATGTGCAGGCCGCCGTTCAGCGAGAAATCCGCCCCGGTGGCGAAGGCCGCCTCCTCGCCCGCCAGCCACGCGACGATCGAGGCGATCTCGTGGGGCTCGCCGAGGCGTTTCACCGGGATGGCGGCGACGATTTTCTCGAGACGGTCGGGCTTGACGCCGCGCACCATGTCGGTGCCGATGTAGCCGGGGGACACAGTGTTGACGGTGACGCCGCGCGCGGCGACCTCCTGCGCGAGCGCCATGGTGAAGCCGTGGATACCGGCCTTGGCGGTCGAGTAGTTGGTCTGGCCGAACTGACCGCGCTGACCGTTCACCGAGGAGATGTTGACGATGCGGCCCCAGCCGCGCTCGAGCATGCCGTCGATCACCTGCTTGGTGACGTGAAACAGCGAGTTGAGGTTGGTCTCGATGACCGCGTGCCAGGCCTCGTTGGTCATCTTCTGGAAGGTGCCGTCGCGGGTGATGCCGGCGTTGTTGATGAGGATATCGATCGGACCGACTTCCGCTCGCGTGATCTCGAACGCCCGCTTGGTCGAATCCCAGTCGGAGACGTTGCCTTCCGAGGCATGCACCTGACAGCCTTCCGCGCGCATCTGCGCCAGCCAGCGGTCCTTGCGCGTCGAGCCCGGACCGCAGCCGGCGATGACCGTGTGGCCGTCCTGGCACAGACGGCGGCAGATCGCCGTGCCGATGCCGCCCATGCCGCCCGTCACGTACGCGATGCGTTTCGCTGTCATTGGCACCCCCACTGCCGTTCTTCACATCGGCCGGCCTCAGGAGCCAATTAGTACGCCAATTTCCCCAAGGCGTCCACGCCGCCCCGCCGCGCTTTAGCCACGCACGTAGCTGCCCGGAGCATCGAGCGCCGCCGTATCGGCGGAGGCCCCGCGCGCGCCGGGGCGCGATGCAAGGGCGCGCGCGCTGCGCGCTGCCACCTGCCGCGCGGCGGAGTGCCGCGCCAGCCACTGCTGCCAGGCGGGCCACCAGGAGCCTTCGAAGAGCGGCGCGGCCTTCAGCCACTCGTCGGCGCCGGGGTGCGTGGTGGCATCGCGCCAGCTGAGCAGGCGGTGGCGGCGCTTCGGATTCACCGCACCGCTCACAATGCCGGCATTGTGACCGCCGCTGGTGAGCAGGAAGGTGTAATCGGCGCTGCGCGTCAGGGCGCGCGCCTTGTATACCGAGCGCCACGGGGCCACGTGATCGGTCTCGGTCCCCACCACGAACATCGGCAGCCGCACGCGTGCCAGATCGAGCCGCTCGCCCTTCACCGTGAAGTTGCCGCGCGCCAGCTCGTTCTTGAGATACAGCCGCTCCAGGTACTCGCTGTGCATGCGCCAGGGCATGCGGGTGCCGTCGGCGTTCCACGCCATGAGATCGTTGAGTTTCGGGCGCTCGCCCTGCACGTACTGCTCGACCGCCGGCTTCCACATCAGGTCGCGCGAGCGCAGCAGCGCGAACGCCGCCCCCATGCGCTCGCTCTCGAGCACGCCGGACTTGCTCATCATGGCCTCGAGCATGGAGATCTGGCTGGGCGTGATGAACACCGACAGCTCGCCCGGCTCGCTGAAGTCGGTCTGCGCCGCGAACAGCGAGAGCGAAGCGAGCGAGTGGTCGCCTGCCGCGGCGAGCTGCGCCGCGGCGATCGCCAGCAGCGTGCCGCCGATGCAGTAGCCGACGGCGTGCACGCGCTGACCCGGCACCAGGCGGCGTACCACGTCCAGCGCATCGAGGAAGCCGAGCTGCACGTAGTCATCCATGCCGAGGTTCTTGTCGGCGGCGTCGGGATTCTTCCACGAGATCATGAAGACGGTGTGCCCCTGCTCGACCAGGTAACGCACCAGCGAATTGCGCGGCGAGAGATCGAGAATGTAGTACTTCATGATCCACGCGGGCGTGATCAGCACCGGCTCGGCGTACACCTTCGGCGTAGCCGGGGAGTACTGCAGCAACTCGATCAGGCGGTTGCGGAACACCACCTTGCCGGGCGTGACGGCGACGTCGCGACCGACCTGAAATTCTTCCGTGCCGGGGACACGGCCACCGTTGGCCATGCGCTGCGCATCGTCGAGCCAGTTCTTCAGTCCGCGGATGAGGTTCTGGCCGTGCTCGGCCGCGGTGCGGTTCAGGAGCTCGGGATTGGTCTGCAGGAAATTGGCGGGCGATGCCGCCTCGAGCAGCAGCTTGCCGGCGAAGTTCAGCCGCGCGGCCTGGGCATCGGGCGCGGAGGTGGCGGGGCTGAGGGCCTGCTGCCACCAAGAAGCCCAGTTGCCGTAGGTGCGCGCATAGACGTTGAAGGGCCAGACGTTCCAGGCGGGGTCGGCAAACCCGCCAGTTTCGCCCCCGGGCGGCAGCGGTGCGCCGTGGGCGGCGCGGGTGGCGAACTGCCAGCTGTCGAGGATCTTTTCGTAGGCGCTCTTCGCCAGCTGCGCCTGGCGCTGCGGATGCGTGGCGACGCCCAGATACCAGCGCCACCAGGCCTCGAGATAGTCATCGGGGGCGAGCCCGCCGGTCAGGGCGGCCAGCTGCGCGCGCAGCTGCTGCTGCACCTCGGCCTTGGGTGAGAGCTGCGGTGGCGGCTCAGCCGCCCCAAGGCGCGCAGGGGAGGCTGCAGAGGCTCTCGCGCGGCGCGGCGCGCGGCGCGGCGCGCGGGTGGTTCTTTTTTTTGGTCGCTTCAAGGCGGTCCCCATAAGAAGCACCCGGGGACCTTACGATCCCCGGGTGCTTAAGATACCGCCACGATATCAGGCAACCTTGCGGGCGGGCACTGCCTTCGCAGCCAGCTCGTTGCCGAACTGGGTGAAGCGGGTCTGGATTTCGGACGTCACCGTCGCGAACTCCTCGGCACGCGTACGCAGCTTGTCGACCAGCTGAGTGTTGATCTCGTTGTGCTTGCTGAACAGCTCGCTCGGCGAGGCGGCGCCGAACGACGCATTCACGCGGGCGATGCCGGACTCGAGCACGTCGCCGGCGACGGCATAGTGCAGACGCGCCAGGCGCTCGAGGGTCTTGAAGCCTTCCTGCTGGGCCTTGAGCACGGGGGCAAACGCCTCGCGCGCGGCGGCAATCATGGCATTCGGATCAAAAGTGCGGTCGTTCATGTGAATCTCCAGTGCGGGTACCAATCGATGACCGCTATTATACTTAAGTTTGTATGCAGTGCAAGATAAAGATACGCCGGGCTCAATTCATGAGCGATAGATTACTATACTATTGATAAATATATCATTTAATAACACATTATGTTCACTACTCTGAGCGGCATGACGAACTAATTGTGCGATGCATAGAGGAAATTCGGCGCGGGACGCTCACATCCGCAGCCCGGCGTCCACCTCGAGGCAGCGCCCGGTGAACAGCTCGTTCGCGAAGATGAAACCGACGGCCTGCGCGATCTCCTCGGGCTCGCCCAGGCGGCCGAGCGGAATCGCCGCGGTCATCCGCGCCAGCGCATCGGGGCGCATCGCCGCCACCAGCGGGGTGCGGATGAAGCCGGGCGCCACGGCGCCGACGCGGATGCCGTAGCGCGCCAGCTCCTTGGCCCACACCACGGTCATCGCGGCGACGCCGGCCTTGGCGGCGCTGTAGTTGGTCTGCCCGGCGTTGCCTGCCCGCGAGATGCTCGACACGTTCACGATCACGCCGCCGCTCGCCTGCACGATCATGCGCTGCGCTGCTTCGCGCCCGCACAGGAACACCCCGGTGAGGTTGACGTCGATCACCTGCTGCCACTGCTCGAGCGACATCTTGCCGACCACCTGGCCGTCCTTGACCTTCACCAGCATCGCATCGCGCACGATGCCGGCGTTGTTCACCAGCCCATCGAGGCGGCCGAAATTCGCGCTCACCTGCTCGAGCGCACCGATGACGCTGTCCTCGTTCGCCGCGTTGGCCACGTAGCTGCGCGCCACGACGCCCAGCTGCGTGCACAGCGCCTGCGTTTCCTTCACGTCCGCTGCGTTCAGGTCGAGCAGCGCGAGATTGGCGCCGTTGCCGGCCAGATAGGCCGCGATCGCCCGGCCGATCCCGCGTCCGGCCCCGGTCACCACAATGGTCTTGCCGCGAACATCCACGTGCTGGTTACTCCTGTCTCGATACCAAGGGGAATGCGCAGGCCCGCCGCGGCCCACCGCGCACTGTCAGGTGCGGCGGCGGCCGCTGTCGGCGCGCGGCGGCTTCTCGGGTTTGTCGGGCTTTTCCGGCCGTTCGGATTTTTCCGCAGGCTTGTCCGCGGCGCCGCCGGCAGCGGGCGTGAAGGCCGACAGCATCGAGGCCTGCATCTTGGCCCACATCTCCATGTTATGGCGCGCCATCTCCGCAAGCGGCGCCATCGGCGTCTCGAGCGCCTTGGCCATCTCCGCCTGCATGACGTTCTGCTGGCGCAGCAGGCCGCCAATGCTCTGCTCGAGGTAGGAGGTGAGCAGCTGCTGAATCGGGTTGCCGTAGAAGCGGATGATGGCTTCCAGCAGCTGCGTGCTCAGTACCGGGGTGCCGAACTGCTCCTGGCTGGCGATGATCTGCAGCAGGATGCTGCGCGTCAGGTCATCGCCACTGCGATCATCGATCACCTTGATGCGCTGGCCGCCGGCGATCAGCTTGCGCAGATCATCGAGCGTCACATGGCGGCTGTCGTGCGCGTCGTACAGGCGACGGTTGGCGTACTTGCGTATGAGGCGTTCTTCGGCCATGTGCGTTAGTCTTCCGGCAAAGCCTGCAGCCTCGAGGCGGACTGCGGGCTTGAGCGTGGGAATAGTAGCGGCTGTGTATGCAGCGCACAATGACACTTGTCACGCTCCGGCGGCCGCGGCAGGCCGTCCTTCGCCTCGTGAAGTGCGCGGCGCATACAACATGGAAACCCCCTCCGACCCGCCCGGATTCAGACCCGAGAGTGCCTTCGCCGATGCCGCGGGGCGTTTCTTCGAGTTGCTCAAGACCTTCGGGCTGCCCTCCGCCGCACAACCCGGGGACTGGTCGCGCCTGGCGGCGCCGCTGGCCGGGCAGTTCGAGCAGTGGCTGCGCATGTCGCAGGCCGGCGGCCCCTGGGGCGCTGCGCTCGCCGCGACGATGCCGACTTTTGGCGCCGCGGCACCGGGTGCGGCGATGCCGGGTTTCGGTGCGTGGGCCGTGCCGGGATTTGGCGGAGCGGCCGCGGGAGGCTTCGGTGCACCGCCGCCCGGTCCGGCCGCAGCGCCGACGAGCGATGGGCAACGCGCCTTCGAGCTCATGGGGCGCCTGGCGCAGCTGCAGGGGCAGCTCGCCGGGCACTGGAGCGAAATCGCCAACAGCGCTGCGCAGCGCTTCGTGGCACGACTCGGCAGTGCGGCGGGGCCGCCCGCGACGGTGGATCAGGCGCTGAAGGTCTACGAGCTGTGGGTGAGCTGCGCGGAGGAAGCCTACGCGGCGACCGTGCACAAGGAGGACTACGCGCGCCTGCAGTCGGAGCTCGCCAACACCTCAGCGGCGCTGCTGGTCGAGCAGCGCCGCCACGCGGAAGCCGTGGCGCGCGCCTTCGGGCTGCCCACCCGCAGCGAGCTGGACGCGCTGCGTCGGGAGCTGCAGGAGCTGCGCTCGAGCCTCGGCGCGCGCCATGCACCGGCGGGGGCGCGGACGGCGGCCGGCAGCCGCGGTGGCGCGCGGCCGCGTAACCCGCCACCGAAACCGCGGCGCGCACCCTCCGGGCGAGCCTCGCGCGCGCGTGGCGGGCGCGGATCGCGACGTTGACGCTGCCCGGCGCCGGTCCCGGCGCAGTGTTCACCGAGTTGACCGCGCGGCTGGCGCAGACGCTGTCGCGCCTGCAGCAGGCCCGCCATGTCACGGTCGGCTGCTCGCGCAAGCGCGCCGTGTGGAGCTGCGGCAAGACGACGCTGTACGAGTACCTGCCGCTCGCGCCCGCGGCGCCACGCGCAGGCGCCCCGGCGCTCCTCATCTGCTTCGCGCTCGTCAATCGCCCTTACGTGCTCGACCTGCAGCCCGAGCGCTCGCTGGTGCGCCGGCTGCTCGAAGGCGGCCTGCCGGTGTACCTCATTGACTGGGGAGACCCGGACGAGGGTGACCGCGGCATGGACCTCGAGGCCTACATCGAGCAGCACCTCGGCGGCTGCGTGCGGCATATCCTCGATGCGCGCGCGAATCCCACGCTCGATCTTCTCGGAGTGTGCCAGGGCGGGGTCCTGAGCCTGTGCTACGCGGCGCTGCACCCGCAGCAGATCGGTAACCTCATCACCCTCACCGCGCCGGTGGATTTCCACACCTCCGACAATCTGCTGGCGAAGTGGGTGCGGGGCCTCGATACGGCGCTCATCGCGGCGGGCGGCAACGTGCCCGGCGAGGTGCTGAACGCGCTGTTCCTAGCGCTCATGCCGGTGCGCCTTGGGCAGCACAAGTACGTGCGGCTGCTCGCGGAGAATCCCGATCAGCGCACGCTCGAGGATTTCGTGCGCATGGAGAAGTGGATCTACGACAGCCCGCCGCAGGCGGCCGCAGCTCTCGCGCAGTTCGTGCGCTGGTTCTACCAGGAGAACCGCCTGGTGCACGGCACGCTCAAGATCGGCGCGCGTGCGGTGCTGCTGAGGGACGTGCGCCAGCCGCTGCTCAATCTCTACGCGCTGCACGATCACATCGTGCCGGCTTCCGCCTGCGCGCCGCTCGGCTCGCTCGCCGGCAGCCGCGACTACAGCGCCGCCGCCATCGCCACCGGCCACATCGGCATGTACGTGAGCCGCGCGGCCGGCGCACAGGTCGCGCCACGCATCCTCGCCTGGCTGCAACAGCGCCGCTGAGTGCGTGTGCGCGCTGCGCGCGCCTCAGTAACCGCGGTCGATATCGACTACCGCGAGCATCGGCTCGCCGGCGATGTAGCGCCGCAGGTTCTCGCGCAGCAGCAGCGTGTAGTTCGCCTGCGATGCGGGCGTGCGCGCGGATACGTGCGGGGTGATGATGAGGTTCGGCGCCCGCCACAGCGGGCTGTCGGCCGGCAGCGGCTCCGGATCGACCACGTCGAGCCCGGCGCCGGCAATCCGGCCGCTGCTAAGCGCCGCGATGAGATCCGCGCTCACCGTGCTCCTGCCGCGGCCGACGCTGATGAAGTAGGCGCTGCGCTTCATCGTGGCGAAGAACTGCTGGTTGAAGATGCCGGTGGTCTGCGGGGTGAGCGGCGTGCAGTTGACGACGAAGTCGGCGTCCTGCGTGAGCTTGAGTAGCTCATCCGGCAGTCCCACGTAGCTGACGTAGTCAGGTCCGCTATGGCCGCTCGCGCGGGTCGCCACGACGCGCATGCCGAGCGCGTGCGCGCGGCTGGCCACCTCGGTGCCGATGCCACCCAGGCCGACCACCAGCAGCGTCTTGCCCTCGAGGTCCTCCGACGGCGTCGCCTCATCCCATTGGACCCAATGCTGCTGCTGCTGCTCGCGCATGAAGAGCGGCAGGTGGCGGCTCAATGCCAGCATGAGAGCGAGCACGTGCTCGGCCATGCTCGGGGCGGCAATGCGCTGCGTGTTGGTGATGAGCGGGCGGCGCTCGCGCACCAGCGGCTGCTGTACGCACTTCTCGACACCAGCAGCGCCCCATTGGATCCACTGCAGGTGCAGCGCCTTTGCGAGCACCTCGGGCGAGCACACCCCGATGGTGGCGTCGGCCGCGGCGATATCGTGCGCCGTCGCCGCGGAGATCTCGATGAGCTTCACGCCCGGCGCGGCCTGCTGCAGCTCCGGCAGCAGTTCCTTCTCGCCGTTGCCGACCAGCACGATGCGCGGCGGCCGCCAGCCGGGTCGCTCGCGCACCGGTTGCGGTGCGGCGTGCAGCCCGAGGCTGGCGATGAGCTGCGCCACCGGATCAGTGCTCGCAGGCGCTGCCGGCTCGCTCGCGACGGGTGCGACGAGCCCCAGCAGGGTCAGGGAGCCGGCCAGCACGCCGTAGCGGGCGGACCGGCGCATGGCGCTGCGCCAAAACCGCAGGAAGTGCATGCTTCGGCTCCTCTAACGGGGTGCCGCAGTCTACGCCATCCCGCCGCTCACCGAGATCACCTGCGCGGTCACGTACGCGGCCTCCTCGGAAGCGAGGAATGCCACGACCGCGGCCACCTCCTCGGGGAGCCCGGCGCGGTTCATCGGCACCAGCCGCTCAATGGCCCGGGCGTCGAACAGCTGCGCACTCATCGGGGTGTCGATGATGCCCGGCGCGACGGCATTCACTGTAACGCCGCGCGTGGCCACCTCGAGCGCCAGCGCCTTGGTGGCGGAGTTGAGTGCCCCCTTGGCGGCGGCATAGTTGACCTGGCCCTTGTTGCCGATGAGCGCGGCCACCGAGGACACGTTCACGATCCGTCCCCAGCGCGTGCGGATCATCGGCAGCAGCAGCGGCTGGGTGGCATTGAAGAAGCCGTTCACTGATACGTCGATGACCCGATGCCACTGTGCTGCGCTCATCCCGGGCAGCACCGCATCATCGTGCACGCCGGCGTTGTTGACGAGGATCTGAATCGGCCCGGCTTCGAGCGCCTGTTCGAGCACGGCGCGCGTCGCGCCGCTGTCGGTGATGTCGAAGCTGAGCGCGCTCGCCGCGCCGCCGCCGGCGCGGATCTCCGCCACCAGCGCTGCGGCCAGCGCGCCGCCGCGGTGCGAGTGCACGTACACGTAGTGACCGTCGCGGGCCAGCCGCCGGCACAGCGCGCCGCCGATGCCGCCGCTGCCGCCCGTGACCAGCGCCCGCTTGCCGCTGCCGCTCATGCGTGCGCGCTGCTGGCGGCTGCGAACACGATGCTCGCGCGCCCGCTCAGCAGTACCTGCAGCGCGCTCGACACGGAGAATTCGTACAGCACCGTGCGGCTGTCCCCGGTGATGCGCTGCGCCACCGCGATGAGATCGCTTTCCAGGTCATCGAGGCGCCCCACGTACAGCACCACGTTACGCACGCTCGCCAGATAGCCGAGCGCAGCGCCGAGACTGTCGCGCACGCTGCTGGCGATGGTGCTGGCGAGCGGGGCGCTGGCCGCCATGAGCGCGCCGTGCACCGCCATCGCCTGTGCCGCGTACTCGATGCCGCAGGCAGCCCCGAGGCGCCCGTGCGAGCGCAGCGGGTTGTCGTGGGCGCGGTGCGAGGCGCTGCGGCAGCGGATGCGCGTGGCATCCCAGGAGAGCACCTCGTCGAGCAGGCACATGCGCCCCTTGTGCGGGATGTGCTGTTCGATCCACTGGTGATCTAGCGGCACGCGCTAAAGCTCCACCGCCAGACGCGGTTCCTCGAGGTAGTCGAGCACCACCGTACCGCCGCCGCCGCGCGCCAGGCGCTCCAGCAGCGGCAGGCTGCGCGCCGCCGGGATCGCGCGGCGCAACGACTCGAGTGCCTGCGCGGCGAGCGTGTCGGCGCGCGCGGCGCTGAAGGCGAGCGCCAGGTGCGCGAGCGCCGCCGCGCTGCGCTCGGGAGCGAGCACCAGCGCCACGGCGAAGGCGTCCGGGATCGGGCGAACGCCGAACAGCGGCTCGGGGGAGTTCGCGTCATAGGCGATGAGTAACACGCGGCGCTGCTCGGCCGCCACCTGGCAAACCGCTTCCAGCAGCCCCGCCCCGAAGCTCGCATCGTGGGCGCACAGGGCATTCGCGGCCGGCGTCGCGTGGGTGGCGATTCCCCAGTAGCCGGCGGCGGCATTGTGCACCGAGTTGTGAAAGCGCGTGGGCGAGATCAGCCGCTCGGCCGAAGCGAGCGCCTGGCAGATCTCGTGGCAATTCTGTCCATCGCCCCCCGAGGAGCTGAATACCGCCGGCAGCCGCGCAGGATCGGCGCCGGCATGCGCACAAGCCTCGAGGCCCACCGCGAGAGCGAGCCTGACGAGGCTGCCCATGCGGCGCCGCTCCGCCGGCGGCAGTAACTGCGGCGCGGGCAGCACCGTCGGGACGCTCTCCCAGGGCGTCTCACCGCGCAACACCCGCGCGGCCGCCGGCCAGGTGGGCATCCCCGGCCCGAGAACACCGATTCCCTCGAGATACGCACCCGGTGGCGGCGGGGCGCTCATGGGGCGCGCCCGAGAATCAGGCTGCAGTTGGTGCCACCGAAGCCGAAGGAGTTGCTGATGACGCGCCTCAGGGGGGCGTTGCGGTTCGCGCGCAGGTAGTGCACCGGCAGCGCCGGATCCACCTGCGTGGTGTTGACGCCGCCCGGCATGAGTCCCTCCTGCAGCGCGAGCGCGCAGATCACCGCCTCGAGCGCGCCGGCCGCGCCGAGCGTGTGGCCGGTGGCGCCCTTGGTCGAGCTGCCGGGGAGGTGGGTGCCGAGGACGCCCGCCACCGCGCGACCCTCCGCCTCGTCGTTGCTCGGCGTGCCGGTGCCATGGAAGTTGACGTAGTCGATGTCCGCGGGCGTAAGCCCGGCATCGTCGAGCGCGGCCTGCATGGCGGCGCGCGCGCCGGCGCCGTCGGGCGGAGGTGAGGACATGTGGTAGGCGTCGCTCGACTCACCGGTGCCGAGCAGCAGCACGCTGCCCGCGGCGCTCCCCGCGGCCGGCTCGAGCAGCGCAAACGCCGCGGCCTCGCCGATCGAGATGCCGTCGCGCGCCACGTCGAAGGGGCGGCAGGGCGTGCGCGAGACGAGCTGCAGCGAGTGAAAGCCGTAGAGCGTGGTCAGACACAGCGAGTCGACCCCGCCGACCAGCGCCGCATCGATCACCCCGGTCTCGATCGCACGGCGCGCCGAGGCGAAGGCCTTGGCGCTGGAGGAGCAGGCGGACGAGATCACCACCGCGGGTCCGCCAAGCCGCAGCGCGCGCCGCACGAATGCGGCCAGCGAGAAGCTGTTGTGAGCGCCCGCGTAGCGAAAGTCCGCCGGCAGGGCGCCTGCCGGATCGCGGCGCCGGTAGGCAAGCTCGGTCTCGAGGATCCCCGAGGTGCTGGTGCCGAGGAAGATGCCGAGGCGCGCGCGACCGTAGTGGCCGGCGGCGCGCTCCACGGCCTGCGCGAAGCCGTCCTGGTTCAGGCCGAGCCAGGCGAGGCGGTTGTTGCGGCAGTCGAATTCCGCGAAGAGCGCCGGCGGCAGCGCGCTCGCATCGACGCCGGCCACTTCACCGACGCAGGTATCGAGCGTCACGCTCTCGAAGGCGCAGGGAGCGAGCCCGCTGCGCCCGGCATGCAAGGCGGCGAGCGTTGCCGGCAGCCCGCACCCAAGCGCGCTGGTAGCAGTGAAGCTGCTGAGCGCGAGCGGTCTCACGCGAGCTCGGCGCGCAGGGCAAGGATCTGACTCATGGACCGTCCGCGACGATTGCGGCGTCGGGCGCCGGCGCGGCCGCGGTGAGCGTGTCGCGCAGCGTCACCGGGTTGAGCAGCGCGGCGCGCAGGCCCGCCAGCAGCCGCGGCAGCACCGCGAGGATCACCGCCGTGCCCTGCGGCGTGTGCGCCGCGTGGCCATCGTGCAGCAGCAGGATGTCGCCGCCGGCGAGACGGTGCGTGAGCCGTGCAAGCACGCGCTCGGGCTCTCGCGTGACGGTATCGAAGCCGCGGCGTGTCCAGCTGACCAGGCGCAGGTTGGCACGCGCCAGCACCGGCTCGAGGAACGGGTTGCGCAGACCGGCCGGTGCGCGGAAGAAGAGTGCGGTCTGGCCGGTTGCGGCGTGGATCGCCTGCTGCGTGCGGCCGATCTCGAGGGAAAGTCCGTGCGGACCGAGCAGCGAGAAGCGCACCGGGTGGCGGTAGCTGTGATTGCCGATCTCGTGCTGGCGCGCGACGATCTCGCGCGCCAGCTGCGGGTGCTGCTCGATACGCTCGCCGATGCAGAAGAAGGTGGCGCGCGCGCCGTGCGCCTCGAGCACGTCGAGCACGCGCGGCGTCACCTCAGGGTCCGGGCCGTCGTCGATGGTGATGGCGACGGCGCGCGCCGCGCGGCTTGCTGCCGGAAGGTGCGTCCAGTTCGGTCCGAGCAGGCCGCTGCGCGGTACCAGGCCCGCCGCCGTGAGCAGCCCATGGTCGGCGAGCACCGCGCCGAGCGCCCACGGCCACCAGTGGGGGCGCACCAGGGCGAATGCCGCGGCGCCGACCTGCAGCGCGACGGATCCGCGCACCAGGGGCGAGGGACGCCATGGCCCGCGCGCGGGCGCTTCAGGCAGATGGTCGGACGGCAGACTCGGCATGCTGGGAAAATTCTCCGCCTAGTGATCGCCGGGTGCGAGTTTGGGGTGCTTGCTCAAGCGCGTGTCGAGGAATCGTTCCCACAGCCTGACCCATGTTGGCCAGTCGTGTCCTCCGGGCACGACGTCGACGCGCTCCGGACCTAAGGCGGCGGCCAGCAGGCGGTGACGCCCGGCGAAGCGATCCTCGCGGCCCAGGCCCAGGTGCACCGGCAGGGTGGCGCTCACCAGCGTGGCGATGTAGCGCCACACGCGCCGCTCCTCGTCCTCTTCCGCCAGCGGCCCCGGCCGCCAGTGCGCCAGTCCTCCGGCGCGCTCGATCTCGGCGGTGACGAGGTGACTGCCGAGGTAGGGGGCGAACAGGCACAGGCCCGCCAGCTCCGCCTGGCACCGCTCGGCGCCGCACAGCGCGAGGTAGCCCCCGAGGGAGATGCCGCCGAGCCACAGCGTGCAGCCGAGGGCGCGCGCCGGCAGGATGATCTCCTCGCGCAGGCGGGTGAGCACGCTGCGGTCGGTCACGTGCTCGAGCGCCAGCCCCGCAAACACCAGATCGACGTCGAGGCGGCGTGCGCGCACCGCGTCGACGAAACCGGCCTGCACGAAATCCTGCGGCGCGCTGAAGGCGGCCGGCAGCATGACGATACGCGTGCGCGCGCACACCCCGGGCCGCGCCGCACAGCTGATGACGCTCATGCCTCGGGCACCGCGGCAGGCGTCAGCAGTGCCGCGAACAGCAGGGCGAGGAAAGCCCCCGGGGCCACCGTCACGCCCAGATCGGCGAGCACCGGGACGCTCGAGAAGGCGAGCACGCCGAAGGCGGTCACCGTGGCCAGGTTCGCCACCAGGAGCGAAGCGAGCGTGAGAGGCGCCGGGCCCCCGGGTACCTGGCTGCCACGATCGAAGAACAGCGCATAGTTCGAGCCCACCGCCACGATCAGCAGCATCCCGACGACGTGCAGGATGCCGAGCGGGTGTCCGCTGGCCACCAGCAGCGCGGCGACCGAGAGCACCGCGAGGATGAGCGGCGCTATCACCTTCGCCACGCGCCGCAGCGAGCGCAGCGCGAGCAGCAGCAGCACTACGATGGCGACCAGGCCAGCGACGGAGAGCTGCACGGCCTGGATGAGGTAGCCGGAGTAGAGGCGATCGGCCTCGCCCTTGAGGTCGAGGAGTTGCGCCGTCGGATCGGCGGCGGCGAGCGCTGCGCGCACCGCCGTCGCCGCCGCCGGGGAAAGCTCGCCGAAGCCGACGCCCGCGACGGGCACGAGCGCCGCCCAGCCCGCACCGCTCCTGACGAGGAGCGTGTCGAGTGCGTGGGCGAAGGAGGTGCCAGCGAGCGTCGCAGGCGTCAGCAGCGCTGCGGTGCGCGCGGCCTCGACCTCGCGCACGAACGGCTCGAGACGCGCGGCGCTCAGCGGCAGCCCCACCAGGGCTGCCTCGAGCCGCTCGCGCAGCGCCGCGGTCGGCGGCAGGCTCCCCTGGCGGGCGCGCTGCACGGCGCGCGCCGGCAGGTAGCGCGCGGCGGACTCGAAGCCGCCGATCACGCCCGCTTCCACGAGTGGCGCGAGGCGCGCACCGACCAGGCCCGCGGCGGCGAGTGCGTCCTCGGACGTGGCCGCCGGGACCACCACCATGAAGCGCACGTCGGGTGCCCCGGCATCCGCGCGCAGCCGCTCATCGAGCGCCTGGTCGGCCGCCGGGATGGGACTCAAGGCCGTGAGCTCGCGACTCCACAGCGCGTCGCGGTGCAGGTAGAGCACCAGGGCCGCCAGCAGCGGCACCGCGAGCAGCGCGAAGCGCAGCGGGCGCAGCCGTTGCAGGAGCGTGGCGAGCGCCACGCCCAGGCCCGACAGGTCGCGCACCGCGAGGCGCCGCGGCAGCCAGTGCGGCAGCACGAAGCGCGTGACCAGCGCAGCGGCGAGGAGCCCGGCGATGGAGTACAGACCGAGCTGCGCCAGCCCCTGGAAGGCGGACGGCAGCAGCGCGGCAAAGCCGCACACCGAGGTCAACATCCCCAGGCGGATCGTCGGCCACACCGAGCGCGGAAAATCCGCCGCGTTCTGGATGAAGAGATAGATCGAGTAGTCGACTGCCTCGCCGATCAGCGTCACGCCAAAGCCGAGCGTGATGCCGTGCACCACCGGGAAGGCGAGCGCGACCGCCGCCACCCCGGCGAGCGCTGCGGAGGCGACCGGCACGAAGGTGAGCACGAGCGCACGCGCCGAGCGGTACAGGGCCAGCAGCAGCAGCGCGATCAGCAGAGCGCTCAAGGCCGACAGGCGCAGCACCTGCCGTTCGATGGTGGCGCGCGCCGCCACGGCGAACACCGGCGGACCGGTGATCGCAAGCGTCAGGTGCGCGCGGCGCTCGGGCGGCAGCGGCGCGAGTGCCGCGGCGAACGAGCGGCGCAAGACCGCGAGCGCCGCCTGCTGGGCGTCGGTGTCCGAGCCTGCGGCACGGGTCTGCGCCACCAGCAGCGCGCGCGCGCCGTCGGCGGAAGTCCACACGCCGTCGCTGCTGTGCGGCATCCGGCCCGCATCGAGCGAGTCGATGATGGCGCGCAGCTCGCCGGTCGGATCGCGCGTGAACAGCGGTTTCAGCAGCACACCTTCGGCGGAAGTCAGCGCATCGAGCGAGTCGCCGATCGCCTCATGCAGGCCGCTGGCGGTGAAGCGCTCGGCGCGAACCTGCGGGCTGAGGAGGTAGCGGTGCTCGAAGAGAAACGCCTCATCGCGTTCGAGCTGGGTCGCATCGCCGTTGTTAACGCTCACGAAGGCGGCATCGGACCGCAGCAGCGCCGCGAGCGCGCCGGACACCTGGGCACGCGTCGCGGCATCGGCGCCTTCGATGGCGGCGATGACGAGGTGCGCCGCCGGCCCCTCGCGCAGCTGCTGCACCAGCAGGCGCTGCGTGGCGCTCGCCCGCCGCGGCAGGAACGCGGACATATCCGCCGTGTAGCGCGCGTGCGCCGCGATGGCGGCGGCGGCCAGCACCAGCACGGCCCACAGGAGCGCCGCCCGCGCTGCGGCCGTCATGGGTCGAGCGGGGGGCCGAGCGTCATGACCGACTCATCGCCGTCGGTCTGGCGAATCTGCACGCTGTGGATGACATCTCGCTCACCGGCGATGCGGATCTGCTGCACGCTGCGCGCGACGCTGGCATCGGCCGGCGCGAGCGCGAGCGTCCAGTGCTCGAGGCTGCCGGAGAAGTCCACGCGGAAATAGCGCTCGAGCGCCGGCCCATCCCCTGCCAGTGTGGCGCGGATGCTCTCGACGAACGGCACGATCTGCGGGTAATCGCGCAGCGACAGCACGTGGGTGCGCGCTCCCGTGCGCGCCGTCAGCACGCCCTTGTCGAGCAGCAGCGTTGCGGGCTTCGGCGCGAGCGTGCGTTTCTCCAGATGGTCGGGCGCGGTGTAGTACAGCTCCCCGGAGGACTCGAGCGGGCGCTCGAGCATCGCCAGGTGCTGCACTTCGGTGAACGTGACGTGCCCCGCGCGCCGCGCCGCGAGCAGCTGCAGCAGTTGCGCGAATGCCGGGTCGGTCGGCGCCGGCAGTGCCGCCTGCAGCGGCAGCAGCGCCGCGCACGCCGCCAGCAGCACGCGCAGCGACAGGCGCGAGCGTGCCACGCTCACGTGCCCGCTCCGCCTGAGGGCAAGCCGGTGCGCGCTTCGGCCGCGCCCGCATCGGCCCCGTGCCAGAAGTCGTAGAAGTTGAACCAGTTGTAGGGATCGCTGCGACAGAACGTCTCGAGCTCGGCCGCGTAGCGCTCGATGGCGGCGTGCACCGCGCGCTCGCGCGGCTCGGGGGAGAGCTGCGAGAAGTCTGCGAGCGAGCGGAACACCACGTGATAGCGGTTGCCACCGCGATACAGCCCGGTCATGAAGATCACCGGGCGCCGCAACGCCGCCGCGACGCGCATCGGACCGGTGGGGAAGAGTGCCGGACGGCCGAGAAAATTCACCACCTGGCCGGCGGCTTCCCCGAGCGTGCGGTCGGCCAGCATGCCGACGTGGTGACCCTGGTCGAGGCAATCGCGGATGCGCAGCATGGCATCGAGGTGTCCGAGCGGGATGATCTCGGCTGCGTTTGGCGGGTTGCCGAACAAGGTCGCGACGATGTTGGCCTGCGGCTCGTACATGGCCATCGCCACGCGCAGCCCGGGTTGTCGCCGGCCCACCGTGCTCATCAGCTCGAAGCTGCCCAGATGCGCCCCGAGGAGGAACGCGCCGGTGCCGCGCGCGTGCAGGTCGCGCATGAGCTCCTCGCCCTCGATCGACACGTCGAGCAGCTCATAGCGCTCCTTCACCAGGTAGAGCCGGTCGAGGATGGTGGAGGCGAAGCTAAAAACCTGGCGATAGCGGTCGAGCGCACCGGGCTCGCGCCCGAGCGCGCGGCGCAGGTAGTCGCGCGAGGCACGACGCGCCGCCGGGGCGAAGGTGAAGAAGTAGGCGGCGATGGCATAGAGGATGCAGCGTCCGGCCGGACGCCCGAACCGCAGCGAGACGAACATCATCATCCTGAGCAGCGTCGCGCTGCCGCGCTCGCGCCGGCGCACCCACTCGGCGGCGCGCGCCGCGCGGCCGGCGGCGGCGTCAGCCGGTCTGAGCATGCGGCTGCCCGTCCGCGGGCAGGCGAATGAGCACCGCGTGCGCGACCGGCTGTCCGGCACGCAGGATGCTGAAGCGTACCGAGCCGTTCGGCAGCGGCTCCCGCGCCAGCGTCAGCAGCTCACCCGGACGCACCGGCCGCACGAACTTCGCCGCACCGATGCGCCAGCACCCGGCTGCCACCGCGCCCTCGCCCTCGAGCGCGCGCACCATCTCATCGAGCAGCACCACGCCGGGCACGATGGGCGAGCCGGGGAAGTGCCCGGCGAGCGCCGGGTGCTCGGCGGCGATGGTGAGAGTCATCACGACGCTCATGGGTCAATCAGCTTCGCGTTGCCAGGGATGCGCGGATTATCGCGCATCGGCCCGGACCATTGACACGCTGATATGCTGCGACCGTATGACCCGCATCCCGTCCGCCCAGGAAGGGCCCCCCGACGCTGAGCTGCACCTGGACATCGGCGCGCCAGAGGTACTGGAGCGCATGATTGAGCTTTTCGGCCGTCATGGCGATATCTATCGTGTCGCCATGCCGGCGCGGCGATCGCACGCCTACGTCATTCATAACCCGGACGACGTGAAGCGCGTGCTGGTGGCCAATCACCGCAACTACACCAAGGGCGTGGATCGCGACCGCATCAAGGTGCTGCTGGGCCTCGGGATCATGACCAGCGAGGGCGAGTTGTGGCAGAAGCAGCGTCGCATGATGCAGCCGCTGTTTCATCGCCGCGTGGTCACGCAGTTCGCCCGGGTGATCAGCGAGGCCAATGACCGCCTCATCGCCCAATGGGAGGGCAAGGCCGCGCGCGGCGAGGTGGTGAACATCACCGAGGAGATGAGCGAGCTCACGCTGGAGATAGTGCTGCGCTCGATCTTCGGCAGCGACACCGATCAGGTGTCGGAGGCGTTCGCGGTCGTCACCCGAGAGCCGGCACGCAACCTGGAATTCGTCTACCGGTTTCGCGCGCTGGGCAAGCTGGTCGCCAAGCTCATCCACCAACGACGCAGGCAGCAACACGAGCACTTCGACTATCTGGCGATGCTCATGCAGGCGCGCGACAAGGACAGCGGTTCCGACATGAGCGAACGCCAGCTGATCGACGAGGTGATGACCCTGGTGGTCGCCGGCCATGAAACCACCGCGAGCGTACTCAACTGGGTGTGGTATCTGCTCTCGCAGCACCCGCAAGTGGAAGCACGGCTGTGCACCGAGCTGGCGGCGCACGCACACCAGGCACCGCCCACTCTTGCGCAGATGGAGGCACTGGCCTACACGCAGCAGGTGCTCAACGAGACCATGCGCCTGTACCCGCCCGGCTGGCTGCTCTCGCGCCGCACCATAGGTCCGGACGTGCTGGCCGGCTATGAGATTGCAGCGGGCGCTGACGTGCTCCTGCCTTTGTACCTGCTGCACCGGCATCCGCGCTACTGGAAGGACCCCGATGGCTTCGAGCCGGATCGATTCTCCCCCGAGCGCGAAGCCGAACGACCGCGATTTGCGTTCGTGCCATTCGCCGCCGGTCCGCGCCACTGCATCGGCGAGACGCTTGCGCTCTACGAGATGCTCATGCACGTGCACAAGGTCGTGCCGCGCTTCACGCTCACTCTGGTGCCCGAGGGCAAGATCGAGCTCGACGCGCAGATCAACCTGCGCGCCCGCCGTCCGCTGCGGATGGTGTTGAAGCGGCGCTAGCCTCACCTGCGGCTGCAGGTCGGATCGGTTCAGGGCGCGCTCGCGGACGTGCCCTGCGGCGCTGCCAGCGAGCGCAACGCCTCCTGCGGCAGCTTGCCAGTGCTGTTGCGGGGTAAGCGCGCCACGAACAGCAGCGGACGCGGCAGGAACACCGCGTCGATCCGCTGGCGCAGCGCTTCCAGCAGGCGCGCCGCATCGAGCTGCGGAGCCACCACGCAGGCGGCAAGGCGCGTGACACCGGTGTGCGAGGCCGGCGAGTCCTCGACGTGGAAGAAGGCGCCGTCCTGAACGCCAGGGATGCAGTTCAACTGGTGAGTGAGATAGGCGAGCGAGGTGCGTTTGCCGGCGATGTTGACCAGGTCGGTCACGCGCCCGTGCAGCCGGAAGCGTCCCGCGCCGACGGTTTCCAGCAGGTCGTACATGCGTGTCGGCTGTTCGATGTGGCCGCCCTGCGCCCAGGTCGTCCCGTCCCTGAGTGACAGGGTAACCTGCGGCCACAGACTCCACTCCGCGCCGTCCGTGGTACGCCGCGTGGCGATCTGGCCGGTCTCGGTTGAGCCGTAGATCTCCAGCAACTGCGTGTTGAAGCGCCGCTCGGTCTCGGCGGCCAGCTGTAGTTCAAGCGGCGCGGTGGCCGACACCACCAGATCGGCCTGCGGCAGCGCGACACCGGCTGCCAGCAGTGCGCGCAGATGCACTGGCGTGGAAATCAGAATCCGCGGGCGCGGCAGCGCCTCGAGCACCGCGGCGATGTCGGCCGGATAGAACGGGCGCTCGGCGCACAGAGCATGGCCGTTGCACAGCGCGATCAGCACGCTCGATTCGAAGCCGTACATGTGTTGCGGTGGCACCGTGGCGACCATGGCGCAGCGTCCCCGGGCCGACAGGCCCAGCCGGTTCGCTTCCTCGCGCACGCACTCGACCAGCGGCCCCCAGGTCTTGCGGTGGGGCACCGGCGTGCCGGTCGAGCCGGACGTGAAGACGTACGCGGCCAGTTGCCCGGCATCGATCTGCGGCACGGTTACCGCGGCGCGGTCGACGGCATCGTTGCCCAACGGCGCTGCCTCGCGCGGGTAGCGTATGAGCGGCAGGGCGATGCTGCAGTTGTCCTCGTCGGTGAGACACACCGCGCCCGGGGCGAAGGCGGCGAGTTGCCGCACCACCTCGGGCGTGTGCGTCGAGGGCAGCAGACTCACCTTGCGCGACAGCAGGCTGGCTGCGAACCCTACGCTGAAGTGATAGCGATCCCGGCACGCGTTGAGCACGTACCCGCAACGCCCGAGGGCAGTCGCCACCCGCTGCACATCGGCGAGGAACTGTGGGACGAGAATCGGTGCGCCGGCGCGGTAGGCGACCACGTCGTCGGGGGAGGTATGCGCAATCAGCGGCAGCGTGGCCAGATGCCTACTTCGTCCTGTGCGCGCTCACGTAGTCGACCAGCCGGCGCAGCGAGGCGAAGATACGCACGTTGTCCTCGCTGTCGGCGCGCAGCTGCACGCCATACTGCTTGGAGACCACCAGCGCGATCTCCAGGATGTCGATGGAATCCAGGCCCAGGCCCTCGCCATACAGAGGCGCATCCGGGTCGATCTGCGCGGGGTTGATGTCCAGGTTGAGCGCCTCGACGATCAGGCGGGCGACCTCGCCGGTCAGTGCGGCGACGCTCGCCGGGGACAGCGGCTGCCGGAGGGGCGCGACTTTATCCGACATTGGATCCCAGCAGGCCTTCAGCGGTCATGCAGATGACATTATACAACCTACGGCCTGCTTTATCAGGGTCTTAGCCGGCGCGCAGCCCTTATGGGCGCATTGCCGCGAGCCCCCAGCCCGATACGCCAGTTCACGCTGCATGCACGCCGACTCGGATAATATACGCGGCCCGGGATCCACGCGAGCAGCGCCACGGAGTCAAGACAGATGTCGGTGAGGAGCACTATCACGTCGCAGTTCCAACAGGTTGCCCAGGAGCACCAGCGCACGCTCACGCCGCTGTCCGACGACACGAAACTCATCGAGTCGGGGCTGGACTCGCTGAGTTTCGCGGTGATCGTGGCGCGTCTCGAGGATCTGCTCGGCATCGACCCCTTCAACGCGGCCGACGTGCTGGAGTTTCCGGTGACCTTTGGCGATTTCGTAAGGTTGTACGAAGACTTTCGTAAATGACCCCTGGCTCGCTGTGGGAGTCGATCACTGCGGCGGGCGCGCCCAGGGGACGGCTGCACGGGGCCCGCACCGCGATCGACCTCGCTGATCTTACCCACCGCACGAGCCTCGGCGGCCGTCTCGGGGAGCTCGAGGGGTGCAGCGTGGTGCTGCTCATCCGCAACCAGCTCGCCGCGGCGCTCACGATGCTCGAGCTCGACGGCGTCGCCGCCCGCATGGTGCTGTGCCCACCGGACCTCGCGGCGCAGCACCTGCCGGGGGTGCTGCGCGACGCCGCCGCGGACGCGTGCGTGCGCGACGCCGAAGGCCTGCCGGCCGCCACACCCGATGTTCCGCTCACCGTCACCGCTGGCACCCAGCTGCTGCCCATGCCGGTGCCGCGGCGTGCGATGCACGCCACCGAGTGGGTGCTGCTCACCTCCGGCACGACAGGCGCCCCGAAGCTCGTCGAGCACTCGCTCGCGAGCCTCACGAGCGCGCTCGCGGACCAGCCCCGCCCCGCCCCGGGCAGCATCGTGTGGAGCACCTTCTACGACATCCGCCGTTACGGCGGGCTCGCGATCTTCATGCGCGCGGTGCACGCAGGCTCGCTGGTGCTGTCGGAGGCGGCCGAGCCGGTGGTCGATTTCCTCGCTCGCGCCGCGGCGACCGGCGTCACCCACATCTCCGGAACGCCCTCACACTGGCGGGGGGCCATGATGAGCGGCGCCGCCGCGACGATCGATCCGCAGTACGTGCGCCTCTCCGGCGAGATCGCCGACCAGGGTGTGCTGGATGCGCTGCGCGCCACCTACCCTAAGGCGATCATCGCGCACGCGTTCGCCTCGACCGAGGCGGGTGTCGTGTTCGAGGTACGCGACGGGCTGGCGGGCTTTCCTTCGAGCCTGATCGGCGCGGCAGGGCCGGTGGAGCTGACGATGTCCGAGGAAACGCTGCACATCCGCTCGCCGGGCACCGCGCGGCGCTACCTCGGCGAAGGCGCGCAGGCGCTGCGTGGACCGGACGGCTTCGTCGATAGCGGCGATCGTCTCGAGGAGCGTGCCGGCCGCTACCACTTCATGGGCCGGCGCGGCGGGGTGATCAATGTCGGCGGTCTGAAGGTGCACCCGGAGGAGGTCGAGGCGGTGATCAATGCGCACCCGTGGGTGCGCATGTCGCTCGTCAGGGCCCGCCGCAATGCCATCACCGGCGCCGTGGTCACCGCGGATGTCGTGCTGGCCGAGCAGGGCGGCGGCGCACGGCCGGCCGCGGAGACGCTGACCCGCGAGCTGACCGAGAGCTGCCGCCGCGCGCTGTCCCCGCACAAGGTACCGGCCATGATCCGCATCGTGCCGGCGCTCGAGGTATCGCCGTCCGGCAAGCTGGTGCGCCCGCTTGCGTAACGTCATCGTCACCGGCGCGAGTCGCGGGCTGGGACTGGCGATCGCGAGCGCGCTGGCCGCGAGCGACTACCGGGTGATTGCCATCGCGCGCTCGCACAGCGAGCCGCTGCGGGCGCTCGCGGCCGCCGCCGCGGCGGGCGGACGCGGTGCGGTGCATTTTCAGCCGTTCGATCTCAACGACACCGCCGCGCTCGCACAGCTGGTCGCCGGCCTGCGCCAGGCCCACGGTGCGATCTACGGGCTGGTGAACAACGCCGGGCTCGGCACCAGCGGGGTTCTGGCCCTGATGCGCGATGAGGAGATTGAGGCGCTGGTGCGCCTCAACACGCTCTCGCCGATACTGCTCACCCGCCACGTGGTGCGCTCGATGATGAGCGCGCGCGAGGGGCGCATCGTCAACATCTCCTCCATCGTCGCCACCACCGGCTACCACGGCCTGTCGGCGTATGCCGCGACCAAGGCCGCGCTCATCGGCTTCACGCGCTCGCTGGCGCGCGAAGTGGGTCAGCTCGGCATCACCGTCAACGCGGTCGCCCCGGGCTTCGTCGCCACGGAGATGACGCGCGAGCTTGCCGAACGGCAGCGCGAGCAGATCATGCGGCGCAGCGCGCTGCGCCGGCTCCCTGAGCCGGAGGACGTAGCCGCCGCGGTCGAGTTTCTGCTCAGCGACAAGGCGCGCAATGTCACCGGCACGACGCTCACGGTAGACGCCGGCAACACCGCCTGAGGCGTCGCGCGTGAAGCGCGCGTGGCGCGCGCTGAGATTTACAGCCGCAGCTCGCCGGCCACGAGGCGCCGATGGAGCGCGGCATCCAGTGGGCGGTACTCGCCCGCTGCGGCATCGTCCAGATACAAGGGATCCGCGACGCGCGCCACGTCGTAGCCTTCGAGCGCGAGTTGCTGTTTCCTCTGCTTGAACGTGCCGGTGAGCTCGAGTGCGCCCACGATGCGGATGAACAGCGGGCGGGCGTACGCCGGCAGTGCCGCCGCAAGGTGCCGGCGCAGCTCCGGCAGCGCGAATTCCCCGCTGACCGCGAGCGCCGCCATCCCGGCGCGGCCATCGCTGTCCGGTACGGCAACGCCGTACACCGCCGCGTCGATCACGTGCGGGCAGGCGGCGATCACGCCCGCGACTTCCGTGGTCGAGACGTTCTCACCCTTCCAGCGGAAGGTGTCGCCCACGCGATCGACGAAGTAGAAAAATCCCTGCGCGTCCTGGCGCATCAGATCGCCGGTGCGGTACCAGGCATCGCCCGGCTCGAACACGTCGCGCAGCACCTTGCGCTCGCTCGCCGCGGGGTCGGTGTAGCCCTCGAAGTGCGTCGCGCCGCTGGTGGCGAGGATCTGGCCGAGCGCCTCGCCCGCCTCGTTCGGGCCGCAGCGCTCGCAGCGGCCGGACGCGTCGCGCAGCGGCGCCTCCGCGCCGACGTCGTAGCGCACCAGCGCCACGGGTACGCGATGCGCGAGGAACGGCGGAATGCGACCGATAGCCCCGACCCGACCCTCGCAGTTATAGAGCGAGAAGTTCCCCTCGGTCGAGGCGTAGTACTCGAGGATCTCGGGTACGCCGAAGCGCTGCTGGAACTCGGTCCACACATCCGCGCGCAGGCCGTTGCCGCAGGCGAGGCGCAGTGTGTGACGCCGCTCCTGCGGGTGCGGCGGACTGTTGAGCAGATAGCGGCACAGCTCGCCGATGTACTGGAACAGCGTGCAGCGCTCGCTGGCGACGTCCTGCCAGAAGGTGCTCGCGGAAAAGCGCTCGCGCAGCACGAGCGTGCCGCCCCCCACCAGCGTCGCGCCGGCGGCGACCACGCCGCCGACGCTGTGGTAGAGCGGCAGGCAGTTGTACATGCGGTCCGCGGGCCGCACGTCGATCAGGCCCGCGAACCAGTGGCTCCACTGCATGAGGCGCAGGTGGCTCACGTTCGCAGCCTTCGGCAGTCCGGTGGTACCGGAGGTGTAGATGCACAGCGCCCGCTCGCTGAGTGTTGGGGCGCGGAAGCGCGCGGGCGGCGGGGCCTGCTCCGGCAGCTGGGCGGCCGCCAGATCGAGCCGCGGCAGAGCTGCCGCACCGGCGCCACTCATCCAGCAGCCGACGTGCGCGCCGAGCTGCGGACGCACCGCCTCGAGCGCGGCGGCCAGCGGGCCGCCGGCAACGACATAACGCGGCTTCACCAGGTTGAGCGAATGCGCGAGCAGCGCACCGGTCAGGTTGGTGTTGACGAGCGCAACGCTCACGCCGATGCCCGTGAGGCCCAGCCAGATCGGCAGATACTGCGGGTGGTTTGCCATGAAGAGCGCCACGACGTCACCGCCCGACAGCCCCTGGGCGAGTCCCCAGTGCGCGTAGCGGTTGCAGGCGCCGGCGAGCTCGCGGTAGCTGAGCACGCTGCCCCCGCCGGCGAGCGCGGGCGCGTCGCCGAAGCGCTCCGCGAGTCGCGAGATCACCACCGGCAAAGTCACGGCGGGATCGCGGCCGATGGCTGCGGTGCGCTCCAGCGCACGCATCCACGCCTTGAGGGGCGATCGCTTGTGTTCGTCGCTGCCCGCTGCCATGGTGTTGCGCCTGAGACCTAAGCCACGTCCGATTGTATGATACAGATGACCATGGTCAGCGCGGTTGAAACGCGATGAAGCCCGAGACCATTGCACTGCACGCCGGCTACGAATCCGATCCCGTGACCAAGGCGGTCGCGGTGCCGATCTATCAGACGGTGGCGTACTGCTTCGACAGTGCGGCGCACGGCGCCGCGCTGTTCGACCTCGAAGTCGAGGGCTATCGCTACACGCGCATCGGCAATCCTACCTGCACGGTGCTCGAGCGGCGCGTGGCCGAGCTCGAAGGCGGGATCGACGCGCTGGTGATGGCCTCCGGGCAGACGGCGCTGTACTACACGGTGCTCAACCTGCTCGAGCCCGGTCAGAACATCGTCTCGGTGCCGCAGCTCTACGGCACGACGCACACGCTGTTCGCGTACCTGCTGCCGAGCCTCGGCCGGCAGGCGCGCTTCGGCAAGTCCGACCGGGCCGCGGAGCTGGAGGCGCTGATCGACGAGCATACGCGCGCGCTGTTCTGCGAGACGGTGGGCAACCCCGCCGGCAACATCTGCGATCTCGAGGCACTTGCGCAGGTCGCACAGCGCGCTCGCATCCCGCTGATCGTGGACAACACCGTGCCGACCCCGGTGCTCATCCGCCCGATCGAGTACGGTGCCGACATCATCGTGCACTCGCTCACGAAGTTCATGGGCGGCCATGGCACGACGCTCGGCGGCGCGGTGGTCGACAGCGGCAATTTCGACTGGGAGGGGCACGGCGCGCGTTACCCGGTGTTCACCCAGCCCGATCCGTCCTACCACGGCCTCATCTACACGCAGCACTACGGGGCGAAGGCCTTCCTCGGGCGCATGCGCAGCGTCTTCCAGCGCACCATGGGCGCGGTGCTGTCACCCTTCAACGCGTTCCTGCTGCTGCAGGGCATCGAGACGGTGGCGCTGCGGGTCGAGCGGCACGTGGAGAACGCGCGCCGCGTCGCCGAGTTCCTGCGCGCCGACGCCCGCGTTGCCTCGGTGAGCTACGCCGGCTTTCCCGACAGTCCCTACTACGAACTCAACAGGAAGTATCTGGGCGGTCGCACCTGCTCGCTGCTCACCTTCGCCATCCGCGGCGGCTACGACGCGGGCACACGCTTCTACGACGCGCTCAAGCTCTTCAAGCGCCTGGTGAACCTCGGCGACGCCAAGTCACTCGCCTGCCATCCGGCCTCGACCACGCACCGGCAGATGTCGGCCGAGGAGCAGCGTATCGCCGGCATCGGACCGGAGACCATACGGCTCAGCGTCGGCATCGAGCACATCGATGACATCATCGCCGATCTCGACCAGGCGCTCGGTGCCGCCATCCGTCCGCTCTGAGGACGTATGAGCGACCGTGACGACCTGCCCGCGCCGCCGGCGGCGCTCTTTCCCTCACGCACGACCCGGATTCGCGCCGACGACCTGCTGACGCGCGCACTCGCCGATGCCGCCGAGCGCGTACTGCGCGGTCCGGTGACGCCGACGCTCGACCGGGCAAAGCTGCGTTCCGCGCTGGCACAATTCGACTTCACGGCACCGCGAGCGCTCGATGAGCTCATCGCCTGGACCGTCGCTCAGCTCGAGCACGGCGTGGTGCACATGAACCATCCGCGCTACTTCGGCTTGTTCAATCCCGCCGCAAATTTTCCCGCGCAGTGCGCCGATCGCATCGCCGGCGCCTTCAATCCGCAGCTGGCGAGCTCGGGCTCATCGCCGGCGCCGGTGGAGATCGAGGCGCACGTGGTGCGCGCGATCGCGCAGCGCGCCGGACTGCCGCCCGAGAGCGGCGGGCACTTCACCACCGCCGGCTCGGAGGCCAACTACACCTCGCTCATCTGCGCGCTCACCCGTGCCGAGCCGCGTTTCGGCAACGACGGCGTGCGCGCCTTCGCCGGGCCGCTCGCCATGTACACCTCGCGTGAGTGCCAGCCCGCCTGGCACAAGATCGCCCACCAGGCGGGTATCGGGCGCGCGGCGCTGCGGCTGATCGACACCGATGGGCGCGGGCGCATGGACGTGCGCGCGCTCTCGCAGGCGATCTCCCAGGATCGCGCCGCCGGCGTCGTGCCGGTGCTGATCTCGGCGACTGCCGGCACGACGCCCGCCGGCATGGTCGATCCGCTCGCCGAATGCGCGCAGCTGGCGCGCGCAGAGCGCTGCTGGTACCACGTCGATGCCGCGTGGGGCGGGGCGGCGCTCGCCTCGGAGCGGCTGCGACCACTGCTCGCCGGGATCGAGCTGGCCGACTCGCTGACCATCGACGCCCACAAGTGGTTCGCCACCACCATGGGATGCGGCATGTTCATTACCCGCCACCCGCAGGTGCTGTCCGAGGCGTTCCGCGTCACCACGGACTTCATGCCCTCGAACGTGCCGCAGCTTGACCCGTATCTGAACTCGGTGCAGTGGTCGCGCCGCTTCCTCGGGCTGCGCCTGTTCCTGTCGCTCGCGGCGGCGGGCTGGGAGGGCTACGCCGTGCACCTCGAGCGCAGCTGCGAGCTCATCCGCCGCATCGGTGCGGGGCTCGCCGCGCGCGGCTGGAGCATCGCCAACGATTCACAGCTGGCGGTGCTGTGCGCCATACCGCCGGCCGGTTCCGCTCCGATCCGCGAGATCGTGCGCCGCGTGCTCGAGTCGGGCCGCGCCTGGGCGGCCGTGACGACCCACGAGCGGCGCGAGGTGGTGCGCATCTGCGCGACCCACGGCGAGGCGACGCTCGCCGATGCCGAGGAGCTCATCGCCGCGCTCACTGCGGCGCTTTGAGCGCCAGCAGCCGCTCGAGCAGCGCCTCGACCGAGGCCACCGAGCGGAAATTTTCCGGGGTGATGTCCGTTTGCGGGATGGTGAGGTCGAACTCCGCCTCCACCGCGAGCATGAGGTTCACCATCTTGATCGAGCTCATGCCCAGCTCGCTCAGGCGTCCCTCCACCGGCAGCGTCGCAGCGGCGTCGGGCTTGCCCAGGATCTGCGCGACCTGGCGCAGCAGGCGGTCACGCAGTGCCTCGCTCATTGCGCCAATGATACCGTTTCCGGCGAGCGTATCGCGGCGCGGGCGGCGACGATGAACGCCAGCCAGTTGCGATAGATGGCGGCGGCCGCCGGCCGCCAGGGGCTTTGCAGGTCTGCGGCGACCTGTGCAAAGGGGAAACTCTCCAGCAGCTTGGGATCGCGCGCGGCGAGGGCGCGCTGGCGGAACTCGTCGAGCAGCGCCGTGGCGGCGGTGGACAGGTAGCCCACGGGGAGCGTCGGGTAGTGCGGCTGCTGAGCGTTGAGGAAGCGCCCCACGTCGCGGCGGTACTCCTTGAGCAGCGTCGTATCCTCATACTCGGGATGGCCCTGGAAGAAGAGCATCAGCGAGCGATCGTGGCGCACGAAGGCATCCGCGCCCGCATCCGCCGACCAGCTGAGCAGCGTGTAGCCCGCCTCGCGCAGGGCGGAGACCGATAACTCGTTCCAGCGCGAGTGCGGCATGGCGAGCGGTGCGCCGACGCCTGCGAGCAGCGCATGCCCGGCGAGCGTACTGTGCTGGTACACGCCGCAGCGCTTCATCGCGAGGCGCTGGCGCTCGATGCCGTCGAGCGCGAGCACCGCGGCGTGTGCCGCGAGGCACGACCAGACGCTCGCCACCGTGTTGGTCTGTGCCCACGCGAGCACTTCGAGAAAGCGCGGCCAGTAGGGCTCGTCGGCGAGCCGCGCGGCGCGCGGCTCGGTCCCGGTCACGATGAGCGCATCGGGCGGGTCGGCGAGTATCGCCTCGAGTGGCCAGTAGCTGCGCTCGATGTACGCACGCGCCTCGCTCGAGCGTGGCAGCTCCGGGAGCGAGGACAGCCGCAGCGTCACCGGCAGTGCTCCGGCGGCCGAACGCAGCAGCTCCCCAAACTGCGTCTCGGTCGACTGCAGGGCCGTATCCGGCATGTTGTTGAGCAGGGCGATGACCAGCCGTTCGCGCCGTCCGCCCGGGCTCGCAGCGCCGCCGGGGGCAGGCACCGCGGTGGTGCACGGCTCAATGTTCAGCGGCATGCGGTTTCACTTATTCGGAGCCTTCATTTGTGACGCCCCCCGCAGGGGGTGCCAAGGTCCTGATGTATTATCAGTAGGTTGGCCAGATTACCGGTGGCGGACAAGGAAAACTAATCAGGGGTCTCTTAATGGAAGTGAAGCAGATCGCCGAAGCACGTACAGGAGCGGGTGCCGCCGCCATGGGTGAGTTGATGACCCGCGCCAGCAATGTCGCCGCGGTGGCGGCCAAGCACGCCATGGCGGTGGACAGCGCCGCGCGCTTCCCGGCCGAGTCCTTCCAGGCGGTCAAGGCCGAGCGGCTGCTTGGCATCCAGGTGCCGGTGTCCCTGGGCGGGGAAGGGGCCTCGATCAGCGACGTGGCGGACGTGTGTTACCAGCTGGGGCAGGCGTGCGCATCGACCGGAATGATCTTCGCCATGCACCAGATCAAGGTGGCGTGCGTCAGGCGCCACATGGGCGACAACGGCACGCTGCAGCGCATGCTGCGGCGGCTGTGCGCGGAGCAGTTGCTGCTCGCTTCCTCCACCACCGAGGGCCAGGGGGGCGGCAACATCCGCTCGAGCGAAGCGCCGGTCGAGCACCACGACGGCGGCCGCATCACTCTGGAGCGCAAGGCGAGCGTCATCTCCTACGGAGCGTATGCTGACGGCGTCGTGACCACGGCACGCCGCGCCGCAGATGCGGCGGCTTCCGATCAGGTGCTGGTGGCGTTCTTCAAGAGCGACTACACGCTCACCAGGCTGCAGGGATGGGATGCGCTCGGCATGCGCGGCACCTGCAGCGAGGGCTATACGCTCAAGGCGAATGCCTCCGCCGAGCAGATCCTGCCCGAACCCTACGAGAACATTCACAGCCGCACCATGGTGCCCTGCGCCCACCTGCTGTGGGGGTCGGTGTGGACCGGCATCGCCGCGGGCGCGACCGCACGCGCCCAGGCCTTCGTGCGCAACGCCATGCGCCACGGCGGACAGCTGCCGCCGGGCGCGCCGCAGTTCACCAAAGCGCTCGCCACGCTGCGCACGCTGCGCGGCATGCTGTGCACCTCGATACGCAAGTACGAGGCGTGCATGGACGATCCGCAGGCGCTCGCCGCCCTGGATTTCCAGACGCTGATCACGCTCACCAAGGTCGAGGCCTCGGAGCTGGCGGCCGCCACGGTGATGCACGCGATGCGCGCCTGCGGGCTGTCCGGCTACCGCAATGACAGCGAATTCAGCATCGGGCGTCACCTGCGCGACGTGCTGTCCTCGCCGATCATGATCAACAACGACCGGATTCTGTCGAACCTGGTGACACCCGCGCTCATGAGTCCCATGGCGACGTCGCTGCGCGATTAAACCGATGAGCATCAGCCCCGGAACGGAACCGAACGTGGTTGCGGAAGATCCGCTCGCTTCCCTGGCGCCGGCGCTGTTCCGGCCGCTCGGGGTCGACGGCGTTTACGCCCGCACCGCGCTCTACGAGGGGATGATCGAGCGCCTCACGGCCTTCATCACCCGTGAGCGCGACCCGCGCGCCGAGGTGCTGCGCTTCCCGCCGGTCATGAGCCGGCGCCAGCTGGAGAAGTCCGGCTACCTCAAGAGCTTTCCCAATCTGCTCGGCTGCGTATGTGCGCTGCACGGCAGTGAGGCTGCGATCCGCGCCGCTGCCGACCGCCACGAGAGCGGCGGCGACTGGACCACCTCGCTCGCCGCTTCCGACCTGGTGCTGTCGCCGGCGGCCTGCTACCCGCTGTATCCGCTGGTCGCGGCGCGCGGCCGCATCCCCGCGGGCGGACTGATATTCGACGTGGCGGCGGACTGCTTCCGCCGCGAGCCGAGCCGCTCGCTCGACCGCCTGCAGTCCTTCCGCATGCGCGAGTACGTGCGCATCGGCTCGCCGGAGGAGATCACGACGTTTCGCGAGGCGTGGATGGCGCGTGCCCGGCAGCTCGCCGATACGCTCGCACTGCCTTACACGGTGGACGTGGCCAACGATCCGTTCTTCGGCCGGGTCGGCCAGGTCATGGCGGTGAGCCAGCTGCAGCAGTCGCTCAAGTTCGAGCTGCTGATCCCGTACTACGCGGGCGCGAAGCCGACCGCGTGCATGAGCTTCAATTACCACCGCGAGCACTTCGGCAACGTGTGGGGCCTCACAGACACCCGCGACGAGATCGCGCATACCGGTTGCGTGGCGTTCGGCATGGACCGCCTGGCGGTGGCGCTGTTCGCCAATCATGGCGCTGATCCTGCGCAATGGCCGGCATCCGCGCGCCAGGCGCTGGCGTTGTGATCCGGCGAGCGCCGCGGCGCTTCGCGCGCGGCGCCTGATCGATGCCGCTCGACCCCCGGGCCAAACGCTTCCTCGATACGCTCGCGGCGATGAATCCGCCGGGCGCACTCTCGCTCAGCGTTGCTGAGCGGCGCGGCGCGCTCGCGCATCTGCTGAGCTTTTGCGGACAGCCCGAGGAGGTCGGGGCCATCACGCAGCTCACGCTCCCGGGACCTGAGGGCGCACTCGCGCTGCGGACCTACGAGCCCCGCGGCGCACGCTCGGGCGAGCCGCTCCCCGGACTCATCTACTTTCACGGCGGGGGACTCGTTGCAGGCTCGCTCGATACCCACGATCCGATCTGCCGCTCGCTCGCGAACGCCAGCGGCTGTCGGGTGTTGTCGCTGGATTATCGCCTCGCGCCCGAGCACCCCTTCCCGGCAGCCCTCGAGGACGGCTGCGCGGCCACGGCATGGATCGCCGCCCATGCGCCGGCGCTCGGGATTGACCCGCAGCGGCTCGGCGTATGCGGCGACTCGGCGGGCGCCACGCTCGCGGCGGTGGTGTGCCAGGCGGTCAGCCGGGCGCAGCAGGCGCCACTGGCGTTCCAGTTCCTGCTGTGCCCGATCACCGACTTTGCGGCGGAAAGCGCGTCGCGCCGCGCCTTCGCGCACGGCTACCTCGTCGATCACGAGACGCTCGAGCACGACCTGAAGTACTACCTCCCCTCGCACATCGAGCGCGCCGATCCGAGGGTGTCGCCGCTGCGCGCGCTCAGCGTCGCAGGGCTGCCCCCGACCGCGGTGCATACCGCGGAATTCGATCCATTGCGAGATGAGGGTCAGGCCTACGCGGAAAAACTGGCGGCGGCCGGCATCCCGACCATTTACCGCTGTCATCCCGGTATGATTCACCTGTTTTACGGCATGCGCGGGCTCCTGGCGTACGCTGGGGTCGCCTTCGAGCTGATCGGCGCCGACATTCGCCGCCTGCTCATGCCAGGGTTGCAAGAGGGTACGAGATGACCGATCGCATGCAAGTCGAACAGCTCGTGCGCGAGCTGCACGCGGCCCGGCTGGACGGGAACCTCGATCGTCTGTGCCGCCTGTACGCGGAGGAGGCGCGCCTGCGCATCGCGGGCTCGACCGACGGCAAGCCGATCGCCATCGCCGCGAGCGGCATCACCGAGATCCGGCCGTGGCTGTCGATCCTGGTAAGGACGTTCAGACTCAGCCAGTACACCATCCTGTCGCTCATCGTCGATGGTTCGCGGGCCGCGGCTCACTGGCGGGTCGATATCCACTCGAAGATCACCGGCGTGGTGGTACCCACCGAGCTGGTGGACCTGGTGGATGTGCGCGGCGGGCGCATCGCCTCGCATACCGAATTCTTCGTGCCCTGCTGAGCGATTCTCGCGGCAAGCCCCGACCGGTTCCATGAGCCTCGCGACTCGGCCGTCGACACCCGCGGACGCCGCGGCGCTCGCCGCCCTGTTCGCCGACAGCGGCATGGACGCGGCTTCCGAGCACATGCACTGGAAATACTGGCAGCCGCGTGCCGACTGGCTACGGCCGCGTTCCGTGGTGATGGTGAGGGGGAACGAGCTGGTGGCGCACGCCGGAGTGATTCCCGGCTCGTGCGCGTGGGCGCAGCGGCGCGTCACGACCCTGCAGATGATCGACTGGGTGGCGCGCACTCGCTCGGGCGCAGGCGTCATGCTGGTGAAACACATCGCCCGGATGGCGCAGGCGCTGGTGGGGATCGGCGGCGGGGCGCAGACCCACAGCATTCTGCCGCACCTCGGCTTTCGCCGTGCCGGCACGGTAACCGGCTACGCGCGACCGCTCTTTCCGCTGCGCGTCCTGCGCGGCGGCGCGCCGTGGAAGCGAGTGTCGCGGTTCGCGCGTGCCGCCTGGAGGCGCTCGGCAGCGGTCGCACCGGGCGACGAGTGGCAGGTGCGGCGTCTCGCCGGCGATCAGCTGGGTCCGATCGCCTCGGTGCTGCCGCGGCCGCCTAGCGGCATGGCGGTTACCGAACGAAGTGTCGGGCTGTTCCAGTACATGCTGTCGTGTCCCATCGTGGCGATGCAACTGTATGCGCTAGAGCGGGCAGGGCAGCTCCGCGGCTACTTCCTGCTCGCCGCAGCGTGCGGCCAGGTGCGCATCGCCGACTGCTGGATCGATTCGCAGGAGCCGGAAGACTGGCGCGCCCTGATTCTCGCTGCGGTCGAGCAGGCGAAGCACGACCCGCAGGCTGCGGAAGTCGTGATCTGGGCGAGCGATCCGCTGCTCGCCGGGGCGTTGCAGGCCTGTGGGTTTTACGCCCGGTTCCAGTCCCCCATCCGGGTTCGTCCGACGGCTGCTGACACCATGCCCGAAGGTATCCTGCGCGTGCAGATGCTGGACTGTGACGACGCTTTTCTTAACGGGGGTCGGTACGAGTACTGGGGGTAACGCGCACGGTGGCGGGAATCGCTGATGGGAACCGCTGCCGCCGCGGGTTCCAGGCAGATACCGGCGCTCGACGGCATCCGCGGGCTGGCGATCATCTGGGTGGTGGTGCACAACGCCACCGGTATCCCGCTTACACTCCCCGCCAGCCGGTGGCTGCATCTGTTCCCGCTGCTCGCCAGTCGCGGCTGGATCGGGGTGCAGCTGTTCTTCGCCCTGTCGGGATTTCTCATCACCGCGGGGCTGCTCGATTCGCAGCGCACGGCGCACTACTTCCGCAACTTCTACGCCAGGCGTGCGCTGCGCATCCTGCCGCTGTATTACGCGGTCCTGTTCGCGCTGCTGGTCGTTCTCCCGCACCTCATCACGCCGCGCTCACACTACAGCCGTGAGGATCAGGCGGCGCTGTGGCTGTTTGTGCTCAATTGGACGAATTTACAGCCGTACGGGTTCGGTCACTTCTGGTCACTCGCGGTCGAAGAGCAGTTCTATCTCTTCTGGCCGCTGGTGGTGTGTTGGCTCGCACCGCGGCGCCTGCTGCTGGTGTGCGTTGGCATTTCCGCCGGGGCGCTTGTGCTGCGCTGTGTGCTTACGGCTTGCGGGGCAGACCCACACGCGCTCTATGCGAACACCGCATGCCGCATGGACGCATTGGCGCTCGGAGGGGCAGGGGCGTGCCTGCTTCGCATCCCGGATTTGCGCCAGCAACTGCTCAGTCATTTGCGCCTCATAGGCACTCTTGCCCTGGTGTTGTTCCTGGCGGGGGTGCCGCTGACGCACATCTACGACACCGACCGGTGGACGGGCGAGACGTTCGGTTACACGTTACTGGCTGTCTGCTCCGCCACGCTCGTCACCGCGATGGCGGTGCTGCCTGGCGCTCAAGCACGAGTGGGTATCGCGGCTGCGCTGGCGTGGGCACCGCTGCGTTCCTGCGGCAAATACAGTTACGCCATGTACGTGTTTCATAACCTGCTGCACTGGTACCTGGGCGTGCCCTGGCTCCTTGCGACCTTCGGCGAGCGGCCGCCCGAGCAGGTGGCACTCGGCTACGCTCTGGTGGTGCTCGCGGTCAGTTACCTGCTCGGATTCGTCAGTTATCACGCGCTGGAGAAGCCCTGCCTGCGTCTCAGGCGATTCTTTGAGCCCGGCGGTGGGACGACAGCTATCAGTTGATGGTCGTCGAGCCGACGTTGGACATGGCGCTGTCGATCCCGGTGCTGGTGTAGGCGGCAATGCCGAAATACCAGGTTCCCGGGGTGAGATTGCCCACGACATAGCTGGTCGTGGCTGGGTTCGCCAGCACCACGACGGTCTTCATGGCATTTGCGGATGCTCCGTAGTAGATGCGATAGCCGGCCAGATCCGTGAGCGCCGAGCCATTGGTGTTCTTGGTCACGGCCGTCCAGCTGAGCGTGACGCTGCCGTTGGAAACCGGGTTCACGCTGATGCTGAAGGCCGGGAGCGAAGCGCTCGCGCTGCCGTCACTGACGCTGATCACGATGTTTGCATAGCTGCCGGCATTGGCAGCCCCCGGAGTGCCGCTGAGTGTGCCGTTGGCTGTATTGAAGCTCGCCCACCCCGGCAGGTTCTGCACGCTGAACGTGAGCGACGTGCCGTTCGGGCCGCTCGCCGTCGGCGTGAAGGCGTACTTTGAGCCGACGTTGACCGCGGTCGACGGATTTCCGGAGATCGTCGGCTTGGCGGGGTTGGAGACCGTGATGGTGAAGGCCGCGAGCGCCGCCGACTGCGTGCCATTGCTCACGCTGATGGCGATGTTCGAGTAGGTCCCCGCCTGAGATGCCGAGGGCGTTCCGCTCAGCGCGCCGTTGCTGGCGCTGAAGCTCGCCCAGGCCGGCTTGTTCTGTATCGAGAAGGTCAGCGCGGTCCCGCTGGCAGCATTGGTGGTGGGCTGGAAGGAATAGCTGTTGCCGACGACCACCTGGGCGGGCGGGCTACCGGAGATGGTGAGCGCCGACACCACCTTGACGGCAAACGGCGCGAGCGCCACCGACTGCGTACCGTCGCTGACGCTGATGACGATGTTGCCGTAGCTGCCGATCTGGCTCGCGGTCGGCGTGCCCGAAAGCAGGCCACTGGTCGCGCTGAAGGTCGCCCAGACCGGGCGGTTCTGGATGGAGAAGGTGAGCGCACTGCCCGCCGGCGCGTTGATGGTCGGCTGAAACGCGTAGCTCTTGCCGGCCGCGACCTGGGTCGCCGGCGCACCGGAGATGGTGAGCGGCGCGACGACCTTGATCGAGAACGGCGGCAGCGAGGCGGACAGCGTGCCGGCGCTGACACTGATGAGTATCCCCGCGTAGCTGCCGACCTGGGCGGAGGTCGGCGAGCCGCTCAGCGTGCCGCTGGCGGGATTGAAACTCGCCCACCCCGGCAGGTTTTGCACGCTGAAGGTGAGCAGGGTGCCGCTCGGGCCGCTTGCGGTCGGCGTGAAACTATAGAGCGACCCGGCCGTGACGCTCGTGGCCGGGGTGCCCGCGATCGTCGGCGAATTGGGTCCTGCGGGACTGGTTACCGTGATCGTGAAGGCGGGCAGAGCGCTCGACTGCACCCCGTCGGTGGCCGCGATGACGATCCCCGGGAAGCTACCCGTCTGGGTCGGCGTGCCGGCGAGCCGACCCGTCGAGGCGTCGAAGCTCGCCCAGCCGGGCAGGTTCTGCACGGAGAACGTCAGCACGGTCCCCGGCGGGGCGCTGCTGGTTGGCTGGAACGAGTATCCCGAGCCGACGGTGACCGACGCGGCTGGAGTTCCGGACAGGGCGAGCGGCGCGACGACCGTGATCGAGAAGGCAGGGAGCGTCGCGCTCGCCTGCCCGTTGCTTACCGTGATCTGAATGTTGGCGAAGGTCCCCACGCTGGTCGCGGCCGGTGTTCCCGACAGCTGCCCGCTGCTGTTGCTGAAGCTCGCCCACGGCGGCAGGTTCGCAGCCGTAAAGGTCAGCGCCGCGCCGCTGGCATCGAAGGCAGTGGGTGTGAAGGTGTAGCTCTGCCCGGCCACCACACTCGCCGGCGGCGTGCCGGAGATGGCGGGCGTGCCGGGGTCCGATGGCGTCGAGGTGCCGCTGCCGCCCGTGGAGCTGGCCGAGCTGGTAGCGGAGTTGGAGGCCGAGCCAGATCCCGTGCTGCTGGCCTGCCCGCACGCGACCAGCGTCAGCGCACAGGCGAGCGCGACGAGGCCTGCGCGCAGGCGCCGAACGGCGACCGAGCCAACGCAAACCATCCTGCAACCCCCTCCCGGTGTTGACTTCAGATTTGCAAGAGCAGCAGAGACTCTTGGCAGAGTTGTATTGACGGACGCGGCTTAGCCGCGATACCGGCAACTCCGCTATCTCAGGATCATGCAAGCGAGATGACCTGAGACCGGAAGCTTTGCGTCCCCGTCTCGCGACGGGTTTGCCCTTGCGTACCCGAGGCAGTAGAACCTCTGGCGCGCGGGGTCGCAATATGTCTCTGCCCACCGACAAATGTTGGAGGTGTTGGTTGCGACGCCGATGTCGCACCGCACCACAGGATGATCGTCCGCAACGGATTATGTTCTGGCGGTGCGCCGCCAACCGGCGGCGCTGCTTAGCGCGAGCGACCGCGGCGCGAGCGCTCCTCGAACGTTGCGCGCTGTGCGAATCTAAGGTCGGGCACGACCGTCGCGGCAGCGAAATCAAAATCGTCCCGTGCAGCGAGTACCCTGTCACGGACAGCAGGGGACGATGGCCTCAGCATTCGCCCCGCGCTGCAGATTGGGGCGCCCGGGTGGGGAACCGAAGACGCCGCTTGAGGGCCTGAACCCCCGGGAGCCGTCGCCCGTAGGAGACGGCTTTCGTATTGACAATCCATCAAATCTGAGGCTAGAATAAGGGTCCGGCCGTATGGACTTTGGCCAGAGACGAAGAAGCTTCGCCAGATGAGCGAACCGTTCATTGTAAAGAACTCCCTGACGATCGCCGCCATCGCCGGGTTGCAGATGATCGCGCCGGCGATCATTGCAGTGGCTTCGCTCTACGTCGTGCTGCACCTGTACGGGGTGCCGGTCGATCAGAACTACCATTCGATGGCGGCACTCGTGGGGCTGCTCACACTGCTGCTGCCGCGGCCACCGCGAACCCTGCAGAGCCAGCTGCTGTCGAATTCGCTGCCGATGGCCCTGGGAGTCATGGCGCGCTGGATGGTGCTGCTGTGCGCGTTGCTCGCGATCGGTTACGCGACGAAGTTCTCGGCGCACTACTCGCGGCGCGCCGTGTTCACCTGGGCGGTGCTCGGACCGGCGCTCATCGTCCTCACCACGCTTGCTCTGCAGGAGCTCATGAGGAGGTACCTGCGCGATCCCTCCAATGCCCGCAAGGCCGTGCTGGCGGGCTGCACGGACTCGAGCCTGGCGCTGGTAAAGCGGCTGACGCAATCCGCGGAATTCGGACTGACGGTGGCCGGATTTTTCGACGATCGCGGGCGTGAACGCCTCAATATCGATCAGGAAGTGCAACTGCTCGGCCCGCTGAACCATCTGGCTGCTTACGTGCGGGCGCACAAGATCGACGTGATCTTCATTGCCTTGCCCGTGAGGCAGGTCGCGCGGGTGATGGAGCTGATCAATCAGCTGCGCGACACCACGGCATCGATCTACTACCTGCCGGACATCATCGTGTTCGACCTGATCCAGGCACGCAGCATTTCGATCGGCGGCATCCCGGCGCTGTCAATGTGCGAGACGCCGTTCTTCGGTTACCGCGCGATCGCCAAACGGACCACTGACGTGCTGATCTCCGCGGCAGCGCTGCTGCTGGCTGCGCCGCTGATGATTGCCATCGCGATCCTGGTGCGCCTGAGCTCGCCAGGCCCGATCATCTTTCGCCAGCGCCGCTATGGGCTGAACGGCGAGGAGATCATCGTCTACAAGTTTCGCACGATGACCGTCACAGACGACGGTGCGACAATAGTGCAGGCGACCAAGTATGATCCGCGCATGACACGCATCGGGCGGTTCCTGCGGCGCTACTCTCTCGATGAGCTGCCGCAGTTGATCAACGTGCTGGAGGGCCCGATGAGCCTCGTCGGGCCGCGCCCCCATGCGGTCGCGCACAACGAGCACTATCGCAAGCTCATCAGTGGCTACATGGTGCGCCACAAGGTGAAGCCGGGCATCACCGGGCTTGCGCAGGTGAATGGCCTGCGCGGGGAGACAAAGAATATCGAGCAGATGGAACAGCGGATACGCTTCGATCTCGAGTACCTGCGCACCTGGTCGCTCAGGCTCGATCTGGAAATCCTCCTGAAGACGATACTTTGCGTCTTCAACGACGCGAAGGCATTCTGAATCCGCCCTCGCAGTAACCACTGCGCCGCGCGCGACGGCGTTCGCCCAGCATGACAACTTCAATCACCAAGAGGGCCAAGGGGGTGCTCGGCCACGCCGCCGGGACGGCCGGTCTGTTCGCGCGCTCTTTCCGGTCCAAGATGACCATCGTGACGTTCCATCGCGTCAACGATGACTTGCCCGACGACGGGCTGACCGCCAGCTCTGCCAAATTCTCCAAGTTCTGCCAGTTCTTTCGCGCCCACTTCAAGGTGGTGCCGCTTTCGCAGCAGGTGGCAGGTTGCGGCGCCGGTGAGGACATGGGCGGCACCCTGTCGATCACCTTCGACGACGGCTATCGCGACAACTTCGAGGTCGCCGCTCCGATTCTGCGCAAACTGAACCTGCCGGCGACCTTCTTTCCCGTCACCGCCTTCATCGGCACCCGAACCGTGGCGCCCTGGGATCGCGAGCTGGTGCGACAACCGGGTTGGATGGACTGGGAGCAACTGCGCGCGCTCGCTGCCGAAGGCTTCGAGATCGGCTCCCACACCGAGTCTCACATCGACCTGGGCACAGCCGATGCCGAGACCGTGCGGTCGGACCTGGAGATGTCCAGGCGCAAGCTGCACGAGCAACTGGGCAGGCCGGTGCGGCTCTTTGCATACCCGTTCGGGGGCCGCAATAACCTGTCCGAGCGATCGCGCCAACTGGTGCGCGAGGCGGGTTTCACGTGCTGCGTCTCATGCTTTGGTGGTGCCAACGGTCCGAGCGCGGACCCTTTCGATCTCAAGCGCATCACGATTGGTCAGGGATTCGTGACTCCGGATCAATTCGGGTTAGACCTGCTCATCGGCAGTGCTTGACCGGTCCGCCTTAGCTGTCCGGCGGGTTCGTTGACAAGACCCACGCACCGGCACGATGAAGGCGTGCACGTGCCGCAGCAACGTGACCGCAGCGTCATGTTTCTGGTCAATTCCCTGAACGTGGGTGGATCCGAGCGCAAGACGGTGCGGCTCGCCAACGCACTTGCGGCCGGCGGGCACCGGGTGGTGCTCGCCTATCTTGGCTCTCCGGAGACGCTGCTGTCGGAAGTACACCCCGCCGTTGCCGCGGTGAACCTGCAGCGCCACGGCAAGTTCTCCATGCGCTCACTGCGCCGGCTCGCCGCCATCGTCAGCGAGCGAAACGTCACGACGCTGGTCGCCATGAACCTCTATCCAGCCCTGTATGCCGTTGCGGCCGGCTGGCTGTGCAGGAATCTGTCCGTGCGGGTCGCCGCCTGCGTCAACACGACCGAGTTTGCGACCCGCAAGGAACAGCACCAGATGCTGATTTATCGCCACGTGCTGCGGCGAGCGGACGTGGTCGTCTTCGGTGCCGAGTGCCAACGGCGGCTGTGGTGCTCGCGTTACGGACTCCAGGATTCGTCAGATAAGGCCACGGTGCTCTATAACGGTGTCGACACTTCCGAGTTCGCACGCGTACGCGTTGCGCCGGCGTCGCTCGGCCAACCCGCGGGCCGGCTGATGCTGGGTACGGTGGGCGCATTGCGCCTCGAGAAGGCGCAGGTCGACCTGGTCCGGGTGGTGCATGAGCTGACAGCGCGCGGTGTCGACGTGGCAGCCGTCATTGTCGGCGACGGACCGGCACGTGTGCAGATCGAGCGCGAGATCGAGCGCCTGGGTGTTGCCGGCAGGGTGCAGCTGGTCGGCAGCGCGCAGGATGTCCGCCCGTATCTTGCGGCAATGGATGTATTCGTGTTGCCATCCGTTGCCGTTGAGACATTCTCAAACGCGGCTCTGGAAGCGATGGCAATGTCCTGCCCGGTGGTGGCGGCGCGGGTCGGTGGGATGGACGAGATGCTGCAGTTCGGCGGCGGCATGACGTACCCGCCGGGCGACGTAAAAGCACTGTGCGAGCTGCTGATGCCGCTCACCGCGAACCCCGACGCACGCCGGGAACTGGGCGAGCGGGCGCGCCGGGCCGTCGAGAGACATTTCAGTTTTCGCCGGATGTTGAGCGACTTCGAAGAGCGCGTGCTGCACGCGCCACCAGCACGCGGGCTTTAACCCAGCTCGCTCACTACCGATGACGCGAAGCCGCGCGGCGCGTGGCTGTCGCACAACCGCGGCTCAGCCTCCCGCTGCTGATGCTCGAGCCACGCCTGGAACATCAATACGCTCCATAGCAGCTCACCTCCGTGTGCCCACTCGGAGCGCCCGGTGAGCAGCGACTGCCACACGTTCCGAATCGGTACCGGATCGAGATAGCCTTCGCGCTCGAGCCGCTGCTCGTCGAGTAGATTCTCCGCCCAGTCGCGCAACGGTCCACGCAGCCAGCGGTATATGGGCACGCCGAAACCGGTCTTCGGCCGCTCGAAAAGCTCCGGCGGCACGTAGCGGCTCAAGAGTCTGCGCAGCACGATCTTGCCGCGCCCATCCTCGAGCTTCAGCGCCAGCGGCAGGCGCCAGGCGAACTCCAGCACCCGGTGATCGAGTAGCGGCGCACGCACCTCGAGGGCAACAGCCATGCTCGCCCGATCGACTTTCACGAGAATGTCATCAGGAAGGTAGGTGAGGGTATCGAGCAGCATCATCTGCTCCACGAACCGGTCGAGGTCCTCCTTCCCCGGCGCCTCGTCCAGCAGCGTCCGTGGTTCATGTGCATCCACCACCAGCTTCATCGGTGCGAGCCAGTAGGACATCAGATGCCGGTACAGGGCCTGCGGCGTGTCACATCCGAGGCGGTCGGCCAGGCGCAGCATCCGGTAACCGAATCCGTCGGTGCGCAGCTTTCCCAAAGTAACCGGTCGCGACAGCTTGCCGAGCGTTTCCCACAGGGTCACGGGGACTCGGGGAATACTGCGACTCATCGCGCTCAGCAGCCAGGCAGGTACCCGCGACATTCGACCGCAGATGGCACGCGCCTGCGCATAGCGGGTGTACCCGCCGAAGCCCTCGTCGCCACCGTCGCCGGAGAGCGCCACGGTCACGTGCTGCCGCGCCATGGCGCACACCAGCGCGGTCGGTATTTGTGACGCGTCCGCGAAGGGCTCATCGTACATCAGCGGCAACTTCGGAATGACCGCCAGGGTCTCCCTGGGCGTCAGATACATTTCCGTATGGTCGGTACCGAGATGCCGGGCCACCGCCTTGGCGTAGCGAGCCTCGTTATACGCATCCTCATGGAAGCCGATCGTGAAGGTGCGCACTGGCCGATTACTGAGCCCCTGCATGAGGGCGACGATGAGCGAGGAGTCGATACCACCGGACAAGAAAGCCCCGAGAGGGACATCCGCGATCATGCGCAGCTGCACGGCATCGCGCAGCAGCTCGTCGAGTTGGCTGGTCGCCTCATCCGCAGAGATCGTTGCGGCATCGGCCGAGGCCGCGGCTTGAATCTGTGTTGCGTTCCAGAAGCATTGACGTTCGAGCTCCACGACTGAATGTCGCCGTGCTGCAAAACGTACCAAGTGCGCCGGCTCGAGCTTGTACACCCCTTCATAGATGGTGCGAGGCCCGGGAATGTAGGAATAGCGCAGCAGCAAAGTGAGCGCCTGCCGATCGATATTGGCAGCGAATCCGGGAAAGGCCCGCAGCGCCTTGATCTCGGAGCCGAAGATCAATCTTCCCTCCGTCACCGAGTAATACAACGGCTTCTTGCCGAGCCGGTCGCGCACCAAGGTGAGCTCGTCCCGGGTCGAGTCCCACAAGGCGAACGCAAACATGCCGACGAAGCGGCGCAACGACGGCTCGAGGCCCCACTCCTCGAACGCAGCCAGCATGACCTCGGTGTCGCTGTGTCCGCGAAAGCGGTGCCCGAATCTCTCCAGATCAGCGCGGATTCTGAGGAAGTTATAAATCTCGCCATTGAAGACGATGATGTAACGGCCGCTGGCGGAGCGCATCGGCTGCCGCCCTTCCTCGGTGAGGTCGACGATCGCGAGCCTGCGGTGCGCCAGCGCGATGCCATGAGCAGCATCAAACCAGTGACCCTGAGCGTCCGGTCCACGATGAGCGATGGTGTCGTTCATCCGGCGCAACACTTCAGTCGGGGCGAGCGGCGGTTCCGGCGTAAAAAACCCAGCGATGCCGCACATCAGAAAGTCCTTGGTCTCGTTTCAGACAACATAATGCCGGTGAAAGGCTTGCGAAATGACCTCTCGAGCGCCTGATGATACGCATCGCATCTGCGCCATACCTACCCTGTGAGCCGATACCCACGCACCCAAAGGCTGTTTTCCCGCCTCGTACGGCGCGGCAGCTTGCTTCGCGATCTGGATGGCATGATACTGCTGCGCACCATTTCATTGGCGCTCCGGCCGCGAGCAGTGCGCTCCGTGACGCTGCATAACCTACTATTATGACGGCCCGCCTCTGCTTCGTTGGCCTGGAAAATCTTCCGGTACTGGCGCCCGAGTTCGAGCAGCATGGGATCGGCGGTGAACAGTTGCAGCAAACGCTGCTCGCCAAGGCGTTCGTCGGTCGTGGGTTTGCGGTATCCATGGTTGTCGGGGACTACGGGCAGGAGGATGGCGCAAGCTGGAGCGGAATCCGGACCTACAAGGCCTACAGTGCGCACGAGGGCATACCGGTCGTGCGCTTCGTACACCCGCGCTGGACTAAGCTGTGCGCGGCGCTGCGACGCGCGGACGCCGATGTCTACTACGTGAGCTGTGCCGGTGCGCAGGTCGGACAGGTTGCAATGTGGGCCGCCAGAAACGGCCGCCGCATGATCTTTCGGGTCGCGAGCGATGCCGACTGCGATCCCGACCGGCTGCTGATCTCCTTCTGGCGCGACAGGAAGTTGTACGAATACGGACTGCGTCGCGCTGCGGTGATTCTCGCCCAAAGCGACAGACAGCAGGAGTTCCTGCACAGCAATTACGGCGTCGACAGCGCGGTGGCCTCGCTGCTTGTGGATGCATCTGAAAGTATCCTGCCCCTTGCCGGGCGCGATATCTCGCTGCTTTGGGTCAGCAACATCCAGCAACTGAAGCGACCGGAAATGTTTCTCGAAACTGCGCAACGGCTGCCTGACTGTACCGCGAGCATGATTGGGGGTCCTTTGCCGAAGACCCACGATCTGTATCGGCGTGTCAGGGAAAGCGCTGCCTGCGTCGGCAACCTGACATTCCACGGCCCCTTACCGTACAGGGCCACCAACCAGCTCTTCGATCGCGCGCGCGTTTTCATTAATACCTCCGAGATCGAAGGGTTTCCGAATACGTTCCTGCAGGCCTGGACCCGCGGCGTTCCGGTGGTTTCGTTCTTCGACCCCGATGACGTCATCCAGCGCGAGGGTCTGGGCCACGCGGTGGCGAGCCGGGAAGAAATGGCACACGCAGCTCATCACCTTGCGACGGATTCGGAAGCGTGGCTGGAAGCGAGCACGCGCTGTAGAGCGTACATGGTGCGGCGCTACGGCGAGGACCAGATAATCGCTCCCTATCTCTCGGCTGTCGGCCGGGCCGCCATGGACGTGCCTGCGACTGCGGCCCCTGCCTAGGATTCCAATGCCAGAGCGAGACGAATTGCGGGCGGGGAGAGCGGCGACCATACCAGAATCCGTACGCTCTCCCGAGCAGGTTCGCGAACACTACGAGGTCGAGAAGGCGCTCGCCGCGCAGCTCCGCGGAGGCACTGCTGACGAGCGCAAGCAGCTGTATGGCAAGCTCTACGACGAAATGTACCGTCGCGTGCCACACCACCCGCAACTCACGCGCAAGGTATCGCCGGCTGAGACCCAGCATCTCGTCCGCCGGCAACTGAAGTTTCTCGCTCGCTTCATTGGCAAGGACACGGCCTATTTGGAAGTCGGGCCTGGGGATTGTGCCCTTACTTTCGAAGTAGCCAAGCGCGTGCGCAAGGCGATCGGCGTTGACGTATCCGCCGAGGTCACTTCCTCGGACCGCCGCCGCGCTAACCTGGAACTAATACTGTCGGATGGCACTTCGATCCCCGTGCCTCCAGGCTCGATCGACGTCGCGTACAGCAACCAGCTAATGGAGCACCTGCACCCGGATGACGCGCGCAGTCAGCTCCTCAATCTGAATCGCGCCCTGAGGCCCGGCGGTATTTATGTGTGCATGACGCCCAACCGTCTCACCGGGCCACACGACATCTCGTGCGACTTCGACACGGTCGCAACGGGCTTTCACCTGCGTGAGTACACCAACGCGGAGCTGATCGATCTGTTTCATGACTGCGGGTTTGGACGCGTGAGGATCTACAGCACGCTCCGCGGCCATGCGTTTCGCGTGCCGGTTCGACCGCTGCTGGCGCTGGAGCGCTGGCTCATGCGCCAGCCACTCGCCCGGGCGCGCGCATTCCTGAATCGGAGCCAGCTGCGTCGGCTGATCGATCAATGCCGCCTGGTCGCAGTCAAACCCGCGGCTGCTCGTGCTGCGCAATAGTCGGCGTGCATCGACCTCACAGGTTGAACTCCCGCTGCCAGATTTCGAGCGTGAGCGCGCACCACAACAGCTTTTCGTGGTTGTGGCGACCGTCAATGTGCTCCTGGAGGATGCGCCGTAGTTGTTCGGGTCGATAGTAATCACGGGTACGGGAATCAGAGCCAGTCAGATGCGCAAACAGATAATCTCGCATCGAGGTTCGGAACCACTCATTGACCGGCACGCGGAAGCCGACTTTCGGCCTTTGCAGGATTCGTGCCGGTAGCAATCGACGCATCGCCAGGCGCAGCACACGCTTGGTGGTGAACCCGCGCACCCGCCAAGTATCCGGGAGCGCCGAGACGAACGCGGCGAGCTCATGATCGAGGAATGGCATGCGGGCCTCGATCGAGGCGCCCATAGTCATGCGATCCCCGCGTTCGAGCAGGTTATCCGGCAGCCAGCTTGTCTGGTCGAAGAAGAGAATGGCGCGGAGGGGTGAATCACCCGCTGCGGCACATAGCGGTACGCTGCGCGCCCCATCCGCAGACGGTGGCGGGAGCGTTAACAAACGTGCGCAGTCATCATCGCTGAGTGCGCCAAACCACCGCGGCATGCGCTGCGCCCACGACTCGATACCGAGGTTGGCAATCGCGGTTTTGGCGCGGCGAAAGCGGTACGGCAGCGCCTGGACTACCGGCTCGATCAGGCCGCGGCGCAACCAGCCCGGTAGCCGCTGATATGACGTCACATATCTCTCGTAGACGTGTTTGGGATAGCCTCCCAGAAGTTCATCAGATCCTTCCCCGGTTAGTACCATCTTGACCGTGCGGCGCGCCTCCCTGGAGAGCAGGTAAATGGGAATGTCCGACGGCTCTGCGACTGGCGCGTCGCGGAAGTACGTGAGTGTCGGCAAGTGCTCCAGGAGATGCTCCTGTGACACCACCAGTTCATGATGTTCGGTCCCATACTGTTCGGCGATGGCCTTGGCGTGCTGCAGCTCGCTGTAGGCGGCTTCCGCAAAACCGACGGAAAAGGTCTTCACCGGCAGGTTCGAATGTCGCGCCATGAGGCCGACCACTGCCGAGGAATCGATACCACCGGAGAGAAACGCGCCAAAGGGCACGTCTGACATCATCCTGATGCGGACCGATTCCTCCAGGAGTTCGAGAAATCTGCCGACAGGGTCAGCGCACGGAATCGTCTCTTCAAGGCGTCTTCCATCGGGTGGCAGGTAGAATCTCGATTCCACCGTTCCGTTTGCGTCGCACAGCATCCAACTTCCCGGCATGAGTTTGCGCACATTTGCAAACAGTGTGGCCGGGCCGGGCACGTAGCGATAGCGGAAGTAGTCCCAAAGTGCGGCGGGATTGATCTGCGGTGCGACGCCGGGAAATTGCAGTAAGGCTTTGATCTCCGAGGCAAACAGCAGCACTTGGTTGTGCGCGTAAATGAACAGCGGCTTCTTGCCGAAGCGATCGCGCGCCAGAAACAAACGGCCACGTCGAACATCCCAAATGGCGAATGCGAACATGCCGCGCAGCCGCGACACGCAATCCGTACCCCATTCGTCGTAGGCATGGACGACAACTTCAGTGTCCGATCGCGTGCGAAAGAGATGACCGCGCGCGCTCAGCTCGACGCGCAGAGCCTCAAAGTTATAGATCTCGCCGTTGAACACGATCTGCACCGAGCCGTCGGCATTGCCGAGCGGCTGGTGGCCGGTAGACAGATCGATGATCGAGAGCCGGCGGTGACCGAGTCCGACGCGCGCACGACCGTCGGAACTAACGCCCTCGAAGTAGCCAACATCGTCCGGTCCGCGGTGCGCGATCGCATCGGTCATTCGATGCAGCGCCTGGCTCAGGTCCCCGCGCGCGCTGGTCGAAAAGTATCCGGCGATGCCGCACATTAGTAATTATGACACGTCGTCGCTGGCAGCCATTTTTCGCCTGCGTCCAATCGTAGCTGAATTACGCCGCGCGCACCGGTAGACTTGTCGGTTGAAGCGGGCGGACACCGCTGACGCGGGCATTTCCCAGGGAGCGTCGATCCGTATGCGCGGCATGGCCCATCAGGCGGCGATATTGTCCGTGTCGCGGATCGCGAACTACGGGCTGATGATCATCAGCCCGATCATTCTGGTGCGCTTTCTGAGCGTGACGGACTTCGGTCGGTACCGCGAATTCCTGCTGTACGCCTCGCTGCTGCAGACCGCCGGCGCTTTCGCCATCGGCGAAAGCCTGCTGTATTTCATTCCACTGCATCCCGCGAGTCCGTGGCGGGTGTTGCGCGAGACGATCATCCTGACGGCGGTGGTCAGCGGATGCGTCGTCGGCGCCTTCGTCGTCGTCGACCTCCTGGTCCCGGGAGGACTCGTCGGACCCTATCTGGTGCCGGTAGCGCTCTATGTAATGCTGTTCGTGAACGTGGATTGCTGGGAGAACCTCTGGCTGGCTACGCGGCGGCCGCTGCCGGTATTTGCGTACACTGCCTTACGACTCGTGGCCCGCCTGCTGGTGGTGGTGTGCGTCGCGGTGGTGACCAACGATGTCACGACAATCATCTGGTCGCTGATCGGCCTCGAGGCGCTGCGGTTCGCAGGCTCGCTCATCGCATGGAAGGTCGTTGACCGTTCTCGCTTCGAGCCACCGCTCGAGGGTATGACCCGCCAGCAGTTGCGATTCTGCGTGCCGTTCGGCCTGGCGACGGTACTGACCATGCTCAGCAGAAACCTCGGCAACGTCGTCATCGCAAAATATCTCGGCGTTGCGGCTCTGGCGCAGCTGACCATCGGCACTTACGGCGAGCCAATAATTCTGGCACTGCGCAACTCCATCTCGACGGTGGTGCTGCCGGAACTGGTACGCCTCGGAGGGCGCTCGCAGGACGACGCGTTGCGGCTGTGGCATCGCACCGTGGTCATCAACTGCCTGTTGCTGTTGCCGATGGCCGCCATCGTGGCCTGGTACGCAGAGCCGCTGATCGTGAAGGCGTTCGGCGCCAGCTATCGACCGGCCATCCCGGTGCTGCAGTGGTACGCCGTGGTTATTGCGTGTGCGTGTGTGGATTTCTCGCCACTGCTGCGCGCTATCAACAGGACGCATGCATTCGTGGCAGCCACTGTGATAGCGGCGCTCGCCAATGGCCTCACGCTGGTAATCCTGCTGCCGGCCATGGGCATCGTGGGAGCGGCAGTCGGCCTCGCCGTCGGCAACCTAGTCGCGACGGTCTGCCTCGGGTTTAGCGTGAGCCGGCTGTATGGCAGTGGACTGCGCCGACTGCTGCCCTGGACTCCGGTGGCGAAGGTCGTTGTGTGCGCCGCTGGTGGCGCGGTGATCGCCTTCGGGATTACCTTCGGGTCGCGGGCGACCCTGCCCGGCGCGATCTGCGGTTCGCTGCTCTACGGTGCGGTGTTCGTGGGGCTGCTGAAGGCGACCCGCGTCGAAGAGGCAAGTGACCTGTGGCGTCGGCTCAGGGCCCTGGCCCCAAGGCTGCGTGGGCTGTGAGGCACGCTTCAGGTCACTGTACGGTGAGCGCCGGCGCGTCCGGGATCGCTTGCGAGGTCAGGCGCTGCAGGATCAAACCGTCACGATCGTTCAGGGTCACGGTGGTCACGGTCTGACCGTTGTTGATGGTAGGTGCCTGCGTTCCGGTGAGGCGCTTGTAGCTCGTTTCCAGGGTGACTGTCTGAGTGCCGTTGCCTTTGGGATTCACGAGCACGATTCCATTGGCGAAATCCCGGCGATATACCCCGTTCTGGTAGGCCGCGATGCCGCCACTGGAGTACGTGCCATTGTTCGGGTTGTTCGGCCCGGCAGTCGGAGCGCCCAGGTTGAAGCTGTATTCGTCATAGGTGAGGAAATCGTTGTAATTTCCGGCATCGTCATTGAAGTAATAGCCATTGTCCAAAAGGCACGAAGCGAAGCCGTAGCGGAAGCCCTGATAGTCGGTCGTGCTGATGGCGTCCTGACTGAAAGTGACCAAATGGGGAGCGGCTACGGAGGCCATGACGTGACTGTAGTACGCCATCATCCCGGACCAACCCGCAAAGCTCTCAACGCTGTAGCTCTGCCCGATGATGGATTCCATCACGCCGCCATTCAGTGCGGGCGAAGGACTTACGTATTCAGTAATCGTACTCCCCGCAAGCCAGGTCGCAACGTTGCCTATAACGAGTTGCTGGGAGGCGGGGGACAAAGCTCGCACGGCATTGAAATAAGTCACATAGCTCTGGCGCCAGATCGGCCCATCGGTGCTCGGTGATTGACTGCTGCCACTTTGCGCAAAGTCGGCGGTGACCGATGGCTGGTTGTTGACGTTATCGACATAGAGACCATCGAGAGACGGGTTTCCAGATAAGAACGACGCGAAATCCTTGCTCGCTCTCCACTGCGGATAGTTCTGACCATTCATCAGCTTCGTATCCGTCGTGATGTTAACCGCATAGCGACCTCCGCCCGTCGAGATCTGAGATCCACCGGGCCACGCAGTCAGTGCCCACCACGGGACACTCGCGATCTGACTGTTATTCTGAGCCAAAATGCTTGGCGGATTCGTGTCCTCCATGATGTCGGTATAGACAAACATCCTGAAATTCGGATTGATGGCCTTCGCGGCGGCGGCGAGCTGATTCGCGTTCTGCCCCTGATTGTTTTTCCAGCCAACGTAAGCCGCCAAGGACATTACATCGAGAACAGCCACATGGGCCGCAGTCAATCCTGTTGTGTTGCCGCCGATGAGATAGCCGCCGAGAAGCGGGAAGGGCGGGGAGGTGGACTGCGCCGCCGCCGTATGGACTTGCGCGCATGCAACTGCTGCCAGCAGCGCAGAGATCAAAAATCGTCGTGCCATTGGTTTACTCCTGGGTCCCGCGTCATCGCATGGGTGTCGGCGTCTGGCGACTCAACATCCCGGAGCGCCTCGCGGGCTTTGGAAAGTACACTGTCCGACACGCCGATTCATCATGTCGCGGATCACGGACATCCGCCGGGCGGCTGCGTCGCCGACAGGCGCGATGCGGCTGGGCGTGCAACTGCAGGTAGCGAGCTGACGGTGTTTGCGCCGCGGCGCTCGTTGGGGGCGTTCGGCTTTGCGGTCTGCAGGGCGATTAGCGCCATGCGCATCGTCAGGCCATTGTAGATCCAGATGTATGGCCAGGGTTTGAAGAGCAGCGTGAAAAAGATGGCACCCGAAAGCGCGAAGGTGCCGTAGATAAACGCGATCAGATAGCGCGCCGTGTCCTCGGGCGCATTGTTGGCGGCGCGCCGCGCCGTGATCACGATCTGCACCATCGCCAACAAATAGCAGCCAAGACCGATAATCCCGAGCTCGAACCACAATAAAAGGTAGTGATTGTGAGCCACATACGTGAACCCCATCACGTCGTACGCAGCCCATCCGAAGCCGGTAAACAAGGTCACCGGGTGGGCCATCATCATAGCCAGAGGCTGCATCCAGATGTACGTGCGATCTTCGCCGCGTGGGTCGGGATTTAGAATCATCGCCACAACACGGTGTTCGAGAACACCGCCGAACATGAGGCTAGTGAATGCGACCGTCGCGACGGCGAGCGGCGCGAGGATCAGGGCGAGAGTCGCGGCGCGCCGCCAGGAAATGATGGCGCGGCAAACATAGGTGCCGAAGACGGCCGCTAGTGCGAGGCCCACGAAGGCACCCCGCGAGCCTGTCATGATCAGCACAGTCGCGGTGGCCGTACCCGCCAGCGCCCAGAATATACGGGCGACGCCGCGGGAGGAGAGAGTCGCTGCCACATAGGCTGGCAGGAGGCACGCAGTCAGGGCGGCGGTTTCGTTCGCGTGGCCGAATGCGCCAAACACGCGACCACCCTCGTTGAATCCGGTGCCGATCACGGTGACGCCAATCTCGAAGAGGCCGGTGACGTTCCCGATGGCAATCGCATTGGCAGCGGACACGGTCAGGAGGAGGCACTTCAGCACAAACGTCGCATCCCCAAGGGTCCGCGTTCCGTACAGATACATCACGAAGATCAGTACGATGTCGAGCAGGTTCCCTTTCAGATCGATCCCGCTGCTCAGCAATGTGTAGGACGTGTATTGGACGACCACCCCGACGACCAGCCAGCTGAGTGTGGCGTACGCGATCAGGATCCCGAGCCACAAATGAAGTTGCGGTAGTTCCATCCGCAGTCCACCGCGGACGGCGAAGCGGCCAGCCAGCGCGAGCAGAATCAGGTACATCACCGCGTTCTTGATGCTCAGACCCGGCGCAAGGCTTAGCGTCCAATCGAACACGTTGGCGACGGTAAGGACGAAGATCAGCAGGGCAAGCAGGTAGCGCATGAATTAATATCAGCTGACGGCGGCCCATGCGACCGCCGATCGAGGGCGCGTATAACCACGTCCGCGGTGAGATCACTATAAGCAAATCAAGCATACTAGTGATTCCAGCCAATCCGGGCGGAGACTGGGGTCCCGGAGGCTGACGCGGATCACAGCTTGACCAAAGTGCCATGGCGCCGCGGCTTTAACTTAGGTACCTTGTGCGCTCGGCTGCCAAAACCAAAAAGGCGGCATGGCAGGATTCCCCAGTCTGTGCCCCTGGCGTTGCATCCGGGGACTTTGCCGCAGAAGCCCTGCATGGAGGCCCAATGCGTGCCATTTTCAATAATCTGCTGTGGCTGCACGTTACGCTTGCTGCGCTGGGGGTCGCGTACGCCGATGAGCCGCTCTACACCGTCAAGGCCGGCGACACCCTGGCGATCGCGGTCTGGAAGGAGCCGGATCTGACCAGCAACGCGGTGCTGGTGCGCCCTGACGGGACTTTCTCCTTTCCGTTGGTCGGCCAGGTCGATGCGCACGGCAAGGGGGTTGCTGAGCTGGAGAAGCTCGTGACCGAGCGGCTGCGAAAATACATCTCCGACCCGGTGGTCACCGTGTCGGTGCAGGAGATCAAGGGTAACAAGGTGTACGTGATCGGGCAGGTCACGAAGCCTGGTGAATTCATCGTCAACCCGAGCGTCAACGTCATGCAGGCCCTCAGCATGGCCGGTGGCACGACCGCATTCGCATCATTGAATAACATCATCATCCTGCGCCGCACTGCGGCCGGGCAGGTCGCGTTGCCCTTCCACTACAATGACATCGTCCACGGCAAGGACCTGCAACTCAACGTGGAGCTCGAGGCCGGGGACGTCGTGGTCGTACCGTGAGGTCATCGCGACATGCGCCCGCAGCGCGCGCCGTTGTGGGTACGAGTTTGGCCGCAGCCCTCGCGGGGGCTTGCCTGTCACTGGCGGCTGCACCGGCGGTTGCTACCGACTACCAGTTCAACCCCAGAGTGGAGCTTGCGGGCGGATACGATGACAACGCGAACCTCGCCGCCGGGGCGGACAAGATCGGCGCATCCGATGCCATGGCAGACGCACGAGTCGACCTGGTGGCGCGGGAAACGAACTGGCAGTGGCGGCTCACGCCCGAGGTGCGCGGCACCTGGTATCCGAGCCACTCCGACCTCGACTCCAACGGGGAGTTCCTTTATCTGAACGGCCAGCGCAGTGGCGCGCGCTACACGCTCAGCCTGGACGGGTATGGCGCATCGCAAACCCTGCTCCCGAGCTATCTGCCCACGGCCAACCTCGGGACCGGGCTCGGGGTTACCGAGCCGGGCACGACGCTGGTCACCCCGGCCAGCATCCGCGAGAACCTGGGATACCTCAGTCCGAGCTATACGTTCGAGATGACCCAGCGGCTCAGTCTCGACCTCAATGTGAACTATACGGACGCCTCCTTCAACCATGAGCTTGCCGGCAGTTATGCGGACTTCCAGAACGTCGCCGGCTACGCTGGTCTCGTGCTGCGCGTGACGCCTACCGGCTCGCTCGCGCTGCGCGCGACCGGAGCGGACTTCAGTCCCGACTTCTATCGCGGCACCGACACCTACGGGGTGGAAGCGCAATGGGACGGGAAGCTGTCGGCGACCAAGCAGTACTACCTGCGTGCGGGTGTGTCGCGGACCGATTTATCCGGCTCCGTCGCCAGCACATCAGAGTCTTCGGCGTCTTCGGCCTCAACCAATTGGTCCGGCGGTGCCGGGACCCAGTGGACCTACAGCCTCACCGAGATCTTCATTGACGCTACGCGCAATGTCGCACCGACCGGTCTGGGCTACGCCGTCAACCAGAATGAGCTGCGCTTGCGCCTGGCGCGGCGGTTTACCCCCCGGTTCGCCGGCTTTATCGGTGCGCGCACCATCTACCAGGAACCACTCCTCGGGAGCGAGGCTCCAAATGTGCGGTCACAGCATTACAATTACGGTACGACCGGATTCGAATGGCGCCTCGAGCGCGAGTTTTCCATCATCGGCGCCTACGAGTTCACGGACTATCACTACAGCGGTACGCCATCATCAGGCGAGGCCAATTCGGTACGGCTTTCGATCGTTTACGAGCCTCACCGCCCCGCGGAAGGGCCGGCGATTACCGTCGGCTACTAGGTGCATAAGGGATGGATCAGCAAAGGGTTGAGTTTTCGGATTATGTCAACTCGCTGCGGCGGCGCAGACGGCTGATCCTGGGGGTCTGGCTGCCACTGGTCGTGTTGTCGGTGCTGCTGGCGGTCGGCTTGCCGAGCGAGTATGGGTCGACGGCCACGTTTCAGCTGAAGACCGACCTCAACGACCGCACCAAGGGCGACAACTACGCGGACCGCTACGTGTCAGGCTTGACGGGCACCGTTCTCGACTCGCCGGAGCTGCGGGCTGCCGTGCCCACACTGGCACCCTATCCGCGGCTGGCGGACGATCCGGCCGCCGCGCAGAAGCAGCTGGAGGGCGACGTCTACGTCGCGATGATCACGCAGAAAATTCTCGACCCGTTAACCGGCATGGAGCGCAAGATCAACACCGGCTTTACGGTCACTTACACCAACCGTGATCCGCAGACGGCGCAAAGGGTTGCCGCCTGGCTCGCGAATGCCTTCATGATCGACGGCCGCCGCGCCGCGGCGACCGAGGTGCTCAACGAGAGCCACTTCTACGCCGCCGAGGCCGAGCGCCAGCAAGCCAAGATTACCGAGGCCGAGACGCGCCTCGCCCAATTCAAGCAGCAGAATTTCGAGAGCTTGCCCGATACGGTGCAGTCGAATCTGAACGTGAACAGCATGACCGAGCAGGATCTGGAGGGCGTTGAGCGCGAGCTGCGCGCCCAGCAACAGAACCGCACGTTCATCCTGCAGCAGCTGCAGCAGGCGCGTGCCGCGGGCGCCAACGTGGACTCACTGCGAGACCTCGAGGCCGAGTACCAGAAGAAGTTGTCCGTGTACGACCCGAACCACCCGGACATGATTGCGTTGCGCCACCAGATCGATGCCATGCGCAACGGCAACCTGGCCGCAGGCGTCGGGTCAGATCTCGAGGCGCAACTTGCCGCGCAGCGCGCGACCCTGGCCGAGATGCGTCAGCGCTACAGCGAGGATCACCCCGACGTCAAACGCGTGGAGCGCGTTATCCAGGAGCTCCAGGCCCGCATCGCGTCCGGCGAAAAGGATCAGGGCAGCTACGTCACCCGGACTCCCGCTGTCGTGCAACTTGAAACGCAGCTGAACGGTGTCGAGACACAGATCGGCGCGCTGGAAGCGCAGCGAGCGGACCTGCGTGCCACACAGGCGAAACTGCAGAGCCGCCTGAAATCGACGCCGGAGGTTGAGCGCACCTACGATACGCTCAATCGCGAGGCCATAGGCGCACGGCAGGAATACGACCAGCTCAACAGCAAACGCATCGATGCCGACATCAGGGCCGCGGCGATCAAGATCGGCACCGCTGACCAGTTCACGCTCCTGGTTCCGCCAGTGCTACCGCAGGAGCCGACCAAGCCATCGCGCATCGGCATTGCGCTCATTGGCTTGATTGGCGGAACGTTCCTGGCTCTGATGGCTGCACTCGCCGCCAGCGCGCTTGACTCCAGTGTTCGCGGCGCTCACGATCTGGCGACGATTCTGCGGCTGGCCCCGATCGGGGTCGTTCCCGTGATCCGCAATGCTGAATTCGTGCGCAGGCGTCGCCAGCGACTGAGCGCGCTGGCGGCGGCGACGCTCGTCGCGGTCCCTGCCTTGTATCTTCTCATTCGCTTTGCGGTACCTTGATGAGCCTCATTGAAAATGCCCTCGCCAGGGCAGCCACCAAACGCGCGGAGCGCGAGCCGGCCGATACTGCATCGCTGCGCGCCCCAGCTCGCCCGGCAGTTGCAGCGGAACCTGCGCCGACACGGCAGTTTCCAATGGCGACGCTCGATTCCACCGTCCTGGAGCGCAATTGCGTCCTACCGCAGATCGCCGATCACACCGCGCTGCGCGCCTACAAGATCCTGCGCACCCGGCTTCTGCACCGTCTTGCCGCGCAGCAGTGGCGCTCCTTTGCGGTGACCAGCACCAAGGCCGGAGAGGGCAAGACCCTGACGTCGATCAATCTTGCCATGGCGCTCTCGCAGGAGCCGAACACCCGGGTGTGCCTGGTCGATCTCGATCTGCAGCGCCCGCAGGTGGCGGCGCAGATGGGTCTGCATTGCGAACGGGGGCTCGGCGATTATCTGCTCGGTGAAGCGGATGCCCTGCAGGTGATGTACGAGTGCGGATCGCCGAGCCTGGTCGTCATTCCGAACACCCGCGTGTTCGACCACTCCTCGGAGATGCTCGGCAGTGCACGCATGCTCGAGTTGCTCAAGGTGCTTGCGACGGAGATGCCGAACCATCTGGTGATATTCGACATGCCGCCGCTGACCTCGGATGACGTGCTGACCTTTGCGCCGCGAGTCGATGGTGTGCTACTGGTCGTTGCCGAGGGGCGGACCGAGCGCGCCGCTCTGACCAAGTCGAAAGAGCTGCTGGCGGAGATGAACCTCATTGGCGTGGTGCTGAACTGCTCAGCCGAGCGCGACGACGGAACGTCGTATTACTAGAACGCATCGGGCATCGCGCCACTCGTTACCCTGACAGTCGCGTTGCAAAATACCCAGTCGATGCGCATCGTCCTGATAATCCCGACCTTCAACGAACGCGGGAACATCAGCAGGCTCATCGACCAGCTACAGGCGGTTTTCCAGTCGCTGAAGCACGAGATGCTGATACTCGTGGTCGACGACAATTCGCCGGACGGGACCGGCGATATTGTGCGCGAGTATCAGCAGCGTTCGCCCAACGTGCAGCTTCTTCAGGGCACGAAGCGCGGGCTCGGCGCGGCCTACATCAGAGGCATGCAGCACGCGATCGAGAGTCTGCACGCCGACGCCGTATTCGAGATGGATGCCGACCTTTCACACGAACCTACCGATGTGCCACGGCTGATAGCCGCGCTGGAACAGGGCGCTGATTTCGTGATCGGCAGCAGATACGTGCCCGGAGGGAGCATACCCGCGGAATGGGGACTGCACCGGCGCCTCAACTCACGCTTCGGCAACATCGTAGCGCGCTACGTGGCAGGCCTATACCGGGTTCACGACTGCACGGCGGGGTTTCGAGCGATCAAGGCCGATGTGCTCCGGCACATGGAAATGCAAAAGTTCCGAGTCCAGGGCTACGCCTTCCAGATTGCCCTGTTGCATGCCGCAATGGCCGGCGGCGCCAAGGTCGTCGAACTGCCGGTCAGGTTTGTGGACCGAACCGTCGGCGAATCGAAGCTGGGCGTCAAAGACATCATCGAGTTCTTTCGCAGCGCCGCCTGGATCCGCTTTCAGAGTTCCAAGGTCTTCATCAAGTTCTGCATCATTGGCGCTTCCGGTGTGTTGCTCAATCTCGGCATCTTTACTGCCTTGTTGGCGGCGGGCGTCAACAAGTTCCTTGCCTCGCCCATTGCGATTCAAGCTTCAATAATCACGAATTTCCTCGGCAACAACTATTGGACGTTCCGTCGGCGTAACCTGGCAGGGCCGGTGCACGCCAGAGGGCTGCGGTTCAACGTGGTGTCGTTTCTCTCGCTGGCAATCAGTTACCTGACCTTCGTCGTTCTGTCACGCGCGTTTCCCGCAGCCACTCCCCAGCTCAACCAGTTCATCGGTATCATCCCAGCGACGCTGGTGAACTATTTCCTTAATTCTTATTGGACCTTTCGCGATAGCCCGCGCGATCCGGCGCCCCCGAGCCGGGCGTAGAGAGCGTCGAATTCTTCGGCCATGCGCGCCAGAGAATAATGGGTCACGACTCGCAGGCGCGCAGCGAGCGCCAGGCGATGCAGCAACGGCGGGTCACTCGCAAGGCGCTCGAGCGCGTTGGCCAGCGCCGGCGCGTCGCGGGCCGGCACCAACAGTCCGTTCACTTCGTTTTGCACGACGTCCGGTATCGCGCCGACCGGTGAGACCACGGGCACGACGCTGTCCGCCATGGCTTCCAGCAGCGCGTACGGGAGACCCTCACGGTGATAGGTGGGAAATGCAAGAACATCGGCTTGCTGCCAGAGCTGCTTCTTGGCCGATCCGAATACCGCTCCCACCAGCGCGGTTCGATCACCGAGGCGATTGGCCTCGATCGCCTGGGTAATTTCACCCTCGGCCGGCCCAGAGCCGGCGATCCTCAGGTAGATGTCGATGCCGCGATCACGCAGGATCCTCACTGCCTCGACCGTCTCGAGGACTCCCTTGGCGGCGGCGAGCCGCCCGACGTAGACGATCCTGAGGGGCCGATGTTCTTCGTTGCGTTCGGCACGCACTTCGGCTTCCCCTGGCGACACAGCGTTTGCGATGTGAACCAGCCGGGCGCGCGGCGCAAACTCGGCATAGGCCGCCATTTCGCTCCGCGCTAGCAGGACGACCGCATCGGGCCAGGACAGAACGCGACGCAGCAGCGCCGTGAGCGTACGACGGCCGGCGAAAAAATCCGCGGGTAACGCACCGCCGTGGACCTGATAGATGACTTTGCACCCCATTACCTTCGCCAGGGCGAGATAGACGATGTCACGCCAGTAGCTCTTCGGCTCGAATGAGGTGTTGATGTGCACGATCTGCGGCCGGGTGCGAACGAGGCAGACAGCGAACGCGAACGGACTGGTGATCAGGCGACGCAGGGTTGCTGCGCGGCTGTGCCCCCGGCCTTCGCTGCCCACTTGAAACTGGATGAGGCGAAAGCGACTCGAGAGGGTCGACTCGAAGAGCTGATTGAGATGCGTGGAAACACCGCTCACCGCATCGCGTGCCGGACCGAGCAGCAGCACAAGCGGGCCGCCGGCGCTGCGCGCCTCGCCATCGGCGCGTGCTGCTGCACGGACCTGTGGCTCGAGATCCGGGGTGGATTGATCGGTCATGCGGTCAGGATTGGCTGTCGAGGGATTTCGCGTGCACGGGAGGGCGCGCGTACGACGAGGCTTCCCCGGCCGAGAAACGCCCCTTCGGTGAGGTCGAACCGGACGATCGGCTTGCCGAGCGCTGTATACTTAAAAATCTTGTTCATGGTGTACTTGTCGTTCATGTCGTTGGCGCGATCGGATTATATAGATCACACACTGATGAGGCAGGACACTAAGTAATGCAAATGACCGCTCGGTCTACCTATCCAATGAAGGACGATGATCGTGTTGGCATCGGGCTTTGGTGGTTGGTTGGGCTTTTCCTCCTTGCTCTGGCAATCCGATGCATCGGCGTGTTGTGGGGAGGGATTGATTCGGATGAGGACATTGCGGATCCGGCGAAAGTGCTCATGGGGCGTCTCATCCCCACCTATCACTATTATCCGCCACTGCTGAACTATCTTACCGCCGCCGGGTACGTGCTCCTCTACGGGATCGGGATACCCCTGCGACTGTGGCGGAGCACCGCGGAATTTCGTGCAGCCTTTTTTGACAACCCAAGTCCTTTCCTGCTGGTTTTGCGCCTGGTTGTTTCGGTCACCGGGGCTGTCGCAGCACCGCTTTCAGCAACTATCGCCGCACGCCTGGGCTTGTCACGGAGGAGTTGCCTGCTCGTCGGCGTAGCAAGCGCGTTGCTGCCCATCAGCGTTTGGCGATCGCATATCGGTAAGCAGGATCTGGGCGTCGCCGCAAGCGCACTGCTGGCAGTCTGGGCCATGGTGCGGTACCCGCAGGAATCGCGGCGAGTCGCCGTCGTCTGGTTCGGCGTCGCAGTGGCGTTGGCTGTGAGCTTCAAGCAGTCGGCGGTTTTCGTTGTGGCTCCATTAGGCGTTGCGCTGTTGCTGCTTGCTCGACGAACGGGTCACTCGTGGCCTCGCGTAGTACAAGACAGCTTAATCGCTATAGCAGTCGCCATCGTTGTATGGGTGCCTTTAAACGCAGGGGTGTGGCTGGATTGGTCCAATTTTCTGGACTACCAGAAGGTTCTGGCGACGATGCACATGAAGGGAAGCGGATTCCGCGAAACCTTCGAAGCTGTATGGCCGCGGCTCACCGATCGGTTCAGTGGACCTACGTTACCCCTCTTCGTGGGCTTCCTGGTTTTGCCACTATTCTGGCGGCAACTCGATATCTTTTTGATCTGGGCGAGCATCGTAGTGAGCGTCATAGTGACTGCCGCCGTGTCCGGTACGCGGGCGGATGTACAGTTGTATGTGCCGCAGTGTGTGCTCATCGCCACGATTGGCATCATGACCTGGATCTGCATGGCAGGGCGTAAGGACTGGATCCGCTGGCCGGGGAGGGTTGGGTTGGTTTCAGCATTCGTTGTCCTGGTCGCCGGCTCGTTGGAAGTAGATCGACAAGCGCTCGCCACGCCGATCCACACCCGGGTCGCCGCAGCCTTGCTCAAGGTTGATGGGATTGGCGGGCGTCGGATATTGGCCAGCGATGTTCCACTGACCGGGCTGCCGGTCGCCGGTAAAGCCGACCGCGATGTGAGCGAGCGCGACGAGCGGCTGGCACAGAAGTATGGCGTAGCGTTGCCTCCCCGCTATCGATCATATCCGCCCGAAGAGGGTCGTTACTATATCCGATCTGTGCCGTGGGTCATCAGTGGACTCGAGAATCACGACGAGAAGGACGTAAAGCTAGTCAAACCGTTCGCTTGGCCATTACAGCCTGAAGAATGGAGCTTGAATTATTGGTTGAACAAGGGATTTACGGTCTTCGTCATCAGGAACGAGGAGGTGTGGCTGAGTCCACCTGATCGACCTTGCCCATCTGGCTCGCCGTCTCTCGCCGACTGTTATATCAGAAGAGTTGATGCTTACCGCCGACTACATGAAGAAATCCACAGTCGCTGCACATTGGTGACTGCAATTCCGGCCGATCGGCCACTGTTTGAGGAGGCAGACACCAAGATCTACCTGTGCGCCCCGCGCTAAGACCATCAGCACGCCTCAGTCTGCGAGCGCTGTCGTGCAGCCCGAGCGCGCCACGCAGATCGGGCCCGCCGAATCCCATGAGTGGCAAGGATTGCCAGCGCAAACTCCGCGGGCGCACGGTGGCGGGATTGGTTGGCATCTGCAAGCTGCGAAAAAATAAGAACGTAAATCGGCAACGCCAGGACCAGAAACTCGGCAAGTTTGGACGCTTCGGGCACTGTGTGGTGTCTGATGAGTCCGAGCAACCGCACGGCACCGACAACTGCCAGCAAGATCAACGCGACCTGCACAGCTGCAGCCAGCACGGAAATGAGGAAGGTGACACCCAGCACTCGCCACCCGTAACGTATTGCCGCAAGCGCTCCGTACTTATCCCAATATTGCCGCCAGCCATTACCGTTCCTGGTCTGCAGCGGCTTCGCTTGTTGCTCGTCAGTTAGGTAGTCCACGGTGATTCGCTCGACGCCGGACTTGAACAAAAGGACTTCCGCATCACGCACCGTGTAAATCAGGAAGGGCAGCGGGTAGTGAGCAACAAACGAAAGGTACTTCTGGGTCGTAAACGCATGCTGCCCTCCGGCAAGGTACCGGGTAGTTATCGCGCGGGTCTCATCTGGCGGCATCGTCGTCGCAATGGCCTCCACACGATCGTGCAGGTTCAATGCCAGAGAATGGTCGGACTCACCCATTCCCGGGGTCCCTGTCTCATGCCAAACAAACACCATCCACAGGAGTATGGGCATATAGGCTGCTGCTGCGAAGACTGGTGGAGCCGCTCGGGCCGCGTACCGGCGCAATCCGAGGGTCACCACTACCGGCCACAAGAGGATGACGGGCCGGATGAGAGCCGCGATTCCCAGCAGCAGCCCGCTGCAACTCAACGCCACGGGGCCGCTGCGGCGAACAGCCGCGCTTGTAACCCAAGTTGAAATAGCGACCAGCGGCACAAACAGCCCCTCCGAGCTGAGCTGATGCGGAAGTACCAGAGAATGTGGCGAAGCCAAATAGAGCGCGGTGGCCACGCAACTTGCGCGAGCGGACAATTCGCATAGGCGGGCCAGCCGGAATACACAAATGCCGGATAGCAGCATGAGGCATATCTGGCCGATCACCAGGGTCGTTTTGCCGCCGACCAGATAGAGCATCGCCTGTGGCGCGTAGTCGCCGATGTTTCCGTGGGTGCCGAGATAGGCAACGATGGCAGGCCAGTCGCTGAGTTGCCGTAGCCCCTCGATCGCAGCCATCCGACTAACTGCGCGATCCCCTCTCATAAAAGCGGACGGATAGCGGGCGTCGAGTGCCAGCAATATGCCGTGCACCGCCCCGAAGCAGACTAGCAACCAGTACAGCCACCGGTTGCCCGGCTCGTCATCTCTATCGCTCATGCGGAAGGCTTTTCGAGGGACTTCGCACGGGCCCGGCCGCTCTTCATCGCCAGGTCATAAGCCTCCAACAGCCGTGGAACCTGGTGATGCCAGGCCAGGCCGCCCTCGACCCGCTGGCGCCCGATCGCGCCGAGCGTCGCGCGTCGTTCAGGATCATCGAGCAGCTCGCACAGCTTCACGGCAAAATCGGCGACGTCGTTCGGGCGCGCGTACAACGAGGCTTCCCCCGCCGAGAAGCGCCCCTCCGTCAGGTCGAACTGCACGATCGGCTTGCCGAGCGCCATGTACTCGAGAATCTTGTTCATGGTGGATTTGTCATTCATTTCATTAGCGCGATCGGGGTTCACGCACACGTCGGCCGTGCTCATGATCTCCCACAATGCGGCGTCGGGAATACGGCCGGTGAACTCAACACAGTCCTCGACTGCCAGCTCACGAGCCAGCTGCCGCACGGCCGCAAGCTCCGTGCCGTCGCCGACGATGACAAAGTGCACGTCGTTGCGCTGCAGCCTCTGGCGCATGTACGCCACGGCCTGGAGGAGCAGATCCAGTCCCTCCTGCTTGCCGATGACTCCCACGTAGCCGACCAGATGCGCCTTGCCGCGACGCAGCTCGGCGCGCGGCGGCAGCGCGCGCACCCGCGTGAGGTCAGCGCCGCTGCGCACCACGAACACCCGTGCGGGGTCCATATGCCCGCGCTCGATGGCGATGCGCCGATAGGACTCGTTTGTCGCGATGCTCACGTCGGCGGTTGCAAAGGTCCAGCGCTCCAGGCGGCACAACAGCCGGTACCAGACGTCGCGGCGGCCAAACTTCGCCTCGTAGAGCTCGGGATTGATGTCGTGATGATCGAAGATGAAGCGCTTGCCGAACAGCTTAAAAAAGCGGCCGATCAGGAAAATCGTGTCCGGCGGATTACAGGCATGGATGACGTCAAAGCCGCGCGTGAGCGCGACGCGGATCGCCAGTGCGAACTCCATGAGCAGCGACCAGGCGTACTCGAGGCCGTAACCCAGCGCTGAATTGGCCTCGACAGGCAACGGGTGGCGGTAGATGTGCACGCCTTCGAGGACTTCGTAGCCTTTGTCAAATCCGCGCCCTTTGGGGCAGATGATGCTGACGGTGTGGCCGTGCGCCCGCAGCGCCAGCGCCTCCTGCCAGACGCGTCGGTCGAATGGACACGGAAGGTTCTCGACGATGATGAGAACGCGCCACTTACCAGGCGATGCCGTCATAGCTCTCCATGGGCGAGGTACCCTGGTCCTCGGCCGCGTTCCACACCCCGACGAGGTCGATCACGCATTTCCCTGGCGGCAGAGCGCGCAGCAGCTCGACAAATTCAGCGCTCGCGGAGGCGACGACCAGCACGTCGGCGTGCTCGAAGAGCTGCTCAGGGTGGTCCACCATGAGCCGCCCGATATGCGGGATGTGATTGAGAATGTATTCGCGATTGGCTCCCAGCAGACTTGCCAGCCTGACGTTCTTGTCATAGACGAGAAGCTCGTAACCCTTGCCGATGAGCTGCTCCGCGAGCGTGACGATCGGACTCTCGCGCAGGTCGTCCGTGCCCTCCTTGAAGCTAAGGCCAAGCAACCCCACGCGTCGCCGACCGGTTGCCCGGATCATCGATAAGGCGTGAGCGATGTGGACCTGGTTGCTCCCGAGGATCGATCCGAGAACCGGCGTATCCACATCGAGCAACCGTCCCTGGTAGGTGAGCGCCCGCACGTCCTTGGGCAGGCAGGAGCCGCCGAACGCGAAACCGGGACGCAGGTAGGCGCTCGAGACGTTGAGCTTGGTGTCCATGCAGAACAGCCGCATGACCTGCCTGCCATCAATGCCCATCGCCTTGCTCAGACGTCCGACCTCATTGGCGAAGGTGACCTTGAGCGCATGCCAGGAGTTATCGACATACTTCACCATCTCGGCGGTGCGCAGATCTGTAACGATGAGGGGAGCGGCGAGCGCGGCGTACAGCTCGCGTACCACGCCGGCCGCACGCTCGTCGGAGGCGCCGATCACCGTCTTGGGTGGATGATCGTAATCGTAGATCGCGGTACCCTCGCGCAGGAATTCCGGGTTGATGCACACGCCGAAGTCTTTTCCAGCCTTGCGGCCCGAGGATTGCTCCAGTACCGGGATGACGACGCCCTGCATCGAGCCGGGCAGCAACGTGCTGCGGATTACCACTACCCGATAGCCGCCGCCACCGGCGGCGAGCTGCTCGCCGATCTGCTGCACGACGCGGCGCACATAGGTGAGATCCAGGCTGCCGTTGGCCTGTCCGGGCGTGCCGACACAAACGATCAGCACGTCGCTGTGTGCGACGGCTGTGGCGTAGTCGCAGCCCGCGACCAGCCGGTTGCCGGCAACCGCCGCGGCGATCAGCTCCTCGAGCCCGGGCTCCACGATCGGGCTCTTGCCCCGACGCAGAAAATCCACCTTGACGCTGTTCGGATCGATGCCCGCTACGTCGTGGCCGTCTCTGGCGAGGCAGGCCGCCGAGACGACCCCAACGTAACCTAGTCCAAACACCGCAATTTTCATCGGTTTAACGGCCTGTCGTGCTGAGGTTTTCTGTGAAGCCGGCGACGCGCCCACCGCAGGCGCGGCTGCCGGCAACGGCGCCATTGTACGGTACCGAAAGCTGCCACGTGCTCGGGGCGAGCCCTATAATGTGCAGAACGAGTGCATCGTCACGAAGATTCGGAAATTCTGCGCAGACCCCTTCGATGTGACAGAGTCGTCGCCGCGCGCACGAGTGCGGCGCCGCGCGACACACCTGCCCGTCCGCGGCGAAACGGCTGATGCAGCTTCACTGGGTCCTGAGTCGTCTGCGCGCAATGGGGTGTCGCGAGCTCGGCTTTCGAGGAGCGCAGTCCGTGCGCGCCCGGTGGCAACGCGCCGGCTTCGGCCGCGCCAAGCCGGTGCCGGCCAATGCGGCACGCGGCAGGCCCTGGATCACCGCCTGGCCCGAGAACCTCGGCATAGAGGCGTACCGGGAAGCGGCTGACGGCATCCTGAGCGGCAAGTTCCGCCTGTTCGGCAACCGCGAGTGGACACTCGGATTTCCGCCGTCCTGGAACCGCGACCCGGCGAGCGGCACGAGTGCGCCGCTCGGCTTCGGCATGCTGCTGAACTATCGCGACGCCGCGGTCGTCGGCAACGTCAAGTACCTCTGGGAGCCGAACCGGCATCTCGAGCTCGTGACCCTCGCTCAGGCCTGGCACCTGACCGGCGAGGCGCGCTTCGCCCAGGCCTGCCGGACATTGGTGGACTCGTGGATCACCCAGTGTCCGTACATGCTCGGTCCGAACTGGACCAGCAGCCTCGAACTCGCGCTGCGCCTGGTCAACTGGTCGTGCGCCTGGCACCTGCTCGGCGGCGACGAGGCAGCCGTGTTCGCTGATCCGGAAGGCGAGGCATTCAAGGCGCGCTGGCTGAGCGCCGTGCGGCAACATTGCCACTTCATCGCCGGACACCTGTCGCTCTATTCTTCCGCCAACAATCATCTGCTCGGAGAGTTGCTCGGCCTGCTGATCGGCGCGACGACCTGGCCGTGCTGGCCGGAGAGCAAGCGCTGGCACGAGCGGGCGCAGCAAGGCTTCGAGCAGCAGGCGCTGCTGCAGAATACTGTCGACGGTGTCAACAGGGAGCAGGCGATCTGGTACCAGCACGAGGTCGCTGACATGATGCTGCTGGCGGGTTTGACCCTCAGAGCGAATGGGGGTGAGTTCAGCAGCGCATTCTGGAGCCGCCTCGAGGCCATGCTCGAGTTCATCGCCAGCTGCATGGACGTCGGTGGACACGTACCCGCGTTCGGCGATGCCGATGACGCGGTGATCGTGCGCTTCAGCCCGGATCCTGACTTCAACGTGTATCACTCGCTGCTCGCAAGCGGCGCGGTGCTCTTCGGGCGAGGCGACTTCAAGCACAAGGCACAGGGCTTCGACGACAAGAGCCGGTGGCTGCTCGGCGACGGCGCCGCGGCGACATTCGCGGCGCTGGCTGAGGATTCATCAGGCGCGCACGTGCGGCGACGCTTTGACGCGGGTGGCTACTATATTCTGGGCGGCGAGCTCGAGACTCCACGTGAGGTGCGCCTGGTGGTCGACGCGGCGCCGCTCGGCTACCTCGCAATCGCCGCGCACGGACACGCCGATGCGCTGTCGTTCACCCTGTCGGTCGCGGGACGTCCGCTGTTGATCGATCCGGGTACCTACTCGTATCACACCGAAAGACGTTGGCGCGATCACTTTCGCGGCACCGCGGCTCACAACACGCTGTGCGTCGATCATCTGGACCAATCCGTCAGCGGCGGGCCGTTTCTGTGGAACCGGCACGCCACCACTTGCTGCCTGGCGATCGATCTGGGCACCGACGAACAGCGGATCGTCGCGGAGCACGACGGCTATCGTCGCCTCAACGACCCGGTCGATGCATCGACGCGAAATTCTCTACCAGCACGCCGGGCGACTGGTAAGGATCACCGATGAGATTCATGGCGCCGCGCCCCATGTCATCGAGATCTTCTGGCACTTTGCGGAAGGATGTCGCCTGACGCTCGATGGCGAGGTCGCAAGAGTTACTCGCGAGGGTGTGGTGCTCGAGGTGAAATGGCCTGCGCTGCTGCACGCGCGGGTGGTGCAGGGAAGCGTCGATCCCATCCAGGGCTGGATTTCGCACCGCCTGGACGAAAAGGTGCCGGGAGACACCCTGGTGGTGTCCGGCACCGTGGCGGCACCTTGGCAGGGGGTCAGCACGATCAGAATATCGCTGCCAGACCCTTGCTGACCTTGAGCGAATGTGACCGCACTCAGTCACTTGCGGCCACGACCGCCGATGCCGTGGCAACCAATGCGCGTAATCCAATGAATTCACCGAGGTACACGGGGTACCCCACCCAATCGTGATAAGTTAAAGTCAGGATTGCCCGGGGGATACGTGTGACCGAACCAACGGCGACGAAGCCGAGGTCCACATCGACAGCGGACGCACGCGCGCCGCCCTCGGTCGGTGAGCACGACAGCATCGAATCGGCCTCGCTCGAGCTCACGACCGAGATCATCACCACGGTCGAGGGTATTCGTGCCCTCGAGCCGGACTATGAGCATCTGTATCAAGTCACCGGCAACACGCTGCCCTTCGCGGTGCAGGAGTGGCATCTGGCCTGGTGCGAGCACTTTCTCAATCGCAGCCCGCTACTGCGGGAGTCGCCGCGGTTCTGCGTCCTGCGCAGCCGCACTGGCGCCTGCGTTGCGCTCGTCCCGTTGATCCTCACCCGGCGGCGTCTCGGGCCGCTCAGGGTAGCCACGCTCGCTCCTATCGGCGCGGATCCGGCGCTGACCGAAATCCGCAAGGCCCTGGTGACGCCCGGCTATGAGCGGCTGACCGTGCGCGCGGTCCAGGAGAGCCTGAGCGAGGTCACTGACTGGGACTGGATTCAGTGGAGCGGCCTCAGCGAGCCAATGGCCGAGGCACTGACTCGCGAAACGGCTCCGCGCTGGTACGAGGTCAGCGAGGATTACATTCTGGACCTGCCGTCGAGCTGGGAGGAGTTCCGCGCGGGACTCAAGCGCAACATCCGCGAATCCCTGCGGCACTGTTACAACTCGCTCAAGCGCGATGGCCACAGGTTCGAACTCGTGGTCGCGCGGGACCGGCAAGACGTTCAGCGGGCGTTGCATCGCTTCCTGGAACTGCATGCGCTGCGCGCCAACATGGCCTCAGGCGCCCGGCATCCCGACCACTTTGCCGGTCGCGCAGTGCAGGAATTTCTCCACGATGTCTGCGGGCGCCTGGCGGAGCGCGATGCGGTACGGGTATTTCAACTGAGGATCGGAACTGAGATCGTCGCATCGCGGATCGGGTTTGCCATCGGCGACGGCATCTATCTGTATTACTCCGGTTTCGACCCGGCCTGGGCGCGCTACAGCGTCATGACGACCACGCTGGCTGAAGCCATCAAGTACGCCATCGGACAGGGCTTCAAGACCGTCAATCTGTCGCTCACCCGCGAACAATCGAAGCTTCGCTGGAACCCGCGCCTGGTAAGGCTTCACTCGGCGCTGGTGCAGCGCGAAGTCCTGAGATCGCGCATCGTCTGCAGGGCCTATCGCCTGGCCATCACCCGGCAAGGTCCCTCGGCGCGAATACTAAAAAGCGTCTTCTGGGCTCATCGCCACTGGGATTGAAGTCGCCGTGCGATGAGCCACGGCAGGCGCCCCACGAACCCCACGAACAGCCGCAGGTACATCGAGGTGAGCAGCACGTTGTCGCGCCCGTAATGAAAGTGCGACACCCCGCCTTCATCGGGCCTGAAGTACCGCACCGGCGCGGGCAGGTTCACCACCGGCACGCCCCGCCAGGAGAGGCGCACCGCGGCTTCCGCATCGAAGTCGAAGCGGCGCATCCAGCGGGTACGCTGCATGATGGCGACCAGCGGGTCGATCGGGTAGACGCGAAACCCGAACAAGGTGTCGTGGATGCCGGCCCAGAGCGTCTCGAGGTTGGTGCACCAGTTGGAGATGCGCCGACCGCGCAGGCGGATGAGCGGCACGCTGGCATCGAACACCGGGTCGCCGAAGATCATCGCCCCAGGTGCCGCGAGCGACGCCTGCATGAAGGCGCCGATGCACTCAGGCGCGTGCTGGCCGTCGGCGTCCATGGTGAGGGCATGGGTGAAGCCGGCGCGCTGCGCCACCATCAGCCCATCGAGGATCGCCGCCCCCTTGCCGCCGTTACGCGCGCGCACCAGCACCCGCAGCGATGGATCGTCGCGGGCGAGTGCCGTGAGCTCCTCGGCGCTGCCGTCGGTGCTGCCGTCGACGACGACCCACACCGGGTCCCAGTTGGCGCGCGCTGCGGCGACCGTGGCCACTGCCCGCACGCCCGGGTTGTAGCTCGGGATCAGCACCAGGTGCGTGGCGGAAGGCGTCACTCCTGGCTTTCGACGAGCTGGGTCGACTGGCGGATCAGCCACGCGACGCCGAAGCCGGCGGACCAGTAACTGTCGCGCTTGACCAGAGGGCTGTCCGCGAAGCTAGCCCCGGCGAGGCTGTCGTGGCGCACGTAGGCGCCGATCCACCACCTGGGGTAGCGGCGGGTGAGCGCGGCCAGCACCTGCGCGCCAGCGTAGCCGCCCTGTGCCTGGAAAGCCGGGCGACCGGCGGCGGCGTACTGCGGCGCCACCGTATAGAAGTAGTTGTCGTAACGCTGGTTGGCGAACACCGGGCCGCCCTGCAGTCCGAGCTTCCAGCCATCCTCGCCACGGAACTGCGCGATGTCCAGACTCAGGTTGGGAGAGGTGAACAGGCCGATCATGTGCGGCTCGGCCTCGACGGTGAAGGCGGCGCGCGTCGGCAGGCGCAGATCGAGCTTCAAATGCTCGCCGGCGCTGCGCCACAGGTGCACGTCGAGCTCGGGGCCCAACTCGAGCGTCGGCCGCAGGTCGGGCATTCCGTGGCGGACCGAGTCGTTGCGCACGGGGGTGGTGGCGTTGACGCTGAGGCTCAGCTCGACGCGCTTCTGGTTGAGGAACAGGCCGCGCAGGCCGTCGCGATCGGATTTGAGAAAGGTGCCGCGATAGACGAAGTACGGAACCGGTACCGGATAGACGTGCGTAGTCGCCGAGCCGCGATAGTCGTTGAAGGCCAGGAACCCCGCGCCGAGCCCGAACTCCCACAGGGGCTTCTCATCGGCGTACGCCGCGGCACCCGCCGCAGCGGCCAGCACGGTGCTCAGCAGCGCCGCGAGGAGGCGGGCGCTGCGCATGGGTCAGGAGGCGAGCCGGCTCGTGGCGGTCGCCTCGATCTCCACCAGCAGGTCCTGGCGACAGATATCCGCCTGCAGATAGATGGCGCGGGCGAGGGGGCCGAGCCTTGATGCGAGCTCCTGCTGGATGATGGGCAGGTCCGCCGGGCGGCGCACATACACCTTGCAGGCGAGGGCGTCCGGTGAGAAGCCCGCCTCGGGCGCCAGGCGGTTCGCCTCCTCGAGCAGCGCCTCGATGTTGGCGAGCGTCTCGCGGGTCTGTGCCGCGGCGTCGCCGACGTGCAGCGAGCGGTGTCCGACGATGCTCGCGGTGCCCGAGATGAACAGCGTCGCGCCGCCCGGCTGACGCAGCAGCGTGGCGCGCGAGAACACCGGGCTGTGCGCGCCGTACTGCGGCGGGTAGTGATAGGCACTCACCTGGCGCGGGTTTTCCACGAATGCGGGCGCGGTGCGGCCGGCGAGGAAATACACCAGCAGCGGGCTGTCGTGCGCGGCGCCGAGCGCGGAAGCCGCCGGCACGCTGCCGGCGAGCGTGCGACCGCTGGCGCGCAGCGCGTGCTGGCGCGCGCTGTTGAATTGCCGGTAGCGCTCGCTGCCGTGCGAGGCGCGGTTGATGTCAGGCAGGTAGTTCCAGACCCGCAACAGGTGCGGGTAGTCCTCGGCGTCGATCGTGGCGCAGATCGCGCGGTACGCCTGCGTCGTGGCCTGGTGCAGCGGCGAGTGCGCGCCGTCGCCGACCGTGCGCGTGGTCTCCTCCGTGACGCTGATGCAGCCGAACAGCATCTCCTCGGTGCGGCGAAAGCGCACCCGCTCGCGCTGGCCCGACTCGGCACTCTCGCCGCAGCGCCACACCTCGTAGAGCGCAGCACCGGCCGACAGCATCGGCGTGTTGACGCGGGCCACCGGGATCTCCCCAGCAGCCGGTCCGGGGGATGCCGCGGTCGCCCCGTCGAAGGCGGCCACGCCCAGCACGTCCGGCCACCCGGCCGTCTGGAATTCGGCGGGTGAGACGTAATCCAGATGCAGACCGCGTGACGGGCGCATCGCGTCGGGTGGGCGCCGGCCGCGTCAGCTCTTGGGCGCGGGCTCGCTGCTCGGTGCCGCGGTGTCGGCCGGCTTGTGCGAGACGGCCGACTTGGCCTTGTCCGCCCCCTCCTTGGCCTTGGTGCCGACCGTCTTGGCGCCGTGCGCGATCGCCTCGCCCGCCTTCTTCGAGTCGGCACTCACGGTCTTGCCGGCGGACTTGGCATCCGCCGCGATCGCATGCCCGGCCTCGCGGGACTTGTCGGCGATCTCGTGCCCGGCGGTCTTGGCGTCCTGGGCGACGTCATGACCGGCGGTCTCGATCTTGTCTTTCACGGTGCTGCCGGTGTCCGGCGTGGTCTGGCTCTGGGCGTGCACGAGAGCGGCCATGGCCAGTGCGGTGGTGGCGGCCGTGGCCGCGCGGAACAAAGTGGTGTTCATGGGAAAGTATCGTACGACAGTCGCGCCGTGTTTTGCACCGTGCGCGCGCCGCGCCTCGTGGACGCTGCTGCGCCGGTGCCAATCGTCATCCCCTTCGGGCAAACTGCCTCGATGCGCCTCTACCGCCTGCCGATCTCAGTACTGCGCACCCGCTACGTGCCCGGCGGTTGGGATGTGCTCGCCTTCGTGCTGGTGTTCGCCTTCTTCATCTACGCCGCGCAGGCGGCGCACGGCCTGGCCGGCTCGCTCGCACGGCTGCAGTCGACGCCGATCACGCTCGACCCGCGGGCGCTGTTCGGCTACGCGGCGCGCACGGCGCTGCGCATGCTGATCGCGATGGTGGCGTCCCTCATTTTCACCTTTACCTACGCGACGCTGGCCGCCAAGAGCCGCCGCGCCGAGGTGATCCTGGTACCGCTGCTCGACTTCCTGCAGTCGGTGCCGATCCTGAGCTTCTCCATCACCATCCTGTTCTTCCTGCAACTCACTCCCGGACGCATCGCCGGGGCGGAAATGGCCGCCATCTTCCTCATCTTCACCAGCCAGGCGTGGAACATGGCGTTCAGCTTCTACCACTCGCTGCGCAGCATCCCCGACGAGCTGGTGGAGGTGGCACACAGCTTCCAGCTGGGGCCCTGGATGCGCTTCTGGCGGCTGGAGGTGCCGTTCGGCATGCCGGCGCTCATCTGGAACATGATGATGTCGATGTCCGGCGGCTGGTTCTTCGTCACCGTCTCGGAGGCCATCAGCGTCGGCAATACCACCGTCACACTGCCGGGCGTCGGCTCCTACATCGCCCTCGCTATCGAGCGCAAGGATCTCGGCGCGATCGGCTGGGCCATTGCCGCGATGGTCGTGGTCATCGTGCTGTTCGATCAGCTGCTGTTCCGACCGCTGACGGCGAGCGCCGACTGGTTCCGCCTGGAGCAGGAGGTCGGGCTTACCCCCAGTCATTGCTGGGCGCTCACCATGATGCGTCGCTCACGGCTGTTCGGGCTCATGGGCCATGGTTTCGCCGCGATGCTGCGCGCCGGCATGAAGGCGCCCGCCCCGCGCCCGCGCCGCGCCGCGCCCGCCGCCGGCTCCTGGCGCTCGCGCCTCATCGACTATGGCTGGTATGCGCTGCTGATACTCATCGGATTGCTGGCGCTGTGGAAAACCACGTACTTCGTGCTGGACGAGGTGCGCCCGGCCGAGATCGGCCGCGTGCTGCTGCTCGGATTGATCACGCTCACCCGCGTGGCGGTGCTGATCGCGCTCGCCAGCCTCATCTGGGTGCCGATCGGGGTGTGGGTGGGGCTGCGGCCGCGCGTGGCGAGCTTGGTGCAGCCGATCGCGCAGCTGCTGGCGGCCTTTCCGGCCAACCTGCTGTTTCCGATCGTGGTGTCGGAGATCGTGATCCACAAGCTCACTCCCGACATCTGGCTGAGCCCGCTCATGATCCTCGGCACGCAGTGGTACATACTCTTCAACGTGATCGTCGGCGCGTCCGCCATCGCGCCGGACCTGCGCTACGCGGGGGAGAACCTCGGCGTGCGCGGCTGGCTGTGGTGGCGCCGGGTGGCGCTGCCGGCGGTGTTTCCGTTCTACGTGACCGGGGCGATCACCGCATCCGGCGGCTCCTGGAACGCGAGCATCGTGGCCGAGGTCGCCGCCTGGGGCTCGCAGACGCTCACGGCGCACGGACTGGGCGCCTACATCGCCACGGCGACGAGCGGCGGGGACTTCCGCCGCACGGTACTCGGCACCGTGGTGCTGAGCCTGTTCGTGGTCACGCTGAACCGCGTGTTCTGGCGACCGCTGTATGCGCGCGCCGAGCGCAAGTTCCGCATCAGCTGATACTGTCAAGAGCCCGAGGAGACGCACGTGAACGCCACCGCCGCCGCCATGAACCTCACGCCGCTGCTCGACGTGCAGGGTGTGTGCAAGTCCTTCCGCAAGCCCGACGGGGATGAGCTGGTGGTGCTCGAAAACGTCAACCTGACGCTGCGCCCCGGGGAGATCGTCGGGCTGCTCGGACGCTCGGGCTCGGGCAAGTCGACGCTGCTGCGCGTGATCGCCGGTCTCGATCAGCCCTCGGGCGGGGTGGTGGGCTACCTCGGTCACCCGGTCGAGGGTCCCGCCGCCGGCATCGCCATGGTGTTCCAGAGCTTCGCGCTCTTTCCCTGGCTCACGGTGCTCGAGAACGTGCAGCTCGGGCTCGAGGCGCTCGGGGTGCCGGTGCCCGAGATGCGCAAGCGCTCGCTGCAGGCGATCGACCTCATCGGCCTCGACGGCTTCGAATCCGCCTACCCGCGCGAGCTGTCCGGCGGGATGCGCCAGAGAGTCGGCTTTGCCCGCGCACTCGTGGTCCATCCGAACATCCTGCTGATGGACGAGCCGTTCTCGGCGCTCGACGTGCTCACCGCGGAGACGCTGCGCAGCGACTTCCTGAACCTCTGGGGCGAGGGGCAGCTGCCGATCAAGTCGGTGCTGCTGGTGACGCACAACATCGAGGAAGCGGTGCAGATGTGCGACCGCATGCTGATTTTTTCGACCAACCCCGGGCGCGTGGTGAGCGACATCCCGGTCGACCTGCCGCACCCGCGCCATTCGCAGGATCCACGCTTTCGCGCGCTCATCGACCGTGTGTACGTGGAAATGACCGCGCGGCCGCGCAGCGAGTCGCGCGCCGGGCCGAAGTCCGAGCGCTTCCCCGGCACGGGCATCGGCACGGTGCTGACGCACGTCTCCTCGAACGTGCTGACCGGACTCATCGAGACCGTTGACGGGCCGCCCTACAACGGCAAGGCCGACCTGCCCGCCATTGCCGAAGAGCAGCACCTGGAAGTCGACGACCTGTTTCCCGCGGCCGAGGCGCTGCAGTTGCTGCGCTTTGCCGAGGTCGAGGGCGGCGACATCAAGCTCACCGAAGCGGGCGTGCAGTTCGCGCAGAGCGAGACGGACGAGCGCAAGAAACTCTTCGCTCGTCACCTCATCACCTACGTGCCGCTCGCGGCGCACATCCGCCGCGTGCTCGATGAGCGCGCGAGTCACAGCGCGCCCAAGAGCCGCTTTTTCGACGAGCTCGAGGACTACATGGCCGAGGAGGGCGCCGAACAGACCCTGCGCACCATCATCAGCTGGGGCCGCTATGCGGAGACCTTCGCCTATGACGACAACCGCCAGGCCTTCAGCCTGGAGAACCCGGCCTGAGGATCAGGGTCTCACTCGACGGGCGATCCAGAAGGGCACCCCGTGCGACAAGCTGGGGTCAGCGTCGCCCCTGCAGCAGCGGGCGGATTCAGTACAACTCGCAGTGCGCGACCTGCAGGCGCTACCGAAGCCGCCCGAAGTCGCCGAGACCTTTTGCCGTCGGCGAGCCATGATAAACATTGTGGTAGGCACCACTCTCCACCAGAGTAAAGGGGTGCGAAATGAGCGAAGTGTGAAACGGACTCGCATAGATGAGCCACGCGTCGCGCGGAGATTCCAGCAGCGAGTTTCTAATCTTCTCCATCAGCGGTCCCAGCACAGGCGGCCGGAAAGGGTTGAACATAAATACCACCAGCGGATTGCGGGGAATTTCGAAAGCCAACGCGTCCGCGTGAACCAGCTCTATTGTTTTACACGCTCGTCTTCCCCGGAAGCGCTCCACGTTTCTCTTTGCTATCTCATGCAGGTCCTGGGCATATTCCACCCCTAAAATTCGCTGGAAGGGATAACTCGCAGCGACCAGCAGCACGCGGCCTTTGCCTGATCCATAATCCACGAAACAATACTGCTTGTGCTCGATGGGGAGCCGCTGCAGGACGGTCCGCATAAACTTCGGATGTGTCGGCGAATAGTCCGTTCCGTGTTCCCGGTTGGGACTATCAATCTCCAGCGAGTGGGACTGCAACTCGTCCCGCGTTTGCACGCCATAGCAAAGATCAAACCAAGCACACCTTGCATTCCCCACTAGGGCCTTCAGCCGAGATATCACTGTTTCGGGCATTGGCTCTCCGGATGCCAAGATGACGTAACCAAATTGTTCGCGCTTTTCGAGGCGGTGGCCTCGATCTGGTTCAATTGGAACTACCACGAACCAACGAACCAAACCAAGTGAGGCGACCAATGGCAGACGATACACCGGCGGCGCTGGGAGCGTTGCGTGTTGACGTGGGGAAGCTCAGGAGTCATGTAGATGAGATGGTGATTACGCCACCGGCATAAACGACGAAGGTTGGATTGTGCGACGGCAACTAAAGCGCGCTGCTAGGATGCGCGCTGCCGGCACTATGGATGCCACCAGTGACACCGGGGCTCGTGAGGACTCGCCTTTCCGTGCGTCGTCGTAGACCCCGCGCGACATTGGTCGCCTCAGGGTAGTCGCGCCCGGCCTGGATTAACCAAAAGGGCGGTCTCCCTTCAGGCTGCCATCACAGTCTGCGCACGAAAGCTCGTGCCCTGCTTAGGGCGGCGGCTTCGTTCTCTTCCAGCGCGCCTTGGCGTGCTCGGCACGCGCTTCAACGGACGTAGGAAGTACTGAGAGGAGCGTGTAGCGCCTCTGATGGAAGCGGCACTCGCACCGGAAGCGCCTGCCTCACCCCTATGGCGCCTTGCCCGCACTAAGTGACTCGAACGTCGCTGGAGGCGCCCACAATTCAGGTTCACTATTCTCGTGGATCGCGCCGCTTAGGGCGCGCCCGCGCTTTGGCCAGCTCGGCTACCCGACCCGCAGTGTCACCGAGCGCCCTAGCGAGGGCGGCATCCTCGCCCGCGACCTCGGCCTACCTCCCTCATCGGAGTGGCCGGTGGAGATGGCAGTGCTTGATCGCCTGATCGCGGAGCTTCCGACCCGTCACATGGCCGCCGTGTCCGCGACCTACTTCCACCTCCGTGATACAGCAAAGACAGCCGTATTCGCGCGGTATATCTACAGGCTTATGTTGCCTTACACTGACGTTCACCAGGGTGACATAAGCCGTGACTTAACAGTGGCATCGGTTGCCGAAAAAGAGGGACGTGAGGCAGCTAGATCTGTTTTGAAGGAGGACTTTATGGCGACAGCTCCGACGTTGTTCCGGACGCTTCAACAGCGTCTTTCTTACCGGACCCGCGAACGCTGGTTTAGGCGGGTAGTTGAGAGGCGCAAGCCAGAGAGGGTCCCGGGATTCTTCGACGCTAACTCAGCTTTCTTAACCAGCAGCCACACCGCCGCCACGGCAAATCGGCTCAATGAACGGCACCGCGCCATGATCGAGTCAAATCGTGACATCATTTCCGGGTGCCGTGTGCTTGATCTTGCCTCCCATGATGGCCGCTGGAGTTTTGCCGCCGCGCAAAGCGGCGCAAGCTACGTTTTGGGCATCGAAGCCCGCCCCCATTTAGTGGCAGCGGCACGCGAGCATCTTTCACATCAGCCGGTTAGTAATCGCATTGAATCCGCCTGGGGGACCTATTTTTTGTCGGAACACCCAAGCCGGCGAAGGATTCGACACTGTCTTCTGCTTCGGCTTTCTCTACCACATGATCGATCATATGGTGCTCTTTCGGGCGATTCGACGGTTGAATCCCAAGCATCTCGTCATCGACACCGTCATCAGCTCCCAGCCGGGAGCAATCATCGAGGTTTGGGAGGAAGCCATTGATGTCGAGAGCGCAGTCGCCTTTGAGGGAGCCGAACAGTCCCAGCTGGGCACTCAAAGGATTAGCTACCAAATCAGCTTTGGAGATGATGCTTAAGGCAGCGGGCTTCGGCGAAATCCGTTACTGGAACTGGAAAAAGGCTGGCATCAAATGCTGGGCGGATCTCAAGGACTACTACCTCGGAGAGCGGGTGACGATCCGATGCACGACGAAGAATTAGCCGAATTACACGCTGTAGTTCTCGAGCGCTGCGAAACCAGCGAAGAGGGGAGTGCATTAGGGTCGATCTGGCGAATCGCCACCAAGCGCGATCCGGGACAGCCTTGGGTCCCAACAACGGAAGTAGGCCGTGAAGCCGGTTATGCGCGCGTTTTGCGTGTTCGTGGATTATATGGGGAAGTTGGAACGGGCCTGCTGCCACCCGGGACCAAACGTATAATTTCGAATGGGGGAGCGTGGGGACATAGCTGACGAGCACCCCGAGATACGTCCACATGGGTCGCATCACCGGAGGCCTCCTGCCAGTGGATCCGAAGCTCTGGTCGCTCTCGAGGTTCGGCGCATCGGTTTTCAGCGCATACAAGTATGTCGCCGATTCGAGCCGCAATCGTTCAGAATTCGGCAACACCGGCTTGTCGACGAGTTGCGACATAAGCGGGCAGTAGAGCTTGTTAGAATTCCAGAAGACGGCGAAGCGGATATGGAGGCTCTGAATCAGATCGTCCGGTCTGGTGATTTCGCGCTAGACATTGGCGCATTCGTTGGCTTTTACACGCAACGACTGTCGCAGCTGGTAGGCGCGACTGGCGAAGTATGGGCATTTGAACCAGCGCCAGAAACCTTTTCGGTGCTGTCCTATGTTGTGCGGGTGTTGTCGTTGAATAACGTTCGATTATTGAATCTTGCTCTCAGCGATTCCAATGGCCAAGCGGTCATGGAAATCCCGAGATATCGGTACGGCGGCGAGTCCTTGTACGATGCGCGCATAGTCTCGACACGATCGGGGCCCGATTTGCGGGTGATTCCGATAGAAAGACGGACGCTTGATTCGATGCTATCAAGGGACAGCGCATCCCGACGAACGGTGCGCTTCATGAAGTTAGACGTCGAGTTTCACGAGCTACAAACTGTTTGCGGGGCGATAGACACTATCCAGCGTGACCACCCGGTGATTTTGATGGAGTTGCTTGGCACTGCAGATCCGTCGAATTCGCGATCGAAACTGCTGAACATGCTTGCAGGTCAGGGCTACAAGGCATTTCGATGCGTGGATCGTAGGTTTGTGCCTTGCGCGCCTGACGAGAACTGCCAGAATCGATTCTTTCTCACGCAGACCCACGTCGCTGAATTTGCGCAGTACGTTCGCTGGGACTGAACTGCATGGTCCGCGGCCGGCATGGCTGCGGAAAGCGTGCAATGTTTCGCAAGAATCGAGTACGCACGTTAAGCGGTCCACTGACGGCAGCGTCAGACAGGACGTAAAGGACATTCCGTCGCACCATGAGCCTCAGGCGCGTACAGTGCCAAAGCGGCTCAGCGTCAAGGTGCATTGGGAGTCCTCTTGAGCGTGTCGAAAAGCGGCAAAGCATACGCGTATGGTGCGTTAGTCTTGCCGACGCCATTCTCAATCCTGATCGCTCGGGACCTACAGCAGGTTGCGGTCGTCGTTCTCCGCTACGTAACTCGGGTCTAGCGCTCGGCGCGGATGAGGATGTTGATGGATTGTCCGAGAAGCCGGTATGCGAGTTTGTCAACCGCGCGTACAACCGGCTGCAACCGGCCGGGTGCGTAAGAGCTACGTTGCCGGTAGCTCCAAATAGGTCCGTGCGGATGGCGCGAAACGGCCGCGCGTGCCGGCTGATTTGCCGGACGGTATTCGTGCGGTAGTAGACCGGATAATCCACATAGCGTTCCGTGCCGCGTTTGCCTCGTAGGAGATCAAGGTATTTCGTTTTCAGCTTGATGATGCTCATGAAACGCGCAATCGGGGCGAACCAATGTGCGCCATTCACGCTGAACGCTACAAACACGCCGCCGGGAGCCAAAATGTCGTGCAATCGAGACCAGAACGCAGCCGGGTCGGCGACGTGCTCCAACACCATCACGGCATAGGCGACATCGACAGAACTCGGAGCGATAGGCGCCTCCTCGAGCTCAGTTTGAATACTCGGGAAGAACTTCGGCGGATCTATTGCGCGGTCCGGCTCGATTCCGATGAATCTACCGGCTTGTGTTGATAGGGCCTGCTGGTACCGCACTTCGCCGTCGAATCCAAGACCACAGCCAATGTCCAGCACCGTTGGTCGACTGGCACCGGTACGGGTACCGATCTCCCGACTCACGATCTCAAAGAAAATCGGAGTACGCCACTCGTTGGTCCTCAGGCGGGCTAGCCAGTTGCATCGGCGTCAGTGCGGTCGATCACATGTGCACCACGGGTCACGACAACACCTCAGCGAAAACCGAGCCATACATCCTGGCAGCCCGGCCGCCGTCCTTTGGCAGGTTGTACGCCATCCTTTGGCACGTTGAATGATAATACGCGCACGCGGATACATCGCCGGTGCATTCGCGCGCGGCTTTGACGGAAAAATAGTAGTCTGGCTCCGGAAGCGAAGACGGGCAATCTTGACGACGGAAGCGTAGCGGAGAGGCGTCGCTTCGCTGACAAATCTGGGTCATGCGCGCTTATCCCGTTAAGCGGCATGACGGGCCACCCATGGTGCAGACACTACTTAAAGGAACATTCTGGCTCGGCGCGTTAACCGTCCTTTATGTTTATCTCCTGTACCCGGTGCTGATCTGGATGCTGGCGGGTGTGCGGCAGGAGCGGCGTGGGGCGGTCGCTCAGCGTACGCCGGCAGCGTTCAGCGTGGTCCTCGCGGTGCACGATGAGGCGGCGCGGATCAGCGCCCGGCTCGATGAGCTCGTGACGCTGATTGGCACCGTGGCACGCAGCGCCGAGGTGATCGTCGTTGCGGACGGGTGCACGGACGCGACGGCGGCGCTCGCTCGAGCTCACCCAAGCCCCTTGGTCCGGGTCATCGAGCTCCCGGAAAACGAAGGAAAGGCAATGGCCCTGTCTCGCGGAAGCGAAGCGGCGAAAGGCGACATCCTCGTGTTTGCGGACGCCCGGCAACGTTGGGCCGCCACCTCCCTGAAGCGGCTGTTGGAGAATTTCAATCGCCCGGAAGTAGGTGCCGTCACCGGCGAGCTTGTGCTGGACGTAGCGGATGGAGTGCTCGCCGGCGTCGGCCTCTACTGGCGATACGAGAAATGGCTCCGTCGCAGCGAGGGACGTCTGCACTCTACCGTAGGCGTGTCGGGGTCGATCAGTGCCGTTCGCCGGGAGCTCTTTCGGCCCATCCCGCGGGGAGTGTTGCTCGATGACCTCTACTGGCCGTTGCAGGTCGTGATGCAGGGACGCCGGGTGGCGTACGACGAGCGCGCGGTTGCTTACGACCGCCTACCCGAGCGCCCCACAGATGAGTTCCGGCGCAAGGTGCGCACGCTCAGCGGCAATTTTCAGCTCGCCGCGGTGCTGCCGCAGGCCCTGCTGCCCTGGCGAAACCCGATCTGGGCGCAGTTCATCTCCCACAAGCTGCTGCGTCTCCTGGTTCCCTGGATGCTGCTAGCCGTATTCCTCGCGAGCAGCCTTCTGGACGGGACCCTTTACCGCATCGCTCTTGTGGCACAGGTCATCTTCTACGGTCTCGCGCTGATCGCACTTGCCGGCGGACCTGGATCACGGTGGCACGTGTCAACCGGCGCCGCCGCTTTCGTCGTCCTGAATGCGGCCGCGTGGCTGGCGTTCTGGGTGTGGATCTGCGGGCGCGCCGAAGGAGCTTGGAAAAAAGCTGCTTATGACGTGTCGTTGCCTCGGGATTGAGTGGCCCGTGCAGCAGCAGGCGCTCAGGAACTCGAGCTGATCCGTGCGGACCACGGCCTGTGTCGCCCCTGGCTCCATGGCGCTCGCACGCCCTGTCCGCGTGGGTTATTGCGTTGATTCGTTCGAGATCGGAGGGACCGAGCTGAATGCGGTACGCACAGTCGAAGCACTCGATCGGGGACGCTTTCAGGTGACCGTCTTTCACCTGCACGAGACCGGTCCACTGCGTGCACGTTACGAAGCCCTCGGTTTGCCGTTGCTGCATCTGCCGATCGGCCGGCTCTATTCACCGCGCACGGCGCGGCAGGGGGTGCGCTTCCTGCGGCTGCTACGGCTCGAAGGAATCGAGGTCGTACATACGCACGATCTTTACACCAACATCTTCGCAGCACCTTGGGCGCGGTTGGCGGGCTGTCGCGTCATTGCAAGTCGCCGCTGGCTGGATGCGAGCCCGCGAGCGGGTCTCGTGCCACTCAACCGTTGCAGCTATCGGTTCGCGCACCGAGTGGTCGTCAATAGCTCCGTGGTCGCACGGTTAATGATTGACTCGGAGCGCGTGCCGGCGGCGCGCGTGGTTGAATTGCCGAATTTCCTGGAGGAGCGCGCCTTCCATCATGTCGCCGCCGAGGAGCGCAGCGCCTGGCGCCACAGCTGGGGCGTTCCGCAGGGCGCCTTCGTTATCGGCACAGTGGCACGCCTCGCGCCTGTGAAGAATCACGCCATGGTGCTGCGCGCGCTGCAGCGTCTGGACGAGGATGTGCATCTGGTGCTGATCGGCGCAGGGCCGTCGCGGCGCGCGCTCGAGGAGCTGGCCAGGGAGCTGCACGTTGATCGACGGGTACACTTCACCGGGCAGCTGGTGGAGGCGGAAAACCTCCATCAGTTCTTCGACGTGAGTGTGCTCTGCTCGCGCAGTGAGGGGTTTCCCAATGCCGTCATCGAGGCGTTGGCGGCGGGCTGCCCCGTGATCGCGACGGCGGTGGGAGGTGTTCCCGAGGTCATCAGCGACCGCCAAACCGGCCTGCTAGTCCCCGTCGACCAACCCGATGCACTCGCTGCGAGCGTGCAGGAGCTGCGCCGCGATGCAGCGCTACGCAAGCGGCTAAGTGAGGCCGGACCGGCGCGCGTGCGTGGCAAGTATCATCAGACGGTGGTCATCACGCGGCTCGAGGCGCTGTACCAGGAGCTGGCCCGCGATGCCGGCAAGAGGGGCGCGGTACTCTCGTGAACGTCGGAACCGGGCGAGTGCTGCCGGCAAGATTGCGCCGCCGCGTCGCGGCGCCCGGGAGCGCGCTGTCGTGGTACGGGCTCGCGATCTTTACTTTCTTCTTCGTCACCGCCCGCTTGCCCCCGTTGTTCACCGAGCTAGGGATCTACCTGGCGCTGCTCGGGCTGCTGGTTCGCCCGCAGGGCCTCGTTTTCCCGCCGCCGCTGCGCTGGGCAGTGGTTTTTCTACTCTGGACACTCATGTCGGCGCTCTTTGCCGTTGACACCGATACGGCATGGCCGGCACTCATCGAGTGGCTAAAGGCGCTCGTGATCTTCTTCGTCGTGGTGAACGTTTTACGCACGCCGCAGCGGCTGCGTTTCTACGTACTCCTGATCCTGGTCGCATTCGCGATCTATCCTGCGCGCGGCACACTGATAAACTACGTTACCGGCAACCGCCTGTTCGGCCGGGCGATCTGGAACCAGATGTACGCCAATCCCAACGACCTCGGGGCCCTCACGCTCCTGATGCTCGGATTGGCGTTGGCGATCGCTACCGTTAAGACGCAGGATGTCCGGGTGCGTCGCGCGGCGGCTGCGTTCGTGCCCGTGTTGCTCCTGATCATTCTGCTCACGCAATCGCGCGGGGTATTCCTTGGTCTCCTCGTCGGCTTCGGACCGCCGCTGCTGGCCCGACTGAGAAAACGGCGGTCTGGCACGAAGCCGGTGTTGGCGGTCCTCGCCGTGATCGCAGTACTCGTTCCAGCAACTTCCTGGCATCGGCTCGAGAGCATTACCAACCTGACGGAGACCATCGACGAGGCGCACAAATCGCCGTCGTCAAAACCAGGTGATACACCACTTTATCTCAAAGTGGCGAAGGATTCGGCCCGCGATCGCTTCGAGATCCTCAAGACCGGTTTGCACATCGCCGCGAGTCACCCCGTCCTCGGGGTCGGCATCGGCGGCTATCGCGAGGCCAATGAGCGCTATGCGCCACTGCTGGGGGCGCACGATGCGCATAACACTTATGTCAGCCTGGCCGCGGAGATAGGGTTTCCCGGCCTGCTGCTGTGGCTTGGGCTGGTGGGGTCGGTGCTGGCCCAGGTGCGACGTCGGCGCGCGCATCTCGAAGCGGATGACCGCACGATCCATGTCTTGTGGATTGAGAGGGCGGTTATCGGGTTCCTCGTCGCTGGTTTCTTCGCCAGTTACGCCGGCCTCACGGTGTTCTATCTCTTCCTCGGAACCCTCTGGGCGGCCTCCAACGTGTTGGGCAGCGACGCGACCGAGCCCGGCGTACTACCCGCACCACGAACGCCGCGGGCTCGCTGACATGTGTGGGATCGCCGGATTCGCGGGCATCGGGCTGCCGGCGGAAGAGGGCAGAGGTCGCCTCCGCGCGATGTGCGATGCCATCCAGCATCGCGGTCCTGACTCAGACGGTTTTTTCGTGGGCGAAGGCGTGGCAATGGGCATGCGGCGCCTGAGCATCATCGACGTCGCCGGCGGAAGCCAGCCGATCTCCAACGAGGACGGAACCGTGACGGTCGTCTTCAACGGCGAGATCTACAATCACCATCAGCTGCGCCGGGAACTTACGGCCGCGGGACACCGGTTCGCGACACGGAGCGACACAGAGGTGCTCGTGCACCTTTACGAGCAACACGGCCCGGAGATGGTGCGCCACCTGCACGGGATGTTCGCCTTCTCGATCTGGGACTCCCGCCGGCAGCGTCTCTTTCTGGCGCGTGATCGGACCGGCATGAAGCCACTCAGCTACGCGCTGCGCGGGGGCGGGATTGTCTATTGCTCGGAGCTTCGTGCGCTATACGCCTTCGATCGCTCAGCTCTGCGCGTCGCTCCGGGCGCGATAATGGAGTATCTCGCGTTCGGCTATGTGCCTGACCCGAACAGCATCTTCGAGGGTGTCAGCAAGCTGCCCGCCGGGCATTTCCTCATCTGGAGTCCGGGCCGCGAGGTGGAGGTGCGGCGCTACTGGAGCCCACCACTCCCGGACGGGACTCTTCGCGATGAACGGGAGCTGGTCGCGGAATTGGGCCGCAGGCTCGAGGCGGCTGTGACATCCCACCTGGAATCCGAGGTGCCGCTCGGTGCCTTCCTATCCGGAGGAACCGATTCTTCAACGGTGGTGGCACTGATGTGCCGCCACGCCGCGGGCCGCGTCAAGACATTCTCCATTGGTTTTGCCGAAGCGGAATACGACGAATCACAGGCAGCCAGAGCCGTCGCGACCCAGCTGGGAACGGAGCATACGGAGCTCGTGGTGCGACCCGACGTGGAGCAGATTTTCGAGAGCGTCGCTGCGATGTTCGACGAGCCCTTCGCGGACTCCTCGGCCATTCCGACCTTCCTGGTGGCCCAGCTCGCTCGCGAGTCCGTAACCGTCGCCCTGTCGGGCGATGGCGGGGACGAGCTGTTCGGCGGTTATACTCGTTACGGGGAGACGCTGAGACGCGGTGGAGGCAAAGGCCGAGTCGGCTCGCGCCTGCTCGCTGCGGTTGGATTGATGCTGCCGCATGCCTTTCCGGGTCGCAACCGGCTCGTCGATCTCGGCCGCTCAAGGCTGGGCCGCTACGCATCGAGCGTGGTACAGCCGGTACGGGTGGATGAGGGCGGCGTGGCCGCGGCCTGGCACCCGGCCGGCCGCCGCACCGTCGATGAGCAGCTTAACCGCTTTCTCGCAGCCGACGAAGCGGAGGATTTTGCAGCGGCGATGATGCGCCTCGATCTCGAGACCTATCTCACTGGCGACATTCTCACCAAGGTTGACCGCACTAGCATGGCGGTTTCGCTGGAAGCACGCGTACCGCTACTCGACTTTGATCTGGTCGAGTTCGCGTTGCGCATACCGGGTGACTTGCGAGTGACATCCGGCGAGAGCAAGCGACTTTTCCGCCGGGCGATTCGCGGCATTGTTCCAGACTTCGTTCTGGCGGCTCCAAAGCGAGGGTTCGCGGTGCCGCTGGCGCAGTGGTTCAGGGGATCCCTGCGACATCGCATCCAGGGTTTGCGGAGGCCGTCTGTAGCTATTGAGCAATACCTCAACATGCCAGCGGTCGAGCGGCTGGTGAGCGAGCATTCGATCGGGCGCCGCGATCATAGTGTTCTTCTATGGCGCCTGATCGTGCTGAACTACTGGCTCGCCGCGTTTGCTGACGGTCGGCTCGGACGTCCGCCGCTGGTCCCGCTGTCCGACACCACGATGACCCGGGCGCTATCTGCCCGGGCGGGGGCAGGCTCAAGGAGCGCGCCTCCGGCGGTGTCGAACCTGTTCCTGCATGCGGACAGCCCACTTCCCCGGCTGACAGTCGGGCTGCGCGTCGACGAGGCGGGCATCCCGGGCTACGCACGCGGCGTCATCGAGGATCTGTGCCGGGCGAATTACCTTGATATCGCAGTGGTCTGCGTAAGCGGGTCGGTCGCAAACGGCGACGAGTCGGTCTCGCTCGAGCACGGGATCGCTCTGCGCGCCTACGAGGCGCTTGTCGAGTCCCGCTATCAGATGAATCCCGATCCGCTCGAGCCCGTGCCCTGTGATGATCTCCTGCCTGGTGTTCCGCGGGTGACCTGGCCGATTCCCGATTCCCGTGACGGCTGCGGGATGACACCTGAGGGGGCAGCGATTACGGCGGCCCCTTTGGACGTCATCATTGATTTTTCGGCGCAGCCCGCCCGCGAACCTTCGTTGCCGGCGGCCCGCTATGGCATTTGGCGTTATCACTTTGGGGATCGGCGGCTCTATCCACTGGGATCAGGCTTCCTGAGAGAGATTATCGACGGCAACCCGCTGACCGGCATCGAGCTGATCCAACTCGGTCCAACGGCTGTGGCCGACGTTACCCTGATGCGGGCACTTTTCCGGACGGTCTCCTTCCCGTCGCGTCAGGCAAACCGCTTCGGTCCCGTTTGGGGGGCGCGTCACTTTGTGATTCAGAGCCTGTGGGCTCTCAGGCACGGACCTCCCGTCATAGACCCCCAAGTCAAACGCTCCTCGAATCACCCTGTGAAGCGTACTCCGACGGTAGCGCAGTTCGGTCGATGGATGCTGAGCGAACTCGGCAGTCGAGCCTTTCCTCTTTTCAGGCGGGGCGACCGCCCGCTGCATTGGCGTATCGCGATTCGGCGCACCCGGGTCCCACTCTATGAGAATGCGTCGCGCTCGGCCCTGCAATCGTTTCGCTGGGTCGATTCGCCTCCAGACCGTCATTGGGCGGATCCAGTGATCTTCGAACGTGATGGACAGGCCTGGCTCTTCTTCGAAGAGACGATCGATCCCAGTCGGGTCGGCCACATCTGCTGCGGCCGGTTGACGCCGAGCGGGGACCTTGTCGACCTGAGCCCCGTTCTGCAGCAGCCACACCACCTCTCGTTTCCGCAGATCATCGCCGCCGACGGCGAGGTCTTCATGCTGCCCGAAAGCGCGCAGGGTGGCGGAGTCGACCTGTACCGTGCGGTCCGGTTTCCCGACGAATGGGTCCTCGAGAAGCGTCTGCTTGATTTCCGCTGCGTCGACTCGTCGATCTTTCACGCGGCGGGATCGTGGTGGATGACGACGTCTCCCCAGGTCGTACCGGGCCACACGCCGATCACGTGGTTACTGCGCGCCGAGCGGATCACGGGGCCGTGGAAGTTTCACCCGGGGGGCATAGTGGCCAGCGATGTACGGGTGGCCCGGGGCGCGGGGTTGGTCTTTGAGGACACGGGCCGCCTGATCCGGCCCAGTCAGGACTGCAGTGTTTCGTACGGTTACGCGCTGATTCTCAATGAGATCGCTTCTCTGGCCGAGGGTACGTATCGGGAGCGCACCATCTGCCGTGTGGACCCCGGCTGGATGCCGCACCTCGAAGGCGTCCACTCCTACAGTCGAGTTGGCGACTGGGAGACCATTGATGGCGGCTTTTCGTTCTGAGTACAACGCGCATTATTTCACCACGACATTCCCGGGCGGGTTAGGCAGCGCTGTCACCGAGAGCGCGGAAAGGTTGGCACCAATATCACTTCCGTCGGTGCCGGCTGACTTGTAGGGGCTGTCCGCCGCCAGGGAATAGTTGGTGCCAGCGTTCACGAAGCGTACCGCGGCGACAGTCGTCGGGAAGAAGTTTCCCCCAGGGTAAATGGCGGCCTTCGCATCAACAATGACGTTCTTCGCAAAGACCCAATTGGAGAAATTCGCATTGAGCGCCACGATGCCTTCCCCTGCGCCCGAGCCAAAGAATCCGAACCTGGTGGGCGTGCCAAGGTTGTTGGTGAACGTAAAGTTGGTTAACTTGGGGGTTGGGCTTTGCGCCATCATCAGGTCTGAGGCCGGGGAGACCGGAGGCGCTGCCGTGTTAATGATCGTATTGTGATCGATGGTGAGGTCACTTCCGCCCGCCAACACCTGGAAGGCGCGCCCATCAGCTCCGTTGAGCCCGGTAACGCCGATGAGATTGTCGCTGATCAATACCCTCGCGGTCGGCAGACTAGGATTCTCATTGTCGTGCCCAGCAATATTGATTCCGCTGCCGACGTTGATGAACGTGTTGCCGGTAATTGCGATGTCAGCGGTAATCGACCAGGGCGCACTACCGTTCTGATTGCGCGGTGTGACCAGAAGTGCGAAACCAGCCTGCCCGCCCAAGGGATTATTTTGAAAGGTATTGCCAGTGGCAAGCACGCGCTGCGCCGCTTTAAATTCGAGCAGATTCTTTGGGGCATAATGGCTGCCGATGAGAGACAACGGTTTGAAGAAGTAGTTGTTGCGGATCTCGATGTCTGCGGGCACGAGCGAGGCGTCGCGAGAGTCCGCACCGCCGAACATCACGTTTTCCGACCCCGCCTCGATATAGTTGTCCCGGATCTGAAGCGGACCGGTCGTGTTGTAAGCCCACAGGCCCTGGCTGTCGGTACCGACCCACTGGAAGTCGCTGATGTACGAGTCCACCACCGCAACGTATGCGCCGTCCATCTCGATGCCACGCTGATCGTTAACATCGGAATCGCCGTGCACGTAGCAGCGATCGAATACGATGTGGTGGGCGAGCGTGGCCGGGGAGGTGTCGGAGTTGCCAATTGGGATGAGTGTATACACGGATGCACCGGCAACCGGCGAGAACTCGATGCCGACGAAGCGGAAGTGATGACTGTTCGCAATGGTGGTGAGAGCAGCGTTATACGGCCGCGAGACAATCTTGGGCATGTTGACGGCATCATTCGGACCGACGCGCTGGCCAGGAGGCGGAAGACTCGCCAGGTTGCTCGAGACCACGTAGATCCATCCGGTTCCCGTAGTCTTGTTTGGCAGTTTGAACGGGCCGGTGAATGTCGCACTAGCCTGAAGTACGATGGTGTCTCCAAGTTGAGCTTGGTTCAGCGCGGCCTGCAGGTCACCGCCCGCGGCAACGGTCACGGTGGTGCCCGTAGGGGCGACATAACTGGTATCGAAGGTCTGTGGGGCTGTAGGCAGTGTGGCGGCAAGTCCGACACCGTGTACGACACAGGCGGCTGCCAGACCGGCGAGCGCGCGTGCAGGAAGTCTCGCGGCGTTGCGGGACGTGCTTAATTTCGAACAAGGCATTCGAGTCTCCGGTACATTTCAGCGGATTGCGGATGCTGCCAGCCGACGTGAGGTTGGCGCATGTAGATCTTGCGCGACGCGTGGGACGTTTCCAATGTGTCGCTGGCTGGATACGCAGCCTGGAGCGGTGCTCGAGGGCACGAGCGCTGTCACGTTCGGTTTCCGGTCGGATGCGGCGCATGAGTTCGCGATGCTACATAATGTTCGAAATTGTGGAGCTGATGACAAATTGACCGTGCGCAGTGCAAGGCGGCGCGTAACCTCTATAGTGACCCGCGTCAGAGGACGGACCCTCGATGAGCTCCGTGTCAGAGGCGTTCAAGCGCTCCACGCTCGCTTAGAGCGCCTCTGGGGCCGTTTCCTGCCGGCCCGCGGGATGCCGGCCACGGGGCTCGTCTTCGATCGTGGGGGCGCCTTTCCCGCAGGCGCGGGAATCGCTCCGGGAGTTATCGCAAGCGCGATCGCGAGGCTTGATCCGGAGACCCGTGCACGGTTCACAGAGCAGAGTGACGCGGCGGAGCGCGGTATCGTCACGCTCCTTGGATATGAACCCGTGTCAGTCGGAAACCCGCCGCGCTGGCACCGGGAAGCAAGCAGCGGCACGGAGGCGCCGCGACGCCACTGGAGCCGCATCGATCACCTGGACACAGCTGTGGTCGGCGACCATAAGCTGTTGTGGGAGCTCAACCGCCACCAGTATCTGCTGGCCACGGCGTTCTGTTGGCTGCTCGACAAGGAGGCGAGGCGATTCGATCTCATTCAGTCGCACCTGGAGTCCTGGCTTGCGGACAACCCGCCGCGCCAGGGCGTCAATTGGGTCAGCAGTCTGGAGGTGGCCTATCGCGCAATCGCCTGGTGCTGGCTGCTATGGATGCTGCGCGAGGCGCCATGGAGGCGGGATCTGAGGACGCGGCTGCTGAGTGCGCTCGAGGCGCATGCGCGGCACGTGGAGCGTTACCTCTCGACTTATTTCAGTCCCAATACCCACCTTACGGGCGAGGCGCTCGGGCTGTTCTACGTCGGGACCGTCCTCTCGGATTCCTCACATGCGCGCCGCTGGCGAGCGACGGGCGCGGCAATCCTCGAGACGGCGATCAAGCGGCAGGTTCATGGGGATGGCGTCTACTTCGAACAGGCCAGCCAATACCATCGGTATACCACCGAGATCTATCTGCACTACCTGTTGCTTGCCAACGCCAGCGGCTTGCGTGTCTCGGACACCGTGCGCGACGCACTCGGCAATCTCTTCGCGGTTCTGCGAAGTCTCGCTTCCGCGTCGGGCCGGATGCCGCTGCTCGGGGACGACGACGGTGGACTGCTACTCCCCTTGGATCATCGCTCGCCTGATGATGTACGCGCGTTGCTGCTGGCCGGCGCTGTAGCACTCCAGCGACCGGACCTGGCACCCGCGGAGGCGCCTCCGAGCTTCGCCTATTGGCTCTGCGGAATCGAGAAGACGGACCTTGTGCGCACGGCGTCTGCCCGCGTGCCGGACTGGCTCGACATGTATTTTGCGCGGGGCGGCCTCGCCGTCCTTCGCGACGGATGGAGCGGTAGCGCGGCTGTCGGTGTGATCGATGCCGGACCGCACGGCGCGCTGAGCTACGGGCATAGCCACGCGGACGCACTCGCGATGACGCTGAGCCTAGGCGCCACGGAGTTGTTCATCGATCGTGGCACGCTCACGTACACGGGGCCGGAGCGGAACGAGTTCAGGGCTACCGTCTCGCACAACACCCTCGAGATCGATGACACGTCCTCGGTACTTCCGGCGGAGGCCTTCAAGTGGCTGTCGGGGACTCCGCCGCCGGCGCAGGGCATCGTTTGTTCCAGCGCGCACTTCGGCAGCTTTTCGGGGGTTGCGATGGGTCACGTGGCCGGCGGACAGCCTTCCGCGCACCATCGGTGGGTACTGCATCAGCGGGGAGGGGCGTGGGTCGTTCACGATCGGGCAGTGCGCACCGCGGCTCGCGGAGGCGTGCTGCGTTGGCAACTCGCGCCTCGCCTCACGGCTGCAGTGCTCACCCAGCACTCGGTTGTGATCCGCGATGGCGCGGGTAGCGATGTGGCGACGATCTTCCTGCGTGGTGCGGCGCCGGTGCGCATCGTAACGCGGGACGTGTCGCCGCGGTTCGGTGAGCGTGTCACGGCGCAATGCCTGGAGCTGCCACTCGATAGCACGCTCGAGGCGCTCACGATCGTTGTACCGGCAGGGGGCGATGAGGCGGTCGCGAGCTTTGAGGTCGATGCGCGGCACCCCGAACGAGGTGTCCGCTGGACCGACGCTGCAGGTCGGTATCGCGTGGTCACGGGGGTGGGGCAGGCGCTGCAGTTGCCTGCCGGCTCCGAGCTGAACCCCGGTCTGACATGGTGGGTCGAGAGCCCGGACGCTGCTGATCAGGACGTCCACGGCGTTCTGATTGCGGCTTTGCCGGCATCGGCCCCGTCTGCGCCTGGCGATATGCGAGCAATCACGCGCGCGTTAGAGCAGTCAGGCAGAATGATCGTCCTGGCCAATACTCGCGGGCGCTGGCAGCAGCTTGGCGTTGAGGAGCCGCAACGCGGCTGAGCGAGCGGCCGAGAATCGACCTTCATGTGCGGTATTTGCGGCATCCTGACGCGTAACCTGAGCCTCGTGCCCGATCGTGGCCTCCTGGAGCGCATGCGCGATCTGATCGCTCACCGCGGGCCGGACGGGGCAGGTCTGTACCTCGGCCCGGGAGTGGGGCTTGGCCACCGCCGGCTGAGCATCGTGGACCTCGCGCAGGGGCAGCAACCCATGTACAGCCACGATCGGCGCTTCGTTATCGTCTACAACGGTGAGGTCTTCAACCACCCCGCGCTGAAGACGGAGCTCGAGGCCGCGGGTGTCCGCTACCGCACTCACTCGGATACCGAGACGGTACTGCACCTATATGAACGCCTTGGTGAGCGGGCCGTCGAGCGCATGCGCGGCATGTTTGCCCTGGCCATCTGGGACAGCCTGGAGCGGCGGCTGTTTCTGGCCCGTGACCGCTACGGCGTGAAGCCTCTCTACTATGTGCATCGAGCCGATGGAACCCTCATCTTCGGCTCGGAGATCAAGGCCCTGCTGCCGGCCCTCGGCGGTCGCCCCGACCTGAATCGCGAAGCGCTGCCCGACTTCCTCGCCAATCATGCGCCCTCGGGTGAGGCCACCCTGTTCGCCGGGATCATGCGACTTGCGCCCGGACACACGCTGACATGGCAGGACGGCCGGATCAGCATCCGTCAGTACTGGGACGTGCCGGTTGCCAACTCGTCCGAGGCTCCGCCGCCAGGCTCGCGAGCCGAGCGGGCGCTCATCACCGAATTCCGTGAGCGCTTCACTGAGGCGGTCCGTCTGCGACTCATGAGCGACGTGCCACTCGGGATGTTCCTGTCCGGTGGGATCGATTCGGCGGCGATTACCTCCGCCATGGCGACGCTCGTGAAGGAACCGATCCGGACCTTCTCGGTGGCTTTCGCCGAGCGGGAGGCCAACGAGCTCGAATACGCCCGGCTCGTCGCCACCGCGTATCGCACCGAGCATCGCGAGACTGTCATCTCGCCGGCCGAGTTCTTTGCCGAGCTTCCGAGGCTCGTGTGGCACGAGGATGAGCCGCTCGCGCACCCGTCCAGTGTCGCGCTTTATTTCGTTGCGCGGCTGGCCGCGTGTCACGTCAAGGTCGTGCTCACTGGCGAGGGGAGCGACGAGACGCTCGCCGGTTATAACCGCTATCGCGTGACCGAATACAACGCCCGTCTCGGCGCCGTGTACCGTCGGTGCGTACCCCGATTCGCGCGCCGTGGCTTGCGCCGGGCTCTGGAAGGTCTGCCGGTGACTTCCCGCTTCCGTCAGCACGCGGCGCGCACGTTCCTGATGCGCGGCACGGATCTGGACGCACTCTACTTCGACAACTTCGCAGTGTTCGGGCGCGCCGCACAGCGTGAGCTGCTCTCGTCGGAGCTGCGGGCGCAGCTCGCGCCGGTGGACCCGTACGCGGCCTACCACAGCGCGCTCTCGCGCGTGCGCGGCAAGCCTCTCCTCTCGCAGCTGCTGTATGCGGACGTCAAGACTTACCTGCACGAGTTGCTGATGAAGCAGGACCAGATGAGCATGGCGGCTTCCATCGAGAGCCGCGTTCCGTTCCTCGACCATCCGCTGACCGAGTGGGTTGCCGCGCTGCCGCAGTCGATGAAGCTTCGCGGCACCACGACCAAGTGGATCCTCCGCCAGGCGATGCAGAGGAAGGTGCCGCCGCCGATCCTTCAGCGGCGCAAGATGGGGTTCCCCGTGCCGGTCGGGTCATGGCTGCGCGGTCCCTGGCGACCGTTGCTCAACGAGTATGTCACCGGGTCACGGGCGCGCGCCCGTGGCTTCTTCGAAGCCAACGCGGTGGAGCGCCTCGTTAGCGAGCACGTCCGCGGTGTCAACCATGCGGAGCGCCTGTGGGCGTTGCTGACATTCGAAATCTGGGCGCGGATATACCTCGACGGTGAGAGTCCCTGGTCGCTCGCGCTGCCGCTGCGACAGGCGGCATAGTTGCATGCGCATTCTATGGATCAAGGCTGAGCTGCTGCATCCGGTCGACAAGGGCGGACGCATCCGCACCTATCAGATGCTGCGCTCGCTGTCGCGGCGGCATCACGTGACGTATGTGTGCCTCGACGACGGTCTGGCAGCGCCTGATGCGATCGAGCGCGCGCGGGAGTATGCGCAGGAAGTCATCGTCGTGCCGTTCCGGCCAGCGGCAAAGAGGAGCGTGGGATTCTTTGTCGATCTGCTGCGCAATCTCGCCTCGCCGCTGCCGTACGCCATCGCCCGCTACCGTTCACCAGAGCTACGCGAACGCGTGCAGCAGCTTGCCGGTGCAGCGGACCTGATCGTGTGTGACTTTCTGGTTCCGTCACTCAATGTGCCCGACGGCTTGCCTGCACCGACGGTCCTGTTCGAGCACAATGTCGAAGCTATGATCTGGCAGCGACATATCTCAGTGCCCCAGCATCCTGTGCGCCGCGCCTATATGCGACTTCAGTGGCGACGCATGCTGCGGTTCGAAGCGCGCGAATGCCGGCGGTTCGCGCACGTAATCGCCGTCTCCCCGATCGACGCACAGGTCATCCGGCGCGAGTACGCCGTAGCTTCGGTGGGACACGTTCCGACCGGCGTTGATCTCGAATACTTTTCCGCATCGCGGCCGCGGCCGCAGGAGAGTCGCGAGCTGGTCTTCATCGGCTCGATGGACTGGATGCCGAACGATGACGGGATTCGCTCGTTTGCGACCGATGTATTCGGCCGTGTCCAGGAGCGCATACCCGGTACGCGACTCCTGGTGGTCGGCCGGTCGCCTTCGCGGGACATGCGTGCGCTCGCGGCGCGCAATCCCGCTATCGAGGTGACGGGCACCGTTGCAGACGTGCGCCCCTATCTGGAGCGTGCCGCCATCTGCGTGGTGCCGCTGCGCGTCGGCGGCGGAACGCGGCTGAAGATCTACGAGGCGATGGCGATGGGCGTCCCGGTCGTATCCACAACCATTGGCGCCGAGGGTTTGCCGCTGCACAACGACGAACACCTGCTGATTGCCGACACGGTCGATGAGCAGGTGAGCGCGATCTGCGCGCTCCTCACGGAGCGGACGCGGGCCGCTCGGCTGGCTGCCGCTGCTCGCCGGTACGTGCGGGAGCACGGCAGCTGGGATGCGGTCGCAGAGCGCTTCCTTTCCCAATGCCCCCGCCGTGCCGCGAACGAGCCGTCGTATCAGGGTCAGGTCGCCTGACAGCCGCGGACCGCGATGGCTCTGGCCCAACTCGTAAGTTCATCTGGCTGTCAATGAAGCTCGGCTATCTGGTCAGTCAGTACCCCGCGCTGAGTCACACGTTCATCCTGCGCGAGGTGCTCGTGCTGCGTCGCCACGGCGTTGACGTTCGCGTAGTGTCGGTCCGCGAGTGTGACAGGCCGATGAAGACGCTTAGCGCCGACGAAGCGGAGGAGGCGAAACGGACCTTCTCTGTGATGGGTGCCGGATCTCTGCGCGCGCTGATTGCCAACATCCGCGTGCTTTGCCGGCATCCGATCGGTTATGTGAGCGGGTTGCTGTATGCGTGGGCGCTGAGTCGCGGCACGCCGAGACTGCTCGTGATGTACGCCTTCTATTTTCTCGAGGCGGTTGTCGCGGGGGATTACTTCGAACGGCAGAAGGTAACGGACATTCACACGCATTTCTCATCCAACGTGCTGTTGATACTGGCGCGGATTTTTCGCGTACGTTACTCGCTGACTGTGCACGGGTCGGGTGAGTTTGTTGATGTGGTCGGGTTCCACCTCGCTAAAAAGGTCGCTGGAGCAGTCTTCGTCGCGACCGTCGGACAATACGGTATGAGCCAGGTCATGAACGCTTCCGACCCCGCGCACTGGCACAAGGTCGTGGTGTTGCCATTGGGGGTGGACGTTGAGGTGTTTCGTCCGAAGAAAGTCCGTCAGCGGGACCTCAATGAGGCATTCGGGCTCCTCTCCGTCGGGCGTCTATCGGCCCCGAAGGGCTATCCTATTCTCATCGAGGCGGTGGTCCTGTTGAGAGGGCGAGGACGAAACGTCCGACTGACGCTGGTCGGCGAGGGACCCGAGCGTGCCACGCTGGAGAGACTGATCGCACTTCGTGACCTGGGAGACGGTGTTCGCCTCGCCGGGGCCTGCAATCACGATCGGCTCGCGGACTATTATGAGTCGAGTGACGCCTTTATCCTGTCGAGTTTCCTCGAGGGTGTACCCGTCGTATTGATGGAAGCCATGGCGATGGAGCTGCCATGCGTGGCGACGTGGATTACGGGAATCCCCGAGATTATCGAAAAAGATGTCGAAGGGTTGCTCGTTCCGCCCGCAAGTGCTAGTGCAATCGCCGACGCGGTAGAAAGCCTGATGGACGACCCAAAGGGAGCACGGCAGCTCGGAATAGCGGCGCGTCGCAAGGTGCTCGCCAAGTATCACCTCGAGCGCAACGTCGAGCGGCTCGCTGAAGAGTTTCGCCTCAGGTTAGCGACCTGACTCCGGCACCGGATGCGCATCGCGGTCTAGCGATCTCTGGTCTGCACAGCTGCGTCATGCCAGTGGCTGGAATCTGCTCGGCTGCGGCAGCGGGAGTACGCTCAAGGATGAAATGGGCCTGCGGAAACCAGCAGGATGTCAGGCGGATCGTTGCCGTGTTCCCCTCCTCATCGTGATCGCAGGATCGGCCCCAGTGGAGTTGCAACCTGTTGCAGTTGCTTGCAGCGCGCCCTCGCGTCGGCCCGCCAGACCAAGCGGCGCCGGCAGCGCTGCCATTCCGCGGCTTGCTAATTTCATGCGCCGCGTGGTACTTGTCCGCGCCACCCCTATCGTGAAATCCTCCGAACCAGGGGGCAGGGAACATGGTCATGTCCGAGCGGGCACGCACCAAAGCGATGACACAGGACACATCTGTTGGCACAGTGCAGCCGGCATCCACGGGACTTCCGCCGTTCGACATGCGCGGCAAGAAGGTGCTCGAGGTCGGCTGCGCTACGGGATTGGACCTGACGCACGGCGCTTACGCCGAGGCAGCAGAGCGTTGCGGCATCGACATCGATGCCAAAGCGATCGAAACAGGTCGGGCACTATATCCCGCGCTTGATTTGCGGGTCGCTAGGGGAGAAGCGATCCCGTTCCGAGATGGCTACTTTGATGCTGTCCTATCTAGGATCGCTTTACCGTACATGGATATCCCGACCGCGCTTTCGGAGATGAATCGCGTGATGAGGCCCGGCGGATATCTGTTCGCGAGTTGGCACGACTGGGAAGGGAGGCGCGAGTGGCTTATAGACCCCATTCGAGGACTTACATGGAAGCGATCGGTTGATTCTATCTATATCGCCGTGGCCAGCGTCACTTACCGCCTGTTGGGCCGGATCCTACCGCGACCATGGAACGGAACGCGGGAAACGTTCCAATTTAGGAACCATATCCCGCGGATTCTGGCGAGAGCTGGCTTTGTCAACGTGACGTGCGAGCGCAGCCAACACCATCTGAGGACTACGGCACGCAAACCTGAATCGCACCTCTGATCCGGCTCGCAATGGTACTTGGTTTCCTTGGTTCTCTTACTCTGCTTGGAACAGTCTTGCACAGGCGCGGGCATGAATGCTCATGAGGCAATGCCCGTATCTACCGTCTTTTCGGGTCGCAGCAGTTCGCCTATCAATGCACGCGCGTCGCCGAGAACCGCTGGACCGAGAACGTACACCGTGCCGAGGAACGCGACTGCGGCAGCAACGATCTCGACACACAGGAGTATAGGGGTCGGCAGGTGGACAAACAATAGCGCGCGCACTGCCCAGGTGACGATGAGCATTGAGATTCCGGCGACGAACGGAACGAGAATCAGCCGAAGATTGTCGCGCATGGCACGTTCTGTTACGCGGCACGTGTAGAACGTCGATACAAAGAACAGGATCGCATACACGACCACGCAGCTGACAGCTGCGCCGTTGATACCAGCCACACGCACTCCGATCAGGATACCGACTGGCAGCACCAGACAGGTTAACCCAAGCACCTTGGTGCTTGCTTGCGGAACCCCGGCTGCATTGTTCACGGTGTTTTGCAGTGACGTCAGCATGCGGATAGGTGCCGCAATCGACAGCATGGCAAGTGGAATGACCGCGAAGCGCCACTTGTCCGACAGCACGACGTGCACAAATTCCGGAGCGACGGCCGCGAGCCCCCAGGCCACCAGGAAACCGTACAACGCCAGCATGCGCAGTATGCGATCGTAGGTGTAATTGAACTGGGCCCGCTGCGGGCGCAGGCGACTCAAGGTTGGGAAGGACACGCTGTTCACAGCTTCCATTGCTTTGTCGCCTGGTATCGCGGCGAGATTGGCGCCGACACTGTAGCTGCCAAGCTCCGTCGAATGCACCATGCGCCCGAGGATCATCAGATCCAGGGCCCCGGAGCAGTAGAAGAGGATGCGGTTGCCGAGCATATGCACGCTGAAGTGCATCAAGTGACGAACGGGCTCGAACCCCCTGGAGAAGTCCGGCACCACCGCGGAGCGGTTGTAGACGATGATGACGATCGAGCGCAGCGCCGCCAGTGCGAGCGTGCCGAGGACGAGCGACCAGACTCCCAAACCCAGAATGGCGCAGACGATGGTCGCCAGACTCCCTGCGAGGTTACCTGCGATTAGCGCCAGCGCCATCTCCCTGAAGCGCAGGTTACGCACAAGGTGTGCCTGCGGCACCGTGGCTATCGCCGTCATCAGCAGCGACAGCGATGCAACACGTATTACCTGCGTGAGTTCCGGCTCTCGATACCACGCCGCGATACTCGGAGCTGCGAACATCAGCAGGCTCAGCAGCAGAAGGTTGAGCAACGCAATCATGGCGCTCGCCGCGCGGCTGGTCTCATCCCGCAGCACCTGCGTCTGCACCAGGCCGGCAGCCAGCCCCGGATCGCTGAACACGGTGACAAATGCGATGAAGACGGTCGACACCGCGACCAGGCCATAATCGCGCGGATTGAGCAGCCGCATGACGATAATGGTCGAAGGCCAGGTGATGAGCTGAACCAGCACGCGCGCTGAGACGGTCCAGCGCATGCCGGACAGCGCCTGGTGCTTCAGTGATGGGCCGCTCATGTGGCAGCGCTTCCGAGTGAGGGCGTCGACGTCAGAGGTGGGCGCCCTTGCGGTGCGGCTGTAGTCTCAGCGAGCGCTAGGCGCCGATCGCACGAACGTTGGAGCCTTGTGTCGCACTCGTCTGGTAGCCGAGGGAATTCATCAAGTGTCCCCATGCCGACTCGATCAGCGACACTGACGGTTGGGGTAGCTTTTGCTTCCATGTACCCGCGACTGCCTCGGCGATAAAGGGGACATCGGCGCGTTTTCCCTTGGTAGTGACCCACGCTTCATGCTCGACTCTTTCGAGCTGTCGCAGTCGATTCGCGGAGCTTCTCTCGATTGCCTGCGTCAGCGCCTCCGTGTTCGCTGCAATACCGAGGAAGCTTGCCAATCGGCACAATTCACGCGTTGGATCCTGCAGCAGGTCCTCATAGCGCACCAGCAGGAAACCGGGATGGTTCATCCGGGTTCCCAGCCAACTGCCCACGTGTTCACCCCAGGAGACATCCAGATCTCCCGGAAGGAATCGCTCGGCCACGTATCGCTCAATCGGATATGAGTCGTCGACGGAGCGGTACTTGCGGCGGAAATTATATAATGACAAAACCACGTCTCTCGGGTCACGCACCAGATAGATGACTTTGCGATAGCGTGGTTCGAAGTACTCGTGAGTCTTGATCAGGCGCGGGCGGGGGACCCGCTTGAGTTCCCTGCTGGGGAGCGCTGTGGCATCGGGGATGATCGTCTCGATGTTCGCAAACGTCACCGGCTTGTCGGGATGCATCAGGTTGGCGATCAGGAAGCGCGTCCAGGTGTTGCCCGAACGGGGGTAGGAGGCGATGAAGGTGTCGTCCGGGTATACCTTCAGGTTGCGACCGGCGATGTCGGTGCCCAACAGAAAGCTAGTGATGAATTTGATGCCGTATAACACTGGATCCTCGGAGAGTTAGCTCGAGCGCGCAGGACTGCTGCAAGTTTCGCCGGATGATTGCTTACTGTGCAACGTCTCCGTCAAGGCGAAGCAGTTTCTTAATCCCCTGTCGTGCTCGCCGGGGTAACGCCAGGTAGACACGTACTGCGACGTCGCGGCCTGTTTCCGCTAGATCGCGGACGCGGAAGGCCGTCAGGTCCAAGCTGTACCTGTAGGTACCGTGCCAATGGCCGCCGAACCGTTGCAGAAAGGCGTGAGCACCACCCATGCTGAAGCATCGAATGTCTTTCTGCTGAGCGGACCACTCAATGGCACGCCAAAGCAGCAGGTCGTTCTGTTTCAGCTTGGTTTCCTCCCGTCGTGAGATATTTGCGGCGGCCTCAATAATGCCCGGTCGTCTAAAGCGTAGCGTTTCGGCTCCGACCATCCGACCATTATGGCGCGCCACCAGCAGGAGGCGATTGCCCTTCGTTTCAAATACTGCGCGCTGCAGCTCGTACGCCTTAGGCGTAAGACGCTTGCTCTCACACCAGTGTTTATATAGGGCGTAATAGTCATCGAAGTCACGGCGAATATCCATTTCTGTTACTTCCACGCCCAGCTTGATCGCACGTCTTATGTTGTACCGGCGATCCTCTGCACATTCACGGAACAATAGGTCCGTGCCCTTGGACAGATCCAGCAGTATCGTGCCCAGAGGAGGCTTGAACTTCTTGACGCGAAACCCCACGGATTGGAATGCCGGAATTTCGTTCCAGGTAAAGGCGCTGATGAAGTTGGTCGATTTGATGCAGTGCTTGCGCAGCCCGGCGGCCAGGGCCTTTCCAACCTCTTCATTGTGTGACCCCCTGCGAATACACACCTGCGGGCCCCACTCGTGGCCGCAGTATATGTCTCGGTTGTCAAGAAGACCGGTGGCTATCCCGTGAACTACGTTACCCGTGACAGCTAGTACGGCAAAGGGTCGTGCGTGCTGCAGGTATTGAACTCGGAAGTAATCGGGCGCCGTATAGAATCCAGCGAATTCCGAATTGTCCAAGCAGTCATTCCACGCGGCGACAGTTGAGTCGTCCGGGAATGCAGTAAGGATCACGTAGTTCATAGGTCTACATCCTGGTGGTGCGCCGGATCCGCGCTAAGGCGCTCGCGACGGCCGCCGATTGCCGACGGGCTGGTGGCTCGCGCGCCGGGTCACATCGTGCCGCTATCGGTGCCCGTAGCGGCGGCATCTGGGCAGCGCCGCCGGAGCAGAGCTACGAACCCTTCGAACATCCCTTGTGCCTCGTCCGGCTGCAGTGGCGCGATCAGCTTCAAATGTTCGCGCGTGTGTTCCTTCACTGCAACCAATGCGTCGATTTGCCGCCTGTCGACGGCGATGCCCAACTCAATCGCGAGTGCGAGGAGTCGTTGAGGATCGTTGAACCAGTCGGTTTCGAACCTAACGAATGGGATGGCGGGAAGCCGCTGCCGCCACTCTTGCACCCGTGTCTCAATCTCGAACCAGTACCATAGTCCTTTGTAGAAGGGATGGGAGAATTCGCCGGCGTCGAGCGCGTCGGCGATGCGGATGCGATTGAGCGGTGCGCGATAGTCTAGCCACCAATTATCCCCCGACTCAGTACCCGGCGGGCGCTGCAAGCGATAGATCGACATGGCGACCTCGAGCGGCGGCCGGATCAGATGAATTACCGCCAGGCGATTCCCAAAGTCGCGTGCCGCGTGCTCAATAAACGTCTTGATAAAAAGATGGTTTGCCTCAAGGTAGTAGCGATACCCGGCGGCGGCGCGCAGGATGTTGATCGACTTGTCACGATAGAAGCGTTTCAGAGCTTCGCTGTCCCCGTAGCTTGCCGCCTTCAGCACTTCGTAGTTCATGACCGGGTAAGGCTCGTGCAGCGCGCGGCAGCCAGGTATCCCGGCGAAGATCCTGGTGAGCGTCAGGGTGCCGCTGCGGCCGGTGGTCGCTGTAAAAATAAGGCGCTCAACTGCGCGGCTGCGCACTGCGTAGTAGCAGCGCGCGATAGCGGCGGCTGGCGGGCTGTGCCTTAAGGTTCGAAGGGATTTCAGGTCGTCCTCGCTTTATCTTCAGGAGGCTACAGATTGTCACAGTGGTGATTCTAAGGGTCTGAACCTTCGTCCTCCAGACCTGTGAGGGCAGGGAGCAAACCATGAAGAAGACCTGTTTCGAGGTCATTGAAAACCATGTTCATCCATGACCGGCCTCTTCGTCATCGAAGGTAACAGACCGCTGAGGCAACTCTTGAACTCAATAGGTCCAAGATTCTCATGATCGACGATGCGCGGAAGAAGGTATTGATTGGTACGGCGCTGCATCAGGCCCGGTTCGCACGTCGCTGCAGATACCACGCCGTTGTCGCGAAGCCAGAACTCGAGTTCCGGAACATAAGAGCCACTGGGATAGCAAAAGTGTACCGGGCGGCGCGCTCCGGTGCTCTCGATGACCTTCATATTGTCTCGTATCTCGTTAGACGGCTGACTCGCGTCGTGCGGCACGCGATGTCTGTGTGTGTGAAGCTGCAAATCGAGTCCCTGCTCGTACATTGTTGCGGCCTCCTCAGGACTGATCATGTGCAGAATCCTCTTTCTCTTGATGGCGCCATAATCGATCCCCAGGCGATCGCTGAGATGCACGAGGAAATCCTCCTTTGCTGCTGCTGTCCATCCGCGAGTCTTGGCCGTCTGATAGATGCTCCGAAACGCACTGAAGCGATCATGTTCGGATTGGAGTTGCACATTCAGGGGAGGATCATCCAATTGCAGATGTACCCCTCTGCCTTTCCAGAGCAGGTACGAAAGCATGGGATCAAATACCGCATATGGCCGAAGGGAATAATAGGTTGTCCAATAGAGCGTCGCGGGGAAACCAAATTCGCGCAACATCGGCCATGCTCGCAGGGAGATACTGCTTTCTCCGTCATCCAACGTCAGGGCAACCGCACGTTTCGGCAATCGGCCAGACCTCACGCCCTCTAGCGCCTCCTCGAGGGGCATCACGTTGCAGCGAGTCGATCGTAGAAGCTCGAGTCGAGAACGAAACGTGGCTGGCGAGATACAAAGCGTGGGATTCCATAAGTGCTCATCGTCGATCGATACGTGATGCCAACAGACTATTAGAAGTCGCCTGCTGCGCCAGCCGGAGTTCAAGACAACGCCGTTCAGACCGGAGTATTCGGCGGCACGCAGCAACAGAACCCGGATTGGTCGAAGGAAGGACATTGCTAAATTTCCCAATCAACAATCGCCAACGTGCCGCTTCAGCCCTTCCCTCTGAACCAAGCGCCGACTGTCGCCCGTGTCAGACGTGGTGCAACCTTCAAGCCAAAGAGAACCCAGCGCAATTTGGTGCTGGCCGAAAAGGATCCAGCTTCGCGTAAGGACGCGACGGCTTGATCGTACTTGCCAACCAGGAGAAACGCTTTGCCGCGCTCCAAGTCAACTTGCGCTTTAGTGGCGGCGAGCTTGTTCTCAAGCGCAGATCGTTCACTCGCCGAAAGGTCGAGACTCGTGGTGAGTTTTCTGAGGACATCGACCACTCCTTCCAGCATCTTAAGGTTATCGTGGGAAAGGGAACCGGGTACGACTCGATTCCTGCCTAACACCTCACGCGCATAGGCCATGCTCGAGGCGCGATGAGCAATTCGTAGCCACAGATCGTAGTCCTCCGCGCGGCGGAGGCTCTCATCGAAAAGTCCGGCGGATATGGCCGCTTGCCGGCGCACCATGGTGCACGAGGTCGGTGCTTGACAGTCCTCTCGCAGAAGACTCTCAAATGTCACGGGACCGAGAGACGGGCATATCGCGGAATATCGAATCCCACCTCCGTGTGACTTTGCGAGTCGACGAACCGCCGTCTCTGGAGAGTGGCGTGATCCACTTGTCGAGGGAATCCTGTGGCGGCGCTGCTGCGAGTCGTGGTAGACCAGTACGTCAGAATAAACGAGATCGCATCGTGGTTGCCGGCTCAGCGCCAATTCAGTCTGCGCAGCCAGGCAGGTGGGATACCAGGCATCGTCGCTATCAAGAAACGCCAGGTACTCCCCGCGTGCTCGAAGTATACCGGCATTGCGAGCCGCACTCGGACCACGGTTTTCCTGGCTGATGTAGACGATCCGATCTCGAAAGGGTGCAATCGCGCGCTCGAATTCCTCTGTGTCTGGTGAGCCATCATTTATCAGAATTACCTCGAAGTTGTGGTAGGTCTGGCAGAACACCGATTCCAGAGTCTCATGTATGTAAGCCGCAGCCATATACGCTGGGATAATTACGCTGACTGGATGAGCAGCGTCCTTGTTAGCGTGGTTCGAGCTATTGTCCACGGCGCCCGATCTCAGAGGAAGGTGCCATTGTCATAGTTACGCATGACCACGCGCGCGGGATTGCCTAAATAGAGCGCCGCGACGGGCACATCCTGCCGAACTGCGGCGCCGGCGCTCAGGGTTGCGCCGGACCCTACCCGGTAATTTCCGACTATGTGTGCGTGTGCACCGATCCACACCCGGTCACCGATCACCGGTCCCAGGCCGTTGCCGGCAGCGGCAATGTCGGTCAGGTGACCGATTGAGCAGTTGGCTCCTATCCGGCAGCGGCGCACACAGATAGCGCCGAAGTGTCCGATGTAGAAACCGGGGCCGATGTCGGCGGACAGCTCGAGTCGGATGTCGAATGCCAAGCGGACGTAGCGGCTGATCAAGTAATAGAGCAGCCAGCCAACGGGCAACAATGGCCAGAGGTAGTACTTGTCCCTGGCGCGCAGCAGCCAGCGTCCCAGGCGATAGGCGAGGAGCGCCTGCAAGCCGTAACTGCTCGCAAGCAACCGGCAGAATCCACCGTCCGCCCTGTCTTTGTCAGCGCAGCGGCGGACATCGGCGACAAACGCGCTTTTCATACATTATCGGGTGCCACGTCTTGGATAACAGTCAGCGAGCGACGCAATGCCGAATTCTCGAAGGTCGTTCGCACGATCTGCGCGGGGTTGCCCTTGACGACCGCGCCAGGTGGAACGCTGAAGGTAAGGAACGAACCTGGCAGCACAGTTGCACCGTCACCTACGGTCACTGGGCCGGCAATGATGCAGTTGGGTCCGATCCAGACGTGCTCGCCGATGTCTGGTCGGCCTTCGTCGCCGCGCGCCACAGCGTATCCGAAAGTACATCGCTCGTGAATCACCGAGTGCGCGCCGATGCTGCGTGCGCCGCATATCAGGTAGCCTCGATTCGAGAGGTACACGACGCCCCTGATCTCGCAGTCGGCACTGAACGTTGATCTGCAAAAGACAACGCTGAAGCACGTGCCGACACTCTTGCACAGGCGAGCGATCCACCAAATGGGGCTGCGTACGCGACGCTGACGCAGACAATAGTGAGCAATGCGATGAAATGTGAGCAGCCACAGTCCTCGGTTGCGCAGCGTGGTCCAGGCCAGTGAACCCGAGCTCCAAGGATCTGCCCGTCTCAACCCATGGTAGAAGCGCGCGTCAGCCACGAATTGCCTGACGAACCGACGCAGGGCTTGCGCAAGTGTGATTTGGGTGGAATTCAGTACGATTTCCTGCACTTAATGCGCACCGTGTCGATTGTAGTCGCGGTATCGGGGGTCTGCGAATTTGCGGCGCCGGCCATTGAGGCCGTCATTCCTGCGTGTCCGGCGGCATCCCACCCTGGGCCGAAGGCGGCGCAGACTCGAACACGAACTCACTGACGCCCAGCTTCAGGTCGATGTTTTGTTTAATTAGTACGAAGTTGAACTTTCGTCTAACGAATTCCAGGATTTCGCCCGGTGTTGCGGCTTCGTATGGATAGCCACCGAGCCAGTCGGTGGCGTCGCGACGCCAGGACATGCCGCGGCGCACGTGGTACTCGCGGATCATTCTGAGTGGGTTTCGGCCGACTGCCGCCATGGACGCCAAAGACCATCCTAGGTAGACCGATTCCCAGGCGAGCTGCTGCCAGCGCGGCGCGGAGCAATACCAGCGCTTCAGCCTGGCCCAGGTCGCCGTGCCGCGGCGGCCGCCTCGGTAATTGTAGATTCCGATGACGAACAGACCGCCTGCGCGCACTAGGCCGGCGGCGTTCTCGATGGCGACCCACATCTCTCCAGTATGGTGCAGTACGCCCCAGGAGTAGACGACATCGAATTGCCCGAGCGTCGCGAGGTAGCCCTTGTCAAGCACGGAGCCCTTATCGACGCTCCATGTCTCGTCTCGCGGAAAGTAGCGCTGCCGCAGCTCCTGCGTGCAGGCGACCGAGCGGGCATCGTAGTCGAATGAGTGAACGCGCGCGCCAAGCATACGTGCCGCCAGTGACGACAGCCCGCTTCCCGATCCGATATCAATGAATGTCTTGCCCTGCAAATCGCGCGCGACGAGCGTGCGCACGGCACGGGTCGACTGCTCGATCTGCTCGTCGGACAGTGAGTTGAGAAAGCGATCCCAGTTCTCACCGAAAGCGAAGACAGGATCTGCCATGCTCTCACCCTTCATGACAAGCCTTGCCTCGTCTCCACAGGCAGAGCGTGAATCGCATACATAGGCCGTGTCGCGCGCTCCGCCCGGCGCTCGCGAAGTTCACGCAACACCTTATTAATCATACAGTAATTTGGTGTCTGCATCGGCGCAGCACTCAGGCGGCGTCTCGCAGTCGACTGACGAGCACCGGCGCAACATGCTTGGCGCCGTACATGAAACGCATGATCGGACCGAAAACAGGTGCGCTCGCCAGGCCCACGATGAAGAGTCCGGGAACGGACGTCTCGAAACGGGAGTCGAGCGCCGGTATGCCGTCGGCTTCCCGGGCGATGCTCCGGGCTAACGAGGACTCCAGGTACTCGAGCTGGTCGATGTCGATCCGAAAACCGGTGGCGGCGACGACGTGCTGCGTATCGATCACGTCTGTGCCGGCCGGCTCCTGCACCTGCAGGCGCACACCGCGTTCGCGGGCCTCGGCGGACAGCACCTGCGAGCGCAGCAACACTGCGATGCGTCCCTCGACACGCTCGCGCAGCCACCACGACCCGCCCGGCCCGTACGAGCTCTTGACGAAGCGGTGCCGCCGTTCAGGCGGGAAATGCCAGCGAAACACGCGCGGCAATTCAGATACTGCGAGCGACTTCCATCCTGGGGCGATGCCCGCATCGGGCTCCAGAAGTCGCGCCAGCAGGGGCCGTGGTTTCGACGGGGTGTTCCACGCTATTTGTTTGGCGCGCACCAGCACACGTACTCGCGCTCCGTTCTCGTGCAGCAGTGCTGCGGTCTCGAGCGCCGATTGTCCGGCGCCGATGACACACACCTCGCGCCCTGCGTAGCGCGTCACATCGCCGATTCGGGTGCTGTGCAGGACCAGCGGCTCGGGCAGATTTGTCAGCTCGGGCGGCAGCGAGCGAAAGGCCATGTGCCCGGTCGCCAGTATCACGCGCCGGCTCGTAAAGCTCGTGCCATCCGCTAGCTGCAGACCGAAACCGCCTGACGCGCGCCGCAACTGCAGCACCTTGAGATCGCGGGGCTCGATGTCAGTCTGCTGCCGGAACCACTCGGCGTACTCGAGGAAAAGCTCGAGACTCACGGGGTTGCCTACGGCCTGATACGGAAGGCGCTGCGCCGCGCAGTATTGCCGCAACGTGTAGCGACGCTTCGGGTCCCAGAGGTTGGACGCGAAGCGTTCGGATTTCAGCAGCATCCCTTGCGGCATGAAACGGCGCCAGCTCTCGAGTGGCGTCCCCAGCACCTCGAAAGGTAGCCCCGATGCGCGCAGATGCGCGGCAATCGACAATCCGTAGGGTCCCGCCCCGACGATCGTCGTGTCCTGATCCAAGCTCACCCCTTGGCGCGACTGACTGCCGCCGCGGTTACGGCGCTCGCGGTGGCGGAGAACTTGTCCCACAGCCGCAGCAGCCCGCCCTCATACGCATAGTGGTAGAACCCCGGCAGCGGGTCCGTCCAGCGGAAGAAGCCATCCACCTTGCGCATACGCCGCGCGAGTGGCGAGCGATACCCGACTGACGATCGCCAGGCGATAGGGGGAGATGCTTCCGGCGCGGGCTCGAGCCGCTGTCCCAGCTCCGCCAGGTAGGTCCGCAGCGGCAGATTGACTCCGCACAAGGTCGCGAGCTCCTCCTGCCAATCGGTGCGCCCAACCGTCGGCTCAATGATGACGAATCGACCGGTCCTCGCATCCCGCTTGAATTCGAGACTACCCAATCCCCGATAGCCGACGCGGCTGATGAACCGCAGCGTGGGAGCGATGAGCTCGAGCGCCACCTCGGGTGCTGCTACGCAGAGAGCCGTGTTGCCAATAGCTGGGGGAGCGCACACGAGCTTACGGCCCACGAACATGCCGAGCGGCCTGCACTCGCGATCGCAGCTGAATAGAGTGAAGTAAAGCTCCGTGTCGGGGCCCTCGACCCACTCCTGGACGATGACTCCAGGTGCACACGCCAGCATCCGCGCGGCGGCGCGTCGCGCTTCCGCGAGCGTCGCCGCCCGCACCGCCCGCTTCACCATACCATTCAACACGAGCGTCTTATCAGCAGGCTTGACGATCAATGGCGGCGTAAGGCGGTCGATCGGGGCAAGGTCGACGGCGTCGCTCAGTGCCACCGACCGCGGCACGACGAACCCTTCGCGCTCAGCAAGGCTTTGGAACAGGGACTTGTCAGCAAGGGCCCGTACCATGTCAGGGGAGGGCAGACTGATGCGGTACAGCGGTTCGAGAAACTGCCGGTACTCGGACACACAGTTGACGCTCTGATCGCCAGTCAGGATCAGCACCGGGCGGCAAGCAAGCCGTCGCGCCAGATCCACCAGTGCATCGACCAGTTCACGGCCATCGAGCGCGGATACCCGCACGTAGCGACAGTACCTCGACCAGCGCGCAGGGCACCGCGCCTGGTTGTCGAGCAAGTAGATCGGCATGCGCCCCTGGGACAGACTGCGAACCACACCCAGGCCGTTCAGGGTGCCCTCGACCACCACGACGGGCACCGGCGCTCGTGTCGGTGGGGAGATTGTCGGACTCACTGCGTGCAACGCCCTTTACAGTCTCTCGATTCTAGCGACATGGCCTGGCGGCCGGTCATCCGAGACTGAGAAACATTCAGAGTATGTAAAATCATTTGCTCGCCAGAACAGCGCCGCTGGCGTTCAGGGCCGGTTCAGTAACGAACCGTCACGTTTTCAGCGACGGCCGGCTAAGGCTCTGCGCGTCACGTGTTTCCGCGACGCGGGCTCAGCGCCCCGGGCGAGCTACATGGCACCGAGATCGAATAGTGTCCGTCGCAACTTCAGCCATGCTTCGCTGACGACGGAAACGCCGCCGAGAGTCGACACGCGTTTAGTCGGCTCCGAGTTGAAAAGCACCTGGACGCCCGCTTTTGCTGCCATCTGCGCCACTTCGACCGAATAGAATCCGCCGGGAACGGATCCAGTCACCACGGGCGCGCCGTCATGCAATCGCCGCAAGTCGGCCGCACTCAGGAACCCGGGCTCATCAATGAAATTTGGCGTAACAAAAAAATGCGCCCGCGAGCCGCGCTCTTCGAGAGCGCGGCCGTTCAGTCAACGCCGCTTCTGCCGCCGTCGTCGAAGGTAAGTGCCACGCCTTCCGGCGGCTGTGCGAGATCACTGCGCCAGGGAGTGACGGGCCGATCGCATCACTGATGAGATCGAAGTGCCTGCGAGATCGGCTTTCCACGAGCTTATGGGACGCCGTCGTCTTTTGAAACCACTGTCGTCGAGGCCGGAGTCTCGCAGGACATCGTGGTAGATCAATGCCGTCACTGTCATAGCCTGGCGTTCGGGCGGCGGCATGCCACCGAAGGTAAGCGGACAGCAGGGGCTACCCCAGGTACGTGAGCGGTCGACACGACCGCGAGCGGTTGTGCGCGCCCGCCACAGATCTCGAGCAGCTTAGCTCGGATGCCGTCGAGATTCTCGAGCACTACGCGATTCTGGATGCGGATGTGCGATTCACTGGCCGCGTCGAATGGATAGCGAAAAAACCCATAGATCGGCCCTGTATCAATGCCATCGTCGACGCGCAGCAACGTCAATCCGACGTTCTCGAGGTCATTGCATGCAAGAGCCCAGAAGCAGCCATGGGAATTTCGATATTGCGGGCAAATCCCGGGGTGCAGCACGAAGGTTCCGCATCGGGGTATCTCGTACACGGTGCTCTTTAGCAGCCACTTGCAGCGAGCCACGGTCAGATCCGGAGCCGCCAGTTTGAGAAAATCGATCACCTGGCCGTTATTCGGGTTCGGCGCACAAGCGTCGGAAAGGCGGCTCGCCCGCTCTGCACGCGGGCGCTAAGGAGATCTAGTTGCGTACGCTTCCACGCCGGTCTGCCTTTGAGATGAACATTTTGTAGTAGAGACGAAGCGCCAGGATGTCGAACAGCCTGCAGAACCCGACCCGTCTGTACTCGGCCCGCAGGCGCCGCAGCAGCGGGGCGCGTCCTTCGCGAATGACTATCACAGCGACGACGTCCGAAAATCCAGCGAGCCACTGCGGCAGAAAATCACTGTCCAGCGGGTCGTGCTCGTGGCAGATACGGCGATCCTCGGGCGTGGCATCCCCGTCAACTCCCTCACCGCTTGTCGAGAGCATCGGCTGCTAGTCTGTGCGGTGGCCCGGCGCACCGCCGGTAAAGTACACAATTGCCGCAGGAAATGGGCGGTAGGCCCCCGTTCTGGCAAAGAAGTGCAAAGAAGGCTGCGTCTGCGGTCGGGACAGCCGGCGCGGCTCCCGCGAAACCGTGGCAGGCGTGTATTGTCTGGTCTCATGGAACCGCCCGAGCGCGCCGTCGAGAGCAAACCGACGCTGCTGATCATCGATGACGATCAGGAGCTGTGCTCGATGCTGGTCGAATATCTCGGGCCCGAAGGGTTCTTAGCCACCAGCGCAGGCACAGGCCCCGCAGGGCTGGCGCAGCTCGCACGGGCCCCGGCGGATCTGGTGATTCTCGATGTCATGCTGCCGGAGCTGTCCGGCTTTGAGGTGCTGCGCCGCCTTCGCGCTGTCAGTCGTGTGCCGGTCATCATGCTCACTGCACGCGGCGAGGAGGTCGACCGCGTCGTGGGCCTCGAGATGGGGGCGGACGACTATCTCGCTAAACCCTTCAGTCCGCGCGAGCTGGTAGCACGTATCCGCGCGGTACTGCGACGCATGCCTGGCGAGGAGGTGGGCGCTCCCGGGGTGATTCTGTGGGGACCGCTGCGTCTCGACCTGCGCGCGCGCCGCGCAGAAGTCAGCGATTGCGACCTGGAGCTGACATCCGCGGAGCTGCGCATCCTCGAGCTGCTGGTGCGCGCCGATACGCGTACCGTGACGCGCGACGATCTGATGACCCAGGCGCTCGCCCGGCGGCTGCTGCCTACGGATCGTAGCCTCGACACGCACGTCTCGAACCTGCGCCGTAAGCTCCTGAAGCACACCAATCGGGTGAACGTGCAGAGCGTGCGCGGCTCAGGCTACGCACTCACGCTGGTCCCGGTACGCACCGCCGCGCCTGAGCCGCCGAGTCCGGGCTAGGCACATGCACTCGCTGTACTGGAGGATTTTTCTCGCGTTCTGGGCGGCGCTGGCGCTGATTCTCGTCGGCACCGTGACGGTTGCCGTTAACGCCACCGCCCATCGCAGCGAGCGCCCCTGGGTGCAGCGCGGCCAACTCTACGCGCAGGCCGCGCGCGCCTTCGAATCCGGCGGTCCGCCGGCGCTGAAGAGCTGGCTGCAGTCGCTCGGCGGAGAGCCCTTTACGCGTACCTTCGTGGTCGATCCGCAGGGGCATGAAATTCTCGGGCGGCCGCTGCCCGCTTCGCTGAACGGCCTGGGGCGTAGCCCGGGCAGCACCGCGCGCGCCGCGGACGGCGCTCCGGGCGCGATCGCTCCCATCGGCGGCGCACTGGTGCTGGTCGGCGCCGGCGGCAGCACCTACCACGTCGTCATCGGCCCGGTGCGCGACAATCCGCGGCTGTTCGGCGAGCTCGAGCTGCCGGGCGTTCCTCTGTCAATACTCGCGATTGCGCTCGGCGTGAGCGCCGCAGTGTGCTTCCTGCTGGCACGCTACCTGGTTTCACCCGTGGACCGCTTGCGACTCGCTACGCGCCAGATGGCCGCCGGTGATCTCAATGTGCGCGTGCTGCCCGCGCTGCGCGGCCGACAGGATGACCTCGGCCTGCTCGCCGCCGATCTCGACGCGATGGCAGAGCGCTTGCGGCAACTCCTCGAGGCGAAGCAGCAACTGCTGCGCGATGTATCCCACGAGCTGCGCTCCCCGCTGGCGCGGCTGCAGCTCGCTCTGTCGCTCGCACGTCGCGAGGGCAGCGGGGCTGAGCGCCACCTCGCACGCATCGCCTGCGAAGCCGATCGCCTGGAGCATCTCATCGCGCGCAGCCTTAAGCTCGTCCGCCTCGAGCGCCCGGCACACGCGCTTGAGCACGCAACGGTGGATGTGGGCGAGCTGCTGGGCAACATCGCCGCAGATGTCGCCATTGAGGCGGATGCTCAGGGATGCCTGGTCAAGCTGCAGACGCACGCGTGCCTGCGCGTCTCGGGCGATCCCGAGCTGCTGCGCAGTGCGTTCGAAAATGTGATTCGCAACGCCGTGCGCTATAGCCCGCGGGGCGCGGTGGTCGTCATCAGCGCGCGCCGTGTCGCAAATGCAGCCAAGAGCGATACGGTCGAGGTGGCGGTGCGTGATTCCGGTCCCGGCGTGCCCGAAGGGGATCTTGCCCTCATCTTCGAGCCCTTCTACCGGGTGGATGCGGCGCGAGGGCATCACGGTACTGGAGGTGGCGAGGGCCTGGGGCTTGCGATCGCTGCGGGCGCGCTCGCCGTGCACGGTGGAACCATCACGGCGCGAAATGTGGCCGGTGGCTTTGCCATGGTCATGAATCTGCCCGCGATCGACCCGCTACCCGTCGAGCTGCGAGGGGCAAGCGCGGATGTCGCCTGACAGACCCCACAAACGCGAACGGCTCCCCTAACGGGGAGCCGTTCTTTAACAACCCGGCCGCCGAGTGGCGCCCGGAGCTTTATCAGTCTTTGCTTCGCCGGCGGCGCAGCGGTATGAAACCAAGCCCGCTCAGGCCCAGCGCCAACAGTGCGAGCGACGCTGGCTCAGGAGCCGAAACGGAAGTCGTGACAGCGCTGTCAAAACGGGCACCTGGCTCGTTGTCGTGCGCCGCCTCACGCGCGTCCGCAAACGCCGGTGCGCTGCAAAGGACAGCTGCGACGGCAGCGAGACTCGCCGCTCCCGCAATCAACGTTACTTTCTTCATCGCCCTATCCTCCAATGACCGATCCCTAGCCAGCAGCGGCCTGCCGGATCCAATACCTAGTGTGCAAACACTGTGCCGCGGGTCACATAGTTACTTTTCCGGCAAGGACTTGCAAGCGGCAGATGACATAACGTCTTGGCCGTTGCAGGAGATTTTGTAAACCTCTCCGACATTAACCCAACCGGGTAGCTAACCGGACCCCTTTCGACATATCGCTCTTACTATGTGCGCCAGCACACACAGTGACGCAGCCGGGCGCTCGCGCCTGCCGCTTGTCGGACCGCGGCGACAGGATTTTATCATTCATTATCAGTAAGTTAATAGCTGCTGCCGCCTCGACTAAGTCCGAGGCGTCGGGCTCGCGCGACGTCGCGGCTCCTCGCAGGGCGGCCTCGCCAGCGCTCTCCGGCGTCCGAGCATAATCCGACGCATAAGCCACTGAAATTCAAAGCGACAATGCCGTCGGCATAGTCCTTGCTTTTCCTCTACTGCAACCGCGGGTTGGCGCTATCGCTTGCCGCCACCGCAGGTTCCCTGAAGTGACGCAGGGCTGGCGCACCGCCGGCCTCAGTGGAGGTTTGTGCGTTGAAAACGTGGAAGCTGCATGCATGGACGTGCGCACTGGCGATATTCGTGTCGCTGCTAACGGGATGTAACGATCCAATGGGAACGTCGGCGACGACGGCACAGAGCGTCGCCAGCAGTGGAAGTGGCAACACGAGCGCGACACTTTCCTGGGAGGCGCCCACCACCAACACCAACGGCACGGCGCTGACTAACCTGGCCGGCTATCGCATCTATTACGGCTCGAGCGCGACTAACCTCAGCCAAAAGGTGCAGCTCAATGGCATCGGCGTGCAGACCTACGTCTTTGACAATCTGCAGGCGGGGACGTGGTATTTCGCTGTCATGGCCGTCACGAGCGCGGGGGTCGAGAGCGCGCTGTCAAACAAGGTCTCCGCGACCATCATGTAATTGTTCACGCCTCGCTCCCTCAGGGCTTCCCCGCAAACGACGTGTTCGTCGATCCTCACGAGCACGTAGAATCATCTGAAGATGCAAGTGGCCCCACATCTCCGGCTGTGGCTGATCGCTATGCTGGCGTGCGTCGTCGCGCTGGTGTACTGGCCGAGCAGTGTCTTTCTCTCTCAGAAGTGGTCGGATACGGCCGCCGAAGGCTATACGCATGGGTGGTTGATCGTCCTCGTTTGCGTTTGGCTCGCCATCCGCGCGCGCCACGAGCTCGCCGTCGCGCCCACCCAACCCGCACCGCTCGCCCTACTGGCACTCGCGGGCGCCATTCTCGCCTGGCTCGTGTGCTACCGGGCGAGTATAGAGAGTCTGGAAGTTGTGCTCCTGCCGTGGGTTTTCTGGCTGGCAGCCACCGCGGCATTCGGTTGGGCCGTGGGCCGGCTGCTGCTCTTTCCGGTGGCGTTCCTCTATTTTGCGCTGCCCATCTGGTACCCCCCGCCGCTGCAGCATCTTACGGTGCTGGCCATGCACGGCCTGCTCGCGATCACCGGCCCACCGGCGCAGTTCAGTGGTGACGTGATCCATATTCCCAACGGCAGCTTCCGCATCGAGGAGGGCTGCAGTGGGGTGCACTTCATGATCGTGGGACTGGCGGTGGCGGCCCTCTATGGCGAGCTGCAGCGCGATCCGTGGCGCACCCGCGCCTGGCAATTGGCACTGATGGCGGCCCTGGCGGTGCTTGCCAACTGGGTGCGCGTCTATACGGTCATCGAAGCCGGCTATCTCACGAACATGCAGAGTTATCTGGTGCGCGTGAGTCATTACGGATTCGGTTGGGCGGTGTTCGCCGCGGCACTTGTGGTGTTCTTCTGGCTCGTGACCCGCTTCGGACCCGATACCGTTCCTGCCGCCTCTCCTGTGGTGTCCGCCCCGGCGCGCCCGCACCCGCAGCTCATGCGTTGCGCGAGCAGCGTTGCAGTCCTCGTATTGCTGCCGGCGCTGAGCGCGGCCGCGAAAATGGCGCACCCTGCGCCGCCGGTTGCGGGCGCGGCCGGCGTGGATCCGCCCGCGCGCTGGCACGCATTGCCCGTCGACTTCCGCTCTTCCTGGATGCCGATATTTGCAGGAGCGGATGATCTGCGCAGACAGAGTTTCGGCAACCCCACCGGCGATACGGTCGAGGTGTTATCGGTGACGTACCGCGCGCAGCGCCAGGGCGCGGAGCTCGTGGGCGAAACGAGCTCGATCCTCGGCGACGAGTTGCAGCCGCTCGCCGAGCGCGTGGTCAAAAGTGCAAACGGCGCATTTCGTGAGAGCGAGGTCGCCGATCGCACCCACGCGCGCTCACTGATCTGGTGGCGTTATGAGGTCGCCGGACGAAACGTGGTCGAGCCGTTCATCGAGCAACTCTGGTTTGGGATCAACGCGATCATTTGGAATCCCCCCGCCGGTCTCATCGCGCTGCGTACGGCCTGCGCAAGTGACTGCGACAGCGCGCGCCGCACGCTGCGCGATTTCGTCGCCGGTGGCATTCGCTAGGCGCGCGGGGCGTAAAGCCGAAGCCACGTCAACATTACATATGGTGCCGGCTTCACCGCCGCCATTCATGTGTCGTTAAGACACCCATTCGGCTCCGATGTTGTTTCCGAGCCTTCGTGCGGCAAGCGCTGTTCAGTGCCGAAGCGTCTCCCTGTTACGACATTAAGCTTAGCGGTCGCGATGGCCGCTCCGGCGCGAGGGGCGCGCGAGGGCGGCCGATATGAGCGCGCTGGGCTCTCGCGCTTCTGATAGGCTTAATTCTTTGGAGTCTGGAAAAGAACGCAATGCCGCGTCCAAGCGCGCTGCTGCTGGCCGTTTGGCTGGTCGCCACACCGTTGATCGTCAGTTGCGCCTCCAGCGCACCGGTGGAGACGCCTGCAACGCCGAGCCAGGCGGTGGCCAAGGCTGCTGACAGCAACTACATTATCGGCCCCGGGGACACTCTCGAGGTATTCGTCTGGCGCAACCCCGACCTGTCAGTGACCGTGCCGGTGCGTCCCGACGGCAAGATATCGACACCGCTGGTGGAGGACATGGTCGCGGTGGGTAAGACCGCGCCGCAGCTGTCACGCGATATGGAAAAGGTGCTGTCGGAGTACGTTCGCGTCCCTAAAGTCAACATTATCGTCACCAACGCCGCGAGTGCGTTCAGCCTGGTGAAGATTGTGGGCCAGGTTGCGCATCCGGCAGCCCTGCCATATCGCGAGGGGATGAGGGTGCTCGACGCTCTGCTGGCGGTGGGCGGTTTGACCCAGTTTGCCTCTGGCAACCGGTCGCGAATTGTGCGCGTGGAGAATGGACAACAGGTCGTCATCCACGTAAAGCTTGCTGACCTGCTGAATAATGGCGACGTGCGCGAGAACGTGCCGCTAAAGGCCGGCGACGTGCTGGTGGTCCCACAGTCGATGTTCTAGAGCTTATGGGTCACGCACTGGATTTAATCGTTCAACAGATCCGCGGCGCCTGGCGCTTCCGCCGCTCGGCGCTGCTGATCGCGTGGCTCGTGTGCCTGATCGGCTGGCTCATCGTGCTGGCGTGGCCGGACACCTACAGCGCGGGGGCGCGGGTCTACATCGACACGCGCACGCGGCTCGGCCAGGTGACGCAGGGCATTGCGGTCGAGTCGAACATCGCCTCCGAGGCGGAAGGGGTGCGTCAGGCGCTCCTCGGTGGGCCACAACTGGAAAAGGTGGCCCGCCTGGCGATACCGGGTTTTGCGGCGGCGCCTCCCGATACACAAGCCGACATCGTCCAGGGCCTGCGCACCAGTCTTGACGTTCAGGCGAGCAGCGAGCGGGAGGGCCTGAAGAATCAGCCGGCGGACCTCTACACCATCACTTACACGGATCGCAATCGCGAGACGGCGCGCCGGGTGGTCGATCAGCTGCTCAGGATCTTTCTCGCGAACTCCCTCGGCGGCAGCCAGGAAGGATCCGAGCAGGCGCAACAGTTCCTCACCCAACAGATCGCCGAGTACGACAAGAAGCTCGCCGCCGCCGAGGCCCGCTTAGCGGACTTCAAGCGCGAGCACGCCGGGTTGGTGCCAGGAGCTACCGGGGGTGACTACTTCTCGCGCCTGCACTTAGAGACGGACGAGCTCGACCGCGACCGCCTGGCGCTCACGCTCGCCGAGCAGAAGCGTGACGAGCTGCGACGGCAGCTCTCCAGTGAGACCGGGAGCACCAACGGCGGCGGTGCCGACACGGCAACCCAGATCCGCGACACCCAGGCGCGGCTCGATGAATTACTGTTGCGCTTCACGGACAAGCATCCCGACGTCATCGCCGCGCGCCGCACGCTCGAGGATCTCAAAGTGCGCCAGAAGGCTGAGATCGAAGCGGTGCGGCGCGGGGATCCGGCCGCCATCGCAGCAACCGGCCTGGCGTCGAGTCCCGTTTACCAGGGCATCAAATTGCAGCTCAGCCAGATCGACGTTGAAGTCGCCGGGGCGCGCCAACAGGTCGCGGGCCAGGAGGCGAAGATCGCCGAGCAGCGCAAGATGATCAATACCGCCCCGCAGGTTGAAGCGGAGTATGAGCGGCTGGATCGCGACTACGCTGTGACCCACACGGAGTACCAGGCGCTGGTGGACCGCCTCAGCAGAGCCAAACTTTCCGATAAGGCCGATGCTACCGGAGTGGTTCGCTTCGAGGTGGTCGACCCCCCGGCCGTGGATCCGGATCCGGTTTTTCCGAACCGCTTGAAGCTGATTCTCGAGGTGCTGGCCGCCGGCCTGGGTGCGGGCATAGGCGCGGCGTATCTGCTGCACCAGTTGCGGCCGGTTTTCTCCAGCACGCGCCAGCTGATGGAGCTCACACAACTGCCGGTGCTGGGAAGCGTCAGCATGACGTGGCCGGAGCGACATCGAGCGAGCTCCCGGCGCGCCGTCTGGAGGTACGCCTTGGGGGCTACGACGCTGGTGCTGCTGGCCGTCGTGGTGCTGCTGACCGATGATATGACCTCGCAATTTCTGCACAGGTTCGTCGCGTGAGCGTAATCGAGAATACCCTCAACAGGCTGCGGCAGCGCGCCGCCGCCGACGCGGCCGCGACCGTCGGCAGCAAGGCCTATGGCGCCGTGGCGGCCACGGGCGCCGCCGCGCGGCGCTTGTCCACGGAAACCGCTTCGGTGCCCGAGCGGGTCATTACCATCGACCAGGACGGGTTGCGAGCCGCCGGCATGCTGCCGCCGGCGCACCAGGAGCACGAGCTCGCGCAGGAGTACCGGCGTATCAAGCGGCCGCTGATCAACAGCGCACTTGGCCGCGGCGTCGCGGCGCTCCCGGAGGGCAACCTCATCATGCTCACGAGCGCGGTGCCTGGCGAGGGCAAGACGTTCATGTCACTGAATCTCGCCTTCAGCATATGCCGCGAAGAGGACGTGACGGTGCTGCTGGTGGACGGCGATGTGGTGAATCCGCGCATCAGCCAGATCCTGGGCGCGGAGAACGAGCCGGGTCTGCTGGATCTGATCAAGGACCCGACGATCTCACTCGCCTCGGCGATCCTGCCGACCGATGTGCCCGGCCTGGCATTTCTGCCGGCCGGCCGTCAGGACGCCAACGCGACAGAGCTGCTGGCGAGCGCACGCATGCAGGCAGTGATGGCACAGCTGGGCAGCACGGATCCTGCGCGACTCGTGCTGTTTGACTCCGCGCCGCTGCTGGTGACGACCGAGTCGCAGGCGCTCGCGCATTTTGCCGGGCAGGTCCTGGTCGTCGTTCGGGCAGACCGGACACAGCAGCATGTGGTTCTTGAGGCGCTTGAGACGCTGGATGAAGGCAAGCCGGTTTCCCTGGTGCTCAATCAGAGCCTGCGACAGCCCGGCAACTATTACCAGTACGGTGTGAGTGCGAAACCACGCGAACAAGCCCGCGGCGGTTGAGCCACGCGAAGGGGCGTGCATCATGAACAGGCGGCCGGGCCCGGGGTCGCGTCCCCGGTACCGGGACGCGTTCGCAGTTGCGCTGACGCTCATGGCGCTGCCCGCCGCGGCCCAGGTGGGGCCGCTGACGCCGCAGAGCCTGTTCTTCCAGCAGGCTTCCAACGCCCGCACCGGCGAGTATCTCGCGGCCGACGCCGGGCTGATGTACAACGACAATGCCCTGTACGGCGCCGGCGGCGGTGGAGGCAGCGCGCTGGCTCTGCTCGGTCTGAGCGGCTACCTCTCGCATCTCGGCACGCGGCTCGACTATCACCTCGACTCGAACATCGCGGCGATCAAGTACTTTTCGGGCGACTACTCGGTCGAGCCGACTGGCTATCTCGATGGTGAGGCGATCTTTAAGATCGTACCCGGCGACTTCGCCTGGATTGGCCGGGAGAGCTACACCCAACTGGTCATCGACCCGCTGGCGCCGGTGACGCCGAACAATCTCGAGAACCTCAATTACCTCACGACCGGCCCACGCTTCACGCTGCGTCCGACGCTGCGCACCTCAGTGACGCTCGACGGCGTCTATTCCATCGTCACGTCGGGCTCTCAGCCGCGAGACCTCTCGGGGTCGCCATCGGCTGAATACATCAACATCGACAATCACGACTACGGCGGCAAGCTGAAGATCGAGCGCGCCTTCAGCAGCAGCGCGAGCCTCTACCTCAAGGGGTCGTGGCAGAAAGTTGAGTTCAGCGACACGACGGTCAACAACGATTTCACGCTGGGCCAGGGAAGTGCCGGCTATCACCTGGAGAACGGCCGGACGGTGCTCGACGTCTCCGGCGGCTACAGCCAGCTGCGCGTCTACGACGTCCTCGTCCGCGAGCAAAGCGTCATCGGTGTTCTGGAGAGCCGCCAGACGCAGACCATCGACGAGGGCATATGGGCGGTCGATCTCTCGCGTCTCATCGCTCCTGACCAGCGCGTCGCACTGACAGCCGGGCAGCAGCTTGCCGACGCGGCCACTTTCTTCCAGCTGGGCTTCGATGCAGCGGTTCCGACGGTCGCGCCGCCGATATTCGCTGTCGGCAATCCGTTCATCGTGCGCACTTACGCGGCTGACTGGCGCGTGCAGGAGCTGCGGACTTCGCTAGATGTCGCCGTCCGCTATGTCAGCTACGATTATCCGTTCGGCGTCAGCAATTCGCTCAGCGATGGCCTGCGGGCCAGCGCTCTCCCCACCAACAACAGCGATTTCAAGCTGGCGAGCGTGCTGCTCGCCCGGTACCTCACGCCGACGCTCAATTGGGACGTCGGCGTATATTTCCAGCACCAGGATATTGTCGACGCTCCTGCGGTGAACGGCACCGGCGGGCTCACCGACTTGCGCTGGCGTGTCGGTCGGCTCGGGCTGCGCTTCGTTTACGCACACAATTCACTGACCGGCGGATACAAGGACAACCAGTTCGGCGTCATCGCGTCCTACACTCTGTACGGTGCCGTGACCGGCGCGCAGCAGGAGACGGCACCTGCCCTGTCACCGTTCTCGCCGCTGAGCACCCAGTCGCCGCCGCAGCGTTGAACTTCGGAAGATGAGCAGCGGGGAAGCAATGGTCCGGAGCGATCCGGCCTGGTGCAGCCACTCCGGAGCTGCGACGCTTACGCTGCGTCGATGGAGCGTGTCCGAATGGCTCGCCAGTGAAGCCGCGTGGCAGCGGCTCCTCTCCCGCTCCAACGCGGATACCCTGTTTCTGTCATGGGATTGGCTGACGCTGTGGTGGCAGTGTTTTGAAGACGCCCTGTCGGCAGCCCCCGACATTCTGGCTTTCTATCGTGGCGAGGACCTGCTCGGGATTGCACCGCTGTATCGGCGGCGGGTCGTGCGCAGCGGCTTTCTGCCCGCGAGCTCCGTGCAACTGATGGGCCTGTCGTGGCGGGATACGGGGCCGCTGATCTCGGAATATCTCGACGTGATCGCCGCCGCGGGGGAGGTCGAGGCTGTGCGGAACGCCTGTGTCCGCGTCCTGCTGCAGGAGCCGGCATGGACCGAATGCGTGATCGGATTCACCGTCGCCGGCCAACAGTGGCACGAGGCATTTGCCCGATGTGATCAGGCGCGGCGGCAGTATGTCCGTAACCTTGACCCTTTGGTGAGCTATCAGGCCGATCTGAGTCGCGGCTTTGCCGCATATCTGCGCGCTCTGCGACAGTCGACCCGCCGCAGCGTCTGGAATCTGCGCGGCCGGCTTGCGGTCCACGGCAAGGTCAGCTTTGAGTTTGTCGCTCCGGAGGAAATTGCCAGCGCGTTCAGCGACCTCAACCGACTGCATCAGCTGCGCTGGAAGCAACCGGCATTCACCGGGACGAGCCTGACCTTCCATACGAGCCTGGCGAGGCTTCTGGGCGCGCGCGGTGAACTGGCGCTCTCGCGGCTACGCGTCGCCGGTCAGGTGGTCTCGGTGCTCTATGACATACGCAAGGGTGCCCGCCAGTACAACATCAGTATGGGATTCAATCCTGAATTCAGCAGCAAGATTTCCCTGGGACTCATACATCTTGGCTACGCCATGGAGGCTGCGGCGGAACGCCAGGTGGTTACCTATGACTTCCTGGCCGGAGGAGGGCAGCGCAGCGATTACAAGCGCCATCTGAGTCAGATGCGTCGCGACCTGAGCTGCGTGCAGGTGCTCAGGGGGCATCTGTTGCCGCCGCTGTATCGCTGGCACGATCGCTTGCGCTCGTGAGCCGAGCGGTGCCGCCCCCGTCGCCGCGGCGATGACCGCTGTCGTTGGATTAAGACAAATCGGCTCTTGCAACCCCGGGCGCGTGGCATGAGGATCACACCGCCGCTTGCAGTTGCGCTTTACACGATCGTGTAAAGTTCCTGGTAATCGTTGCTGGCGAGGTCTTGCGTCCTTCATGCGCGTCCGGCTTCTGGGACAATTCGTGCCGGCATCGGTCGCGCTGCTCGCGTTCATCGAGGCGGTGCTGGCCTTCCTTGCGCTATACGCCGCAGCGTCCATCCGCTTCGACGTCGGCATGGGCGAGCTACCGGAGCTCGAGCAGCAGTACGGCCCCCTCTGGCCGCGCGGCGTAGCTTTCAGCGCCATCGTCGTCGGCTGTCTGCTCGCGTTCGGGCTGTATAACTCGCGCCAGCGCGTGCAGTTCAGCGGCATCCTGGCGCGCGTGCTGGTGGCGCTGGTCGTATCGTCATGCGCGACTGCGGCGCTCTTCTATGTCGTGCCGAGCCTGCACCTGGGACGCGGTGTCGCAGGCCTCGCCGTGCTGCTGGTGTTGTGCGGGGTGGTGGTCTCGCGCCTGGCGTTCGCCCGCATCGCCGATGAGGAGATCTTCAAGCGGCGAGTCCTCGTCTACGGTGCCGGGTACGCCGCGACCGCCGTTGCCGGGTTGCGCCGCTCGACCGACCGGCACGGCTTCACGCTGGCAGGTTTCGTGAAGCCGCCTGAGGAGCCGTGCACCGTTGCCCCTGAACGGGTGCTCGACGCCGCGGGGGGCCTGTCAAATCTGTGCGGCCGCCTCCGCGTCACGGAGATCGTGGTGGCCATGGACGACCGGCGCCGCGGCTTTCCGCTCCCGGAGCTGCTGGACAGCCGGCTGGCGGGAGTCGAGGTCACCGAGGTCCTCACTTTTCTCGAACGCGAAACCGGGCGCGTGCGCATCGATTTGTTGAATCCCAGCTGGCTGATATTCGGGCAGGGGTTTCGGCGCGACCCCATGCGCCTTTTTTCCTCCCGCGCGCTCGATTTACTGGCCAGCTTCGGCGTTCTCGTGGCGGCAGCGCCGGCCATGTTTCTCACCGTCCTGGCCATCAAATTCGAGGACGGCTGGCGGGCACCGGCGCTGTACAGTCAGGCGCGCGTCGGCCTGGGAGGTAAGGTTTTCAACGTGCTCAAATTCCGCAGCATGCGCCAGGACGCCGAGCTGAACGGCGCGCAGTGGGCACAGCACGGCGATCCGCGCGTTACGCGTGTCGGAACGATCATCAGGAAGCTGCGCATCGACGAGCTGCCGCAGGTCTTCAACGTGTTGCGCGGACACATGAGTTTCGTCGGACCCAGGCCCGAGCGTCCGCAATTCGTCGCAGAACTCGCGGAGAAGATCCCGTACTACGCGCAGCGCCACTGCGTGAAGCCCGGCATCACCGGCTGGGCGCAATTGTGCTATCCGTATGGCTCATCCGAATCCGATGCGCTCGAAAAGCTGCAGTACGACCTCTACTACATCAAGAACAATAGTCTGATGTTCGATCTCGCGATCCTGATCCAGACCGCCGAAATAGTTCTGTTCGGCAAGGGCGCGCGCTGATGGCTGCCCCGCCGCAACGCCGCAGCCTGCTGATTCTGGAGAACGATCGCGCCTTGCTGCGAGAGCTGGAGACAATTTTCTCCGATCTCGACGTCACCGCCTGCGAAGCGTCCGACCAGACACTGGCGATCGTGCGCCGCACCGACCCCGACGTCGTGCTGTTCGATCTCGGCACGGCGCACAAACCTGCTGTTGCCGCACAAAGTCTCGAACTGCTGCGCCAGATTCTTAATATTTCACCCGACACCAAGATCATCGCCATGACCGAGCATGACGCGCGCGAACTCGCGGTCGCCGCGGTCGGTCTCGGAGCGATAGATTTCTACCACAAGCCCCTCGATGCGGGCGTGCTGTCCATCGTCGTGCGGCGGGCGTTGCGTATTCGCGAGCTCGAGGAGGAGAACTGGCGGCTGCGTGAGCGCACCGGCGCGATGGCGCTGGAGGGCATCATGGGCGTGAGCGACGCCATGCGCAGCCTCTGCCGCGCGATCGAGAAGGTCGCGCCGACGAACGCCACTGTGTTGCTGCTCGGGGACAGCGGCACGGGCAAGGAGCTGCTGGCCCGCGCCGTGCACCGTCTGTCGGGCCGCGCGCACAAACCCTTCGTCGCCATCAACTGTGCGGCCATTCCCGAGACGCTGCTGGAAAGCGAATTGTTTGGCTATGAAAAGGGCGCTTTCACTGGAGCGGTGAAGCGAACCGCCGGGCAAGCTGGAATCGGCCGACGGTGGCACGGTGTTCCTCGATGAGATCGGCGAGATGCCTGCCGTCGCTGCAGGCCAAGCTGTTGCGCGTGGTCCAGGAGCGCACCGTGGAGCGCATCGGCGGGCGCGTGCCGCTTGTCCTCGATCTGCGCATCGTGTGTGCCACCAACCGCAAGCTCGACACCCTGGTCGGCACCGGTGGCTTTCGCGATGACCTGTTCTATCGCATCAGCGAAGTGACCATCCGCGTGCCGCCGCTGCGCGACCGCCAGGGCGATAGTCTGCTGCTCGCGCAGTTCATCCTGCAGCAGATCTCCGAACGCTTCGGCAAGCCGACGCGCGGACTTGCGCCGGATGCGATCCGCGCCATTCAGGCACATCGCTGGCCCGGCAACGTGCGCGAGCTCGAGAACCGCATCAAGGGGGCGGTGATCATGTGCGAGGGGGCGGTCGTCACCGCGAGCGACCTGGGACTCGAGGATCCGGGCGATGATCCGGAATACCTCAATCTGCGCGTGGCGCGCCACCGGGCTGAAGTGCAGGCCGTCAGACAGTCGCTTGCGGTGGCGCAGGGCAACCTGTCACGCGCGGCGGAGCTGCTGGGGGTGACCCGCCCGACGCTCTATGACCTGCTCGGCAAGCACGGCATCGATGCCGCGCAGTTCGGGCGCCGTGCGCCGGCAGCGGACACGGCAGCGGTGGAACCGGAGCCGCCTGCCGGCAATGGCGGCGGCACGGCCTGACTCAGTCGACGCCGGCGCGCGCCCGCGCTGATGGCGGTGGCGGGCTGGGCACGTGGCGGCAAAGCGAATTGCCAAGACGCTGCTCGTGGCGGCTACCCGATAGCGCCAAACGCGAGTCAATTGACAGCAAGCATCACCGCCAAGAAACTCTCTGTCTCGCTTGTGACTCGCTCCTCAGGTCGAGCGCGGACTGCGGCTCGTCGGAGGTTATCAACGGCATCGCTTTCAGTAAGGGGATCGTCATGAAGAAACTTGTCCTCATCGGATCGCTGTCGATTCTCGCGGCAACGCTCGCTTACAGCTATGACATTACTCACCCAAATCTCAGAGATGCACACGCCGCGGCCGGGCAGGCGATCCAGCACGTTCATGAGGCCCAGGCGGCAAACAAAGGAGTTGAATTTGGCGGACACGCCGAAAAGGCCATTGAGCATCTCCAGCAGGCGCAGGCCGAGTTGATCGAGGCGGACAGGTACAACAACGCCCACAGGAAATAGGCGTCGCGCGGGCCCGGCGGGCTTCGCCGGCCCTGGCGGAGGGCGGCGGCGACTCGCCGCCGCTCCCTCAGCGCTGCTTGAACTCCTCCGGCGTCAGCTGGTGCCGCGCGAGGAGCTTGTAGAAATCCGTGCGGTTGCGCTTCGCGAGCCGCGCGGCCTGGCTGACGTTGCCGCCGGTGATCTGCAGGATCTGCGACAGGTAGCTGCGCGTGAACTCATCGCGCGCCTCGTCGAAGGAGGGCAGCCGCCCGGGTGTGCCGCCGAGGGACTGCTGCACCAGCTCCACCGGGATGATGGGCGTCTGCGACAGCGCCACGTTCTGGCGCACCACGTTCTGCAGCTGGCGGATGTTGCCCGGCCAGTCGGCGGTGGCGAGAAGCTCCACCGCTTCCGGCGCGTAGATCTTGCGCACGCCGCTTTCCTTGGCGATCTGCGCCAGGAAATGCGCCACCAGCAGCGGGATGTCCTCGCGACGGCGGTTGAGCGAGGGCATCTCGATGTGCACCACGTTCAGGCGGTAGTAGAGATCTTCGCGGAACTGACCTGTGCCCATGAGCTGCTGCAGGTCGCGATGGGTCGCGGAGATGACGCGCACGTTCACCGGGATGGGATCGGTGCTGCCGACCGGGCGGATGAGGTTCTCCTGCAGCACGCGCAGCAGCTTCACCTGCAGCCGCATCGGCATGTCGCCGATCTCATCGAGCATCAGGGTGCCGCCGTCGGCGGCCATGAAGAGGCCGCGATGCGCGCGCGTCGCGCCGGTGAACGAGCCCTTCTCGTGCCCGAACAGCTCCGACTCCAGCAGGTTCTCCGCCATGGCGCTGCAGTTGATGGCGACGAACGGCTTGTTGCGCCGCGGGCTGCCCTTGTGGATGGCGCGCGCCAGCAGCTCCTTGCCGGTGCCGCTCTCCCCGGTGATGAGGACCCGCGCATCGGTGCCGGCGACCATGTGGGCCTGGGCGAGCTTCTCCTCCATGGCGGCGCTGCGCGTGATGATCTCTGCGCGCCAGTCCTCATCCGAGGCGCCGAAGCCGGAGATGCGCAGCGCCTTCTGCACCTGATCGAGCAGCTCCTGTTTGTCGACCGGCTTGGTGAGGAAGCCGAAGGCGCCCATCTGCGTAGCGTTCACGGCGTCCGGGATCGTGCCGTGGGCGGTGAGGATGATGACCTTCAGTCCCGGCCAGCGGTTCTGCAGCTCCTTGAGCAGCCCGATGCCGTCCATCTGGTCCATGCGCAGGTCGGTGATGACGAGATCGGGGCGGAAGCGGCTCGAGGCGGCCAGTGCCTGCGCGGCGCTCTCCACCGCCTCGACGTCGTAGCTCTCCGCGCGCAGGCGGATGGTGAGGAGTCGCAGCAGTCCCGGGTCGTCGTCGACCACCAGGATCCGTGCCTTGCGTTTGCCGGTCTGGTTCAAGATCGTGTCCTTGTTGCTCACGGTTAGCGCCCCGGGCTGTCGGGTTTGCGCTCGTTCACCGAGCGCTCGATGTTGGCGATGGCGTCGAGCTTGGCGCGCGCCTCTTCCAGCTCGCGCCGCAAGCGCGTGTTTTCCTCCATTTCGGTCTGCAGGCGGTGGTTGGCGCTCACCATGCGCTCGCGATCGAGACGCGCAGCCTCCGCTTGCAGCGTGCGGTTTTCCGTCTCGAGCGTCAAATGGTCGTCAATTTGCGAAAGTTCCACCGCCGCCAGCGCCCGTTCCACCGGCAGCAGCATCTCCGGGCTCGCCAGCAGCTCGCGCAGCAGCCCCTGCGCTCTGGGCAGATTCGCGGCCGGGTGACCCGGGGTGCCGAGAATGATGGCGAGTTTGAGCTCGTGGCTCGGGGTCGGGGCGGTGTCGTACTCATGCTGCGCGGCGGCGACGATCTCGGCCTGCTCGGTCGCTGGCCCCTGCAGCAGGTGCTGCAGCAGCGTCAGGTACTCGCCGGCCACCGCCGCGGCGGTGGCGCCGGGGTTCACCGGCGGCGGGGGCGGCGGCGCGTGCGGTGGACTGAGGCTCGTACAAGCGCTCATCGTCAGCAGCGCCAGCGCGGCGAGCGCGCCGCGGGGCCCCCTGCGCGCTTGCATGCGTGCCTCAGGCTGCATGCGCGTGCGCCTTGGGTGCGCGGCTCACGGGGCGGTCGCCGCTCGTGGCGCGGATCGGCATGGTGATGCGAAAGTGCGCGCCGGGGAACTGCCCGTCGAGGATCTGCACGCTGCCGCCGTGCGCCGCGACGAACTCCAGCACCACCGACAGCCCGATGCCGGTGCCCTTGACCGGCGTGCTCTTCGCGGCGCGGCCGGTGTAGAAGGCCTCGAACACGTGGCCACGGTCCTCCGGCGGGATCCCCGGGCCGCTGTCGGCGACGTCGAGCAGCAGCTGCGCATCCGCGGCGTGCGCCCGCAGGTAGATCGTGCCGCCCTTGGGCGAATACTTCGCCGCGTTCGATACCAGGTTTTCCAGGATCAGGCGGATCTTGCCGCGGTCGGCGACCAGCGTGACGTCCTCGATGCGCACATCCAGTCGTACCCGCTGCGACAGCAGCGTCAGCTGCTGGTTCTCCAGCACCTGCTTCACCAGCGGCCGCAGCCGGAACTCGGTCGCCTCCAGTCCGACGCTGGTGGTCTGCCAGGCGCTGAAGGACAGCAGGTTCTCGATCATGCGCTGCAGCTTGATGCCGTTCTCGCGCAGGATCGCGGCGACCTCGCGCTGGTTGGTGTCGAGCTCGCCCACCGCGCCGTCCATCAGCAGTTCCGTCCCCTCGCGGATGTTCGCGAGCGGCGTCTTGAGCTCATGCGACATGTGCCGCAGGAAGCGGTTGCGTTCGTGCGCGAGCTCGAGCAGCCGCTGCCGCAGCCACTCGAGCTGGCCGCCGAGGCGCTCGAGGTCGTGGGGACCGCTGACCGCGATCGCATGCGTGAAGTCGCCCTTACCCAGCTCGCTGATGGCGCGGTCGAGTTTGCGCAGCGGGCGCCCGACGCCAAGCGTCAGCACGAACACGGCGACCACCGCGAGCGGCAGCAGCAGTCCCGCCTGCCACAGCAGGCGTTTACGCGCGTCCACGGTGCGCGCCTGCAGCGCCGCAACTTCCGCGTCGACCTGGGCGTTGCTCTGCTGCGCCACGCGCTCGACCAGCGCGGACAGCTGCGTGAAGCGCCCGGACAGGTCCGATTCGGCCTGCGCCCCGCTCGGGCCTGGCGTACTCATGACGGTGTTGCGGATGCCGCCCTGCAGCTCGCCGAGCTCTTCCAGCGTCGCCCGCGTCTCGCCGCTCGCGAAGCGGTGCAGCTGCTCGCGCGTGGCGCTCAGGCCCTCGTCCTGGGTGCGGTACAGGTCGAGGAGCTTGGGGTCGTTGAGCACCCCGTAGAGGCGCGCGGTGCGCTCGAGCGAGGCGATCTGCTCGAACAGCGACTGGCTGGCGCGTGCCCCGGTGACGCCCTGGACGACGATCTTCTGCCCGGTCTCGGCGAGGTCGCGGATCTGCAGCACGGCGGTGAGGATGGCGATCAGCAGCGGCACGGCGATCAGCGCCAGACCGACCAGCATCAATCCGCTCAATGACTTGGGACGCCACCAGACCATGCGCGCATTCTACCTAGCCCTCCGGGGGCTCGTGTGACGGGTCACGCGGTTGGTATGCGTCCCTCACCAGGGCTCGCGCAGCAGCTGTTGTTCCCAGCGGTAGGCGCTGCGCACGATGGTATCCAGATCGTCAAGACGCGGTTGCCAGCCCAGCACCGTGCGGATGCGCTCGGCGCGCGCCACGAGCCCCGGGGGATCCCCGGCGCGGCGCGGCTCCTCGCGCACCCGCAGCTTCACTCCCGACACGCGCTCGACGCTCGCCAGCACTTCGCGCACGCTGTAGCCGTGACCGTAGCCGACGTTGAGGGTGGCGGATTCGCCGCCGCCGCGCAGGTAGGTGAGCGCATCGACGTGGGCGCACGCCAGGTCCTCCACGTGGATGTAATCGCGCACCCCCGTGCCGTCGGGTGTCGGGTAGTCGGTGCCGAAGATCGCCACTTCGCTGCGCTTGCCGACGGCGGCCTCGCAGGCCACCTTGACGAGGAGCGTCGCGTTCGGGGTGGCCTGCCCGATGCGGCCCTGGGTATCGCAGCCGGCCACGTTGAAATAACGCAGCGCCGCGTAGGTAAGCGGCGTCGCCTGCGCCACGCTCGCCAGCATCCACTCCGACATGAGCTTGGAGGTGCCATAGGGATTGATGGGCGCGGTCGGGGTATCTTCGGCGGCGACGCCGGAGGCGGGGATGCCGTACACGGCGGCCGTGGAGGAGAACACGAAGTGCCGTACCCCGGCCTCGACGCAGCACTCCAGCAGCGTGCGCGTCGAGCAGGTGTTGTTGCCGTAGTACTTGAGCGGCTCGCGCACCGACTCGGGCACGATGGTGTAGGCGGCGAAATGCATCACCGTGTCCACGCCGTGCTCGGCGAGGAGCGGCAGCACCGTGGCGCGCTCGCCCACCTTGCCCACCACCAGCGGCGCATCGCGCACCGCCTGGCGAAAGCCGCGCGACAGGTCATCGAGCACCACCACGCGCTCGCCGCGCGCGCGCAGCTGCAGCACCACGTGACTGCCGATGTAGCCTGCCCCGCCGGTGATTAAGATGGCGCCGTGTTTCATGGGGCAGCGATGATAAACAAATCCCGCGGCAATGATCTGCAGCCTTTTGCCGGACTCACCCCCGAGGTGGTGCTCGATGCGGCCGCCGCCAGCGGGCTCGAGCCCGACGGGCGGCTGTTCGCGCTCAACAGCTACGAGAACCGCGTATACCAGCTCGGCGCCGGGGAGCGCCAGCTGGTGCTGAAGTTCTATCGCCCGGCGCGCTGGAGCGATGCGCAGATCGGCGAGGAGCACGAGTTCACCGCCGAGCTCGCGGCGGCGGAGCTGCCGGTGGCCGCCCCGCTCACCATCGGCGGGGCGACGCTGCTGCGTTTTGGCGAGTTTCGCTTTGCCGCCTTTCCCTTCCTGCGCGGGCGCGCCCCCGAGCTCGATGCGCCCGAGGCGCGGCAGCTGCTCGGCAGGAGTCTCGCCAGGGTTCACCAGGTCGGCGCGACGCGCTCGTTCCGCGTGCGCCCGCAGATCGGTGTCGAGCGCCTCGGGTGGCAGGCACGGCAGCAGGTGCTCGCCAGCGAGCTGTTGCCGCAGGCGCTTCAGGCGAGCTACGCCTCGGTCAGTGCGGCGCTGCTCGAGCGGGCGAGCGGCGCATTCGCCGCCGCCGCCGGCGTGCGCGAGATCCGCCTGCACGGCGACTGCCACCTCGGGAATCTGCTGTGGGACGAGCACGGCCCGGTGTTCGTCGACCTCGATGACTGCGCCATGGGACCGCCGGTGCAGGACCTGTGGATGATGCTCTCGGGCTCACCCGCCGAGCAGCGCGGGCAATGGGAGCAGCTGCTGGAGGGCTACAGCCAGTTCCGCGACTTCGATTTCCTGGAGGTAACACTGATTGAGCCGCTGCGTGCGCTGCGCATGCTGCACCATGCCGCCTGGGTCGTGCATCGCTGGGGCGACCCGGCCTTTCCGCGCGCTTTTCCCTGGTTTGCCGAGCCGCGCTACTGGGAGGGGTATCTGCAGGATCTGCTCGAGCAGGTCGCGACCATCGACTCCCCGCCCTTGCTCCAGGGGTGAACGGGAGCGGCGCGGGGGTAGGGGCGCCCCGGGACGGGCAAAATGCCGATCAGGCACATACCCCGAAGCTGGCAGACGGGTTATTGTGCGGCCCTCGCATGGCCTGTGATTTAACAAAGGGGCGCAGAGGCCCCGGGATCGGTCCGCTGTGGCGGCTCGGCCCGCACCTGGGGGTATGGCTTGCGGCCCTGGCGCTGGCCGCGGGGTGCGGCTCAGGGACCCCGTCCGCCACGCCGGCGACGCGTGCCGCGGCGGCGCGCGCCGCGGCGGCGAAGAAGGCCGCCAATCCCGCCGAGGCGCGCCTGCTCACCATGGTCAACGCCGTGCCGGGCCATAAGCCCACGACGCTGCCGGTGCAGGTGAAATTCGACCTGCGTGATCGCCCACAGGTGGCCCAGCCGCTCGACATCGAGATCGTGATCGTGCCGCTGTCGGCCGCGGTGGACAGCGTCTCCGGGACCATCGAGGCCGACGAGGGGCTCGACCTCGTCGACGGGGCGAGCATCCCCGCTACCGACCGCCCCGCCGAGGGTGTCCCGATCGAGCACAACCTGAAAGTGCTGCCCACACGCGACGGCATCTTCACCTTCCGCGTCACCCTCACCGTGGATTCGGCCGGACAGACCAGCAGCGAGACCTTCTCGATGCCGGTGATCGCCGGCGCAGGCATGCCCGCGCCGCCGAAGCCGGCCGCGGCACCCGGCGGCAGGCCGCCCGCCACTCCGCCCAAGACGGCCGCACTGCAATAGGGCCGACGGCCTCCCGGCCGAGCGCGCGCCGATTGGCGTCCCGCGTCACGCAAACCGGGAGGGGGTTCACGGGCCCGCTCATAGCGGCTCCGTATGATCGCAATCGGGCCCTACCCTCGCCGTTATGTCAAAGCCGCAGACCCTTCGGACCCCTCCCGACGCGCCCGCAGGGGCCACCACCACGCTGGTGCGGGCGGATGCGGGTGTGCTCAACGAGTCCGCCGCGGAGCTGCATGCCCAGCTGCGCGCACAGCTGCGCGAGGTGCAGCTGCGCACCGGCAGCCCCGAGCCCGACCTGCCGATGCTGCTGCGCCTGGTGAGCGAGCACTACGCCGCGATCGACAAGGAGCGCCGCGGCATCGTCGAGTCGATGCGCCTGATGGCCGATGAGGCGCGGGCGCTCGCGCTGGAGGCGCGCGAGCAGAGCTCCGAGCACCTGCAGGTCATTCTCGATCACATCAAGGACGTCGTGCTCACGGTCGACGAGGGCGGCCTCATCCGCACCTTCAACCCGACCGGCGAGCGCGTGTTCGGTTACGACGAGGCCGAGGTTGTCGGCCAGCGCATCGACGTTCTGCTGCCCGCCATTGCCGAGCAGGCTGCGCACGAGAGCGTCCCCGAGGCGCTGCAGCGCCTTGCAGCGAGCTCCGGGGACACCGCGCTCGACCTGGCGACGCGCGAGCTGTGGGCGCGCCGCAAGAACGGCGACTCGTTCCCCGCGGAGATCGCGGTCAGCAAGGCGCCGCTATCGGCGCGCGAGATGTTCGTGCTGTGCCTGCGCGATGTCACCGAGCGGCGCGAATCCGAGTTGGCGATGCGCGAGAGCGCCGCGCGCTATCAGCTGCTGGTCGATCACGCGCCCGAGGCGATCGTGGTGTTCGACGCCGACGCCGGGTTGTTCGTCGACGCCAACGACCACGCGCAGAAGTTCTACGGCCTCGACCGGGCGCGCCTGCTCGAGGTCGGGCCGGTGACCTTGAGCCCGCCCCAGCAGCCCGACGGCGCGCCCTCGGCGCAGCGCGCCCAAGCCTACATCGAGCGCGCGCTTGCCGGCGACGTGCCGGTGTTCGAGTGGGCGCACTACGATGCCGCCGGGCACGAGATCATGTGCGAGGTGCGCCTGGTGCGCCTGCCGAGCGGCAACCGCCGCCTGGTGCGCGGCTCCGTCGCCGACATCTCCGAGCGCAAGCGCAGCGAGCGCGTGAGCGCCGCGGAGCGCAAGGTGTTCGAGCAGGTGACGCGCAACGCTCCCCTTCCCGAGGTGCTTGCCGCCATCACCCGCTTCGTCGAGTCGGCGCTGCCCGGCACGCTGGCGAGCGTCAGCGTGCTCGCTGCCGACGGCCAGGCGTTCGCGCACATGGTGGCCCCGCGCCTGCCGGACTTGCTGCGCGGGGCGCTCGAGCGCGTCAGCATCGCCGACAGCAACGGCTCGTGTGCCGCCGCCGTGCACCTCGATCGGCCGGTGCTCTCGGCCGACGTCGCGAGCGACCCGGTGTGGGCCGCGCAGCGCGCGGTGGCGCTCGGCGCGCAGCTGCGCGCCGCCTGGTCGAATCCCATCAAGGCGGCCGGCGGTAAGCTGCTCGGTGCGCTCGGGGTGTACCGCGCGCAAGCCGGACTGCCCGCCAGCGGCGAGTCGCAGATCATGGCGCGCGCCGCGCAGCTGGCCGGCATCGCCATCGAGCGGCGCCTGGCGGAGGAGGCGCTGCGCAGCAGCGAGGCGAAGTTCCGCGGCCTGTTCGAGAGCATCGCCGAAGGGGTCTACCAGAGCGGGCGCGACGGGCGGCTGCTGTCGGTGAATCCGGCGTTCGTCGCCATGCTCGGCTACGGCAGCGCCGAGGAGCTGTACGCGCTGCCCTCGGCCGCGGCGCTCTACTGGAACCCGGCCGACCGTTCCGAGTTCATGCGCCGCGTGGAGAGCGAGGACGGTATCCGCGATGCGGAGTTCCTGATGCGCACGCGCGACGGACAGCAGCTCGTGATCCTCGAGAACGCCCGCCCGATGCGCGATGCCAGCGGCCGCATCTGCGGCTACGAGGGCACCATCGCGGATATCACCGGACGCAAACGCGCCGAGCAGGCGATCTTCGCCGAGAAGGAGCGCGCGCAGGTCACGCTGCAGTCGATCGGCGATGCGGTGATCACCACCGATGCGGCCGGCTGTATCGAGTACCTGAACCCGGTGGCGGAGACTCTCACCGGCTGGATGCTGGCGCAGGCGCGCGGCCAGCCGGTCGGGGCGGTGCTGAAGCTGGTGAACGAGCTCACTCACGAGCCGATCGAGACCTCGTTGAACGGCGCGCTCGGGCGCGCCGGTGGCACCGCACCCGCCGACCAGGCGGTGCTCATCACGCGCGCCGGCGCCGAGGTGGCCATCCAGGAATCGGCCGCCCCGATCTGCGATCGCGGCGGTGAAGTGATCGGTGCGGTGATCGTGTTCCATGACGTCACCAGCGAGCGGCGCCTCAAGCGCGCGCTCGCCTGGCAGGCGAGCCACGACGCGCTCACCGGTCTCATCAACCGGCGCGAGTTCGACAACCGCCTGCACGGGGCGCTGCTCAGCGCCCAGCGCGGCGAGGGCGCCTACGCGCTGCTGTACATCGACCTCGACCAGTTCAAGGTGGTGAACGACACCTGCGGCCACCAGGCCGGGGACCGGCTGCTGCGCGAGATCACCGGGGTGCTGCAGACGCGCGTGCGCACCAGCGACACCATGGCGCGCCTCGGCGGCGATGAGTTCGGCGTGCTGCTCGAAGCGTGCACGCTCGAGCAGGCCAAACGCATCGCGGAGAACGTGCGCCAGGCGATCCGCGATTTTCGCTTCGTCTGGGGCGCCACCACGCTGTCGGTGGGCGCGAGCATCGGCATCGTCGAGATCCGCGCCGATACCGAGAACGTGGCGAGCGTCATGAGCGCGGCCGACATCGCCTGCTATGCGGCCAAGGACGCCGGCCGCAACCGCAGCCACGTCTACGAGGCGGGCGGGGTCTCCCCGCGGCACCGCGAGATGTACTGGGTGGCGCGCGTCACGCGCGCCGCCGAGGACCAGCGCTTCGAGCTGTATTACCAGCCGATCGTGGCGCTCACCGGGGCGGCTCCACGCGACTTCTACGAGCTGCTGGTGCGGCTGCGCGATGACGGCGGGACGCTGGTGCCGCCGGCGGAGTTCATCCCGGCGGCCGAGCGCTACAACGTCATGTCGGTGATCGACCGCTGGGTGCTCGCCCAGGCGATCGAGCTGCTGCGCGCGCGCCAGCAGCGCGGCGCCGCGCTGCCGCTGTTGGCGGTGAATCTGTCGGGGACCTCGCTCAACGAGCAGTCGTTCGTCGACTTCGTGCTGCAGAGCGTGTCGGAGCCGTCGATCGCCGCGGCGCTGTGCTTCGAGATCACCGAGACCGCCGCGGTCACCAGCCTCGCCAACGCCCGCTACCTGATGAGCGAGCTCAAAGGGCGCGGCTGCCGCTTCGCGCTCGATGACTTCGGCACCGGGGTGTCCTCGTTCGTCTACCTGAAGACACTGCCGGTCGACTTCCTGAAGATCGACGGGCAGTTCATCCACCACGTCGCCACCGACCCGGTCAACCGCAGCATGGTGGAGGCGATCGCCAAGGTGGGCCGCGCGCTCGGCATCGCCACCGTCGCCGAATGGGTCGAGAGCGAGAGGGTGCTCGATGAGCTCAGACGCATCGGCGTCGACTACGCGCAGGGCTTTCACCTCGCCCGTCCGCTGCCGCTCTCGCAGCTGCCGCCTTAGCAAGCCGCACCGCAGCCTCCGTCCGGCGCAAGGCGCATGGTGCGTCGGCGCGGCGCTTGCGTAGAATGCGCGCTCCCCAAAGAGCTGCCACCGAAGGTTACGCACCGTGCGATCTTTCTCCCTGTGCCTTGCGCTCGCCGCGGGTCTGTTCGGCGCGGCGCACGCCGTCGCCGCGCCCGCCGCCGCAGCGCCCGCCGATTCCGAGGCGATCGCCGTGCAGCTGCGCGACAGCGCGCTCGCCGGTCATACCGTCGCCTATCCCTGGGTGAGCGAGCTGTCCACGCGCTTCGGGCCGCGCCCCGCTGGCTCCGACAACGAGCACCAGGCAGCGCAATGGGCGGCGGCGCGCCTGAAGGCGCTCGGGTTCGAGAACGTGCACATCGAGAGCTTCCCCATCACCGCCTGGGTGCGCGGCAGCGAGAGCGGCCAGATCACCGCCCCGGGCACGCAGCCGCTCACGATCGCCGCGCTCGGGGAATCCCCGCCGACGCCTGCGGGGGGCGTCGAGGGCGAGGTCGTCATCTTCCCCTCGTTCGCGGAGCTCAAGGCCGCATCGCCCGGCTCGCTGACGGGCAAGATCGCGATGGTGGCGCTGCGCATGGTGCGCGCGCAGGACGGCGCGGGGTACGGGGCCGCGTTCGCCGGGCGTGTCGATGGGCCGCAGGAAGCGGCGCAGCGCGGCGCGATCGCCTACCTGCTGCGCTCGATGGGGACCGACAGCCATCGCCTCGCGCACACCGGCACGACGCGCTACCTCAACGGGCACGTGCCCATACCGTGTTTCGCGCTCAGCAACCCCGACGCCGACCAGATCGAGCGGCTGCATGCGCTCGGGGAGACGGTGCGCGTGCGCCTCACCTCCGGCGCCTCCTACGTCCAGGGCGCCCAGTCGCAGAACGTGATCGCGGAGGTGCGCGGGCGTGAGCGGGCGCAGGAAGTGGTGCTGCTCGGGGCGCACCTGGACAGCTGGGACCAGGGCACCGGTGCGATCGATGATGGCACCGGTACCGCGATCATCGTCGCCGCGGCCAAGCTCATCCGCGATCTGCCGCGCAAACCTGCGCGCACGGTGCGCGTGGTGCTGTTCGGCTCGGAAGAAGTGGCACAGCCGGTGCCGCCGGGCTCGGCCTTCGGCGGGCACGCCTATGCGGACCGGCATCGCAGCGAGCTTGCGACCCACGTGCTCACCGGCGAGAGCGATTTCGGCACCGACCGGGTCTACGAGCTCGCACTTCCGGCTGCGGTCGCGGACGGGGAGTTCGCCACGAACGCGCTGCGCGTACTGCAACCGCTCGGCGTGCTGGCCGCTGCGCGACCGGCGGAGGATGCGGGCACGGACGTCGGACCTGCGGTGGAGGCGGGCGTGCCGGCGTTTCTGCTGCGCCAGGACGGCACGCGCTACTTCGACATTCACCATACCGCCGACGACACGCTCGACAAGGTCGATCGCGAGCAGCTCGAGCAGAACGTCGCCGCCTGGGCGGCGCTCGTGTGGCTGGCGGCCGACAGCAAGGTCGATTTCCGCGCCCACGCGGCGCCTGCGAGCGCGCACTGACGCCTCGCCCGAAGGTGAGGTGCACTTAGCCGCGGCGCCGCCGGTTGCGCTCTGAGTCCCCACTGTCGCAAGCTCCCTCTCCATGAGCGGACAGCTACGCGTGTCGGCCGAGGGCGGCGTGTGCGAGGTGTGCTTCGACCGTCCGGAGAAGCGCAACGCCATCACCTTCGCGATGTACGAGGCACTGGCGCGGGCGTTACACGGGGCGCTCAGCGACGACGCCGTGCGCGCGGTGCTGCTGCGCGGGGAGGGCGCCGGTTTCTGCGCCGGCAACGACCTGCAGGATTTTCTCTCCGGACCTGAGTTCACCCCCCAACACCCGGTGATGGAGGTGCTGCGCACGCTCGCCACCTTCGACAAGCCGCTGCTCGCGGCGGTGCAGGGGCAGGCGGTCGGCATCGGCGTGACGATGTTGCTGCACTGCGACCTGGTGGTGGCCGCCAGCAGCGCGCAGTTCTCCTTGCCCTTCGTCGCGCTCGGGCTGGTCCCGGAGGCGGGCAGCTCGCTGCTGCTGCCGCGCCTCGTCGGGCGCCAGCGCGCGGCGGAGCTGCTGTTCCTCGGCAAGCGGCTCGATGCCGCCGCCGCCGAGCGGCTCGGGCTGGTCGTGCGCGTGGTGGAGGACAGCGCGCTGCTCGAGGCAGGCCGCGGCCTCGCCCGCGAGGTCGCCGCGCAGCCGCGCGCGGCGCTCGCGGCCACACGGCGGCTGCTGCGCGGTGACCCGACCGAGGTGCTCGCACGCATCGAGGAGGAGGCGCGGCTGTTCTCAGCGCAGCTGCGCTCGGAGGAATTCCAGGCCGGCATCCGCGCCTTTCTCGCCCGCGGGCGCACGGGCTGAAGATCCGCGCTCGGGAAGGCCACGGCGCATGACGACCTACTCGCTCGATGGGCTCACCCCGGTCGTCGACCCTTCCTCGTTCGTGCACCCGCAGGCCTCGCTCATCGGCGATGTGATCGTCGGTCCGCGTTGTTACGTCGGACCTCACGCCTCACTGCGCGGGGACTTCGGTCGCATCGTGCTCGCCGCCGGCTGCAACGTGCAGGACGGCTGCGTGCTGCACTGCTTCCCCGGCAAGGAAACGCGCCTCGAGGAGGATGCACACGTCGGTCATGGGGCGGTGCTGCATGGCTGCCTCATCGGGCGCGGCGTGCTGATCGGCATCGGGGCGATCGTCATGGACGATGTGGTGGTCGAGGAGGAGGCGTTCGTCGGGGCGGGGAGCTTCGTGCGCGCCGGCTTCGTGGTGCCGCGCCGCACGCTCGTCACCGGGATACCGGCACGCGTAGTGCGCACGCTCAAGCCCGAGGAGCTCGCCTGGAAGGAGACCGGCACGCGCGAGTACCAGCAGCTCGCCGCGCGCTGCCTGAAGGATTTCCGTGAGTGCCCGCCGCTCGCCGCGGCCGAGGCCGACCGGCCGAGCTTCGGCAGCTCGGGCGCCGTGCCGCTGCACACCATCGAGCGCAGCTAGGCACGAGCCGCGAATTTTGCGCCTGAAGCGGCGCGCCTCAGTCCTTGTCTTCGGGATCCGTCGGGTCGGGATTGATGACACCGAACAGCGCCGGGACGCAGGCGTAGAAAAGGCGCACCCCCTCATCGTGCAGGCGCGCCAGCAGCTGCTTCGCCTCCTCGTCGGTCACGATGAACTCCACCTCGACCGCGAGGCTGCCGGCGAGCTCGAAGAACGTGGCCTCGTGCAGCACGTGATGGCGGCCGAAGCCGGCCATGGCGCGAAACGCCGAACCGCCACGTATGCCTAAGCCGTTGGCCTCCTCGAGCAGCCACTCCCACAGCGGTCGGCGCTTATGCCGCTGCCCCTCGTGCACGTAGAACCTGAGAAAGGACCCGTGCATGGTGCTTTCCTCCGTCAGCCGCGCAACCACGCGACCGTGCCGATGCCGGCGAAGGTCATGAGGATCGACCCCACGACGTGCGTACCGGCTTCCGCGAGCGCCCAGCTGGCGCGCCCCTGCTGCAGCAGCGTCACGACTTCCGCGGAAAATGTCGAGAAAGTGGTGAGCCCGCCGCAGAAGCCGGTGATGACCATCAGCCGCCACTCGGGTGCGAGCGCGGAATAGCTGGCGAAGAACGCGACCGCGACGCCGACCACGTAGGCGCCGATGAGGTTCGCCGTCAGCGTCCCGGGCGGCACGGCGGGAAAGGCGGCGTTCAGCGTCGTCCCGAGCCACCAGCGCAGCAGCGCTCCGAGACTGCTGCCGACGCTGATCGCGATCACGGCTCTCCACATGGAGGAACCTTGTACCGTACTGCGCGAGCGCGACGCAACGGTTCGAGTATTCTTGGCGCTTGACTCCGGCGCACCCGCGCTGCACCCGAAAGGATCGCACCATGCGCAGCTTTTCCGCCGCGTTGCCGGCGCTGGCTGTCCTCCTGCCCTTAAGCGGCTGCTCGCCGCACTCGCGCTCACCCACACCCGATGAGCAGCTGCGCGCGATCTACAGCAGCGAGTGGCAGTGGCGCATGCAGCAGCTGCCGGACAACGAGGACGGCAACCGCCCGCTGGCCGATCACCTGCCGCAGGTGGACCCGGCCACCCAGGAGATGCGTCTTAAGTACTGGCAGGATGTGCTGCGCCGGGTGGAGGCCGTCCCGCGCACCAGCCTGTCGGCGCCCGAGCAGGTGAACTACGACGTCTACCGCGCGCAGCTCGCGGTGCTGATCGCCAATCAGCGCTTCCGCGATTTCGAGATGCCCGCCAACTCGGACACCGCCTTCTGGACCGATCTGGGCTACACCGCGCGCCGCCCGTTTCGCACCGTGGTCGACTACGAGCACTGGCTCGCGCAGATGCGCGACATCCCGCGCTACTTCCACGAGCAGATGGACGAGATGCGCGCCGGCATGCGCCGCGGCTTCACCCCGCCGCGGGTCACCATGGAGGGGCGCGACGCCTCGATCACCGCGGTCACCGAGGCGACTCCGGAAGCGAGCCTGTTCTATACCCCGTTCCGCGACATGCCGTTCGTTCCGGCCGCGCGCCAGGGGCAGCTGCGGGCGCAGGCCGTCAGCGTCATCCGCGAGGTGGTGCAGCCGGCGTACGCCGAGCTGCTGAAGTTCATGCGCACCGAGTACGTGCCGGGCATGCGCACCACGCTTGCGGCCGAGCAGCTGCCCGACGGGCATAACTTCTACCGCGCCAAGATCCGCGAATTCACCACCCTCGACATGGAGCCGCAGGCGATCCACGAGCTGGGCCTCGCCGAGGTGCAGCGCCTGCACGGGCAGATGCTGAGCGCCATGCACGACACCGGCTTTAGCGGCGACTTCCCGGCCTTCCTCAAGTTCCTGCGCACCGACCCGCGCTTCTACGCGAAGACCCCCGAGGAGCTGCTGATGCGCGCGGCCTGGATCGCCAAGCGCTTCGACGGCAAGGCCTCACAGTACTTCGGCTACCTGCCACGCGCGCGCTTTGCCATCAGGCCGGTGCCCGAGGACCTGGCGCCGTTCTACACCGCCGGCCGCGGCGGCTTCGGTGTGTACCTCGTCAACACCTACGACCTGCCGAGCCGGCCGCTCTACAGCCTCACGGCGCTCACGCTGCACGAGTCCGCCCCCGGGCACGCCTTCCAGATTCCGATCGCCATGGAGCACAAGGACCAGCCGAGCTTTCGCCAGCTCACCTACATCTCCGCCTACGGGGAGGGCTGGGCGCTCTACTGCGAGCGGCTCGGCCTGGAGATGGGGATGTACGACACCCCCTACGACCGTTTCGGCATGCTCGGCTACCAGATCTGGCGCGCGGCGCGCCTGGTGGTCGACACCGGCATCCACTCGCAGGGCTGGACGCGCGAGCAGGCGATCGAGTACTTCCGCGCTAACACTGCGCTCCCCGAGCACGAGATCGGCACGGAAGTGGACCGCTACATCGCCTGGCCGGCGCAGGCGCTGTCCTACTACCTCGGCGAGCGCGCGATTCTCGAGGCCCGGGAGCAGGCGGAGCACTCGCTCGGGGAGCGCTTCAATATCCGCGCCTTCCACGACACCGTGCTCGAGCTGGGCTCGGTACCGCTGCCGGTGTTGAGGGCGCGCGTGCAGCGCTTCATCGCCGAGGGCGGCCGCGGTCCCTACCCGGACATGGAGTAGCCGCCTCTGGTGGAGTTACCATAGCCACCCGGAAATCGGCTCGACAAGGGAGAACGACCATGAAACGCACGACGTGGCTGGTGGGGATCGGCGCTGCGCTCGCGGTGCTTGCCGCTCAGGGGGCATGGGCCGACAACAGCCAGCAGGACAAGATGACCAGTTGCAATGCGGATGCCAAGACCAAAGGTCTGACGGGCGATGACCGCAAGGCCTTCATGAAGAGCTGCCTGTCCGCGGCGAAACCCACGGCGAGCGCCAAGGGCAACAGCCAGCAGGAGAAAATGAAGACCTGCAATGCGGATGCCAGCACCAAGGGTCTGAAGGGCGATGACCGCAAGTCGTTCATGAAGACCTGCCTGAGCGGCTCGGGTACCGGCTAGCGCGAGCGGATGAACACAGCCGCGCCGTTCAGCGCCGCGGGCGGCTGTGACTGCGGCAGCGTGCGCTATCGGCTGACGCGCGCTCCGCTCATCGTGCACTGCTGCCATTGCCGCTGGTGCCAGCGCGAGACCGGCAGCGCCTTCGTGCTGAACGCGCTCATCGAGTCGGACGCGCTCGAGCTGGTAAGCGGCCGTCCCGAGCTGGTGCCGACGCCGAGCGCCAGCGGCAAGGGACAGCAGATCGCGCGCTGCCCGACTTGTCGCATCGCGCTGTGGAGCCACTACGGTGGCGTGGCCGTGCTGAGTTTCGTGCGCGTCGGCACGCTCGATGAGCCCGATCGCTTCCCGCCGGACGTGCACATCTACACCGAATCCCGCCAGCCCTGGGTCGTGCTGCCGTCCGGCGCGCGCGCCTTCGCCCAGTACTACAAGAGCGCCGAGGTCTGGAGTCCGCAGAGTCTGACGCGGCGCAAGGCGTTGTTCGAGCCGCGCGGCGGCTGATCCCCTGCGCGACGCCGTAGCGTCGTGGCTACGCCCGCGCACGTCGCACCAACAAAAACCCCGGCACGAGGGCCGGGGTTTTTTATCGATCAGTTGAGGGCGTCGCTCACTGCGTTTGGCGACGCCTCATGAAGCCCAGAGCCACGAAGCCGAACCCGAAGAGCGCCAGAGTCGCCGGCTCAGGCACGCTGCTTACGATGGCGGTATCGCCACTGGAGAGCGTGACGCTGCCGTCAAACAAGCCCGCGCCCGTGCTGCCCGTGAGCTGAATGACGGCGCCATTCACGCTCGACCCGGTGTACCAGCTGCCGGTCAGGGATCCGGACAGATCGTAGGTGTGGGTCAGCGTATTCAGCGTCCAGGTGACAGGCGATACCCACTTCCCGCTGAAAATATCACCCGTGGGAATGCCGCCGACCCCGTCGCCGTCGATGACGAACGATCCGCCGGGGGCGAAGGTGCCGCCGCTTTGCAGGGTTCCGGATGCCAGTGTGCCCGTCGAGAAGGCCACACTCCCGAGGGAGCCTGTAACGAGACCTAGGCTGTCCAGTCCATTGACCGCAATGAGCTCAGAGCCGCTCAACGTCAGCCCGCCAGAACTGGACGAAAGCGTCCCGGCGCTGTTCGTGAAGTCCCCTAAATCTGAGCTGGCAAACGCCGCCAGCGGTGCGCCCAGCAGCACCACCGCAGTCATTCCAAGCATCCTGGACTTCATGTGCCTCTACCCTGTGGCCTCATGTGACTTAATGATACGCCCAAACCGGCCGCGAGGGGGGCGTGTCACCATAATGACCAGGTATAGAACAACTGCATAGCAGGGGGGCAAAAAGCGATTATTTGTTAGGTACGGCCACGCTTTAGAATCCGCCCCTCATGCGGCAGCCGACCCCGTCCGACGCCTATCCTCTGCAAGGGGCGCGGCTGCCGTGCCTGGTGGGCGGGCAGTTCGTACCGGGCGCCGCGAGCTTCGACAACGTAAGCCCGGTCGACGGGCGTGTGCTGTGCAGCGTCGCCGAGGCGGATGGCGCGCTCGTCGATCGCGCAGTGCAGGCGGCGCGCGCGGCACTGCGCGGCCCGTGGGGCCGGGCCTCCACCGCCGAGCGCTGTGCGCTGCTGCGCAAGGTGGCCGACGGCATCGAGCGGCGCTTTGAGGCGTTCGTCGCCGCCGAGATCGCCGATACCGGCAAGACCCTCGCTCAGGCGAGCACGCTGGATATTCCGCGCGGCGCGGCCAACTTCCGCGCCTACGCGGATCTGGCGCTGGCCCGCGCCTCCGAGTGCTACGAGATGGCCACGGCCGACGGGCGCGGCGCGCTCAATTATTCGCTGCACAAGCCGGTGGGCGTGGTGGCGGTGATCGTCCCGTGGAACCTGCCGTTCCTGCTGCTCACCTGGAAGGTGGCGCCCGCGCTCGCCTGCGGCAACGCGGTGGTGGCCAAGCCCTCCGAGGAGACCCCCTCGAGCGCGGCGCTGCTCGCCGAGGTGATGCAGGAGGTGGGCGTGCCGCCCGGGGTCTTCAACCTGGTGCACGGCTTCGGCCCCGACTCGGCCGGCGAAGCGTTGGTGAGCCACCCGGACGTGGGCGCGATCGCCTTTACCGGCGAGTCCGCCACCGGCGCCGCCATCATGAAGAGCGCCGCGGCCTCGGTGAAGGCGCTGTCCTTCGAGCTCGGCGGCAAGAACGCCTCGCTGGTGTTCGCCGATGCGGACTTCGAGGCGGCGCTCGCCGGCACCCTGCGCTCGGTGTTCTCCAACTGCGGGCAGGTGTGCCTGTGCTCCGAGCGCGTGTACGTCGAGCGGCCGCTGTTCGAGCGCTTCGTTACCGCGCTCACCGAGCGCGCCCGGGGGTTGAAGATCGGTGGCCCTTACGAGGGCGCGGACATGGGCCCGCTGATCTCGCGCGCGCATCGCGACAAGGTGCTGTCTTACTACCGCCTGGCGCGCGCCGAGGACGGCGAGATCCTGTGCGGCGGCGGCGTGCCGCAGTTCGGCGATGAGCGCGATCGCGGGGCCTTCATCGAGCCGACGATCGTGCGCGGCCTGCGCGAGGACGCGCGCTGCGTGCGCGAGGAGATCTTCGGTCCCATCTGCCACGTGGCGCCGTTCGACTCCGAGGAGGAGGCGGTGCAGCTCGCCAACGACACCCGCTACGGCCTGGCGGCCGCGGTGTGGACCTCGAACCTGCAGCGTGCGCACCGCGTGGCGCGCGCCATGGAGGTCGGCATCGTGTGGGTGAACGACTGGTTCCTGCGCGATCTGCGTACGCCCTTTGGCGGAGTGAAGCTGTCAGGTATCGGCCGCGAGGGCGGCATGCACTCGCTGGCGTTCTTCTCGGAAGCCATGAACATCTGCGTGAAGCTCTAGGAGGCGCCTCGTGACGCTCACCGCCACACCTGCCAGGTCGCGCGCCCGCCCGCGGGTGCGCGGCAACGCGGCGCGTGCCGCCCGCGCGGCGCCGGCCGCACCCGTGGCGAGTGCCGTGGTGCCCGGCAAGGCCCGCCCGCGCGGCACCTTCCCGCACTACCGCCGCGCCGGGGATTTCATCTTCGTCTCGGGCACGAGCGCGCGCCGCGCGGATGACTCGATCGCAGGCGCCGCACGCGCCGCCGACGGTGGCTGGCTGCTCGATATCAGCGTGCAGACGCGCGCGGTGCTCGCGAACATCCGCGACATCCTCGCCACGGCCGGGGCGACGCTGGCGGACGTGGTGGAGGTCTGCACCTACCTCAGGAGCATGGACGACTTCGCCGCCTACAACGCGGTCTACAGCGAATTCTTCGGCTACGACGGGCCGGCGCGCACCACCGTGGCGGTGGCGGCGCTGCCGCACCCGCAGCTGCTGATCGAGATCAAGGCCATCGCCTGGCGCGGGAAGCGTTCGCGCACCGCGCCGCGCCGGCGAGCGAGCGTACGGAGACGACCATGAAGCTCATCGACATTCATTCGCACTTCCTGCCGCGCACCTGGCCGGATCTCGCCGCGCGCTTCGGCACGCCCGGCTGGCCGTGGATGCGGCACTCACCGGACGGTGAGGCGATGCTGATGGTCGGCGAGCGCGAGTTCCGCCCGGTGACGGCGGCGTGCTGGGATGCGCAGCTGCGGCTCGAGCATATGGACCGCGACGGCGTCGAGGTGCAGGTCATGTGCACGACCCCGGTGCTGTTTGCTTACGAGCGCCCGGCGGCCGAGGCGCTCGAGTGCGCGCGCATCTTCAACGATGCGGCGCGCGAGATCTGTGCCGCGGCCCCGCGGCGGCTGAAGTCGCTGTGCCAGGTGCCGTTGCAGGACACCGAGCTCGCCTGCCGCGAGTTGAGTCGCGCCATGGCCGACGGGCACCTCGGCGTGCAGATCGGCAACCACGTCGGTATGCGCGAGCTCAGCGATGCGGGCATCATCACCTTCCTGCAGCACTGCGCCGCGGAGGGTGCGGCGGTGTTCGTGCATCCCTGGGACATGATGGCCCCGGAGCGAATGCCCAAGTACATGCTGCCGTGGCTGGTGGCGATGCCGGCGGAGACGCAGCTGTCGATCCTGTGGCTGATTCTGTCCGGGGCCTTCGAGCGCCTGCCGCGCTCGCTGAAGCTGTGCTTCGCGCACGGCGGCGGCAGCTTCCCGTATCTGCTCGGGCGCGTCGACAACGCCTGGCGCAACCGCGACGTCGTGCGCGCGGACTGCCCGCGCCTGCCGTCCTCGTACCTCGACCGCTTCCATGTCGACGCCGCGGTCTTTAGCGAGGAGGCGCTCGCGTTCCTGGTGCGCGTCATGGGCGAGGAGCGCGTGATGCTCGGTTCCGACTACCCGTTCCCGCTCGGCGAGCAGCGAGTCGGCAGCCTCATCCGCTCGCACCGCGAGCTCTCGGCGGCAGCACGCGAGCGGCTGCTGCACGGCAATGCGCGGCGCTTCTTCGGTCTGCCACCGGCGCGCGCACAGCGCACCGGTCCCGCGGCGGCGCTGCTGCCGGCCTGAAGCCTCGCGCGCCGCTTGCGCCTGACGGGCGCGCAGCGCGGTGCGCTTGGCGACCTGCGAGCCGTGCGCGCCGTGCGCCGCACGCCGCGCCGGACCGGCTATGATCGCAGCGCCATGACATCGGCCCGCCTCGAGCGCTGGATCGCGCGCAAGTTCCGCCTGCGCCATGTCGAGCTGGTCGCGACCCTCTACGAGGCGCGCAGCATTCTCAAGGCCGCCAAAAGCCTCAACCTCACCCAGCCCACCCTCACCAAGGCGCTGCGCGACGTCGAGGCGACGCTCGGCGTGCCGCTGTTCGAGCGCAGCAACCGCGGGCTCGCGCCCACCGCCTACGGAGAGATCTTCGCGCGGCACGCCAAGATCGTGCTGGCACAGCTGCGCCACGCGGCCGAGGAGCTCGAGGACCTGCGCGTCGGCTACAGCGGCAAGGTAACGGTCGGCACGCTGCTGGCGGCTTCCGCGAGCATCCTGCCCGATGCCATCGTAATGCTGAAGAAGGAGCGCCCCGGGGTCGCCATCAGCGTGGCGGTCGGCACCTACGACATCCTGGTGCCTTCGCTCCTGGTCGGCGATCTGGACATGGTGCTCGGCCGGCTGCCTGATGAGGGCCGCAGCGCCGCGCTGGTGTACGAGGAGTTTTACGCTGAGCCGATCTGCCTGGTGGTGCGCCACGGGCATCCGCTGCTGCGTCGGCGGCGCCTCGGGCTGCGTGAGCTCACCAGCGCCGCCTGGCTGCTGCCGTTGCCCGAGACCGCGCTGCGCCGCCAGATCGAGCGCGCCTTCCTCGATGCCGCAGCCCCGCTGCCGCGCAACATCATCGAGTCCGTCTCGATCCTCACCAACCGCGTGCTGCTGCGCAAGTCCGACTGCATCGGCGTGATGCCCTACCACGTGGCGCGCGACGACGTGCAGCAGAAGCTGCTGGCGATCCTGCCGGTGAAGCTGCGCTCGATGGATAGTCCCGTGGGGGCGATCCTGCGCGCTCCGGGCGAGCTGCCGCCGGCGGCCGCGGCGTTGCTCGAGTACCTGCGCCTCGCCGCGCGCAGCGTGCCGGTGCCGCGGCTCTAGCCCGCTATACTCGCGCGCACCATGCTCGCCTTCGTCCGCGAAGTCAGCCCGCGCCTTGCGCAGTGCGAGCTCACGCACCTCACGCGCGCGCCCATCGATGCGGCGCTGGCGGTGAGCCAGCACCGCGAGTACACCCGCGCGCTCAGCGCGCTCGGCTGCCGTCTGGAGTGGCTGCCGCCGCTACCCGCTCAGCCCGACGGCGTGTTCGTCGAGGACACGGCGGTGCTGCTGCCCGAGATCGCGGTCATCACCCGGCCCGGTGTGCCGTCGCGGCGCGACGAGACGGCGGGCGTGGCCGCGGCCCTTGGCACGCTGCGCCCGCTGCAGCACATCCGCGCGCCGGGCTGCCTCGAGGGCGGTGACGTGCTGCACATCGGCCGCACGCTCTACGTGGGGGCATCGGCACGCAGTGATGCGGCCGGCATCGCGCAGCTTGCCGCGGCGCTCGAGCCGTGCGGCTACCGCGTGCAAAGCGTTGCGCTGCGCGGCTGCCTGCATCTGAAGAGCGCCGTCACCTTCATTGCGCCGCACACCCTGCTGGTGAATCCGGCCTGGGTCGACCCGGCGGTGTTCGGCGTGGCCACGGTCATCACGGTGGCCGACAGCGAGCCCTATGCGGCCAACACCCTCACGGTGGGCGGTACCACGCTGGTGAGCGCCGCCTATCCCGACACCGCGCGGCGCCTGGCCGCTGCCGGTGTGCGCACGCTAACGCTCGATGTCAGCGAACTGCACAAGGCGGAAGCGGCGCTCACCTGCATGAGCCTGCTGGCGGCTTAGAAGGTCCCGGTTCGCGAGCCCTCAGGCCTGCGCCGTGACGGCGCGCAGCGTCTTGAGGAAGGCGCTCACCTCCGGCTCGGTGCCGATGGTGATGCGGCACCAGCTGTCGAAGGGCGGAAACAGCCGCCCGACCAGCACGTCCTGCTCGCGCATGAGTGAGGTGAACCTGGCGAGCGGCATGCCGGTGTCGAAGAACACGAAGTTCCCCTGCGGCTCGGCGTAGCGCAGCTTGAGGGCGGTCAGCTCGGTGGTGATGCGCGTGCGGCTCGCGAGGATGCGGCGGCGGCAGTCGGCGCGGAACTGGCGGTCGCCGAGGCTCGCTTGCGCGGCGCGTACCGCGAAGATGTTAGGGGTCGTCATGCACGCCCCGGCGAGTGCGGCGCTGATGTCGGGGCGCGCGATACCGTAGCCGCAGCGCAGGCCCGCCATGCCGTGGATCTTGGAGAAGGTGCGCAGCACCACCACCGGCCGCCCGGCCTTCACCAGGTCCGAGACCGTGGCGACGCCCGCCGCGGTGACGAAATCCATGTAGGCCTCGTCGACGATGGTGAGCACGCCGTCCGGGAGCGAAGCGACGAAGGCGCGTATGTCCGCGGCCGGCATGGCGGTGCCGGTGGGATTGTTCGGATTGCACAGGTACACCGCGCGCGTCGCGGGCGACATCGCCGCGCGCATCGCGGGCAGGTCGTGTCGCAGCTCGGCATCGACCGGCACGAACTTCAGCCGCGCGCCGCGCAGCTGCGCATAGTGGGGCAGCTCGAGGTAGGTGGGCGCGGCGGCGATGATCTCGCCTCCATCGTGGCCGTACAGGAGTCCGAGCGCGCGCAGCAGCTCCCCGGAGCCGGTCCCCGTGACGATGTGGTCGGGACTGACGCCTTCCAGCTGCGCGAGGGTGGCGGTGAGCGCATCGGTCTCCTCATCCGACGGATAGCGGCATCCGGAGGCGATCGCGTGACTCACGGCCAGCCGCGCCGCGGGCGATGGCCCATAGGGATTCTCGTTCCAACACAGCACGATGGGCCGCGCGGGTGAGCTGGCGTCGCCGGCGGCCGCGGCGGCGCGCAGCGCCACGCCCGGGCCGGCCAGCAGCAGCGTGGACGCGGCGAGCAGGTCACGGCGGCTGAGTGGCATGGCGCTAACGATACACCGCGGCCGTGGGCGCGGCCACGCGCATCGCCGTTAGCGCCCCTCGGCGGTGCGAAGTGCTGTGCTAGTGTTGGCTGCGGCAGCGCGCGAACCTTGCGCGCGCACCGCACGAATGCGAACAGCACGATCATGAATGACCTGGAGCTCGGCGCCGAAAAACTGCTGGCCATCCTCAAGCCCGACACGATCATCGGCGCGGCCGTGTACCTGCTGGTGTTCGTGGCCGCGGCGCTGCTGCTGACGCGGCTGCTGCGCGCTGCGCTGCACACCGCGATGACGCGCCAGGGGCACGTCGACCGCACCACCGTCAGCTTCCTGCAGCAGGCGGGCTCTGCGGCCATCTGGGTGATCATGCTCATCCTGTACGCGCACCTGATCCCGCTGCTGCGCTCCATGGGCACGGCGCTGCTCGCCGGTGCGAGCGTCGCCTCGGTGGTCATCGGGCTGGCCGCGCAGAGCACCCTCGGCAATCTGGTCGCCGGTGTGGCCATCACGCTCTACCGGCCTTTTCGCCTCGGCGACACGCTGCAGGTGAGCGCCCCCACCGGCACCGAGGTCGGCACGGTCGAGATGATCTCGCTCGGCTACACCACGCTGCGTACCCCCGATGGACGACTGGTGGTGCTGCCTAACAGCCTGGCCGCCAGCCAGGTGGCGCTCAACCTGCGCAGCGGGCTCACCGCCGCGCCGCTCACGGTCCTGATCCGCGTGGCTCGCGAGGCCGATCTCGAGTCTGCGCGTAGCACCGCGCTCGCCACCGCCCGCGAGGCGCTCGATCCGACCTGCGTGCTCGGCTGTTTCCTGACGCGTATCGACGCTGCCGGAACGACGCTCGAGCTGCGCATCCGCCCGCCGCCGGGGGCCGACCGCGATACGCTGCGCTCGCAGCTGCTCGACGCGCTCGCCCGACAGTTCGCCGCACGGGGTCTGGACAAGGAGGGCATCCGGCGGCCGAGCTTTTCCTGAGGGCAGCAACAGGCGCCGTGGACAGGGATCGGCACGCGAAGCTAGACTTCAAGGCGTGGCCGTAATGCAACAAGCGCACCTGAAAATCGCCTCGCCTCCGGGGCTTACGCTCGTGCGCGGCGACGGCCGCGAGCAGCCCATTCACCCGCTGTGGCTGCGCGAGCGCTGCCGCGATGCGGTCAGCATCGACCTGAAGACGCAGCAACGCTTGCTGGACCCGTCGGACTTCGATCCCGATCTGCAGATCACCGCCGTGACGCAGCCGGCCGCGGGTGTGTTTCGCGTCAGGTTCAGCGACGCTCACGAGGCGACGTTTCGCGGCGAGGAGATTCTCGCCGAAGCCGAGCTGGCCCCCAACAGCCCTGACTGCCCGGCCGCGCGCCTTTGGGACGGGAGCTTGGGCGAGCTGCCGCGGGCGCGCTGGCGTGACCAGCCATCCGATGCCGAGCTGCTGTCGTGGCTCGAGTCCTTCCTCAGCTTCGGGTTCGTGATCTTCGAGGGCGTGCCGACCGCTCCGGGCACCGTGCTGAAGGTCGGCACCACCTTCGGTTTCACGCGCGAGACGAACTTCGGCGCGCTGTTTAACGTGCGCTCGACCCCGGAGGCGAACGATCTGGCCTACACCTCGATCGCGCTCGATCCGCACACCGACAATCCCTACCGCTCGCCGGTGCCCGGGATCCAGCTGCTGCATTGCCTGGTGAACGAGACGAGCGGCGGCCTGTCGACGCTGGTGGACGGCTTCGCGGTCGCGCAGGCGCTGCGCCGCCAGCACCCACAGGCCTTCGACATCCTCAGCCGCACGCCGGTGCGCTTCAGGTTCATCGATGTCGCCACCGAGCTCACCGCCAGCGCACCGCTGATCGAGCTCGACGTGACCGGTGCCTTGAAGGGCATCCATTTCAGCCCGCGGCTCGACTACGTGCCGCTTTTCGAGCGCGAGGCCCTCGAGGCCTTCTACCGGGCGCGGCGGCTGTTCGATCACAGCCTGCGGGCGCCGCAGTTCGAGATCCGCTTCCTGCTGAAGACCGGCGACCTGGTGATGTTCGACAATTGCCGCCTGCTGCATGGGCGCAGCGGCTTCGATCCGGCGGAAGGGCTGCGGCACCTGCAGGGGGCGTACATCGATATCGACGGACCGCGCAGTGTGTGGCGCGTGCTGCGCCGCCGGCTCGGCGCTCTGGCCGCGACGAGACGCAGCGCATGAGCCGCATCGTCAGCTTCCGCCAGATGCAGCACGGCACGCGCGAGGACTACCTGCTGCTGGACGAGTCCGAGCGCGCCTACGCGCAAGGGCTCGCCGACCGCGTGCTGGATGCGCTGCGCCACCTCGATCACTCGCTCGAGGGCTACCCGGTGAGCCGCCTGCAGCACTCGCTGCAGGCCGCCACGCGCGCGCAGCGCGACGGCGCCGACGAGGAGCTGATCGTCGCCGCATTGCTGCACGATGTCGGGGATGAGCTCGCGCCCTACAACCACGCGGAGCTCGCCGCCTCCATCCTGCGGCCGTACGTGCGGCCGGAGGTCGCCTGGATCGTGGCGCAGCACGGACTGTTCCAGAACTATTACTACGTGCACCACTTCGGCGGCGATCGCCACGCGCGCGAGCGCCTGCGCGATCACCCCTGGTACGCGGCCACCGTGCATTTCTGCGCCGCCTGGGATCAGTGCTCGTTTGATCCGGACTACCGCACCGAAAGCCTCGAGGTCTTCGAGCCGCTGGTGCGCCGGATCCTCGCCCGGCCGCCCCACGATCCGCGCTATCAGGGCGTGCCGCCCGCCTGAAGCGCAGCGCCCCGCGCCGCAGCCCGCTCCCCGCTACAGCCGGTTCCCCGCTACAGCCCGCTCTTGATGCGCGTCCAGGTGCGCGTCAGGAGGCGCTGGTAGGCGGTGTCGTATTCGGTCGGCAGGTAAAGCCGCGCGCGCACCGCGGGCGGCGGATAGATGGCCGGGTCGTTGCGGAGCTCGGGCTTCACCAACGGGTGCGCCGCGAGGTTGTCGTTGCCGTAATAGGTGTCGTTGCTGACGGCGGCGATGACCTGCGGATCGAGGATGAAGTTGATGAAGCGGTGCGCCGCCAGTCGGTGCGGCGCATTGACCGGGATCAGCAGCGCGTTGTAGCTGATGTTGGAGCCCTCGCGCGGCAGCGTGAAGGCGAGGTGCAGGTCGATACCGGCTTTGCGCGAGCGCGTGATGGCGAGCAGGTAATCGCTCGACCAGGCCATTGCCACGCACAGCTCCCCGGAGGCGAGCTGATCGACGTAATCGCTCGAATCGAATGTGCGAATGTAGCGGCGCACCGACATGATCAGCTGCTCGGCGGCGTGCAGATCGGCGACGCTGCGCGAGTTGGGGTCGCGCTTCAGGTAAGCGAGCGCGAGCTGCAGCACGTCGTCGGGCGAATCGAGGAAGCTCACACCGCAGTCGGCAAAGTGCGCGACAACTTCCGGCTTGAACAGCATGTCGAGGCTGTCGAGCGGCGCCTGCGGCAGCCGTGCGCGCACCAGCACGGTGTTGTAGGCGAAGCCGTTCATGGCGTGCAGGTAGGGCGCGGCATAGCGGTTGCCGGGGTCGGCGCGCGCCTGCACGGCGAGCACCGCCGGGTCGAGGTTCTTCCAGTTCGGCAGCAGTGACTTGTCGAGCGGTTCGTACAGGCCCGAGCGGATCTGGCGGGCGTAGTGCTCCATGCTGGTGCTGACGATGTCGTAACCGGAATCGCCGATCAGCAGCTTCCCCTCGAGCGTCTCGTTCGAGTCGAACAGGTCGTAGACCACCTTGATGCCGGTGGTGCGCTCGAAGTCGGCGACGGTGTTGAAGCCGATGTAGTCGGCCCAGTTGTAGACGTGCAGCACCGGCTCTTCCGCCGCGTGCCCGCCGGGTGCGCGCTGGCAGGCGCACAGCGACAACAGCGCTGCCACGAGCAGCGGCGCGCCAGGCAGTGCCGCTCTCAGGGCCGTGCCAGTTGCGCGCGCACCCAGTCGTGGAACTCGCGCAGCGCCCACTCTTCGGGCATCAGCACGCCGGCCGCGTGCGGCAAGGCGTGCAGCCCGCTCTGGTTGACCTCGCAGATCGCGGCATCCTCGCTCATGACGATGTTGGTGAAGTCGACCGCCTGCATGATGTCGCGCGTGCGATCCGCGAGCGTCTCGGGCAGGAACAGGAACTCGATGCTCATGTCGGTGAGCTCGGGCGCCAGCGGCAGCAGCCGCACCACGCGCACGTAGTCGACGTGCGCGACGATGAACACCGAGGGCAAGCTGGTCATGTAGATGTGCCCGGCGGCGCGGTCTGCCGCGCTTAAGTGCGGGAACGGCACCCCCGCCGGCCGTCCGTCCATGGTCCAGCTCTGCGCGCCGCGGCGCAGGCCGCCGCCGTACTTCGGGTCGTCATCGTCCGCATGATCCTGCCAGCGCGGGTCGTCGCGCCGCTCGAGCAGCGCCCGGCCGAAGATCGGCACCAGCTGCGCCAGGCGCGGATGCACCCCCGGGCAGTGCAGGCATTCGTTGTAGTTCTCCCAGAACACCTTCCAGTTGCAGCGGATGGTCTTTTGCAGACGGTGCCCGACGCTGAGCTCGGCGAGCGGCCAGTCGTCGAGGCGGTTCAGCGGCAGGTCGAAGCTTGCCGCGAACGGCGGCGGGTCGGGGCTCAGGGCGATGAAGAGGAAGCCGTTCCACTCGGTGAGCGGCAGGGCGTAGAGCGGGAAGTCGCGCTTGTCGAAGCCGTCGCCGGGCTGCTGCGAGGAGGTCTGCAGCAGCTCGCCCTGCAGGCTGTAACGCCAGCTGTGGTAGGGGCACACGATCCCGGCCGCCGGGACGCGTCCCTCGGCGGTGCGGCACAGCGTCGAGCCACGGTGGCGGCAGGTATTGTGAAAGGCGCGCAGGCTCCCGGCCTCGTCGCGCACGATGAGCACGCTCTGGTCGCCCACGGTGAGCGTGCGGAAGCTGCGCGCGGCGGGCAGGTCGCTCGCGCGGCAGGCGTAGATCCAGTTGCGGTACCAGATGCGGCTCAGCTCGCCCTGGTAATGCGCCGCGTCGAAGTACCACTGCGACGGCAGCGTCGCGACCTTGGTCGTCAGGCCGATGTAACCCGGATCACGCCGGACCGGAGAAGGATGGGCACTCACGGGGCTCTCCCGAACGGGTGTTTGTCGCGGCGCTGCAACGCCTCGCGCCGCCCGTGCATTGTAGCGCAGGCTTGGCCCGCTGTAGTCCGCATCCTACAGCGGCCGGTACGGCTCCCCTACATTGGCAGAGGCCGCCGAACGCTAAGATCTTCGCGGCGTTCATTGCCGCGATTACGGTTGCAGCGGGAGGCGAAGCAACGGAGCGCGGCACGCTCACCGACCGGGCTTTTGCGTGGCGTCTCCCCGTGGAGCGCGCGCAGCGCGGACAGGTGCACATCCGCACACGTGATTTCGCCGCCTTCGCCTTTGGGAGCTCGCTGATGCAAACGCAGGAACGCGCCCCGCGCCCCCGTGGCGGCAACGGCCGCCAGCACCCCGAAGACAGCCAGCTCGATCTGCGGCGGCTGCTGCGCGCGCTGCAGGCAGTGCGCGACGGGGACTTCTCGGTGCGCCTCGCCGGCGACCAGACCGGACTTGCCGGCAAGATCGCCGACACGTTCAACGAGATCGTGACCTGCAACGAGCGCCTCGCCGGGGAGCTGGAGCGCGCCGGGCAGATCGTCGGCAAGGATGGCAAGACGCGCCACCGCATGTCGAGCGACCGGCGCTCGGGCGCCTGGGGCGCAATGGAAGCCTCGGTCAACACGCTGATCGATGACCTGCTGTGGCCGACCACCGAGGTGACGCGCACCATTTCCGCGGTCGCCAAGGGCGACCTGCAGCAGACCATGAGCCTGGAGGTGAGCGGCCGGCCGCTCAAGGGCGAGTTCCTGCGCTCGGCCACCATCGTCAACACCATGATCGAGCAGATGAGCGCGTTCACCTCCGAGGTGACGCGCGTGGCGCGCGAGGTCGGCACCGAGGGCAAGCTCGGCGGCCAGGCCGCAGTCCCTGGGGTTGCCGGCACCTGGAAGGACCTCACCGACAGCGTCAACTCCATGGCGAGCAACCTCACCGGCCAGGTGCGCAACATCTCCGAGGTGACGATCGCGGTGGCCAACGGCGACCTGTCGCGCAAGATCACCGTCGACGTGCGCGGCGAGATCCTGCAGCTGAAGGAGGCCATCAACACCATGGTCGATCAGCTGCGCTCGTTCGCTTCCGAGGTGACGCGCGTGGCACGCGAGGTCGGCACCGAGGGCAAGCTCGGCGGCCAGGCGATCGTCTCGGGCGTCGCCGGCACCTGGAAGGACCTCACCGACTCGGTCAACGCCATGGCCACCAACCTCACCGGCCAGGTGCGCAACATCGCCGAGGTGACCACCGCCGTGGCGCGCGGCGACCTGTCGCGCAAGATCACCGTCGACGTCAAGGGCGAGATCCTCGAGCTGAAGAACACCATCAACACCATGGTGGACCAGCTCAACAGCTTCGCCGCCGAGGTGACGCGCGTGGCGCGCGAGGTCGGCACCGAGGGCAAGCTCGGCGGCCAGGCCGCAGTCCCTGGCGTGGCCGGCACCTGGAAGGATCTCACCGACTCGGTCAACTCCATGGCCGGCAACCTCACCGGCCAGGTGCGCAACATCGCCGAAGTCTCCACCGCCATCGCCAGCGGCGACCTGTCGCGCAAGATCACCGTCGATGTACGCGGTGAGATCCTGCAGCTGAAGGAGACCATCAACACCATGGTCGATCAGCTGCGCTCATTCGCCTCCGAGGTGACGCGCGTGGCGCGCGAGGTCGGCACCGAGGGCAAGCTCGGCGGCCAGGCGGTGGTGCCAGGCGTGGCCGGCACCTGGAAGGACCTCACCGATTCGGTCAACTCCATGGCCGGCAACCTCACCGGCCAGGTGCGCAACATCGCCGAAGTGGCCACCGCCATTGCCAACGGCGACCTGTCGCGCAAGATCACCGCCGACGTCAAGGGCGAGATCCTGCAGCTGAAGGAATCCATCAACACCATGGTGGACCAGTTGAACGCGTTCGCCGCCGAGGTGACCCGCGTGGCGCGCGAGGTCGGCACCGAGGGCAACCTCGGCGGCCAGGCCGAGGTCAAGGGCGTCAGCGGCGTGTGGAAGGACCTCACCGACAACGTCAACTCCATGGCGAGCAACCTCACCGACCAGGTGCGCAACATCGCCGAAGTCGCCACCGCGATCGCGCGCGGCGACCTGTCGCGCAAGATCACCGTGGATGTGCGCGGCGAGATCCTGCAGCTGAAGCAAACCATCAACACCATGGTGGACCAGTTGAACGCGTTTGCGGCGGAGGTCACCCGCGTGGCGCGCGAGGTCGGCTCCGAGGGCAGGCTCGGCGGTCAGGCGGACGTCAAGGACGTGAGTGGCGTGTGGAAGGACCTCACCGACAAGGTCAATTCCATGGCGAGCAACCTCACCGGCCAGGTGCGCAACATCGCCGAAGTCGCCACTGCGATTGCGCGCGGCGACCTGTCGCGCAAGATCACCGTGGATGTGCGCGGCGAGATCCTGCAGCTGAAGGAAACCGTCAACACCATGGTCGACCAGCTCAACAGCTTCGCCGCCGAGGTGACGCGCGTGGCGCGCGAGGTCGGCACCGAGGGCAAGCTCGGCGGCCAGGCGATCGTGCCCGGGGTCGCCGGCACCTGGAAGGACCTCACCGACAACGTCAACTCCATGGCGCGCAACCTCACCGGCCAGGTGCGCAACATCGCGGAAGTGTCCACCGCCATTGCGCGCGGCGACCTGTCGCGCAAGATCACCGTGGACGTCAAGGGCGAGATCCTGCAGCTGAAGGAGACCATCAACACCATGGTCGATCAGCTCAACGGCTTCGCCGCCGAGGTGACGCGCCTCGCCCGCGAGGTCGGCACCGAGGGCAAGCTCGGTGGTCAGGCGCTGGTACCCGGCGTGGCCGGCACCTGGAAGGACCTCACCGACAACGTCAACGTGATGGCCAACAACCTCACCAACCAGGTGCGCGGCATCGTCAAGGTGGTGACCGCGGTCGCCAACGGTGACCTGCGCCAGCGCCTGACGGTCGAGTCCAAGGGCGAGGTCAACGCGCTCGCCGACACCATCAACAGCATGACCGACACGCTCGCCATCTTCGCCGACCAGGTCACCAGCGTGGCGCGCGAGGTGGGCGTCGAGGGGCGCCTCGGCGGCCAGGCGCACGTGCCGGGCGCTGCCGGCACCTGGAAGGACCTCACCGCCAACGTCAACCTGCTGGCCGCCAACCTCACCAACCAGGTGCGCGCCATCGCCGAAGTGGCCACCGCGGTCACCAAGGGCGACCTGACCCGCTCGATCCAGGTGGAAGCGCGCGGCGAGGTGTCCGAGCTCAAGGACAACATCAACGCCATGATCGGCAACCTGCGCGCCACCACCGAGCGCAACACCGAGCAGGACTGGCTGAAGACCAACCTCGCCAAGTTCAGTCGCATGATGCAGGGGCAGCGCGACCTGGTGACGGTGGGCAAGCTCCTGCTGTCGGAGCTCGCGCCGCTGGTGAACGCGCAGCAGGGCATCGTCTACGTGATGGACCGCGCCCACCAGGGGCCCTCGCTCAAGGAGCTCGCCAGCTACGCCGACGAGGCGTTCGAGCCGCGCGAGCCGCGCCGCTACGGCCTGGGCCAGGGGCTGGTGGGGCAGGCGGCGGCGGACCGCCAGCGCCTGATCGTCACCGACATCCCCGAGGACTCCATCCAGGTGCGCGGCGGGCTGTTCAACGTGCGCCCGCGCAGCGTCATCGTGCTGCCGGTGCTGTACGAGGGGCACGTGAAGGCGGTGGTGGAGCTCGCCTCGCTCGGGGAGTTCACCGCCTCGCACCTGGCGTTTCTCGAGCAGCTCACCGGCAGCATCATCGGCGTGGTGCTCAACACCATCGAGGCGACCATGCGCACCGAGGGGCTGCTCAAGCAGTCGCAGCAGCTCGCCGGCGAGCTGCAGACGCAGCAGGCCGAGTTGCAGCAGACCAACGAGGAGCTCGCCAACAAGGCGAAGCTGCTCGCCGAGCAGAACGTCGAGGTGGAGCGCAAGAACCAGGAGATCGAGCTGGCGCGGCGCGCGCTCGAGGAGAAGGCCGCGGAGCTCGCGCTCACCTCGCGCTACAAGTCGGAGTTCCTCGCCAACATGTCGCACGAGCTGCGCACGCCGCTCAACAGCATCCTGATCCTTGGGCAACAGCTCGCCGAGAACGCCGACGGCAACCTCTCGGGGCGCCAGGTGGAGTTCGCCAACACCATCCATGGGGCGGGCACCGATCTGCTGAACCTGATCAGCGACATCCTCGACCTGTCGAAGATCGAGTCCGGCACGGTCACGGTGGAGTGCGAGGAGCTGCCCTTCACCAACCTGCGCGAGACCATCGAGCGCAATTTCCGCCACGAGGCGGACGCCCGCAAGCTGTCCTTCACCGCCGACTTCGACGCGCGGCTCGGCCGCGCCATCGCCACCGACTCCAAGCGCCTGCTGCAGGTGCTGAAGAACCTGCTGTCGAACGCCTTCAAGTTCACCGAGCGCGGCGGCGTGCGGCTGCACGTCGGGGTGGCCACCGGCGGCTGGAGCGCCGAGCACCCGATCCTCAGCCAGGCGCCGGCGGTGGTGGAGTTCTCCGTCAGCGATACCGGCATCGGCATCCCGCCCGAGAAGCAGAAGATCATCTTCGAGGCCTTCCAGCAGGCCGACGCCGGCACGGCGCGCAAGTACGGCGGCACGGGCTTAGGGTTGGCGATCAGTCGCGAGCTGGCGCACCTGCTCGGCGGTGAGATCCGCCTGAGCAGCGTGCACGGCAGCGGCAGCACCTTCACGCTCTACCTGCCGGTGTCCTTCATCGGCTCGGCCTACAACCGCGGGGCGGGGCAGGGCGCCGCCGCCGCGGCGAGCACCGCGCAGGCCAGCTACCAGCCGGTGGCGCTGCCGGCGGTGCGCCCGGAGGAGATCCCGGACGACCGCGAGAATCTTGCGCCTGCCGATGCGGTGCTGCTGGTGGTGGAGGACGATCCGCACTACGCGCGCGTGCTGCTCGAGCTGGCGCGCCGGCACGGCTTCAAGGTGGTGCTGGCGCGCACCGGCGCGGACGCCCTCAACCTCGCGCGCAAGTACCCGCCGACGGCGGTGTCGCTCGACGTGTTCCTGCCGGACATGCTCGGCTGGACGGTGCTCAACCAGCTCAAGCGCAACCCCGAGACGCGCCACATCCCGGTGCAGATCCTCACCGTCGAGGACGAGCGCCAGTACGGTCTGGAGCGCGGGGCGTTCTCCTATATCACCAAGGGCGTGACCACCGAGGGCCTGGAGCAGGCGTTCGAGCGCCTCAAGAGCTTCACCGCCGAGCGCGTGCGGCGGCTGCTGGTGGTCGAGGACGATCCGGCCGAGCAGCTTTCCGTGAGCGAGCTGCTCGGCCACCACGACGTCGAGATCACCACCGCCGACACCGGCGCGGCGGCGCTCGAGGCCATGCGCAGCGGCGGCTTCGACTGCGTGGTGCTCGACCTGCGGCTGCCGGACATGTCCGGTTTCGAGCTGCTGGCGCAGGTGCAGCAGGATGCGCAGCTGAGCCGCACGCCGATCATCGTGTTCACCGGCCGGGAGCTCTCCGACGAGGAGGAGATCGAGCTGCGCAAGAACGCCAAGAGCATCGTGCTCAAGGGTGTGCGCTCGCCCGAGCGGCTGCTGGATGAGACGGCGCTGTTCCTGCACCGCGTGATCGCCGACCTGCCGCCCGCCAAGCAGCAGATGATCGAGGCGCTGCACGAGAGCGACGAGCCGTTGAGCGGCCGCAAGGTGCTGGTGGTGGACGATGACATCCGCAACATCTTCGCGCTCAACAGTCTGCTGGAGCGCCACCACATGCAGGTGATCACCGCCACCAACGGGCAGGAGGCGATCAAGCTGGTGGAGAGCACCGATGAGCTGTCGCTGGTGCTGATGGACGTGATGATGCCGGAGATGGACGGCTACGAGACCATGCGCCGCATCCGCAGTAACCAGAAATTCCGCATGCTGCCGATCATCGCCCTCACCGCCAAAGCCATGAAGGGCGACCGCGAGAAGTGCCTGGAGGCGGGCGCTTCGGACTACGTCGCCAAGCCGGTCAACACCGATCAGCTGCTGTCGCTGGTGCGCATGTGGCTGCATCGCTAGAAGCGCGCGGCGCGCGCGGCGGCGGCGACGGGGACACGGACGTTTCCGGCAAGGTGAACATCCTGCTGGTGGATGACCAGCCGGCGCGGCTGCTCACCTACGAGGCGGTGCTCGCCGAGCTCGGGCAGAACCTGGTGACGGCGCGCTCGGGACTCGAGGCGCTGGAAAAGCTCATGCGCGAGGAGTTCGCCGTGGTGCTGCTCGATGTGAGCATGCCCGACATGGACGGCTTCGAGGCCGCGCGCCTGATCCACGACCACCCGCGCTTCGAGCGCACGCCGATCATCTTCGTCACCGGCGTGCACATCACCGAGCTCGACCGCCTCAAGGGCTACAAGGTCGGCGCGGTCGATTACGTCTCCATCCCGGTGGTGCCCGAGATCCTGCGCAGCAAGGTGGCGGTGCTGGTCGAGCTGTACTGCAAGCGGCGCGAGCTGCGCGAGCTCAACCGCAACCTGGCGCTCGCCAACGAGCGCCTGGCGCAGGCGAATCTTGCGCTGCGCGAGGAGCGCACCCGCGAGCTCGAGCAGTTCAACGCCACGCTGCAGCGCGCCAACGAACAGCTGGCGCGCGCCAATCGCAGCCTGCAGCGGGAGGTGAGCGAGCGTGCCCGGGCGGAGGATGCGCTCAAGGAGGCTGATCGGCGCAAGGACGAGTTTCTCGCCATGCTCGCCCACGAGCTGCGCAACCCGCTCGCTCCCATCCTCAACGCCGTGCAGCTGATGCGCATGGACCTGTCGGGGAAGCAGCTGAGCTGGTCGCGCGAGGTTATCGAGCGGCAACTGTCGTACCTCACGCGCCTGGTGGATGACCTGCTCGACGTCTCGCGCATCACACGCGGCAAGATCTCACTGGCGCGCGAGCCGGTCGAGGTCGCGACCCTCATCGCGCGGGCGCTGGAGACCGTCGCGCCGCTGATCGAGGAACGCGGGCACCACCTGGAGGTGCAGGCGCCGGCCGAGCCGCTGCTGCTGTACGGTGACCCGCTGCGCTTGACGCAGGCACTCGGCAACGTGCTCGGGAATGCGGCCAAGTACACCAACCGCGGCGGCCACATCCGCTTGCGCGTCCACCACGCGGGCGAGGCGGTCGAGTTCCGCGTGTGCGACGACGGCGTCGGCATCCCCGCGGAGCGGTTGCCACTGATCTTCGACCTGTTCACCCAGCTCGACAGCCGCAGTGACTACGCGCAGAGCGGGCTTGGCATCGGGCTCGCGCTGGTGCGGCGCCTGATGGAGATGCACGGAGGTACCGTCACGGCGGCGAGCGAGGGCAGCGGGCGCGGCAGCGAATTCACCATCCGCCTGCCGCTGCTGCCTGCCGAAGCGGCGCCGGCGCGCGCCGCCGACGGCGCTGCGCGCCCCGAGCTTGCACCGGTGGTCGGTCGCCGCATTCTCGTGGCCGACGACAACCCGGATGCGCTCGCAAGCCTCGCCGAGGTGCTGAAGCTGCAGGGTCACGAGGTGTTCAGCGCCGCGAACGGCACGGTGGCGCTCGAGTGCGCCGAGCGCCACCGGCCGGATGTCGCGCTGCTCGATATCGGCATGCCGCTGCTCGACGGGTACGAGGTGGCGCGCCGCATCCGTGCCCAGCCCTGGGGTGCGCAGGTCACGCTGCTGGCGCTGACGGGGTGGGGGCAGGAACCCGACCGCCGCCGCTCGCAGAGCGCGGGCTTCGACCAGCACCTGGTCAAGCCGCTCGACCTCGCCAGGCTCAACGAGCTGCTGGGGCGATTGCCGCTGCGCGCGCCGCCGCCAGCGGCGGCAGCTGCCGCACAGCGCGGGGAGCCTCCAAACTTATAGTGTCGCGCCCCCAGCTTCCGCGGGGCGTCTGCCGGAAGTGTCGTATGCGCCATCTGACCTGTGCGCTCCTGGTGACCCTCGTGCCCTATGCGGTGCAGGCTGCCGAGGAGGCGAGTGCCACCCACCCTGAGCGCGCCTGGATCGAGCGCAGCAACGGCTACACGCGCAAGCTCCTCGACGTGCAGCTCGAGCACGCACCCGAGCAGGGCTCGCGCGAGGGACTGGCACAGTTCGACGAGCGCATCGCCCATCCGACGCTCGCCGATGAGCTCGTCGAGCGCCGCGAGCTCGAGAAGGTGATGGCGCGGATCGATGCGGCGCGCGCCACCGAGAGCGACCCGCGCGTGCAGCAGGACCTCGACATCCTGCACAAGGCGTTCAACCTGCGTTTTCGCCGCGAGGACTACGAGCTGAAGCACGAGGTGCCGTTCCTCAATGCCAGCTCCAGGGCATTCGAGGGCTTGCGGGGCTTGCTCGATGATCAGGTCGCCGCCGAGCGGCGCCCGGCGGCACTGGTGCGGCTGCGCCGCTACGCAGGCCTGGAGAGCGGTTACCGTCCGCTCACCGAGATCCTTGAGCAGCGCGCGCGCGAGCAGATGGCGAAACCGGGCGTCATCTACCCGGCGCAGAGCCAGGTCGAGACCGAGCTCGGGCGCAACCCGAATTATCTCGAGGGCATCGCGCAGCTGTTCAAGAAGTATGGCCTGCAGGGCTGGGAGCCTGCCTACGACAAGCTGCGGGCGCAGTTGACCGACTACGACGCCTGGGTGCGGCAGAACATCCTGCCGAAGGCGCGCACGGATTTCCGTCTGCCCCCTGAAAAGTATGCCCTCGATTTCGAGCAATACGGCGTTGACATCCCGCCGCAGAAGATCGCCGCCATGGCGCACGCGGCATTCACCGAGTACCAGGGGCAGATGGCGCCGCTTGCCGCGCAGGTGGCGAGCGCCAATCACTACCCCTCGAGCGACTACCGCGCCGTGATCCGTGAGTTGAAGAAGCAGCAGATCACCGGAGATGCGATCCTGCCGTTCTTCAACAACCGCCTGCACGAGATCGAGCAGCTCATCGTGGCGCACGACCTGGTGACGCTGCCCGACCGGCCGGCGATCATCCGCCTGGCGACCGCCGCGGAGACCGCGCGCGAGCCCGCCCCGCACATGTCGCCGCCGCCGCTGGTGCACAATACCGGCCAGCGCGGCGAGTTCGTGCTGCCGCTGAACCTGCCCGCGGCGAACGGCGAAGCAGCGGATCGCTACGATGATTTCACCTTCGACGCGGTCGCCTGGACGCTCACCGCGCACGAAGCGCGCCCCGGCCACGAGCTGCAGTTCGATTCCATGGTCGAGCAGGGCGTGAGCCTGGCGCGCGCGCACTATGCGTTCAATTCCACCAACGCCGAGGGCTGGGGGCTGTACTCCGAGTACCTCATGCAGCCCTACGAGCCGCCGGCCGGACAGCTGCTGACCCTGCAGCTGCGGCTGCTGCGCGCCGCACGCGCTTTTCTGGATCCGGAGCTGCAGAGCGGCGCGGTGACGCCGGGGCGCGCCTACCAGGTGCTCGAGCAGGACGTGGTGCTGAGCCACGCCTTTGCCAAGGAGGAGGTCGAGCGCTTCACCTTCCGCTCACCCGGGCAGGCCAACAGCTACTTCTACGGCTACACGCGGCTGCTGGCGCTGCGCAAGGAGACCGAGCAGGCGCTGGGCAGCGCCTTCAGCCCGAAGGCCTTCCACGACTTCATCCTCGCGCAGGGCTTGCTGCCGCCCGACCTGATGCGCCGCGCGGTGCTCGACGACTTCGTCCCCGCACACAAGACCGCCGCCGCGCTGCCGGCCGGCGGCGCGCACGCGGCCCGCTAGCGAGGCGTCACCCCGAGAAAGGCCTCCGCCACGCGCACGTAGTGCCACGTCTCGTCCGGATTCTTGGCAAACGCCTGCGCGAAGAGCTCCTCGCCCTTGTCGCGCTGACCGATGGTGATGTACCAGGCGCCGATCTCGGCGCGGCCGGTATCGTCGCTCCCCTTGGGATCGGCCGCGAGCACCTTCTGGAACGCCTCCTCGGCTTTCTGGTTTTCTTTCGCTTCGGCATAGATCTGGCCGACGCGCTGCCAGTCGCTCCCTTCCGCCTTGCCGCTGACGACCTGGTCGATCAGCGCCTGGCCCCGGGCCTTGTCGCCCGAGAGGTAATAGACGCGCGCGACGCCCAGCAGCTCCCAGGAACCGGTGCCGGCGAGCTTCTGCGCTGCATCGAGCGCGGCCTGTGCGGCTTCCTTGGGGGTTTTGCCGCGCATCACCTCGATTCCCGGTCCCGTCGCCTTCTGCCTCGCGGTTACACCGGCGGCGACACCCAAGATCAGGCACCCTGCGGCGAGTGCCAGAGCCAGACCCGTTCTCATGTTGTTTTCCCCTGCGTGAAGCGCTGCGCGTGGCAGCGCCTTAACCTAACACAAACACTGCGGCAAGGGCCGCTGTACGCGGCCGGCACGCCGGCCGCCTCGCGGGCCGCCGCGGCGCTAGCCCGGATGCTTGCCCTTGTAGATGCGCACCTGCACGTTGAGCTTGTCGGCCACTGCCTGCTCCTGGTCCACCGCGGTGTTGTGGGCGCTGGTGCCGAATACCTTGAGGTTCTGGATGTCGGCGGCGGAGGCGACGCTGGCGTATTGGCCGCTGAGCTGCTCGACGGCCGTGTCGACGCAGTGGGTATAGGCCACGGTGGCGGCGTCATAGGCCTTGAAGGCATTGCTGGCCTCGAGCATCTGCGCCCGCGAGGCGCGGGCACCGTCGGGCACGGCCGGCTCAGTCGTCGCCGGACAGGCGAGGATCGCGGCGCTTAAGGTTTGCGCCAGATCGACCGGCGGTGCGGCGTCGGCGCGCGTCAGCGGCGGCGGGGGTGGTGCAGGTGGCGGTGCGGGCGGGCGTTCCGGTCGGATGAGCCAGGGCAACGCCGCCCACAGCAGCAGTCCCGCGCCTGCGAGTGCCACCACGAGGCGTAGCCCGGGGGGCGTCCTGAAGCGCCCGAGCAGCAGCGCGGCCACCACCGCGATGACTCCGGCCGCGAGCACAGCGATTCTCAATTCGTTCGGCATCGCGGCTATTGTAGGGCGATACGTTCGCTGCGCGCGAGCAGTCGCGGGGCCTCGAGCCGCTCGGTCCACGCGCGGAAAGCGGCCGTCGGCCCGCGCCACCTGAGCTCGCTCACATTCTTGAACAATTCGGCATCGGTGCGCAGCGTGGCGAGCTGCTTGAAGAGCAGCGCAAGCTCGCGGCGCTCAGCGAGCACCGGCGGCGGAAAGCTCTCGAGCGCCCCGTAGCGGCCGATCAGGCGCGCTGCGGTCACGCGGCCGATGCCGGCGAGCCCGGGGTAGCCGTCGGCACTGTCGCCGACCAGTGCCAGAAAATCGGGAATCAGCTGCGGCTCGACGCCGAACTTGACGCGCACCGCCGCGGCATCGCGAATCTGGCGGCTCTTGCGCTCCACCTGCACCACGCGCTCACCGCGCACGCACTGCGCCAGATCCTTGTCCGGAGTCCAGATGCACACCTTCTGCGCCTGCGCATCGCCTGCGGCGAGGTGTGCGGCGGAGGCGAGCGCATCGTCGGCCTCCAGCTCGACCATCGGCCACACCACCACCCCGAGTGCCGCCAGCGCCTCTTCCAGCGGCTGAAACTGCGCGAGCAGCGCCGGGTCGACGCCCTCGCCGGTCTTGTAGTCCGGCCAGAGGCGATTGCGGAAGGATTCGATGACGTGGTCGGTCGCAACGCCCAGGTGCGTCGCGCCTTGCTCGAGCATCTCGAGGATCGTCCCCAGCACACCGGCCACGGCGCCGTAGGGATGCCCGGCGCCGCCAGTGTAGCGGCGCAGGCCATAGAAATGGCGGAACAGCTCGTAGGTGCCGTCGACGAGATGAACGATCACGGGCGTGCGCGCCGCGCGCTTTAGCGCAGCTCCGCGAGTATCCACTCCACCAGGCGGCGGGTGTGCTGCTCCATCTGCGAGTACGGCCCCGGCTGGTAGTAGCGCGAGGTGATGCCCTGCTGGTTCAGCTCGATGATGCGCTTGTCGGCGATGCTGGTGACCTTCCACAGCCAGGTGAGCCGCTCGAGGTCGTAGTCGGTGCCGGCGCGCGCCTCCGCGCGCACCAGCCAGATGACCTCCATGTCGGTGCGCCCCACGCTGCGCGGAACGAAGCGGTAGATGAGGCCGTGATCCGGATAGGCGAGGAAGTTACTGGTCAGGCCGACGTCGAAGAACGTCACCCCGCCGTCGTAGTCAGTGAACTCGCCCATGAGCGGGGCGAGCGCCCGGCCGTCCTCGCTGCCGCTCACCGCGCCCTCGGCCAGTGCCGAGCGGGCGCTGCCGGCGGCTTCCTGACCGGCGTGGGCGGCGAGGCCCCAGTGGTCGACCTCGCGGATCGCGACCCCGAGCGCGCGCGCGCGGGTGCGCACGCGCTCGTCGGCTTCGCGATTGAGCGCCTCCGGGCGTGCATACAGGTGAAAGCGCGAGTATTCGTGGTGCGCCGGCCCGCAGTGGTAGCACTCCATGTAGTTCTCCACCGCGAGCTTCCAGTTGGCGCTCACCGGGTAGGTCTCGCGATGCGCGACCCTGGCATCAGCCCAGCCGTAGACCCGTGCACTGCCGGCGAGCATCGCCTCGACGTGCTCGAGCCCGAGCGGCGTTTCGGCCAGCGACACGAAAATCAGGCCCTCGAGCACCCGCGCGTGCAGCGCGCGCAGGCCGTGGTCGGCGCGCTCGAAGTCCGGCGGCATCTGCCGTGCGGCGCGCAGCGAGCCGTCGAGCGCGTACGTCCAGGCGTGATACGGGCACACGAACACCCCGCCACGGGCGTGGCCGGCGCGCTCGGTGCACACGCGCGAGCCGCGGTGGCGACACACGTTCAGCAGCGCTCGCACCTCGCGGTCCTGGCCGCGCACGATGATGAGTGATTCCCCGCACAGGTCGAGGGTGAAGAAGTCGCCGGGCTCGGGCAGCTGGCTCTGATGGCCGGCGCAATGCCAGTGACGCAGCAGCACGCGCTCGAGCTCGCGTGCGAAGAACGCCTCCTCGCAGTAGAAGGGCTGGCTGAGGGCGTAACCGGTGCGCTGCTGCGCCATGATTTCTGCAAAGCGATCGCTCATACGCCACCCCTGCCGGCACGCCGCCGCAGTCTAGCGGCCCGCCCAGCCTTACGCGAGGCGCAGCCGTGCGAACAATACCGACTTGACGAGGTCGAGGATCAGGGCAAACAGCGCCGCAGCCAGCAGGATCGCGCCGATGAACGACCAGGGCAGCGCGTGCATCAGGATGCCGCGCCCGGCGAGCGCGGCGATGATGGCGATGTCCAGCAGTGACGACAACACGATCCAGCCGCTTGGTCGCGAGCTCCACAGGTGGCGGCGATCGCGCACCACGTAGAAGGCGCCCTGGGTGCTGAACACCAGTGTCAACGCCGCGAGCGTGCGCAGGCCGTGATTGTCGACGATGCCGAAATGGAAGTGCGCAACGATCAGCACCGCGGTGCAGAACGCCGCGTTGCACAGACCGAGGCCGACCGCCGCCGCCGTCACCTGCCCGATGCGCCACGCGTTCGGCTGCGGCGAGGGACGCACGTGGTCGGTGGTGGCCGACATCGCCAGGAAATCACCGCTGATCAGCAGCAGCACGATCAGCATCGGGGTGAGTATCGCGTGCCCGGTGATCATCAGTCCCACCGTCAGGAACACCATCTGGTTGACCTTGGCGGTCACCGAGCGCAGCGTGTAAGTGAGGATGCGCTGATAGGCGACGCGGCCGCAGTGCACCGCGGCGACGATGCCGCCGAGGCCGGGCTCGGTGAGCACAATGCCGGCGGCGGATTTGGCGACATCCGTCGCCGTCGAGACGGCGATCCCCATCTGCGCCTGCCGCAGCGCCGGGGCGTCATTGGCGCCATCGCCGCACATCCCGACCGTGTGACCGGCGGCCTGGTAGGCACGCACGATGTCGAACTTGTCCTCGGGAAAGACCCCGGCGAACACCGCGAAGTCGCCCGGCTGCACGCCTGCTGGCGGCTTGCCCACCGGGCAGACGGCGCCCTCGAGCCCGACCTGGCGCGCCACCACGGTGGCGGTGGCGGGCGCATCTCCGGTGACCATCACGGTCTGTACGCCGAGCGTGCGCAGCTGCGCGATGAGCTCGCGGGCATCGGGTCGCGGCGGATCACTGAGCGCCAGTACGCCGGCGCACTGCAGCGCCTCGGCCGGTCCCGCGGCCACGGCCAGCACGCGGTAGCCCTGGGCCGCGTAAGCCGCGGCTGCTGCCGCCAGTGTGGCATCCGGCGTGGTGAGCTGCGCGATGCTGGCCAAGGCACCTTTGATGACGCGCACAGTATGGCCGGCGGCATCGACCACCTGCGCTTCGGCGGTGCGACGGGAGGGATCGAAGGGCACGAACGACACGCGTGTATACGGGCCAGGCCCACCTGCGTGCGCGGCGGCGGCGCGCACCGCGGCGTCCACCGGATCCATGCCGTGCTCTGCGCTCGCGAGCGCCGCGAGGTCGAGCACCTGCGCCGCATCCCGTCCCGCGGCCGGCTGCACGGCGGTCACCGCCAGCTCGTTCTGCGTCAGCGTGCCGGTCTTGTCGGCGCACAACACGTCGATCGTCGCCGCTTCGTCGATGGCGGACAGCCGTGTGGGCAGCACGTGGCGCGCCACCAGGGCGCGCGCGGCGAGGGCAGCGGCGAGCGTGAAGGTTGCCGGCAGCGCGACCGGGATTGCGGCCAGCACCGCCGTGAGAGCGAGCGGAATCATTTCCGCGCCGGGCATGCCGGTGAAAGTGGCGTACAGCACCTGCACCGTCACCATCACGCCGCTGAAGATCGCGAGGTTGCGCACCACGCGCAGTACCGCCTGCTGCTGCGAGCTGACCGCATGCGCGGCGCTGACGAGCTCGGCGGTCCTGCCGAACTTGGTGCGCACGCCGGTCGCGACGACCTGCGCGAGCGCCTCGCCACGGCGCACCAGCGCCCCGGCATAGGTGTGCGCGCCGGCCGCCGCTTCGACGGGTAAGGATTCACCAGTCAGCATCGACTGATCGAGCAGCACGTCGCCATCGAGCAGCACCACGTCCGCGGGCACGATGCTGCCGAGCGTGAGCTTGACGACATCGTCGGGCACGATGTCGCCCGCTGGCAGGATCTGCCAGACGCCGTCGCGCCGCACCGCCGCCAGCACGGCGAGGCGCGACTTGAGCGCCTTGAGGGTTGCCTGCGCGCGGCCCTCCTGCAAGAGGCCCAGCGCTGCATTGAACAGCAGCAGCAGCGCGATCACCGCGGCTTCGAGGTATTCGCGCAGCATGAACTGCAGCACGATTGCGGCCTCGAGCATCCACGGCACCGGCGCCCACAGCTTCGTGAGCAGGCGTCGCCAGGTGGCTGGGTCGCTTTCCGGAATGGTGTTGGAGCCGTACGCCTGCCGGCGGACGTTGACTTCTTCGCTGGTGAGGCCCGGGAGATTCGCCATCAAGCCCCGGTGTTCGTGACCGCGCGTTTTGCGCAGCGCGCCTGCGGCCGCTGTGCCGCGCAGCGCTTTGCGCCCGTGTCAGCAGCCGCTAGCGGCGTTCACTTCACGCTGTAGTTGCGCGCTTCGAGGCAGGCGGCCTGCGCGCGCATGTAACCTTCGCGACTGGACGCTGCGCCCGCCGGCTGCGCGCCAGCTGCCGATGATGCGTCGAATCCGGTCTGAGACGCGGCCCAGCGCCGGCACTCATCCTTATCCTGCTTCTGCTGCGCATCCGACTGGCCCGCCTTCGGGTAGGCGAACAGGTCCGGGGAGATCGCAGGAGAGCCCGCGGATGCCCCTGCACCTGAGGGCGGCGCCTGGCTGAGATTGGCGTCGGCGGGAGGATCGACCTGCTGGTACTGACCGGCGCCGCCGTCCCAGAGGTAGTACGAACCGTCGGCGTAGTAGTACGGGAGGCCGCCCCACCAGTACGTGGAGTAGTACCACGGCAGGAACGGCACGTAGACGCCGAGGCCCCAGCCCCACCAGCCGTAGCCGTGGTAGCCCCCGCGCCAGCCATAGCCGTAGTAGCCGCCGCGGTAGCCGTAGCCGCCGCGGTACCCGTAGCCACCGCGATAGCCATAGCCACCGCGACCGGCGTAGCCGCCGTGGGCACCGCCGTGAAATCCGCCGCCGCCGCCGCCGCCGGCGTGGCCGCCGCCACCGAAGGGACCGGCGTTCGCGGCCCCCGCCGCGCACAGCAGGACAGTTGCCGCGAGCGCCGCGAACCGCATGAAGCCCCGTGTGCTTACCATGGCAACCTCCTCACGAGCGGGCATTGTAACCGCCGCGCTCCGGCGGCGGTTCGCCGCTCCTCTCATTTTGACAGACAATGCACACGGTGGGTTCACATAGGGGGCCGTGGCGCGCCGGGCGGGTGTTCCCCCCGCGGCGACTTTCATTAAGATCCTGTCATGACGCGCCTGGCGACGGATTGAACAACAGTGATGAATGCGGATAAAACAGCCATGACCGTGCACAAAGCCAGCGTGTGCCCACTCGACTGCCCCGACACCTGCAGTCTCACCGTCACGGTGGCCGATGAGCACGTGCTCGCGGTGCGCGGCAGCCGTGTCAACCCCATCACGCACGGCGCGGTGTGCGCCAAGGTGGCGCAGCTCTATCCGGACTTCGTCCACGGGCCGAACCGCCTGCGCCATCCGCTGGTGCGCATGGGCGCCAAGGGAGCGGGCGAGTTCCGCCAGGTCGGCTGGGGCGAGGCGCTCGCGCTCATCCACCATCGTGTGCAGGCCGTCATTGAACAGCACGGACCCGAGGCGGTGCTGCCGCTCAATTACGCCGGGCCCCACGGCCTGCTGGCCGGCGACTCGATGTCGCTGCGCTTCTTTCACCGGCTGGGCGCATCGCTGCTCACCCGCAACCCGCTGTGCGGCGGCATCCGCAGCGCCGCTTACGCGGCGACCTTCGGCGCGACGCCAGGTACACCGCTGCAACAGGTGGCGCTGGCGAACCTCATCATCGTGTGGGGCAACAACGCCAGCGTGTGCAACCTGCACCTGATGCGCCAGATCAACGCCGCCCGCCGTCACGGCGCGAAACTGGTCGTGATCGACCCGCGGCGCACCCGCGTCGCCGAGCAGGCGCAGCTGCATCTGGCCGTGCGCCCCGGCACCGACGTGGTGCTGGCGTGGGCGCTCGCGGTCGAGCTCGAGCGCAACGGCGGCCTGGCGCGCGACTTCATCGCACGTCATGTGCACGGCTTCGAGCCCTTCATGGAGAGGGCACGCGCCTATCCGGCGGAGCGGGCGGCGGACATCTGCGGCGTCGCCGTGGAGGAGATTCGCACGCTGGCGCGCTGGTACCAGGAGGATTCGCCGGCGGTCATCGCCTGGGGCAACGGCCTCGAGCGCAATCGCAATGGCGGCTCGGGGTTGCGCGCCATCGCCGCGCTGCCGGCGCTGGCCGGCAAGTTCGGCATCGCGGGCGGCGGGCTGGTGGGCGGGGCCGGCCATGCCTTTCCCAAGACCCCCGAGCGGCTGACGCTACCTACTCTGCTGCCTAACTGCCCGCGCACCATCAATATCCTCGACGTATCGCGACTGATCCTCGACGAGGCGCTGACGCCTCCGATCAGGGCCTTGTTCATCTACAACCACAACCCGCTCATCGTGCACCCCGACCAGAACCGCATGCGCCGGGCGCTCGCGCGCGATGACGTCTTCACGGTCGGCATCGAGGTGGCGATGACCGACAGCATGGCGTACGCGGACGTGATCCTGCCGGCGTGCACGCACTTCGAGCATGCCGATCTTTATGCCGCCTACGGGCAGCAGTACCTGCAGCGCGCGGCCGCAGTGATCGCGCCGGTGGCGGAGAGCCTGCCCAACACCGAGATCTTCCGGCGACTGGCGGCGCAGTTCGGCTTCACCGAACAGGAGTTCCGTGCGGACGATGCCGAGCTGATGGACGCCGCCTTGGACGCCGGCGACCCGCGCCTCAAGGGACAACAGCCGAGCCGCCTGCCGCTCGAGCAGGCACTGAAGATGGAATACGGCGGTGCCGAGCCGGTGCTGTGCGACAACGTCTGGCCGCGCACGCCCAGCGGCCGGATCGAGCTGCTGTCGCAGTCGCTCGCGGAGCGCTATCAGGCCGCGCTGCCCGCCTTTGTACCACTGCAGTCGGCTTACCCGCTGGCACTCATCACGCCTGCCTCGGACGATCGCATCACCTCTACTTTCGGCGCGCTCGCCGCGAGCGATGCCGCCCCGCCGCTCGACATGCATCCGGACGATGCGGCAGTGCGTGGACTTACGGACGGGGAACGCGTGTGCGTATGGAACGAGTGGGGCGAGGTGTTCCTACCGCTGCGCATCAGCGCGCGGGTGCGGCCGGGTGTGGTCTGCTCGGAGAAGGGTGCGTGGCTGCGCACCAGTTGCAACGGGCAGACTGTCTCGGCGCTCGCGCCGGCGCACAAGGCCGACATCGCCGACGGCGCCTGCTTCAACGACGCCCGGGTCGAGGTGCGCTCAGCGCCCTGAGAATCGCGGGACTCGCGCCGCGCTCGCCAGCTCCTCCAGCGTCCTACTCAGCGTGCCGCCGACGTGGCTGAGGCAGCCGACGTGGATGAGGCAGCCGATGTCGATGAGGCAGTCGCGCCCGGGGCCGGTGGTGCAGCCGGGGCGGGTGGCGCGGCCGGGGCGGGCGGTGCGGCCGGGGCGGATGGTGCGGCCGGGGCGGATGGTGCGGCCGGGGTGGATGGTGCGGTCGGGGTGGATGGTGTCAGCCCCGGGGTAGATGGTGTCGGCGCCGGGGCCGTCAATGCCGCGGTGGGCGCGGCCGCCGCTGCCTCCACGTCCAGGCTTGCCACGCTGATCACGGTGGGATCATCGCGCAGCCTCACGTACAGCAGACCATCGACCGGTCGGGGCACCGCCAGCGATTGCCCGGTGTATCCGTCCGGTACCGGCGTCGGCTGCTTGAACGTGACGTCGTTCGCGACGGCTTCGAGCAGGAAGAGGTTGCTGCCTGAGAGGCTGCAGCTCGGGTCGGATGTGCCGGGGCACTCGAGCTTCCTGAGTAGCGGCAGGCGTACCAGTGTCGCGAGCGCATGCCAGTCGCCGGCAACGCCGTTGTCGACCACACGAAATCGCAGCGGCCCGAATGCCGAGGCGCCCAGCACCTTCGACGGATCGAGGGTGGCCACTGCGATCTTCGAGTTCTGCAGTGTCAGGCCGTTGCTGTAGTCGAGCACGGTCGCGGACGAACTGTCGCTGGTGGCGACTTCTACCTTCTCTTCGCGGCTAAATGCAGCCGGCGACTGTGCGCGCAGCGCAAAGGTCAGCACCGCGTCCTGCGGCAGCTCGTCCTTGCCCGCGAGGTGGATGTGACTACTGCCCGCGGACTGGGAAGCCTGCTCGCTCTTGCCGATGAGCGCCACGCTCGGCCGCGGTGCTACTACCGATGCCTTGACCGGGTAAGTGCGGCCGTCAGTGAGGGTTACGTGTGCCTTGGACTCATCGCCCGCCTTGAGCGCAGAGGCGCCAGCCACCTCATCGGTCTGCAACACCAGCTCGTCGTGACCATCGCTGCTGGTGAGTGTCCCGGGCATGAACGGCACGTCGTTGAGCACCAGCTTCGCCACCCTGTCGAGGCGATTGCCCCGCAGCACGCCCTGCCGGTCACCGGCATGCACGGTGAAGGCATCCAGACGCGCCGCCTCGGCGAACGTGTGCAGCGTCAGCTGCTGCGCCTGGCCGCTGCCGTACTGGCGGATGAGGAGGGTCCTCTCGCCGGGAGCCGCATCCTGCAGGGAGAGTTTCAGCTCGGCTTCATCGGTCTTGAGCTCCTTCCAGTTCACCGCCAGCAGCTTGCCGCCGGCATCCTGCAACACGATGTCGGCGATGCAACTGACACTGTCGGCGTGCAGATGCACCACATCCTCGCGGCCGACGATGAGCGCCGCGTCCTCGCCCGCGGCCAGTGCCCAGCTCTGCTGGCGGGCGTCGACCAGACGAAAGCCCGGGCCCTCGTAGCGGTCGAATCCCCACTGGCCATGCAGATGGGCGATGACGCCGTCGCTGAGGGCGACGGAGCGCAGCGCCGCGGTGTCGATCACGAAGCCCCCGCGCGTGGCGTCCGCAGTGGCCGGCAGCTCGATGGTCTTGCCGCCCGCGGCGGGCACGCCCAGGGTCATGCCGTGCGCAAAGGCAGTCGCGAACATGAGCGGTGCCCCTTCCGCCGGCAGTACCAGCGGGTCTTTGCGCACGCAATAGCTCGCGTGCGGATCGACCGCGCGCAGCGGTGGAAACTGCGCGGCGCCGACCGCTGGCAGGCCCATCACCAGCACCGACTTGGGATTGTGAAACGAGGGCGGTGCATTGAGCAGCAGCGCGACCTGCCGCCCCTGCGGTGAGGCGAGTGCCGGGATGTACTGATACTGCGCGGTACGAAAGGAGTCGAACAATCGCGCGAGGTCGAGCATCGAGCCGATGAAGGGTCCGTAGTAACCGGAGCGTAACTGCGGCGCGTTGCTCGCCTCCATCGCCAGATCGCTCGCCGGGCCGGAGGTGAGCTGCTGCGTCACCGAGGCGCTGTGGCCATCGGACAGGATGAGCGACTCCTGGCCCTGCGTCAGACAGGACGCCTGGGCGAGTGGATCCCTCTCGAGGCACTTCTCGTCGACCTTGATGCCGAGGCTGCGTGACAGGAGTGGCGCGCTCTCCTTGAGGCGCGCCGGATCGGCGTCGCCGAGCTTGCGGATCGCGGCGAGATAGCTCTCCAGGCGCGACCGATCGAGCTGCGCCTGGTTCAGATCCTGCGAGGTGCGCACGAAGGCGCCCGGCCGGCCGCGCACCGCATCGACCAGCGTGCTGTAGTCGCCGCCGGTCTGCGGGGCGAAGAAGACGAGCAGTTGCTGAGCGTCCTTCGGCACCGTCAGCTTCAGCCCTTTCTCCGCGCACTTACCGGCCCAGGTGTCGCAGCGCGCGAACCACGCGGGCGGCGGCGGATCGGTGGAGCCGCGCAGGAACGTGGTCACCAGGACGTAGTGCGCCGACTCGTCGGCGGTCAGATTCGCCCGCACCCAGACGCGATCGCCCGGCGCGAGATTCGGAACCTGGTCGGCCGGCAGTGTCGTATCGCCGCGCGTGATTTCGATCTCAAGATGCGGTCCCGCCAGGTCGAAGCGGGCCGGATCCGCCTGTGCCGTCGCAACGGCATAGAGCGTGAGCACGATCTTGAGTGTTCGGGCGTTCAATCGCATTGCGGCATTCTATGACCCTCGTGCGGAATGTCACCCCGTCGGCGTCTGCGCACTCGTGACGTAGCTCTCAGTTCTGCGGCCGGGAGGCAGCCACCGCCACGCGCATGCCGTCGGCTGCGAACTTCACGCTGCCGTGATACTGGCGCGCAATCGAGGCGGTCACCTGCGCGCGTGCCGCGTCGACCGCCGGCGAGAGGTGTGAGAGGAGCAGCGCGCCGATGCGGGCGCGGCCCGCCAGTGCACCAATGGCAGCCGGCGGGGTGTGCAGGGTGTAGAGAATCTGCGGTGAGCCGGGAGGGTCGAGTACCACCGCGTGGAACACCAGCAGATCGACCCCCTGGGCGATCCGCTCGAGCGCGGCAAGGGCGTGCGCATCGACATCGCCGCTGAAGACCACGCTGCGTCCGCGGTAGTCGATGCGGTAGATGATCGCGGGCGCATCGCCGTGGTGCCCGCCGATGGCGCTGATCACCAGCGGTGGTGCGCGGAGGATCGCGCGCGGATCGTGTGAGTCGCTGCCGGGCTCGGGCAGGTCCGTGACCTTGAAACTGACCGGGGCGGAGAAGTCCTTGAGATAGGCGAAGGCGCCGTCGGCGCCGAACATGAGCTCGATGAAGCGGCTGGTCGATGGAAACGCCGCGCTGCCCTCATGCGCCGCGCTTCCGCTCGGTCCGTACACGTCGAAGCGAATCGGCTGTGCCGCGGACACCGCGCGCGCTTTGACGAAGCCCGGCAGCTCCGCGGCGTGATCGACGTGCAGATGCGTCAGCAGCACGATGTCGAGCGCCTCGAGCGAGACGTGCGCCTCACCCAGGCGCGCGAAAGACCCCGGTCCCGCATCGACGAGTATCCGCGGTTGACCGTCGAGCAGCACCAGATAGCTGGACGAGGCCCGGCCGAGAGCCGCGGGTCCGCCCGAGCCGAGCACTATCAGCTCAAGCGGCGCAGATGCGCCGGCGGTGCGCGCGGCTACCGCGGGCGCAGCCGCATGGCCGTGCGCTGCGAGCAGCGCCAGCGCCATGCCGGTGTGCAGCGATGCGCGGATCCTGCGCGTTCGTTGAGCATTACGCATGTTGTACCTCACCGCAGCGTCCCGACTTCGCCGGCACGGAGCCCAAGCGCCATTGGCATTGTCACATCCCTTCGCCGTACGATCGCGTGCCGACCCTGCTCCATGCAAATGAGGACCTCATGGCCGATTTATTGGACGATGCCGCACGCCGCGCGCAGCGCTACCTCGCAGGTCTGGAGTCGCGCGCGGTTGCCCCGTCCGCCGTGGCGCTCGAGGCCCTCGCCGTCCTGGAGCGCCCGTTCCCCGAGCAGGCCGCGGCGGCCGAGGAAGTGCTGGCCGAGCTCGATGACATCGGCTCGCCCGCGACCATGGCCTCGGCCGGCGGCCGCTTCTTCGGCTTCGTCATCGGCGGCTCGCTGCCGGTCACCGTGGCGGCGAACTGGCTCGCTACGGCCTGGGATCAGAATGCCGGACTCGTGGTCACCTCGCCGATCAACGCCGCGCTCGAGAGGACGGCGCTCGCGTGGGTCAGGCAGATCCTCGGCGTTCCTGCGGACAGCGCCGCAGGCTTCGTCACCTCCGCCACCGCGGGTAACTTCTGCGCGCTGGCGACGGCGCGGCACGCGCTGCTGCAGCGCCTCGGCTGGGACGTCGAGGCCGACGGTCTGTTTGCTGCGCCACCGTTGCGGGTTGTCGTGAGTGATGAGGTTCACGCCAGCGTGCGCAAGGCACTGGCGATGGTCGGCTTCGGGCGCGAGCGGGTGGTGCGAGTGCCGTGCGACGACCAGGGACGCATGCGCTTCGCCGATTTCCCCGGCATCGACGAACGCACGATCGTCTGCGTGCAGGCCGGTAACGTGAACACCGGCGGGTTCGATCCGATCGAGGAGATCTGCCGACTGGCACGAGCGCGCGGTGCCTGGGTGCATGTCGATGGCGCCTTCGGCCTGTGGGCGGCGGCTTCCCCCGGGTACGCGCACCTCACGCGCGGCGTCGAGCTGGCCGATTCCTGGGCGACCGATGCGCACAAGTGGCTCAACGTCCCGTACGACAGCGGGCTGGTGCTGGCACGCGATGCACAGGCACTGCGCGCCGCGATGTCCATCGACGGTGCCTATCTGACGCAGAGCGAGGATCGCGTTCCGTACCACTACACGCCCGACTTCTCGCGCCGGGCGCGCGGCGTGGAAGTGTGGGCGGCGCTGCGGCACCTCGGTCGCGCCGGCCTCGCCGAACTGATCGAGAGAACCTGCCGCTTCGCGCAGCGATTCGCGGCAGGGCTCGCGCGCGAGGGTTACCAGGTGCTCAACGAAGTGGTGCTCAACCAGGTGCTGGTGTCCTTTGGCAGCCCCGAGCGCACGCAGCAGGTCATTGCCCATGTGCAGCGCGACGGTACCTGCTGGTGCGGCGGCACCGTATGGCAGGGCCACACGGCGATGCGCATCAGCGTATCGTCCTGGGCGACCACCGCGAACGACGTCGAACGAAGTCTCGCGGCCATCCTGCGCGCCGCGCAAGCGGTACCGGGCTGATCGGGATATCCATGAAGCAGCGTAGGGTCGCGGCGATCGGAGTTCTCGGGGTGCTGGCGCTCGCTGGCGCAGGTACACCGGCGCCGGCCGCGGATGCCGGCAAGTCAGCCCCCATCAAGGTCGCGGTATTCGCATTCGAGCTGCAGGATTCGAGTCCCTCGGCCGCGCTGCTCAGCAAGAGCACGACGGGTGCCACCGTCATGGAAAAGGTGACGGACGCGGCACGGCGCGAGCTGGCACAGTCCGGACGCTACAGCCTCGTCGACGTCAGTCACACCGACGCCGGGCCGGTGAGGGATGGGTCGCTGCGCAACTGCGAGGGTTGCGAGGCAGCGATCGCACTTCAGCTCGGGGCCGCCCAGTCGCTGATCGGCGTGGTGACCAAGGTCACCCAGACCGACTATTACATTTCGATCCGCATCCGCGACGCGCGTACCGGCAAGATCATCGACCAGCAGGACGCGAACTTCGCCGGCGGCGAGGACGGTTGGGCGAGCGGAGTGCGCATGCTGATCAGGCATCAGGTCCTGCCCGGCCAGGAGTGATGTTCGCGTTGAGGCGGAAGAGGTTCTGCGGGTCGAACTGCTGCTTGAGGTCCGCCAGTCGTGCGAAGTTTCTCCCGTAGTTGCGGTCGGCACCCTTGGGATCCGCATCGTTCAGGTTGACGTAATACCCGTCGGTATGCGGGGCGAGCTTGTCCCAGTTGGCGTGAATCATGGCGCGGCCCTGTTTATCGAACGACGCGTCGTCCCAGCTGCCTGCCAGCATCATGTTCACCAGCGCATTGCGATGCGAGAACGCCGTGGCGGTCTCGGGCCTGTCGGCGACGGCGCCGTTGGCGTTCTGGCAGTAAACGTAGGAGTGCGCATCAGGCTTTATTTCCTGAGTCAGCGCAGCGATGAGCGCGGGAGTAAATTCACGCACGAATCCGCCCTTGAGGTAGCTGCGGTGCGGATCGAGCGGCGGACCGTCGAATTGCGATTGCACCGCAAGATAAGTCGTGCGAGCGATGGTGTTCTTCAGTGGTTTACCAAAGCGCTGCAGCGGCGCCAGCACCTGGTCGGCGCGTTGCGCGTCGCCGGTATAGGCGACGTAGATCTGCGCACCCGGCTGGCCGTCCGCAGCGGGGCTCAGGGCCAGGTCCGCGCTGAGCTCGTGCGGCGCATGCGCAATGAGGTCGGCGTAGAACTCGATCGCGTCCCTCACCTGCGACGCCGGGAAGTCGACGTGCCCGGCGACCACCTGCGGATTCACCCGATGCAGCTGATACTCGAATGAGGTCGCGACGCCAAAGTTACCGCCGCCGCCGCGGATCGCCCAGAACAGGTTCGGCTCGTCGTGGGCGCTGACGCGTCGCAACTTGCCGTCGGCAGTCACGATCTGTGCGCTCACCAGGTTATCGCAGGCCAGCCCGAATCTGCGCGCCAGCCAGCCAAAGCCGCCGCCGAGTGTCAAGCCACCCACACCGGTGTTCGAGATCTCGCCGAGCGTGGTCGCCAGGCCGTCCTTCTGGGCAGCGCTGTCGACGTGGACCACCCAGGCTCCGCCACCCACCTCGGCGGTACGCGTCTGGGCGTGCACGCGTACCGCATTCATCGCGGACAGATCGATCATCAGTCCGCCGTCACAGGTGGAGTAGCCTGGAAAACTGTGGCCGCCGCCACGCACCGCCACCAGCAGCTCGCGCTCGCGCGCGAAAGTGACCGCGTGGGCGACGTCCGCGGCGTCGGCGCAGCGGGCGATGAGAGCCGGATGTTTGTCGATCATCCCGTTCCAGATGCGCCGCGCCACGGCGTAACCGTCCTGATCCGGGGTCAACAGCGTACCGTGCAGGCTGGCGCGCAGCTCCTGCACCGCGGCCCGCTCGATGGTCGTCGCGGCGCCGGAGAGCTTGATCGCGGGTAGATCCGCCGATGCGGGCTGTGCAGTTTCCTCCGCAGCGGCGATCAGCCGAGCGAACGGCAGCGACACCCCGGCGCCGGCGAGCACGGCTGCGCCGCAGAAAACGCGTCTCTTCATGATGCAAGCTCCCCGAGTGCCCGTTGGTAGTTAGCGTTGTGGGCGGTGCTCACATTATCAGCTTCAGCCGCGGCGTTACCAAGCCTCTGGTCGATTGACGCCAGAGTTAATGAAAGCTTCGCCGCCTTGGGCAATACTGCGCAGCTCGTCTGCAGGCCAGGGGGAAGACATGCCGCTTCGTTTCATGCAATCGTGGTGCTCTGGAGTGATCCGTAGTGCCGTGGCCGCGGGCGTGTTAGCCGCGGCGTTCGCGCCAGGGCTCACTGCCGACGCGGCGGCCGCCGCAGCGGCGGACGCTACGCCGGCCGCAGCCGCGGTCGATCCGAGCCTGTTCGCGGCCCTGCAATGGCGCGGCATCGGTCCCTACCGCGGTGGCCGCGCGCTCGCCGCCGCCGGTGTCCCCGGGGATCCCACCACGTTCTTTTTCGGCGCGGTCGCCGGCGGGGTCTGGAAGACGACCGACGGCGGTGCCAGCTGGCTGCCGCTGACCGATCACACCCCCATCTCCTCAGTCGGCGCGATCGCGATCGCGCCCTCCGATCGCAACATCATCTACGTCGGCACGGGGGAGGCGGCGCCGCGTGGCGACATGACCTACGGCGACGGTGTCTACAAGTCGATCGACGGCGGTAAGACCTGGAGCAGCATCGGGTTGAAGGACACCCGCCAGATCGGCGCGCTGATCGTCGATCCGCACAATCCGGACATCGTGCTGGTCGCAGCCCTCGGGCATGCGTTCGGCCCTAATCCCGAGCGCGGCGTGTTCCGTACAACCGACGGCGGCAAGTCCTGGACCAAGGTTCTGTACAAGGACGAGCAGACCGGCGCGATCGACGTCTGTTTCGACCCGCATGACGCGAAGATTGTCTACGCCGCGCTGTGGCAGGCGCGCCGGCAGCCGTGGAATTTCTCCAGCGGCGGTCCGGGCAGCGGACTGTATCGCTCCAGCGACGGGGGTGTGAGCTGGACGCGGCTCAGCGGCAACGGCCTGCCCGCGGGCATTCTCGGGCGCATCCACGTCGCGGTCTCGGGTGCGGACTCCAAGCGCGTCTACGCCATGATCGAGGCGGCGGACGGTGGCCTCTACCGCTCGGATGACGCCGGCACACACTGGCGCCGCGTCAACGATGACGGGCGGCTCACGCAGCGTGCCTGGTACTTCTCCACCATCGTCGCCGACCCGACGCACGTCGACACGCTATATGCGGAGAACACCGGGTTGTTCCGCTCCACCGACGGCGGCAAGACCTTCGACCTGCTGCCGGCGCGCCATGGCGACCATCACGGGCTGTGGATCGATCCGACCAACCCGCAGCGGATCATCGAGGCGAGCGACGGCGGCGCCTCGATCTCCTTCGACAACGGCGCGAACTGGACCACTCAGGACAATCAGCCGACGGCCCAGTTTTACCACGTGTCGGTCGACAACCGCTTTCCTTACTACGTCTATGGGGCTCAGCAGGACAACACCAGCATCGGCATCGCCAGCATGGATGATGAGGGCGCTATTGTGGCGCGCGACTGGTACGACGTGTTCGGCGGCGAGAGCGGCTTCATCATTCCCGATCCGCGCGATCCGCTGATCGTCTACGGCAGTACCGAGAACCTCGTCGGCCGCTTCAACAAGCACAACATGCAGCTGCGGGTGATCGGGGTATACCCGATCGACGCCTCAGGTCACGCCGCCAAGGACCTCGAGCACCGCTTCAACTGGACCTCGCCGCTGATCATGTCGAATTTCGATTCGCACACGCTCTATTACGGCATGGAACGCCTCTTCAAGACGACCGATGAGGGCGGCAGCTGGCGCGCCGTCAGCCCGGATCTCACGCGCAACGACAAATCCAGGCAGCAGGCTTCCGGCGGCCCCATCACCAAGGACATCACCAGCGTCGAGTACTACGACACGATCTTCGCCATTGCCGAATCGCCGCTCAGCCGCGGGATGATCTGGGTCGGGACCGACGACGGGCTGATCCAGCTCACGCGCGACGACGGCGGCAGCTGGACGAACGTCACCCCACGCGACATGCCGCAGTGGAGCACGATCAGCATGATCGAGCCATCGCGCTACGATGCGGGCACCGCCTATGTCGCGGTGGATCGCCACAAGCTCGACGACCTCGCGGCGTATGTCTTCATGACCGGCGACGGCGGCCGGACCTGGAAGCGCATCGACGCCGGCCTGCCGCCGGGATCGTTCGTGCATGCGGTTCGCGAGGACTCGGTCAAACGCGGCCTGTTGTATGCGGGCACCGAGACGGGCGTGTTCGTGTCCTTCGACGACGGCGGACATTGGCAGAGCCTGCAACTGAATCTGCCGCGCTCGCCGGTCCACGATCTGGTGGTCAAGGGCGATGATCTGGTGGTCGCAACCCACGGCCGTTCATTCTGGATCCTCGATGACGTGACGCCGCTGCGGCAGATCGCCGCGGCGACAGCGGCATCGACTGCGTACCTCTATAAGCCCGAGACCGCCTACCGGCTCTACTACCCCGATCAGGTCGATACGCATCCGCCGGTAGGTAAGAACCCGCCCGCCGGCGCGCTGATCGACTACTACCTGCCGGCGGCGCCTGCTGGCGCGCTCACCATCGAGATCTCCGATGCCAACGGTGAGGTGGTACGCCATCTCACCAGCGTGAAGGCGGCGAAGGAAGAGCAGCCGCCGGAGTGGCCCGACCAGGTACATTCTGAGGACACGCTCCCGGCGCGCGCCGGCCTGAACCGCTTCGTCTGGAACCTGCGCTACGACGATCCGGCCCTGATTCCCGATGCCTTCTATGCCGGTCTGGCGCCGCGCGGGCCGCTCGTCCTGCCGGGCGAGTACACCGTGAAGCTCAGCGAGGGCGGGCAGACCCAGAGCGTGGCACTCACCCTCGCGGCCGATCCGCGCGATGGCGGCGGATCGCTCGATGGCCTGAAGCAGAAGTTCGCACTGTCGATGGAGGTCTACCGCGACCAGGATGCCCTGCATCGCGCCGTCAACGACATACGCGCGCTGAAGAGCACGGTCGCGGCGGCGCTGGCGAAGGCGAAGGGCAAGCCCCACGACGCGGCGCTCACTGCCGAGGGTAACGCGCTCCTCAAACAGGCGTCGCAGATCGAAGGAGTGCTGATGCAGGTCAACATCAAGGGCTCCGAGGCGAACCTCAATTTCCCCGGCATGCTGAATGAGCAGATCTATGGCTTCAGCGGACTGCTCGAGGACGCCGACACGGCCCCCAACGCGCAGGAGATCGAGACCTATGGCGGGATGCATGCCAGCCTCGAGGTGCAGCTGGCAGCCTGGAACGAGCTGAAGAAGACACGCGTCGCGACCTTCTGTGCGCACGCGCAGACTGACGGCGCCCGCGACGGTTCCGGTACCTGCCCGTAGCGCGCAGCGTCTGCGGTCAGAACGTGTAGGTGAGGTTCACGCCCACGGAGCGCGGCTTCTGGTAGAAGGACACCTGCTGCCCTTCGCTGCCGGCGAAGGCGTAGGTCAGCATGCGCATATCCGTCAGGTTCGTGACCCACAGGCTCGTGTCCCAGTGCCTGGCGGGATTCTTGACTCCGATCCGTGCGCCGAGGTCGTGCCCGCGCCCGAACGTGGTCGGGTCGCCCAGATACGGGTGTATCGCGCTGACGTAATGATCGTTGGCCTGTGCATACATCGTGAGTCCTCCTCCGACCGGGTGCTCGTAGTACACGATGTAGCCGCCGCTGAAGCTCGGCGTATCCGGCAGCACCTGGCCGACTACCACCGGCGTGAACAGCGCTAGTCCGTTTTCGTTCGTCAGGGTCTCGGTCACGCGCGCGTGCAGGTAGGTGGCGGCCAGATGGATCGTCAGTCCCCGCAAGGGTCGCCAGTCAATCTCGCTCTCGACGCCGTCGATCCTCGAGCCCGGCACGTTGCCCAGCCCCGCGATAAGCGGCTCAGTACCGACCGGACCCGCCCACAACGAGAGGCTCGACTGGCGGTCACGGAGGTTGGAGTCGAAGAGCGCGGCGTCGAATTGCAGTGAGTCGCCGAAGAAGCGGCCCTTGATACCGAGCTCCGTGGTCAGCACGTGCTCTGGCTGCACGTAGCTCCAGTCCACCTGTACCTGGGCGGGCTGGCCGTAGTAGGTCCCCGCCTTGTAGCCGGTGGCGACACTCGCGTACAGCAGCACCTTGTCCGTCAGATGGTAATTCGGTCCGATCCGGTAGGAGACGTTCTGGTCCGGGCGCGTCTCGTCGAGGGCGGCCAGCACGGTATCCGGCACGATCGGTCCGGTAAAGCCACGCGCCGCGTAAGTCAGCAGGCCCGTCGGATCGAGCGTCACGCCGTCGAACTCCGTTTCGTCGTGCGAGTAGCGCACCCCGGTCACGAGTGACAGGCGTTTCGTCAGATGGGTCTCCGCGTGCGCGTACAACCCTTCCGACCACTGCCGCTGCGTGAAATTCGCAGCGGTGATGGCCTTGCCTCCCTGCGTGATGTAGTCGGCGAGTCCGTAGACGAACGTCCAGTCGAGGGCGTCGCGGCAGCGATACCAGTCCTGCGAGTAGTCGGCACCCACGATCCAGTCCACCAGGCCACCGCTGGCCGATGCCAGGCGCAACTCCTGGCTCAATTGCCACTGCTGGAAATTCTTGGTCCAGTTGTTGTCGGCCGCCGGGTAGCCGTCGTAGTTGTCGAGACTGTGATCGGTGAAGTAGTCGTAGGCGCTGATCGAAGTGAGCGTGAGTCCATCGAGGTTCACGTTGAGGGTAGCGACCGTTCCGGCACCGGTCTCGTCCTTGTACAACGGCAGGCCGCCGACCCGCACCCACTGGCCACCGGGCGGACTGTCGAGCAGTCCGGCGGTCTTGAACGGCTCGGGCGGTATCAGGGCTTCGACGTTCGGGGTCGACTGGGAGGCGGGCACGGAGCGGTCGTACACCCCGTGAAAATTGAGGTTCAACGTGGCTGCGTCGCTGAGGCGGATGTCGAACAACGCGCGGGCACCACCGCGATTGAGCTTGCCGTACTTCAGGCCCGTATCAATGTCGGTCTGATATCCCTCGCCCTGGGTCGTCGCGGTGGCTGCAAAGCGGGCCTTGATGGAATCCGTCAGCGGACCGCCGATGGCAGCGGTGACGTCGAGCGTCTCCCAGCGGCTGAAGTCGACATCGACATACCCCTCGAGGTCATCCGTGGGTTGTCGGGAGATGATGTTGATCGCCCCGCCCGCGGTATTCTTGCCGTACAGCGTGCCCTGCGGACCCTTGAGTATCTCGACGCGGTCCACGTCGTACATCGCTCCGGTCAGAAATCCCGGGAAGCTGGCGAACACGCCATCCAGATACGTTCCCGTGCCACTGCTGTTGTTGTTGTTGAAGTCATCGAGTCCGATGCCGCGCATGAGAAACAGCGGCGTGCTGTCGGTTTGCGAGTTCATGGTCGAGAGGCTCGGGGAGACGATCGAAAGACCCAGCGGCTGCTGGATGCGCAGCGACTGAATTTCATCGCCGCTCATGGCGGTGACCGCGACGCCGATGTCCTGCACGGACTCGCTGCGTCGCTCTGCAGTGACGACCACTACGTCGAGAGTCGTGTCGTTGTCGTTGTCGGAAGCGACGGCCGCTACCGGCACGAGCAGTGCGAGCGACAGGATGCAGACCGTTCCGGTCACTTGCATGAGATCACTGCCGCAGCACTCCACTGATCCGCCAATTAATCGCCGCCGGCAGTCTAGGCGGCCGGATCGTGCTACTACCATAGGTCGTAGCTGCTCGCGGTCGGGGCGTTGAGCGAACTTTAGTCGGCGCTGCGTACCGGGCGTCGCGCTCACAGGCGCTCTACATCCGGTAATGGCGCCGCGCATCTCGCGCCCGGATTTGACTGCGCGGTGAAACCGAGATATTGAGTGCACGCTGCTCTTATAAGTCACTCACGGTCCAGGTCCGCTGTCATGACAGCCGCGTCGCCACCGCACAGGCAATGGTCGAATCTCGCCCCACACGCGGTCCGGCGATGAGAAAGCTGCGACCGCCCCGCCGCGTGAGCCATGCCGAGGCGCTTCAAGCCAGGCCAGCGGGTCTGGGTCCGCTCGAGACCCGGGTGCTTCACGAGCTTTGGGGCCACGATCGCGCCTTGACCGTGCGGCATGTCCACCTGGCATTCCCCGAGCTGGCCTACACGACGTTGATGACGACCCTGGACCGCCTTTATCGAAAAGGCTTGCTGGTGCGGCGGCAGCGCGGCCGTGCCTTTGCATATCAGCCGCGCTGCTCGCGGCACGAATTGCTCGGTGAAATGGTGTCGGGGCACGTCAGCGATCTACTCGCAGCGTCGGACGCCAGCAACGCCATTCTGTCCACGCTGGTCAACGCAGTCGGTCGCCGCGACGCCGCGCTCCTTGACGAGCTCGACGCTCTCGTGCAGGCCGAGCGCGCACGGCTCAAGATGGACAAGTCATGAACTTCGCCGTCACGCTCTGTCTGGTGCTGGGCGCCGCTTTCGGGCTCGGCAGCCTGATGTTGTCGATCGTCGTCGCCCTGGCCTGGCGCGGCGGCGTCGCTCGGTCACGCGCCACCTCGGGCAAACTCCTTGTGCTGCGGCTGTTGCCCGCTGGCGGTGCGGCACTCCTTGCCCTGACCGTGGTCTTGCCCGCTTTTCTGATCTACGAGCCGGCTCACCAGCGCGAAGAGAGCGGGCCGTTGCTCATCGCACTGGCAGTGTGCGCGCTGCTGACAGTCGGCGCCGGAATGTGGCGTGCGTGGCGCGCGTGCATGGCAGCGCGGGCTCTGAGGAGGGAATGTGCTCGGGCGCACTGCCGGTCAGTGATCGCGGGGCAGCACGTCGATATCGTTGACGTGCCAGAGCCTTTTGTCGCCGTCATCGGCGCATGGCGGCCGCGAATCGTCGCGTCCCAGCGCGTCGTCTCTGCGTGCAGCAACGAGGAGCTCTCCCGGGTAATTGCGCATGAAGCGGCGCACGTCTTCGCCCGGGACAATCTGAAGCTCCTGCTGCTGGTGTTCGGTCCGGATGCGCTGGCCTGGCTACCGACCGGCGCGGCCCTGGCAGCGCGCTGGCGAGCAGCGGCAGAGCGTGAGGCCGACGAACGCGCCACCGGCTCCGATCCTCATCAGCGCCTGGCGCTCGCCTCGGCGTTGCTCAAGGTAGCGCGCCTGGCGAGCGGCGCGCAGCGTCCGCTGCCCACCTTCAGCATGCCGATCGCGGCTGATGATGTGGCAGGTCGCGTGCGTGGGCTGCTCGCGCCGCCGTCGCCCGCTGCCCGGACAAATCGGATCTGGAGCCTGGTGGCGGGTGTGCTGATCGTCCCCGTCATCGGCATACCGCTCTATGGACTGGTCCATCGGTTCATCGAGGCCCTGGTTGCCTTCGGCCGCTGAGATGGCGCAGCCCACCTCCCAACAGATCCTCATCACCGGCGCGATCATTGCGCTCATCGCCTGGCGCATGTACTCGAGAATTCGCCGCGTGATCGGTCGCCAGCGCCTGTCACTGAAGCGCGTGTGGATACGGATCGTGCTGTTTCCTCTGGTGATCGCGCTTCTGGCATTTTCTGCGTTCACGCACCCCGAAGCGCTCGGCTACCTCGCGTGCGGGCTCGCGATCGGACTCGCCCTCGCTGTGCTCGGACTGCGTCTGACGAAGTACGAGGTGACGGGGGAGGGACTCTTCTACACCCCGAGCGCGCATCTGGGCATTGCGCTCTCGACGCTCCTCATCGCCCGCATCGCCTATCGTTTCGCGGTGTACGGCTTGCCCGGCGCGGGCGGGGCAGCGCCGCCCCCGGCGAGCACGCTGACGCCGCTCACGCTGCTGCTCGTGGGCACGCTGGCCGGCTACTACTGGACGTACGCGCTCGGTCTGCTGCGCTGGTCGGCGCGCAGCCGGGTCGCGCCCGGCGCGCTGCCCGGAACCGCGGAGCACGAGGGGCCGTAGCCGATCGCGCGGCGCGCAACAACGAGTCGGGTCGGTCGCCTCTAGATCCCGCTCACTCGCTGCAGCTTGACCCTGATCACTTCGCCGGTAGGCGCTTCGATGCGGCCGTTCTTGAGGGTGTTCGCCAGCGGATTCACGCCGTCGAAATCAAGCGGCACACCAAGCTCCTTGGGGTAGCGCGGACTGCAGCCCTCGGGACTCAACTGTAGCCGCTGCTCGCCGGCCCAATAGGTGCTGCCGCGCGGGTGGAGCTTGCACTCGCCATCTCCCGATGCCGCCTGGTACTGCAGCGTGCCTTCGATGCCGCCGTCGTCTTGCACGCGGCTGATGCTCAGACTGACGACACGCAGCAGCTGCTTGCCCGCGGCATCGACATATTCGCCGCGCCAGGTGCCCGAGAGATCCTGCCGGGCGGGCGCAGCTGTCGTGGCGAGCGTCGCGCCCGTCGGGGGCACGGCGGTCGCGGCGCTTTCGTTTGCTGAGGCCGCCGCTGTTGGTTCGGCCGCTGAACTGCGAACCGCGCGCGGCGGCGCAGCGGGTTCCGTGGATGTCGGCGTCTGAGTCTGCATCGACGCTTGTGCGTGCGTGAAACGAGCGCCGCTGGAGGCGGGCGACGCACCCCGCGGCGTCGCATGCAGCCGGTGCGTGCGGTGGGCCAGCGCGCCGAGCACGAGCGTCGCGACGAGCACCGCGGCGACGACCCGGCGGTGGGCTCGCAGGCGTTGCATGAGACTCGGCGGTGCCCCCCGCGGCCCGTGCGCCGCAGGTGACGGCGTTCCGGCAGGCATAACATGCGTTGGCAGCGCTGGCGAGGCAGTGGCTGCCGCTAACGGCACGGACCGCGGCGGGTACGACTCCTGCTGCAGCGTCGCTGCGGAGTAGTCGAACGCCATCGCGTCCTCTGGTTCACGGCGAGTCGAGGACGCGTACTCGAACGCCATAGTACCGCTGGGCTCGCGAGTGGCGACCGACTCCTCACTCATCGACGGCAAGTACTCGAGTGCCACCGTGGCGCTCGCATCCACCCGTGGTACCGCCACCGTACCGGTCGGACCGACTCGCGGTACCGCCACCGTGCCGGTCGGACCGGCCCGCGGTATGGCCACCGTGCCGGTCGGTCCGGCCCGCGGTATGGCCACCGTGCTGGTCGGCCCGACCCGCGATACGGCCACCGTACCGGTCGGACCCAACCGCGGTATCGTCACCGTGCCCGTCGGACCGACCCGCGCTGCGGCCGCAGTGGGTGCGGGCACATCCGGCAGCGCGCGCATGAAGTCATCCGCGCTCTGGAAGCGCGCCTCGGGCTCCTTGGCGATCGAGCGCATCACGGCGTCCACGAGTGGCTGCGGAATATCGCGACAGTAGACCGTCGGCGGCTCCGGCAGATCGTTCACATGGGCGTTCAAGACACTGTACTCGGTCTTGCCGCGGGGATTGAACGGCGGCTGCCCGCTCAAGAGCTGGTAGAGCGTGACCCCGAGGGCGTACACGTCGGTGCGGCAATCGACAGCGCGACCGAGGATCTGCTCGGGCGCCATGTAGAGCGGGCTGCCGATGCTGGTGCTGGCCTTGGTTGCGCCCATCGCGCCCTGCCGCTTGGCAATGCCGAAATCCATCACCTTGACGACGTCGTCCCTGGTGATCATCAGGTTGGCCGCCTTGAGATCGCGATGGATGATGCCGGCGCGATGCGCAGCCGCGACCCCGCGCAACGCCTGTTTGAAGAGCGGGATACTCTCGTGCGCCGGGATCGCCCCCCGCCGCCGGATCAACTGCTCCAGGCTCTCGCCGTCGATGAACTCCATCACGGCGACGGGTGCGCCGTCGTGTACGAAGTAGTCGAACAGCAGCGCGACGTTCGGGTGATTGAGGGCGGCTTGCAGGCGCGCTTCCTGACGGAAGCGCTCGACGAAGTCAGGGTCGTTGCGGGACTCGGCGCTCATCACCTTGATCGCGACCGGCCGGTCGAGATTCATGTCGAGCGCCTTGTAAACGACGCCCATCGCGCCGCGACCGACGAGTTCCAGAACGCGATAGTGGTCTAAGACGTCGCCGATCATGGTTGATATCGAGGACTCACATGTGCGGCGCTGCTGCGCACGCGCTCACTGCGCCTGGCGGATTGCCTCCAGCGCGCTCGGATCCGAAGCTGCGCTGCCGTCGGCGATCAAGGTCGGGTGCGTCCCGGGGCCGCTCGGCGGTCCATTCGGCCCCATGCTCTTGGAGGCCGCTTGCATCGCCTCCAGGACCTGGGCTTCCTGCTCGTTCTCCATGGCGTTGAGATCGTTGAGCCCGATACGGGTCCGCAAGCCCTCGGGGCAGTCGGAGGGTCGGCTCAGCTCGACCACCACCGGAATCATCCAATCGTCATTGCTCATTGCGCCGGTACGCTTGATGTAATCATTGGCGCTCAACGAACAGTGACCGCTGGCGGTGCTTAACGGAACGTCGAGCGGCTGTACCACCTGAAAGAACACGTGATTGGGCCTGAGCGCCGGCGGAGTGCTCTGAGTCGTGAGACTCACCGGCGTCGCTGCAGCGGCTTGTTGCTCTTGCAGCTGAACTTTGATCTGGGCGTTGAGCTGCGCCTTGACTTGCGGCGTGATGGCCGGCGGCGGGGCTGCCGGTGCGGACGTCGTGCCGCTCGATTGCGCCGCCGGCGGTGCATCGCTCGGTTGCGGAGCGATCGCCGCGTGGCTGGGTGGTGCAGCGGGCACCGCAACGCTCGAACCCGGAGCTGGCGCCGCTTGAGTACCCTGTGGTGCTGGCGCCGATGCCGGCGCGAGGGTCTGCGCCTGATAGGCGGTTTGCATGCTCTGGGCAATGACGTAGTCGGTCATCCACAGGTCCGGGCTCGTGTACACCGGATAGGGCGTGAACAAGGAGCCGTACATCGGGTACCACGGTTGCGCCTGCCAACCCCAGGTATAGGCGACCGGATGCGGCCATGTGGCGAGCGCCCAGGCGTAGTAGACCCCGGGGTATCGCACCGCCGGCACGAACGTCTCGTAAGCGAACGTTCTGCCGAATTGGTGCCAGACATGGTGTTGGTACACGTGCGTATACAGGACGTGTCCGCCGCTGACGAAGGTGCGGCTCGTGAGACCGGGGCGGATAGTGCGCTCGACCGTGCCGTTCAGGGTGTTGCCGTAGCGAACGACGCGGATCTGGCCCCCGGCGAGGACGCGCGGGACCGCCACTCGGTGATCGTTGCCGACCGGGAGCGGGCGCGCATCGGAAGCCTCGCGTGCAGCGGCGTGGACAGCCTGCGCATGCGCAGGATAAGTACGGCGGCGCTGTCGCGCCTCGGCTTCCCGCCGCGCGGCTTCCGAGGGCCGCTGCTCATGCCTCTCCCGCAACTCTTCGCCCTGCGCATCGACCGGGGCGATACCGGCAAGGCTGGCGAGGGCCATCAAAGCGAGAGTCGCATAGGCCCTACGATCCAATCTCCACATATATTGTCACTCCAGATGGCGCGGGCCCAAGGTGGCGCCGCCCTGGAAGGAATAGCGGATAACTGTAGCGCGCGGAGTACGCAGCGGTGCGAACTGCGTCAAGGAACGCGGGCCGCTGCGAAGCTTTGAGAACCGCAGCACACTCCTGCCGGGGAGCGTCTTGGCATCAAAGGTTGGTTGGTGACGCGCTGAGCCGCAACCGGGACAGTACATCGGAGTACGTTCTCGACGCTGTATCGCGGTATCAGGGGCTTCACGCTGTTTTGCTTTTGCGGGTAAAATCTCCCGTCCAAGAACAACTCCAGGGGAGATGCGCTTGAGCCCCCGCAAGCGTCGCAGGCTAACGCTCCTGGCCAGCATCATGCTGGTCGCGTTTGCGACGCGTGCGCTCATTCCCGCGGGGTTCATGCCAACAAGCGAGCGGCCGTTCTCGATCGAGATCTGCTGGGAGGGCTTCCCCGCCGACATGCTCACGCATGGCGAGCCGCACCATCACCACTCCGGAAGTCCCTCGCATAGCGAACATTGCGTGTTCGGCACCGCCTGCAGTGCCGGGCCAACCCCTTACCTGCCGCTGCCGAGCGATAGCTCATCCGCCAAGCAGCTTCGCGCCGTCGCCGTCGTTTCAATCGCCGGCGCGGTCCGCCTCGTTCATCTCCCACAGCCCCGAGCACCCCCGGGTCGGCTGAGCTGACCTCCATCGGCTGGCCTCGTGCCAGCCGCAACTTCGAGCGCGCGCAGTGAATGGCGTGCGCTCGTCCGTACGTTTGGAAGCCTTCGCCAAGAAGGCGAGCCCGGGGAGTTTCCCATGGCGAATCGCATCACATCGCCGGCCGCGCCCGTGCGCCGCCCGCCCCGAATTTGTCTGGTGCCCTCCGGGGCGGCAGTCCTCATGCTTCTCGTGCTCCTTCTTCCGGCGCGTGGCTGGGCCGCGGCCTATGGCAGCGTGAGCGGCATCGTCCGGGACAAGAGCGACCAGCCGGTAGCGGGAGCGCAGGTGCTGCTCGAGTCCGCCGCCCACACGAGCACACGGCGGCAGACGGACTCGACGGGCCGCTTTGATTTTCCGAACGTGGCGATCGGCCACTACATGCTCACCGTCTCGGGGCGCGACTTCGCTTCCCTCACCCAGCCCGTCACAGTGAAGGCCGGATATTTTCCGTTCGCGCAGGTCGTGTTGTTGCATCCCGTGGAGCTCGCGGAGGTGACAGTGACAGCGACAGCGACGGTCGTTGCCTCAGTGACCCCGATCACGATGATGAGCCAGGAGGACATCGAGAACACCCCGGGAGCGAGCAACGTCGACAGTTCCGCCATGATCACGGACTACGTTCCAGGGGCGTACCAAGCCCATGACATGCTGCATATGCGCGGCGGCCATCAGACGAATTGGCTGATGGACGGAGTCGAGATTCCGAACACCAACATCGCGGAGAACCTCGCCCCTGAGATCAACCCCAAGGACATCCAGACCCTGAGCGCCGAGCGCGGCAGCTACGCGGCCGACGAGGGCGACCGTACTTACGGCATCTTCAACGTCATCCCGAAGAGCGGCTTCAGCAGCGATAACCAGGCGCAGCTCGACGTCACGGCGGGGAATTTCGGCCAGACCGACGATTACCTGAGCGCCGCGGGCCACACGGACGACTTCGCGTACTATGCGAGTGTCGCGGGCAATCGCAGCGATCTGGGCCTGCAGACCCCCGTCTCCCAGGTGATCCACGACCAGACGCACGGCTACGATGCGTTCACCAACCTGCAGTACCAGCGGAGTGAGCAGGATACGGTGAGCTTCGTCGCCCAGTTGCGGCAGGACGATTACCAGATACCGAACTGCATCGTGCCGCTCGCCGACGAGCCGGATTGCGTCGGACAGTTCGGGGATGTGCAGAGTGAGGCAGACAATTTCGCACTGCTGTCCTGGGCGCACACCTTCACGAACGACGCGGTGCTCAGGAGCTCGATTTTCTATCACTTCGAACGTGCGGACTATGACGGGGGCGCCAACGACTACCCGACCATCACCAACTATCACCACAGCTCGCAGTACGAGGGCGCCGAGGAGAATCTGCGGATGGGCTTCAGCCGCAATCATCTGGATGTCGGCCTCTTTGGCTTTGCCCAGCAGGATCAGGCCGACTTCAACCTGGAGTTCACCAACAACAGCTCGGCGCCGCTGCGGGAGTTGCAGAGCCCCACCGGCGGCCTGATCGCCGCCTGGGTGCAGGATACCTTCGAGGCGGCGCCTTGGCTCAACCTGTCGGCGGGCGTGCGCGAGTCACACTTCCAGGGCAATATCACCGAGAATGCGACCGACCCGCGGCTTGGCGCGACCGTGCTGCTGCCACGGCTGGACTGGGTGCTGAGCGGCTTCTGGGGCAAGTACTATCAGGCCCCGCCGCTCGAGACGCTCTCGGGGCCCTTGGTCAACTACGCAACCGCGAGTGACACCGCCTTCCTGCCGCTACGCGGAGAGCGTGACACGGAGCGCCAGTTCGGCGTGACGATCCCGGTGCAGGGTTGGAGTATCGAGGCAGACTACTTCGTCACCGAGGCGAGTAACTTCTTCGACCACAACCCGCTCGGCGAATCCGACATCTTCCTGCCGATCACGGACCAGGGGGCGCTCATCAGGGGACGCGAGCTTACCGTGCGCTCGCCGCCTTTCTGGGAGTACGGACAGGTGCACCTCGCCTACTCGAACCAGACGGCGGATTGCTTCGGGTCGATCACCGGGGGGCTGGTGGTGCCCGGCACGGCCTGCGGCACTCCGGCCATCGCGCTCGACCACGATCAGCGCAACACGCTCAATCTCGGGTACAACGCCAACCTGCCGCGACAGTTCTTCGTCGGTTCCAACCTATCGGTCAATTCGGGACTGTCCAACGGCTACGCAGCGCCGCCGAGCTACGAGCCGAGCCACCTGCCGAGCTACGTGGTGCTCGATCTGACCGTGGGGCGCAACTTCGGCCGGGACCTGTCGCTGTCGCTGACAGGCCTGAACGTCGCCAACCGGCACCTGCTCACCGACAACAGCCTGACCTTCAGCGGGGTCCACTGGAACAATCCGTTCCAGATTTACGCCGAGCTGCGCTACAAGTTTCACTATTAGCCAACATGACGTTGTCTGCGCCCGCCCCGGCTAACCGTGAGGAGCATGTCAGTCATCATCGGGGTCGGTCCGCGGGCGCTTGTCGTGAGGAAGTGGGCCGCATCGAGCGGCGCGGCGATCGTCTGGAAGGCGAGCGGCGTCTGTGTGAAGTCGAAACAATCCGACAGGTCATCGGCCGCAGCGTCCGCATAGCCGAGCGACGGGAGGTCGAACGTCGTCTCGATGAATTTCAGGATGCTGCCGAAGTTGTGGGTGACGTGCGAGATGTACGCGGCCTTTGCGTAGGGTGACACCACAATCAGCGGTACGCGGAAGCCGTAGACATAGCCGGATCCCCAGCTGATACCGTCGTTGACGACCGTGGGCGCGACGTGATCGTACCAGCCTCCCCAGTCGTCCCAGGCGATGATGATGGCGGTGTTCGCCCAGTAGCGGCTGTTGCCGATGGCGTTGACGATCGAGGCGACCCAGGACGGTCCGCTGCCGTCGTTGGATTGCGCGTGATCGGAGGCGGCACCGTCGGGAATCACCCAGGTCACCTGCGCCAGCTGGCCGCTGGCGATATCGGTCAGCACTTTTGTCTGCGGGATGATCACGCTGGCGGTCCATTCGGGGCCGGTGCAGGTGAGCGCGCCGTTGAGACTCTGCTCCTGGCAGATGTGTTCGATGGCGACCGGTCCGGTCCAGATGGAACCGGCGGAAGGGGCGTAGTAGCGCCACGTCACGTTCTTGTTTCCGAGCAGATCGGTGAGCGTAGGGTGCTCGAAGCACGGATACTGCGGCGGTTGTGCAGATTCGCTGCCGTCGGCGTCGATCATTGCGACCGTGTTCGTCGGGGGGGCGATGCATCCTGCCGGGCTCAGCGCCGGATTCTCGGCGGCGAACAGCGGGCTCGATGCCGTGGGAGCCGAGGTCCCGGCGATGATGAACTGGTGAGCCGGGAAGCTCGGACCCTCGTTGGTCTGAAACATGCGGTCGCCGAAAGTGTACCTCTCGGCCAGCGCGAAGTACGGCGTCACGTCGGAGGCGATGACGTAGTTGAATTGTGGGTTGGGATGCGCATTCGGTGGGCAGTTCGCCGCTGGCGTGCATGCGACCAGGTCCGCGCCGTCCATCCTGCCGCCGTCGTACATCGCCACGAATGCCGAATGAGCATGGCTCAGGTCGTAATTCTGCGGATTCGAGCCTGACGTGCCGAGGTCTATGGGGCTGAGCGCGATCGTCTGGCCTTTCGAGTTCACGCCGCTGCTTGCGATGTCCGCGCCGCGCGAGATGAGGGTCGGGTCCTGGAACAGATTGTCCGGGGTACGGTTCTCCTGAAAGATGATCACGATGTGCTGGATGGGGTCGGGTGGCGAGGGGCTCCCCCCGCCGCCGCCACCGCCGCCACCACCACCGCAGGCGCCAAGCGCGAGCAGCGCCACCGTGCACAGGTACCCACCGCAGGAAACCAACCGGGGGCGTTGGGGGCTCACTGCGAAGACTCCTTGAAAGGGCCGCGACCGTCTCGCATCTGTGGAACGCCTACAACAGTATACGGTTTACACGGACAGCGGCCAGCACCGGCGCATCGGGCAGCTGATACTAGTTAGACGTAACGATAAAGAGGTAGCGCCATGCCAAGCATCAGGTCTTCGCGCGATGTGATCATCAGAACCGAGAATTGGGCGGAGGCTCTGCGCTTCTACCAAGCGATATTCGGATTCACAGTTTCGAGTCGACAACAGGGCATGGTGGGTCTTGAAACCGGCGCGTTCCGCCTCTTCGTGGAGGCAGGAAGGCCGCACGGCCCTGTATTTGATTTTCTGGTGGCTGACGTTCTGGAGACGAAGGCCCAACTCATTGCGGCGGGCTGCACCGTGATTGAGGAGGACTCGAGTATCCCGCGTTGCTACATTCGCGACCCATTTGGCGTTGTGTTCAATGTGGGGCGAGCGCCGGCGTCCGCGGCATGAGGTATCTGTCCATCTAACAATCTTTGGGGGGCCGTGAGGCGTGGTCGGTTTGGCGCCGCGGGTGCCAGAAGACAGGGTGCGCCCGCGGCGCTTATCCGGCGTGGGTGCCCGGCCCCTTAACTTCGCCGTTAGAGGCCAGCGAGCGCCCATATCACCGTATGGCGAGAACCCCATACCTCAGCTATACTTTTGACCGTGAGCCCGAGCTTCGAGTGGGATCCGGCCAAGGACGCGGAAAACCAGCAGAGGCATGGGGTGGCGTTTGTGGACGCGCAGGTCGCCTTCCTGGATCCGGCGCGCGTCATCGCTAAAGACCTTTCGCACAGTAAGGACGAGCTGCGGTTCTATTGCTTTGGCGAAACGGGCTCTGGAATTCTCACGGTGCGCTTTACGTACCGTGGCGAGGTGATTCGTATTTTCGGCGCCGGGTACTGGCGCAGAGGAAAGAAGATCTATGAAGCGCAAGCCAAAGTACACAAATGAGCGACTTGGCCGTTTAGAGGTCGTCAGTGACTTTTTGCCACCTCCCGATCAGCTCGTTCTGCGCGACGACGGTGTGAAGGTCACGATCTCCCTAAGCAAGCGAAGCGTGAACTTTTTCAAGCGCCAGGCGCAGCGCTCCAAGGTTCCATACCAGAAGATGATTCGCAGTTTGCTGGACAGCTATGCCAGACATCATGAGGCTGACCTCTGACAATCGCTGCCGGATGAGGCCTCAACTACCTGATCGCAGATTACTTGAGACTGCATGACTGCTCCCTGCTCAAGGCTCTTACTAGCTCTCCTGGTCATCCTCACGAGCGCGACTGGTGCTTTGTTGGCAGACGAGCCAGTTGCAGCTTCAGACCCGTTTCAGCTACCTAAGCTACCGCCAATGGATTTCTCCCAGACCTGGAATCCGTACCCGCCGCGCGCAGCGACGGCAGGCCTCGAAGGTAGAGTTTTGGTGGCTTTCGACATCACGTCGGCAGGCAGCGCCCAGAGGATCTCAATTTTGTGGACAGAGGATGCACTTCTCGCGTCGAGCGCAGAGCAGATGCTTTCGAAAGCCCACTTCAAAGTCCCTGCTGATTGGCAAACTTCGGGTGCTTGGCGTCGCTGGCGACTCGGTTTTATTTACTGCCTGCCACCCAGCAGTCAGTCCGACGAGTTTGGCGTTCCTGTGGAAACTGTTCTCATTACTGTAAGCCGCCTGCACGGCGCTCCCGAAAGGCATCCGCCCGATCCGAATTCGGCGAGCCCGTGTATGAAGCAACCCCGACAGTCGTGACGCCGCCTAACAATCGTTGGAGGGGCCGTGAGGCGTGGTCGGTTTGGCGCCGCGGGTGCCAGAAGACAGTGTGCGCCCGCGGCGCTAATCGGGCGTGGTTGCCCGGCCCCTTAACTTCACCATTAGGCCGCCAGACCTAATGAGGGACAACACGTGACGGAGCTCGGGGGACTTAAGACACTCTTTGTCAGATTGGGGTGGAAGCCGCGGGGCACACGATGAACATACTGTTGTGGGTACTGCAGGTCCTCGCCGCGCTCCTGTACGGATCGTCGGGCGTCATGAAGGTCTTCATGTTCGACAAGGTGAGCCAGGACGTCCGGTCCTTTGGCGCGTTGCCACGGGAAGCCTGGATGACCCTGGGCATCCTGGAGCTCGTGTGCACGGTCGGGCTCATCGTCCCCGCCGCGTTCCATTGGCAGCCGCGGCTGACGATCCTGGCTGCCACGGTCCTGGCGGTGGAGAGCCTCGTATTCGTCGGGGTGCACGTCAAGTACCGCGAGGTCACGCCCATGATCTTGAGCGGCGTGCTGGGCCTCCTCATGGCGTTCATCGCGTATGGCCGAATGGTTCTGCAGCCGATCCTCTGACCGGCGGGTCTCCAAATACGACGGGCAGCGGCCTAACAATTCATTCAAGCCGACGCCCCTTCGGGGCGCGGCTGAATTCTGGTGTTAGGCGCTATGAACGGGCGACAGGAATCGACAAGACCTGCCCTTCCGAGCGATCTAGCGATATTGTCGCTAGCACGTGGCAGGGCGGAGTGGCTGGAGCTGCGCCGAAAAGCTGGCCTGAAGGTTCCGTCGTTCCGCACGGGCCTGCCGATGTCAGTTCGCCGCATCCTTACGCCTCCTCAAGGCTCGCGGACCGCAATTTCTATTTCAGGTCAAAACGGCTGATTCACGAGCTCGGCAAGCGCTCGTCGGAGCTCCGGCATCTTGGGCGGCTTGCTGAGCACCCGATCCACACACGCTATTGACCCAGATTGCAGGCCCTGGCCCCAGCCAGTCATCAAGATCACGGGTACTGTTGGGGCAGCTGCCTTAACGGCAGCTGCCACCTTTCGTCCGTCAACGTGCGGCATCCCAAGATCTGTGATGACGACGGAGAAGCGTTCGCCGAGCGCCTCCGCGGCGAGAAATAGATCGATGCCACGGCTACCGCCGTCAGCGTCAACCACCGTGTGCCCGTCCTGCGCAATGATTGCGCGCAGCGACTTGAGCACGATTGGATCATCATCGACGAGTAGGATTCGCAACGGGGTAGTGGGACGCGGGGCTGGGACCACGCCACGTTCATCGACGCGCTTCTCGGTAACGGCAGGAAACACCATACGAACGAGCGTACCTTTTCCGGGTTCGCTCTCGATTTGCACCTCTCCCTCGTGTCGTTCGAGCATGCCGTAGACCATCGCGAGGCCAAGTCCGGTTCCGCGCTCGCCCTTCGTGGTGAAGAAAGGCTCAAGGCAGCGCCGCCGCGTGTCCTCATCCATGCCAAGACCGGTATCGACAACCTCCACGCATACGTGGCTCGCGTCCGGCGCACGCGAACGCAGCGTGAGTGTTCCGCCCTCGGGCATCGCGTCAACGGCGTTGATGATTAAATTGGCGATCGCGTCGCGAACTTCGGCCTCCGCGCCCCTCACTTTCGGCAAGTTCTGTGCGAGCTCCTTATTCAAGGTGACTACCAGACCGGACTCCTGTGCCATGGAGACCCATTTGACGCGTGTAAGCTCAATCACCTGCTGGATAATCTCGTTCAGATCGAGCACGGCGTGGGATTGCCCAGACTCTGAGCGGCGATAGAAGTCCTTCATACGCGCCACGGTAGCGGCGACATCGTCGATTGCTCGCAGGATAATCGTGAGGTGCTCGCGGGCCTCAGCATCCAAAGGCGCTGCTTCGCGCTCAAGTAGCGACTGCGCATAGAGCATCGCTGGCGATAGGGCATTGTTGATGTCATGAGCCATCCCGCTCGCCATTTGACCCAGCACGCGCAGCCGTTCTTGCTGCAGTACGGCCTGCTGCGTCTGGCGCAGGTCCTGGTACGCTTGCTGGAGGGACGCGTGGAGCTGCGCCTGGTGCGCGGCGAGAGCCAGATGCTCACTCAGTTGCCTCAGAAATTCACAGTCCGCGCTCGCAAAGCTTCTCGACTCGCGCCGGGCAGCGATCATTACGCCGGAGACTTTGTTATCGACACTCAACGGAGCGATCACGAGGGCGTGTAGCCCCCCGCGCGTTAGCAGCGCAGGGAAGGGAAACGGCGATCCGGAAGTCTCGGATTCATAGACCAGTTGCCCCTGGACGCATCGTCCAAGCCCATTTTGATCGACACTGATCCGTGCGTCCTCGGGTATTTCCAGCTGCTGGGCGAGTTTCCAACTCTTCGCGCCGACGCACGCGACTTGCAGCTCCTTGGTTGCAGGCTCGTAGAGCGCAATGCACCCGAAGTCGATCGGCAGGTGCTCCTCGACGCTGCTGATAGCCACCTTAAAGATGCTGCGCATATCCTGGCGTTCGCCAATCGCGCGGGTAATTTGTTGCAGCAGATTCAAGCGCGCCAGCTGCGCCTGAAGTCTGCGCTCATCCACTTTCCGCTCAGAGATGTCGCGCGCAATCTTTGACGCGCCGATGATTCGCCCGTCGCCATCCCTGAGCGGTGAGATCGTGGCGGATATCTCGATGCGCGTTCCATCGGCTCGCAGCCTGACGGTCTCAAAGTGGTCCACAAGTTCGCCACGCCCGATTTTCGCCAGAATCACCGGCTCTTCCTCTAGCCTCTCCTGCGGAATCAGTGTTTGCATCGACTGACCGATGGCTTGTGCTGCCGTGTAGCCAAAGAGCGTTTCAGCTGCTGGATTCCACGAGGTGATGGTCCCCTCCAGGGTCTTGCTGATGATGGCATCGTCCGAGGATTCGACGATGAGCCGAGTGCGTTCCTCGACTGCGCGTAATTCCTGTTGAACCTGTTTGCGCTGTTGGTCGGTGCGTTCGAGGAATGCGGCGTGGATCGATACCATTATTCCAAAGGCAGCGACCGTGCACAGCGCGAAGAGCGCCAGCGCGGCTTCCGGAGTGAGCCGCTGCGAGCGCTCGGCGTAAGCCGGGAACCAAGCGAGAATAAGCGGCAACACGATAGCCAGCGGAAGGAACCGGCGCGCCATCATTCCCCCAGGCCCGGCACTGTGAAGCAGCCGCATCAACGTGGTGTCTGTGCGTGCAAAGAGGGCGGCCGTGGCTAGCGCGATAAACAGAATAGCCGTAGGGAACGACATCGCGGCAAACGGGCCCAGCGGCTCGCCGCCGTACGCATAGCGTGCCAAACCCAGCAAGCCAATCAGGATGGCCAGCGCGAGCAGTACCTGAAACGCGAACGCGCCGCGCCTCCAGCTCGCCAGCAGCAGTGCTACTGGGATGAGAACGAAATTGAGCGCGGTCGCGGGGGCGACGGTAGCGAAATGGCCTGCTGCATCCGGCGGCACCGGAATCCATAGGGAATCGATACCGCGGCCCCAACCGAACGCGTATGCAAGCAGTCGCGAAACACCAATCAGCAAAGCCGCTAGAGCCCATACCTGCGCCGTGCGGTGCGCACGCGCCCCCGCCAAAGCCCACAGCGCCGAGCCCGACAGGCAGAATGCCAACGCCGTGGCCGGCGCCATCGACACGCCGTTCAGCCCCAGCGTGGGTAAAAGCGACGACCCGAGAATTGATGTAACCAGTATGCATGCGGCCACCGCGATTACGGTGGCCGCAACACCGCGCGCCACATTCCACCGGCTCGGGTGCATTTGGCTCCTTGAAGCGAGCACGACCAGGCGCGACCAGCATGCGCCCCGCGGCCACCTGAGCTACGGCCGGAAGTCTACGCCGCGGACACGGTCAAGGCATCGGCGCATGGGAACCGCTGCCGGGTTGGGCGCCGATGCGCCGTTCCCGCGGAGAACCGGGCCTAAGGCCCTGTGCCGCAGCATGCAGCGCGGCAATCTGGATCGATTCTAATCATGTAACCGAGTGATGCCGGTCCCCTCACCGTGCCGAAAACTCGATTAGGGTGTCGCAGCATGACGCGCGTGCTGGTAGTTGATGATGATTCCGGCCTCCGATCAGCCCTGCGCGTGCTGCTCCGTCGCGCTAGCTATGAGGTCGACGAAGCACGCAGCGGAGTTGAGGTACTGCACAAGATAGGCACGAGCAGCTACGACGTCGCGGTAGTCGATTATCAAATGCCGCCCCCTGACGGGCTCGAGATCCTGGGGCGGCTGCGCGAGCTTCAACCGCGCTGTTTGCGCGTGCTGATGTCAGGTGCGCTCGATCTTCCGGTAGTGATGAGTGCCATCAATCGCGGCGAAGTCGCGCGCGTTCTCGCCAAACCTTTTCGCCGCGAGCTGATATTAAGTACGATCGAAGAGGCGATCGCGGCACGCAGCCGACTTGAAGAGCTATGCGTCGGCGCACGCAGTGAGGGCTTTGAAGAACAGCGTCGGCACCTCGAGGAATGCTTTAGCGATGACAGGCTGACACTGGCGCTGCAGCCTATTGTCGCGGCGACGGACGAAACTGTCCGCGGATACGAAGCCCTCCTGCGGAGCCGCCACGACAAACTCGACACGCCAACACGGATCCTGGCCGCCGCGGAGACCCAGCAGATGCTCGGCAGACTCGCCGATTGCGTTGCCATGCATGCCGCGCGCTGGATGCGTACGCTGCCGCCTGGTGTCGACCTCTTTCTCAACATGCATCCGGCCGAGCTCGCGGACGTTAGCGACGTGCAGCGGCGCTTTGCGGCTCTGCAGCCTTGGGCTGAGCGCATCGTTCTCGAGATCACCGAGCGCGGTCACCTGCTGGAGCTCACAGACTGGCGCAACACGCTGAACACGCTGACCGCGGCCGGATTCCGCTTCGCCGTAGATGACCTGGGGTCAGGATACAACTCACTGTCGATACTTGCGGAGGTACAACCGGCCTTCGTGAAGGTTGATATGAGCATTATTCGCAACATCGATCGCGAGGAGCGCAAGCAGCGCCTCGTCGAGCTGGTTGCGCGATTTGCAAAGGCCACGAACTGCCAAGTGATCGTGGAGGGGGTCGAGACGGTCGAAGAAGCTGTCGCCGTCAAGCGGATCGGGGTCGATCTGCTTCAGGGATATCTGTTCGGACGACCATCGTTCAGTGTTCCCGGTGTGCGTGGTCCTTGTGCGGCGGCGACCGAGTCGCGCGTAGCCTGAGCGCTGTTTCGAGACTGGCGGCGGACCATACCCGCATGCGCTCAGGCGGCTTTGACGGAGGCTGCGGCGAGTTGCAGTGCCGCGGCGAAGTTCTCGGCAAACCGCAGCGCGTGCCCGTCCGCCTGTAAGCCCATCTGCGCCAAAATCTCCCTCGGCTGCTGACGCAGCCCCGAGAGGATTACGCGGGTGCCATTGCGTCGGCAGCGGTCAATCATCTGGCGCAACGCTCGCACGCCGCTGACGTCGATCAGGGGAACCAGGCGCATGCGTAGGATGAACACCTGCGGAGTGGTCGTAAACTGGCTAAGCACGTCATCCAGCCGATTTGCGACGGCGAAAAACAAGGGTCCGGAAATCTGAAACGCTTCGACCCCCTGGGGAAGCAGCGCGCGTTGATCCGCATGCGGCGCATGGGTGAAATCGTCCTCGTCTTCCTCGACCAGAGCGACATGCGATTCCACTGCCACGATTTCACTCATCGAGTGCATGAAGAGGAAGGCGGCGAGTACGATGCCCACCTCGATGGCGACGGTGAGATCGAAGGCCACCGTCAGTCCAAAGGTTACGAGCAGTACCATGCGCTCCCCCAATGGCCCGCGCAGCAAGTGGCGGAAGCTCTCAATCTCAGCCATATACCAGGCCACCATCACCAGCACTGCCGCAAGTGCAGCCAGCGGCACGTAGCTCATCAGCGGCGCCAGCGTCACGGCGAACAGCAGGAGGAACAGTGCGTGCGCCATACCGGCAACAGGCGAACGGGCTCCCGAGCGGATATTGGTGGTGGTACGCGCAATTGCCCCGGTCGCCGGTAGCCCGCCGAACAGAGCGGACGCGATGTTGGCTACGCCTTGCGCGACGAGTTCGCAGTTGGAGCGGTGTCTGCCGCCGATCATGCCGTCGGCTACGACCGCCGAGAGGAGCGATTCGACACCGGCGAGAAATGCGATCGTGAAGGAGCTGGGGAACAGATCGCGCGTGCGCTCCAGCGGAATGTGCGGAACCGAGAAATGGGGCCAGGTCGCAGCAATGCCGCCAAAACGCGTGCCGATCGTGGCCACGGGCAGGTGAATCGTGGCCACCAGGAGTGCGCCGGCTACTACGGTGATCAGGAACCCCGGCCAGTTCGGTCGGACACGACGCAAAGTAATAATCAATACAAGACTTCCAGCTGCTAGCGCGACGGTAACGCCGCTCAGGCTTGGTAAATTGGCAAAGTAGACAGACCAGCGCGCAAAAAAATCGGCGGGCACCTTGTCCATGTGCAAGCCAAGCAGGTCCTTTATCTGGCTGGAAAAAATGCTGACGGCGATTCCAGACGTAAAACCGGTGATCACGGGCTGCGGGATGTACTTGAGCAATGTGCCGATGCGCAGCACACCGGCTGCGATGAGCATGATGCCGGCAAGTAACGTGCACAGGATCAACCCGCCGTAGCCGAACCTGTCGATGACGTTGAATACCACGGGAACAAAAGCCGCGGTCGGCCCACCGATTTGTACCCGCGAGCCGCCCAGTAGGGAAATGAGAAAGCCGGCGACAATCGCGGTGTAGATACCTTTCTCCGGCGTGGCACCCGAGGCTATCGCGAGCGCCATCGCCAACGGCAGGGCGACGATCGAGACTGTGAGGCCGGCGAGCAGGTCGTCGCGCAAGTCGCCTCTGGTGTACCCGAGCCGCAGGACGGTGATCAGTTTCGGAACGTACGCGTGCCAAGTCACTGGACGCGGTGCGATGGAGCTCGACATGCGGAAGGATTCTACGACGCGCCGGACCACGAAGGGACGGGATTAGCGGCCCGGACGGTCTCGGCCGTATAGCGCGTAATTCCGTTGGGTTGCTTGCGAATTTTGATCCTCGGCATGATGGCACTCGGGGAGACATGGCATTCTTGTCTCCTTATATGTCTCCCCGGCAACCCATAAAGTCCCCGTAACCCGCAGGAATGACGCAGAAACGCGCAGCATGGAGAGCTTTACAAAAATAGGCATTTCCTCCGATCAACAGCCTGCAAAGTTGGATCGGCGGGTGTCCGTCGCTCCGATGATGGATTGGAGCGACGAAGTCCATTTCGTTCACTAGATCAGTAGACTTAGAAACTCCCAAAAAGGCTTGTCTCCTTTATGTCTCCTCTAAGTCGCGTCCTTCGGCGTGCTTATCTCAATACTGATATAATCCGACAGTGAAGCCGATCGTCTGGTCCGGCGACAGTCTGCGAAGACTTCGCGACTTTCCGGAAGACGCACGGCGCGAGAGCGGGCACCAGCTGAACCGCGTACAGCAGGGCCGCGAGCCGAAGGACTGGAAACCCATGTCAACGGTAGGTCCCGGTGTGCGAGAGATACGGATTCACCGGGCAGGCGAGTTCCGCGTGCTCTACGTGGCGAACGTGCCCGAAGCGGTATACGTCCTGAGCGCCTTCGAAAAGAAGACGCGCAAGACACCGCAAAGAGAGCTCGAACTGGCCGCGGACCGGTTTCGCTCAGTTGCTGAGGAGCGCAGGAGACAGCGACGATGACCAAGCGAATGAAGATGGTACGCAGTAGCGGGAACGTGTTCCGCGATCTCGGATTCCGAGAGCCCGAAGCGCGCAACTTGGCATTGCGCTCCGAGATCATGATCCGGATCGAGGAGTTTGTTGAGCGAAGCGGATTGACGCAGGCTCGTGCGGCCACACGTCTCGGTCTTACGCAGCCGCGCCTCAATGCGTTGTTAAAAGGAAGGATTGACCAGTTCAGCCTCGATGCTTTGGTGAATGCCGCCACCCGCGCTGGGTTGCGGGTCGATCTACTGGTTACGTCAAAACGGATCAACGAACGGGCAGCTGCTAACGTCTGATCTTAATGATGTCTAATTTCGTCGTGAGCTAAATGGGTTTGGCATTTCGTCCCGATTGTCGCTTTGCGAAACCGCTCGGCGCGTGCGCGTTGGCAGTATTGGCGGGTTGTTCAAGCGGGATTCCCGAAATTCTGCAGGGAGTAACGGCGGGTGGTGGCTATTGGGGGGCTTGTCCGCGCCCGCACGAGGATCAAGATCGTCCGTCAGCAATCTCACCAGAGTTTAACGCTCGGCTTAGTAGCAGATTCCCTCCCGGGACCGCAGAAACGACTCTAACGAACGCGTTAGCCAGCATGGGATTCAGGCCCTCCGGAAGTTGTGACGAGGACCGAACCATTCGGAGCGTTCGCTTTGATAAGCGAGGAAGCGGACTTGTGGACGTAACCGCCGTCGTGTACTGGCAGGCTGATTCGCAAGGCAAGATACTTTGGACCAAAGGGTTTGTTGCATACACGAGCCTTTAGAAACGCGTCTTCTTGGGCGAAGGGTCAAGTGAGGGGCGGGCGACGAGTACTGACGTGCTGCTATACGAAACCAACGACACGAGGTTCGCTAATCGCGCTATTGAGGCGCTGCGTCGGGCTGACATTCCGTGCTATCGGGTTGGCAGCGGATCAGGTGACGGCTCCCCCATGAACCTGATGATGGCACTGGGCGAATCGCGAATCTGCATTCATGTCGAAAGGGACTCCGATTACCGCAGGGCCAATGACATCCTTATTGCTCTCGGGGCCGCAAGAGAGGAGCCGTTGAGACTTCCCTCTGCACGCGGGGTTCGGATCGTCATCATTCTGGTAGTCGCACTCGCGGTTTGCATCGCGCTCGTTTGGTCACGATGACGTTGCAGCCCCCTTGGGTGTCATGACGTGAGCACAGCATCGCCTGACGCAACTGTATCGCGGTCACTAGGATGTACGGGCCTTGAGGCCGCGTAATGCGCGTCATCGTGCTTGGAGGCGCGGGGAACTTTGGCGCGCGAATCGTAAGGGCGCTGTGCGCAGATCCGCGGATCGAGTTGCTGGTGGGAGGACGGCACGGAAGTTCGGTTCCGGGAGCCGAGCACGTGAAAGGCGTCGTGCTGGACATCACGGGAGCGGATTTCGCGGGGCGCCTGCGGACGTTTGCCCCGGATCTGGTAATTCATTGTGTCGGGCCGTTTCAGGGTCGGGACTATCGGATTCCGACAGCGGCACTCGATGCCGGAGCCCACTACCTCGACCTTGCCGACGGCCGTGAGTTCGTCGCCCAGTTTGCATTGCAGATGCATGAGAGGGCCATCGCGGCGGGCCGCGTGGCGATCGCGGGCGCAAGCACCTTGCCCGCACTCTCATCGGCGGTTGTGCAGGAGCTGCGGCACGGGCTCCTATCCCTGGAGTCCATCGAAGTGGTCATCGCACCTGGACAGCGCGCCCCCCGCGGACGGGCAACTCTCCAGGCAGTGTTCAGCTACCTCGGAAAGGCATTTCCTGTCTGGCGCAAGGGGAAGTGGACTCATTGCTGGGGGTGGATGGACCTTCGCGAAATTAAGCTCGATATCGGCGACCGGCTTGCTGCTGCGTGCGACGTTCCCGATCTGGCGTTGTTCCCCGCGCGATTCGTCGGTGTACAGGACGTCACTTTCCATGCGGCGCTCGAGTTCCGGATGCAGCACCTGGCTCTGTGGAGCTTTGCGGCATTACGGCGGACCGGCTTGCCCTTGCCGGTGTCACGTTGGGCGGTAGCGCTAGACCGCTTCGCCGGCTTGTTCGATTCCGCTGCAGGCAACCAGGGGGGCATGCGAGTAAGTGTGATAGGCGGACGGAGCAATGGCGATCGTGTCCGACGCACATGGCAGCTCACGGCACCTGCACTCGATGGTCCCGAGATTCCCTGCATGCCGGCGATCCTGTTGGCCCGCAAGTTCGCCCGGGGCGAACTGCCCAAGAGTGGAGCATTCCCGTGCATGGAGTTTCTGGCGCTCTCCGAGTTCGCACCCGAATTCGCCCGTTGGGGGATAACGACTCGTACTGAAGCGGGTCCTGCATGAGCGAGCTATACCTCTGGCTCAAGTGGGTTCATATCGTTTCGTCGACCGTCTTGTTTGGTATGGGTGCGGGGATCGCCTTCTTCTTCATCCGGGCGCACAAGACGGGTGAAGTGCGCGTTATCGCTGCGGTCGGGCGGGAGGTGGTCATCGCCGATGCGATCTTCACGGCCAGCGCGGTCGTTCTGCAGCCATTGACAGGCGTCGGAATGGCGTTGCTTGCCGGCTTCCCTTTCTCAGCAGGCTGGTTGCGATGGTCGATGGTACTGTATTTACTAATCGGGGCTTGCTGGCTTCCCGTCGTGGGGCTGCAGATTCGAATGCGCAATTTGGCCGAGCGCGCGGTCAAAGACGGAGTCGGCCTCCCCGCGAACTATTTCCGCTATTACCGGTGGTGGTTCGTCCTCGGGTGGCCAGCTTTCATCGGGGTCCTCGTCGTGTTTTACCTGATGGTTGTAAAGCCCGGGATGTGACGAGACAGCCATCGTGATCGATGCGTGCGGGGGCTGCTAAGCCCGAAGTGAGGAGAGACCCGGTTCGCGGCTAGTTCCATCGTTGCTATATGCGGCGCGGCATCAAACCGATTCCATACGCACTCACAAGTGCACCGATTCTCTTCCAGTCAGCGTCGTTTGGAGACGGAAGGTATTTGACGGATCGCCTCGGCGCGACATGACTTCGAAGCCAACTCACAACGTCCGCCAGGAGGTTTCCACCGTACCCTCGATGAATATGGTCCCGACAGTCGCCGACACTTGCCGCACTGCACTGCGCAGGGCAACAAGCTGCTCTTTGTTTTGTGTTTGCAACGCGCTGCCAATAAAGCGTGAAGTCAGAGTTTGGATTTTCGCTAAGGTGCCAACGGCAGAGGCCGTATTTCATGTCTAAATGTTGGGTACTCGATTGTTCGAGTTGCCTCAATGCCAGAAGATCTTCTGAAGGCGAACCCGAAGGCTTTGCACGAACCTGATCAAGCAATCGCCAAGGGATACTATTTTCGATAGTGCGTCCGGCCGTCGTGAGAACGCAGTAGGCACCCACGCCTGTGACCGCTTGACACGCCTGTGCGACAGCTCCAAGCGGAGCCGTTGGATACTTTCTATCTGAGTCGACAATGCAGATGCAAAGTTGGCAGTTAACTATGGCCTCCTGGCTTAGAACACGGTGCGTGTTGTTACCGCCTCCAAGGACTTCGTGTACCCGAACGCAAAACGCGTTGAGGCCGCTTGAATCTAGGTGATCCTGTGCCGCCGCTTGTAGCAGACCCGTATCGTTCAGGTCCTCCCCTATGCACCTCGAAGCATGAAGTGGAGTGGCCGCTAGCCATCGCAGAGGCAACGCCCAATTATCTCCGTCGGGCTGAGGATGCAAACCGTCCGCTACGATCTTGGCGTGTGCCGCGAGCTTTGTGGTAAGGGATCCGTAGTCGGAATAGCGATTCCTAATGTGCTTGGCTGCTGCTCGCTGAGCCTCGGAGAACTTGGACGAAACTTCAATCGACTTCGCGGCCGAGGGTTCCATGAGAACAACATGTAGCCCATCTGCGAAGCATGAAAGCAATCGGCCGAACGCAGAAATGGCGAAGGTGGGAGCAGGGTCGTTCAGTAGGCTTGCGGCCTCTGGCGTGACAACAAGAAGCACTGCGCGATCTCAGTGATCAAAGAACCCGATCGGCCAATTGCGGAGTACTCCGGATTCGTCAAACTTCGCGGTTTTGAGTGTCGTGGCGGGGCTGTCGGAGTCGTCAAGTTCAAAGACAATTACCTGTACATCTTCGGGTGCCAGACGCTTTTCGTTGACTAATTCGCCCAGGCGACCGATTAGGTTTGGGCTGTGTGTTTCCGCAATGATCCGCACAAGCGGGCGGCGATTGTCGGTGCCGTCCCCTAGGTTGGTCGTAACGCACGCAGCAAACACATCAGCAAGTTGCGCCTGATAAGCTGGGTGTAGATGCAGCTCTGGCTGCTCGATGACGACGGTGGACCAAAAGTACCGGCCTCTGGTCCGCCAGGTCGCACGAAGCTGTGGGGATGCCGGACGTCCCGCAGCCGCCGAGCGGCCCACAGCTGAATCGCAACCGGTGCAATTTGAGAATAACCGAGTCCGACATCTGCGATATTGCGACTGCCGGTCTTGTCGCTCGTTGTGATGTGCAGAGACGTATGCCCACCGGCAAGTTTTACCGAGAGCGTGAAGCCAAATGTCGCCTTCAGCCATGCGTTCAAAGAGTCACGGTCGCGCGGCGTCAGGCCCTGAACAAAGAAGGCGGTATTGAGACCTTTAGGATCCAATTCATCTATGGAAACCTCCTCGCGCCTGTAGTACCGCTGCGCTGTTGCTCGAAGTGGTTCCAAATAACTTACGGCTGAACACGTCGCTTCCAACGCATCATCAAGTTGCGACAGGAGTGCTTCAAATTTATACAGCACCAGCGCCTTTCGAAGCTTATGGAAGTTGAAGGACTTGTCGGGATCGCGGACAGTCTCAATGCTATTGCGCCAAAACTCGGAAGTGCCTTGCAAATCATGGCAGTGCTTAAGGAGGAGAGAAGCAGTAGCTAGGGGTAGCCGATCCGCAAGCTCGTCCTTGCTTTCGGACGACGTATTTCCGTGAACGAAAAGGGATATCGCGGCTCGAGCCTCGAGTGTTCCGAGTGTCGGCCTGGACTTATTTTTGAAGTAAGAGGTTTCGCCAGCGGTGCCAGGTTGGGTGGGGGTGCGATATACCAGATGCAACTGAGGCAGAACGTTCCCGGGCGTTTGTAAAAGTACCGCCTCTTCCGGGATTTGGGCTGGAGTGTCATCGATGAGAAGCTGTAATTGTCTGGGATTTTCTACGATCAAACGAACGTGGATCCCAAACGCTGTGAGTTCCAGACGGCGTAGCACGGTCCGGTCTTCGTCTCCGGTCGTTCCCAATGTCATCCGTAGCTCTATGTGTTCCTCTTCGGGGGCACGATTGGAGTCAAAGGGGGGGTCGTAACGTGATGTCACGTAGAGCGGATTGGGTGCGGAGAATTGGAAACTCAGCTCGATCTCTTTGACCTCAGAGAAGGAAGACACGGCATCACTGAAGGATCCGAAATCGACGAGGCGTCCGAACCACAGTACAGGCGCCTGCCTGCGACGCTCTGCGCTTTGCTTGAGAAGAGGGAGAATGCGCGCAAACGAGCTCTTGCCGGCACTGTTCTTGCCGACAAGAATTGTTATCGGTTTTACTGGGATGAGGCCGGTATCCCTTAGGGATCTCAAATTTCGGACGCCGAAGGCGGTCAAGTGAAACATGTATACGGTTCCTAAGTGGTTGCATGCGGACCGAGACGGCTCCGACAGGGCAGGCAACGAGTCAATTGTTATCGACTATCCGCAGCCTGCCAAGCTTTCCAGCAGAGGGCCAAATTTCGGGTGAGATCCGATGCACGTCCCATTACTAGGATTTGGCCACCTGTGCTCCGATGTTTGGGTGATATAGAAGCGAAACCCCACTCTCGAATTTGACGGTGGTGGCGGAGCACCTTGGGTGAGCGCGGGCCGCGGTTCGATGTGCAAATTCCCAGAAATATCGCAAAGGAACGGAAAACTTTGTCGAGTATTGGCGCAAAGAGAGTGCAATTGCAGGATAGCCTTTCGGCGGCTGTTTGATTCAAATGTGCTGCATGAAAAACCGCAGCACACATCTCTCCACCTGGGTCAGCGCTGATCTCAAGGATCGCTTCGCGGCTGCAGCGGCGCGCGAAGGGCTTTCGGAATCCGCGCTCCTCAAGCGCCTGGTCGAGCAGATGCTCGCCGGTGTCGGCGAAGAGTTAACGCCAGAACGCCCAGCCCCGGTCGCCCGCGATGCGCGCGTGACGGTGCGCCTGGTGCCCGACGACAACCGCCTGTTGCGCGAGCGGGCCGCAGCCCGCGGTATGCCGGCCGCGTCCTACGTTTCGACGCTCGTCCGTTCGCACCTGCGATCGCTGGCGCCACTGCCTGATAGGGAGCTCGAGGCGCTGCGATCAGCGGTGACCCAGCTCGCAGTCATTGGCCGCAATCTGAACGCCATGGCGCGCACGGCATTGGGGGGCGGGACCGCGGCTGGACCGACCCGAGAACACCTGCGACTCATGCTCACGATCTGCGAAGGGATGCGTGACCACGTCAAGGGGCTCATTCACGCCAATGTCGTCAGCTGGGAGGTAGGGCATGCCAAGACGCCTCACTAACGTCGGGCGCGAACCGGGCATGCTTCTTGACATCGCCAGCTACGCACGTCGCGGACCAACTCAGCGCGATCGCCTGTCGCCGCAAGAGCTGGAACTCATCACCTACACGGCCCGGCGGACGCCCGAGGTCATGGTCAAGGTCTCTGGTGGCGCCACGAGCTCGCACGGCTCGCTGGCGCACCTCGCGTACATAGACCGACGCGGCCAGCTCGAGATTGAGACCGACCAGGGCGAGTTCGTGCAGGGAAAGGAAGCCAAGGACGCCCTGGTCGACGACTGGGAGCTCGATCTGCTTGCCGCGGAATCCCGGTCACCGTATCGGGGTGTCCCCGGTTGCAAGCCGGCGAAGCTCGTTCACAACATCGTGCTGTCGATGCCGGCGGGCACGCCGCCAGGGAAGCTCCTGGCAGCCAGCCGCGAGTTTGCCCGGGAGGAATTCGCACTCAAGCACCGCTATGCGATGGTTCTGCACACCGACCAGGATCACCCGCATGTCCATCTGGTGGTCAAGGCAGTCGGCGAGGAGGGCAGGCGGCTGAATATCCGCAAGGCGACGCTCCGGGGCTGGCGCCGGCAGTTCGCTGCGCATCTTCGGGCCGTTGGAGTAGCCGCGAACGCGACCGAGCGCGCCGTACGCGGACAGACACGCGGACCGCTTCGGGACGGCATCTACCGTGCCGCGCTCCGTGGCCAATCCACGCATCACCAGGCGCGTCTGAAGCAGATCGTGCAGGCGGCTCGCAGCGGCCGGACTGCACCTGAGCCGGGTGCGACGAAGCTCCAGGAGACGCGTCGCGCCGTGGTGCAGGGTTGGCACGCGGTGGCCAACAGGGCGCTCGAGGAGGGTCTCCCGCATCTGGCGGAGCAGATCTGGAAGCTCATCGGCGGCATGCCGCCGCCTCGGACTGAAGACGAGCGCCTGCGCAGTGAGTTGTCAGCGCGTATGGACGGCGATAGACGACGGGAACGCGAGGCGCGAAGTCGCTGACGCCTACGGCGAACGTTGTTGATACGCGGCGAACACGCGTGAGCACCAGTGGACGCGCGGGGACACAACATCAAAAGAGTGGTCGGAGTTTGTGGGGTGTTCGACCATTACTCAAAACTTTTTTGGTGGGGTATTGGGGCAAATTCAGCACAAACTCCGCTTGCAAACTTTTGAAATTGGCGAGTAGGGTGGTTGCGCACTCGTCTCACCACAAAAGGTCAATGTTGTGAATAGCACTTATTTCGGTTTGTTGGCTGAATTTGGAGAAGCCAACATTCCGCTGGCGCGCGTCGCCCCCAAGTACTTCGGTTTGAGCTACGAAGAAGCCCGCCGGCGGGCGCCCACACAGATGTTGCCGTGTCGGGTTTTTCGGCTCGGCGGACAGAAGTCGCCCTGGCTTGTCAGTGCGTCCGATCTCGCCGAGCTGATCGACCGACGCCGGTCACAGCTTGCGAAGGCACCAGAATCTCCCCGCGAGAATGGTGCGGAACGCCCTGGGCTACCGGCGCCATGAGCTCGCGGACATTCTCGGGCTTGAGATTCGCGTAGCGCTTGAGCTCGTTCCACGAGTCGTGGAGCGTGAATTGCGCGACCTCGTGGATCTGGTAGCCGCGCTCGAACAGGCGGCTGGTGGCCTCGTGGCGCAGGTCATGAAAACGCAGGTCCTTGATCCCCAGGACATGACACGCGCGGGTGAAGGCCGCCCCGACGCTTCGCGGCTCGTAGGGGAAGATGTATGCGCCGCTTCGCGGCTGAGCCTCTACGACCGCCCAGCCCTCTGGCGTGTACTTGAATCGACGGTGATTGCCTTCCTTCGCGGTCGGGTGTTTGGCGTCCCGCACAATGCCGGTACGGGCTCGCTCGTCGTTGTCCCGCCATTCCAGCCTGCAGATCTCCGACTGGCGCCGGGCGGAGGCGAGCGCAAATTCCAGGACGTTGAGCATCGGAATCCGCGAGCGCTTATCGCGATGCGCGAAGTAATCGCGCAGCTGCTCGAGCTCTCCTGGAGTCGGTCGCCGAGCGCGCTTGCGCGCCTTGCCGATGAGGCGCAGCTCCGCACACGCATTGCGTGCTTCCTGGACGACCTCGGGTCGCACAGGAAGCTCTCTGACGCTCTTGGCGGCCCGCAGCACCACCCCGGTCCAGATGAGGTCGTTCGCAACCGTCGCCGGTCCTGCGCCTTTGGCGCGCCTCGAGCGCACATGATCGATGAGTGCCGCGGATGTCAGGGTGAGTGCATTGCACTTGCCGAGCGCATGGCGCTCCAGGAACTCCAGGTGAGCCTGTTTGCTCCGTTGCCATTTCGAGATGGTTTCAAACGTGTCGATGTACCAGCGGATGAGCTCGGCGAGCGTCGGTGCACCACGTTGAACGCGCGTGAGCGCCGAAGGATCCTCCAGGACAACCTCGCGGTGTTTGGCCCAACTGACAGCGGCAGATCGGTGCGCGAACGTGCGGCTCTCACGGTGCAGGATCGCCCCGCCGCGGCGTATGCGGACGATCGCCGTATAGCGTGTGATTCCGTTGGCTTGCTTGCGAATTTTGATCGTCGGCATGATGACGCTCGGGGAGACATGGCATTCTTGTCTCCTTTATGTCTCCCCGGCAACCTATAAACTCCCCGTAACCCGCAGGAATGACGCAGAAACGCGCAGCATGGAAAGTACTACAAAAATAGGCATTTCCTCCGATCAAACAGCCTGCAAAGTTGGATCGGCGGGTGTCCGTCGCTCCGATGATGGATTGGACTGATCGCCACTGCCGGTACTTCCTGCGCGGCTTCGCGGCGGACGTGCTGCTGTACACCGAGATGATCACTGCCGGTGCCATCCTGCGCGGCGATCGCGCGCGGTTGCTGGCCTTCGATCCGGAGGAGCACCCGCTCGCGCTGCAGTTGGGCGGCAGCGATCCCGCCACACTCGCCGCCGCGGCGCGCGAGGGTGCGGCGGCCGGCTACGACGAGATCAACCTCAACTGCGGCTGTCCGAGCGAGCGCGTGGCGAGCGGTGCGTTCGGCGCCTGCCTCATGAACGAGCCCGCGCTGGTGGCCGAGTGCGTGGCGGCGATGCGTGCCGCGGTGCGTATCGCGGTGACGGTCAAGATGCGCATCGGCGTGGTGAGCGCGCCGGCGCGCGCCGCCGCCGGCGCGGTGGCGGAATTCAGCGCGGGCGACTTCGACGCTCTGTGCGAGTTCGTCGGCCGCGTGCACGCGGCCGGCTGCGACGCGCTGATCGTGCATGCACGCAAGGCGGTGCTCGGCGGGCTCTCGCCCAAGGACAATCGGCAGATTCCGCCGTTGCGCTACGACGTGGTGCGGCGCCTCAAGGCGGCCTTCCCGGCGCTGCCGCTCACTGTCAACGGCGGCCTGCGCACCGCTCCGGCGGTGCTCGAAGCACTCACCTGGTGCGACGGGGTGATGCTCGGGCGCGAGGCTTACCATCGGCCGTTCCTGCTCGCCGAGCTGCAGCAGGCCATGGCGCCCGGGCGGGCGCCGCCGGCGCGCGCGGCTGTGCTCGAGCGCATGCACGCCTACGCGGCGCGCGAGCTGGCCCGCGGCGGCCGCCTCGCACCGATCGTGCGCCACATGCTCGGTCTGTACTCCGGTGAGCCCGGGGCACGCGAATTCCGCCGCGCCCTGAGCGAGGGGGCGCGCCAGCTCAACGCCGGCGCCGAGCTGTTGCTCCGGGCGGTTCCGCCCGGGGGCAGCGCGGCAATGCGTCAGTAGCCCCCGGATAGCGTTACGTATAATCTGCGCCTGAATGGGCAAGGACATCGAGCTAGCTATCCTGTTTGCGGACGTGGTCGGATCGACCCGACTGTACGATCTCATGGGAGACGTGCGGGCCCGCGAGATGGTGGCGATCTGTATCGATGTCATGCGCAGCGCCACCGAGCAGCGCCAGGGCACGGTGATCAAGACCATGGGCGACGAGGTGATGGCCACCTTCCCCACGGCCGACGCCGCGCTCAATGCCGCCGCCCAGATGCAGCAGCAGATCACCTCGCACCCGCAGCTCAAGGTCGAGGGCCAGCCAGTCGCGATCCGCATCGGCTGCCATTTCGGTTCGGTGATGCTGGAGAACCGCGACGTGTTCGGCGCGGCCGTGCACACCGCCAATCGCATGACGAGCCAGGCCAAGGCCGGGCAGATCGTGACGACCGCCGCAACCGTCGACAAGCTGTCGCCGGAGTGGCGCGCTTCCTGCCGCCAGATCGACGTGGCGACCCTCAAGGGCCAGGGCAACGAGGTCACGCTGTTCGAGGTGTTGTGGCAGACCGAGGACGTCACCAGCATGGTGCCCGGCATCGCCGCCGAGTCGCGGCCGGCGCGCAGCCTGCGGCTGCGCCTGCGCTGCGACGACCGTGAGCTGCTGGTGGACGAGCGACACTCGAGCATCACCATCGGGCGGGCCGAGGACAACGACGTGGTGGTCAAGGGCAACCTGATCTCGCGCCTGCACGCGCGCATCGAGATCAACCGCAACAAGTTCGTACTGATCGACCAGAGCACCAACGGCACGTTCGTGCAGAGCTCGGACGGTGAGGAGTCCTTCGTGCGGCGCGACAGCCTGCAGATCCGCGGCCAGGGGATGATCGGGCTCGGCCGGCTGCCCGAGCAGAGCTCGCCGCAGACCATCCGCTACAGCTGCGAAGAAGGTTGAGGCGCGCGCGGCGCCCGGGCTCAGCCGAGCTGCCGCTCGGTGGCGTCGAGCTCGCTCAACAGCGCCGCCGGCAGGCGGCTGCCATACCTGCCCAGATACTCGCGGATCTCCGCCACTTCGCGCCGCCACAAGCCCGGGTCGACCGTCAGCAGCGCAGCGAGCGCTTCGGGCGTGATGTGCAGCCCGCGGGTGTCGAGGTCCTGTGGCAGCGGCAAGCGGCCGATGGGCGCATCCGCGGCGCCGGTCCTGCCGGCACAGCGATCGAGCATCCAGGCGAGCACACGCAGATTCTCGCCGTACCCGGGCCAGAGGAATTTGCCGTGCGCGTCGCGCCGGAACCAGTTGACGTGGTAAATGCGCGGCGGCCGCGCGAGGCGTGCGCCGACGTCGAGCCAGTGCCGCCAGTAATCGCCGAAGTTGTAGCCGCAGAACGGCTGCATCGCCATCGGGTCGCGGCGCGTGACGCCCACCTGGCCGACCGCGGCCGCGGTCGTCTCGGAAGCGACCGAGGCGCCCAGCAGCACGCCGTGCTGCCAGTTACGTGCCTCGTACACCAGCGGCGCCACCTCGCGGCGCCGTCCGCCGAACACCAGCGCGGTGATCGGCACGCCGCCGGCGTCCTCGGCGTGCGGCGAGTAGCTCGGGTTGCGCTGCGCGGAAACCGTGAAGCGCGAGTTGGGGTGCGCCGCCGGGCCGTTGGCGGGATCGTACGGACGACCCTGCCAGTCGAGCACTGGCTTGCCGCTGCCCAGACCTTCCCACCAGGGCTGGCGGTCCGCGGTGAGCGCGACGTTGGTGTACAGGGTATCGCGGCGGATCATCTCGTAGGCGTTGCGGTTGGTCTGCGGGTTGGTGCCCGGCACCACGCCGAAATAGCCGGCTTCCGGATTGATCGCCCACAGCCGCCCGTCCTCGCCCGGGTGCAGCCAGGCGATGTCATCGCCGACCGTGAACACGCGCCAGCCCGGGAGCGATGCGGGCGGGATCAGCATCGCGAGGTTGGTCTTGCCGCAGGCGGAGGGGAATGCACAGGCGAGGTAGTGCGTCTCGCCCTGCGGATTCTGCAGGCCGACGATCAGCATGTGCTCGGCGAGCCAGCCCTCGCTGCGCGCCTGCCAGCTGGCGATGCGCAGCGCGTGGCATTTCTTGCCGAGCAGCGCGTTGCCGCCGTAGCCCGAGCCGTAGCTCTCGATGGCGAGCTCTTCGGGGAAATGCATGATGAAGCGGCGCGCGGGATCGAGCTCGCCGATGGAATGCAGGCCGCGCACGCAGCGCCCGTCGCGCGCGATGCGCTCGAGCGCCGCGCGCCCGGCGCGCGTCATGATCATCATGTTGAGCACGACGTACGGGCTGTCGGTGATCTCGACGCCGCAGCGCGCCAGCGGCGAGTTGAGCGGCCCCATGCAGTAGGGGACGACGTACAGAGTGCGCTCACGCATGCAGCCGCGAAACAGCTCGTGCATCTTCGCGTGCGCCTGCTGCGGGTCCATCCAGTGGTTGTTGGGACCGGCGTCCTCCTGCGAGCGCGTGCAGATGTAGGTGAGGTGCTCCACGCGCGCCACGTCGTTGGGCGCCGAGCGGTACAGGTTGCAGCCGGGGAAGGTCGCAGGATCGAGCGCCGTGAGTTCGCCGTCGCGCAGCATCTGCGCGGTGAGCTCGCGCGCCTCCGCATCGCTGCCCTCGCACCAGTGCACAGCGCGCGGCTGCGTCAGCTCGCGCACGCTGTCCACCCACTCGGCCACCGCGCGACTCAGCCGGGGCAGCGGGCTCATCATCTGTGCCGCGGTCGCCATGGGCGAAGTATATCCCGGCCGGCTACAGCACCCTGATAGAGTAACGACTGCCGCGCTTAGGCGGCCTGCGGGAACCGCGGCCCTTCAGTTTGCAGCAAATTCAGGAAGATATGGACCTCGACAGGCGCAGCGGCGCGGCGCGAGGATCCTGCGGTGGCCTAAGCGCGGGCATGGCTCCTCGTGTTGGATCTTGAAGACATATTCGGTGCGGGCGGGCCCCTCGAGCGGGCGCTGCCTGACTTTCGGGTGCGTCGCGAGCAGCTGCACATGGCGCAGCGCGTCGCCGCCGCGCTTGCCGCGCGCGAGCCGCTGATCGTCGAGGCGGGCACCGGGACCGGCAAGACCTTCGCCTACCTCGTGCCGGCGCTGCTGTCCGGGGCGCGCGTGCTGATCTCCACCGGCACGCGCACCCTGCAGGACCAGCTGTTCGCCAAGGACCTGCCGCTGGTGAGCGCCGCACTCGGGCGGCCGGCGCGGGTCGCGCTGCTCAAAGGTCGCGCCAACTACCTGTGCCGTTACCGCCTGGCGCGCGCCGTCGAGGGCGAGCAGCTGCCGCTGGTCGACTCCGCCGCCGCCACCGGCCGCGCGGCGCGCTCGATGCTCTCGCGCATCGAGCGCTGGGCGCTTACCACCCAGCGCGGTGACCTGGCAGAGGTGCGCGGTCTGTCCGATTCCCACGCCGTATGGCCGCAGGTCACCTCGACGCGCGAAAGCTGCCTCGGCATGCGCTGTGCGGAGATCTCGCGCTGCCACGTAGCGCTCGCGCGACGCGAGGCGCTCGAGGCTGATCTGGTCATCGTCAACCACCACCTGCTGCTCGCCGACCTGGCCCTGAAGGAGGACGGCTTCGGCGACCTGCTGGGCTCGGCCGATGCGGTGATCCTCGACGAGGCCCACCAGATCCCCGATCTCGCCACGCAGTTCTTCGGCGCCCATGTGAGCAGCCGCCAGCTCGAGACGCTGCTGCGCGACGCGCGCGTCGAGCTCAACATCGCGGCGGCGCGCCCGGACGCCGCGGCGGCGGCCGCAACGTCCGCCGCGCGCGCGCTGCAGGCGCTGGAGCAGGCGCTGCGCGAGCTGCGTGCCGCGGCTCCGGCGACGCCCGGTCGCACGGCCTGGTCAGCCGCCAGCACGCGGCTGCGCGAGCTGGCGCAGGGGCTGCTCGAAGCGCTCGAGGAGCTGTCGGCCGCGCTCGCCCGCGCGGAGACAGCCGGCGGCGCAGCCCTCGCCGAGCGCGCCGCTGAGCTCGCCGCGAGTCTTGTGCGCATCGTGGCCTTCGACGAGCAGGACGGTGCGCGCACCCTCGAGGTCGGCGCGCGCGGCATCGCGCTCAGCCTCATGCCGTTCGACATCTCCGAGCGCTTTCGCTCGCTGGTGCACGCGCGCGGCAGCGCCTGGATATTCACCTCCGCCACGCTGTCGGTCGGCGAGGAGTTCGGACACTTCACCGGCCGGCTCGGGCTTGGCGAGGCGCCGACGCTGCGCATCGACAGCCCTTTCGACCACGAGCGCCAATCGCTGCTCTACCTGCCGCCGCGGCTGCCCGAGCCCGCCTCGAGCGGCTACGTCGCGGCGGTGATCGACACCGCGCTGCCGCTGATCGAGGCTGCGCGCGGTGGTGCCTTCGTGCTGTTCACCAGCCACCGGGCACTCTCGCAGGGCGCCGCGCTGGTGCGCGCACGCTGGGGGCAGGAGGAGCCCTACCGCCTGCTGGTGCAGGGCGAGGCCCCGCGCGAGCGGCTGCTGCAGGAGTTTCGCGCCGACGGCAACGCGGTGCTGCTCGGCACCGCGAGTTTCTGGGAAGGAGTGGACGTCAAGGGCGACGCGCTGCGGCTGGTGGTGATCGAGAAGCTGCCATTTGCATCCCCGGACGATCCGCTGGTGCGCGCGCGTATCGAGCACCTCACGGCGAGCGGTGGCAATGCGTTTCGTGACTACCAGCTCCCGGAGGCGGCGCTTGCGCTCAAGCAGGGCGCCGGGCGGCTGATTCGCAGCGAGGATGACTACGGTGTGGTGGTGATCTGTGATCCGCGCATGGTCGCGCGCACCTATGGCCGCGTGTTTCTGGCCGCCCTGCCGCCGATGAGCGTCACGCAGGATGCGGACGAGGTGCTGCGCTTCCTCGCGCGCCACGCGCCGCGGCACGGCGGCGTGCGCGCCGCCGCCGCGCTGCCGTGAAGATTCTCGCCCTGGATACCGCGACCGAGAACTGCTCGGTGGCGCTGTGGCTCGATGGCCAGCTCAGCGTGCGCGAGCAGCTGCTCGAGCGCGGCCATGCGGAGCAGCTACTGCCGATGCTCGACGAGCTGCTGGCCGCCTCCGGCGTATCGCTCAGGCAGCTGGCGGCGATCGCGTTCGGCAGGGGCCCTGGCGCCTTCACCGGCGTGCGCCTCGCGGCGAGCGTGGCCCAGGGCCTCGCCTTCGGCGCGCAGTTGCCGGTCGTGCCCGTTTCGGACCTGGCGGCGCTCGCCGAGCGGGTGCTGAGCGAGAACGAGGGGACACGCCGCGTCATCGTCTGCACCGACGCGCGCCTGGGCGAGCTCTACTGGGGCTGCTTCGAGCGCGGCGACTCGGGACTGGCTGCCGCCGCGACCCCCGAGCGCGTGAGCCGCCCCGACGCGGTCCACCTGCCGGAGGGCTGGAACGGCACAGGTGAGGGTTGGCTCGCTGCCGGTTCGGGCTTCAGTGCCTACCCGCAGCTGAAGGTGGCACTCGGAGCCGCGCCGGACGGCATCCGGGAGGGGTTGTTCCCGCGCGCCCGCGAAGTGGCGCGCCTGGCCGCCCCCGAGGTGAGCGCGGGACGCGTCCTGCCCGCGGAAGCCGCCATTCCGGTATACCTGCGGGATGATGTCGCGCAGCCTGCGAAGGCGCGGTCATGAAACTGACACCACTGATTGGACCCTTGTCATGAATCTGCAACACGCCGCCTCTCTAATAGCCGCGCGCCCGCCACGGCCAGCACGATGCCCGCCAAACAGGTACTGATCGTCGAAGACGAGCGGCCGATTCGCGAGATGATCGCCTTCGGCCTCAAGCGGGCGGGTTTTGAGGTCCGGGAAGCGGAGGATTGCCGCACTGCACGAGCGGCGCTCGCGGATGCGCGCCCCGACCTGGTGCTGGTCGACTGGATGCTGCCCGACATGAGCGGGCTCGAGCTCACGCGCGCGCTGAAGCGCGACCGTGAAACCCGCGAGCTGCCGGTCATCATGCTCACGGCACGCGCGGAGGAGGGCGACAAGGTGGCGGGCCTCGAGGGCGGCGCCGACGACTACGTCACCAAGCCCTTCTCGCCGCGCGAGCTGCTGGCGCGCATCAACGCGGTGCTGCGCCGGAGCGGCGGCAACGGTGTGGACGAGCTCATCGAGTTCGAAGGGCTGGTGCTCGATCAGGGCAGCCACCGCGTCATGGTAGGGCCGCGTACCGTGCCGCTCGGCCCGACCGAGTACCGCATGCTCGAGTTCTTCATGACCCACGCCGAGCGCGTCTACACCCGCGACCAGCTGCTCGATCGCATCTGGGGCGGCAACGTCTACGTCGAGGAGCGCACGATCGACGTGCATATCCGCCGGCTGCGCAAGGCGCTCGAGGATTTCGGGTACGATCGCTTCGTGCAGACGGTACGCGGCTCGGGCTATCGGTTCTCGGCGCGCACACTGTAGAAGCACTATTTAGAGGCACCCACCCAATCCATGGAACCCGCGACACAGGTGTGGTGGTTCGCCGCGGGTCGATTGCTCGGCACCGTGCTGATCGGCTGCGCTGCCGGTTGGCTGGTGGGCAGCCCCTGGGGCGGACTGGCCTGCGCGCTGGCGCTGCACCTCGCCTGGGTGCTGGCCAACCTGTTTCGCCTCGAATGGTGGCTGCGCCACCGCAGCTTCGCCGATCCGCCCGACGTCGGCGGCGTGTGGGGCGAGATCATCGCGCAGATCGTGCGGCTGCACCGCCGCAAGCGCTTCCACAAGCAGCGCTTCGTGCAGCTGATGCGCCAGCTGCAGCGCTCCACCGCCGCTTTGCCGAACGGCGTGGTCATCCTCAATGCCCAGCGCGAGATCGTGTGGTTCAACCGCATGGCGGCGCGGCTGCTCAACCTGCGCCGCACCGCCGATCTCGGCATGCGCATCGAGCACCTGCTGCGCGAGCCGGAGTTCGTGCGCTACCTCGCCGGGAAGGATTATTCCAACCCGGTGGCCATCCGCCCGACGACCGCCGAGGACTGCTACCTCTCGCTGCAGGTCGCACCCTACGGCGAGGGTCAGCTGCTGATGCTGGTGAGCGATGTGTCGCGGCAGATGCGGCTCGAGGCCGTGCGGCGCGACTTCGTGGCGAACGCCTCGCACGAGCTGCGTTCCCCGCTTACGGTGATCTCCGGCTACCTCGAGACGCTCGCGCAGGACGCAGCGCTCGATACGGAGCTGCAGGGACCGCTCGCCGAGATGCGCCGGCAGGCGGAGCGCATGACCGCCATCATCCGCGATCTGCTCGCGCTGTCGCGCCTGGAGGAGAGCGACGAAGTGGAGGGCGGCGAGCCGATCGACATCGCCGCCTTGCTCGCACTGCTGCGCAAGGACGTGCTGGCGCGCGCCGTGCACCCGCAGGAAGTGCGCGTGCGCATCGAGTCGGCCGCGCAGCTGCTCGGCGATGAGCCGGAGATCCACTCCGCTTTCTCCAATCTGGTCGACAACGCGGCGAAATACACCCCCACGGAGGGGGCGATCGAGATGCGCTGGTGGCAGGACGAGGACGGCGCGCATTTCGCGGTCAGCGACACCGGCATGGGGATTCCGCCTGAGCACATTCCGCGCCTGACCGAGCGCTTCTACCGGGTGGATGCCGGGCGCTCACGCGCGACCGGCGGTTCGGGTCTGGGGCTCGCGATCGTCAAGCACGTGCTGCAACGGCACGGCGCGACGCTCGAAGTGCAGAGCACGCAGGGGACCGGCTCGACGTTCACCTGTCATTTCCCGCCCGAACGTCTCGTACCGCTACAGGCGACCGAGACTGCTGCAACGGCTTAGGAGTTGTTCGCAACCCGCTAATTCGTAAGAAAGATTTAGTCCTACTGTCACACAATCGACACGCCCCCGGGACACCCTAGGGGTCCATGGCAAGTTCCAGCCCTGCCCGCGGCGCTACCGGCACGCACGTCCGAACGCTGTTTCTCTCGGACATCCACCTGGGTTACCGGCACGCGCGCGTCGGCGAGCTCAACGAGTTCCTCGCCGGCGTCGAGGCGGAGTCCATCGTGCTGGTCGGGGACATCGTCGATGCCCTGAGCCTCGCGCGCCGCCCCTACTGGACGTCCGCGCACACCCAGGTGGTGCGCACGCTGCTCGCGCGGCAGCGCGCCGGCGCGCGGCTCATCTATATGCCCGGCAACCACGATGCGAGCCTCGCGCTGCTGGCGCACATGCTGCAGGGCCAGTTCGAGGTGCATCGCGAGTGGGTGCATCGCACCGCGCGCGGCGAGCGACTGCTGGTGATGCACGGCGACCAGCTCGACGAGCGCATGCCCTGTGCGCGCTGGCTGACGCAGCTCGGCGATGTGCTGCACGGGACGATGGTGAGCGTCAGCCATACCGTGAACAACGTGCGCCGTGCGCTCGGCAGGCCCTACTGGCCGCTCACCGAGTACCTGAAGCTGCGCATCGGCGCCAGCCTGCGCTACATCGAGCAGTTCGAGCAGCTCGCCGCGGCCCATGCGCGCGACAACGGCTACGACGGCGTGGTGTGCGGACACATTCATCGCGCCAACCTGCGGCACATCGCCGGCGCGCTCTACGCCAACACCGGCGACTGGGTGGAGAGCTGCACGGCGCTCGTCGAGAGCGGGCGCGGCGAGCTGTCGCTGCTGCGCTGGCCGCATGCGCCGGCGGCGCAGCGCCGGCGGCGCGTCGCGCTGCTCGCCGACGCGGCGTGAGCCGCGCGCCCGCGCGGCGCCGGCGCGCTGCCTGGTGCGCCGATCGCTTGAAGCTGTGACGGCGGTCATGCACCCTGCCGGCGGCAGTTCCGCTATGATCGCCCCTGGTGCCGCGCGCTTCGCTTCGCGAACCGGGCCGGAGAACACGCATGGAAACCGCTGACCTCAGCCACCACATCTCGCGCCGCTTCAACGAGGACCTCGAACGGGTACGCGGCAAGGTGCTCGGCATGGGCGGCTTCGTCGAGCAGCAGCTGCACAAGGCGATCACCGCGTTGGTGGAAGGCGACAGCTCGCTCGGCGAGTCGGTCGCCATGGACGATCACCAGGTGAACAACATGGAGATCGCCATTGACGAGGAGTGCAGCCGCATTCTCGCCACGCGCGCCCCGGCTGCCGGGGATCTGCGCGTGATCGTCGCCATCATCAAGACCATCACCGACCTCGAGCGCATTGGCGATGAGGGCGAGAAGATCGGTTACATCGCCTCGCGCCTGGCCACCATGGAGCGACCGGCGGACAAGTACCGCGAGATCAAGCACCTCGGCCGGGTGGTGTCGGAGATGGTGCATGACGCGCTCGATGCCTTCGCGCGCATGGACGTCGAGTCGGCGCTGCGTGTCGCGCGCCAGGACCGCCTGGTGGACGAGGAGTACGAGGCGATTCAGCGGCAGAGCATCACCTTCATGATGGAGGACCCGCGCACCATCCGCCGCGCGCTCGATGTGATGTGGGTGGTGCGCGCGCTCGAGCGCATCGGCGATCACGCCAAGAACATCAGCGAGTACGTCATCTACATGGTGCACGGTAAGGACATCCGCCACACCTCGCTCGATGACGTCGAGCGCGAGCTGCGCGGCGGCACCACCGGCGCCGCCAGCCAGCCGCCGGCCTCGGCCTGAACTCCCCGCCTGCCGCCTTAGAGCGCGTGCCCACCCGGCGCCTGAGCAACCTTGCCGGCTTCGCGCTGTGTGCGGCGCTGCTGGCCTATGCGCTGTATGCGCAGTTCCAGCTGCACCTCGAGCCGTGCCCGCTGTGCATCTTCCAGCGCATCGGCGTGGCGCTGCTGGCGCTGGCGTTTCTCGCCGCGGCGCTGCACGACCCGCGCGGCGGCGGCCGCTACGGCTATGCGCTCGCCATCGCGCTCGCATCGCTCGTCACCGCCGCGGTGGCCGCCCGACACCTGTATGTGCAGAGCCTGCCACCGGGGAGTCTGCCCTCGTGCGGCGCGCCGCTCGCGGTGCTCATGAAGTTCATGCCGCTGTGGCAGCTGATTCGCAAGGTACTCAGCGGCAGCGGCGAGTGCGGCGAGGTCAACTGGCGGTTCCTCGGGCTGGCGATGCCCGCATGGGTGATGCTGTGGGCGCTCGCGCTCGGCGCCGGCGGCGTCGCCGCCAACTTCAGACGAGCAGGTTCCGCAGCACGTTGACGTACATGGTGTGCAGCGCGTCGATGTCGGCGACGCGCACGCACTCGTTGACCTTGTGGATGGAGGCGTTGACCACGCCGAGCTCCACCACCTCGGTGCCCAGCGGGGCGATGAAGCGGCCGTCGGACGTGCCTCCGCCGGTCGAGAGCTGCGGCGCGGTTCCGGTCACCTGCGCCACCGCGTCGGCGACCGCCGCGCACAGTCGCCCGGGTGGGGTGTAGAACGGCTCGCCCGATACGTACCACTCGAGTGTGTAGCGCACCCCGTGGCGGCGCAGGATATCCTCGACCGTGACCTTGAGGCCCGCGAGCGTCTGCACCGGCGAGTAGCGCAGGTTGAAGCGCGCCTTGAGCTCACCGGGAATCACGTTCGGCGCACCGGTTCCCGCGTTCAGGTTGGAGACCTGGAAGGTGGTCGGCTGGAAGTGCTCGGTTCCCTGGTCCCAGGTGCGGCTGGTGAGCTCGGCCAGCGCGGGGGCGAGCGCGTGCACCGGATTCTCCGCCAGGTGCGGGTAGGCGACGTGGCCTTGCACCCCGTGCACGGTGAGGCGAGCGCTGAGCGAGCCGCGCCGCCCGACCTTGATGGTGTCGCCGACGGTGCGCTCGCTCGAGGGCTCGCCCATGACGCACCAGTCGATGCGCTCGCCGCGCTCGGCGAGCCGCTGCACCACGCGCCGCGTGCCGTCGACCGAGGGTCCTTCCTCGTCGCTGGTGATGAGGAAGGCGATGGAGCCACGGTGCTGCGGGTGCCGTCGCACGAAATCCTCCGTTGCGGTCAGCATCGCCGCGAGCCCGCTCTTCATGTCCGCCGCCCCGCGGCCGTAGAGCATACCGTCGTGGACCGCGGGCACGAACGGGTCGCCGCGCCACTCCTCGAGCGGGCCGGTCGGTACGACGTCGGTGTGCCCGGCGAAGCAGAACAGCGGTGCCGCCGCGCCGCGCCGCGCCCAGAAATTCTGCACGCTGCCGAAGGGCAGCCACTCGATGTCAAACCCCACCGCCGCGAGGCGCTCGGTCATGAGCTGCTGGCAGCCCTCGTCGGCCGGGGTGACGGAGCGGCGGCGCAGCAGATTCTCGGTCAGCTCGACAGTTTCAGACATCAGTGAGGTACCCGTGCTTACGTCATGCGCCTGTAAAGTGTTGCGACAAGACTGTACGCCAGCATGCGGAAAGACCTCGGCATTAGTGTCGCGACTGCCGTTTCGGTGTCATGAGAGCGTCACATTACTGTCATTTAATGCGCGCCTGAAGTGGTTGCGCGATCGGCCACGGCATGCGAGGAGTGAGATCATGACTTGTTTCAGTACCAAGCGCTTGCTGCTGAGCATACTGGCCGCCGCGGTCTCGCTGGGTGCGACAGCCGCGGACATCTCCGGCGCCGGCGCCACGTTTCCCTACCCGATCTATTCGAAGTGGGCCGATGCCTACAAGCAGCAGACCGGCATCGGCCTGAACTACCAGTCGATCGGCTCGGGCGGTGGCATCAAGCAGATCAAGGCGAAGACGGTGACCTTCGGCGCGTCCGACATGCCGCTCGAAGCCGAAGGATCTGCAGGAATCGGGGCTGGTGCAGTTCCCGATGATCATCGGCGGGGTGGTGCCGGTGGTGAACGTCAAGGGGGTGCAGGGCGGCCAGATGGTGCTCGACGGCGCCACGATCGCCGCCATCTACCTGGGCGACATCACCAAGTGGAACGATGCGCGCATCAAGAAGCTCAATCCCGACCTCGCTCTGCCGGCAACCGCGATCGCGCCGATCTACCGCTCGGACGGCTCCGGTACGAATTTCCTGTTCTCGAACTACCTGTCGAAGCACCTTGCCGAAGTTCAAGGACACCATCGGCGCGAACACCTCGGTGCAGTGGCCGGTGGGCATCGGCGCCAAGGGCAACGAGGGTGTTGCCAACATGACGGCGCAGACCGACGGGGCGATCGGCTACGTCGAGTACGCCTACGCCAAGCAGAACAAGATGGCCTACACGGACCTGATCAACTCCGTCGGCAAGAAGGTCGCGCCGGATGCGGACTCGTTCCAGGCCGCGGCGCCAATGCCGACTGGGCGCATGCGCCCGGCTACTACCTGATTCTCACCAACCAGCCGGGCGAGAAGAGCTGGCCGATCACCGGGGCGAGCTTCATCCTGGTGTACAGCGTGCCGCCCGATCCGGCGGCCACCGCCGCGGCGCTCAAGTTCTTCGACTGGGCGTACAGGAACGGTGGCAAGATGGCAGCCGAACTTGACTACGTGCCGCTGCCCGAGAGCCTGGTCGGGCAGATCCGCGCGACCTGGAAGGCACAGATCAAGGGTGTCGCCGCGATGTGAGACCTCGCGCGCCGGCGCGGCGCCGGGGCGGCGCCGGAGCGGCGCCAGGCGTGCGCGGTGAGTGATGAGCGGCGTACAGCGGCGTGCGCCCGCGCTGCCGGAGGTTGCCGTCCGCGATGAACACAGTGGCTGCGATCGATCCGCGACACGCCGCGGGACAGCGCTGGCGCGAGCGGGTATTCCGGACCGCCACCTTCATCGCCGCAGTGCTGGTGCTGCTGCTGCTCGGCGGCGTGGCGGCGTCGCTCCTCATCGGAGCCTGGCCCGCGTTCGCGCACTTCAAGTTCACGTTTCTTACGCGCGAGATCTGGAACCCGGTGACCGAACAGTTCGGTGCGCTGGCGCCGATGTATGGCACGCTGGTCACCTCGTTCCTGGCGCTTCTGCTGGCGATCCCGGTCAGTTTCGGCATCGCCATCTTCCTCACCGAGCTGGCCCCGGTGTGGCTCAAGCGTCCGGTCGGCGTGGCGATCGAGCTGCTCGCCGCGGTGCCGAGCATCATCTTCGGGATCTGGGGGCTGTTCGTGCTGGCGCCGGTCCTGCAGCGCCACGTACAGCCCTGGCTGATCGAGGTGCTCGGGCCGCTGCCGATCGTCGGCCGGCTCTTCCAGGGGCCGCCGTTTGGCATCGGCGTGCTGACGGCGAGCTTCGTGCTCGCGATCATGGTGATTCCCTTCATCTCGGCGGTGATGCGCGATGTCTTCGAGACCGTGCCTGATGTGCTCAAGGAGTCCGGCTACGGCCTCGGCGCCACGACCTGGGAGGTCATCTGGCAGGTGGTGGTGCCGTACGCGCGTACCGGCATGATCGGCGGCGTCATGCTCGGTCTCGGCCGGGCGCTCGGCGAGACCATGGCGGTCACCTTCGTCATCGGCAACGCGCACCGCATCGGCGCATCGCTCCTCGCCCCGGGCACCACCATCTCCGCCTCCATCGCCAACGAGTTCACCGAGGCGGTGGGCGACCTGTACACCTCCTCGCTGATCGCGCTTGGGGCGCTGCTGTTCCTCATCACCTTCACGGTAATCGCCGCGGCGCGTTTCATGCTGCTGCGGCTCGAGCGTAAGGCGCTGTCCTCCGTATGAGCCGCCGCCTGCTGCGCAAGCTCATCAACGTCCTGGCGCTGACGCTCTCGGGCATCGCGACCGCCATCGGGCTGTTCTTTCTCGGCGCGATCCTCTGGACACTCATTCACAACGGCGTGGCCGGCATGTCGCCGCGCCTGTTCACCCAGATGACGCCGCCGCCGGGCGGCAGCGGCGGGCTGCTGAACGCCATCTACGGCAGCGTCGTCATGACGGTGATCGGCATACTCATCGGCGGTCCCATCGGCATGCTGGCGGGGACCTACCTGGCGGAGTACGGGCGCACGGCGCGCATCAGTGCGGTCATTCGCTTCGTCAACGACGTGCTGCTGTCGGCGCCGTCGATCATCATCGGGCTGTTCGTGTACGAGGTGATGGTGGTGCGCATGGGGCATTTCTCGGCGATCGCCGGCGCGGTCGCCCTCGCCATCATCGCCATGCCGGTCACCGTGCGCACCACCGAGGACATGCTCAATCTCGTGCCGCAGGGCATGAAGGACGCCTCGACCGCGATGGGCGCCTACCACTGGCGCACCATCATGAGCGTGATCTATCCGGCGGCGCGCAGCGGCATCGTCACCGGGCTGCTGCTCGCCGTGGCGCGCATCAGCGGCGAGACCGCGCCGCTGCTGTTTACCGCGCTGAACGACCAGTTCTGGAGCGGCAATCTCGCCGCGCCGATGGCCAACCTGCCGGTGGTGATCTTCCAGTTCGCGCTCAGTCCCTATCCCAACTGGCAGCAGCTCGCCTGGTCGGGGGCGCTCATCATCACCGCCAGCATCCTGCTGCTGAGCATCGCCGCGCGCCTGATCGTGTCCTCGCTCAATCCGGGGGGGCGGCGCTGATGGACGCCGCGCACGTCGCGCTGCGCGCTCCGCCGGCGAGCGAGCGTGAGCCCGGGCGCGTGAAGTTCGAGGTGCAGCACCTCGATTTCTACTACGGCGCCGCGCAGGCGCTCAAGGACGTGAGCCTCACGCTCCCGGACCGGCGCATCACCGCCTTCATCGGCCCCTCGGGCTGCGGCAAGTCGACGCTGCTGCGGGTGTTCAACCGCATGTATGCGCTCTACCCCGGGCACCGCGCCACGGGCGACGTACGTCTCGACGGCGAGGACATTCTCGCGCCGACGGTGGATGTCGCCGCGCTGCGCTTGCGCGTCGGCATGGTGTTCCAGAAGGCGACGCCCTTTCCCATGTCGATCTTCGACAACGTCGCCTTCGGCCTGCGCCTCGCGCGGCGCATCTCGCACAGCGAGCTCAGTGATCGGGTCGAGGAGGCGCTGCGCGATGCGGCGATGTGGGAGGAGGTCAAGGACAAGCTGCACGAGGACGGACGCGGCTTGTCCGGCGGTCAGCAGCAGCGTCTGTGCATCGCGCGCACCCTGGCGCTCAAGCCGGAGGTGCTGCTGTTCGACGAGCCGACCGCCGCGCTCGATCCCATATCGACGCTGCGCATCGAGGAGACGCTGCAGAGCCTGCGCGAGCGCTACTGCATCGCGATCGTCACGCACAACCTGCAGCAGGCGGCCCGCGTGTCGAACGTTACCGCCTTCATGTACCTCGGCGAGCTGGTGGAGATCGGGCCGACGGAGCAGATCTTCACTGCGCCCAAGCACCGCCGCACGGACGATTACGTCACCGGGCGCTTTGGTTGAGAATGGGCGCACATGAACGACGAACCTGACGAGTCCCCTGCGCAGCGGCCGCGCTCGCCGCCCCCGGCCGAAGAGGCCGCCGCGCCGGGCGCGGTCGGCAACGGCGTGGCCGCGCGCACCGCGGCGTCGGAGGCTACGCCTGTCGCGGGCGCGGACAGCCCGCGCCGGCGGGTGTTCGAGGGCGGGTGGAACCTCAAGCCCAGCGGGCGCCTGCCGGCGGCCGCCGCGCCCGAGGCGGGGCTCACGCCAGCGCCGGAAGTCGCCGTCGAGAACCCGGTGTTCACCTGCCGCGCGGTGAACGTGTCGTACGCCGGCAAACCCGCTCTGCGGGACGTGAGCGTCGACATCGGGCGGCGCCAGGTGCTCGCGATGATCGGGCCGTCGGGATGCGGCAAGTCGACCTTCCTGCGCTGTCTTAATCGCATGAACGACACCATTCCCGGTGCGCGCGTCACCGGCACCATTCAGCTCGACGGACGCGACATCCACGACCGGGAGCTGGACGTGGTGCAGCTGCGGGCGCGCGTCGGCATGGTGTTCCAGAAGCCGAACCCATTTCCCAAGTCCATTTACGACAACGTCGCCTACGGGCCGCGCATCCACGGGCTGGCGAGCAGCCGCGCGCATCTTGATGACATCGTCTGCAGCAGCCTGACGCGCGCCGGACTTTGGGACGAGGTCAAGGACCGGCTGACCAGTCCCGGCACGGGACTCTCAGGCGGGCAGCAGCAGCGGCTGTGCATCGCGCGCACCATCGCCGTGCAGCCGGAGGTCATCCTAATGGACGAGCCGTGCTCGGCGCTCGATCCGGTGGCCACTGCACGCATCGAGGATCTCATCGACGAGCTGCGCGGCAGTTACGCCATCGTCATCGTCACCCATTCCATGCAGCAGGCGGCGCGCGTCTCGCAGCGTACCGCGTATTTCCATCTCGGCGAGCTCATCGAGGTGGGCGATACCGACCGCGTATTCACCAATCCGCGCCACCGCCTCACCGAGGATTACATCACCGGGCGCTTCGGCTGAGGCGAAAAAAATAGGGCCCGCAGGTGCGGGCCCTATGCTTTGCCGGCAGATGGCGCCGGCGCGAGTCGCGCTGGCTTCAGAACCTGAAGCGAATACCCATGGTGGTGGTGACGGTCGAGGCGCTGCTCGTGGTGGAGACACCCTTCACCGGATCGGTGAGCTGGTAGCCGGCGGCGAGGCCGTCCTCTACTTCGCTCCAGAAGGTGCCGATGTAGGCGTCGAAGCGCTTGCTGAAACGGTAATCGAGCAGCGCCGAGGCGGTGTTCTCCATGCCGCTGCAGCCGCTGCTGATGCTGCTCGAGCAGCCCGCATCCTTGCCGGTGGCGTAGCTGTTCTGCTTGTAGCCGTAGTAGGCGGCAATGAAATCCAGCTGCGGGGTGATCGGCCACTTGAGGCCGGCCCAGTACACCTGCAGGGTTTTGTTGATGTCGTAGGTCGAATGGGGGCCGCTTTGCACATTGACGTACGCCAGCACGTAGCCGCCGATGATCACTTGGCCGGGGTCATACGGGTTGCTCGGATTGGCGAAACTGATGTGCTCGTACCCGGCATACAAGGTCGGTGCGGGGGCGCCGAAGTTGTACGACGCCATGACGGCGTAGGTGGTGTTGTCCGAGATGGTTCCCGACAGCGAGTTGCTCGAGGAGAAGCACTGCGCCCCGGCCGGGTTGGCCGGCGGTGTAACCGAGGTCTGGCACATGGTCGCAAGCCCCGAGACCTGGTCGGCGCTCAGCGCGCTCACCGACACCGCGTCGTACTTCTTGGCGTAATAGCCATCGATCGAGGCCCCGGCGAAATCTGCCCCGGCAGTCACTTGCGCGGCCGTGTTGGTCGAGCCGTTGGAGCCGGAGAACTGGTACAACGCCCCAAGATGCAGCCAGTCGTATTTAGCGGTGTACTTGAGCGACTGATCGAGACGGCGGTCCTCGGTGTCGCCACCGCCCGCGGTGGTCCCGGAGAAGCCGATGAGCGAGAACGCCTGGCTCGCCCCGGTCGGATCGTACTTGGCGATGCCATCGGCGAGCGGGGTGGGGTGCCGCCCGAAGGTGAGCGAGCCGTAGGTCGGGGAGCTGAACCCCACGTAGGCGGCCCCGGCAAACAGCTGCCCGGCGACACTGGTGTCAACGTTGGTGGTCTGATAGGCGAGCGCCTTGCCGTTGTTGAGCACCACGGATTTCAATCCATCGCTGATGTCGCCCGACTGCGGATTGAAGAAGGTTTCGAGGCGAAACACGCCGGCCCAGTCGCCGATGAGCGGCTCATTGCCGGCGAGCCCGATGCGCGACTGGGACAGGTTGCTCGGGGTGACGGCCGTCACCGAGCCGTTGCTGTTCTTGGTGATCGGCGCTTCGGTGCCGGCCGGGAAGTAATCGCTCGCCGGCACACCGTGCGTCTGGTACTGCAGGCCGATGTCGACCGCTCCGTAGAGCGTGATGCCCTTCCAGGTGAGGCTGTCATCGGAAGTGGAGGGTGAGTTCTGCGCCTGCGCCACGCCTGCGCACGCCAGCAACGCTGTAAACAGACAAGCACGCATAGGTCCCATCTTCGAATCCCCTGGTTGTTGATGCGTATTTACGACGCCGCGCCACGAGGCGGTCTTCCACGTAAGGCCGCCTACTGTGCTTCAGATGTATGACACTCAGAATGCAGCGACATGACAGTTCTGTTACATGCTCAGGCGTGGCAGAACCTCTTACCTTGCATCACGCGGGGCTGCGCCTCGGGCCGGCATGAAATGGGGTAAACTCTTCTTGATCAATAGCTTAGCAATTCGATGGCGATTTCTGAACGGACTTTAATCGGGCATTTGCCGCAGATTAATCGCGCTGTGATCTCCTCTCGTACCATCATGAGACTGCTCCTGGTAGAGGATGAGAAGAAGGTATCCGACCTCGTGGCGCGGGCGCTGCGGGCGGAGCGTTACGCGGTCGACGTGGCGGACGACGGACAACAGGGCTGGGAGCTCGCCCAGAGCTATGACTACGACCTGATCATTCTCGACCTGATGCTGCCGCACATGAGCGGCGAAGAACTCCTGCGGCGCGTCCGGCGCCGCAACCACCAGGTGCCGATCCTCATTCTCACCGCGCGCGGTACCACCGAGGAGAAGGTGCAGAATTTCGAGGCGGGCGCGGATGACTATCTCACCAAGCCGTTCGCCTTCGCGGAGCTGGTGATGCGGGTCAAGGCGCTGCTGCGACGCGGACCGATCACGCGCTCGAGCGTGCTGCGCGTGGCGGATCTCGAAGTCGATCGCTTCACCCAGCAGGTGCGCCGCGGCGGCCGCAGGATCGAGCTCACGCCCAAGGAGTACTCGCTGCTCGAGTACCTGGCCGCCAATCCCGGCCGGGTATGTTCGCGCACCATGATCATCGAGCACGTGTGGGACCAGAGCTTCGAAGGTCTCACGAACATCGTCGACGTCTACGTACGGCACCTGCGGGCCAAGGTCGACGATCCCTTCCCGGTGAAGCTGATCCGCACCGTGCGCGGCGTCGGTTACGGCCTCAGCGAGACGCTGGAGTTATGAACACGCGCTCGCTGAGCTTTCGCCTGGTGGCCTGGTACGCCGGCGTGCTGCTGTCGGTGTTCGTGCTGCTGGGCGCGCTCACCTTCCTGTTCCTGCGCCACTACCTGGAAGCGAACCTGCTCGACACCCAGGCGCGCCGCGCCCGGCAGATCGCCGACACCCTGGTGGCGCACGCCAGCCGCGCCGACGAGGGTGCGCTGCGCAGCCAGATCGAGAGCCTGTATTCGCCCGAGGTCAACGACCGCTTCATCCGCATCACGCGCGCCGACGGCACGGCGGTCTACGCCTCGGGAATGCCGCAGAACGGTCGCTTCGATCCGGCGCAGGTGCCAGCTCCCCGCGGCGACGCCGCCGGACAGTCGCGCAAGGTACGGCTCGCCGACGGCGCCACGCTGATGGTCGCCACGCGCGCTGCCGGCGGGGCGGACGGCAGCGGCTACCGCGTCGAGGTGGGCACCTCGGCGGACTCCGTCGACAATACCCTGGCGCACGTGCTGGTCATGCTCGCGGTCGGTCTGCCGGTAGCGGTGGCGGTCGCGGTGTCCGGCGGCTTCGTGCTGGTGCGCCGCGCGCTCGAGCCGGTCGAGCGCATCACCCGCAAGGCCGAAGAGATCACGCAGCACAACCTGAGCGAGCGGCTGCCGGTGGTGCAAAGCGGCGACGAGCTCGAGCGGCTGTCGGTGTCGCTCAATCACATGATCAACCGCCTCGAGGATGCCATCCACGGCTCCAAGCAGTTCGTCGCGGACGCCAGCCACGAGCTGCGCACGCCGCTCACGGTGATGCGCGGCGAGCTCGAGAGCCTCGCGCAGGACGCGCAGCTGCGGCGCGAGACGCGCGAGACCCTGGGGAGCGTGCTGGAGGAGGTCGAGCGGCTGGCGAAGATCGTCGAGAGCCTGTTCGCGTTGTCACGGCTCGATGCCGGCGAGGCGCACGCCGAGTGGCTGCGCTTCGACCTCGCCGAGCTCGCCGCCACGACCGCCGAGCAGATGAGCCTGCTCGCCGAGGACAAGCAGGTGCGCGTCGACTGCGAGTCGACCCCGGGGGTGACGGTCGAAGGCGACCGCGCGCGCTTGAAGCAGGTGATCGTCAACCTGCTCGACAACGCCATCAAGTACACCCCGCGCGGCGGGCGCGTGCGGCTGTCGGTGCGCCGCGAATCGGGCTACGCCGTGCTCGACGTCGCGGACGACGGCATCGGCATCCCCGCCGAGGCGCTGCCGCACGTGTTCAAGCGCTTCTATCGCGTCGATACCTCGCGCTCGCGCGAGCAGGGTGGGGCGGGTCTGGGGCTGGCGATCGTCGAGTCGATCTGCACCGCCCACGGGGCGATTGTGGAGGTCGCCAGCGCGCCCGGCCGCGGCAGCACGTTCCGCGTGCGCCAGCCGCTCGCCGGCGAGGCCGCCGCGCACGCTTAGAGAGCGCACCGCCGCATGTCACTCGTTCAATATGTCCTGAAGCGTCCCTACACGGTGGTCGCCGTGCTGATGCTCATCGGGCTGCTCGGCATCGGCGAGGCGCTGCGCATGCCGGTCGACATCTTCCCGGAAATGGACATACCGGTGTGCAGCGTGGTGTGGACCTATGCCGGCATGGACGCGCCGGACATCCAGAACCGCATCCTGACGCTGCACGAGCGGCAGATGGCTTCGCTGGTCGACGACATCGCGCGCATCGAGGCGACCAGCTACGAGGGGGTGGGTGTCGAGAAGGTCTACCTGCACGAGGGCGCCGACGTGACGCGCGCGGTGGCGCAGCTCGCCAGCAGCGCGCTGGTGGTGCTCAAGTACATGCCGCCGAACATCACCCCGCCGCTCGTCATCCGCTACGGCGCGACTGACGTGCCGATCATCCAGCTGAGCCTCTCCAGCAACTCGCTGCCCGACACCAAGCTCAACGACCTGGGGCAGAACATCATCCGCCCGGCGCTGGCGGTGGTGCACGGCGCCGAGGTGCCGTATCCGTACGGCGGCAAGCCGCGCGTCATCATGGCCGACCTCGACCAGCAGGCGCTGCAGGCGCGCGGCCTCACCGCGCAGGACGTGAGTAACGCGCTGCTGACGCAGAACGTCATCCTGCCGGCGGGCGATGTGAAGATCGGCTCGCTCGATTACCTCGTGGCCATGAACAACAGCCCCGACGTCATCGAGGCGATCAACTCCTTTCCCATCAAGCAGGTCGGCGACCGCGAAGTGTTCATGCGCGACGTGGCGCACGTGCACGACGGCTTCCAGGTGCAGACCAACTCGGTGTCGGTGGACGGGGTGCCCGGCGCGCTGATGACGATCCGCAACACCGGCGGGGTCTCGACGCTCGCGGTCATCAACGGCATCCGCGCGGCGCTGCCCGACATCCGCCACATGCTGCCCGCGGGGGTGCGCATCAAGCCGATCTTCGACCAGTCGCTGTTCGTCAAGGCGGCGCTCAATAGCGTGCTGATGGGCGGCGCCATGGCGGCGGCGCTCACCGCGCTGATGATCCTCTTGTTCCTCGGCAACTGGCGCCTCACCATCATCATCCTCGCGGCGATCCCGCTGTCGATCATCACCGCGGTGCTGGTGATGGGCGCGGCCGGCCAGACGCTCAACACCATGACGCTCGGCGGCTTTGCGCTCGCGGTCGGCATCCTGGTGGACAACGGCACGGTGGTGATCGAGAACATCGAGCGCCATGCCGGGCTGCAGCAGCGGCTGTCGGACGCGATGGTGTATGGCGCCGGCGAAGTCGGCACGCCGACTTTCCTCTCGACGCTGTGCATCTGCATCGTGTTCGTGCCAGTGTTCCTGCTGCAGGGCACGGCCAAATACCTGTTCTCGCCGCTGTCGCTGTCGGTGATCGTGTCGCTGCTGGCAAGTCTGGTGCTGTCCTTCACCATGGTGCCGGTGCTGTTCCTCTACCTGATGCGCGGCGCACACCGCGGCGGCAGCGCGCCGGCCAGCGCCGCGCACGGCAGCGAGGCGGCGGCGCACAGCAGCGCCGCGGCCGGGACATACGTGCATCCGCTGATGCGCGTCCACCTGGCATTCGAGAATGGCTTCCAGCGCTTTCGTGAGGCGTACCGCAACGTCGTGGCCTGGACACTGTCGCAGGCGCGCATCACGGTGCTGGTGTTCGTCGGCATCATGCTGATCTCGCTGCCGCTGTTCCCGTTCCTCGGCCGCGATTTCTTCCCGGAGGTCGATGCGGGCCAGATGCGCCTGCACGTGCGCGCGCCGCCCGGCACACGCCTGGAGAGCACGCAGCAGTACTTCGCGCAGGTGGAGTCCGCCATCCGCCGGCTGGTCGGCAACCGCCAGATCAGCGTGATCCTCGACAACATCGGGCTGCCCTACAGCGGCATCAACATCGCGCTGTCGGATTCGGCCACCGTCGGGCCGATGGACGGCGAGATCCTCATCGCGCTGCAGAAGCAGCACGCCCCGACCGCACAGCTCACCGCCATGCTGCGCCGCGAGTTGCCGCGGCGCTTCCCGGCGCTGCAGTTCTTCTTCCAGCCCGCGGACATCGTCGACCAGGTGCTGAACTTCGGCCAGCCTGCGCCGATCGACATCCGCGTCACCGGCTCCGATACCTCGAGTGCCTACGCGCTGGCGCAGCGCCTGACGCGGCAGATCGCGCACGTGCCGGGCGTGGTGGATGCGCACGTCTTCCAGGTGCCCGATGCGCCGGCGCTGTCGGTGGACGTCGACCGCGCGCTCGCCAGCCAGGTCGGCCTGACGCAGCGCGACGCCGCCAGCAACGTGCTGGTGACCACCAACTCCAGTGCGCAGACCGCCCCCAACTTCTGGGTCGACCCGAGCAACGGCGTGAGCTATCCGCTGGTGGTGCAGCAGCCGCCCTACGACATCACCACCTCCCAGGACCTGCAGATCATGCCGGTGAGCAGCGCCGCGGGCAGCCGCCAGTCGCAGCTGCTGATGAATCTCGCGGCGCTCGGGCGCGAGCGGGTACCGCTGGTGACCTCGCAGCTGAATATCCGGCCGGTGTTCGACGTGCAGGCCAACGTGCAGGGGCGCGACTTGTACTCGACCTCGCAGGGGATCGACCGCGTGATCGCGGCGAATCAGCCCCCTCCCGCCAAGGCGATGCACATCGCGCTCAGCGGCCAGGTACAGACCATGCGCGAGAGCTACACCGGGCTGTTCACCGGCATCGCGCTCGCTGTGGTGCTGGTCTACCTGTTCCTGGTGATCAACTTCCAGAGCTGGATCGACCCGCTCATCGTGCTGATGGCGGTGCCGTTCACCCTGAGCGGCGTCATGTGGATGCTGTTCCTCACGCAGACGCACCTGAGCGTGCCGGCGCTGATGGGCACGCTGATGGCCATCGGGCTGACCACTGCCAACAGCATCCTGGTGGTGAGCTTCGCCAACCAGCGTGTGGAGGCGGGCGACAACCCGCTGGTCGCCGCCGCGACCGCCGGCTTCACCCGCCTGCGCCCGGTGCTGATGACTGCCGGAGCGATGATCCTGGGCATGGTGCCGATGGCCATCGGCGTGGGCGAGGGTGGTGAGCAGAACGCACCGCTGGCGCGCGCGGTGATCGGCGGACTGCTGTTCGCTACCTTCGCAACGCTGGTGTTCGTCCCGACCATGTACCGGTTGCTGCGGCGCGCAGCGCAGCCTGCGGCTGCCGCGAGCGCCTGAATGGACCACGGATCGCCATGAACGACGAGAGACCTGACAGCCGTCCTGCGGATTTCGCCGCGGACGCGGCCACGACCGAGAGCCACGCGCCGATCTCGCCGCGCTACGACGCAGACACCGGCGCACGCCTGAAGCGCGCCGCGATCATCGCCGCGATCGTGCTCGGCGTGGCCTTCGTGCTGGTGTCGATCGACCGCTACATCAAGGCGCGCGCCGTGGCACGCGACACCGCGGCGGCGGCCAGCGCCCCGCCGCTGGTGCAGGTGGTGAGCGCGCAGCCGGTGGCTGCGGTGCAGCGCCTGATGCTGCCGGGCTACACCGCTGCCTGGCATGCCAGTACCATCTACGCGCGCGTCAACGGTTACGTCGGCAACTGGTACAACGATATCGGCGATCACGTGCACGCCGGCCAGGTGCTGGCGGTCATCGAGACGCCCGACCTCGACGCGCAGCTTGCGGCGGCGCGCGCCCAGCGGCAGGCCGACCAGGCCCAGGTGCTGGTGCGCAAGGCCGAGGCCGCCTTCAGCCTCAGCACCTACGAGCGCTGGCGCGACTCACCCAAGGGCGTGGTCTCGGAGCAGGAGCGTGAGGAAAAGCGCGCCGACTACGACAGCGCGGTGGCGCGGCTGAAGTCGGCCGAAGCGGATGTCGCCCTGGCACAGGCGCGTGTCAACCAGTACGCCGCGCTCGCCGAATTCAAGAAAGTCACCGCGCCGTACGACGGGGTGATCAGCGTGCGCGACATCGACATCGGCAACCTGGTCACCGCCGGCAGCACCTCGGCGACCACGCCGCTGTACGTGATGACGCAGAACAATCCGATCCGCATCTTCGTCGACGCGCCGCAGAGCGCGGCCGAGGACCTGATCAGCAACAGCGCGCCGGTGCAGGTGCAGACCAACGGGGGCGTGCCGCGCCAGTACAGCGGCAAGGTCACGCGCACCTCGCAAGCCATCAATCCGCAGGCGCGCACGCTGCGCGTCGAGGTGGATATCCCCAACCCGCAGGACGCGTTTGTCCCGGGGATGTACGTCAAGGTGGCCTTCGGGCTGACGCCGCGCGGGCTGGTACAGGTGCCGGCCGCGGCGCTGCTGTGGCGCGCCAGCGGTCCGCAGGTGGCGCGCGTCGACGCTGCCGGCCGCATTAGCTTCCACGACGTGACCATCGGGCGCGACGACGGCAGTATCGTCGAGCTTGCCTCAGGTGCCTCGCCCGGGGATCTGCTGGCGCTCAACGTCAGCAGCCAGATCATCGACGGTGAGCGGGTGCAGATACAGCAGAGCGACCCGGCGGCGGCGCAGCCCATGGCGGCGGCCCGGCAATAGCGAGCGCTGCCATGAGCTGTGTGCGCACCGGACTGATGCTGCTGGCCGCCGCGGGCGTCGCCGGCTGCGCGGTGGGCCCGAACTATCACACCCCGCGCATGCCGACGCCGGATCACTACGACGCCGCCGTGACCATGGGAAGCGTCGCCGCCATGAGCGGCGCGGCCACTGCCGCCAGTCCTCCCGCACCGGTTGACATGGCCGCATGGTGGCACGCGCTCGGGGATCCGCAGCTCGATTCCCTGGTGGCGCGCGCCATCGTCGGTAATCCCGACCTCATGGTCGCCCTCGACCGGCTGCAGGCAGCGCGCACCTTCGAGGCAGCGGTCATCGGCACGGTGCTGCCGGTCGCAGACGCGTCCGCCGCAGCGGGGCACGGTACCGGCACCGATCTGACGCGCGGCCGTGCTTCGTCGACCCTGGTGTCCGCCGACAACGACCAGGGCCTGCAGCACATCAATGAGATCGGCGGCTTCGATGCGGTGTGGGAGCTCGACATCTTCGGCAAGTACCGCCGCGAGATCGAAGCGGCGCGCTACGACACCCAGGCGACACTCGCGGCGCGCAACGTGGTGCTGTTGGCGGTGATCGCCGACGTGGCGCGTGCCTACGTCGACCTGCGCGGACTGCAGATGCGCGCCTCGGTACTGAACCAGGCAGTCACCGTGCTGCGCGAATCGCTGCGCATCGTGAACATCCGCTACGAGCGCGGTATCACCAACGAGCTGGACGTGACGCTGGCGACGCGTGAGCTGGCGACGCTCGAAGCCCAGCAGGCGCCGGTCGCAGCGCAGGTGCGCGCCGCCGAGTACACCATCGCGACGCTCCTCGGGCTGTACCCGGAGGAGCTGGTGGGCGAGCTGTCCGCCAGCGCGCTGGTGCCGGCCGTGCCCGGAACGGTGGACGCGGGTCTGCCGCTCGACCTGCTGCGCCGCCGCCCGGACGTGCGCGAGGCCGAGCGCGAGCTCGCCGGGGCCACCGCACGCATCGGCGTCGCCACTGCCAACCTCTTCCCGGCGCTCGCGGTCACCGGCGCGGTGGGCTTCCAGCGCCAGTCACAGGGGTCACTGCCCGCGCTCGGTCAGCACATCTGGTCGGCCGGTCCCGCGGCGGAGTGGCCGCTGCTCGACTTCGGCGCGCTCGACGCTCAGGTGGAGATCGCCGACCTGCGGACTCGCGCGCTGCTGGTGAGCTACAAGCAGACCATCCAGGGCGCGGTGCGCGAGGTGGACACCAATCTCGGTCTGTATAGCGCCCAGCAGGCGAGCCTCGACAAGCTCGGCACGGCGCTGCTCGCGAGCCAGCGCGCCGTGACGCTCGCCAATGAGCGCTACGAGCGCGGGCTCACCGATTACCTGAACGTGGTGGATGCCGAGCGCCAGGAGTTCGACATCGAGGAGCAGTATGCCGCCACGCAGGTGGCCGCCGCGGAAGGATTCGTCGAGCTGTTCCGCAGCCTGGGCGGCGGTTGGGAGAACTACCAGGCGCTGCCGCCGATTCACCGCCCGGAGCCGGCGATCATTGCGATGTTCCAGCGCACGCTGAGCCGCAGCGACCCGCTCAAGTGATCAGAACTTGTAGCGCACGCCGATGGTGGGATTGATGTTGTTGGTGTTGAGGTAGCCGTTGCCCACGCCGCCGTGCACGTCGCTGTACATGGCGCCGAGATAAGCGTCGAAGTGCTGGTTGAATCGGTAATCGAGGTCAAAGGAAAAGGCGTCGAGGCCACCGCTGCAGACGCTGTGCGCGGAAGTCGAGCAGCCCGCGTCCTTGCCGCTGCCGTACGCACCCTGATGGTAGCCGTAGTAGGCGGCGGTCAGATCGAGGCTGGGCGTGACGCTGTAACGCACACCGGTCCAGTAGACCTGCACGAGCTTCTCATTGTCGTAGGCCTTGTTGTTGACGAACGCCAGCACGTAACCGCCGAGATCGATGAACCCGGCGCTCAGCGGGGTGCTTGGATTGGTGTACTGGATGTACTCGTAGCCGGCAAAGAATTTGAACGGCTCGAGCTTGTACAACCCCATGAGCGCATAGGCCGTGTTGTCCGAGACGGTCGCTGCCAGGGAATTGGACACCGAATACCCGAGCGGCAGCGTCTCCACCTGGGTGGCGCTCAGGGAGCTGGCGCTGATGGCGCTGTTGACCTTCGAATAATAGGCATCGAGCGATGCGCCCGCGAAGCTGGCGCCGATATCCGCCTGGACGGCGGTGTTGCCTGATCCACTGGAGCCGTTGAACTTGTAGAGCGCACCCAGGTGCACCAGGTCATCGAAGCTCACCAGGTACTTCGCCGTCGAATCGAGCCGGTCATCCTCGCTGCTGCCGCCGCCGGAGTAGGTGTTGGATGCGCCCAGCAGGCCGAACGCCGAGGCATGGTAGTTGGGGTCGTAGAGGATGGTGCCTTCCGAGAGCAGCGTCACCTGCCGACCGAAGGTGAGGGCACCGAAGCGCGCCGATTGCAGCCCGACGAAGGCGGTCTGGAAGGCCTGGCCGGCCGAGCCGCCATCGACACCAACGCTCTGCGTGGCGAGACTGCGGCCGTTGTTCACCGTCAGCGACTTCAGCGAATCCGCGATCTGACCGGACTGCGGATTGAAAAAGGTCTCTGCCTGGAACACCGCCGCCCAATCGCCGACCAGGGGCTCGATGCCCTGCAGTCCGACTCGCGTCTGGCCCATGTTGCTGGGCGTCAGCCCGAGCGCCGACCCGGCGCTGTTCTGCCGCACGATGTTGCCGCTCGCGGCCGGACGATACGGGCTGAACGGCGCACTGTGTGTGTCGTATTGAACACCCAGGTCGAGCACGCCATACAGTGTGATGCCGTGCCAGGTCAGGCTGTCGTCGCCGCTGAGGCCCGGGCCGGTCTTCTGCTGCGCGAGCGCGGGCACCGCAACGGTCGCGGCGCTGATTGCGGCCAGTACGCGCCACGCGAGTCGTAAGTCTCTACTAAATAACGTCGTAAGCATGTTGTATGCGCGGCTCCCGGATGTGGCTGGCGTCACGGCGCCAGGCGGCGACGATTGTTAGGGGCCGGTGGTTATACGGTCAGTCGCACCCGGGTTACACGCCGGTAGCAGTGCCGCGACGGCTGACCTGCCGGCGCAACAGCCGGCGTAGGGCGGAGAGCGGTTTACAATAAATCGGAGCTGCGCAGCAGCTCGTTGATCGAAGTCTTGGCGCGCGTCTGCGCGTCGACCCGCTTGACGATCACGGCGCAGGCGAGGCTGTAGCGGCCGTCCCGCGCCGGCAGGCTCCCCGGCACCACTACCGAGCCCGCCGGAACCCTGCCCCTGAGGATCACGCCGCTGGCCCGATCGTAGATGCGCGTGCTCTGCCCGATGAATACGCCCATCGAGATGACCGAGCCGGCCTCCACGATGACTCCCTCGACGATCTCCGAGCGCGCCCCGATGAAGCAGTCGTCCTCGATGATGGTCGGCGCGGCCTGCAGCGGCTCGAGCACCCCGCCGATGCCGACCCCGCCCGACAGGTGCACGTTGCGGCCGATCTGTGCGCACGAGCCCACCGTCGCCCAGGTGTCGACCATGGTGCCCGGCCCGATCCACGCGCCGATGTTGACGTAGCTCGGCATCAGCACCGCATCAGGGGCGACATAGGCGCCGCGGCGCACCAGCGCGTGCGGCACGATGCGCGCACCGCCGGCGCGCAGCTCACTCTCGCTGGCGGTGGCGTACTTCAGCGGCACCTTGTCGTAGAAGCGCGTGAAGCCGGCATCGATCAGGCGGTTGTCGCGCACCCGAAACGACAGCAGCACCGCCTTCTTCAGCCACTCGTTGACCACCCAGCTGCCGTCGCGCGGCTCGGCAACCCGCGCCGCACCGGCATCGAGCAGTGCGAGACTCGCCTCGAGCGCGGCATCGAGCTCGGGCGGCAGGTTATGCGGCGAGAGTTCCGCGCGCCGCTCGAAGGCGGCGTCGATGATGTCCTTGAGCCGCGCGCGCGCGGTGGCGTCCGTGGCGCTCATGCGCCGGCCACGCCGGCGGCGGCCGGCGCGCGCAGCGCCGCCTGGCGCTGATCGAGCACCTGCATCAGGCGCTCCTTGAGCTGCTCGGCGGCCGCGCCGCTCAACGGGCGATTCTCGAAGTCGGTGACGTAGAAGGTGTCCTCGGCGCGCTCGCCCACCGTCATGATCTTGGCGGCGTGCAGCTCGATGCGCTCCTGCATCAGCACCTGCCCCACCTCGCACAGCAGGCCGGGACGATCGCCGGCGATGAGCTCGAGCACCGAGCGGTGGTTGCGCTCGTCGACGCTCACGCTGATCAGGGTGGTGGTGTGGAACATGCGCGCCTGGCGCGGCGCGCGCCGCGACACGGCGAACGGCGCATCCGCCGGCCCCTGCAGCGAGCGCCACAGCGCCTGCTCGATCTCACTGAGTCGGTCGCGGTCGTCAATCGGCGCACCGGTGTCCTCGAGCAGGTGGTACAGGTCGAGGCTGAAGCCGTCGCCGCTCGGCGTGATGCGGGCATCGACGATGTTGAGTCCGAGCTGATCGAGCGCCGCGGTGGTGCGCGCGAAGCCGTGGCGCCGCGGGCGCGTGAAGATCAGCACCGCGGTGGTGCCGCGCACGCTGTGCGGATCGAGCGCCACCAGCGGTTCGTCGGAACCGGCTTCGCGCTCGGCCAGCAGCTGCGTGTGCCAGGCGACTTCCTCGGGGGAGTGCTGCAGGAAATAGCCGGCGCTGAAGCGCGTCCATACGCCGAGGATGCTCGCCTCGCTCACCTCGTGCTCGAGCAGGCGCCGCGCGGCATCCTGCGTCTCGCGCACCAGGTGCTCCGGGTCGATCGGGCTCTCGAGCCCGCGGCGCAGCGCGCGCTTGACGCGCTGGTAGAAGTCCTGGAACAGCGAGGCTTTCCACGAGTTCCACAGCTTGGGGTTGGTGGCGCGCACGTCGGCGCAGGTGAGCACGTACAGGTAGTCGAGGTGCGTCTCGTCGCCCACCTTGCGCGCGAAGGCGTTGATCACCTGCGGGTCGCCGATGTCCTGCTTCTGCGAGGTGATCGACAGCTCGAGGTGGTGGCGCACCAGCCACGCCACCAGGCGCGCATCGTAGGGCGACAGCCCCTGCTCGAGGCAGAAGGCTTCGGCGTCCACCGCGCCGAGCTCGGAGTGATCGCCGCCGCGCCCCTTGGCGATGTCGTGGAACAGCGCGGCGAGATAGGCGACCTCGCTGCGCGGCAGCGACTGCATGACGCGCGAGGCCTCCGGCAGCTCGCGGTCGTAGCGCGCGATGGCGAAGCGGCGCAGATTGCTCACCACGAACAGCGTGTGCGCATCGACGGTATAGGCGTGGAACAGGTCGTACTGCATGCGCCCGACGATGCGGCCGAAGGCGGGGATGTAGCGGCCGAGCACGCCGTAGGTGTTCATGCGGCGCAGCTCGTGCGTCACGCCCACCGGCGAGCGCAGCAGCTCGAGGAACAGCCGGTGATGGCGCGGGTTCTGGCGGAACTCCTCGTCGATCAGCCACAGGTGCTTGGCCACCGCGCGCATGGTGGAGGCGCGCACGCCGCGGATGTCCGGATGCTGCTGCAGCAGCGCGAACAGCTCGAGCAGCGCCGCGGGGGTGCGCGCGAACACCTCCTCGCTCACCGTCTCGAGCGAGCCGTTGCGCACCTGGAAGCGCGCGTTGAGCGGGCGCGGCGGCTCGCTCTCGGTGAGGATCGCCTCGCGGAACAGCTGCAGCAGCAGCTCGTTGAGCAGGCTGACGTCCATCACCGTGCGGTAGTAGCGCTGCATGAACTGCTCGACCGCGAGCGTGTAGGAGGCGTCCTCGTAGCCGAAGATCTGCGCCAGGCGGATCTGGTGATCGAACAACAGGCGATCCTCGTGCCGCCCGGTGAGCACGTGCAGCCCGAAGCGCACCTTCCACAGGAAGGCCTGCGCCTGGCGCAGCCGGCGCAGCTCCGCCGGCGTTACGAAGCCGTGCGTGGCGAGCCCGTCGAGCGAGTCAGCGTCGAAGTGGCGCTTGGCCACCCAGGCGATGGTGTGGATGTCGCGCAGCCCGCCCGGCCCGGTCTTGACGTTGGGCTCGAGGTTGTAGGCGGTGTCGTTCGCCTTCAGGTGCCGTTCGGTCTGCTCGCGCACCTTGGCCTCGAAGAACTGCTTCACCGGCCAGAGGTTCGCCGGCGCGAGCGCGCTGCGCATCGCCGCGAGCAGCTCGGCGTTGCCGGCGAGCAGGCGCGCTTCGAGCAGCGTCGTCATGACACTGACGTCGCCGACGCACTCCTCGCGGCACTCCGCCACGGTGCGCACGCTGTGGCCCACCTCCAGGCCGATGTCCCACAGGAAGGTGACCAGCGCCTCGATCGCGGCGCCGCCGCGCGTGTCCGGCGCGCCTGGCACCAGCAGCAGGATGTCGATGTCGGAGGCCGGGTGCAGCTCGCCGCGGCCGTAGCCGCCGACCGCGACCAGTGCCCAGTCGCCGTGCGCCGCACAGTGATTGCGCCACGCCGCGCGCAGCACCACGTCGACCAGCGCGGCGCGCTCATGCACCAGCTGCTCGACCGGATCCTCGGCGAGGAAGCGACGCTTGAGCTCCTCGTGCCCCTGGCGCAGCAGCTCGCGCCACGCGGCGGGCGCGCCATCGGCTGCCAGCTGCCCCGACAGCCGCGCAGCGAGCGACGCGGCTTCCAGCGGCTGTGAATCCGCGCCTCCCATCGCGGCGCCGTTCAGTGGGGCGCGCCGTTGGCGCCGAGGGTGAGCACGTCGACGCCGTCCGCGGTGACCAGCACGGTGTGCTCCCACTGCGCGGACAGCGAATGGTCCTTGGTGATCACCGTCCAGCCGTCGGGCAGCAGCCGCACGTGGCGCTTGCCGGCGTTCACCATCGGCTCGATGGTGAAGGTCATGCCGGGTTTGAGCTCGAGCCCGGTGCCCGGCTCGCCGTAGTGCAGCACCTGCGGATCCTCGTGGTACACCCGTCCGATGCCGTGACCGCAATACTCGCGTACCACCGTGTAGTCGTTGTGCTCGACGAAGCTCTGGATGGCGTGACCGATATCCCCGAGGTGCGCCCCGGGGCGCACCGTCTCGATGCCGCGCCACATCGCGGCGAAGCAGGTCTCGGCGAGGCGCTGCGCATGCGGCGGCGCCTTGCCGACGAAGTACATGCGGCTGGTGTCGCCATGGAAGCCGTCGCGGATCACGGTGACGTCGATGTTGACGATGTCGCCGGCCTTCAGCCGCTGCTCGTTCGGGATGCCGTGACACACCACGTGGTTGACCGAGGTGCAGATGGTCTTGGGGAAGCCGCGGTAGTTGAGGTTGGCCGGCACCGAGCGCTGCACGTTCACGATGTGGTCGTGACAGATGCGATCGAGCTCCTCGGTGGTGACCCCGGGGACGACGTACGGGCCGATCAGGTCGAGCACCTCGGCGGCGAGGCGCCCGGCGATGCGCATTTTTTCCTGCTCTTCCGGGGTCTTGATGGTGACGTGCATAGCGTGCGAGATGGGGCCGGCGCCGCGCCGCGGCAAGGGGCGTCGGGGATGCGCGTAAGACATTGTTCCGACGAGCCCTTCATGGTATAAAGCGCGGCCTTTTTTGGCAACGAAACCCACACGCGCATCGTTAAACCCGGCGACTGGGTGTCCGCGGCTCAAGGCCTGACGGCAGGCTTCGAGGCGGGGATGGTCACGGGGATGCGCGGAGGCTTAACCCATACAGGAGTCTTTCATGGCCGGCGTGTCCATGCGACAGATGCTGGAGGCGGGTGTCCACTTCGGACATCAGACCCGCTTCTGGAACCCGAAGATGGCGCCTTTCATCTTCGGTGAGCGCAACAAGATCCACATCATCAATCTCGAGAAGACGCAGCCGATGTACGCGGAGGCCGCGCAGTTCATCAAGGGCGTCATCGCCGACGGCGGCACGGTGCTGTTCGTCGGCACCAAGCGCTCGGCGCGCGAGTCCATCCAGAAGGAGGCCGAGCGCAGCGGGCAGCCGTTCGTCAACCAGCGCTGGCTGGGCGGGATGCTCACGAATTTCAAGACGATCCGCCAATCGATCAAGCGCCTCGCGGAGCTGAGCGAGCTGGCCGCCTCGGGGGGCCTGGAAAAGCGCGGCAAGAAGGAGGCCACGCAGCTGCGGCGCGAGATGGACAAGCTCGAAAGGAGCCTGGGCGGCATCAAGCACATGGACGCGCTGCCCGATGCGCTGTTCGTGGTCGACGTCGGGCACGAGAACATCGCGATCCACGAGGCGAAGAAGCTCGGTATCCCGGTGGCGGCGATCGTCGACACCAACTGCTGCCCGGACGGGATCGATTACGTGATTCCCGGCAACGACGACGCCATGCGCGCCATCCAGCTCTACGCCGCTGGCATCGCCGATGCGGTTCTCGAGGGCAAGGAGTCCGTGCCGCAGGTCGCGGTCGGCGAGGACGAGTTCGTCGAGCTCGACGAGGCCGGTAATCCGCGCAAGAAGGCGGCGCGCGGTGCGCGGCGCCCGCAGCCCGCGGTGCGCAAGAAAGCCCCGGCGCGGCGCAAGCTGCCCGCGGTCAAGCCCCCGGCGGGGGTCCCCGCGGAGGCTGCCACCGAGGACGAGGACCTGGAGGCCGACGAGACCGTCGAGCCGGTGGCGGCCGCCGGCACGCTGCCGGCGCCCGAGACCGTGCGTCGCCCGAGCGGCGCTCCGGCGCGGCGCAAGGTCCGCGGAGCAGGCAACGTTCCGTCGGCCGAGTGACGACTCAAGGATCGAGCCATGAATATCACAGCAGATGCGGTCAAGCAGCTTCGCGAGCGCACCGGCGCGGGCATGATGGAGTGCAAGCGGGCGCTGGTGGAGACCAAGGGCGACCTCGACGCCGCCGCCGAGCTCATGCGCCGCCAGGGTCTGGCGAAAGCCGACAAGAAGGCGACGCGGGTGGCGGCCGAGGGCGTCGTGGTCGTGGCGCGCTCCGCCGACGAGCGCACCGCCGCCATGGTGGAAATCAACTGCGAGACCGACTTCGTCGCGCGTGAGCAGGACTTTCGCGCCTTCGCCCACGCGGTGGCACAGGCCGCCCTGGCGGCCGGCCTCACCACGCTGGCCGAGCTCGCCGCAGTGCCGCTGCCGTCCGGGGAGACGGTCGAGGAGCGCCGCCGGGCGCTCATCGCCAAGATCGGCGAGAACATCAGCGTGCGCCGCCTCGCGCTGCTCAGCTCCCCGCAGCACCTGGGCGCCTATGTGCACGGCACGCGCATCGGCGCGTTGGTGGCGGTCAGGGGCGGCCCGGCGAGTCTGGCGCACGATCTGGCGATGCACGTCGCCGCCAGCAACCCGCGCTACCTGAGCGCCGCGCAGGTGCCGGCCGAGGTCGTGGCGCGCGAGCGTGACATCCTTACCGAGCAGGCGCAGGGGGAGGGCAAGCCCGCCGAGATCGTCGCGCACATGGTCGAGGGCCGATTGCGCAAGGCGCTTGGCGAGATCACCCTTAGCGGCCAGCCGTTCGTCAAGGATCCTGACACGAGCGTCGAGAAGCTGCTGAAGGGTGAGCACGCCGAGGTCGTGGCGTTCGAGCGCTTCGAGGTCGGCGCCGGTATCGAGAAGAAACAGGACGACTTCGTCGCCGAGGTGATGGCCCAGGTGAAGGCGGTCAAGCACTAAAGGGCGCATTACGGAATAAAGGACCCAACCCCGCCGCGTGCGGGGTTTTTTCCATACGTCTCGAGGGGAACCCATGACGCAAGGCAAGCCCGCCTATTCCCGGATCCTGGTGAAGCTGTCCGGCGAAGCCCTGATGGGTGGCGGCGACTACGGCATCGACCCGGCGGTGATCAAGCGCATCGGCGGGGAGCTGCAGGAAATCGTGGAGATGCCGGTGCAGGTTGCGGTGGTGATCGGCGGCGGCAACATCTTCCGCGGCGCCGGGCTGGCGCGCGCCGGCATGGATCGCGTCGCGGCCGACCACATGGGCATGCTCGCCACCGTCATGAACGCGCTCGCCATGCAGGATGCGCTCGAGAGCTTAGGCATGCACGCGCGCGTCATGTCCGCGATCCGCATCAACGAGGTGTGCGAGGACTACATCCGCCGCCGTGCGGTGCGGCACCTGGAGAAGGGCCGGGTGGCGATCTTCGCCGCCGGCACCGGCAACCCGTTCTTCACCACCGATACGGCCGCGGCGCTGCGCGCCATCGAGATCAGCGCCGACGTGCTGCTGAAGGCCACCAGGGTGAACGGGGTGTATTCGGATGATCCGCTGCGCAACCCCGCCGCGGTGCGCTATCCGCGCCTGACGTTCGACAAGGTGCTCAACGACCGCCTCAACGTCATGGACGCCACCGCCATCGTCATGTGCCGCGACAACCGCTTGCCTTTGCGGGTGTTCAATCTCAACAATCCCGGTGATCTGACGCGCATCGTGCGCGGCGAGGACGTGGGCACGGTGGTCACCTTCGAGTGAGCCGCCCGACGCGAAGCGAGGAGGACATCATGCTCGAAGAGCTAAAAAAAGATGCGGCCGTCCGCATGAGCAAGTGCGTGCAGACGTTCCAGGCGGATCTCAAGAAGCTGCGCACCGGCCGCGCCCACCCGAGCCTCATCGAGCACCTCAAGGTCGATTACTACGGCAGCGAGGTACCGCTGCAGCAGGTCGCGAGCATCGCGGTGGAAGAAGGGCGCACGCTGGTCATCTCGCCGTGGGAGAAGAGTGTCGTGCAGGCCATCGAGAAGGCGATCTTCAAGTCCGACCTGGGGCTGACGCCGATGACCGCCGGCACCGTGATCCGCATTCCCATGCCGCCGCTCACCGAGGAGCGCCGCCGCGAGATCACCAAGGTGCTGCGCCACGACGCGGAGAATGCCCGCGTGGCGGTACGCAACGTGCGCCGCGACGTCATGAACGACATCAAGGAGCTGCTGAAGGAGAAACAGGTCTCGCAGGACGATGAGCGGCGCGCCGAGACCGAGGTGCAGAAGCTCACCGACAAGCACGTCGCCGACATCGAGGCGCTGCTGGTGGCCAAAGAGAAAGAGGTCATGCAGGTGTGAAGGCCGCCGCCACCCACCTGCCGCGCCACGTCGCGGTGATCATGGACGGCAACGGTCGCTGGGCGGCCGCGCGCGGTCAGACCCGCACCGCCGGCCACAAGGCGGGGCTCGCCTCGGTGCGCCTGATCATCGAGGAGTGTTCGCGGCGCGGCATCGAAGCGCTCACCCTGTTCGCCTTCTCGAGCGAGAACTGGCGGCGTCCGGCCGAGGAGGTCGGCAGTCTCATGAGTCTGTTTCTCGAGGCGCTCGACCGCGAGATTGCCGAGCTGCACCGCAAGGCGGTGCGCGTGCGCGTGATCGGCGAGCGCCGCAGTCTGGCGGTGCGGCTGCAGGCGCGCATCGCGGCGGCCGAGGAGCATACCGCCGGCAACGGCGGACTGAAGCTGCAGGTGGCGCTGAGCTACGGTGGCCGTTGGGACATCGTGCAGGCCGCGCAGAGGCTCGCCCTTGAGGCGGCCAGCGGCGCGCTGCGGCCGCAGGACCTCGGCGAGGAGCGCTTCGCGGCCGGCCTGGCGCTCGCAGGACTCCCGCCGGTCGAGCTGCTGATCCGCACCGGCGGCGAGCAGCGCCTGAGCAATTTCCTGCTGTGGGACCTGGCGTACGCGGAGCTGCATTTCGCCGCCTGCCTGTGGCCGGACTTCACCGCCAGCGACCTGGACGAGGCGCTGGCGTTCTTCGCCGGCCGCGAGCGGCGCTTCGGGCGAACCGGCGCACAACGCGCGGCGGCGAAGGCTTAGAAGGCATCGTGCCCGAACCCCTGCGCAAGCGAGTCCTCACCGCCGCCGTGCTGGCCGCCGCGGCGCTCGCCATCCTGCTGTGGCTGCCCGAGTGGGTGACGGTCGCCGCCATGACCGTGATGGCGCTCGCCGGGGCCTGGGAATGGTCGGCTTTCCTGCTGCCCAGCGCGCCGGCGCTGCGCCTGATCTACGTGCTGCTGGTCGGCGTGCTGCTGCTGGGTGCGTGGCGCTTCTGCGCCGCGGCGCAGCGGCTCGACCTGGTGCTCGCCGTGGCGGTCGCGTGGTGGGTGATCGCGCTGCTGTGGGTGACGTTCGCGCCGCGGCGCGTCGCGCCGTGGTCGGCAGGTCTTGCGGGTGTGCTGGCGCTCGTGCCGGCGTGGCTGGCGCTGGTGCGGCTGCGGCTCGCGTTGCCGCACGGCGCGCAGTGGGTGGTGTTCACGCTGGTGCTGGTGTGGGTCGCCGACATCGGCGCATTCTTCTGCGGCCGCCGCTTCGGTCGGGTGCCGCTCGCGCCGCTGGTCTCGCCGGGCAAGACCTGGGAGGGGGCGTTGGGGGGTTTCGCCGTCAGCGCGCTGGTGGCGCTCGCCGGCAGCGCCTGGTTCCAGGTGCCGCTCGCGGCCTTCCTGCCGCTGTGCCTCGCCGCGGTCGGCTTCTCCATCGTCGGGGATCTCACCGAAAGTCTGCTGAAGCGCTTTGCCGGGATCAAGGATAGCGGCAGCATATTTCCCGGGCACGGCGGGGTCATGGACCGTATCGACAGTGTGACCGGCGCTGCGCCGGTACTGATGCTCGGCCTCGCCTTGCTGGGAGTCATTGCATGATCGGGGTAGTGGTGCTGGGTTCGACCGGATCGGTGGGCGAGAGCACGCTCGATGTGATCGCGCGCCATCCGCAGCGCTTTCGCCTGGTGGGGATCGCGGCCAACAACAATGCCGCCAAGCTCGCCCGGCAGATCCGCACCTGGCGTCCGCAGTACGCCGCGCTGGCCGATGCGCGCGCGCTCGGCGAGCTTAAGGAGCTGCTCGGCGGGGCAGCCGCGGGCACGCGGCTGCTCGCCGGTGCGTCCGCCCTCGAGGAGCTGGCGGTGCTGCCGCAAGTCGAGTGCGTGATGGCGGCGATCGTCGGCGCGGCCGGGCTGCGCTCGACGCTCGCGGCGGCGCGCGCCGGCAAGCGGCTGCTGCTCGCCAACAAGGAATCGCTGGTGATGGCCGGCCCGCTGCTGCTGGCCGAAGTGAGTGCTGGCGGCGCAACGCTGCTGCCGATCGACAGCGAGCACAACGCCATCTTCCAGTGCCTGCCGCCGGGCGCGCGCACCGGCGTGGCGCCCGCGGGCGTGACGCGCGTGACGCTGACCGCTTCCGGCGGACCCTTCCGCGATACGCCGGCCGAGCAGCTCGCGGCCGTGACGCCGGAAGCTGCCTGCGCGCATCCCAACTGGGTCATGGGACGCAAGATCTCGGTCGACTCGGCCACCCTGATGAACAAGGGGCTCGAGCTGATCGAGGCCTGCCTGCTGTTCGGGCTCACCCCGGCGCAGGTGCAGATCGTGGTGCATCCGCAGAGCATCGTGCACTCGCTGGTGCAGTATGCCGACGGTTCGGTGCTCGCCGAGCTCGGCGCCCCCGATATGCGCACGCCGATCGCCCATGCGCTCGCCTGGCCCGAGAGAATCGAGTCCGGTGTAGAATCCCTCGACCTGCTCAAGGCCGGCCGGCTCGACTTTCGGGCTCCCGACACCGACAAGTTCCCCTGCCTCGCGCTGGCCCAGGCTGCGGCGCGCGCCGGCGGGTTGCACCCGGTCGTGCTGAACGCCGCCAACGAGGTGGCGGTCGAGGCCTTCCTCGAGCGCCGATTGAACTTTCCCGGCATCGCGGCGGTCATTGAAGCCGTAGTGGAGCGCGGCACCGGGGGGGCGATCGGCGGGCTGGAGGACGTTCTGGCGGCTGACGCCGAAAGCAGGGTGCACGCACGTGAGCGAATTGTCGGCATGACAAGAAGTGCAGCGGTAAGAGGCGCTCACGCATGAGTCTCGTCTGGTACCTGCTGTGGTTCGTGGTGGCCGTTGGCCTGCTGGTCACGGTCCATGAATTCGGCCATTTCTGGGTCGCGCGGCGCCTGGGTTTCAAGGTGCTGCGCTTTTCGGTGGGGTTCGGCAGGCCGCTCTTGACGCGTGTGGCCGGCGCCGACCGCGTCGAGTACGTGCTGGCCGCCATTCCGCTCGGCGGCTACGTGAAGCTGCTCGACGAGCGCGAAGGTCCGGTGGATCCGGTCGACCTGCCGCGATCCTTCACGCATCGACCGCCGTGGCAGCGCATCGTGGTGCTGCTCGCCGGTCCGGGCTTCAACATCCTGTTCGCCGTGCTGGTCCTGTGGGGCATGCTGTGGGTGAACGGCGTGACCGAGGTGCGGCCCACGGTCGGCGATGTGACCGCCGGTTCGCTCGCCGCGCGCGCGGGACTGAAGTCAGGAGATGAGATCCGCGCGATCAACGGCAGCGCGGTGAGCGGGCAGCGCGACGTGGTGTTCGGGCTGCTCGATGCCATGAGCGCACGCGGTGAGGCGGACCTCGCGGTCCGGGGCAGCGACGGCGGCAGCCGCGAGGCGCGACTTTACGTGCCCGACGCCGACGAGCGGCGCCGTCTCACCGAGCCGACGCAGCTGTTCCGCGGGCTCGGGTTTCAGTTCTGGACACCCACGGTGCCGGCGGTGTTCGGCGAAGTCATGCCCGACGGGCCGGCGGCGCGCGCCGGGCTGCACAGCGGCGATCGCGTCGTGGCGATCGACGGGGTACCGATGCGCGACTTCCGGCAGATCGTCGACTACATCAGCGCCCGGCCCGCCGCGCGCATCAACATTGCCTACGAGCGCGCCGGCCTCACGCAAAGCGCCGCCGTGCAGGTGGCGGGCGAGCACAGCGATGGCCGCCTGATCGGGCGCATCCGCGTGCGGCCGCCGGCGATCGCCTATCCGCCGGGGATGCTGCTGCATACCAGTCTCGGCGGGGCTGCGGCGCTCGGTCGTGCCGGCGGGGAAGCCTGGAGCATGACGCTGCTGCAGGGGCGGTTGTTCTGGCGCATGGTGCTCGGACGCGTGTCGCTGAAGAATCTGAGCGGGCCGCTGTCGATCGCCGAGTTCGCCGGCGATTCGGCCGAGGCGGGCGTGGCCGCATTCCTGAGCTTCCTGGTGCTGATCTCGCTCTCGCTGGGATTTCTCAACCTGCTGCCGATCCCGATCCTCGACGGCGGACAGATTGTGTTCCAGCTGGTGGAGTGGCTGAAGGGCAGCCCGCTGTCGGAGCGGGCGCAGGCGCTCGGCCAGCAGGTGGGCATCGCCTTGCTCATCGTCCTGATGGGTGTCGCGCTATACAACGATATTGCGCGCCAGTTCAGTTGAGTCACAGCCACGGCGCGCAACGCAGGCGCGGAACCTGGAGGGCACCCCCCGCCGGTGCGGTCTGCGGTCCTCGAATAGTGCAACGTACGAGATGAACGTCGCGGCGGCGCCGCGGCGTAAGGGGTAGGGGTGGTAAGAACATGAACAGGCGCGCAGCCGGCGGTCTCGCTCGGGCCGGCGCACCTACGCCTGGGGTCGCAGCAGGCAAGCGCGGCGTAGCGCTCATCGTGCTGGCGTTGACGCTGCACGGCGTACCGGCCGCGGCGCAACCCTCGCCCTCAGCGGCCACTCCGGCGCCCGCCACGGAACAACCCTCACCCGCAGCGGCGGGTCCGACGCCCGCCCCGGCGCAATCCACACCCGCAGCGGCGGGTCCGACGCCCGCCACGGCGCAACCCACTCCTGCGCCCGCGGGTCCGACGCCCGCCGCGCCCGTCCCCGGGCCGGTGACCGGGGCACCGCAGATGGGACCCCTCGCGGTGCCGCCGCCGGCGAGCACGGCGACGGACTTCAACGTCGGGGACATCAAGGTGGAAGGGCTGCAGCGCGTCTCAGAAGGCACCGTCTATAACTACCTGCCGGTGAACATCGGCGATCACCTGACGCCGCAGCGCGTGCGTGAGGCGATCCGCGCGCTGTACGCCACGGGATTCTTCCGCGACGTGCAGCTGCGCCGCGATGGCAACACGCTGATCGTGGTGGTGCTCGAGCGCCCGTCGATCGAAAGCTTCGAGATCACCGGCAACAAGGACATCAAGACCGAGGATCTGCAGAAGTCGCTGCGCGGCGTGGGACTGGCGGCCGGCAAGACCTTCGACCGCTCGGTGCTCGAGGACGTCACGCAGTACCTCACCGACCAGTACTTCGCGCGCGGCAAGTACGGGGTACGCATCGAATCGAAGGTGGAGGAGGAGGCCGGCAATCGCGTCAAGATCAAGATCGACATCAAGGAAGGCTCGCGCGCCAAGATCCGCCAGATCAACGTCGTCGGCGCCACCCGCTTCAAGCAGAAGGACATCCTCGAGACGCTCGAGCTGAAGACGCCCAACTGGCTCTCCTGGTACAAGCAGGACGACCGCTACTCGCGCGAATCGCTGCAGGGCGACCTGGAGAAGGTGCGCAACTACTACATGGATCGCGGTTACGCGAACTTCCAGCTCGAGTCGACCCAGGTGGCGATCGCACCCGAGAAAGAGGACATCTTCATCACCGTCAACATCGAAGAGGGGCAGGTCTACAAGGTCTCGCAGATCAAGCTCGCCGGCACCTTCGTCGTGCCGCAGTCGGACCTGCAGCAGCTGCTGCTGATCCACCCGGGCGACATCTTCAACCGCAAGCTGATCACCGGCTCGCAGGAGCTGATGCAGAACCGCATGGGACGCGACGGCTACGCCTTCGCCAAGGTCGACCCGGTGCCGAGCGCGGACAACGCCAACCACACCGTGGCGCTCACCTTCTTCGTCGATCCGGGCAACCGCGTGTACGTGCGCAACATCAGCTTCTCGGGCACCAACCGCATCAACGACGAGGTGCTGCGCCGTGAGATGCGCCAGCTCGAGGGCGGCTGGCTGTCGAACACCTCGCTGGAGCGCTCCAAGCAGCGCATCCAGCGCCTGCCGTACGTGAAGAGCGTGGAGTTCGAGACCACCCCGGTGGCCGGCTCGCCCGACCTGGTGGACATCAACTACAAGATCGAGGAAGGGCCGGCGTCGCAGCTCTCCGGAGGCATCGGCTACTCGGAGACCTACAAGTTCATGTTGAACGGCAGCTTCGCGGATTCCGACTTCCTCGGCAGCGGTCAGCGCGTCGCGGTCAACCTGAACGGCGGGGCCTTCAGCAAGGTGTACACCATCCAGCACACCAACCCGTATACCAACATCGATAACCTGCAACGCACCGAATCGATCACCTACAGCGACGTGACGCAGTTCGTGTCGTCCTCCTCGACCTTCTCGTCGCAGACCATCAGCCTCGGGCCCACCTGGGCATACCCGATCAGCGAGTTCATGTACCTGCGCTTCGGCGCGGCTTTCAACAGTTCGGAGCTGCTGACCAACTCCGCCACCAGCGCGATCCAGGCGCAGCAGTGGGTGCAGGAGAACGGCCATCCCTACAGCCGCCTGGCGCACGACACTTCCAGCAACAACGAGTACGTGTTCTACGGCACCAACTTCCACACGCTCGAGGGAATCGTCGGCTGGGACTGGGACACCCGCAACCGCACGCTGTTCGCCGATCGCGGCATGCGCATCAACATGTCCTACGCGATCACCACGCCCGCCAGCGACGTGAAGTACTACATCGGCAATTTTCAGTTCGTCAGGTACGTGCCGCTGGGGCACGGCTTCACGCTGTCGTTCCTCGAGGGTATCGACTACGGCTCGCCGCTCGGGAGCACCACGGCGATTCCGCCGTACCGGCAGTTCTACGGCGGCGGCCCGGACAACGTGCGCGGCTTCCGCGAGAGCCGGCTGGGGCCGAAGGACCAGTTCGGCAACCCCTACGGCGGCAACATGCGCATCACCAGCCAGAACGAGCTGATCTTCCCCATGCCGGCGAAATTCGCCCAGACCGCGCGCGTCAGCGCCTTCCTCGACATGGGCGGGGTGTACCAGACCGGCTCGATCATCAAGTTCTACGGACCGGACGAAGTGACCCCGGACTGCTACAGTTTCAAGTGCGAAGGCCTGAAACGCTCGGTGGGTGTCGCGGTGCAGTGGCTGGCGCCGCTCGGCCTCTTCCGCTTCAGCCTGGGTATGCCGCTGAACGCCAAGTCGGGCGATGGCATCACTACCTGGGGCGACGAGCGGGAGGTGTTCCAGTTCTCGGTCGGCAACGCGTTCTGAGATACTAGGGGATTGGGCCGGTGCCGGGCCGCAACTCATCAACCAATGCGAGGGTTTCAGTGAATCGTTCGATCAGCAGGAAAATGGCAATGTGGTCGGTCGCGGCAGCCGCAGCCCTGGCGGCCCTGCCGGCCTGGGCCGAGCCGAAGATCGGTGTCGTGGATCCTCAGCGGCTGCTGCTCGAGTCCCCGCAGGGCAAGGCCATGGCCGATGCCATGCAGGCGGAGTTCGCCCCGCGCCAGCGCACGCTGCAGGCGCAGGGGCAGTCGCTCAAGGCCAAGGAGGAGAAGCTGCAGAAGGACGGCGCCACCATGACCGAGGACCAGCGCCAGCGCGCGGAGAAGGACCTGCGCGACGGCGCGCGCGACTTCGAGCGTGCCAAGAGCGAGTTCCAGGACGACGTCACCGCGCGCCGCAACGAGGAGCTGTCGCGGCTGCAGCGTACGCTGCTCGAGGAGGTGCGCACCTACGCCAAGGCGCAGAATTACGACGTGGTGCTGAGCGGCGAGGCGGTGCTGTACGCCACCTCGGCCGACGACATCACTCCTGCCATCCTCGCCGCGCTGCAGGCGCGCAGCGGCGCCGCTGCGCCGGCCAAGCCGGCCGCCGGCACGCCGCCGCCGACGCCGACGCCGGCACCCGCCAAGCCGCACTGAGCGCCAAGCCGTCTTAGGGAGTGCGCGGCGTGCCGGTGTCACTCGGGGAGCTTGCGGTGCGCTTCGGCTGCGAGCTGCGCGGCGACCCGGACACGCGCATCGAGCGGGTAGCGACACTCGCCACCGCCGAAGCGGGCGCGCTCAGCTTCCTTGCCAACCCGCGCTACCGGGCGCAGTTATCGTCCACGCACGCCGCGGCGGTGGTGCTGAGCCGCGCCGACGCTGACGCATGTCGCACCGCGGTGCTGGTCTGCGAGAACCCGTACGCCACCTACGCGCGCATCGCCGCGCTGCTGTACCCGACCGCCCCGCTCACTCCCGGCGTGCACCCGAGCGCGGTAGTGGCCGCCAGCGCGCACATCGACCCGAGCGCCCGCGTGGGTGCGCTGGCGAGCGTCGGCGAGGGTGTGCGCGTCGGGCCGGGCGCGCTGGTCGGACCGCACTGCAGCCTGGCAGAGGACGTCGCGCTCGCCGCCGACGTGCAGCTCGTGGCGCACGTCACGCTCGGACGCGGGGTGCTGATCGGTGCGCGCACCGTGGTGCAGCCGGGGGTGGTGATCGGCGGTGACGGCTTCGGCTTCGCCGCCGCCGACGGCGGCTGGGTGAAGGTGCCGCAGCTCGGCACGGTGCGCATCGGCGCGGACGTGGAGATCGGCGCCAACACCACCATCGACCGCGGTGCCATCGAAGACACCGTGATCGAGGACGGGGTGAAGCTCGACAACCTCATCATGGTCGGACACAACACGCGCATCGGCGCGCACACGGTGATCGCCGGCTGTACCGGCATCTCCGGCAGCGTCACGATCGGCAAGCGCTGCGTGATCGGCGGCGCGGTGGGCATCGCCGGGCACATCAGCATCGCCGACGACGTGGTCATCACCGGCTACTCGGCCATCAGTCACTCGATCGCGCTCGCCGGGGTATACTCGAGCACGCTGCCGGCGGAGGAAGCGCAGGTATGGCGCCGCCTGGTGGCGCGCTTCAAGCGCGGTGAGGCGCTCGGGGAGCGCGTACGCCGACTCGAGCGCGCCGCCGGTCTGGCAGCCGCGCCGCACGATGGGCAACATGACTGAGGTGCTGCAACTGGACATCCAGGCGATCCTCGAGCGCCTGCCGCACCGCTACCCGTTCCTGCTGGTGGACCGCGTGCTCGAGTGCCGTCCGGGCCACAGCATCCGCGCGCTGAAGAACGTCACCTACAACGAGCCGTTCTTCCCGGGACACTTCCCCGGCCGTCCGGTGATGCCGGGCGTCATGATCATCGAGGCACTGGCGCAGGCGGCGGGCATCCTGTGCTTCGTCACCAACAACGTCATTCCCGATCACAACACGCGTTTCTACTTCGTCGGCATCGACAAGGCGCGCTTCCGCCGCCCGGTGGTGCCGGGCGACCAGGTGCTGCTCAGCGCGCAGCTCGAGCGCTCGCTGAAGGGAATCTGGCGCTTCTCCACGGTGGCGAAGGTGGCGGATCAGGAAGTGGCGCACGCCGACATGATGGTGGCCCCGGAGGCCGCAAGGTGATCGACGCGCGCGCGGTCGTTTCACCGCAGGCCGAGCTCGCGCCGGACGTGAGCGTCGGGCCGTTCAGCGTCATCGGTCCGCAGGTGCGCATCGGCCCGCGCAGCGTCATCGGGCCGCACGCGGTCATCAACGGCCCGACCACCCTGGGCGCCGACAACCGCGTGTTCCAGTTCGCCTCGATCGGCGATGCGCCGCAGGACAAGAAATACCGCGGCGAACCGACGCTGCTCACGATCGGCGACCGCAACGTGTTTCGCGAGTGCTGCACCATCAACCGCGGCACCGCCGGCGACAAGGGCGTGACGCTCATCGGCGACGACAACCTGTTCATGGCGTACTCGCACGTGGCGCACGACTGCATCATCGGCGCCAACACCGTGTTCGCCAACTGCGCGTCCCTCGGCGGTCACGTCGAGATCGGCGACTGGGTGATCCTCGGCGGGCTCACCGCGGTGCACCAGTTCACCAAGATCGGCGCGCATGCCTTTGTCGGCGGTGGCTCGATCCTGTCGCGCGACGTGCCGCCGTACGTGATGGTGGCGGGCAATCCGGCGGTGCCGCATTCGATCAACGCCGAGGGCCTGAAGCGGCGCGGTTTCACCGAGGAGCAGGTGCGCAATGTGCGCGAGGCCTACCGCATCCTGTACCGCTCGGAGCTGCGCCTCACCGAGGCGCTGACCCAGCTCGAGCCGCTCGCCGCGGCCAATCCGGAAGTTCGCGCGTTCGTCGACTTCATCCACGGTTCCACGCGCAGCCTGGTGCGATGAGCGTGGTGGGCCTGCCGCCTTCGGCCACGGCGCCGTTGCGTGTCGGGATCGTGGCGGGGGAAGCTTCCGGGGACCAGCTGGGAGCGGCACTGATCCGCGCGCTGCGCGCGCGCGTGCCGCAGCTGCAGTGCTTCGGCGTGGCCGGACCGAAAATGATCGCCGCCGGCTGCGAGGCCTGGGCACCTGCCGAGGAGCTGTCCGTCATGGGACTGGCGGAGGTGCTGCGCCACCTGCCGCGGCTGCTGGCGCTGCGCTCGCAGCTCGCCCGGCGCTTCAGCGCCGCGCCCCCCGATGTGTTCGTCGGCATCGATGCGCCGGAATTCAACCTCGCCCTGGCGCGGCGCCTGAAGCACGCCGGGGTGCGCACCGTGCAGTACGTAAGCCCGCAGGTATGGGCCTGGCGGCAGGGCCGGGTGCGCGGCATCGGCGCCGCCTGCGACCTGGTGCTGTGCCTGCTGCCCTTCGAGACCGCTTTCTACGCACGCCATGGCGTGCCGGCGCTGTTCGTCGGGCACCCGCTGGCGGACGAGATCCCCCTCGAGCCGGACCGCGCGCGCGCGCGCCACGAACTCTCGCTCGACCCCGCAGCCCCGCTCGTCGCGCTGCTGCCGGGCAGCCGCATCGGCGAGGTGGCGCGCCTCGCCGCGCCCTTCGCTGCCGCGGCGCGCCACATCCACGAGCGCCGCCCGGGCTGGCAGTTCGTGGCACCCATGGCCTCGCGCGCCGCTCGTGAGGTCTTCGACAGGGAAGTGACGCAAGTGCCCGGCGCGCCGGAGATTCGCCGCATCGCGGGCGAGGCGCAGCGGGTGCTGGCGGCCTGCGATGCCGCGATCGTCGCCTCCGGCACCGCGACGCTCGAGACGCTCCTCACCGGGCGGCCGATGGTGGTCGCCTACCGCGTGAGCCCGGTGACCGCCTTTGTGCTGCGGACCATGAGGCTGGTGAAGGTGCGATACTTTTCCCAGCCGAACCTGCTCGCCGGCCGTCGCCTGGTCCCGGAATTCTTCCAGGAGCAGGTGAGCGGCGCGGCGCTCGGCGACGCCCTGCTTTCGGAACTGGAGGATCGCGAGCACGTGCGTGAGCTGCTCGAGGAATTCACCGCGGTGCACCGCGCCCTGCGCTGCGACGGCGCCGCACGCGCCGCGGACGCGATCGTGGCGCTGGCGCGCGGTGAGCTGGCGGCCGCAATACCCGCGGCCACGCCGCTGCAGGTGCCCGATGTACGCCCCTGAGGCGCGCGATCTGGCGCGCGTGGCAGGCGTCGACGAGGCCGGTCGCGGCCCGCTCGCCGGCCCGGTGGTGGCGGCGGCGGTGATCCTCGATCCGCGGCGGCGTATCCGCGGACTGGCGGACTCGAAGGTACTCAGCCCCGCCGAGCGGGCCCGACTTGCGCCCATCATCATGAGCCGCGCGCTCGCCTGGGGTGTCGGCCGCGCCGACCGCGACGAGATCGACACGCTGAACATCCTCGAGGCAACGCTGCTGGCGATGCGCCGCGCGCTGCTGGCGCTGCCCGTGCCGCCGACCCACGTGCGCGTCGACGGCAACCGCTGCCCGTGCCTCGCCGACCTCGCCTTCGGCTGCACGGTCGAGGCCATCATCGCCGGGGATGCGCGCATTGCGGCGATCAGCGCCGCCTCGATCCTCGCCAAGACGTACCGCGACGCGCTGATGGAGGCGCTCGATGCGCACTACCCCGGCTTCGCGCTGGCGACGCACAAGGGTTACGCCACGGCGGCGCATCTCGAGGCGCTCAAGGGGCGCGCCCCTTCCGCGCAGCATCGGCGCTCCTTCAGTCCCATGCGGGTTACCGGTGAGGCGCCGTCAAGCTCGTGGGAAGACGAGTAGGCGCGCGGCGCGATGGCACAGGGTTTCGTCCACCTCAGGGTGCACACCGAGTTCTCGCTGATCGACAGCGTGGTGCGCGTGCCGCAGCTGATCGAGGCCGTGGCCGCGGCCGGCATGCCGGCGGTCGCGGTGACCGACCAGCACAACCTGTTCGCGATGATGAAGTTCTATCGCGAAGCGCTCCGGGCGGGCATCAAGCCGCTGGTGGGGGTCGATCTGCTGGTGCGCGAGGAGGGCGAGCGGCAGGCGCCGTCGCGCCTGACGCTCTTGTGCCAGTCGCAGGGCGGCTACCGCAATCTCGCCCGCCTCATCACCCGCGCCTACCTCGAGGGCCAGGAGCGCGGCGTGCCGCGCATCGAGCGGCGCTGGCTGAGCCGGGCCAGCCTCGAGGGCCTGATCGCACTCTCGGGGGCGAGCGACGGCGACGTCGGCCGTGCGCTGGTCAATGCGCGTGAGCGCGATGCCGAGCGCGCCCTGGATGGCTGGCTCACGCTCTTCCCGGGGCGCTTCTACCTCGAGCTGCAGCGCCTCGGCCGTCCGTTCGAGGAGGCCTACATCGCCGGCGCCGTCGCGCTGGCCGCGCGCCGCGGCGTGCCGGTGGTCGCCAGCAACGACGTGCGCTTCCTCACCCCGGCCGAGTTCGAATCACACGAGGCGCGGGTGTGCATCCACGACGGCGCGCTGCTCGCCGATGCCGGCCGTACGCGCCGCTACACGCACCAGCAGTACCTGCGCAGCCCGCAGGAGATGGCGGCGTTGTTTGCCGACGTCCCCGAGGCGCTCGCCAACTCGGTGGAGATCGCGCGCCGCTGCAGCCTGGCGCTGACCTTAGGCGAGGTGCGCCTGCCGCAGTACCCGGTGCCGGCCGGGGCGAGCACCGAGGAGTTTCTGCGCGAGGAAAGTGCGCGCGGCCTTGCGGCGCGCTTCGCGGCGGCGGGCGACGTGCCGCCCGGACACGCCGAGCGGCTGCGGCGCGAGCTCGAGGTGATCTGCCAGATGGGCTTCGCCGGTTACTTCCTCATCGTCGCAGACTTCATCCGCTGGGCGCGCAGCAACGGCGTGCCGGTGGGACCAGGGCGCGGCTCGGGCGCGGGCTCCTTGGTGGCGTTCAGCCTGCAGATCACCGACCTGGATCCGATCCGCTACGACCTGCTGTTCGAGCGCTTCTTGAATCCCGAGCGCGTGTCGATGCCGGACTTCGACATCGACTTCTGCATGGACGGCCGCGACCGCGTGATCGACTACGTGGCGGACAAGTACGGCCGCGAGCGCGTCTCGCAGATCATCACCTACGGCACCATGGCCGCCAAGGCGGTGGTACGCGACGTCGGCCGGGTGCTCGGCATGGCGTACGGCTACGTCGACCGCATCGCCAAGCTCATTCCCTTCGAGCTCGGCATCACCCTCGATGCAGCGCTCGAGAAGGAGCCCGAGCTCCAGCGGCTCTACCAGGCCGAAGAGGAAGTGAAGAACCTCATCGACCTGGCCCGCTCGCTCGAGGGGCTGACGCGCAATGCCGGCATGCATGCCGGCGGCGTGGTGATCGCCCCGTCGGTGCTCACCGACTTCGCCCCGCTGTACTGCGATGCCGGCGGCGGCAGCATCGTCACGCAGTTCGACAAGGACGACGTCGAGGCGGCGGGGCTGGTGAAGTTCGACTTCCTCGGGCTGCGCACCCTCACCATCATCGATCGCGCCGCCGCCCTCATCAACCGCGAGCGCCCGCCGGGCAGCGCGCCGCTCACCGTGAGCGCGCTGCCGATGGACGACGCCGCCACCTACACGCTGCTCAAGTCCTGCCGCACCACCGCGGTCTTCCAGCTCGAGTCGCGCGGCATGAAGGACCTGATCCGCCGCCTGCAGCCGGACCGCTTCGAGGACATCGTCGCACTGGTCGCGCTGTTCCGGCCCGGGCCGCTGCAGTCGGGCATGGTGGACGATTTCATGAACCGCAAGCACGGCCGCAGCGACGCACCGGTCGATTACCTGCACCCGAGCCTCGAGTCGATCCTCAAGCCCACCTACGGGGTGATCCTCTACCAGGAGCAGGTGATGCAGATCGCGCAGGTGCTCGCCGGCTATACGCTCGGCGGCGCTGACCTGCTGCGCAAGGCGATGGGCAAGAAGAGCCCGGAGGAGATGGCGCAGCAGCGCTCGGTGTTCGTCAGCGGCGCGGTGGCGCGTGGCGTGCGCGAGTACACCGCCGGCCACATCTTCGACCTGATGGAGAAGTTCGCCGGCTACGGTTTCAACAAGTCGCACTCGGCCGCCTATGCGCTGCTGTCCTACCAGACCGCATACCTGAAGGCCCACTACCCGGCGCAGTTCATGGCGGCGGTGCTATCGGCCGACATGGATCACACGGATAAGGTGGTGACGCTCATCAAGGAGTGCAGCGACATGGCCCTGGCCGTGCTGTCGCCCGACGTGAACGCCTCGCGCTACGAGTTCACCGCCTGCGGCAGCGGCAGCATCCGCTACGGCCTGGGCGCGGTGCGCGGCGTGGGGCGCGGTGCAGTGGAGGCGATCATCGCCGGGCGCGAGACGCACGGCCCGTACCGCTCGCTCGAGGATCTGTGCCGGCGCCTCGACCTGCAGAAGGTGAATCGGCGCGTGCTGGAGGCGCTGCTGCGCTCGGGCAGTCTCGATGGGCTGGGCGCCAACCGCGCCACGCTCATGGACCGACTCGGAGCGGCGCTGCAGCTCGGCGAGCAGAACACGCGCGCGCAATCGTCCGGCCAGGACGATCTGTTCGGTCTCGCCGAGGACGGGCGCGACCACGCGCTCGAGCCGCAGGGCGCAGCGGCGCTGCCGGAGTGGAGCGAGGCGGTGCGCCTGGCCGGCGAGCGCGATACGCTCGGCCTGTACCTCACCGGTCACCCGCTGGCGCGCTTCGAGTCAGGGCTGGCGCGCTTCGTCTCCCACCGCATCGCCGACCTGGTGAGCGACCGGCCGCTCGCCGGCCTCGAGTCGGCGCGCTTCGGCGCGGGCAAGGCGGTGACGGTGGCCGGACTCATCGACGAGGTGAAGAAGCGCGGGCCGCGGGTGATCATGACGCTCGACGACCGCACCGCGCGCATCGAGGCGGTGCTGTTCGAGGAGACCTGGCAGAAGCACCGCGAGCTGATCGCCAAGGACGCGCTGGTGCTGGTCGAAGGCCTGCTGCGCTTCGACGAGTTCAGCGACGCCTGGCGCCTTTCGGTGCGGCGCATCAGCGAGCTCGACGAGGTGCGCTCACGCGCCGCGCAGCGCCTGGTGATCTGCTGCGCGCACGGCGACGTCGGGCGCTGCCTCGAACGGCTCGCGGCCATTCTCGCGCCGTGGCGTCCGGGACCGTGCCCGATCACGGTCGAGTACCGCGGCCGCAGCGCGAGCGGTGCGCTCACGCTCGGGGGCGAGTGGACGGTGCGCCCGAGCCGCGAGCTGCTCGAGCAGCTCGAGGGCCTGCTCGGGCCCGACGCGGTGCAGGTGGTGTATGCCGCGGTGCCGGCCCGCGCCGGCGCGTCATCCTCGGCCGACGGCCGCTGAGTTGGCCGACGGCCGTTGAGTTAGGGTAGGCTTCGCCATCATGGCCGTTTCGTTCCTCGACTTCGAGCAACCCATCGCCGAGCTGGAAGCCAAGATCGAAGAGCTGCGGCACGTCAGCTCCGATTCCGAAGTCAACATCCAGGACGAGATCGGCAAGCTGCAGGCCAAGAGCCGGCAGCTGACGATGAGTATCTTCGCCAGTCTCACGCCGTGGCAGATCACGCAGCTCGCCCGCCATCCGCATCGTCCCTACACCCTCGACTACGTGAACGCCATCTGCAGCGAGTTCCACGAGCTGCACGGCGATCGCATGTACGCCGATGACGGCGCCATCGTCGGCGGCCTGGCGCGCATCGACGAGCGTGCCGTCATGATCATCGGCCACCAGAAGGGGCGCGATACCAAGGAGCGCGTGCGCCGCAACTACGGCATGCCAAAGCCGGAAGGCTACCGCAAGGCGCTGCGCCTCATGCGGCTCGCCGAGCGCTTCGCCATGCCGATGGTGACGCTCATCGACACGCAGGGCGCCTACCCCGGGGTGGGCGCGGAGGAGCGCGGTCAGAGCGAGGCGATCGCCCGCAATCTGTTCGAGATGTCGGTGCTGCGCATTCCCATCGTCAGCATCGTCACCGGCGAGGGTGGCTCGGGCGGGGCGCTCGGCATCGGCGTGTGCGACCGCCTGCTGATGCTCCAGTACAGCACCTACTCGGTGATCTCGCCCGAAGGGTGCGCCTCCATCCTGTGGAAGAGCCAGGACAAGAAAGAGGCCGCGGCCGAGGCGCTCAACCTCACCGCCGACCGCCTGCTGAAGCTCGGGCTGGTGGACGAGGTGATCGAGGAGCCGCTTGGCGGCGCGCACCGCGATGCGGCCGCCGTGGCCGCCAGTCTCAAGGCCGCTCTCATCCGCCAGCTCGATGAGCTGGAAGCGATTCCGCGCGACGAGTTGCGCGCCGCGCGCGCGGCGAAGATCGCCGGCTTCGGCGTGTATTCCGAAAACGCCGCCTGAAGCGCGCCGATGGCACGCTCGCGCCGCGCACCTGCGAGCTTCGGTCCGCGCTGGCTGCAAGAGCGCCTCGCGCAGCTGCTGCCGCAGTTCCCGCACCTGTCGCTGTGCGTCGCCTTCAGCGGCGGGGTGGACTCGACCGCGCTGCTGGCCGCGCTCGCGCGCCTGCCACGGCGGCCGCGCCAGCTGCGCGCGCTGCACATCGACCACGGACTGCAACCGCGCTCGCGGCAGTGGAGCGCGCATTGCCGGCGTATCGCGCACGCGCTCGGCGTGCCGCTCGCGGTGCGGCGTGCGCGCGTGCCGCGCCGGCGCGGCGAGTCGCTCGAGGCTGCCGCGCGCGCGGTGCGCTACCGGCTGCTGGGCGAGGCGCTCGCGCCCGGGGAGGCACTGCTCACCGCACATCACCTGGACGATCAGCTCGAGACCGTGCTGCTGCAGCTGCTGCGCGGTGCCGGCATCGCCGGGCTCGCCGCCATGCCGGAGGTGGCGCCGCTGGCGCGCGGCCTGCTGGTGCGCCCGCTGCTGCCGCTGGCGCGCCGCGAGCTCGCCGCCTGGGTGCACGCCCGACACCTCGCGTTCGTCGAGGACGACAGCAATGCGCAGCTGCAACTCGACCGCAACTACCTGCGTCTTGAGGTGTTACCGCAGCTGCGCTCCCGCTGGCCGGCAGCGGCGGCCACCGTGGCGCGTACGGCGCGCCACGCCGCCGAGGCGCAGCGGCTGCTCGATGCGCTGGCCGCAGCGGACCTCGCGCGGGCCAGCTGGGGCGCCATGCTCGCGGCGCGGGCGCTGCGCGCGCTGCCCCTCGAGCGGCGCCGCAACGTGCTGCGGTTCTGGATCGCGCAGCAGGGCCTGCAGGCGCCGCCCGCGAGCCTCCTGACCGAGATGGCCGGCCCGCTGCTCGCCGCGCGCGCCGATGCCCAGCCGTTCGTCGCCTGGGGCGACGCCCGGGTGCTGCGCCAGGGCGAGCTGCTCTATCTGCACTCGCAGCGCGAGGCGCAGGTGCCTGTGGCAGCTGTCGCCTGGCGCTGGGGCGGGCGGCGCAGCTGTCGCCTGGCGGGCAGCGGCACACTGGCGCTGCAGCACGATGCGCGCGGACCCCTCGACCTCGACGCGCTGCCGCCACGGTTGCTGTTGCGGCCGCGCCGCGGCGGGGAGCGGCTGCGCCCGGTGCGCGGCGGCCCGCGCCGCGCGCTGAAGAGCCTGCTGCAGGAGGCCGGCGTGCCGCCGGCGCAGCGGCGCAGCCTGCCGCTGGTCTTTGCCGGCGAGCAACTGCTCGCCGTGGCCGACCTGTGGCTCGATGAGTCGGTGCAGGCCGGACCTGCGAGCCGTCGCCGCGCGCGCCTGCGCTGGACGTCCGAACGGCCCACGCCGCGCCGCCAGATGTGCTAACCTGCCGGCCCGTCGTCGCTGCCGGCATTTTCGCGGGCAGCGGCTGCAGGCGGCGGGAAAAACCCTCGATCTGAGCTTATGACGCGTTTCGTATTCGTCACCGGCGGCGTCGTGTCCTCGTTGGGCAAGGGCATCGCAGCCGCCTCGCTCGGCGCGATCCTCGAGGCGCGCGGCCTCAAGGTCGCGATGGTCAAGCTCGACCCGTACATCAACGTCGATCCGGGCACGATGAGCCCGTTCCAGCACGGCGAGGTGTTCGTCACCCAGGACGGCACCGAGACCGACCTCGACCTCGGGCACTACGAGCGCTTCGTGCGCACCACCACGGGGCACAACAGCAACTTCACCACCGGCCGCATCTACGAGCGGGTCATCGCCAAGGAGCGTCGCGGCGACTACCTCGGCGCCACCGTGCAGGTCATTCCGCACATCACCGACGAGATCAAGCGCAGCATCAAGCTCGGTGCGGAAGGCGCCGACGTGTGCATGGTCGAGATCGGCGGTACCGTCGGCGACATCGAGTCGCTGCCGTTCCTCGAGGCCATTCGCCAGCTCGGCGTCGAGCTCGGCCGCAGCAACTGCGTGTACATGCACCTGACGCTGGTGCCGATCGTCGGCGGCTCGGGCGAGATCAAGACCAAGCCGACGCAGCACTCGGTGAAGGAGCTGCGTGGCATCGGCATCCAGCCCGACGTGCTGCTGTGCCGCTGCAAGCACCCGCTGCCCGAGGAGCAGCGCCGCAAGATCGCGCTGTTCACCAACGTCGAGGAGCGCGCGGTCATCTCCGCGATCGACGCCGACGACATCTATAAGATCCCGATGCTGCTGCACGAGCAGGCGCTCGACGACATCATCGTCGACAAGCTGCGCCTCGAGGTGCCCGCCACCGACCTGGCCGAGTGGCGCCAGGTGGTGAGCGGCAGGGCCAACCCCGATGGCCAGGTCGATATCGCCATGGTCGGCAAGTACGTGCAGATCCGCGACTCCTACCTGTCGCTGCACGAGGCGCTGATGCACGGCGGACTGAAGAGCCGCACGCGCGTCAACATCCACTACATCGAGTCCACCGACATCGAGCAGCACGGCGTGCACGTGCTCAAGGACGTGGACGCGATCCTGGTACCGGGCGGCTTCGGCGAGCGCGGCATCGAGGGCAAGATCCAGGCGGTCCGTTTCGCTCGCGAGCACGCGGTGCCGTACCTCGGCATCTGCTTAGGCATGCAGGTGGCCATCGTCGAATACGGCCGCCACGTCCTGGGGCTCGCCGATGCCAACAGCACCGAGTTCAACCGCGCCACCCCGCACCCGGTGATCGCGCTGATCTCCGAGTGGCAGGACCAGGTGCACGGGGCGCAGACCCGCGACGAGGCTTCCGGCAAGGGCGGCACCATGCGCCTCGGCGCCCAGGAAGTGCTGCTCGCGGCGGGTACCCGGGCACGCGAGTTCTACGGGCGCGACGTGATCCTCGAGCGCCACCGCCATCGCTACGAGTTCAACAACCGCTACCTGGAGCGCTACCGGGCCGCCGGACTGCGTTTCTCGGGCTTCTCACCCGACGGCCTGGTGGAAGTGATCGAGCTGCCGCAACACCCGTGGTTCCTCGCCACGCAGTTTCACCCGGAGTTCACCTCCACGCCGCGCGACGGCCATGCGCTGTTCACCGGCTTCATCCGTGCGGCGCGCGCAGTGCGCGCCGCGCAGCTGCCGCGAGCCGCCGGCGCCTGAGGGCGCACGGCACGCCACAAGGTTCGCGCCGCATGCGCCTGACGGGCTACGAGGTCGGCGAGCGGCGGCCGTTCTTTCTGATCGCCGGCCCGTGTGTGATCGAGAGTCCGGCGCTCACCGAGGAGATCGCCGGGCGGCTGAAGGAGATCACCGCGCGGCTCGGCATTGCCTATATCTTCAAGGCCTCCTACGACAAGGCGAACCGCTCCGCGCGCGCCAGCTTTCGCGGCCTGGGGCTGGAGACCGGCCTCAAGGTGCTCGAGGACGTACGCCGCGCCGTCGGCGTGCCGGTGCTCACCGATGTGCACGAGGACACCCCGCTGGCGGAAGTCGCCGCGGTGGTCGACGTGCTGCAGACCCCGGCATTCCTGTGCCGCCAGACCAACTTCATCGTCAACACCGCCTCGCAGGGCAAGCCGGTCAACATCAAGAAGGGCCAGTTCCTCTCGCCCTGGGAGATGCAGAACGTCGTCGACAAGGCGCGCTCCACCGGCAACGAGCAGATCCTGGTGTGCGAGCGCGGCTTTTCCTTCGGTTACAACAACCTGGTCGCCGACATGCGCTCGCTCGCGGTGCTGCGCGGCACCGGCTGCCCGGTGGTGTTCGACGCCACGCACTCGGTGCAGCTGCCCGGCGGGCAGGGATCCTCTTCCGGCGGGCAGCGCGAATTCATCCCGGTGCTGGCGCGTGCGGCGGTCGCCGCCGGCATCGCCGGGTTGTTCATGGAGACGCACCCGCGGCCCGAGGAGGCGCTGTCGGACGGCCCGAATGCCTGGCCGCTCGCGCGCATGGAGCCGCTGCTCACCACGCTGGTCGAGCTCGACCGGGCGGTGAAGCGCACGCCCTTCGAAGAGTCGCTGCTGTGAGAGGCGGACTTAAGCCGTGAGCTACATACAGGACATTCGCGGTCGCGAGATCCTCGACTCGCGCGGCAACCCGACGGTCGAGGTGGACGTGCTGCTCGACTCGGGCGCCATGGGACGCGCGGCGGTCCCCTCGGGCGCCTCCACCGGCACGCGCGAAGCGGTCGAGCTGCGCGACGGCGATCAGGCTCGCTACGGCGGCAAGGGCGTGCTCAAAGCCGTCGAGCACGTCAACGGCGTGCTCAGGCTGGCGCTGCTCGGCGCCGACCCGCGCGAACAGGCGGCGATCGACGCGCGCATGATCGAGCTCGATGGCAGCGACAACAAGGGCCGGCTCGGCGCCAACGCCATCCTCGGGGTGTCGCTGGCCGTGGCGCACGCCGCCGCCCGCGACGCGCACCTGCCGCTGTATCGCCACCTCGCGGTGCTCGCCGGTGGCGCCCGCGAGCCGGTGATGCCGGTGCCGCAGATGAACATCATCAACGGGGGTGCACACGCCGACAACACGCTCGACATCCAGGAATTCATGATCCTGCCGGTGGGCGCACCGAGCTTCCGTGAGGCGCTGCGCTACGGGGCGGAGGTGTTTCATACCCTGAAGGGCATCCTCGCCAAGCGCGGACTGTCGACCGCGGTGGGAGACGAGGGCGGCTTCGCCCCAAGCCTGGAATCGAACGAGGCGGCGCTCGGTGTGCTGCTCGAGGCCATCGAGCGCGCCGGCTTCAAGCCAGGGGGCGATGTGTGCCTCGGGCTCGACGTGGCGAGCTCGGAGTTCTTCGCCGACGGCCGTTACCACTTCGAGGCCGAAAAGCGCAGCTTCACGGCGGCGGAGTTCACCGCCTACCTCGCCGACCTCGCCGCGCGTTACCCGATCATCACCATCGAGGACGGCATGAGCGAGGCCGACTGGGACGGCTGGGCGACGCTCACGCGCGCGCTCGGCGGCAAGCTGCAGTTGGTCGGTGACGACATCTTCGTGACCAATACCCGCATCTTCCAGGAGGCGATCGCGCGGCACATCGCCAACGCCATCCTCATCAAGCCGAACCAGATCGGCACGCTCACCGAGACGCTCGCCGCGATCGACATGGCCGATAAAGCCCGCTACGCCGCGGTCGTCTCACACCGCTCGGGCGAGACCTGCGACAGCACGATCGCCGACATCGCCGTGGCGAGCGCCGCGACGCAGATCAAGACCGGCTCGCTGTCGCGCTCGGACCGCTCGGCGAAGTACAACCAGCTGCTGCGCATCGAGGCCGAGCTCGGCCGCGTGCGCTATGCCGGCCGCGAGGCGTTTCCGCTCAGCCGCTGAACGCGCTGTGTGGGCGCCGCCGCCGGCGTGCGGCGGGCGCGCTTCATGGCGGAAGGCGCGGCGCCGAACAGGCGCTGGAACGCTCGCCGCATGCGCTCGGGATCGTTGAAGCCGCTGGCGCGCGCCACTTCCTGCACCGAGCGGGCGCCGCTTTCGAGCATGGCGCGGGCCGCATCCGCGCGCAGCCGCTCCACCGCCTTGGCCGGGGTGACGCCGGTCTCTTCGTGAAAGGCGCGCGCAAAATGCCGCGCGCTCATGCAGGCGCGCGCGGCGAGCTGCTCGACGCTGAGCGCTGCTGCGAGGTGCGCGCGCATGAACTCGAGCAGCCCCGCGAAGCGCCCCTGGGATCTTTCCATCTCCAGCAGCGCCGAGAACTGCGATTGCCCGCCCGGCCGGCGGTGATAGACCACCAGGTGCTGCGCGGTGCGCCGCGCCACCGCCTCACCCAGATCCTCGCCGATCAGCGCGAGCGCCAGGTCGATCCCCGCGGTGATGCCCGCCGAGGTCCAGACGCGTCCCTCGCGCACGTAAATACGGTCGGGGTCGAGCCGCACGCGCGGAAACAGCTGCCGGAACTCCTCGCTGCAGCTCCAGTGGGTGGTCGCGCTGTGCCCGTCGAGCAGCCCCGCCCCGGCCAGCAGGAAGGAGCCGGAGCACACGCTGGTGACGCGACGCGACTGCCCGTGGCACGCCTGGATGAAGCGCCGCAAGCGCGCCGAGCCGAGCGCGGCACGGGCGCCGTCGCCGCCGGCCACCACCAGGGTATCGATCGTCGCAGGGTTGCCGAGCCGCACGGCCGCGAGCGTCGCGCCCGAGCTGCTCGCCACTGGCCCGGGGCGCTCGGCGATGAAGCGCAGCTGGTAGCTGCCGGGGCACAGGCGCGCGGCGGTCTCGAACGCTGCGATCGGGCCGGTGGCATCCAGCAGCTGGAAGCGCGGGAAGACGAGGAAGGCGATGTGGCGTGGCATGGATGGCGGAAAAAGAGGTTAAAACGTCATTTCAGCCATAGCATAAACTGAGCGAACATCGCCTGCACAGTCATCGCGGGGGCTGTTCGCTCCCGCGCCAGGAGGTGCCCCGTGTTCGCCGACTTCCCGGTGGTGTTTGCGCTCTACCCGCGCCTCACGCAGCTCGATTTCACCGCTCCGCTCGAGATCTTCGCCCGCCTGCCCGGAGCTCGTGTGGTGCTCGCCGCCTCACAGTCGGGCGAGCTCACTGCCGACAGCGGGGTGGTGTTCGCGCGCGTACAGGCGCTCGCCGAGGTGCACGAGTGCGCGCTGCTGTGTGTGCCGGGGGGCTGCGGCTGCACCGCCGCCATGGAGGATGCGGTCTATCTCGCAGCTCTGCGCCGCCTCGCCGCGCGCGCCCGCTACGTGACCTCGGTGTGCACCGGCTCGCTGCTGCTCGGGGCAGCCGGACTCCTCACCGGCAGGCGCGCCGCCTGTCACTGGGCGTTCCGCGAGCTGCTGCCGCTGTTCGGCGCCATCGCCGATCCCGGCCGCGTGGTGTGCGACGGCAGGCTGTTCACCGGCGGAGGTGTGACGGCCGGGATCGACCTGGCGCTCGCTGTCGCCGCGCACCTCGGCGGCGCGGCCTTCGCGCAGCAGCTGCAACTCGCCATCGAGTACGCGCCCGATCCGCCGTTCACCTGCGGCCGTCCGGAGCAGGCGCCCGGTGCGATCGTGACGCAGGTGCGCGCCGGCTTCGCGCGCGTGTGGCCCGAGCGGCTCGCCGCCGCGCAGCGTGCGGCCGCCGCCCTGGCGCACGAGCGCGCGCCGCCGGCGGCCGCGAGCGGTTAGCGCGCCGCTGACGACCCTTCGCGCACACCTCGCGGTCTGCTAGGCTGTCGGGCCCATGAAGTGGCTCGCTGCCGCGCTCCTCGTCGCCGTGATCCTGCTGCAGTACCGCGTGTGGCTCTCCGAGGACGGGGTGCACGAGGTGGCGCAGCTGCGCCAGGCCGTGGATGTGCAGCGCACCGAGAACGAGCAGCTCGTTGAGCGCAACCGCCAGCTCGCCGCCGAGGTGCGCGATCTGAAGACCGGCATGGACGCGCTCGAGGAGAGCGCGCGCAGCGACCTCGGCATGATCGCGCGCAACGAGACCTTCTACCAGGTCGTGCCCGCCCCGCCCGCCGACAGCTCCCGCGCGCCGACGCGCACCGCCGCGGCCCACTGACAGTGCGCCGCGCGCGATGCGTTACTGGCTCGTCATGCCGGCCGCGGGCGCAAGTGAGCGCTTCGGCGGTCCCACGCCCAAGCAGTACGTCGCGCTTGCCGGCCGTACGGTAATCGAGTGGTCGCTGGCGCCGTTCCTCGATGACGAGCGCTGCGCCGGCGCGGTGGTGGCGCTGGCGGCGCACGACAGCGGCTGGGCGCCGGTGGCGGCGCGCCTGCGCGCGTCCCTGGCACACGGCGCGCCTGAGATCACCACCTGCACCGGCGGCGCGCAGCGCTGCCTGTCGGTGCGCCGCGCGCTCGCGACGCTCGCCGCGCGCGCCGCGCCCGAGGACTGGGTGCTGGTGCACGACGCCGCGCGCCCCTGTCTCGAGCGCGGCGATCTCGAGCGCCTGCTGGCAGCTCGCGCCGCGCACCCCGAGGGCGCACTGCTGGCAGCACCGGTGGCGGATACCTTGAAGCGCGGCGCGCGGGGCGAGGCTGCGGCTGCCAGCGCGGCGGTGCTCGAGACCGTGGATCGCACGGCGCTGTGGCGCGCGCTCACCCCGCAGATGTTCCGCTACGGCAAGCTGTGTGCCGCCCTCGATGCCGCGCAGGCGGCGGGACGTCAGCCGAGCGACGAGGCGCAGGCGCTCGAGTGGCTCGGCACGCAGCCGCGGCTCATCGCCGGCAGTCCCACCAACCTCAAGATCACCGGCGCCGCCGAGCTCGCCCTCGCCGCCGCGATCCTGCAGGCACGGCGCAGCTAGCTTCGGAGGCACCGCGGCACATGCGCATCGGCTTCGGTACGGATGTACACGCCTTCGGGCCCGGGGACTTCGTCATGCTCGGCGGCGTGCGTATTGCCCACACCCACGGCGTGGTGGCGCATTCGGACGGCGACGTGCTGCTGCACGCGCTGTGCGATGCGCTGCTGGGGGCCGCCGGGCTCGGGGACATCGGCCAGCACTTCAGCGACGCCGACCCGCGCTGGCGGGATGCGCCGAGCGCGCTGTTCGTGACGCAGGTGCTGGCGATGCTGCGTGCGCGCGGCCTGAGCGTGGCCAACGCCGACCTGACGCTGCTCGCGCAGGCGCCGCGGATCGCCCCGCACCGCGCAGCCATCGCGCGGCAGGTGGCACAACTGCTCGGGGTGAGCGAGACGCGCGTCAACCTCAAGGCGACCACCACCGAAGGGCTCGGTTTCCTCGGACGCTGCGAGGGGATCGCCGCGCACGCCGCCGTGCTCCTCGACGAGGGCTGACAGTGTCCGCGGGCGAGGGCAGCGCCCGCGCGGTGGCGCTCGCACCGCCGCGCGCCTACGGGCCGCCGCCGGCGCTGGGCGTGCTGCGCGCGCAGGATGAGGACTTCGTCGTCGAGGAGGATCTGGGCTTCGCGCCCGCCGGCGCGGGCGCCCACCTGCTGCTCAAGGTGAGAAAGCGCGGCGCCAACACGCAGTGGGTGGCGCAGCAGCTCGCGCGCCTGGCCGCTTGCCGCACCGCCGAGGTGGGCTACGCCGGTCTCAAGGACCGGCACGCGATCGCGGTGCAGTGGTTCTCCGTGCCGCGCGGTCGCGACCCGCCCGCCTGGCAGGGGCTGCGCGGCACGGACTTCGAGGTGCTCGAGGCGCACGCGCACCACCGCAAGCTGCCGCGCGGCGCGCTCGCCGCCAATCGCTTCCGCGTGCGCATCCGCGCCGCCGACGGCGACGGCGCGCGGCTCGCAGCGCTCATCGGGCCGCGTGTTGCGGCGATCGCGCACGGCGGGGTGCCGAACTACTTCGGGCCACAGCGCTTCGGACGCGACGGCGCCAACCTGGTGCGCCCGGCGCAGATGCCCGCGCGGGGCGCCGCGCCCGGGCGCGGTTTTATGCTCTCCGCCGCACGCAGCCTGGTGTTCAACGCCGTGCTGGCTGCGCGCGTGGCGGCCGACAGCTGGCGCACGTTACTGCCCGGGGATCTCGCCAACCTCGACGGTCGCGGCAGCATTTTCGCGGTAAACGAGGGCGATGACCCGGACGCACTCGCCGCGCGCTGCGAGCGCCTGCAGATTCATCCCACCGGGCCGCTATGGGGGGCGGGCAGCCCCGGCTCGGGCGGCGCGGTGCTCGAGCTGGAGTCGCGCATCGGCGCGCAGTACGCGGCCGAATGTGCGCTGTGCGCTAACGCCGGTATGCGACACGAGCGGCGCAGCCTGCGTATCGCGGTACGTGAGCTGAGCTGCGAGCCGGCCGCGGAGTCGGTGCTGCTCGGCTTCCGCCTGACACGCGGCTGCTTCGCCACCGCGGTGCTGCGCGAGCTGGTAGCGCTCGCGGAGCAGACTTCAGCCGCCTGACAGCAGCACGTACAGCGCCCCGGTGCCGCCGTCTACCGGCCGCGCGGAGACGTAGGCCAGCACCGCGCCCGTGCGGCGCAACACCGCGCTGACCGCCATCTTCAGCACCGGGCCGCGGTGACCCGAGCGCAACCCCTTGCCATGGATCACCCGCACGCAGCGCACCTGCTGCTCGAGGGCGGTGACGAGAAACTGCCGCAGCGCCAGTTTCGCCTCCGCGACCGTCAGTCCGTGCAGGTCAATCTCGCGCTGCGCGTGGAACTCGCCGCGGCGCAGCCGCCGCAGCAGCGCGCGCGAAACCTGCGGGCGCTGGAACAGCAGCTGCTCGCCGCTGGCGAGCTGCGGGTCGTCGTCCTCGCCCTCCAGGCTCTCCTTGAGTACCGCGGCACGGTCGGCGCGCGCGAAGCGCGCACGCGGACGCGCGGCGCGTGCCCGCGGGGGCGGCGGGCGTGCCGGCAGCGGCCGCACACCCCGCACCGCCTCGCGGAACAACCGCGCCTCCTCGTCGAGCTGATCCTCCCGCTCGTCGCTCTTTCGCTCGCCCGCCGCGCCTGTCACGACTCGCTCCGTAGCCTGGCTTCTTGAAGTATAGTCAGGCGCACTCCTGGCGCGCCCGACTCCATCCTAGTGAAGATCCTGGTCAGTAACGACGACGGCTTTCGCGCCGAAGGTATCCGCTGCCTGCGCGAGGCGCTCGCGACCCTCGCCGAGGTGACCGTGGTCGCCCCCGACCGCAACAAGAGCGGCGCCAGCAATTCGCTCACGCTGGATGTGCCGCTGCGCGTGTTCGAGTCCGAGCCTGGCGTGTACTTCGTTCCCGGCACCCCCACCGACTGCGTGCATCTGGCCATCTCCGGGTTGTTCGACTTCGAGCACGACATGGTGGTTTCCGGCGTCAACGACGGCCCCAACCTCGGCGACGACGTGCTGTACTCGGGCACGGTGGCGGCGGCGGTCGAGGGGCGCTTTCTCGGGCTGCCGACGCTCGCCGTCTCGCTGTGCAGCACTGAAGGCGGCGGGCACTTCGTCACCGGCGCGGAAGTGGCGCGCCTGCTCGTGGCGCAGCTGCTGCAGCGGCCGCTGCCGGCGGCGACCATCCTCAACGTCAACGTGCCCGACGTGCCGGTCGGGCAGCTGCGCGGATTTCGCGCCAGCCGCCTCGGCTACCGTCACCGCTCCGAACCGGTCATGCGCGCCCAGGATCCGCGCGGGCGCACCGTCTACTGGATCGGTCCGGCCGGCGCGCAGCAGGACGCGGGACCGGGTACGGATTTCGACACCGTGGCCCAGGGCTACGTGTCGGTGACCCCGCTGCAGGTCGACCTCACGCGCCACGCGGCGCTGCCCTCGCTCGGCAAGTGGCTGGACGGTCTCAATGGCTGACCTGCGGCTGTCGGGTATCGGTATGACCTCGGCGCGCACGCGCGATCGGCTGGTGCAGCGCCTGCGCGAGCAGGGCATCGCCAACCTCGCGGTGCTCGATCGCATCCGCAACGTGCCGCGTCATATCTTCGTCGACGAGGCTCTCGGCAGCCGCGCTTACGAGGACACGGCGCTGCCGATCGGGTTCGGTCAGACCATCTCGCAGCCCTACATCGTCGCGCGCATGACCGAGGCGCTGCTCGAAGCGGGTACGCTCGAGAACGTGCTCGAGGTGGGCACCGGCTGCGGCTACCAGACCGCGGTCCTGGCGCCGCTCGTCGGCCATGTCAACACCATCGAGCGCATCGAGCCGCTGCTGGCCCGCGCCCGCGAGCGGCTGCGCGAGCTCGGCGTGCGCAACGTGCGCTTCCGCCACGGCGACGGCACGCTGGGCTGGAAGGCCCATGCACCCTACGACGGCATCCTGGTCGCGGCCGCCCCGCTTACCGTGCCCGAGGCGTTGCTGAAGCAGCTGCGGGTCGGCGGGCGGCTGGTGGTGCCGATCGGCTCCGAGGGCGAGCAGCAGCTGGTGCGCTTCACGCGGCGCGAGCAGCGCATCGATCGCGAGCCGCTCGGGCCGGTGGCCTTCGTGCCGCTGCTGGGCGGGACGGCCTAGGCCCATCATCATGTTTAAAGTTAGAAAGACTCCATAACATGCTGATATGACGTTTGTTTTTATCATCAGAGAAACGTGACCTGGACGCTTTGGGCTGAAAACAAAGGCTTTTCCTGCATGCGAGGCGCCCGCAGCGGCCCTCGCCGCGGGGATTCCGGCAGGGAAAAATGTCTGCGCCGCAAATAAGTTGCACGGCCTTCTGCGACACGATTAACATGCGTTCGCTGTCTCTGTACGACGACAACTTATAAGGGGAGGGCGACCGGCAGAAGACACAGGGAGGAGGGAGTCGCAACAAGAGCAATAACGTTGGCAATAAGAAGAAAAACAGTGCAATTGTTCGAGTCTGTCAGCTTCGAATGATTGTTTGGTTGGTTGACCCTCCCCTTGTGTCTTCTGCCGATCGCCTTCCCGCCCGCCGCGGTTTCAAGGTGCGCTAGCGCACGAACAGCGCCGCCGCCACCGGCCGCTCCTCCTGTACCAGAACGTTGAACGTGCGGCACGCCGCGCCGAGGTTCATCACCTCGAGCCCGATGCGGCGCTGCGCGAATGCGGCGCGCACCTCGAAGCTCGCGAACTGCTGCTGCGGGCCCGTGCCGATCACCACCACCTCCGGTGACAGGGCGAAAATCCTCTCCAGGTGCGCGGGCGCCAGCTCGCCGTAGGCCGCCGGCTCCCAGTCGGTGATCAGCCGTTGCGCGGTCACGATGCAACTGCCGGTCAGGTGCTGCGCGCCGATCCATAGCCCGCTGTCGGAGTAGCTGCGCACCAGGTTCGCCGTCGCCGGCCGGCTCGAGAGTGAATTGCACCATCGCGTTACGATAGCGCCAGTGCGCGAGCTCGTCATGGTGATCGCCGACCTGTATGCCCCGCGCGGTGCCGCCGCGGCGCTCGAGGCAGCGACGTCCGCGGCGCAGCTTGCGGGCATCGCCGCCGTGGCGCGCTTCGGCGAGCGCCGGCCGCTCGCGGCCGGCTGGCGTCCCTGGCTCGCGCAGTGGAGCGGGCGCACCGAGCTCGCCGCCGTCGCACCGGCGTGGATCGCGGCCGCCCGCACCGGACTTGCCGGTGCGGGCGCTGCGCTGTGGATCGCCTCGCCGCTGCACCTGCGGGCGAGCCTGACGCGCGTGCATCTGGAGCACCACGGCCTGCTGCGTCTGCCGGCGGCGGAAGCCGCGGCGTTCGCCGCCGACTATGCGCTCGCCCTCGGCGAGGACGGCTCGCGCCTGGTGGCGCTGCCCTGCGGAGAGTTCCTGCTGAGCACGCCGGACCTGGCTACGGTGGCGAGCGCCGAGCCGGCGCGCTTCGCCGGCGCCATGGTGCCGGCGCTGCCCGCCGGGGCGGACGCGGCGCCGCTGCGCCGCCGGATCGCCGAAATCGAGATGTGGCTGCACGATCACGCACTCAACCGCGCTCGCCAGGCGCGCGGCGCCCCGGCGGTGAGCGTGCTGTGGCCCTGGGGTGCGCAAGGCGCACGCGTGCAGCCCGAGGCCCGCATGAGTCAGGATACGCCCGCAGCCTTCGGCCGCGATGCCTGGCTCGAGGGACTGTGGCACCTGCAGGGCAGCGCCGCACGGCCGCACCCGCAGGGATTCGAGGAAATACTCGACAGCGGCAGCCCGCGGGCGGTGGTGGTGAGCGAGGTGGCCTGCGGCTTGCAGCGCACGCAAGCCGGCGACGTCGCCGGCGCGCTGGCGCTACTCGATGAGCGGCTGGTGTCGGCGGCCGTCGGCGCGCTGCGCCGCGGCGCGCTCGAGCGGCTCACCCTCATCGTCAACGACGTGTGCGTGCACCTCGGACGCGCCGGCCGCTGGCGCCTGTGGCGCCGGCGCCGCGCGCCGCTGGCGGCCTTCGCATGAATCTGCGCATCGTGCGCCGCGGCTGCGCCGCGCCACCGCCGGATCTTGGCGCCGCCATGCACCCGGTGCTGTCGCGGGTGTACGCCGCGCGCGGCGTGCGCTCGGCACAGGACCTGGACACCTCGCTCGGCAGGCTGCTGCCGGTCGGTACGCTCGAGGGGATCCCGGCGGCCGTGGAGCTGCTGCTCGCGCACCGCGCCGCACGGGTGCTGGTCATCGGCGACTTCGACGCCGACGGCGCCACCAGCAGCGCGCTGGTGGTGCGCGCGCTGCGCGCCTGCGGCTTCGCGTCGGTCGACTTCCTGGTGCCGAACCGCTTTCGCTTCGGCTACGGACTCACCCCCGAGATCGTGGCGAGCGCGGCCGAGCGCGCTCCGACCCTGCTGGTCACGGTGGACAACGGCATCTCCAGCCACGCCGGGGTGGCGGCCGCGCGGGCACGCGGTATCGACGTACTCATTACCGATCACCATCTGCCGGGCGCGCAGCTGCCGGACGCCAACGCCATCGTCAATCCCAACCTCCCCGACAGCCGCTTTGCGAGCCGCGCGCTCGCCGGCGTCGGCGTCGCTTTCTACCTGATGGCGGCCGTGCACCGCGCACTCGACGGCCCCGGCGTCGCGGCGCTGCTTGACCTGGTGGCGCTCGGCACGGTGGCCGACGTGGTGCCGCTCGATGCCAACAACCGCGTGCTGGTGGCGCAGGGCCTTAAGCGCATCCGCGCCGGGAGCTGCGTCGCGGGCATCCAGGCGCTGCTCACCATTGCCGGCCGCAGCCGCGCGGAGCTGACCGCGGCGGATCTCGCCTTCGGCGTGGCGCCGCGGCTGAACGCCGCCGGCCGCCTCGATGACATGAGCATCGGCATCCAGTGCCTGCTCGAGGACGATGCCGCGAGCGCCCAGCGTCTCGCCGTGCGCCTCGACGAGCTCAACGAGGAGCGCCGCACGATCGAGGCGAAGATGCAGCACGAGGCGCTCGGCGCGGTGCGCCGCCTGCCGAACCTCACGCCCGGGGAGGTGCGGCACGCCGGCGTGTGCCTGTTCGACCCCGGCTGGCATCAGGGCGTGGTGGGCCTGGTCGCGAGCCGCGTGAAGGAGCGCGTGCGGCGCCCGGTGATCGCCTTCGCCTGCGCGGACGAGGTGACGCTGCGCGGCTCGGCGCGCTCGGTCGACGGCATTCACATCCGCGACGTGCTCGATGCGATCGCGACGCGCCACCCGCAGCTCATCAGCCGTTTTGGCGGGCACGCCATGGCGGCGGGACTCACTCTCGAGCGCGCCCGGCTGGACGAGTTCGCGCGCGCCTTCGATGAGGAGGTGGCGCGCTGCGCGCCGGGCACGCCGGCGGACGCGGTCGAGACCGACGGCGAGCTCGCCCCCGGCGAGATTGCGCTCGATACCGCGCAGGCGCTGCGAGCCGGGGGTCCCTGGGGCGCGGCCTTCCCCGAGCCGAGCTTCGATGGGCGCTTCAGCATCAGGAGCGCGCGGCTGATCGGCGAGCGCCACGTCAAGATGTGGGTGGAAGTGCCGCACAGCGGGCGCGCCTTCGACGCGATGGCATTCAATCACGTCGCCGACGGCGCGGCGGCGTTTGTGCCCCCCGAAGGACAGCGGCAGCTGGTGTACCGGCTCGACGTGAACGACTACCAGGGCGAGCGGCGGCTGCAGCTGTTGGTCGATCACCTGCTGCCTTGAGACCCCTCGCTAAGCCCGGCAGGGCGGTGCTAGCATCCGCCGCGCCATGGAGCTCAACCCCCTCAGACGCCAGCTCAAGGATCTCACCGAGCGAGTGCAGTCGTTACGGGGGTTTCTTTGAGTACGACAGCAAGCGCGAGCGCCTCGAGGAAGTCGCGCGCGAGCTGGAGGATCCGACGGTGTGGGCGAACCCGGCGCGGGCGCAGGAGCTCGGGCGTGAGCGGGCGCGCTTAAGCGCCGCGACCGCCGACATTGATCGTGCCAGCCGCGGCCTCGCCGAGGCGACCGAGCTGCTCGAGCTGGCGGCCGACGCCGGCGATGAGGCCGCCGCGCGCGACATCGAGCGCGACGCGCAGCGCCTCGAGCAGGAGGTGCGCCACCTCGAGCTGCAGCGCATGTTCAGTGGCGCGATGGACGCGCACAGTGCGTTCCTCGACATCCAGGCCGGTGCCGGCGGCACCGAGGCGCAGGACTGGGCGCAGATGCTGCTGCGCATGTACCTGCGCTGGGGCGCCGCGCGCGGCTTCAGCTGCGAGGTCATCGACATGAGCCCGGGCGAGGTCGCCGGCATCAAGAGCGCCACCGTGCAGGTGCAGGGCGAGTACGCCTACGGCTGGCTGCGCACCGAGACCGGGGTGCACCGCCTGGTGCGCAAGTCGCCGTTCGATTCGGGCAACCGCCGGCACACCTCGTTCGCCTCGGTGTTCGTCTCGCCCGAGGTCGACGACGACATCCAGATCGAGATCAATCCGGCCGACCTCAAGGTCGACGTCTACCGCTCCTCGGGCGCCGGCGGGCAGCACGTCAACAAGACCGAGTCGGCGGTGCGCATCACGCACCTGCCGAGCGGCATCGTGGCCGCCTGCCAGAACGAGCGCAGCCAGCACAAGAACCGCTCCACCGCCATGAAGATGCTCAAGGCGAAGCTCTACGAGCTGGAGGTCAACAAGCGCAATGCCGCCGCGCGGGTGCTCGAGGACTCCAAGTCGGACGTGAGCTGGGGCAACCAGATCCGCTCCTACGTCCTGGATCAGTCGCGTATCAAGGACCTGCGTACCGGGGTCGAGGTCGGCAATACCGCGGCGGTGCTCGACGGCGCGCTCGATCAGTTCCTGGAGGCCTCGCTCAAGGCGGGCTTGTAACACATGAAGAAAGATGCGGGCGGCGCTCCTGGCGGGGCTGATGGCGGTGACGGCGGCGATGAGCACAAGCTGATCGCCGAGCGGCGCGCGAAGCTCGGCGCGCTGCGCGCGGCCGGCAATGCATTTCCCAACGATTTCCGGCGCGACGCGCTCGCCGGGCAGCTGCACGCCTCCTACGGCGACCGGAGCGGCGAATGGCTCGACGCCAATCCCACTCACGTCAGCGTGGGCGGCCGGCTGCTGTTGCGCCGCCTGATGGGCAAGGCGAGCTTCGCCAAGATCGCTGACCGCACCGGGCAGATCCAGCTGTACCTGCAGCACGAGACGCTCGGCGACACCTACGAGGCCTTCAAGGGCTGGGACATCGGCGACATCCTCGGCGCGGGCGGTGTGCTGTTCCGTACCCGTACCGGCGAGCTGTCGGTGCGCGTCGATGCGCTGCGGCTGCTGGTGAAGGCGCTGCGGCCGCTGCCGGACAAGTGGCACGGGCTGGCGGACACCGAGACGCGCTACCGCCAGCGCTACGTCGACCTCATCGTCAACGAGGCCAGCCGCAACATATTCCGCATCCGCACCCGCATCGTGCGCTACCTGCGCGACTTCCTCGACGCGCTCGACTTCCTCGAGGTCGAGACGCCGATGATGCAGCCGATCCCGGGCGGCGCCACGGCGCGCCCGTTCCGCACCCACCACAATGCGCTCGGCCTCGACATGTACCTGCGCATCGCGCCCGAGCTGTACCTGAAGCGCCTCATCGTCGGCGGCTTCGAGCGCGTCTACGAGATCAACCGCAATTTCCGCAACGAGGGGCTCTCGACCCAGCACAATCCGGAATTCACGATGCTCGAGCTGTACCTGGCGTACGCCGATTACCGTGACATCATGGAATGGGTCGAGAAGGCGATCCGCGGTCTCGCCGACGCGCTCAACGGCACCCTGCAGCTCGCCTACCAGGGACGCGGCTACGATCTGGCCAAGCCCTTCCGCCGCCTCACCATCGAGCAGGCGCTCATCGAGTACAACCCCGGGATCGATCCGCTGTCGCTGCGCGACCTCACCTACCTGCGCAAGCGCTGCGAGCTGCTCGGCATCGCGGTGAAGCCCGAGGACGGTCCCGGGAAGCTGCAGATCGAGCTGTTCGAGAAGACCGTGGAGGGCTCGCTCCTCGATCCGACCTTCGTCTACGGCTACCCGGCGGAAGTCTCGCCGCTGTCGCGCCCGAACGATGCCGATCCGTTCATCGCCGATCGCTTCGAGTTCTTTCTCGCCGGACGCGAGATCGCCAACGGCTTCTCCGAGCTGAACGACCCGGAGGACCAGGCGGCGCGCTTTCGCGCGCAGGCGGTGCGCAAGGAGAAGGGCGACGAGGAGGCGATGTTCTACGACGCCGACTACGTGCGGGCACTCGAGTACGGCATGCCGCCGACCGCCGGGCTCGGCGTCGGCATCGACCGTCTGGTGATGTTCTTCAGCGATTCGCCCTCGATCCGCGACGTCATCCTGTTTCCACACCTGCGGCCGCAAGCCGATTGAATCGGCCCCGAGCCGCCCGCCCAGCGGCCGCCACCCTCAAGGCGCAGACTCACTCGGGCAGCCGGTAGGGCAGCGACAGGGCTTGTGCGCCGAGCGGCGTCGCGCCCGCCGCGCTCGCTGCCGCCCGCTCGGTGACATCTTCTGCGAGCGGCGTCACCGCCAGAAACTCGCAGCGACCGTCATCGAGCGCGACGGCATCGACCACCTTGAACGGGCGGCCATCGCCCAGCACGCCGGCATCGGCCGGTTGCAGCAGCGCTGGTGCAGTGCTGACGAAGCGCTGCATGCGCCGTTTCACCCGCCCGCGGTAGTGGGCACGCGCGATGACTTCCTGGCCGGTGTAGCAGCCCTTGTCGAAGTCGATGGCGCCGAGCGCATCGAGGTTGAGCATCTGTGCGACGAATTCTTCCGCGGTACGCGCGTACACCTGCGGCTCCCCGGCAGCGATCGACAGGCGCTGCCATACCTCGCGCGGGGCGGCGACGCACCCGGCAGGGGTTGCCGGCTGCGCGGCCGGAGCCACCAGCAGCCAGCGCGGCGTGTCCCCCGCCAGGCGCACGGCGACGGATTCGCCGCGCCGCGCGGCGCCGTCGGGCGTCTGCGGCCAGCCCTCGCCCGCAGCGGCGGCCGCGTTGCCGCCCAGGAGGCCCGTGACCGACCATTGCGCCGAGGCATCGGTCACCTGGACCTTCGCGCGCAGGACGAACTTCGCCAGACGCGCGGCGACCGCGGGCGCGAGCTCGCGCGGCAGGATCGCGAGCACGTCCGCGGGGGCGAGCTGCACGAGGCGCAGCAGCGCGATCACGCGTCCCTGGGGATTGTGATAGCCCGCGAGCAGCGCCTGCGAGGGCGTGAGGCGCATGACGTCGTTCGATACCTGTCCCTGCAGAAAAGTGAGCGCGTCCGCGCCGTGCACGCGCAGCACGCCGAGCGAAAGCGAGACCGAATTGCACGCTAAGGACATGACTTGACTGTTGTTTTTCCTAAAGTTTCATAGCTGGCTGCGGCGAATTCTGGCAGACTTCATGGGTATGCCGACCGCGCATCGCAAGAGCCCGCCCGAGCCTTCCCCATGCGCAGTCAGCGAAGCGCGCGCCACCGCCGAGGACGCATCGACGGGCGCCGCCGCCAGGGCGCGCACGGCGGCTGCACCGCGCGCGTCGACTGCACCGCGCGAGATCGGCGGCCGCGATGGCCCTGAGCCGACGCGCTTCGGCGACTGGGAAAAGCACGGGCGCTGCATCGATTTTTAGTCTATGCGCACACGCCCGCTCTCGCCGCACTTGTCGGTGTACAGGATGTCCCGGTACACGCTGGCGACATCGATCCTCAACCGCTTCACCGGCGTGGCGCTGTCGGCCGGGCTGCTGCTGCTCACCTACTGGCTGATGGCGCTCGCCGCGGGCGCGCACGCCTACGCTCGCGCGCTCGTGCTGCTCTCGGGCGGGCCGGCGAAACTGGTGTACGCCGCGCTCATCGTCTCCTTCTGCTACCACCTGGCCGCCGGCATACGGCACCTGGTGTGGGACACCGGTCGCGGGCTCGAGCGCGCGCAGGCGCAGCGCAGCGCCTGGCTGGTGGCGGCGGCGACTGTCGTGATGGTGCTGGCGATCGGCTACTTCGCCTGGCTGGCCGGCGAGCGCACGCCATGAGCCTGCGCACGCCACTCGGGCGGGTGCTGGGCCTGGGTGCGGCGAAGGACGGAGTGCAGCACTGGTGGGTGCAGCGCCTCACCTCGGTGGCCCTCGTGCCGCTCACCATCTGGTTCGTGGTATCGCTGCTCGCGCTACCCGCGCTCGACCACGCCACGGTGAGCGCCTGGCTGCGCCAGAGCTGGAGCGCGCTGCTGCTGATCCTGCTGGTGCTCACGGCCGGCTGGCACTCGCAGCTCGGCATGCGCGTGGTAGTGGAGGACTACGTGCACGAGACCGGCCTGCGCACCCTCGTGCTGGTGCTGCTCACCTTCGCACACGTGCTGCTGGCGGCGGCGGCCGTTCTTGCGGTGCTGCGCGTCGCCCTGGGCCGGGTGGGGTTGTGAGCGCCTACCCGCTCACCGATCACAGTTATGACGTGATCGTGGTCGGTGCCGGGGGTGCCGGACTGCGCGCGACGCTCGGGCTTGCGGAGAGCGGCCTGTCGACCGCCTGCATCAGCAAGCTCTTCCCGACCCGCAGCCATACCGTCGCGGCCCAGGGCGGCATCTCGGCCGCGCTCGGCAACATGGGCGAGGACGACTGGCGCTGGCACATGTACGACACCGTGAAGGGCTCGGACTGGCTCGGTGACCAGGATGCCATCGAGCTGATGTGCAAGGAGGCGCCGGCTGCGGTCATCGAGCTCGAGCACTACGGGGTGCCCTTCTCGCGCACCGACTCCGGCCGCATCTACCAGCGCCCCTTCGGCGGCATGACCACGCACTTCGGGCAGGGCATCGCGCAGCGCACCTGCGCCGCCGCCGACCGCACCGGGCACGCCATGCTGCATACGCTCTACCAGCAGTCGATCCGCCACGCGGCCACCTTCTTCATCGAGTACTTCGCGATCGACCTGATCATGGAGGAGGGTGCCTGCCAGGGCGTGATAGCGCTCGATCTGGCCACCGGCACACTGCATCGCTTCCGCGCGCACATGACGATCCTCGCCACCGGCGGCTACGGGCGCACTTATTTCTCCTGCACCTCCGCGCACTCGTGCACCGGGGACGGCAACGCCATGGTGCTGCGCGCCGGGCTGCCGCTGCAGGACATGGAGTTCGTGCAGTTCCACCCCACCGGCATCTACGGCGCGGGCTGTCTGATCACCGAAGGGGCGCGTGGCGAGGGCGGCTATCTCACCAACTCGCGCGGCGAGCGCTTCATGGAGCGCTACGCCCCCAACGCCAAGGATCTCGCCTCGCGCGACGTGGTGAGCCGCGCGATGACGCTCGAGATCCGCGAGGGTCGCGGCGTCGGCGCCGAGCACGATCACATCGATCTGCACCTGGAGCACCTCGGCGCGCAGGTGATCCACGAGCGCCTGCCGGGCATCGCCGAGACCGCGCGCATCTTCGCCGGCGTCGACGTGACGCGCGAGCCGATCCCGGTGCAGCCGACGGTGCACTACAACATGGGCGGCATCCCCTGCAACTACCACGGCGAGGTGGTGTGCCCGCGCGGCGGCGACCCCGACAGCGTGGTGCCGGGACTCATGGCGGTGGGCGAGGCGGCGTGCGTATCGGTGCACGGCGCCAACCGCTTAGGCAGCAATTCGCTGCTCGACCTGGTGATCTTCGGGCGCGAGGCCGCGCGGCGCTGCGCCGAGATCATCACCCCCGGGGAGACCCACAAGCCCTTCGCCGCCGATGCCGGAGCGGCGGCAGTAGCGCGCCTCGACCGGCTGCGCCACGCCGACGGCTCGCGCGGCACCGCCGCCATCCGCGTGGAGATGCAGAAGACCATGCAGATCGACGCCGCGGTGTTCCGCACCGGTGAGACGCTTGCCCAGGGCATCGGGCGCCTCGGCGCCACCTTCGATTCCTTCGCCGCGGTGCGCATCGCCGACCGCTCGCTGCTGTGGAACTCCGATCTGATCGAGACGCTCGAGCTGGAGAACCTGCTGTTGCAGGCGACCGCGACCATCCACTCGGCCGCCAATCGCACCGAGAGCCGCGGGGCGCACGCCCGCGAGGATTTCCCGCAGCGCGACGACCTCAACTGGCTCAAGCACACGCTGGTGTGGGTCGCGGATGCGCACCGCATACGCTTCGATTACCGCCCGGTGCACCTCAACACCATGACTCGCGACGTCGAGTCGATCCCGCCCAAGGCGCGGATCTATTGAAAGGCTGACGATGGCCCAATTCCGCCTGCCGCCGAACTCACGCGTCGTAGCCGGTGTCACGCACCGCGCCCCGGCCGGCACGCGCGATCTGCGCATCTTCCGCATCTATCGCTTCAATCCCGACAGCGGCGAGAATCCGCGCCTCGACACCTTCGAGCTCGACCCGCAGAGCTGCGGGCCGATGGTGCTCGATGCGCTCATTCAGATAAAAGCCGCGCTCGACTCGACGCTCACCTTCCGCCGCTCCTGCCGCGAGGGCATCTGCGGTTCGTGCGCGATGAACATCAACGGCGTCAACTGCCTCGCCTGCACCACCTCGATGCTGGATCTGGCCGCCGAGGTGCGCATCTATCCGCTGCCGCACCTGCCGGTGGTGAAGGACCTGGTGCCGGACCTGACGACCTTCTACGCGCAGTACGCGGCCGTGAAGCCCTGGCTGCAGACGCAAACCCCGGCACCCCCCGACAGCGAGCGGCTGCAGTCGAAAGAGGAGCAGGAGAGGATCGATCGTCCCGCCGCCTGCATCCTGTGCGCCTGCTGCTCGACTGCCTGCCCGAGCTACTGGTGGAACAGCGACCGCTTCCTCGGTCCCGCGGCGCTGCTGGCCGCGTATCGCTGGATCATCGACAGCCGTGATGAAGCCACGGGTGAGCGGCTCGACGAGCTCGAGGACCCGTTCCGGCTGTACCGCTGCCATACCATCATGAACTGCACGGACGTGTGCCCGAAGGACCTCAATCCCGCGCGGGCGATCGCCGCCATCAAGCGCATGCTGGTCGAGCGGCGGGGCTGAGCGTGAGCACTGCCACGCCGATCGCCCCGGACGGAGCCGCCGCGTTCCTGCCGCCCGATGCGGATGTCCGGCGACTGCTGTGGCTGTGCCGGCGTGGGATGAAGGAGCTGGACGTGCTGCTCGGGCGTTATGCGGCCGTGGGTCTGCCGCATGCCCCGCCGGCCGAGCGCGCCAGCTTCGCTCGCCTCCTGGAGCTGCCCGATCCGCTGCTGGCGGCGTACCTGCTGGCTAGCGACGCCCCGGCCGACCCGGCCCTGGCGCACGTGGTGGGGCGTATCCGGGCATTATGTCGATCAGCGGCCTGAGTTGGCGCTATTCTGCCGAGGGGCCCTCGACCCCACCATCATGCTGAACTTTCACAAAGGCTCACAGTCTATCCCCTCGCATCGCGGCGGCCGCCTTCGGTCCGGGGGGCGAGGGCGTGCATGAGCGCGGATGCAAGTGATCTCAGCCTGGTACGCCGCGTGCAACGCGGAGACAAGGGGGCGTTCGATGCGCTGGTGCTCAAGTACCAGCACAAACTCGTCAAGCTGGTCATGCGTTATGTACGCAATCCGGCCGAAGCCGAGGACATCGCCCAGGAGGCCTTCATCAAGGCCTACCGGGCGCTGCCGCAGTTTCGGGGCGACAGCGCCTTCTATACTTGGCTGTATCGCATAGCCATCAACACCGCGAAGAACGCCGTGGTGTCACGCGACCGCAGTCCGATCGAATACAACATCGACCGACACGACAACGACGAGTCCTACGAGATGCAAGGCCGCATGAAAGACTCCGAGACCCCCGAGGGGCTGGTGCTGACGGACGAGATCCGCACCACCGTCAATGCCGCCATCGACGCCCTGCCCGAGGACCTGCGCACCGCGATCGTGCTGCGCGAGCTCGAGGGCCTGTCTTACGAGGAGATCGCCGCCGCCATGGATTGCCCGGTCGGCACGGTGCGATCGCGTATCTTCAGAGCGCGCGAGGCTATCGACCGCCGCCTGCGGGAGGTGTTCGAGGGCGGCCTCGGCCGCGCGGAGGAGCTGGGATGAACGAGGAGCTCGATAGTCAGCTGTCGGCGATGTTCGACGACCAGCTGCCCCCGGCCGAATGCGAGCTGCTGGCGCGGCGCCTGTCGCGCGACGAGCAGCTCAAGGCGCGCTGGGGACGCTATGCCGTGATGGGCGCGGTGATCCGTGCCGAGCGCGGCGTACGGCTGAATGCGCCGCTCGCCGGGCGCGTCAGCGCCGTTTTGCTGGCCGAGCCGGCACTCGGCGCGCAGTCGCTCGCCGGCGCGCTGCCGCGCCGGGGGCTGCGCTGGTGGCAGCCGGTTGCCGCCGGCGCGCTCGCGGCGGGTGTCGCCGCAATGTCCATCCTGTGGCTGCGCGCCGAGGCGCCATCGGTCGTCGCCCCGCTGAGTGCGCACCTCACTACGCCCGCGGCGAGCGGCGCGCCGGTGATACCGGCGAGCGCGCGCGAGCGCGGCGGCCGCGCCGACAGCTACGTCGTACCTCCGGCGCCGGCCGTGCCCGCGATCGTCGTGCCGAGCACCGAGCTTGCCAACTACGTGGTCGCACACAGCATGTTTTCCTCGCCGGTCGCCCGACGCAACCTGCTGTCGGCCTTCATGACCAGCGAGCCGGCCGCCGCCGGGGAGCCCCAGGACGATGTCAAGAGCGCGGCCCAATAGCGGCGCACTGCTCGGACTGACGCTCGCCTGGGCCTGCACGGCCGCCCTGGCCGAGGACGCCCCGGGCCAGGCTCAGGCCACTGCGCCTGCCGCAACGACCCCGGCGCAGAAGAAACCATCTCCCGCCCCGACTCCTGCGCAGAAGACATCACTTGCCCCAACTCCTGCGCAATGGCTCGAGCGCATGAATCACGCGCTCACCACGCGCAACTACGACGGCACCTTCTCGCACTGGCACGGCGGCCATGTCGAGATGCTGCGCATCATCCACCGGGTGCAGGACGGCAATGTGTCCGAGCGGCTCGTGTCGCTCGACGGCTCGGGGCGCGAGTTCATCCGCACCGGCATGAATCTCGCCTGCTACCTCCCGGACCGGCGCACGGTGCTGGTCGAGCAGCGCCCGCCGCAGGAATCGCTGGTGGGTTTCCCGGCGGTCGATGACCAGACGGCGAGCTTCTACGACATCCGCGAGGTGGGCCGCATGCGCCTCAACCGCCGCGACACCCACGTCATCACCGTGTCGCCGCGGGATGAGTACCGCTACGGCTACCGGCTGTGGATCGACGCTTCCACCGCGATGCCGCTCAAGACGCAGCTGTGCGACGCCCACGGGCGCATCATCGAGCAGGTGGTGTTCGCGAACCTCACGCTGCCGGTGCGCATCGCCGATGCGTCCTTCCGGCCCGAGGTCTCGACGCTCGGTTTTCGCTGGCTGCGTACCGGGACGGCAGCCGCGCCGGCGCCGGCCGCGCCGGCGACCTCCGCCTGGAACGCGCTGCGGCTTCCGCCGGGCTTCAGGATGTCGGTGCGCTCCGAACAGGTGCTGCCCGGCTCGAATCAACCGGTGGACCACCTGGTGTTCACCGACGGCGTCGCCTCGGTCTCGGTGTTCGTCGAGACGCAGACGGTGGTCGGGACGCAGGCACCGCCGGCTCGCTCCGCGGCCGTCGGCTCCTCGTCGGCTTTCTCCACCGTGGTTGACGGCTACAAGATCACCGCGGTAGGCGAAGTGCCACTCGCCACCGTGCAGTTCATCGCCACCCAGGTCAAGGCACAGGACCTGGTGCCCGCCGGCGTCCCGCAACACTGATGAGCCCCGCGGCGCGCCTCACGCTCGTGCAGCGGCACGACTGCGAGTTATGCGAGGAAATGCTGCGCCAGCTCACCCTGCTCGGCACGCGCGTGGCGCTGCCGCCGATCGAGGTGCTGGACGTCGACGCCGATCCGCAGCTGCGCCGCCGCCACGGCCTGGAGGTCCCGGTGCTGCTGCTCGATGGCAGCGTGGTGTGCCGGGCACGGCTCGATCACGCCGAGCTCACGCGCTTGCTGCGCGGGAGCGCCGCGGCGGCACCGCCGCCCTAGATCCTACGCGCCGCGGCCGACAATTCCCTATAATCCGCCCCGCCGCCTGACCTTGGCTTACGCGCGGCAACTCGCGGCAACAGTCGGACGGCATGCGGCACATACGTAACTTCTCCATCATCGCGCACGTCGACCACGGCAAATCGACCCTCGCGGACCGCTTCATCCAGCTGTGCGGCGGGCTGGCCGACCGCGAAATGCAGGCGCAGGTGCTCGACTCCATGGAGCTCGAGCGCGAGCGGGGAATCACCATCAAGGCGCAGAGCGTGACGCTCTATTACAGCGCGCACGACGGGCTGCGCTACCAGCTCAACATGATCGACACCCCCGGGCACGTCGACTTCTCCTACGAGGTGTCGCGCTCGCTGGCGGCCTGCGACGGCGCGCTGCTGGTGGTCGACGCCACCCAGGGGGTCGAGGCGCAGAGCGTCGCCAACTGCTACACGGCGACCGAGCAGGGTCTGGAGGTGCTGCCGGTCATCAACAAGATCGACCTGCCGTCCGCGGACGCCGAGCGCGTGGCGCGCGAGATCGAGGAGATCATCGGCATCGAGGCCACCGGCGCGGCGCGCGTCAGCGCCAAGACCGGGGAGGGGGTGCCGGAGCTGCTGGAGCTGCTGATCCGCCGCATTCCAGCGCCGCGCGGCGACAGCGCGGCGCCGCTGCAGGCGCTGATCATCGACTCGTGGTTCGACAATTACGTCGGGGTGGTGTCGCTGGTGCGCGTGATGAACGGCGGCTTCAAGAGCGGCGACCGCATCCGCGTGCTGTCGACCGGCCGCAGCCACATCGTCGACCGGCTCGGGCGCTTCACGCCCAAGCCGGTGGTGGAGAGCGAGCTGGGCACCGGCGACGTCGGCTTCGTCGTCGCCGGTATCAAGGAGATCGACGGCGCGCCGGTCGGCGACACCATCACCCTCGAGCACCGTCCGGCGGGCGCGCTGCCGGGCTTCAAGCAGATCAAGCCGCGGGTGTTCGCCGGGCTGTTCCCGGTGAATTCCGAGGAGTACGAGAAGTTCCGCGACGCGCTCGGCAAGCTGCGCCTCAACGACTCGGCGCTGCACTACGAGCCGGAGGTCTCCGCGGCGCTCGGCTTTGGCTTTCGCTGCGGCTTCCTCGGGCTGCTGCACATGGACATCGTGCAGGAGCGCCTCGAGCGCGAATACCAGCTGACGCTGGTGACCAGCGCACCCACGGTGGTGTACGAGGTGCAAAAGCGCGACCGCGCCATCGAGTACGTCGACAACCCGGCCAAGCTGCCGCCGCTCGGGGAGATCGAGGAGATCCGCGAGCCACTTATCGTGGCCAGCATCCTGGTGCCGCCCGATCACGTCGGCGCGGTGCTCAAGCTCTGCAACGACAAGCGCGGCACCCAGCGCAAGATGCAATACCTCGGCACGCAGGTGTCGCTGCAGTACGAGCTGCCGCTCGCGGAAGTGGTGCTCGACTTCTTCGACCGCCTGAAGTCGGTCAGCCGCGGTTATGCCTCATTCGACTACGAGTTCAGCCACTTCGCGGCGGCGCCGCTGGTGAAGCTCGATATCCTCATCAACGGCGACAAGGTCGACGCGCTGTCGATCATCGTGCACAAGGACGGCGCCTACGCCCGCGGCCGCGAGCTGGTGGACAAGATGCACGAGCTGATCCCGCGGCAGATGTTCGAAGTGGCCGTGCAGGCGGCGATCGGCAGCGCGGTAATCGCGCGCGCCACCGTCAAGGCACTGCGCAAGAACGTGCTCGCCAAGTGCTATGGCGGCGACATCACCCGCAAGCGCAAGCTCCTCGAGAAACAGAAGGAGGGCAAGAAGCGCATGAAGCAGCTGGGCCACGTCGAGATTCCCCAGGAAGCATTTCTCGCGGTCCTGCAGGTCGGCCGCAAGCACTAAAGGTTTGCCCATGCCACAGTTCCTGATGCCCATCGTCGTAGTGCTGTCGTGGCTGGCGCTGCCGGTCACGCTGGTGTGCGTCATCGACGACTGGCTGCTGCGTCCGCACCGCGCGCTCAGCGGCGCACCGTCGCTCGATACCCCGCTGATGCGCTTTCTCTACGGCGCGCTGCCGGTGCTGATCGTGTGCGCGGTGCTGCGGCTGCTGCTCGCCGAGCGGCTCGACTTCAGCGCCGTGCTGCTCGGCATCACCGTGCTCACCGGTGCGGTGTGGGCGGTCGATGCGCTGTGGCTCGCGCCGCGGCGCGCCGCGGCCGCCCGCCGCGCCGGCAAGGACCCGGCCGGCTTCAGCGAGCCGGGCACGGTCGACTATGCGCGCAGCTTCTTCCCGGTGGCACTCGTGGTGCTGCTGCTGCGCTCCTTTGTGTTCGAGCCGTTCCGCATCCCGTCCGACTCGATGATGCCGACGCTGCTCGACGGCGACTTCATCATCGTCAACAAGTACGCCTACGGGCTGCGCCTGCCGGTGATCAATCGCAAGGTCGTCGCCATGGGCGAGCCGCAGCGCGGCGACGTGGTGGTGTTCCGCTACCCGCCGGACCCTTCGGTCAACTTCATCAAGCGCCTCATCGGGCTGCCGGGCGATCACGTGGAAGTGCACGACAACCTGATCATCATCAACGGCAAGCCGCTGCCGTTCTACGTCGGCGCGCAGCGCTACAACGACGGCTGCTACGTGAACATGTCGCTCGCCCGCGAGCGCCTCGGCAACCACGAGCACGAGGCGATCTTCTGCCCGGTGGCGCTCGACCGCTCGCCGGTGCTGCCCGGGTGCAAGAGGAGCGGGGTGCGCGGCTACGTGTGCGGCGACGAGGACGCGCCCGGGGGGATGCGCGCTGCGCCGTTTGTAGGCGACGTGCCGCCGGGGCATTATCTGATGATGGGCGACAACCGCGACAACAGCGACGACGGGCGCATGTGGGGTTGGGTCCCGGAGGAGAACCTCGTCGGCAAGGCGACGCGGATCTGGTTCAATTGGGATCTGGGCCGCGCCGGCGGCCCGATCTGGAGCCGCATGGGCAAGGCCATTCAGTGACACAGGCGGGGGGTTGCAGCGATGCGTAACAGGCAGACAGGTGTCACATTACTCGGCTGGGTGATCCTGCTCACGCCGTTCGCCATCGTGGGGTACGGCGGCATCCGCCTGGCGCCGATATTCCTCAACTACATGAAGGTCGCCAAGGCGATGGATCAGACCGCCAAGGAAATGCATGGCGAGATCAGCGCGCTCGCGGTGCGCAACGCGCTCGACCGACATTTCGAGATCGACATGGTCGAGTATCCGGCCACCAAGGACATGAAGATCACCCGCGACGAGGGCAACTGGGTACTCGAGTGCGCCTATGACGATGAGGCACCCTTTTTCGGCAACGTGTCGCTGCACGTGGTCTTCGACAAGAAGGTGAAACTCGGCGGCGGCTAGCGCCCGTCGGCCGCTTGCAGCACGCGCAGCCTGAAGGACATGACGAGTGCTTCGGTGGCGGCGGCGTGGGTGCAGGCGCGGCTCGGTTACCAGCCGCGCGATGCGACGCTGTTCAGCGCCGCGCTCACCCACCGCAGCGCCGCCCGGCCGAACAATGAGCGGCTGGAGTTTCTCGGCGATGCGGTGCTCAACCTCAGCATCGCCCGCCAGCTGTACGACGCCTTTCCCGCAGCCTCCGAGGGGGACCTGAGCCGCCTGCGCGCGCGCCTGGTGAGCCGCGAGCCGCTCGCCGAGGTGGCGCTCGATCTGGGGGTCGGCGAGGTGCTGCGCCTCGGGTCGGGCGAGCTCAAGAGCGGCGGCTTTCGCCGCCACTCGATCCTCGCCGACGCGTTCGAGGCGCTGTGCGGCGCGGTATTCCTCGACGGCGGCCCGCAGGCGGTCGAGCCGCTGCTGGCGCGGCTGTTTGCGCCGCGCATCGCGGCACTGCCGCCGCCGGAGGCGCTCAAGGACGCCAAGACGCGCCTGCAGGAGCACCTGCAGTCGCGCAGCCTGACGCTGCCGCGCTATACCATCCTCGGCATCGCGGGCGCCGATCACGCCCAGACCTTCCGCGTGAGCTGCGAGGTGCCGGGCCTGAAACTGCGCGTCGAGGGCGGCGGCGCGAGCCGCCGCAGTGCCGAGCAGGAGGCCGCCGAACGCATGCTGGCGGTGATCGCGGCTGCGGCCGCCGGAGCGCTGCCGTGAGCACGCCGACGAGCGCGGGTGAGTTTCGCAGCGGGTTCGCCGCACTGGTGGGTCGGCCCAACGTCGGCAAATCGACGCTGCTCAACGCGCTGGTGGGGGAGAAACTGAGCATCGTCACGCCGCGTCCCCAGACCACCCGCCACCGCATCCTCGGGGTCCTCGACCTGCCGGCCGCGCAGATCGCCTTCGTCGACACCCCCGGGCTGCACGCGCAGGCGCGCCGCGCCCTGAACAAGGCCATGAACCGCACCGCCACCGCGGCACTGGAGGACGCCGATCTGGTGGTGCTGGTGGTGGAGGCGCTGCGCTGGACCGACGAGGATGACCTGGCGCTGGCGCGCATCGAGCGCTCCGGCCGGCCCGCGCTCGCCGCGGTCAACAAGGTCGACCAGGTGCGCCCGCGCACCCGCCTGCTGCCCTACCTCGCGCAGCTGGCCGCGCGCCACCCGTTCCGCGCCTGCGTGCCGGTCTCGGCGCTCAAGGGCGACAACCTCACGGATCTGCGCGACACCATCGCCGCGCAGCTGCCGGTGGGAGCGGCGCTGTTTCCCCCGGGGCAGCTCACCGACCGCGGGCGCGAGTTCCGCATCGCCGAGACCATCCGCGAGAAACTCACCCTCGAGCTGAACCAGGAGGTGCCCTACGGCATCGCGGTCGAGGTGGAGCGCGTGGCGGAGGAGGACGGGCAGCTGAGCGTGGATGCGGCGATCTGGGTCGATCGCGAGGGCCAGAAGCCGATCGTGATCGGCGCCCGCGGCGCGCGGCTGAAGCGCGTCGGCCGCGCGGCGCGGCTGGCGCTCAATGACATGCTGCAGCAGCGGCTGCACCTGAACCTGTGGGTCAAGGTGCGCGAGAACTGGGCGGACAATGCGCGCGCGCTGCGCGAGCTGGGACTGGAATGAGCCGCAGCCAGCGCCGCGTCGAGCTCACCGCCGGCTACCTGCTGCACCATCGGCCGTGGCGCGACACCAGCCGCATTCTCGAGGTGCTGACGCGCGAGCACGGCCGCCTCACGCTGTTCGCCCGCGGCGTGCGCGGGCCGGCCGCCAGGCTCAGCTGGGTGCTGCAGCCGTTTCAGCTGCTGCTGCTGTCGTGGAGCGGGCGCAGCGAGGCGCCTTCGCTCATCGCGGCCGAGCGCGGCGAGGGCGGGGAGGGCGCCGAGCCGCTGCCGGCCGCGTGTCTGCTGGCGGCGTTCTACCTGAACGAGCTGCTGCTGCGCCTGACGACCCGCCACGACCCGCAGCCGCAGCTGTTCGACCACTATCATGGCGCCCTCGGCGCGCTGCGCGCCGGCGCGGCCCTCGAGCCGTGCCTGCGGATTTTCGAGAAGCGCCTGCTGGAGGCGCTCGGCTACGGGGTCGAGCTCAGCAGCGAGGCGCACGGCGGCGCAGCGCTGTTACCCGACGGGTACTATGATTTTCGGCCCGGCCACGGCGTGGTGGCGGCGCGCCAGCGCAGCGGGGCGCTGCGCGGCAGCTCGCTGCTCGCCCTCGCCGCCGAGCAGCTCAGCGACGCGCGCGCGCTCGCCGATGCGCGGCGGCTGCTGCAGGCCGCGCTCGGGGAGTGCCTGGAGGGGCGCCCGCTTGCGAGCCGCGCGGTGGCGAAGTCGGTGAAACGAAGGGTGGCGCCATGAGCGCAGGTCTTGCGCTGGGAGTGAACATCGATCACGTGGCGACGCTGCGCCAGGCGCGCCGCGGGCGCTATCCCGATCCGGTGCATGCGGCGCTCAGCGCCGAAAGCGCCGGCGCGGACAGCATCACGCTGCACCTGCGCGAGGACCGCCGCCACATCCAGGACCAGGACGTGCGTGCGCTGCGCCCGCTGCTGCAGACCCGCATGAACCTGGAGATGGCCGTCACCGACGAGATGCTGGCGATCGCCGTCAGCGTGCTTCCTGCGGACTGCTGCCTGGTGCCCGAGCGGCGCGCCGAGCTCACCACCGAGGGTGGACTCGACGTGCTGGCGCAGCCGCAACGTTTGCGCGCAGCGGTCGCCGAGCTGACGCGCGCCGGGGTGCGCGTGGCGCTGTTCATCGACCCTGAGCGCGCGCAGATCGAAGGCGCGGCGCGCGCCGGCGCCCCGGTGGTGGAGCTGCACACCGGCGCCTATGCGCAGGCGAGCGGCGCCGCCGCCGCCACCGAGCTCGAGCGGCTGCACGCGGCGACGCGCCTCGCGGCGAGCCTCGGTCTTGACGGTGCACGCCGGCCATGGACTCAACTATCACAACGTGCAGCCGGTGGCGGCGATCGCCGCGATCATCGAGCTCAACATCGGCCACGCGCTCATCGCCCACGCGCTGTTCGTCGGCCTGCCGGTGGCGGTGCGCGAGATGAAGGCGCTGATGGCGGAGGCACGCGCGTGATCTTCGGCATCGGCGTCGACGTGCTCGAGAGCGCGCGCGTGGCCCGCACGCTCGAGCGCTTCGGCACGCGCTTCATCGAGCGCCTGCTGATGCCCGAGGAGCAGGCGCAGCTGGTCCTCACCGCGCGGCGCGAGCGTTTTCTCGCCATGCGCTTCGCCGCCAAGGAGGCGATCGTCAAGGCGATGGGCACCGGCTTTGCGCACGGCGTATGGATCCGCGACGTCGGGGTGGTGCAGAACGCCTGGGGCAAACCCGAGGTGGTGTTCTCGGCGCGCGGCGAGCGCGTGCGCCGCGCGCTCGGGGTCGGCGAGGGACACGTGACCTTGAGCGACGAGCGCGGCCTGGTGGTCGCCGTCGCGGTGCTGATGAGGGCGCCGTGAACACGCTGGTGTTCGACATCGAGACGGTACCCGACGTCGAGCTCGGGCGGCGCCTCTATGGACTCGAGGGGCTGGCCGACGCGCAGGTCGCCAAGGCGATGTACGCGCTGCGGCGGCAGGGCCGGGCGGCGGCGGGCGCGGCGCCCGGGGATTTCCTGCCGCTCGAGCAGCATCGCGTGGTGGCGATCTCGTGCGCGCTGCGCAGCCGCGACGGGTTTCGCGTCTGGAGCCTCGGCGACCTCGCCACCGGCGAGGCGGAGCTGGTGCAGCGCTTCTTCGACGGCATCGAGAAGTTCTCTCCGGAGCTGGTTTCCTGGAACGGCTCGGGCTTCGATCTGCCGGTGCTCACCTACCGCGCGCTCGCCGCCGGCGTGCAGGCCGGGCGTTTCTGGGAAACCGGCGCGCAGGACGAGGCGTTCCGCTACAACAACTACCTCAACCGCTATCACTGGCGGCACATCGATCTGATGGACGTCCTCTCCGGCTTCCAGGGTCGCGGGCGCGTTTCGCTGGCCAGCATGGCGACGCTGCTCGGGTTACCCGGCAAGCTCGGTCTGGAGGGCAGCCAGGTGTGGGACGCGTGGCAGGGCGGGGACCTGGCGGGCATCCGCGGCTACTGCGAGAGCGACGTGCTCAACACCTGGCTGATCTATCTGCGCTTTGCGCTGCTGCGCGGCCAGCTGTCGCGCGAGCAGCACGCCGACGAGCTCGCGCGGGTGCGCAGCTACCTCGCCGCCGCGCGCGAGCCGCACTTCGCTGCGTTCCTCGGCGCCTGGCAGGAGCCCAGTTGAGCGAGGAGCAGACCGCCGTCGTCTGCGACCTGACGCACGCCGGCGAGGGCGTGGTGCACGGCGGCAAGACCGCCTTCATCGCCGGTGCGCTGCCGGGCGAGCGCATCCGTTTCCGTCGCACCCGCCGCCACCGCCAGCACGACGAGGGCGAGCTGCTCGAGGTGCTCGAGCCGGCGGCGCAGCGGGTCGCGCCGCGCTGCGCGCATTTCGGTACCTGCGGGGGCTGTGCCCTGCAGCACCTCGCGCCCGCCGCCCAGCTCGCCGCCCGGCAGCGCGAGCTCGCCGACACTCTGGCGCGGGTGGCACGCGTGAGCCCGCAGAGCTGGCTCGAGCCGCTGAGCGGTCCTGCGTGGGGCTATCGGCGCCGCGCCCGCCTCGGCGTCAAGTTCGTGCACAAGAAGGGCCGCGTGCTGGTGGGGTTCCGCGAGCGCGCCGCGCCGTACGTCGCTGAGCTGGAGCGCTGCGAGGTGCTCAGCGCACCGATGGACGGGCTGATCGCGCCGCTCGCCGCCATGCTCGGCGAGCTCTCGATCCGCGAGCAGCTGCCGCAGATCGAGGTGGCGGTAGCGGACAATGCCACCGCGCTGGTGCTGCGCGTGCTCAGCGCCCCGTCGGCGCAGGATCTGGCACGACTGCAGGCCTTCGCCGCCGCCCACGCGCTGCGGCTGTACCTGCAGCCGCGCGGGCTGGACTCGGTGTACGAGCTCGGCGGCGCGGGCGAGCCGCTGTGCTACCGGCTGGCGCAGTTCGGCCTCGAGCTGCAGTTTGCACCCACCGACTTCATCCAGGTGAACGGCGCGGTGAACGCCGCGCTGGTGACGCGCGCGCTGGAGCTGCTCGAGCTCACCGCGCACTCGATGGTGCTCGACCTGTACTGCGGCCTGGGCAACTTCACGCTGGCGCTCGCGCGGCGCGCGCAGTGCGCGGTCGGGGTCGAGGGCGAGGCGGCGCTCGTCGAGCGCGCGCGCGGCAATGCCCGTCACAACGGCCTCGACAACGCCAGCTTCCACCAGGCCGATCTCGCCGCGCCGCCCGATCCGCAGTCGGCGTGGCTGCGCCGCCCCTACAGCCACGTGCTGCTCGATCCGCCACGCAGTGGCGCGCGCGCGCTGCTCGCTGCCGTGGCGCAGCTCGCCCCCGCGCGGGTGTTGTATATTTCCTGTCATCCGGGAAGCCTGGCGCGCGACGTGGGGGTGTTGGTGCACGAGCACGGGATGACGCTCGAAGCGGCAGGGGTCGTCGACATGTTTGCACACACCGCCCACATGGAATCGCTGGCGCTGCTTCGGGGCCCCCTGCCGCGGCGCTGAAGACGCTGCGCGCGCTAACCGCATGAGCCTCGGGCCGCTGATGATCGACCTCGCGGGGACCGCGGTCAGCGCCGAGGAGCGCGAGCTGCTGCGCCATCCGCTCATCGGCGGGGTGATCCTTTTCACGCGCAACTACAGCGATCCGCAGCAGCTCGGCGCGCTGGTCGCCGACATCCATGCCGCGCGTAGCCCGCCGCTCATCGTGGCGGTCGACCAGGAGGGCGGTCGCATCCAGCGCTTTCGCGCCGGCTTCTCGGCGTTGCCCTCGCCACGGCGCATCGGGCACGGCTTCGACCTGGACCCCGAGGCGGCGGTCGCGCTCGCCCGCGCGACCGGCTGGCTGATGGCGGCGGAGCTGCGCGCGCACGGCATCGACATCTCCTTCGCGCCGTGCGTCGACCTCGACCTGGGGGTCAGCGAGGTGATCGGCGATCGTGCCTTTCACGCCGCGCCCGCGGCGGTTGCCCAGCTCGCCCTCGCCTGGATGCGCGGCATGCGCGAGGCCGGTATGGCGGCCACCGCCAAGCACTTTCCCGGCCACGGGGCCGTGGTGGCCGATTCGCACCTGACGCTGCCTGTGGACCGGCGCACCCTGCCGGATCTGGCCCCCGACCTGACCCCCTACCGCCGGCTGATCCCCAACGGGCTGCCGGCCGTGATGGCGGCCCATGTGCTGTATCCGGCCGTGGATTCAGCCCCCGCGAGCCTCTCCCGGCGCTGGATTCGCGACGTGCTGCGCGGAGAGCTGCGGTTTCAGGGGGTAGTGTTTACGGATGATCTTTCCATGGGAGGGGCAGCGGCCGCTTACGGGGACATCCTCGGACGCGCCCGCCAGGCCCTGGACGCAGGCTGTGACATGGTTCCGGTTTGCAACAATCGCGCCGGGGTCATCGAGCTGCTCGCGGGGCTCGAAATTGAGCCGCAGCCGGCGTCCAGCCTGCGCCTGGTGCGCCTGCACGGGCGCTCCGGTGCCCCCGCGCGTGCGGCTCTCGAGGCATCCCCGCAGTGGGCGCGCGCCCGCGAGCTATTGGCCCGCAGCGCCGCTGCGCCGCCACTGACGCTCGACCCTGGCAGCGCCACATGAACCACTGGTCGTCAGACGCCTGGCAGCGCGTGGTCGATAGCGCGCCGGAGGGCATCGTGATCTGCGACGCGCGGGCCGCCGACTGCCCGGTCGTGTACGTGAACGCGGCGTTTGCGCAGATGTGCGGCTACCCGGCAGCGGCGCTGCTCGGCACCAACCTGCGCATTCTGCAGGGCAACGATCGCGACCAGGAGGCACGCGCACGGCTCGCCGAGGCGGTGAAGCTCGGCGAGCCCGCGCGCGTACTGTTGCGCAACTACCGCCCGGACGGCTCGCAGTTCTGGAACGAGACGGTGGTGCAGCCGGTGCGCACCGGGGACACGGTGAGCCACTTCGTCGGCTATCACCGCGATGCCAGCGAGCGGCTGAAGCAAGCCGAGCGCGCCGGCGCCGGCCTGCCATCGTGGCTGCGCGAGGACCGCCTCACCGGAGTGCATTCGCGCGCCTACTTCGAGGAGCTGCTGCAGCGGGACTGGCAGGTGGCGCAGCGCGACTCGCACGAGATCGGGCTGACGCTGTTCGATATCGACGATCTGGGGGCCTACAACGAGAAATTCGACCGTGCCGCAGGAGACGCCTGCATCCGCCGCGTCGCGCGCGTGATCGCGACCTCTTACCGCCGCGGCGGCGACCTGGTCGGCCGCTGGCAGGGGGGAACCTTCGTGGTGCTCACGCAGGGGGAGGCCGCCGACAAAGCCGCGCAGTACGCCGGCGTCGTGAAGCAGCGTGTGCTCGATCTGCTGATGCACCACCCCACGGCCGGCGCCGGACGCTACGTTACCCTCAGCGCCGGCATCGCCAGCCTCGTGCCCCCGCGTACGCTCGAGGTACAGGGCCTGCTCAAGGCCTGCTCGGCGGCGTTGCGCCGCGCGAAGAAGAACGGCAAGGACGGCATCGCGACCGCCGAGGCGGCCGACTTCCACTGATCTGCCGCAGCAGACCGGGCGCGGCCGCGAGCTCTCCCGGCACCTTGATTGCTATTGAAATATCTAGGCGTATAATTTCTACTGAAATGAGCCCCCGTCCCGCCAGCACCCGCGCCGCGGCGGACCCCGCCCCGGTTCTGTCGCAGGCCACGGTGCGTGCGGCGCGCTTCCTCGCCGTCGCCCAGGCGGACCTCGCCGCGATCATCGGGGTGAGCGCCGCGACGCTCTCGCGTCTCGCCAACGGACAGCGCCTGCTGCAGCCCGGCTCCAAGCCCTGGCAGCTCGCGGCGCTGTTCGTGCGGCTGTTCCGCTCGCTCGATGCGATCGTCGGCTCGGACGACACGGCCGCGCGCGCCTGGCTGCGCAGCGAGAACCAGGCGCTCGGTGGGGTGCCGCTGGCGCTCATCCGCGAGCCCGCCGGCCTGGTGCGTACCGTTGACTACCTGGACGCGGCGCGCGCTCGCATCTGAGGCCCGGGCCTATGCCCGTGAGCTGTGGCGCGCGGTCGAGGCGCAGCACACCGCCTCCACCATGCGCCTGGCGGACTCGCTCGATGAGCAGGCAACGCTCGAGGCGATCCTCGAGGCGAGCAAGCCGCCGCTGCCGCCGGAGGTCGGCGCGCTGCACTACCTGCTCGCCACGCCATTTCGCTACCGGCCGCAGCTCGGCTCGCGCTTTCGTGCCGCCTTCGATGCCGGTGTCTGGTACGGCGCGGAACTCCTGCGCACGGCGCTGGCGGAGAAGAGCTATTGGCGGCTGCGCTTTCTGCTCGATGCGCCCGGCACGCCGGACCTCAAGGCGGTGCCGCACACGCTGTTTCGTGCCGCGGTGCGCAGCGCCACGGCGCTCGATCTCACCGCGGCGCCGTTCGTGCGGGCGCGCGCTACCTGGACCTCGCGCAGCAGCTACGCCGAGACGCAGTCCTTTGCGGCGCTGGCGCGCACCGCGCGCGTCGAGATCATCCGCTACGAGTCGGTGCGCGATCCGCAGCACGCCGCCTGCGCAGCGGTGCTCGAGCCGGCGGCCTTCAGCGCGCCGCGCCCGCGCGGCGCCGAGACCTGGTTCATCGCCGCCGGACGCGAGCGGGTGCGCTGCGCGCGCGAGGCGCGCGGCGGGCCGACCTGGGAATTCACCAGCGAACAGCTGCTGTAGCGAATCAGGCGCGCTTCAGCGCCCGGGCGGGCGGGCGCCCTGCGCCGGGGCGACGAGCGCGATCACACCGAAGGCCGGGTGATCGAAGTAGCTGCGCTCGTAGAAGCGCACCCGCCGGCTCTCGTTGATGGTGAACGGCGTGTCGGGGGCGGCGCCCAGGCTCGCCGGAGGCTGCGCGATGGCATAGCTGAGCGACAGCCCGAGGTGCAGGAACTGCCCGCGCTCGAGGAACACGCTGCCACTCAGGCCCGGGACGCTGATGCCGAGCTTGTCCAGGGTAAAGCCCGCGCGCGTGCCCCAGGCGCTGGCGGTTTGCGACCAGGCGGCGTGCGCCACCGGCACATAGCTGCCCGAGGCACGCAGGCGGTTCTCGAGCTCGGTCAGCTGCCAGGCGGAGCTCGGCAGCGCGGCCACGAAGTGCCCGATCTGCGCCGAGTCTGCGCTGGCTTCCGCACCCGCAATGCTGCGTGCGCCGGCCTCCGCGCTCCACTCCTCCGGGTCCCCGAGCGCCGCGGTGACGCGGAACACGATGATCTCGACGTTGTAGACCGTGCTGCCCGGGCCGGCGGCGGTCTCCTGCGCGGGCAGCGGCAGCGCGCGTGCACACAGCGCCACGGCGGCGAGGGCGATGAGGGCGCAGTTGCGCGCGTCGCGGTGAGACATGCGGCGCATTCTACTGAAGGCGCGCCGGTTCGCCGAGCCGTTGCAGCAGCTGTGCGGCATAGTCGAAGCGCGCGCTCTCGGCCGGCAGCGCGCGCGTCACGCGCAGCTTCAGCGGCCCGTCGAGGCGGTACTCGCGCTGGCCCTGGCCGATCATGCGCACCAGCGTCGCCGGATCGACGCGCGCGTGCTCCTCGAACAGCACCGTGCCTCCCTGGGCTCCCAGGTCGAGCCGCCGCACCCCGAGCGCGCGCGCGCGCAGCTTCAGCCGCGCGATGCGCAGCAGGTTATGGGCGGCCGGCGGCAGCGGCCCGAAGCGATCGACCAACTCGGCGGTGAGCTCATCGAGCGCCGCATCGTCGGCGGCCGCGGCGATGCGCTTGTAGAGCGACAGCCGCACGTGCACATCGCCGACGTAGGCGTCCGGCAGGAAGGCGGGCAGGCGCAGCTCCACCTCGGTGGCCGCGGCGAGCGGCTGCTCGAGCGCCGGCTCGCGCCCCGCCTTGAGCGCGCTCACCGCGTGCTCGAGCATGTCGAGATACAGCGACAGCCCGACCTCGGTCATCTGGCCGCTCTGCTGCTCGCCGAGCAGCTCGCCGGCGCCGCGGATCTCCAGGTCGTGCGTCGCCAGCACGAACCCGGCGCCCAGCTCCTCCATCGATTCGATCGCTTCGAGGCGCTTGGCGGCATCGCGCGCCAGCGCCTGGCGCGGCGGCGCGACCAGGTAGGCGTAGGCGCGGTGGTGCGAGCGCCCGACGCGGCCGCGCAGCTGGTGCAGCTGCGCCAGCCCCATCTGGTCGGCGCGGTTGATGATGATGGTGTTGGCGGTGGGCACGTCGATGCCGCTCTCGATGATGGTGGTGCACACCAGCACGTTGAAGCGGCGGTGATAGAAATCGACCATCAGCTGCTCCAGATCGCGCTCGCGCATCTGCCCGTGGCCGATGCGCACGCTCGCCTCCGGCACCAGCACCTGCAGCTCGGCGGCGATCTTGTCGATGGTGCGCACCTCGTTGTGCACGAAGTAGATCTGGCCGCCGCGGCGCAGTTCGCGCAGCGCCGCCTCGCGCAGCGTCGCTGCGTGCCACTCGATGACGAAGGTCTTGATCGCCAGCCGCTCGGCCGGCGGCGTGGTGATCAGCGACAGGTCGCGCAGGCCGCCGAGCGCCATGTTGAGGGTGCGCGGAATGGGCGTGGCGGTCAGGGTGAGCACGTGCACCTCGGCGCGCAGCGCCTGCAGGCGCTCCTTGTCGCGCACGCCGAAGCGATGTTCCTCGTCGATGATAAGCAGGCCGAGATCCTGGAAGCGCGCCTGCGCGTGCAGCAGCCGATGCGTGGCGATGACGATGTCCACCTTGCCCTGCTCGAGCCCGGTGAGCACCGCCTGCGTCTCCTTGGCATTGCCGAAGCGCGACAGCGCTTCGACGCGCACCGGCCAGTCGGCGAAGCGGTCGCGGAAGTTGGTGAGATGCTGCTGCGCCAGCAGCGTCGTGGGTGCGAGCACCGCGACCTGCTTGCCCGCCTGCACCGCGACGAACGCGGCGCGCATCGCCACCTCGGTCTTGCCGAAGCCGACATCCCCGCACACGATGCGGTCCATGGGCCGCTCGGCGGCCAGATCGCTGAGCACCTGGCGGATCGTCTGCGCCTGGTCGGCGGTTTCCTCGAACGGGAAGGCGCTGGCGAACGCCTGGTACTCGAGCTCCGGCAGCGCCAGCGCGAGGCCCGGCTGCGCCTTGCGCCGCGCGTGCAGGTCGAGGAGTTCCGCGGCCACGTCGCGGATCTGCTCGGCGGCGCGCCGCCGCGCGCGCGCCCACTGGTCGGTGCCGAGCTTGTGCAGCGGCGCGTGCTCCGGCGCTGCCCCGGTGTAGCGGCTCACCAGATGCAGCGCGTGCACCGGGACGTAGATGCGATCCCCGTCCTGGTATTCGAGCACCAGGAACTCCCCCGGCTGGCCGCCGACCTCCATCGGCATGAGGCCGACGTAGCGGCCGACGCCGTACTCCTCGTGCACCACCGGCGCGCCGGGGTTGAGGTCCTGCAGGTCGCGCAGGATCGCCTGCGGATCGGTGGCGCGCCGCGCACGGCGCTCCTGGTGCGCGCGTGCCCCGAACAACTGCGCTTCGGTGATCAGGGCGATCGGCGGGGCGGTGAGGGTGAGGCCCTCGAGGTCCGGGGCCACGGTGAGCGCGAGGCGCGCCGTGCCGGCAGCGAACGCCGCCCAGCCGTCGATGAGCGCCACCGTTTGGCCGTGGGCGCGCAGCATCTCCTGCAGCACCTCGCGCCGGCCCGCCGAGTCTGCGGCGAGCAGCACCCGGCCGTGGAACTCACGCAGGAAAGCGGCGAGCGCGGCGAACGGCTGCGCGGCGCGCACGTCGACGCGCAGCTCGCGCGGCGCGGCGGTGGGGAAGTTGTGCACGTCGGGAGCGCCCTGCAGCTCGAGATCGGCCTTGAAGGCGTCGAGCGTGATGCAAGCGAACGGCGCGAGCCCGGCGGCGAGCTGCTGCGGGTCGAGAAACAGCTCCGCCGGGGAGAGCAGCGGTCGCTCGATGTCGTGGCGGCGATCCTCGTAGCGCGCGCCGATCTCGCTCCAGGCGCGCGCCAGCGCACCAGGCAGCGCCGCATCCTGCACGATCACCGCATCCGGCGGCAGGTAGTCGGCGAGCGTCGCGGTGGCTGCGAAGAACAGCGGCTGGTAGAACTCCACCCCCGCCGGCGCCAGCCCCTCGCTCACGCCGCGGTAGATGACGCTGCGGGTCGGGTCGCCTTCGAAGCGCGTGCGGAAGCGGCGGCGGAAATCTTTGACCGCCTGGGTGTCGAGCGGCACTTCGCGCGCCGGCAGCAGGCGCACGCTCGCCAGCGTGTCGAGGGAGCGCTGCGTGTCCGGATCGAAGCGGCGGATCGCCTCGATCTCATCGTCGAACAGGTCGATACGCAGCGGCGTGGCCGCGCCCATCGGAAAGACATCGAGGAGCGAGCCGCGCACCGCGAACTCGCCCGGGCTCACCACCTGGCTGACGCTCGCGTAGCCGGCCTCGGCGAGGCGCTGCCGGAACGGCTCGAGTGCCAGCGACTGGCCGGTCGTGAGCTCGAAGGCTCGCCCCTGCACGTAGCTGTGGGGCGCCAGGCGCTGCATGAGCGTGTCGGCCGCCACGATCAGGCAGCCGTGGCGCACGTGCGGCAGCTCGTAAAGCGTCTGCAGCCGCTCGGAGATGATGTCCGGGTGCGGCGAGAACAGGTCGTACGGCAGCACTTCCCAGTCGGGCAGCCGCAGCAGCGGCAACGCGTCCCCGGCGAAGAAGCGCAGCTCCGCCGTGAGGCGCTCGAGCTCACGTGCGCCGTCGGCGATCAGCACGTACAGCCGCCGCTCGGCGGCGGCGGCCTCCGCCAGCGCCAGCGCCGTGGCACTGCCGTACAGCTGGTGCCAGCGCACGCGCGGCTGCGCCGCGCCGGGCAGCGGAGGGTGGAGCAGGGAGGTCATCGGTGCCCGGGAGCTTACCCGAGCGCGCGCGCCGCAGCCGCCTTCAGCTCAGGGCCGCAGCCGGTGCGTCGCTCACTTGCAGGCGGCTCGCCAGGGGCACGCAGAAGATGTCGATCGGGTTTGAGCGGCCGCGCAGCTGCAGCGGCGGCAGCGCCGTCGCGCCGACATCCATGCCGTGCGCATCGAGCGACTGCTTGAGAGTGCCGGAGAACAGCATCTCGCCGGCGCGCGCCCGCTGGCACAGCCGCGCGGCGATGTTCACGGCATCCCCGATGATGGTGTAGTTCATGTAGGAGGAGGAGCCGATGTTGCCCGCGACCACGTCCCCCTCGTTGATGCCGATGCCGAGGCCCGCCTCGATCGGATAGCGCTTCTGCCAGGAGCGCGCCAGTTCGCCGAAGCCGTCGAGCATCTCGCGCGCGGCGCGTACCGCGCGCTGCGCGCTGTCAGCCTGCGCCAGTGGCACGCCGAAGCCGAGCATCAGGCAGTCGCCGGCCATGTGAAACACCGTGCCCTCGTGGCGGAAGGTGATCTCGGTGAGGAGCGAAAAGTACTCGTTGAGCAGCGGCACCACCGCGGTCGCATCGAGCTGCTCGGAGATGCTGGTGAAACCGCGCAGGTCGGCGAACAGCACCACCGCGTGCGCGCGCGCATCCGCGGTGGTGAGCAACGTGTCGCGCAGCTGCACATCCTCGAGGATCTTGTCCGCCACGCGCGGGGAGACGTAGCGACGGAAGGTCTGCCGCAGCATTTCCTCGCGCCGCCGGATTTCGGCCTCCAGCAGGACCGCGGCGCTCTTGCGGCGCAGCGCGCCGGCGCGTACGAGGGCTTCGATATGCGCCCTGAGGGGCTCGTCGGCCGCCAAGGTATCCCCAGGAAAATTATTCTGTTAGGCGCGAGACTACCATATCCTCATGAAGTGACGGCACCTCGCCGGCTTAAGAGGGCTGAGGCCGCTGACGGGCGAGGCCGGCGGCGGGGACAGCGGGCGGGGACGGCGGGCGCCGAGCGGCCCGTGCGCGCGCGTCGCGCGACTTCAGCCCGTGACGACTGCGTCGATGACGCGATCGCGCTCGAACACGACCGCGAAGCCGTTGTAGTCCCAGCGGGTGATCGGCGGCGAGCCCACGGTCGGATGGCGCGTCACCGGAGCACCGAAGTGCTTCTCCACGTCGGCCATGGTACTGCCGCGCTTGGGGCGCTCGATCTGCGAGTCGCGTACCTGCACCTGGTCGTTGACCACGATGGTGTCGGCAAGCGCGCTGCTGGTGACTGCGCAGCCGCACAGCAGTGCGGCGAGGATGCGGGTTTGCATACGACGTTCCCCTGCGAAAGTGCGGACGACTATAGCACCGCCGGGAATCTGTCAAAACCGCCCATATGGCGCGCGCGCCGAACTGTGACGCAGGTCTGTAAACGCTCCAACTATGGTTAAATCGCGCCGATGTTCCATCCCCTGCCGCTCTACATGGGCCTGCGCTACGTGCGCGCGCGCCCGGGCAAGTTCTTCGTCTCCTTCATAACCTGGGCCTCGCTGGTCGGGGTGTGCGTGGGTGTTGCGGCGCTCATCGTCATCCTGTCGGTGATGAACGGTTTCGAGGCGGAGCTGCGCGAGCGGTTGCTGTCGCTGAGCGCCCAGGTGCGCATCGGCGTCGCGCCGGCCGCCGCGCCGCAGGCCGCCACTCCGGACTGGGCGCGTGCCGCGCAGCTGGCGCGCGCTACGCCCGGAGTTGCCGCAGTCGCCCCGTACGTCGAGCTGCAGGCGCTCGCCGTGCGACAGCCGGAAATGCTGGCGGTGCTGTTGCGCGGCATCGATCCGGCCGCCACTGCCACCGTGAGCGAGCTGGGGCAGTCGATCACCCAGGGGCGGCTCGAGGACCTCACCCCAGGCTCCGGCCGGGTGATCATCGGCGCGGTGATCGCCGAGCGGCTCGGGCTCTCCCCGGGAGATCCCCTGACGCTGCTCATTCCCACCGTGGACGCCTCCGGTGCGCCCACGCCGCGGCTGCGCGAGTTCACGGTCGCCGGCGTGTTCGAGGTCGGTCTGCAGGATCACGACGCCACGCTGGTGTTTGCCCCGCTCGCGGACGTGCGCGCGCTCGCTCCGGCGGACACGCAGGCGCAGGGGCTGCGCCTGCGCCTGCACGACGTGCTCGCCGCCCCGAGCGTGGCGGCGCGGCTGCGCGCCGTGCTGCCGCCCGCTTTCGAGGTGCGCGACTGGACGCAGGACAACGCCAACTACTTCCGTGCCATCCGCATTGAGAAGACCATGATGTCGCTGATCCTGCTGCTGATCGTCGCGGTCGCGGCGTTCAACATCGTCGCCATGCTGGTGATGGTAGTCACCGACAAGCGCACCGACATCGCGATCGTGCGCACCTTCGGCGCCACGCCGCGCAGCGTCATGGGCATCTTCATCACCCAGGGGCTGGTGATCGGCTGGCTGGGCGTGGCGCTCGGGATAGGGCTGGGGCTGGCGCTGGCGCTGCACGTCGACACCATCGTGCCGTTCCTCGAGCATACCTTCCGCTTCCAGATCATGGATGCCGATGTCTACTACATCACCGCGATCCCCGCCGAAGTTCACTGGGGCAACATCGCGGTCATCGCCGCGGCCGCGCTGTCGCTGACCGCGCTCGCCACACTCTATCCGGCGCTGCGCGCGGCGCGCACGGCACCCGCCGAAGCGCTGCGCTACGAGTAGCCGCATGAGCGCCTACGAATGGCTGATCGGCACGCGCTACCTGCGCTCGACCCACCGGCGCGGTTTCGTCTCGTTCGTCGCGCTGATGTCGGTGTGCGGGCTGATGCTCGGGGTGGCGACGCTCATCGTGGTGCTGTCGGTCATGAACGGCTTCGAGCGCGAGCTGCGTACCCGCATCCTCGCCGTCACCGCGCACGCCACCCTCACCGGGCTCGACGGCCCGCTCGCTGACTGGCAGCAGCTGCAGCAGCAGGTGCGCCGCCAGCCCGGCGTGCTGGCGGCGGTGCCGTACGTCGACAGCCAGGCGATGCTCGCCCGCGGCGCGGCGCTGGCCGGGGCGCAGGTGCGCGGCGTGCTGCCCGCCGAGGAGCGCGCCGCGACCGGCCTGGCGCAGCACATGATCGCCGGCCGCCTGGAGGACCTCACGCCCGGCAGCTACCGCATCATCCTCGGCAGCGCGCTGGCGCACGAGCTGAACGCGCGCGTCGGCGATGCGGTGGTCGTCATGGCGCCCGCCGGCAGCGCCACACCCACCGGGGTAGTGCCGCGCATGCGCCGCTTCCAGGTCGTCGGCCTGTTTCGCTCGGGCATGTACGAGTTCGACCGCGGGCTGGCGCTCACGCACCTGGAGGATGCGGCGCGGCTGTTTCGCACCGGCGCGGGGGTCACCGGGCTGCGGCTGGTATTCGCCGATCCGCTGCATGCACCGTCCCTGGTGCGGCGCGTGGCGCTCTCGCTCGGCGGGCCGGGCTACTACGTCTCCGACTGGACGCAGGATCATGCCAACTTCTTCCGTTCCATCGAGATCACCAAGTCGATGATGTTCGTTATCCTGCTGATGCTGGTGGCGGTGGCGGCCTTCAACATCGTCGCCACCCTCGTCATGATCGTGAAGGAGAAGCAGACCGATATCGCCATCCTGCGTACGCTGGGCGCTGCGCCGCTGAGCGTGCTGCTGATTTTTGCCGTGCAGGGGGTGCTGATCGGGCTCGCCGGCACGCTCGCCGGAGCGGCGCTCGGCGGCGTGCTCGCCGCCAACCTCGAGACGCTGGTGGCGGGGCTCGAGCACCTGCTCGGCACGCAGTTCCTCGACGCGCGCGTCTATTACATGAGCGACCTGCCCGCGTACGTCGAGGCGGCGGACGTCGCCAGGGTGTGCACAGTGGCGTTCCTGCTGTGCGTGCTGGCTACCATCTACCCGGCCTGGCGCGCAGCGCGCACGGCGCCGGCGGAGGCTCTGCGGCATGAGTGACCCGGTTCTCGAAGCGCGCGCGGTCCATAAGAGCTTCCGCCAGGGGCCGGTCGTGCTGCCGGTGCTGCGCGGGGTGGCGCTCGCTGTGGTGCCGGGCGAGCGCCTCGCCATCGTCGGCGCTTCCGGCTCCGGTAAGACGACGCTGCTGCAGATCCTCGGCGGCCTCGACCGTCCGAGCTCCGGCGAGGTGCGCATCGCCGGCCGCGACATACATGCCCTCGGTGAGCGCGAACGCGGCATGCTGCGCAACCACGCCCTCGGCTTCGTCTACCAGTTCCATCACCTGCTGCCGGAGTTCTCGGCGCTCGAGAACGTCGCCATGCCGCTGCTGGTGCGGCATACGCCGGTGGCCGCCGCGCGCGCCGCCGCACAGGCGCTGCTCGAGCGGGTGGGACTCGGTGAGCGCCTCACGCACCGGCCGCACCAGCTCTCCGGCGGCGAGCGTCAGCGGGCGGCGGTGGCGCGCGCGCTGGTGACCGCACCGAGCATCGTGCTGGCCGACGAGCCGACCGGCAATCTCGACGGCGCCAACGCCGCGAGCGTGTTCGCACTCATGCTCGAGCTCAACCGCGAGCGCGGTACCAGCCTCGTCGTGGTGACGCACGACCTGCGGCTGGCGCGCCGCATGGAGCGGGTCTACGAGCTCGAGGCGGGCGTGCTCACCGAGCGCGCTGACTAGGCTGGGCGGGGCGCCCGATCAGGCAGCGGCGTGCCGCGTGCGGTAGCGGCTGCGTACCTGCCAGCGCCACACCAGCTCGAGCGACAGCCAGCCGAGCACCCCGGCGAGCAGCGCGCAGATGATGCAGCCGGCCACGAACGGCTGCCACACCGGCACCAGGCCGTGGCGGAACCAGTCCCAGGTCGGGTGGAACCTGAAGTGCTGCCGCGGCAGTTGCAGCGCGGCCGCGCCTACCCGGTAGGCAATGTAGTACACCGGCACCGCGGTAAACGGATTGACGACGAACGTGGTGCCGCAGATGACCGGGATGTTGAGCCGCCAGATCACCGCGATGGTAACGGCGAGCAGCAGGTGCACCGGCAGGGGCACGAAGCAGATCGCCAGTCCCGCACCGAAGGCATAGGTCACCCCGCGGCGGTGCAGCGTCCACAGCAGCGGGTCGGCGATGCGGTCGCCGAACGGGCGCAGAAACCAGCGCCCACGCAGCGAGTGCGGAGCGGGGAACAGCTTCTTCAGCAGCCTGCGCGGCATGGGGCCAAGGACTCTACCAGAAGCCCCGCTACGCGAAAGGTGCGCCGGGGCGCATCCTGCGACGTAGTTTCCTTGAGCGCGCATCGCCCTCCGGTATGATGCCGCCTTTGCGGCATCCTCGATGCTGCGGGGAAAGCTCTCGGATGTGGGAAATAGTGCGGGCCGGCGGCCCGCTCATGTGGCCGATCATCCTGTGCTCGATCACGGCGGCCGCCATCATCCTCGAGCGGTTGTGGACGCTGCAGGACAAGCGCGTGCTGCCGCAGGAGCTGCCGCGCCGGGTGTGGCAGCTGATCGAGGCGAACCAGGTGAACGACAAGGTGATTGCCGCCCTCGAGCAGAACTCACCGCTCGGCCGGCTGCTCGCCACCGGGCTCGCCAACCGCCACCGCCCGCGCGAGATCCTCATGGAGCGTCTCGAGGACACCGGGCGCCACGTGGTGCACGAGCTCGAGCGCTTCATCAACACGCTCGGTACCATCGCCGGCGTGTCGCCGCTGCTCGGGCTGCTCGGCACCGTGACCGGCATCATCCGCGCCTTCAATGCCATCGAGGCGGGCGGCATGGGCGACCCGCGCGCGCTGTCGGGCGGCATTGCCGAGGCGCTCATCTGCACGGTCGCCGGCCTGTGCGTGGCGATTCCCGCGCTCATCTTCTACCGCTACCTGCGCGGGCGGGTCGATGGCATCGTGGTCGAGATGGAGAAGCAGGCGATCCGCATGGCCGATGCGCTCGAGGCGGCGCAGGCGCGCGAGCGCGCCGCGCCCGCGGCGGTGGCTTGAGCGCCGGCAGGCGCTAAAGGAGCCCGCAGGTGAACCTCAAGCCGCGCCAGCACGAGGAGCCCGAGATCAACGTCGTCTCGCTGATCGACGTGGTGCTGCTGCTGGTGGTGTTCTTCATCCTCTCGAGCCGCTTCACCGACGAGGGGCGGCTGCGCGTGCGTCTGCCGTCGGCGAGCGCCGTGCCGCTCGAGAAGGTCGGCGGCGAGCCGCTGGTGGTGAGCGTCACGCAGCAGGGCAGCTACCTCGTGAATGAGCGCGAGCTGATCAATGCCAGCCCGGGGACGCTGCGCGCGGCGATTCTCAAGGCCACCGGCAGCGATCGCTCCGTGCGCGTCACGCTGCGCGCGGATGCACGCGCCACCCACCAGTCCGTCATCACCGCCATGGACGTGCTCGGGCGCCTGGGGTTCGCCGAGGTGAACATCGCAACGGTCAAGGAAGAGCCGGCGGGCAAGCCTTGAACGACAGCCGCGGTCTGATCTCAGGCGCGCTCTTGACGCGCCCACCACCGAGCGCGCTGCGCGATTACCGACGCCTGCTGAGTTATCTCGCCCCTTATCGCGGGCGGTTCATTGTCGGCGTGCTCGGCGGGGTGTTGTTCTCCGCCACCATGACGAGCTTTGCGCTGTTGGCCAAGAAGTTCGGTGACACCGTGCTGGTGCATCCCGACCGGCGCGCGATCGTGTGGGTGCCGCTTGCGCTGGTGGCGCTGTTCATCCTGCGCGGCATCGGCGACTTCACCCAGACCTACTTCATGGGTTACGTCGGCCGGCGCATCGTCAATCAGATACGCCGCGAAGTGTTTCGCCGCATCCTGATGCTGCCGATCGGCTACTTCGATCACAACGCCTCGGCGACGCTGTTGTCGCGCCTCACCTACAACACCGAGCAGATCGGCCAGGCGACCACCGATTCGGTCATCGTGGTGGTGCGCACCACGCTGACCATCGTCGGCTCGCTCGGCTTCCTGCTGTGGCTGAACTGGCGTCTGGCGCTGATCGCACTGATCCTCGGGCCGATCATTGCCTGGCTGGTGTCGGTCATCAACCGCTACTTCCGCCGCTATAGCCGCCGCATCCAGGACTCGATGGGCGATGTCACACGCGTTGCCAAGGAGAGCTTCGAGGCGCCGCGCCTCATCAAGGTCTATAACGCCGAAGCGCACGTCAATCGGCAGTTCGATGCGGTCAACGACCACAACCTGCACTCGAACATGCGCCTGGTGCTGACCAAGGGTATCTCCAATCCGATCGTGCAGCTGGTCACCGCCCTCGGAGCGGCCTTCGTGCTGTCGATCGCGATCGCGGATGCCTACTACGGGCGCATGAGCGGCGGGGATCTGCTGGCCTTCATTACGGCGCTGGTGAGCATCGCGCAGCCGCTGCGCGAACTGGTCGGCGTTGCCGGCCCGCTGCAGCAGGGGATTGCGGCCGGCCAGAGTCTGTTCGAGCTGCTGGACGAGCCGATCGAGCCGCAGGGCGGCACGCTGCGCGCCGCGCGCGTGCGGGGCGAAGTGCAGTTCGATCACGTGTCGTTCTCCTACCCGGCAGGTGCCGAGGCGCGCGCCGGCGGGCGGCCGGCCGCCCTGACGGACGTCTCGCTCGCGGTCGCCGCGGGCGAGAGCCTGGCGATCGTCGGGCGCTCGGGCAGCGGCAAGTCGACGCTGGTCAACCTGCTGCCGCGCTTCTACGACGTTGCCGCGGGTGCGCTGCGCATCGATGGCAGCGACGTGCGCGACTACGAGCTCAAGAGCCTGCGCCAGCAGATCGCGGTGGTGAGCCAGGACGTCGTCCTGTTCGATGACACCATCCGTAACAACATCGCCTTCGGGCTCGACGTGCCCGACGCTGCCATCGAGCGTGCCGCGGAGGCAGCGCACATTCTCGAGTTCATCCGCAGCCAGAGCGGCGGCCTCGATGCGCTGGTGGGCGATCGTGGCATGCTGCTCTCGGGCGGGCAGCGCCAGCGCATCGCGATTGCGCGTGCCTTGCTGAAGGATGCGCCGATCCTGATCCTCGACGAGGCGACCTCGGCGCTCGACACCGAGGCCGAGCGCGCCATCCAGGCAGCGCTCGCGCAGCTTGTGCTCCATCGCACGACCTTCGTCATCGCGCACCGCCTGTCCACCGTGGAGCAGGCCGACCGCATCATCGTGCTCGACGCGGGACGCATCGCCGAGTCCGGCACGCACGCCGAGCTGCTCGCGCAGGGAGGTCTGTACGCCCAGCTCCATCGGCTGCAGTTCTCCGCCTGAAGCGCCCGCGGGTGGCGTGCAGCGGCGCCTCACCGGGCTGTGGTATGGCGATGGCGCGGGCGCGGCGTGGCTGCAGCCGCTCGCATCCGTCTATGGCGTGCTCGTCGGGCTGCGCCGTCGCGCCTACCGCGCCGGCTGGCTGCAGGCGCAGCGCGTCGGCCGGCCGGTGGTGGTAGTGGGCAATCTCACCGTGGGCGGCACCGGCAAGACGCCGCTCACCGTTTGGCTGGCACGCGAGCTCGCCGGCGTCGGCTTGCGCGCCGGCATCGTCTCGCGCGGCTACGGCGGCCGCAGTCACGGCGCGCCGCGGCCGGTGCACCCGGGCACTGACTGGCACGAGGTGGGCGATGAGGCGCTGATTCTCGCCCGCCGCAGCGGCTGTCCCACGATGGTCGGTGCGGACCGCGTGGCGGCGGCGCGCGCGCTGGCCGCGCAGGTGGAGGTGATTCTCGCCGACGACGGGCTGCAGCACCTGCGACTCGCGCGCGACTGCGAGATCGTGGTGATCGACGCGATGCGCGGCTTCGGCAACGGGCGGCTGCTGCCGGCCGGTCCGCTGCGCGAGCCGGCCGCGCGGCTGCTGCAGGCCGATGCGGTGGTGGTCAACGGCCGCAGCGAAGCCGGCGGCCCGGCGGCGGGGCTCGCGGCTGCGCCGCTCGGCATGGCGCTCGTCGCGCACGAAGCGGTCGCTATCGGCGGCCAGGCGGCGGCACGGCCGCTCGCGGATTTTCGCGGGCAGCGCGTGCACGCCGTCGCCGGCATCGGCAATCCGGCGCGCTTCTTCGCCTTGCTGCGCGCGCACGGGCTGGAGATCTGCGAGCATCCCTTTCCCGATCATTACCCGCTGGCCCCCGCGCAGCTGCAGTTCGCCGATGAGGCGCCGGTGCTCATGACCGAGAAAGATGCCGTAAAATGCGCCTCGTTCGCCGACCCGCGGCTGTGGTACGTCCCGGTCGCCGCGCAACTCGCCGCGCACGATGCACGCGAGCTGCTGGCGCGCGTGCTGGCGAAGGTGCGCGGCGCTGCGCCGCAAGCGAAAGGTGGCGGTTGATGGACGCGCGTCTGCTCGAGATTCTCGCCTGCCCGGTATGCAAGGGAACGCTGCGGTATCACCGCGAGGCACAGGTGCTGGTGTGTCGCATGGACCGCCTCGCCTACCCGATCCGCGATGCGGTTCCGGTCATGATGGAGGAGGAAGCCCGTCAGCTCACCGCGGACGATCCGCTGCTCGAGCGCTGAAGTGGTGGCGCCGTCCGCCTGTCCGCCGTTTCGGGTCGTCATCCCGGCGCGCTTCGGCTCTACACGGCTGCCCGGCAAGGCGCTGCTGCCGATCCACGGCAAGCCGCTGGTGCAGTGGGTGTACGAGCGTGCCGCCGCGGCCGGTGCGCGCGAGGTGCTGCTCGCCACCGACGACGAGCGCATCGTGCGCGCCGCGCGCGCGTTCGGCGCCGAGGCGCTCATGACCGCTGCAACCCATCCGTCCGGAACCGACCGCATCGCCGAGGTGGCGCGGCAGCGCGGCTGGGCGGCCGATGACATCGTCATCAACCTGCAGGGCGATGAGCCGCTGATGCCGGCGGCGCTGCTCGCGCAGCTGGCGGCGCTGCTCGCTGCCACGCCGCACGCCGACATCGGCACGCTCGCCACGCCCATCAACTCGGTGGCGGAGCTGCTCGATCCCAACATCGTCAAGGTGGTGTGCGATACCCGCGGGCGGGCGCTGTACTTCAGCCGTGCGCCGATCCCGTGGAATCGCGACGGCGCCCCGCCAGGGCTCGCTGTGCAAGGCGACTGCGGCGGTGCGCGGCGCCACCGCGGGATCTACGCGTACCGCGTCGCAGCGCTCCTGCGCCTCGCGCAGCTGCCAGTGGCGCCGCTGGAAGTCCGCGAGCAGCTCGAGCAGCTGCGCGCGCTCGAGCATGGGCTGGTCATCTGCGTCGGCGAGGCGTGCGAGCCTCCCGGACCTGACGTGAACACCCCCGCAGATCTTGAGCGGGTCCGCGCCATGCTCGCGCCTGGGGCCTCCTGAACGGCTACACTTGCCCGCCCGTGCGCTGTGACCCGGGACGGGTAACAATTGTTCACAGTCGCTCGTGGGGGACGTTCCCGCAAGCCCTTTGTCAACAGGAACTTACAGCGCCGCACGGACGTCCAAGACGGGGTCGATTGCCAAGCTTGAAGTGTCAACCGTGCGCCCGCACTCAGCGTTTTTGTGGGTACCGTTGCGCGCTATATTAAGTAGGGAACCTTGATGAACAGATTCAACTCGATTCGCAGTGCCGCGCTCACCTGCGTCGCGCTGGCCGCTCTGACAGGCGTGCTCGCCGGCTGTGTCGCCGCGCCCCCACCGCGCCCGATGCCCCCGCCGCCCCCCTCGGCGCCGCCACCGAACGTGGACGTGTACGCCTATCCGCTGCATAACCAGCCGCCCGATCAGCAGGATCGCGACCACTACGAGTGCAGCACGTGGGCCACACAGCAGACCGGCTTTGATCCGAGCGCTCCGGGCGTGCCGCCGCACGATCGGGTGCGGGTGGTGTCGGCCGGGCCGCCGCCGGGAACCAACACCGCCATTGGCGCGGTCGCCGGGGCAGTGCTGGGCGCCGTGATCGCCCCGCGCTGGCAGGCCGCACCCGCAGCGCTCGCCGGTGCAGTCGTCGGCGGCGCCATTGGCAGCACCGCCGATGCCGCCAACGCGCAGGCGAACGCGGCCAACTACGCCAATGCGCAGGCCGCGGCGGCGCAGGATCGACGTGCCGCCGCCACGTACGAGCAGCAGGCCGCCAATTACCGGCGCGCGCTCGGCGCCTGCCTCGACGGGCGCGGCTACAGCGTCAAGTGAGGAGCGTGAAGGTGACACCCATGAAGCGCAACATTGCACCCCTGTGTGGCGCCCTGGCGGCGCTGATGCTGGTAGCGGCGAGTGCCGAAGCGCAGATGCCGCGCGGTCAGCATTACGACTCACGCTACAGCCACAATCACTACTACGCGAACCGCGGCGCGTACTTCGGCGCCGTGCCGGGCCGGCCGTACGCGCTGGCGGGCGGACGCTACTACTACTCGGGCGGCGTGTGGTATGGGCGCCGTGGCCCGGGATTCGTCGTGATCGGGCCGCCGCTCGGCGTGTTCGTGCCGGTGCTGCCGCCTTACTACACCACGGTGTGGGTGGGTGGCGTGCCGTATTACTACGCCAACGACACGTACTACACGTGGGACCCGGCGCAGAACGGCTACGAAACAGTGGCGCCGCCGGATGCAGCGCCGGACGCCGCACCCGCGACGACGCAGCCGCCGCCGAGCGATGACGTGTACATCTATCCGCAGAACGGACAGTCGGCCGAGCAGCAGTCGAACGACAAGTACGAGTGCCACAAGTGGGCCAACTCGCAGACCGGCTACGACCCGACGCAGTCCTCAGGCGGTGTATCGCCGGACGAGGCTGCGGAGAAGCGGGCGGGCTACCAGCGCGCCATGCGCGCCTGTCTCGAGGGACGCGGCTACAGCGTGAGGTAGTCGGGCCGCTGCGTTCAGCTGCGGAAGTAGCTTCCGCGTTCGAGGTCGGCGAGCAGCGTGGGCTGCGCTGGACGCCACTCGAGGCGCTCCCGGGTCAGCCTGCTCGAGGCCGGGCAATCGAGCGTGGCGAAGTGCGCAAACCAGGCGAAGTGAGCGGCTGCCTCCTCGGCTGATTTGGCGATGGTGGGTGCTGGATTTGAGGGCTTTAGGCTGGCTGAGTTTGGGGGCCTTGGCTGTTGGGCTCGGATTTGCTCGCCACACGCACCGCTTATTCGCGGGCGCTTTAGCGGCAATACGCTCTCCCCAACATCTTCGGTGAAACCGATGCCGCGGCGTCCGGGCCGCGTCGGGTTCAAGAGCTCGTGGATTGCCGAGAGGTTTGCGGCGATCCGATATAAGAGTGCAATTCGCCTGCCTCGGCAGCGGAGCCGAAACACCGGCAGGGGCGTGTCTACTCAACAAATGGCGTAATTTTGGGTTTGCCAAGTCGGCGTTGCAGCGCCTGCGAGAGCGTTGTCCAATGGCTTCCACCGTAGACGACGAGGACCCGCTTCTTTGAATCGAGCTCCTTTTCGATCGTCGCCAGTAGATGCTCATCGCGGGTCGCCATGTCAGTCTGATAGAGCAAAGACACCGCAGAGGTGCTGCCGGGCTCCGATCGCTTAGCCGGGTCCGCATCACGTGTCAGTTCAACGCCGAACACTGCTTGGTATCGCGTCTTAAAGTCCTCCAAGGACAGAGGCGGTAGTTGGTACTGATCAGAAAACGCGCGGGACCACTGCGCGAATGACTCGGCAAGTTTCGGATCGCTTGAGCTCGCAAGATCTCCAGACCGTAGGGATTGCGAAAGGCCACCGACCAGGTATGCGAATGCGATGTCCGTTGGCGTAAATCCTCGGCGTTCCAGTGCTTGCACTTGCTCCGTTCGCGTTGGCTCTCCGCCCAAAAATGGAATGCCATCGGTAATGGCTCGTGAAATCGCGTACATCCCTTCACTCTTGGTGAACTGATCCTCCTCTGCGGTCCCGCGCTTGCTCGCGTGCTTGACCAGTGGGGCCGGGCTCTCACCCATCGCCGTGGGGAAACCCTCCGCGATCAGAATGGCCGCAGAGGTTGCAGCAAATCCCGAGTCTACTGCGCGAATCGTGCTGTTCCCCGGTGTGAAGACATGATGCACGCCCACGAACACCAGGATCCGATCGCCGCTCTTGTAGACTGCCGTGAATGGCACCCCGGACGCACAACCCTTCGGGCACCAGGGTTGCAAACGCTGCTCGAGGGCGAGTGACCACGGCGGGATCTCGTCGTCGCTGTTAGCGGCCAACAGACCTTGCGCTGCCGTCAGCGATGCGCCGGCGGCTGCAAGCGCCCAGGCAGTCCGAAGTCCACGCCGAAGATACATGTGGCCTACCGTGTGGGGTCTGATCTTGTCCGCGACCGCGCTTTAAGCTCACAATTTGTGATCTTAAAGCGGCCCACAGCCCAGACCCGGCCAGACGGATTAGGACGCACAATCATGAAGTTACACACGCAGGTCCCGCTATGAGAATCCTGTTCGTCTGTCTCGGCAACATCTGCCGCTCGCCGACCGCCGAAGCGGTACTGCGCGCGCTCGCGGCGCGCGAAGCGCCGGAGCTATCCGTCGAGGTGGATTCGGCGGGTACCGCCGGTTACCACCTGGGCGAGCCGCCCGACCCGCGCAGCTGCGCGGCCGCCGCGCGGCGCGGCTATGACATGCGGGCACTGCGCGCGCGCATCGTCGAGCCCGGAGATTTCGAGCGTTTCGATCTGATCCTCGCCATGGACGAGGAGAACCTGCGCGTGCTGCGTCGACGCGCGCCGACAGTCGCACACGAGCGGCTGCGATTGTTTCTCGAGTTCGCTCCGGCGGGGGCGCCGGAGGAAGTCCCCGATCCATATTACGGCGGACCGAACGGCTTCGAGGAAGTGCTCGACCTCGCCGAGGCTGCGGCCCGCGGTCTTCTCGACCACCTGCGCCAGCGCGCGCGCGCCGCGTAGCGCGCCGCGCTGACGCGCGCGCTCACTCCTCCGGCTCGGCTCCGGCGCCGCCGACATCCTTCGGCGTTGGCGCGGATGACCACACCACGTACGGCTTGTTCTGGCCCGGGTCGGGCTTGGCGGTTGGCTCAAAGTGCGCCAGCGGCGCCGCCTCGTGCTTGGCAGCCAGCTCGCGTGGCGGCTCCGCGTGATACTCGCGCACTACCGGCTCGCTCGTGACCGGCGCGGGCACATCCGCATCCGGAAACATCTGGCGCACCTCACCACTGTCCTCCGGGCCGGAGACGGGGGGACCCGCATCGCCCGGGTTCTGCATGGGCGCCGCGCCCTCGCGTGCACCGCCGCCGCCGCCGCGGCGGCCGCGCCGCCGTCCACGACGTCCGCGCCCGCGACTGCCTTCCGGCCGGTCGGTGCGCAGCTCTCCGGGAGGCGGGCCTGCGGCTGCAGCGCCGACCGCTTCCTGGCGGGGAGCGTCCTGCGGTGGCTGCGGCTCACGGTTCGGAGCGTTGCGATCGGGTGTGTTGCGCGGCGCGCCATTACGCTCGGCCGAGCGCTCGGGGCGTCGCCCGGGCTCGCGATTGCGATCGCGACCGTCGCGGTTGTCGCGGCCGTCGCGATCGCGGTGACGATCGCGTCCATCGCCGCGGCGGCCATCGCTGCGCTCGCGGCGCGCGCCATCGGCGTAGCGCGGGCTGCGCGAGTGATCGCGGCGTCCGTCGCGCCGCGGTCCCTCTTCACGACGCGGGGCGCGCCCGGCCGGCGCGGCGGGCGCCTGCTGCGCGGCTTCCGCCGGCGCCGCGGCCGGCTCGCCGGCCAGCAGCTTGCGAACTCGCGACCAGAAACTCTCGTGCGCGGCCGCCGCAGCTGCCGGGGCGGCCGCGGGAGCCGGGGACGCGGCCATCGGCGCTGCGGTCGCCGGCAGCAGCGTCGCCACCGCCGGCGTCTCGGCGACGGGCTTCTTGTCCTGTGCGGAGCCCGGCTCGACCACTTCCGGTGCGGTCGGCATCAGGTAAGTCGCCTGGCGGTTCTCCGGCAGATCCAGCTCGTCGTCGCGCACCCGGCGGATCGAGTACTCCGGGGTCTGGATGTTCTCGTTCGGCACGATGATCAGCTCGGTCTCGCTCTTGTCCTCGAGCGTGCGCAGCCATTCGCGTTTTTCATTAATGAGGTAGGTTGCCACCGCTACCGGCACCTGCGCGATGACCCGCGCGGTGCGATCCTTGCGCAGCTCCTCGCCGATCAGCCGCAGCACGGCCAGCGTCATCGACTCGACGCTGCGGATGCTGCCGATGCCGACACAGCGGGGGCAGACCATGTGACTGGTTTCCCCGAGCGAGGGGCGCAGGCGCTGCCGCGACATCTCCAGCAGGCCGAAGCGCGACAGCCGGCCGATCTGGATGCGCGCCCGGTCCATCTTCATGGCATCGCGCAGCCGGTCCTCGACGTCGCGCTGATTCTTCGCCGACTCCATGTCGATGAAGTCGATGACGATCAGCCCGCCGATGTCACGGATGCGCAGCTGCCGGGCGATCTCGTCGGCGGCCTCGAGGTTGGTGTTGGTCGCCGTGGTCTCGATGTCGCTGCCGCGCGTGGCGCGCGCGGAATTGATGTCGATCGACACCAGCGCCTCGGTGTAGTCGATGACGATGCTGCCGCCGGAGGGCAGCTGCACCTTGTGCGCGTAGGCCGACTCGATCTGGCTCTCGATCTGGAAGCGCGTGAACAGCGGGATGTCGTCGGTATAGAGCTTCAGGCGCCGCTGCGCCTCCGCCGGCATGAAGCGCTGCATGTATTCCTGCGCCTTCTGGAAGGCGGCCGGGCTGTCCACCAGCACCTCGCCGATGTCGTCGGAGAGGTAGTCGCGCATCGAGCGCGTCACCGCGTCGCTCTCGCGGAACACCAGGAACGGGGCGGGGCGGTCTTTGGCCGCCGCGTCGATCTGATCCCACTGGACCTTGAGGTTGTCCAGGTCCCACTGCAGCTCCTGGACCGAGCGGCCGACTCCGGCGGTGCGCACGATGGCGCCCATGCCTTCCGGGATCTGCAGCTGGCTCATGACCTCGCGCATCTGATCGCGGTCTTCGCCCTCGATGCGGCGCGACACGCCCCCGGCGCGTGGGTTGTTCGGCATCAATACCAGGAAGCGGCCGGCGAGGCTGATGAAGGTGGTGAGCGCCGCACCCTTGGTGCCGCGCTCCTCCTTCTCCACCTGCACGATGACCTCCTGGCCCTCGGACAGGAGCTCGCGGATATTCATCCGGCCGCCCTGCGGCGGCTGGCGAAAATACTCCTTGGAGACTTCCTTCAGCGGCAGAAAGCCGTGTCGCTGGGTGCCGTAATCGACGAAGCACGCCTCGAGCGAGGGCTCGATGCGCGCGATCCGGGCTTTGTAAACGTTGGCTTTTTTCTGTTCGCGGGAAGGTAAATCGATACTCAGGTCAAACAGCTTCTGTCCATCAACCAGAGCAACGCGCAACTCCTCTTCCTGAGTCGCATTCACTAGCATTCTCTTCATGTGCCCCTACTGTGCGGTAAGGGGCCGGCAAGCACGCGACGGGAGGCCGCGGGATTTCACCTCCGCGGCAGCGAAGGTTCCCGAACCAAAGCGAATGAGAGAGAGTCTCGTTATTCACACTGATGTCCGCACTTCGGCAGGCGGACGGGGAGGTAACCTTCGGTGAACTCAACCGACGGCGCTCACTGCGGATTTCCGTGATGTACGGAGGTTCGACGCAGCTCGCGCGGTCCTGGCGGCCCAAGCGATGGCCTCGGTTTAAGAGGTCCAACTAAACGGGCGGCGGCCCTTGCCGCCAACCACTGGCGCGTCCGCACCTGGCGGACGACCCACAGAGTATACTCCGGATCATTGTAAAAACAATGTCTTACACCAAGGACGCCGCAACCGCGCCCGAGTCGCGTGAAATTCGCACCGGCGTGCAGCACTACGAGGTCAGCGAGGACGAGGCCGGCCAGCGCCTGGACAACTGCCTGCAGCGCCAGCTGCCCGGTGTGCCGCGCAGCCGGCTGTTTCGCCTCATCCGCAAGGGCGAGGTGCGCGTCAACGGTCGCCGCGCCGATCCACAGCTGCGTGTACAGCTTGGGGACCGCATCCGCATCCCGCCGGTGCGCGTCACCGCGCCCGGGGAGCCGGTGCGCCCGGGAGCGGCGCTTGGCGAGCAGCTCAGGCGCGCCATCGTGTACGAGGACGAGAGGCTGCTGGTGCTCGACAAGCCGGCGGGCATTGCGGTGCACGGTGGCAGCGGCGTCAGCTTCGGGGTCATCGAGGGGCTGCGGGCGCTGCGGCCGCAGGACACGCTCGAGCTCGCCCATCGCCTCGACCGCGATACCAGCGGCTGCCTGCTCATTGCGCGCCGTCCGGCGGTCCTGCGGACGCTGCATGCGCTGCTGCGCGACGGAGCGATGGAGAAGCGCTATCTCACACTGGTCAAAGGCAGCTGGCAGCTCGGCGCCAAGCGCATCGACGTGCCGCTGCGCACCGATACGCGCGTCGGCGGCGAGCGCACCGTGCGGCCCGGCGCTTCCGGCAAACCTTCTGTGAGCGAGTTTCGCCCGGTGCAGTTCTTCGGCAGGACGGCGACCCTCATGGAAGTTACCCTGCGTACCGGCCGCACACACCAGATACGCGTGCACGCGGCGCTCAGCGGTCATCCGGTGGCCGGCGACGACAAATACGGTGACGCGGCATTCAACGAGGAGCTGCGGCTGCTCGGGCTCAAGCGCATGTTCCTGCACGCGCACAGCCTGTCGTTCAGCTGGCCGCAGGGCATGGACTTCAGCATCAGTGCCCCACTGCCAGCGCAGCTCGCCGCCGTCCTCGATCAACTTGGCGACCGCGCCGACCGACGCGGCAGCAGGTCCCGTCAGGGCAGCTCGTAGCCTGCACGGCGCAACGCTGCCGCGAGCCAGATGAGCGGCAGCCCGATGAGTGCGGTCGGGTCCTGGCTCTCGATGCACTCGAAGAGTGCCACTCCCAGGCCCTCCACCTTGAAGCCGCCCGCGCAGTCGAACGGCTGCTCGAGCTCCACGTAGCGGTCGATCTCCGCGCCGGACAGCGTGCGAAACATGACCGTGGTGGTGTCGACGTGCAGTTGCGCCGCCGGAGCGCCGCCGAGGACGGCGCAGGCGGTGTAGAAGTGCGCGGTGCGGCCGGAGAGCAGCCGCAGCTGCGCCCGGCAACGCGCCGCGTCGCCCGGCTTGTCGAGCACCTCGTCCCCGGCGCTGGCGACCTGATCGCTGCCGATCACGACGGCGTGCGCATGTACTGCTGCCACCGCGCGCGCCTTCTCCACGGCAAGCCGCAGGGCGCGATCGGCGGCAGACTCCGCCGCCACGTGCGCCTCGGCAACCCCGGAGGGCTGCGACTCAAACGGGATGCCGAGCCTTGCGAGCAGGGTGCGGCGGTAGGGGGAGCCCGAGGCGAGAACGAGCTGCGGCACTTGGATCTTTGGCTTTGGGCGAATGCCCTTCGAGAAACAACGGGTTAGCCGCAGGTCGTGACTTTGACTTGGGCTGACTCGGTACCTATTATACGCGCCCCATGCGCTTAGTCCCCCGAAACGGCGTGCGTGTTTGTGCGTCGGGGACCGGCGCCATTCACCGGAGTGACCGTTGCCGCCCTGGTCGCAGCCGCTGGACGTCGAGCGGCTCAGCCGCAGCGCAGGCGAGGTTGCCTTTGCGCTGGCGCTGGCCGAGCTGCCGGGCCTGCGCTCGCGGCGCGGCGGGATTGCGGGCAGCGTGCAGGGGCGCGTGCAGTTTGGCCGCGAGCAGGATCTTGCGATCGCCGAGCTTAGTATCAAGGGCGGCGCGACGCTCGAGTGCCAGCGCTGCATGAGACCGATGCAGCAGCCGCTCGACATCCGCGCGCGCGTCGCGCTGGTCGCCTCCGAGGCCGGGGCGGAGCGGGTGCCGCAGGAGCTCGAGGCGGTGCTCGCCCCGGGCGGACGTACGACGATCGGGGCACTGGTGACCGAGGAGCTGCTGCTCGCCCTGCCGCTCGTGCCGCTGCACGCGCAGGGCACGGACGCGCACTGTGCGCCGGCAGCGACGCCGGTGGCGGCAGCGCCGGTGCAGGGCGAGACGCACAGACCGTTTGCGCGTCTCGGAGAACTTTTGAAACGCTAAGGACTTCGAGTCAGGAGCTTCATTCATGGCTGTCCAAAAGAGCCGCAAGACACCCTCACGACGCGGCATGCACCGCTCGCACGACCGGCTCGCCAAGCCTGCGCTGTCCTCCGACCCGCAGTCCGGCGAGACGCATCTGCGCCACCGCATCACGCCCGACGGCTTCTATCGCGGCCGGCGCGTGATCGAAAAGCCCGCCGATAACACCGACAAGGACTGAACAGGCGGCCACCTAAAGGCGCGAAGACTCGAAGAGCCTGCGTGCTGCCGATCTCTATCGACGTGATGAGCGGCGACCAGGAGCCGCGCGAATACGTTGCCGGCGCGCTGCGCGCCCTTGCCGACGATGCCGAGCTGCGCGTGCGGCTGGTCGGCGATCCGGAGCTGATCGGCGCGCTGCTGGCGGCGCAGCCGGCCGCGCTGCGCGAGCGCGTCGCGGTGGTCGCTGCCACCGAGGTGGTGACCATGGAGGAGAAGCCGCGCGAGGCCATTCGCCACAAGAAAAACTCCTCGATGCGCCTCGCCGTCGACCAGGTGCGCGACGGCCACGCGTGTGCCTGCGTGAGCGCGGGCAACACCGGGGCGCTCACCGCGATCGCGCACTTCGTGCTGCGCACCCTGCCCGGCGTGGAGCGGGCGGCGATCATCTCGGCCGTTCCGGCCGCGCACGGCCTGACCCACATGCTCGATCTGGGCGCCAACACCAAGGCGACGGCGCTGCAGTTGCGCCAGTTCGCCGCCATGGGCGTGATCGTGGCGCGCGAGGTGTACGGCGTGGCCAACCCGCGCGTCGGCCTGCTGAACATCGGTAAGGAGGACATGAAGGGGCATGAGCTGGTGCAGGAGGCGCACGCACTGCTCGGCCCGAGCGGGCTCAACTACATCGGCTTCGTGGAAGGCGACGACATCTTCTCCGGCGACGTCGACGTCGTGGTCACGGACGGGTTCACCGGCAACGTCGCGCTGAAGACCATGGAAGGGGTCGCCGGTCTCATCGCCGATCGGGTGCGCCAGGAATTCCAGGCGTCACTGCTCGATCGCGTGGCCGGCCTGATCGCGCGGCCGGTGCTGCGGCGCGTCGCCGTCGGGCTCGATCCACGCCGCTACAACGGCGCGTGCATGGTCGGCCTCGCCGGGATCGTGGTAAAAAGCCACGGTCGCGCCGACGGTATGGCTTTCGCACGCGCCATCGGTACGGCCGTGCTGGCCGCGAGGCGCGACGTTACCGCGCACATCGCGCGGGCGCTGCAAGCGGAAGGGGCGGTTCATTGATCTACTCGCGCATCAGCGGCACCGGCGCGCGTCTGCCCGATCGGGTCGTGACCAATCACGATCTGGAGCAGATGGTCGACACCACCGATGAGTGGATCCGCACCCGCACCGGCATCGAGCGCCGCCACGTCGCGGCGGAGAACGAAACAACGGTCGACCTGGCGGAAGTCGCCGCACGGCGCGCACTCGAGGCGGCCGGCATCGCCCCGGCGGAGGTGGACTTCATCGCCTTCGGCACCACCACCCCCGACCTGATCTTTCCCAACTGCGGCACGCTGCTGCAGCAGCGGCTCGGCTGTCGCGGCGGCCCGGCCTTCAGCCTCGAGACCGCCTGCGCCGGCTTCATGTACGCACTGTCGATCGCCGACAAGTACGTGCGCGCCGGCGAGGTACGGCGCGCCCTGGTGATCGGCGCCGAGACGCTCTCGCGCATCACCGACTGGAGCGATCGGGCTACCGCGGTGCTGTTCGCCGACGGTGCCGGCGCTGTGGTCCTCGAGCCGAGCGAGACCGCGGGCGTGCTCTCGACGCACCTGCACTCCGACGGGCAGTACAAGGATCTGCTCTATTGCGGCAGCGGCGTGTCCGCGGGATTCCAGGCACGGCTGGCGATCACCATGTCGGGCAACGAGGTCTTCAAGATCGCCGTGACCAAGCTCGGCCAGGCGGTCGATGAGGCGCTGGCGGCGAACGGGCTGGAGCGCGGCGCCATCGACTGGCTGGTGCCGCACCAGGCCAACATCCGCATCATTCAGGCCACCGCGCGCAAGCTCGATCTGCCGATGGAGCGCGTGATCGTGACCGTGCAGGATCACGGCAACACCTCGGCGGCGTCAGTCCCGCTCGCGCTCGATGTGGCGGTGCGCGATGGGCGCATCCGCCGCGGCGACCTGCTGCTGCTGGAAGCCTTCGGCGGCGGCTTCACCTGGGGCTCGGCACTGATCCGCTATTGACCGGCCGCCTCGCCCGCCCGGCCACTCAGGCAAAACGCATAAAAAAACGCCGCGCGGGTGCGCGCGGCGTTCATTTGATCGTCGCGACTCGTCTTACTTCGAGACCGAGCGCTTGAACATGCGATCAATCTTCTCGTTGGTCGCATCGCAGCACGACTGGCTGGCATGAGCGGCAGCCAGCGCCTGGTTCGCCGTGCTCTGTGCGCCGCTGGCCGCCTGGTTGGCCGACTGAGCGGCACTGTTCGCCTGATCGGCGGCGCTCTTCGCGCCCGATACGTCGCCCTGCGTCTTGGCCAGCTGAGCCTTCAGATCGTCAATTTGAGCCTGAATGGGCTTCAGATCGGTGCAACCTGCCAGCCCCACGACCACTACCACGGCAGCTGCCGCCTTCACAACACTCGCGCACTTCATAAACGTCCCCTTTGGGTTGTTGATTCGGGATGTCCTGATAACCGATGCGAGTCCGGTGGGCAAGTTCCGCCGTCATCGCCGCGCGCAACTGCATCAAATTTGACCCGGGAATGCAACTGCCGGTTGGTACTCTGGTCTTCTTGTCTTCTGATCGCGACACCCACAGGTGACGCGTGATGTCATGTCAGAAGTGCGGCGCGCCGCAGGCACGCACGCATTTACCTGCGGTATTTCCGCTGCGGCAGCGTACGAGTCGCGTACGGCGCGGGCCGGTGTTGCTGCAGGACGGAAGAGCTGCGCGCGCGGTCTGAGGCCTTCCTTAAGAATTTTTAATTGCTGGCGCCAACTGTTGCGAAGGTGCTGCAGATCATGGCGGATCAGGTGTGTCAGCCGCGCGGCTTCGCTTGCTGGGTGCGCTGCGAAGCTGCCGCACTCGCGCTGGCGCGCGAGGACAATCCGCGCACGCGCGCGCTGCGATGTGCGCTCGATCGTGCCGCTGTGCGGTGCCTGGGTGAATGGGACTTAGGGGTGCCTGGAAAAGTGCGCCTCTTGCCGCCGGCCGTGATCTGGATATAATCACAGTTACTGTATATTTAGACAGGCAGGTTCAGAATGTCCGACCTTACCCCTCGCCAGACACAGATCCTGCGCCTGATCCAGCGTTTCATCGGCGAGAGCGGCATGCCGCCGACGCGCGCCGAGATCGCGCACGAGCTCGGTTTCCGCTCGGCCAACGCGGCCGAGGAGCATTTGCGGGCTCTGGCCCGCAAGGGAGTCATCGCCCTGGTGCCCGGCACCTCGCGCGGCATCCAGCTCAAGGACACCATCCGTGAGCAGATGGGCTTGCCGCTCATCGGCCGGGTGGCCGCCGGTAAGCCCATTTTTTCCGAGGAGAACTTCGAGGCGCGACTGCAAATCGATCCGGGGGTATTTCAGCCGCGGCCGCATTACCTGTTGAAGGTGGTCGGCATGAGCATGAAGGATGCCGGCATCCTGGACGGGGATCTGGTGGCCGTGCACCGCACCTCCGAAGTACGCAGCCGCCAGATCGTGGTCGCGCGGCTCGAGAACGAGGTCACCGTGAAACGCTACCGCCAGGAAGGCTCCGTCGTATGGCTGATGCCGGAGAACGCCGAGTTCGAGCCGATCAAAGTGGATCTGAAAGAAGAGCCGCTGCTCATCGAGGGGATCGTGGTGGGGGTGGTGCGCCGCGGGCGTAGCACCTGAGGGCGCTGGCACGCGCGCAGCGCGCGCCAGTATTGATAAGAAATCTGACCGCTTTTGTCCATGAGCTCGCATGGCTGGTGGCGATACCCAACTCGCGCGTTTGCTCGAGCATCCGGCCATCTGGCGCGGCCGCAGTGCCGCGCAGCGCAGCGGTGTGGCCACCGGGTTTGCGCCGCTCGATGAGCATCTTCCCGGCAGAGGCTGGCCGCGCACCGGTCTGATCGAGATCCTCGTTTCCCGTTTCGGCAGCGGTGAGCTGGCGTTGTTGCTGCCGGCGCTCGCGGCACTCACCCGCGCACGCTGCGCCCGCTGGTGCGTATGGGTGGACCCGCCGCTGGTTCCCTTCGCCCCGGCCCTGGCCGCGCACGGCATGGTGCTCGAGCGGGTGGCCGTCGTGACAGGCACACGCCCCCTGTGGGCTTTCGAGCAGGCGCTGCGCTCGGGGGCCTGCGACGCGGCGCTCGCCTGGACGCGGCAAGCGCAGCCGCGCGAACTGCGCCGCCTGCAGCTCGCCGCCGAGTGCGGCCGTACCCTCGGGGTGCTGTTTCGTCCGCGGCGCTTCGCCCGCGAGACTTCCGCTGCGGTGCTGCGCCTGGCGCTCGAGCCGCGCGATGCCGGTCTGCGCATCACGCTGCTGAAAGGCCCCGGCACCCGCCGCGGTGAGCTGGAAATTCCCTGGCCCCTCTGAGGCAAACCTGCATGCAGCCGCTCTCACCTCGAGTCGCCACCGACACGGCATACGAGCTACCGGTCGCGGTAGCGCCGCGCGCGCTGCGGCACTTGCCGCGCGCAGCCGCTGCGCAGCTGTGGGCGGCTGTGCATCTGCCCGGGCTCGAAGCTGCGGAAAAACTTGCGCAGCTGGCAAGTGTCTGCCAACGCTTCACGCCGCGCGTGAGCCTCGTGCCGCCCGATGGGCTGCTGCTCGAGGTGCAGGGGAGCCTGCAGCTGTTTGCAGGCGTGGCGGGCCTCACCGTCGCGCTCACCGCCGAATGCCGGCGGGTCAGCAGCTGCCCGGTAATCGCATTCGCACCCTTGCCGCTCGCTGCGTTGACGGCCGCCCGTGCCGGCAAGGCACTGGTGATCACCTCGCTTGCGCAGCTCACCGGGCAACTGGCGCCCCTGCCGCTGCGCGCGCTGTGCTGGCCCGACGAGACGCTGGCGCGGCTGGCGCGGGTGGGCGTGCGCACCATAGGGGCGGTGCTGCGCCTGCCGCGTGCCGCCTTTGCGCGCCGCTTCGGCGCGGCGCAACTCGCCATGCTCGATGCGCTCACCGGGCGCGCACCGCAGGTGCACGCCAGCTTCCGCCCGCCCGAGCGCTTTCGCCGCCGCCGCGAGCTCGATTACGAGCTGACCGATCATGGGCGGCTGCTCGTCGCGCTCGCGCCGCTGTTCGCCGCGCTCGGCGAATTCCTCACGGCACGCCAGTGCGGCGTGCTGCAGCTCGAAGGCCGCCTGTGGCACCGGCACGGCGCGCCGACGCTGTGCATACTCCAGCTCGCCGCACCGTGTGCGGAAGCACAGCATCTCGCGGCGCTGTTCGGCGAGCACCTGCAGCGGCAGCCGCTGCCCGCCGCGGTGCGCGCCTGCGAGCTGCGCGCCGCTGCGCTCATTCCGCACCTGCCGGGCAGCCGCTCGCTGTGGCAGGCCGGTGAGCACGGCGGCGACACGGGCAATGAGACGTGCGGGCTCATCGAGCTGCTGCACGCGCGCCTCGGTGCCGGGACGGTGCATGGGCTGGCGGTGCGGGACGAACACCGGCCGGAAAGCGCCTGGGCGCTGACCGCTCCGCCCGCGGCCAGCGCGCCGCGCGACCCCGCACGCCGCGCAGCACGGGCGGCGGCGGCGCGGCGTCCCTTGTGGATCCTGCCGGCGCCGCAGCCGCTCGCGGTGCAGGACGGCTGGCCGCAGCGGCACGGCCCGCTGCGACTGGTGAGCGAGCCGGAACGCATCGAGAGCGGTTGGTGGGACGGCGGCGAGATCGCGCGCGATTATTACGCCGCGCTCGATGCGCACGGCGTGCGGCTGTGGGTATTTCGCGAGCGTGCGGCGCCGCATGGCTGGTTTCTCCACGGCGTATTCGGCTAAAGGCCTGCAGCCGTGCTGCCCGAGTACGCCGAGCTGCATTGCCTGTCGAATTTCACCTTCCTGCGCGGCGCCTCGCATCCGCACGAGCTGGTCGAGCAGGCGCACGCGCTCGGCTATCGGGCGCTGGCACTCACCGACGAGTGCTCGATGGCGGGCGTGGTGCGCGCGCACATGGCGGCCAGGAACCGCTCCCTGAAGCTGCTGATCGGCTCGGAGCTGCGCCTGCAATGCGGACTGAAATTCGTCGCGCTCGCCATCGACCGGCGCGGCTATGGCGCGCTGTGCCGGCTCATCACCCGCGGGCGGCGCGCCGCCAGCAAGGGGCAATACACGCTCACGCGCGCCGATGTCACCGAGCTCGGTCCCGGGCAGTGTCACATCCTGTGGGTGCCGGGAGCGCGGCCCGATGCCGGTGAGCTCGAGTGGCTCGCGGCGCGCTTTCCCGGCAGGGTGAGGATCGCGGTCGAGCTGCTGCGCGACGGGGAGCACGGCGCACGGCTTGCGAGCCTCAGGCAGCTCGGTGCGCGCCATGGCGTGCCGCTCATCGCCGCCGGCGACGTGCACATGCACGTGCGCGCGCGGCGCCGCCTGCAGGATGCGCTCACCGCCATCCGCGTGCAGCTGCCGATCGCGCAGGTCGGTTCGCGGCTGTATGCCAACGGCGAGCGTTACCTGCGCGAGCGCGCACGCCTCGAGCGGCTGTATCCGCCGGAGCTGCTCGCGGGCACGGTGGAGCTGGCGGACAGCTGTCACTTCTCGCTCGAGGAGCTGCGCTACGAATATCCGCGCGAGCTGGTCCCGCCGGGCGAGACGCCGGCGAGTCACCTGCGGCGCCTGACGGAAGCAGGCGCCCGCCGCCGCTGGCCGGGCGGGGTGCCCGCGAGCGAGCGCGCCGCCATCGAGCACGAGCTCGAGTTGATCGCCGAGCTCGCCTACGAGCCTTATTTCCTCACCGTGCACGACGTCGTCGCTTATGCGCGCAGCCAGGGGATCCTCTGCCAGGGGCGCGGCTCGGCGGCCAACTCGCGCGTGTGCTATTGCCTCGGCGTCACCTCGGTGGATCCGCAGCGCGGTGCGGCGCTGCTGTTCGAGCGCTTCATCTCCCGCGAGCGCAACGAGCCGCCCGACATCGACATCGACTTCGAGCACGAGCGGCGCGAGGAGGTGCTGCAGTACGTCTACCGCAAGTACGGCCGCGAGCGCGCCGCGCTGGCCGCCACGGTCATCATGTACCGGCCGCGCAGCGCGCTGCGCGATCTCGGCAAGGCATTCGGTCTCACGCCCGCCGAAAGCACCCGCCTGGCGCAGGTCATGCAGTGGTGGGACGGCAGCACCGCGCTCGCGCAGCGCCTCGGCGAGGCCGGCTTCGATACCGACAGCCCCTGGCTCAGGCGCCTGCTGCCGCTCGCCGCCGAGCTGGTCGCCTTCCCCGGCTTCCCCCGCCATCTCTCGCAGCACGTCGGCGGCTTCGTGATTGCGCAGGACCTGCTCGAGGAGCTGGTGCCGATCGAGAACGCGGCGATGCCGGAACGCACCGTGGTGCAGTGGGACAAGGATGATCTGAACGACCTCGGGCTCCTCAAAGTCGACCTGCTGGCGCTCGGCATGCTGACCGCGCTGCGGCGCGCGTTCGCGCTGGTGAACGAGTACCGCGGCACCCGGCACGCGCTCGGCGAGCTGCCGGCCGAGGATCCGCAGGTCTACGACATGCTCTGCCGCGCCGATACCATCGGCGTATTCCAGATCGAATCGCGCGCGCAGATGGCGATGCTGCCGCGCCTGAAGCCGCGCTGTTACTACGACCTCGTCATCGAGGTGGCGATCGTGCGCCCCGGCCCCATCCAGGGCGACATGGTGCATCCGTTCCTGCGGCGCCGCTGCGGCGCGGAGCCGGTGGACTACCCGGGCGAGGAAGTACGCGCGGTGCTGCATCGCACGCTCGGTGTGCCGATCTTCCAGGAGCAGGTGATGCAGATCGCGATCGTCGCCGCCGGTTTCTCGCCCGGCGAGGCGGATGCGCTGCGCCGCGCGATGGGCGCCTGGAAGCGGACCGGGGGGCTCGATGCCTTCCGCGAGCGGCTGCTGGGCGGCATGCATCTCAAGGGTTACCCGGCTGAGTTCGCCGAGCGCATCTACCGGCAGATGCTCGGTTTCGGCGAATACGGATTCCCGGAGGCGCATGCCCTGAGCTTCGCGCTGCTGGTGTACGACTCCGCCTGGCTCAAGTGCCACGAGCCGGCGGCCTTTACCTGCGCGCTGCTCAACAGCCAGCCGATGGGCTTCTATGCGCCCGCGCAGCTGGTACGCGATGCGCGCGCTCACGGCGTGGAAGTGCGGCCGGTGGATGCCTGCGTCAGCGACTGGGACGCGACGCTCGAGCGGCGCAGCGACGCGGCGCCGGCACTGCGCTTAGGAATGCGCCTGGTGAAGTCGTTATCGCGCGCCGGGGCGGCGCGTCTGGTCGCGGCGCGCAGCGCGCAAGCCTTCGCCAGCGTGCAGGATCTGGCCGCGCGCGCCGCACTCGACCGCGGCGATCTGGAGGCACTGGCCGCCGCCGGCGCGCTCGCTACCTTGAGCGGCAACCGCCACCTCGCCTTCTGGGAAGTGGCCGCCACCGAGCGTGCGCTGCCGCTCGCCCCGCCCACGGCACAGGCGGCGAGCGTTGCCGAAGGCCGGCCGCTGCTCAGCTCCCCCACCGAGGCCGAGGCGATCAGCGCCGACTATGCCGCGCTCGGTCTGACCCTCGGCCGCCATCCGCTGGCGCTGCTGCGCGACAGGCTGCGCCAGGCGGCCCTGCTGTCGGCGGCGCAGCTGGCGCAGGCGGCCCACGGCGCGGCGGTGCGCACCGCCGGCATCGTGCTCATGCGCCAGCGCCCGGCCACCGCCAGCGGCGTCACCTTCCTCACTCTCGAGGACGAGAGCGGGCAGGTGAACGTCATCGTCTGGGAGCGCGTCGGCCGCGCGCAGCGCCGCGCACTCATCGGTGCACGGCTGCTGGAAGTGCACGGCGAGTGGCAGCAGCAGGACGGGGTGTCGCACCTCATCGCCCGCCGCCTCATCGATCGCTCGGCGCTGCTCGGGAGCCTGCTGACGCGCTCGCGCGATTTCCACTAGCCGAGAGCCCGCTTAGCCTCGCAAATAAGCCAACGGCCGCGCCGCGCGCGCCGCACGCGGCAGTTATGTCGAGCGCTGTTGCCACGCTGTCAGCGGCGGCGATGACATAAGCGCGCGGCGCGCAATTGTTGTGACACAGGTCGCACTCGCCACCGGCTACTGTTCGCTGAGCTACCTCAAGCGCTTTCCGCTCGATACCCTCAAGGTCGATCGCGCCTTCGTCAGTGACCTCACGGTCGATGCGGACGACGCCGCCATCGTGCGCGCCATCATCGGCCTCGGTCACAACCTCGACCTGGCGATCGTTGCCGAGGGAGTGGAGACGCCCGCGCAGCTGCAGTTCCTGCGCGCCGAGGGGTGTGACCTGGTCCAGGGGTTTCTCATGAGCAAGGCGGTGCCGGCCGCGGCGTTCCTGGAGCTGATCAGCGCCGCGGGAGCGGGTTTCGAGTGCACCCCTGCCGAGGCCGCCCGCAACGGCACCGCTCGCGGCTGACGGGACCGAAGAGCGCGCCCTCAACCGTGGCGCGGCTTGCGGCGCGCCTTGCGCGGTGCAGCGCCGTCCTCGCCGATCTCGTAGTCCTCGAAGTCGCTGGTGAGCTCGGCGGTGTGCTTCTCCTCGAGCAGCCGCTCGAGGCGGCGCCACGCCGGGTCGCCGCTCTTTTGCCCACGGCGCTTGGCGAGATCGAGGTCCTTGTTGACCTGATCGAGATCGACGTCGCCGTCTTCCACGACCGGCTCGTCGGCTTCCTCGTCCTCGAATTCGTCTGATTCCGGCTTCTCGCTCATGCTTGGACGGCGGGCCTTACCTGGAATTGGACGGCGCGAACTTAAATCAGATCCTGTGACAACTGCAATGTGCGGCGCGCGGTTTGTGAAGTGCGGCCGGTTTTGCGCACTGCGGCTTCAGTGAATCAGGTTGTTCATCTCGAAAATCGGCAGCAGCATGGCAAAAACGATGCCCATGACGAACAGCCCCATGACGACGATGAGGATCGGCCCGAGCAGTCCGACCATGGCGGCTATCAGGCCATCGAGCTCACGCTCCTGGCTGATGGCCGCGCGCTCCAGCATGGCCTCGAGCTGCCCGCTCGACTCGCCGCTGGATATCAGGTGAATGGTCATGGGCGGGAACAGGCGGCTCGCGGCCAGCGAGCGCCCGATCGGCGCGCCCTCGCGCACGCGAGCCGCGGCGTCCGCGACCGCATCGCGCATCGGCAGGTTGGTCACCACCTCGCCCGAGATGCGCAGCGCCTCGAGCACCGGCACGGAGCTGGCCGACAGGATGCTGAAGGTGCGCGTGAAGCGCGCGGTGTTGAAGCCGCGCGCCAGCCGGCCGACCATCGGCAGGCGCAGCAGCAGGCGGTCAAACTGCCGCCGTGCGGCCGGGTTGCGCAGCCAGCGCTGGAAGCCCACCACCGCGACGATGCCGCCGATCAGCAGGTAGATGCCCCAGCTGCGCAGGAAGCCGCTGATCAGGATCAGCAACTGCGTGATCAGCGGCAGCTTGGCCTTGCTGGCCTGGAAGACCGACACCACCTGCGGCACCACGTACACCAGCAGCGCCGAGACGATACCGAAGCAGATCACCGACAGCACGATCGGGTAGAGCATGGCGCCGAGCACCTTCTGGCGCAGCTGGTCGCGCCCCTCGGTGTAGTCGGCGAGCCGCTCCAGCACGTTGTCGAGGTGCCCGGACTGTTCGCCGGCGGACACCGTGGCGCGGTAGATTTCCGGGAAGATGCGCGGAAACTCCGCGAAGCCGTTGGCGAGGGTGTGGCCCTCCATGACGCGCGAGCGCACCCCGAGGATGATGCTCTGTACGCGCGGCTTCTCGGTCTGCTGCGACACCGCCAGCAGTGACTCCTCGAGCGGCAGCCCCGCGCGCACCAGCGTGGCGAGCTGGCGTGTGAAGAGCGCCAGGTCGGCGGAGGAGACGCGCCGCGACAGGCTGAACGAGCGCTGCCGCCGGGCTTCTTTCTGCGCCACTTCCGCGACCGCCACCGGCAGCAGCTGCTGCTCGCGCAGCAGCTGGCGGATATGTCGCGGCGTGTCGCCTTCGAGGATGCCCTTGCGCTCCTTGCCGGTGACATCGAGCGCGGTGTATTCGAACGCGCTCACGCGTCAGTCCTCACGCGTGACGCGCAGCACTTCCTCGATGGTGGTCTCCCCGCGCAGTACCCGCGCGCGACCGTCGTCGCGGATCGAGGGTGTGGCGAGGCGGGCGTGGCGCTCGATATCCTGCTCGGCGACGCCGTCGTGGATCATGGTGCGCATGGCGTCATCGACGATGATGAGCTCGTAGATGCCGGAGCGGCCGCGGTAACCGCCGGCCGCATCGCGCCCCGGCCGGTAGAGCGTGGGCGAGGGCTCCTCGGGTCGCAGGTTCAGCAGCCGCCGTTCGTACTCGCCCGCCTGGAAGGGCTGCTTGGTCTCGGGGTTGAGCACCCGCACCAGGCGCTGCGCCAGCACGCCGATCAGGCTGGAGGAGAGCAGGAACGGCTCGATGCCCATGTCACGCAGGCGCGTGATGGCGCCGGCGGCGGTGTTGGTGTGCAGCGTGGACAACACCAGATGGCCGGTGAGGCTCGCCTGCACCGCGATCTGCGCGGTCTCCAGGTCGCGGATCTCACCGATCAGGACCACGTCCGGGTCCTGGCGCAGGATGGCGCGCAGTCCGCGGGCGAAGGTCATCTCCACCTTGGTGTTGACCTGGGTCTGGCCGATGCCGTCGATGTAGTACTCGATCGGATCCTCGACGGTCATGATGTTCTGTGTGTTGTCGTTCAAGCGCTCGAGCGCCGCGTACAGCGTGGTCGTCTTGCCCGAGCCGGTCGGCCCGGTAACCAGCAGGATGCCGTGGGGCTTGTGGATCAGCTCGTCCATGGCGTCCTGCGTGCGCGCATCCATGCCGAGGGAGTTCAGGTCGAGCTTGCCGGCCTGCTTGTCGAGGATACGCAGCACCACGCGCTCGCCGTGCCCGGAAGGGATGGTCGAGACACGCACGTCCACCGCGCGCCCCGCGATCCGCAGGCTGATGCGCCCGTCCTGCGGCAGGCGTTTCTCGGCGATGTCGAGCCGCGACATGACCTTGACGCGCGACACCACCAGCGGCGCCACCGCGCGCTTGGACTGCAGCACCTCGCGCAGCACCCCGTCGACCCGAAAGCGGATCACCAGGCGATTCTCGAACGGCTCGATGTGGATGTCGGAGGCGTTCTCCTTGACCGCCTGGGTGAGCACCGCGTTGATCAGGCGGATGATCGGCGCATCGTCCTCGCTGTCGAGCAGGTCCGCCTGCTCGGGCAGGTCCTGCGCCAGGTGCGCCAGATCGGTCGTATCGTCGAGCCCGCCCATCGCCTCCATGGCATCCGAGCCCGCTTCGTACGCCAGGCGCAGCAGCTCATCGAATTGCGCCTCCGGGACGCGCTCGAGACGCACCGCGAGGCGCAGGTAGCGGCGTACTTCGGCGAGAGCCTGCGGGGAAGCGGTATCGCGATAGGTGCATTGCGCCACCCCATCTACCACGCGGTTGACCAGTACGCCGTGACGCTTGGCGAAGGCGAACGACAGCCGCCGCGACCCGTCGGCGCCGGGCGGCGGGGCTGCGGCGTTTGCGCTCATGGGTTGCCTTGCGGTGTGGAGCTGCCGGCGGCGGGTGGGGGTGCGGCCGGCACCGCGTTGTTCTCGGGGGCGGGGCCCGGCGTCGCCGTCGCCCCGTTAGGCGCCGTCGCGCCCGCCGGCGCACTGGCAGGCGCATGGCCGGCGCATTGGCCGGCGCGGGCGCCGGGGGCGACTTCACCGCGGGAGCGCCCGCGGGGGGTGTCTGCGTCGCGGGGGTCGCCGAGGTCGCCCCCGGATTGATCCCGGGGTTGGTGCCCGGCGGTGGCGGCGGCGGCAGCGGCGGCAGCTTGCCGGGCGGCACGCCCGGCAGCAGCGGCAGCGCCTCATGCGGGTTGAGGATCGGCTTCTGCTGATCCTGCATGTAGTTGTACTTGAGCCCCGTCTCGTAGGCGGCCTGCGCCTCATCGCGCAGGATCTTCGGCCGGATGAAGATCATCAGGTTGTTCTTGGTCGAGGTGTCGGCGCGCGTCTTGAAGAGCAGGCCGAGGATCGGAATGTTGCCGAGGTACGGCACGCGGCTCTCGCTCTTGCTCAGGTCGTCCTCGATGAGTCCGCCGAGCACCACGATACCGCCGTCGTCGATGAGCACCGTGGTGCTCACCGTGCGCTTGTTGGTGACCAGGTCCACCGCTCCGGCGGGCTTGGTGCCGATGCTCGAGCTCTCGATCGAGATCTTGAGCATCACCTGCGTACCTTCCGCGGAGATGGTCGGCGTGATCTTGAGGATGGTGCCCACTTCCTCGCGCTGGATGGTCTGGAACGGGTTGACGGTGCCGCCGGTGACCGCGGTGGTGTTGGTGAACTGCCCGGTGATGAACGGCACTTCCTGTGCCACCTTCAGCTCGGCTTCCTGGTTGTCCATGGTCACCGCGGAGGGCGTGGCGATGATGTTGTCAGCGGTGTCGGCGCGGATGGCGCGCAGCATGGCGGCGAAGTTCAGGCCGGCGCCGCCGACGCTACCGATGCCGAGCGTCGTGCCCTGCAGCAGCGTGGTGGTGGCGTTGGCGGGATTCTGGATGGCACCGGCCAGATCCACGATGCTGGTGCCGCCGACCGGGCTGACGAACGCGCCCGCCGGCACGTTGGAGCCGTTGACGAACGCCGCCCAGTTCACCCCGAGCTCGGAGTCCTTGTTGAAGTCGATGTCGGCAATGATCGCCTCCACCAGCACCTGCGGCCGGCGGATGTCGAGCTTGTCGACGATGTCCATGACCGCGCGCATGATCTTCGGCGGCGCGGTGATGATCAGCGCGTTGTTGACCGGATCCGCCCACACCATCGCGTTCTTCTCCGCCTGCGCCAGCGGTGAGGCCGCGGCACCGGTCGCTCCGGGGGCGCCGCCGCCGGCCGCCTGGGTGATGCCGGTGATCTGCTCCTTGAGCTTCGGGGCCAGCTTCTCCGCATTGGCGTAGTGCAGGTAGCGCACGCGCGTGTCGCCGCCGGCCTCGAGCGGGGTGTCCAGGTGCACGATGAGCGCGCGGATGCGCAGCCGCTGCGCCTCATCGCCGGCGATCAGTATGCTGTTGGAGCGCTCGTCCGCGACCACCTTGACGGGCAGGCCCTCGCTGGCCGCCGCCGCGCCGGCGTACAGCGAGTTCACCACCCGCACGATCTCGGACGCGGAGGCGTTGGTGAGCGGCACGATCTCCGGGTCCTGGTTACCGACCTGGTCGATGCGCCGGATGATGCGCATCATGCGGTTCACGTTGCTGGCGCGGTCGGTGATGATGAGAATGTTGCCGGCCGGATAGGCCACCAGGTGCCCGTATTGCGGGATCATCGGCCGCAGGATCGGCACCAGCTGCGCTGCGCTGACGTTCTTCACGTCGAGCACCTGCGTGACGATCTCATCGGAGGTCGCGCTGACGTGGTCGGGCAGGTCGAGCCCGGGGATCTGCCGTGCGTTGGCGTCGGGCAGGATCTTGACGATATTGCCCGCGGGCACCGCGATGAAGCCGTACACCTGCAGGATCGACAGGAACGTCTCGTAGAACGCCGACGGCGACATCGGCGTCGAGGACAGCATGGTCACCTGCGCGCGCACGCGCGGGTCGATGATGAAGGTCTTGCCGGTCGCGGCACTCACCGCCTCGGCGATCTGCGTGATGTCCGCGTCCTTGAAGTTCGGGGTGATGCGCTGTGCGCTCTGCACGGCGGTCGGCGGCGGCTCCTGTGGCGGCGACTGTGACAGCGGCGGCGACTGCGGCTGCGGCGGCTGTGGCGGCTGTGCGGCGACGAGGGTGGCGGTCAGCACCGCCAGCGCGCTCACGGCAAAGGTACGAAGGCCGGTCATTACGTCGATTCCCCCACCTGCGCTCACGTCACTGCTGGCCGCCGCCGGGCGGCGGCGGCGAGGCCGGCGTCTCCGCCGGCGGGGGCCCACCTGAGGTCTGCGCCGCCGGCGACTGCGTGGCCAGGCTGTCCGCTTCCTGCTCGACCTGGGCAAGGTTCAGGGTGAGATCCTGCTGCTGGCCGGCGCGAATGACCGTGACGCGCGCCTCACTCGAGCTACTCAGGGTGCGAAGAATCTGGTCGGCGCGATCGCGGTCGTCCAGCGGGGTGCCGTTGATGGCCGTCACCTGGTCGCCGGGGCGCAGTCCCAGGCGCATGAAGGCCGCCCGGTTGCGCCCCGGGTAGACGCGAAAGCCGTTCATGCGGCCGTGGTCCATCACCGGCTGTGGCCGCAACACATCGGCGAGCAGCCCCGGCTGCTCGCTGATCATGCGCCGAATGCGGTCGAAGGATGGATTCTCTGCGGGCAGGGCCGCCGCGGAGGGCGGCGGTGCTCCCGCGCTCGGCTGCCGTGGCAGCGCGAGCGATTCGAGTTCGCCGTTGCGGTCGACGATTACGCGGTCGCTGTACACGGAATGCAGCTTCGCCCCCCCGGGAACGTTGTCTCCGACCGCATACACTTTGGTGGTCTGTGCGCTCTGTCCGAGGATCGCCAGGCCATTTTGAGGATCATTACCGGCGATGGTTCCGGTCAGCACCAAGGGAATGTTCGTCTGCGGGGCATTGGCGCCGTCCTGCCGGGCGACCGGTGGCGCTCCGAACAGGTGCGCGGCGGTGAGGGTGGCGACATCCAGGTTGTGCGGATGCGTGCTCTGGCGAGCCGACGGCGCGCCGCGCGTCGCGCGCCCGGTACCTGCCAGATCGGTCACGATCAGCGCCGCCTGCACGCCGAGCGCCAGCGCCAGGATCCAGGTGGCCACGCGCGGGCCTTCGCCAAGCAGCCACGCGCGCCAGCGCTCGTGCGCGGGCAGACCCTCGAGCCAGGAAGCGGCGTTCATAGACTTAAGTGAGGCCGGTCAACGATGATCCCTCGGGCGGTGCGCACAATTTCACTGCCGCGGCGCGCGCCGTTGAGGTTCGCGCCACAGGCCACAAGCTGGGCCATGATACGAGCGTGGCGCTTATGCTCTCAAGCAATTGTTTCTGCAGGAGTAACTACTGCACATTCTGGCAGGCTTGTGTTGCCGTTTCGCGACCCCTATAAAGACCCCCATGCCTGATCCACATCCGGTTCGCCCTGAGACCGGCGTCGTCGTCGAGGAGGCGCGACCGGAGGTCAAGCAGCCACCGCTGTACCGTGTAGTCCTGCTGAACGATGACTACACGCCCATGGAGTTCGTCGTCGACGTGCTGGAAAAGTTCTTCGCTCTCAACCGCCCGACCGCCACGCGCATCATGCTCGAAGTGCACACGCGGGGTAAGGGGGTGTGCGGGGTCTTCACATATGAGATCGCGGAAACTAAGGTGGCGCAGGTGACGACCTACGCGCGCGACCATCAACACCCGCTGATGTGCACGCTGGAGGAGGCGTGAGGCGCGGTGGCTGCGCAGCGCGCGAGCGCCCAGGGTTGACGCTGGCAAGTCAAACTGAAAGGTCCGGCTGAAGTGTTGTCCAACGAGCTCGAATACTGCCTGAACGATGCCTTTCACCAGGCGCGCGAGGCGCGTCACGAGTACCTGACGGTCGAGCACCTGCTGCTTGCGATCATCGATACGCCCAAGGTGCGCGAGGTGCTGCGCGCCTGCGGTGCGGATCTGCCGAAGTTCAAGCAGGAACTGAAGGAGCACATCGACCAGTCGACCCCGCGGCTCGAGGAAGGCGAGGAACGCGAGGTGCAGCCGACGCTCGGCTTCCAGCGCGTGCTGCAGCGCGCGGTGTTCCACGTGCAGTCGAGCGGCAAGAAGGAGGTCGGCGTCGGCAACGTGCTGGTGGCGATCTTCAGCGAGAAGCAGAGCCACGCGGTGTTCCTGCTCAATCGCCAGCACGTCACGCGGCTCGACGTGGTCAACTACATCTCCCACGGACTGTCGAAGATCGCCGAGGAGAAATCCAGCGACAAGGACGAGGCGGCCACCGACGCCGAGCGCGAGGGCGAGGGCGGCAGCGCGCTCGAGAAGTACGCCACCAACCTGAACCGCATGGCGCAGGAAGGGCGCATCGATCCGCTGATCGGCCGCAAGCTCGAGGTCGAGCGCACCATCGAGATCCTGTGCCGCCGCCGCAAGAACAATCCGCTGTACGTCGGCGAGGCGGGCGTCGGCAAGACCGCGATCGCCGAAGGGCTGGCGCGCCTGATCGTCGAGGGACAGGTCCCCGAGGTGCTCACCGACTGCACCATCTTCGCCCTCGACATGGGCGCGCTGATCGCCGGCACCAAGTACCGCGGCGACTTCGAGAAGCGCCTGAAGTCGGTGATCACCGAGCTGAAAAAGCAGCCGGGCGCGATTCTGTTCATCGACGAGATCCACACGGTGATCGGCGCCGGTGCCGCCTCCGGCGGCGTCATGGACGCCTCCAATCTCATCAAGCCAGTGCTCACCAACGGCGAGATCCGCTGCATCGGCTCGACCACCTACAACGAGTATCGCGGCATCTTCGAGAAGGACCACGCGCTCGCGCGGCGCTTCCAGAAGATCGACGTGGTCGAGCCCTCGGTGGCCGAGACCATCGAGATCCTCTTCGGCCTCAAGCCGCGCTTCGAGGAGCATCACGGCATCACCTACGCCGACGAGGCGCTGCGCGCGGCGGCCGAGCTGGCCGCGCGCCACATCAACGAGCGTCACCTGCCCGACAAGGCCATCGACGTGGTCGACGAGGCCGGCGCGCGGGCGCGGCTCAAGCCGATCGCCGAGCGCGAAGCAACCGTGCAGGTGCGCCACATCGAGGACGTGGTGGCGCGCATGGCGCGCATCCCGGCCAAGAACGTCTCGACCTCCGACCGCGAGGTGCTCAAGAACCTCGAGCGCAACCTCAAACTGGTGATCTTCGGCCAGGACAAGGCGATCGAGGCACTCGGCGCGGCGATCAAGATGGCGCGCTCCGGACTCGGCGAGCTGCGCAAGCCCATCGGCAGCTTCCTGTTCGCCGGTCCCACCGGGGTCGGCAAGACCGAGGTCACGCGGCAGCTGGCGATCGCCATGGGCGTCGAGTTCCTGCGCTTCGACATGTCCGAGTACATGGAGCGCCACACGGTGTCGCGGCTGATCGGCGCGCCCCCGGGCTACGTCGGTTTCGACCAGGGCGGTCTGCTCACCGAGGCGATCACCAAGCATCCGCACTGCGTGCTGCTGCTCGATGAGATCGAGAAGGCGCACCCGGACGTTTTCAACCTGCTGCTGCAGGTCATGGACCACGGCACGCTGACCGACAACAACGGCCGCAAGGCCGATTTCCGCCACGTCATCATCGTCATGACCACCAACGCCGGTGCCCAGGAGATGGCGCGCGCGCCGATCGGCTTCACCCACGCCGACAACGCCAGCGACGGCATGGAGGCGATCCGCCGCATCTTCACCCCCGAATTCCGCAACCGCCTCGATGCGGTGATTCAGTTCGCCGCGCTCGACCCGGTGACGATCGAGCGCGTCGTCGACAAGCTGGTGCTCGAGGTGGAAGCGCAGCTCGAGCAGAAGGGCGTGACGCTCACGCTCGATGAGGCGGCGCGCCGCTGGATCGCCACGCACGGCTATGATCCGAAGATGGGTGCGCGGCCGATGGCGCGCATCATCCAGGAGCACATCAAGCGCCCGCTCGCCGAGGAGCTGCTGTTCGGCCGGCTGGCCGGCGGCGGTCACGTGGGCGTGTCGGTGTCCGAGGACGGCGCGGCGCTCAAGCTCAGCTTCGAGCCCGCGCAGGTACCGGCGGTACCCGCGTAAGCGCCGCTCAGCGGCCGCGGTAGACGATGCGGCCCTTGGTCAGATCGTACGGGGTCATTTCCACGGTGACCGCGTCCCCGGTGAGGATGCGGATGTAGTTCTTGCGCATCTTGCCGGAGATATGCGCGGTCACCACGTGGCCATTCTTCAGCTTCACCCGAAAGGTCGTGTTGGGCAGGGTCTCGACGACCTCGCCTTCCATCTGGATCGCATCTTCTTTTGACATGCGCCCTTAATGGCTTGCGGGGCGCGAATTGTAGCACAAGCGCGCCGCGCTAATGCAATTTGCCGCACGCGCCTGCGTGCCGCGCTCCAGCGGCAGCAGCGGCGCGCCGCCGCTGCGCACGTGCTCGCGCAGCAGCGCCTGGAACTGGCTGCGCGGGATGGTGCGCGCGCCGAGGCTCGCCAGGTGCCGCGACGGCAGCTGGCAGTCGATGACGGCGAGGTCGTTGTGCCGGCACAGCGCCACCAGGTGCGCGAGCGCCGCCTTGGAGGCGTCGCGCTCGCGGCTGAACATCGACTCGCCGAAGAACACCCCGCCCAGGCGTACCCCGTAGAGTCCGCCGACCAGCGCGCCGCGCTGGTAGATCTCCACGCTGTGCGCGCAACCGAGGCCGTGCAGCCTCAGGTAGGCGGCGCGCATCTCGGAGGTGATCCAGGTACCGGGGCTGGCGGCGCGCGGCGCGGCGCACGCGTCGATGACGCTGGCGAAGTCGCGGTCGAGCGCGGCGCTGAAGCCGGCATTGCGCAGCCGCTTCGCCAGGCTGCGCGAGCAGTGAAACTCCTCCGGGAACAGCACCGCGCGCGGGTCCGGCGACCACCACAGCACCGGCTGCCCCGGGGAGTACCACGGGAATATGCCGCGCCGGTAGGCGGCGATCAGCCGCTCGGGCGACAGGTCGCCGCCGGCGGCGAGCAGCCCCGCCGGCTCATCGAGCGCCTGTTCCGCGGGCGGGAACCACTCGGGGGCATCGTGCGGCGAGAGCCAGGTGATGGTCTTCACGCGCGGCGCCCGCGGTAGGGCACGTGCGCCTGCACTTCGTGCGCATAGGCCTCGACCGCCGCGCCCTCGCGCGCCAGGTAATCGCCGATGGCGGCACGAAACTCGGCGTCGGCGATGTAGTGCGCCGACCAGGTGATGGCCGGCTCGAAGCCGCGACTCACCTTGTGCTCGCCCTGCGTCCCCGGCTCGAAGCGCGCAATGCCCCGCTCGATGCAGAACTCGATCCCCTGGTGATAGCAGGTCTCGAAATGCAGGCTGTGATAGTCGTCGGCCGCGCCCCAGTAGCGCCCGAACAGCGCCTCGGCGCTGCAGAAGAACACCGCGGCGGCGACCACGCTGCGCCCATGCAGTGCCAGTTTCACCATCAGCGCGTCCGGCAGGGTGCGCGCCACCTCGCTGAAAAAGGCGCGCTTCAGGTACGGCTCGTGTCCGTGGCGCACGAAGGTGTCGCGGTGCAGCTCATAGATGCGATCGAGCAGCGCCTCGTTGAGCTCGCCGCCGCGCCGCGTCTCGAAGTGCACGCCCGCATCGTGCACCCGGCGCCGCTCGCGGCGTGCCTTCTTGCGCTTCTCCGCGGTAAAAGTGCCGAGGAACTCCTCGAAGCTCGTGTAGCCGCGGTTGCTCCAGTGAAACTGGCAGTCGCGGCGCAACAGCCAGCCGCGCCGGGCGCAGGCGGCGCGCGCCGGCTCATCGAGGAACAGCGCGTGCACGCCCGAGAGTGCGTGGCGCTGCGCGTGCTGCTCGAGCTCGGCGAGCAGGCGCGCCCCGAGCACGGCGTGATCCAGATCGGCACGCACCAGCAGCCGCGGCCCGGTGGCCGGGGTGAAGGGCACCGCGACGGTGAGTTTCGGGTAGTAGCGCCGGCCGACGCGCTCGTAGGCCCGCGCCCAGCCGAAATCGAACACGAACTCGCCGAAGGAATGCGTCTTGACGAACGCCGCGACCGCCGCCGCCAGCCCGGCAGCGTCGTGCAGCGTCAGGTAGCGCGGCTCCCAGCCGCTGGCGCGGCCGACGCACTGGGTGCGTTCGAGTGCGGCGAGAAACTCGTGGCGCATGAACGGGTCCCCGCCGCCGAGCGCATTCCAATCCCGCTGCGGCACGTTGAGAATGCTGCGGTGAAGTTCGATCCGTTCCACGGCGGGGGTGGGGCGCTGCGCTGCCTGCGCCCTCAGGCGTCGAGCATCTCGAGGTAGCGATCGGCATCGAGCGCCGCCATGCAGCCGGCACCGGCGGAGGTGATGGCCTGGCGGTAGACGTGATCGGCGACATCGCCGGCGGCGAATACGCCCGGCACGCTGGTAGCGGTCGCATCGCCGTCCAGGCCGCTGCGCACGCTCAGGTAGCCGCCGCGCATGTCGAGCTGGCCGGCGAACAGCGCGGTGTTGGGCGTGTGGCCGATGGCGACGAACAGCCCGGTGACCGCCAGCTGCTGCGGGCCGCCGCCGGCGAGCGGTGCCAGGCGCACCCCGTTCACGCCGTGCTCGTTGCCGAGCACCTCCGCGACGGTGTGGTTCCAGACGAGTGAGACCTTGCCGGCGTGCACTTCGCGGAACAGCCGCTCCTGCAGGATCTTCTCCGCGCGCAGCTTCTCGCGGCGGTGAACCAGCGTGACGTGGTGCGCAATGTGCGACAGGTACAGCGCTTCCTCGACCGCGGTGTTGCCGCCGCCGACCACCGCCACGCGCTGGCCGCGGAAGAAGAACCCGTCGCAGGTGGCGCACGCCGAGACGCCGCGCCCGCGAAAGCGCTCCTCCGAGGGCAGGCCGAGATAGCGCGCGGTGGCGCCGGTGGCGATGATGAGCGCATCGCAGCTGTAATGACGCGCGTCGCCGCGCAGCCTGAACGGCCGCACTGCCAGGTCCACCGCCTGCACGTGATCGTTGACGATTTCACTGTTGAAGCGCTCGGCGTGGCGTTTCATGCGCTCCATCAGCGCCGGGCCCTGCAGCCCCTCGACGTCGCCGGGCCAGTTGTCCACTTCGGTGGTGGTCATGAGCTGCCCGCCCTGCTCGACCCCGGTGATCAGCAGCGGCGCGCGGTTGGCACGCGCGGCGTACACCGCTGCGCTGTAGCCCGCAGGCCCGCTGCCGAGGATGATGAGGCGATTGTGCCGGGTCGCGGTCATGAGTATCTCATGGTACCAAGCCCTATAATGGTCGCGGTCTATCTTAAGGCGGAGCCCGACGCTATTGGCTGAATCTTCCGTGCAGGCGCGCAGCGCTTCGCGCTTCACCACGGCGGTGAGCCGCGGGCTGCGCGAGAGCGCCATCATCGCGCTCGCCATCGTGGCGCTGGTGCTGTTCATGGCGCTCATCAGCTATAGCCCCGATGACCCGGGCTATTCCTCCACCGGCAACGCCGGGGCGGTACACAACCGCATCGGCGTCATCGGCGCCTGGCTGGCGGACGTGCTGTTCTTCCTCTTCGGGCGGCCGGCCTTCCTGTTTCCGCTGGTGCTGGGCGCGGCGTGCTGGGGACTGCAGCGCCGCCTGCAGGCGCACAGCCCCTCACGCGCCAACACCCTGGTGCGCGTCGTCGGGTTCGTGCTGCTGCTGGTGGCGAGCTGCGCGCTCGCCACGCTGCACTGGCAGCCGGGCGTACTGCGCCAGAGCGCCGGCGGGGTGGTCGGTAGCCTGGTCGGCGGCGCGCTGGTCGCGGGCGTGGATTTTCTTGGCGCTACGCTGCTCATGATCGCCGCCTGGATGGCGGGGCTGTCGCTCGCCTTCGGGGCGTCGTGGCTCACCATCATGGACCGTATCGGCGCTGGCGCCTGGGCGGGGATCGGCTGGCTGCGCACCCGCATGAGCGCGTCGCGCGATGCCGCCGCCGGGCGCGAGCGGCGCCTGGCGCGCAAGGAAGCGGCGGAGACGCTGCAGAAGAAGAGCGCCGCACGGACCCCGCCGCGCATCGAGCCGCCGATGGCCGGCGTGGAGAAGAGCGCTCGCGTGGAGCGCGAGCGGCAGGTGCCGCTGTTCGATCCGCCGCAGGCCACCGAGCTGCCGCCGCTGAAGCTGCTCGATGATCCCCCTCCCAGGGAACCGCTGTATTCGGCCGAGGCGCTCGAGGCGCTCTCGCGCCTGGTGGAGATGAAACTCAAGGACTTCGCCATCGAGGCCGAGGTGGTGGCGGTGCAGCCCGGGCCGGTGGTGACGCGCTTCGAGCTGCGTCCCGCGCCCGGGGTGAAGGCGAGCCAGATCACCGCGCTCGCCAAGGATCTCGCCCGGGCGCTGTCGGTGCTGTCGGTGCGGGTCGTAGAGGTGATCCCGGGAAAGAGCGTCATGGGGCTGGAGATCGCCAACGAGAAGCGCGAGGTGGTGACGCTCGGGGAGATCATCCGCTCCAAGGCCTATGACGAGATGCACTCGCCGCTGGCGCTCGCCCTCGGCAAGGACATCGGCGGGCTGCCGGTGGTCGCTGATCTCGCCCGCATGCCGCACCTGCTGATCGCCGGCACCACCGGCTCGGGAAAATCCGTCGGCATCAATGCCATGGTGCTGTCGCTGCTGTACAAGTCGACCGCCGAGCACGTGCGCCTCATCATGATCGACCCGAAGATGCTCGAGCTGTCGGTGTACGAGGGCATCCCGCACCTGCTCGCGCCGGTCGTCACCGACATGAAGCAGGCGGCCAACGCGCTGCGCTGGTGCGTGGCGGAGATGGAGCGGCGCTACCAGCTGATGGCCGCGCTCGGCGTGCGCAACATCATCGGCTTCAATCGCCGCGTCAAGGAGGCGAACGATGCGGGCAGGCCGATCCGCGACCCGGTGATGATGCTCAAGGCCGCGAACGATCCGAGCATCGACCAGCGGCAGATCCCCGAGCTCACGCCGCTGCCGTACGTGGTGGTGGTGGTCGATGAGCTCGCCGATCTCATGATGGTGGTCGGCAAGAAGGTCGAGGAGCTCATCACGCGCCTGGCGCAGAAGGCGCGCGCTTCGGGCATACACCTGGTGCTCGCCACGCAGCGTCCCTCGGTGGATGTGATCACCGGCCTCATCAAGGCGAACATCCCCTGCCGCATCGCCTTCCAGGTATCGGCGCGCGTCGACTCGCGCACCATCCTCGACCAGATGGGTGCGGAGACGCTGCTCGGGCACGGCGACATGCTGTACCTGCCGCCCGGCACCTCCATGCCCACGCGCGTGCACGGCGCGTTCGTTTCCGACCAGGAAGTGCATCGGGTGGTCGATGCGCTGAAGGGGTCCGCGGCGCCGAACTATCTCGAGGAGGTGCTGTCCGGCCCACAGGCCCCGATCCCGGGCTTGAGCGGCGAGGAGGGCGAGATGGGCGGCGACAGCGCCGGCGAGGATGCCGAGGCCGATCCGCTCTACGACGAGGCGGTGCGCATCGTCACCACCGAGCGCAAGCCCTCGATCTCCTATGTGCAGCGGCGACTGAAGATCGGCTACAACCGCGCGGCGCGAATGCTGGAAGCCATGGAGCTCGCAGGTCTGGTGGGTCCGCTGCAGTCAAATGGCGCGCGCGACGTGCTGGCGCCGGCGCCGCCGCAGGAGTGAGCCGTTGCGTGCCGCAGCCATGATCCGTGTCCTGACCTGCGTGGTGTTGCTCGCGGTGGCAGCGCCCGCCGCCGTGGCGGCGGCGCCGACAGCGGCGGTGCCCGCGGCGGCCGCGGGCACTACGCCACTGGACGCCTACCTCGAGGGTTTGAAGACGCTGCGCGCCACGTTCCTGCAGACGCTCGCCGATGCGCACGGCCACGAGATCGACCGCGCCAGCGGCACGCTCATCGTGGTGCGGCCCGGGAAATTCAGCTGGGACGTACGGCCGCTGCCGCCGGCGGGCGGCACGGCGCAGGGCGGCAAGACGGCGCCCCTGGCCGCGCCCGCCGCCGACAGCCAGGGTCAGCTCATGGTGTGTGACGGGGTCAACCTGTGGTTCTACGACCGCGACCTGCAGCAGGTCACGGTGAAGCCGGTCGACAGCGCGCTGTCGGCGACTCCGGCCATGCTGCTGTCGGGTGCGGCGGATGTGCGGGCGCATTTCAACATCAGCGCCGCGGGTCGTCGCATGAGCCTCGACTGGGTGCTGGTCGAACCCAAGGACCCGGCGGCGGACTTCAGCCGCGCGCTGCTCGGGTTCGCCGGCGGGGAGCTCGAGCGCATGATCCTCGAGGACCGGCTCGACCAGACGGCCACGGTCATCTTCAGCAAGATCGAGCGCAACCTGGCGGTGGCGCCGAGCGAGGTGAGCTTCACCCCGCCGGCGGGGGCCGACGTGATCGGCACGCCGCGCCAGTGAGCGATCCGCTGCGACCGCTCGCCGATCGCATGCGGCCGCGGCGCTTGAGCGAGTTCGTCGGCCAACGCCACCTGCTCGGGCCCGGCAAGCCGCTCGCCGCCAGCATCGCTGCCGGGCAGCTGCACTCGCTCATCCTGTGGGGGCCGCCGGGCACCGGCAAGACGACGCTGGCGCGCCTCATCGCCCAGACCTCCAACGCGCACTTCATCGCACTCTCGGCCGTCATGGCCGGCGTCAAGGACATCCGCGCGGCGGTCGAGACCGCCCGCAGCATCGCTGCGCGCGAGGGCCGGCCGACGCTGTTGTTTCTCGACGAGGTGCATCGCTTCAACAAGGCCCAGCAGGACACCTTCCTGCCGTACCTCGAGGACGGCACGCTGACCTTCGTCGGCGCGACCACCGAGAATCCGTCCTTCGAGGTGATCAGCGCGCTGCTGTCACGCGCCCGCGTGTACGTGCTGCGGCCGCTGTCGGTAGAGGATCTCACCGCGCTGCTGCGCAGCGCGCTCGCCGACAGCGAGCGCGGCCTGGGCGGGCAGCAGCTGGTGGCGCAGGACGCCGCGCTCGACACGATCGCGCACGCCGCCGACGGCGATGCGCGGCGCGCACTCAACATGCTGGAGCTGGCCGCCGGACTCGTGGAGGCCGCGGGCGGCGCGCACGTGCTGACGCCGGCGGTGGCCGCGGAAGTGGCGAGCGGCACGCACCGCCGCTTCGACAAGGGCGGCGATCAGTTCTACGAGCAGATCTCCGCGCTGCACAAAGCGGTGCGCGGCTCGGATCCGGATGGGGCGCTCTACTGGCTGTGCCGCATGCTCGACGGCGGCTGCGACCCCTTATATATAGCGCGGCGCGTCGCACGCATGGCCGTCGAGGACATCGGGCTGGCCGACCCGCGCGCCTTCGCGCTCAGCCTCGATGCCTGGCAGGCCTACGAGCGCATGGGCACCCCGGAGGGTGAGCTGGCGATCGCCACCGCGGTCGTCTACCTCGCCTGTGCGCCCAAGAGCAATGCGGTGTACGTCGCCATGGGCGAGGCGATGGCGGACGTGGCGGAGTTCGGCACGCTCGAGGTGCCGCTGCGCCTGCGCAACGCACCGACGCGGCTGATGAAGAACATCGGGTACGGCCACGGCTATCGCTACGCGCACGACGAGCCGGATGCCTTTGCCGCCGGCGAACGCTACCTGCCAGATGACATGCCGGATCGGCGATACTACCGCCCGGTGGCTCGTGGTCTGGAGCTCAAGATCGGCGAGGCGCTCGCGCGGCTGCGGGCGCGGCCGGCGGACAAAGGCTGAAAGTGTCGTGATCGACCCCAAGCTGCTGCGCACCGATGCGGAGGGTGTGGCGCGCAACCTGGCGCGCCGCGGCTACCGGCTCGACGTCGCCGCGCTGCAGGCACTGGAGGACAGGCGCAAGCCGCTGTCCGTGGAAGTGGAGCGGCTGCGCGCGGAGCGCAACGCCAACGCGCGCGCGGTGGGGATCGCCAAGGCGCGCGGCGAGCAGGCCGCGCAGCTGCTGGCAGCCGGGGAGGCGCTGGCGAACGCGCTGGTGCGCGCGGAAGGTGAGCTCGCCACGGTGCACAACGAGCTCGAGCAGTGGCAGCTCGGCCTGCCGAACCTGCTGCACGAGTCGGTGCCCGACGGGCGCGACGAGAGCGCCAACGTCGAAGTGCGGCGCTGGGGCGAGCCGCGCCGCTTCGAGTTTCAGCCGCGCGACCACGTCGAGATCGGCGAGCGCCTCGGCGGACTGGATTTCGAGGCCGCGGGCCGCATCGCCGGCGCGCGCTTCGTGGTGATGCGCGGCCTGGTGGCGCGGCTGCACCGCGCGCTGGCGCAATTCATGCTCGACCTGCACACCACTGAGCACGGTTACACCGAGGCGTACGTGCCCTACCTGGTGCGACCGGCCGCGCTCACCGGCACCGGGCAGCTGCCCAAATTCGCGCAGGACCTGTTCGCACTGGTGAGCGACCCGCCGCTGTACCTCATTCCCACCGCGGAAGTGCCGCTCACCAACCTGGTGCGCGAGCAGATTCTCGCCCCCGAGCGGCTGCCGCTGAAATTCGTGGCACACACGCCGTGCTTCCGCTCCGAGGCCGGGGCTGCCGGCAAGGACACGCGCGGCATGATCCGCAATCACCAGTTCGACAAAGTCGAGCTGGTGCAGGTGGTGCCGCCCGCCGACTCCTATGCTGCGCTCGAGCAGCTCACCGCGCACGCCGAAGCGGTGCTCGAGCGGCTCGCCATCCCCTACCGCCGCGTGGCGCTGTGCGCCGGCGATGTCGGCTTCGGCAGCGCCAAGACCTACGATCTGGAGGCGTGGCTGCCCTCGCAGCAGCGCTACCGCGAGATCTCCTCGTGCAGCAACTTCGAGGCCTTCCAGGCGCGGCGCATGCAGGCGCGCTGGCGCAACCCGCAGGGCGGTAAGCCCGAAGCCGTACACACGCTCAACGGCTCCGGACTTGCGGTCGGGCGCACCCTGGTCGCCGTGCTCGAGAACTTCCAGAACGCCGACGGCTCGGTGAGCGTGCCCGAGGCGCTGCGGCCGTGGATGGCCGGTGTCACCCGGCTCGTGCCGTAGAGGAAACGCATGGCCGAACTGAGCCGCTCGCTGCAGCCACGGCACATCACCATGATCTCGATCGGCGGCATGATCGGTGCCGGGCTGTTCGTCAGCAGCAGCGCTGCGATCGCCGCCACCGGGCCGGCGATCGTGCTGAGCTACCTGATCACCGGCACGCTGGTGCTGCTGGTGATGCGCATGCTTGGCGAGATGGCGGTGGCGCTGCCGCAGGTGCGCTCGTTCACCGAGTTCGCCCGGGCGGGCCTCGGGCCCTGGGCGGGTTTCGTCGCCGGCTGGCTGTACTGGTACTTCTGGATGATCGTGGTGCCGGTGGAGGCCATCGCCGGGGCCAACATCCTGCACGGCTGGTTCACGGGCTCGCTCGACCTGCCGCCGTGGGTGCTGGGGATCGCACTCATGGGGATCATGACGGCGGTCAACCTCATGTCGGCGCGCTCCTACGGGGAGTTCGAATTCTGGTTCGCCTCGATCAAGGTGGCAGCCATCGTGGTGTTCATCGCGCTCGCCGCCGCGTTCGCCTGCGGCCTCACCTCGCCGAGCGGACCGACCTTCGCCAATCTGCGCGATTACGGCGGCTTCCTGCCCAAGGGGTGGGTCGCGGTGCTCGCCGGCGCGGTGACGGTGTACTTCTCGCTCACCGGCGCGGAGATCACCACCATCGCCGCCGCCGAGTCGCAGCAGCCGGCGCGCGCCGTGGCGCGCATGAGTACCTCGGTGATCGTGCGCATCCTCACCTTCTACGTGGGCTCGGTGTTCCTGATAGTCACGGTGGTGCCGTGGGTGCGCGTGCGACCCGGGGAGTCGCCGTTCACGCTGGCGCTCACCGCCATGCAGTTCAAGTGGGCGAGCCTGGCGATGAGCGCCATCATTCTCACCGCGGTGCTGTCGTGCCTGAACTCCGCCTTCTACGTGTGCTCGCGCGTGCTGCTGGTGCTGGCCGAGCACGGCGATGCGCCGCAATGGCTGGTGCAGCTCAACGCGCGGCGCGTGCCGACCCGCTCGGTATGGATGGGGAGCATCGCCGGCGTGCTGGGGATCCTCGCGGCGATCAGCTCCAACCAGACGGTGTTCGCGTTCCTGGTGAACGCCTCCGGTGCGCTGATCGTATTCGTCTACATGATCATCTCCGGCGCACAGATCCGCCTGCGCCGCGAGCGCGAGGCACGCGGCGAGCCGGCGCCGGCGCTGACCATGTGGCTGTTCCCGTGGGCGAGCTACGCCGCCATCGCCGGCATGGCGGCGGTGCTCATCGCGATGGCCTTCACTCCCGGGGACATGTCGCAGGAGCTGTGGTCGAGCGTGCTGGCACTCGCCGTGGCGGTGGCGGCGTTCCTCGCCGTCGACGCGCGCCGCCGGGCGCGTGCGGCGCGGCGCCTCGCGCCCCACGAGGGGGCGTGAGCGCTCCCGCACCGTTGCGGTGCATCGCCGACTGAAGGCTTGAGGTTGGTGTTCTGTTGTGCCTACAGTGCCGTCGGCCGACGCGACAAAAACAGAATCTGCGGGGAGACAGCGTATGGGGAGCACCTCTCACAGGCCCGCTGCGTGGCGTGCGCTCGGGACTATGCCGCTCGCGGTATGGCTGGCGCTGGCGGGCCTGCCCGCCAGCGTGCGGGCGGAGGATCAGGCGCAGAGCAGCGAGAACACCGCCGCGGCTCTCGCCGAAGTCACGGTGACCGCTACGCGGCGCGAGGAGAGCCTCTCCAAGGTGCCGATCAGCGTGACCGCGCTCACCGAGGAGGCACTCGATGACCGCGGTATCAAGGACTTCTCGGAGATCGCCCGCTTCACCCCCGGGGTGAACTTCGACACCTCCGGCACCAACAATATCTCGATCCGCGGCATCTCCGGCACCGGCGGCGCCGGCACGACCGGCATTTACCTCGACGACACGCCGATCCAGATGCGCGCACTCGCGTTCAATCCCGACGAGGCACTGCCGAAGTCCTTCGACATCGATCGCGTCGAGGTGCTGCGCGGACCGCAGGGCACGTTGTTCGGCGCCGGCTCCGAGGGCGGCACCGTGCGCTATATCACCACGCCGCCGAGCCTCACCAAGGACAGCGTCTACGCGCGTACCGAGTTCTCCGATACCGAGGGCGGTGCGCCGAGCTACGAGGCGGGCGTTGCCGCCGGCGGGCCGCTCATCAACGGCACGCTGGGCGCGCGGCTGAGCGTCTGGTACCGCCGCGACGGCGGCTGGGTCGATGACATCAACCCGGTGACTCTGCAGAGCACCGAGAAGAACGCCAACTTCGTCAACACCTACCTGGTGCGGCTCGCGCTGCTGTGGGCGCCGTCGGAAAAATGGACTGCGACACCGTCGATTTACTATCAGAACCAGGAGCGCAACGACATCAATAACTATTGGCCGTTGTACTCCAATCCGGGCAGCGACCAGTTCGTCGACGCTGACCCGACGCAGCGCCGCGTGCCGGACAAGTTCTATCTCACCGCGCTCAAGATTCAGGGGGATCTGGGCGCGGCGCAGCTGATTTCCAACACCTCGTACTACCATCGCCGCGAGCAGGACGGCTACGAGGGGACACTGTACAACCTCGGGTTCTACCAGGCGGACGTGTTCAGCCCGGCCGTCACGGGCATCCCGCTGCTGCCCGGGGTGCCGTTCCCACTGCTCGATGCCAGCGGCATCCACCTGCCGGCCGGGGCCATGAACTACGTCTCGCCCTCAACGGTCGATAACGGCCAACAGAACATCACCCAGGAGATTCGCCTGCAGTCGAGCGACTCGTCCGCGCGCCTGGTGTGGACCACGGGCGTGTTCTTCAGCGCCAACCGCCAGAGCTACCTCGAGCAGATCCACGATCCGCTGCTGAACGAGCTGTCGGTAGCGCTCACCGGATTGCCGTATACCGACTTTTTCACGGATGCCAACGGTAATCCCGTACCGTACGTAGCGCAGTTCCCCAACGATTCATACTTCCTGCAGACCCAGTCGAAGGATCAGCAGTACGCGCTCTTTGGCGAGCTCAGTTATGCGCTCAGCGAGCAGTTCAAGCTGACGCTCGGGGCGCGCGAGTCGCGCACCAAGTTCTCGTTCAACACCTTCACCGGCGGCCCACAGCTATATGCCGCGCCCACCTACGGCTCGGGCAGCAACGCGCAGAACTCCTTCACGCCGAAGGTGAGCCTGCAGTGGCAGATCGATCCCGACAACATGCTGTACACCACCTATGCCAAGGGCTTTCGCCCGGGCGGCGCCAACAACCCGCTGCCGGCGGCAGCCTGCGCGCAGGATTTTGCGAATTTCGGCATCACGGCCTCGCCCACCACCTACAACTCCGACACCGTCGACAGCTACGAGATCGGCGCCAAGAACAACATCGACAACCGCCTGCGGCTCGCCGGCAGCATCTACTACATCCGCTGGAACAATATCCAGCAGACGGTCGTCCCGCCGATCTGCCAGATCTCCTTCATCGACAACCTCGGCCAGGCGGTGGCCAAGGGCATCGATCTGCAGGCGGAGGCTTCCATCACCAGCGCGCTCAGTGCGGAGCTGGCAGCCGGCTACACCGATGCCCGCTACACCAAGGACTCGCGCCTGAGCCCGACCGAAGTCACGCCGATCGTCGCCAGCGGCGATGCCATCGTCGGTCAGAGCAGCGAGGCGGGCGGCGGACAGCCCACCGCGCCGATCACCGTGTCCCTCGGTCTGGAGTACCACTTCACCGCCTTCGCGCATCCGTCCTTCATCCGCGCCGACTCCGAATACGAAGCGCGCGCCAAATGGGTGACGGCGGCGCAGGACCCGAACACCCTGCAGTACGATCCGGCGAACTTCACGCTGCCCGGGACGGTGTTTACCAGCCTGCGCGCCGGCGTGGACCTGGGCGACTGGTCGGTCTCGGCGTTCGTCGACAACCTTACCAACACTCACGCGCTAACGGATTACGACTGGACGATCTGCCCGGGGGCCAACTGCTCGGGCGCCTCCGGGACGCGCCTGGAGCGCGACTTCACCTTCCGGCCGCGCACCATCGGCGTCACGGCGATCTTCCGCCGCTAGTCGCGCGGGCTTTAGTAATCCACGGCGGGCGCCGCACCCGTGGCGGCGAGGCTGCGCACCACGGCGCGGCGCGTGGCGAGCGCATCGGCGAGCGGCAGGTGACGCACGCGCGCCACGTCGGCCGCCGTGAAGGGCCGGGGCTGCGGCTCGTGCGCTGCGCCGTAACGCCCGGCCAGCCAGTTGAGCACCGCCGCCAGCTGGGCATCGCTCAGCACGGAGTTGGCCGCGCCCGGCACGCGCAGCACGTAGTTGCGTCCCTCGGCAGTGCGCATGAAACGCCCCAGCGTGACGGCGAGCGGCGGCACCTTGCCCGGCACGCCGCGGGCTTCGGCGCCATGGCAGCCCATGCAGTAGAGCATGTAGTCCTGGGCCGGATCGGCGCGCGGCGCGCGCAGCGGCAGCATCGCGATGAGTGCGGCGAGCGCGAGCGTACCGGCAGCGCGTGTCGCGCGGTGCGGCGGCCGCGCGACCCGGCGGGCGACGCTGCGCGTCACGGCTCGCCGCCTCACTTGCCGGCGACCGCGAGGATCACCGATACCGTGCAATGGTAGTTCACGTTCGCGTTCGCCATGCACCAGTTCAGATCGTTGTTGCGCGACGGCCGGTACATGGGTTTTTCCCGCTCGTTGCGATTGCACTCGCAGTTGCCGCAACTGGTCTTACCGCAGCAGTCGTTGTAGGAGACGATGTAGTCGCGGCCGTCGCCGGGATTGTGACAGGTGCCGACCCAGCTGATGGGGGAGGGGGCGGTACCGGGCGGGCAGCTCGTCGAGCTGCCGCCGCAGCAGCCGCACAGGAAACCATCGATGGCGCAGTGCTTCCAGTACTCGCAGCTGTCCGGCCCGGGCGGCTCGGTCCTGGCCGGGTCGGCGTGGGCGCGATGCGCGCGATCCATCGGCAGCAGCGGCAGCAGCGCCGCGCCGGTGAGCAGCTGGCCGAGCGTGCCCAGCAGGCTGCGCCGCGAGGTGCGCTGCGCGAGCGCGCGCGCCGAGGTTTCACACAGCTCATCGATCGAACGCATCATGGATTCAGCAGCATCCACGGAGTCTGCCCCAGGTGCTTTTCGACGTGCCGCAGCTGGCCGCTGCGGGCGTCGAACACCGCGACGTCGGCCGCCTCGGTGGCGACGAACAGCAGCGGCGCGGCATCCTGCGACACCTGGATCGCCACCACCGGCGCGAGCCCCTGCGCCTGCACCGGCCAGCGGGCGAGGCGCTGGTGAGTGGCCAGATCGAACACCCAGATCTCGGTACCGCCGTCCTTGTGCGTACCCTCGCCGCCCTTGTGCATCGGCACATACAGCCGCCCGAGCGCACGGTGGATGGCGCCGACCTGCTGCGCGCCGGGTCGCCACACGCCTTTCTCGGCGGCGCTCACCAGCGACCAGCTCGGGGCGAACAGCGGTTGCGCGCCGCTGAAATCGATGTCGTGTACCTCACCGAGGAAGGTGAGGAAGGTGTAGCCGCGCCGGCTCGCGATGCCCTGTACGAACAGCGGATCGATGCCGGCATCGAAGAACGGCTTGGACATGGCGCGCGCCGCCTCGTGGCCCTGTGCGTCGAGCGTCACCGTCAGCAGCCGTCCGCTGTCGCACAGCGAAGAGACGCGGTTCGGGCCGGACGGGATCACGAGGACGCAGCCGGCGGTCGCAATCTCGCTGAGCACCGTGCGGTGCACGGGATCGAGCACGCCGAACGAGGCGGCCGGAGTGATGTAGGCGGTGTAGAGGAAGTGCCCGTCGGTGCTGTAGGCGGCGCTGAACAGTGTCGGCGTGGTCTCGCTCAGCTTCGCCGGCAGCACGATCTCGCCGCTGACGCTGAGCGTGGCGTTATCGGTGAACTCGACCACGTCGGTGCGCGTGCCGTGACCCCCGCGGGCGAAGTAGGTGGTCGCCACCGCCGTGGTCGCGCCATCGGGCGAGATGGCCACCGCCGGCAGGAAACCGGCATCGATCTGTCCCAGGCGGCGGTAGCTGTCGCCGTCGAACAGGTGCACGCGCGCGTCGGTCTCGTTGAAGAACGCCTCGTCATAGACGTACACCCAGTGCGGGCTGCGCGGCGGCAGCGGCTGTACACCGACGTGCTCCGCCGGCAGCGGCGGTGGCGTCGCTGCCGCGGCCCCTGCCGTGAGCAGCAGGCACGGCAGCAGCGCGGAAAGAGCATGAGGCACTCGCATCGGACACCTTCGCGCACGGCCGCATGGGCGTTGTTGGTCAGACCCGCCGGCGCATGCGCGCACGGCGGGGCAGGCACCCGTAAAACGAGTCTCGCACAACGTCAGCGGCGGCGGAAGACGGCGCTTGCGGCATAATGGGTGCCGGGGCGCGTGCTGATGGCGCCACCTCGGGTGCAACAGGTCCGCCACGATCGCCGCCATTTGATTATCGATAACGTGATGTCCGCTGTGCCGCTGCAATCGCTGTGGTCCGTTACGGCGCCGCCCGGGCCGGCGTGCGGCACGCTGCAGGGCGCGCAGCGCGCGCAGGCGGCGGTCATCGGCGCCGGCTACACCGGGCTGTGCGCGGCGCTGCATCTCGCCGAGGCCGGGCGCGACGTGCTGGTCTTGGAGGCGGCCGACGTCGGCGAACGCGCTTCAGGCGTCAACGGCGGCCAGGTGATTCCCGGCGTCAAGCAGGATCCGGATGCCCTCGAGGCGCTGCTCGGCCCCTACGCCGGCGGCAGACTGGTGGCGACCGCCGCCACCGGGCCGGACCTGGTGTTCGAGCTCATCGAGCGCCACGGCATCCAGTGCGACGCGGTGCGCAGCGGCTGGATACAGCCGGCCACCTCGGTCGGGGCGCTGGAGCAGCTCGCGCGCCGCGCCGAGCAGTGGTGGCGGCGCGGGGCGGCGGTCGAGTTGCTGTCGCGCAGCGAGGTGCTGCAGTACACCGGCTCGGCACGCTACTGCGGCGGACTGCTCGATCGGCGCGGCGGCAGCGTGCAGCCGCTCGCCTACGTACGCGGCCTGGCGCATGCGGTGCTGCGCGCCGGCGGGCGCATCTACACGCACAGTCCGGCGGTGCGGCTCGCCCGCATGGCCGGCTCCTGGAGCATCGACACGCCGCAGGGCAACGTCAGCACGCCGATCGTCATCATCGCCACCGACGCCTACACCGGCGCGCTGACGGAGGAGCTGCGGCGCACGCTGGTCCTGGTCCCGTCGTTTCAGGTGGCCACGGCGCCGCTGCCCGCGGCACTGCGCCGCACGATCCTGCCGGGCGGGCAGAGCGCCTCGGACACCGGGCACCTGCTGCGCTATTTCAGGCTGGATGCGGGCGGGCGGCTGGTGCTCGGGACCCGCGGCACGTTCGCGCCGGCGCCGGCGCTGCACGACGTGCAGTACCACTACCGCGCGGTGCACGAGATCTACCCGCAGCTGCAGGGCGTGCCGTTCGAGTATCACTGGGGCGGGCTCGTCGCCATGACACGCGACCACCTGCCGCACCTGCACGAGCCCGCCGCCGGGCTGCTCGCCGGGCTCGGCTACAACGGTCGCGGCGTGGCGATGGCGACGACGATGGGGCGGCTGCTGGCGCGGCGCGCGCTCGGCGCGCCGGTGGTGGAGCTCGGATTCCCGGTGACGCCGGTGCTGCCACTACCTTTTCACGGGCTCTCCGGCCTCGCCGCGCGGGCAGCCATCCGCTACCTGCGCTGCGTGGAGGGCCTCGCGCGGCTGCGCGAGCGCATGCTCGCGCACGCTCCGTTCAGGGCGTGAGCGCGTGAACGCAACCACGGTCGGACTGCTCGTGGTGCTGGTGCTGGTGAATGTGGCCTTTGCCATCGGCTGGGTGTGGGCGGTGCGCCGCCATCACCTGCACGGGCGTCCCGGTCCGGTGGACATCGGCATCGGTGCTCTGACCTCGTTCCTCGACACGCTCGGGATCGGTTCGTTCGCGCCGACGACCGCGTTGTTCAAGTTCCGCGGCAAACCTGCCGACGAGCTGATTCCCGGCACGCTCAACATCGGACTGAACCTGGCGGCGTTTCTCGAGATGGTGCTGTTCATCGGCGCCGTCCCGGTGCAACCGGCACTGCTCGCCTGCATGCTCGGTAGCGCCGCCGCGGGTGCGTGGCTTGGCGCGGGGGTCGTGAGCCGCATGCCGCGCCGCTCGATCCAGCTCTTCATGGGCGTGGCACTGCTCATCGCCGCGTTCTTTTTCGCCATGAGAAACCTCGGCGCATTCCCATCCGGCGGTGAGGCGATGGGACTAAGCGGCTGGCGCTTCCCGCTCGCGGTGCTCGTCAGCTTCGTGCTCGGCGCACTGATGTGCATCGGCATCGGCAACTACGCGCCACTCATGATCCTGCTGGCGCTGCTGGGGATGCATCCGCTGGCGGCCTTTCCCATCATGATGGGCAGCGACGGCATCCTGCAGCCGGTGGCGAGCCTCGGGTTCTTTCGCTCGGGACGCTTCGCGCACGTTCCCGCGCTCGGCCTGAGCCTCGGCAGCATCGCCGGCGTACTGGTGGCGTTCTACATCGTGAAATCGCTGCCGCTGACCACGATGCGCTGGCTGATCATCGTCGTGGTGTCCTACGCAGCGATCTCGATGCTGCGCTCAGCCCGCGCCGCGGCCGCGCCGGCCGCCGCGGGAGTCGCGCATTAGCCCATGGCCCAGCCCATGCGCGCCGCGACCACGTAGCCGTTGTGGCCCGGCGTGCGCGGTGTGGGGTGCGCGGCGGGCGGCGCGGGGGGCGCAGTCGCGGGGGCATGGACGGCCGAGCAGCGCGGCGGGACGGGCGTCGCAGCCCGCGCGGCGGCGCCCAGCACTGCGGCCATCGACAGGCCGAACAGCAGGTTGACGAGCAGCGCGCCTAGCAGCGCCGAGGCCTTCTTTCTCATGAGGATCTCCCCCCAGAGCCTTCTTCCGGGCCTCAATGAGACGCCGACGGGCACACCCGTGTCAGGGGGCAGGCGCCGGATCCATCCTGCCCTTCGACGAATTCGTCCCGGCGGCCCCCGCGGGCGGGGGGGGTTGGCCCGCATGGATGAGCGGCATTGGGCGTGGATTGATTTTTGCTCGTTTGTCGCCGCACGTGCAGGTCGCTAGTTTCAAAGCCCCGGGCCGGCGGCCCTGGCATGGAGCTGACACCGTGAGCACACACCTGAAGGAGATCTTGGTTCTGGTCGCCGGCCTGGGCGCCTGCGCCCCGTGCGGGCGCGCGGCGGAGCCGCCCGCCGGGCGTGCCGCGTTCCTGACGCAGGAGCCATTCGTCATGCGTCTGAGCAAGGACGAGTTTCGCATTGCGTTCGGCATCAACGCGCCGCAGTGCGCCGCCAACGGCTGCAGCGGCGTGATCCGCTACCGGGTCGAGTGGAAGACCGAGGACGGCACCGTGGTATCGGAGCTGCGACGTGTCAGCTACGACCTCCCGGCCCATTACAGCCGCACCATTACCGTCGACCGGCAGTACCTCGACACTGCCGAAGGGGCGCATACCACCGAGGTGGTGAGAGTGACGGTCGATGCCATCAGCTGCCTCGATGGCGCCCGGGCGCAGTCCGCGCAGCTCACCTCGACCGCAGATATCTTCTAGCGTCATTCCTTGCTCGGTTCGGGTAGCAGCACCCGTGCCGAAGCGACCCCTTTGATGTCTCCGATCGACAGCACCAATGGCGCGACGCCGCCGCGCCCCTGTACGCGTAGGTGAATGGTGCGCGTCTCATCGGTGGACGCCGCATCATCCTGCTGCACCGTCAGCGCCTGGATCTGAAACCCGCGCCCGGTACACATCTGCATCAACTTCTCCACCGCGCCCTTCCCCGGGGCGTAACGGACTTGCAGTTCGGCGTGCGCCGACAGAATTCGCTGCTCAAGGCCGCGATAGCCGAACACCACCAGAAAATGTGCGGCGGTGACAAAGATAGCCAATAGCGGCAGGCCCGCCCCGCATGCCATCCCCACCGCTGCAGTCAACCAGATGATCGCGGCCGTAGTCAGTCCGCGAACGATGTCCTTCTGCACGAAGATCAGGCCGCCCCCTATGAAGCCGATACCGGAGACGATCTGCGCGGCGACGCGCGAGGGGTCCAGAACGATCTCATACTGAGAGATGACGTTCGTGAAGCCGTACTTGGAGACCAGCACGATTAGGGCTGCTGCGACACCCACCAACGTGTGGGTGCGCAACCCCGCGCTCTTGGCCCGGAACTCGCGTTCCAGTCCAATCAGCGAGGACAATATCAATGCGAGCGTAAGCTCCCCGAGTTGCAATGCGGCCTGGCCGTTCGGTTCGGCCGAGAAGAAATCAAGGATATGCATGGGTGGACTCACTTCAGCGGAACTGCCCTGCCACGCTTGCGGCCAGGTGATCCCAACTGTGGACTGGCGGGAAAGCATACAGTCCTTGCCGCAGCACCCGAAACAGCGTCTGCAGCCTGCTAGAATGCGCGTAAGTAGTTGAGTTGATTAGAGCGCAGAGGTGGCCCAGCGGTGGATTGCACCGGTCTGCGGTGAGAAACGGAGCGCATCGCTTCCGATAAGGGGTACGCCCTTGAAAAAGGAAATCGAAGACGGATTCGCACAGGTGTTTCGCGCCCGCGAGGAGGCGGAGCGGCTTGCCAATCAAAAGAGGCAGGACACCAAGTCTCGCGAACAGGCGTTCCGTGAGGCGTTTCGCGAGCACCTGCAGCGAGTCATCAAACCGACGCTTGAATCGCTCAAACAGTTGCTGGAGAAGAATGGAATCGACGCCGCGGTCGTTGAATCGGAGGTCGGCTCCGGTGGGCGCCAGTCAGAACCCAGCATCGCCTTTTACGCCTTCAGTGACGATGTCCGGATGGCAAGTGGCACCAGACGACCGTCCGACGCCAACGTACAACTGCAGTTGTCCTGCCACGCGCAGAAGGGCAGCGTCGGGGTCCATGTGTCCCGTCCGTCATCGGGTGGCCGCTCCGCCGGGCCGGAGGCAGATGCCCCCCTCGAAAGCGTTACCGAGGAGTGGATTCAGAAAATCGTTCTCTCGCTGCTGACGCGGCAATAACACCCTCCAGCACGGTCGGGTGGGAAACAAGAGGAAATAAAATCCATGCTGAAAAACATGCCGCGGCGGCGCGCGGAGCTGCGGAAAGAACTGGAGTCATTGAGCGCCAGCGCCAGGAAAAAGCCAGGCGACTCAAGATGGCGTCCACTCATCGCGCTGCCACCCGATTCGCTCACCAAGGGCAAGCGCTACGTCGGATGGATCTGCAAGGGATGCGGCAAGCGCCTTGAGCACCAGGAAACAACGCATGAGACACCGGAGCCCGTAAACGAGTCCTCGCTGCCGTGGGTCAGGTGTCCCTGCGGACGTGTTGACCGCTACCCCTGGAATGCAAGGACGATCGAGGTGCACGCACGGCGAGCCACCACGAAATAGCCGCGCAGCGCGTGTGACGGTGAGCGTAGATGGAAACGTCAGCGCCCGAAACGGCGTCCGCGGCCTGCTAGAATGCGCCTAAGCTGTTGAGTTGATTAGAACGGAGAGGTGGCAGAGCGGTTGATTGCACCGGTCTTGAAAACCGGAGGGTTCGCAAGAGCCTCGTGAGTTCGAATCTCACCCTCTCCGCCAATTAGAAAGGACCGCTTACGGCCCCCAGCAGTCCATCACCAACGGGCCGCTATCAGGCGCCTTACCCGCAACGATCGAAGTCCCCCAACCCCAGACAGACCATGCCCGTCGCCGTCACGCCCAGGCCGTAGACGCGCCAGCCGAAGGTGAAACGAGGCATCACACTTCGAGCCGGTCGCCGGGGCGGGCCACGAGGGCATAGAGCACCGGCATCAGAAAGACACTAACCAACAGCCGCGTGAACAAACCGCTGACGATGACCAGGGCAAACGGCCGCTGGGAGTCCGTGCCAACACCAGTGGCCAGCGCCGCCGGCAAGAGGCCCAATGCGGCCACCAACGCAGTCATCATGATCGGACGCAGGCGCAAGATCGCCCCGAGTCGAATCGCCTCGGGCAGAGCGGTGCCACCGCGGCGCAGCTCATTGACATAGGAGATATAGACGACCGCCGTCTGCACGGAGACGCCGAACAAGGCCAGAAAGCCGATGCCGGAAGAGACCGAGAAAGGCGTGCCGGTGATCCACAGCGCCAGGATACCCCCCACTGGCGCTGACAGCACAACGCCCAGGACGGTGATGAACGGGAACTTAAAGTTGCTGTAGAGCGCGAACAACAGCAGGAAAATCAGGAACAACGTCAGCGGCAGGATGACACTCAGCTGCCCGCGTGAAGCCAGATACTCGGTGTACTCTCCGCCCCAGTCCAGACGGTAGCCCTGCGGCAACTTGACGTTCTTGTTGACCTGCTTTATGCCGTCTTCCACCGCGCCGGCCAGATCGCGTCCTTCCACCGAGAACTGCACCCCGATGTAGCGCGAATTGTTCTGGCGGTAGATGAAGGAGGCGCCGTCGGTCACCTGGATGTCCGCGAATTCCTTGAGTGGGATTTGTTGTCCGCCGGGCGTGGCCACCAGGATATTTGCTATCTCATCGGGAGTGTCCCGGTATTGGCGTTCCAGGCGCACGACGAGATCAAACTGCTTCTCTTCCTGCACCACCTGGGTCGCCACGTCCCCGCCAATCGCTGTTTGAATCACGGCATTGATATCGGCGACATTCAAACCGTAGCGGGCGATCCTGGCACGGTCGATCTTGATTGTCAGACTTGGCTGCCCGAGCTCCTGCACCAGGGTTACATCGGTGATTCCGCGCACTCGCTCCAGGATCTGCTTGATCGCCTTGCCCTTTTGCTGCAGCGTGTTGAGGTCGGCTCCGAAGACCTTAACCGCCAGGGCGCTTTTCAAGCCCGTCTCCGCCTCGTCCACTGCATCTTCAGCCGGCTGGGTGTAGTTGAAAATGATTCCGGGGAATGACTCGAGCTTGCGGTTGATCGCCGCGATCAGGCCGGCTTTGCTGCGATAGGTGGCGCCGTGCCATTGCGCGTAGGGGGTAAGGCCGACGTAAAACTCGACATTGAAGAAGCCTGTGGAATCAGTGCCGTCGTCAGGCCGCCCCAGCTCCGATGCGACGGTAGTGACTTCGGGAAAGGAGTGCAGTACATCGCGCACTTTGGGAGCAATCTTCGCCGCCTCGTCGAATGAAATCGTGTAGGGCATCGTTGCGCGCACCCACAGCGCGCCTTCATCCAGTTGCGGCATGAACTCGGCGCCGATGCGCGGGATGAGCAACAGCGAACCTGCCAGCAGCAGCACCGAGGCGAACGTTGTACCCCACAGGTGCCCCAGACAGAAATCAAGTCCGCGGGTGTAGACCGATTTGATGTACTCGAAGGCGGCATTGCGTCGCTCCTGCACGCCGCGGCGCATGAACCACGCACACAACACCGGCAGCAGCGTCAGTGTGACGATCAGTGAACCGACCAGGGCGAAGATCATCGTGTCCGCCATCGGCTTGAACAGCGTCCCGGAGGCTCCGGATAAGACGTAGATCGGCAGGAAACCGACGACGATCACGGCGACCGCGTAGAAAAGCGGGCGATCCACTTCCGCGGCCGCGCTCTTGATGGTGTCCACGATGTTCACAGGAGTCCCGCGGCGCGCCGCCACCTGGCGGAAGATGTTCTCCACCATGACCACCGCACCATCTACCAGGATTCCAAAATCCACAGCTCCTATGGAGAGCAGATTGGCGGAGGCGTTTTGCAGATCAAGACAAACGAACGCGAACAGCAACGCCAGGGGGACAGTGCTGGCGACAATCAGGCCGGCACGGAAGTCGTAGAGGAAAAATATGAGAATTACGACGACCAGCAACATGCCGCGCAACAGGTTGCGCTCCACCACCTCCGTGGTCAGCGCGACCAGGTCAGTGCGATCGTAGAAGGGAACAACTTTGACGTCCTTGGGCAGGATAACGTCGTTGAGTTCCCGGGTCTTAGCCTCGACCCGCTTCAGTACGTCCTGGGTCTTTTCACCCGTTCTCAGCAGGATGACGCCCTCCACCGCGTCGTCCTGTTTTTCGTAGCCGAACTCGCCAAGGCGCGGGGCTATGCCGATGACGACGCGTCCCACGTCCTTGACCAGCACCGGCGTGCCGTTGTTAACCGCCACCACCACATTGCCGATGTCCTCTGTCGTTCTGAGACGCCCGGTACCGCGCACGTAGTAAAACTGCCCACCCTGCGAATAGAAGCCGCCGCCGGCATTGGCGTTGTTGGCGGTCAGGGAGTTCTCCACCTGCTGGACCGATAGGCCGACCGAGGCGACCCGGATCGGATCGAGGAGCACCTGGTATTGCATCGTTCCGCCGCCGAAGCCGGAATCATCCGCGACACCCGGAACGGCTTTGTACTGTGGTTCGATGGTCCAATCTTCGAACGTCTTGAGCTCCATCGGCGATCGGTCGGAGCTCTGCAGCACGTAGCGATAGATCAGACCCGAGGGTGCTGATAGTGGCGCCAGTGCAGGTGTCACGTTACTCGGCAGCGCGGCGTCACCGAGTTGGTTTATGGTCTGCTGGCGCGCGAAGTAATCGTCAGTGCCAACCTCAAAGGTGAGGATGACGTCGGACAGGCCATAAAGCGAGATTGAGCGGCTCGTTGCCAGCCTGGGAATGCCGTTCATCGCCAGTTCGACCGGCACCGTGATCAGCCGCTCCACTTCCTCTGCCGCGTGCCCGGGCCACTGCGTGATGATTTCGACCATGGGGGGCGACAGGTCCGGATAGGCGTCTACCGGGAGGCGTCGCAGCGAGTGCCACCCCAGGCCGATCAGTACCAGCATCATGAGGCCCACGAGCAAGGGCTGCCGCAACGAGGAGGCCACGATGCGGTCCATGATCGACGCGCTTCGCGCCGCAGATCCGTTTGGCGACGCGGGCGAGCTCATTGAGTCTGCATGAATTGAACAAAGATACCCCCGGCAACCACGATCTGATCGCCGGCTCGCACACCGGCACCAATGTCGTATTGATCCCCGGCGCGATAACCGAGGGTTACGTGCTGCCGCGCGAAGCTGCCGTCGGCCTGAGCGACGTAGACAAACGGCAGGTTCTCGTCATCCCGTAACACCGCCGAGACGGGGATCAGCAGCCCGGTGCTTTCCTCGCGCGCATGGATCAACACGCGCACATACATCTGCTTCTTCAGGAAGTTTCCCGGATTTTCGACCACCACACGCACCTGAACCGAACGCGTATCCGGATCCACCAGGGCGGAGATGTTGTCCACCTTTCCGGAGAAGCTGTTTGTCCCAACCCCAGTCACCACCTGCGCGGAATCCCCGAGACTCACCGCGGCGAGGTCCGAGCCAAAAAGCTGCGCCAGGACCCACACGCGCGAAAGGTTGGCGACCGTAAAGCACGCCGTGGTGCCCGCCTGCAGGAGCTCTCCGGGAGTAATCAGCCTCTCGACCAGGGTTCCCGCGATCGGCGAGCGGATGAACGCCGCGGTGTCCGATACGCGCCGGGCCGCCTGAATATCCCTGATCGTCTCTGGAGCGACCTTCAGCGACACGAGTGCCCGCAACGCGGCATCGCGATCCGCCTCGGCGCTGACCGCGTCGGTTTGTGCCTGGTCCTCTTCGCGCTGAGAAACGCCGTTGTGCTCGAGAAGATCCTTATCGAGGTCGGCAAGTCGGCGGTCGGTCTGCGCCGTTGCAACTGCCTTGCGGTAGGTACTGATAGCCGTCGCAAAGTCGGGTGAATCCACGCTCGCGAGCGCAGTGCCCTCCTTGACCTGTGCGCCCAAGGGGACGAGCAGCTGCGAGACCGGACCGGAAAACGGCGCGAGCACACTCGTGGCCTGATCGTTGTCGAAATCAACCACCCCCGTGGTCTCAACCGTTCGGTGAAATCTGGACGGCTGAACGGTGTAGAGCTGGACGTGCTGGCGCTGAGCCTCCGTCAGTCTGGCATTGTCGGCCGTCAACGCTGCGTTCTGCGGGCTCCCATCAGTCTTCGATGCGCAGCTGGCGACTGACATGACAGCCACAGCCAGGATGGCAACGGCCGGCGCGAAGGAGTTATTTCCCATGTTGTTCAGTTACCAGGTCCGCGCGGTTCCACCAGCCACCGCCAAGGGCCTGAAACAAGGCCGCCGTGTCGGCGTAACGATTGGCCTGGGCCTGCACCAGGTTGATGAGAGCCTGCTGATAGGTTTGCTCAGCGCTCAGCAACGCCAGGGAACTGGCGTACCCGGACTTAAGCTGTCGTTGGGACAAATCCAGGGTCACCTTCGCGGCATCGGTTGCGGCTGCAGCCGCCTTCAGACCCTCGGCGTCCTGCTCCAGCGCTGTCAAGGTGTCAGCAACGTTCTGAAAAGCAGTGAGTACCGTGCTGCGATATTGCTCCGCGGCCTGAACGTAAGCGGCCTTCGCGGCCCGCTCCTGGTGCAGCAGCGTCCCGCCTTCGAAAAGGGGTGCAGTCGCAGCGGCGCCCAGGCTCCAGAACCCCGTCCCCGAAGTGAACACCTGACTCATGGCCAGTGCCGTGCTGCCGGCGTCTGCGGTCAGTTGAATGTTCGGCAGGCGGTTGGCGATGGCCACTCCAATCCTGGCGCTGGCGGCGTGCATGTTGGCCTCGGCCTGCAGCACGTCCGGACGCTGCGCTACGAGTGCCGATGGAAGGCTCACCGGCAGCTCCTGGGGTAATTGCAGACTCGAAAGCGCGAATTTTTCATGGGTTTCCTGGTTGGGAAACTGGCCGGCGAGGACGGCCAGGAGGTCGCGCAGCTGGGCGGCTTGCTTGAGAAGGGGCGGGAGCGTGGCGGCCACTTGCGCGAGCTGCGATTCCTGCGCGGCGACATCGAGGCGGCTGACATAACCCTTGTCGAACTGATAGCGCAGGATCTGCACCATGTTGGAGTTGATATCGATGAGCTCGTGGGTTGCATCGATCTGCGACTGCACCGCGCCCAGCTGAACCGCGGTGACTACCACGTTGGCGGTCAACGTGGTGTAGGTCGCGATCATCTGGAAACGTACTTCTTGTTCCTGCGCCTGCAGCGACTCCACGGTCCGGCGGTTGAGGCCGAAAACATCCGCGACGTAGGCAACGCTGACCTGTGGCGTGAAGAGATTGTATAGAAAGGCGTTTGAGCTGGGCGTGGGTGAGATCGTCCCTGCTTGCCGCTGGCGGCTGGCCAAGAAGCTGGCCGAGACACTGGGATAGTAAGCGCCACGTTGCGCAAGGACATTCTCTCTTGCAACCGACAGTGCCGCCTGCGCCGCCTTAAGATCGGGACTATTTGTAAGCGACTGTTGGATCAGGTCGTTGAGGGGCCGGGAATGAAATAAGGTCCACCAGTCGCCGGCGAGGTCACTGCCCCTGGCAAAGCGCTGCGCCTCCCCACCCGAGACATTCGCGGTGGTCACCGTGGTCGAGGGTGCTGCGGCTGTGTAGTCGCTGACCTCCGGAGCGGCAGGTCTTTTGAAGTCAGGACCGACTGCGCAACCGGCAACAAGCAATAACGCTAGTGCCGCGATGAAGGGCGGAGCGCGCGGCTTACAAACCAGAATCATATGAGGGTAAGAATCGCGTGCGACGCTGAGTTCCATGCTGGCATGCGCCGCCTGTTCGCCTGCGGTGCTGAACCATCAATTGTCTGCTAAACCCTCCGCGACCGCCAGAGACTGTCAAAGTGGCGCATCAGGCACGGAGCACGGGCGGCCTGCCAACGCCTGCGCAAATTGCCTGTCAGGATCTGCCCCGGTCAGGATCATGCGAATCGACCCGCCCCCGAGAACTCTGGGGGTGTGTCCTGAAGCGCACCGTCACTCAGCCAGAACTCCGCGCCGTGAACGCTGAGTCGCGCAACAACACCGCGCCGGGACCCGCCATCCGGTAGACGACGGGTGCACCAAACGCCTGCGCGTAGCAGCGCGGCGCCTGCTCACGAAGAACGCTCGTGGGAGTTCCGCGCGGTTCGCTTTTCGCGGTTCCACCCAGTTGATTCCTTGCTCGCGCGCAATGTTGCAGTTCGTGTTGCAGTGGTGCGCAACCGCCGGAATTTCAAGTGTCAATCCCACTTTTGGGCTATTAGTGGGATCATGCGTTTACGCTTGCCTGGAATGCACTGTCGGGCCGAGTGGTGCGACTTGAAAACCGGAGGGTTCGCAAGAGCCTCGTGAGTTCGAATCTCACCCTCTGCGCCGGAAAACAGGCATTTCGCGCGCTCAGTCCTTCGATTTGTGACAGAAAATTGCCCTGTCGAATACGGGTTCGCACCCATCCGTCTGCGCGGCACACCGCGGGGGGAGCACACTGCTCCCCCGCTTGGTGCTGCTTGATGTCATTAATGAACGAATACGAACACCGGCCGGGATGCAATTCCGTTCGCAACAACTTGCAACAGGCTGGGCCCCCTTTCCTGGTCGGAAGGTACGTCGAAATGCGTCGACACGAGCGCATGCGATGCCACCGCCATGCTGCTGTGATCATGGGTGCGGCTGTAGAAGACATGGGACGTGTTTAAGTTGGTAATCCGCACCAGCGGGAAATTAGTCGCAGCCTGCACGTCATCACCATAGAAGGCTCCCTGGGTGACGCCGTTGAAGAGAAAGCCAAAAACCTCATAGGAGCCGCCCCGCGTCACCACCGGGGGTGCAAAGGCGATCACCGGTGCAATCGTCTGCTGGAACCCTCGGTCTTCATCGGTGATTGTCGGATTGTAGAGTTCGATGTCGGTGGAGAAGTCGGTAAACAGGATCTGTCCGGTGGGCAGCACCAGCATGTTGCCGTAGTAGGACCCATCGACCGGTGCATTCGGAGGTCCCGGGACCTGGTTCAAATGCCTTCCGTCCCATTCGAAGAAAAAAGAAGGTGGACTGCCATACTCAGGGCTCGCCATCATGAGCACCTTGTCGTTCGGCTCCCACGAGGCCGGACCATCGGCAATGTTGATGTCAGTCACTCCGTCGACTTCAGGAAACAGGGGGCCAGGCTGCCATTGTCCGGTGTAGGAGTTGTAGATCGCCGTGTTCCCGGCGGCCCCAGGACAGGTATTGGAACCCATGTAAAAGACCGTTCCGTCCGCGCGCAGCACCGCCGGGCCGAGCTCGAAGGTCGGGGTCGGCGGAGGAGCGCTGAGCTCTCCGCAGTACAGCCCCGAATCCCACAGCTGCACGATCGTGCTGCCGGCGCTGTGCCACGACCCCGTTCTCGGGTTATACAGCTCCGAGTTCGTGCCGGTCGGCAGGTACGGGAATCCTCCAAGGGGGACGTAGGCGTCCACGGCGAGCACCAAACCATTGGGCAAGAGATTCCAGCCCTCCTCGTCGTTCGGGTCGTACTTGCCGGCACCCGTTGGCGTCCAGGTCAACGTTTGAGCATCGAGCAGCGCAGATTGCTTGGTGCAGCAATCCGCCTGCATGTAAACGCCGTTCGCCAGGACGACGCTCTGGGCATCGCCGATCGTCTGCATCAAGGGGACCGGGGGCGGCAGAATCTGAATGAAGCTGAAGAACGGCGGTGGCGCGACCGGCGTCCAGACGTCGGCCCGCGGATCATAGATCGCGCCTTGGGCTGTCCAGATGGGGACAAAGTAGTTGCCTTCGTAGTAATTGTATTCCCCGCCCATGATGATTACCCGCCCGTCGGGCAGAACGGCGGAGGAGTGATAGAGCGGGGCGTACGTCGGCGCCGTTGAGGCGATCTGGGTCCACGTGCCGTTCGCGTAGCTGCCGCTGCTGTCAGGAGTCAATCGCCACCAATCCGGGCAGCCTGCATCCTGCACGATCACTGAGCCATCGGTCAGCAGCAGCGGGTTAGCGGCACCGGGGAAACCGCCGTTGCAGGTGTTCGCAGTAAATGGAGGTTGGTTGTTCAGGGGTCGCCACGGCGACGCGGCCAATGACGTCGGAGCAAGGGCTGCAGCAGCGCTGATCCGCGGGCCACGCGGCGGGATCGGCTTGAGTCGGGGGAGCGACTGCGCCTCTGCGAGGCCGAACCAGACGAGCGCCACCAATGAGCAGACTATCCTCGTCCACATCCAGATCGCGGATTTCATCGGGCACCTCGTTTCTTTTCGTTTTGGGGCGAGCCATCGACTCGGCAGGATAGCGAGTCGCTTTTTCTTCCTGATTTCGGACCGAGAATAGTGCGGTACCAGGTCGAAATCAAACCAGCAGAATGCGGCGCCGGACGCGGTGGGCGATGATTACTTTGCGCGCTGCGACTTCGCCACGGAAATCAAGCCGCTAGCGCGAGACGCACCCCGCTACCATTTCACGCCGCTCTACTCAGCGCCCTACGACACCCAGCCACGAGACAAACAGGTTGTTCATAAAGGCGGCAGCGCAAGTGAAGCCGTCTTGCCCTTGATCATCACGTAATTTGCCAGCGAAGGATCGAGGCCCACTGCTGTTTGAAGATCACTGACAGAGTTAGCGCGGTCACCGAGGCCTCCGAAGGCTATGGCACGCAGGAAATAGGCGCTGGCCAGCTTTGGATCCAGCTGGATCGCCTGGGCCTCGTCTCTTACGGCACCCTGGTAGTCGTGTTGCTGTAAGCACACGTGGGCGCGTTCGCTCCACAGCGCAGCAGTCTTCGGTTCCAGACGGATAGCCTCCGAATAGTCCGCGAGTGCACTGCTGAAATCATTTCGCACGTAGTAGATTTTTGCGCGCTGACGCAGCGCCCGGACCTGTTTAGGGTCGATACCTATGGCTGCGTCGAAGTCCCGCAAGGCCGCATCGGCGTCGGATTGCGCCGCGTAGAAGACTCCACGGTTGTAGTAGAGCTCGGCGTTATGGGGAGCCAGTTTGACCGCTTCGTTGTAATCGTCCAGCGCGTGCTGCTTATCGCCCAGGGCGAAATACGCGGCGGCACGATCCGCAAACAGAAAATAGCGGTCGTTGCCCTCGAAGATCTTGTGATCCAGTGACTCCGTGCATGCCTGAATGACCCTGGGTGGCGCCGCCTTTCCATCGCTGTTGATGCATGCCTCGACCACGGTATGCTTTTCCCAATTGAGCTGATGCTCACAGATCATCGCCTGGACAGGGTCAATGCCTTCTAATCCTTGAGGTGATTGCTGCATGCAGTTGACGAATTCGTCCGGTCGAAGCTTTGGCAGTGACTGGCCGGGGTACGGCGCGGTGACTGTAACCTGCTCTTTGGCCGGTGGCGGCGCCGTCGGCGTCTCAGTGGCATTGGTCGATGTTGCGCCGCTGGCTCCGGGCGGACTGCTTGCTGGCTGACCGTTCTGGTTTAAATTGGGGTCCACCTGCGCCCCCGCTGTCCCTGCGGCCAGCAGCAGCAAAACTGAGACCTTCCACCAGGACAGACGCCACATGAGTTACATCCCAAGCTTCATCGGGGCAGCACTCGACGCGTGCAACTGAACCTATCACTCCACGCCCGAGGCTCAAGCTTTTTAATCTCTTGTTAATGTGCAGGTTCGCCGCGCCCACCAGGCCATCGCCAACTTGCCGGCGCGCCTCGGACGATGAGGCGCGCGGGTCTGGCGCAGCACCCACTTAATACGAAACTAAGAGCCCCGATGGACGCACGAAATGAGCAGCAGCCGCAGGAGCCAAAGCGCCCTGATTCCCGTCGCGGTGCGCTGCTGGGGTTGCTGGTGGCGCTGCTGCTGATCGTCCTCGGGCTGATCCTGGTGCGCCTGCTCGGCAATGCCGGGCGATTGCAGGACTGTGTGATGTCCGGGCGCACCAACTGTGCCCCGATCGATACCACGACGTCGGGCCAGTAACCAAAAGCGGCCCGACGGGCCGCCTTGCGCCGGGTCAATAACCAAAACGATACCTAATCTCGACTGCGACGTGATTGCCCTGCTTTTAGACTCACCGCCACTAGGATCGAAGCGGCCGGAGGAGTCCCACATGCCACACGCATTAGTAGTCGCGCTTGAGATTTGCCTTGGGTACGTTGCCTTGTCGCTGCTCTGCACGGGAGCATTGTTCGGGCTTATCTACAGGAGAGAGCGCGCGCTTGAGGCGGAAAGGCCGCCCGCGAGCAGCCGGTCAGCCGCGCGGCTGATGCTTCCCCTGCAGTCGCCCATACAGCCCTGAAGGCTCGTTTTGGTCAGGTTGATTTTGCCTTCATCCGCCAGCGCCGCACAGCTACGGCGGACCAGATCGCTTCGATCACTCCGAATGGCCATGCGCCCTGAAGAAATCCGTACACGGAGCCCAGCGCGCAGGAAGCGGCGAACGCCAGCGTGAACCACGGGCTACGATCCTCGAGCGCATAGCACACGAGCATCGCAGTCACGGCCAACAGGCCAAATGCAGCAAGACTGCTCACGAGCCGCGATTATAGAGCGCGGTAGTTAGTTTGCCGGCGAGGTCCCTGGGATCAGGCAGCCAGCGCGCACCGCGCCGGCCCCGTCAGGCCGCGATGCCCGGCGCCTCGAGCGCCCGCAGTACCTGTTCGTGCTGCGCCAGCAGCTTGTCCACCAGCGCGCAGGCCTGAGCGATGTTCTCCTGCCGGGCGGCCGCTTCGACTTCCTTGCATAGCTCGGCGAAGCCGAGCGCGCCGACGTTGGCGCTGCTGGACTTGAGGGCGTGCGCGGCGGTTTTTATACCCGCGATGTCGCGCGACGCGGCCGCCGATCGCAGCGCCTCGGTCAGGGCGGCAGAGCTCGCGACGTATAATCGCACCACCCTGGCGAGGAAATCCTGGTCGCCCTGCCCATGCATCGCGCGGATGCGTCCGAGCGTCTGTCCATCGAGTACGGCCGTCTCCGCCTGGCCTTCGGCCTGCGCCGGCGTTGTACCGGACGCGCACGCTTCCAGCACGCGGTACAGCTGCTCACTCGAGAATGGCTTGCTCAGATAGTGATCCATCCCGGCCGCGAAGCACTTGTTGTCATCGCCGCTCAGGGCGTTCGCCGTCAGCGCCACGATCGGGGTCCTGGCGCGCTTTTGCGCCTTTTCCCATTCGCGAAAGCGGCTGGTGGCCGCGTAGCCATCCATCGTCGGCATCTGGCAGTCCATCAACACGGCTGCGAAGCGGTCGGTGGTCAGCTTCTGCAGGGCTTCCTCGCCGTTCCATGCGCTGACTGACTCCACGCCGAGCTCGTGCAGCATCGCCCGGGCGACCTCCTGGTTGACGGGGTTATCCTCGACCAGCAGCACCTTGCGGATGCGCGAGACCTTGCCTGCATGTGGGGTGCTGGGTTTGGCGCTCGCCCTGGCGGCCTGGACGGTCCGCGGTGTCTCGAAGGGTTGATGCGCCACCAGCGCCGTGAGGCAGGCGTGCAGCTGCGCGCGTCGAATGGGCTTATTCAGCCATGCCGTCGGGCCGCCGCGCAGGTTCTCGGGAGCCGGGATCTGGGCAAAGGCGGAATTCATCATCAGCACCGGAATCTCGGCGAATCCGGGGCACGCGCGGATCCTCGTCGCCAGCGTCTCGCCGCTCGTGCCCGGCATCTCGCGGTCGATGATCAGTGCCTCGAACTGGCTGTCGAGGCCCTTGGCGAGGATGGCGAGCGCCTGGTCGGCGGATCCGGCTTCGCTCACCGTCACTCCCCAGCTGACCAGGTGCTGGCGGATGGTCTGCCGGCAGGTCTTGTTGTCATCGACGACGAGCATCTGCGTGCGCGGCAGCATCAGCGCGCGCTGCTCCTGCGCGCCGGCCTGATCGGCGGACAGCACCACCGAGCAGGAGAATGTCGAGCCCACTCCGGGCTTGCTCACGACTTTGATCCGGCCACCCATCAGCTCCACCAGCTGTTTGCAGATCGCCAGCCCCAGGCCGCTGCCGCCGTAGCGGCGGGTCGTCGAGACGTCCTCCTGGGCAAACGCCTCAAATATGCTCGTGCAGTTCTCGGGCCTGATCCCGATCCCGGTATCCTTCACCTCGATGTTGAAGCATGGATCCAGCAGCGCGTTGCCTGCGGGGCGCACGCTGATCTTGATCTCGCCGCGCTCGGTGAATTTGACCGCGTTGCTCACCAGATTGATGATCACCTGGCGCAGTCGCGGGCCGTCGCCGCACACCGCGGTGACGATGTTGTCCCGGATGTCGCATATCAGCTCCAGGCCCTTGCTGTAGGCGCGCTCGGCGACAATATCGACGGCATCCTCGACCACGTCGCGCAGATTGAACGGCGCCTTGTCGAGCTCGAGTTTCCCGGCCTCGATCTTCGAAAAATCGAGGATGTCGTTGATGATGTCGAGCAGGGCGCTGCCGGACTGATGGATGGTGGTGGCATAACGGCGTTGCCGCTCATCCAGGGTCGGCGAGTCGCGCAGCAGTTCCGCCATGCCGAGCACCCCGTTCATCGGCGTGCGGATCTCATGACTCATACGCGCGAGGAACTCGCTCTTGGCGCGCGTCGCGCCCTCGGCACGCGCCAGCGCCTGCTGTGCCTCGGCGACGGTCGCGTTCAGCTGCACCGTGCGTTCGCGCACCAGTCTCTGCAGATCGTGCTGGTAGGCGCGCAGGCTGACATCGCGTTTCTCCAGCTCCGCCAGCAGCTCATTGAAGCCGTGGACCAGCTCACCGACCTCGGCATCGCCGTGCTTGTCGGCTCGCAGTGAGAAGTCCTTGCTGGCGCCGACCTGCTTGGCCAGCCTCGCCATGTTGCCGAGCGGCGCGGAGATAAACCGCAGCAGCCACGCCGCCAGCGCGTAGGCCGCGACCACCGCCAGCAGGATCGTCGGCAGCAGGTAGTCTCCCGGGTGCAGCAGGTGGGTGGGCAGCTGCGAGCCGAGCAGCAGCGCCAGGACGGCGGTGGCGGCCAGGGTCAGGCGCAGCCTGGCAACGAGCGGGAGTCTGCCCATCCGGCGCCCCATGGGTCACCTTGCCGCGGCGCCCAGCGCAGTACGCGGTGGGCGAGGGGCGGCATGCCATCCGTCGCGCAGCAGCTTGTCGAGCTCAGCCGCCGGGACGGCGGCGCTGATCAGGTAGCCCTGGGCCTGGTCGCAGCGATGCCGGCGCAGAAAGTCGAGTTGTGCGGTGGTCTCGACGCCCTCGGCGATCACCTTGAGCTTCAGCTCCCGGGCCATGGCGATGATGGTCGCGCAGATCGCAGCGGCGTCACTGCTGGTCGTCAGGTCCCTGACGAAGGAGCGGTCGATCTTCAGTGCGCCCACGGGGAACTGCCGCAGATACCCGAGCGAGGAGTAGCCCGTGCCGAAATCATCGATCGACAATGCCACGCCGGCCGCGCGCAGCTGCTGCATGCAGCGCGTGGTGGCGACCACGTTGCGCATCAGCAGGCTTTCGGTGATTTCCAGCTCGAGCTGTGCCGGCTGCACGCCGTACTGCGACAGCGAACCGAGTACCGACTCCACGAAGTCATGCGCGGCGAACTGGTGAACCGATACGTTGACCGCCACGGTCAGATGTCCGCGTCCAGTGGCTGCCCATTGCTTGAGCTGCTTGCAGGTTTCCAGGATGACCCAATCGCCGAGCTGGACGATCAGCCCGGTCTCCTCGGCCACGGGAATGAACGTGTCCGGCGCGATCCAGCCGCGCGTCGCGTGGTGCCAGCGCAGCAGCGCCTCGACGCCGATGACCGCGCCACTGGCGAGATCCACTTTCGGCTGGTAGTGGAGCTGGAAATCGCCGTTCTCACAGGCGTGGCGCAGGTCGCTCTCGATCTCCAGACGGCCGCGCGAGCGAATCGCCATGGTATCGCCGTAGAACGCGTGCCCGTTCCTGCCCTGGTCCTTGGCGCGGTACATCGCCATGTCGGCCTTGACCAGCAGGTCCTCGACGTCGGTGGCATCACGTGGATAGAGCGCAATGCCGATGCTCGGAGTTACCACGAAGCGGTGGCCGTCGCACTCGAACGGCTTGCCGAGCGAGCGCTCGATGCGATCGGCGACCGCGGCGGCATGCGCCTCATCGCTAAGCTCGGTCAGCAACACCACGAACTCATCGCCGCCGAGGCGAGCCACGCGCGGCTGCGTGGGGCTCGGGCCCGCCGCCGGCTCCTCCGCCCGATCGTCGGCGCGGATGCTTTGCCTGATTCTGCGGGCGACGTGCTGCAGCAAGGCATCGCCCACCGCATGACCCAGGTTGTCGTTGATGCGCTTGAAGCGATCCAGGTCCAGGTAGAGCAGCGCCAGCAGCGCCCCGGTCTGCTTGGCGGCGCGGATGGCACGCCCGGCATGGCGCACGAACAGCTGCCGGTTCGGCAGTCCGGTCAGGGTGTCGTAGTAGGCAAGGTACTCGATGCGCGCCTTGGCCCGCTGTCGCTCGGTGGTGTCGCGCGTGACGATCAGCAGTGTGCCGTCGCCTTGCGGGCGCAGCCGCGCCTCGATGGCCCGCTGATCCTCGCCCGCGCCGATGATGAAATCGTGCGTCAGGCGCTCGGCCGGCACGCCGCCGCTCATCGCCTGGCGGGCGGCACGCGCCACCGCGGCGGGCAACACCTGCTCGAGCTGCTTGCCCACCAGGCTCTCGTGCTGCGGCTGTCCGTCGCCGGTGATGTGTTCCAGCAGGACGCCGTCGCTGCCGACGATCAGGATGGTGTCGGGCAGCGCCTGCAGCAGCGCGCGGTTCTTTTGCTCGCTGGCGCGCAGCGCGCGCAGATTGTCCAGGGCTCTGAGAATGAAGCCGATGCGATGGGGCAGCGTCGGCCACAGGATCGGCTTGTGGATGAAGTCGGTCGCGCCCGCCTGATAGGCGCGCGAGATGGAGGCGGTGTCGTCGTGGCCGGTGACCATGATGATGGGTACGTCGGCACCGGCAGTGCTCGCGCGCAACTGGCGGCATATGTCAAAGCCGTTGCAACCGGGCAGCTCGACGTCGAGCAACACCAGATCGGGGGTCTCGCTGTCGAATGCGGCGAACGCCTCGACAGAGTTGCCGGCCACGGTGGCCGCGAAATCAGCCTGCTGCAGCGTTTGCTGCGCGAGCAGCGCGAATACGGGATCGTCGTCGATGATCAGCACCCGCCGTGGCGGCGCTGACGCAGCGTGCGCGGGCTGATGATCCCGTAGGGGTGGCGGCATCGGTGGCGTCCTTTTGACGCCAGAGATGTTAGCCGTCCGCGGGGTGGCCGCTTCTGGAGCGCGTCAAAGGGCCCGAGAAAAGCTGCCGCGCAGGCGGCAATAGCAGCGAAACTGCGAACCTCGTCACACGGCGGCAGGCACAGTGCGCGGGCGGCCGCCGAGCCGCCGGGGCAGCACGGGCCAACCTCAGCCGTTCGGTTGCGCTGCGTCGCGCCTTTCGAAGACCAGCCACAGCCGGCGGCGCTTGCTGCAGCGCTGCTGCAGTCCGTCGGTGATGCCGTGAAAGCCGGCGCGCGAAGCCGCCCGCAGGTAGCTGACCAGATGGTGCTTGCGGGTCTCGAGGTTGCGCGTGGCGATGTGACAAGCGGCGTGGACGGCGGCAGCCCCGCAAGGGACGCGCGAGGTCGCATCGCCGCCTCTGCGCCAAAGGCGACCCATCCCTGGAGCTCCGGATCCTGCGCGCCGCATCGTCAGCCAGCGCACCGCTGCCACTTGCCGTCGTTGTCCGGCTTCCACGGGCCGGCTTCGTGCAGGTTGCCGTCTTCGCCGTAGACCTTGACGTGCAGGACAGTCGCGCGGTGCTCGCGCGAGGCGGCCATGCTCATCTCACAGGTGAACATCCAGGTGCGCAGTGCGCGCGCCCAACATATCCAGCCCTGTCCTTCCCGCTTCGCCATCGACGCGAGCCGTTGCAGCGGCACGGGGAGCGCGGCGGGGTCACGAATCCGGTAGGCGTCCGGCGGCAGGATATCGGTACGTGCGCTAAACGCCTCGAGCAGCCGCTCGACGTGCGAGGGTTGCTGCAGAGCGCGTAGTCGTATCGTTTCCGCTGCCACAAACTTGATCCTTGAGGTGCCCGGCGCAGGTTGATTGCAACACATCGGCCGCTACTATTGAATGCGGGGAAGTTGCTGGGCGAGTACGGGGAACTACCTACGGTCGTAGTCCCGTACCTACAAATGCGCGCGAATGCGCGCTTATGTTGAACTGACTGTCTGCACCAGCGGCCGATAATTGCCGTTGTTCAAGGTCACGACCTGGCCGGCGGCGAACGGCCAGCCCTGGGCGGGACCGAACCTGAGCACGCTGCGCGCGTTCACGGTGAGACGGTGACGGGCGTGCGCACCGGTGGCCGGCGTCTGCACGTCCAGCTCGATCTCCAGATCGGTGTCGGAGAGATTCTGCAGGATGGCGACCTTGCCGGAGCGGAAGATGGCGTCGTGAAAGGTCAGCCGGATGGGCAGCTCCTGCTGCGCGGCGGCGGCCGGATGCGTCGCAGGGGCGGGCGGCTCGGACTGTGGCGCGGCCACGCTCGGTGGGGGTGGCGGCGCAGCGGCCGCTGCGCTGCGTGGCGGGGCCGTGTGCGCAGCGGTGAGCTCCTGCTGCTCGGCGCTCACCTGCCGTTGCGCGGCGAGCAGCTTCTCCGCCTGAGAGTTGGTGCGATCCTGGGCGGCGCTCAGCTCCGACCGCAGCCTGGTTTCCGCAGCGGTAGCCTCGCCGGCCTCGGCGCTGGCCTCGGCCAGCTGCGCGCCGAGCGCATCCGCCCGACGGTATTGCAGGTAACCGAATGCGGCCGTGCCCGTGGCGATCACGGCCACTAGCGCGGTCGCAACCTTCCATGTGCGGATGTCGTCGGCCGTCAACCTCGCCACGGAACAGCTCCTCTGCAGCTCGCACAGCGCCAGGCGTGCAGCGTATAAGACGCCGCGCCGGCGCCCCACTGCCGTGAACGGCGTCACGGCGCTGCTCGCGGCGGTGTTGGCGGCGGGCGCCGGGACGGCGGATACTGTGAGCCAACGCAAGGCCGCGTACGCAGAATGCTCAACCGACGTTCGCTGCTCACCGGCTCGGGTGCCGCCCTCGCGGCCGCAGCGCTCGGGCTTCCGGCGCCGGCGCGTGCCGGCGCGACGCTCAAGTTCGGCGCACCCGCGCCGTTTTCGTTCGAGGCTCTCACGCGCGAGGCCGAGGGGCTTGCGGCGCGTGCCTACGAGCCGCCGGCCTCGCCGTCGGCGGAGGTAGTGCAGCGCCTCGACTACGAGGCGCTCGGCCGGATCAGATTCGATCCGGAGGCGGCACTGTTCCGCGACGGGCCCGGCGCCTACCCGGCGACGTTCTTTCACCTCGGCCGTTTCTTCCCCACGCCGGTGCGCATGTACGTGCTGTCGGCGGGGCAGGGGGCGGCGCAGGCGCGCGAGATCCTCTACGACCCGGACTACTTCCTGCTTCCCGCCGACAGCCCGGCGCACGAACTGCCGCGCGACGCGGGCTTTGCCGGATTTCGTTTCCAGGAGAGCCGCCTGGCGGACCAGCGCAAGCGCGACTGGCGCACGCACGACTGGGTGGCTTTCCTGGGCGCCTCTTACTTCCGCGCCATCGGCGAGCTGTACCAGTACGGTCTGTCGGCGCGCGGGCTGGCCATCGACACCGCGCTCGCCGATCGTCGCGAGGAGTTCCCCGCGTTCACGCGCTTCTTCTTCGCCCCCGAGAGCGCTGCCTCGCCGCATCAGGTGATCGTTTACGCGCTGCTCGAGGGTCCGAGCGTCGCCGGCAGCTACCGCTTCGCCATGCAGCGTGACAAGGCGGTGCTGATGGAGGTCGAGGCGCGGCTGTTCCTGCGGCGCGACGTGGCGCGTCTCGGCATCGCACCGCTCACATCGATGTACTGGTTTTCCGAGACCGTGAAGCCCACGGCCATCGACTGGCGGCCGGAGGTGCACGATTCCGACGGACTGGCGATGTGGACCGGCGGCGGCGAGCACATCTGGCGCCCGCTGAACAACCCGCGGCAGATCGCCGCCTCTGCCTTCGCGGACAGAGCTCCGCGCGGCTTCGGACTGTTGCAGCGTGACCGCGTGTTCGATCATTACCTCGACGGTGTCTACTATGATCGCCGCCCGAGCCTGTGGGTCGAGCCGCTCGATGATTGGGGCGCGGGCACGGTGCAGCTCATCGAGTTTCCGACCGACGACGAGATCCAGGACAACATCACTGCCATGTGGGTGCCGCAGCAGCCGGTCACGGCCGGCAGCCAATTGCGCGTGCGCTACCGGCTTTACTGGAGCGCCGACGAGCCGCATCCGACGGCGCTGGCACGCTGCGTAGCGACGCGCCTCGGCCGCGGCGGCCAGCCGGGCAAGGCGCGCCCGCCGGGCGTGCGCAAGTTCGTGGTGGAATTCAAGGGTGGCCCGCTGGTGTCGTTACCGATGGGTGTCAAGCCGCAGCCGGTGCTGTGGACCTCGGGCGGCAGCTTCTCGGAGGTGTTCGCCGAAGCGGTCCCCGACGGGGTGAACGGCCACTGGCGGGCGGAATTCGACTTTACCCCCGCCGGTGACGCCGTGGTCGACATGCGCCTGTTCCTCAGGCTCGGTGAGCGCACCCTGTCGGAGACCTGGCTGTATCAGCTGCAACCGGCTTGACCTGAACGGCTCGCGCATCGGACAGTTGCGCCCTCGGTCGAGGCAATCAGGGGAGGGGGTATGTTGCGCACGGCGCTCGTGACGGCGATGGTCTGGCTGGGCGCCGCCGCCGCGGGCGGCGCGCACGCCGCAGCGGCCGCCGGGCGCGAAGCCAGCGACGGGCAATGGACGATGCCCTCGAAGGACTACGCCGCCACCCGCTACAGCGAGCTCAAGGACATCACGCCGCAGAACGCGCACTCACTGCACCCCGTGTGGACATTCTCCACCGGCGTGCTGGGCGGCCACGAAGGCCAGCCGCTGGTCGTCGGCGGCACCATGTACGTGGTGACTCCGTGGCCGAACGTGTTGTATGCGTTCGATCTGACGCGCGAGGATTATCCGCTCAGGTGGAAATACCGGCCCGACATCAGCGCCAATGCCATCGGTGTCGCCTGCTGCGATACGGTCAACCGCGGAGCTTTCTACGCCGACGGCAGGATCGTCTACAACCTGCTCGACGGTCATACGGTGGCGGTCGATGCCCGCACGGGGCGCGAGCTGTGGAGAGTGCGGATCGCCGATCTGGGTAGCGGCGAGACCGTGACGATGGCCCCGATCGTGGTGCGCGATCGGGTGATCGTCGGCGCCTCGGGCGGGGAGTTCGGCATCTACGGCTGGCTCAAGGGACTGGATCTGAACACCGGCCAGGTGGTGTGGACCGCCCACAACATGGGCCCCGATGCCGACATGCTGATCCGCCCGGGCACCTTCAAGGCACCCTACGACAGCGGCGCGGACCTCGGCGTGCACAGCTGGGCGGGCGACAGCTGGCGCACCGGCGGTGCTCCGGTGTGGGGCTCGATCTCCTATGACCCCGAGCTCGATCTGCTCTACTACGGCACCGGCAACGCCGCGCCTTACGATCCGGAGCAGCGGCTCGGGGACAACAAGTGGAGCGCCAGCGTGCTGGCGCGCCGGCCAGGCGACGGCACGCTCGTGTGGGCCTACCAGTTCACCCCGCACGACAACTGGGACTACGACGCCACCGGCGCCATGATCCTCGCGGACCTGACGATCGCGGGACACCCGGTCAAGGCCCTGGTGCACTTCGACAAGAACGGCTTTGCCTACACCCTCGATCGGACCAACGGGCGGCTGTTGGTCGCCGCGGCCTTCGCCCCCGTCACCTGGGCACGCGCGGTGGACCTGCAGAGCGGGCGCCCGCTGCTCGACGCGGCCAAGGCGACCGGTAGCTCGCGGGGCAACGTGAAGGGCATCTGCCCGAGTGCGGAAGGCGGCGTCAGTCCCTCCTCACCGCCCGCCTACTCACCGCGCACGCATCTTTTCTACTCGTCCACCAACAACCTGTGCATGGACTACGAGGCCTGGCGGGCGTCGCATCTTGCCGGCACGCCCTTCATGGGAGTGAACACGCCCTACTCGGCAGGCCCGGGCACCGGCCTCGGCAGCTTCATCGCCTGGGATGCCGCGAGCGGCAGAAAGGTATGGGAGAACCCGGAGCGCTATCCGAACTGGAGCGGCGCGCTGGCGACCGCCGGTGACGTGGTCTTCTACGGCACGCTCGACGGCTGGTTCAAGTCGGTCGATGCGCGCAGCGGCAAGGTGCTGTCAAAATTCAAGGTCGGCTCGGGCGTGGTCGGTAATCCCATCACCTATCGCGCGCCCGACGGACGGCAGTACGTCGCGGTCTATGCCGGAATCGGCGGGGATTGGGCGCTGCTCGCCGGAGACACGCGCTCCGACGATCCGACGGACGTGCGTGCGCCGGCGGACTACATCAAGGACATCGCCCGCCACACGAGCCAGGGCGGGATCATCTGGATCTTCGGTTTGTGATGCGACCTATGCGCCACCACGACATTTTCTGGCACTCCGCACGGCTCGCGCCGGCCGCGCTGGCGGCGCTCGTGCTGCTCGGCTGCGCACGGCCGGGCTCCCCGCAGGCAGGCGCAGCGGCGCCGCCGCCGCCGGGGGTGAGTTACGTCGATCACCTGGCTGCCGGCGGCATCCTTCCCCCTGGGCTCGTACTGCGCAACCCGCATGCCGGCGATGCCGGGGTGGCGAAGGGCGGGGCGCTGCTGTTCAAGTCCATGAACTGCGACGGTTGCCACGGCGGTGACGCGAGCGGCTGGGTCGGACCGAATCTCGGCGACGGGCGCTGGCGTTACGGCGGCGCGGATGCCGAAGTATTCAGCTCGATCTATTACGGTCGTCCGAAGGGCATGCCGGCGTTCGGCGGTGCACTCGGTGCGGACGGGGTGTGGACGCTGGTCACCTACCTGCGCACGCTGCCGCTCCCGCCTGACCTGCCGACCGAATCCTGGGAGGACAACTAAGCCCGTGCGCTGCCCGCGTGGTGGCCGCGGTCCGCACCCCGGTGCATAGTGAGCCTACGATGAAGCCGCACGTGCCCTTCGAGCTCAGCACACCCCTGAGCCCCATCGACCACGTGGCGGGGCCATCCCACGCCCCCGTGACCGTGGTCGAGTACGGCGATTTCGAGTGCCCGAACTGCAAACAGGCCCAACCGGCGCTCAAGTTGCTGCTGGAGCGCTTTGCCGGGCGAGTGCAGGTTGCGTTCCGCCACTTTCCGCTCGAGGACGTCCACCCGCACGCGCTGCGTGCGGCGGAAGCGGCCGAGTGTGCCGGCGGCCAGGGCAAGTTCTGGGAAATGTACGACCTGCTGTTCGCCAACCAGCAGCACCTTGCGCTCGAGCACCTGGGTCGCTATGCCGCACAGCTCGGTCTGGATATGGCGCGCTACAGCGCCGAGATGGACGACCGCGTCTACCTGCAGCGCGTGCGCGAGGAACTGCAGGGCGGCATGGCGAGCGGTGTGCGTGCGACGCCGACGTTCTTCGTCAATGGACGCATCGAGGACGTGTCCTTCGGCCTGCGATCGCTGTTCGATGCGGTCGCGGCGATTCTGCACCCGCACCGCGGCGCCTGAGGGTCGCGGTGCAGGCATGACGCGACAGCTATGGGAATGCGCATACGACTGGCGATGCTGTGGATGGTGCTGAGTGCGTTCCACATGGGCCCCGTCCCGGGAGCGGACGCGGTGAGTGAATCGCAGGCCGCGGCGGGCGACGATCCGTACCTGTGGCTCGAGGACGTGCACGGGCAGAAACCCCTCGAGTGGGTACAGGCGCAGAACGCCAGATCGCGCGCGGTACTGCAGGCGGATCCGGACTACCAGAAGGACTACGCGGCCATCCTGCGCGTCATGGATGCGAGCGATCGCATTCCCTACGGCGATCTCGACCACGGCTACGTCTTCAACTTCTGGCAGGACGCGCAGCATCCGAAGGGCATCTGGCGCCGCACGACGCTCGCGGACTACCGCCGCGCCGCGCCGGACTGGGAGCTGCTGCTCGATCTCGACCGGCTCGCCGCCGACGAGCACGAGAACTGGGTGTGGAAGGGCGCCGAGTGTGCGCCGGCGATGCGGCGCTGCCTGCTGAGCCTGTCGCGCGGCGGCGGTGACGCGGTGGTGGTGCGCGAATTCGATCTGCACGCGCGCAGTTTTCCCGCCGACGGTTTCCGGCTCACGGAGGCCAAATCGACCATCACGTATCTCAGCGACGACAGCGTGCTGTTCGGCACCGACTTCGGCCCCGGCTCGATGACGACCTCGGGGTACCCGCGCATCGTGAAGCTGTGGCGGCGCGGCGAACCGCTGAGCGGCGCGCGCAGCATCTACACCGCGCAACAAGGCGATGTCGGAGCGAGCGGCGTGGTGTTCCACTCGCCCGGCGGTGCGATCGCCCTCGTGCAGCGCGACATCACGTTCTTCACCACCGAGTACTACCAGCTGACGCCCGAGGGCAACCCGCGACAGTTGCCGCTGCCGCTCGGGGCAGACCTCAAAGGGGCGCAGGACGTCAACCTGATCTTTACGCTGCGCGAGGACTGGACGCCGACGGCCACCGCGAAGGCGCTCCCGAAGGGCGCGCTCATCGCCTATCACACCGAACGCTCGGCCACGGCGCCCGCCGCTGCCGCCGTGGCGCTGTTGTACGCGCCCGACGCCCACAGTGCGGTTGACGAGGTCGCCGCCGGCCGCGACGCGGTGTTCGCCTCGATTTACCACGACGTCACCGGCAGCGTGCACGCCTTCCGGCCGGGTGCGCACGGGCGTTGGAGCGACTCGGTGCTGGCGCTGCCCGCCGCCGGCGCGACCCACATCGTCGCCGTCGATGCGTTTGGCCCGGAGGCGCAGCTGCGCTTCGAGAGCTACCTCACGCCCACGACTCTCTATGCCGACCCCGGCGACGGCAACCTCGTGGCCATCAAGTCGCTGCCGGCACGCTTCGACGCCGCTCCCCTCATCACCGAGCAGTTCTTCGCCACCTCCAGAGACGGCACGCGCGTGCCGTACTTCGTCACCCGGCCGAAGGTGCAGCATGGTCCCGCGCCGACTGTGCTGTATGGCTACGGGGGCTTTGAAATCTCGGAAACGCCGAGCTACTCGGCCAACTTCGGCATGCTGTGGCTCGCGCGTGGCGGAGTCTTCGTCGTGGCCAACATCCGCGGTGGCGGCGAGTATGGGCCGGCATGGCATCAGGCGGCGCTGCTGGCCAACCGGCAGAAGGCCTACGACGACTTCCAGGCGGTCGCCGAGGATCTCATCCGGCGCGGGCTCACGACCCCAGCGCAGCTCGGCATCATGGGCGGCTCGAACGGCGGGCTGCTGGTGAGCGCCAACATGGTGCAGCGTCCGGAGCTGTTCGGCGCCGTCGTGTGCCAGGTGCCGCTGATCGACATGCTGCGCTACACGCAGATCGGCGCGGGCGCCTCCTGGGAGGCGGAGTACGGCGATCCGTCGCGACCGGCCGATCGCGCCTGGATCCTCGGCTACTCGCCCTACCAGAACGTCCGCCGCGGACGCAGCTATCCGCCGGTGCTGTTTGTCACCGCGACCAGCGATGACCGGGTCACCCCGGTGCACGCGCGCAAGATGGCCGCGCGCATGGAAGCCCAGGGCCACGACGTGCTGTTCTACGAGAACACCGACGGCGGTCACGCGGCCGCCGCGGACCACAAGCAGGCCGCGGAGATGTGGGCGCTGAGCTTCGTATACCTCAGACAGAAGCTGATGCGAGCGCCGTCCTCATGAGCGGATCGCTGGCGGTGCGCAGCGGCGGTTGCCTGTGCGGGGCGGTGCGCTTCGAGGTGCACGGTTCGCTGCGGCCGATCGTCATGTGCCACTGCACGCAGTGCCGGCGCGTCACCGGACACCTGATGGCGGCCACGGCCGCACGGCGCGCCGACCTGCGGCTGCTCAGCGCCGGCGAGCTCAGGTGGTACGACTCCTCGGCGCAGGCGCGGCGCGGCTTCTGCGGACGCTGCGGCTCGACGCTCTTCTGGGAGGCGCGCGATCGCAACTACCTGAGCATCGCCGCCGGCACGCTCGATGATGCGAGCGGGCTCACCATCGCCTGCCATATCTTCGTCGCCGACAAGGGTGCCTACTACGACATAACCGACCCGGCGCCGCAGATCATGGACGGCACGTTTTCGGTCCCGTGGTCCTGATGCTCGCGGCGGCGGCGCGCGCGGCGGCCGCCTGGAAGAACGGCGGCGGCGTGACGCGCGAGGTCGCTGTATACCCTGAGGGCAGTGCGCTCGGCAGCTTCGAGTGGCGGGTGAGCATTGCCGAGATCCACCGCGGCGGCCCGTTCTCGGTGTTTGCGGGCATCGACCGACACCTGGCAGTGCTCGACGGACAGGTGTCGCTCGCTGTGGAGGGGCGCACGCTCAGCCTCTCCCCGGACAGCGCACCGCTCACCTTCGGCGGGGAGCTGCCGGTGTACGCCGAGCCGGCCGCAGGTCCGGTCATAGATCTGAACCTGATGGTGCGCCGCGGCCGCTGGCGTGCCGAGCTCAGCCGTCACGTGCTGCCGCAGCCAGGAGCACTGAATCTGAGCGCCGACACGACCATCCTCATCGCACTCACGCCGCTGCGCGTGACGGTGCAGAGTAAGCGCTACGCCCTGGCGCGCCTCGATGCGCTGCAGCTCGAGGAGGTTGCGCAATGCAAGGTGCAGGCCGCGGCGACCCACCGCGGCAGCGCGGGCGCGTTCTATCTCGCCGGCGTCAGCCGCACGCCCTGACGCGCGGATCGCCCTCAGGCGCGGGCGCGCGATTCGATGCGCCGGTCCGGCACCAGCCAGATCGCCGCCACCAGCGCGTACAGCGCGATCGCGATCCAGGGACGTACGAACGCCAGCACGATCCCCAGCAGGTACAGCAGCACCGACAGCTTGCCTTTGAGATCCTGGCCGACCGCCACCGCCAGCAGCGACTCGCGACCGTTGAGGCGGATGATCTGCCACTGCAGCACCGTGTAGCACAGCGCCGCGCACAGCAGCACCACGCCGTAGGCGGCGGTGGGCAGGGGGGCGAAACCGCTGTCGTCGATCCAGCGGATCACGAACGGCACCAGCGACAGCCAGAACAGCAGTACCAGGTTGGCCCACAGCACGCGCCCGTCGACACGCTCGGTGGCGTGCAGCATGTGATGGTGGTTGTTCCAGAAGATGCCAACGTTGACGTAGCTGAGCACGTAGGCGAGCAGCACCGGCACGTCCGCCTGCAGTGCCGCGAGCGTTGTGCCGTGCGGCACGTGCAACTCCAGCACCATGATGGTGATGATGATCGCGACGACCCCGTCGGTGAACGCTTCCAGCCGTGCCGTGTTCATCAGGCAGATCCTAACGTGTCGCGGGCCACGCCGGCCATTTCGGTGCTAAGCTTTGAGGCAGCGAGCGCACCACTGCCGCCATGAACAACAGCCGCCGCTTTATCGCCCTGCGTGACCAGTTGCTGCAGCTGCGCACCGATCAGGCTGCCGCGCTGCGCGAGTTCCGCTGGCCCGAGTTCGAGCGTTTCAACTGGGCGCGCGACTACTTCGACGTCATCGCCGCCGGCAACGAAGCCACGGCGCTGCGCCTGGTGGATGACGCCGGCACGGATCAGTCGCTGTCGTTCGCGGCGCTGGCGCGCCGCTCGCAGCAGCTCGCCGCGTTCCTCGCCGCGCAGGGAATTGCGCCCGGCGACCGGGTGCTGCTGATGCTGCCGAACTGCCTTGCGCTGTGGGAGACGATGCTGGCCGCGATCCGCATGGGCGCGGTCATCATTCCGGCGAGCACGCTGCTCGAGCACGCGGAGCTGAGCGATCGCCTCGAGCGCGGCCGCGTCAAGGCGATCGTCACGACCAGCGCCCTGAGCGCGCGCTTCCACGCCCTCGCCGGGGCGCCGCTGCGCATCGCGGTCGGGGAGGACGTCCCCGGCTGGCTCGCCTTCGCGGATGCCGCGTCCGCACCGGCGGCGTTCACGGCGGCGGACACGCGCGCCGCGGACGTGCTGCTGCTGTACTTCACTTCCGGCACCACGGGGGAACCGAAGCTGGTGGCGCACACGCACGTGAGCTATCCGGTCGGTCACCTGTCGACCATGTACTGGCTGGGACTGCGCCCCGGGGACGTGCACCTGAACCTGAGCTCGCCCGGCTGGGCGAAGCACGCCTGGTCCTCGTGCTTTGCGCCCTGGAACGCCGCCGCCACCATCCTCGCGTACCACTACGAGCGCTTCGAGGCGCGCGCGCTGCTCGACAAGCTGGTGGGCTGCGGGGTGACGAGCTTCTGCGCGCCGCCGACCGTGTGGCGCATGCTCATTCAGCACGATCTCAAAGCCTGGCGCGTCACGCTGCGCGAAGCGGTGAGCGCCGGAGAGCCGCTGAACCCTGAAGTCATGGCGCAGGTGCACGCCGCCTGGGGTGTGACGCTGCGCGACGGCTTCGGGCAGACGGAGACTACCGCGGTGGTGGGCAATCCGCCCGGCCAGGCGGTGAAGCCCGGCTCCATGGGACGGCCGCTGCCCGGCTACCGGGTCGAGCTGCGCGATCTGCACGGGCAGCCGGCCGCCGAGGGCGAGCTGTGCCTCGATCTCGCAGCGCGTCCGCTCGGGCTGATGCAGGGCTTCCTCGACGATCCGGAGCGCACCGCCGCGGTCATGCGCGACGGCTGCTATCACACCGGGGACGTGGCCTCACGCGATGCCGACGGCTATCTCACCTACGTCGGGCGCATGGACGATGTGTTCAAGTCATCTGACTATCGCATCAGCCCGTTCGAGCTCGAGAGCGTGCTCATCGAGCATGCGGCGGTGGCCGAGGCCGCCGTGGTCCCGAGCCCCGATGCGCTGCGGCTGTCGGTGCCGAAAGCTTTCGTGGTGCTGGCCCCCGGGGCCGCGCCCGATGCGGCGACCGCGGCGTCCATACTGCAGCACGTGCGCGCCCGCGTCTCCGCGTACAAGCGCATCCGCCGCCTGGAGTTCGCCGCGCTGCCCAAGACGATCTCCGGCAAGATCCGCCGCGTCGAGCTGCGCCAGCTCGAGGAGTCGCGGCCGCCGTCGGCGGCGCGGCGCCCGCAGGAATTCTGGGAGGAGGATCTGCGCGGCGTGCCCTAGCTGTGAAGTCTCAGGACGTTATTCCTGGGTAAGTAGTTGTTCATTCGGGGGCATCCGGTGATGCTTTTGGTTACCACGCCGAAAGTGTCAAGGGAGCCCCGAATGAACGTGCATCAGAATGCAAGGCTCACCGTCGCCTGTCGAGTGTTGCTGGTGGAGCGCATTTTATCAGGCCGGGCGAAGAGTCAGACTGCCGCCGAGCTGGGCATATCGGTTAAGACGGCGAACAAATGGCTGCAGCGCTATCGGGACCAAGGCTTTGAGGGCCTTAAGGATCGCAGCTCCCGACCGCGCTGCTCTCCACAGGCTACCCATGAGGTGCTGCGCAGTGCGGTTGTAGCACTGCGGCGGCAGCGGCTGACTTTGATCAGCATCGCCACACAGCTGAATCTGTCGCGTTCCACGGTGGCGCGCATTGCCAAAGCCGAGGGACTGAGTCGACTGAGCCGACTGGAACCCCCGCCGGTCTATCGTCGCTATGAGCGTGCCGAGCCGGGCGAACTGCTGCACCTGGATGTGAAAAAGCTCGGACGGATCATCAAGGTAGGTCATCGCATTACCGGTGACCGACGCGACCACCGAGGGCGCAACATTGGCTGGGACTACCTGCACATAGCGATCGACGATGCCTCGCGTGTGGCATATGCCCAAATCCTGCCCAATGAAGACGCTGACTGCTCAACGGCCTTCCTGCGCGCTGCGGTCGCCTACTACGCTGGCCTGGGTGTGTGCATCAAAGCGGTCTACACCGACAACGCTCTGGCATACCGCGGACGTGACTTCGCTGGCGCCTGCAAGCAGCTGGGTCTGGCGCACCACTACACTCGACCCTACACCCCGCGCACCAACGGCAAGGCTGAACGCTTTATCCAGACCAGTCTGCGAGAGTGGGCGTACGCTCGAGCTTATGCGAACTCCAATCAGCGCCGCGATGCCTTGCCGACCTGGCTACACGGCTACAACTGGCACCGCCCTCACATGAGCCTGGCCGGTCAACCACCCATTAACCGCGTGGGTCTCAGCAGGAACAACCTCCTGAGACTCCACACCTAGCGGCGCGTGCCGATGGCGCCTGCCGGTGGCGCGTGCCGGGTGGTTTATCATGGATGCCGCATGATCGACCCAGCCATTGGCGCACTGCTCGCCGGAGCCTTCGCGCTGCTGTTCGGCAGCGCGGCGCTGCACAAGCTGCTCGGCCCGGGGACGTTTGCCGAGGTGCTGCGCGCCTATCGCGTGATGCCGCCGGCGCTGACGCGCCTCGCGCTGCTGATCCCGCTGCTCGAGCTCGCGGTGGCGGCGGGACTGCTCGCGGGCACAGCGCGCAGCGCTGCGGCCGCCGGCGGGGCCGCGCTGCTCGTCACCTATGCGGCCGCGCTGGGCATCAACCTCGCACGCGGCCGGCGCGATCTCAGCTGCGGCTGCGGAGGTCCCAACGACCGGCGGCCGATTGCCGCCTGGATGGTGTGGCGCAACCTCATCCTCGCGTCGCTGCTCGCCGCTGTATGCCTGCCCTGGAGTGCGCGGCCGCTGGACGCCTCCGATACGATCACCATCGGTGCGGGGACCGCGGCGGCGGCATTCTTATATATGAGCTTCGATACCCTGCTCGGGCGCCAGGCTGCGCCCACGGCGCTGATCGACGAGGGGCAATGACCGCGCTCGCGATCTCCAACGCGGTGCTGTGGCTGCTGGTGGTGTTGCTTGCGGCCGCAGTGCTGGCGCTGGCGCGTCAGGTGGGCGTGCTGCACGAGCGCATCGCACCGGCGGGCGCGCTGATGCTGCGCCGGGGTCTCGCGGTGGGCGAGGCGGCGCCGATACTCGAAGTCGCGGACCTCGAGGGACGCGCGCACCAGATCGGCAGCGCCCGCGCTGACGGGCGCAGCACGCTGCTGCTGTTCGTGTCGCCGGCCTGCCCGGTGTGCAAATCGCTGCTGCCGGCGGTGAAGTCGAGCCGCAAGGACGAGCGCTCGTGGGTGGACGTGATCCTGGCGAGCGACGGCGACAGCGCCGAGCAGCGCGCGTTCGTCGCCGCGCAGGGACTCGCCGGCGTGCCCTATGTCGTGTCGGCGGCGCTCGGACTTGCCTACCAGGTGAGCCGCCTGCCGTTTGCGGCGCTGCTCGATGAGCGCGGGATCCTGCGCGCGCGCGGGCTGGTCAACTCCCGCGAGCACCTCGAGAGCCTGTTCGAAGCGAAGCGGCTTGGGGTGGCCTCGCTGCAGGAGTATTTTTCCGGAGCGGCCTGAAGGGGAGTTTCAGATGCAGCAACCGGCACCGATCGATGCCGCCGTGTGGGCGGTGATCGAGGAATACGAAGCGCGCGCGCGGCGCGAGGAAGAGCTGTGGGACACGCTGTCGGAGGCGGAGGCCGCGCGGCGACTCGATGAGCTGCTGCTGCCGGTGGGGCGCGCCACCGGCAGCCTCATGAATCTCCTCATCAAGGAGGCCGAGGCGCGGCGGATCCTCGAGGTGGGCAGCTCCTACGGCTACTCCACCACCTGGCTGGCGGAAGCCGCGCGCGCGATCGGCGGCCAGGTCATCTCGCTCGAGCTGCGCGCCGCCAAGACCGAGTACGCGCGTGCGCAGCTCGCGCGCGCGGGGCTGGACGGCCATGTCGAGTTTCGCATCGGTGATGCGCTCGCCTCGCTGGCGCAATTACCCGGGCCGTTCGATTTCGTGCTGATCGACCTGTGGAAGGACCTGTACGTGCCGGTGTTCGAGCGGCTGCACCCGAAACTGGCGCCGGGCGCGCTCGTCGTCGCGGACAACATGCTGCAGCCCGACAGCGCGCGCGTGCACGCGAGCGCCTACCGCGCGCGGGTGCGCGCCACGGCCGACATGAGCTCCGTGCTGCTCGCGGTCGGTAACGGCCTGGAGCTCAGCCGCTACCGCTAGGTCAACCGCTGCCCTGCAGCGCGATCTCGACGCGCTTGTTGTGCCGGCCCTCGCTGCGGATCTTCAGCACCCGAATAGCGACGATCTCGGCTATGTCGGCCACGTGCGTGCCGCCGCACGGCTGCAGGTCGATGCCCGGGATGCGCAACAGGCGCACGCGGCCGGTGCCGCGCGGTGGCTGCACGCTCATGGTCTTCACCAGCTCCGGCTGGGCGTCGAGCTGCTCGTCGCTGATCCACACGGTTTCCGTGGCAGCGCCCGCGGCGATCAGGGCATTGGTGGCGCGTTCGATGTGCGCGGCGTCGAGCAGCGACAGCTCGATATCGAAGTCGAGGCGGCCCTTCTCCGGCACGATGTTGCCGCCGGTGACCGGCGCCTCGATCACGCACGACAGCAGGTGCAGCGCAGTGTGCAGGCGCATCAGCCGGTGGCGGCGCGGCCAGTCGATCTCCACAGCGACCGTTTCGCCGGGCTCGAGGCGCGCGGCTCCGGGCCCCGGCAGATGCACGATGGCATCGGGCAGCGCGCCCTTGCGCGTGTCGACTACCGCCACGCGCTCCCCGTTGCCGCGCAGCAGCGTGCCGGTGTCCCCCGCCTGCCCGCCGCCCTGCGGGTAGAAGATGGTGCGGTCGAGCTCGATACCGCTGTCGCTCACGGCCAGCACGCGCGCCGTCGCGGTGCGCAGGTAGGCATCGTCACGGAACAGGGCGGTGGTCGTCATGGCGGCGTCCGGGGCTGGGTGCGATAGAATGCGCTGCGCCAATGGCAGCCTACGCCTATCGCCTGCTCAACGTCTTCACGCAGGGCGGAGCTGCGCTCAGCGGCAACCCGCTGTGCGTGTTCGAGCGGGCGCAGACGCTCGACAGCACCAGGATGCAGGCGCTCGCGCTGCAGTTCAATCTTTCGGAGACCACCTTCATCCTGCCGTCCGAGCGGGCCAGCGCGCGCGTGCGCATCTTCACGCCCGCGTACGAGATGACGTTTGCCGGGCATCCCACGCTCGGCACGGCGCAGGTGTGCCGCGCCCTCGGGCTCGGCGGCGATCGGCTCACCCTGGAGACGAACGCCGGCGTCATAACGGTGCGCGCGAGCGGCAATCGCTGGACGCTGCAGGCGCCTGCGCCGACCTGGCGCGAGATCGAGGAGCCGCGGCTCACAATCGCCGCGATGCTCGGCCTCGAGGAGCGCGACATCGCCGAGCGCCCGCTGTGGGTGAATACCGGCACCGAGCAGCTCATCGTGCCGCTCGCGAGCGAGGCGGCGGTGCGGCGGGTGCGGGTGCGGGCCGACCTGCTCGCGCAGATGCGAAGCGCCGAGGGCCACAGCCAGGCGTACGTGTTCGCGTCGGCGGGCGCGGGGCTGCTGGCGCGCTTCTTCTTCCCCAAGGGCTCTGCCGTGCTCGAGGATCCGGCGACTGGCTCGGCGACCGCCAACCTCGGCGGCTGGTGTCTGGCGATGCAGCGCACGCTGCCCTGCGAGTACGAGATCTCGCAGGGGGAGTACACCGGGCGGCCCTCGGCCCTGCGCCTGCGCGTCGATGCCGAGCGCACCGTGCTGGTGAGCGGCGACGTCATCGAGCTCGGGCGCGGCACGATCACCCTGTAAGAGCACAGCACACGCGTCGCGCGCTGCGCTACGCGCCGGCAGCAGCGGCGTCATACTCCGGCAAGCAGCCGGCCCGGATTGAAGATGCCGTGCGGATCGAAGCGCTCCTTGAGGCGCTGATGCAGCCCCGCGACCGCGGGTGACAGCGGATGAAAGCGCGGTGCCGCGGCGCCACGCCAGCATAGCGCCGTGCCGCCCGCCGCGACCGCGAAATCCCGCACCGCTACCCCGGCGGGCACCTCGGCATACCAGCGTAGCGCGCCGCCCCAGTCGATCAGCGGCTCTCCCGGCAGGGGGAGGGGATCGGCCGCCGGCGGCACGGACAATCGCCACAGCACCGTGCCGGAAAACGTCGGCAGCCGGCAGTGACGCAGCGCTTGCCACCAGTCGTCCGCCGCCTCCGCCTCCACGATCTCCCCGCCGATGTGCTCGCGCGCCGCGCGCACCGCCGCCGGCGCGCCCGACAGGCGCACCATGGCGGCTCCCTGCCACCAGGCCGCCCCCGACAGCGGCAGCGGCAGCGCTGCCCAGCGATTGAACGACTCCACCGCGGCGGGCGCCGACAGCTCGAGGCGCAGGGTCTTCTCCAGTCGCGGTCGCGGCAGCACCTTCAGCGACACCTCGGTGATGACGCCGAGGACGCCGAGCGAGCCGCACAGCAGCCGCGAGACGTCGAAGCCCGCCACGTTCTTTATCACTTCGCCGCCGAAGCGCAGCGCCTCGCCGCCCGCGGTGAGCAGCCGCGTGCCCAGCACGTAGTCGCGTGCCGCGCCGGCGTAGGGGCGGCGCGGTCCCGACAGTCCCGCGGCAATGACGCCGCCGAGCGTCGGGTCGGCGCCGAAAGCCGGTGGCTCGAAGCCGAGAAACTGGCCGCGCGCGGCCAGCTCGGACTCGATCTGCGACAACGGCGTGCCACAGCGCGCGGTGATGACGAGCTCCGAGGGCTCGTAGCTGACCACACCGCGCCACTCCCGCAGCTCGAGGATCTCCCCCGCGAGGCGCTCGCCGTAGAAGTCCTTGGTGCCCGCGCCCCTCAAGCGCAGCGGCGTGCGCGCGGCCGCCGCGGCGAGAATGCGCGCCCGCCATTGCTCGAGGATCGACCCGTCGGTAGCGGCCATGGACGCGCGTTTCTAAAAGCGCGGCAGCTCGGCGTGCGCCAGCTCCCCGCCGCGCACGTGCATCTTGCCGTACTCGGCACAGCGCGCCAGCGTCGGGATGAGCTTGCCGGGATTGAGGAGTCCGGCCGGATCGAAGGCCGCCTTCACCGCGGCGAATGCCGCGCGCTCAGCGGGCGAGAACTGCACGCACATGCCGCCGATCTTCTCCAGCCCGACGCCGTGCTCGCCGGTGATGGTGCCGCCGACCTTGATACACAGCTCGAGGATCTCGGCGCCGAAGCGATCCGCGCGCTCCCACTCGCCCGGCTGATTGGAGTCGAACATGATCACCGGGTGCAGGTTGCCGTCGCCGGCGTGAAACACGTTGAAGCACGGCAGACCGTAGCGCGTCTCCATCTCGCCGATCGCTTCCAGCACCCTGCCCACGTGCTTGCGCGGGATCGTGCCGTCCATGCAGTAATAGTCCGGCGACAGGCGCCCCGCCGCGGGAAAGGCATTCTTGCGACCGGACCACAACAGCAGCCGCTCGGCTTCCGAGGCGGCGACGCGCAGCGCGCTCGCGCCGCAGCCGCGCAGCACGCTCTGGATCTCGCCGATCTGCTCCTCGACCTCCGCGCGCGTGCCGTCGGATTCGACCATCAGAATCGCCGCCGCACTCAGGTCGTAACCGGCATGCACGAAAGGCTCCACGGCCACGGTGGCCTTGCGGTCCATCATCTCCAGCGCCGCGGGGATGATGCCGGCAGCGATGATCGCGGCCACGGCGTCGGCGGCGCTGTGCAGGGTGGGGAAGGAAGCGACCACGAGCTGCGCGCACGGCGGCCGCGGGATGAGCTTCACGATCACCTCGGTGACGATCATCAGCAGCCCCTCGGAGCCGATGGTGAGCGCCAGCAGATCGAGGCCCGGGACGTCGGCTGCGGCCCCGCCGCCGAGCTCGATGAGCTCACCGTCCACCGTGAAGCCGCGCACGCCCTGCACGTTATGCACGGTCAGCCCGTACTTCAGGCAGTGCACGCCACCGGAATTCTCCGCTACGTTTCCGCCGATGGAGCAGGCGACCTGGGAGGAGGGGTCGGGTGCGTAGTACAGTCCGTACGGTGCGGCGGCTTCCGAGATCCTGAGGTTCGGTACTCCCGGCTGCAGCCGTGCGCAACGGTTTTGCGGGTCGATGCCGAGTACGCGGTTCATGCGTGCGCACGACAGCAGCACACCCTGCGGGTGCGGGGTCGCCCCGCCCGACAGTCCCGTCCCCGAGCCGCGCGCGACCAGCGGCACTTGCAGCCGGTTGCAGGTGAGCAGCACCCGCCGCACCTCCTCCTCGGTGCGTGGCAACACCACGACGGCGGGCAGCTCGCGAAAGGCGGTGAGCGCATCGCACTCGTACGGGCGCCGCTCCTCCGGCCGCGACAGCACGCAGTCCGGGGGCAGGGTCGCACTCAAGGCCGCCGCGATGTCGCTGTCGGGCATGGAGTCATCCTAGCGCGTGAGCGGCCCGCGTGCCGCAACGGACGCGCGCGATGCGCGGCGCCGCATCTGCTAGGCTTGCACCGCGCGCGAGCGCTGCGTGGGTGCGCATGAACCGGGGAGCTTAGATGATGAGCGGCATGAGATCCGGCTGGCTGGCGGTGGCGTGGCTTGCCAGCGGCGTCGCGGCGCAGACCCCGCCGATGCAACCGGACATTGCGCCGACGTTCACCGTACCGAGCGCCGACTTCGATTACCTCAAGCGCGAGGTGATGATCCCGATGCGCGACGGGGTCCGGCTGTACACGGTCATCGTCATCCCCAAGGGCGCGCAGCACGCACCGATCATCCTGACCCGCACCCCTTACGAGGCGAAGAAGCGCGCCGAGCGCTTCGTCAGCCCGCACATGCTGGCGACGCTGCCGATGGGCGACGAGCTGCTGGTGCCGGAGGGCTACATCCGCGTGTTCCAGGACGTGCGCGGCAAGTACCGCTCCGAGGGCGACTACGTGATGACGCGGCCGCTGCGCGGCCCGCTGAACCAGACGCCCGTGGACCATTCCACCGACGCTTACGACACCATCGACTGGCTGGTGAAGAACGTACCGGAGTCGAACGGCCGGGTCGGCATGATCGGCTCCTCCTACGAGGGGTTCACCGTGCTCATGGCGCTGGTCAACCCCCACCCGGCGCTGCGCGCCGCGGTGCCGATGTGTCCGATGGTCGATGGCTGGAAGGGGGACGACTGGTTTCACAACGGCGCCTTCCGCCAGACCAACTTCGACTACATCTACCACCAGACCACCGCGCGCGGCGAGGGTCTGAAGATTGCGCGCGGCGCCTACGATGACTTCCAGCTGTTCCTCGCGAGCGGCTCGGCGGGCGATTTCGCGCGTCGCTTCGGCATCGACACGCTGCCGTTCTTCCGCAAGCTCGCCGAGCATCCGGCCTACGACGAGTTCTGGAGCGGCCAGGCGCTCGATCAGATACTGGCGCGCCAGCCGCTCACGGTGCCGACCATGTACGTCACGAGCCTCTGGGATCAGGAGGACATGTATGGGGGTGTGCACGCCTACCTGGCCACCCGGGCCCAGGACAGCGCACACGATCATGTGTTTCTGGCCCTCGGCCCGTGGCGCCACAGCGGCGTCAACTACGACGGCACGACGCTCGGACCGCTGAAGTTCGAGGGCAACACTGCGCTGCAGTTCCGCCGCGAGGTGATGCAGCCGTTTCTCGATGAGCACCTGAAGGACGGCGCGCCGCCGGCGCACACTCCGGCGGCATTCGTATTCGAGACCGGCACCAACGTCTGGCGGCGCCTCGAGCGCTGGCCGCTGTCGTGCGAGTCGGGCTGCCCGTCACGCCCGCGGCCGCTGTACCTGCAGCCGCATTTCACTCTGGATTTCATCGCACCTGCCGCGCGCAGCGGCACGCCCTACGACGAATACGTCGCCGACCCTGCCAAGCCCGTGCCGTACATTCCACGGCCGGTGCATTTCGAGGACGGCGACGCCTGGCGAGGCTGGCTGCTCACCGATCAGCGCACGGTCGCCGACCGCACCGACGTGCTTACCTACACCTCCGCGCCGCTCACCGAGCCGCTGCACCTCGGCGGCGCGCCGCTGGTCAACCTGTACGCCTCCACCAGCGGCACCGACAGCGACTGGGTGGTCAAGCTGATCGACGTGTACCCGGACGAGGTGCCCTCCGACCCGCCGATGGGCGGCTATGAGCTGGCGATCGCCATGGACATCTTCCGCGGGCGTTACCGCGACAGTCTCGCCCGGCCGAGTGCCATTCCCGCGGGCAAGGTGCAGCTGTACCGCTTTGCCCTGCCGCACGTGGATCACGTGTTCCTGCCCGGCCACCGCATCATGGTGCAGGTCCAGTCGAGCTGGTTCCCGCTCTATGACCGCAACCCGCAGACCTACGTGGACAACATCTTCTTCGCCGGCGCCGGCGACTACCGCAAGGCCACGCAGCGGGTGTTCCACACCGGCGCCGCGTCGAGCTATATCGCGCTGCCGGTGGTGGAGGAATCCACGCGGCCGTGACGGCGCCACGGTGCGCGCGGTGGCGCTGCCGGAGAAGTGCATGCCGCAAACCGATCAGTGGCGCGGGCGGCCCGTGACCCATAATGGGGCAGGCCCGGTGACCCGCAGACGCGGTCAGGACATTTTCCATGGACGAGCAGCCTCAGCCAGACGCACCGGCGCGCACCCGGCGGCCCAGCGGCCGTGACGCCAAGATTGCTGCGCGCACCGCGCGCAGCCTGGCCTTCGTCCCCTACATCACGCGGCAGATCCCCTACTACGAGGTGCTCGGCAGCGAGGGGCTGGAGCTCCTCGAGCACAACGCCGACACCATTCTGCAGGAGATCGGCATCGACTTCCGCGACGACGCCGAGTCGCTCAGGATCTGGCAGGACGCCGGCGCCGACGTGCAGGGCGAGCGCGTGCGCTTTCCGCGCGGCATGTGCCGCACCATCGTGCGCCGTTCCGCGCCGCAGGAATTCACGCAGTACGCGCGCAATCCCGCGCGCAACGTGGTGATCGGCGGCAACCGCACGGTGTTCGCGCCGGCCTACGGCTCCCCGTTCGTGCGCAACCTCGACGAAGGGCGCCGCTACGCGCGCATCGAGGACTTCCGCAACTTCGTCAAGCTCGCCTACATGGCGACCTCGCTGCATCACTCGGGCGGCACCATCTGCGAGCCCGTCGATCTGCCGGTGAACAAGCGGCATTTCGACATGGTGTACAGCCACATGAAGTACAGCGACAAGCCGTACATGGGCTCGGTCACCCATCCGGAGCGCGCCCGCGACACGGTCGAGATGACCAGGATCCTGTTCGGCGATGACTGGAGCGACGCGGCGACCGGTAAGCCGCGCACCTGCGTCATCAGTCTCATCAACGCGAACTCGCCGCTCACCTGGGACGCGACCATGCTGGGCGCGCTCAAGACCTATGCGCGCGCCAACCAGGCCACCATCGTCACGCCGTTCATTCTCGCCGGCGCCATGTCGCCGGTGACGGTGGCGGGCACCGCCGCGCAGACGCTCGCCGAAGCTCTCGCCGGCATGGCGCTCGCGCAGCTGGTCAATCCCGGCGCGCCGGTGGTGCTCGGCAGCTTCGCTTCCTCGCTGTCGATGCAGTCGGGCGCGCCTACCTTTGGCACGCCCGAGCCGGCGCTGGTGCTGTACGTGATGGCGGCGCTGGCACGACGGCTGGGCGTGCCGTTCCGTTCGGGCGGGGCGCTATGCGCCGCGAAGATCCCCGACGCGCAGGCCGCCTACGAGTCCGCCAACACGCTGATCCCGACCTGTCTTGGCGGGGTGAACTTCGTGCTGCACACCGCCGGCTGGCTCGAGGGCGGTCTGGCGATGGGTTACGAGAAGTTCGTGATGGACACCGACCAGGCGGGGATGATGCACACGCTGCTGGCGGGGGTCGACCTGAGCGAAAACGGCCAGGCACTCGATGCGATCCGCGAGGTCGGACCCGGCAAGCACTTCCTCGGCTGCGCGCATACGCAGGCGAACTTCCAGACCGCGTTCTACCGCTCGCCGCTCGCCGACAACAACAGCGTCGAGCAGTGGCAGGCGGAGGGCGCCAAGGACATGAGCCAGCGCGCCAATGCGCTGTGGAAGAAGCAGCTGGCCGACTTCCAGGCACCGCCGCTCGATGCGGCGGTGGACGAGGCGCTGCTCGACTACATCAACCGGCGCAAGGCGTCGTTCCCCGACTCGAACGTCTGAAGGCCCGCCGGAGCGCGGCGGCGACCGCCGCGGCGCCGCTTCAGATCTCGAACTCCACGCCGACCTCCAGCACCTGCCGGCACGGGATCCGAAAGTAGGCCGCCGGGCGCTGGGCGTTGCGCTGCATGAAGACGAACAGCGACTCGCGCCAGCGCGCCATCTGCCGGCTGAGGCCGAGCGCGACGATGGTCTCGTGTCCGGTGTAGTACGTCACGGCAGCTGCGTCGCCCAGGCTGATCTTCCCCTGCGCCGCCGCGGCCGCGAGCCCGCGCGGTACATCCGGTTGCTCCATGAAGCCAAACACGAGCTCTACGCGCATCATGCCGTCGGCGAGCGGCGTCACCACCGCGCGCTCGGCTTCCGCGACCCGCGGGATCTCGGCATCGGAGGCCGCCACCAGCAGCACGTGCTCGTGCAGCACGTGGTTGTAGCGCAGATTCTGCGTCAGCGGCAGCGGCACACCCTGTCCCATGCGCCCGAGCACGACCGCGGTGCCGGGCAGGCGTCGCGGGGGATCGCTCTTCAGCGCCGCGAGGAACTGCGGCAGCGTCTGGCGCAGCGCCAGGCGCACGCCGTCCATGATGTGCTGGCCCTTGCGCCAGGTGAGCATCAGGAACGAGATCACGGCGGCAATCAGCAGCGGGAACCAGCCGCCCTCGAAGAGCTTGGTGGAGGTCGAGGCGAAGAACAGCAGGTCGAGGGCCAGCAGGCTGCCGTTCACGAGGGCGACGATCCAGACGTTGACCTTCCACTGCAGCGCGACGAAGGTCGCCATCATGGTCGTGATGGCCATGAGCAGCGACACCGCGATGCCAAACGCGCCGGCGAGTGCGTCCGAGGATCCGAAGCCGATCACCGCCGTCAGCGTCGTGAACGCCAGCGCCCAGTTCACCAGCGGGACGTAGATCTGGCCGATCTCGGCGCCGGCGGTGTGAATGACGTTCATGCGCGGCAGGAAGCCGAGGCGGATGGCCTGCTCGGTCATGGAATACGCGCCGGAGATGATCGCCTGCGAGGCGATTACCGTGGCGATCATGGCGAGTACGACCAGAGCGTAGTGCGCCCAGTGCGGGGCGAGCTCGTAGAACGGGCTCTCGAGCGCGCCGGGATGGCTCAAGAGCAACGCGCCCTGGCCGAAGTAGTTCAGGGTCAGCGCCGGGAGTGCCACGGCGAACCAGGCCAGGCGGATCGGGAAGGCGCCGAAATGCCCCATGTCGGCATAGAAAGCTTCACCGCCGGTCACGGCGAGGAACGCTCCGCCGATCACCACGAACGCCAGCGGACCGATGTGCCACAGATAGGTGATGGCGTGCAGCGGACTTAAGGCCGCGAGTATCCCCGGAGCGCGGGCGATGCCGATGAGGCCGAGGATTCCGATGACGATGAACCACAGCAGCATGACGGGGCCGAACAACCCGCCGACGAAGGAGGTTCCCTTGCGCTGGATCACGAACAGGCCGAGCAGGATGGCGACCGTGAGCGGCACCACGAAGCGGTCGAGGTGCGGCGCGTACACCTTGATGCCCTCGATCGCGCTCAGCACCGAGATCGCAGGCGTTATGGCGCCGTCGCCGTACAGCAGCGTGGCGCCCACCAGGCCGACGACCACCATCAGCGCGCGCCGCCGGCTCTCGCGGGCGCGCTGCGGGCTGACCAGCGCCAGCAGCGCCAGGATGCCGCCTTCACCATGATTGTCGGCCCGCATGATGAGGATGGCGTACTTGAGTGAAATGACGATCATCAGCGACCAGAAGATCAGCGACACGATTCCCAGCACCGCTTCGGGTGCCACGACGCCCGCGGGGCTGGCCGCCTTGGCGGCGGTGTTGAGCGTATAGAGGGGGCTGGTGCCGATGTCGCCGAATACCACGCCCATGCAGGCGATGGCCGCCCAGGACGCGCGCCGCGGCGGGCCTCGGGGCGCCGGAGCGGCTGGTGCGGCGGCACTCACGCTCGCAGGCCTGCCGCCGCGGCCTTTACGGCGCGCTCAATGTCTGAAGAGGAAGAGATACGAATAACCCGCGCCGATGAACCATCTTGGTGCCGCGTCCGACAGACCCGCGGCGGCATGCAGGTCGATCTGGTGGTGCGCGGCGAGCTTGTAGGCGGTCCCGGCATGCAGCAGTTGGCTCGAGCCACCACGCTGGGGAAAGTCGCCAGCATATTCGATAAAGGCATCCCACGGCGCGCTCAATTGCCGGTCGAACAACAACGTGACCTCGCCTGTCGAGTTGCGCTCGCCATTCACCGTGGGCCAATAGGCGGCCAGCCGTCCGGCGACCGTCCAATTACCCGACAGGGCGTGTGACCACGGCAGCTGCACGCCCGGAAACGCTCGACTCGGTCACCGCGGGGCGATCGGTGTTGATCGTGACCTCCGTGTCGGCGGCGGCCAGTGACGCGCGCACGCACTACGGCGGCCAACAGCACCGCTGCGCAGCTGAACCTGCCGGCGCTGCTACAGATGCCGAACTTGAGGCCCCGCGCGTGCATATAATCGGCAAGCTTTTGCAGGCCGTTCGGGAAGCGCTCGTGATTCACCATGATGCGGCACCACGATCGCCTGGCACGGATCGACGATAGCACATCGCCTGCCATCTCTTGAGAAAGCCCCGCATATGAGCAACAGCGGAAATTCCCAACCTTCGCGCCGCCTGCGTGCCGGCATCGTGGGTGGCGGCCGCGGCGCATTCATCGGCTCGGTGCACCGCATTGCCTGCGAGCTCGACGGCCAGGCACAGCTGGTCGCCGGCGCGCTGTCATCCCATCCGCAGACCGCGCGCGAAAGTGCGGCCGCCTGGTTTCTCGAGCGTGCCTACACCTCCTATGAGCAGATGGCCTCGGCCGAAGCAGCCGAAAAGAATGGCATCGACTTCGTCATCATCGCGACGCCCAATGATCTGCATTTCCCGGTCGCCCGGGCCTTTCTTGGCGCAGGCATTCATGTCGTGTGCGACAAGCCGCTCGCGCTCACGCTCGCCGAGGGGGAGGAACTGGTCCGGCTCGTCGAAGGCGGCACGGCACTGTTCGCGGTCACCTACAGCTACACCGGCTATCCGGCCGTGCGTCAGGCGCGCGAGATGGTGCGCAGCGGGCAACTGGGAGAGCTGCGCAAGGTCATGGTCGAATACACGCAGGACTGGCTGATGGAGCCGCTGGAGAAGCGCGGCAACAAGCAGGCCGAGTGGCGCACCGATCCGGCGCGCGCCGGCCTCAGCGGTTGCGTGGGCGATATCGGCACACACGCCGCGAATCTGCTCGAATTCGTCAGCGACTGTCAGATCGAGGAGCTATGCGCGGACCTCAGCGCCTTTGTCACGGACCGGCGGCTGGATGACGACGCCAACGTGCTGCTGCGACTGCGCGGCGGAGCCAAGGGGACGCTGGTGTGCTCGCAGGTCGCCTGCGGCGAGGAGAACCGGCTGTCGCTGCGAATCTACGGCTCGCGAGCGGCCCTCGAGTGGCACCAGCAGGAGCCCAACACGCTCATTCACAAGCCGGCCGGCAGTCCCTGGGCACTGTTGCGCACGGGGCAGGGCTATCTCAGCCCGGCGGCGCGCGCGCTGACCCGCACGCCGCCCGGGCACCCGGAGGGCTATCTCGAGGCGTTCGCGAACATCTACCGCGGCTTCATGCAGGACGTGCGCCGGGTCGGACTCGGACAAGCGCCGCTGCGGGAGTACCCGGGGGTGCAGGACGGCCTGCGTGGCCTGCGCTTCATCGCGCAAACGGTCGCAAGCTCGCGCGCCGGCTCGGTGTGGGTGAAGCTGCAGGACGGGAAGACCCGGTGAGCACCTCCACCCGAATCCGTCTGTGCGTGATGATGTTTCTGCAATTCTTCATCTGGGGCGGCTGGTTTGTCACCATGGGGAGCTATCTGGCGTCCAATCTGCATGCCAGCGGAGCGCAGAGCGCGCTGGCTTATTCGACGCAATCCTGGGGCGCAATCATCGCCCCGCTCATCGTCGGGTTGATCGCGGATCGCTACTTCAACGCCGAGCGGCTGCTCGGGGCCCTGCACATCGCCGGCGGCGCACTGATGTACGCGCTGTTCAGCACGCGCAGCTTCCGACCGTTCTATCCGTGCCTGCTCGCCTACATGATTCTCTACATGCCGACGCTGGCGCTGGTCAACGCCATCGCGTTCCGGCAGATGGCCGATCCGGCCCGTCACTTCTCGGGTGTCCGTGTATGGGGCACGATCGGCTGGATCGTCGCCGGGCTGGTGATCAGCTACCTGTTCGGCTGGGATTCGCGCAGCGGTATCACGCAAGGGTGGCTGCGAAACACTTTTCTGATGTGCTCGGTGGCCTCCTTCGCCCTCGGCGTCTACAGCTTCACGCTGCCGCGCACGCCGCCCCATCCACAGCGCGAGCAACCGGCACGCCTCGGCCGGCTGTTGGGTCTGGATGCGCTGGTGCTGTTGCGGCAACCGAACTTCCTGGTGTTCTTTGCCGCCTCGATCCTGATCTGCATTCCGCTGGCGTTCTATTACCAGAACGCCAATCAGTTCCTGACCGAGATTCACGTTGCCAATGCGACCGGCAAGCAGACCATCGGCCAGATGTCCGAAGTGGTGTTCATGTTGCTGATCCCGGTGTTCCTCAGGACTTTCGGAATGAAGACCACGCTGCTGGTCGGCATGCTCGCCTGGGCGGTCCGCTATGTGTTGTTCGCCCTCGGCAACGCGCAGCAGCTTGCCTTCATGCTGATCATCGCTATAGCGCTGCACGGGGTGTGCTATGACTTCTTCTTTGTCTCCGGCCAGATCTATACCGACTCCAAGGCCGGCGTACAGTACAAGGCTGCCGCGCAGGGCCTGATAACGCTGGCGACCTACGGTGTGGGCATGCTGGTGGGGTTCTGGGCCGCCGGGCTCATTGACGATCGGTACTTCGCCGGTGGTACACACGACTGGAAGTCCATCTGGCTGTACCCGGCCGCCTTTGCAGCGGCGGTGTTCGTGGCGTTCGCGGCGACGTTCCGCAACGAGAGGGTGGTGTATGCCGAGGGACACTAGCGAGTTCCGGCCGCGGACGATGAAGCTCAGCATATTGACGGCGGCGTTGCAGGAGCTGACCCCGCGTGAGCGGCGCGACGCCGATCCCGATCTGGCAATCGAGGAGTGGCTGGAGTTTGCGCGTCAGATCGGCAGTCCGAACATCGAGCTGTCCGCGGCGCTGCACCCGAGCTTGAGCGACGTGCCGACCGCAGCGCTGCTCGACCCGGTGGCCAACACCCTGGATCTGCGCCAGCCGTTCAATAGCGCGCGGGCGGCACGCGTGCGCAGCGCCATGCAGGCTACCCAGGTGGGCCTCTCGGACCTGGCCTACTTCGACAACATGCTCGCTGCCGACGAAGCGGCGCGCCGCCGCAAGCACGAGCTGATGCTGCGCGTGTTTGACGCCGCGGTGCTCCTCGGAACCGACGCCGTCACCGGTTTCGTCGGCCGCAATCCGCAGCTCAGCATGGACGCCAACCTGGTGATGTTCGAGGAGGTGTTCGTGCCGCTGCTCGGCGAGGCGAAGGCGCGCCGGCTGACCTTTCGGGTCGAGCAGTGTCCGATGCCCGGCTGGACCGTGACGGATGTCTGGCATAACAACCTGGCGTACGCGCCCGGTCCGTGGATCGCGCTGCACCGGATCTGCGAGCGGCACGGCGTCGGTGATCAGTTCCGCATCCACTACGACCCTTCGCACGCCATCCTGATGGGACAGGACTCGCGCTCGGTGTTCCAGTATCTGAAGGACACGGGATACAATTTCCTGATCGGTGGTTTTCATGTTAAGGGCCAGGTGATCGACTCGCGGGGCATTTCGGCATGGGGCTACGGCGGGCAGACGATGCAGCGCGGGGACTGGCAGGGGAGCCGCCCGAGCACCGATCCGGCCGCGCAGCGCCATGCGTGGAAAAAGCAGACCGTGTTCGCCGAGCATGAGCTGCCCGGTACGGCGCGCCACGATCCGCTCGCGTACCTGCAGAACCGCTCGGTAGACTGGCTCGATCATCAGCTGGCCGCACGGGAGTTGCTCAGCATCGAGCCGGACAAGACCTACCTGGTGGTGGAGCACGAATACCCGCGGGCCCGCATCCAGGACAAGGCGCGCCTCGCGCCGATCCTGGCCGGCTCGCTCGCCTTTACGCGTGCGATCGACGCGGCGGCGGCTGCGATGTACGCCCTGCAGCATGAGGTGCTCGCCGCGCAGGGCATCGCCGTGCAGGGCATCGGGCGCGAAGCCTATCGCTCCTGAGCCGAGCGAGCCGCCTCAGCCATGCCCTTCGTGCCGCCGCAATCGCAGCAGAGCGCCTATGACGTGATCGTGGTGGGCTCGGGCGCCGGCGGCGGACAGTCGGCCTATGCGCTGTGCATGGACGGTGCCAAGGTGCTGATGCTGGAAGCGGGGCGCGACTACTCGCCGCAAACCGAGACGCCGATGTTCCAGACGCCGGACCTGGCGCCGCTCGCGGGTACCAGCACGCCGCAGAAGCCCTTCGGCTTCTACGATGCAACCGTCGACGGCGGCTGGGAAGTGCCCGGAGAGCCGTACGTGAGCGCGAGCGAGGAGCCTGGGCGCCGCTTTGAATGGTGGCGGGCGCGCATGCTCGGTGGCCGCACCAACCACTGGGGGCGCATCTCGCTGCGCAATGGTCCCTACGACTTCAGGCCCCACAGCCGCGACGGGCTGGGTTTTGATTGGCCGATCAGTTACTCCGACCTTGCGCCGTATTACGACAAGGTTGAGTTGCTGATCGGCGTGTACGGCAGCAACGAGGGGTTGGAGAACACGCCGAACTCCTCGCCCGGGTGCCTGCTGCCGCCGCCGCAGCCGCTGGTGAGCGATTACCTGCTGGCACAGCGAGCGCGGCGACTCGGCATTCCGGTGATCCCGGGTCATCGGGCGGTGTTGACCCGGCCGCTCGATCACCTGCACTCTCCGGCGCGGCTGCATCCCGGCAACGTCACGGCACAAAAAATCGTCGCCGCGGACATGCAGGCCCGCGCGCCGTGTCTGTGGGCGACGCCCTGCGGCCGCGGCTGCGCGATCCGTGCCAACTATCAGTCGACCACGGTGCACTTGCCGCCCGCGCTCAGCAGCGGCAACCTCGATATCACCACCAACGCCATGGTCTACGAGGTCACGCTCGGGCGCGACGGCCGCGCCAATGGCGTGAGCTACGTCGATCGGACCACCGGACGGCACCAGCACGCGGCCGCCAGGGTGGTGATACTGGCGGCGAGCGCGTGCGAAACGGTCCGGATTCTGCTCAACTCGAAGAGCGCGCAGTTTCCGCAGGGGCTCGCCAACTCGAGCGGCAGGGTCGGGCGGTATCTGATGGATACCGTGGGCAGCACGGTGACGGGCCAGATCCCACTGCTCGAGAGTCTGCCGCCGCTCAACGAGGATGCCGCGGACGGTCACCAGGTCTACGTGCCGTGGTGGCTGTATCGCGAGCAGCTCGCCGGCAAGCTCGGCTTCGCCCGTGGCTATCACATCGAATACAGCGGCGGGAAGCGGATGCCGGGATTCCTGACCGGCGCCGGAATGCAGTGGCTGACCGGCGGCAGCTACGGGGTGAGCTTCAAGCAGGACATGCGCCGCTACTACGGTTCGTTCGTCAATTTCGACGGGCGCGGCGAGATGATCCCCAACGAACACTCCTATTGCGAGATCGATGCAAAAATGAAGGACAAGTGGGGCATCCCGGTGCTGCGCTTTCACTGGCGCTGGTCGGAGCACGAGCTGCGCCAGGCGGCGCATATGCAACGGACGTTCGGGGATATCATCGCCGCCATGGGTGGTCGAACTCACGGCCCGGTGGAGAGCGACGGTGCCAAGGCCATCGCTCCCGGCGGATCGATCATTCATGAAGTCGGCGGTACGATCATGGGAGCCGATGCGAAGACTTCGGTGACCAATCAGTGGGGCCAGACCTGGGACGTGCCGAACCTGTTCGTCACCGACGGCGCCGTGTTCGTTTCGAACGCCGACAAGAATCCGACCCTCACGATCATGGCGCTCGCGTGGCGCGCCGCCGATCATATCCTCGAGCGCATGCGGCGCAGGGAGCTGTGATGGATCGGCGCACGAGTATTCAGTGGGTGCTGGCCGCGAGCGCGGCCTTGCCGCTGCTCGGCCGCAGCGCTGCGCCGGCGAAGTCGGCAGCGGTGCCGGCACCGACGCTTCATGGTTACGGGACGGATCCCAATCTTCTGACGGTCTATCGCCCCGGGCAGCTGTGGCCGCTGACCTTCACCGCCGCGCAGCGGCGCCTAGCGGGCGTGCTGTCGGACCTAATTATTCCCGCCGATGACCACTCGCCAAGCGCCTCGAGCGCCGGTGTGGTCGATTTCATCGACGAATGGGTGAGCGCGCCGTATCCGGACTGCCGGCGCGATCGGCCGATCGTGCTCGGGGGGTTCCGCTGGCTCGACGCCGAGGCCGCCCGGCATTTTCACAAAGGGTTCGCGGATCTCGACGGCCGCGAGCAGCATGGCATCTGCGATGACATCTGTGACGAGGCGCGCGCCGCGGCCGAGCGACGCAAGGCCGCACACTTTTTTGCGCGCTTCCGCGACTTGACGGCCGGGGGGTTCTACACCACTCCGGTCGGCCGCAAGGATCTCGGTTACATCGGTAACGTGCCGCTGCCGCGCTTCGACGCGCCGCCGGCGGAGCTGCTCAAGCGGCTGAACCTGCCATAGACACTAACTCCCCAACAGGTATCACCCCATGAACAGGACCCCTCTGTACGCGCTGCTGCTGGCACTTTCCGCAGGGGCGACCGCGCTGATGGCAGCACAGCCCGCGGGCACACCCACGGGAGCGTGGCGGTCGCTGCTGCAAGCTGACAGCGCACCCGACTGGCGCGGCTGGAAGGAGCCGGCGCTGCCGGCCGGCTGGCACATCGCCGGCGGGGTGCTCTCCAAGGAGGGGGCGGTCGATGACCTGGTCACCGCGCAGACCTTCGGCAACTTCGAGCTCGAGCTCGAGTGGAAGATCGGCAAGGCCGGCAACAGCGGCATCTTCTACCGCGGCACGCGCGAGTACGACCACATCTACTGGAGCGCGCCGGAGTACCAGCTGCTCGATGACGCGAATACCGAGGACGGCAAGAGCCGTCTCACGGCTGCTGGCTCCGACTACGCGCTCTATCCTGCGCCCGCCGGGGTCGTGCACCCGTACAACCATTGGAACAAATCGCGCCTGCTCGTGCAGGGTAACCACGTCGAGCACTGGCTGAATGGGCGCAGGATCCTCGAGTACGAGTTCAAGAGCGCGGACTGGAAGGCGCGCGTCGCCGCGAGCAAGTTCGCCGCGTACCCCAACTACGGGCTGGCAGCCAGCGGGCTCATCGGGCTGCAGGGCGATCATCCCGGGGCGCTGGCGATTCGCAACATCCGGATACGCGAGTTACCGTAGCGCGCCCGGCAGCTGCGATCAGCAACACAGAGGCTTCCCGTGTCGGTCCTGGCTGAGTCCATGCGCCGCATCAGCGGCCTGCTGCAATCCGGTCAGTACCGCGCAGCGCACGCGCAATTGGAATTGCTGGTGGCCGCAAATCCCACTTACGTGGAAGGGCTGCGGCTGCTGGCCGGCACCAAGCAAGCCCTGGGCGACATCGCCCAAGCGGAGACCCTGCTGCGGCGCGCCCTCGAAATCGAACCTCTATGGCCTCCCGCGCTGACCATGCTGGCGGAGTTGTTGCTCCTCTCAGGTCGCAGCGCCGAGGCCGTACCCTTGTTGCAGCGTGCAATTCAAGGCACCGCGCCGCATCCCCGGGCAGCGCTCTTGCTGGCCCGCCATTACCTGGACGCTGGCCAGCCGGCCCTGGCGCTCGAGGTTGCCACACCCTGGTGCAACAGCGGTAAGGCCGATATCGATTTGTCGGCGCTGCACGTTGCGGCATACGCCGCTCTGGGTCGGCAAAGCGACGCGATGGCTTTCTATCGTCAGCTGGTGGCACGCGCTCCGGACAATGCCGTCGCGACCCATACCCTGGCGGTCGCATTGAATGCGGCCCAACAGCCGGCGGAAGCCGAGCGTGTGGCGCGTGAGGCGCTGCTGCGCCATCGAGCGACGGCGGCGCTGCACCATACCCACGCTCTCAGCCTCATGAGTCTGGAGCGACTCGATGAAGCCGAGCTCGCCTTGCGCGAATGCGTCCGTTTGGATGCCCGCCGTGCCGAAGCTCACGACCGGCTGGCGCAACTCATTTGGATGCGCACCGGTAATATCGTGGAGGCCACCGGATCGCTGGATGAGGCGCTCGAAAAATTCCCACATGACGATGCACTGCGGGGCACCAAGGCCGCCTTGTTGCAGGGAGCCGCTGACGCGCGCGGCGCGTATGCGTGCCTCGCCGAAAGTGCCGCACGGCCTCAAGCCCACTCCAATTTACTGATTCGCGCGGGACTGGCGGCGCTGGAGTTTGAGCCGGGCATCGCCCTGGCACTCGCAGAACGCGCCATGCGAGCGCAGCCCAACAACCACACAGCCCGTAAGCTCCTGTGCGCGGCCTATCTCGGCGTCGGCGACGGGGCCAAAGCGCTGACCGAGAGCGCCACCTTGCTGCGGGCCATGCCTGACGATCAATACCTCATTGCGATGCAGACGACGGCACTGCGGCTGTTGAACGATCCTCGCTACGAGTTGTTCTGCGATTACGACAGGATGGTTCTATCGACGCTCCTCGAAGCGCCCACGGGGTGGCCTGATCTCAGCAGCTTTCTGACAGAGCTGACCTCGCAGCTGAACGCCCTGCACAACCCGCACGGACACCGACTTCTCTACCAGTCGTTGCGCCGGGGTACCGAGACCACTCAGGATCTTTCCCGCAGTCAGGATCCTGTCATTCAGGCGCTGTTTCACGCCTTCGCGGTACCGATCGCGCGGTACCGCGAGCGCATCGGCCCGGGAGAAGACGCCCTGCGGCGTCGCAACCGGGGGCCGACGCGGTTCAACGGAGGTTGGTCGGTGCGTCTGCACCGCGACGGCTACCACACGAGCCACGTGCATCCGCGGGGATGGATTTCCTCGGCGTTCTACGTGCAGCTGCCAGATTCCATGAGGGCAGGGCACACCGCTCAAGGGATCCTCAGCTTCGGCGCGCCGGGCATGCTCACGCCCTCGTCGCTGCCCGCAGAGCTGTCAGTTCGCCCCGAGGTTGGCCTACTGGTGTTGTTTCCGTCGTATTTCTGGCACGGCACGCTGCCTTTTCACAGCGAGCAGCCGCGCCTGACGGTCGCTTTCGACGCCGTCCCGGACACGGGCACCGCCAGAGCCTGAATCACCCGCGAATATCAAACGCACAATCTCCCCTCACGTCACCGTGAGGGGAGATTGTCTCAGGTCGCACTACCAGAAGTATTTGACCGTCCCGTTGATTTCGCGGCCGACGATCGAACGGCCGAAACCCACGTTATTCTGCACAGTGTTGCCGCCGAATCGGGCATTACCCTCGGTCAACCCCAGCTGGTTGGTGAGGTTTGAGCCGAGTACCCGGAACTCCCACTTGTCCCCGACATGGGCATCGATGCCTGCAGCCAGGTCGTAATAAGAGGGCAAGGGCGTCAAACCACCTGCGTCCTGGAAGCGTTTACCGATGTTCTCGTACGTCACCTGCTCGGTCAGCGTGCCCCAGCCGAAGGATTGCGTGTCACTCGGTGTCACCCGGACCTGATACTTCGGCAGACGCGCGAGCTGGTTGCCGTTGATCGTGCCGCAGGTCTCCACCTCGTTGATATTTTCGTACAGGTAGCAGCCCTGGAAGTCCTTGTATATCGCATCTTCGTAGATGGCATTGACCGTGATCTTGAAGGTGCTCAGGAGCTGGTTATCGCTGGTCGCGAGGGGAGCCACGGTGCCGACGATTCGCCCTCCCTTGGAGTCCGATCCATAGGTGGAAGTCGGGCCGATCGGCACGTTATCGATATTGACCGGTGTATACGCAAGTCCATTGAAGATCTTGTAGTAAGCCGATGCATCAACGTACATCCACTGGTTCTGGATCTTGAAGCCGACCTCGTAGTTCTGCATGGTCTCCAGCGGCGTATTGTTGGGGCAACCGGTGTTGTTGCAGCGGACATCGTCGAAGTTCTGGAAATGCACGCCATTATTGACGCGCACGTAGGCGCTCATGTTGTCGCTGAACTCGTAATTTGCGCCCCCGGAGAACGTCGGCATGGTGTGGTCTGCATCGCCGTGCGACCAGGTGCCGTTGGGCAAGTCGACCGCGTTGTCCCACAGGTCGTACGCCGTCCCCATCTGAACCGGCGAGGTGTTGGTGGTCTCCTGAGACAGGTTGATGTGCTCGACGCGAGCCCCGACATCGAACAACCAGGGACCAATCTTCCAGGAGTCGGAAAGATAGGGGGCGATATCCGTGGCGTCGCCGTTCTGCAGGATGTAGTAGCCGCCGTTGGCATTCACGACACCCTGAGGGCTGGTCACCTGGTAGATATTTCCGCCCGCGGTCGCCGACAGGAGGATCGGGCTCGCGTTCGGCTGGTTGGTGATCAGCACGTTGGAGCTCAACGACCAGTTGTCGTTCATGGTGAAGTGGGTCGCATACACACCAAAGGTCAGGGTATTGCCGAAGCCCAGGTCCTTGATCAGGCGGAATTCGTCTACGACGCTCGTGATCTTCTTCTGCACGTACCAGACCTGCTGCGTAACGATGCTTTGGTTGCCGCTCACCGGCGTGCCGTTATTGAAAGTGGCATTGACGTCGGCGCTGGTCAACGGGGCAGGTAAGGTCAGACCCGCAACGTAGGACGACAGCGTCGCAGGGTTGCCGTTGTTGACCAGCGCGTGCGTATCCACGTACCCGCCGTCAAAGATGAAGTTGTTGCTGATTGACCAGCCGTTGCCGAATTTTTCCTTGAGCTCCGAACCGAAATAGTTCAGGTCGGCGCCACGGCCATCGCCGATATCGTCGTTCTCGAAGCAGTTACAGGCCGGGTCCGGTATCTGGAAATTCTGCAGCTGCTTGCTGTTGTAGGTGGAGTTGAGCTGATCGAATCCGGGATAGACACCCACTGAGCCGTTGTGGACCGTGTAAGGGAAATCGGCAACCCACTGATTGTGGTCGTGCATGGTTCTGGCCCAGAACATGACCGAGCCATTGTCGAGATCGTGCTTCAACGTCGCCGTCAGCTGTCCGCCGATGTCGGACGGGTATTGCGGATTTCGCACCCCGTCCGACTCGCGGTAGAAGCCACCGATGCTTCCATACCAGCCGTCAGTTAACTTGCCGCTCTGGAAGGCATCCACGCGCTCCCCGCCCTCGGAGAAGAACGTCACGCCAAGGGAGCCTTCGGGTTTCTCCGAGCCGGTCCGCAGGATGAAGTTCGCCGTCGCACCCGGCTGGCCCGGGCCGAACAGTGCGCTGGTTCCGCCCTGGACGATCTCGACGCGCTCGACCGTGTCATCCATGCGCATCAGGGAGCTGTTGTCCATGAAGGACAGGTAGGGGGCGCCGTAGAGGGGCGTACCCTGGATCATGGTCGTGAAATAGGGAGAATCGCCGCCGCCGTTAGGAAAGCCGGCCACGTCGATGTTGACGCCTGTTTGTCCGCCGGATGCTTCCGGCCAAACGCCGGGCGAGAGTTTGTAGATCTCGGCAGCGCTCGCGGGATTCGCCATGGCGATATCCTGCAGGGACGCCGTTACGATGTTGTAGCTGGCGTCCAGCTTCCTCACCGATTGAGCGGTAGCGGTGACCACCACCTCCTGCAATTCCCCGCCCCCGGTTGCCGGTGCCTGGTCCGGCGCGACGGCCTGTGCCCAGGCGACCCCGCCCGTGCCCCAGAGGATTGCGGCCACGGCGGCGCCTACTGTCGTGGCTGCCCGGAACGGCTGGGCACTCGCACGGAGTGCCCTGTTGCTTTTAACTCTCATGGATGTTCCCCCTCCCCGATATGCCGTCGCCGTGACGGCGCAGTAGTGGCCCCAAGCAGATGCCTGCGAGGCTGGCGTTCGGGCATTTCCCCACGCCTGTGCCGCGGCCGACCTAGATTCGGCTCTGACTCTAATGCGAACAATTCGGCATAACAAGTGTTGTTGCGAATTCGCAACGTCGGAGCAAAGAGCGGCTTCGAGGCCTTGCGGTACGCACCGCCGGCGAAAGCGCGCCGTCCCTGCCCATGAACCCAAGTTGGCGAGGGGAGTATCGTCGCCAGAACAAGCGTGGCGGGTGGCAGTCCAACGATCAGCGTGGACACGCCATGTCGCGGAGACTCACATGCGCTTCAGGGGCACGGGCGGACGCTGCGGTTATTCATGGCTGGCGATGCTCACGGCGACGGCGGTGTTGGCATGCGGCACTGCGCAGCCGGACGCGCCGGCGGCAGCCATGAGCGGCGCTGCCGAGCCGGCAGTGTGGGTACCGAAGGAGTTCAACCTTACGTACCAGGGATTCACAACCCACTACACCTGTGACGGCCTGCACGACAAGATGACCAGGATCCTGCTGATGCTCGGGGCGCGCAAAGACCTGCAGGTGCGCAGCTGGGGCTGCTTGCGGCTGGCCCCTGACGTGTTTCCGGGCGTGAGCGTGAAAATGAACGTGCTCGAGCCGCAGGGCGGGCAGGGCGGGCAGGGCGGAGAGAGCGCGCAGACAGTGCCCGCACACTGGCAGCAGGTCGACCTGCTGGCCGGACGCGACCCGATCGATGCCTCGGCCGACTGCGACCTGATCGCGCAGGTACAGCAGAAGGTGCTGCCACTGTTCGCCACGCGCGATGTTGATTTCCAGGCCACCTGCGAGAGGCGTCAGCTCGTCATCGGCGGCACGCGCCTGAAGGCGAAGGTGCTGCTCGCCGATTCGGTCGCCGCCGCCGCTGCGAGCCCGCGCTAGAGCTTCAGCCCGCGAGGGTGAGGAGGGTGGTGTACTCCTGCTCCTCGATGGCCGTGTACGGCAGGAAACTCACCGCGGTGGAGGCCACCCGCGCTTCCCAGCGGCGCGGCGTCACCTGCCGCGCCGCGAGGAGCTCGGCGCGCTGTGGCCGCGGCACGGCACTTCCTGCGGTGAGCGCGAACAGCGTCAGCGGGCCGCATGCCAGCGCCACGGTGGTGGGATGGCGCTCGTCGATCGGGTCCAGACGCAGCCGCCGCGGCAACTCGAGGTCCACGCGGTCGTCGCTGCGCCAGCGGCGGCTCAAGGTGGCGAAGCTGCCCGGCTCGCAGGCGCCGCCGAAGCGCTGCCCGTTGACCTCGATGCGCGCGCCGCTCGCCCAGGCGGGGATGCGCAGCCGCAGCGCGAACTCCTGGGGCTGCGAGAGGCGCAGTCGCAGCGCCATCGTATCGGCGAACGGATACTCCCCGCTCTGCTGCAGCGTGCACGCTGTGGCACCCTGGCGCCAGCGCACGCTGGAGGGCAGGTAGAGGTTGACGTACACGCCGTGCGGGTCACGCAGATAAGCGTTGATGCCGTAGTCGGTGGCCACCTGGGGCAGGGTGCCCGAGCAGCACGGAAACCTGTGGGTGGAGTACACCTTGCGGCCGGCGCGGTTGTAGTCGGCGTAATAGAACGCCCGCCCGTCCGCGCACAGCGCCTTGGCGCCCAGCACGGTGTTGTACATGACGCGCTCCATGCTGTCGCCGTAACGCGCATCGCGCGTCACGCGCAGCAGATAGCGGGTCAGCTTGAAGTGCGCGTAGGCGCCGCAGGGGGTCTCGAAGCTGTTGTGCGTGGCGGCGAGACTCGCAACGAGCGTATCGCTGGCGGGCGCCACGAGTTTCTCGTCGGGACCCCAGCCGCCGGTCGGGTAGCTCTGCGCCGTGAGCAGCGCGAACGCGTTGCGCGCGGCGCGCAGGTGTTTCTCGCTCCCGAGCGTCAGGTAGGCCTGCATCGCAGAGCTCAGCGAGTTGACGTAGCTGTAGGCGTGCTTGCCGGCCAGCACGTTCTCCCCGCGCGCCAGCGGATCAAACCAGGTGGCATCATCGAGAAAGCGCACCGCCAGGTCGCGATAGCGCCGCCCCGCGCCCCGCCGGTAGGCGAGCAACAGGTTCTCGGGATTGGTATAGGACTCGTCCCAGCGATACGACTGATCCTTGCCCGCTCGCCAGGGAAGCTCGCGGTCCACCGCCGCGGGCGGCAGGTGCGGCAGCGCCGCGCGCGTGGTGCGATCGAGCACCGCCAGCGCCGTGCGGTCGCCGGCGAACTGGTGCGCATCGATCAGCCCGAGCAGCAGCTTGTCGTAGCAGTAGGCGGGGAAGCGATTCTTGTCGTAGAAGTCGCCGCTGATGCTGGCGGCGTACAGCCGGTTGAGGCGTAGCACCTTCTCGCGCGCCGCTTGCGAGCCGCTTTGCGCATGGTAGCGGGCCAGCGCCGAGACCCATTGGCCGAAGGTGGCGCCGGGCGCGAAGCCGGCGTCGTCGTGATGCCAGTCGTAGTTCGGGTCGTAGGTGTACCAGCCGCCCAGATCCACGCCCGGCGCGGGCTGCCCGGCCATCTGCCGGAAAGGCCTGAGGAGGCTGTCCTCGCTCAGGTTCATCAGTACTTCCTGCGTGTTGTCGAGCTGTGCGCGGTGCGGGGCGCTCTCAACGCTGACGTCGCCGTAGCCGAACTCCGCCAGCACCGGTGCGGCGGCCGCGGCCGCGCGCAGCAGCGGCGGACAGCCGGCGAACAGCGCTGTGGCAGCGGCCGACAGGTGCGTGAAGTCGCGACGCGAGTATCTCAAGGGGCTCATGCGCAACGCCCATGCTCGCGCCCGCCGCACGCCATCGCAAGCACCGCCCGCCAACGCGCGCGCCGGCCTCAGGTATAGTTCCGACCGAGTGCAACATGAATGATGCATCCATCGGCTGCGGCGCCCGCCGCCTGCGCACGCTGTTGCCGGTACTGTGGCTGCTCGCCGTCGCGAGCGCGCGGGGCGAGACCGACCCTAGCTTTCTGCTGCACGCCGGGTCTGCGGATCTGAAGGCGTATTTTCCGGCTTACCTCGGCAACGGCTACTTCTCGATGCTGAGCACGCCGCGCGGCACCGAGGCCACGCGCTCCTACATGGTGGCGCTGATGGACTACACCCCTGGAGACATGTCGCGCCCGGCCTCGGTCCCGGGGTGGACCGAGATCGACTTCAGCGCGGGTCCGCCGGGGAGCGGCCAGGCGTGGCTCAACCGGGTGCCGATGAGCGAGCGGCGCTTCAGCGACTACGGGCAGACCCTCGACCTGCGCACGGCCACGCTCACCACCCGTTATCGCTACCTCGATCGCGGTCGCGCGACGGCGGTGCAGGTGACGACGCTGCTGAGTGAGGCCTCCCCGCATATCGCGGCTACGAGCCTCAGCATCACGCCGGACTACGATGGCGTGGTGCAGTTGTCGTTTGCGCTCACGCTGTGGGCCGAGCATGCGCCGCGATTTGCGCTCGCGCAGCTCAGCGGTCCCGAGCAGGACGAGGCGGTCGCCGCTTCCGGCCTGACGCTCGCTGCACAACCACCGGCCACGCCCGACCGCGCGGCGGTCTGGTATCCCGGCTACGTCCAGGTAGGCGCGAGCGACGGGGACAGCAGCGCGCTCACGCTGTGGCTCGACGGGCAGGCGGTGCAGGGCGAGGTCATGGCCATGGCCATGGCGGTGGGCCTGCCGCAGGGGATGCAGCCACAGAGCGTCACGCTGCACCGCGACCGCTACCGGCTGGCGCTCGATGTCAGCGTCAAGGTGGAGCGCGGGCACACTTATGACTTCACCAAGTATGTCGCCCTGTCGCGTGCCGGCTGGGGCGGTAAGGCGAGCGATGATCTCTCCCTGGCGCGTGCGGCGCGCGAGCGCGGCTTCGAGCGGCTGTTGAGTGAGCAGCGCGCGGCCTGGGATGCACTGTGGCAGGCGGATATCCAGATCGAGGGCGACGCCCGGGCGCAGCAGCTCGCGCATTCGGAGCTCTATTACCTGCTGTCAAGCGTGCCGCCGGGGGCGGCCTGGGGGCTCGGCCCCTGCGGGCTGACACTGTGCTATGCCGGACACGCGTTCTGGGACAGCGACACCTGGATGTTTCCGGCGCTGCTGCTGCTGCAGCCGCAGCGGGCGCGATCGTTCGTCGACTTTCGCAGCCGCACCGTGGGCGCGGCGCAGCAGCGGGCGCGGCAGCACGGCTACGACGGCGCGATGTTTCCGTGGGAGTCCGATCCCGAGAACGGCAGCGATCAGACGCCGCACTCGGCGGTGGTTCTTTCCGACACCGAGATCCACGTGAACGCGGACGTGGCGATCGCGCAGTGGCAGTACTACCAGGCCACGCACGATCGCGACTGGCTGCGGCAGCATGGCTGGCCGGTGCTGCGCGAAGTGGCGAAGTTCTGGGCCAGCCGCGCCAGCTACGCGCCCGACGCGCATCGCTACGACATCGCGCACCTGACCTCGGTGGCGGAGTCCTACAACGACATCGCCAACGACACTTTCACCAACGTGTCGGCCGCCAAGGCGCTCGCCATGGCCAGCGCCGCCGCGCGGGTGCTCGGCGAGCGGCCCGACCCAGCGTGGGAAAAGGTGGCGCGCGGGTTGTACGTGCCCATGGCAGCCGACGGCCAGCACCACCTCGCCTTCGACCCGAGCGTCGCCGTGCACGGCGCCGGCGACTTCTCCGGCGGCCCGCTGTCGCTGCTGTTCCTGCCCTCGCTCGACCTGGAGATGAGTCCGCAGCTGCGCCGCGGCGATTACGAGTTCGCCGTCCGCCCGGCGCCGGTCGCGCGCGTCGGCACGGGCAGCATGAATATCGCCCCGCGCACGGTGGCTGCCGATGAGATCGGCAGTGCGGCTGATGCCACCACCTGGTTCGCCACCAATTTCTCCGGCGGCACCGTCAAGCCGCCCTTCAACGCGCGCACCGAGAGCGCCGACAACAATGTCGGCTACTTCATGACCGGCTCGGGGGGATTCATCCAGAGCCTGGTGTACGGCTTCACCGGGCTACGCATCCGCGAGGGCGGCCTGGTGGAAGCCTATGCGCCCGTGCTTCCCGCCGGCTGGCAGTCACTCACTCTGCGCAACGTCACATTCCGCGGCCAGCGCCTGGATATCCGCATCGCCCGCGACGCCGCAGGCGTCGTGCGCCTGACGCGCGAGCTGCACTGACACCGGCGCCGCGGCCCACTGCGCCGTGTCACCGTGCGCACCCAGCGCGTGCACTGCGTGCGGCCGCTCAGCCCTCGGTGGGAGCCGGTCGCCGCCCGCGCGAGCCGGCGCGCGGCGCGGCAGCCTTGGTGGCGGGCAGCCGCACCACCTTGCGCAGGTTCGGATAAACCTCGCTCGAGTGCGGGATGCCCATCGCCGCCACGAAGTGCGCCTGGAACTTCGGCTCGATGGCGGTCTCGATCTTCTCCACGCGGCGCACCAGCTCCTCGATGGTGGTGCGCGAGGAGTTGTCCAGCAGTGCGATGCGCGCACCGGTGCCGGCGGCATTGCCCGCCGAGGACACGTTGAAGAGGTCGCAGTCGGGGATCATCCCGAGAACCATGGCGTACTTCACGTCGATGTGGCTGCCGAAGGCGCCCGCGAGGCGGATGCGATCGACCTGATCGACGCCGAGGTGATCCATCAGCAGCCGTACGCCGGCGTGCAGCGCCGCCTTGGCGAGCTGGATCGCACGCACGTCGTTCTGTGTGATCTGCAGCGGCACGGCGCCACGGTGCACCACGTAGGCGAAGGTGCGCCCGGTCGCCACGATGCGGTCGCTGCGCGCGGCGAGCTGCCCGTCGATGACGCCGTCCTGGCTGATGATGCCGGCGAGATACATCTCGGCGATCACCTCGATGATCCCCGATCCGCAGATGCCGGTCACTCCGGTGGCGGCGATCGCCGCGGGGAAGCCGGGCTGGTCGGACCACAGGTCGGAGCCGATTACCTTGAAGCGCGCGGCCAGCGTCGCCGGATCGATGCGCACGCGCTCGATGGCGCCGGGCGCAGCGCGCTGCCCGCAGCTGATCTGCGCGCCCTCGAAAGCGGGACCGGTGGGACTCGAGCAGGCGAGCAGCCGCGCGCGGTTGCCAAGCACGATCTCCGCGTTGGTGCCGACGTCGACGAGCAGCGTCAGCTTGTCGGACAGGTCGGGCCGCTCGGCGAGGATCATGCCGGCGGCATCCGCGCCGACGTGACCGGCGATGCACGGCAGCGTGTAGATACGCGTGCCGGGATTGAGCTTCAGGCCCAGCTCGCTGGCGCGCAGGCCGAGCGGTGAATCGGTGGCGAGCGCGAACGGTGCGCCCCCGAGCTCGACCGGATCGATGCCGAGCAGCAGGTGGTGCATGATCGGATTGCCCACCACGGTCATCTCGAGGATGTCGGTCACCTCGATCTGCGCGTCACGGGCGACGTCGGCGGCGAGCGTGTCGAGCGCGCCGCGCACCGCCTCGGTCATCTGCTGCGCACCGCCCGGGTGCATCATCGAATACGACACGCGGCTCATCAGGTCTTCGCCGAAGCGGATCTGCGGGTTCATGGCGCCGCTGGAGGCGGCCACCTCGCCGGTCTCGAGGTTGCACAGGTGCGCCGCGATGGTGGTCGAGCCCACGTCGACCGCAAGCCCGTAGACGCGATCGTGAAAGCCCGGCCACACGGCGATGATCTGGGTGCGCGCGTGCACCGCCACGGTGACCTTCCACGCGCCCTTACGCAGCGCGGCCTGCAGGCTTTGCAGCACTCCGAGGTCGCAGCGCAGCGGACCGAAGTCCCACTCGCGGTTGAGCGCCTCGAGCAGCCGCTGCAGGTCGCCGCGCGGGTCGTGCATGTCCGGCTCGCGTACCTCCACGTAATGCAGGTGCACCAGCGGATCGAGCGTGATGGGGCGGGCCTCGGCAGCCTTGCGCACCACCTGGCGATGCACCTGGCTGCTCGCCGGCACGTCGACGACCAGGTCGCCGCAGATCTGCGCCGAGCACGACAGGCGGTGCCCGGCGGGCAGCGGGCGCGTCTGCGCGAAGCTCTGTTCGGCGGCGGACAGTGGCGAGAGGTGGTCGGCGTGCGAGCTCACCCCGTGCTTGGCGAAGTCGCCCTCCATGACCAGCACCTGGCAGCGCCCGCACAGCGCGCGTCCGCCGCACACCGAGTCGACATCGACCCCGAGGCTGCGGGCCGCCTGCAGCAGCTGCGTGCCGCGCGCGAAGCGCCCGCGCTTGCCCGAAGGGGTGAAGACGACGAGTGCGTCGGCGTCGCTCATCGGCAGTTACGCCGTGCTCTGCGTGCGGCGCCGGTGACCGCCCTCGCGCCGCCCGCGCGCCGCGCCCTCCGTCGGGGTCGCCACGCCGCCGCCGGCCTGCAGCGCGGGCGCCTCGCGAAAGCGCTTGATCCAGCGGGCGCAGTCCGGGTCGTGGCCCATCATGACGTCCGCGCCCATGCAGGCCTTGACGATCTCCAGGTGCAGCGGGTTCATGATCGCCGAGGTAAGCCCCGCGCCGATCGCCATGCTGAGGAAAACCGCGCTGATGCCCTCGCGCGCCGGCAACCCGAAACTCACGTTGGAGGCGCCGCAGGTGGTGTTCACTTTGAGCTCGTTCTTCAGTCGCCCGAGCAGGCGCATCACCTGCACGCCCGCCTGGTTGATGGCGCCGATCGGCATGACGAGCGGGTCGACGACGATGTCGCTCACCGGGATGCCGTGATCGGCGGCGCGCTGGACGATCTTCTTCGCCACCTCGAAGCGCACGTCGGGATCTTCGGATATGCCGGTCTCGTCATTGGAGATCGCCACCACCGCCGCACCGTACTTCTTCACCAGCGGCAGCACGGCCTCGAGGCGCTCTTCCTCGCCGGTGACCGAATTGACGAGTGGCTTGCCCTGGTACACCGCCAGTCCCGCTTCCAGCGCCGCCACGATCGAGGAATCGATCGACAGCGGCAGGTCGGTGATCGACTGCACGAGCTTTATCGTGCGGGCGAGGATCGCCGGTTCATCGGCCAGCGGGATGCCGGCGTTCACGTCGAGCATGTGCGCGCCGGCCGCGATCTGTGCCAGGGCGTCGGACTCGACGCGGCTGAAGTTGCCCGCGGCCATCTCGGCGGCGAGGATCTTGCGACCGGTGGGATTGATGCGCTCGCCGATCATGACGAACGGGCGCTCGAAGCCGATGACGACCTCGCGGGTCTGGGAGCTGATAACGGTGTCGGTCATGAAGCCATCCTGTTTGCGTTCGCTTGCGGGTCGCGTCCCGGGTACCACGGCACGCGGCCGTTCAACACCCCGGAGCGCTCGATGATTTCGGCGACGGTCTCTTCCTGGCGGTAGGCCATGAGATGCACCCCGTGCACGCCGCGGATAGTACGGATCTCCTGGACCAGATCGATGCACTGCCTGCGGCCCTCGAGTGCGGGGTCGGCGGCGCCGGCGAGGCGCTTCACCACCTCGTCGGGAATGTGCACGCCGGGAACATGGGTGCGGATCCACTCCGCCGCCTTGGCCGAACGCAGCGGGCCGACCCCGACGAGTATGAACACACGCTCGAGCAGGCCGAGGTCTTCCACGCGCTGCATGAAGGACCTGAGCAGCGGCACGTCGTAGCAGAACTGCGTCTGCACGAACTGCGCGCCTGCGGCGACCTTCTTCGCCAGCCGTTCGGCGCGCCAGGCCACCGGTTGCGCGAACGGGTTCTCCGCGGCACCGAGCAGCACGCGCGGGGCGTAGGTGATCTTGCGGCCGGAAAGAAAACGATGCTCGTCGCGCAGCGTGCGCGCAGTCTCGAGCAGCGTCAGCGAATCGAGGTCGAACACCGGCAGCGCCTGCGGATGATCGCCCGCCTGCACGCCGTCGCCGGTGAGGCACAGCAGGTTGCAGACCCCCATGGCGGCGCCGCCGAGAATATCGCCCTGGATGGCGATGCGGTTTCTGTCACGACAGGAGATCTGCATCACCGGGGCATAGCCGACGCGCGTCAGCAGCGCGCACACCGCGAGACTGGACATGTGGCAGTTGGCGCCACTGCCGTCGGTGGCGTTGATCGCGTCCACATGACCGTCAAAGATGCGCGCGCGCCGGTAAACGTCTTCGGGATCGGCCGAATCCGGCGGAGCCAGCTCGCTGGTCACGGCGAACTGTCCGGCACGCAGTACCCGCTCGAAGCGGCCGGGGGAAGTGTGCCCGGCGAGTATCGGCAGCGGGTAGCCCGGTACCGGCTCGTCCTCGAAGATCACGGCACTTCCCCGACGCGCTGGCGCACCACGCGCAGCCAGGACGACTTGCCCTGCAGGCGCCGGTCCATCGCGACCTGCACTTCGCGTAACGCCGCGCGGCCGCCCGGGATGCGCTCGCTGCCGGCGACCGCCGCGACCCACACGCAGCGCATCTCCGGACGCACTTCGCAGTGGCCGTTGGCACGCACGCCGCCGCACGGACCGTTGCGCAGGTTCTTCGGACAGTTCATCGGGCAGGACATGCCGGTGGAGCTCAGGATGCACTGGCCGCACATGCGGCAGTCGAACAGCAGGCCCTTCACGCCGCGCTCGACGGCCGCCACCGGCCGCTCCAGGCGCTGGTAGCCGATGCGCTTGAACAGCGGGTGCAGCCTGACGAGCAGCGTCTCGAAGCCCCGGTAGAAGGCGTTCATCCCGCGCGCGTGCCGCACCGACCACTGCCTGAGCGCGTACACCTAGGAAACCGCCGCGAGACCCTTGGCGCGGATCAGCTGCTCGAGTTGCTCGTCCGTGAACTGCGCTTCGATGCGCGCCGCCTCCGCGGCGGCTTGCGCCTGCAGATCCTCGCCGCATGGCCGCGGGTCGCTGCGCTTCCAGTCGGCAAGATAGGCGTCCGAGGTGCCCTTACCGGCGCGCATGGCGGCGCGATCGACTGCTTCCTGGAAGCGCGCCGACAGCTGCACTTTGGCGGTCTCGCGACCGCGCTTCACGATCACCTGCGCGGGAATGTCGCGCCAGGAGATGATGATCAGGCTGGCCATGCCGGCGCCTCCTGGCTCGCAGCCAGAGCGGCGAGGCGGGTGCCGAGCTCACCGTAACGGGTATAGCGGTGCTCGAACTGGAAGCCGAAGCGCGCGGCGATCTGCCGCGCCGCGTCGATCGCGCCGTCGCGCGGCGCCTGCGACAGGTAGACGAGCTTGCGGTAGTTGCGGAAGTATTCAGCGGTGAGCTCGGGGTGGCGGTCGAGGCCGAGGGGCCGCACCACGAGGCGCTCGAAGTGCCGCAGCAGGAAGTCGGTCAGGTAGAAGGTGCCCGGCTCCGCTTCCGACAGCTGGGCGAAGAGCGCCGGTGTGGCCAGGAACTCGTAGCAGTGCGCGCCGGGGAGTCGCTCGACGCCTTCCGCGGCGAGCACCGCATCGAGCGCCCCGCGCGTGCCGCAGTCACCGTAGACGACGAAGATGCGCGCGTAGCGCCCGCGGTTCTCGCGGATCGCCTCCTGCACGGCGGGCGCAATGCGCTCGGGGCGGTTATGCAGCTGCGCCGGCAGGCAGCGCACCTCGAGCGCGCTCCAGCCGTTGGCGCGCTTGAGCGCCGCGATCTCGCGGGCCAGGGCCCCGCAGGCGATGAGCAGCGTGCCCGCGCGCGTGTCCATGCGGCGCGTCCCCTTCAGGCGACACTGGCGGCGCGACCGCTGGCGCCGGCGGCGGCGCGGCGAGCGGCGAGCAGCATCTTGGCCGTCTCCACGGCGATGGCTGCGTCACGGCAGTAGGCATCCGCGCCCACAGCCTTGCCGAACTCCTCGTTGAGCGGCGCACCGCCGACCAGCACGATGTAGTCGTTGCGGATGCCGTTTTCCTTCATCTTGTCGATGACGACCTTCATGTAAGGCATGGTGGTGGTGAGCAGCGCCGACATGCCGAGAATGTCCGGCTTGTGCTCTGCGAGCGCCGCGAGGTACTTCTCGACCGGGTTGTTGATGCCGAGGTCGATCACCTCGAAGCCGGCGCCCTCGAGCATCATCGACACCAGGTTCTTGCCGATGTCGTGAATGTCGCCCTTGACGGTGCCGATGACGATCTTGCCGATCGGCGGTACGCCGGTCTCGGCGAGCAGCGGCCGCAGGATCTCCATGCCGCCCTTCATGGAGTTGGCGGCGAGCAGCACTTCGGGCACGAACAGGATGCCGTCGCGAAAATCGATGCCGACGATGCGCATGCCCTCGACCAGCGCATCGTTCAGGACCTTCTCGGCGTTCCAGCCGCGCTCGAGGAAGATATGCGTCGCTTGCTCTACCTCGGCCTTGAGGCCGTTGTAGAGGTCGTCGTGCACCTGCTCGGTGAGCTCCTGGTCGTTGAGATCGCGTAGATTGAATTCGGCGTCGGCGGACTCGGCCATTGTCGAAATCTCCATGCGCGGCCTTGGGTTAGCGGCTCGCGCGGTCGCTTGGCAGCATGGTAAGGGGCGCCTGTCGCCACTACTGATTCCTTCGCGACCGCGGCATGTCCGCAAGCGACAGTGGGCGGATTAAGGCAAGCACCTCACCCAACGGGCGTCACGTTTTGGGCAGTCGCCGGCGGCGGCTTTCCCTGGCGGGTCTGGCGCTCGGCGCTTGGCGGGCAGCCGAACTGCGCGCGGTAGCAGCGCGAGAAGTGCGGCGGCGACTGGAAGCCGCAGGCCGTCGTGATGTCGATGATCGGCATCGAGGTCTGCAGCAGAAGCTCGCGCGCGCGCCGCAGGCGCATCTGCAGGTAGTAGCGCTTGGGAACGCAGTTCAGGTGGCGCTTGAACAGCCGCTCGATCTGGCGGCGCGACAGCCCGGTGGCCGCGGCGATCTCATCGAGCGACAGCGGCCTCTCGATGTTCTCTTCCATCAGCTGCGCGACCCTGATGAGGCTCTCGTGGCTGACGCCGATCTGGGCGCGCAACGGCACGTACTGCCGGTCACGGTCACTGCGTACGCGATCGACGATGAACTGCTCGGAGATCTGTTGCGAGACCTGCGCGCCGAGTCGCGTCTCGACCAGGTGCAGCATCAGATCGAGCGGTGCCACACCGCCCGAGCAGGTGAAGCGGTCACGGTCGATGCTGAAGAGCTGGTCGCTCAGGTGGATGCGCGGGAACTCCTCGCGCAGCGCCGAGAGGTTCTCCCAGTGGATGGTCGCGCGGTACTTGTCCAGCAACCCCGCCTTCGCCAGGGCGTAGCCGCCGGTGCACAGCGCGCCGAGGGGGATGCGCCGCTCGGCCAGGCGGCGCAGCGCCGCCACGATGCGCGGGGAAACCGCCTCCTGCACGTCAACGCCGCCGCAGACGAACAGGATGTCCACCGTGCCGAGCTGCTCGAGCGCGACCGTCGGGGAGAGCTGCAGCCCGTTGCTGGCCGGGGTGGGCTGGCCGTCGAGACTCACAATGGTCCACTCGTAGGTGGTGCCGCCGGTCACGGCGTTCGCCATGCGCAGCGGCTCGACCGCGTTCGACAGCGCAATCATCGAGTAGCGCGGCAGCGTCAGGAAGGCGTACTTGATGCGGGGCAGTGGCACATGACGGATTTTACGCCTTTCTTGCCTGAATGCGACAACTTGCCGCCGAAGCAGGGGCGTGACCGCGGCAGCCCCCGGACGCATACTGAAAGCGGTCCGAAGCCCATGAGCGGAAAAGAAAAAGGCGCCCGTCCATGACCCCAGCCACGGCGTGCCGTGACGCGATCGTGATGCTACTGCTCGCCTCGCCCATTGCCGCGGGTACGCCGGAGCCTTACTGGGATTACTCCTATCGCGGCATCGAGGTCACGGCCTCGGGCAACGCGAGCTACGCGGTCAATCTCGTGCGCAACTGCGCGCGGCTCGATGCACTGCTCAGCAGGATCCTCGGCATCAAGTCCACCGCGCGCCCCGTGACTCACCTCTACTCACTGCCGCCGGCGCTGTTGAAGCAATACCTGGGTGGCGACGATCGCGTCAGCTACCACATCAACCGGTACGACAACCTCGTGCTGCTTGCGACCCCGGAACACGGTGGCGACTACTGGGGAGCATATTTCGGCTATGTCGCGACGATGCTCGTGAGCGACCGGATGCTGGCAGGCCCGGATTGGTACAGGTTGGGTGTCCCGCTGGTCTTCGCGGATTCGTCATTCCGCGGCCCGCGGGCGACCCTCGGCACTGTGAATACCTCCTATGCGGTGACGCTGACCGAGGGAGGCGGGCTCATTCCCATGCGTACATTCCTCAGCGCGAAGAAGCAGGATTTGGTGGCCAGCGGTGGAAACAATCTGCGGGTGTACGACGCCGAAGCGTGGTTCCTGGCGCACGAAATCTTCGTCGAAGGCCATCATCGCGCCGAGTTTCTCAAGTATCTCGATCTCATGCGTCACGGCACGAACGAGGCCGAGGCTTTCGCCGCGAGCTTCAGCATCAGCTACGAGGATCTCGACAAGGAATTGGCGGTGCTCTTCCACCAGCGACCTTACGTCTACACCATGGACTCTCCTGAGGACCCTGCGGGTGACAGCGCGCAGCCGCTGAGCGCGGCCGAAACGAAGGCGCGCCTGGCCTTGCTGTCGGTGCGCTACGGGCACGGTCCGGACCCGGTGCAACTGGCCGGGGAGGCTTTGCAACTGGAGCCGGCCAATGAGACCGCGCTGCGCGCGCTGGCGCTGGCACAGCTGGCTCGCGGCGCGGCTGTCGAGTCGCTCGCGGCGGTCGATAAGCTGGCGGCCCACGGACCCTCGCCCGCGGCGTACGCCGACAGTGCGGAGGTGCTGGGCGGCCTGGCACAGCTCGCCTCGGGCGCCGCGGCGCCGCTGCCGCTCGACGCGGCGACGCTCAGGCGCCGTGCGCAGGAGGATTACGAGCATGCGCTCGCGGAGAATCCCGACGACCGTCGCTCGCGCGACGGCCTCGCGCGGCTGGCCGGGCCCTAGGCCTTGAGCGCGAGGTTCTCCGGGTCGTAGGGCGATTCGGGCACCACGGTCGCCTGCTTGCGCTCGCCCAGGATCTCGATGCCGAGCGGCGTGCCGACTTCAGCGTAGTCGGCCTTTACGTAGCCGATCGCGAGGCTCTTCTTGAGATGATGGCCGTAGTAGCCGGAAGTGGCGCGCCCGATCATGCGGCCGCCCTTGTCGAACAGCGGCTCGTTGCCGAGCGGGTCGGCGTCGGTCACTGCGTGCACCTCGAGCGTGACGAAGCGGTTGGGCACCCCGGCGGCCAGCTGACGCTCGAGCGCCTGCCGGCCGATGAAGTCGGCCTTCTTCATGCGCACGAAGCGCTCGAGGCTCGCCTCGAAGGGGGTGTAGTCGGGCGTCATGTCGCTGCCCCACATGCGGTAGGACTTCTCCATGCGCAGCGACTCCATGGCGCGCATCCCGACCATACCGATGCCGTGCGCGGCACCCGCCGCGAACAGCGCATCGAACAGGCCGTGCGCGTACTCGACGGGGAAGTGCAGTTCCCAGCCGAGTGAGCCGACGAAGTTGACGCGCAGCGCGTAGACATCGACCGCGAGCGCCGCCTCGATGGTCTGCGCCGTGAGCCATGGAAAGGCGTCGTTGTCGAGCGGGGTGTCGGTGAGCTGCGCGAGCACCGCGCGGGACTCAGGTCCTGCGACCACCAGGCAGCCGCGCGTGTTGGTGATGTTGCGCAGGCCCACCGAGCCGTCCGGCGGCAGCGCCTTCACGAGGTAATCGCCGTCGTAGCGCTCAGCGGCGCCGGCGCTCACCACATAGAAGTGCTGTTCGGCGATCTTGGTGATGGTGAACTCGGAGCGGATGCCGCCGCGGGCGGTGAGCGCGTGCGACAGCGCCAGGCGTCCAATCCTGGTCGGCACCTTGTTGGCGACCAGTTGATCGAGCCAGGCTTCCGCACCGGGACCTGTGACCTCGTGCTTGGTGAAGGGGGTCAGATCGATGACGCCGACCTGCTCGCGCATCAGGCGCACCTCGTTGCCGACGTGCGCGAAGTAGTTGCTGCGCCTGAAGCTCCACTGATCGCGACGCTCGACGCCTGGGGGTGCGAACCAGTTGGCGCGCTCCCAGCCGTAGCGCTGACCCCACACCGCGCCGCGCGCGCTCAGCTTGTCGTATACCGGGCTCGTCTTGGCCGGGCGGCCGTCGGGGCGCTCCTCGTCGGGAAAGTGGATGGTGAAGACGTCGCGATAGGTCTCCTCGTTCTTTTTCACGACGTAACGCTTCGAGGTGTAGGCGCCGTAGCGCCGCGGATCCACCGCCAGCATGTCGATACCCGGCTCACCCTCGACGATCCACTCGGCGAGCTGCCATCCCGCGCCGCCGGCCGCCGTGATGCCGAAGCTGTGACCCTCGTTGAGCCAGACGTTGCGTACGCCCCAGGCCGGCCCGATGAGCGGGCTGCCGTCGGGCGTGTAGGAAATGGGGCCGTTGACGATGTCCTTGAGGCCGCAGTGCTCGAGCGCCGGCACGCGGCGCGTCGCCGCCTCGACGTGCGGCACGAGCCGATCGAGGTCGCCCGGGAAGAGGCTGCGGCCGAACCAGTCGGGGACGCCGTCGGCGAAGCGCGCCGGCGCGCCATGCTCGTAGGGCCCGAGGATCCAGCCCATGCGCTCCTCGCGCAGGTAATAGGATTTGTCCGACTCGCGCAGCACCGCCAGCTCGCGTCCGCCGCCCTGGCGATAGGCCTTAAGCTCCGGCGATTCGTCGTACACGATGTACTGGTGCTCGACCGGGATCGCGGGCACGTTGAGCCCGAGCAACCGGCCGGTCTGGCGCGCGTAGTTGCCGGTGGCCAGCACCAGGTGCTGCGCGGTGATCTCACCCTGACTGGTGTGCACGCGCCACTCACCGCCCGGGGTGGGCTCGATGGTACGCGCCTCGGTTTGCTCGTAGATCTCCGCGCCGCCCGCGCGGGCTCCCTTGCGCAGCGCCATGGTGAGATCGGCCGGCGCGATGTGGCCGTCGTCGGGGTGGTAGAGCGCGCCGATGATCGCGGGCGTCTCGGGGCTGCCACCGAGCTCGAGCAGCGGCCACAAGTCCTTCACCCGCCGCGCGCCGATCACCTCGAAGGGCACGCCGATGGTGTTGGCGGTGCCGCAGTACTTCTGGTACTCGTCCATGCGCTCGCGACACGTGGCAAGACGCAGGTTACCGCTGACGTGGAAGCTCACGTCCTGGCCGGTCTCCGCCGGCAGCCGCTTGTACAGGTCGACCGAGTACTTGTGGAGCTGGCCGACCGTGTAGCTCATGTTGAACAGCGGCAGCAGACCCGCGGCGTGCCAGGTGGAGCCGGCGGTGAGCTCGGTGCGCTCAATGAGCGCCACGTCCGACCAGCCCTTCTTCGTCAGGTGGTAAAGCGTGCTGACGCCCACCACGCCGCCACCGATGACCAGCACCCGCACATGCGTCTTCACAGAGGTTGTCTCCCGGGGCGGCACAGGCTGCACCCGCCCGCGGCAGTGTAGCGGGGGGCCGTGCTAGCGGCGGACTCCAATTGCGACGGCACCTTGCCTCAAATGATTCCGCGGGTGGCTTCGGCGAGAAAGCCCGCTACGTAATCGAGGAACGAGCGCCACACTTCGAGGCGGAAGCTGTCCGCGCCGGTGCGCCACAGCACCACTTCGGCCTTGGCGAGCATGGTGCGCGTGCACATCCCCGGCGGGAAGGCGCTGGCGTCGAGATCGAGCGGGCAGCCGGCCGCGAGCAGCGTGACCGCGAGCGCACCGCCGACACCGAGGGCACCCTGGCGATGACTCACGTCGACCAGCGAGTGCGGCAGGTCGCGCAGCGCCGCCGCCAGCGCCGCCGCCGCCGCATCAGCGTCGGCGGGCGGGGCGATCAGCAGCCACTCGTCCGGTCCCAGCCACAGCGCCGCGCGCTCGCCGTGGGTCGCGGCGCGGCAGGCGGTCGCGGGGATCGCGGTACCGAACGCCTGCGCCGCGGCCGCGCGCGCAGGTTCCGCTGCGCGCAGCACCCAGCGCGCCGCCGGCGGCAGCACCGCCACCAGGTCGCTGGTGATCAGCTGCGGCGCGGCACGCATGGCACGCAGGTTACGCATGGAGCCGCGCTCCCTGCGGGTCGTAGAACACCGTGGATGCCACCTGCACCGCCGCGACGCCTGAGCCCGTTGGTACGTAGAGCGTCTCGCCGAGGCGCGCACGGCCTGCGGCGATGAGTCCCATGGCGATCGAGCGCCCGAGCACGGCGCTGTGGTAGCTGGAAGTCACGTGTCCAAGCGGCCGCACCGCGGTGTCGGGGTGCGCCTGGGCGATCACCTGCGCGCCGTCTGGCAGCACGCACTGCGGGTCGGCGGTCAGCAGGCCGACGAGCTGGCGGCGCGCGGGCGACTGCATCGCGGGCCGGGCGAGCGAGCGCTTGCCGACAAAGTCCGGCTTGCTCTTGCCGATCGCCCAGGCGAGACCGGCATCGTCGGGCGTCACCGTGCCGTCGGTGTCCTGGCCGACGATGATGTAGCCCTTCTCGGCGCGCAGCACGTGCATCGCCTCGGTCCCGTACGCAGTGAGCCCGCAGGAACCCCCGGCATCCCACAGCTCCTGCCAGACCGCCGCGCCGAAGTCAGCGGGCACGTTGATTTCGAAGCCGAGCTCACCGGTGAAGCTCACGCGGAATGCGCGCATCGGCACGCCGCAGATGTGGCCGGTGCGCGCCGACATGTGCGGCATCGCCGCCGCGCTCAGATCGATGTCGACCAGCGGCGCGAGCAGTTCGCGCGACTTCGGCCCCTGCAGCGCGATCACCGCCCACTGTTCGGTCGTCGAGGTCAGCCACACCGACAGCGCCGACCACTCGGTCTGCAGGTAGTCCTCCATCATCGCCAGCACCCGCGGGGCGCCGCCGGTGGTGGTGGTGACGTGAAAGCGCTGCTCCTGCACGCGTGCCACGACGCCGTCGTCGTAGACGAAGCCGTCATCGCGCAGCAGTATGCCGTAGCGGCAGCGGCCGACGCCCAGACCGTCCCAGGCATTGACGTACAGGCGGTTCATGAAGGTGACCGCATCGGCGCCGACCACCTCGATCTTGCCCAGCGTGGAGGCATCGAAGATGCCGCAGCCGCTGCGCACCGCGAGGCACTCGCGCGCCACCGCGGCGTGCATGTCCTCATTGCCGCGCGGAAAATAGCGGGCACGCTTCCACAGCCCGACGTCTTCGAACACCGCGTCGTGCGCGCGCGCCCAGCCATGCATGGGGGTGGTGCGCACCGGGTCGAACAGCTCACCGCGGGCGGGACCGGCGAAGCTGCCGAAGCTCACCGGCGTGTACGGCATGCGAAACGTGGTGAGCCCGACTTCCGCCACCGGCTTGCCGAGCTGGCGCGCGACGATAGCGAGCGCGTTGATGTTGGAAGTCTTGCCCTGATCGGTCGCCATGCCGGTCGTCGTATAGCGCTTGACGTGCTCGATGGAGCGAAAGCCCTCGCGCGTCGCGAGCGCCAGATCCTTGGCCGTCACGTCGTTCTGCCAGTCGACGAAAGCGCGTCCGGCGTTGTGTCTGGGGAAGGGCAGTGCACCCACGCCGGCGGCTCCCGCCGCGCGCGTGGCGGCGGGCGTGGGTGGTGTGGCAACGGTGCGCGTGCCGGCAGCGGGGTTCACCCCGCGCCGCGCAGGATCCAGCGCTTCGTGCGCCGCCGCGGTGCCGGCGGCGGCGCCGTCGGCCAGCAGCGCCGCCAGCTCGAACACGCCGCGGCAGGCGCCGGCGCTGCGCACCCGCTCGCTCGGGACTCCCGGCAGGAAGGCCTGCAGCGCCTCGTTCCACTCGAGCTTGCCGCGCGACTGCGAGTGCAGGTGCACGCTCGGCGTGTAGCCTCCGGACATCAGCACCAGGTCGCAAGGCTGCGTCCCGGTGTCGAGCCGGATCGCATTCACGCGCAAACGGCCGCTGGTGCCGAGTACGGTGGCCGCACTCAGCACCGGGATGCGCGCCTGGCGCGCGCGCGCCGCCGCACCGCTCTCCTCGGCACGCACATCGGCGATGGCGGCGATGAAAACGCCCGCCGCCTGCAGCGCCATCGCCACTTCGTAGGCCTCGTCGGTCGCCGTGACCAGCACCGCGCGACTGCCGGGGAGCACGGCGTAGCGGTGCAGCCAGGTGGCGGCAGCACCGGCCAGCATGACTCCCGGCCGGTCGTTGCCCGGGAATACCAGCGGGCGCTCGATGGCGCCGGTCGCCAGCACCACCTCGCGCGCGCGCACCGGCCATTGCCGCTCGCGCGGCAGATCCGCGGGGGCGGCGGCGAGGTGATCGGTGAGCCGCTGGTTGAGCGCCACCAGATTGTGCGGAAAGTAGCCGAACGCGGTGGTGCGCGGCAGCAGCGTCACCCGCGGATTGGCGGCGAGCGCAGCGAGGGTGCGCTCCAGCCAATCGGCCGGCGGCCGCCCGTCGATCGCATCGGGCGCGTGCGGATCGTGGGCGAGCAGCGAGCCGCCAGGCTCGCACTGCTCATCGCACAGCATGACCCGTGCGCCCGCGGCCGCGGCCGCGGCTGCCGCGGCAAGACCTGCCGGACCAGCGCCGACCACCAGCACGTCGCAGTGTGCGTAGCGCGCGGCGTAGCGATCGGGATCGGCCTGCGCGGGCGCTTTGCCTAAGCCCGCGGCCGCGCGGATGCGCGGCTCGTAGAGCGCCTTCCACGCGCCTTTCGGCCACATGAAGGTTTTGTAGTAGAAGCCGGCCGGGATGAACGGCGCGAGCAGGTCGTTGACGGCGCCGATATCGAAACACAGTGCCGGCCAGCGGTTCTGGCTGTGCGCCTCCAGACCCTCGTACAGCTCGACCTGCGTGGCGCGCAGGTTCGGCGTGTAGCGCGCCGCGTCGCGGCGCACCGCGACCAGCGCGTTGGGCTCCTCGGCACCGGCGGCCAGCACGCCGCGCGGCCGGTGGTACTTGAACGAGCGACCCATGAGGTGCACGCCGCTGGCGAGCAGCGCCGAGGCGAGCGTATCGCCGGCGTAGCCGCTGTACGGGCGACCGTCGAAGGTAAAGCGCAGCGTGCGCGTGCGATCGATGCGCCCGCCGTGCTGCAGCCGCAGGCCGTCGATCATGTGCGTGCCTGCGCGGCGGGGACAGCCGGCGGGGCTTCGCCCACCTTGTAGGTTGCCAGGAACTGGTCGGTGGTGGTGTCGCGCAGCGCGTTGAAGAAGCGGCCGCAGCCGTGGGTGTGGCGCCAGCGCTCGGCATGCACCCCGCGGGTGTTGGCGCGCAGGTACAGGTAGTCGGCCCACACCTGGTCAGAGGCGTCCGCCGGTCGTGCCGGGCGGACGAGGTGCGCCTGTCCGCCGTGGACGAACTCGGGCTCGGGGCGCTCACCGCAGTAGGGGCAATCGATCAGCAGCATGCGCAGCTCTTTCCGTCAGTGCGCCACCGCGGCAGCCGCGGCCTCGTCGATCAGGTCGCCGTCACGAAAGCGCTCGAGCGTGAAGGGCGCATTGAGCGCGTGCGGCGCATCGTGCGCGATGGTCCAGGCAAACACGTGCGCCGAGCCGGGCGTCGCCTTGAAGCCGCCCGTGCCCCAGCCGCAGTTCACGTACAGGCCCGGCACGGGTGTCCTGGCGATGATCGGCGAGCGGTCCGGCGTCAGGTCGACGATGCCGCCCCAGGCGCGCAGCATGCGCAGCCGGCGGAACATCGGGAACAGCTCGCAGATCGCCTCGAGCGCATGGCTGGTGATGTGCAGTCCGCCGCGCTGCGTATAAGAGGTGTAGGCGTCGGTGCCTGCGCCGATCACCAGCTCACCCTTGTCCGACTGGCTGATATAGGCGTGGATGGTGTTGGACATGACGACGCACGGAAACACCGGCTTCACCGGCTCGGAGACCAGTGCCTGCAGCGGGTAGCTCTCGAGCGGCAGCGCGACGCCCGCCATTTTCATGATGACGCTGGTGTGCCCTGCTGCGGCCACGCCGATGCGCGCGGCGCGAATCGGCCCGCGCGTGGTCTCCACGCCCTCCACCGCACCGGCGCCGTCGAGGCGGATGCCGGTTACCTCGCAGTTCTCGATGATGTCGACCCCGAGCGCGTCGGCGGCACGCGCGTAGCCCCAGGCGACTGCATCGTGGCGCGCAGTGCCGCCGCGGCGCTGCAGCGCGGCGCCGAGCACCGGGTAGCGGATGTCGCCAATCTTCAGCAGCGGACAGAAGCGCTGCGCTTCCAGCGGGGTGAGCCATTCGTTGTCGACGCCGGCGGCACGATTGGCGTGGATGTGGCGCTGGAAGACCTGCGCATCGTGCACCGTGTGCGCGAGCATCAGTACTCCGCGCGGCGAGAACATGACATTGTAATTGAGGGCCTGCGCGAGGGTCTCCCACATCCTGAGCGCGTGGTCGTAGAGCGCGGCGCTCTCCGGGAACAGGTAGTTGGAGCGGATGATGGTGGTGTTGCGGCCGGTGTTGCCGCCGCCGATCCAGCCCTTTTCGAGCACCGCGATGCGCTGCATGCGATGCTCGCTCGCGAGGTAGTAAGCCGCTCCCAGCCCATGCCCGCCGCCGCCCACGATCAGCGCGTCGTAGGCCGGCTGCGGCTCGGGGCTGCGCCATTGCGCCGTCCAGCCGCGCTGGCCGGACAGCCCACGCTTCAGCAGTGACATTGCGGAAAAGGGTTGCATCGTCAGGTCCGAACAGCTGTGGCGCACGTCCGCGCGCATCATGCGCGCGCGTCATCATGCTCCTGGAGCCTGAAGACCTACGAGCATCCACACGCCCAGCGGCTTGAATGGAGGCGACGTGGCCGTCCGTGGGGCCACCTGGCACAGGGGCGCCCCACCGCGACTGCTCTGGAGGAGCCGCCGACCCAGCGGACACGGAGCGGATGTCAGCGCGTAGCGTGCACCGTCGAGAGTGCGCCCGCTCGTCCACGCCGGAAAACCACGTAGGCGAGCAACGCGACGAGGATGGACACCGTGCTGGTCCAGAACTCGGCGCGGTGCGCGGGCGTCAGCGCCATTGCGACCAGCACCAGCACCATCGCCGCGATCGCGAGGTAGCTCAGCCACGGGAACAGCCACATCGGCAGTGTCGGCGGGGGTGCGCCGGCGCGCTCGCGCGCCCGTCGCGAGCGCACCTGCGACACTGCAATGGCGAGATAGATCACCGCGATGATGGCGCCGGACGCGTTCACCAGAAAGGCAAACACGACGCTCGGCGAGAGAATGGCGGCGATCACGCCGGCGAACCCCACCACGCTGGCGAGCAGCACGGCGCGCGCCGGCACGTGGCGGCGGTTGGTCCGCACCAACCAGCGCGGCGCATCGCCGCGGCTGGCGAGGACGAACAGCACGCGCGAGGCCACGTAGAACGACGAATTGAGGCACGACAGCACGGCCGTGAGAATCACCACCGCCATGAATTCGCTCGCGTAGGGGAAGTGGATTCCGTCCAACGCCAGGGTAAACGGTGACTGACCCGACACCACGTGTATCCAGGGCACGGTGCTCACGATCACAAAGATCGAGCCGACGTAGAAGAGCAGGATGCGGGTGATGATGGTCGAGGTCATCCGCGCCACCGCCCGCGCCGGCTCGGGCGATTCCGCCGCGGCGATCGTCACCACTTCAGCGCCCATCATGGACCAGATGACTGTGGTCACGGCGGCCAGCACCGCGAACGGCCCACGCGGCGCAAACCCGCCATAATCGACGAGGGTGGAGAAGGTCGGCCCGCTCGCAGAGCGGTAGCCGCAGGCGTGCGCGCCGACCACGACGATAAAGGAGAGAATGGCCGCGACCTTGATCGATGAGAACCAGAACTCGAACTCGCCGTAGGCGCGCGCTGACATGAGATTCACACACGTCATGAGCAGCATCAACGCGGCGCCAATCTGCCACAGCGGCAGCGGCAGCCAGCCCTGGATGATGCCGGCCCCGGCGATCGCCTCGACCGGAATCACCACCACCCAGAAGTACCAATAGAGCCAGCCGACCGAGAATCCGGCCCAGTTGCCGAGCGCGGCGCGGGTGAACTCGGTAAACGAGCGCACCTGCGGCATGTCGACCGCCATCTCCCCGAGCATGCGCATGATCAGCAGGACCAGCAGGCCGGTGAGCGCATAGCTCACGATAATTGCAGGTCCCGCGGCGGCGATCGCCACGCTGCTGCCGACGAACAGACCGGCACCGATGATGCCGCCGATGGTGATCATCGCAACGTGGCGCGGCCGCAGTGAGCGGCTCAGCGCGTTGTGATCCGCCGCAGCGGTCGTCGGTACGTCGGTCATCGCTTCCCCACTAGAGTTCCGCCTGCAGTGCATCAGCATTTGTGGTCAGCGTGTGCGACGCCAGCGTGCCGATGTGATGGCTGCCCTTGGCGGCGTACCACCACAGACCTGCTCCGAGAATCACGGCGATGTAGACGAACGCACCCCAGGTGTTGTACCAGGGTGTGCCGTAGACGGCTTCGCGCGGCCAGGCCAGGTTGATCGCCATCCCCGTGCCCCACAGCACCGCGACGATGTTGACGAACATTCCCCACCTGCCCATGGTGAAGTAGCCGCCGGCCACCAGATCTGCGGGGGGCCATTGCCCTTGCAGGCGCTTCTTCAGCAGCGGACCGGTCACCATCAGGTACGCCAGGTAGATCATGATGACCGCAATCGAGGTCAGCACCGTGAAGATTTTCGGCTGTCCGATGTTGACGACCAGGATCAGCTCGGCAATCACGCCGATCACGACGGCAGGAACAATAGGCGTCTGGGTCCTGGAATTCACCCGCGCCAGCTTCTCACCGAACGGCAATGCATTGTCGCGCGCCATCGCGAAGGTCAAGCGGATGGCCGCGGTATGCACGGCCAGCGAGCACACCGTCACCGCGACCACGATGCAGACCAGGAAGATCTTGCCCAGCGGACCCCACATGACCTGCTCGACGATGTATTGCAAGCCGCCGCTGCTGCTGCCGATGCTCGGATCACGCAGATTGGGTGCCGCCATGACCGCGAAAACCAGGATTGCACCGCCGATGACGAACGAGGCCAGGATGGCCCGCAGAATGGCCCGGGGCGCAGTGCGCCGCGGCTCCAACGTCTCCTCACCCAGTGAACTGGCGGTGTCGAAGCCGTACATGACGTATCCGGAGGCCAGCGACGCCACCAGGAAAGCGTTGAGAAAGCCCCAGCTCTTGCCGGCGCCGTAGCCGTGGGCGGAGAAAAAGACTTCGGGACCTCGCTTGGCGTTGAGCGCCAGGATGATCGCTATGAGGCAGGCAGCAATCAGCTCGACAAACACGCCCGCGCTGTTAATCGTCGCCATCAACCGCACGCCGAGCGCATTGACCACGGTGGTGAACACGATCAGGACCGTGCCGAGGATCACCGCGTTCGTGGCGAAATCGTAGCTACCACTGCCGTCGCCGATGATCTGGAAGCCGCTCCATAGCCGCGGCAGGTTGAGTTGCAGCGCCAGCACCACGGCAGACAGGGTGACAATCGACGCCGTGAGCATCAGCCAGCCCGAAGACCAACCTACGATCCGGCTGCCCAGCAGCTTCGACCAGTTATAGACCGATCCGGCGACGGGGTATTTGGCGGCCAGCTCCATGAAGCACAGCGCCACCGCCAACTGACCGACGAGCACCAGCGGCCAGGACCACAGATACGCCGGCCCGGCAGTGCCGAAGCCGAAGTAGAACAGCTGGAAGGTACCGGTGAGTATCGAGATATAACTGACGCCGGCGGCAAAGCTGCCGAAACCCCCGATACTGCGAGCAAGCGATTCCTTGTAGCCGAAGTGCTCCATGCCGCTGTCGGAGCGTCCGCTAGCCTTGTTCTTATCCACGCCTTTCCTCTCTAGAAATGGGTCGTCGCTCGGGCAATCCCAGCGAGGCCCGGCTGACCCAACTGCGTCACAGGCGGCAGGCGGGCGGATTGCCGGCGGTTGACGGTGCACTTGACCGTAACGCCCCGCGACTCCATCATTTCCCCCGGAACTTGAATAGCTGTTTAACCGACCGGCTGTCAAGTCGCTGAAAGACCGGCAAGTCACTGAGCAAGAAAGAAGTACGCCTCAGGGACGAGGACATCGAGCGAGCCTGGATGCTCTGTCGCGGAGCCCATCCGGTAATGTCCAATTGAACAGGCAATCAACGCTCAAGGATGCCCGCGCTCACAGCGCCGCGTCCCCGCGGGACGAGGGCGAGGACGCGCGGCGCGTGCAGCTGGTCGAAGTCACGATCGACAGTCTGGCTGAAGTCGGCTACGTCGGCACCACTCTCGCAGAGATCGCGCGCCGCGCGGACGTATCGCCGGGCCTGGTCGCGCATTACTTCGGCGACAAGGACGGCCTGCTCGAAGCTGCGTTCCGCACGCTCGCGCGCACGCTGGCCGTGCGGGTGCGGGCGCGCCTGGCGCTGGCGCGCACGCCGCGCGGACGCGTACAGGCGGTCATCGACATCAATCTGGCGCCGGAGGAATTCAACAAGCGCACCGGCACGGCATGGCTGGCCTTCTGGGGACAGGTGCTGCACGTCGAGGGATTGAAACGGGTACAGACGGCCTACCAGCGCCGCATGCTGTCAAATCTGCGCAGCGATCTGCGTCGGATGATACCGGGAGAGGACGCGCGCAGTCTCGCGGCGATGATTGCCGCCATGATCGACGGTGTGTGGCTGCGTGCCGCACTGTCGGAATGGCAGGAGGCCGACAGCGAGAGCGCCTGTGCGCTGCTCACCGCTTTCGTCGAGGGGCGCCTGAAGGAACTCGCATCAACGGCCGCGGGCACCGCCACCACCGCTGCCGCGCAGGCGTCCCCGCCGCTCGCCGGCGGCACCTTCCGGGTGCACAACCCCGCCACCGGTGCCGTGCTCGCCGAGCTCAGCGCGGACGGCCCGGCGCAGATCGAGGCGGCGGTGGAGCGTGCGCGCGCGGCACAGCGTCAATGGGCGGCCCTCGGCGGCGCGGCACGCGGCCGCGTGCTGCAGCGTGCGGCGCAACTGCTGCGCGCGCACAACGACGAACTGGCGCAGCTCGAGACCCTGAATACCGGCAAGCCCATCCAGGAGACGCGGGTGGTCGACGTGACCTCCGGCGCGGAGTGCCTCGAGTACTACGCAGGTCTCGCCGCCGGCATTGCCGGGGAGCACCTGGACTTGGGAGCTGCGGCTTTCGGCTACACGCGCCGCGAGCCCCTCGGGGTGGTCGCGGGCATTGGCGCCTGGAACTACCCGCTGCAGATCGCGTGCTGGAAGTCCGCTCCCGCGCTTGCCTGCGGCAATGCCATGATCTTCAAGCCCGCGGAGCTCACACCGCTCACGGCGCTGAAGCTCGAGGAGATCTATCGCGCGGCCGGGCTGCCCGCGGGTGTGTTCCAGGTGGTGCAGGGTATGGCGGCGACCGGACGGCTGCTCACGCGCCATCCACACATCCGCAAGATCTCACTCACCGGCGAGGTGGCCACGGGCAAGGCGGTGATGGCCGATGCGGCCGCCTCGCTCAAGCAGGTGACGCTCGAGCTCGGCGGCAAGTCCCCGCTCATCGTCTTCGACGATGCGCGGCTCGACAATGCGGTGAGCGGGGCGCTGCTGGGCAACTTCTATTCGGCCGGCGAGGTGTGCTCCAACGGCACGCGCGTGTTCGTGCAGCGCGGGGTGCATGCGCGCTTCGTCGAGCAGCTGCACGCGCGCACGGCGGCGCTGCGGGTCGGCGACCCGCTGGATCCGGCGACGCAGGTCGGCTCGCTGATCTCGCGCCGAGCATCTGGAGAAGGTGCTGGGCTTCATCGCGCGCGGCCGCGCCCAGGGTGCGCGTCTCGTGATCGGCGGTGCGCGCCTCACCGCCGGGGATCTCGCCAATGGCTGCTTCGTCGCGCCCACGGTATTCGACCACTGTCACGACGACATGGACATCGTGCGCCAGGAGATCTTCGGCCCGGTCATGTCGGTGCTCGAGTTCGACACCGAGGCGGAGGTCATCGAGCGCGCCAATGCCACCGAATTCGGCCTGGCAGCGGGAGTGTTCACCAACGACCTGACGCGCGCGCACCGCGTCATCGCCCAGCTGCAGGCCGGCACCTGCTGGATCAATCACTACAACATCACCCCGGTGGAGCTGCCGTTCGGCGGGGTGAAGCTGTCCGGACTCGGACGCGAGAACGGACGTGCCGCGCTCGAGCACTACACGCAACTGAAAAGCGTCTACGTCGCCATGGGCGACATCGACTCCCCCTACTAGCGCAGCTGCGCGACGCGCAACCCGTGGCGCCTGAAATTTTTGACTACGTGATCGTCGGGGCCGGCTCGGCCGGCTGCGTGCTCGCCGACCGCCTGAGCGAAGACGGCCGCGACCGCGTGCTGGTGCTCGAATACGGCGGCTCGGATCGCTCGCTGTGGATCCAGATGCCCACGGCACTGTCGGTGCCGATGAACATGCAGCGTTACGACTGGCGCTACTACACCGAGCCCGAGCCGCACCTCGACAACCGCCGCCTGCACACCCCGCGCGGCAAGGTGCTCGGCGGTTCCTCCTCGATCAACGGTCTGGTGTACGTGCGCGGCAACCCGCTCGACTTCGAGCGCTGGCGGGAGGAAGGCGCACAGGGGTGGGGCTACCACGACGTGCTGCCGTATTTCCGGCGCGCCGAGCGCTACGCGGGCGGCGCAGACGCTTACCGTGGCGGGGAGGGCAGGCTCGGGACGCGCCGCGGACTGCTCACCAACCCGCTGCACCAGGCGTGGCTCGCCGCGGTGCGCGAGGCCGGTTACGGGCACACGGACGACATGAACGGCTTCCGGCAGGACGGCTTCGGCTACATGGACATGACGGTCGCGGACGGCCGCCGCTGCAGCGCCGCCAATGCCTACCTGCGCCCGGCGATGCGGCGGCAGAATCTCACCGTACGCACGCACGCGCTCGCCACGCGCGTGCTGTTCGAGGGGCGACGCGCCGTCGGCGTGTGTTACCAGCGCCACGGCGCCACGCACGAGGTGCGCGTGCGGCGCGAAGTGCTGCTGTGCGCAGGCCCCATCAACACGCCGCAGCTGCTGAAGCTTTCCGGCGTCGGCCCGGGCGCGGAGCTGGCCGGCTGTGGCATCGCGGTGGTGCACGACCTGCCTGGCGTGGGCGAGAACCTGCAGGATCACCTCGAGTTCTACTTCCAGGTGGCGAGCCGCGAACCGGTGACCCTCTATGGGCAGATGTCGGCGTGGCGCCGGGCGCTGATCGGCGCCCGCTGGCTGCTGACCCGCGGCGGGCTCGGCAGCAGCAATCACTTCGAGACCGGCGGCTTCATCCGCAGCCGCGCCGGTGTGCGCTACCCGGACATCCAGTTCCATTTCCTGCCGCTGGCGGTGAGCTACGACGGCTCGTCGCTCGCGCGCGAGCACGGCTTTCAGGCGCACGTCGGGCCGATGCGCTCGCGCAGCCACGGGTCGGTGCGGCTGCGCTCGCCGCAACCGCTCGATGCACCGCGCATCCGCTTCAATTACATGTCCTGCGAGGAGGACTGGCAGGAGATGCGCGCCTGCCTGCGCCTGACGCGTGAGATCTTTGCGCAGCCGGCGTTCGATCGCTATCGCGGCCGCGAGATCCAGCCCGGCGAGCACGTGCAAAGCGACGCGCAGATCGATGCGTTCGTGCGCGCCAGGGTCGAGAGCGCTTTCCACCCCTCGTGCACCTGCAGGATGGGTGATCCGGCCAACCGACAAGCGGTAGTCGACAGCGAGACGCGGGTCATCGGACTTCAGGCGCTGCGGGTCATCGACTCTTCCATCATGCCCTCGATCACCACCGGCAATCTCAACGCGCCGACCATCATGCTGGCGGAGAAGGCCGCCGACCACGTTCGCGGCCGCACGCTGCTGCCGCGCGCCGACGTGCCGTACTACGCAGCCCCGGACTGGCAGCACGCGCAGCGGCCATGATCGGGCTGCTGCGACCAGCGAGCTTCGCGCCCGCGCTGCCGCCCGAGCAGGTAGCGCCGAGCTATCGGCGCCTGCGCCTCGAGGTGTTTGTGGGCATCTACGTCGGCTATGCCGCGTATTACCTGGTGCGCGGCAATCTGGCGCTCGCCATTCCCGACATCCTCAAGGAGCACCCCGCCTACACCAAGGCCGGCCTCGGCAGCGCGCTGACGGGACTGACCATCGCCTACGGGTTGTCGAAATTCCTCATGGGCTCGGTGTCCGACCGCAGCAACCCGAAGTACTTCCTGCCGCTCGGGCTGTTGCTGTCGAGCCTCATCATGGCGAGCTTTGGCCTGATACCGGCGCTCTACGCCTCGCTGTTCATGATCATCGCCGTCCAGGTGCTCAACGGCTGGGTGCAGGGCATGGGCTGGCCGCCGTGTGGCAAGTCGATGGTGCACTGGTTCAGCACGCGCGAGCGCGCTCTCACGGTGTCGGTGTGGAACACCGCGCACAACGTAGGCGGGGGGTTGGTCGCCACGCTCGCCTTGCTGGGCGTGACACTGTTCGGGGACTGGCGTGCGAAGTTCTACTTTAACGCGCTGATCGCCGCGATCGTAGCCGTGGGTGTCTATTTCCTGCTGCAGGACACGCCGCAGTCACGCGGCCTGCCGCCGATAGAGAAGTTCAAGAACGACTATCCGCCCGGTTACGACGCGGGCAGCGAGCGCATCCTCAGCTTCCGCGAGATCTTTGTCAGCTACGTGCTGCCCAACCGCTATCTGTGGGCGATCGCCACCGCCAACGTATTCTGCTATTTCGTGCGCTACGGCGTGGAGAACTGGATTCCGACCTACCTGCAGCTCACCAAGGGGTATTCGTTCAAGGATTCGAGCGTGGGGTGGGCGCTGTACGAGTTTGCGGCCATTCCCGGCACCATTGCCTGCGGCTGGGTATCGGACCGTTGGTTCCGGCGCCGGCGCGCGCCGGCGACGATGCTGTTCATGACGCTGACACTCGTGGCGGTCGTGGTCTACTGGCTCAACGGCCGCGGTCCGCGCTGGATCGACTATGCGGCGCTGATCGCCATCGGTTTTCTGATCTATGGTCCGATCATGATGATCGGCCTGCAGTCGCTCGACCTCGTGCCGAAGAAGGCCGCGGGCACCGCGGCCGGTTTCACCGGCTTCTTCGGCTACGCGTTCGGCGCGGCGCTCTCCGGCAGTGGGATCGGGTGGGTCGCGGACCGTTGGGGCTGGGGAGCGGTGTTTGCGATCATGGTCGCCTGCTGCCTGCTCACGATCCTTTTCAGCGCGCTGACGCTCGGGCACCGCGTCGAGAGCGCGGCCCGTCCGAGTGCCTGAAGCGCAGCTGCGTTACTCGCGGTAGCGCGTCAGCGCATCGCCGAGCGCTTCGCGCAGTGCGCCCAGCCACGGTTCGTAGTGGCGCCACTGCTCGAGGCCCTCACGATAGATCGGCTGGCGCACCTGCTCGGAGCTCGCGGTGCGCACGCTGCGCTCGGTCTTGTGGAACTCGACGCAGGCGGGCTCGAAGTCCAGTCCGCAGAACTCGAGCAGGCGGCGAACGTGGCCCTCCAGGTCGTCCACCAGGTCCTCGTACTGTACCCGCAGCACGCGCCCCGGCAGGACCGTGTCCCAGTGGCGCATCAACTCGAGATAGGTACGGTAGTAGCGCGCGATGTCCTCGACGCTGTAGGTGAACTCCTGGCCCTGCGCGAACAGCTGCTTGAGGTTGCCGAAGCAACACGCCATCGGCTCGCGGCGCGCGTCGATGATCTTCGCGTTCGGCAACATCAGGTGTAGCAGGCCGATGTGCCGGAAATTGTTGGGCATCTTGTCGATGAAGTGCGGCTTGCCGCTGCGGTAGAGGCGGGTATCGCTCAGGTACTTCTCGCCCAGGCGGCGGAAATCCTCGCCGCTCATCTGCGCCAGCACCGCCGGATAGCGCGGATTGTCGAGCTCCGCTTCGCGGCCCTTCAGATCCACCACGATGCGCGGGATATCGGCGAGTTCCTGGGTACCCTCGACCTGGGAATGTGACGCCAGGATCTGCTCGATGAGGGTCGAGCCGGAGCGCGGCAGGCCGAGGATGAAGATCGGATCGGCGGCTGGCGCGCCATTGTCGCGGTTGCGGGCGAAGAGCTCGGGCGTACACACGGCGATCTGCAGGCGGGTGTTGAGCTCGAGGAGCTCCGGGCGGTAATGGCTGTCGACACGCTTGAGGGCGTTGCCGCGCGCATAGTAGTCAAACGACTCCGCGTAACGCTGCAGGTCTTCGAGCCCCTTGCCGAGCGCGAAACACAGGTGGTATCGATCGACCACCGCGCTGGTCGCCGCCGCTTCCGCGGCGCGCATCTGCTGCAGCTCCGTTTCCGCGAAGCGGTAGGTCTTCAGGTTCGCCAGGCTCCACCAGGCATCGCCGAAGCCGGCGCGAGCGGCCGCGGCGTCGTGGTAGGCGGCGACCGCCGCGTCGCGCCGCCCGAGCGTCTTGAGCGAGTGAGCGATCGACAGGTGCAGATCGGCCGGCTGTGCGGCGCCGCTCAGCAGTGACCGGTAAATCTCGATGGCCCGTTCATGCTGCCCCAGTCCCACGCACGCGAGCGCCTCGAGGGTGCGATAGCTGCGATTTGACGGCTCCACGGCGAGCAGCCTCGCGGCCTGCTGCTGAGCCTGCGGGTACATGTGGCGCTCGATGAGGACCTGTGCATAGTCGTAGCGGGCCGCATGATAGTCGGGCGCCAGATCGAGCACCGCCTCGAGCAATAGTTGTGCATCATCGAGTACGTCGCGCTCGATGCCGATGCGCGCCAGCAGGCGCATGGCCTCGACGTGGTGGCCGTGCTTCAGCAGGAAAGCGCGCATGAGCTGCTCGGCCGCCGCCACCTCGCCATCTGAGAACAGCGCGGTCGCCGACACCACCTCGGCAGGCAGTTCTTTCAGTTTGGCGACGTGCGCGGCCGCCGCGGCGGCGTTGGCGCTCTGGCCGGTCATCCGGTAGAGGCCCTCGAGCATGCTCCAGCTCCCCGGCAGGGCCGGGTTGATGTGCACGCCGCGCAGCAGCACCTCGATCGCCTGCGGCGCCTGCCTGAGCGCGACGTGGCAGTAGCCGCGTTCCTGGTACAGGCCGCTGAAGCGCGGATGCAGACGTTCGAGCTCGGTCAGCGTGGCGAGCGCCGCGGTGGTGTCGCCCAGATGCCGCTGCGCGACGGCGCGCAGGTACAGCACGTCGCGATTCTCAGGTACCGAGCCGAGCAGGGCGTCGGTGGCCCGCAGGGCCTGCGCGAACCGCCGCTCCCTGAGGAGCTCGCGTGTGCGCCGCACCTCGAGCTCCACGGCCGAGGGTCGGTTCATGGGTACGGCGGCACGCGCGGCATGGCGCGGATGATGCGCGCGGTGCGGCCCGCTGGCTACGCGCCGCGCGCGGCGCTCAGCGCCAGGCGAGGTTGCTCCTCAAAAACTGTAGCCGAACGTGGCCCCCAGGACCCGCGGCCGCAGCGGCGTCTCCGCCACGATGAACTGATCTGCGCTGATGAACGTGCTGGCGTTCGAATTGCTCAGGTTCTCGCCGTACACGTTGACGCCACCAGGCGTCCTTGGCGACACCGATGGACGCGTCGTAGGTGGTGTACGCGGGATTCTCGAACCGCAGCCTGGAGGTAGTGATGGCTCCCGCCCCGAGCGTAGGATTCGCGCCCGCCTGCGTGTACGAATGCCCGGTGTGGCTCGCGCCGGCCTGAATGAACGGGGCATATCCGGCGATGTTCCACTCGTAGCGGGCGCGTACGCTGAATTGAATGGGCGGCGAATCAGCACTCGGGGAGCCGATCGGACCGAACGGGTTGGTGATCGGCGTGCAGACGCCGCCGCTGCAGACTTGCGTGATCGGCTTGCCGAAGTTCACGCTCGCCGGGTTGTTGTCAATCAACGCCGGCGAATTCGTCTGCCGGCTCTGGTTCCACGCCGCCGCACCCTGCACCGTCAGCCCGCTGATCACACGGGCGACCAGCGACGTCTCGACGCCCTTGATGACGAAGTTCTGGCCGTTGGTGTCGTAGAAGATATTGCCGACCACTCCGGGGTCGAAGAACTCGATTTGCACGTTGTCCCAGTTCTCCCGGTAGAGCGCGCCGTTCCACTGCAGGCGATGGTCGAAGAATTCCGTCTTCCAGCCGATCTCGTTGTTGGTCAGCTTGTCGGACTGGTAGGACGTGGGAATGATGTACTGCGCGTTCCCGTCCGGACCGGTGGCATGCTGCGCATTGCCGTTCTGGTTGAAGCCGCCCGGTCGAAACCCCTGCGAGTACGTGTAATACACCATGGCATCCGGCGTGATGTGCCAGGTCAGGTTGCCGCGGCTCTTGAAGCCGGACTCGGTGTCGCGGAGGTTGGCGGCGTTGAGGTTGAAGGTGTAGGAACCCACATCCCCCTGGCAACCACTGGGCGGTAGTCCCTGCTCGAAGCAACCAAAGCTCGACAGGACGCTGCCGGCCATGGAGTTCTGGAAGCGGAAGTAGCGCGTGCCGGCGGTGAGCGTCAACACCTTGGGAATCAGGTCGAAATCGAGGGAGGTGAAGAAAGCCGTCTGCTTGGTTTCGCGCACCTGGTCCTGGTAGAAGGACGTGTTGTCGCTCTGCACGCCGGGGTTCTGCACGGTCGTGCCGGGGAAAGTACCGACGTTTGACAGGCAGCCGGTATTGCCGTTGCCCGGCGTTCCCGGCGTGGCGTTCGTGGTGCACGGAGGAATGGTCTTGTACATCCAGGCGGTCTGGTCGTAGAGCTTGTTGTCCTCGTAATACACGCCGCCGATCGCGCGCAGTCGCCAGTCGTCCGGGGTGCTCAGGCGGATTTCATGTTGCTGGTGCTCGTTGCGCTCGACCGAGTGCCAGGTGGCGCTCGGCGAGAAGCAGGTCGACTTGAGAGAGGGATCGACCACGAACGTTCCCGCTCCCGGCGGACCGTAGCACTGGTAGTAATCGGCATACTTGCCGCGCGCGTAATTCGTGTAGTCGCTGACCTGGTCGACGTTGCGCACCAGGTAGCCGCCGGTATAGACCGCTTTCAGGGGGCCGAACTTGCCATTGAGCGTCCAGGCGGTGCTCTCGAATTTGTCCGTGTCGTAGGCGGGGTTGAACAGCGTGACCTGCAGCGGCTGCAGCGGCGCACCGTCGGAGGCATTGGGCTGCTGGTAGAACACCCCCTGCGAGTTCATCTGCTGGTAGGACTGCGTGATCAGCAGGTCCCAGTCTTCGTGAATTTGTACAGTCCCTCGACGCGTGCTCCCTCGTAGGTGACGGGGTTGATGGCGTTGCCGATCACGTTGGCGTTATTCAGCACCGGGCTGCCGGGCGGAACCCCGAAGGCCGTGGCGTTCGCGTTGCCCCCGGGGCACATGCCGCTGGCCGGCGCGCCTGTTGAGCACGCCGTGGCAAAGTCGGCGTAGTGAATACCGACATCGGTGCTTTTGCGCGTAAAAGTCGCCGGCACGTTGTCGATGTAGCCGCCGCGATGGTCGTCGTAGATCACCGCGCGCACGGCCAAGGTGTCGGGGATCAACGGGACGTTTAATATCGCCGTCAGGGCGTTGTTCGGATCCCCGTGAGCGGTCGTGCCGTAGCCGGCCGTGACGCTCGCCTCGCTGACGTTGAGTTTCGGCTCGTTGGTGATGTAGCGAATCGCTCCGGCCTCGGCGCCGGCGCCAAACAGCGTGCCCTGCGGACCCTCCAGCACCTCGATGCGGTTCAGGTCGGCGGCATAGACGTCGAGGTTGCGGTTGGGCAGCTGACCGGACTGATTGTCCAGATAGATGGCGACGTTGGGCCACAGGCCGGTCGAGCCGCTGCCCTGGCTGGCCTGGGAGCCGGCGCTCAGGCCGCGCATGAACACCTCGTTCTGGCCCGGCCCATTGCTTGCCGTAGTCACGTTCGGCAGGTACTTGATGTAGTCGTCCAGGGTCTGGACGTTGAGTTGCTGCAGCGCCTGGCCGGTGAGCGCCTGCATCGAGATCGGCACGTCCTGGATGTTCTCGGTGCGCCGCTGCGCGGTGACCGTGACCTCTGCCAGCGAGTCGCTGGCGGATTCGGATGTGCCGGACGCCTGGTCGGCCGCCCCTGCTGCGCAGGAGGCGCCGGCGAGGATGGCCGCGACCGCGTAGGAGATCTTCGAATTCATGGTGTGATCCCTTTAGACCTTATGTATCTCATGGATGCGCGGGCCGCTTGCGCGCACCGTGCGTCAACTCCCCTGAACCGCTGGGCAAGACCTAGTCGAACACGCGCGCACGCGCGGCGTCGCCGTTGACGGCGCGCTGCGGCTGCAGGCGCCGGGTCGATGGCGAGAGACCGTAGGCGTCCTTGAACTGCCGCGAGAAATGAGCGCAGTCGGCAAAGCCGGCTTCGTTGGCGATGTCAGTGACCGAGCGGTCGGTGTTCTCGATCAGCCAGTTGGCGTAGCGCATGCGCAGTTGCCGGTAGAGCGAAGCGGGCCCCATGCCGACGTGCTGCCGGCACAGCCGCTCGAGCTGTCGCGCCGACAGGCCGAGCTCGGCCGCCACCGCGGCGACGGCGATGGGGCGCGCCAGATTCTGCTCCATGAGCAGCAGCGCGCGGCGCACGCGCGGCTCGCTGACGCTTTCCGACAGCGGCGGATGCGGCTGCGCGTCACTGCCGGAGCGCGGCCGGTCGAACAGCAGCACCTGACTGGCCTTCTGTGCGACCGCACGGCCCAGGTGCTGCTCGATGAGGTAGGTGGCGAGCGCCGCCGCACCGGCGCCGCCGGCGCAGGTGATGCGCGGCCCGTCGGCGAGGAACAGCCGGTCGGCGATGACCTCCTGGTTGGGGAAGGCCTCGAGGAAGTCCTGGTAGTGATACCAGCTCACGCACGAGCGGCGCCCCTTCATGAGACCCGCGCGGCACAGTATGAAGCTGCCGGTGCAGATACCGATCAGCGGTACGCCGCTGGCGCCCACCTCGCGCAGGTAGCGCATGCCGGTTTCATCGAGCTGTGGTCCGGCGTGGAGAATTCCGCCGATGACAACCACGTAATCGAGCGTGTCGGCTGCCAGCAACGCACTGGTGGGTTGCAGCATCACGCCGCAGCTGGCGGCGACCGCCTCCGCGCGGCTCGCCATGATCGACCATTGCACGTGCAGCGGACGACTGCGGTCGCCCTCGTCGGCGGCCAGGCGCAGGTGGTCGACAAATACGGCGAATGCGGACAGCGTGAAGTGATGTGCGAGCACAATCCCGACGCGCAGCGGCGGCCGTGCGGTACGCTCGGGCTGAGGAAGGCGACTTATGACAGTTGAGTGAAGCATTGAACGCACACTCAATATTCTGTATCCCTGCTTGAGGTATCTTCACTCAAGCTTGGACGGGACGCAACAACGGCGCCGCAGCGCAGGCAGAAATCTCTGCGACTACAAGGGGCTACACACTACCTCAGAGGATTGAATGCTCGTTCAGACGCGAGCTTTGCGTGCCGCCGCCAACGGGCCGTTTAGCGCAGCACGGCGAGACGCGCGAGATTGTCCTGGACGGTGTCGTCGTGGCAGGCCACGCGCGCGTACCAGCGGCGGGCGGCCTGCAGCAGCGCGGTGCAGGCCTCGAAGGTCTGCTGCTCGCGCTCGGACAGGCCAGCGGAGTAGACGCGCGAGAAGCCGCGCGGTGCCGTGCGCACGTGGCGCCGTAGCTGCAGCCGGCGCAGTGCTCGTGCCGGCACCACGTCCGGTCTGGTCATCTGCACCACGCGCTCGGTGAGGACGTGCGCCCGCCGCTCGCTCTCGAGGCCATCGGCGTCGCGCTCCGCACCAGGGGGGCGGATCCACTCCTCGCACCAGCCTCTCACCAGCTCCACCGGGCAATGCAGTCTCGGGTCGGCGAGCGCCACGGCGATGCGCGGCAGGTCGATGGCGTCGCGCAGCGCCGCATCGACGCAGTGCGCGTCGAGTAATTGCTCGATGTCGGTCAGGTAGCTGGCGAACATCCGCGAGCTGGAAGGCTCGATCGGCATACGCGCGGCAGCGCGCAGCTGTGGCATCCGCGCCATGCCTTGCTGAACAGGCTCGTCCGGTATCAACGGCATCCCTCGTACATCAATGGCGTCCCCGTAATTGGCATTCGCCGTAGCCTCACGTCCATGTCGAACAACCGCGGCACGCGCCGCAGCGCTTCAGGTCTTCGGCCCCGGCGTCGCAGACACTGTCGTGCCATCGGCCGCCGCGGCATTCTCGGATGCCGTCGGTGTCGGTGCGGTCGGCGCAACCGGCGCCGCAGCCGCGGTCTGTAGCCGCGCTATACGCCGCCGTCGCGGCGGCCGCGCCACCCGCGCCGTAGCGACTGCGGTTGCGCGCCGGCGTACGCGCGTGTGGCGCCTTGCGGCAGCGACGCGTGGGGGAGCGGCTCGGTTGCGGCGCGGCCTGGAGCTCGCGCGCACCGGCTTGCGCCCGGCAGCCTTCGCGGCCGCTCGCGTCGGTTTCCGCGCCGCCGCCTTCGCCGCGGTGCGCGTGCCCCCGATTTTAGCGGCGCGCTGCCCGCCGCCGCCAGTGCGCTTGGCCTGGGGCGAGCGTGCCTTGCGACGCTTGCGCCGTCGCCCGGACGCCACAGCGTCGGCGGAGGACGGCCCGGCGCCATTTTTCTGCGCACGGCGCGCGCGCTTCCACGCCTTGCGCGCGGCCGCGGCCTGCTTGCGCGCACGCCGCGCTTCGCGCTTGGCTTCCTTCAGGCGCTTGCGGGCTCGTTTGAGTTCTTCCTTGGCGATGCGCACGCGCTGCTTGGCGACATCCGCCTGCAGGCGCGCCCGCTCGAGCGGCTCAACGGGAGAGTCCTGTTCGCTTGCCGTCTTCTTCATGTGTGGGTCCGCGAGCGAAAAGGCCGTCAGTCTCACACAAGCAGTGGTGCACCGCTACCCCGGGAAGTTATCCACAGAATTTGTGCATAACCATGTGGACAAGGGCGCGCCCGCCGGCGCAAACGCCGAGCACCGGCAAGGGCTTGCATCATCCTGGGCGCAATTTCACCAGCCGCGCTCACGCCGTGCTCAGTCGGTGCCGCCGCCGAACATCGTGGCAGTGACGCGATTGCGTCCGGAGTGCTTGCTGCGGTAGAGCGCCGCGTCGGCAATTTTCAACACGCGCTCGGCGAGCCGGCGCTCGCCGGTCGGCACGCGATCGAGACCACACAGTCCGAAGCTGGCGGTCACCGGGATGTTCTTGCCCTCGGAGGTGAACGGCGGCTGTGCGATCGCCGCGCGCAGCTTGCGCGCCACCTCGAGTGCCTGCGGATACGGGGTCTCGGGCAACACCACCGCGAATTCCTCGCCGCCGATCCGCGCCACCCAGTCGACGCCGCGCCGCAGCGAGCGCTGCAGCCGCGCGCCGAACTGGCGCAGGATCTGGTCGCCGCCGGCATGTCCGAGCGTGTCGTTGATGCCCTTGAACAGGTCGATGTCGCACAGGATGAGCGACAGCGGGCGGCCGTAGCGCGCGGCGCGCTCCATCTCGCGCGGGAAGTGCTTGCTGAAGAAGCGCCGGCTCGCGAGCCGTGTCAGATCGTCGGTCGCCGAGAGCTTGCGATTCTCGGCGAGGGTAACGCGCAGCACCGCTTCGAGCTCGGCGATGCGCCGCGCCACCGCGATGCGTGCGTCGATCTCGCGCTCGGAAGCGCGCCGTCCGACGCATTCGTCGGCGCCGGCGGTGAGGCCGGCCTCGCGCTCGGGCGCGTCGTCGAGGTCGGCAATGTAAAGGATGAAGGGCGCCCGCTCGGTCGGGTGAGCGCGGATCAGCCGCACGGCCTCCAGGCTGTCGGTCACCACCACCGAGCGATGCTCGGCCGTGCAGCGGCGCACCGCCTCCTGCTCGTCGCTCACCGACTCACAATCGAGCATGTCAGCCGTGATACGGCGCTCGAATTGCTGGCGCAGCGGCACGTCCTGACACACCAGCAAGGCCTTGGGCGGCGGCACCACCCGCAGCATGACTGCGATGGTGGCCGTCGTTTCTTCCTGAATGGCCGCCGGGCGTTCCGCGCGCCGCTCGAGAATCCGCTGTATGACGGTAGTATGGCCGCCGCCGGATGACACTGACCCCCCAATGCCTCCACTGTCACGTCCCGCGCCGCAGATTACAGACACCGGCAGGAAATTGCGCGAAAAACGTCGCGCCACGCCAGGCGCGCGGCGGGTGCGCAGCGGCACTGCCGCGGGAACAGCGCACATTACCGCACCGCCGCGTGAGGCTATGATTCGCCCATGGAGCCACCCGGCATCACGCGCCACCGCCGCCCGTTTCTCGCCCCCTTATGGGTCACCCTGCTGGCGGCCGTGGCGGTGGGTGTCATTGCCTGGGCGTTCTACCGCGATGCCTCGACCACGGTGGTGATCCTGGTGCACTCGGCGGAGAAGACCCCGGGAACGATCGACGACCCGCCGCTGTCGCCGGAGGGGGAGGAGCGCGCCCAGCGCCTGGCGCAGATGTTCGCCGGGCCGACGGTCGGTAGCATCGACGCGATCTACACGAGCGACGACCGCCGTGCACAGCAGACCGCGGCACCGCTCGCCGAGCGCCTGCATCGTGTCCCCGCGCTGTTGAACCCCGCCGAGGCGCGCGCCGGCGCGGCACGCGCGTTGCACGAGCACGGCGGGGGCACCGTGCTGATGATCGTGAGCGGTCCGGCGCTGTTGCAGGTGCTGCGCGAGCTGGCCGGCGGCGTGCCCGCGGGTGCGCCGGACGACCCCAACCTCGCTTACATCATCAGCATTCCGAGTGTCGGCCACGCGCACGTGGTGCGTCTGAGGATGTGACGCGCCCTCAGAGCGTACGCTCGCGCCGCGTGTTGCCGCCGGCGCTCAGCGCGATGGCGCGCCGGATGAACGCATCGTGTTCCGCGATGCGGAAATCGGCGAGCACCGCAGCGCGGATGTAGCGCGCCTGGTCGATCAGGTAGGTCGCCCGTCGCACCCACAGCCCGAGCGGTCCCAGCACGTCGTACATGCGGATCACTGACTTGTCCATGTCCGACAGCAGCGTGAACGGCAGCCGGTGCTTTTCTCTGAAGGCACGGTGCGACTGCGGGCTCTGTGGGCTTACGCCCACGACCTGCAGACCGACCTGCAGGATCTCCTCGTGCAGATCGCGGATCGCGCAAGCCTCACGGGTGCAGCCGGAGGTGAAGTCGCCCGGATAGAAGTACAGGATCAGCGTGCCGTGGCGCAGGAACGTGCTGAGCGACACGCTCTGCTCGTCCTGATCCGGCAGCGTGAATTCCGGCGCCCTCCCGCCCATGGCCAGCATGGTTGGTCTCCGCTCCCGCCCATTCTTCTCAGGGTCGTTGCCGCCGATGATAGCCGCAACCCCGCGGCAACGATGCTAGAATCGCGCGCCTTGCGTGGGGCGGTAGCTCAGCTGGGAGAGCGTCGCGTTCGCAATGCGAAGGTCGAGGGTTCGATCCCCTTCCGCTCCATATCCCCACCCCCTGCCGGTATTCGCCCATTTCTCGGGCCTCGCTAGCCCGGTCTCGCCTTCCGAGGTCATCTTTCTGCGGCGCGCCGAGCTCTGTTCCCATGACTCGCATCGCGTACCGCGGCCTCCGCAGAGGATGATTCCAGCACCGTCGCCGTGACCCTGTTCCGTCCATCCAGTTTGCTGCGATAGAGCGCCCCATCGGCGATTTTCAGCATCCGATTTGCGAGCCGACGTTCGCCTGCCGGCACCCGGTCGAGCCCGCACAGGCCAAAGCTCGCCGTCACCCGCACACCCTGGCCTTCGGCCTTGAAGGGGGTGTGCGAGATGGTTCCCCGCAGCTTGCGAGCGACCTCGAGCGCCGGTTCGTAGGCGGTCTCCGGAAGGATGATGGCAAATTCCTCGCCACCGATCCGCGCGACCCAGTCGACGCCGCGCCGCACGACCTGCTGCAACCGTGCGCCGAACTGTCGCAGGATCTGATCGCCGCCCGGGTGACCGAGCGTCTCGTTGAGCTTCCTGAAGTGGTCGATGTCGCACAACACCAGGGAGAGGGCGTGCCCGTACCGTACCGCCCGCTCGACTTCCCTCGGGAAGTGCTTGGCGAAGAAACGACGGCTCGCGACTCGCGTCAGGTCATCCGTGGCCGAGAGCTTGCGGTTCTCGTCCATGGTGATCCGCAGCACGCTCTCGAGCTCCGCAATGCGCCGGGCGGAGGCGATTCGCGCGCCAAGCTCGCGCTCTGACGAGCGCCGTCCGACGCATTCGTCCGCGCCCGCCGCAAGTCCGGCCTCGCGCTCGCTGGTCTCGTCGAGTTCCGCCAGGTAGACGATAAAGGGAGCGCGCGAGCCTGCCGGCCGGGAGCGCAGTTTCCGTATCAGCTCAAGGCTATCGGTGAGCACCAACGGCCGGAATTCGACGGCGAAGCGTCGCAGCGCCTCATCCTCGTCGTTGACGGACTGTAGATCGAGCATGTCAGGCGTGATGCGGCGCTCCATCTCCTGACTAACGTGCGGCTCAGCGAGGACCAGCAGCGCCTTGGGCGGGGGCAGCACGCGCAGCATGACGGCGACCGTCGCCGTGGTTCCTTCCTCGCCCGTGGGCGGCTTCTCGGCACGCCGCTCCAGGACCCTTTGAATGACTGTTGTGTGGCCGCCGCTGCGCATCACGTCTTGACCTGTGTTTGCTGCCTCAACTCAATCGGCGCACTTGAGCCAGCGCCCCTCGCCGTCCGCGGTCCAGGTTCCGGCTTCTGTCAGCTCGCCGGTCTCGTCGTAGCGGCTCACCTTCAGCACCGGCGAGCCTCGCTCGCGCGATAACGACAGCGACATCTCACAGGTAAAGAGCCAGAAGTGGAAATTGTCCGCCCAGCAGGACCAGACGTGTCCTTGCTGGATGGCCTGGGACCCCACCTTGCGTAAGGCCGCGGGGAGCGCACGAGGATCACGAACCTGATAGGCCTCTCGCGGCACGAAGTCTCCGCGGGAGATAAACGCTTCCAGCAACCTCTCCAGCTGCGAGGGTTGCTGAATCTTGCGCAACCGCACCGTTTCCATGGCTGTGGCCTTGCGTTTGTGGGCGCGATATCCGCCGAGCGAGTTTCGGCCAGGGAATTGGAGCGCGAACCGCGGGGCGCGTCCACGATTCGACTCACAATCAGTCGATCTACCGGGTAATCTTGTCCGACCTCTCACTTTCAGCACTTTGTTGTGCAACTCGCTCGCCGCCGCGGTGCTGACGCTGGGCTGCAGCTGATAACCGGGCCTTATCACGCCATAGCTTCAAATTAGCCACAGACGCGGGCCTGCCCGATATATTTCCGCCTGACTGAATCCCGGCGAGGTTGGCTATCTTGGCAGCATTGGGTACCGAGCGCGTGCTCGAGGTGCATCACTGGACCGACACGCAGTTCACCTTCACGACCACGCGCCACCCGGGGCTGCGCTTTGCCAGCGGTCAGTTCGTGATGCTGGGGCTGGCGCTGGCGGAGCGCCCGTTGCTGCGCGCCTACAGCATCGCGAGCGCCAACCACGAGGACGAGCTGCGGTTCCTGAGCATCAAGGTGCCGGATGGCCCGCTGACCTCGCGCCTGCAGCACCTGCGCGCTGGTGATGAGATCCTGGTCAGCCGCAAGCCCACGGGCACGCTGCTCCTCGATGACCTGAAACCTGGTGAGCGGCTGTACCTGCTGTCCACCGGGACCGGCGCGGCGCCCTTCATGAGCCTGGTCCGCGACCCGCAAGCGTACGAGCGCTTCCGGCAGATCGTCTTCGTGCACGGCGTGCGTTACCTCAGGGAGTCAGCCGTCGTGCGCCATCAGATCGACGCCCTGATGGAGCACGAGCTTCTCGGTCCAGCGGCGCGCGCGCAACTCAGGTACTACCCGGCCGTGACCCGCGAGCCGCACCCGCAACGCGGACGCATCACCAGTCTCATCGCGTCCGGGCGCCTGTTCGAGGACCTCGGGCTGCCGCCGCTCGATCCACGCACCGACCGCGTCATGGTGTGCGGCAGCCCCGCGATGCTGGCGGACAGCTGCGCGCTGCTGGACGCGCGCGGTTTCACCCTGTCCCCGCAGATCGGTGTCGCCGGGGACTACGTGATCGAGCGGGCGTTCGTGAGCCGCTGAACCCAGCGGTACTACCCGGTGCGGGCGTCGCGCTAGACTCCCGGCCCGGGCACGCCCCCGTAGCTCAGTGGATAGAGCGACCGCCTCCTAAGCGGTAGGTCGTCGGTTCAACTCCGGCCGGGGGCGCCAGACCCTCTTCTCAGGATGTATCACCCGCGCTCTCAGAGTCTCACGAAGTACTATAAAAATAGGCACTTTGTGAGATTTTTGTTGCTCAGTAGCGCTCACGCCGTAACGGCCGAGAACGACGGGTACGAAAACCAAAACGGGTACAATAACGGGTACGGAGAACCCCGACGGGTACGACTTGGCCGCGACCGATTTCTTGACCGAGGCGCGCCTCCGCGGCGCCAAACCCAGGAGCCGCCCCTACAAGCTCAGGGATGGCGGCGGCCTATATCTCCTGGTCACTCCAACGGGCGCTAAGCAGTGGCGGCTTCGGTACACGCTCGGAGGCCGCGAATCCATGGTGAGCGTGGGCACATACCCTGCGACCTCACTCAGGGCCGCGCGTGCCAAGCGGGGCAGCTTGCGCAGCGCGCTCGAGTCGGGCCGCGATCCCGCCGCCGAGCGGCGCGCCGAGCGCGACAGCCGCTCCAATACGTTCGAGACGATCGCGAGGGAGTGGCTCGCGAAGCAGCCGTTCGCTCCGAAGACGATGAAGAAGGCGGTCTGGACGTTCGAGGACCTGCTGTTCCCCTACATCGGGGCGCGCCCGATTTCGGCGTTGACAGCGCCCGAGCTCCTTGGCGTGTTCCGCAGGCTCGAGCGTCGAGGCAAGCATGAGACGGCGCACCGTGCCAAGCAGCGCGTCGGCCAGGTCGTCCGCTACGCAATCGCGACTGGTCGCGCGGAGCGCGATCCCACGGCCGATCTCCGCGGTGCCCTGGCCCCCGTCACCGTGACGAATCGCGCGGCGATCACGGACCCGCGTGAGGTCGCGCAGCTTCTGCGAGCGCTTCACGGCTACCGGGGACACCCGGTGGTCGAGGCCGCGTTGAAACTCGCCCCGCTGGTCTTTGTGCGCCCTGGCGAGCTCCGCGCGGCAGAGTGGGCCGAGATCGATCTGGGCGCGGCTGAATGGAGGATCGCGGCACATCGCATGAAGATGCGCCAGCAGCACCTCGTGCCTCTCTCCGACCAGGCTATAGCGATACTCCGAGACATCAGGCCGCTGACGGGAAGAGGGCGCTACGTGTTCCCGTCGCCGCGAAGCACAGACCGTCCCTTAAGTGATAACGCCATCACTGCCGCCCTACGCCGCATGGGGTACACAGGCGACCAGATGAGCTGGCATGGATTCCGCGCGATGGCGTCGACGCTGCTCAATGAGACTGGCTACCCGCCCGACGTGATCGAGTTGCAGCTCGCGCACCAGGAGCGCAACGAGGTGCGAGCCGCCTACAACCGGGCTCAGCGGCTCGAGGAGCGTCGGAAGATGATGCAGGCTTGGGCTGACTATTTGGACGAGTTGCGACTCAGCACCAACGTCGTACCATTGAGACGCCTGGGTTAGGAGCATCTGCCGTTGCAGCCATTGCAAGCCGGAGAGAAAGCAAGATCTCGGGCGAGGCTCGCCGTCGCCGCCCTCTTTGCGGTTGGCCTTTTTGTTCTTGTTCTTTCCGCGACCGCGTCGGCGGTTGATCAGACTGCCGACCAGCCCGCCCCGCTCAGACCGTTGGCGCAAGGGGATATCGAGGTGCGGGTCAATTATGAAGGTAGTCTTGCGCTGTACTCCTCGTGGCTAACCTTGCGACGCGTCGGCTCGGAATCGAGCGCCAGCTATCGAGTCGAAGCTTCGTTCATGCCAATTCCTCAACCGAAGGAGCTTACGCGTACCAAACCATGGCCCGACATCTGGAAGCGGCTGGAGACTGACGGCTTTTTTGATCTTCCGGGCAATCGCGGGAGTGAGTGCAGGGGCGAGGCAGTTCCGCTCGATTCCAACTGGGTGTCGGTCGAGGTGCAGCGAGGGGCGGTGTACCGGAAGTACTCGTATTACGCTCCGTCATCGCTGAAATGCGCCGATAGCCAGAGATTTATGGCGACGCTTGCGTATCTCCAGGAGGTCTTCAACCGGGAGCTTCCAGTTCCCTACAACATGACGCGCTGTACCCCAGACGGTAAGTGCGTCAGTCCGAAAACGTGAAATGGGCCGCCTAATTCGCCTTCAGTGTTCTCGCCGGGCTAAGTATTGGCGAATCAGATCCGCACGCGGGTCCGCCTTTCCATACTGACCCGTGTAGGTGGTTTCAAGAGCGGTCTTGCCGGCGGCGTTGCGCAACGTCGGGTCTGCGCCGGCATCCAGAAGCGCCTTAATGCCCTCAAGGGAACAGCTTTGAAACAGCGGGGTGTTTCCTTTCCTGTCGCGTGCATTCGCGTTGGCACCCCTCGCAAGCAGGCCCGGAATCCAGTTTGGGTTGCAGTCCACAAGCAACGCCTTATCGAGATCGGATTTCGATGCGCCGTGCGCCCGAAGGCGGTCAACGATTGGGAAAATGTTCTCGTCTGGCGGAGCATTCCAGAGCGCCCAAACTAGCGCAGTGCGCCCCGCGGAATCCTCGGCGTTCACGTCGTGCGGCCTTGCGAGGGCGTCGTCCAGCATTGCCCAAGATCCGGACGCCGAAGCAAGCATTAGGTAAGTAAGGCGGTGGTCGTCTCTGTGGTCAAACCAAGCCGTCGGGTCCGCCCCGGCTTGGATTAACTCGCGTGCGAGGTCTGCGTCGCCTTGCTCTACAGCCTGCGCCAATGCCTCGTGCATGCCGGTCTTGTCGGACCTTGCTGCCGGCGACGTGAGTACTAACTGAAGCATCTGCAGGCGACCCGCGCGATCCGTGCCGCCGCTCGCATCGACCGCAATCTCCATGAGCGAACGGCTATCGGATTCGTGACCACCGATGGGGGTCCCGCCCTGAAGCAGCGAGCGCGCCGTGACTAGGTCTCGGGCCTCCACTGACGCACGCAGCACCTTCGCAGCTTGTCGGGACCGAATGCTGATGCCGGCGTCTCGCATGGCCGCGAGGGTCCCAGAACTGGACGTTACCCACCGTGCCGAGTCCGAAGAAGTGTCGACCGCAGTCTCGAGTTCCCTCACGGAGGCCGGCATGCCGACCCACTCGCCTTGATAGTCCTCGACCCTCGTCGTCTGACCCGCGATTGTGAGCTTCAGGCAGTAGGTCGGTAAGTCGGTCCAGTTCGTTCGGTAACTGCTTTGGAGCGCGAGAAAATTGGTCGCGCGAAACCGATCCAGCAGAGCTGCAACTGTGGAAGGAGCGACTTGGGACCGATGTACCCCCGCGATAGAGACGAAGTTTTTTCCTTCGTATGTGACCCGACCGTTGCCGTCCATGACCACCCTGTAAATCGGGCAGGTGCCGAAGCACCCAGAGCGCGAAAGCTCAATCTTCACGCCCTGGAGTTGCCCCTGAGGGAAAGGAACCACATGGCTCGGCAGTTTTTGTATTGGCAGCAACGGGATCGAATCCTGAACCCAAGCATCGGTCGTCCCGCCATTCGACGCAAAAGGAAGGTACCGAACGGCTTTGGCGGCCTTCTCGACCTCACTATTGAACAGCGCCTTTGGGCCGATTGGACGGGTTTCAATTACCGAGCCATGCCGATCTACGTGATTCCACACGTAGATCTGTTCATCCTCGGGACTGAATTCTACAAGGCTGCGGATCGGCTCGATTGGGCCGCGATGTTTCGCGGCTTCACGCAGGCCCACAATGGGCGCTCCGGAGGGTATTTGGTCACAGAGTGCCTGCGAGGCAGCAAGGCACAATGCCAGGCATAGCGAGCCGCGCAGGCCGACGTCACGGCTGAATGGAGTCAAATTTCGGCCGCTCCAGGCGAAAGCGACCCGCTGATGGTCAGGAAGATGTTCATCTTAGCCTCCCGAACTCGATCTAATGAGCCGCCCGGAGCCCTGCTCCTCTGCGAGGGCCCGGCCCCGAGGTCGCAACGGAGAGGACATCGATCCTCCAGGGTAGGGGGTGGGTATCCGGCGGCACTCCTGGCTGCAACAGCGGCGGACGCGCGTCCATTACAGCAATGCCCCGCCATCACGTCGAGAGCCAGGACGCAGATTCCGATCAAAAGAACAGGTATGCGGAGGACAAGATGCCTCCAATGCACACTGATGGTCAGTCAGCTGCTCGATTTGCCCGGTCGCAGCGTTCGCCGCTGCCTCCGGAAACTCGTCAGCGAGGATCTGAAGGTGTCAGTCTGAAATCCAGACATGCTTCCAGCCCGAGTTGGTGAAGCAATATGCAACACCTGATGACTCGGTCAGACCAAACACAGCTACAGAATGCACGCAGTCAAGATGCTCGACTTGTCCCTTCTCGAGCGGTCCGTCGCTATCCCCCACGTCGTCATAGTGGCCAGGCGGGTCTGCCGCGACGTAGAGCCGAAGGCGCGAGTCCTTCCAGACATCAAGCTTGTGAAACTCCCATCGCGACCCTCGGCTCAGGGCAACGACTATTAGCGCCCCCGGACCGTCGAGGGCACTGAGGCCGAGTACGTAGTCCGGCTTCCCGTCCCCGTCAAAATCCGCGCTGGCAACGCCCAAGCACGGGGACTCGGAATGCTCGCGCGCGTACTGGATATCCTCCGGTAGGTTGTCCGTTTCACGGGGAAGGCGATAGCCCCCAAACCGCTTCAGAACCTCGGCTTTCAGGGCAGCAGGCACTGCGCTCTCACAAGCGTCCTGCGCTTGGCTGACCATCGGCGCCAGTGCAAGTAGCACTAGGTAGAGGTATTTCATGCCACACCTGGCGGGGTGCCGGACGCGCTCTGGTAGATGGACGCGAGGGAGGTCGACTTCGTAGCTTGAGCCTGTATCCGAGCCCGTGCAGCCTGGAGGCGCTTCGGATCGCTCGCACAAAGCTTGGCAATCAAGCGCTCAGCCTCATTTGGGCTTAACTCGCGGGCCAGCACACGCGCAAAGCAGCGGCCTGGCAGGATCAACGCGTCGTCTAGGTCACCGATGTTTGGCAGATTCGTCGAGAAGATGATTTTGCGTCCCTGAGCCCGAACAACACCGTCGGCTATCGCCAGGAAGCGATGCAAATGCTCGTTGCCGGTCGCCCGCGGGCGCAACAGGTGATCCGCGTCCTCAACCACGAAAGCATCGTCCCAGCCGGTGATGAACTTCACGAAGATCTCATCCGTCTCGAGAGACTTCTTGTCGCCCGTATACAGAGCCTGAGCATGGCCGCCCTTGCGCCGCGAAATCTGTCCGAGAATGGCGCGAATGAGTCGCGTCTTGCCAGTTCCCGGAGGCCCTTGAAGGACAAGTACGGTTTCAGGAGCATCAAGATATCGTTTGATGAAGGACGTGACTCCCTCCTGGATCTCGGGGTAGGACTCATCATGCAACACGTCATCGGCCATCTCTTCGATGGACGCGCTCTGAAGTTCGCCTTTGCCGGTGAGGAAGTGCCAGTCAATTGAGAACATTGGTTCGCCAATGAAGCGCTGTCCCACGACGCCGAGAATGCCTTGCTGGGCAGCGGCTGCACGTTCGGCCGAGTCACTCCAGATTCCGAAATGACACGAGCAGTATTCCGTCTTGCGCCCGCCACGCCCGGCGATGAAGAGGCCCTCTGAATTCAGAAGCAGGGAGTGCGAGTCGAGACGCTGCGCCTGCCAGCCAAGCCCGAGCGCCAGCTCGTCAAAGAGATGCTCGAGAGCCGCTCGAGCCGCAAAGCGAACGGAGCGGTGCACCGGGTAGGCTGCGGAGCCTTCGGCGAGTGCGCGGGCGAACCGAGTCTTGAGAATCAGATCCGCGAAATCCCACATGTCGTGGTTAAGGCTCACCGAGATTCCGTTTCCAGGGGCGGAGAGGGGGTTCGCGTCGGACATGACCGGTCGCTCCGTGATCACGGTGCGCGATTGTCACTCAGCGATTACGGCTAGCGGTGAGAATCGGATCACGAATCAGCCGGCGCGACGTGCGACGCATTACCGACAAGATGCTAGCCTGATCAGGTTATACGGGGTCCCGCAGCCAGCTAGGGAGTTGTGCATGCTCAGGGCACTTGCGATTGCCAATTACAGGAGCATCCGCGACCTCATTCTGCCTCTGGGCGCGCTGAATTTAGTCACTGGGCCCAATGGCAGTGGCAAGTCGAACCTGTATCGCGCGTTGCGACTTTTGGCTGACGCAGCCCAGGGCGGAATTGTTGCTTCACTAGCCAGGGAAGGCGGTTTGTCATCTACGCTGTGGGCGGGCCCGGAGTCGGTTTCGCGCCGCATGCGAAGTCGCGAGGTACCGGTCCAGGGGACGCTGCGCAAAGAACCCGTCAGTTTGCGGCTCGGCTTCTCCTCCGACGACTTCGGCTACGCGATAGACCTTGGGCTGCCAACGCCAAGCGACTCCATGTTCGCTCGGGACCCGGAGATTAAACGGGAGTGCATCTGGAGCGGCCCCGTTCTGAGGCCTGCAGCGGTACTTGTGGACCGAAAGGGATCCCTCGTCCAGGTTCGATCCAGTGATGGTGAATGGGAGCCCATCGATACGAGGCTCGCGACGTATGACAGTCTGTTCAGCAGAGTCGCTGACCCTGCACGCGCTCCGGAGGTCTTGACCCTTCGGGATCAGGTTCGCACCTGGCGCTTCTATGACCACTTTCGCACCGACGCGGATGCACCGCCCCGGCAGCCGCAAGTCGGGACCCGGACTACGGTGCTGGGCCACGATGGACGGGATCTTGCGGCCGCATTGCAGACGATTCGGGAAATTGGGGATGGGGATGCTCTGGACCGCGCCGTTGCCGACGCCTTCCCGGGCGCCCACGTAGAGGTATCTGGGGAATCCGGGCGCTTCACTTTCCGCCTTCGTCAGGAAGGGCTTTTACGGCCGCTGGATGCAGCCGAGCTCTCCGACGGTACGCTGCGATACTTGCTATGGATCGCTGCTCTGCTCACTCCGCGTCCGCCGGCGCTTATGGTCCTCAATGAGCCGGAGACCAGCCTCCATCCGGACCTCCTGCCCGCGCTGGCTCGCTTAATCGCGGTCGCGTCGGCAAACACGCAGGTATGGGTTGTCTGCCATGCGAGCCGATTGGTGGCGGCCCTGAAACAGATAGAAGGCTGCATGAGTTTCGAGCTCGAAAAGGAATTTGGGCAGACGGCGGTCATGAACCATTCCGACCTCGAGGCGCCTCCCTGGCACTGGCCCGCACGTTAGGCTGTCAGCCTAGCTTGCGGATCGTGGGTCTCGCGCTAGTAGCCGCAGCCTTCCTTTGAAGGCCCATGGGCCGCGATTCCGCCCAGCCGTCAATGTCCGTGTCGAGCCAGGCGACGGAGTTCTTGCTGAGCTGCCGTCGGTTGGGGAATTCGCCGGCGCGCTCGAGGCGATAGATGGTCATCCGCGAGAGGCCGGTGAGCTGCATTACATGTCCAATGCGAAGGAACTTCATATTGATATTTCCTGTGACGTGCCGTTTCGGGGCGGGCGCACGCCTGACGCTCGAACTAATCATTGATCCTGTTCGCGCGAAAAGTCATCCCGAGTTTCGCGGTTTTTTGCCCCAATACTTCACGTTCTTTTTGCCAAGTGGTGGTCGAATCCCCCCAATACTCGGACCGCTTTCAAAGTTGCTTTGAATTTCATCAATGAGTTACGCATTCAGAGCCCCCTCGAAGCGGCGTGTGCGCAAGGCTGTAAGCTAGTCAGTGCGAGGATTGCCAACCAGGGAGGCAGTGTGAACGCGGAAGTGCAGCCGCTGTGCTGGATCTGCGGCGGCCAGGCCGACAGCGGAGAGCATCGATTCAAGGCTAGCGACATCCGGCGGATTCTCACCCTGTCGCCGCAGTCGCCAGGCTACCTTCACAGCAATGTGGGGGAGATCAATAGGAAGATCGGAAGCGCCAAGTCCAGGACACTGCAGTTCTCCAGATCGGTCTGTGCCCGGTGCAACGACACCAAGACGCAGTGCTATGACCGCGCATGGGACGTGCTCTCGGGGCATATACGAGATCGATGGAGGGAGATCCGGGAGAGGCGGAGTGTCGATTTGGTGGCGGCTTTCGGATCGGATGTTGCCGCCGCCGCCTTGGACGTTCACTTGTACTTTCTCAAGGCCTTCGGGTGCAAGCTCATCCAAGACAAGGAGCCGTTTGACGTTGCACCATTTGCCGCTTGCCTCCTAGAGCGGCACGCCCACCCTGAGGTGCGGCTCTATATTGCGGATGCCACCTACCTGCCGAAGAGGGTCCTCGCGTTCGAGAGCGACGTCTACAAGATGTGGAATCGACCGCTCGCGCGGCTCGACGGAGTGATGTGGGGCTACGTAGTTCGCCCCGTGGCCATCAAGGTTGCCTATATCCGAGAGGGGACGCCGCTCTGTGTTCGAGGCCACGCGTGGCGCCCGGGCGATCCGCGGCGGTTCGTGCGGCTCAGCCCGTACCGCGGAGCTGTAGAGCCGATTCCCGGGTTGACGATTGACTTCGATACGTCGCAGTTTGGTCCGTAGGACGAAGGTGGTCTCAGCACGTATCATCGCGAAGCATCGCTGCGCAGATTCGCTCAAACCAACAAAATCAATGTGAGGTTTCTGCGCAAATTGGTAGCAAACGCAGGATAGCCAAGCGGTTGCTGTTGGTCCACGATTCGCACCATGGCCGCCGATGCTCTGGTGCGATGTCGAGTTAGTGCGGAGACGAAGGCTCTCCTTCAGAGCATCGCCGCTCGCGAGCAGATCACTGAGTCGGCTCTCGTTCGTCAGGTGCTCGTAACACTGGCGAGGACGTCTGCGATTGAGAGCCCGGCGATCGGTAAGTCAGACGACACGGGACCGCGCGCTGAACGTCTTTCGATTCGGCTGGCGCCAGATGATCGCCTGCTGTTATCAGACCGAGCGAGTGCTCGCGGAATGCCCTCAGCGACGTATGTCGCAGTCCTGGTGCGGTCGCACCTGCGGATGTTGACTCCGTTGCCGGCTGCAGAGCTCGACGCTCTCAAGCGCTCTATTGCGGAGCTAGGAGCGATCGGCCGAAACCTGAATCAGATTGCGAGAGCGCTCAACGTGGGCGCTCGGTCCGACGGACCCGGGCCTCAGCACCTGGAATCGATGCTCAAGGTCGCCGTGGCATTACGTGATCACGTCAGGGACCTGCTGAAAGTCAATGAGACGAGCTGGGAGCGCGGATATGGCGAGACGACGGATTGACCTGGGCGCGGCGTGCCCGCTCCTCGATCTGATGAGCTATGCCCGGCGCGGACCAGCGGAGCGGGTGCAACTGACGCCTGAGGAGGTCCACCTGATTGGCCGGACGGTCCGCCGCACGCCCGAGGTGATGGTGAAGGCACTCACGAAGGGAGGGGGGGATCTGAAGGCGGTCGGACGGCACCTGAGTTACCTGAGCCGCGAAGGGGACGTCGAGATTGAGACCGACGAGGGACGGCATTTGAGCGGGCAGGGCGTCGAGCAGGAGTTGCTCGAGGACTGGGACCTCGATATCGAGGAGGTTCGGCGCACGAGAGAACTCCGGCCGCGCCCCGGAAATTCTCAACCGAAGCTCGTACACAAGGTCGTGCTCTCGATGCCGGCGGGAACGCCGGCGGACGGGTTACTTCGCGCCGCTCGAACCTTCGCGCGGGAGACCTTCGGTTCGAAGCATCGCTATGCCATGGTCCTGCATACCGATGAGCCGCATCCGCACGTGCACATGGTCGTTAAGGCGGTCAGCGAGGAGGGCATCCGCCTGAATATCCGCAAGGCTACTTTGCGTGAATGGCGCAGGGACTTTGCGCAACATCTGCGAACGCAAGGCATCAGCGCCAATGCGACGGACAAAGCGGTCCGGGGAGCGACCCGCCCCAAGGTGTCAGATGGGAGGTACCGCGCGATGCAACGCGGTGCATCCCGTCGCATTCGGGTGCATGAAGGGCTACGGGGGATGGAGCGGGCGACTGCGTCGGAGGCTTCCGGCCGAGAGCCATTGCTGCACACCCGGGCACAGGTGGAACGAGGTTGGATGGCCACTGCAGAGATTCTGGATCGCCAGGGTCAGCAAGACCTGGCGTGGTACGTCAGGCGCTTCACTGAGGCGCTGCCCCCAATTCGCACCGATCGCGAGCTACTTATGGAGGCGCAAAGACCCCGCGAATGTGGGCCGCCTCAGGTGCGTACCCGCTAGCCAGTGGGCCGTTTGCCATCGGCATTCAGATCGGCAATAATATCGGCACTATGCGTATGTTATATATTATATCTATATGTTTTATAAGTATTAAATATCATATTCGTGATCGGCAATAAATGCGGTATTCAATCACCTCAATAGAACCTCTGATGCCGGAACCTGGCGATCGCGAGTTGGAAGACTTGGCGGCCAGCGTTATTGGCAGGTCAAGCGCGCTCGCCGGCCAGCTCAATCCAGTGGTTGCAGAGTCCGTAGGTGATCTCGTGCGCAGCATGAACTGCTACTACAGCAATCTCATCGAGGGACACGACACAAGTCCGCGGGATATCGAACGCGCAATGGCCAGCGACTATTCCGCGGATCCCAAGAGGCGGGATCTGCAGCATGAGGCGCGGGCTCACATTGAAGTGCAGCGCATGATCGATTTGGGCGAGTCGCCGAAAGAACCAATTTCGTCGCTTCAGTACGTCCGATGGCTGCACCAGGAATTCTGCCGGCGACTGCCGGACGATTTGCTGTGGGTGACGAACCCCGATACAGGGGAGAGGCTGCGCGTTGTGCCTGGGGAACTGCGCCGTGTCGCAGTTAAGGTGGGGCAGCATGTGCCTCCAGCGCCGGAGCATCTTGAGGCCCTGATGCATCGATTCAACGAGGCTTACTCGTCCTCCAGTCTATCGAAGCTGACTCGCATCATCGCGACGGGCGCTGCCCATCACCGACTCCTGTGGGTCCACCCCTTCCTTGATGGTAACGGGCGTGTCGCGCGGCTGCTTTCGTATGCCATGTTGCGGGACGTTGGCGTAGGCAACAGCCTCTGGTCGGTGGCACGAGGGCTTGCGCGCCGTGTGGACCAATACCGCAGGGCGCTGGCCGCAGCCGATGCGCCGCGTCTGGGCGATTTCGACGGGCGCGGGGCGCTTTCTTCGAGGAGGCTGAGAGACTTCTGTGTCTTTTTTCTCGAGACATGCCTCGATCAGCTCGAATTCATGCACTCGCTGCTCCAGCCGTCGGAGCTCCTGAGGAGAATGAAGATTTATGTCGACGATGAGGTCGAGGCGGGGCGCTTGCCGAGGGGAAGCATGGGGATCCTGCGAGAGGCTGTACTGACCGGTGAGATTGAACGCGGCAGGGCAGCGGAACTCACGGGTTACCAGGAGCGTCGTGCCCGCGACATTCTGGGAGCACTGCTCGATTCCGGGCTGTTAGTCACCAACTCGCCGAAAGGACCAGTGCGCTTGGGCTTCCCCGTGCACGTGCTCGAGCGCTGGTTGCCGCGGCTGTATCCCGGCGATGTGACCGCGCCTGCGTGAACGAGATAACGCGGATTGTCACTGTGAGCATCGCCAGAAAACTTCTTGGTCAGATCTTGGAGGGTCGCTGGACTCTCGTCTCTGAGCGACAGCCGCCGCCGACTGCAAGCGGGGGTTGCTTCTCCCATGGGTTCATCGCTCGCGGCCCTGATGGCGAGGAAGCCTTCGTAAAGGTGCTCGACATCCGGCTGAACGGCAGTCATTCGGATCCACTCAAGGACCTCGAGATCCGCATTCAGCGGTTCAACTACGAAGCGGACATCGCGCGGGCCTGCGCCGATGATCGGCTTAGCCGAGTAGCGCATGCCATTGCGCATGGTGTCTTGCGCGTGGGACCCGATGGATCGGAGGCTTTCCCATATCTTATCTTCGAGCGAGCAGCCGGGGATCTGCGCGATCAGATTGCCCGCGAGCGACAGTTGCCTCCTTGGGTTTGCTTTGGGGTCTTGCACAACGTGGCAGTTGCCATTCGGCAGCTCCACGCAAGAAACATTGCGCATCAGGACGTGAAGCCATCGAATGTTCTCGACTATCGGGCCGACGGGCACAAGCTCGGCGACTTCGGCAGTGCACACGTCCGTGCGCGTGCACGGCCGGGCCCGATACTGCCGATTGCAGGGGATCCAACCTACGCGCCTCCTGAGCAACTCTATCGGTACCATGTCGACGACTGGGTATGGCGTCGCCTGATGGGCGACGTTTACCACCTTGGTAGTCTTGCCTTGTTTCTACTCACCGGAGAGGGTGCAACGGCCCGCTTGGCGAGACAGCTCGCGCCCGAGCACCATTGGGACGTCTGGACAGGATCAACTGACGACCTGCTGCCGATCCTGCGACACACGGTAGCCGGGGTAGTCGACGAGGTCCTTCCTGAGCACAGTAACCTCGATCCGAGCAAGCACGCAGAACTCACCCAGATCCTGCGTTATCTGCTCGAGCCAGATCCGCGGCTGCGGGGCTATCCAGCGGATCGCTCGGAGGGTGTGCCGAATGGCATGCAGCGCCTGATCTCGAAGTTCTACGTGTTCTCGGAAGCGGCGCGCTTGCGCGGCACTACTCGAGGTCGGCGATGACGTCTCTAATGAACGATTCACGTCGTCGTCTGATCCCGCGGTGGCGGTACGCGGCACCGTCGATCGCGCCGGCGGAAACAGTTGGTGACCGGACCAACAGCGGGCAACCAGAAGTCGATGATTCGTTCTGGGAGGAGAAGCGCCGCAACTGGGTGGAGGACCCGCGAATTGCGACTGCTGCTGAGTTGGTTTCATGCGCCATTGCTCTGAACCGCCTCGGACAGGTCGAGGACGCCGTGAGCTATCTGCGCGCGCGAAGCAAGGAGCTACGACGTGGTCCAGGAGAAATGGTTGTCCACGCGCTCGCAATCCTGAGACGTTCCTCAGAAGATGCGGCCGATGCAGTGGTGCCCCCGACGGGTAACGAGGCATACGTCAGCGGTCGCAAGGAAGCCCGGGCTGTAATCGCTCGGTCGCGTGCAAGACTCGCAACTACACCGCGCGATGCGCTTGCCTGGATGGATATGTCCCGGGCGTACACCACGCTTGGCCAGCCGGAACACGCGGAAGCCGCAATTGGCCGCGCTCTTTTGCTCGCGCCGAATAGTCGGTTGATCGTACGAGCGGCATGCAGGCGGTTAGTACATGCGGATCGAACGGAGGATGCGCACCGTTTGCTGTTGCGTCACCCGAGAACTCGACACGACCCGTGGCTAATCGCCGCCGAGATAGCACTCGCGCAGATACTCGAAGAGACCCCGCGGCTGGCGCGCGAAGGGCGCGCGCTGCTGGAATCCGGAAAGTTCAGTCCAGCTGGGGTCACAGAGCTAGCGGGAGCGCTCGGGACAATAGAGTTCCTAAGTGGCTCTATGAAGCGAGCACGCCGCCTGTTTCAGTTGAGCATGCAGGCACCTTCGGAAAATGCAGTGGCGCAGGCAAGGTGGATCGCTGCGCGTACTGGCGGCATTATCATCAGCGACGATGCCTGGCGCACTCCGCGGTCCTACGAGGCCTGGTGCTGGCGCGCATTCCAGGCGAAGAAGTGGGAACTGTCACTGGCTTTCGCCAAGCAGTGGGTGCGCGACGAGCCGTTCTCAAGCCGGGCTGCGGTTCTGGCGACTTTTCTCGCGACTGCTGTAAACGAGGACTACGAGTATGCGATCGAGTGCGCACGTGAGGTGCTAATCGCGGACGGCTCGGACAGCATGCTGCGCAACAATCTCGTCGTAGCGCTCGCGTACGCGGATCGCTTGGATGAAGCGCGCAAGGAGGCGGCACGGATGCCTAACGAGCAGGATCCCGACCGGGCATGCACATTCCTGGCTACGCAGGGACTTGTTGAGATGCGCTCCGGCCACTTTGTGTTGGGCAGAGACTTCTACCGTCGGGCTTTCGATTGCGCATCGCCGCACCTGAAGCTGCGCGTCTTCACCCATTGGCTGAAGGAGGAGTTGCGAGTGGATCCGCGTGGATCTCGGGGTCTCTTGGCCCGCGTAGATCGGGCGGCCCAGGCACAGCACGACAACATTTCCTCGCGAGTCGTCGAGCTGACCACGGCGAGATATAGCTCCCTTGAGGGGGCGGCCGCGCCGTTGTCTGAGCCTGTGGCGCAACTGGACGGGCTGCTGACGCGCGGCGATGAATAGGCGCCACTGAGGCGGTTAGCCACTCGGCGAAGGCTTGCCGCAGAGAGGTGCTGGGTACGGAGGCGGGTACGGGAATTTCTAGCGCGCCACGATCCTTCAAGTAATCATCGCGTTAGGTAGCGCTGTTCAACTCCGGCCGGGGGCGCCAGACCCTCCTATCACCCTGTACCAACAGCGCTCATCTAGTCTCACGAAGTCCTATGAGAATAGGCATTTAGTGAGAAATCTGCTGCTCAGGAGCGCTCAAGGCGTAACGGCCAAAAACGACGGGTACGGAAACCAAGACGGGTACGGAAACCACGACGGGTACAATGACGGCTACGAAGAACCCCGACGGGTACGAATTGGCCGCCACTGATTTTCTGACCGGGGCGCGACTTCGCAGCGCGAAACCCCACGCACGACAACGCTAAAACCCTTGAGGGTTAGATGCTCGTGACGGAGCCGTCGCAGGCCGCATTTCTGAGCTACGCCTCGCAGGACGCCGAGCCTGCACAGCGTATCGCTGACGCGCTTCGGGCGGCCGGGATCGAGCGCTCTTGCGCACGACCTTAGATTCCATATAATTGAAACTATGAAAGTACCTGAAGCCATCGAAGCACTGAGCGCCCTGGCATCAGACGCACGCCTCGCCGTCTACCGCTTGTTGGTCAAGCGGGGTCCGGAGGGGTACACCCCCTCCGAACTCGTCAGACGACTGGAGCTACCGGCGCCAACGCTGTCTTTTCACCTCAAGGGTCTCGCGCAGGCGGGGCTCGTGATTACTCGTCGCGAGGGTCGCAATCTCCATTACAGCCCGAACTTCGAGCGTATGAACGCGCTCGTCGGCTTTCTAACTGAGAACTGTTGCAGCCTGGCCGAGCAGGCCTGCGGGACCGATTGCCAACCGTTGAGCGACGTGACTCAACGAAGGAAACGAGCATGAAGCGCCTACACGTCCACGTGTCCGTCAGGGATCTCAATACCTCCGTGCGTTTCTACCGCCAGCTATTTGCCGCCGAGCCCGCGGTGCGCAAGGACGACTATGCGAAGTGGATGCTGGAGGACCCGCGGATGAACTTCGCGATCAGCCAGCGCGGTGGCAAGCCCGGCGTGCAGCACCTGGGGATCCAGGTGGAGGATCGCACTGAGCTCGCAGAGGTCTACACGCGGCTACGGCGGGCCGAGGGACCGATGATCGAGGAGGGGACGACGACCTGTTGCTACGCGCACGGTGAGAAGAGCTGGATCGACGACCCGCAGGGCGTGCAGTGGGAGACCTTCCTCACCACCGGCGAAAGCACCGAGTACGGCACGGACCAGATACGGTCCGAACAGAAGAAGCGACAAACCGATGCGCCCTGCGGCGCAACGAGCTGCTGTTCACCAGGATCGGCCTGACCTCGAGGGGCTGGTGTGGCCGAGCTGCGCGCCGCTGCTGAAGCCGACCTGGGTGCCATACGGGCGCTCCTTGAGAGTGCGGGGCTGCCGACGACCGATCTTCAGGCTGCGAAACCGAGCTTCACGCTGCTGCGCGAGCATGGTGCGATCGTGGCCGCTGGCGCGTTGCAGCGGTTCGGCTCATCGGCGCTGCTGCGGTCCGTAGTAGTCGCGACAGATCGCCGCGGTGCCGGATTGGGCAGCATCATCGTGCACGAACTCGAGAAGCTCGCGGCTGCGGTGCGGATCCGCCGGCTATTTCTTCTTACCCAGACCGCTCGGGAGTTCTTTGCGCATCAAGGCTATCGCGTCGTCGAACGAAGCGAAGCCCCGCAGGACCTCCAGGGGAGCGAGGAGTTTCACTCGCTGTGTCCCACGTCTGCGACCTGCATGATGAAAGTACTGGCCGATTCGCCGTAGTGCACCGCGTGGCAGATCGACCTTACAACGTGCTCTTCCTGTGTACCGGCAACTCCGCGCGCAGCATCCTCGCGGAGGCCCTGATTAACCAATGGGGAGGTGGAAAGTTCCAAGGGCTCAGTGCGGGCAGCCATCCCAAGGGCGCTGTGCACCCAATTGCACTGCAGCTGCTGGAGCGCATGAACCTTCCGACCGCAGGCCTGCGCAGCAAGAGCTGGGACGAATTCGCCGTGCCGGGCGCGGCTGCGCTCGATTTCGTGTTCACCGTCTGTGACAACGCGGCCGGCGAGGTCTGTCCCTATTGGCCCGGGCAGCCGATGACCGCCCACTGGGGAGTGCCGGACCCGGCGGCTGTCGAAGGCACGGAGGCGGACAAATGGCTGGCTTTCCGCAAGACCTTCAGGTTGCTCGACAACCGCATCAAGGTCTTCACCAGTCTGCCACTGGCCACGCTCGATCGGATCAAGCTGCAGGGACGCCTGGATGCGATCGGCAAAATCGCGGCCCCCAGGGTCGACGAATGAATCTCACCCGGCGGCTGAGCGCCGAGGGACTCGGCTCGCTGCTCCTGGCTGCTGCCGTCGTAGGCTCAGGGGTCATGGCAGAGCGACTCGCCGCGGGAAACTCCGCCGTTGCGCTGCTGGCGAACACGGGAGCCACAGTAGCCGTGCTGGCAACCCTGATCGCACTCCTGGGTCCCATCAGCGGCGCGCATTTCAATCCTGCGGTCTCGCTGATCCAGGCGGTACGCGGTGTGCTCGCCTGGCGCGATGCGAGTGCCTATGCGCTGATCCAGGTGGTTGGCTGCTGCCTCGGGGCGCTCCTCGCGCATGCGATGTTTGACCTTCCCTGGCTGCAGTCGTCCCTGCACGTGCGCACCGGTACGTCGCAGTGGCTGGCGGAGGCGGTCGCAACCTTCGGGTTGATCCTGGTCGCCGTTGGACATCGACGAGTGGAGGATGCTCCGTGGATGATCGCCGCGTGGATCGGCGGTGCCTATTGGTTCACCGCCTCGACGTCGTTCGCCAATCCCGCGATCACCATCGCCCGTTCGCTCTCGGATACCTTCTCCGGTATCCGACCCGTTGACGTGCCGGCCTTCATCGTCGCGCAGCTCGCAGGTGCGCTGCTGGCCCTCCTGGTGGCGCGCCCTCTGTTGGGCGCGGACCGAGTAACGACCGCGGTGAACTCGAGCTCCGTGTCTACGGATTCGTCGTGATGACGATCGAGCCGCCGCCACCGTTCCTGTTGGCAATACCACCATTCGTACTCACCGTGAAGGTGGCGCCGAGGGGTCCGATGCTGCCGCCACCACCACCGCCGCCATCGGCCCCAGGTCCACTACCCCCGCCACCACCACCGCCGTAGCCACCGCCGCCGCCGCCACCACAGCAATCATTGCCTCCGGCGCCCCCTGCGCCTGCGCCGCTGCCGGCGCCACCGGCGCCCCCGTTGCCGCCGGCACCACCCGCGCCGCCACTCCCAGTGCCGCCCGCGTGGCCGGCGAGATAGGTCCCCGGACCACCTGCGCCACCGGTGCCGCCGTGGCCACCGACGCCACCTGCGCTGTTGCCTCCGTTGTTTCCGATTGCGGTGCCGCTGCCGCCGCCGTTGCCGCCCGGCGCGGCGCCGGGCGCACCGCCGTAGCCACCGCCACTACCGCCGCCGGCGCCCGCGATGATCTGGCTGACGGTGCCGGCATTGACGTTGCTCGAAGCGCCGCCACCGCCCGAGATGTTGCCGGCGCTGCCGCCGCCGCCGGCGCCCACGAAGAGAGCGAAGGTCTGTCCGGGCGTGACGCTCAAGGTTGCCGTCACGACGCCACCATTGCCTCCGTTGTATTCAATACTGCCGCCGCCGCCGCCGCCGGTGGCAACGACCTGTATCGAAGTCACGCCGTCCGGTACGGTCCAGGAATAGGGCCCTGAAGTGGTGTAACTCACCACATTCGAGCCGCAGCTGACCGCCACCGTCGTGACGTCGATCGTGGCGACACTGCCGCTGCCGTCGCTCAGCGTGCAGAGCTGCGCGGCGGGCTGCGTCTGCACGGTGACGTCATAGATCGACCCCGAAGTCACGGCGGTCGGCATGGTGAACATAGCGGCATTGGCCGCCACGTCGAGGGTATCCGTGCCGTTCGCGAGCACGAGGCCGCTCGCAGTCAAGTCGCTGATACTGCCGCCGATGGTGTAGGTGGCGAGCGCACAGGTGATGGCCACGTTGGCCACCGGAGCGGCCGGCATGGGCCCCATGGCGTTGCTCGCTGTACAGGTTAGACCTGTGGGCTGAGTCTGGACCGTCACGGCATACGCGCTGCCGTAGGCTACGGCCGTCGGCATCGTGAAGCTCGTGGCGTTGGCAGCGGCCGTGAGCGTGTCTGTCCCATTAGCGAGCACGAGGCCGCTCGCGGTCAGGCCGCTGATGGTGCCGCCGAGCGAGTAGGTTTGATCCGCGCACGTCACGGCCACGTTGGTTACCGCGGCGGCGGGCATCGTGCTCGAGCCGTGGGTGACCGTGCAGGAGAGGCCCGTGGGCGGTGTGTGCACGGTCACTGCGTACGCGCTGCCGAAAGACACCGCGGTCGGCATCGTGAAGTTCGTAGCGTTCGCAGTGACATCGAGTGTGTCCAAGCCGTTGGCGAGCACGAGCCCGCTGGTCGTCAGACCGCTGATCGATCCGCCCAGGCTGAAGGGCAGGTCAGTGCAGCTGATCAGCACGGAATTGACGTTGCCGGCCGGCATCGTCCCGGTACCTTTGGTGACCGCACACCCAAGACCTGTCGGTTGCGCCTCGACGGTCACTGAATAACCGCTGCCATTCGCAACCGGCGTTGCGAAGGTGAACGTTGTGGCACTCGGCGCCACGCTTACCGTGTCGCTGCCAGTGGCGAGCACCAGACCCGAACTCGTAAGTCCGCTCACCGTTCCCCCCAGGCTGTACGCCTGCTCGGAGCACGCGACGACCACGTTCGCCACATTGGCGGTCGAAGCGGTGCCGCTGCCATTGCTCACCGTGCATAGCTGTCCTGCCGGTTGCGTCTGTACCGTCACTGCGTAGGCCGACCCGGAAGTGAGCACCGATCCAAAGGTGAAGCTACGCGCCCCGGAGCTCACCGTGACCGGTTGGCTCTCGTTGGCGAGCACCAAACCGGAGGCACTGAGCCCGCTGACCGTTCCGCGCAATGTAGAGGTGGGCGGCGTGGATGGCGTGATGACGCTACCGCTGGAGCACGCAGCCACCAGGGTGATGAGCGTCATCAGCCATCCCAGGTGTGCAAGCGTTTGCATGCGGCGAGAATTGTTGAGACTCATTCGACTCCTGCCTTCCCAGTTAGCGTTGCGATTGCTGAACAGCAACACGCAACTGTATGAGGAGGGCTTGAGGGCAGAATCGGTAATTGCCGCAGAGCGCGCGGACTTACGTCACGGATTGGGAGAGGCTGCGGCCCGGCGCGTTGCGCGCGAGCGGAAAGCTGACAGCGCCTGGATCACTCCGATCGCGAGGGCCCGCTGTCAGTTCGTAGCGCACGCCGCATCGGCATAGACGTGCACCGTATCGCTGTTGTTCAAATGAGACTTGTCCTGATGCCCGCACATGCGCATGTCCGCGCCGTCGGTCCGCGCGGTCCACGACACGTGTCCGTGACCGGAGCCATCGGCGGCGATCGTGATGGAAATCGAGGCGAAGCTGTTGATGGTTTGGTTGGGCACCACCCGTTCAGCGCGACGGGTATTCAGATCGTAGACAGTCACGATCAGGTTTTTCGTCGTGTTGTTGTTGATGTTGATCGTTATCCCGTCGCCGCCGAAAACCGCCGTGCTGCCTGAAATGAAAAGCACCTGGATGACTCTCGCCACGGACTGCTTGCGAGCGCGCATGGGAGCCAATAATAACGAGGGGCCGCGGCTGGCGCGCGCTGTCGTGCTACCGTCAGGTTCCCGCTTTCGTCGGACAGGTGAACTCCTTCTGTCCTGCCCTGGCAGCGTCGGGCTGGACGAGTTTCCAGCCCGGCGGGATGTCGAACTGCGCGGCCGGCACTGTGCCCGGTGTAATCGCGGTAGTCTCGATGGTGATCTGCGCGGCCTGCACCATGCCGGGCGGCAGTGCGTTTGCGGACGCGGGGGCAGCCGCACCGGGCGCCGCGGCGTCCTGCTGCTTCTTCTGAAACAGTCCACCCACCAGCTTGCTGCCGAAGGCGCTGGCGGCCGAGCTGAGCGCCGAGCTGCCGGCGTTGTTGCCGGCGGTGTTGGCCGCGGCAGTGCCCGCCGCGGATCCCGCGGCGCCCGGTGCAGAGCCGGCCGCAGCATCGCCGGCGGCCTGGCCGGCGCTGGCGACCACGTTGTCGCTGCCCGCACTTTGCGGCTGCGACTTCGCCGCGCCACAACGCGGACCACCGAAGGCGATGCGCATCGTCGTCTTGAGCGGGAACCCCTTGAGATCCGCCGCCTTGCCTGAGAGCTGCTTCAGGCTGTCGGCGTACGGTGCGAGAAACTGGCGCATCTGCTTCTGCAGGCCCGCGTCGGCTGCATCCAGTCCCATCTTGTGGGCGTAGGCGAGCTGGAACGCCTGGCGGTCCGAGAGGCCGTCGAGCTGGTCCTGCGTGAGCCACTCGTCGAAGGCGAACATGAAGTCGCAGACATCGCCCGTCTGCGGGTTGGTGCAGCTTTGTGTGAGGGCGATCTGCGTCAGCTGCGCGTCGTGACCTGCGAAGCTCGCGTGGGTGCCCGGCTGTTTCACGTCGAAGCGCGGCGCGCTCATCTGGCACTTCGAGGTATCCGGCGCGGAGGAGGCGCCCTGCATCGCCGGGCACTGCTGCATCTTCTGCAGCGTCGCCTGCGCCTGTTGCTGTGCCGCCAGGCGCTGCGCCTCGGTGGGGAAGGCACTCTCGCGGTACTCCTTCTTTCTCGGCTCCAGCGTCCAGCGCACGTCGCGATCGAGACGGATGATCTCTGCGCTCTGCGCATTGCCGCACAGCATCGACATGAAACCTTCACATTGCAGGTCGCTGTCGCGGCGCTGCTTGTCACTCGCGGTGTATTCGCTGGCCGTGCCGTGCGCCTTGAACAGGCTGAAGTCGAAGCTGGTCTGCTGCTGGATGGTGACGTCCGCAACGGCTGCGGTGGCGGTGAGCCCCGCGACGGTGAGTGCTGCGAGCAACTGCGGGACGCTGCACGGGTGGCGCATATTTTTCTCTCCCCTGGGGAAGGCACGTACGCCGCGCGCACGGCCAAGCTGTGGATCAGGCGCGCAGTCTAATCGCGCGGGACCCACAAGGGGAGGTGGGCGTGCTTGCGGGCGTACACGCCTTGTCGCAGCATGGCGCGCGGCCAGACACCGCAGGAGTGACCATGTGCGATAACGACACGATGGATGATGCGCTCGAGTACCGGCTCAGGGCGGGCTTGTCGCGACGGCAGTTCGGGGCGCTGACGCTCGGTGCGGGACTCGTGGCTGCGCTGCCGCCGGTGGCGGGAGCGGCCGAGGTGCAGGAATCCGAGGTCGACATCAAGACCCCGGACGGCACGGCGGATGCCTATTTTGTGCATCCGGTCGGCGCGGCACGCCCGGCGGTGCTCGTCTGGCCGGATATCTTCGGACTGCGCCCGGCGTTCCGGCAGATGGGCAAGCGACTCGCGGAGTCAGGGTACGCCGTCCTCGTCGTGAATCCGTTCTACCGCACGCAGCGAGCCCCGACCGCTCCGGAGCGTCCGGACTTCAACGATCCGGCCACCCGCGGCGCACTGATGGACCTGATGCACACGCTGACACCGGTGACGACCGTCACCGACGCGCAGGCCTTCATCGCCTGGCTCGACAGCCAGCCGGCCGTGGACCGCAAGCGCAAGATGGGCACGACCGGTTACTGCATGGGCGGTCCGCTCACGATGCGTACCGCGGCCGCCGCGCCGCAGCGCGTCGGCGCCGGCGGCTCCTTCCACGGCGGCGGCCTGGTGACCGACAAGCCGGACAGCCCGCACCTGCTCATCCCGCAGATGAAGGCGCATTACCTGATCGCCATCGCCGCCAACGACGATGAGCGCCAGCCGGAGGCGAAGGACGTGCTACGCGCGGCGTTTGACAAAGCGCACCTGAAGGCGGAGATCGAGGTGTATGCCGGCACCATGCACGGGTGGTGTCCGCCGGACTCGCAGGTGTACAACCACGACCAGGCGGAGAAGGCCTGGGGCCGCGTGCTGGTGCTCTTCAAGAGCACGCTGGTCTAGCTGCGGCCGCACCTCCGCCGCGAGCAGCGGCGGGCGCGCTACAGGCGCGCGCTACAGGCCGAGGTCGCTCAGGCCCGGGTGAGCCGCGGGCCGCGCTCCGGGCGCGCTCCAGTGGTACTTGCGCTCGGCAGCGCTGATCGGCACATCGTTGATCGAGGCGAAGCGGCGGCGCATCAGGCCGCCCGCGTCGAACTCCCAGTTCTCGTTCCCGTAAGAGCGGAACCAGTGAGCGGAATCATCGTGCCACTCGTAAGCAAAGCGCACCGCGATGCGGTCGGCACCAAACGCCCAGATCTCCTTGATGAGGCGGTAGTCGAGCTCGCGGTTCCACTTGCGCTGCAGGAACTCACGGATCGGCTGGCGGCCGCGCAGGAACTCGGCACGGTTGCGCCACTCGGAATCCTCGCTGTAGGCGAGCGCTACGCGCTGCGGATCGCGGCTGTTCCAGGCGTCCTCGGCCATGCGCACCTTGGCAACCGCGCTCTCCGCTGTGAACGGCGGGCGGATGGGCGCCGGCGCTGCGGCAGCGGTGTTGTCGTTTCCGGTCATGCGTGTGCCTCGTTGCCGCGGCTCAGTCGCCCGGCGCTGAATGCCGCACCGGCGAGCGCCAGCAGCGCTCCGGCCCACAGTGCGATGTTAGATCCCGCCGCGGCATAGATGCCGAACAGGATCGCGACGGCGGCGGCGCCCAGCGCCTGCCCGAGCAAGCGCCCGACGCCCAGCAGGCCGCCGGCCGCGCCGCTGCGCTGGCGCGGTGCAGACGCGAGTATGGTGCGATTGTTCGGCGCCTGGAAGAAGCCGAATCCCAGCCCGCACAGCAGCATGCGCCACACGACGGATCCTTCCGCGGCATGCGCCGGCAGCAGCGCGAGCAGTGCCAGGCCCGCGGCCAGCACCAGCAGGCCGCAGGCCCCGAGGGCGCCGGCGGCATAGCGGTCCGTCAGGTGTCCGGCCAGTGGCGCCGCCACGGCGAGCGCCAGCGGCCAGGGCGTCATCAGCAATCCGGTGGTCACCGCGCTGTGGCCGAGGCGCTGGATCTCGAACGGCAGCGCGACCAGCGCGGCGGTCTGCGCCATGAACGCGCACACCGAGGTCAGCAGCGACAGCGACAGGATGCGGATGCGCAGCAGGTCGAAGGGGATGAGCGGCGCGACGCGCGGGCGCTCGTGCCGCACCAGGAGCCACGCCAGCGCGCCGCCGCACGCCAGTTGCAGCAGCGCCAGGGCGCGCGAGCCCTGGTGCGCGAACGACTGCAGACCGCTCACCAGCAGGCCGAACGCCCCGGCGCACAGCGCGGCGCCGGCGTAGTTGAGCGGCCGCGGGGTGCGCTCGGTTTCCGGCAGCGACGCGAGCGCAATGCAGATCGTGATCAACCCGAGCGGCACGTTGATGCCGAACAGCCAGCGCCAGTGCGCCACCGCCAGCACTGCCGCGGCAATGGTGGGACCGAGCGCGGCCGAGGTGGCGATCACGAAGGCGTTGATGCCGATCGCGCGGCCGAGGTAGCGGTGCGGGTAGGTGAAGCGCACCAGCGCCGGACCCACACTCATGATGCCGGCCGCGCCGAATCCCTGGACGATGCGCGCGATGCTCAGCGCCGCGAGCGTCGGGGCGAACGCGCAGGCCAGCGAGGCGAGCGTGAACACCGCCAGTCCGGTCTGCGCCACGCGCCGGTAGCCGACGATCTCGCCGAGCGAGGCGAGCGGCAGCAGCAGCACCAGGATCGCCAGCTGGTAGGCGTTGATGACCCAGATCGAGGCGGCCGGCGTAGCGCCGAAATCGCGCGCGATGGTGGGCAGCGCCACGTTGGCGATGCTGCTGTCGAGCACCGACATCGCGATGGCCAGCGCAATCGCGGCCATCGCCCAGTAGCGGCGCGGCACCGGCAGGCCATCGGCGTGTACGGCAGCGGAATGCGGAACGGCACCAGGGGCGCTCATGGCGCGCATCATATAGGCCGAACACCCGGGCGGAAGCCTGTCATAACACGGTTGCGCCGCCCGCGGCGCGCCGCGCTGCTACAATCGACCGTACAGCGAGCGCGGATTGCACGTCAGCCATAGGACCCTCGTGTACCGGCCCTTACAACAACAACAAGCCCGCGGGCGGCACCCGGGCGGCGCCGAACGGCGCGCCAGCGAGCGGCGCCAGCAGGGGCTGCGCGCGCTACTGCACGGCAGCTTGCGCCCGCGCCGGCACGGGCCGCGCCGCGCCGGTGATCGCGCCGCGAGCGCGATCGACTGGCACCACGCACAGTGGCTGGCGGTCGCACTGCTCATCGTGCTGTGCTCCTGCGGCGATGCGTTCCTCACGCTGCTGCTGGTGGAGCGTGGCGCGCGGGAAGTGAACCCGGTGATGGCGCCGCTGGTCGCCGGATCGGCAGCCGCGTTCGCCGGGGTGAAGATTGCGCTGACCGGCGTGGGGGTGGTGCTGCTCACGCAGCTGGCACGCATCCGCGCCTTCGGCCGCATTCCGGTGGGGGTGGTGCTGTACCTGGTGCTCGCCATCTACAGCGCACTGATTTGCTACGAGTTCCACCTGCTCGGGGGCCCGTAGGCCGCAGCCGGGGAGGGCAGCGCCGCGCCGCGGCTTTTCCGCTAGACTAACGCTTCGCCCGCCCGCTGCGCGTTATGCTGGAACCCACGCCCCTCTACGGCGGCAACGCCGAATTTCTCGATGCGCTCTACGAGGACTACCTCACGGACCCGGCGCGCGTGCCGGACGGCTGGCGCCGCTATTTCGCGCAGCTGACGCCCCCGGGCGGCGAGCGCGCGCACGGCCCGCTGCGTGCCGCCATCGCGCAGCGCGCCGCGGCGGCTGCGGCCTCCGGGACGCTGCCGGGGAGCGTGGCCAACAGCGCCAAGCAGGCCGCCGTCTCGCGGCTCATCCAGGTATGGATCAACCGCGGACATCTGCTGGCCAACATCGATCCGCTCGGCCTGATGCCGCGCCCGCGGCCGCAGGTGCTCGACCTCGAGTACTTTGGCCTGTCCGCCGCCGATCTGGACACCGAGTTCTTCACCGGCAGCCGCACCGCGGCGGTGCCGGCGCGATTGCCGCTCAGGGACATCCTGGCGCAGCTGCAGTTCATCTACGCCGGCACCGTCGGAGCGGAATTCGCTCACATGTCCGACTCCGAGGAGCGGCTGTGGCTGCAGGACGAGTTCCAGGAAGGCCGTCTGCGCCATCGCTTCAGTGCCGAGGAGCGGCGCAACATCCTGTGGCAGCTGACCGCCGCCGAGGGGCTCGAGCGCTACCTGCACACGCGCTACGTCGGGCAGAAGCGCTTCTCGCTCGAGGGCGAGGATGCGCTCATCCCGCTGCTCGATGACCTGATCCAGCGCGCCGGGGACGTCGGCATGGAGGAGGTGGTCATCGGCATGGCGCATCGCGGGCGGCTCAACGTGCTGGTGAATCTGCTCGGCAAGTCCCCCGCGGAGCTGTTCTCCGAGTTCGAGGGCGCCTACGACCCGAACCGCATCAAGGGCTCGGGCGACGTCAAGTACCACAAGGGTTTCTCGGCGGACCTGCGCACCGCGCACGGCAACGTGCACACCGTGCTGGCCTTCAACCCCTCGCACCTCGAGGTCGTCGATCCGGTGGTCGAGGGCTCGGTACGCGCCCGGCAGGAGCGGCGCGGCGACGAGCGCGCCGAGCGGGTGCTGCCGCTGCTGCTGCACGGGGATGCTTCGTTTGCCGGCCAGGGCGTGGTGATGGAGACGCTGCAGCTCAGCCAGGCGCGCGGCTTCTTCACCGGCGGCACGGTGCACATCATCATCAACAACCAGGTGGGCTTCACCACCTCGGCGCCGGCCGATGCGCGCTCCACCATGTACTGCAGCGACGTGGCGAAGATGCTGGAGGTGCCGATCTTCCACGTCAACGCCGACGATCCGGAAGCGGTGGTGTTCGTCACCCGCCTGGCACTGAAGTACCGCATGCGCTTTCACAAGGACGTGGTGATCGACCTGGTGGGCTATCGCCGGCACGGCCACAACGAGGCCGACGAGCCGGCCGCCACGCAGCCGGTCATGTACCGCATCATTCGCGAGCATCCGACCGCGCGCCGCCTGTACGCCGACCGACTGCTGGCGGAACGGGTGCTGGGCGAGGCGGACGCGCAGGCGATGCTCGAGCAGTACCGTGCGGGGCTCGACGAGGGCCGTCCGCAGGCGCGCGCCTCCCTCGGCATGATTGGCAACAAGTACACGGTCGACTGGAGCGCCTACGCGCAGGTCGACTGGACCGAGCGCGTGTCGACCGGTGTCGAGCTGGCGCGCCTGCACGCGCTCGGCGAGCGCATTACCAGCCTGCCGCCGGGCTTCACGCTGCACCCGCGCGTGGCGGCGCTCATGGCCAACCGCCGCCGGATGGTGCAGGGGGAGTTGCCGCTCGACTGGGGCTGCGCCGAGACGCTCGCCTACGCGGCGCTTCTCGAGGACGGTTTCGCGGTGCGTATCTGCGGCCAGGACAGCGGCCGCGGCACGTTCTTTCACCGCCACGCGGTGCTGCACGACCAGCAGTCCGATGCCACCTGGATCCCGCTGCAGCACGTCGCGGCGACGCAGCCGCGCGTGCAGATCGTCGATTCGCCGCTGTCGGAAGAGGCGGTGCTCGGCTTCGAATACGGCTACTCGACCACCGAGCCCGGCTCACTGGTGGTGTGGGAGGCTCAGTACGGCGATTTCGCCAACGGCGCCCAGGTGATCATCGACCAGTTCATCAGCTCGGGCGAAGCGAAGTGGGAGCGCTTCTGCGGGATGGCGCTGTTCCTGCCGCACGGTTACGAGGGAGCCGGACCCGAGCACTCCTCGGCGCGCCTCGAGCGCTTCCTGCAACTGTGCGCCGAGAACAACATGCAGGTGTGCGTGCCCTCCACGCCGGCGCAGATGTTCCACATGCTGCGCCGTCAGATGCGGCAACCGTTTCGCAAGCCGCTGATCGTGATGACCCCGAAAAGCCTGCTGCGTCACGAGCTGTCGGTGTCGACGCTCGAGGAGCTGACGCGCGGCGGTTTTGCGCGCGTCATCGGCGAGATTGACGAGCTGCCGCCGCAGGAGGTGCGCCGCGTGGTGTTCTGCAGCGGCAAGGTGTACTTCGACCTGCTGAAGGCGCGGCGTAAGGAAGCACTGCGCGACGTGGCGCTGCTGCGCATCGAGCAGCTCTACCCGTTCCCGAACGAGGAGTACCAGGCGCTGCTCAACCGCTACCCCAATGCGCGCGAGGTCGTGTGGTGTCAGGAGGAGCCGCAGAACCAGGGCGCCTGGTACCAGATCCGCCATCGCCTGCAGGAGCTGCTGCTGGGACGCCGCCCGGTGCTGTACGCCGGACGCGCACCCGCCGCCGCACCGGCCACCGGCATCTCCAAGATCCACGAGATCGAGCAGCAGGCGCTGGTCGCCGCGGCGCTGCATTCGAACACCACCGAGGAATCAGGTCGCGACACCATGCGCCTCACCGCATTGCCGGCCGCGGCCGCGAACCCGGAGCCCGCGACCCCGCCCGCCGCCGTACCATCGCCGGCGCCGTTGAGAAAGCGCTCATGAGCACCGAGATCCGCGTTCCACAACTACCCGAGTCCGTCGCCGATGCGACGCTCGTGGCCTGGCACAAGCAGCCCGGGGATGCCATCCACCGCGACGAGAATCTGGCCGATCTCGAGACCGACAAGGTCGTGCTGGAGGTGCCGGCGCCCGCCAACGGCGTGGTACGCGAGCTGCGCGTGAAGAGCGGCACCGTGGTGAAGAGCGGCCAGGTGCTCGCCGTCATCGAGGAAGGTGCGCTCGACGGCAAGGGAGCCGGAGCCGGCGCGGCCACGGCGTCCGCACCGGCCGCCGCGGCGAACGTTGCGACGGCAGGCGCGGGCCAGGCGCCGAAGTCCGCGCCGGGCGCTGCCCCGGCCGCCGCTACCGACGCCGGCAGGCTCAGCCCGTCGGTGCGGCGGCTGGTGGAAGAGAACCAGCTCGATCCGGCACGCATACCGGCTTCCGGACGCGACGGCCGGCTGACCAAGTCGGACGTCGTCGATTATCTCGGCCGGCAGCCCGCGGATGCACCGCGTGCGCCGCTCGTGCAGTCGGCTGCGTCCGCCGCGCCGCCCCCGGGGGCCGCTCCCGCCGCCGCGCTTACCCGCCCGGCGGAAGTCCGGCCGCCCGCGGTCGGCGCGCGCGCCGAGCAGCGCGTGCCGATGACGCGGCTGCGGGCGCGCATCGCGCAGCGCCTGATCGAGGCGCAGTCGACGCAGGCGCTGCTCACGACATTCAACGAGGTCGATCTCACCGCCACGCAGGAGCTGCGCGCGCGCTACCGCGAGCGCTTCGAGAAGGAGCACGGCGTCAAGCTCGGTTTCATGTCGTTTTTCGTCCGGGCCGCGATCGATGCGCTGAAGAAGTTCCCGGTGATCAACGCGTCGGTCGATGGCAACGACGTCGTCTATCACGAGTACTACGACATCGGCGTGGCGGTTTCCACCGAGCGCGGGCTGATCGTGCCCATCGTGCGTGATGCGGACAGCAAGAGCTTTGCGATGCTCGAGAAGCAGGTGGCCGACTACGCGCGCCGCGCGCGCGAGGGCTCGATCACCATCGAGGAGCTGACCGGCGGAACCTTCACCATCACCAACGGCGGAGTATTCGGCTCGCTCATGTCGACGCCGATCGTCAATGCGCCGCAGAGCGCGATCCTCGGCATGCACAAGATCCAGGACCGCCCGATGGTGCTCAACGGCCAGATCGTGGTGCGGCCGATGATGTACCTGGCGGTGACCTACGATCACCGCATCATCGACGGGCGCGAGGCGGTGCAGTTCCTGGTGGCGATCAAGGAGGCGCTCGAAGACCCGGGGCGGATGCTGCTCGGCATCTGAGCCTGCCCGGGATCTGCGCCGAGCTCAGGCCTCGCCCGCGGCTTCAGAACACCTGGTGGAAGAACCAGTAGAGACTGCCTGACAGCAGGATGGCCACGGGCAACGTCAGCACCCAGGCCATCAGCAGGTTGCGCAGCGTGGCCATCTGCAGTCCCGAATGGTTGGCCGCCATGGTGCCGGCCACCCCCGAGGACAGCACGTGGGTGGTCGACACCGGCAGACCGAACATGTCGGCCGCGCCGATCGTGGCCATGGCCACCAGCTCCGCAGAGGCGCCCTGTGCGTAGGTGAGATGGGTCTTGCCGATCTTCTCGCCGATGGTCACGACGATGCGTTTCCACCCGACCATCGTGCCCAGTCCCAGCGCGATCGCCACCGCCACCTTCACCCACAACGGGATGAACTTCGTCGCCGCATCGATCTGGCCCTTGAACGCGTCGAGATTGGCGCGCGTGTCGGGATCGAGCTTCGGGGCGTGCGAGTCCTTGCCGAAGACGCGCACCGCCTCGGAGGTGAGATACATGTCGTTGCGCACGTTGGTGACGCGCTGCGCGGGCACGTTGGCGAGCGTGCCGCTCGACTTGATCTGCGCGGCGATGCTGCCGGTGAGCGCAGACAACGCCGGCAGCACGCTGTCGTTGTAGGCGTGGGTGCGGATGTAGGTCGAGAGCGCGCTGCGCGCGCTCGCATCGGCGGGCAGTGAGCTGCCGGCGTAACGGGTGAGCGACTGCTGCGTGGTCGTCGCCATGGCGATGAACGGCGTCATCTGGGCGGCGGGCATGGCACGGTTGAGCGCGTAGGCCATGGGTACGGTGCCGATCAGGATCAGCATGATGAGGCCCATGCCTTTCTGGCCGTCGTTCGAGCCGTGCGCGAACGACACGCCGCCGCAGGTGAGGATCAGGATGCCGCGGATCCACCAGGGCGGGGCCTTGTTGCCTTTGGGCTCGCGATAGAGCTCGCGATTCTTCACCAGCGCCTTGAGCGCCAGCAACAGCAGCGCCGAGAAGACGAACCCGACCAGCGGCGAGAGCAGCAGCGAATAGCCGACCTTGGTCGCCTGGCCCCAGTCGACGCCGCTGGTGCCATCGCGCCCGTGCATCAGCGCGTTGGCGACGCCGACGCCGATGATCGAGCCGATCAGGGTATGGGAGGAGGAAGCCGGCAACCCGAGCCACCAGGTGCCGAGATTCCAGATGATCGCGGCGATCAGCAGCGCGAACACCATGGCGAAGCCGGCGCTGCTGCCGACCTGCAGGATCAGCTCAACCGGCAGCAGCGTGATGATGCCGAAGGCCACCGCGCCGCTGGAGACCAGCACGCCAAGAAAGTTCAGCGCACCCGAGTACACCACCGCGAAATGCGGCGGCAGGGAATGGGTGTAGATCACCGTCGCCACGGCGTTGGCGGTGTCGTGGAAGCCGTTCACGAACTCGAACCCGAGCGCGATCAGCAGGGCGACGCCCAGCAGCAGGAACGGCAGGATCGTCAGGCTTGGTCCGCCGACGCTGCTGATGTCGTGGACGAGGCTGTAGCCGGTGTAGCCGACGCCGATCAGCAGCAGGACCACGAACACCGCAATGGTGGTGGGGCTGGGCTTGCGGTCCAGCGTCGGACGCGATGCGGGGGTTACGCCAACGGTCTCAGCGGCGACGCTGCTCATGAGCGGTACTCGTCGTGGGAAAGGCGGGCAGTGTATGACGGTAATGTTCCGGATTTGTGACAGGCAGATGGAAGAGCGCTCGGGTTTCCTCTTTGTGTTATTTTTCAACGACATTTGCTCGCCGGTCACGGGGACTTGCCAATGACGAACGAAGAAAAGCGGCCTGCGGGCCCGGGCGATTCCTTCGACGTGGTGGTGATCGGCGGGGGACCTGCCGGCTACCCCGCGGCACTGCGCGCCGCGCAGAACAAGCTGACCGTGGCCTGTATAGATGAGTGGAAGAACCATGACGGCGTCCCCGCCTTCGGCGGCACCTGCCTCAACGCGGGCTGCATCCCCTCCAAGGCGCTGCTCGAGTCCACCGAGCTCTATCACCGGCTGCAGGAGGAGTTCGCGCTGCACGGCATCCGCGTGTCAGGCGCGCAGCTCGACCTCGCGCAGATGCAGAAGCGCAAGAGCGGCATCGTGCGCACGATGACCCAGGGGATCCTCGCGCTGTTCAAGGCCGCGGGCGTCACGCCGCTGCAGGGCCACGGCCGCTTGCTCGCCGCTCGCAAGGTCGAATTCATCGCGCACGACGGTGCACGGCGTACGCTCAGCGCGCGTCACGTGGTGCTCGCCTCCGGCTCCACGCCCATCGAGCTGCGCTCCGCGCCGTTCAAGGCGCCCTACATCGTCGACTCCTGGGGCGCGCTCGAGCTCGACGCGGTACCGAAGCGCCTCGGGGTGATCGGCGCCGGCGTGATCGGGCTCGAGCTCGGCAGTGTGTGGCGCCGGCTCGGCGCGGAGGTGGTGGTACTGGAGGCGCTGCCTGAGTTCCTCGCCTTCGCCGACCAACAGCTCGCCAAGGAAGCCCTGCGCCAATTGCGCAAGCAGGGGCTCGACATCCGCCTCGGCGCGAAGGTGAGCGGCGCCACGGTCGCTGGCGGCGCGGTCGAGGTCAAGTACAGCGACGCGCAGGGCGAGCAGCTGGTGCGCGTCGACCGGCTCATCGTCGCGGTCGGCCGCCGTCCCTACACCCAGGACCTGTTCAGCGCGGACGCCGGCGTGCAGCTCGATGAGCGCGGCTTCGTCAAGGTGGACGAGCACTGCCGCACCGGGACGGAAGGCGTGTGGGCGATCGGCGACTGCGTGCGCGGACCGATGCTCGCCCACAAGGGCAAGGAGGAAGGGGTGATGGTCGCGGACCTGATCGCCGGGGGCTACGGTGAGATGAACTACAAGGTGATCCCGTCGGTCATTTACACCGCCCCCGAGATCGCCTGGGTGGGTCTCACCGAGGAGCAGGTCAAGGCGAGCGGCCGCGCCTACAAGACCGGCGTGTTTCCGTTTCTGGCCAGCGGCCGCGCGCGCGCCATGGAGCAGGCGAGCGGTTTCGCAAAGCTGATCGCCGCACGCGACGATGATGAGATCCTCGGCGTGCACATCATCGGTCCGCTTGCCGGGGAGCTGATCGCCGAAGCGGTGCTCGCCATGGAGTACGCGGCGAGCAGCGAGGACCTGCAGCGCACCATCCACGCTCATCCGACGCTCGCCGAGGCGGTGCATGAGGCGGCGCTCGCCGCCGACAAGCGCTCCATCGACTCCATCAATCGGTAAAGGCGCGGCGCGGCGCGCAGGCGGTGCGCGTGCGGCGCGCGGGCGCGGCGCCCTGAACGCTCCCCGCCTGAGCTAGCGGCGCCGCCGCGCCTCGATGACGTTCGGCACGGTGGCCAGCCGGCGCAGCACCCGCGACAGCTGCTCCAGGCCGGCGACCGCCACCACCAGCTCGAAATACGCGATGCCGCTGTCGTGGTCGGTTCGCGAGGTCACCGCGTCGATGCTCAGCCGCTCGACGGCCACCACGTCGGTCAGGTCGCGCAGCAACCCGCGCCGATCATAGGCGCTCACGGTGAGCTCGACGACACTGAGCGCTGCGGATGCGGCGGCACTCCATTCGACCTGCAGCACGCGATCGGGTTTGAGCGCCGCCATGCGCGCCAGGCTCGGACAATCGCCGCGATGCACGGTGACGCCGCGGCCGAGCGTGACGTAGCCGGTGATCGGCTGCGGCCGCAACGGCGCGCAGCAGCGCGCCAGCGTGGTCGGCAGATCGCCTACCCCTTCGATTTCCACCGGTGTACCGCGCCGGCGCGCTGGCGCCGACCGGTTGACCCGCGGCACCGCTGGCCGCTCGAACAGCCGGTTCGCCGCCTGCATCAGCTGCGTCAGCGTGATCTCGCCCTCGCCGAGCAGCTGGTGAAGGTGGTCGACGTCGCGCGCCTCGAGCTGCGTGGCCAGCGCCGCCAGCTGCCCGGGCAGCACGCCGATGCGCGCCAGCTCGCGCTCGGCGAGCCGGGCGCCGGCGCTGCGGTTCTCGCCGACGTCCTGGCGGCGGAACCAGGCGCGCACCTTGCCGCGGTTGCGTGCCGAGACGAGGAAGCCCTGCTCGGGCGCCAGCCAGTCGCGGCTCGGCGCTTCCTGCTTGCCGGTGATGATCTCCACCACCTCGCCGCTGGCCAGTACGTGCGTCAACGGCACGATGCGGCCGTTGGCCTTGGCGCCGCGGCAGCGGTGTCCGAGCGAGGTGTGCACGCTGTAGGCGAAGTCGAGCGGCGTCGCGCCGCGCGGCAGATCGATCACCTCGCCCTTGGGGGTGAGCACGTAGACCCGGTCCTCGAACAGCTCGCTGCGCATGCCCTCGATGAGATCGCGATCGGCGTCCGCGGCGCTGCGCGTGCCGTCCTCGGGCTCGAGCAGCCGGCGCACCCACTCGATGCGGCGCTGGTACTGCGTGTCGGCAGGGCCGCCTTCCTTGTAGGTCCAGTGAGCGGCCACGCCGAGCTCGGCGTGCTCGTGCATCTCACGGGTGCGGATCTGCACCTCGACGCTGCGCGCCTGCGGGCCGATGACCGCCGTGTGGATCGAGCGGTAGCCGTTGCCCTTGGGGGTCGCAATGTAGTCGTCGAACTCCCCGGACACGTACGGCCAGCGGCCGTGCACCACGCCGAGCGCCGCATAACAGGCGGCGACCGAGTCCACCACCACGCGTACCGCGCGCACGTCGAACAGCTCTTCGAACGCGAGCTGCTTGCGCTGCATCTTGCGGTAAATGCTGTAGATGTGCTTCGGCCGGCCGTAGACCTGCGCCTCGATGCCGGCGCCCTGCAGCTGCGCACGCAGCTCTGCGCACAACGCCTCGATGTAACGCTCCCGGTCCGCGCGCCGCTCATTGAGCGCGGCGGCGACGTGCCGGTACTCCTCGGGCTCGAGGTAGCGGAACGCCAGGTCCTCCAGCTCCCACTTCAGCTGCCAGACGCCGAGGCGGTTGGCGAGCGGCGCATAGATGGCGCGCGCTTCGAGCGCGCGCCGCTCGCGCTCGGCAGCCGGCAGGGTGCGCGCGTGGCGCAGCGCCACCAGCTCTTCGGCGAGCCGCGCGAGTACCAGTCGCGGATCGCTCACCACCGCGAGCAGCATCTTGCGCAGCGTCTCGGTCTGGCGCGTGTCGAGGCCGTGCGCCGGCGACCACTGCCGTGGCAGCCCGAGCGTGCCGAGCCGCTGCAGCGCGACTGCGGTTGCCGCGGCCGCCTGACCGACGATGCGGCCGGCCGCCTCGGCGCTCAGTGCGTCGTTGGCCAGCAGCGCGCGCGCCAGCAGTGCCGCGGCGAGCTCGGCGCTGTCGGTGAGTGCGCCGATGATCTCGGCGGCTTCCGCGGGCAACGCCAGATCCGCGGTCACGCGCGGGCTGGCCGCCTCGAGCGCCGCGCGCGCCGCGGCGATGGCCTCGCGGACATGGGGTGGACAGAGATGACTGGTTTCCACTGCGGCGGTGGCTGTTACGGCGGATGGCAGGGTGCCCGGCATGTCGCCGCCGGGGCTTTGCCGTTATCATACAGCCGGTCTTTGCTTCGGATCGGCGCGTGGCGCGCCCGGTGTATGCATGGCGGGACACAGCAAATGGGCTAACATCCAGCGCCGCGCCGGCGCGCTGGCGCGCAAGCACGCCACGCCGCCGGGGGCCCGTGCCCGCGAAGGACTGCAGAGCGTGCGCTACGAGGGCTACGGGCCGGGTGGCGCAGCGGTGATGGTCGAGTGCGTGACGGCCGACTGCAGCCGGGCGCGTGCCGCGGTACGCCGCGCCTTCGCCCAACACGGCGGGCAGCTCGGCGCGGACGGCTCGGTCAGTTACCTGTTCAATACCGTGGGTCTGATGACGTTTCCGCCCGGCACGGACGAGGACCAGCTCATGCAGGTGGCACTGGAGGCGGGCGCCGAGGACGTGGTGCCGAGCGCGGACACCTCGGTGGAAGTGCTGGCCGATCCGTTGGAATTTGCCACCGTGCGCGCGGTACTCACGCACCGTGGCTTCACTCCGGCCACGGCCGAAGTGACGCAGCGCGCTGCCACCTCGCTCGAGCTCTCCGGCGAGACTGCCCAGGCGATGGTGCACCTGCTCGAGGCGCTCGAAGGGCTGGACGAGGTACGGGACGTGTACTCGAATGTCGAGATATCGGACGAGGTCCTGGCGCGCGTTTGATCCGGCGGCGGCCGCCGCCCCGCTAGCCGTGGCGCTCACGGTCCGCATTCTCGGCCTCGACCCCGGCTCGCGGCGCACCGGGTTCGGCGTGATCGAGTGCCGCGGCCAGGAGCTGCGGGTAGTGGCGCACGGCTGCCTCAACGTCGCTGCGGCGGCTCCGGCGCGGCGGCTGCGCCTGATCTTCGAAGGTCTCGTGGCGCTCATGTGCGAGCATGCGCCGGCGGAAGTGGCGGTCGAGCGCGTGTTCGTCAGCCGCAACCCCGACAGCGCGCTCAAGCTCGGGCAGGCGCGCGGCGCGGCGCTGTGCGCCATTCCCGCGGGCGTGCCGGTGTTCGAGTACGCCGCGCGCGCCGTCAAGTTGGCGGTGGTCGGCTCGGGCGCCGCGGAGAAATTCCAGGTGGCGCACATGATGCGGGTGCTGCTGGCGCTCACCGAGCGTCCGGGTGCGGATGCGGCCGATGCGCTCGCCGTGGCGGTGTGCCACGCGCACGCGCGCCGCCTGACGCTGCTGGCGCAGCAGGCCGCGCCGCTCGCGGGCGCACAGCGATGATCGGCTCGCTGCGCGGCCGGATCACTGCCAAGATCCCGCCGCAACTGACCGTCGAGGTCGGCGGACTCGGCTACGAGCTCGAGGCCCCGCTGTCGACGTTCTTTCATTTGCCGGCGGTCGGCGCCGAGGTGCACCTGCTCACCCACCTGGTGGTGCGCGAGGACGCGCACGTGCTGTATGGCTTCGCTACCGAGGAGGAGCGGCGACTGTTTCGCAGCCTGATCAAGGTGTCGGGCGTCGGCCCGAAGATCGCACTGGCGCTGTTGTCGGGGATCAGCGTGAGCGCGTTCGCCGAGTGCGTGCAGCGCGAGGACGTGGCGGCGCTGACGCGCGTGCCGGGCGTCGGGCGCAAAACCGCCGAGCGGCTGATCGTGGAAATGCGCGACCGCCTGGCGGCCCCGCCGGTGGCGGCGGGCGGGGCGGCGGTTGACGCCGGGGCGAGCGCTGCGAACGAGGCATATGGGGCGCTGGTGGCGCTCGGCTATCGGCCGGCGGAGGCCGCACGCTTGCTCAAAGCGGTCGGTCCCGGTACACATTCCACCGAGGAACTGATCCGCCGGGCCCTGCAGGGCGCGGCGCGGGAGTAGGTCGCAAGTCCGTGACGTCCGAAAGCATCATCAGCACCGTGGCGGGCTCCGAGGAAGAGGCCGTCGAGCGCGCCATCCGCCCGCGCAGCCTCGCGGAGTACGTCGGCCAGGCGCCGGTCAAGACGCAAATGGAGATCTTCATCAGCGCGGCGCGCGCGCGCGGCGAGGCGCTCGATCACGTGCTGATCTTCGGCCCGCCGGGGCTGGGCAAGACGACCCTGGCGCACATCATCGCCGCGGAACTCGGCGTCAACCTGCGCCAGACCGCCGGTCCGGTGCTCGAGCGACCCGGCGATCTCGCGGCACTGCTCACCAACCTGCAGGCGCGCGACGTGCTGTTCGTTGACGAGATCCATCGTCTGGCGCCGGTGGTGGAAGAGGTGTTGTACCCGGCCATGGAGGATTACCAGCTCGACATCATGATCGGCGAGGGACCCGGGGCGCGCTCGATCAAGCTCAACCTGCCGCCGTTCACGCTGGTCGGCGCCACCACGCGCGCCGGGCTGCTCACCTCGCCGCTGCGCGACCGCTTCGGCATCGTGCAGCGGCTCGAGTTCTACACGGTGGAGGACCTGGAGCGCATCGTGCGCCGCTCCGCCGCCATTCTCGGGGTGAGCATCGACACCGGCGGGGCACTGCGCATCGCCCAGCGCTCGCGCGGCACGCCGCGCATCGCCAACCGCCTGCTGCGCCGCGTGCGTGACTATGCCCAGGTGCGTGCCGACGGGCGCATCGGCGAGGCAGTGGCCGGCGCCGCCCTCGATATGCTCGAGGTCGATGCGCTCGGATTCGATACGCTCGATCGCAAACTGCTGTGTGCGATCATCGAGCGCTTCGACGGCGGTCCGGTGGGTATCGACAGCCTGGCAGCCGCACTCGGCGAGGAGCGGGGCACGCTCGAGGACGTCACCGAGCCGTTCCTCATCCAGCAGGGCTACCTGGTGCGCACGGCGCGCGGCCGGGTGGCGACCCGCGCCTCCTACCTGCACCTCGGGCTCAAGCCGCCGGAGCGCGCCGCGACGCTATCGCTGTTCGAAGGTGAGCGGTGAGCGCCTTCTGCTGGCCGGCGCGCGTCTACTGGGAGGACACCGACGGGGGCGCCATCGTCTACTACGCGAACTACCTGCGCTTCCTCGAGCGCTCGCGCACCGAGTGGCTGCGCGCGCACGGTCACTCGCAGCAGCAGCTGGCACACACCCCGGGGATCCTGTTCGCCGTGGTGAGCCTGCAGGTGGAGTTCCGCGCGCCGGCGCGGCTCGACGACGAGCTGGAGATCACCTGCGAACCGCGCGCGCAGGGCGCGGCTTCGCTGCAGTTTCTGCAGCGCATCTACCGCAAGGGCCGCGACGGCGCAGCTCCTGACGGGCTGCTGCTGGAAGCGCAGGTACGCGTCGCCTGCGTCGACGCCCGCAGCCTGAAGCCGCGCCGGCTGCCGCAGTTCGTGCTCGCGGCGGTGGCGGCGCAGGAGCCGGCACATGGGTGAGCCGCTGTCGATCGTCAGGCTGATCGCGCAGGCGAGCGTACCGGTGCAGATCGTGATCGCCATCCTGTTACTCGCCTCGCTCACCTCGTGGGCCATCATCTTCCGCAAGCGCCGCATCATCGCGCGCGCGCGCCGCGAAGCCGACCGCTTCGAGGGGCGCTTCTGGTCGGGCGACGACCTGGCGCAGCTGTACCGCGCCATCGAGTCGCACGGGGGCGCCACCGGGATGGCGGGTATCTTCGAATTCGGCTTTCGCGAGTTTGCGCGCCAGCGCCAGAGCGCCGGCCCCGCCGATCAGCTGCTGGAGGGCTCGCGGCGTGCGATGCGCGTCGCGCAGCTCAAGGAGATCGATCGCCTCGAGCACAACCTCGCCACGCTCGCGACGGTAGGCAGCACCAGTCCCTACGTTGGCCTGTTCGGCACCGTGTGGGGCATCATGAGCGCCTTCTCATCGCTCGGTAACGTACAGCAGGCCACGCTGGCACAGGTCGCCCCGGGAATTTCCGAAGCGCTGGTGGCGACCGCCTTCGGTCTGTTCGCTGCCATTCCGGCGGTGGTTGCCTACAACCGCTTCGCCGACCAGGTGACGCGCCTGGAGATGCGCTTCGATGCCTTCATCGAGGAGTTTTCCACCATCCTGCAGCGGCATGCGGCGCGCGGCGCCGCCGGCAACGCCGGCGCTGGCACCAGCGCCGGCACGACCGCGGCGCGCTAGGCCATGGCGCAGACCTCACGCGGACGGCGGCTGATGGGCGAGATCAACGTCGTGCCCTACATCGATGTCATGCTGGTGTTGTTGATCATATTCATGATCACCGCGCCGCTGTTGACCCAGGGTGTCAAGGTCGACCTGCCCAAGGCCGGCGCGGAACCTCTCGAAGCACAGCAGCTCCAACCCCTGGTGTTGTCCGTGGATCGCGCCGGTCGGCTGTACCTGAACGTCGGCGGCAATCCCGCCGCCGCGCTCGATGAGCAGACGGTGGCCGCGCGCGCCACCGCGACGCTCGGCCGTCACCCGGACACGCCGGTGCTGATCAAGGCCGACAGCGCGGTCGCTTACGGGCGCGTGGTGCAGGTGATGGTTATCCTGCAGCGCGCCGGGGCGCGCAAGGTAGGCTTCATCACCGACCCTCTGCCACAGAGCCTGGGTCGTGGGAGCTGACCTAGCGCCGTGCCGATGCAACGGGAGAGTGATCGCTGGGTGTCGATCGGCCTGTCCGTGCTGCTGCATGGGGCGCTGCTCGCGGCGCTGGTGTATGGCTGGCTGCTCTACCGGCGGCCGCCGCGTCCGGCGCCCACACTCGCGATCGAGGCGACCGTAGTGGATGCACGCGCGGTGCGCGGGGTGCCGCGGCCAGCGCCGCAGCCCACGCCGCCGCCGGCGCCGCCGGCGCCGCCGTCCGAATCTGAAGGGCCGCCGCAGCCGACTGCCGCGGAGCTGGCGCAGCGCGAGGAGCAGCGCCACCAGGCCGAAGCGGCTGCCGCGGCCGAGCAGCGCGCCGCGGCGGCGAAGGCGGACGAGGAGCGCAAGGCACGCGAGGCCGAGGCGCAGCAACGTGCCGCGGAGGCGCGCCAGCAGCAGGCCGATGCGCAGGCCGCCGAAGCGGACCTGAAGCGCAGCCTGGCCGCCGAGGAGCATACCGACAGTGCGCGCTCCGGTCCGGCGCTGGCCAACTGGCAGTCGCAGATCGCCGCGAAGATCACGCGCGCGTGGCTGCGCCCGCCGACGGCGCGGCCGGGAATAGAATGTATGTTGTACGTGACGCAGGTACCGGGAGGCGAAGTGACGCAGGTGCGTATCGGGCAATGCAACGGGGACCAGGCGGTGCGCGAGTCGATCGAGGCGGCGGTGTACCGCGCCTCGCCGCTGCCGCCACCGCCCGATCCGGCGCTGTTCGACCGCAATCTGCGCATCGACTTCAGGCCGGATTGACGGACATGAACTCACCACGAGCCGTTGGCTCGCGACGCCGGCGCAGGCTGGCGCCGCTGTGGGCGGCGCTGGCGCTGCTGGCGCTGCCGGCGGCGCACGCGGAGCTGCAGATCGAGATCACCTCGGGGGTGCGCGATCCGGTGCCGATCGCCATCGTGCCGTTTGCGCACGCGGCAGCCGACGGCGGGCTCGATGTCGCCGCGGTGATCCAGCATGACCTGGAAGGTAGCGGACGCTTCCGCGCACTGCCGCGGGAGCGCATGCCGGCAATGCCCACCCGCCTCGACGAGGTCGCGGCAGCCGCCTGGAAGGCGAGCGGCAGCGACTACGTCACCGTCGGCCGCGTCACCGGGCTCGACGGCGGTAACCTCGCCGTGGACTTCGACCTGATCAGCACGCTCACCGGCACGCGGCTCGCCTCGCAGCGTTTCGTCGGCGACGCCAGCGCCCTGCGCAACGCCGCCCATCGCGTGAGCGACGCCATCTACCAGAAGATACTCGGGGTGCGCGGCGCCTTCGCCACCCGCATCGCCTACGTGGCGGTCGACGGCACGGCTCCGGCGCAGCACTATCAGCTGATCGTCGCCGATGCGGACGGCGAGAACACCCACCTGGTGCTCGAGTCGCGCTTTCCGCTCATGTCGCCCGCCTGGTCGCCCGATGGGCAGTGGCTGGCGTACGTCTCGTTCGAGAGCAAGCACGCGGCGGTGTACGTTCAACTGGTGCGCAGCGGCGAGCGCCGTCAGGTCTCGGCCCGCGCCGGCATCAACGGGGCGCCGGCCTGGTCACCGAACGGACGCAAGCTGGCGCTCACCCTGAGCGGCGCCGGCGGCAACCCGGACATCTACGTGCTCGACCTCGACACGCAGACCCTGACGCGCATCACCGACGACCCGGCGATCGACACCGAGCCCGAATGGGCGCCGGACGGGCGCTCGCTGTACTTCACCTCGGACCGCGCCGGCTCACCGCAGATCTATCAGATCGGTGTCGCCGCCGGCGCGCGCCCCAAGCGCATCACCTTCGGCGGCGCCTATAACGCCCGGCCGCGGGTGTCGCCGGACGGCACACAACTCGCTATGGTGACGCTCGACAACGGCAACTACCGCATCGCGGTGCAGGACCTGGCGGGCGGGGTGGTGCGGGTGCTGTCGCACGGTCACCTCGATGAATCGCCGAGTTTTGCGCCCAATGGAGCTACACTCATCTATTCGGAACGCGAGTCCGAGCGCGGGTCGCTGGCGACGGTCTCGACCGACGGACTGACGGGACTGCGTCTCAAGGCTTCGCAGGGTGAAGTACGCGAACCGGCCTGGGGCCCGTTCAGCAACCCCTGAGGCGACTGCGGCGCTGCCGCGAGGGTAGTGGCATGAGCGAAAGGCTGTGTATGCATCGAGCGATGATAGTACTGCTGCTGGCGCTGACCCTGAGTCTCGCCGGCTGTGCAAGCAAGCCCCCCAAGCAGGCGCCGGCCGCGCCGGCCAGTGCCGAAGGCAGCGGCGCGCAGGCCGGCGGCGCCACGAGTGCCAACTCCTCACGCGGCATGGACGAGGAAGTTGCCGGCCCGCAGGCGGGGTTGCTCGCCACGCGCGTGGTGTACTTCGATTTCGACAGCAGCGAGATCAAGGGCGCCGGCACCGATGTCGTCGGCGCGCACGCCAAGTTCCTGGCGGCGAACCCCGCCACGCGCGTGCGGCTCGAGGGGCACACCGACGAGCGCGGCTCGCGCGAGTACAACATCGGCCTGGGTGAGCGGCGCGCGCAGTCGGTGCGCCGGGCGCTGCTGCTGCAGGGAGCGGCCGACGCGCAGATCTCGACCGTCAGCTACGGTGAGGAGCGGCCCGCCGTGCCTGGACACGATGAGGCTGCCTGGGCCAAGAACCGGCGTGTTGAGATCGTCTACCTGGCGGCGGGACCGGCGCCGGCGGCGCCGCCGCCGCCGCACTGAGGCAGTGCCGCCATGCTGAGGATACCCGTGGTGCTGCTGCTGACGCTGCTCGCGGCCGGCTGCGCCAGTACGCCGCCCGCTCAGGATCCGGTGCAAATGAAGCTGGCCGAGCTCGATGCGCGCGTGGCGCGCATCGAGCGTGCCGGCGCCAACCAGGTCGAGCTGTCACAGCGGCTCGATGAGGTGCAGGCGAGCCTGCGCGAGCTGCGCGGGCGCATCGACGAGCTCGAGCACAGCAACGAGGAGCTGCGTAAGCAGCAACGCGACCTGTATGCGGATCTCGACAAGCGCATCAGCGCGGCGGGCGGTGCGGGCGGTGCGGGCGCCGCCGGGCCGGCGGCCTCGGCGGCGGGGTCCGCAGGGGCAGCGAGCCCGGGAGCCGCGGCGGCCGCGCCGGCGCCTGCACCGACCGGCGCCGACAACGGCGGCGGCGGCGCGGCGGCGGCCACCACGCCCTCCTCAGTGGAGCAGGCCGTCTACAGCCAGGCCTTCGATGCGCTGAAGGCCGGCAGCTACTCGGTGGCGATTACCGGCTTCAAGGACTTCCTCGGCACCTACCCGACGAGCCCGCTGGCAGAAAATGCGCAGTACTGGCTCGGCGAGACGTACTACGTGAACCGGGACTACGAGGCCGCGGCCGGCGCCTTCCGCACCGTCATCAAGAAGTGGCCCGATTCACGCAAGGCTCCGGATGCGCTGCTGAAGCTCGGCTACACCCAGTCCGAGCAGAAGCAGTACGCGGCGGCGCGTGCGACGCTGCAGGAGGTGACCCGGAAATATCCGGGCACCGACGCGGCGAAGCTGGCAGCGGATCGTCTGAAGCGCATTCCCACGCAGCCGCCGGCACCAGCGGCCCAGTAGATCGCACCGCGCGCATGACGCGCCTGAAAATCACCGAGATCTTCCACTCGCTGCAGGGCGAGGCCGACACCGTCGGCGTGCCGACCGTGTTCGTGCGCCTCACCGGCTGTCCGCTGCGGTGCCAGTACTGCGACACCGCCTATGCCTTTCACGGCGGGCAGTGGTGGGAGGTCGGGGACATCCTCAAGCGCGTGGGCGAATTCGCCACGCGCTACGTCTGCGTGACCGGCGGCGAGCCGCTGGCGCAGAAGGCCTGCACGACGCTGCTGACGCTGCTGTGCGATGCGGGGCTGCGCGTGTCGCTCGAGACCAGCGGCGCCATGGCGCTCGCGGAGGTCGATGCGCGGGTGGTGAAGGTCGTCGACGTCAAGACGCCTGCCTCCGGCGAGGAGCGCCGCAACCGCTACGAGGAGCTCTCGCGGCTTAGCTCGCAGGACCTGGTGAAGTTCGTGATCTGCGACCGCCCCGACTACGAGTGGAGCCGCGCCCGGTTGCAGGAGCTGGCATTGCCCGAGCGCTGCACGGTGCTGTTCTCGCCGAGCCACGAGCAGCTGCCGGCGCGCGAGCTCGCCGACTGGATTCTCGCCGATCGCCTGCCGGTGCGCTTGCAGATCCAGCTGCACAAGTACCTGTGGGGCGACGTGCCCGGAAAATGAGCGCGCGCATGGCGCACAGCCCGGCGGTAGTGCTGCTTTCCGGAGGACTCGATTCGGCGACCGCGCTGGCGATCGCGCGCGAGCGGGAGTTCGCCTGCTACACGCTGTCGGTCGATTACGGGCAACGTCACGCCGCGGAGCTGGCCGCGGCGGCCCGCGTCGCCCTCAGCGGAGGGGCCGTGCAGCACCGCATCATGCGGGTCGACCTCGCAGGTATCGGCGGCTCGGCGCTGACCGATGCCTTGATCGCGGTTCCCGAGCAGCCGAGCGCCGGTATACCGGTCACGTACGTGCCGGCGCGCAACACCATCATGCTGTCGCTGGCGCTCGCGTGGGCGGAAGTGCTCGGCGCGCGCGACCTGTTCATCGGCGTCAACGTGCTTGATTCGAGCGGCTACCCGGATTGCCGACCGGAGTTCATCGCCGCCTTCGCGGCGCTCGCGGCGCTCGCGACCAAGGCCGGCGTCGAGGGTAATCCGTGCCGCATCCATGCACCGCTCATCGCCTGGACCAAGGCACAGATCATCCACGCAGGTCTGCGACTCGGCGTTGACTACGCGCAAACGGTGTCGTGCTATCAGGCCGATGCGCAGGGACGCGCCTGCGGCCGCTGCGACGCGTGCCGGCTTCGCCGCGAGGGTTTCGCCGCCGCGGCAGTCCCGGATCCGACCCGTTACCAGGGGCTGTAGTATCATCCGGCGCCCGCGCGCCCCGGCCGCCGCCAGCCACGCGGCCGGACGTGCGAGTTTCCCGCCGGGGGCGTTAGCTCAGTCGGTAGAGCATCGGACTTTTAATCCGCTGGTCGACGGTTCGACTCCGTCACGCCCCACTTTCCTGCGCAGTGAACTCACTGAAGGGTGACGACGATCGAACCGGCACCGCCGTTGGTTGCAGAGCCGCCGCCGTTGCTTGCGGGCGCGTAGGTCGTTCCCCCCGGCCCCGTGCTGCCGCCTGCACCACCGCCGGTTGAGCTAAAGCCTATGCCCCCGCCACCATAGCCTCCGCCCCCACCACCGGCAAAGGTACTCATCGTATCGCTGGCGCCGGCCCCGGTGCCGGCACTGCTGCCGCCGCTGCCGCCCGGGATGCTGACGGTATTGTTGCCGCCCTCGCCACCGGCCCCGCCGTTGCCATTGCTGCCGCTGACGCCCGAGCCGATGCCACTGGAACCGGCCGCGCCGCCGCTGCCGCCGCTGCCGCCACCGCCGCCTGTGGTCCCAAAGGCACCCGAGTTCCCCCCGTTGCCGCCGGCGCCTCCTGCTCCGCCGGCGTTGCCGCCGGCGCCACCGAGGTAGCTGCCGCCACCGCCTCCGCCCCCGGCGATGATCTGGTGAGTGGTGCCTGCATCGACATTGCTCGACCCACCACCGCCGCCGCCGCCGCCAAAGTAGAGATTGGCGTTGGCATAGGCGCCGGCCCCGCCGGCTCCGCCCACCACGAGGTTGAGCACCTGGCCCGGCGTAACGCTCAGGGCGCTGGTGACGACCGCGCCGGCGCCGCCCGCCTGACCCACGTAGGCGCCGGCGCCGGACATGCCGCCGCCGCCGCCACCGCCGGCCGTCGCGACGATGGAAACGGTGGTGAGGCCGTCCGGCACCGTCCAGGTGTAAGTGCCGGGCGTGGTGAAGCTCACGGTGTTGGCGAGGCAGTCGATGCCCACGTTGGTCACCCCGGCGGTGACCGGTGAGCCCGAGCCGTTGCTGACGAGGCACGCAAGTCCGCTCGGCTGCGTGCCGACGGTAACGGTGTACGCGCCGCCATAGACCACGGGTGTGGTGAAGGTGAATGAGGTGTTGGCTGTGACGGTGAGCGCATTACCGCCGTTGTCCTCGAGGGTGACCTGCTGGCCGGCGCCCAGTCCGGACACTGAGCCACCGATGGTGTAGGTGTTCGTGGAGCAGGTGACCGTGATGTTCGCGACGTTCGCAGTCACCTGCGTGGCCTGGCCGTTGGTGACCGAGCAGGTCTGCCCGGCGGGTTGAGTGCCCACGGTGACGTTGTAGGCACCGGAATCGGCTACCGGAGTGGAGAAGGTGAACGTGCCGTCGGCGCTCAGTGTCAGCGGATCTGCCGCGTTGTTCTCGAGCGTGACCTGCAGGCCGCTCGCAAGGTTGTTGAGGGTGCCCCTGAGCGTGAAGGTGATGGGCGAGCAGACCACAGCAATGGAGGTAACGTTTGCCGTCATGCCTGCACCGGTGCCGCCCTGCACGGTGCAGGTGGCGTCCGCGGGTTCAGTCCCGACCGTCACGGCATACGTGCCGTTGAATCCGACTGGCGTTGCGAAGCTGAACGACCCGTTGGTGGTGAGTGTAAGGGCGTCCGCGCCGTTGTCCTTCAGCACGAGCCGAGAGTTTGCGGCAAGTCCGGTGAGCGTGCCGGAGAGGGTGAAGGTTTGCGCCGCGCAGGTGACCTGCACGTTGGTCACATTATTCGTGATTGCTGCGCCAGCGCCGTTCGTCACCGTGCACACCTGACCCTGTGGCTGGCCAACGACCGTGACCGAGTAGGCGGCATTGTTGCCCACAGCGGCCGGGAACGTGAACGTACCCAACGAGCTCACCGTGATCTGGTTTCCTCCGTTCAACTCGAGCCGGACACTCTCGCCGGGTGTGAGTCCTGCGACGGCGCCGGAGACGCCGTGAACGTTCGGATCGCCCGAGCCGCAGGAGGCGAGCCCCACAGCGACCAGCGCCAGCAGTATGGATGCGACGAAACAATTTGCCTGCGAGCAACGCATTAGGGAGTACCTCTTAGCCATGGGAGAGCGACCAATCCGGCTGTGGGTGCCGGTAGCGCGTTAAATCAGATGATTTTGATACTGCAGTGCAGCGGCGGGACGCGATCTGCACTGGCGTCACATTCTGTAAAGCCGGTGGGCCGGAGATTATGTAGTCGTGATCGAGGTCTCAGACCGCGCGATCGCCGATCGATTATTGCGCCGACCGTCCTCGTGAGCGTCGGTCATCCGGCCGACCGTCTGTAGGTGCAGGCCGACGTCCTGTCAGCGATTGGCGGCCCCAGGGTTGCGCAGCTGCCCGTTGGGCGGGTTGTGCAGCCCGAAACGGGGCGGCGTAGGCAGCGGATTACATCCGCTGACAGCCTGCAGCGACTGCGCTCTTCGGCTCGCCGGTGCCAAAGTGGCGCACGAACCTTTGGAGGACTCAACAATGAGCCGATATTCGCACCGCTTGATAACGGGAATCTTCGCAGCCGCCACCATGACGTTGAGCGCCGTGGCGCTCACGGCTACTGCGGACCTCAACACGCGCGTTGAGGACACGCTCAATCACTTCTATGCGCAGAACGCGCAGAACCGCGATCTGGTGACGAACGCGGCGGCGGTACTGGTATTCCCGAGGGTGACCAAGGCCGGCGCCGGCGTCGGCGGCGAATACGGCGAAGGCGAGCTCAAGGTGGGTACCGAGACGGCCGGTCACTACAAGGTGACGGGTGCCTCGATCGGTGCGACGCTCGGGGCCGCGCGCCACAGCGAAGTGATCGTGTTCAAGACCGCTGAGGCGCGCGACAAATTCATCAGTAAGAAGGACTGGACGGTCGGCGCCGACCTCGGCGTGGCGGTCGCGAAGACAGGTGCCGGACGTGACTACGACACCGAGACGCTGCACAAGCCGGTCGTGGCGTTCGTGTTCGGTGAGAAGGGCTTGATCGCGGACGCATCGATCGAGGGCGCGAAGCTGACACGCTTGCCGCAATAAGACCGCGCGCGGCGCGGGACCCGCTCGGGTCCCGCGTCGGGCCGCGGAGCGCGGCGGCGTCACGCGGTATGTTTCACGACCGCGATCCTGGCATTGACCGGAATGTTGCCGGCTGTCAGTCCGGGTTTCTGGCCGTGATGATCGAACTCGAGCTGCACCCCGGGGCGGAAGATGAGGCAATGCGTCGAGCCGCCGTAATGAAACATGCCGAGCTGGTCGCCCTTGCCGACGTGCTGTCCCTCGTACACGGTCACCTGGCAGCTGGAGACCTCGCACATGCCCACCGCCAGCACGCACATCAGTCCGATGGCGGGGTTGTCGGCTTCAACGAAGATCAGCGCGCGCGTCGCGAGCTCGGTGATATAGGCCTGTGAATCATTGGGCCCCGCCGGATCGAAGCCGTGTGAAGCGGCTTCCGCAAAGTAAGTGCCGTCCTTCACGTACGCCCGGGTGACCGTGCCGCTCACCGGGCTGTGCCAGCGGTGGTAACTCAACGGGCTCAAGTACGCCTGATAGACCGTCGCACCCGCAAACGCCGGCGCCAGGCGGTCGTTTGCCAGCATGTGCACGATCGAGTAGGGCTGGGCCTTGATCCAGAAGGTGTCGCGCAGGCTCACGTGCCGCGCCAGGCGATAGGGCGCGGACTCGCAGGCGTTGACGATCACCCGGTCATCTTCGGGATGCGCGACCGGGCGGGCACCCGGGCGCAATGGTCGCGTGAAGAAATCGTCCCATGAGCGAAATCCCCAATGGGGCCGATCCGGCTCGCAGAGGAAGTCGCGCGTGAAGTTCGGCATCGCCTTCAGCGCGTCCGCACCGAACCAGCCGCTGCGCGGATGCTCGTTGAGCACGGCGGCGGAATCGGCGCAGCTCAGGAAGCGCCCCCAGGCGTTCAGCACCTGCTTCAGCGCGGCATTCACGCGCTCGTTGAGGAACGCCGCCATGCCCGCCGCCGTGCCCATCGACCAGTCGAGTATCGCGTTGATGGGGCAGCCGACCAGACCCGTCTGATCGAACTGCGGCGCGTGCGTCATGATCGTGTTCAGCAGCCGCAGCATATGCTGATAGTCGCGCACCTGCGGCCGGTCACGCGGGTCCTTGTTGTACGGTGGCCGCCGCGGCACCTGCGTGAACATCTGACTGAACAGCATGAAGATCCCGGCATCCGCTTCGATCAGGTCGCGGAAATCCGCGATGACCGGGTGCAGATCCTTCGCCTCGGCGTGCGACTTCGCGCTCATCGCTGCGAGCCATTTGTCGAGAAAGGCCTGATCCGACGGCAGCCATTCGGCCACGCGAAACGGCAGCTGCGCCCCTGGGTTGGTTTCCACGTCAGCTATACCTCGTCCGTCATGGGTCCCTCGTCCAGTCATGGGTCAAAGTATAATCATTTCAATTACTTGTCGATGCAATTGCCAGGCGGCTGCCAGGCGCGCCGCCCGCTGCGCGCCCGACGATAAGAGATCCTGAACCGTGCCATCGCAATTTTCCGCCTGTCGCAGGAGATGCGGAATTGGCAGGATGGCGGCACGGATGGCGATGAAGCGGTCGGCGTCGCGGCTGCGGGCCGCGCACCGCGCGCGCCGGCCACCGTGAACCGACCGCAGAAGGAGCCAGTGATGCCCACGCGTATGCCAGGCCGAAATTTCCTCTTCGTCCCCGGACCCACCAACATACCCGACCGCGTGCAGCGGGCGATGGTGGTGGCGATGGAGGATCACCGCTCCTCGACATTTCCCGAGCTCTCGCTGAGCGTGCTGGGCGACCTGAAGAAAGTCTTCAAGACCGACACCGGCCAGGTATTCATATTCCCCTCTTCGGGGACCGGCGCCTGGGAGGCAGCGCTGACCAACACGCTGTCGCCGGGCGACCGGATACTGGCGTCGCGCTTCGGCCAGTTCAGCCACCTGTGGGTCGACATGGCGCAGCGGCTCGGCTACGACGTGGAGGTGCTGGAGGTCGAGTGGGGCGAGGGCGTGCCGCTCGATCGCTACGAGCAGGTGCTGCGTGCCGACAAGCGCCACGAGATCAAGGGCGTGCTGGCGTGCCACAACGAGACCGCCACCGGCGTCACCAGCGACATCGCCGGAGTGCGCAGGGTACTCGACGACATCCGCCACCCGGCACTGCTGTACGTCGACACCGTCAGCTCCCTCGCCAGTATCGATTTTCGCATGGACGAGTGGCAGGTGGATCTTGCCGTGAGCGGCTCGCAAAAGGGGCTGATGCTGCCGGCGGGCTTAGGGGTCCTCGGCGTGAGCCAGAAGGCGCTCAAGGCCATGGACGGCGCCAAGTCCAGGCGCTGTTACTTCGATCTGGCCGACATGATCAAGGCCAACGCGAGCGGCTACTTCCCGTACACCCCGTCGCTGCCGATGCTCTACGGGCTGCGCGCATCACTTGATCTGATCTTCGAGGAGGGTCTGGAGGCGATCTTCTTCCGCCACCACTACCTCGCCGAAGGTGTACGCGCGGCGGTGCTGCAAGGTTGGGGCCTGCAGCTGTGTGCCCGCGAGCCGAAGTGGTATTCCGATACGGTGAGCGCCATCGTGGTACCCGCGGGCATCAACGGCGCGCACGTCATCGACGTGGCATTTCGCCGCTACAACCTCGCCCTCGGCGCCGGCCTGTCGAAGGTGGCCGGCAAGGTCTTCCGCATCGGGCATCTCGGGGATCTGAACGAGCTCATGCTGATGGGCGCGCTCGCCGGGGCGGAAATGTCCATGCTCGACGTCGGCGTCAAGCTCGCGCCGGGCAGCGGCGTGGCCGCCGCCTCCAACTACTGGCGCTCACACGACCCTATCCCGAAGAAGAAGGTGAGCCAGGACCAGCAGTTCTACGCGGCGCACTCCACCGGCTCGATCCAGGGCTGAAGGACGCGAACGCGGGCAGCATGATGCAGGACATCGTCTTTCTGGATCGCTCCACGCTGCAGGCCAAGGTGCGCCGGCCGGCGTTCGAGCATGTCTGGCACGAGTACCCCGTCACGGCGCCGGAGGAGCTGCCGCAGCGGCTGCGCACGGCGACCATCGCCATTACCAACAAGGTGCCGCTGCGGGCGCAGATCCTGCAGCACCTGCCGCAGCTGAAGATGATCGCCATCGCGGCCACCGGTTACGACGTGGTCGACGTCGCCTGGTGCAAGGCGCACGGCGTCGCGGTGGCCAACATCCGCAACTACGCGGTGCACACCGTGCCGGAACACGCCTTCGCGCTGATCACCGCGCTGCGCCGCAACCTGCTCGCCTATCGCGCCGACGTCGAGCGCGGCCGCTGGCAGCAGGTGGACCAGTTCTGCTTCTTCGATCACCCGATCCGCGATCTGTATGGCGCGACGCTCGGCATCATCGGCGAGGGGGTGCTGGGGCAGGCAACCGCGCATATTGCGCGCGGCTTCGGCATGCAGGTGCTGTTCGCCGATCACCCGCCGCCCAAGGCCGCGGACGTCAGCTTCACGCCGTTCGAGCGGGTGCTCACCGAGAGCGACGTGATATCGCTGCACGTGCCACTGAGCGAGTCGACGCGCAACCTGATTGGCAGCGAGCAGCTGCGCCGGATGAAGCGCAGCGCGCTGCTGATCAATACCTCGCGCGGCGGCCTGGTGGATGAGCAGGCGCTGGTGCACGCGCTGCGCGAGGGCTGGATCGCGGGCGCCGGTTTCGACGTGCTCACCACCGAGCCGCCGAAAGCGGGCAACCCGCTGCTGGAGCTGCGCATCCCCAACTTCATCCTCACCCCCCACATCGCCTGGGCGAGTGAGGGGGCGATGCAGTTTCTCGCCGATCAGCTGATCGACAACATCGAGGCCTTCGTCGCCGGCAGGCCGCAGCACCTCATCACCTGAAGCGCGCCGGGCGGTGCGGCAGCGGGGCACAACGCCTAAGATATCGGCCATCCCCAGCTTACCGATGCGGCGGACGACATGGCGGCCGACTATGACGTGATCGTGATCGGGTCCGGGCACAACGGACTGGTGTGCGCGGCGTACCTGGCGCGGGCGGGTCTGAAGACGCTGGTGCTCGAGCGGCGCGAGATCGCCGGCGGCGCGGCGGTCACCGAGGAATTCACTCCCGGCTTTCGCGCCTCACGCTTCTCCTACGTCATGAGCCTGCTGCATCCGCGGGTGATACGCGACCTGGAGTTGCCGGCGTTCGGCTTGCAGGTGCTGCCGGCGAACGACCTGTTCTGTCCGCTGGGCGGCGACGACTACCTCGTTTTCAGCGACGACGTGGCCCGCACGCAGGCGGAGTTTGCGCGCTTCTCGCGGCACGATGCCGAGGTCTATCCGCAATTCGCCCGCCACCTCGATGAGGCGGCGCGGCTGGTGCGCGGGCTGCTGTTCGAAACGCCCGTCGACCCGACGCGCCGGCGCTGGAAGAATTTCCGCGAGTCGGCGGCATTGCTGTGGCGGCAGCGCACGGTCGGCGAGCGCATGTACCGGCTGATCGACCTGCTCACCCAGAGCGCCTACGACTACCTGTCGGTGTGGTTCGAGAGCGACGTGATCAAGGCGGTGCTCGGCTACTACGCCTGCATCGGCACGTTCGCCGGGCCGCGCTCGCCGGGCACCGCTTACGTCATCCTGCATCACCTGATGGGCGAGCACGCCGGCGCCGGCGGCTGGGGATTCATCCGCGGCGGCATGGGCGCGATCACCCAGGGCATCGCGCAATCGGGCGCGCGTTTCGGCATGCAGGTACTCACCAACGCCGCGGTGGCCGAGGTGCTCGTGAGCGACGGACGGGTTAGCGGCGTGCGCACCGTCGACGGGCGCGAGTTCACCGCCCGCGTGGTCGCTTCCAACGCCAATGCCAAGACGCTGTTCCGCCAGCTGCTGCAGCCGCAGCACCTGCCCGCGGAGCTGCTGGCGGAGATCGACGCGTTCCGCACCTTCTCCACCGCCTTCAAGATGAACATCGCGGCCGAGAGTCCGCCGCAGTACCGCGCCTTCGACCCGCAGCGGGCAGGGTTCGGCTATCCGACCTACGTGCACATCGCCCCGGACATCGACTACCTGGAGCGTGCCTACGACGATGCGAAGTACGGCTGGTTTTCACGGCGGCCGTTCCTCACTCCGGTGGTGCCGACGATCGTCGATGACACCCTGGCGCCGCCCGGCAAGCACGTCATCAACCTGTTCGGTGGCCACGCGCCCTACACACTCAAAGGAGGGGACTGGGCCGTCGAGCGGCACAACCTCGCGCGTGCGGCGTTTGCCGCGCTGGATGCCGTGGCGCCGGACTTCTCGGGGCAGATCATCGATTACGAGCTGCTTACGCCTCCGGATCTCGAGCGCATCGTCGGCTTGCCCCAGGGCCACATCTTTCACGGCGAGCTCAGCGCCGATCAGCTGTTCTGGCAGCGGCCGGCGCCGCACTGGGCCGACTACCGCACGCCGATCGCCGGACTCTTCCAGTGCGGCTCCTCGACGCATCCTGGCGGCGGCGTCTCGGGCATCCCGGGACACAACGCGGCGCGCGAGATTCTGCGCGACTGGAAACGGCTCAAATGAGCGGAAAAGCCGCGCCGCAGTGCACGCTGGCGAGGTGAGGGCAGGCGGCCTATAGTCGCAGCGCTCTGCCGCGAGGCACCCATCCCGTTTCGAGCGCGCCTGTCCCGCGGGACGCACTCGCATGAAAGCCAGTCATCGTAAGGAGAGTCACGATGAGCGCAGTTATCAGAGAAGCCCAGACATCCCGTCCCGTCGCGCAGTTTCTGGATGCTCCCAAGAAGCTGCTGATCGACGGCAAGTGGGTCCCCGCCGTATCCGGCAAGACCTTCGAGGTGAAGAATCCTGCGACCGGGGCGACCATCGCCCGTGCCGCAGAGGGTGACAAGGAGGACATCGACGCGGCGGTACGCGCCGCGCGCCGCGCATTGGAGTCCGGACCGTGGTCCGCCATGACACCGTCCGAACGCGGCAAGCTGGTGTGGCGGATCGGCGACCTCATCTCGAAGTACACCGGGGAGCTCGCGGAGCTCGAGTCGCTCGACAACGGCAAGCCCATGGCAGTGGCGCAGGCGGCGGACGTGCCGCTCGCGGCCGACATCTTCCAGTACATGGCCGGCTGGTGCACCAAGATCGAGGGCAAGACCATCCCGCTGTCGGTGCTGTATACGCCCGGTGCGCACTATCACTCCTACACGCGGCCCGAGCCGATCGGCGTCGTCGGGCAGATCATCCCCTGGAACTTCCCGCTGCTCATGGCCGCCTGGAAGCTCGCGCCGGCGCTCGCGACCGGCTGTACGGTGGTGCTGAAGGTGGCGGAGGAAACGCCGCTGTCCGCGCTGCGGCTCGGCGAGATTCTGCAGGAAGCCGGCCTGCCGCCCGGCGTGGTCAACATCGTCACCGGCTTCGGCGAAACCGCCGGCGCGGCGCTTGCCGCTCACCCTGGTGTGGACAAGGTGGCATTCACCGGTTCGACCGAGGTGGGCAAGCTGATCGTACAGGCGGCCGCGCGCGACCTGAAGCACGTCTCGCTGGAACTCGGCGGCAAGTCACCCAACATCATCCTCGAGGATGCGGACCTCGACGTGGCGATTCCCGGCGCAGCGAGCGCCATCTTCTTCAATCACGGCCAATGCTGCTGCGCCGGCTCGCGGCTCTTCGTGCAGGAGCGGCTGTTCGACAAGGTGGTCGCGGGAGTTGCAGACCAGGCGAGGGCGATCAAGCTCGGATCGGGCCTGGACCCGGCCACGCAGATGGGTCCGATGGTGTCGGAAATCCAGCGCGATCGTGTGCGCGGCTACCTGGAAGCGGGCAAGGACGAGGGCGCCAGAGCAGTTACCGGCGGCAAGGCGCGCGAGGGCTCGGGCTACTTCATCGAGCCCACGGTGTTCGTGGACACCAAGCCCGGCATGAAGATCGTGAAGGAGGAAATCTTCGGTCCGGTGGTGACCGTGGCACCGTTCAAGCAGGCGGACGATGCGCTGGTACGCGCGGCCAACGACACGGTCTACGGTCTGGCAGCCGGCATCTGGACTCGCGATCTCAGCCAGGCGCACCTGCTGGCCTCACGGCTCAAGGCCGGGACCGTGTGGATCAACTGCTACAACATCTTCGATGCGGCGCTGCCGTTCGGCGGCTACAAGCAGTCGGGTTGGGGACGGGAGATGGGTGAGGCGGTTCTCGAGAACTATCTGGCCACCAAGGCCGTCACCATCAACCTGTGAGCCGCTCGAGCGCTCGGAACCCCGCTGCGGCGGGGTCCCGGGTGCGCCGGCGAGCGAGGCGGGTGGGAATAAAGAAACGGTCTCAGGGGCGGCGCGTGGTGATGCGAAGCGGCGACACGGTGATGAAAAGGTTGCCATCCATGGCAAGTCACCCTTCCTGGAATCGGCTCACGCGTGTCTGCATCCTCGTATCACACCGCACCGCCCCGAGACCGTTAACAAAGCGTCACGCCGGATTGGGGGGCAAAACCGGATGACGCAATTCGTGCCACATTGTCAGGCAGGCTTATGGCCTGCGCGGCGCTCGCCAGCAGCTCGTCGATGGCCGCCGGCCGCGCCGGATGAAAGTGCGCGACACCGACGCGCAGCCGCAGCGCCGGCGCCTCGCCGCGTCGCGGGCCGGCGCGCAGCAGCACCGCGCTGCGCGAGGCGTGTGGTGCGCTGAGCGTGACGGCGGCGAACTCGTGAGCGCTCAGGCGCCCGAGCACGTCGTACACGCCGTAACCGGGAAACAGGTCGCGCATGAAGTTGCCCATCTGCCGCAGCAGCACGTCGGCGGCGGACGTCCCGACTTCCTCGCGCAGCCGCTGCAGCTGCTCCAGGCGCAGGTACACCAGGTGGGCGCTCTTCTGGTCGCGGGCGGCCAGGTCGAGCAGCCGTGTCGCGGTCTGCACGAAGCCGCGGCGGTTGTACAGCCCGGTGACCTCGTCGCTCAGCGCCGCGCTGCGCAGCGAATGCACCAGGTGCAACATCGCCCGCAGCTGCAGGGCAACGCGCTGGCCCCTGCTCAGCCCGGTGACACGCAGCAGGTCCCCAAGCAGGCGCCCGATGCGCGCCTCGTCGCCCTCGAGCGCCGCGCTGCGCAACCGGCTCGCCAGTTCAAGTCCGCGCACCGAGGCCGTGCCGTCGCCGCGCCGGGGTCTTGAGGGGGTTGCCAGTTCCATCGCCGCGCCTCCTGCAAACCAACACGGCGCGAAGCATAGTCACCTTGCGGGCGCAAACCGCGCCGGTGCAGAACCCGGTTGTGCGTCGGCTGACGGCGGTGCGTGATGTCAGGAAGCTCCTACAGCGCGATCCTGCGACGCAGCAGACCTGAGGGCCGGCGCACACCTGCGCGGCGCATCCGTAGCCGCACTCCTACAGCACTCTCAGGGGCCGCCCGACCGATCCTGCGCGCGGCCCGGTGTAGTGTTGCGGGCGGCGCAACTCACCCCGTGGTCACGAGCCCCGAGGTCACGAGCCCAGGCGCTGCACGAGCGCGGCACCGAGGAGACCACCAGCACGAAGGAGACCACAATGGACAGCACCAGGAACGGACCAACTCGCGGCGCGGACCACGACTCGCGCAGTCTGCGCGAGGCGGCGCGCGATGCAGCGCGCCGTGCCGCCGGCAATCCCGAGGTGGAAAAACTGATCGCCGATGTCGAGGAGCTCATCAACAAGCTGGGAGATTCGCGCGACCCCGCCGTGGCCAGCCTGTGTACGCGCGTGGCGGACGCCGTCGACAACGCCCGCCGCGCGCTCAATGACAGGGCCGCGCAGGTGCAGCGGCGGGCACGCGCGGCGTTCGCGGCGGGCGACAGCTACGTGCACGAGCAGCCCTGGGAGGCACTCGGGGCGGCCGCGGTGGCCGGACTGGTCGTCGGCCTGCTGTTGTTTCGCCGTTGACGCGCGCGGCGCCCGCCGGGAGCTCCGCAACCGAGACGGCCGGCGCTGCCGCGCCCGGCCGCCGGGTTGCCGCGCAACGGGCACGGTATCATCCGAACGGCTATGAGTTCCTTTGCCCGTCAAATGCTCCTGCCTGTGCTGCTGCTCGGCGCCGTCATCGGGATCTTTGTGGCGGCTGCCGTGGGGCAGAGGCGGCTGGCGGACGCCAGCGCCCGCGTGCAGCTGGCCGCGGTGCGGCAGAGCACGCTGGCGGATGTCGCGCAATTGCTGAGCGAGGCGGAGAGCAGCCAGCGCGGCTATATCCTGCTCGACGACCCGGAGTACCTGCGGCCGTACGACGCGGCGGCCGCCAGGGCGCCGCAGGCGCTCGAGCGCCTCGAGCTGGCCTTTGCGGCAGCCCCGGCTGACGTGCGCAGCGAGATCGCGGAGGTGCACCGCCTCGGCGAGGCGAAATTCGCGGAGATGCGCCAGACACTGCAGCTGTATCGCACCCGCGGGCAGGGTGCCGCGCTCGAGCTGATCCGCAGCGACGTCGGCCGCTTGACCATGGCACAGATCGAGGCGCGCGTACGGCAGCTGCAGACACGCGAGTCCAACCGGTTTGTCGAGTCGAGCCGCTCGTGGCGACTCAGCCGCTGGGTGACGTTCGCCACCACCAGTACGGCGCTCGCCGCGAGCATCGGCCTGATGATCCTGCTGCTGCGCCAGGCGCGGCGCCACGTGCGCTCCCGTGACATCGAAGCGGCCGAGCTCGCCCGGCGCCAGTCCGATCTCGAGCGGCTGGTGGCCCGCCGCACCGAGGAGCTCTCCGAGCTGTCGACCCATCTGCAGTCGATTGCCGAGCAGGAAAAGTCGCTGCTGTCGCGCGAGCTGCACGACGAGCTCGGCGGCCTGCTGATCGCCGCGCGCATGGACGTGTCGTGGATCGAGGACCGCGTCAGCAGCGGCGATGCGGCGGTGCTGGAGCACTTTCGGCGCGTGCACGAGGCGCTGCAGGCCGGTGTGGAGCTCAAGCGGCGGGTGGTGGAGAACCTGCGGCCATCGCTGCTCGACAACCTCGGACTGTTTGCGGCGCTGCGCTGGCAGGTCGCCGATACCTGCGGGCGGGCGGGCCTGCGCTGCCTCGAGCATTACCCGCCGGAAGATCTGCCGCTGTCGCCGGAGGCCGCGATCACCGTGTTCCGCATCGTGCAGGAGGCGCTCAACAACATCCTCAAGCACGCGCGCGCCCACAACGTGGACATCCTCGTGCAGCCGCAGGCTGAGTGGCTGCTGGTACGCATCCGCGACGACGGCGTCGGGCTGCCGCCCGCTCGGCTGCGGGCCCTCGGGTCACACGGCCTGGCTGCCATGCGTCACCGCGCGCTCGGACTGGGCGGGCAGTTACAGGTAGGTCCGCGGCCGGGCGGGGGTACGCAGATCGAAGTGCGTCTGCCGCTCGCGCAGATACTCGCGGCAGCGCTGCCGGAGGGCGCCAGCGCCGCCGTTCAGTGAGCGCCGTTCGGTACGGGGCGTGCCCTGGCGAAGCCGCTGAGCAGCGACGGCAGCCGGAAGTAATCGCGCGACTTGTCGAGGAACGCCTCGACGCCGAGCAGCTCCGCCTCGCGGCGGTACTCGGCCAGCCCGAAGTTGGTGAGGATGATGACCTTGGGACGCGGCACACGGCCGCGGGACAGGGCCCGCAGCACGTTGAAGCCCGAGCCCTCGCGCAGGTGCAGGTCGAGTATCAGCACGTCAGGCGGCGCGAGCGCGATGCTCTCCAGCGCCTGCGATTCGCTGTCGACCGTGCCGATCAGGTCGATGTCGGGGAGGTGGGTGATCAACTCCCCGAGGCGGGCAGCAAGCAGTGACGAATCCTCCACCAGCAGCACGCGCAAGGATGGATTATTCGCCATAAGGATTGACTGGTTACCGCCATGCTGCCACCGTCGTCCTCGAGTCTAGTGCCCTGACGCACCGGGAAATGCCGGCACTCGCCGGCACCCAGTGTCAGCGCACGCTGACCGCGCAAGCGCTGCAGCTACTGCACCAGCCCATTGCGCAGCGCGTAGGTCGTCAGGTCGGCGTTGGTATCGAGCTTCATCTTTTCCAGCACCCGGGCACGATAGGTGCTCACGGTCTTCACGCTGATGCAAAGCTCCTGGGCGATCTCCGAGACACTGCGGCCCACCGCGAGCTTGCACAGGATCTGGAACTCCCGCTGTGAAAGACCCGCGTGCAGCGGCCGATCGGCCGGCTCGTCGAGCGCGCTGACCAGCAGCTCGGTCAAGGCAGCGCTCACGAAGCGCCGCCCGGCGAGCACCGTGTGTACCGCGCGCATGAATTCCTCAGGCGCCTGGTCCTTGGCGAGATAGCCCGCGGCGCCGGCGCGCAGCGCATAGATCGCGTACTGCTTCTCCGCATAGGCGCTGATTACCAGCACGCGCGTGCCAGGATGCCCCGAGCGGATGTGACGCAGGATGTCGATGCCGCTGCGGTCGGGCATATTGATGTCCAGCACCACGAGGTCCCAGTTGCCGTCGCGCAGCTGCTGCAGCGTTTCCGCCCCGCTGGCGGCCTCGGCGATGGCCTCTATCGAGCGGTCCTGCTCGAGCCAGCGCCGCAGGCCAGCCCGGATCATGGCGTGATCATCCGCAATCAGTACCCTGGCCATTGTTTTCTCCAAGCGGACTTTGAGGGTCGTCCGCGTCCACCTTCCCGTAGGCGGACCTTACCCGGATTGCCACGGCGGCAGAGTACGCCATCCGGCTGACTCGGTGTAAGTCTCCTCCTACAAGTGTCGGCGGAATCCTGCACCCCGCGGGAGCAGGGGCACGTTCCGCACCAGCATCACGCCGGCGAGGATGATGCTGGCGCCCAGCACCTGTCGGGTATCGAGCCGCTCCCCGAGCAGCAGCCAGCCGACGATCACCGCCACGAGGGGGTTCACGTAGGCATAGGTACCCAGCCGCGAGGGGGTCTCGTGCAGCAGCAGGTAGCTGTAGGCGACGAAGCCGAACGTCGAGCTGAAGAGGGCGAGGAACACCAGCGCCGCGAGCCCGCGGGGCGACCAGGTCCACTGCTGCGCATCGCCGCCGGCCAACCCGATCCCGGCGAGCAGCGCACCGCCGAGCAGCAGATAGCAGGCCGTGAACACCAGGGGATCGCACTCGCTCTGCGACTCGCGCATGACGGTGGTGGCGAGCGCCCAGCACAGTGTCGCGGCCAGCACCATCAGTTGTCCTCCCAGGTGGGCGCTGGCGGCGAAGCCGCGGGCCGACAGCAGCACCGCGACCCCGATCAGGCCGAGCGCGAGCCCGCTCCAGGTGCGGCCGCTCACCGGCGTCGCGCGCCGACCGTACGTCCCGAGCCAGGCGATCCATAACGCCGTGCTGGCATTGATGAGCGCCGCCTGATTCGAGGCGATGTGGCGCAGAGCCAGCACGCTCAGCCCGTTACTGAGCGCAACGCCCAGCACCGCCGCGGCGGCGACCGACAGCCAGTCGCGGCGGCGGCGCGGCAGCGCCAGCCCGCGGCTGCGGGCCAGCAGCGTGAGCAGCGAGCCACCCAGCATGAAGCGCGTGCCTGCGGCCAACAGCGGTGGCAGCTCGAGCACCATGATGCGGTTCACCGCGTAGGTGATGCCCCAGACGAGGTAGATGACGCCAAACGCGAGGCGGGTGGTGGCGCGACTGCGGGTCAGCAGCAGCGAGGGGCGTGGCGCAGCCGCGGTGCCGCGGCTCACAGCGCGCCGAAGTCCGCCGCGCTCACTTCTACCAACGTCGGTCCGGGGCGGGCGAGTGCGGCGGCGAGGGCCGCGGCGAGCGCCGCGCCGCTGCGCACGCGCACCGCGGTTGCGCCGCAGGCGTGCGCCAGCGCCACGAAATCCGGATTGCGGCCCACCACGCCGATCGGCGCAATGCCCGCGGCACGCATGTCGTCGCGGATCTGCCCGAGGGCGCCGTTGTTCCACACCACGACCGGCAGGGACAGGTCCAGCTCGACTGCGGTCAGCAGCTCCTGCAGCGTGAACTGCACGCCGAAGTCCCCGGCGAGCGCGACGATGGCCCGCTGCGGCTGCGCGATGCGCGCGCCGATCGCCGCCGGCAGCGCGTAGCCGAGGGTGCCGTAGCCGCAGGGGTGGAACCACAGACCGGGGCGCTCGGCGATGAACGCCCAGTTGCCGAGGTACGCGATCTGCGTCATGTCGCTGAACACCACCGCATCGGCGGGCAGCGCCGCGCGCAACGCGCGCAGCGCGCTCAACGCGGCGCGCGCGTTGGCGTCGAGCTGCGCCTCGATGCGTGCGCGGTGCGCGGCGCCGTCGTCTGCGAGGCTGCGCCAGCCGCGGCGTGCCGGCAGCGCCGGCGCCAGCAGCGCGAGGCTCGCCGCCGCATCACCGTGCACGCGCACGGCGGCGTCGTAGTGGTCCGCGAGCTTGCCCTCATCGACATCGATGCGCACCAGGCGGCCGCGCATCTGCAGGCGTGTGGTGGTGTAGATGTCCGTCTCGGACAACTCGGTACCGGCCGCGATCACCACGTCGGCGGCCGCGACGAGCTCCTGCGTCGGCGCGTAGGGCAGGCTGGCGCCGAGACTGGCCGCATGAGTCTCGGCAACTACGCCCTTGCCCGCCACCGTGGTGACGAGGTACGCGTCGAGCGCCTCGACCAGGCGCCGCAGCTCCGCGCCCGCCGCGCGTGCGCCGCCGCCGGCGATGACCAGCGGCCGCTGTGCGGTGGCGAGCAGCGCCTGCGCGGCCTCGATCGCCGCGCGCGGCGCGGCGGGGAACGGGCTTGCGGCCGGGAAAACTTCCGGCCGCAGCTCGGTCGGCGCGGCCAGCAGGTCGAGCGGGATGTCGAGGTAGGCAGGTCGCGGGCGCGCGGCGCGCAGCGCGGCGAACGCGCTGCGCAGGTGCTCGCGGCACTCCTCGTCCGAGCGCGCACTGCCGGCGAAGCCGGTGACGCTCGCGGCCAGCGCGCGCTGGTCGGCGAGCTCGTGCAGCACCCCCCAGCCACGCCCGAGCGAGGCGCGCAGCGGCGCGCTGGCCACGAGCAGCAGCGGCACCGAGTCGGAGAACGCCTGGGCCAGCGCGGTGAGGGCGTTGGTAAGGCCGGGACCGGAGATGACGAAGGCGGCGGCCGGATGGCGTGCGGCGCGTGCGTAACCATCGGCAGCGAAGCCGGCATTCTGTTCGTGGCGCACCAGCACGTGCCGCAGCCGCGCCAGCTCGAGACCGCGATACAACTCGAGGTTGTGCACCCCGGGGATGCCGAACACGGTGTCGATGCCATTGGCGGCGAGCGTCTCGACGACATAGCGGCCGACGGTCCAGGCAGTGTCGCTCATGCGCTTGAAATGTTAGCACCGCCCACGCACAGTGAGTGCGTGAAGTTCTCGCACCTCGTGGATCGCATCAGTGGTGACGGCGCGGACGCCTGGCTCACGCACTACCAGGCGGTCGCGGCGTGCGAGCGCGGCGAAGACGTCATCATCCTCAGCGTCGGCGATCCGGATCTGCACACTCCGCCGGCGGTACTCGAGCGCGCCATCGCGCAGCTGCGCGCCGGCGACACGCACTACGTGGCGGCGGCCGGGCGCGCGGCGCTGCGCGAGTCGATCGCGCGCGTGCATGCGGCGCGCAGCGGCCAGGCGGTGAGCGCGGAGCAGGTGGTGTATTTCGCCGGGGCGCAGAACGCGCTGTTCGTCGCCTCGCTGTGCCTCGCCGGTCCGGGCGACGAAGTGCTCACCTTCGAGCCGTTTTATCCGACCTATCCGGCGACCATCGAGGTGTCCGGCGCGCGCCTGGTGCGCGTGCCGGCCGGCGCCGGCTGGCGCCCCGACCTCGCGGCGCTCGCCTCGCGGGTGACGCCGCGCAGCCGCGCGCTGCTGTGGGCGAGTCCCGGCAATCCGAGCGGGGTGGTGCTGAACGAGGCGGAGCTCGAAGGCATCGCCGCACTCGCGCGCCGCCACGACCTGTGGCTCATTGTTGACGAGGTGTACGCCGGGCTCGCCCCCGGCGGGCGCGTGCCGAGCCTCGCCGCGCGGCTGCCCGAGCGCGTCGTCACCCTCGGCAGCCTGTCGAAGTCGCACGCCATGACCGGCTGGCGGGCCGGCTGGCTGGTCGGCCCGCGCGAGCTGGCGGTGCACGCCGAGCACCTCGCGATGTGCATGCTGTTCGGGCTGCCCGGGTTCATCCAGGAGGCGGCCATCACCGCGCTGGAGATTGCGCCCGAGAGCGAGGCGCGCATGCGCGCCTATTGCGCCGCGCGCGCCGCGCGCTTCGCCGCGGGCATCCGCGACATCGGCGCGCTGCGCGGGGCGGTCCCCGAAGCCGGAATGTTCATGCTGATCGACGTGAGCGCCAGCGGCCTGTGTGGTGCCGAGTTCATGCGCGCACTGTACGCATCGCAGCGCGTCTCGGTCATGGACGGTGCCGCGTTCGGCCAGGCATCCGCCGGCTGCGTGCGCGTGTGCTTCGCAACCGAGGAGGGCACGCTCGACGCGGCCTGCGAGCGCCTGCGGCGCTTCTGCGAGCAGGATCTGCCGGCGCTCACGCGCCGGCACATATCCTAATCCTTGAGTGCTTCCAGCAGGTTCGCGACATCCGGTACGCCGACCCCGCTGGCCAGGTCGTAGCCGGGTGCGGCGAACCAATACCAGTTGTCCCCGGTCCTGATGTCGCGCAACGGTGCGCGCGGGCCGAAGTACGGGTCACCGTTACGCAGCAGCTGGTAGAGCGGAACGTTGAGCAGCCCGATGCGGTGATGCGTGCCCTGGGCAATGAGCGCGGTCACGCCGTTCATCTGCGGCGCGGCGAAGCTGGTGCCGCCGATGAATGTCAGCACGCTGAAGCCCTGCGTGTTGGATGTATACCAGATGGTGTAGCCGGTATCGGGGTCGGAGTTCACCGAAATGTCCGGCACGTTGCGCCCGCGGAATCCGGCCGGCAGCCTGGCAATCAGCTGCGGCGGACTTTGCGAGGTGTCGTACAGCGCCTGGTGCGGCTGCGTGTCGGCCATGCCCGGCACGCCCTGTTGGTAGAAGGGCCGCGGGAAGTAGATGCTGACGCCGCCACCGGTGCCGACCGGGTAGATGCCACACGCCGCGCCGTACGGGTCGAGCCCGAGAGCCTGGCACAGCGGGATCAGGTAGTCCCAGGTCCAGGCCTGCTCGGTGCGCAGCGTGACGCTGAAGCCGGGCGGATCGATGAAGGTCTGCGTTCCGGCGAGCGTCGTGCCGCCGGCGGTGGTGATGAACGGCTGCGCGGCCGGATCATCGATCGAGAGCACCTCGGTGTAATTGGCCGGCAGCTCGTTCTGCTCGTCGTACGCACCGTTGTCGCCGGCGGCGCAGAAGATGCTCTGTCCCTGTAGCGCCGCCTGCAGCAGCAGGTCGTTCAGCGCGCGCAGCGTGCTGGTCATTGTTCCCGTCACGGGGTTCTCGACCGGGCCGTTGCCGAACGGATTCAGCGAGTCGAACAGTTCCCACTCGCCCCAGCTGGTCGACAGCGTGTCGGCCGCGTTGCTGTCGATGGCGGTGGCGAACAGATCGATGAAGCCCTGCGAGGTGTTGGGCGCCTCGTACACTATGACCTTCGCGGCCGGGGCGATGCCGCCGGACTGCTCGACATCGAGCGTCGTCTCAGCCGATCCGGAATCATCGCTCGGCGGCCCGGAGCCGCCGTCGATCTGTACTTCCGTAATGCGGTCAGGCGCCACGTTCAGGCCGAGGGAAGCCCAGTAGCGGAAGGCATCGCTCGGGGTGAAGGCCGCAAGAGTCATGATGCCGACCGTGCGCCCGCGCCCGTCGATGCCGTGCTGGTAGAGCGGATCGACATGGTAGTACTGGGCGAAGTCCGCCACCGTCCACAGTCCGGGAGGGTCGGGCGTGTCGGGCGGGCCACCCAGGTGCTGCGGCGCGTGCGCCGCCGCGTGCACGTGCGGGAAGAAGCGCGGCCGCGTGTCCAGGCCGAAGACACCCTGCACGGAGCCGGAGATCGTCGCCGGCAGCTGCGGCTGCGTGAGGGGTGCGTGATATCCGTAGGAGGACTCGCTCGCCGTGGCCGGCACCAGATAGCTGTGCAGCTGCACGCCGAAGGCGCGCTCCACGGCCGCGGCGCTGCCGCGCAAGCTCAGCTGCGCGCTCGCCGCACGCGTTACCGTAAGTCCCGCCGCCTCAAAGTGCTGCGTGACGCTCGCGATCGTGTCGGCACTCGGACCGAAGCGCTCGCGGAACTGCTGTGGGGTGAGGAACTGGTGATACTGCGGCGAGCCTTGCGTGTACATCGCCTCGAGCAGGGGCTCGAGCTGCTCGGCATTGCCGAGCTTGAGCGACACGGTGACGGAGAGCGCGGCGCTCTGTGGGAGCGCAGCCATGTCCCCGAGATCGATGGCCGCGGGCGCCGGGCCCGGATGCGGATAAGGGGCGGCATTCGCCGCGGCCGCCGCCATGGCGAGCGCCGCGGAAAGCAGGCACTTGCTGAGGGTCATCGGAAATCCCCTGGGTCGTGATTGCCCGTTGTTCTGTTGCTTGCAGGCGCGGGTAACGATGCGCGCGCGCTTGCGGCAATGCAAGGCCGCGGCGCCGGCGCAGCGCGCCGGCAAGCCGTGGCGCATCCGGCGGACGGCGCAGCGCGTTCCCAGGCGTTGCGCGGCGCTTAAGGGTTCTTGGCGGGCAGCGTTCCCGCGGGCGTGAGCTTATCGATCGCCGCCGGCAGCAGCTGCGCAAGTTTCTGCGTCAGCTCCTGCTGGCTCAACCCGGTCTTGGCGGCGAGCTGGCCGATGACGCCGCCGAACGCCTGTTGCAACTGCTCAGGAGAGATCGACTGATTCGGGCCACTGCCGACCCACGAGCGCGCGACTCCGCCGAGCCCCTGCTGCTCGAGCTGGCTCACCACGCCCTGGATGCCGCCGTGCTGCTGAATCAGGGAATTCACCACCGTTACCATCTCGGCGCCGACAACGCCGCCCAACAGTCCGTCCAACAGTCCCATGATGCCTCCCCGACGCGATTCAGTTGGTATGCGCGCTCATTTTGCGCTCGCGCGGCCCGGAAGCAAGCGGCGGCGCAGCGTACGGCGCCACGGTCGGTGCGCACCGCGGGATTTTATTATATTATTATGACGACATTAAAAAGACGCACGCCCCGGACGCCGCCGGCCGGTGCGCGCCGCGCGCCGGCGGATGGAACGTGAATCATGAGACAGGTGCGAACACTGGGCCTTCTCGGTACGGGTGTCATTGGCGGCGGCTGGGCGGCGCGGGCGCTGCACTTCGGCATCGACGTGCTGGCCGCCGACGTGAAGCCGCAGATGGAGGAGTGGATTCGCGGCGCGGTGGACAACGCGGAAAGCGCGCTGGCGCGCCTGACGCTCGCCCCGCTGCCGCCGAAGGGCACGCTCAGCTTCACGACCGACCTCGACGCCATGGCGGCGCAGGTGGATTTCATCCAGGAGAACATCCCCGAACAACTCGAGCTGAAGCAGCGCATCCTCGGGCAGGTCAGCCGCTGCGCGCCGGCGGACGTGGTCATCGCCTCGAGCACCTCGGGGCTCATGCCCACGGATCTGCAGCAGGATATGCAACACCCGGAGCGCTTCCTGGTCGCGCATCCCTTCAACCCGGTCTACCTGCTGCCGCTGGTCGAGCTGGTCGGCGGGCGCGCGACCGCGCCGGCGGCGATCGAGGCCGCCGCTCGCTTTTTCACCTACATCGGCATGCATGCGCTCAAGGTGCGGCGCGAGGTGCCCGGCCATCTCACCGATCGCCTGCAGGAAGCGCTGTGGCGCGAGATCCTGCACATGGTGAACGAGGACGTCGCCACCACCGGCGAGCTCGATGATTCCATCGTCTACGGGCCGGGGCTGCGCTGGGCGGCGATGGGCACCAATCTCATCTATCACCTGGCCGGCGGCGAGACCGGCATGCGGCACATGCTGCGTCAGTTCGGCCCCGCCCTGAAATGGCCCTGGACCAAGCTCGAGGCTCCCGAGCTGACCGAGGCACTGATCGACAAGATGGTCGCCGGTACCCAGGCGCAGGCCGCGGGGCGCTCAATCCGCGAGCTCGAGCGGCTGCGCGACGGCTACCTGGTCGCCATCCAGCAGGTCCTCAAGGAATACAACATCGGTGCAGGCGCCACGCTGCGCGCCCTCGAGGCGCGCCTCTACGAGGATTCCGCCGCGGCGGCCAGGGGCCGGATCGAGCAGGCGGTCGGCAGCGGCGCGCTGCTGCGACTGGTGGAGCTGGAAGTGCGTCCGGAGTGGATCGACTACAACGGCCACATGACCGACTCGCGCTACCTGCAGGTATTCGGCGATGCTACCGATGCGCTGTTGCGCTACGCCGGCGTCGATGATGCCTACCGCAACTCCGGGCGCTCGCTGTTCACCGTCGAGAGCTATGTCACCCATCAGGCCGAGGCGCATGCGCTCGAGGCGCTGTACGTGAGCTCGCGCGTACTGGAGCTCGACGACAAGCGCGTGCGGCTGTTCCACGCTCTGCACCGCCGGCGTGACGATGCGCTGGTGGCCACCGCCGAGCAGGTCTACCTGCACGTGAGCGCTGGCAGGGCGGCGGCGATGGACGCCGGCGTGCGCGCGAGCCTCGCGCGCGTGCACGTTGCGCAGGCGCACCTGCCGCAGCCGCCGCAGGCTGGCCGCGTCGGCGGCCGCGCGCGCCACTAGGCGGCGAGCGGAGCACCAGGGGGAGCGATGCCGAAGATCGTCGATCACGAGCAGCGCCGCGAGGAGATCGCGCTGGTGGCCTGCCGCGTCGTGGCGGCCTGCGGCTTCGATCAGGCGACCATCGTGCGCATTGCGCGCGAGGCGGGCTACACCAGCGGCATGGTGGCGCACTACTTCGACAGCAAGCAGGACATCATCGTGGCGGCACTGCGGCTGATCCTGCGCCGCATCGAGCAGCGCCTGACCCCGGGGAGCGCGCCGGGGCGGCCGCAGCTGCTGGCGCTGCTGACCGAGGCGCTGCCGGTCGATGAGACGCGCTACATCGAGTGCGCGTTCTATATCGCCTTCTGGGGACAGATGCCGGCCGATCGGCGCCTGAAGCGCGTCAATGCCTGGCTGCATCGCGAGTATCTGCGGCTGTTCGAGCGCTGCCTCGCGCACGGCTGGGCGGGGTGGCGGCACTGGCCGGCGACGACGCGCGACCAGGTGCTGCGCTCGGTGATCACCTTCCTCAACGGCCTGACCGCCAGCACCGTCGCCAGCCGCAACGACTGGCCGGCCGCGCGGCAGATCGAGCAGCTGCGCCTGCAGCTCGAGCTGCTGCACGCCTGGGCCACGGCCGCCGCCGGCACGCCGAGGAAATCCCGCAACGCGAGTGCCTGAGGAGTGTGCCGTGGACTTTGCTCTTACCGAAGAACAACAGCTGATCATCGCCACCACGCGCGCTTTCGTGCGCCAGGAGCTGGTACCGCACGAGCGCGAGGTCGAGGACAGCGGCGTGCTGCGCGAGGATCTGTGGCAGGAGCTGAAGCAGAAAGCCATTGGCGCCGGGTTGTACGCGGCCAACATGCCCACCGAGGTCGGCGGCGGCGGCCTCGACGCGGTGAGCTGGGTGCTGTACGAGAAGGAGCTGGGCCACACCAGCTACGCGCTGCAGTACGGCTGCGTGGCACGGCCGTCCAACATCCTGCTGGCGTGCAGCGGCGAGCAGCGCACGCGCTATTTGCTGCCGGCGGTGCGCGGCGAGCGCGTCGAGTGCCTGGCGATGACCGAGCCGCAGGCCGGCTCGGACCTGCGCAGCATGAAGACCAGCGCGGTGCGCCAGGGCGGGGACTTCGTCATCAACGGCACCAAGCACTTCATCAGTCACGCCGACCATGCCGATTTCGTGATCCTGTTCGCCGCCAGCGGCGAGGAGGGCACCCCCGGCGGCAAGCGCAAGCTGATCACCGCGTTCCTGGTGGACAAGGGCACGCCGGGCTTCGAGGTGCTGCCGGGCTACCGCAACGTCTCGCATCGCGGCTACACCAACAGCATTCTGCAGTTCAGCGACTGCCGCGTGCCGCAGTCGGCGGTGCTCGGGGAAGTGCACCGCGGGTTCGAGGTCGCCAACACCTGGCTGGGCGCGACGCGCCTGCAGGTGGCGGCCAACTGCCTGGGGCGCGCCGAGCGCGCACTGGATGCGGCGCGGCAGTGGGCGGTCGACCGCGTGCAGTTCGGCCAGCAGATCGGCAAGTTCCAGGGCGTGTCCTTCAAGCTCGCCGACATGGCGGTGGAGCTGCGCGCGGCAGAGCTGCTGACGCTCGAGGCCGCCTGGAAGCTCGACCGCAACAGCGCCACCGACGCCGACATGGCGATCGCCAAACTGAAGGCGAGCGAGATGCTCGCCATGGTCGCCGACGAGGCGCTGCAGATCCACGGCGGCATGGGGCTGATGACCGACATGCCGCTCGAGCGCATCTGGCGCGACGCGCGCATCGAGCGCATCTGGGATGGCACCAGCGAGGTGCAGCGTCACATCATTTCGCGCTCGCTGCTGCGGCCGCTGGGGGGTTAGCGGGCAGATGCCGTCGCTGCGGATTTTGCCGCAGCCGTAGAAAGGCTGAGCCGACGTGTTCCCGGACCCGGTGTCCAGGTTGCGGCAAGTACCCAATCGGTATCTACTGGGAGACCGGGAAGGAGGGGGCTATGAAACGAATTTTGTCGGGTGTGTTGGCGGCGCTCGCAGCCAACGCCACCGCCTACGGCGCCACGAATCTCCTCAGTGACGGGGGCTTCGAGCAACCGGTGGTAGCTGCCGGTGCTTTCACGAACGAGCTTTCCGGTGCAACCTTCGACGGCTGGACCGTCGTGGGCGCTGCCGGCGGTGTCGCGATCGTCAGCGGCACCTTTTCACAGAACGGCATCAGTTTCGTGTCGGAGGAGGGTGCGCAATGGCTTGACCTCACGGGCGACGGCACGAATTCATCCGAGGGAGTCGCTCAGACCGTCGCCACGGTGCCGGGGCATACCTACGATCTGTCTTTCTGGGTCGGAAATGTCAACAACCCCGGCGGGATCTTCGGCACCACCAGCACCGTCGCCCTGAAGATCAACGGCACTGCTGCGGGTGCGTTCACCAACAGTTGTACCAGCTGTACCTCGGTACTGGGTTGGCAGGAGTTCACGACCGACTTCGTTGCCAGTGGCTCGAGCACGATGCTGACATTCCTCAACGCCGATCCGCCGGGCGACAACAGCAATGGCCTCGACAACGTAGTGCTGACGGGCGCTGCGTCGACGGGCGTCCCGGAGCCGGCCACGCTGGGATTGCTGGCCGCCGGGCTGGCTGGTATCGGGCTGCGCAGCAGACGCTCACGACGACGGCGAGCCTGAAAACACCCGGGTGAAAACGCCGCCTCGTGGCGGGTTTTCGTTGGCAGGTTGCGGCAGAGAAGTAGCGGGCGTTCTCGGCGGCCGCTCGCGCAGCTTCACTTTCCCTTCCACACTGGCTGTCTCTTCTCGGCGAACGCCCGCGCGCCCTCCTTAAGATCCTCCGAGCCGATCACCTGCTGCACGCCGCTCAGGCTGTCGTGCAGCGCGAACGCCGGGTGCTCCGCGACCATCTCGGTGTGCCGCAGCAGTTGCTTGATCGCCGGGAACAGCAGCGGCGGCCCGGCCACCAGCTGCTGGGCGATCTCGCGCGCCTTGGCCAGCGCCTGGCCCTTCGCGACCACGTGGTTGGCGAGTCCCCAGTGCTTCGCCTCGGCGGCGTCCATCCACCGACCGGTCATCAGGAACTCGACCGCCACGTGGTAGGGAATGCGCCGCCGCAGCTTGATGGTGCCGGCGTCGGCGAGCACGCCGACGTTGATCTCCGGCAGCGCGAAGCGTGCGTGCTCTTCCATCACGATGATGTCGGTGCCGAGCACGATCTCGAAGCCCCCGCCGCAGGCGATGCCGTTGACGGCGGCGATCAGCGGCTTGTCGAGGTTGCGCGGGTGGTTGAGGCCGCCGAAGCCACCCTCGCCCCAGTCCTCGTCGGATGCCTCGCCGGCGGCGGCGGCCTTGAGGTCCCAGCCGGGTGAGAAGAAACGCTCGCCCGCGCCAGTGACGATCGCCACACGCAGCGCCGGGTCGTCGCGAAAGGCGCTGAACACTGCGTTCAGGCGGCGGCTGGCGGGCAGATCGATGGCGTTGGCCTTCGGGCGGTCGATGGTCACCTCGAGCACCGCGCCGCTGCTGGCCGTCCTGATGCCGTCGCACAGGCTGTCGCATAGGGTTGAACCGTCGGGCATAGCGCAAGCTCCTTACATGAGACGGATCAATGCATCGACCGCCACCACGCCCTTACCGCGCGGGCGCACGATGATCGGATTCAGATCGAGCTCGGCGAGCTGCTCGAGATTGGCGGCAGCGTAGCGCGTGCACGCCAGCGCCGCCTCCGCCAGCGCCGCGCCGTCTCCCGGCGGGCGGCCGCGGTAACCGGCGAGCAGCCGCGCCACGCGCAGCCTGCCGAGCGCTGCCTCGATCCCTGCGGCGGTGAAGGGCGGCAGCAGCGTCACGCTGTCGTTGAGCAGCTCCGTCAGCACGCCGCCGGCCCCGAGCACCAGCAGCTGGCCGAATTGCGGGTCGACGCTGATACCCACCAGGATCTCGGCGACGCCGTCGGTGATCATCTCCTCGACCAGCACGCTCGGCGCGAGCTGCGCCAGGCGGCGCGCGGCGCTGTCGGCCTCGGCGGCGCTGCGCACGTTGAGCGCCACGCCGCCGACGTCGGACTTGTGCTCGAGCGCGACACAGGCGGCCTTGATGACGACCGGAAAGCCGAGCGCCTCGGCCGCCGCTGCAGCTTCCTGCACGCGCACCAGCCGCGCGCGCGGCACCGGCACGCCGAAGGCGGCGAGCGCCTCCTTCGCCTCGAGCTCGCCGAGCGCGCGGGCGCCGGGACGCGCCTCTTGCGGGCGACGCAGCTGCACCGCGGCGCCGCGCGCCCAGCTCTCGCCGACCGCGGCGGCGAGATCGAGCGCTTCGAGCGCCTCGCGCTGTCCCTGCAGCGGCACGATGCCCGCCGCGAGACACTTCTCGCGCGTTGCCGGCGAGAGCGACTCGGGGAGCGACGAGACCACCGCCGCACGGCTTGGCGCACCGGGCAGAGCCGCAGCGAATTCCTCGATGACGCGCACGTAGGTGGAGTCATCGGCGCACCCCGGCGGCGGGCAGTCCACCAGGAAGGCGACCGCATCGAAGCCGGCGCGCAGCGCGACCTCGAACATCGTGCGCTGGCGCGGATAGTCGAACCACACGTGGGTGTGGAAGTCGAACGGGTTCGCCACCTGCACCCGCTCCGAGAGCAGCGCGCGCAGCCGCGCGGCGGGCTCGGCAGGGATCGGCGCGAACTCCAGGCTCAGGTGCCGCGCGGCATCGGCGGTCATCGCCATGTCGCCGCCGGAAGCGCCCATGGTGAGCACCCGCCGGCCGGGCAGCGGCCCGCCGGCGTGGAAGATCTTCAGCGTTTCGCACAAGGTGGCGAGCGATTCGCAGCGCGCGATACCGGCCTGCCGGCAGAAGGCGTCGAACGCGGCATCGGCGCCGGCCAGCGCCCCGGTGTGGGTGTGCACCGTACGGCTCGCCGCCGCGGTGCGCCCCGCCTTGATGAGCGCGATGGGCTTGCCGGCTGCGCGCGCCTGCGCCACGGCGCGTGCGAAGCGCGCCGCGTCCTTGACCCCCTCCAGGTACAGTCCGAAGGCGCTGACGCGCTCGTCGGCGCACAACAGCTCGATGAGGTCCTCGGCGGCGAGGCGTGTCTGGTTGCCCACGGTGAGCGCACAGCCGACCGGCAGCGAGCGGTCGTTGTACAGCAGGTCGAGCGCGATGGTGCCGCTCTGGCAGATGAGCGCCACGCCGCGCTCGCGGCGCCGGCCGACGACCTGGTCGGGCCACAGCGCCGCCGCGTCGAAGAAATTGACGAAGCCGTAGCAGTTGGGTCCGAGGAACGGCAAGTCGCCCGCGCCCTCGAGCAGCTGCTGCGTCAGGCGCCGGCCCTCATCGCCGGCGATCTCGGAGAACCCCGCGGCGAAGCACACGAAGCCGCCGGCGCCGCGCCGCGCGAGCGCCGCGGCGATCGCCGGTACCTCGCGGTTGGGGGCGGCGATGAACGCCGCGTCCGGCGCGGCCGGCAGCTCGTCGACCGAGCGGAAGTAGTGCTGGGCATCGGTTGAGGGGCGGGTGGGATGAACGCGCCAGAGCTCGCCCGTGTAGCCGATCACCCGGCTCGCCGCCTGGGCGGCGTCCGCCCAGGCGCCGCCGATCAGCGCCACGCTGCGCGGCGCCAGCAGGCGCTGCAGGCGCGGCGCGCTCATGGGCGCGCTGCGCTCATGCGGAGCGGCCGTGCCCGCGCAGCTCCAGGCGCCGCGATCCTGGGGCCGCCGCGGGCATGCCGGCGCTCGCGGTCTGCAGGGCGCTGAGCGCCGCCGCTACCGCCGGCGGAAACGGCGCGGTGCGCGCGCCCTCGCCCTGCTGACACACGTGCAGCAGCATCACTTCGGCGGCGGCCGCGGGTGCCTGCTGCGCGGGACGCATGATCTCAAAGGCCGCATGGATGCGCTTGTGGTCGGCCGCCAGGATGCGCACCAGCACGCTCAGCGGGTCGGACTCGCGCACCTCGTGCAGGTAGTGGATGTGCAGTTCCACGGTGTACAGCGTGCAGTGGGTGCGCGCGCGGTACTCGGCGTCGAGGCCGATGCGGTCCATGAGCGCATCAGTTGCGAGGCTCACGATCAGTGCATAGTAGGCATCGCGCAGGTGGCCGTTATAGTCGATCCACTCCGGCAGGACCGCGGTGGCGTAGAGCGGAATGCCCGCCACGTTCAGTGCAGCCGCAGCCGCTCGCGGGCCTGCGCGGGCGAGACGATGCGCGCGCCCATGGCTTCGATGATGGTGCGCGCCTTCTCCACCAGCTGCGCGTTGCTCGCGTAAACCCCGCGCGACAGGTAAAGGTTGTCCTCGAGCCCGACGCGCACGTTGCCGCCGAGCAGGATCGATTGCGCCACCCACGGCATCTGCATACGGCTCACCGCAAACGAGCTCCACAGGCAGTCGGCGGGCAGGCTGTTCACCATGGCGAGCAGGTGAGCGGTGTCGGCGGGCACGCCGTAGGCGATGCCGGTACACAGCTGAATCATGGCGGGCGCCGGAATCAGGCCCTCCTTGACCAGCTGCTTCACGAACCACAGGTTGCCGGTATCGAACACCTCCAGTTCCACTTTCACGCCGAGGTCGCGCAGCAGGGCGGCACCCTGGCGGCAGTAGTCCGGGGTGGAGATGTAGGCGCGGTTGCCATCGCCGAAATTGAGGGTGCCGCAATCGAGCGTGGCGATGTCCGGGCGGTACGAACCTTCCGCGCACAGCTCGATCACGTGGCGCATGCGCTCTTCCTGGCTGACGAAGTCGGTGCCGGGCGCGGGAGTGTCCTTGAGCCCCTGCTTGCCGACGCAGATGTACCCGCCCATGCCGCAGGTGAGGTTCACCAGCACGTCGACCTGGCTCTCGCGGATGCGCTTGACCACCTCGCGGTAGTGTCGCGTGGCCATGCTGAACTCGCCGGTCTCGGGGTCGCGCACGTGGATGTGCACGATGGCCGCCCCGGCACGCGCCGCCTCGATGGCGGAGTTCGCGATCTGCTCCGGGGTGATGGGGCAGTGGGGACTCTTGGTGACCTTGGTGTCGTCGCCGGTGATGGCGCAGGTGATGATGACGTCCGAGTTCATCGGCCCTCCCGCTGCGGACTAAGGTGCGCCCGTAATATTATGGCTATAATAATATAAGGTGGCGGCAGTGCGCGGCAAGCTTCGCGCCCTATCGCCTTGCCGCAGCGCGCTTTCGGGAGAGGCACCATGCAGACGCAGTTGTTGATCGGCGGCCGTCTGGTCGCGGGCGAGGCGGACGCGGAAGCGGTGCTGGACGCGGCCAGCGGCGCACGGCTCGCGGCGGTGCCGGCGGCATCCGTCGCGCAGGTCGATGCGGCGGTGACGGCGGCCGAGCGTGCCTTCGACGGCTGGGCGCGCACCGCGCCCAAGGATCGCGCGGCGCTGCTGCTCCTCATCGCGGCGCACATCGAGGCAGACGCCGACGCCTACGCGGCGCTCGAGTCGCGCAACACCGGCAAGCCGCTCGCCGCGATGCGCAGCGACGAGCTGCCGGCCATCGCGGACGTGTTCCGCTTCTTCGCCGGTGTGTGCCGCAGCCCGCAGGGGCTGGCCGCGGGCGAATACCTCCCCGGCCACACCAGCCTGATCCGCCGCGACCCGGTGGGGGTGGTCGGCTCGATCGCGCCGTGGAACTACCCGCTGATGATGGCGGCCTGGAAGATCGCCCCGGCGATCGCGGCCGGCAACACCCTGGTGCTCAAGCCCTCCGAGCTCACGCCGCTGACGCTGCTGAAACTGGCGGCGGCGCTCGCCGAGATCCTGCCGGCGGGCGTGATCAACGTCGTCTGCGGGCGCGGCGAGCCGGTGGGCAGCGCGATCATCAACCACGCCCGCGTGCGCATGGTGTCGCTGACCGGCTCGGTGGCGACCGGGCAGAAAGTGCTGGCGGCCGCGGCCGGCAACCTCAAGCGCACCCATCTCGAGCTCGGTGGCAAGGCGCCGGTCATCGTCTTCGATGATGCCGACCTCGAGGCGGTGGTCGCCGGCGTGCGCACCTTCGGCTACTACAACGCCGGCCAGGACTGCACCGCAGCGTGTCGCATGTATGCGGGCAAGCGCGTCTATGAGCGTCTGGTCGCAGACCTGACGAGCGCGGTGAGCAGCATCCGCGTCGGCTCCCAGCAGGAGGCCGGCGTGGAGATGGGACCGCTCATCTCGGCGGCGCAGCGCGAGCGCGTGACCGCCATGGTGGCGCGCGCCGCCGCCAGTCCCCACGTGACTGTCACCACCGGGGGCAGGGCGCGGGCCGGCAGCGGCTTCTTCTACGAGCCGACCGTGGTCGCCGGCGCGCGCCAGGAAGACGAGATCGTGCAGCGCGAGGTGTTCGGGCCGGTGGTCTCGGTCACGCCGTTCACCGATACCGAGGAGGCCATCCGCTGGGCGAACGATTCCGAGTACGGACTCGCCTCCTCGGTGTGGACGCAGGACGTCGGGCGCGCCATGCAGGTGGCGGCGCGGCTGCAGTACGGCGCCACCTGGATCAACACCCACTTCGCCACGGTGAGCGAGATGCCGCACGGTGGCTTCAAGCGCTCCGGCTACGGCAAGGACCTGTCGGTCTATGCGCTCGAGGACTACACGGTGGTGCGTCACGTGATGGTGAAGCTGTAGGCGCGGTGGGCCACGGGGTGCGCGCCGCGCCGGTCAGACGGGCAGTGAGGTGGTCCGCCGTGGCGGTGGCCGCGGCGCTGCTGGCCGGCGCCTGCGGCGGCAGCGGTAAACGCGAGCTGCACGTGTACAACTGGGCCGACTACATCGGCAAGGACACCGTCGCGAACTTCGAGGCGGCCAGCGGCATCAAGGTGATCTACGACACCTACGATGCGGACGAGACGCTCGAGGCGAAGATGATGGCCGGCGACTCCGGCTACGACGTGGTCAGCACCTCGACCGATTATTTCAGCCGGCAGATCAAGGCCGGCATCTACCGCCCGCTCGACAAGGCGCTGCTGCCGAACTGGAAGAATCTCGATCCGCACGCGCTCGCCGTGGAGGCCGCCGCGGATCCCGGCAACCGCTACGCCATGCCGTACCTGCGACACGTCAACGGCTTCGCCTACAACGTCGACATGATCCGCGCGCGCATGGCCGATGCGCCGGTCGACAGCCTCGACCTGATCTTCAAGCCGGAGATCCTGCGCCACTTCGCCGATTGCGGCGTGACGTTCCTCGACCAGCCGGAGGACGTGCTGCAGCTGGCGCTCAACTACCTGCACCTTGATCCGAATTCCACCCGGCCTGCGGACTACGCGCAGGCGGAGAAGCTGCTGCTCGCCGTACGCCCCTACATCAAGGCGTTCGACTCGACCGAGTACATGAACGGCCTCGCCACCGGTGAATTCTGCATCTCCATGTCCTGGTCGGGCGATTACGCCACCTCGCGCGCGCGCGCCCGGGCAGCCGGCGTCGACGTGCACCTCGCCTTCACCGTGCCCCGGGAAGGCGCCAACGCCTCATACGACGCGCTGCTCATTCCCGCCGACGCGCCGCATCCGCGCGCTGCCCATGAGTTTCTCAACTACATCCTCGAGCCGCGCGTGATCGCGCAGATCACCAACTATATCCACTACGGCAACGACAACCTCGCGGCCAATGTCTACGTCGACCCGCAAATCCTCAACGACCCCGCCATCTACCCGCCGCCGCAGGTCGAGGCGCGGCTGTACGAGTCCGCCGAAGCGGGGCCGACGCTCGAGCGGCTGCGCACGCGCACCTGGACACGCATCAAGACCGACCTGTGAGGGCGCGCGGCGCGCACTAGGCGCGTGCGGCGAGCTGCGTTTCCAGCGCGCGGCGCCGGTCGCTGCGCGCCATCAGCCAGCCGGCCACGACGATGCAGGCGCCCACTGCACACACGATGAGGCTCGCGAGCGCGTTGACGTCGGGGCTCACGCCCAGCTTGACCTTCGAGTAGATCACCATCGGCAGCGTGCTCGCGCCCGGGCCGGCGACGAAGCTGGAGATCACCAGGTCATCGAGCGACAGCGTGAAGCACAGCAGCCAGCTGGAGATGATCGCCGGGGCGATGATCGGCAGCGTGGTGTCGATGAAGGCGCGCGCCGGGCTCGCACCGAGATCCATGGCGGCCTCTTCCAGGGAGCGATCGGCGGTCTGCAGCCGCGACTGCACGGTGATGGTCACGTAGGCGGCGCAGAAAGTGATGTGCGACAGCACGATGGTGATGAAACCGCGGTGCGGCCAGGAGAACAGCTGCATCATCGAGACGAACAGCAGCAGCTGCGTGATGCCGGTGATGATCTCCGGCATGACCAGCGGGGCATTCACCATGCCGGTGAGCAGCAGCCGCCCCGGAAAGCGTGCAAAGCGCACCAGCGCGATCGCCGCGAGCGTGCCGAGCAGCACCGCGCCGCTCGAGGCGCTCACCGCCACCTGCAGCGACAGCAGCGCCGCCTCGAGCAGCTGGCGGTTGTGCAGCAGCTGCGTGTACCAGGTGGTGGAGAAGCCGCCCCAGATGTTGACCAGCGGCGAGGCGTTGAAGGAATAGCCGATCAGCACCAGGATCGGCAGGTAGAGCACGGCGATGCCGAAGAACAGTGCCGACAGCAGCACCGCCGACAGGCCGCGTTCGTCGCGCGCGCTCATGCCTCGAGCTGGCGCACGTTGTAGTACTGGTAGATCGCGATCGGGCCGACGAGCAGCAGCAGGAAGGCGATGGCGACCGCGGAGGCCACCGGCCAGTCGTGATTGCCGAAGAACTCATCCCACAGCACGCGGCCGATCATCAGCTGATTGGGTCCGCCGAGGAGTGAGGGGATCACGAACTCGCCGACCGCCGGTATGAACACCAGCATGGAGCCGGCGATCACTCCCGGCAGCGACAGCGGCAGGGTGACCTCGAGGAATGCGCGCCACGGCTTGCTGCCGAGGTCGCCGGCCGCCTCGAGCAGCGTCGGGTCGAGCTTCTCGAGCGTGGCGAACAGCGGCAGCACCATGAAGGGCAGGTACGAATAGATGATCCCGAGGTACACCGCCAGGCTGGTGCGCATGATGCGCAGCGGCTGGCTGATGATGCCGAAGTGCAGCAGCGCGGTGTTGAGGAAGCCGTTGTCGCGGATGATGCCCTCGAGCGCATACACCCGCAGCAGGAAGCTGGTCCAGAACGGCAGCATGATCACCAGCAGCAACAGGCCCTGCGCGGACTTCGGCGCGCGCGCGATGGCGTACGCCATCGGGTAGCCGAGCAGCAGGCAGATGAGCGTCGAGAAAAAGGCGGTGCGCAGCGAATACAGGTAAGCCACGCCGTACACTTCGTCGGTCAGCAGGTAGCGGTAGTTACCCAGTGTCAGCGCCAGGCGCAGGTGGTGGTCGGAGGTGAAGGAGATGACGTCGGTGAACGGCGGCACGCGCGGCGCACTTTCCGCGAAGCTGATCTTGAAGGCGAAGGCGAACGGGATCAGAAAGAAGATAACCAGGAAGATCAGCGGCGGCAGGATGATGAGCCAGCGGCCCGGTCGCCAGGTTGTCTTCATGATGGGCGCATCGTCAGGTGCTCGCGGACTATTGTGCGGGATAAACTTGCCGCCAGTACAGCGCACCCCTGCGCCTGGCTGGCGGCCGAAGGAAAGCAGCGCCGATGAATGAAACGCCGGAGCAGCGCACCCCGGGCGGCGCGGTTGCCGCCGCCGCGGCCGTCGGCGGCTCGCGCAGCCGCCAGCGCCAGCGCCAGCGCCTGATCGACGCGTGTATCTCGGCGCTGCATATCTACGGCCCCTCGCGCACCACGGTGGAGAAGGTGGTGGCCCTCGCTGATCTGTCCCCGGGTATCGTGCGCTTCTACTTCGATTCCAAGGCGGCGATGCTGGTCGCATCGCTCGCGCACCTGGCGGCGGAGTTCGAGGAGCGCGTGCTGGCGCCGGTGGCACGCCTCAAGGACTCCCCGTTGCAGGCGTTGCGGCTGCTGGTGGAGCTGTACCTCGATGCCGACATCGCCAGCCCGCGCAAGGTCTCGGTCTGGTACTCCTTCTGGGGCGAGGCGAGCTCGCGCCAGGAGTACCTGGACATCTGCGGTAAGAAGGACGATGCGTTCGCGGCGCTGGTGCGCGAGCTGATCGCGCGGCTGATCGCCGCGCGCGGCGCTGCGCACCTGGACGCGGACGGCGTGGCGCTCGGGCTGATCGGCGTGCTCGAGGTGCTGTGGCAGGGCTTCGCGTTCCAGAGCGAGGCGAACATCGACCGCGCCGCCGCCGTGCGCCGCTCGCTCAGCTACCTGCGCTCGGTGTTTCCGGGCGAGTTCATCGACCAGCCCGCGGAGGCGAATCCGCGCCCGGCCGGCGCGGCGGCGCGGCTGCCGCCCGGTGCGTACGCGGACGCGCGGCTGCTCGCCGCCGAGCGCGAGCGGCTGCTGCGGCCGGCCTGGCAGCTGCTCGGGCACGAGGCGGAGCTGCGCGCGGCGGGCGATTTTCTCACCGGCGACCTGGCCGGCGAGCGCGCCATGGTGGTGCGCGGCGAGCGCGGGCGTATACACGCGTTCCGCAATACCTGCCGGCGTCGTCCGCATGCACTGCTCACGCTGCGCAAGGGACACCTGCGCAGCGCCATTCACTGCACCTCGCACTCGCTCACCTACCGCTTCGACGGCCGGCTGGTGGCCGGCACCACCCCGGGGGATCTGGTGCCGCTCGAGATGCTGCGTCGCGGCCCGCTGATCTTCGTGCGCGCGGGCGGCTACCCGCACGCCGAGGCGCCGGGGACGCCGTGGGAGGCTCTCGAGACGCTCGTGCCGCGCAGCGTCGCCGACTTCGACCTCGCCGCCGACTGGAAGATCGTCGTCGAGCAATGGCTCGAGAGCCTGCAGCCGCAGCAGCAGTTCGTGGCGCCGAACCTGCTGCTCGAGCTGCGGGGCCCTGGAGCGCTGGTGCTGCAGGTCATCCCACTCGCGCCAGGCCGCAGCCGCATCCGTCGCTTCGATTTCAGCGCCCGCCAGACGGGCAGGGACGGGGGGCGCGCGGCGCGCACCGCCTGGCAGCGCCGCGTGGGAACCTGGCTGCGGCAGCAGAGCGAGCTGGCGGAATCGACGCAGGCCGGCCTCGCCGCAGCCGTCGAGGAGCCCGCCGACAGCGGCCCACTCGCTCCGCTGTTGGCGCAGTTTCGCGCCACGATCGGGGCGCTGCTGCACGCGATGGAGGTCGCCGGGGGCTGAGGCTGCGGCAACCGCCCGGGCTTTGGTATACGATCGTATAGCGTCCGGTGGCCAAAACTATATGATTATATAGACGCTGGTAACGCCCGATGGTATCGTGGCGTATCTAAAGCGATTTTTTACACCCCAGCCGCTTCGGAGGCCGTCATGTCCAGAACCATGACCCGCAACCACGAGCACTTCCGGCGCGCGCTCGGGCGGCTGCCTCTGGGGGTCGCCTCGAATTTCCGCTTCTGGGGCGAGGAACGCACGATCTACGTGAAGGAGGGGCGCGGCGCGCGCGTCACCGACCTCGACGGCAACGTCTACGTCGACTACCGCATGGGCTACGGGCCGGCGATTCTCGGCTACGCGGATGCGCGGGTCGACGCCGCGGCGCGCGAGGGGATGGAGGTCGGGGGCGTGTTCGCGCTGTCGACCGAGCGCGAGTACCGCGTCGCCGAGCGCATCGCGCAGATGGTGCCCGCGGCGGAGCTGGTGCGCTTCTCCAATTCCGGTACCGAGGCGGTGATGGCGGCGCTGCGTCTGGCGCGCGCCTACACCAAGCGCGACAACTACGTCATCCTCGAGGGCAGCTACCACGGGCTGTTCGATGCGGCCATGTGGTACACGCCCATGGAGAAGTGGTCGCAGGTGGGGGACCCGGTGGTGGTGCCCTACAGCGAGGGCGTGCCGCTCGCCACGCGCAGTTTCGCGCACTTCGTGCAGGCGAACGACGCCAATCAGCTCGAGGACGTGTTGCGGCGTCACGGCAACGCCATTGCCTGCCTGCTGATCGAGCCGATCATGGGCAACTGCCTGGGGATCGCCGCCGAGCCGGCCTACGTACGGGCGGCGCGCGAGCTGTGCGACCGCTATGGCGTGCTGATGATCATCGATGAGGTGAAGACGGGTTTTCGTGTGGCGCGCGGCGGCGTGCAGGAGCTCTACGGGGTGCGCGCCGACCTGTGTACCTTCGCCAAGGCGATCGCCAACGGCTACCCGATCTCGGTGCTCGCCGGGCGCGAGGACATCATGCGCAAGCTCGGCAAGGGCGTGGCGCATGGCGGCACCTACACCGCGCACCCGGTGTCGCTCGCGGCCGCAGAGAAGACGCTGGAGATCCTCGCCGAGACGGACGCGCTCGAGCGCGTCGCCGCCTACGGCACGCGGCTGCGCAGCGGCAAGAGCGCCGTCCTCAAGGCGCGCGGCATCGCCCACAGCTTCGTCGGCCACCCCTCGATGAGCGGGCTGTACTTCGCGCACGACCCGCCGCGCACCTACCGCGACTGGAAGGGCAGCGACTACACCTTCTACGATGCGGTGGCGAAGGTGCTGCACGACGAATGCATCCTGTGCGAGCCGGATTCACGCGAGCCGTGGTTCATGTCCGCGGCGCACGATGACTCGTGCCTGAAGGACACCCTGCGGGCGTTCGAGCTGGCGGTCGATCGCACGCTCGATTCGCTCGGAACGACGCGCCGCGTACCCGCCTGAGCGCCGCCGCAGCAGGAGCGCACCGCCGGCATGAACACGAGCGAGCGCAACCGCTACGACGCGATCGTCGTGGGCGCGGGCCACAACGGGCTGGTGAACGCCTGTTACCTGGCGCGCGCGGGACTGAAGGTGCTGGTGCTCGAGCGCAACGCGTTCGTCGGCGGCGCGGCGGTGAGCCGCACACTGTACGACGGCTTCACCTACTCGAACTGCTCCTACGTGTGCAGCCTGCTGCGTACCGAGATCATCCGCGCGCTCGAGCTGCCGGCCCATGGACTGCAGATCATCCCTTACGAGGGCGGCTGCACCATGATGCGCGACGGCGGGCACCTGGCGGTGTACGACAATCATGACGCCATGCGCCGCGAGATCGCGCGCCATTCGCGCCACGATGCCGAAGGCTACGATCGCTACGTGCGCGACATGCTCAGGCATTGCCGCTTCATCAAGCCGCTGCTGCTGCGCGAGCCGCCGGACCCGACCTCGTTCAGGCCGCGCGACCTGCGCGAGCTGCTGTTCCTCGGCCGCCACTTCCAGCAGCTCGGCGAAGCGCGCATGTACGACACGCTGCGCTTCTTCACCATGAGCTGCGCGGACATGCTAGCGGAGTACTTCGAGAGCGAGATCGTCATGGCGCACCTGTGCGGCAGCTCGATCATCGGCACCGCGCTCGGGCCGCGCTCGCCCGGGTCCGCCTACGTGCTGCTGCACCACTACATGGGCAGCATTGACGGCGCCGTCGGTGCCTGGGGGTTCGCCCGCGGCGGCATGGGCGCTATCACCCAGGCGCTCGCGGCCTCGCTGCAGGCGAGCGGCGGGGCGGTGCGCACCGGCGCGCCGGTCGAGCAGATCCTGGTGCGCAACGGCCGCGCCACCGGGGTCGTGCTGACGGGCGGGGAGGAGATCGCGGCAAAGATCGTGGTCTCCAATCTCGACGTGAAGCGCACGTTCCTGCAGACCGTCGCGCCCGCGCACCTGCCGCCGGAGTTTCTCGAGCAGGTGCGCAGGTTCAAGATCCGCGGCTCCTCCGGCAAGCTCAACATCGCCCTCGACGCACTGCCGCACTTCCCCGCCATCCCGCAGGGCTCCCCGGCGACGCGTGGTGACATGCACATCACCGACACGCTCGACATGGTCGAGCGTGCCTATGATGACTGGAAGGAGGGGCGCTGGTCGCGCGCGCCTTACGTCGACATGCTGATTCCGACGCAGATCGACCCGACCATGGCTCCCGATGGCAAGCACTACATGTCGGTGTTCGTGCAGTACTGCCCGTACCGGCTCGCCGACGGGGAATGGACCGCGGCGAAGCGCCAGGCGTTCGGCAACACGGTGATCGACGCGATCGCGCGTCACAGCCCCGACTTCAAGGATCTGATACTGCACGCGGAAATTCGTACGCCGCAGGATATCGAAAACGAGGTGGGCCTCACCGAAGGCAACATCTTCCAGGGCGAGCTCACCTTCGACCAGCTGCTGTTCAACCGCCCGCTGCCCGGCTACGCGCAATACCGCTCACCGCTGCGCGGGCTGTACATGTGCGGTTCGAGCACGCACCCCGGCGGGGGCGTCATGGGCGCGCCCGGCGCCAACTCGGCGAACGCCATCCTGCGCGACCTGGGCAGGGTGCAGTGAACAGCGCCGGCCGCGCGCACTACGACAGCGTCGTGGTCGGCGGCGGCCACAACGGCCTGGTGTGCGCGGCGTACCTGGCGCGCGGCGGCCGCCGCGTACTGGTGCTCGAGGCCGCCGAGCGAGTGGGCGGCGCCGCCGTCACGCGCGAGTTTGCGCCCGGGTTCCGCACCTCCGCCTGCGCCCACCTGCTGCACCTGATGCCCCCGGCGCTGATGCGCGAGCTGGGCCTGGAAGCCCACGGCTTAAGGCTCGCCGCGCGCAACCTGCCGACCGTCGCGCTCGCCGAGGATGCCCGCCACCTGAGTTTCGCGCCGGGCAACCTGGCAGCGCTCGCCGCGCACTCGGGCAGCGAGGCGGCGGCCCTGGCGGAGTGGCACGCGCTGCTGAAGCGCTTCGCGCGCGCGCTGCATCCGCTACTCAGCGAGACGCCGCCGCGGCTCGGCAGCGATGCGTGGCGGGACGCGTACGCGCTCCTCGGTCTCGGCTGGCGCATCCGGCGTCTCGGACGCCGCGACATGCGCGAGCTGCTGCGCATCGGCGGGATGTGTGTGTACGACCTGCTCGAGGATCGCTTCAGCCTGCCGCTGCTGAAAGGGGCGCTGGCGCTGGATGCCGTGCTCGGCACCAACTACGGTCCGCGCTCCCCGGGCACGGTGGTGTCACTGCTGTATCGCTGCGCCGCGTCCCAGGGCGAGGACGCCCTGGCACAGCCCGCGGGTGGCCTCGGTGCCGTGGCGGAGGCGCTGGCGCAAGCCGCGCGCGCCGCGGGTGCCGAGATCCGCACCGGCGCGCCGGTCGCGCGCCTGGTGGTGCGTGAGGATCGCGTGACGGGCGTGGTGCTCGCCTGCGGCGAGGAGATCACCGCGACGACCGTGGTGTCGAGCGCCGATCCCAAGAGCACGTTCCTGAAGCTCCTGGGGGCCGAGCACCTGGATGCGGGCTTCGCACGGCGCGTCGCCCAGGTGCGCTCGCGCGGGCTGACGGCGAAACTACACCTGGCGCTCGAGCGGCTGCCGCAGTTCCCCGGGCTCACCACCGAGGCACTGCGCGCGCGCCTCCTGGTAGCGCCGTCGGCGGACTACATTGAGCGCGCCTACAACCATGCCAAGTACGAGGAGTTCTCCAGCCGGCCGATGCTCGAGGTCACGATCCCGTCGCTGGCGGACGCGACGCTCGCGCCACCCGGCAAGCACGTCATGTCGATAATCGTGCAGTACGCCCCGTACGCGCTCGCGGGTGGCTGGGAGGGTCAGCGCGCGGCTTTCACGGCGAGCATCATCGATACTCTGGCGGCCTACGCGCCGCAGCTGCGCGAGTGCATCAGCGCGAGCGAGCTGCTGGTGCCGCCGGATATCGAGCGCGAGTTTCGCATCAGCGGCGGTCACTGGCACCACGCCGAGCTGGCGCTCGATCAGTTTCTGATGGTGCGACCGGTGCCCGGTGCTGCCCAGTACCACACGCCCGTGCCGGGGCTGTTTCTGTGCGGCGCCGGCTGCCACCCCGGCGGCGGGGTGATGGGTCTCGCCGGCCGCAACGCGGCGCGGCAGCTGCTGCGCGAGGCCGCGTAAGCCATGCTCACCGAAAGCGAACCGCACTATCGCCAGCCGCTGCTGAAGACGCCGTTCCACGAGCGTGCGCGCACGCTGAGCCAGCTCGACAGCTTCGTGCCGTGGGCCGGCTATACCACGGTCGATGTCTTCACCAGCGTGGAGCAGGAGTACTTCGCGATCCGCAACGCGAGCTCGCTCTACGACCTGACTCCCATGGTCAAGTACCGCATCGCGGGCCCGGACGCGCTGCGTTTCCTCAATCGGCTGGTGACGCGCGACATCCGCAAGCTCGCGCCGGGGAAGGTGGCCTACACCGTCTGGTGCAACGATGAGGGTCGGCTGATCGATGACGGCACGGTGTTCTGCATCGCACCCGATGAGTATCGGCTCTGCACGGCCGAGCGGCAGCTCGACTGGTTCCGCGCCTCCGCCATCGGCTTTGACGTCGAGATCCGCGAGGTGACCGAGGAGGTGGCGGCGCTCGCGGTGCAGGGCCCGACGTCCTGCAAGCTCTTGAAGGCGGTGGGGCTTGCCGGGGTCGAGCGCTTGAAGCCCTTCGAGCACGCCACGCTCTCCATGGCGGGCAGCGGCGGCGCCGGACGCATCGCCATGATGGTGTCGCGCACCGGGTTCACCGGCGACCTGGGCTACGAGCTGTGGATGCAGCCCACTGACGCCGAAGCGGTCTGGGACGCGCTGCTGGCGGTAGGCAGCAGCCGTGCGGTACGACCGATCGGCTCGCGGGCGCTCAACATGGCGCGCATCGAGGCGGGCTTCGTGCTGCCGAACCTCGACTTCGTCTCGGCGGAGCACACCCTCTACCTGGGCACCGAGCGCTCGCCGCTCGAGCTCGGACTGGCCTGGCTGGTGGATTTCAACAAGGGACACTTCACCGGCCGCCGCGCGCTGCTGGCCGAGCAGGCCCGCGGCCCGCGCCAGCAGCTGGTAGGACTGGACGTGGAGGGGACTAAGCCAGCGCACAATGCGCTCCTCTATCGCGAGCCCTCCGGTAGAAGAGCAGTGGGCAGCGTGAGCTCAGCGATCTGGTCGCCAACCTGCAAGCGCAACCTGGCGCTCGCCATGGTGCACGCCCCTTACATCGCCACGGGCTCGACCGTCTGGGCCGAGATCTACCTCAATCGCGAGCTGGTGTGGCAGCGGCGCATGGTGCGCGCGCGCGTGGTGGAGCGGCCGTTCTTCGCACCGGCGCGGCGGCGCGCGACGCCACCGGCGGACTTCTGAAGGAGCGGCCGTGATCGCCAACCCGTCCAAGCAACTCCCTGCCCGCCGCCCGTGGCTCGATCCACACGCGACGCCGCAGGTGCTGATCGACGCGGTCAGCAAGACCTTCGGTGCGACCACCGCCGTCGACAACGTCACCCTGAGCATCTACAAGGGGGAGATGTTCGCGCTGGTGGGCGCCTCGGGCTGCGGCAAGACGACGCTGCTGCGGATGCTGGCCGGGTTCGCCCAGCCGAGCAGCGGCCGCATCAGCATCGACGGGGTGGACATGAGCACCGTGGCGCCGCACCAGCGCCCGGTGAACATGATGTTCCAGTCCTACGCGCTGTTCCCGCACATGACGGTGGAGAAGAACGTCGGCTACGGGCTGCGGCGGCTGCCGCTCGAGGAGGCCGCGCGGCGCCGGCGCGTACAGGAAGCGCTCGACATGGTGCAGCTCGGCGCGCTGGCGCAGCGCAAGCCGCACCAGCTCTCCGGCGGCCAGCGCCAGCGCGTGGCGCTGGCGCGTGCGCTGATCCGCCGTCCCAAGGTGCTGTTGCTCGATGAACCGCTGTCGGCGCTCGACAAGAAGCTGCGCGAGCAGACGCAGTTCGAGCTCATGGACCTGCAGGACAAGGTCGGGATCACCTTCATCGTCGTCACCCACGACCAGGACGAGGCCATGGCGCTCGCCAGCCGCATCGCCGTCATTGACCGCGGGCAGGTCGTGCAGGTCGGCACCCCGGCGGAGATCTACGAGTTCCCGCGCAGCCGTTTCGTGGCGGACTTCGTCGGCACCACCAATCTGTTCGAGGGCACGGTGAGCGGCTGCACCGACGGGTTGGTGAGCGTGCGTTGTGGGGAGATCGACAGCGAGCTGCTGGTCGATGACTCCGGCAGCTACAGCGTCGGCCAGCGCGTCTGGGTGGCACTGCGGCCCGAGAAGGTGCGGCTCGCCAAGCAACCGGCGAGCGGCGCCCGCATCAACCAGCTGCGCGGCATGGTCTGGGAGCTCGGTTACCTCGGCAATCGCTCCACCTACCAGATCAAGACCACGAGCGGCAAGCTGGTTACGGTGTTCGCGCAGAACGAGCGACGCACCTCGGAAGCCGCGATCGACTGGAGCGACGAGGTCTACGTGAGTTGGAGCGCGGATGCAGCCGTGGTGCTGCAGACATAGACTATGGCGGCGGTGCCTTAGCCGGTGACCGCCGCTCACGGGGGAGGATACGAACATGAAGCAAGCCACTCGCAGTCTTCGCTTAATTGTCGCTGTGTCACTGGCGGCGACCGGTCTGCTGGCTGCGCCGCCGCGCACCGCACACGCCGACGCGGCCACCGCAGCCGCCGCCAGCGCCGCCCCGGCGGCGACCGAGAGCCCCGAGCTGGGCGGGCTGCAGGAGGTGGTAGTGACCGCAACCCGGCACGAGGAGCCGCTCAGCAAGGTGCCGATCAGCGTCACCGCGCTCACCCAGGACGACATGGACATGCGCGGCATCAAGGATTTCCAGGACATCGCGCGCTTCACCCCGGGCGTATCTATCGACAACTCCGGCACCAACGCCATCTCGATCCGCGGCATCTCGTCCTCCGCGGGAGCCGGCACCACCGGCATCTATCTCGACGACACGCCCATCCAGATGCGCAACGTCGGCTTCAATCCCGACGACACGCTGCCCAAGACCTTCGACCTCGACCGTGTCGAGATCCTGCGCGGGCCGCAGGGCACGCTGTTCGGCGCCGGCTCCGAGGGTGGCACGGTGCGCTACATCATGAACCAACCGAGTCTCACCACCGCGAGCACCTACGTGCGCTCCGAGGTGTCCTACACCCAGTACGGGCAACCGAGCGCCGAGTTCGGCATCGCCCACGGCGGGCCGATCATCGACGGCACCCTGGGGTTCCGCGTCAGCGCCTGGTACCGCTACGACGGCGGCTGGATCGATCGGGTCAGCGACAGCTCCGATCCCGCCGATCCCACGGTCATCGCGCACAACGTCAACTACTCGAACACGCTGGTGCTGCGTGCGGCGGCCATCTGGCAGCCGGTGAGCTCCTTCACGGTGACGCCGAGCATCATGTTTCAGGACCGCCGGCTCAACGATCAGCCTACCTACTGGCCGGCGTATTCCAACCCGAGTGCCGGGGAGTTCAACACCGCGACCCCCGAGCGCATTCCGGATCCGGACCGCTACTACCTGCCGGCGCTGAAGCTGCAGTACGAGATGAAGAACAGCGAGATCATCTCCGACACCTCCTACTACAACCGCCGCGAGCTCACCGGCTATCAGGGCACGGTGTACGACCTCGGCTTCTTCCAGAGCCTCGGCTGGCCGGGTAACCCGCTCACCGGCGGCCTCGGTTGCGAGGCGAGCGGTGTTGCGGCCAACTGTCCCTGGTACCCGCTGCTCGACGGCACCGGCATCCATCTGCCGGCGCAGTTCGCCAACTACCAGACGCCCAACGTCATGACCAATACGCAGCAGAGCGTCTCGCAGGAGCTGCGCTGGCAATCGACCGACAACAGCTCGCGCTGGCGCTGGACGGCCGGCGTGTTCTGGCAGGTCGCCAAGGAAGGCAGCATCGAGGAGCTCAAGGATCCCCTCAACGAGACCAATGGGCTCTTCAACTACATGTACGGCGAGCCGGCAACTTCCATCTTCACATTCACCTCGCCCAGTGGCGCCACGGTGGTGCCGTTCTCCTGTCCGGGCAATGCCGCCTACCCGTACATCCCCGCGTGCGACATCTACTACAACCGCAACACCACCTACGATCACCAGTTCGCGGGCTTCGGCGAGGCGAGCTATGCCTTCACCGACCAGTGGCGGCTGACGGTCGGCGAGCGCGTGGCGCGCACCAGCTTCGAGATCGTGAACTACGCGGACGGACTCGAGAACTACGGCCCGACCCCGGTGCTGGTCAACGGCCTCCCCGAGTCGCTGCCGGGCGTGGGCCGATCGGCATCGGTGACCGAGACGCCGAACACGCCCAAGGCGACTCTCGCGTTCCAGATGGATCCCACCGACCTGTTCTACGTCGGCTACGCCAAGGGCTTCCGGCCCGCCGGCGGCAACCCGGCGCTGCCGCCGTACTGTCAACAGAATCTTACCGAGGAAGGATTCCCCAACGGCGCGCCGCTCACCTACAAATCCGATTCGACCCAGAACTACGAGATCGGCTCGAAGAACTCCTTCGGCCAGGTGCTGCGCATCGCCACCAGTGTCTACTACATCAAGTGGAACGACATCCAGCAGAACGTCTACGTGGCCGGGGACTGCGGATTGCAGTTCACGGATAACCTCGGCACGGCGGTAGCGAAGGGCGCGGACCTGCAGGCGGAGATCAACCTCGGTCATCTGCATATCGATCTGGCGGCCGGCTACACCGACGCGCGCTACACCAAGAACTCGACGATCGTGAACGCTGCCGGTCAGCCGCTGTCGGTCACCGGCGATGCGATCTCCGGTGAAGCCGCCATTGACAGTGCGCCGGGACTCAACGCCCCCTGGACGGTGGCGCTCGGCCCCGAGTACCGCTTCATCCTCGGCCAGCACGAGGCCTTCATACGCGTCGACTGGGAGTACGAGGCGCGCAACAACTGGCCCTCGGTGCTGCAGGACCCGCGCTCCTCGCAGTATTTCCCCTATACCTACACGCTGCCCGGGACTGCCTTCACCTCGATGCGCGCCGGCATCACGCTGGGCAGCTGGCAGGTCACGCCGTTCATCGACAACCTGACCAACACGCACACCGTCACCAACTACGCACTCGGGGCCATCGACCCGTATAACCCGGCCGGCTCGCCGACCGTGCAGCAGAACCAGTACACCTACCGGCCGCGCACCTTCGGCATCACCGCGACCTGGCGCTCCGGTCCGGGAGGTTAGCCTCACCGCGAGCGCGCTGGCCGCGAGCGCGCTGGCCGCGAGCACGCTGGCCGCGAGCGCGCTGGCCGTGGGCGCGCGGAGGATGCTACCGTGGCGGCCGCATGCCAGAAGGCCACACACCCGCGGCTGCGCCCGCCGCGGCCGGAGGCGTTTCCCGCGCTGACAAGCTGAACACCCGCGCCGCCGGAGTCGTCGCGCTCGCGGTGCTGTGCAGCCGCGTGCTCGGGCTGGCACGCGAGCAGATCTTCGCCGCGCTGTTCGGCGGCGGACGCATCATGGATGCGTTCACCATCGCGTTCCGCATCCCCAACCTGCTGCGCGACCTGTTCGCCGAAGGCGCGCTGTCGACCGCGTTCGTCACGGTGTTCACGCGCACCGCGGCGCTCGAGGGCGACGCGGCGGCCTGGCGCCTCGCCAACAAGGCGGCGACGCTCGCGGTGATCACGCTCAGCGCGATCACCGTACTCGGCATCGCCTCGGCACCCTGGCTGGTGGCGGCGCTCGCGCCCGGCTTCGAGGGGGAGAAGGCGGCGCTCACCGTCACCCTGACGCGCGTCATGTACCCGTTCATCCTGCTGGTGTCGCTCGCGGCGCTCGTCATGGGCATGCTGAACGCGCGCAACGTGTTCGGCATCCCGGCGATGGCCTCGAGCTTCTTCAACCTCGGCTCGATCGTCGCCGGCGTGGTGCTCGGCTACCTGCTCGATCCACACTTCGGCACGCGCGCCATCCTCGGGCTCGCCGTCGGTACGCTGATCGGCGGGGCGCTGCAGCTGCTGGTGCAGCTGCCGGCGCTGCGCCGCGCCGGTTACCGCTATCACCCGGATCTCAAGTGGCGCGACCCGGGCGTGCGCGCCATCCTGCGCCTGATGGGGCCGTCGGTGATCGCGGCCAGCAGCACGCAGGTGAACGTGCTGGTCAACTCGGTGTTCGCCTCCGAGCTCGGCGACGGGCCGACCTTCTGGCTCACCGTGGCATTTCGCCTCATGCAGCTACCGCTCGGCATCTTCGGCGTGGCGCTCGGCACCGTGGCGCTGCCGTTGCTGGCGCGCATGGCGGCGACCGGCAACACCGGCGCCTTCCGCAGCGAGCTGGCGCGCGGCATGCGGCTCGCCTTTCTACTCACCATCCCTGCGGCGGTCGGCCTGATGGTGCTCGCCGAGCCGATCATCTCGGTGCTGTACCAGCACGGGCGCTTCGGCGCCTACGAGGCGGGCGAGGCGGCCGGCGCGCTGCGCTTCTATGCAATCGGCTTGTGCGGTTACGCCGCGCTCAAGGTGCTCGTCAACGCCTTCTACGCGGTCGACCGCCGCAAGACACCGATGCTGGTGAGCTTCAGCGCCGTGGCGCTCAACCTGCTGCTGAACTGGCTGTTCACGCGCGAGCTCGGCCTCGGTCACCGCGGGCTCGCGCTGTCCACCGCCTGTGTGGCCACCAGCAACTTCCTGGTGCTGTACCTGCTAATGCGCTCGCACCTGGGCAGGCTCGAGTCGCGCGCACTGCTCATCCTGCTGGCCAAGGTGGCGCTCGCCTCGCTGGCGCTGCTGGCAGTAGCCGCGGCCGGTGACCGGCTGCTGCTCGCGGACTGGGCGGTGCAGGCCTTCTGGCCGAAGTGCATGAGCCTGCTGCTTGTCATCGCCTGTGCGTCCGCTGCGTTCTTCTTCTGTGCGGCCGCGCTCGGCATCGGCGAGGTTCACGACATCCTCGCTGCGCTACGCCGCCGCCTTGCGCGGCGCCGTGGCCCAAAGTAACCGGGCGTAAGTGCCGCCACGCTCACGGGGCGCGGCAGGCAACCAACGCCCGCCGCCGCGGTCCAACCTCGAAGCCGTGCGCTCCGCCGCTGCGGAGCAGGCGCGACATTCAGCCAAGATTCAGCCAAAGGATCGGATGATGAATCACATGAAAGTGTACGTTGGGATTTCCGCGGCCGTGCTGCTGGCGGCGCTGGCCGCACCGGCCGGCGCGCAGGTGTATCAGTCCCAGCCGGTGCGCCCGGTGCAATGGTTTCTCGATGGCGGTGCCAGCATCACGCAGAATGACACCGCAACCTACTTCAACAATGGCTGGAACGTCGGCACCGGCGTGAACATCCTGCCCTATCCCCAGCAGCCGTTCATGCTGCGGGCGGAAGTCAGCTACAACCGTTTCGATGCGACCAACGCCTTCGTCGCGCAGAACAGCCAGGCCGACAACGGCTCGATGCAGACCGTCACCGGTTTCCTCGACGGTGTGTTCGAACAGCCGCTGAACCCGTGGATGCGCCTGTACGCGACCGCCGGGGTGGGCATCGGCTGGCGCCGGCTCGAGCTGACGCAGAACAACTTCTTCTGCAACGACTTCTTCTGCGGCCCGGGCTTCGGCCACGACACGCTGGTGGCGGCGAGCGACAGCACGCACTTCGCGTGGAACGCCGGCGCCGGCATGAAATTCCCGCTGCCGAACGGACAATCGTGGTTCATCGAGGCGCGTTACGAGCGCATCGAGACCCAGGGGCCGACCGAGTACATTCCGATCCGTTTCGGCTTCAACTTCTGATGCACGCGGCGCGCGGCGCCCGCGCGCGCCGCGGCGAACGCTACGGTCGGCGCGCCGTTGCTTGCGAGTGGCGGACCTCGCCGGCTATTCTTCCGGCCCTATGCCAACACTGATCGAATGCGTCCCCAATTTCTCCGAGGGCCGCGATACAGCGAAGGTCGACGCCATTGTCGCGGCCATGAAGATGGACGGCGTATACCTGCTCGATCGCGAGATGGACGCCGACCACAACCGCTGCGTGATCACGCTGGCGGGCGAGCGCGAGCCGATTCAGGAAGCGGCGATTCGCGGCGTGGGCAAGGCGGCCGAACTGATCGATCTGAACGTTCACCAGGGGGCGCACCCGCGCATGGGCGCAGCGGACGTGGTTCCCTTCATTCCCATCGAAGGGGTGAGCCTCGAAGACTGTGTCGCCATGGCGCGCCACGTTGGCGCCCAGATCTGGCAGCGTTATCAGATTCCGGTGTACCTCTACGAGGCCGCCGCGAGCGCTCCCGAGCGGCAGAACCTGGAAACCATTCGCCGCGGGCAGTTCGAAGCCATCCGCGCCGAGATCGCGACCAATCCTGCCCGCAAGCCGGACTTCGGCGATCTGCGAGTACATCCGACGGCTGGGATCACCGCGATCGGCGCGCGAAAATTTCTCATCGCCTATAACGTTTTTCTCAGCACGCCGGATGTGCAGATTGCGAAAAACATTGCCAAGGCACTGCGCTTTTCCAGCGGCGGGTTGCGCTTTGTCAAGGGCGCGGGATTCCTGGTGCGCGGCATGGCCCAGGTCTCCATGAACCTCACCGATTTTGAGCAGACGCCCATCCATCGCGTGTTCGAGATGGTGAAGCGCGAAGCGGCGCGCTACGGCGTGTCACCCGTCAGCAGCGAAATCGTCGGCTTGATCCCGAAAAGAGCGCTGGAAGCGGCCGCGGAATGGTTTCTGCAGGTCGAGAACTTTGATTCGTCATTGATTCTGGAAAACCGCTTGAGTGCGGTGATGGGCGGCAAAGCGGCGGTCGGCGGGTTGCGCGCCGGAGTCGAGCCGTTTGTCGAGCAACTGGCCGCGCCGACCGCTGCACCCGGAGGCGGCAGTGCCGCGGCCGCCAGTGCCGCCATGGCCGCGGCATTGGCCACGATGGTGGCTTCCATGTCACGGGGCAAGAAAGCGTACCTGCAATATGAGCGTGAGCTCAGTGAGCTCATCGCGCGCCTCGGTCCATTGCGCGAATCATTGAAGGCGGCCATCGATGCCGACGCCGAGTCTTTTAACGTCGTGATGAAGGCTTACCGGCAGGCCAAAGAATCGCCCGATGCCCACGGCATGATCGATGCGGCGCTGAAGCAGGCCACCAGCGTGCCATTGGGGGTCGCGGAGAGTGCCCGGGAAATCGCGGCCATTGTCGAGAAACTGAGGCCCATTACCAATCCCAACATGAAGTCCGATCTTACGACCGCTGCGGCCCTGGCCCAGGCCGCTATCGAGGGCGCGGCGGCGAATGTCGAGATCAATCTGGAGTCGATCAAGGACGCCGCCTTTGCAGCGGATGTCCGTAAGCGTGCCGCAGCGCTGCGGCAGTAGCGCCGGGCGCACCGCCGGCGGTTGCCGGTGGCTGCCGGATCAGCGCCACCTCCGGCCGGTGATGCTAAGAAAATGCTAGCATGAGCGGTTCGAACCCGCGCCGCGCAGCCGCGCCGGCGCGGCGTCCCGCGCGCATCCGTAGGTAGAAAGTATGGCACTGAAGATCATGATTCTCGGCGCGAACGGCTTCATCGGCACCGCGCTCACCGGTGCGATCCTGAAGTCGCGCGACTGGGAGGTCTACGGCATCGACCTGTCGGACAACAAGCTCGGTGACTTGCCGAAGAACGACCGCTTCCACTTCGTGGAAGGCGATATCACCATCAACAAGGAGTGGGTCGAGTACCACGTCAAGAAGTGCGACGTGGTCGTGCCGCTGGTCGCCATCGCCAATCCGGCCCAGTACGTGACGCACCCGCTGCGAGTGTTCGAACTGGACTTCGAGGCCAACCTCGACATCGTGCGGCACTGCGTGAAGTACAACAAGCGGCTGATCTTTCCCTCGACTTCCGAGATCTACGGCATGTCGCCGGACCCGGTGCTCGACGAGGAGACCAGCCCGCTGATGTACGGTCCGATCAACAAGCAGCGCTGGATTTACGCGGCTTCCAAGCAGCTGCTCGACCGCGTCATCTATGCCTACGGCGTGCGCGACAACCTCGATTACACGCTGTTCCGGCCCTTCAACTTCATCGGACCGAACCTCGACAACGTCGAGGAGCCGAAGGAGGGCAGCTCGCGCGTCTTCACGCAGTTCCTCTCCAACGTGCTGTACCGCCGGCCGATCAAGCTGGTGGACGGCGGCAGCCAGAAGCGCTCCTTCACCTATATCGACGATGCGATCGAGTGCCTGCTGACGATCCTGGAGAACCGCGACGGCCGCGCCAGCCGCCGGATCTTCAACATCGGCAACCCGGCCAACTGCATCTCGATCCGCGAGCTGGCGCAGCGCACCATCCGCATCGCCCAGGAATTCCCGATGCTGCGCGACAATGCCCGCGCCACCGAGATCGTGGACATTTCCGCCGGCGATTATTACGGCAAGTACTACCAGGACATCCAGGTGCGCGTGCCCAACATCGAGGCGGCACGGCGCGACCTCGGCTGGGCGCCGAGCACCGACATGGACACTGCCGTGCGCCGCACCATCGACTTCTACGTGAACCAGGAAGGCTTCGCCACGCGCCTGGCGGCCATGGCGGCGATCTAGCCGCGCGTGCTGCGGCGAGCACCATGGAGCTAGCCCTCGGGCGGCAGCCGGCGCTGCGCCGGCTCGGCTGGCTGGCGTGGCTGATCCTGGCGGCGGGCTGGTTCAGCACGCTGCAGGTGCGCGCGCTGCTCGATCCGGACGAGGGCCGCTACGCGGAGATTCCGCGCGAAATGCTCGCCAGCGGCGACTGGATCACGCCGCGCTTCGATGGCCTGAAGTACTTCGAGAAGCCGCCGCTGCAGTACTGGGCAACGGCCGCCGCCTATGCCGGCTTCGGCGTCAGCGAGTGGAGCTCGCGGCTGTGGAGCGTGGGACTGGCGTTCGCCTGCCTGCCGCTGGTGTACGCCTGGGTGGCCTGCTTCTACGGCGCCGGCAGCGCGCTCGCCGCGCTGCTGGCGCTGGCCGTCAGCCCGTTCTTCGCCGTGGTCGGGCATTTGAACCTGCTCGATGGTGCGTTCACCTTCTGGCTGACCGCCGCGCTGCTGGCGTTCACCGTGGCACAGAGCGCACCGCCTGCGTCCGTGCCGGAGCGGCGCTGGATGCTGGCGGCCTGGGCGCTGGCGGCGCTCGCGGTGCTGTCCAAGGGAATCGTGGTGGGGGTGCTCGCCGGCGGCGCACTCGTGCTGTACACGCTCATCGAGCGCGATGCCGCCCCGTGGCGGCGGCTGCACCCGGCGGCCGGCGTCGCGCTGTTCCTGGGCGTAGCGGCGCCGTGGTTCGTCGCGGTGTCGCTGCGCAACCCGAGCTTCCCGCAATTCTTCTTCGTGCACGAGCACTTCACGCGCTTCCTCACCACCGTGCATCAGCGCTTCGAGCCGTGGTGGTATTTCCTGCCGTTGCTGCTGCTGGCGGTGCTGCCGTGGCTGCCGGGGCTGCTGCGTGCCTGCCGGCGCGCCTGGCCACAGGCCGGCACGGGTGCTGCGCGCTTCCGTCCGCTGCGCTTCCTGCTGCTGTACGCCGCCCTCACGCTGGTATTCTTTTCCGCTTCCGGCTCGAAGCTCGCCCCCTATATCCTGCCGCTGCTGCCGGTGCTCGCCGCGGTCACCGGCGCGGGCAACCCTGCGCCGCTGGCACTGGCGCGCACGGCGGCGTGGGTCGGCGCAGCGCTGGTGTTGTTGGTGGCGGGCGGCCTTCTTATCTATAGTGCGCGCGTCAACAGCTTCGTGCCGCAGGCGGCCTGGTACTGGGCGCTCGGCGCGGTGGCGGCGGCGCTCGCCGCCGCGGCGTTCGCCGCGGCGCGCCGCGTCAGCGTGCAGCCAGCGGTGCTGGCCAGCGCGCTGGGGGCGATGCTCGCCTGGCAGGGGCTGCTATGCGAGTACGCGCTCATTCCGCCGGCGCGCTCGGCGCGCGAGCTGGTGAGCGCGGTGCGGCCCTTCATCGGCGCGTCCACCCCGCTGTACAGTGTCGGGCAGTACCGCGAGACGGTGTCGCCCTACCTGGGACGCACCCTGCAGCTGGCCGGCTACGAGGGCGAACTACAGTTCGGGTTGCGCGAGGAGCCGCAGCGGCGCATGACGCTGGAGCAGTTCGCCTCGCGCTGGAGCGCTGCGGATCAGGGCGTGGCATTCTTCGATCCGCAGCTGTGGGACAGCTGGCGGCGGCGCGGCTTTCCCGGACGCGTCATTGCCGCTGACAACTACACCGTTGCCGTGAGTCGCCTGTGAGACTGACTGACTTTTCCATCCTGTTCTGCGGGGTGCTGTTGAACGCCCTGGCACAGCTCGGACTTAAGGCCGCGACGCGCGTCACCGGTCCGCTGCTGGCCGGTGACGCGCACCTGTGGCAACGCGGGCTGGGGCTGCTCACGGTGCCCTCGCTGTGGTGGGCACTGTCCGCCTACGGCCTGAGCGTCGTCGTGTGGCTGGTAGGCCTGTCACGCGTGCCGGTGACCCAGGCCTACCCGCTGCTGTCGCTTGGCTACGTGATGAACATCGGCTTTGCCTGGTGGCTGCTGGGCGAGGTTCCCAACCTGCAGCGGGTCGCGGGCGTCGCCGTCATCGTGCTGGGCGTGCTGCTGGTGGCGCGCTCGTGAGCGCCGTGCCGCGCGCGCTTCCCTGTACCGGAGTACCGACCGTGAGTTCCAAGCCGCTGTTGCCGTTCACCCGCCCGAGCATCGACGAGGAGACCATCGCCGCGGTCGCCGAGGTACTGCGCTCGGGCTGGCTCGCGAGCGGCCCCAAGGTGGCGCAGCTGGAAGCCGAGCTGTCCGCCTATCTCGGCGGGCGGCCGGTGCGCACGCAGACCTCCGCCACCGCCGGTATGGAGATGGCGCTGCTGGCCTGCGGCATCGGGCCGGGGGATGAGGTGATCACGCCGGCGCTGAGCTTCGTCGCCACCGCCAACGTCATCGTGCGCGTGGGCGCGCGGCCGGTGTTCGTCGACGTGGGGCTCGACTCGCGCAATCTCGACCTCGAGCAGGTGGAGGCGGCCGTCACGCCGCGCACCCGCGCGATCATGCCGGTGCACTTTGCCGGGCTGCCGGTCGACATGGAGCGCCTCTATGCGATCGCCGGCCGTCACGGCCTGCGGGTCATCGAGGATGCCGCGCACGCCATCGGCTCCACCTGGCGCGGGCGGCGCATCGGCAGCTTCGGCGACCTGGTGTGCTTCAGCTTCCATCCCAACAAGAACATGACCACCATCGAGGGCGGCGCGATCTCCGGTGGCTCGGCCGCGGAAGTTCGGGCGATCGAGCTGCATCGCTGGCACGGCCAGGTGAAGTCCGGGCTCGACGGCTGCGACACGCTGCTCGCCGGCGGCAAGTCCAACCTGTCGGACGTCGCGGCCGCGGTCGGGCTCGGCCAGCTGCGCCGGCTCGAGGAGTTCAACGGCCGGCGCCGCGCGCTGGTGGCGCGCTACTACGAGCTGTGGGCCGAGGCGGCGCCGCTGCGCCTGCCGGAGCGCGGCGACGAGGGTCACAGCTGGCACGTGTTCACCCCCTTGCTGCCGCTCGCGCAGCTGACGATCTCGCGCGCCCAGTTCATGGAGGCGATGCGCGCGCGCGGCATCGCCGTGGGCGTGCACTATCCGGCGATCCACCTGTTCAGCGCCTACCGCGCGCTCGGCTACCGCGAGGGTCAGTTCCCCAACGCCGAGCGTATCGGGCGCGAGACCGTCACCTTGCCGTTGTTCCCGGCGATGCAGCCGGGCGACGTCGAGCGCGTGGTCGAGGCCGTGGGCGCCATCGTGCGTGGAGCGCGCGCATGAACCCGGACGTCTCGGTGGTGGTGCCGGTTTACAACGAGGAGGAGGGGCTGGCGCTGCTGTTCGCACGGCTCTACCCGGCGCTCGATGCCCTGGGGCGCTCCTACGAGATCGTATTCGTCGACGACGGCAGCACGGACTCCTCCGCGGCGTTGCTGCGCGAGCAGTACCAGCGCCGCCCCGAGGTCACGCGCGTGGTGGTGCTGGCGCGTAACGCCGGTCAGCACATGGCAATTCTCGCCGCCTTCCAGCAGACCCGCGGCACCTACGTGATCACCCTCGATGCCGACCTGCAGAACCCGCCCGAGGAGATCGGGCGGCTGGTGGCGGCCATGGACGCGGGCGCCGATTACGTCGGCACGGTGCGCATCCGCCGTCACGACGTGCTGTGGCGCAAGGCCGCCTCGCGCCTGATGAACCGCGTGCGCGAGCGCACCACCTCGATCCGCATCACCGACCAGGGCTGCATGCTGCGCGGCTACCACCGCAGCGTGATCGACGCTCTCAACCGCTGCACGGAAGTGAGCACCTACGTGCCGGCGCTCGCCTATACGTTCGCGCGCCAGCCGGTGGAGATCGAGGTGGGGCATGCCAAGCGCACCGTCGGGCATTCGAAGTACTCGCTGTTCCGGCTGATCCGCCTGAACTTCGACCTGATGACCGCCTTCTCGGTGGTGCCGCTGCAGTTCTTCTCGATGTCCGGCATCGTCATCGCGCTGCTGTCGCTCGCGTTCGTGATGTTCCTCGCCATCCGCCGCCTGGTGGTCGGTCCGGAGGCGGAAGGACTGTTCACCCTGTTCGGTATCGCCTTCTTCCTGAACGGCGTGGCGCTGATCGGCCTGGGCGTAGTGGGCGAGTACGTCGGGCGCATCTACGAGCAGGTGCGCCAGCGGCCGCGCTACACGGTCGCCGCGGTGCTCGGCACAGACGAGGACAACAGCCAGGGGCGCCTGCCCCCGCCTGCCGCGCTCACCGGGCAGCAGCCCGCAGCGACGCTGCCGCCGCCGCAACGGGTGCGGGGAGCCGCGGAGTGAGCCCGGGCCGGGCGGTCGTCTTCGCTTATCACGATGTGGGGGTGCGCTGTCTGAAGGCGCTGATCTCGGCGGGGCTGGACATCCCGCTGGTGGTCACCGTCCCCGACGATCCGCAGGAGACCCCCTGGTTCGGCAGCGTCGCCGCCACCGCCGCCGACTACGGGCTGCGGCTGCTGACGCCGCGCGACGCGCACACCGGCGAGCTTCCGGGGCTGCTCGCGCAACTGCGCCCGGATTTCATCTTCTCCTTCTATTACCGCGCGCTGCTCGGCGCGCCGCTGCTGCAGTGCGCGCGGCGCGGCGCGCTCAACATGCACGGCTCGCTGCTGCCCAGATACCGCGGGCGCGCCGCGGTCAACTGGGCGATCCTGCGCGGCGAGCACCAGACCGGCGCGACGCTGCACTACATGGTGGAGCGCGCCGATGCCGGCGACATCGTCGACACGCAGGCCGTACCGATCCTGCTGGACGACGATGCCCGCGAGGTATACGCGAAGGTCACTGTCGCGGCCGAGAGCGTGCTGGCGCGCTCGCTGCCGGGGCTGCTTGCAGGCACCGCAGCGCGCCGGCCGCAACCGATCGTGCCGGGTGAGTACTTCGGGCGCCGCACGCCGGCGGATGGCCGCATCGACTGGGCGGCGGGCGCGCTCGCGGTACACAACCTGGTGCGCGCGGTGGCGCCACCCTTCCCGGGGGCTTTCGGTCAGGTGGGCGCCGAGCGCTGGCAGATCCATCGCACGCGCCTCACCGGGCGGCGCGTCGCCGCGGGCGCGCCGCAGCTGTTCGCCGCCGAGGGCGCCTGCCACCTTGCCTGTGGCGATGGCGGGGTGCTGCGGCTGCTGGCGGCCGCCGACGCCCACGGCCCCATAGACCTCGCGGCGCGCGCGGCGCACCTGGCGCAGCCGCTGCCGCTGTCCTGACCGCGCGCCGTGGCGCTCATCGCCCTCAAGATCGACGTCGACACCTATCGCGGTACGCGCGAAGGCGCGCTGCGCCTCGCGGACCTGCTGCAGAAGCTCGCGCTGCGCGCGACCTTTCTCTTCAGCATGGGTCCCGACCACACCGGGCGGGCGATCAAGCGCGCCTTCCGGCGCGGTTTTCTCGCCAAGGTGCAGCGCACCTCGGTGCTCGAGCACTACGGCTTGAAGACGCTGCTGTACGGCGTGCTGCTGCCGGGACCTCACATCGGGCGGCGCTGCCGCGGCCCGATGCAGGAGATCGCACAGCGGGGTTTCGAAGTGGGCGTGCACACCTGGGACCACGTGCGCTGGCAGGATGGCGTGGCGAATGCCAGCGAGGCATGGACGCGCCGCGAGCTGACCCTCGCGCGCGATGAATTCATGACGGTATTCGGCCGGGCACCGGCGGTGCATGGCGCGGCCGGCTGGCAGATGAACCGCTACCTTCCGGCGCTCGAGCACGAGCTCGGGTTCCGCTACGCCTCGGACGCGCGCGGCAGCGAGCCGTTCCTGCCGCTCACCATCCCGGGCGCGGCTGCAGTACCGCAGCTGCCGACGACGCTGCCGACCCTCGACGAGCTCATCGGCCGCCCCGATCTCGCCGGCGCCGACCCGGTGGATCATCTGCTCGCGCTCACCGCGCGCACTCCCTCACGCGACCAGGTGTTCACGCTGCACGCGGAGCTCGAAGGCGGCCGCCTGCTCGGCGCGTTCGAGCGGCTGCTGCGCGCCTGGCAGGAGCGCGGCGTGCACCTCACCGACCTCGGCAGCTATGTCGGTACGCTCGACCTGCGCGGTCTGCCGCGCTGCGCCGTGGTCGCCGGCACGGTTCCGGGGCGCTCGGGAACGCTGGCGCTGCAAGCGCAACGCGGCTGAGGTCAACGCCGCGGCGGCAAACCCCGCGGCGGCGCGACCCTCACCGCCCAAGGCCCGCGGCGGCGCACACAATATTCCCCCTGCCGGTGCGTCTTTACCTGTGAAGATGGATGTGGTGCTACCCGGGCCCGCGAATGCGCTGGAGCAGGACCGTCAGATCGCGCTCACGGTGGCGCGTGAGCGCGGGCGCCTGCTCGCCCTGATCCGCGCCTCGGTCGCCGAGGCCGCGGACGCGGAGGACATACTGCAGGAGACCCTCTACGAGCTGGTCGTGGCCTATCGCATGATGCAGCCGATAGAGCATGCCGGCGCCTGGCTGGCGCGCGTGGCGCGCAATCGCATCGTCGACCGCTTTCGCAGGAAGCACACGCGCGCACCGCCAGGCGGGCGGCGCGACGCCGACGAGGCTGACGACGCTGACCTGGCGCAGTTGCCCGGCGCGGCGGTCGACGATCCGGAATCGGAGCTGACGCGCGCACTCTTGCTCGCGGAGATCGAGGCGGCACTGCAGGAGCTGCCGCCCGAGCAGCGCGAGGCCTTCATCGCCCACGAGCTCGAGGGGCTGAGCTTTCGTGAGCTCGCGGCACGCTCGGGGACGGGGGTCAACACGCTGTTGTCCCGCAAGCACTATGCCGTGCGCTTCCTGCGCGAGCGTCTGCGCGAGGCGTGGGAAGACTGGATCATGACATGAGGAGAGCACTGTGAGAGGACCGGTACGTTGGGTCGTGAAGGGCGTGGCGATTGTCGTGACGGTGATCGTCGTGATGGTGCTGCTGGGTGTGGCGGTCATGTGGCTGTGGAATGCGCTCGTGCCTGTACTGTTCCACGGACCCACCCTGCAGTACTGGCAGGCTCTGGGACTGCTGATTCTCAGCCGTCTGCTGTTTGGCGGCTGGCGCGGCGGCGTCGGGCGCTGGCGGCAGCACCGCTGGCGCGAGCGCTGGGAGCAGATGACGCCGGAAGAGCGCGCCCAGCTGCGCGAGAAGCTGCTGAGCCGCTGCGGCAACGCTGCGCCTGCAGGGCCCGCATCTCCGCCGCGCGCCTAGGCCGCTCACCTTCGCGCGCCGCAGCTCGAGTGCGCAGTGGCGCCGGTTGACGGGTCGCGGCGCGGAACGTCAACATCTGCGCGGTGAACACGCCAACCATGACGGCGATCGTGATCCGCGAGCCGGGACCGCCCGAGGTGCTGCGGCCGGTGCAGGTGCCCGTGCCCGAGGTGAAGGCCGGCGAGGTGTTGATCCGGGTTGCCGCCGCCGGCGTGAACCGGCCCGATATCCTGCAGCGCAAGGGCCTGTATCCGCCGCCGCCCGGGGTGGTCGCGGATATCCCCGGCCTCGAGGTTGCCGGCGAGGTGGTGCAGCTCGGTGCGGGCGTGACGGAGCCCAAGGCCGGCGCCTCGGTGTGCGCCCTGGTCGCGGGCGGAGGTTACGCCCAGTACGTCGCCGCGCCGGCCGTGCAGTGCCTGCCGGTGCCGGCGCCGCTGAGTGTCGAGCAGGCCGCGGTGCTGCCGGAGACGTTCTTCACCGTCTGGCTGAACGTGTTCGAGCGCGCGCGTCTTGCCAAGGGCGAGACGCTGCTGGTGCACGGCGGCGCGAGCGGCATCGGCACCACGGCGATCCTGCTCGGCACGGCGTTCGGGGCGCGCGTGCTGGTCACGGCCGGCACGGCCCACAAATGCGCCGCGTGCCGCGCGCTCGGCGCGCAGCTCGCCATCAACTACCGGGAGGAGGATTTCGTCGCGGCGACGCTGGGCGCGACCGACGGCAAGGGCGCCGACGTGATCCTCGACATGGTCGGCGGGGACTATGTGGCGCGCAACATCGCGGCCGCGGCGACCGAGGGCAGGATCGCGCTCATCGCCACGCAGGGCGGCGCGCGCGCCGAGATCGACCTGCGGCCCATGATGGTCAAGCGGCTGACGCTGACCGCCTCCACCCTGCGCCCGCAGTCGATCGAGAACAAAGGGCGCATTGCCGCGGCGCTGCGCCGGAGCGTGTGGCCGCTGTTCGCATCTGCCGGGTTGAAGCCGGTGATCCACGCGCGCTTTCCGCTCGCCGAGGCGGCGGCCGCCCATGAGCTGATGGAATCCGACGCGCACATCGGCAAGATCGTGCTGCGCGTCTGAGCGCGCGGCGCACGCGCGGCTGTGGGCGCAGGCGCAGCGTGGGACTGTTAAGCGGCTCACAGCCTGGTGACGCTATGTAAAGCCGCCGGCCGCGCAGGCGCTGCGCGCCGGCCCGCTCGCCCCGACATCCACCCGTGTCAGGCCGCACCCGCCCGGCGCGGTGCGCCGACTATGAAAAATGAGCACCGGCTCGTTGTCCGCGCCTGCGCCGGCGTGCGTCAGGTCCGGCGCGCCGCCGGCAGGGGCCGCTAGGATCTGAAGCTGCGGTCTGGACGGCCGGAAGGCGTGGGCACGCTCGATGTCTGGCAGTTACAACCCCTGGCTGATCGGTCTGGGCGTGGTGGTGGCGGTGGCCGTGTACGAGGCGCTGCGCGCCATCGCGCGCCTGCTCGCCGGGCGGCTGCAACCGACCAGGCGCCGCAGCCGTCATCACGAGGCGCTCGAGCAGGCGCAGGCGCGCCTGCAGCACTTTGCCACCCACGACGCGCTCACCGATCTGCCCAACCGCCTGCTGCTCGCCGACCGTGTGGAGCAGGCCATCGCGCTCGCCGACCGCAACAGCACGCGCTTCGCGCTGCTGCTGATCGACCTCGATCACTTCAAGGCCGTCAACGATTCGCTCGGCCACGCCGCCGGCGATGAGCTGCTGGCGGAAGTCGCGCGGCGCCTGACCGCCACGGTGCGCAAGTCCGATACCCTGGCGCGCTTCGGCGGCGACGAGTTCGTGCTCATCGTCAACGACGTGGCCGCGGCCGATGAGATCGAGGGTCTGATCGGCAAGGTGTGCGAGTGCCTGACGCGGCCGATCGAGCTGTCCGACCTGGAAGTGCACGTATCGCTCAGCGTCGGCGTCAGCATCTATCCGAACGACGGCGCAGACCGCGAGACGCTGCTGAAGCACGCCGACGTGGCGATGTACCAGGCCAAGCGCGCCGGCCGCAACGGCTACCAGTTCTACGCGCCGGCGATGAACGCGTTCACGCGCGAGCGGCTGGTGCTCGAGAACGACCTGCGGCGCGCGGTGCGCGCCAGCGAGTTCCAGCTGTTCTACCAGCCGCAAGTGTGCACCGCCGACGGCCGCATCGAATGCGTCGAGGCGCTGATCCGCTGGAACCATCCGCGCCGCGGCATGCTGCCCGCCACAGCGTTCATCTCCCTCGCCGAGGAGAGCGGGCTCATCATCCCGATCGGCGAGTGGGTGCTGAGCGAGGCGTGCCGCCAGGCGAAGCAGTGGCGGCTCCACGGCCTGCCGCTGCGCGTAGCGATCAACCTGTCGGCGGAGCAGCTGCGACAGAAGTCGCTGCCGGAGACGGTGCGCGCCGCGCTGGTGGCGAGCGCAGTGGACCCCGCGGACCTCGAGCTCGAGCTCACCGAGACCGTGGTCATGCAGGACGCGGAAGTTTCCGTGCGCACGCTGCGCCGGGTGAGCGACCTGGGAGTGAGCATCGCGGTCGACGATTTCGGCACCGGCTACTCGAGCCTGAGCTATCTGCGGCGGCTGCCGCTGCGGCGGCTCAAGATCGATCGCAGCTTCGTGCGCGATATTCTCAGCTGCCGCGAGACCGCGGAGATCGTGCGGGCGATCGTCTCACTCGCGGCGAGCCTGGATCTGCAGGTCACCGCCGAGGGCGTGGAGACACGCGAACAGCTCGAGGCGCTGCAGCGCCTCGGTTGCGAGAACTTCCAGGGTTTCTACTGCAGCGCACCAGTCGCCGCGGCGCAGCTGCCGGCGCGCATTGCCGAGTGGGAACAGGCGGCCCGCCGCGCGGGCGTGCGTCGCCCCGCGTGGCGCAGCGCCGACGCCGACACGAGCGGCGCCGAGATCCTCGGCGTCTCCAGCGCCCGCACCTGAACGCCGCCGCGCCAGCCATCGCCGTGCGCGCGCCGCGCAATTGCCGTACCCTTGCGCGCCTGACCGACACCCCCGAGCTTCGCCGGAGAACGAGCGCATGAGTCTCTCCCCTTACGGCCTGGTGCAGCTGCCGGTGTGGGGCTACTGCCTGGTGACGTTCCTCACCATCCAGAGCATGTTCCTCGGGGTGACGCTCTATCTGCACCGCGACCAGTCGCACGGCGGACTGATCCTGCACCCGGCTCTGCGGCACGTGTTCCGTTTCTGGCTGTGGTTCAGTTCCGGCGCGGTGACGCGCGAGTGGGTCGCGGTGCATCGCTGCCACCACGCGCACGCCGACCAGCCTGGCGATCCGCACAGCCCGGTGCTGTTCGGGCTGCGGCGGGTGCTGTTCGAGGGGTTCGAGCTGTATCGCGCCGCAACCCGCGACCCGCAGCTGCTGCGCAACTACGGGCGTGGCACGCCCGACGACTGGCTGGAACGGCGTCTCTACAGCGCACATCCCTATCTCGGCCTGGTGCTGTTCGTGCTGGCGCACCTGCTGCTGTTTGGCGTGCCCGGCATCATCATGATCGCCGTGCACCTGGCGGCGCAGCCGTTTTTCGCGGGCGGCGTCATCAACGGCCTCGGCCACGCGGTCGGCTACCGCAGTTTCGAGATGCCCTCGACGGCCACCAATCTGCTGCCGTGGGCGCTGCTGCTCGGCGGGGAGGAGCTGCACAACAACCACCATGCGTTCCCGCGCTCGGCGCGCTTCGCCGTGCAGCGCTGGGAGCTCGACGTCGGCTGGCTGTGGATCCGGCTGTTCCGCGCGCTCGGCCTGGCGCGCGTGCGCTGGGTGGCGCCGCGGCCGCAGTTCGTGCGCCGCGCCCGCGAGCTCGATGCCGATACGGTGAAGGCGTTGTTCGTGAACCGCATGCACGTGCTGCGCGCCTACGGCCGGCGGGTGGTGCGTCCGGTGTGCCGCGAGCTGGCGCGGCGCGAGCCGCGCGGTGCACTGCCGGCGAGCGCACCGCGGCTGCTGATGCGCCATCCGACGCTGCTCGCCGAGGAGGCGCGCCGCAAGCTGCGCGAGCTGCTGGAGCGGTACGAGGTGCTGCGCCGCGTGATCGAGGATCGCGACGCCCTGCAGCAGCTGTGGAACGAGAGCGCGGCCAATCCGGCGCGTGCCCTGACGCAGCTGCGCGAGTGGTGCCGGCGTGCGGAGGATAGCGGCATCGGCGCGCTGCGCGAGTTTGCCCTCGGGCTGCCCGCCTGGGCGCGCGCTTAGTGCGCCCGCGCTTTCAGCGCGCCGGCAGTGCGGCGGCGCGCGTCACGGTGCGCATCGCGAAGCTCGAATGCACGCGCGCCACGCTCGGCAGGCGCGTCAGGTGCTGATTGTGCACGCGCTCGAAATCCGCAAGATCGCTGACCACGAGGCGCAGCAGGTAGTCGTGCTCGCCGGTCATGAGGTAGCACTCCATCACTTCGGGGACCCGCCGCACCGCGCTCTCGAACGCCTCGAGGCCGGCCTGGCTCTGCCGGTCGAGCGTAATGCTGACGAACACGTTCACCGGGAAACCGGCCTTGTGCTGGTCGATGAGCGCGGTGTAGCCCTCGATGAGCCCGCACTGCTCGAGCGCGCGCACGCGGCGCAGACAGGCTGATTCGGACAGGCTCACCTTGCCGGCGAGCGCCGTGTTGGTGATGCGCGCATCCTGCTGCAGCAGGCGCACGATGGCGCGATCGTAGCGGTCCAGGTCCATTAGCGCAAAATTCCCGCGGTAACTGGCTCGTTAGCGGCAGATTCTGCCACAACGGCGGGCCGGCGGAGTCAATACGCAAGCTGCCACCCGCGGCGGGAATCTAATCTGCGGGCACGTAGCCTCGAGGGGGTCCCATGCGTGTCGGCGTTCCGCGGGAGATCAAGGTCCACGAATACCGTGTCGGGCTGGTACCGGCCGGCGTGCGCGAGCTCGTGGCGGCCGGGCACGAAGTGCTCATCGAGACGCGGGCCGGCGATGGCATCGGCGTCGATGATGCGCAGTTTCGCGCCGCGGGCGCCACCATCGCGGCACGTGCCGCGGAGGTGTTCGAGCGCAGCGACATGGTCATCAAGGTGAAGGAGCCGCAGCCGGCCGAGTGCGCGATGCTGCGCCGCGGGCAGGTGCTGTTCACCTACCTGCACCTGGCCGCCGACCCGCAGCAGGCCCAGGGCCTGATGAAATCCGGCGCCACCGCCATCGCCTACGAGACGGTCACGGCGCCAAACGGTTCGCTGCCGCTGCTGATGCCGATGAGCGAGGTGGCCGGGCGCATGTCGATCCAGGTGGGAGCGGCCAGCCTGCAAAAGGCCAACGGCGGCTTCGGCGTGCTGCTCGGGGGCGTGCCCGGCGTACCGCCGGCGAAGGTGGTGATTCTGGGCGGCGGCGTCTCCGGCACCCACGCCGCCGAGATGGCGGTCGGGCTGCGGGCCGATGTCACCGTGGTCGATCGCTCCGTGGAGCGGCTGCGCGAGCTCGCCTCGATCTTCGGCCCCTCGCTGCGCACCGCGTACTCGACCACCGAGACGATCGAGCAGCTGGTGCGCGATGCCGACCTGGTGATCGGCGCGGTGCTGGTAGTCGGCGCGGCCGCGCCGAAGCTCGTCACGCGCGCCATGGTCAAGACCATGAAGGCCGGCGCGGTGCTGGTGGATATCGCCATCGACCAGGGCGGATGTTTCGAGACCAGCCATGCCACCACTCACGCGGAGCCCACGTTCGTCGTCGACGGGGTCATTCATTACTGTGTTGCCAACATGCCCGGTGCGGTGCCGCGGACCTCGACGCTGGCGCTGACGAACGCGACGCTGCCATACGCGCGAGCGCTCGCCGACCTCGGCTGGCAGGCAGCTCTCAAGCGCGATCCGGGGCTGGCCGCGGGACTGAACGTACAGGGCGGGGAGATCGTGCACCCGGCCGTTGCGCGCGCGCTCGGTCTGCCGCTGCGGCCGCCCGGCTGAAGCCGCAGCGCTCTGCCCGCCGCGGCGCCCGCGCCCCTCCAAAGGAGAGTGGCCGTGGCCGGCGCGAGCCGCTAGGCTGTGCCCGCTCGCTACAAACTGGAGGTTCTCCGTGACGAAAATTGCGCTGCCGGCGCTGGCGCTGGCATTGGTGGCAGGCGCGGCGCTGGCCGAGCCGGTGACGTACCAGATCGACCCGGCGCACACCTATCCTAGCTTCGAGGCCGACCATTTTGGCGGGATGTCGGTGTGGCGCGGCAAGTTCGACAAGTCCTCCGGGACTATCGTGCTGGACCGCGACAAGGGCACGGGCACGGTGGAGGTGAACGTGGACACCACGTCCATCAACTTCGGCAACCCCAAGCTCGACGAGCATGCCAAGTCGGCCGAGATGTTCGACGTGGCGAAATATCCCACGGCGACCTACAAGGGCACGCTCAGCGACTTCAGGAACGGTGCACCCACCAAGATCGTCGGTGAGTTCACGCTGCACGGTGTCACCCGGCCGCTGACGCTCACCATCGACAGCTTCAAGTGCATGAAGTACCCCGCGCCGCCGATGGACGGCAAGGAGCACTGCGGCGCGGATGCCCACGGCTCCTTAAGCCGCGCCGACTACGGCATTGCTTTCGGCGACAAGTTCGGCTTCAAGATGAACGTGAAGCTGGCCATCCAGGTCGAGGCGGTTCGCGCCAGCTGAGGCGCCTTTCTAAGGGACGCGCGCGGCCGCCTCGCTGGCCAGTGCCAGCGAGGCGGTCAGTCCCGGCGACTCGATGCCGAAGAGATTGAGCACGGTGGGCACGCCGTGCAGCGCCGCACCGTCGATGCGGAAATCCGCGAGCGGCTGTCCGGGCGCCGAGATGCGCGGGCGCATGCTGGCAAACCCCGGCTGCAGCCGGCCATCCTCAAGTCCGGGCCAGTAGCCGCGTACGGCGGCGTAGAACTGCGCAGCCCGCTGCGCATCGGCGGCGTAGTCGCAGGCCTCGAGCCACTCAACATCGGGTCCGAAGCGAGCGCCGCCGGCCAGATCGAGCGTCAGATGAATGCCGAGACCGCCGTCCACCGGCAGCGGATAGATCAGGCGCTGAAACGGTGAGCGGCCGCGCAACGCGAAGTAGCTGCCCTTGACGAAGTAGCTCTGCGGTACGTGCCGCGCGGGGAAGCCTTCCATGAGCCGCGCCAGCGCCGGGGCGTGCAGTCCGGCGCTGTTGACCACCAGTCTCGCCTGTAGCTGCGGCGCGGCGCCGTTGACGCCGATGAGCACGGTTTGCTCTGCGAGCACCAGGCGCGTGACGCTGCAGTGACACACCAGCGTGGCGCCGTGCGCCTCGGCCTCGGCGAGCAGCGCGCGCATGTAAGCGTGCGCATCGACGATACCGGTCTCGGGGGAATGCAGCGCCGCCGCGCACTCGAGTGCCGGCTCGAGCACCCTGGCCGCCGCGCGCTCGAGCCACTCGAGCGGCACGCCGTTGGCCTGGGCGCCCGCCATGAGCTGCTGCAGCGCCGGCCGCTGTGCCTCGTCCGCGGCCACCACGAGCTTGCCGCAGCGGCGATGGCCGACGCCGTGCTCGCGACAGAACGCGTACAGGCGCTCACGCCCCGCGACGCATAGCCGCGCCTTGAGCGACCCGCGCGGATAGTAGAGCCCGGCGTGGATGACCTCGCTGCTGCGGGCGCTCACACCGCTGCCGAAGCGCTCGGCGGCTTCCAGCAGCAGCACTTCGCGGCCGCGCAGGGCGAGCTCGCGCGCGACCGCGATGCCGATCACTCCGGCCCCGATCACCACGACGTCGGCGCTGTCCACGATCGGGAAGTGTAGGGCGTGACTGGCGTGACACGCACGCGGCCGTACAATGCCGCCTCATGTCCGCCGTGCATTATCGCCTCGAGGACGGGGTCGCGGTCGTCACGATCGACAATCCGCCGGTCAATGCGCTGTCGCTCGCGGTGCGCGCCGGGCTGCTGCAGGCGCTCGAGCGCGCCGCGCAGGACGAGGCGGTGCGCGCCGTGGTGCTCACCGGCGCGCACGGCAACTTCGCCGCCGGCGCCGACATCAGGGAGATCGCCTCGGGCGCGGTGCTCAAATCCCCCATCACGCGCGAGGTGCAGGCGCGCATGGAGGCACTGCCCAAGCCGCTGGTGGCGGCCATCGAGGGCGTGGCACTCGGCGGCGGCTTCGAGCTGGCACTCACCTGTCACTGGCGCCTCGCGCGGCGCGCCGCCAGCGTCGGGCTGCCGGAGGTGAAGCTCGGACTGATTCCCGGCGCCGGCGGCACGCAGCGCTTCACGCGCCTGGCGGGACCTGCCGCGGCACTCGAGGCGATCACCAGCGGCGCGCAGCTTCCCGCCGAGCGCGCGCTCGCGCTCGGTCTGATCGATGCGCTCGCCGACGACCTGCCGGCGGAGGCGATCGTGTATGCGCGCGAGGCGGCCGCCAGCGGCCGGCCGCTGCGCCGTGCTGCTGAGCTCGATGCGCAGGTGCGCAACGTCGATCCGCAGCTGTTCGCGCAGTTTCGCCGCAAGCTTGCGAACAAGACGCGCGGCCAGCTCGCGCCGGGGCGCATCATCGACAGCATCGAAGCGGCCTGCACGCTCGCGCCGCAGGACGCCATGGCGCGCGAGCGCGAGTACTTTCTCGAATGCCGCGACAGCCCGCAGCGCTCGGCGCTGGTGCATGTGTTCTTCGCCGAGCGCGAGGCGCGCCGCATTCCGGATCTGCCGCCGCAGGTGCAGCCGCTGCCGCTGCGCAGCGCGGGGGTGATCGGTGCAGGCACCATGGGCGGCGGCATCGCCATGAGCCTCGCCAACGCCGGCATCCCGGTGGTGGTGCTGGAGGCCTCGGCCGAGGCGCTCGAGCGCGGCCTCGGGCAGGTACGCGCCAACTACGAAGGCTCGGTGACGCGCGGCAGCCTGTCGCGCGAGCGCGCTGAGCGTGCGCTGTCGCTGATCCGCGGGGTGCGCGCGTACCCCGAGCTCGCCGCGGCCGACATCATCATCGAGGCGGTGTTCGAGGATCTCGCGGTGAAGCAGCAGGTGTTCGCGCAGCTCGATCAGGTGGCCGCGCCCGCGGCGATCCTCGCCACCAACACCTCGACGCTCGACATCGACCGCGATCGCCGACAGCACCTCGCGGCCGGCGCAGGTGGTGGGCACGCACTTCTTCAGCCCGGCGCACGTCATGAAGCTGCTCGAGAACGTACGCGGCCGGCGTACCTCGGCGCAGACCATCGCCACGGTGATGGAGCTCGGCCGACGGCTCGGCAAGGTCGCGGTGCTCGCCGGCAACTGCGACGGCTTCATCGGCAACCGCATGCTCATGTTCTACGGCGCGGAAGCGGAGTTCCTGCTGGAGGAGGGCGCCACCCCCGAACAGATCGATCGCGTCATGGAGGGCTTCGGCTTCGCGATGGGACCGCTCGCGGTGCGCGACCTCGCCGGCAACGACGTCGGCTTCATGATCCGCAAGGGGCGCCGCCTGCCTGCCGACGAGCGCTGGTCGCCGATCCTCGAGCGGCTGGTGGCCCAGGGCCGCCTGGGTCAGAAGAGCGGCCGGGGTTTCTACCGCTACGAGGGACGCGCCCGCATCCCGGACCCCGAGGTCACGGCGCTCATCGAGGACGTGTCGCGCGGGCTCGGCATCGAGCGCCGCGCGATTCCCGATGAGGAGATTCTTTCGCGGCTGCTGCACCCGCTCGTCAACGAGGGCGCGCGCATCGTGGCGGAGGGCATCGCGACGCGTCCCGGGGATATCGACGTCGTCTACGTACACGGCTACGGCTTCCCCGCCTACCGCGGCGGACCGATGTTCTGGGCCGAGCAGGCGGGGCTGGCGCGGGTGGTCGAAACCATGCGCCGCCTCGCGCCGACGCACGGCGCGCGCTGGGCTCCGGCGCCGCTGTTGGAGCAGCTGGTGGCATCCGGCAAGGGCTGGGACAGCCTCGGCGCGCACGGGCAGGGCGCCTGAAGCTCATGCGGCGCGCGCGCTGCGTCGCAGCGGTGCTCAGCGCCGCGGCGCTGAGTATCGCCTCTCACGCCCAGACGCCGGCGGCGATGCACGCTGCCGGGCAGCTGCCGGCGAGCGTCGCGCAGTGGGCCGAGGGCGCGCGCCTGCTTCCCGGCCTGGGTGACTTTCACCGCCCGATCACGACCTCATCGGCCTTGGCCCAGCAGTACTTTGACCAGGGCCTGCGTCTGGCATGGGCGTTCAATCACGACGAGGCGGCACGCTCCTTCGCGCAGGCCGCGCGCCTGGATCCGGCATGCGCCATCTGCTACTGGGGCGTGGCGCTCAGCGTCGGCCCGAATTACAACATCTCCTCCATGGATACCGTGCGCGCCCAGGTCGCCTGGGAAGCGCTGCACGATGCGCAGGCGAACGCCGTCAGCGCGGCACCGGTCGAGCAGGCGCTGATCGGTGCGCTCGCGGCGCGCTATCCGAGCGCGGACGCCATCGGCCCGAACAACCTCGATGCCGTGCAAAACGCGTACGCGCGTGCCATGGAGGCGGTGGCGGCGCGCTTTGCGGATGACCTCGACGTGCAGACGCTGTGCGCCGAAGCCGAGATGAACGTGCACGCCTGGAAGCTGTGGACGCCTGAGGGCACGCCGGTCGACGGCACGCTCGCCATCGAGGCGCGCCTCGAGGCGGTGCTGCGCCGTGATCCTGGCCACCCCGGCGCGAACCACTATTACATCCACGTGATGGAAGGCTCCTCCCATCCGCAGGCGGCGCTGCCGTCCGCGCAACGCCTCTCCGGCATGATGCCCGCTGCCGGGCACCTCGAGCACATGCCCGCACACATCATGGAGCGCATCGGGCGCTACGAAGCAGCGGCGGAAGCCAACCGCCGCGCGGTGAGCGCCGATCTGGCCTACCTCGCCACGCTGATCCCGCCGGATCACTACGCGATGTACCTGGTCCATAACTATTCCTTCCTCGCCTACGCGGTGGCGATGGAAGGGCGCAAGGCCGAAACGCTGACCGTGGTGCAGCAGCTGGTGGAGCACGCACCGCTGTCGATGCAGCTGGCGATGGGCGAGTCGGGCTGGAGCACGAGCCAGCAGTACGCGGCGCTGGTGCGTTTTGGCCTTTGGGACGAGCTGATCGCGCTCGGCCCGCCCGACGCCCAGGCGCCCGGCCTGACGGCCGCCTACCTCTACGGCCGCGGCGTCGCCCTGGCCGCGCGCGGGCGCACCGATGAGGCCCAGCACGCGCTCGATGAGCTGCGCGCGCTTGCTGAGGGCGTGCCGGCGGAGGGGCACGCGCTGCGCTCCATGTTGAGCATCGCGCAGCCGATCGTCGCGGCACGCATCGCCGCCACGCTTGCGCATAACGAGGAGGCCGTGACGCTCCTGCAGGAGGCAGTGGCGGCGGAAGATGCGCTGCCCTACAACGAGCCGCCGGACTGGTTCTTTCCCGTGCGCCACCTGCTCGGTGCCCAGCTGCTCATCGCCGCTCGCCCCGCGCAGGCCGAGCGTGTCTACCGCGAGGACCTCAGGCGCAACCCCGACAACGGCTGGGCACTGTTCGGACTCGCCGCCGCGCTGCGCGCGCAGGGTGAGCCGCGCGCCGCGGCGCGCGTGACGCAGGCGCTCAAGCGCGCCTGGGCGCACGCCGACGTCCCTCTGGAGGGCTCGGCATTCTGGTTCGCGGGCGCCGATGTGACGACCTGCGAATGCCAACGCACCACCGCTAGGGTACCGGCAGGCGGGTCGTGAACTTCTTGGTACGCAGCACGAAGCTGGTGTTGACCGAGCGCACCGCCGTAAGCTGCAGCAGCTGTGTCGAGAGCAGGTGCTCGTAGGCCTCCATGCTGGCAGCCACGATGCGCAGCAGGTAGTCGTTCGCGCCGCTCATCGAGTGGCACTCGAGCACCTCGGGACGATCCTTGACGAACTGGTCGAACTGGCGCACCGATTCGGGATGATGATTCTCGAGCGACACCACCGCGTAGGCGAGGATCGGCAGCCCGATGGCCGGCGCGCGCAGCAGCGTCGCATAGCCGGCGATGAATCCGGCCTGTTCCAGGCGGCGCAGCCGTCGCCAGCACGGCGCGGCCGACAGGCCCACGCGCCGCGCGAGATCCTGGTTGGAGATGCGCGCATCGGCCTGCAGCTCTTCGAGGATGCGGCGGTCGAGGCGATCGAGCGGTCGGGACGCCATGGCTAAGGGTCAGCAGCGGGCAGGGCGCATGAGCAAGAATATTGCCAAATCGAGCCTGAACAAGGCAACAGAAGCAAGGTAATTGCACCACTTAGGGCATAAGCTGCGCGCGGCATCAACGCCGGAGATCCCATGGCGGTACAGGCTGTAGCCCCGCAACCGGCCCGCGAGGCGCACGGGCTGCGCGCGGAGCCCGACTGGCGCAAGGTCGCCAGGCTCCTGCACACCTCGCGAGCGCTCGATGATATCGAAGAGACCCGCCTGGTACCCGAGCGCAAGGTGCTCTACCAGTTCTCCGCCCGCGGCCACGAGCTGCCGCAGATACTGCTGGGACTGCAGCTCACCGATGCGCACGACGGCGTGGCGGTCTACTACCGCTCGCGCCCCCTCATGCTGACGCTCGGCATGAGCGCCGAAGATGCCGCCGCCGGTCCGCTGATGCGCGGCGATTCCTGCAGCGGCGGCCGTGACATCGGCGTGGTGTTCAATCGTCCGGGCCGCGGCGGACCGACGGTACTGCCGGCGTGCGGCGGCGTGGGCACACAGTACACGCCGGCCGCCGGCTGGGCGCAGGCGATCCGCTACCGTCATGACACGCTCGCCGATCCCTCCTATGCCCGCAGCATCGCCGTGGTGCTCGGCGGCGATGCATCGACCGCGACCAACGGCTTCTGGTCGGCCCTGAATATCGCCACCACTCAGCAGCTGCCGCTGCTGTTCTTCATCGAGGACAACGGCTACGGGATATCCGTGCCGGCGCGGCTGCAGACCCCGGGCGGCAACATCGCCGCCAACCTGCGTTCCTTCACCGGGCTCACGATTCTCGAGGGGGACGGTTGCGATCCGCGCGCGGTGGCGGCGCTGGTGGAGCAGGCGGTCGAGCGGGTGCGCAGCGCCCGCGCGCCGCTGCTGCTGCGGTTGACCGTGCCGCGCCTGTCGGGTCATTCGGGCCAGGACACCCAGGCATACAAATCACCGCAGCTCCTCGGCGAGGAGCGTGCCCGCGACCCGCTGCGGCGGCTGCAGGAGTTCGTGGTGCCGGCGGTGCTCAGTGAGACCGAATGGGCGCAGCTGGCGGGCGCGGCGCGCAGCGAGGTCGAGGGCGCCATCGGGCGGGCACAGGCCCGCGCGCAGCCCGATCCGCGTCAGTTGACCGACCATGTGTTCTCGGCGGCCGGCGGGGGCGCGCTGCAGGAGCAGGGCGGGCTCGCGCCGGAGGGCTACCGGCATGCGCGCTCGAGCGCACTGGCGCGCCCCGAAGGTGCGCGCATCAACATGCTGACCGCGATCCGGCGCACGCTCGACGTGGAGCTCGCGGCAAATCCGCGCATGCTGGTGTTCGGCGAGGACGTGGGACCCAAGGGCGGGGTGCACGGGGCGACGCTCGGACTGGCTGATAAATACGGCGCGGCGCGCGTGTTCGACACCAGTCTCTCGGAGGAGGGCATCATCGGCCGCGCGGTCGGCATGGCACTCGCCGGGCTGCTGCCGGTCGCCGAAATCCAGTTTCGCAAGTACGCCGAGCCCGCGGCCGAACAGCTCAACGACTGCGGCACGCTGCGCTGGCGCACCCACAACCATTTCGCGGCGCCCATCGTGGTACGCATGCCGGGCGGGTTCTTCAAGTGCGGCGATCCCTGGCATAGCCAGACCAACGAGGTCGCCTGGGCCCACGGGGTCGGCTGGCGGGTCGCCGTTCCGTCGAACGCCGAGGACGCGGTCGGACTGCTGCGCGCGGCGCTGCGCGGCAACGATCCGGTGATCTTCTTCGAGCATCGTGCCATGCTCGACGGCGCCTGGGCGCGCCGTCCCTATCCGGGCGACGAGTTCGTCGTGCCGTTCGGGCAGGCGCGCACCGTGCGCAGCGGCAGCGAGGTCACGGTGGTCAGCTGGGGGGCGATGGTCGAGCGCTGCGAGCTGGCCGCCGCGCGCTCGCAGGTTGACGTCGAGCTGCTCGATCTGCGTACGGTCTCGCCCTGGGACTCGCAGGCGGTGCGTGCGTCGGTGGAAAAGACCCATCGCTGCCTCATCGTGCACGAGGACAACCGCACCGCCGCCTTCGGCGCAGAGATCGCGGCCACGCTCGCCGAGGACAGCTTCTTCAGCCTCGAGGCGCCGCTGCTGCGTCTCGCCATGCCCGATATTCCCAGCCCGCACAGCCCGGTGCTGCTCGAGGCGGCGCTTCCGGACGTGGCGCGCATCTGCCAGGCCATTCAGCGCCTGGCGAGCCTGTGAGAGGCACATGAGCGCGATCGTGGACATCCGCGCGCCGGCGGAGCAGACCGAGGGCACACGCTCGCAGGTGCTGCGCTGGCTGAAACAGGTCGGCGAGCGCGTCACGCAGAACGAGCCGCTCATCGAGCTCGAGACCGACAAGGTGACCGTGGAAGTCGCATCCCCGGCTGCCGGAGTGCTGCGCGAGATCCTGAAGCAGGAGGCCGACGAGATCGCTCCGGGAGAGCTGCTCGGGCGACTCGATACCGCCGCGGCGTCCGCCACCGTCGCGACGCCGGCAATCGCAGCGGCCGCCGAGGCGACCGGCGCCGGCGCAGCGCCTGCTGCGGCGGCACGGCGTGCAGCCAGCGCGCCAGTCAGCGCGGGCGCACGCGCCGCTGCCGGGCGCGGCGCGCCTTTGAGCCCGGCGGTCAGGCGCCTGCTCGCCGAGCATCAGCTGGAGGCGGACGCCATCTCCGGCAGCGGCGAAGGCGGGCGGGTCACGGTGGAGGACGTGCTGCGCGCGGCCGCCGCTCGCGACGGCGCCGGTGGCGCGACCAGCGCCGGCGCAGGCACTGCCAGCGTAGCGGCGCGGCCGGCTGCAGCAGGGCCCACGCCCGTCGCGGAGCTTGCCGCCGGCGTGCGGCGTGTGCCGCACAGCGCCGTGCGGCGGCGCATCGCCGAGCACATGACGCATAGCCTCCTGCATACGGCGCCGCATGTGACGACGGTGTTCGAGGCGGATCTGGGTGCGGTACTGCAGGATCGCGCGCGCCAGCGCGACGAGTTCGCCAGCCGCGGCGTCGCGCTCACCCTGACGGCTTACTTCGTGCGCGCCGCGGTCACCGCCATCCGCGCGGTTCCCGAAGCCAACAGCCGCTGGACCGACAGCGCCCTCGAGATCTATGAGGCGGCGCACATCGGCATCGCCACGGCGGTGGAGGGCGTCGGCCTGGTGGTGCCGGTGCTGCGCGATGCGCAGTCCCTCGACCTGTTCGCCACCGCGCGCGGCGTCGAGGACCTGGTGCGGCGGGCGCGTGCCGGGCAGCTGTCGCCGGCGGACGTGCGCGGCGGCACCTTCACGATCTCGAACCACGGCGTGAGCGGCAGCCTGCTGGCGGCACCGATCATCATCAACCAGCCGCAGTCGGCGATTCTCGGCATCGGCAGGCTTGAGAAGCGCGCGGTGGTGGTCGAGGAGGGCGACGAGGAGAAGATCGTGGTGCGACCCCGCTGCTACGTCAGCCTCACGCTCGATCACCGCGTCATGGACGGGCATCAGGCGAACCATTTCCTGCAGATCTTCGTGCAGACGCTCGGCGCGTGGCGGGCGTAACTTAGGACGAGCGTGTCAGGCCAGCCGCACGACGGCGAGCTCGAGCCCATCGAGCGTGCCAGCGAGGACGAGCTGCGCGCGCTGCAGCTCGAGCGACTGCAGTGGTCGGTGCGTCACGCCTACCAGAACGTTGCCCCGTACCGCGCCAGGTGCGAGCACGCCGGCGTTCACCCCGCCGATCTGCGCAGCCACGCGGACCTCGCGCGCTTCCCGTTCACCTATAAGGATGATCTGCGCGCCAACTACCCGTTCGGCATGCTCGCGGTCGCTCGCGAGCAGCTGGCGCGCATCCACGCCTCGAGCGGCACCACCGGGAAGTCCACCGTAGTCGCTTACACGCGCCGCGACCTGCAGACCTGGGCGGCGCTGATGGCGCGCTCGATCCGCGCCGCCGGTGGCCGCCGCGGCGACCTGGTGCACATCGCCTATGGTTACGGGTTGTTCACCGGCGGGCTCGGGGCGCACTACGGGGCGGAGCTGCTCGGCTGCACGGTCGTGCCCATGTCGGGCGGCCAGACACACAGGCAGGTGCAGCTGATCTGCGACCTGAAGCCCGACCTCATCATGGTCACTCCCTCCTACATGCTGGTGATCGCCGAGGAGTTCCTGCGCCAGGGGCTGGATCCGGCGCGCACCTCGCTGCGCGCCGGGATGTTCGGTGCCGAGCCGTGGAGCGAGGCGTTGCGCGCGGAGATCGAAGCGCGGTGCGGGCTTGATGCGCTCGACATCTATGGGCTCTCGGAAATCATGGGGCCGGGCGTGGCGAGCGAGTGTGTCGAGAGCAAGGACGGCCCGGTGATCTGGGAAGATCATTTCTACCCGGAGATCGTCGATGCGGTGAGCGGCGCGGTGCTGCCGGAGGGTGCGCGCGGCGAGCTGGTGTTCACCACGCTCACCAAGGAGGCCTTGCCGTTGATCCGCTACCGCACGCGCGACCTGAGCGCGCTGCTGCCGCCGACCGCGCGCGCCATGCGCCGCATGGCCCGCATCAGCGGCCGCAGCGACGACATGCTGATCATCCGCGGCGTCAACGTGTTCCCCAGCCAGTTCGAGGAGCTGCTGGTGCCGATCGCGGCGCTCGCACCTCACTACCAGCTCGAGATCGACCGCCGCGGGCACCTCGACGAGCTCATCGTGAGCGTCGAGTGCCGGCCGCAGTTCGCCGGCGAGCGCGACTTGCACGGGCAGCTGCAGCAGCAGCTCGAGCACAGTATCAAGTCGCTGCTGGGTATCACCAGCGTGGTGCGGGTGTGCGAGCCCGGAGCGATCGAGCGCTCGGCCGGCAAGGCACGCCGCGTGATCGATCGGCGCTGAAGGCGCGCGCACCGCCAGCGGCAGGCGCTCGCACGCCAACCCGCCGGTGGCGGGTCACCCCGGTTTGCTCACAGATGAGGCTTTGAGCACACTGGTGAGCTAAAGCCCGGGTTCAGCAACGGCGAGCCTATGAACAGGTCTGTGACGATCTACAGCAGTCTCGCCTTATTCGACAAGGGGACGTTGTCTTGCGCCAATTTCACGAACAGATTGGCGTACTTGAATTCGGCGAACTCGATCAGGTTGACCGCCGGGGAGTCATGCGCAGCGCCTGGCCCCAATCGGACCACTCGGAGAAAAGTCGAAATACAGGCTACCCGCGCTGGTGGACGTGGGAGACCGGTCCCTTATTGCAATACCTGTCTCGTGAGTGTCACCGTTTGGCACGCCGGTGGATACGAGCAACTGATTGTATTGCCGTTCAAGGTACAAGAGTCCGTGCCACTATAGGTGGTGCTGGTCGCCGTATTGCCGGAATACGTGAATGTGAAATCATAGGGACCGATATTCGTACTCTCGGCAAAATTCAGCTGCGCTGGGCCCGAGACGGTGATGACGTCAGATGAAGGACCCGAGTAAGAGCCGCAGGTCGACGTAATCGGACCCGCCCAGGTGCCGACCCAGGGGTTCGAGCTTAGTGTCACCGCGGCCTCCGGGCCACAGCACGGACCGGTGAACGGGGTCCCGTTGTCAGTGAAATAAGAATTTGTTTGCGCCACATTACTATTGTTCCAACCGATCTCCGCTCCCAGCGCCCCTGCGGGGGCAGGCGATGAGGCGACGACCCAATAGGATTGGGCGGTACTTAGCGATGGGTTATTCGTCGAAGCAAACGTGGTCAGGGGTGATACTACAGAGGTGTTAAACGCACCGACAGTGGCGGTCAGCGTATCGAGCAACGTGCCGGGCGCGCCCGCGTTGTTGGTATAGATAGAAAGGGTTACGCTTCCGCTCGATCCACTGAGAGAACCCATGGGCGCGCTAATTGACGCCAGGTTCCCTGAGGCAGTTGGAGTGAACAAGAAGCCGTAGCTGTAATTGTCATTCGCATCTTCCTGGCCGAAAACGCGATAACCCACACTAATTGAGGTGTCCCCGGCGGTATTGTCAAAGAGGGTATTGCCGGTAGTCCCGGCGCACGCCGGCACGCTGGCTGCCGGAAGGTTCAACGCGTCGGTCGTGATGGGCGCATTACCCGCGATGATGTTGACGTCGTAGTACAGATGGTCGAACCGCATCAGCAAGGTACCGGACGGATTCTGATCCGCGACGGGCGGCGTTCCAGCTATGAAATCTACGGCAGTAGCCGGCGCGTTCACTAGCCCGTTCACGTATTGCACACCATTCCAAAGTGTGTTGAGAGCGCAGTTGTAACTACCCGCGGCGAAGTAGGCCGTGCTCTGGGTGATGTAGCTTTGAATGGTCGACACTACGCCGATGCCGGTATTGTCGACGATCTGTCCCGCAACGGTTAACTGGGTGAACACGGTCTGCAGGTTAGTGAACTCGCCACCGATGTAGTTGGCATTCAAGCCGACCTGCGCAGCACCCTGTACCACTACCGATGGGTGGCTGCCTTTACCGGCCGGCGGCGGGTCGGGCACACACGCCACCGTTACATCGATGAGGGTGGTGCCTTCGGGAATGTTGGATTCGATGCCGGGCAATGGTCCCCAGGCGACGATCGGACCATTCGTATCGCCGCAAGCCGGGTTGGAATTTGCAGGAAGCGTCGCGCTCGGGCTGACGATGAAGGTAGTCAAGGTGTTGTTCGTTTTCAGATTGACCGCCTGGGCCGTGATCTTCGCGACATTGAATCCCGCCCCGCTGGGCCCCGATTTGCCGCAGATATTGCTCGGCAGCACTACGTGGGGCATGTTGGAACAGTAATTGCCGAGATCCAGCGTCTCCGCTGCGCAGCTCCAACCCTCCCCATTGTTCGTGACGCGCGGGTCGGCTGCTATCGCGCAGCTGTCCACGACAATGCTGGCGGTTAGCGGAATATTGGCGGTGCCCGGGCCGGTAATATCCAATGAGAGCTGCGGAAGAATGGGGCAGCCGGAGGAGTTGTTGATGCAGCTGTCCGCCGGCGCATAGCCCCCCACCGGCGTAGAGCCCGAGTTCGTCACCGCCAGACCGGTAGGAATGCTGACACCCTTGCTGACGCTCGCGAACGGCTGGGTGTCGGAGCTTCCCGCCGGGGGTGCGGAAAATTCCAGAATCTTCCCGGGAAGTTGCCCGACGAACACGTACTGGCTGCCCTGGAACGTGCCGACCTTCAGCCTCGTCAGGCCGAGCCCGAGGTTTATGGCGTAGGGCGTGATGAAAGCGTTCTTGCCCGAATCGAAATTCAGGATCCTGCCGCCGGCCGTCGAGAAGAGCAGGGTCACGTCCTGCGTGTTCGGGATCCCGCGCCACGTCCATTCCGACCGCCACCGGGGGGATCTTCAAGATTGCCTGGGTCGAGAACTGCGCCTGCGTAACCACGGTGGAAGTCGGGCCGCGGAGAGAGCTCTGCGAGCAAGACGTTTTGAATCTGAGCCTGCGAATAGCGGATCACTCGTGTGTTGAACGTATCGCCGACCAGCACGAGCAGGTCGAGCGGGTTCCACGCGGGTGGTGCTCCGCCGACCGGGGTCGCCGCGGCGCCGGCCACCAGGACCTCCGCCAACGCCAGGGTCGTAACGGGTTTGCCGGTGAGCGGATCATCGAACGTGTCATCGATGAGAAGCGGCGCGCCATACGTGCCCGCGTTCGCGTTGCCGCTGGGAATGATTGGGAGGACCCACACGCCCGGCGTGTCCCAGGCGCTGCTGGGCGAAATCACGTACACGTTGCCGGCGGTATCCGCTGCCAGGCCGATCGGATACGGAGGTCCGGAGCCCTTGCCCGACCAGGAGAAGATCAGGGTCGGGGTTTGATAGCTGCGGGCCCGGGAGGCGCCATATCTTATGCTGCTCCGCATCGGCGTAAATCAGATCCAGCGTGCTGGTGACGGGATTCGTAACCCACGTGAGCGCGGTGTAAAGATTTTGCGGCGTGCCGCCCGTAAAGAGCGGATTCGTGGCCGCGATCGCTGCGCTGTTCGGATTCGGCATCGTTAGGCTGTCAACCGAAGCCGTTGGGGAACGCATTCGTGAAGGCCACGGTGAGCTGCTGCGGGGGCGAGGGAAGCGGCGCCGTGTGCGCCAGCGCGGAGGTCAGCAGTGCGATGGCAGCGACGCGCGCGCCGTGCCCACAGAGGCGAGGCCACCCGCGCTTTTCTGCTAAGAAGTCTCGTATTGGAATGGCTGCGCATGGCTGCTCCCCGTAAATTCTTCGATGCCGTAGCATCCCCTGCTGTGCCGATCCACCCAGGCTTTGTTCTCTTTTATTACGCTAGCACACTCATTGTCGCAGATGCCACCAAGCAACAGGCGCCACTTTCACTGTTGAGTGACACTGTTGAGTGAAGGGTCGACTCTTTGCCTACTCCGCTGCAGAGGTGTGCGGCGCAGCAGCGACGGTTGCCGCCGGCGGTGACGCCGAGCCATTTACATAACGCTCGCGGCGATGCAACGTGTCCAGATAGTGTTGTGCCAGGCTTCGATAGACCCACTCGGCGCCGCTGTTCTTGCTCAGCACCCCACAGCCGTGCGTGAGTCGCGTCTTCCGCCTCGGGGTAGCGGCCGAGCCCCGTGAGCGCAGCGCCCTCGATGCTCTCTGCGATCGCGGTGCGCCAGTGATCGGCCGACAGCGCGGCCGTGAAAATGCTCCTTGCGTTCTGCGCTAACTCGAGCGCCTCCGGATACTTGCTCTCGGCGACCCTGAGGACCGCAAGCATCATCAGACTCGAGGCAATCTCGGGCGATTTGTCGTTGAACAGCCGCCGCCGCATGGCCAGTCCTTCCTGGAGAGTACCGGTCGGCTTGGCGGTAATCGCCGGCCATCGTCAACCCGAAACCCATTACGTTCAACACGATGGCGATCTCAGGATGATCCGCGGGGTATGCCTTGCGGTAAATCGCCAGCACCTGGCGCATGTTGGCGAGCGCCTCGCGGGTTTCGCCGCGGTCGTACTGCACAGAGGCGAGATTGAACAGCGCTCGCCCGAATTCCGGGTGGTTTTCGCCCTGCAGGTCGCGGTGGATCTCGAGCGACTGCCGCAGAAGCGCCTCGGCGCCGGCCAGAATCGCCCTTGCTCTGCAGCCGTAAACGCAACATTCTCGAGCTCGGTCGCGACGTACGGGTGCTTGTCGCCGAGCAGACGCCGGTACATCGCGAGCGATTCGCGATAGAACTTCTCGGCGTTGTCCAAGTCACCGTTCTCGTCGAGCACGAACCCCATGTCGTTGAGCACTTCCGCGAGATCCGGATGCGGCTCGTTGCCGCGCAGCTCTCGCTGCACGGCCAGTGCGCGCTGCATCAGCGGGATCGCGGCGTTGGGGTTGCCGCCGTCGAGTTATCGTGCGGGCGAGATCCTTCAGCGTGCGCGCGACGTCCGGATCCTTAGTGCCATACAGCGCTTGCTGCAGATCTGAGGGCCTCGCGCAGAGTCTTCTCGGCATCTGCATAGCGGCCTTCCAAGTCGAGCAAGGTGCCGAGCCCGGCGAGTGAATTCGCGAGGTCCACTTGGCTTTGCCGGTCCTGCGGATGCGAGGAGGCGATGCGGATCGCTTCGCGGTAGGCCTTCTCGCCAGCGTCGAACTCGGCCTGCAGTGTGAACAGATCACCCTCATGATTTAGTGAGTCGGACAGGTCCAGGGGATCGACGCCCGGCAGACGGCGTCGAGTTGCCACCGCGCGATCAAGCAGTGGCCGCGATTGGGGATACAGTCCGAGCCCCATGTACACGGTGCCCAGGGTGTCCATCAGCGTCGCCTGGATCGCCGGCTGCCGTGCGAGCTCCCGGTCGATCCGCGCCGCGCCCTTGTCGAGCATTTCCCGCGCCGTGACGCTGTTGCCGCGCGCCTCGCTCGGGTCCGAGACCTTGAAGAGATCGACGAGGAACTTCGTCGTCTGCTTCGCGGTCTCGGCTTCCGCTTCCGCGCGCAGCGGTCTGTTTCTGCGCGACGCTGCGCTGGATGAGCGCATAGACGGCTAGTGCGCTGGTCAGCACCATGCCGGCAGTGGCTCCGCCGGCAATGATGGCGAGCCGGCGGTTGCGGCGCTGCTGCTCACGTCGGCGCAGCGCGTCGAAGCCAACCCCGAGCACTCCGGCGATCAGCTTCAGTTTGGCGGCGAACCGTCCATCCTTGCCGGGTCGCGCGTCTGCGGCGATCGGCTCGGTGCGCGAACTGCCGAGCGTGCCATCGGCGGCGAGCTGGAATCTGAGCGCCGGCGGGAAGCACTCCTCATGCCTCGCGCCCGGGCATGTCGGTGGCGTTCGGCTCGCCGGCGACGATCAGGCAGAAGATCCGATCCTCGCGACCGAGGCGCTTGAACGCCAGGATCTCCTCGTTGACCCACTTCGAGCGCGCGGAGTTCGGCGAACAGATGACGATCTGGCAGGCGGACTCGCGCAGTGCCGTAGTGATGACTTCGCCGAGATCGGTGGCCGAGGCAAGCTCTTCGCGGTCGCGAAACACGGGATTGAGACGTCGCGGTACCTCGCCGCGGCTGGTGTGCGTGCCGACCAGTTGTCGGGGCGGGCGATAGGATTCGAGCGACTTGTGCAGCCAGGTCGCCCAGAGCTCGTCGCGGTGGCTATAACTGATGAACGCCTTGTAGCGCGACTCGCTCAGACGCCTCTCCCCGCAAGGGCGGTGCCCACACGATTGTTATTCAAACCTCTGCGGGTCGCCGTACCGCCGCACTAACCGCGACCGCAACCCATCTGCGGCATGAGTTCGAGCCTCTCTCCGGCGCACCCGCTTGTCAAGCAAGGCCGAACGCGCGCCTGAGGACACAGCAGCTGCCATGTCGCGACTCCATTAGGTGCCTTAAGCAAGTGGCAGGTGGTGTTGTTGTCAACTGACTCGATTTGTTTGGCGGGGGTGGGCGGGCGTTGTCCCACGCCCCCCACAGGCAGCACAATGGACCGGCTCCTTGATTCCAGCGCGGGCGATTCAACGGGAAAGCTGTGGACCAGCCATCGGTTTCATCGCGAGCACGAGCCGCCGGGCCGGGCATCACGCCCCGCGACACGCTGGCACCGGTTACCGCGCGCGCCTCGGGAGCGCCGCGTCGCGCAGTCGACCGCCTCGCCGCGCTGCTGCTGCAAGGGGACGGCCGCTGGGCGCGCGCCTTCGAGAACCTGATCCTCGCACTGATCGTCGTGAGCGTCGCCTCGGTGGGCCTCGAGTCGATCCCCGCGCTGCCCGCCTGGGCGGTGCAGGGGCTGCGCCTCATGGAGATCGTCGTCGTGGCGGTGTTCTCGTTCGAATACCTGCTGCGCCTCGCCGCCGCCCCGAACAAGCTGCGCTTTATCGTGAGCTTCCAGGGCGTGGTGGATCTGTTGTCGTTCGCGCCCTTCTACCTCGGCGGCCTGGATACGCGCTGGGTGCGGATGCTGCGCCTGCTGCGCCTGCTGCGCGTCCTGAAACTGCGCACGCACCTGCTCGAGGCCACCGTCGGCCGGCGCACCCGCGAGCTGGCGGAAAAGAATGCCGCGCTCGAGCGGGCCCAGGCGCAGATCAGGAGCGAGCTCGAGGTCGCGCGTGCCCTGCAGGTCGCCATCCTGCCCGCGACCTTCCCGGCGAGGTCCGGCTACCAAGGCGCGGCGCGCATGATTCCCGCGACCACCATGGGCGGGGATTTCTACGACTTCATCGAGCTGCCCGGCGGGCAGATCGGCCTGGTCATGGCGGATGTCTCGGGTAAGGGCGTGCCGGCGGCGTTTTTCATGGCGGTGGCGCGCACCAACCTGCGCGAGCTCGCCGCGCACCACACCACTCCTGGCGCGTGCCTCGCTCACACCAACGAGGTATTGTGCACGCAGAATCCGCTGGACCTGTTCGTTACGGTGTTCTACTGCATCCTGGATCCCGCGAGCGGCGTGCTGCGCTACGCCAACGGCGGACATAATCCCCCGCTGCTGCGTCGGGCGGACGGCGCGGTCGAGGCGTTGAGCGGCGCCGGCGGACTGGTACTCGGGGCGATGCCGGGCGTCAGCTTTCCGGATCACGCGGTGCAGCTGCGCTCCGGCGACCGGCTGGTGCTGTTCACGGACGGGATTACCGAGGCTTTCAATGCCGCCGACGAGGCTTACGGCATAGAGCGCCTGGTGGAAGAAGTTCGTGTCCACGGTGGCGGGGCCGCCGCGGGGCTGGTCGAGCACATCTGCCACGGCGTCACCGTTTTTGCCGCCGCCGCTCCGCAATCCGACGACATCACCCTCATCGTGCTGAGCTTCGATCGCCTGGATCCGGCGGCGCTGCAGTGAACGTCGGCACCGAAACGCTCGCCGGCCACACCGTGGTGATTCCCGCGGGCCGCGTCGATTTCAACAGCGCGAGCGAATTTCAGGCGCAGCTAGAGGGCGCCGTCGGCGGGGCGCGCGCGCCGGCCGCAGTAATCGTCGATTGCGCCGCGCTCGAATACGTCTCGAGCGCCGGACTGCGCGCCTTCCTGCTCGCGGCCCGCGCCGCGCAACGCGCCGGCATCGCATTCGTGCTGTGCGCGCTGCAGCCGGCGGTGCGCGAAGTGTTCGACTTGAGCGGCTTCAGCCGCATCATCTCCGTGTACCCGGACCGGGCCGCGGCGCTCGCGCACGTGGCGCAGGGGCCACCGTGAGGGAGCAGCGCACGGCCGTGCCGGGTGAAGCGGCGCAGCTGCCGCAGCTGACCGCGTTCCTGCAGCAGTTCTGTTCCTCGGCAGCGCTTCCCGCGGCACAGGTGCTCGCCTTCGAGGTGGCGCTCGAGGAGATCTTCATGAACGTCGTAATGCATGGCACGGCGGCAGGCACGCAGCGGCGCGTCGAGGTATCCCTGGCGCTGACGGACGAGGGTCTGACCATGACGGTCGAGGACGACGGCCCTGGCTTTGACCCGCTGTCGCTGCCGCCGCCGGATGTGAGAGCGAGCCTCGCCGATCGGCCGGTAGGCGGGCTGGGCGTGTTCCTGGTGCGGCAGATGATGGACGCGGTGAGCTACGCGCGCGTCGCGGGGCGCAACCAGCTGCGCATGACCAAGCACCTCGCTTAGCTTAAGCGCCCCGCCCACCGGGCGTCCCGGTGCGCGCAGCTGGCGTCGGCGCCGTTGACGCTGCGCGGTCTGCAGGTGGGAGTGCGCGGCGCACGCGGGAAGCGCACAATGTTCAGCGCACCGCGGTGGGGGAGGTCCGCAACTCAGTCCGGACGACACCGTCATATTAAGAAGAACGCGCATGTTCGAAATCCAGCTGAGCCCCACCGGAGAAGTTGTCATGGCAGGACGGCTCGACGCCACGCAATGTGCTTCGGCGCTCGAGTTCCTGAACCGGCTGCCCGAGCCGCGGGTCATCGACCTGGCCGCCCTGGAATACGTCGCCAGCTCCGGATTGCGCGTGTTCCTGCTGACGCAGAAGCGGCTGCAGGCGACGGGTGCGGGACTCAGGCTGATCAACGTGCGCCCGCCGATCCACGACATTTTCCGCTATGCCGGCTTCGACCGGATCATCGACATGGCCCGGGCGCCGGACTAGCGCGCCGCTCCCCACGCCGAGGCAGGCAGAACCGGCCAACCTTTTGCGCCCTGAACGGTACTTGTGAAGGAGGAAGACGACCCGACGCTGGTGCTGCGCTGTCGGGAGGGCGACCGACATGCTTTCGAGCAACTGGTCCGGCGTTATCAGAGGCCCGTGTTCAACGTCGCGCTGCGGATGCTTCGCGACCGGCAGGACGCCATGGACGTCGCCCAGACCACCTTCCTCAAGGCATTCGAGCACCTGGGTGATTACGACCCGGCGTTCAGGTTTTACAGCTGGATCTATCGCATTGCGATCAACGAGACCCTCAACGCCCTCGGCGCGCGCAAGCCCCTCACGGGTCTGGACGGCGGGGAGGTCGACGGGACGCCCGGCCCTGAACGGCAGGCCGACGGCGCGCAGACCCGCCGGGCGATCGAGGATGCGCTGATGCAGATCAAGCCCGAGCAGCGGTCGGTGATCACGCTGCGACACTTCATGCAGTTGAGTTACGAGGACATGGCCGACATTCTGCAGCTGCCGGAGAAGACTGTGAAATCAAGGCTCTACAGCGCCCGCCAGGCGCTGCGGGAGCGTTTGCTGCAGCGTGGAGTTGATCTGACATGACCGACAGCGACCTCGAGCTCATCCATGCCGAGATCGACGGCGAGCTGGACGGCCGGCAGCGAAGCGAGCTCGCGCGCCGGCTGCTGGCCGAGCCGGAAGTAAGGGCGGTGCGCGATCAACTCCACCGGCTCTGCGGGCGCCTCGAAACGCTGCAGCAGGTTGAGCCGCCGGCGGAGCTGCAGACGAGGATCCTGACAGCGCTTCCGCCGATGGCGATGCTGACACGCGCTCGAAAGAGCGTGCCCCGCTGGCGCTATGCGGCCCTCTTTGCGGGAGTGCTCGGCGCGGGCGCGCTGGTATTCGAGACCGTCAGGGGTCCGGGACCGGCCACGAGCGAGATGACGGGCACCATGGCGGCGGGCGTGCCGGTGACGCTCGACACGGTCAGTCTCAGCGAGGGCCCCGTTGCGGGCCGCGTGAGCCTGTACCGTGAGGGCACGGGACTGGCCCTCGCCCTCGAGCTGACCGCGAGTGCGCCCGTGGACGTGCTGGTCGCGACTGGGGGTCACACGTTACGAATCAATGGCTTGGCTAACGAACCCGGTACCGCGGGATCCCAAGTCGTCGCTCTGCCCGGTGGAATGAAAGGTCAGGCAGTGGAGCTGACTTTCCTGATGTCCGGGCGGCAGGTGGGCAGCGCGAGGCTCACGGTCCCCTGATGGGCGGGAGCCGCGGCATGACCGCCTGACCAACTTTTGTTTCGATCGAAAGTAATTGAGTGTAGAAGGCAACGAACTGACGAGTGTTTCTAACAACCTGGGAGACGTCTATGTCTGGCAAGACAGTGTGGATAGTAAGCGGGCTGGTGCTGGCGGTCGGTGCAGTGGCTTACCTGAGCTACAACGAAACACCCGCAGGCAAGGACGCTGCCGGGACCATCGTCCAGGCGAAGCGCGCCTACTCGGACGGCGCGAGCGGCTCCAGCGCCGGTTCGCAGACAGGCACCTCGAACACGGGGTCCGACGCCAGCGGATCCGGCAACGCATCGGATGGTAATGGCGGCGTAGACGGCGGCAGTGCTGATCACGGCAGTGCTGATCACGGCAGTGCCGATCACGGCAGTGCTGATCATGGCAGTGCTGATCATGGCAGTGCCGATCACGGCAGTGCCGATCACGGCAGTGCCGATCACGGCAGTGCCGATCATGGCAGTGCTGATCACGGCAGTGCTGATCATGGCAGTGCTGATCATGGCAGTGCTGATCATGGCAGTGCCGATCATGGCAGTGCTGATCATGGCAGTGCTGATCATGGCAGTGCCGATCATGGCAGTGCTGATCATGGCAGTGCCGATCATGGCAGTGCCGATCATGGCAGTGCTGATCATGGCAGTGCCGATCATGGCAGTGCCGATCATGGCAGTGCCGATCATGGCAGCACGGATCCGCAATAGTAACGATGACTGCGACCGCCTGACTGTAGCGACGCGAGCGCGGATCCTTTCCGTGAAAGCCGCGTAAGCGGCGAGGGCGACAGTCAAGGCGTTTGACGAGCGGCCCGGACATTGTGTCGGGCCGCTCGTTGTTGTCATTGGATAATAAGACAAATATCGGGCGGCGCTGGCCGCAACTCGCGGTCACCACCGTTCTGGCGTTCGGTTCCGGTCCTGCGTTTCCGGCGGACCGTGCGTTCGTCGAGACGGACGAGTTGCGGATCGTCTATTACGACCCGGGCGAGGACGCACTCGTCCCGCACGTCACTCAGAGCTTCCTGAGCGGGCTGGCCGACCACGAGCGCGTGTGGGGTTACGTGCCGAACGACGGCGTCACGGTCTTCCTGAGGGACTGGCAGGACGCCGGCAATGCAAGAACGTACTGGGCGCCCCACAATCTCATCGATGTCGATGTCGCCCCGTCGTACGACCCCTACGAAACGATTTCCTCTGCGGATCGGTTCGGAACTTTGGCGGTGCACGAGCTCGCACATGTCGCCACGACGGATCGCGCGAGCCCGGAGGACTACCGCTTCCGGCGCTTCTTCCATGGCAAGGTGGCCGTAGACTCCGCCCACCCGGAAGGGCTGCTCTATAACTATCTGACCGTACCACGAGGCATCTCACCCCGCTGGTACCTCGAAGGCAGCGCGGTGTTCATGGAGACGTGGATGAGCGGCGGCGTCGGCAGGGCGCAGGGCGGCTACGACGAAATGGTCTTCCGCGCGATGGTGCAGGACGACGCGAAGTTCTATGACCCGCTGGGGCTCGTCTCCAAGGGCACCGAGATCGACTTCCAGACCGGGGCGAACGCCTACCTCTATGGCACGCGCTTCATGGACTACCTCGCCTTCACCTACAGCCCGCAGCGCCTGCTCGCGTGGTGGCGGCGCGACGCGGGCAGCCGCCGTTACTACGCCGACCAGTTCCAGCAGGTGTTCGGCCTGTCGCTCAATGAGTCATGGCGTCGCTGGATCGACTTCGAGCACGAGTTCGAGCGCAAGAACCTGCAGTCGGTGCACGAGCATCCTCTGACCGAGTTCCACGATCTCACACGCAAGGACCTCGGTGCGGTCTCGCGCACCTATCTGTCCAAGGACGGCTCCAAGCTGTACATGGCCGTCAGGTATCCGGGCCAGGTCGCGCACCTCGTGTCGCTCTCGCGCCGCGACGGCAGCGTCACCCAGCTCGCGGAGATCAAGGGCTCCAAAGGCTATACGGTGACCTCACTTGCCTACGACCCGCAAACGGAAACACTGTTCTTCACCAGCAACAATGTCACCACCTATCGCAACCTCGAGGCGCTCGACCTGCGCAGCGGCAAGACGCACATGCTGTTCCACGCGGCCCGCATCGGCGACATCGTATATAACCCGGCCGACCGCTCGCTTTGGGGTTTGCGGTTCGTCAACGGGCGCGACGTGCTGGTGCGGCTGCCGCCACCCTACAAGGAGTGGTACAAACTGTACGTCTTCCCCGACAACGAGCAGGCCTTCGATCTCGATCTGTCCCCTGACGGCTCACTCGTCTCAGTGTCGGTCTCCGGCCCCGGTCCGCGCGTCGGTTCGCCGCAGGTGACGCAGGTCAGGGTGATGCGCACCGAGGCGCTTGCGAAGGGCGATGCCACGCCGCTGCACACGCTCACGATGGGCGGGTCGGTACCGGAAGGGTTCGTGTTCTCGCGCGACGGCCGCTATCTCTACGGCAGCAGCTTTTATACCGGGGTGTCGAACATCTACCGCTACGAGCTCACCACCGAGAAGCTCGAGGCCATGAGCAACGCTGCCATCGGCTTTTTCCGCCCTTTGCCGCTCGACGATGGCGAGCTCATCGTGCTGCGCTACTCGGCGAAGGGATTCGTGCCGACGCAGATCGACGCAAAGCCGACGGAGGACCTGAGCGCCGTCACGTTCCTCGGTGAGCAGGTGGCCTCCAAGTATCCCGAAGTACAGAGCTGGGTGGCGGCCGCCCCGGCAACAATTCCGTATGAATCCCAGATCGTGCACCAGGGTCCGTACCGGCCCGCGCGCGAGCTGTCCCTGGATTCGCTCATACCAATAGTTGAGGGCTACCAAAGCTCAAAAGCCCTCGGCGCGAACGCCCGCTTCAGCGACCCGCTGGGCCTCGACTGGATCGATGTGGACAGCAGCTACAGCCCGGACGACGACCTGCCTTCCAAGCAACGGCTGCACGCCATGGTCACAGCGCACATGCCCGAATGGACGGCCGGAGCCGCCTGGAACCTCGCCGACTTCTACGACCTTTTCGGCCCGACCAAACGCAGCCTCGCCGGCTACAACGCTTACGTGGGCTACGACCATTTCCTGGTCTACGATCCGCCGCAGACCATGGACTTCGCCGCCAAGGTGGCCTTCTATGGAGATCTCGTGACATTGCCGGGCTTCCAGAACGTGCTGTCGCCCACGCAAAACCTGGCCACCGCGGAAGCGGGCCTCAGCTCCGTCGACACACGCCGATCGCCGGGGGCGGTGGACGCCGAGACCGGCCACGACTGGTCGCTCAAGGCGCACGTCTACGCCGCGCCGGGGGAATTCATACCGAGCATCACCGGCACGTACGATGTTGGCTTCCCGCTGCCGCTCGACCACTCCTCGATCTGGCTGCGCACCGGCGCCGGCATGTCGGCGGGCCCGCGCGACAATGCGCTGTCGAATTTCTACCTCGGCAGCTTCGGCAACAACTACGTCGACAGCGGTGCTAACGGCAGTGCGCAGCGCTATCGCAGTCTGCTGAGCATGCCCGGCTTCGACATCGATGCCCTGCAGGGTAAGTCGCTGGTCAGGACGATGCTCGAATGGTGTCTGCCGCCGGTGCGCTTCGAGGCGCTGGGTTCCCCGGGTTTCTACGCCAGCTGGGCGCGCCCGGAGCTGTTCGCCACGGCGCTCGAGACCGATTTCAACAACGCCGCCTACCGGCAGAAGGCCTATGACGTCGGTGCCCAGCTCGACTTTCAGCTGCAGGTCATGCACCGCTGGCCGATGATGCTGTCAGTCGGCACTGCGCGTGGCTTTTCCAACGGCGGCTTCGCCACGACCGAATTCATGCTGTCGCTGCAGGTGCTGTGATGGCGCGCGGCAGGCAGGCAATCCCGTGAGCAGCGAGGTGCTGATGCGCGCGCCGATCGCGCTGCTGCCGGTGCTGCTGTTCCTCGCCGGACTGGTACAGCTCGATGGCTACAAGCTCGTGCGGCTGCAGATGATGCTCGCGCTGCTCGCCAGCGGCGCGCTCGCCGCCGCCGCGAGCTACACGCTCAACAACCTCGCCTTCGCGCATTTCCACGGCTCGTTCGTCACCTACTCCCGCTACGTGTCGCCGTGGATCGAGGAGTCGCTGAAGGCGGCGCTGCTGATCTTCCTGATCCGCACGCGGCGCGTCGGTCTGCCGGTCGACGCCGGTATTGCCGGTTTCGCTATCGGCACCGGCTTTGCGGTCGTCGAGAATCTCTACTACCTCGCCGCGCGACCGCATACGGTGCTCGCCGTGCAGGTGATCCGTGGCTTCGGCACCGCGATCATGCACGGCGGCACGGCGGCGATCCTCGCCATGATCACCAACATGCTGTACGAGCGGCGACCGAGCGGCGGCCTGCACCTGCTGCTGCCGGGGCTGCTGGCCGCGGTCGCCCTGCACACCGGCTACAACTACCTGCTGGTGCGGCCGGCACTGGCCACGCTCGCCACGCTGCTGGTGCTGCCGTTCGTGATCTACCTGGTGTTCGACCACAGCGAGCGCATCCTGCGCACCTGGATCGAGGTGGATCTGGATTCCGATGTGCAGCTGCTCGAATCGATAAGCACCGGGAAGTTCCTGGGCAGCCGTGCCGGGCGCTACATGCAGACGCTGCGTGAGCGTTTCCGCGGCGAAGTGCTGGCGGACATGCTGTGCTACCTGCGCGTGCACGGCGAGCTCGCGGTGCGCGCCAAGGGCGTGCTGCTGCTGCGCGAAGCAGGCTTCGCCGTGCCGCCGCTCGATGCCGAGACGCGCGCCAAGCTCGCCGAGCTCAGTCAGCTCGAGCGGGCCATCGGCAAGTCCGGCATGCTGGCGCTGCGCCCGCTGATGATGGCGACCGGCAAGGAAGTGTGGCAGCTGCGGTTGCTGCGGCAGTAGCCAGGCAGCACCGTACCGCGACCGTTTTCACTGCCGCGCGCCCCGCCGTTGATGCGCACGTCGCCGCGCCGCCGCGTCGCCGCGGGGACGCGCTCGCTGCCGCTGCGCGCAGAACGCATGTGCTACCCTTGCGTCCTATCAGCGGCGGCGTACGGCAGCATGTACACCCAGGCACTCGACAACGAGGGGAAGCCGGTGCCGGCAGCGGCCGGCGAGGGGGAGGAGCGCGCGGCGCGCTTCCAGGCGCGCATCGATGCCGACGAGAAGATCGAGCCCAAGGACTGGATGCCGGAAGCCTACCGCCAGACTCTGATCCGCCAGATCTCGCAGCATGCACACTCGGAGATCGTCGGCATGCTGCCGGAGGGCAACTGGATCACGCGCGCGCCGACGCTCAAGCGCAAGGCGGTGCTGATCGCCAAGGTGCAGGACGAAGGCGGCCACGGCATGTACCTGTACAGCGCCGCGGAGACGCTCGGCATCGAGCGCGAGGAGATGTTCCGTCAGCTGCTGTCGGGGGCGGCGAAGTACTCGAGCATCTTCAACTATCCGACGCTCACCTGGGCGGACGTCGGCGCCATCGGCTGGCTGGTGGACGGCGCGGCCATCATGAACCAGATCCCCATCTGCCGCTGCTCCTACGGACCGTATGCGCGCGCCATGGTGCGCATCTGCAAGGAGGAGAGCTTTCACCAGCGGCAGGGCTTCGAGATCATGCTCACCCTGGCGCGCGGCACTCGCGAGCAGCGCGCCATGGCGCAGGATGCGCTGGCGCGCTGGTGGTGGCCGTCGATCATGATGTTCGGGCCGAGCGATGCCGACTCGAAACACACCGCGCAGTCGATGCGCTGGAAGATCAAGCGCTTCAGCAACGACGAGCTGCGGCAGAAGTTCATCGACATTACCGTGCCGCAGGCACAGTTCCTCGGTCTGAGCGTTCCCGACCCGCAGCTGCGCTGGGACGAGGGCGCGCAGCACTACCTCATCGGCCCGATCGACTGGAACGAGTTTTACGCGGTGCTCAAGGGCCACGGCCCCTGCAACCGCGAGCGCCTGGAGGCGCGCCGGGCGGCTTACGACTCCGGACACTGGGTGCGCGAGGCGGCCGCGGCGCACGCGGCCAAGCAGCGCGCCCGCACGGCGCAGGTCGCCTGAGCCTTTGAGGAGTGACAGCATGAGCAACGACTGGCCGCTGTATGAAGTCTTCATCCGCTCGCGCGCCGGGCTCGAGCACAAGCACGTCGGCAGCGTGCATGCGGCCGATGCGCGCATGGCCATCGAGCACGCGCGCGATGTCTACACCCGTCGCCTGGAGGGGGTGAGCATCTGGGTGGTGCGCTCGGCGGACATCGTGGCTTCCGACCCGGGCGAGGCGGAGGCGCTGTTTGAGCCCGCCCGCGACAAGGTGTACCGCCACCCCACCTTCTACGCGATTCCGGACGAGGTGAAGAACCTGTGAGCGCCGCGCCGCCGCTCGCGGCGGGTACGCCGCGCAGTGCCGCCCGCGGGGACCAGACGACGCTCGCGGCCGCACGGCTGTGCTACGTGCTGCGCCTCGGCGACACCTCGCTGGTGCTCGGCCAGCGTCTCGGCGAGTGGGTCGGTCATGCACCGGCACTCGAGGAGGAGCTCGCGCTTGCCAATCTGGCTCTCGACCTGGTGGGACAGGCACGGCTGCTGCTCAGCTACGCCGGCGAGCTCGAGGGTGCGGGGCGCGACGAGGATGCGCTCGCGTTCCTGCGTGATGCCCCGCAGTTTTTCAACCTGACACTGGCCGAGCAGCCCAACGGGGATTTCGCTCACACCATCGTGCGCCAGTGGCTGATCGACAGCTGGCAGCTCGAGATCTATCAGGCGCTCGCGCTGTGCGCGGACACGCGCCTCGCCGCCATCGCCGCCAAGGCGGTGAAAGAGACCCGCTATCACCACCGCTTCAGCAGCGGCTGGCTGACGCGCCTCGGCGATGGCACGGCGGAGAGCCGCCAACGCGTGCAGCGCTCGCTCGATGACCTGTGGGCACTGACCGATGAGCTGTTCACGCCCGACGAGGTGGACGAGCGCGCCAGCGCGGCCGGCGTGGCCCCGTCACTGGCGCAGCTCGAGCCGCGCTGGTCGGCGCGCATCGAGCAGGAGCTGCACGCCGCGACGCTGCAGCGCCCGGCGGCCCAGCCGTACCCGTGGCACGGCAAGCGCGGCGTGCACAGCGAGCACCTGGGCCACATGCTTGCGGAGATGCAGCACCTGCAGCGCACCTACCCGGGTGCGCGCTGGTGAACGAGCCGGAGCGGCAGGTCTGGGAGCTGCTCAAGAGCGTGCCCGATCCGGAGATTCCGGCGTTGAGCATCGTCGACTTAGGGATCGTCAGGCACGTGCGGCGCGCGGACGACGGCGCGCTGCGCGTCGGTCTGACGCCGACCTATTCCGGTTGCCCGGCGACCGAGGTGATTCGCAGCATGGTGCGTAGCGCGCTCGATGGCGCGGGTTTTGGCGATGCGATCCTGGAAGAGGTGCTGTCGCCGCCCTGGACGAGCGACTGGCTGAGTGCTGCGGGCCGGGAAAAGCTGCGCGCCTTCGGCATCGCCCCGCCCGAGGAGGCGGTCACGAGTCCCGGCCGCCTCAGGCACGCTGCGCCAGTGAGCTGTCCGCGCTGCGGCAGCCGCCACAGCGAGCGGCTCTCCGAATTCGGCTCGACGCCGTGCAAGGCACACTACCGCTGCGGCGCATGTGGTGAGCCCTTCGATTACTTCAAGTGCCTGTGAGATGCTGAAGTTCCACTCCCTGCAGGTCGCACAGGTGTCGCCCGACGCCGAGGACGCCGTGTCGCTGGCGCTCGCGGTGCCCGAGGCGCTGCGCAGCGAATACCACGGCAGTCCTGGGCAGCACGTGGTGGTGCGCGCCACCATCGAGGGCGAGGACACGCGGCGCACCTACTCGCTGGTGAACCTTCCGGGCGAGTGGCCGCTGCGCATCGTGGCGCGCGTGCACGCGCATGGGCGCATGTCGCGCTATCTCGCCGAGCAGCTGTGCGCCGGGGATGCGCTCGAGGTGCTGCCGCCGAACGGCAGCTTGACGCCGCGCGCACCGCCGCAGGGGGCCGAGACCTACGTGGCATTCGCCGCCGGCTGCGGCATCACCCCGGTGCTGTCGGTGGTGCGCGCGCTGCTCGCCTGCGAGGCGGCCCGGGTCGTGCTGTTCTACGGCAACAGCGGCACGGCCCGCACGATGTGCCTGGAGGAGCTGCTGGCCCTCAAGGACTGCCATCTCGGGCGGCTGGCACTGCATTTCGTGATGAGCCGTGAGCCGCAGGAGGTCGAGCTCTACAACGGCCGGATCGATGCGGCGCGGGTACGCCGCTTCGCGGCAACGCTGTTCGAGCCGCTCGCGGTGCGCGAGTATTTCCTCTGCGGACCGGGCGACATGATCGAATGTGTGAGCGCGACCCTGCGCGAGCTGGGCGTGGATGCGGGGCGCGTGCACGCCGAGCATTTCACCGTGGCGGGCGGCGCTGCCGCGGCGCCGGCGGAGCCGGCGGCGGCCGCTCCGGCCGCGGTGCCGAGCGCGACCGATGCCAGCGCCGCCGAGGTCACCATCGTCATGGACGGGCGGCGGCGCTCCTTTACCATGCGAATGGATGACGAGACCGTGCTGGAGGCGGCGGCGCGCGCCGGTATCGAGCTGCCGTTCTCCTGTCGCGCGGGCGTGTGCTCCACCTGCCGCACCAAGGTGATCAGCGGCGCGGTGGAGATGGCGCAGAACTATGCGCTGGAGGACTGGGAGCTCGAGCAGGGCTACGTGCTGGCCTGCCAGTCGCGCGTCAAGACTCCGGCGCTCGAGCTCGACTACGACGAGAAGTGAGCGACGGGAGTCAGCGGTGAGCTATCAGACCATTCTTTTCGAGGTGAGCGGCGCGGTCGCGCGTCTCACCCTGAACCGTCCCGAGCGCCTCAACAGCTTCAACGCGCAGATGCACGCCGAGGTGCGCACGGCGCTCGCCGCGGTGGTGCCGGCCGCAGCGCGCGTGCTGGTGATCACCGGGGCCGGGCGCGGCTTTTGCGCCGGGCAGGATCTGGGCGACCGCGCCGTGGCGCCCGCTGCGGCGCCTCCCGACCTGGCTGAGTCGATCGAGAAGCACTACAAGCCGCTGGTGCTCGCACTGCGCGCACTGCCGCTGCCGGTGATCGCGGCCGTGAACGGCGTCGCCGCCGGCGCGGGCGCCAACATTGCGCTCGCCTGCGACCTGGTGGTGGCGGCGCGCTCGGCGACTTTCGTGCAGGCGTTCGCCAAGCTCGGCCTGGTCCCCGACTCGGGTGGCACCTGGTTCCTGCCGCGTCTGGTCGGCACGGCGCGCGCGCTCGGGCTCGCGCTGCTCGGCGACAAGCTGCCGGCGGAGCAGGCGGCGGCGTGGGGCCTCATTTGGCGCTGCGTGGAGGACGGCGAGCTCGCTGCGGTCGTCGCGGAACTGGCGCAGCAGTTGGCGGCCGCACCGACCCGCGGACTGGCGCGCACCAAGCAGGCGATCTACGAGGGGCTGGGCCGCACGCTGGCGCAGCAGCTCGACGTGGAGCGCGATTTCCAGGGCGAGCTCGGCCGCAGCGCCGACTACGCGGAAGGGGTGGCCGCCTTCGCCGCCAAGCGCGCGCCGCGCTTCACCGGGAGTTGAGCCATGAACGACGAGACCGCTGAGACTGCCGCGGCCCAGCGCCGTGCCGAGCGCGCCGCCGGCGCGCTGTTCGCGCGCGATCGTGCTTCGCAGTCGCTCGGCATGCGCCTCGAGGGGATGCGGCCGGGCTGGGCGCGGGTCGCCATGCGCGTGCGGCCGGACATGATCAACGGCCATGGCGTGTGTCACGGCGGCATCCTGTTCGCGCTCGGCGACAGCGCGTTCGCCTTTGCCTGCAACTCGCACAACGACTGCACGGTGGCCGCCGCGGCAGCGGTCGATTACCTGGCGGTGGCGCGCGAGGGAGATGAGCTGACCGCCGAGGCGAGCGAGCTGTGGCGCACCCGGCGCAACGGCCTGTACGAAGTCGTGGTCGCCAATCAGCGCGGCGAGCGCCTGGCGTTGTTTCGCGGCCGCTCCTACCGCATCGACGGACAGATCGTCGCCGAGGAGTAAGGTATGCAGCTGCAGAGTTTCGTTGCCGGCAGGTGGCAGGCAGGGCGCGAGGCGGGCGTGGCGCTGCGCGATGCCACCACCGGCGAAGTCATCGCGCGTGCCGGCGCGCTCGGCCTCGACGCGCGCGCCATGCTCAGCTATGCGCGCGAGGTGGGCGGCCGCAACCTGCGCAGCCTCACGTTTCATGAACGCGCGGCGCTGCTGAAGGCGCTGGCGCGCCTGCTCAGCGAGCACAAGGACGAGTTCTACGCGCTCTCCTATGCCACCGGCGCCACCAAGTCCGATGCCTGGATCGACATCGACGGCGGGATCAGCACGCTGTTCGTGTACGCCAGCAAGGGCATGCGCGAGCTGCCCGACGGCACGGTCTATCTGGATGGGGCGGTGGAGGCTCTGTCGAAGGGTGGCAGTTTCGTCGGCCAGCACCTGTGCGTGCCGCTCGAAGGTGCTGCGGTGCACATCAACGCCTTCAATTTTCCGGTGTGGGGCATGCTGGAGAAGCTGGCACCGGCGCTGCTCGCCGGCGTACCGGCGATCGTCAAGCCGGCAACGCAGACCAGTTACCTCACCGAGCGCGTGTTCCGGCGGATCATCGAAGCGGCGATCCTGCCGGAGGGGGCGGTGCAGCTGATCTGCGGCAGCGTGGGCGATCTCTTCGAGCATCTCACCTGCCAGGACGTGGTGTCCTTCACCGGCTCGGCCGCCACCGCGCTTAAGCTGCGCCAGCATCCGATCGTTACCGCCAACTCGGTGCGCTTCACGGCCGAGACCGATTCACTCAACTCCTCGATCCTCGGGCCGGACGCCGCGGCCGGCACCCCGGAGCTGGAGCTGTTCGTGCGCGAGGTGGTGCGCGAGATGACCGTCAAGGCGGGCCAGAAGTGCACCGCCATCAGGAAGGCGATCGTGCCGGCGGCGCGCGCCGCGGACGTGCTCGAGGCACTGCGTGCGGCGATCGCTCAGGTGGTGGTGGGTGATCCACGGCTGCCGAACGTGGGCATGGGGCCGGTGGCCTCCCTCGGCCAGCGTCGCGAGGTGCTCGAGCAGCTCGCACGCCTGACGCGCGAGGCGCAGGTTGTGTGTGGCGGGGCCGGGCAGGTGCAGCCCGTGGGCGCGGATGCCGAGCGCGGCGCGTTCATCGCGCCGACCCTGTTGCACTGTCGCGATGCCGCAGGGGCGCGCGCGGTCCACTCGGTGGAGGCGTTCGGTCCGGTGTGCACGCTGGTGGCTTATGAGGGAGTCGAGGAGGCGATCGCGCTGGCGCGCGCGAGCGGCGGCAGTCTTGTCGGCTCGATCTTCAGCGCCGACGAGGCGATCGCGACGCGGCTGGTGCTCGGTCTCGCCCCGTATCACGGGCGGCTCGTGGTCGTGAACCGGCACTGCGCCAAGGAGTCCACCGGCCACGGCTCCCCGCTGCCGCACCTGGTCCACGGTGGCCCGGGGCGCGCCGGGGGCGGTGAGGAGATGGGCGGTATCCGCGGCCTGATGCATTACATGCAGCGCACCGCCGTGCAGGGCACCCCGGACCTCATCACGGCCGCGGGCGCCCGCTGGGTGCGCGGCGCGCGCGAGCTCGACCCCGGCACTCACCCCTTCAGGAAACCCTTCGGCGCACTCGCCATCGGCGATACCTTCCACTCGCGCGAGCGCGAAGTCACGGTGGCAGACATCGAGCGGTTTGCGGAAGTTTCCGGCGACCGCTTCTACGCGCACATGGACGAGGCACAGGCGGCGCGCAATCCGCTATTCGGCGGCCGTGTGGCGCACGGCTACCTGCTGGTGTCGGCGGCGGCCGGCCTGTTCGTCGACCCGCCCTATGGCCCGGTACTCGCCAACTTTGGGATCGACGGCCTGCGCTTCCTCAAGCCCGTCAAGCCCGGCGACCGCATCAGGGTGCGGCTCACCTGCAAGGAGAAATCGCTGCGTGCCGGCGCCGGTTACGGCGAGGTGCGCTGGGATACCGCCATCACCAACCAGCACGGCGAAGCGGTGGCGAACTACGACGTGCTCACCATGGTCAGCGAGCGGGCGGAATCCTGAAGGCGTGCCCGCGCGTCGATACCGCCTTCACCAGCGCCCACACCGCATCGCCGGGACGAAGATTGAGCGCCCGGCGCGCGCCGACGGTGATGCGCGCCAGCACCACGGCGCCGCCGACGTCGCAGCGCACCAGCACTGCACCGCGCTCATCGTCGTCGATCGCGATGACCGTGCCGGCCAGCGCGTTGCGCACCGACAGCCCCTGCACCGGCTGCGTGGCGAGAATCACGTCGCGGGCCAGCAGCTGCAGCCGCACGTGCCCTCCCGGATCGACGCCGCTCAGCCTCACCTGCAGCGTCCCGCGCCCCACGGCGAGCTCCGCGCTGCCGAGCGCGGGGTCGAGCCGCGTCACCACTCCTTCGATGACGGCGCCGATCGCCTCCGTACCGATGATGCTGGTGAGCTCCGGGCGCAGGCTCAATTCGTTCACGGTGCCGTGTGCCGGCACGCGGCCGCCATCGACCAGCACCAGGTGCGTGGCGAGGCGCAGCACCTCCTCGAACTGGTGGCTCACGTACACCATTGGAATCGCCAGCCGATCGCGCAGTGACTCGAGGTACGGCAGCACCTCCTCGCGGCGCGCGGCGTCGAGCGAGGCGAGCGGCTCATCGAGCAGCAGCAGGCGCGGCTGCGACAGCAGCGCGCGCCCGAGTGACACGCGCTGGCGCTCCCCGCCGGAGAGCTGGCGCGGCCGCCGCCCGAGCAGCGGTGCGAGACCGAGCAGCGCCGTCACCTCCTCGAAGCCGAGGGCGGCGGGGCCGCGCGCGCGGCGCGCCCCATAACGCAGATTGCCCGCCACGGTCAGGTGGGGGAACAGCCGCGCATCCTGGAACACGTAGCCGATACGGCGCCGCTCGGGCGGCACGGCGATCCGTGCGCGGGTGTCGGTGAGCACCTCGTCGTCGAGGCGCACCTCGCCCGCATCCGGCGCGAGCAGCCCGGAGATGATATTGACCAGCGTGGTCTTGCCGCTGCCCGAGCGCCCGAACAGGGCGATGACCCCCGGGAGCGGAGCGGTAAATTCCGCCTGCAGCGCGAAGCCCGGCCAGCGCTTGCTCACGGAGACGTGCAGGGTGCCCATGGTGGTGAGCGCGTTCAGCGGCCGAGGAAACGCCGTACACGCCGCACCAGCAGCTCCGCGACGAGCAGTCCGCCGAGCCCGAGCGCGAAGGACAGCACCGCGAGCCGCAGCGCCAGTGCGTCCCCGCCCGGGGACTGCATCGCGGTGTAGAGCGCGAGCGGCAGCGTGCGCGTGACGCCCGGAATGTTGGCGCCGAAGGTGATCACCGCGCCGAACTCGCCGAGGCCCGCGGCGAAAGCGGTGACCGCGCCGGCGAGAATCCCCGGGAGCATCAGCGGCAGCGTCACCGAGACGAAGCGATCGAGCGCGTGCGCCCCGAGCGTGCGCGCCGCCTCTTCCAGGCCACGGTCGACGTTCTCCAGCGACAGGCGGATGGCGCGCACCATCAGGGGAAAGGTCATCACCGCGGTGGCGAGCGCGGCGCCGGCGGTGGTAAAGGGCAGGGCGATGCCGAACTCCCGGCGCAGCCAGGCGCCGAGCGGACCGTGCGCACCGAACAGCAGCAGCAGCGCGTAGCCGACCGCGACCGGCGGCAGCACCAGCGGCAGGTGCACGAACGCATCGAACAGCAGGCGCCCGGGGAAACGGGCGCGGGTCAGCAGCCACGCCGCCAGCAGCGCCAGCGGCAGACTGATCGCGACGCTGCGCGCGGCGACCTCGAGGCTCAGACGCAGCGCGTCGAGCTCGGCGGCGCTGACGGAGTGGTCCATGGGGGACGGCAGGTGCTGTTGTTGTTACCGCGTCAACTGTCTCATGCCGGGCTTGGCGCCGGCCAGACCCGGCGCCCGCCCCTCGGGAGCGAGCGGTCGCGGCGCCGCGGGGCGCTGCTGCGCGCCTGCCTCAGGCGACCAGCGCCGTGCGCAGCTCGATCGGTGAGCGCGGCGCGGGTGCGAGCGCGTGAGCGGCGAGGCCCTTCTGCTCGAGCCACTCGCGGTTGAACAGCCGCGACTGATAGCGGGCGCCGCCGTCGCACAGCACGGTGACGACGGTGTGACCCGGGCCGAGCCCGCGGGCAACCTGCACCGCGGCGGCGACGTTGATGCCGGAGGTGCTGCCGAGGAACAGGCCGTCTTCGTGCAGCAGCCGGTAGACCCAGTGCACGCTGTCGGCGTCCTCGATCAGCACCGCGTCGTCGATCGGCGCACCCTCGAGGTTGGCGGTCACGCGCCCGATGCCGATGCCCTCGGTGATCGAGCCGCTGCCGGTGGCCTTGAGCGTGCCGGTGCGCACCCAGGCATATAGACTACTGCCCGGCGGGTCCGCGAGCACGCAGCGCACCGCGGGCCGCCGCGCCTTGAGGGCGCGCGCCACCCCGCCAAAAGTACCGCCGGTGCCGGTCGCGGCCACGAACGCATCGATGCGCCCGTTGGTCTGCGCCCAGATCTCCGCTCCGGTGGTGCGCTCGTGGATGTCGCGGTTGGCCGTGTTGTCGAACTGGTTGGACCAGATGGCGCCGGGCAGTGCAGCGGCGAGGCGCTGGGCGACTTTCTGGTACTGGTTCGGGTTGCTGTAGGGCACGACCGGGACCTTGTGTACCTCGGCGCCGAGCATCTCCAGCAGGCGGTACTTCTCCGGGGACTGGTTGTCCGGCATGACGATCACGCAGCGGTAGCCGCGCGCGTTGCAGACGTGCGCCAGTCCGATGCCGGTGTTGCCGGCGGTGCCCTCGACGACCGTGCCGCCGGGCGGCAGCTCGCCGCGCTCCTCCGCTGCCACCACCATGGCGGCGGCCGCACGGTCCTTCACCGAGCCGCCAGGGTTCATGAACTCGGCCTTGCCGAGAATCTCGCAGCCGCTCGCGGCGCTCGGTGCGCGCAGGCGCAGCAGCGGCGTGTTGCCGATCGCGCCGACGAAGCCGTTCACCGCGTTCACGCCAGCTCTGCCTGCGCCGCCTCCGGCAGCACCAGCGCTGCAGCGAGCGCCGCGGCATCGAAGGCGGCGACGGCCCCCGTGACCAGCACCGCGGGCGCGGCGAGCTGCTCGTGCGCGGCGCGTGCGGCGATGTCCGCGAGCGTACCGCGCACGATGCGCTGCTGCGGCAGCGTCGCATGCGCGATGAGCGCGGCCGGGTGCCCCGCGGCGGCGCCCGCGGAGCGCAGCCGGGCGAGGACGGCGGCAAGTTGCGAGACGGCCATGTAGAACACGACGGTGTGGCGCGGATTGGCGAAGAAGCGCCAATCATAGTCGGCGTGCGCACCCTGGTGGCCGCTCACGAAGGTCACGCAGTGCGCCAGCCGCCGATGGGTGAGCGGCAGCCCTGCGGCGGCCGCAGCGCCGAGCGCCGCCGTGATGCCGGGCACGATCGTGCAGGGGATGTCGTGCGCGGCCAGCAGCTCGAGCTCCTCGCCGCCGCGCCCGAACACGAACGGGTCACCGCCCTTCAGCCGCGCCACGCGCTTGCCGGCGCGCGCCAGCTGCAACAGCAACTGGTGGATCCGCTCCTGCTGGCCGCGCTCTCCGGTCTCCTTGCCGACGAATATGCGCTCGGCGTCGCGCCGCGCGCGCCCGAGCACGGCTTCCCCGACCAGGCGGTCGTAGAGAATCACGTCCGCCTGCTGCAGCAGCTGCAGCGCCCGCAGCGTGAGCAGGTCGGGGTCGCCGGGCCCGGCGCCGATCAGGTAGACCTCGCCGACGCGCGCGCCGCCGTCGCTGGCCGGCGCGGCCGTGAGCTGCGAGGTGAGCAGCTCCTGTGCGAAGCTGCGCCGCGCCGCCGCCTCGTCCCCGGCGAGCACGCGGCTCGCAACACTTCCCGAGGCCACCCGTTCCCAGAAAGCGCGGCGCGCGGCCGGCGCCAGCGTGCGCTGTACCCCCCCGCGCAGCCTTCCCAGGAAGCGGGCGAGGGCGCCGAGGCGCTCGGGGAGCAGCGACTCGATCTGCGCGCGCACCTGCCGTGCCAGAACCGGCGCCTGTCCGGCGGAGCTCACCGCGACCAGCAGCGGCGCACGGTCGATGATCGCCGGGAAGATGAACGTCGAGGCGTCCGCGTCGTCGACCACGTTCACCGGGATGTTGCGCGCGCGGGCGGACGCCGACACGGCGCGGTTGATGCGCGTGTCGCCCGTGGCCGCGACCACCGCAACTGCGTCGCCGAGTTGTGCGGCGCTGAACTCGGCGCCGATGTGGCGGATCTCGCCGTGGGCGGCGCGCTCGGCCAGTTGCGGATGCAGCTCGGGCGCGATGACCGTCACGCGCGCGGCGGCCTTGAGCAGCCAGGTCACCTTGCGCTGCGCCACCGCGCCGCCGCCGACCACCACGACGGTGCGCCCCTCGAGCCGCAGGAATACCGGCAGATAGTCCATCGCGTGCCTCGCGTGCGTCAGGCGGACAGTGCCGCGGGCGCGCCGGCGGCGGGGAATGTCCTGGGATGCAGACCGCATTCGCGCGACTCCGGTTGTTCCCACCACCAGCGGCCGGCGCGGCGGCCCTCGCCGGGCTGAATGGCCCGCGTGCAGGGGGCGCAGCCGATGCTCGGATACTGGCGGTCGTGCAGCGCATTGTACGGAAGTGCGTGCACACGGATGTACTCCCACACCTGCTCCTCGCTCCAGTCGAGCAGCGGGCTGAGCTTGTACACGCCGTGGGCCGCGTCCCACTCCTCGGCCTGCCCGCGCGCTCGCCCGGCAGTCTGCTCGCGCCGCACGCCGGTGACCCACGCCGGGTAGCCGGCGAGTGCGCGGCGGAAGGGCTCGAGCTTGCGTACGCGGCAGCACTCCAGTCGTGCCGCGACGCTCGTGTAGAAGCCGTTCACGCCCTGGGCCGCGACCAGCCGCTCGAGGGCCGCGGCATCGGGGTAGACGAGGCGGATGCTGCGCCGATAGCGGCGCTGCAGCCGCTCGAGCAGCTGGTAGCTCTCCTCGTGCAGCCGCCCGGTGTCGATGCTGAACATGTCGATGCGCGGCAGGTGCGCGCAGATGATGTCGGTGAGCACCATGGCTTCGGCGCCCAGGCTGTTCGCGTAGATGAGCCGGCCGTGCCGCTCGAGCGCCTCGCCGAGGAGGCTGCGCACCGCCGCCGCCTTGCGTTCGATCTCAACTCCCGCCAGCGCTCCCATGGGCGCAACTATAGCGACGCCGTCCCGCGCTCCAGAACGAATGATTGCTTCTGAAGTGCTGCGTGGCGGTTATGGCACGGTTACGGGCGGCTCACAGGGCGGTTGCGCCTTGAGTTAGTCTTGAGCCATGAAGGTCCACCGGTCATGAAACTACACCAGCTGCGTTACCTCGCCGCCGTCGCCCAGAGCGGTCTCAATATCACCGCCGCGGCACACAAGCTGCACACCTCGCAGCCCGGGGTGAGCAAGCAGATCAAGCTGCTCGAGGACGAGCTGGGCTTCCAGGTGTTCGTGCGCGAGGGGCGCAACCTGACGCGCATCACCCCCGCCGGGCAGCAGGTCATCGAGCGCGCCATGCGGATCCTGCAGGAGGCGCAGAGCATCCGCAGCCTCTCGACGGAGCTGCGCGACGAGGGTAAGGGGAGCCTGTCGATCGGCACGACGCATACCCAGGCGCGTTACGTGCTGCCGGACGTGATTCGCGAGTTCCGCTCGCGCTACCCCCAGGTGCGGCTCAACCTGCACCAGGGCACCTCGGAGCAGATCGCCGAGATGGTGAGCGGCGATCGCATCGACTGCGCCATCGCCACCGGTTCGGAGCACCTCTTCAGCGAGCTGACGCTGTTGCCCTGCTACCGCTGGCACCGCACCGTGATCGTTCCGGCGGGCCATCCGCTCGCGGACGGCTCCCGCCTCACCTTGAAGGCGCTGGCGGCGTGGCCGCTCATCACCTACACGTTCAGCTTCACCGGACCCTCCTCGCTCCACCAGGCGTTTGCCAAGGTGGGGCTGACGCCGAACGTGGCGATCACCGCGCGCGATGCCGACGTCATCCAGACCTACGTGCGGCTCGGGCTCGGCGTCGGGATCGTGGCGCACATGGCGATCGACGAGCACGATCCGGGCCTGACCGCTATCGACGCGGCGCACCTGTTCGCCGCGCATACCACCTGGCTCGGCTTTCGCCGCGGCACGCTGCTGCGCAAGTACATGTACGAATTCGCGCAGCTGCTGGCGCCGCACCTGGAACGGCGCGTAGTGGAGCGCGCGCACCGCGCTGCTTCCGCCGAACAGGTGGCGGCGCTGTTTGCCGATACCGTGCTGCCGCAGCGCTGAACAGGCGTTTTGCCAGGGGCAGCGCGACCCTTCAGCGCCCACCCGCGCCGAACAAGCGCTGACGGCGGATGGCGACCTGCGGCGCGCCCGCCTGATAGGCGACGTCGTAGCGCGCGAGGGCACGCAGCGCCGCCTGCGGGTCCTCGCCGGCGGCCAGCTCGAGCGCATCGAAGCCGCAGCGCGCCAGCAGGAACACCTGGTCCTGGCGCACGCCCGCGCCCACCGCACGCAGCTCGCCCGTAAAGCCGAAGCGCTCGCGCAGCAGCCGCGCGTGGGAATAGCCGCGGCCGTCGCCCGGATTGGGGAACTCGACCGCCACGAGGCTTAGGCAGGGGAGCTCGGCGGCGAGCTCCTCGACGCGCTCAGCGGGAGCGAGCTGCACGCCCAGGCGAGCAGCGCGGCCGCGCGAGCCCCGCGGGTCGGCGCGCCACTGCGCGAAGGGGACGATGAGCGCGGCATCGCCCGGCGGGTCGGCGGGATCCTCACCCGGATAACGCCACTCGTCGGCGAGCCACTCACGCCGCCGCAGGATGTGTCGCATAGGCGCGCTCGGTGAAGGGGGCGAGTCCCAGGCGCCGCAGCGTATCGATGAAGCGCTCGCCGTCGAGTCGCAGGCCGCGATAGGTCTCGACGATGCGCTCGATGGTGCCGGCAACTTCAGCGCGCGGCACTGACGGACCGATCACCTCGCCGAGCGCGGTGAAGCCGGTGGCCGAGCCGCCGAGGCTGATCTGGTACCACTCCTCGCCGTGCTTGTCGACGCCGAGCACGCCGATGTGCCCGACGTGATGGTGCCCGCAGGCGTTCATGCAGCCGGACATCTTGATCTCGATCTCGCCGAGGTCGTAGAGATAATCGAGGTCGTTGAAGCGTTGCTGGATGTCGCGGGCCACGCTGATGGTCGAGGCGTTTGCGAGCGAGCAGAAGTCGAGTCCCGGGCAGGCGATCATGTCGGTCAGCGTGCCGATGTTGGGCATGGCGAGCCCGAGCTGCGTCAGCTCGCGCCACACCCCGTAGAGCTCGTGCTGCGGCACGTCCGCGAGCAGCAGGTTCTGGGTGTGGGTGGTGCGTACCAGGCCGAAGCTGACGCGCTCGGCGAGCGCTGCGACCGCCTCCATCTGTGCGGCGCTCATGTCGCCGGGCACCGCGCCGTGGGCTTTGAGCGACACGAACACCGCGCGGTAGCCGGACACGCGGTGGGCGCGCGTGTTATAGCGGTGCCACGCCAGGAACTGCGGCCCGCGCCCGGTGGTCACGTCGCTGTCGGGCAATGCCGCATACGGCGGCGGCGCGAAACAGGCGCGCACGCGGGCAATCTCCGCTGGCGGCAGCAAAGGCGCGTAGTCGCGCGCGGCCTGCCACTCGGCCTCCACCTGCTCGCGAAAGCGCTCCGCGCCGAGGCTTTTCACCAGTACCTTGATGCGCGCCTTGTTGAGGTTGTCACGGCGACCGTGGCGGTTGTAGACGCGCAGGATCGCCTCGAGATAGGACAGCAGGTGCGGGAGCGGCAGGAACTCGCGGATGCATACGCCGATGACCGGCGCGCGCCCCAGGCCCCCGCCCACCAGCACGGTGAAGCCGATCTGCCCGTGCGCGTCGCGCTGCAGATGCAGGCCGATGTCATGCACCTCCGAGGCGGCGCGATCCTCGGGCGAGCCGGTCACGGCGATCTTGAACTTGCGCGGCAGGTAGGTGAACTCGGGGTGCAGCGTCGCCCACTGGCGGATGATCTCGCAGTACGGACGCGGATCGTCGACCTCGTCGCGGGCGATGCCGGCCAGGTGATCGGCGGTGACGTTGCGCACGCAATTGCCGCTGGTCTGCATGGCGTGCATCTGCACGGTGGCGAGCTCGGCCAGGATCTGCGGCACGTCGGCGAGCTGCGGCCAGTTGAGCTGCAGGTTCTGGCGCGTGGTGAAGTGCCCGTAGCCGCGGTCGTAGCGGCGCGCGACGTCGGCGAGCTTGCGCAGCTGGGTGGAGCTGAGCAGGCCGTAGGGGATCGCGATGCGCAGCATCGGCGCGTGACGCTGGATGTACAGCCCGTTGCGCAGGCGCAGCGGCCGAAACTGCTCCTCCGTCAGCTCGCCGGCGAGATGACGGCGCGTCTGGTCGCGGAACTCCGCGACCCGCTGATCGACCAGCGCCTGGTCCAGCTCGTCATAGCGGTACATCGTGCCTACGACTATAGGCCGGCGGCCGCGGGCCCCTGATACCGTGTGGTTTGGTGCACCTCTTTCTGGGGTTATGAGCGTGTGCAACACTAGCGCACAGCGCGAGGAGGCGGACGTGGCAGGACTTTACTTCGAGCAATTCGACGTCGGGCAGCGCTTCGAGCACCTGGTGCGGCGCACCGTCACCGAGACCGACAACCTGCTGTTCAGCGCGCTCACCATGAACCCGGCGGCCATCCACCTCGATGCGGAATACTCGCGCGGAACCGCCTTCGGCCAGCGCCTCGTCAACAGTGTGTTCACCCTCGGGCTGCTGGTCGGGTTGTCGGTGTACGACACCACCTACGGCACCACCGTCGGCAACCTCGGCTGGGAGGAGGTGCGCTTTCCGCGCCCGGTACTGATCGGCGACACGCTGCACGCGGCCACCACGGTGCTCTCCAAGCGCGAGAGCCGCTCGCACCCGGAAGGCGGCATCGTGGTATTCGAGCATCGTGCGTGGAATCAGCGCGACGAGGAGGTGGCCTCCGGCCGCCGAGCGGCGCTGATGCTGAAGCGGCCGCAGGCATGAGCGGCACGCGGACCGCCGGGGCCGCGGACCTGCCGGCTGCGGCGGGCGCTCCGAGCGCCATGCGTTCCTGGCTGTTCGTGCCCGGCGACAGCGACCGCAAGCAGGAGCGGGCGGTGACGACGGCCGCCGACGCGGTGATCCTCGACCTGGAGGACTCCGTCGCCCCGGCGCAACTGCCGTACGCGCGCGAGCGGGTCGGCCAGCTGCTGCGTGCGCGGCCGCGCGTCGCGGGGCCGCAGCTGTGGGTGCGTGTCAACGGCCCGGCGAGCGGGCTGCTGCACACGGACCTCGCCGAGATCTGCGCCGCCGGTGCGCTGCCCGACGGGGTGGTGCTGCCGAAGGTGTCGGCGGCCGACGAGATCACCGACGTGGCGCAGTACCTCGCGACGCTGGAAACCGGCTTCGGACGCGCCGCCGGAAGCACGCGGCTGCTGGTGATCGCCACCGAGACTGCGGCGGGAGTGCTGGCGCTGCCGCACTACCCGCTGCAACTGCGCGGCTCGCCCGAGGCGGCACGGCTCGCCGGACTAACCTGGGGGGCCGAGGATCTCGGCACCGCCGTCGGCGCGCTCGGCCGCCGCGAGGCGAGCGGCGCGCTGACCTTCACGTTCCAACTCGCGCGCACCAGCTGCCTGCTGGCCGCGGCCGCGCTCGGGGTTCAGGCCATCGACGGCGTGCACAGCGACTTCCGTGATTCCGCGGGGCTGCAGCAGGAGCTCGAGAGCGCGCGCCGCGACGGCTTCAGCGGCAAGCTCGCCATTCACCCCGGGCAGATCGCCGCCATCAACGCCGCGTTCACCCCGAGCGAGGCAGAGTGCGAGCAGGCGCGCCGTGTCGTCGCCGCGTTCGCCGCCGCGCCCGGGGCTGGGGTGGTGAGCCTCGACGGACGCATGATTGACCGGCCGCACCTGCTGCAGGCGCAGCGCCTGCTGCAGGCTGCAGGCACACCGCGGGGAGAGGCGTGAAGCGGCGGCGCTGACCCCGGGCGAGATCGGCTTAGCCACGCCCCCGCTAGGCGGGGGGCGGCTCGAGCGCCAGCAGGTCTTCGGGCGTGTCGATGTCGACGGCGGCACTTGGCATCACCACGCGCACCACCCGGTCGGCATTACGCCGCAGCAGCGCACGTGCGCCGCTATCGCCGCGCAGCTCCGCGAGCTCGCGGAAGCTGGTGCGCGGAAAGATGGCCGGTGCCCCGCAGGTGCCGCCATAGAGTGCCGCGGCGATGTAGTGCGGCTGCCGGCGCCAGGTGCCGGCGAGGCGCCGCAGATCATCGGCGGTGACGGCCGCCTGGTCGGCGAGCAACAGCAGCACGCCGCTGCAGCTCGCCGGCAGTCGGGCGACGGCGGCGCGGATCGAGCTGCCGAGCCCCTCACGCCACTCCTGGTTCACCACCACGGACCCGGGGGAATGCTTCAGCAGCGGCGCGAGCTGCGCCGCGTGCGCCCCGAGCACGACGATCACGGCGTTGCCGGCGACTTCGGCCGCGCGCGTGATCGCGGTGTGCAGCAGCGGCCTTCCTGTGACCCGCACCAGCTGCTTGGCAGAGCCGAAGCGCGTCGAGGCGCCCGCCGCGAGCACCACGGCGTACAGCCCCTCGCGGCTCCTCGTAGCAGCGTCGCCGCTCATGCGCGCCCTGCCGCGGGCTCCTCGAGGCTGATACCCGCCGGCAGCGCGGCAGCCACGCGCGCGAACGCCTGGCGCTCCTGCACAATGGAATCGGCGTCGATGCCACTCACCGCACGCCATTCGGCCGTCGACAGCCCGCCGAGCGATCCCGCGATGGCCTCGCGCCGCGTGCTCCAGGACGCGCCGCAAAAGTCCGCGAACTCGCGCCAGCCGCCGCTGCGGCCCGCGACCGCCGCCTCGAGCAGCGTCAGCGCCTCGCGGCTGCTGCCGCGGCGGCCGAGTGCCTGCGCGAGGGCGGATCGCTCCCTGCCCCGGCCGGGCGCGGCACGCGCGTGGTCGGCGAGTCGCTGGTCGCGCTTCTCGAACGCGGTGAGCTCGAGCACCAGGTAGTCCAAGCACGCCTGGCGCAGCGGCGCGGGCGCCTCGCCGAAGTCAGCGGCCGGGGCGCCGGGCACGCCGGCGCAGGCGCGGGCGACCGCGGCGCAGTGACGATGCTCCAATTCGAGCTGTCCGCTAATGAGCTGCACCTCGCTCGACACGAATTTCAGATCCTATAACACCCTGACTGTGCCGAGCACCGCAGCCGTGTCCGCCTGGTGCAGGAAGGCATGCACCTCGGAAACAATCGCGAGCGCTATCGCTTCGGGGCTGCGTCCGCCGAGGGGCAGGCCCACCGGCGCGTACAGGCGAGCTTCCAGCCGCTGTCGATCAGCGCCGAGCTCCGCCAGCAGCCGCTGGCGGCGCGACGCGGGACCGAGCAGACCGACGTAGCCGATGGCGCTTCTCGCCAGCGCCCGCAGCCAGGCGAGGTCGGACGGCAGGTGATGGCTCATGACCACGGCTGCACGGTAGTGCTGCGGATCGAGCAGCGCGTGCAGCTCGCCGGCCGGCGCGAGCAGCACCCGCTCGGCGGCCGGGAAGTGCGCGGCCACCGCGTAGGCGGCGCGATGGTCCGCCAGCGTGACCTTCCAGCCGAGCCGCGCAGCGAGATCCACCACCGGTGCGGCATCCGGTCCCGCACCGAGCAGCAGGATGCGCGGCGGCAGCGACAGCGGCACCACGAACAGCCGCCACCCCGGGTGTTCCAGCCAGCGGCATGCCCCGCTTGCGGCGGCCGAGGCCAGCGCCTGCCGCACCGCCGCTGAGCTGAGGGCACCGTCCGAGCCTTGCGGCACCAGCGCCGGCCCCGGCACCGGCGCGGGCAGGGCGAGGCTGCCGCAGGGCGGCCCGTCGCCGGATGATTGCGCCACCACGCCGATCGCGGTCGGCTGATACGCGGCGAGGGCGGCCGAGAGATGCGTGAGCGGCTGCCAGTCGTTGTCAGGGCCTGCCCGCACCAGCAGGATCTGCATGGCGCCCTCGCAGCCGAGTCCCAGGCCCCACAACAGCTCCTCGCTGCCGCGCATGTCGTAGCGCACCTCGCGCGGCTGGCCAGCGGCGATGACGCCGCGTGCGTGCTCGCGCAGATCCCCCTCCAGGCAGCCGCCGGAGATCAGCCCCGCGTACTCACCGTCGGCCGCGATGAGAATGAGTGCACCCGGCTTGCGATAGGTGGAGCCGCTGGTGTGCGTCAGCACGCCGAGCGCAAGTGCGCGCCCGGCGGCGCGCTCGCGCTCGAACAACGGCAGCAGGGGACCGAGCGAGGCTTCCACTGGGAGCTGATTATGCCAGCCATCGCCGCAGCCGGATGCCGTCGCGCCGGGCCGCCGCGCACACGCTGTCGTTGCGCACCCGCTGGCGCGTCAGTAGAGTCGCAGCGCCTTTGACACCTGACAAATCCAGCTCGATGGTCAAACCCGATTCCTGGGTCGTGCACAAATTCGGCGGGTCGAGCGTCGCCAACGCCGACTGCTTCCGCAAAGTCGCGACCATAGTCGAAACGGCTCCGCCCGGACGCCTCGGCGTGGTGCTGTCCGCCAGCCGCGGGGTGACGGATGCGCTGCTGCGCATCGTGGCGCTCGCCGAGCGCAAGGACGAGCGCGTCGCGGAGGAGCTGCAACAGCTGCACGCGCGCCATACCGCCATGGCCGCCGAGCTGCTGAGCCCGGCGGCGGCGGAGCGCTACACGAGCGCTTTCGCCGCCGACGTCCGCGACCTCGAGGAGGCGTTGCGCTCGCTGCACCGCCCGCACTCGCTGCACCAGCCGCGCGCCTCGCCGCGCGGTGTCAGCGATCTGGTCGCCGGCTACGGCGAGCTGTGGTCGACACGGCTGCTGCGCCCGCTGCTCGAGGAGCGCGCACGGCGCCCCGGGCCGGTAGCCTGGCTCGACGCGCGGCGCGTGGTGGTAGTGGAATGGGGACCGCTGGGACCGGCGGTGCAGTGGCCCGAGACGCGCGCCAACATCAGCGCCCAGGTCCCGCCGAGCTTCCACGGCACGCTGGTCATCACCGGCTTCGTCGCCGTCGACCGCCGCGGCGTGCCGACCACGCTCGGGCGCAACGGCAGCGACTTCTCCGCCTCGATCTTCGGTGCGCTGCTCGGCGCCGCCGAGATCCTGATCTGGACCGACGTCGACGGCGTGCTGTCCGCCGACCCGCGCCGTGTGCCCGATGCCACCGTGATCGATTCGCTTTCCTATGATGAAGCGGTCGAGCTGGCGTACTTCGGCGCCAAGGTCATACATCCGCAGACCATCGCGCCGGCGGTGCAGGACCGTATCCCGATCTGGATCCGCAACACCTTCGCGCCCGACAAGGTCGGGACGCTGATCTGCGCCCAGCCGACTTCCGCGCTGCCGGTGAAGGGCATCACCAGCATCGAGCGCGTCGCGCTCATCAACCTGGAAGGCACCGGCATGATCGGCGTGCCGGGCACCGCGCACCGGCTGTTCGGTGCGCTGCGTGAGGAGTCGATCTCCGTGATCCTCATCTCCCAGGGCAGCTCCGAGCACTCCATCTGCTGCGCGATCCCGCAGGAGCAGGCCGAGCGTGCCGCCACGGTGGTGCGCACCGCGTTCGAGCGCGAGCTCGAGGAAGGGCAGATCCAGAGCGTGGAGATCGATTCCGACCAGGCGATTCTCGCGGTGGTGGGCGACGGCATGGCCGGCACGCCGGGCATCGCCGCCAAGGTGTTTACCGCGCTCGGTTTCTCCGGAGTGAACGTACGCGCCATCGCCCAGGGGGCTTCCGAGCGCAACATCTCGGTGGTGGTCGCCGGCGGCAGCGCGGTGCGCGCGCTGCGCGCGGTGCACGCCGGGCTGTACCTGTCGCCGCATACGCTGTCGATCGGCGTCATCGGCCCGGGCACGGTCGGGCGCGTGCTGCTCGATCAGATCGCCTCCCAGGCCGAGCGGCTGCGCCGCGAGTTTCGCCTCGACCTGCGCGTGCGCGGCGTGATCGGCTCGCAGCGTATGCTGCTCGCGGATGCGGACATCACCGCCGGCGACTGGCGCGCGCAATACCAGGCCAGCAGCCGGCCCGCCGACCTGACGCGCTTCGCCGAGCACGTGCGCCTCGACTACCTGCCGCACACCGTCATGGTGGACTGCAGCGCGAGTGAGGCGATCGCGGCCCACTACGCCGACTGGCTGGCGGCCGGCATCCATGTCATCACGCCCAACAAGAAAGCCAACAGCGGCGCGCTTGCGTATTATCATCGGCTGCAGAGCGCACGCCGCAGCGGCGCCTCGCACTACCTGTACGAGGCAACGGTGGGCGCAGGGCTGCCGGTGGTGCAGACGCTGCGCGACCTGTGCCACACCGGGGACGAGGTGACCAGCATCGAGGGGATCTTCTCCGGCACGCTGGCGTATCTGTTCAACGTCTACGACGGCCGGCGCGGCTTTGCGCAGATCGTCGCCGAGGCGCGCCAGCGTGGGTTCACCGAGCCCGATCCGCGCGACGATCTGTCCGGAATGGACGTGGCGCGCAAGCTCATCATCCTCGGGCGCGAGATGGGCCTGCCGCTGGAACTGAAGGACGTACAGGTGCAGAGCCTGGTGCCGCCGGAGCTGGCCGGCGAATCGATCGAGGAGTTCATGGCGCGGCTGCCGCGCCATGATGCGGCCATGGCGGCGCAGTTGAGCGCCGCGCAGGCGCGCGGCAAGGTGCTGCGCTACACCGGTAAGCTCACCGCCGGCGGCGTGGCCACCGTAGGGCTGCAGGAGCTCGATGCCCGCCACGCGTTCGCCAACATCGCGCTGACCGACAACGTGGTGCGCTTCGCCACGCGGCGCTACTGCGACAATCCGCTCATCGTGCAGGGACCGGGCGCGGGTCCGGAGGTGACCGCCGGCGGGGTGTTCGCCGATCTGCTGCGCCTGGCGACGTACCTGGGAGCGCGGCTGTGAGCGCACACGCGCGCACGCAGGCCACGGCGTTTGCGCCCGCCTCGGTGGGCAACGTCGCCATCGGTTTCGACATCCTGGGCTTCGCCGTCGATGCGCTCGGGGACCGGGTGAGCGTGGCGCGCCGCGCGGCGCCGGGCGTGGAGATCGCCGCGGTGCGCGGCATCGCCGCAGAATTACCGCGCAGCGCCGCCGAGAATACCGCCGGACGGGCGCTGCTCGCGATGCAGGAGGCGTTGCACCTGGGTTTCGGCTTCGTGCTGGAAATCGATAAGGGCATCCCGCTCGGCTCGGGCCTCGGCGGCTCGGCGGCCTCCGCGGTGGCGGCGGTGGTGGCCGCCAACGCGCTGCTGCCGACCCCGTGTGAACGGCTCGAGCTGCTCAAGTTCGCCATGGCCGGGGAGGCGGTGGCGAGCGGCGCGCGGCATGCGGACAATATCGCGCCGGCGCTCTACGGCGGCCTGGTGCTGACCGTCGGCATCGACCATCCGCGCGTCAAGCAGATCCCGGTACCGCACGGCATACGCGCGGTGATCGTGCGCCCGCACATGTTCCTCGCCACCGCCAGGGCACGCGCGATACTGCGCGTGAGCGTCGACCTGTCGGATTTCGTATGGCAGACGGCGAATCTCGCCGGTTTCATCTCCGGCTGCTACACCAACGATCTCGACATGATCCGTGCCTCGTTCGAGGACGTGGTCATCGAACCGCAGCGCCAGGCGCTGATCCCGGGCTTCCCGGAGGTACGGCGCGCGGCCATGCAGGCCGGCGCCCTGGGATGCTCGATCTCCGGGGCAGGACCGGCGCTGTTCGCCTGGACGCTCGAGTCGACGGCGGCGACGGTGCTCGCGAGCATGCGGCACGCGTTTGCCGAGCGCTCGCTCGCCACCGATGCGTGGGTGGTCGAGCTCGCCTCGCCCGGCGCGCGGCTGGTCGCGTGAGGGGCCCGTGAGCGAGGAATTTCTCTTCGGCAGCTCGCGCGCGCAGTCACCGCCGCGCTCCTTCAGTGCCGCGCTGCTGCAGGGGCTGGCACCCGACGGCGGACTGTACGTGCCGCTCGAGTGGCCGCAGCTCACGCCCGCGCAGTTCGCCGGGGCGAGCGAGCTGCCGCAGGTGGCCGAGCGGCTGTTGGCGCCGTTGCTGGCGCACGACCGGCTCGCTGCGCAGCTGCCGGCGATCGCGCGCGAGGCGCTCGACTTTCCCGCCCCGCTGGTCGCGCTCGAACCGGGCGGGGCGGTGTCGGTGCTCGAGCTGTTTCACGGCCCGACGGCCGCCTTCAAGGACTTCGGCGCGCGCTTCCTGGCCGCCTGCCTGGCGCGCCTGCAGCACGGCGCAGCGCGTCCGCTCACGATCCTCGTGGCCACCTCCGGGGACACCGGCGGCGCGGTGGCGGCCGCCTTCCACGGACGCCCGGGTGTCGAGGTCGCGGTGCTCTTCCCCAAGGGCCTGGTGTCGCCGACGCAGGAGCGCCAGCTCACCTGCTGGGGTGGCAACGTCACCGCGCTGCGCGTGCGCGGTACGTTCGACGACTGCCAGCGCCTGGTCAAGGAAGCGTTCCGCGATGCGCAGCTCGCTGGGCTACGCACGCTGACTTCGGCCAACAGCATCAATCTGGGCAGGCTGCTGCCGCAGACCGTCTACTACGCCGCCACGAGCCTCGCGCTGTGGCGCGCGCACGGCGAGCGTGCCTCGTTCATCGTGCCGAGCGGCAATCTCGGCAACGCGCTGGCCTGCCTGTGGGCGCGGCAGCTCGGGCTGCCGATCGGGGACGTGGTGCTGGCACATAACGCCAATCGCGCGGTGCCGGACTACCTCGCGAGCGGGGTCTGGCGGCCGCGGCCGAGCGTGGCGACGCTCGCCTCGGCCATGGACGTCGGCGATCCGAGCAACATGGAGCGGCTGCTGGCGCTGTTCCCGCAGGTCGCGCAGCTGCGCGCCGCGGTGAGCAGCTGCTCGGTGAGCGACGAGGAAATCCGCGCGCGCATCCGCGCGGGCTACCATGATTACGGCCAGATCTGGTGCCCGCACACGGCGACCGCGGCGGAAGCCTACGCGCGCCTCACGCCCGAGCGGCGCCGCGCCGCTCGCTGGGTGCTGGTGTCGACCGCGCACCCGGGGAAGTTCCGCGAGATCGTCGAACCGCTGGTGGGTAAGCCGGTGCCGATGCCGCCGAGCCTGGCGCAGCTGTTCGCGCGAGCGGTGCACTGTGTGGATATCGAAGCGACGCTGCCGGCGCTGCGCGCGGCGTTGCAGGGGGAGAAGGCGACGTGACGGAGTTGAGCAAACTTCCACCAATGGCTTGGGTGCTGATCGGCTGTGCCGTGGTGCTCGGGTTCGGACTGTCGTTGGCCTGGCGCTGGTATCGGCATTACCGCGCACGCCGGGCGCTGCGCGCCGCGGTCACTGCGGGAGCGAGCGAACACCTGATCGACTCGCTGGTGCCCGACGGTATGGGCGGCAGCTACCACGTCGACTACCTGCTGCTCACGCTGCGCGGGGTGGTGGTGGTCGACCTGCGCGACGTGCGCGGCAACATCTTCGGCGGCGACCAGATGGCCGAGTGGACCGTGATCGACGGTGCACGCCGCTTTACCTTCACCAACCCGCAGGGCGCCCTCTACGACCGGATCGCGGCCGTCAAGGCGGTGGCGGGCGACGTGCCGGTCGAGGGACGCATCGTGTTCACGCGCCGCGGCAAGTTCCCCAAGGGTCTGCCCAAATGGACGCTGATGATCGATGCGCTGCGCGCGGAGTTTCCGCTGGCCGACTTCGAGTCTCCGGCCGAGAGTGCCGCGCGCTTCCGCGAGGGCTGGCAGCGCCTCAAGGAGGCGGTGAAGCCGAGCTACATGGTCGACATGCGTTAAGCGGCGAGGGTGCGCGCGTGATCCGCGAGCACCAGCGACACGCAGGCGGTGAGTTTCTTGGCGTAGCCGATGTGCAGGAACTCGTTCGGGCCGTGCGCGTTGGCGTGCGGTCCGAGCACCCCGGTGATGAAGAACTGCGTGCGCGGAAAGCGCTCGCCCAGCATGCCCATGAAGGGAATCGTGCCGCCGCAACCGATGTGCACCGCCTCGCGCGCATAGATGGCGCGCGAGGCGGCGGTAATGGACTGCTCGAGCCACGGGGCGAACGGCGGAGCGTTCCAGCCGCCGGTCGCGGAGTCGGAGGCGAACGTCACCTGCGCACCGTACGGCGGCTCGCGCTCGAGCGCCTCGTGCACCGCCTGCGCGGCGCGGGTCGCATCGCAGGTGGGCGGCAGCCGCAGTGACAGCTTCACCGCCAGTTCCGGCAGCAGCACGTTGCCGGCCGAGCCGGTCGGCGGCAGGCCGTCGGCGCCGGTGATCGCGAGCGTCGCGCGCCAGGTGTTGTTGATGATGAGCTCGGTGGGATCGTTGGACAGCGCCTGTACTCCGGCGACCCACGGGAGCCGGCCGGCCACCTCATCCCCCATCACGCCCGCGGCGGCGGCGGCCTGTGCGCGCCGGTCGCGTGGCAGGCTGACGTGCAGCTCATCGAGCAGCAGATCCCCCGTCACCGGACTTTCGATACGCGCCAGCAGCTGCGCGAGGATGCGAAACGGGGTGGCGGCGATGCCGGTGGCCATCCCCGAGTGCACGCCCTCGGTGAGCACGCGTACCGTGAGGGTGCCGACCAGGTTGCCGCGCAGCGAGGTGGTGCACCACACCTGCTCGTAGTTGCCGCATTCGGCGTCGAGGCATACGACCAGGCCGGGCTCACCGAGCCCGGCGCCGAGCGCCTGCAGATGCGCCGGCAGGTCCTCGCTGCCGCTTTCCTCGCACGCCTCGATCAGCACCAGGCAGCGCGGCAGGCGCACCTGCTGCTGCTTGAGGGCGGCGATCGCGGTGAGCGAGCTGAACACCGCGTAGCCGTCATCGGCGGCGCCGCGACCGTAGAGCCTGCCGTCGCGGATCACCGGCTCCCACGGCCCGAGTCCCGGCAGCCAGCCGGTGAATTCGGGCTGCTTGTCGAGGTGCCCGTAGAGCAGCACGCTTCCGGGCAACTCGCCGGGCACGTCGACGAGCAGCAGCGGCGTGCGCCCGGGAAGGCGCTGCACCTCCACGCGCGCACCCGGCAACGGCTGCGCGCGGCACCACTCGGCCATCAGCGCGACTGCCGCCTCCATGTAGCCGTGCTGTTGCCATTCGGGATCGAACGCCGGCGACTTATTCGGAATGCGCACGTACGCGACCAGGCGCTCGACGATCGATTCGTCCCAGGTCCGGTCGATCGAGGACTGCAGGCGTTGAAGATCCATACCGTTTTCCTTGAATTCCTAATTAGTTACGCCGATATCCACATGTCAGTTCTCAAACGATTCGGGCGCTTGCGGCAAAGCGAACAGCGTGCGCGCCGCGGCCGTGCTCGAGTGCGCGATCGCGGCGAGCGGCTCCCCGCGCGCGCGCGCCACCGCGACCGCGACCTGCGGAAGATACGCCGGTTCATTGCGGCGCGAACGGGGCTTGGGTTGCAGGTCGCGGGGCAGCAGGTACGGCCCGTCGGTCTCGAGCAGCAGCCGCCCGGCGGGGATCTGCGGCATCAGCGCCGCGAGGTGAGCGCCGCGGCGCTCGTCGCAGATCCAGCCGGTGATGCCGATCGACAGCCCCAGGCCGAGATAACACTCGAGCTGCGGTGCGTCCCCAGTGAAGCAGTGCGCCACGCCGCGCCACCCGAGCGCATGCTCGCGCAACATGGCGCTGAAGTCGGCATGCGCGTCGCGCTGGTGCAGGAATACCGGCTTGCCGGTGCGCGCCGCCAGCTCGAGCTGGCGCTGAAAGGCAGCGCGCTGCGCGGGACGCGGGGAGAAGTCGCGGAAGTAATCGAGCCCGCATTCCCCCACCGCTACCACCTCGGGCAGCTGCACGAGCTCGGCGAGCTCGGCAAGGCGCGCGGTGTCGAGCTCGGCGGCGTGATGCGGGTGAACTCCGGCGGTGGCGAACAGCCTGCCGGGATGTTGCCGCGCGAGCGCGATCGCCTGTGCGCTGCTGGCGAGCGTCGCGCCAGTGACCACCATCTGCACCACGCCCGCCTGGCGCGCGCGCGCCAGCACCGCGTCGCGGTCGGCATCGTAGCTGTCGTGCGCCAGGTTGATGCCGATGTCGATGAGTGCCGGGGCGGCGGCCGCCGCGGATGCTGTGTTATGGTCTGGCATGCGCGCGGCACATTCTACTGAAGCGCCAGCAGATCGGCGGGTGGCTGCACTGCAGGTGCGGCGGCGCGCCGGGCGTGCCGCGCTCGCCGCCGCGGCGCTGCTGGCCGGCGCTGTCCAGGGGCAGGGCGAGGACACCACCTGGCGCGATCTGGAGAGCCGCATTCAGTACGGCTACTACACCGAGGACGCGGCGGCGCTGCGCGCCGTTGCTACCACGCTCGGTGACAGCGACGCTCACGGCAAGCTGCATGGCTACTACGCGGCGTTGCTCGAGTGGCGGCAGGCGCTGCTCGCCGCGCGACCCGGGACACCCCCGCACGGGCCGTCCGCGGCGCAGCTCACGCAACACTGTGTCAGCGACCTCGACGGCGCGCTGGCGCTCGACCCGGACTTCGCCGACGCACTGGCGCTGCGCTCGGCCTGCCTCGGCACCGCGTTCACCGCCAGCGGCGTGCACGTGCCCTTCGCCGCGCACCGCGCGCGCAAGGATCTCGAGCGGGCGCTGCAGCTGGCCGCCAGCAACCCGCGCGTGCTGCTGCTCGATGCGCTCGCCGATCACGAGCTTAGCGACACCAAGGGCGCCGAGCGCGAGGGGCTGCTGCCGAAGCTGCGGCGCACGGTGGCCGCCTTCGAGGCCGAGCGCCGCGGCCCGGAGCAGTTGCCGGGCTGGGGCGCGGCGGAGGCCTGGCTGCTCCTGGGGCGCGAGCTGCTCGATCATGGCGACCCGCTCGGGGCGCGCGATGCGCTCGAGCACGCCCTGCTGATCGCGCCGCAGTTAGCCGCGGCGCGGCGGCTGATGGCGCAGATCACCGCCGGCTGAGGCAGCGCCGCCCGGCTGGTGTTATCGTTGCGCGCCTTCGAGCTGCAACATCGCATCATGTCCCCGGAGAATGACAAGCGCGCACTGTTAGGACAGCTGCGCATCGATCGCAGCGAGGCCGCGCCGGCCGCGGGCGCCGGCCGTCCGCGCTGGCTCATCGCTGCCCTGAGCGTGCTCGCCGTGGTGCTCGTCGGCGGCCTGTGGCTGCGCCTGTCGCATGCCGCGCCCCCCACCGTGCATACCGCGCGCGCGCAGCCGCTGGCGGCCGGCGCTGCGGGCGCCTCGGTTCTCGATGCGACCGGCTACGTGACCGCGCGCCGCGAAGCCACCGTGTCGGCGCAGATCACCGGCACGCTGACCGCGGTGCTGATCGAGGAGGGCGATCACGTCAAGGAGGGCCAGGTGCTCGGACGGCTGGACGACACCGCCCAGCGGGCGGCGCTCGCGCAGGCCGAGGCGCAGCTGCATTCCGCGCAGGCGGTGCTTGATGAGAACCTCGCGCAGCTCGCGCAGAGCCGGCGCGACGTGAAGCGCGACGAGGACCTGGTCGGTCGCAAGCTGGTCTCCGAGCAGGCGGTGGAGCAGGCGCGCACCCAAGTGGAGATGCAGACCGCGGCGCTCGCGGCGCAGCGCCGGCAGATCGAGCTCGCCGCGGCCAACCTGCGCGCCGCGCAGGTGCAGCTGGATTACTGCACGGTGCGCGCTCCGTTCACCGGGGTCGTGATCGCCAAGGCGGCCCAGGTGGGTGAGATCGTCTCACCGTTCTCGGCCGGCGGGGGCTTCACGCGCACCGGCATCGGCACGCTGGTCGACATGGACTCATTGGAGATCGAAGTCGACGTCAACGAGGCCTACATCAACCGCGTCGAGCCGGGGCAGAAGGTCGAGTCGGTGCTCAACGCCTACCCCGACTGGCGCATTCCCTCGCACGTCATCGCCATCATCCCGACGGCGGACCGTTCCAAGGCCACCGTCAAGGTGCGCATCGCCCTGGAAGTCAAGGACGATCGAATCGTTCCTGACATGGGGGTGCGTGTATCCTTTCTCGAGCAGGGACAGCGCGCCGCGGCGGCCGCGGGGCAGCCGGCCGCGCAGGGCGTGCTGCTGCCGGGTGCGGCGCTGCGCAAGGACGGCAATCAGGATGTCGTGTTCGTGTTGCAGGATGGCAGGGCACGTCGCCGCGCCGTGCAGCTCGGCGGTGGCGGTGGCGGTGGCGGCGGCGACGGGCTGCGCCAGGTGCTCACCGGGGTGCGCCCGGGTGAGGTGGTCATCGTCGATGCGCCGGCGGACCTGGCCGACGGGGCTGCGGTAAGCGAGTCGCGAAGCTGAAGAGGGGTGCGTGATGGCCGAGTCGATGGTCGAAGTGCGCAACGTCACCAAGGTCTACGAGCGCGGCAAGCAGAAGATCGAAGTGCTGCACGGCCTGACGTTCGCGATCCCCAAGGGCGACTTCGTCGCGCTGATGGGCCCGTCCGGCTCGGGCAAGACCACGGTGCTGAATCTCATCGGCGGCCTCGATCAGCCGACCTCCGGGCAGATCAGCGTCGGTGGCAGCCGGCTCGACCAGCTGCGCTCCGGCGAGCTGGCGCACTGGCGTGCCCACCACGTCGGTTTCGTGTTCCAGTTCTATAACCTCATGCCGGTGCTCACCGCCGAGGGCAACGTGGAGCTGCCGCTGCTGTTGACGAAACTGACGGCCGCGCAGCGTCGCAAGAACGTCGCCGTGGCGCTGCAGGTGGTCGGCCTGTCCGATCGGGCCAAGCACAAGCCGCGCGAGCTCTCGGGAGGCCAGGAACAGCGGGTCGCGATCGCGCGTGCGCTGGTGTCCGATCCGCAGCTGCTGGTGTGCGATGAGCCGACCGGGGACCTCGACCGCAGCACCGCGGACGAGATCCTCGGGTTGCTGCAGGTGCTCAACCGCGAGCATGGCAAGACGGTTGTCATGGTCACCCACGATCCGAAGGCGGCCGGCTTCGCCAGCCGCACGCTACACCTCGAGAAGGGCCAGCTGCTCGAGCAGGCCGCCTGAGCCGCCAGCGGGGAACTCATGACGCGCACTGGTCTGGTGGTCGCCAACCTGTTCCGCAAGCGCACGCGCACCGTGCTCACGCTGCTGTCGGTGATCATGGCGTTCGTACTGTTCGGGCTGCTGCAATCGGTGAATTCCATGTTCAACGCGGGTGCGGACTTCGTCGGCGCCACGCGCCTGATGGTGCAGGCGCGCGTCTCGTTCACCCAGCCGCTGCCGGTCAGCCTGGTGCCGAAGATCGAGGCCATACCCGGCGTGGCACGGGTCGCGTATTCCATGTGGTTCGGCGGCGTCTGGCAGGAGAACACCCCGCTGTTCGTGTTTGCGATCGATCCGCTGCGCTACCGCGACGCTTATCCGGAGTACCTGATGCCGGACGCGCAATGGCAGGCGTTCGCCCACACGCGCACCGGCATGATCGTCGGCAGGATGCTGGCGGATCAGTACGGCTGGAAGCTCGGCGAGAAGATCCCGATCTCGTCGAACATCTATCCGCAGAAGAGCGGCAGCAAGGCCTGGGCGTTCGACGTGGTGGGGATATTCGACGGCAAGGACGAGGCGTGGCGCAAGCAGACCAACATCGCCTTCATCAATGCCGATTACTTCGACGAAGCCAACCAGTTCGGCATCAAGGGGCGCACCAACTTCTTCATCGTCAAGCTCGCCGACAGCAAACAGGCGCAGGCCATCAGCAAGACCATCGATGCGATGTTCGAGAACTCCCCCGATGAGACCAAAACGCAGACCGAGAAGGATTTCAACCTCGGCTTCATCAAGCAGATCGGCGACATCGGCCTGATCGTGCACTGGATACTGTTTGCGGTGTTCTTCACGCTGCTGCTGGTGGTCGGCAACACCATGGCGCAGAGCGTGCGCGAGCGGATACCGGAGCTCGCGGTGATGAAGACGCTCGGCTTCTCCGACGGCAGCGTGCTCGGCTTCGTGCTGGCGGAGTCCTTTGCGCTGTGCCTGTGCGGCGGGCTGGTGGGCCTGGTGCTGGCGACCGCGCTCGGCGCCATGGTGGAGAAGGGCACGGGCGGGCAGTTCGTCGTGCGGCTGGACGGCGGCGTATGGCTGATCGGCATCGCGGCCATCGTGTTGATGAGCCTCGCCGTGGGGCTGCTGCCGGCGCTGCGCGCGCGGCGGCTGCGGATCGTCGACGCGCTCGCCGGACGCTGACGCAGCGCTTACCGGCACAGGGGAGCGGCATGTTGTTCAGCCAGACGCGCGCCATTACCGGCCTCAGCATCCGCAGCATCCCCGAGCGCTGGGCGCCGTCGCTGGTCATCGTCATAGGGCTGGCCGGCGTGGTGGGCGTGTTCACGGCGCTGCTGGCGATGGCCGCCGGCTTCGAGAGCACGCTCAAGGCCACCGGCCGCAGCGATGCGGCGATCATCATGCGCGGCGGCTCGGATGCGGAGATCAATTCAGGCCTCACGCGCGAGCAGACCGACGTCATCGAGCAGCAGCCGGGAATCGCCAGCGGCGCTGACGGCCGGCCGCTCGCCTCCGCCGAGCTAATGGTGATCGCCGAGCTCATCCGCAAGGACGACGTGCGCAACGGCGCCAACATCACCGTGCGTGGGGTCGAGCCTGCGGCCTTTGCGCTGCGGCCGCACCTGCAGATCATCGCCGGACGCACCTTCACCCCGGGCCTGCGCGAGCTGATCGTCGGCAGCGGCGTGCTGCGCCAGTTCCAGGGTGCCGAGATCGGCAAGGTGGTGCGCATGCGCGGCTCGGACTGGAAGGTGGTCGGGGAATTCGAATCGGGCGACTCGCACGACAGCGAGCTGTGGACCGACATCGCCGTCGCCCGCGCCACCTTTGCCCGCCAGGGATCCAGCTCCGTGCTGGTGGCGCTCGACGGGCCCGGCGGCCTGCAGAAACTGCAGAGCGCGATCGCGGCGGAGCCGCGCCTGACGGTCGACGTGCTGCGCGAGCAGGACTACTTCAGCAGCCAAACCCGGGATTTCCGCCGGCAGATCGGCTTTCTCGCCGGGCTGGTCACGATCATCATGGCGCTCGGGGCGGTGTTCGCTGCCCTCAACAGCATGTACGCGGCAGTTGCCGCGCGCGGCAAGGAGATCGCGACGCTGCGGGCGATCGGCTTTGGCGGCGCGCCGGTGGTGGTGTCGGTGCTGATCGAGGCGCTGCTGCTGGCGCTCGCTGGCGGCGTGCTGGGGGCGCTGCTCGCCTACCTGCTGTTCAACAACCTGTCGGTGGCGACGCTCGGGCAGAACTTCACGCAGGTGGTGTTCAGCTTCAAGGTCACACCAGAGCTGGTGCTGCGCGGACTGGTGATCGCGGTGGTGATCGGCATGATCGGCGGGCTGCTGCCGGCGCTACGCGCCGCGCGGCTGCCGGTCAGCGCGAGCCTGCGCGAGCAGTGAGCCAGGGCCTTACGCCCGCGGCACACCGCCGCCACGCCTCAGCGCCGCAACGCCGCGCACAGCGCCGCCACGTCCGCTTCGGGCTGGTCCCAGGAGACCACCAGGCGCGCCTCGCCGGTGCTCGCTGCGCCCCAGTCGTAGAACTCGAAGCCCGCCGCGCGCAGCGCCTCGCAGCGCGCCGTCCCTAAGCCGACGAACACCTCGTTCGCCTCAACCGGATGCAGCAGTGCCGCGCCGGCGGCGCGCGCGATGTCCTGCGCCAGGCGGTTGGTGCGCGCGGCGTTGCGTTGCCAGACGCCGCTTTCCACGTAGGCCAGCAGCTGCGCGGCGACGTAACGGGATTTGGACAGCAGGTGTCCGGCGCGCTTGCGCCGCAGCTCGAAATCACGCACCAGCGCGGTATCGAAGAACACCACCGCCTCGGCGCCGAACGCACCGTTCTTGGTAGCGCCGAAGGACAGTACGTCGACGCCCGCCCGCCAGGTGACATCGCCCGGGTGACAGCCGAGGTGAACGAGCGCGTTGGCAAAGCGCGCACCGTCCATGTGCACCTTGAGCCCGTGGCGGTGGGCGAGCGCGGCGAGCTCGGTGATGTGCGCGGGCTGATAGACGGTGCCGAGCTCGGTCGCCTGGGTGAGCGAGACAGCCGCCGGCTGCAGCGTGTGCACGTCCACGCGGTGGGCGTCCAGGGCCGCGGCGAGCGTCGCGGCGGCGAGACGGCCGTGCTCGCCCGGCAGCAGCGCGAGCTGTGCCCCGCCGGCGAAGAAACCGGGGGCGCCGCACTCGTCCACGGCGATGTGTGCCTCGGCGTGGGCGAAGATCGCCCCGTACGGCGGACTGAGCGTGGCGAGCGCCAGCGCGTTGGCCGCGGTGCCGGTGGTCACGGCAAAGGCGCGCACGGTGGTGCCGAAGAACTCGCCGAGCGTGTGGTCGAGGCGCTGCGTCCACTCGTCGTCGCCGTAGGCGCGCGCCAGCCCGTGGTTGGCGGCGTTGAGCGCGGCGATGAGCTCCGGACAGGCGCTGCTGGTGTTGTCGCTGAAGAATCGCACGGTCTCTCCCGGTCACTGGGGGCTTGAGGTGGGGTCAGTCGATGCGCCAGCGGAACGACCAGGCACCGAAGGCGAGGAAGGCGAGCGCGGTGGCGGCGAGGAACAGCAGCTGGGGGACGATCTGCGCCAGCCCGGCGCCGTCGAGCATCACGGCGCGCGCCGCGTCGAGCACGTGGGTGAGCGGAAAGATGTGCGCCACCCACTGCACCCAGCGCGGCGAGCCCTCCAGCGAGAACCAGATCCCCGACAGCAGCATCATCGGCCAGGTGATCAGGTTGAGCACGCCGCCCACCAGCTCTTCGCTGGAAAAGCGCGCCGCGATGGTGAGCCCGAGCGCGATCATCGACAGCGCACCGAGGATCGCCAGCAGCATCAGCAGCAGCACGTTACCCACGCTGTGGAAGCGGATGATCGCGCCGATGCCCAGGTACAGGATCACGGTGACGATCACGATCAGCGTGAGGCGCGACAGCACCTGCGCGGACAGGAACTCGAACGCGCTGAGCGGCGTGGCGTGCAGGCGCTTGAGGAAGCCGTTCTTGCGGTAGCGCAGTACCACGTAACCGACGCCGAACAGGCAGCTGAACATCATGTTCATGCCGAGAATCCCGGGAAACAGCCAGTCGACGTAGCGTAATGCCGCCCCGGTGACCGGCTGGCGGTGCGCATCGGGGGCGGCGGCCAGCAGCAGCTTCTCGACGATGTAGCCCTTAGGGGAGTCGGTGTTCACCCAGTACACGGGCGGCGGACCCAGATCGACCAGCAGGTCGATCTGCTGGTGCGTCAGCTTGCGCAGCGCCTGGTCGCGCAGCGGCATGGCGATGAACTCGACGTAGTGCTCCTGCAGGAACGGGTGCGACTCGGGGTCGATGCCGGCGGCGAGCACCCCGACCTTGAACAGCGGCCGCTCCGGGCCGCCGAACACGAAGCTCATGCCGATGACCACTGTCACCGGCAGCAGCAGCGTGAACACCAGCGTGGCGCGGTCGCGCAGGAATTCGAGGTTGCGTGCGTGCAGCACCGCCAGCAGCCGGCGGATGGCACTCACGGGCGCAGCTCCGTGCCGGTGAGCTCGAGGAACAGGTCTTCGAGGTTGGCGGGCCGGATGCGCAGGTTGGTGAGCGGCACCTGCGCGTCGAGCAGCGTGCGCAGCGTCCCCTCCAGGTCATCGGTGGTGATTTCCACGCGGTCGCTGGCGTCGATGATCCGCAGCGGCAGCGCCCGGGCGCGCTCGGGGAACTCGTGGCGCGGCAGCTCGAGCAGCACCTCGGCGAAGCGTTCACGCAACAGCCGGCGCGGCGCTCCCTGCGCCACGATCCGGCCGCGGTCGAGGATGATGATCTCATCGCACAGCAGCTCCGCCTCCTCCATGTAGTGGGTGGTGAGAATGATGGTCTTGTGCTGCGCTTTGATGGAGCGCACCAGCTCCCAGAAGTTGCGGCGCGCCTGCGGATCGAGACCGGTGGTCGGCTCGTCGAGGAACAGCAGCGCCGGGTCGTTGACCAGCGCGATGGCCAGCAGCATGCGTTGCTGCTGACCGCCGGAGAGCTTGCGGGCATCGCGGCCGGCGAGCTTCTCGAGGGCGCACAGGCGTATCACCTCCTCGACGTCGAGGCCGCGCCCGTACAGGCCGCGAAACAGCGCGATGGACTGGCGCACGGTGAGGAAGTCCTGCAGCGCGGTGCGCTGAAAGAGGATGCCGGCTTCCTCGCGAAAGCGCGCACCGAGGGGCTCGCCGCGGTAACGCACCTCGCCGGCGGTCGGCGGCAGGATGCCCTCCATGATCTCCACCGTGGTGGTCTTGCCGGCGCCGTTGGGACCGAGCAGGCCGAAGCACACGCCTTCGGGCACGCTGAACGAGACCCCGGCCACGGCGGTGGTGGACGGGTACTGCTTCACCAGCTCGCGGACTTCGATGATCGGTGTGCTCATAGGGCGCAACGCCCGCGCCGTGACGGTCGTGCCGTGGGTGTTTTTGGCCGTCCGGGATCTGGGCCGGCAGTGTACCATCTCCCCGCATGAGCACCGGGCCGTACGACAAGTCCGAGCGCGTCGAGCTCGCCGACGAGGCGGTGCACTGGGACCTGGGCGCCTCGCTCTCCTACGGTGAGTACCTGCAGCTCGACAAGCTGCTCGCCGCGCAAAAGCCGCTGTCGTCCGAGCACAACGAGATGCTGTTCGTCATCGTGCACCAGGTGTCGGAGCTGTGGATGCGCCTGATGCTGCATGAGCTCACCGCCGCGCTGGAATGCGTGCGGCGCGACGATCTGGATCCGGCGCTGAAGATGCTGGCGCGCATCTCGCGCACCCAGACGCAGCTGATTTCGGTGTGGGACGTGCTCTCCACGCTGACCCCTCATGAATACTCTGCGTTCCGTAACGCCCTCGGACGCTCGTCCGGGTTCCAGTCGCTGCAGTACCGCCTGCTCGAGTTCGTGTTCGGCAACAAGAACCCCGAGATGCTGAACGTGCACAAACGCGATTCGCACGCCTACGAGACGCTGGCGCTCGCGCTCGCCGCACCGTCCCTCTACGACGAGGTGCTGCGGCTGCTCAGCCGCCGCGGCTACGGCATACCCGAGGAGTACCTGTCGCGGGACTTCAGCCAACCCTACCGCGCCAGCAAGCAGGTAGCGGGCGCCTGGCTGGGCGTGTACCACAACGCCGACAAGGGCTGGGACCTGTACGAGCTCGCCGAGCGGCTCGTCGACCTCGATCACAACTTCCAGCTATGGCGCTGCCATCACCTCAAGACGGTGGAGCGCATCATCGGCTACAAGCCCGGTACCGGCGGCACCGGCGGAGTCTCCTACCTCGCCAAAGCGCTGGAGCTGAAGTTCTTCCCGGAGCTGTGGGAGATCCGCACCTCGATGTGAGCGGGCCTTCGCAGCGCGAGGGGTGCTAGCGCGCCGCGACCGTCGCCGGCGAGTCGCGATAATAGTCCGGGAACAACTGCTTGAGATTACGGATCTTCGGCAGATCGTTGACGACGATGTATGGAGCGTGCGGGTTCTTGAGATAGTAGTCCTGGTGGTAGTCCTCCGCCGGGTAAAAGCCCTTCAACGCGTCGAGGTGCGTGACGATCGGCTGGCCGAACGCCTTGGCCTGCCCGAGCTGGGCGATGTAGCCGGCGGCAATGTGCTGCTGCGTATCGTCGGCATAGAAGATCACCGAGCGGTACTGCGTGCCGACGTCCGGTCCCTGGCGGTCGAGCTCGGTCGGATCGTGCGCCACGGAGAAGAAGACCTGCAGCAGCTCGCCGTAGCTCACCTCGGCGGGATCGAAGCTGATCTGTACCGACTCGGCGTGGCCGGTGCGACCGCCGCCGACGTCGCCGTAACTCGCTGTCCGCGCCGACCCGCCGGAGTAACCGGCGAGCACGCCGCGTACGCCGCGCACGTGCTCGAATACCCCCTGCAGGCCCCAGAAGCAGCCGCCGGCGAACACCGCCGTCTGCACGCGGCCGGGCGCTTTCGGGTTGTCGAGCGTGGGTGCGGGCAGCGCGACCGCCGCCTCGGCACCGTGTGTGGCGATGATCCAGCCAAAGCCCCCGACCAACGCCAGCGCCGCGAGCGCACTCAACATTCTGTTCGCAGACATGTCATCCCTCCGTAGTCCTTGCGGGTTTGCTTCAGGCGCGTGGTGCGAAGTTCAAGGCCACCGAGTTCATGCAGTAGCGCAGCCCGGTCGGCCGCGGCCCGTCATCGAAGACGTGACCCAGGTGCGCGTCACAGCGCTTGCACGATACGGCGGTGCGCTGCATCCCCAGGCTGCTGTCACCGCGCTGCACGACGTTCTGCTTTGAGATCGGCTGCCAGAAGCTCGGCCAGCCGGTGCCGGAATCGAACTTGGTGCGCGAGTCGAACAGCTGCGTGCCGCAGCAGATGCAGGCATACAGTCCATCGGCGTGATTCTTGTCATACGCGCCGCTGAAGGCTGGCTCGGTCCCCTCGTGGCGCGTGACGGCATAGGCCAGCAGCGACAGCTGCTGGCGCCACTGCGTATCGGTCTTCACTACGCGCGCCACACTGACGGTGCCCTTGCTCCTGCCATCGGCGGAGAACTCCTCGATGGTGACGGTGTCACTTGGCGCACTGGACGGCTGAGCTGCGCGTACCAATGGCGGACTCGCCGCGAGGGCGCCCAGGGACAGTGCACGTGCGAGGAGCGCTCGGCGCGAGAGGCAATTGTGCTTGGAGTTCATGGCCATTCTCCGTCAGCCAAAGGTAAAGGAGTACGCCTGCACGCCGGCGTCCAGGAATTCGATCGCGAAGGTGTGCTCACCCTCGGGGTGAGCCTGGCGGATCAGCTGATAGAGGCGCTGCTCGCTCACCGCTCCGCTGCCATCGGCTTGCACGTCCATACCGCGATCCGCTCCCGGGGCGTGCCCGTCGAGGGTCACGAGGAAGTGTACCGGCGGACCTCCGGGCGCGCTGCCGAGCACCAGGTGCAAATCGCGCGCGCGGAAGCGGAACACGATGCTGGCGTGCGCGGCGGTTGCCAGTACCTGCTCGCCCTGTACCTGCCATGAGCCTGCCAGCGCCCACTGATTCAACTGCAGCGTACCCGGCGCCGTGTAGCGGTGCGTGGCATCACGCACCGCACCACTCGGGGAGACAAAGTTCGCCGCGCGCTGGTAGCCCAGATAGGTTTCCGGGGAATTCACATCCGCCTCATCCGCCGCCGCTTCAACACCGCTGGCCTGCACCGCGGTGGCCGCGGGGGTGAGCTGTGCCGCGCCGGCCTCCGTGAGCAGCTGCCGTATGAGCTGCTCGGAACCGGCGTAATCACCCTCACCGAAATGGTGGCCGCGGATACGGCCCTGCGCATCGATGAAGTAGTGCGCGGGCCAGTATTGATTACTGAAGCCGCTCCAGATGGCGTAGTCGTTGTCGAGCGCCACCGGGTAGGTAATCCCTAAGTCGCGCACCGCACGCTTCACATTGTCGAGGTTTTTCTCGAAGGCGAACTCCGGCGCATGCACGCCGATCACAACCAGCCCCTGGCTGGCGTAGCGCGCGTACCAGCTCTTCACGTACGGCAGCGCGCGCAGGCAGTTGATACAGGAATAGGTCCAGAAATCGATCAGCACCACCTTGCCGCGCAGCGCCTGCGGGGTGAGCGGCGGGGAATTCAGCCAGGCGACTGCGCCGCTCAGGGGCGGCAGTTCGCCTTCGACGGGCGGTGCGCCTGCGGGCGGTGCGCTCGCGGACATCATGGCGTTGCCGTTCATGGCGCCGGACATGGCGCCAGACATGGAGCCGCTCATAGTGCCGCTCATCGCTCCAGACATCGCCATCGCCCCGCCCGGGGAGTCTCTGGACCCGATGCGCTCGAGCAGCGACTGTTCGAAGTGATTGGTGCTGTTGACCGACAGGCGGGTGAGGATGCCGGTGTCCCAGCCCAATGCGATGGCCGCCACCGCAACGAGTACCGCGACTCCCAGCACGCGGCGCAGCCACTCGCCTGCGGCAAAGGAGCGCTTCATGGCGGCGATCACGCGCGTGCTCGCGGCGGCCGCGACTGCCAGTGAGGTGGCGGCGCCCAGAGCGTAAGCGAGCAGCAGCACGGTGGTGGTGGCGCTCGGCCCGCGCAGCGCCGCGCCGGTGAGAATCAGGCCGAGGATCGGGCCGGCGCACGGTGCCCACAGAAACCCGGTCGCCACGCCGAGCAGCAGCGAGGAGGCGATGCCGACGCGGCCGGGTTTGCCGGACATGAGGCGCGAGCCGAACGCCACGAATGGTCGCGTCACCCAGTCGGCGAAGCGCCGTGACAGGAGCGCGAACGCGCTCAGGGCCAACAGCACCATCGCCAGTACGCGGCCGTAGTCATTGAGATGCACGGCCCACGAGCCCCCCACTGCGGCGAGCGTCGAGAGGGCGGCGAAGGTTGCCGCCATGCCGATCAGCAGCGGCAGCGTGCTGCGCGCGAAGGGTTGTTCGGTGCGGGCCAGCACGAACGGCAGCACCGGCAGGATGCACGGACTCAATATGGTCAGTGCGCCGCCGAGAAATGCCAGTACCGCAACGATCATGCAGACTCCGTCATGAGAGGGCCAAGCGGCACGCCGCGCGCTGTGCTCAGGCTCGACACAGTAATAGACCCGTGCGGCAGCCTCTTTATTGCGCTGCATGACACGGCAGCGGCCCTCAGTGCCAGCTGATGCAGGGTACGTTGAGGCGCGCTGCGGCGCGCCGCGCGCACGGCGAGCCATTGACGAGCACGCGGCGATCCGCGAGCGCCAGGTGGGCAAGGTCGCTGCCGGCGTTGCCGTAGGCCATGATCTGCAGCTGCGGATAGCGCGCGCGCAGTGCTTGCAGGCAGCGTACCTTTTCGGCGCCGCGGCGGTTCGCCGTCGTGAACGCACCGTCCAAACAGTCAGCGTCCCACGCAACCCCGGTACACAGAACCTCGGCAAAGCCGAGGGCACGGCCGATCTCCGGAACATAAAGATCGGGGCTGGCGCTCAGGAGCACAAGGGTGTCACCGCTGCGGCGGTGCGCTTCGATGGCCGCCACCGCATCGGCGTGCAGTCCGTTGGCAATCAGCTGTGGCACAAAATGCCTGGTCCAGGCACTCAGCTCCTTGCGCGTACAGCCACCGAGCACCGCGCGGATCCAGATGGATTTGAGTTCACCCCGATCAGCAAGTCCCAGCAGGTAGCGCCCCAGCACCGGCAGCGCGCCGGGCACGCGCCGCAGGCGCGCCGGGTGGCGGCGCAGGAAGCCGGTGAGATAGCGCGCCAGGGTGTCGTGTCGCGTGATGGTGCCGTCAAGGTCGAACAGCGCGAGCACACGCGAAGCCGTCTGGTTCTCCAGCTTTCAGGCCGCGTTGCCGCTGGCGGCCAGCTGGCGCAACACGTACTGCAGGATGCCGCCGTGACGGTAGTACTCACGCTCCTTGGGCGTGTCGATGCGCAGCCGCGCGCTGAAGCGCACCGGCTTGCCGCTCTCGGGCGTCGCGGTCACCGTCACTTCGCGCGCGTCGCCGCGGTCGAGACCGGTGATGTCGTAGGTCTCGCGACCGGTGAGACCGAGCGCGGCGGCGTTCTGCCCGGGGAGGAACTGCAGGGGCGCCACGCCCATGCCGATGAGATTCGAGCGGTGAATGCGCTCGTAGCTCTCGGCGATGACCGCGCGCACGCCGAGCAGCATGGTGCCCTTGGCCGCCCAGTCGCGCGATGAGCCGGTGCCGTACTCGCGCCCGGCGAGCACCACCAGCGGGGTGCCCTCCTGTTTGTAGCGCATGGCGGCATCGTAGATGGACGCCTGCACGTTATCGGGCAGGTGCACGGTCACGCCGCCCTCGACGCCGGGAACGAGCAGGTTGCGCAGCCGGATGTTGGCGAACGTGCCGCGCATCATCACTTCATGATTGCCGCGGCGCGCACCGTAGGAGTTGAAATCCTTGGGTTCGACTCCCTGCTCGATGAGGTAGCGCGCGGCGGGGCTGCTGCGCGCGATGTTGCCGGCCGGGGAGATGTGATCGGTGGTGACAGAATCGCCGAGCAGCGCCAGCACGCGCGCGCCGCGCACGTCCGCGAGCGGTGCCGGCGTCATGGTCATGCCTTCGAAATAGGGCGGGTCCTTCACGTAGGTCGATTTCGCATCCCAGGCATAGCGCTGCCCGGCCGGTACCTGGATGCTGGCCCAGTGCTCATCGCCCTTGAACACGCTGGCGTAGCTGTCGCGGAACATCTGCGAGTTGATCGAGCGCAACAGCAGCTCCTGCACTTCGCTGTCGGTCGGCCAGATGTCGGCGAGGCGCACCGGTTTGCCGTCCTTGTCGGCGCCCAGCGGCTCGGTGGTCAGATCGATGTCGAGCGTGCCGGCGAGCGCGTACGCCACTACCAAGGGTGGTGAGGCGAGGAAGTTCATGCGCGTCTCGGGATGTACGCGCCCCTCGAAGTTGCGGTTGCCCGAGAGCACTGCGCAGGCAGTCAGGTCGCCCGCCTTGACGGCCGCCGAGATCTCAGGCTTCAGCGGGCCGCTATTTCCGATGCAATTGTGCACCGCAACATTTCCCGCTACGAAGGCGTGGAGACCATCCACAGCGAGGTCGAACACGGGGCGAACGCCCGCGGGACGAACATCGGTGATCTGCAGCGACAAGGTCGGGAGAGCCAGGGCCTCCTTATCCGCGCAATAGCGGCGCGTCGGTGCAGCACCGCTGTCCCGCGACTGCAATCGAGCAAACCAGTCGCGCGCACCTATTTCTCTGAGCAGTTTCGCTGCTGAGGGAAAATTCGAACTACTGCGAAAGCGAGCACCGAACCATTTCCGGCCACCTAACGGTGGTAGCCGGTTGAAACCGGTGTGACCCTCAAGCAGGGCACAGTGCGGGAACACCGTGGTCTCTAGCGTCATCAACTCAGCCGCCGCGATGCGTCGCGTCTGCTCAAAGTCGAAGCCGTAGTTCTCATGCAGCGCTTCAATGCGATCCGCCATCCACAGACGCTGCCGGTTGATGGTGTCGATCGTGCGCCAGTACACCGCTGCGGCACTCGCGCGCAGCGCCTTGTCGACGCAGTAGCGGAAGCCAACACGCTCAACGAAGGAGAGACCTTCGGGTAAAACGAGGCGGACCTCGATGCGCTCCGCGCCGTCGCGCGCGGCCGGATAGGTAGAAGGCGAGCGACGAGTGCGGTAGGTGTAGATCCGCGCGCCGCGCGCTTTCACGCCGCATTGCACCAGTAGCCGCTGGATCTGCCGCATGACCTCCTTGAGTGCCTCAACGTGCTCGGGCTTGGCGCTGTGCGCAAACGCGGGGGGTATCAAGGCAGCGTTGTCTTCGCTATCGCTGTGCCGCTGCAGGGCGGGTGCGTGCCCGTCCGCACCGAAGACGGCAGCGAGGAATTCGCGAATCATCGCGACGGGACATCCTTCCTGCAAAACGAATTCCGGTAGAGCAGGTGTTTGGTGGATGCGCCGGCCACTTTGCACCCCCGGGAGCGATGCGATCGCCGCAGTCAACCCTTTCGGCAGGACAATGCTCCACTTACGCGGGTCGTAGCGCTTCGCGATCGGACGCTTGCCAGTGAGCAGCTCGATGTCATCTAGCGCCGCTTCCCGGTCGAGCGCCTGTCCGAGATTCATTCGGCCCTGACCCATCCGACTGATCGAGCCATCACTGATCATGTGGCCCACGAGACGGGAAAACGCGAGAGTACGCGCACGTTGGTGCTCGTTGGCAAAACCAAACTTCATCGTGCCAGCACCGAGCTCATAACCCGCCTCATCGGCTCCGGGTTCATCCAGGGGCGCCTCAAGACCCGCCACAACGCGATCATGCCCCGGTACCAGTTTTCCGGCGGCCACCCAGCGGCCATCGGCGCACAGGATCTTGTGGTCCGGAGTGCAGACCAGCCGGCGGCCGTCCTGCAGTACGAGCGATACGCACTCGCGCTCACCCTGCACCATCATCTGGCTTTGCGTTGCCATCGCCAGGCGGCCGTCCGCGGTGGGGCCGAACAGCCGCACGCCGCCCGATGCGGGCATCGTCTCGATGCGCCGGGTGGTGCCGTTTGCCAGCAGCACGGGAGTGCCGACGGCGATACAGGTGGTACATCCGTAGCCGACGAGGTCGAAGCCGATAGCGGCGAGATCTTCCAGCACGCCGGCCTTGGCGAAGTAATCGGTCACCACGCGCGAGCCGGGTGCCAGGCTGGTCTTGACCCAGGGTTTGGATGTGAGGCCGGCGGCGCGTGCCTTGCGGGCCAGCAGCCCGGCGGCGAGCATCACCGAGGGGTTGGACGTGTTGGTGCAGCTGGTGATCGCGGCGATGAGCACCGCGCCGTCCTTGAGCTCGACGCTTTGCCCGTTGAGCTGCGCCGCCGCCACGCCGGCGCCGCTGTTGCGCGCAGTGCGCTCCTCGGCGGCCTTGCGCGCGTTCAGCTGGTAGACCTGTCTTGCGGATTTCAGCGGCACGCGATCCTGCGGGCGGCGCGGGCCGGCAAGGCTCGGCTCGACGTGCGCCAGGTCGAGCTCGAGCTCATCGGTGTAGCGCGCCGGGGAAGCTCCCTCGTTGCGCCACATCCCCTGCGCCCTGGCGTACGCGCTGACCAGCTCGACGCGCTCGCGCGTGCGGCCGGACAGCTCCAGATAGCGCAGCGTCTCCGAGTCGATCGGGAAGATGCCGCAGGTGCTGCCGTACTCGGGCGCCATGTTGGCGATCGTGGCGCGATCGGCGAGCGGCAGGTTGGCAAGCCCGTCGCCGAAGAACTCGACGAACTTGTCGACCACGCCCTTCTTGCGCAGCATCTCCGTGACGGTCAGCACCAGGTCGGTCGCCGTGGCACCGGGCTGCAGGCGTCCCTCGAGTCGAAAGCCGATGACCTGCGGGATCAGCATGGTGACCGGCTGGCCGAGCATGGCGGCCTCGGCCTCGATGCCGCCCACGCCCCAGCCGAGCACTCCCAGCCCGTTGATCATGGTGGTGTGCGAGTCGGTGCCGACGAGGGTGTCCGGGTAGGCGCGCCGCGCACCTTCCCCGCCGGCGTCGAATACCACGCGCGCGAGGTACTCGAGGTTGACCTGGTGCACGATGCCGGTATTGGGCGGCACCACGGAGAAATTGCGGAACGCGGTCTGGCCCCAGCGCAGGAAGGCGTAGCGCTCGCGGTTGCGCGCAAATTCGATGGTGGTGTTGGCCGCAAGCGCACGCGACGAGCCGTACTCATCGACCTGCACCGAGTGATCGATCACCAGCTCGGCGGGGTTGAGCGGATTGACGCGCTCGGGATTGCCGCCGAGCCGCTCGATGGCATCGCGCATCGCCGCCAGGTCGACCACGCACGGCACGCCGGTGAAGTCCTGCAGGATCACGCGCGCGGGCGTGAAGGCGATCTCGTACGCGGGCGCAGCCGCCGGATCCCACGCCAGCAGCGCCTCGATGTCGGCGCGCGTCACGTTCACGCCGTCCTCGAAGCGCAGCAGGTTCTCCAGCAGGATCTTCAGTGAAAAGGGCAGGCGGGCGACCTTGTCGTGCGGTAGCGCCGCGAGGCTCCAGATCTCGTAGGTGCGATCACCGGCCTTGAGAGTCGAGCGCGCCCGGAAGCTGTTGGTCATGCGTGTCTCCGTGTCGGCGCGATTATATCGGTTGCCGCACGCTGCCGGCGGCCGCCCTCAGGCGGCGACGCTGCGCGGTTGCGCAGCGCTCACCGTGTCGATCACCCCGCCGCCGAGACAGCGCTCAGCCTCGTAGGCGACCGCGTACTGCCCGGGCGTGACCGCGCGCTGCGGCTGCTCGAATACCACCTGCATGCCGCCGTCGGCGCGCGGCGTGAGCCGCGCTGGCTGATCGGCCTGGCGATAGCGCACCTTGAGGCGCGCCGCGAACGGGGCCTGCCGTGGCGTCGTCAGCCAGTGCCAGTTGGCGGTGACGAGGCCCGCGCCGGCAAGCAGCGGGTGCTCGCAACCCTGCGCCACGACCAGCGTGTTGCTGGCCGGATCCTTCGCCGCCACGTACCACGGCTGGGCGGACCGGCCGGCGCGTCCGCCGATGCCGAGCCCGGCGCGCTGGCCGAGGGTGTAGAACGCCAGCCCTTCGTGGCTGCCGAGCGCCTCGCCCTCGGCCGAGCGTATGGGGCCGGGGCTGCGCGGCAGATAGCGGGCGAGGAACTCGCGAAACGGGCGCTCGCCGATGAAGCAGATCCCGGTGCTGTCAGGCTTGTCGAACACCGGCAGCCCGGCGCGGCGCGCGCGCGCGCGCACTTCGCTCTTGTGCAGCCAGCCGAGCGGCAGCAGCGTGCGCGAGAGCTGCGCGCTGCTCAGCGCATGCAGGAAGTAGCTCTGATCCTTGGCGCCATCGACACCTTTGCACAGCGCCAGACCATCGGCTGCCGGCAGCAGGCGGGCGTAATGGCCGGTCGCGAAGTGCGTCGCACCGAGCCGGCGGGCCCACTCGAGCGCCACGCCGAACTTGATCTCGCGGTTGCACAGCACGTCGGGGTTGGGGGTGCGGCCGGCCTCGTGCTCGCGCAGGAAGTGCCGGAAGACGCGCTCACGGTACTCGGCCGCAAAGCTCGCGCGGTGCAGCACCATGCCGAGCTCGCGCGCCACGGCGCGCGCATCCTGGAAGTCGCGGGCGGCCGTGCACTAGGCATCGTCCTCCTCCTCCCAGTTGCTCATGAACAGGCCCTGCACGTCCCAGCCGCCTTCCTTGAGCAGCAGTGCGGCGACGGCCGAGTCGACACCACCGGACAGTCCGACGATGACGCGCGCGTCGGCGGTGGGTGGGGGGAGGGCAACTTCGGACATGCGCTGATTTTAGCGCACTGCGCCGCCGGCTCGGCGCGGGGAAGGGTCGGGCGCGGGCGCGCGCCCTCAGGGGGCGAGGGCGAGGGCAGTTACCGTGCTGTTCGGCGGCGCCAGGGCGCCGCGCACGAGCTCGGGCGCACTCTGCAGATCGAGCTCGGCCACCGCCTGCAATGCCTGGCGGCGCCCGGCGAGGTAGTCGTGCACGCAGTGCAGAACGAGCGGACTGCGCAACCGCGCGCGCTGCTGCTCGAGTTCCCGCGGGGCGAGCCAGTGCGTGCGGATGATGCCGCGGTCGAGCGGTTGCGCGGGATCGTGGTTGCTGACCGATCCGGCAAAAGCGAAGCGCAGGATGGCGCGGCCGTTGGCCGGGTTGCGCCACAGATACACGCCGACCAGGGCGTGCGGTTGAAAGCACCAGGCGGTCTCTTCGCGCGTCTCGCGCACCACCGCTGCCAGCAGCGTCTCACCGCGCTCGACGTGCCCGGCCGGCTGATTCAGCAGTACACGGCGCCTGATGCGCTCCTCTACCACGAGGAAACGCCCGTCCGTCTCGGTGACGGCCGCAACGGTAACCTCGGGCGTACGGGGCATGGACGAGATTGTAGCCGTCCGCGGGGTGACGGTCGGGATCAACGTGGAAGCTTAGCCGCGGCGGGCGGCGCGCAGCCCGTGCTCGGCCGCGCTGGCGTTCCAGACCTGGTCGAACTCCTGCAGATACAGGCGGGCAGCGCTCGGGTTATTGATGTCGGCGACACCGTCCCAGCTGTCCGCGCGCATGCGGTAGACGATCGCGCGGTCGTCGGCGATGAGGTAGGCCGAGGCGCGCTGCGGCGCCTGGGCCGCGACGTAGCGGATATCGATGCAGCTCGACAGGCGCCGCCCCATGGCGACAAAGCGGTTGCTGTCGCGCATGACGCGCGTCGGCTCGGCGAGCAGCACGCGCACCTTGGCGAAGCTGCGCGTCAGCACGAAGTGTTTGACGACCTCGAGAAAGGCGCTCTGATCGTACAGGTCGGGCTCGAGGTCGGGGGTGTAGATCGACATCAGGCGCTGCGCGGTGGCGGCGATTTCGTTGACCGCTATGCGCACCTCGGCGAGCGAGGTGAGCACGGTCAGTGTCTCGGCGCCCTGGCGTGTGGACGTGCCACTGCTGCCGGGATTCACCGACTCGGAGGCGTAGCGCGCGTTCGCGAGCTGCGCCAATGCACTGTTACTGTCGAGTTCCCCGCTGATTGCCACGCACGGCGCCCCGCATAACCTGCACGGGAGGCAGGTTGCAGGCGATCTTAGTGATGGGCGCGGGAATTGCATTGCCAAACCGGTCACGGTTTGGGTGCGCAGCGAACCGACAGTAAGTCAAAAGCGCGCGCTGGTTCGCACTTTGCGCGCCCTCAGGGGCCGGCGCCATCGGTCAGCTCACGCGTAAGCTGCGCCGCGAGGCCGGTGTAATCAGCCGGCCGCAGGCCGCGCAGGCGTGCCTTCTCGGGCGCCGGCAGCGGCAGCTGCTCGATGAAGGCGGCGAGCGTCGCAGCGTCGATCGCGCGGCCGCGGGTGAACTCCTTGAGTCGCTCGTAGCCGTCCGGCACGCCGGCGGCGCGCAGCGCTGTCTGCAGCGCTTCGCCGAGCAGTTCCCATGCGCCATCGAGCTCGGCGCTCATGCGCGCGGGGTCCGCCTCGATCTTGGTGAGGCCGCGGCCGAGCGCGTTCCACGCGATGAGCGTGTGAGCAAGCGCCACACCGCAGTTGCGCAGCACGGTCGAGTCGGTGAGGTCGCGCTGCCAGCGCGACAGCGGCAGCTTGTCGGCGAAGTGGCGCAGCAGCGCGTTGGCAACGCCGCAGTTGCCTTCGGCATTCTCGAAGTCGATCGGGTTCACCTTGTGCGGCATGGTGGACGAGCCGACCTCGCCGGCGACGGCGGCCTGGCGCAGATAGCCGAGGGAGATGTAGCCCCACACGTCGCGGCACAGGTCGATGCACACGATGTTCACCGCCGCCAGCGCATCGCAGTACTCGCCGATCCAGTCGTGCGGCTCGATCTGCGTGGTCCAGGGGTTGTATTCCAGTCCCTGCGAGCTGACGAACGCACGTGCCACGGCCGGCCAGTCGACTGCCGGCAGGGCCGCCACGTGGGCGTTGAAGTTGCCGACCGCGCCGTTCCACTTGCCGAGGATCGCGACGCTGCGCCAGCGGCGCTCGAGGCGCTGCAGGCGCGCGGCGAAATTGGCCAGCTCCTTGCCGAGGGTGGTGGGGCTGGCGGTCTGGCCGTGGGTGCGTGCCGGCATGGCGAGCCCCGCGTAACGGCGCGCGAGCGCACTGAGCTCACGCACCCGCGAGCCGAGCACCGGCAGCAGCAGCTCGCGCGCCTGCTGCAGCAGCCGCGCGTAGCTCAGGTTGTTGATGTCCTCGGAGGTGCAGCCGAAGTGCACCAGCTCGAGCGTCGCGGCCGGCGCGCCGGCGGCGGCGAGCTGCTCGCGCACGTAGTATTCGACCGCCTTGACGTCGTGGTTGATGCGCGCCTCGATGCTCTTGACGGCGGCGGCCGCCCCGGCGTCGGGAGCGTCGGCGAGCTGCTGCGCGCGCGCCCGCACCGCTTCGCTGAGCCGCGCCGCGGGCAGCTGCGGCAACGCCGCCGCCAGCTGCAGCAGCCACAGTGCCTCGACGCGGATGCGTTCGCGCATCAGTGCGGCTTCGGACAGCAGCGCGCGCAGCGGCGCGGTCACGCTGCGGTAGCGCCCATCCACCGGTGACAACGCGTCGAGCGCAGAGCTTGCGTCGGTGGGGCTCGCGGGCATGCGTTACCGGACACCTCGAAGTGCTAGGATTTACATCATAACGCAACGGCGCATCCGGCCGGGCGTGGCGGAGTGCAGGCATGAATTCTTTCCGGGTCGAGCATGACAGCATGGGCGAGCTCAAGGTGCCGGCGGGGGCGCTGTGGGGTGCGCAGACGCAGCGCGCGGTGGAGAACTTCCGCATCAGCGGCCGACCCTTGCCGCGCGCCTTCATCGGCGCGCTCGGCCTGGTCAAGCAGGCGGCGGCCCGCGCCAACCGGGCGCTGGGTCTGCTCGAGGCCCGGCTGGCGCAGGCGGTGGAGGCGGCGGCGGCGGAGGTCGCCGCCGGACAGCACGATGCGCAGTTTCCGCTCGACGTCTTTCAGACCGGCTCGGGCACCAGCAGCAACATGAATGCCAACGAGGTGATCGCGGCGCTCGCCACGCGGCGGCTCGGCAGCACGGTGCATGCCAACGATCACGTCAACATGTGCCAGAGCAGCAACGACGTCATCCCGACGGCAATCCACGTGAGCGCGGCGCTCACGGTGCGGCGCGAGCTGATGCCGGCGCTCGCCCATCTGCGCGTGGCCCTCGAGCAGAAGGAGCGCGAGGTCGAGGGGGTGGTCAAGACCGGCCGCACCCACCTGATGGACGCCATGCCGGTGACCCTCGCGCAGGAGCTGTCGGGGTGGCGTACGCAGATCGAGAACGGGGTGGCGCGCCTGGAGTCGGTCGAGCCGCGGCTGCTGGCCCTCGCCCAGGGCGGCACGGCGGTCGGCACCGGCATCAATGCGCATCCGGACTTCGCCCGCCACTTCTGCGCCGAGCTCAGTGAGCTCACCGGGCTCGCGTTCGTGCCGGCGCGTAACTATTTCGAGGCGCTCGCGGCGCAGGATACCGCGGTCGAGCTGTCCGGCCAGCTGAAGGTGATCGCGGTGAGCCTGATGAAGATCGCCAACGACCTGCGCTGGATGAACAGCGGCCCGCTGGCGGGCCTGGGCGAGATCGCGCTGCCGGCGCTGCAGCCCGGCAGCAGCATCATGCCGGGCAAGGTCAATCCGGTGATACCCGAGGCCACCACGATGGTCGCCGCGCAGGTGATCGGCAACGATGCCGCCATCACCGTGGCCGGTCAGTCGGGCAACTTCCAGCTCAACGTCATGCTGCCGGTGATCGCCTACAATCTGCTCGAGAGCATCCAGCTGCTGGCCGCGGTTGCGCGGGCGCTGGCCGACAACGCCATCGCCGGCTTCAAGGTGAACGCGGCGCACATCGCCGAGGCGCTCGATCGCAACCCGATCCTGGTGACCGCGCTCAATCCGGTAATCGGTTACGAAAAGGGCGCTGCCATCGCCAAGCAGGCCTACGCGCAGGGGCGACCGATCCGCGAGGTCGCCGCCGAGATGACCGACCTGCCGAGCGAGGAGCTCGCGAAACTGCTCGACCCGACCGAGCTCACCACCGGCGGCATCAAGGGCGGCGGCGGGGGAGGCTGAAGGCGCGGGCGGCGTGACGATGCGGGATGCAACATCGGGCAGCGACACCGCGCGCGCAGCAGCGCCGGCGACCCGCGACTGGGCCGCGATCATCCGCGCGCGCCTCGCCGGCACGCAGCCGCACCACGAACCGCAGGAGTGGCTGCTGCCGGTCACCTGGGAGCCCGATACGCCGCGCCACGACAAGCTGTTCGCCCGCGAGCCGACGCCGGCGGCGGTGCTCATCCCGCTGGTGGAGCGGCGCGAGCTGACGGTGCTGTTCACGCAGCGCGCCACGCAGTTGCGCAATCATGCCGGCCAGGTGAGCTTTCCCGGCGGGCGCATCGAGGCGACGGACGACGGCCCGCGGGCCGCGGCGCTGCGCGAGGCGCGCGAGGAGATCGGGCTCGACGAGCGCTTCGTGTCGGTGATCGGTTACCTGCCCGATCACCTCGTGGTCACCGGCTTTCGCGTCACGCCGGTGGTGGGCTTCGTGCAGCCGGGGTTCGAGCTGCTGCTGGCGAGCGATGAGGTCGAGGACAGCTTCGAGGTGCCGGTGGACTACCTGTTCGATCCGGCCCACCACGTGCTGCGGCGCCGCCGCTCCGCCGTCACCGGCGAGTTGACCGACTTTCATGACATCCCGTTCGGTGAGCGCAACATCTGGGGCGCGACCGCGGGGATGCTGCTGACGCTGTATCGCCTGTGCACCTCTCCGCCGCCATGAGCGAGGCGGAACGCGCGCTCACCGCGCTGCTGGCACTCATGGCGCGGCTGCGCGACCCCGAAAACGGCTGCCCCTGGGACCGCGAGCAGTCCTTCACCACTATCGCGCCTTACACCATCGAGGAGGCCTACGAGGTGGCGGATGCCGTCGAGCGCGCCGACCCTGAGCACCTGCGTGAGGAGCTCGGCGACCTGCTGTTCCAGGTGGTGTTCCACGCCCGCATGGCCGAGGAGCGCGGCTGGTTCGACTTCGCCGCGGTGGCCGACGGCATCCGCGAGAAGCTGGTGCGGCGTCATCCGCACCTGTTCGCCGGCGCCACGGTCGCGCCCGCGGACCTGGTGCGTGTGTGGGAGCAGCAGAAGGCGCAGGAGCGGGCCGCGGCCGCGGTGCACGAGCCGGGCGCCGGCGCGGTGCTGTCCGGAGTACCGCGGGCGCTGCCGGCGCTGAGCCGCGCCGCCAAACTAGGCCGCCGCGCGGCGCGCGTCGGCTTCGATTGGCCCGAGGCTCGAGCGGTGCGCGCCAAGGTGCTCGAGGAGCTGCAGGAGGTGGACGAGGCGCACAGCGGCGGCAGCGCCGCGGCGCTCCTGGAGGAGATCGGCGACCTGCTGTTCGCCGTGACCAACTGGAGCCGTCACCTGCAGGTGGATCCGGAAGCAGCGCTGCGCGCCGCGAACTCAAAGTTCGAGCGGCGCTTCGCGTGCATGGAGGCTGTTGCCCGCGCCCGGGGGCTCGAGCTCGAGAAGCTGTCAGCGCTCGAATGGGACGCGTTATGGCATGAGGCAAAACTGAACGGCAGCTGAAAAAAAACACCCCGAACACAGCCGGTCGCGACGGACCTCGCGGATACGCTAGGCTTGGCCGCTGCGATGAAAATCACCGGCGCTCTCCTCATCCTGCGACTCATGCTGTGCGGCGGCGGGCTGCTCGCTGCCGGCGCCGCCGTGGCGGCGCCCGCGCACGAGGCGATGACGATGGCACAGGCCGTGAAGATGGTCGAGCAGCGCTATCACGCGAGCGTGGTGAAAGCCGAGACACAGAAGCAGGGCGAGCGTACGGTGTACGCGCTGCGGCTCTTCAACCGGCCGGCGGGCAAGGTGTGGACCGTGCGCGTCGATGCGGCGAGTGGCGCGGTTCTGTAACGGAAGGGCGGGAAGGCCTATGCGCGTTCTGGTGGTCGAAGACGAGGCGGCGCTGCGCGACACGCTCAAGTCGCGCCTGTCGGAAGCCGGGTTCACGGTGGATGTCGCCTGCGACGGCAACGAGGCGCTGTTCGCCGGGCAGGAGTATCCGCTCGACGTCGCCGTGGTCGATCTCGGGTTGCCGGGCCTGCCGGGGCTCGAAGTGATCCGCCGTCTGCGCGCGGCGCGCAAGACCTACCCGATCCTGATACTCACGGCGCGCGACAACTGGCAGGACAAGGTGGAGGGCCTGCAGGCGGGCGCCGACGACTACGTCGCCAAGCCGTTTCACTTCGAGGAGGTGCTGGCGCGCCTGCAGGCGCTGCTACGGCGCGCCGGCGGCTGGGCAACACCGCTGCTGCGCTGCGGCCCGATCGTGCTCGACACGCGCGCGCAGTCGATCGCGGTGGACGGCGCGGCGGTCGAGCTCACTACCTTCGAGTACCGCATTCTCGAGCACCTCATGCTGCGGGCCGGGGATGTGATCTCGAAGACCGAGCTCACCGAGCGGCTGTACGACCAGGACTTCGAGCGCGACAGCAACGTCATCGAGGTGCTGGTCGGGCGGCTGCGCCGCAAGCTCGACCCCGAGGACCGGCTGCACCCGATCGAGACGCTGCGCGGGCGCGGCTATCGCTTCGCCCTGCCGCGCGACACCGCTTCCTAGGTCGCACCGCAGCGCGCGGGCCGCTCATTCCGTGCACTCGCTCAGTCGGCGGCTGCTCATCTCGGTGTCCGTGCCGCTGGCGCTGTTCTTCGGCGTCATGATGCTGGTGCTCGACACCGGCTTCCGCGAGCTGTCCGAGCGCTCGGTGCAGGAAGTGCTCGATTCCGAGATGGTGTCGCTGATCGCAGCCGCCGAGCCGCAGCCGAACGGCGGCTACGCGCCGACTCCGCACGAGCTCGATCCGCGCCTGGCGACGCCGCGCTCGGGGGTATACGCCGAGATCCGCTCGCTGCGCCACCAGTGGCGCTCGCCCTCCACGGCAGGACTCGACGCGGACTTCGGCCCGCTGCTGTCGCGCGCTGAGCGCACGCTCGACTACGCCACCTTCGGGCACGAGCGTGTGGCGATCGAGAGCCGCGCCATCCAGTTCGAGGACGATCCCAACGGCACGCGCGGGCTGACGTTCAGCGTGGCGGCCTCGCTGAGCCCGTACGAGGAGCAGCTGTGGCGCTTCCGCCGGGAGCTGGTCGGCTGGTTCATCGGGCTGATGCTGCTGCTGCTGGTGACGCTCGCCGCGCTGCTGCGCTGGGTGCTCGCCCCGGTGCGGCGCATGGAGCGCGAGATCCACGCGGTCGAGGAGGGGCGCAGCGACACGCTCGGCGCCGGCTACCCGCGCGAGCTGTCGGGCGTGGCCTCCAACCTCAATGCGCTGCTGGTCGGGGAGCGCAAACGCGTCTCCCGCTACCGCGACACCCTCGGTAACCTGGCGCACAGCCTCAAGACGCCGCTCGCGGTCATGCGCTCGAGCCTGCCAGCGGCGCAGTCATCCGCGGGCCTGAGCACCGAGATCGATCGCATGACCGGCATCATCGAGCATCAGTTGAAGCGCGCGGCCGCCTCCGGTGGGGCGCTGCTCGGGCAGGCGCCGGTCGACGTGGCGCAGGTCGCCGCGGAGCTGCGCGGCACGCTGCTGCGGGTTCACGCCGGCAAGGACCTGTCGATCGAGCTCGGCATCGCGGCGAATGCCCAGTTCATCGGCGACCGCAGCGATCTCACCGAGCTGCTGGGGAATCTGCTCGACAACGCCTGCAAGTGGTGCCGCAGTCGCGTGCTGCTGCGGGCCGCCGCGGACGACAACGCCGGCCCGCGTGAGCGGCTGCAGATCGCGGTGGAAGACGACGGTGCGGGGATCTCGGCGGAGGATCGGGCGCGGGTGCTCGAACGCGGCGTGCGCGCCGACCAGAACGTGCCGGGTCATGGTCTCGGGCTCGCCATGGTGCGCGACACGGTCGATATGTACGGCGGACGCCTGACGATCGACACCTCGGCGCTGGGCGGCGCGCGCCTCACCGTGACGCTGCCCGGCCGATAGCGCCTCGTCAGGCGCAGCTCAGGGCGCGACCTTGAACTCGATGCCCTGCGCCAGCGGCAGCTCGCGGCTCCAGTTGACGGTGGTGGTCTGGCGGCGCATGTAGGCCTTCCAGGCGTCCGAGCCCGATTCGCGCCCGCCGCCGGTGTCCTTCTCGCCGCCGAACGCACCGCCGATCTCGGCGCCCGAGGTGCCGAGGTTGATGTTGGCGATGCCGCAGTCACTGCCGGCCGCTGACAGGAAGGCTTCCGCATTCTGCAGCCGGTCGGTGAACAGCGCCGAGGACAGGCCGTGGGCGGCCGCATTTTGCGCCGCGATGGCCTCGTCGAGCGAATCGACCGGGATCACATACAGGATCGGGGCGAAGGTCTCGCGCTGCACGATCGGCCATTCGTTGCGTGCGCGGATGATGGTCGGCTCGACGAAGTTGCCGGGCCGCTGCAGCGTGTGCCCGCCGTAGAGGACCTCGCCGCCGCCGCTCTGCGCCTCGCTCACCGCGGCCTGGTAGCGCTCGACGGCGGGGGCGTCGATCAGCGGGCCCATGAGCGTGGCGCCATCCAGCGGATCGCCGATGCGCACCTGGCCGTAGGCGTGTACCAGACGCCGCTCGAGCTCCGCCGCGATCGCGCGATGCACGAATACGCGCCGCGTGCTGGTGCAGCGCTGGCCGGCGGTGCCGACCGCGCCGAACACGATGGCGGGCACCGCCAGGTCGAGGTTGGCGCTCTCATCGACGATCATCGCGTTGTTGCCGCCGAGCTCGAGCAGGCTCTTGCCGAGGCGTGCCGCGACGGTTTCTCCCACCTTGCGGCCGACCTCGGTGGAGCCGGTGAAGCGAGACCAGCGCGACACGGCGGTCCTCGACGAAACGCGTCGCGAGAGCGGTACCCGCATCGATGAACAGCTGGAAGACCGTCGGCAGCTCGTGCTCCTGCATCACGCGATTGCACAGGTGCTGCACGGCGAGCGCGGTCAGCGGCGTCTTCGGCGAGGGCTTCCAGATACAGGCGTTGCCGCAGATCGCGCCGAGGAAGGCGTTCCACGACCATACCGCGACCGGGAAATTGAAGGCGGTGATGATGCCGACGACGCCGAGCGGATGCCACTGCTCGTACATGCGGTGCTGCGGGCGCTCGGAATGCATGGTGAGCCCGTAGAGCATGCGCGACTGGCCGACCGCGAAGTCGGCGATGTCGATCATCTCCTGCACCTCGCCCAGTCCCTCGGCGAGGATCTTGCCGTTCTCCAGCGAGACCAGCTTGCCGAGATCGTTTTTGTGGCGGCGCAGCTCCTCGCCCAGCAGGCGCACGACCTCGCCGCGCTTGGGCGCCGGCACCGCGCGCCAGGCGGCCGCCGCCGCGACTGCGGAGGTGACGACGCGCTCGTAGTCGTGCTCGGTCGCAGGGCGCACCTGTGCGAGCAGGGTGCCGTCGGCCGGGTTGCGCACGTTGATGAGCGGACCGTTGCTCGCGGTCGACCAGCCGCGCAGTCCCGACCACGCGCCGGGATTCACCGCCGCGAGCCCCAATCGCTTCAATACTGCATCGGTATCCACGTGCTCACCCGTTCGCCGCTTTCTGCCGCCGCTGATGCCCGGTCTTGCCGGCCACCACCACTTCGCCCGAGACGTGCTTGGTACCGCCGGGAGCGTAGTAGCGACCGAAGCGGTTGGCGAGAATGTCGGTCAGGCGGAACTGTTCTTGCCCCACGAAGCCGGCGTAGCTGCCCTTGTGCTCGAGCACCAGGTCCGCCACGGCGGTGATGCCCGCGGCCGTGGTCACCTGGATGGCGGACCACAGGCGGCCGGCGATCATCTGCGGGTAGATCTTGTTGACGTAGTTTTCCTCGCGCAGCTCCCCGTCCTGCGTGCCGGTGACCGCGGCATAGACGATCACGACGTCCTGCAGTGTCTGCGGCACCGCGTTCTCCAGGATGCGCTTGAGGGTCACGCGGTCGTGATTCAATTTCAGGTCGTTCATCAGCAGGCGCATCTGCTCGCAGTGACCGGGATAGCGGATGGTCTTGTAGTTCATCGACTCGCTGCGCGTCCCGTGCGTCTCGGCGAGCGAGCCGAGCCCGCCGGAAGTGTTGAACGCCTCGTAGAGCGTGCCGTCGATCTCGATCTCCTCGAGCCCTTCGAGCGGTGCCACCTCGACGAGGCGCCCGTCGCTGACGGCCTGGCAGGGGTTGGCGTATTCGTTGATGAGGCCCTCGGTCGACCAGGTGAGGGAGTACTTAAGCACGTTGTTCGGGTGCTGCGGCAGCGCGCCGACGCGCATCTTCACCGCGCGCAGCTGATCGAAGTGGGTGATGAGCTCGGCGGCGGCGATGCTGATGAACCCGGGCGCCAGCCCGCACTGTGGGACGAAGGCCTGGGCGGCGCCGGCGGCAATGGCACGCACCGCGCGCGTCACCTCGACGTCCTCGGTCAGGTCGAAGTAGTGCGTGCGGGCGCGGCGCGCGGCCTCGGCCACCGCGACATTGCAGTAATAAGGAAGGCTCGAGATCACCGCATCCACCGGGTGCTCGGCGAGATGCCTGGCGAGGGCGGCCGGATCGGTGGCATCGAGGGTGAAGGAGGCGAGGTGGGATGCACCGTGGGCGCGCACCACCCCCTCGGCGGCCGCCGCGTCGACATCGGCGAGGTGGACCCTGTAACTGCCGGATTCGGCTAGCAATCCGGAGATGAGTGCGCCGATCTTGCCGGCACCGAGGATGAGTACGCGGTGCATATGCCCCCCAGGAAAAGTGGCGCATTCTGCCTTCGAAGCGCGGGGAACGCCACCACCCGCGCCGCAGGTCCGGCGGCGCCTCAGGCACGCGTACATCGCATGCTAGGATCAATGACATGCGAGCCCCCGAAACGACCTCCTGGCACAGCGCCAGCTGGCAGGCGAAGCCTGTGCAGCAGCAGCCGGTCTACCACGACTCGAAGGCGCTCGAGCGCATCGTGGCGCAGATCTCGCGCCTGCCGCCGATCGTCGTGTCCTGGGAGATCGAGGCGCTGCGCTCGCGCCTGGCGGCCGCGCAGCGCGGCGAGGCGTTCCTGCTGCAGGGGGGCGACTGCGCCGAGGCGTTTGCCGATTGCGAATCGGACACCATCGCCAAGAAGCTGAAGATCCTGCTGCAGATGAGCCTGGTGCTGCTGCACGGGCTGAAGAAGCCGATCATTCGCGTCGGACGCATGGCTGGCCAGTACGCCAAGCCGCGCTCGACCGATACCGAGACGCGCGGCGGCGTCACGCTGCCGAGCTACCGCGGCGATCTGGTGAACCGCCCGGAGTTCACCGCCGAGGCGCGTGCCGCCGACCCGGAACTGCTGCTGCGCGGTTACGAGCGCGCGGCGCTCACGCTCAACTTCGTGCGCGCACTCGTCGAGGGAGGCTTCGCCGACCTGCACCATCCGGAGTATTGGGACCTCGGCTTCGTCCACCACGCGCCGCTCAAGGACGCGTACGAGCGCATCGTGCGCGCGATCGGCGATGCGCTCGATTTCTTCGAGGGCATCAGCGGGAATGCAGTCCACGAAGCCACCCTGGTGGACTTCTACGCGAGCCACGAGGGCTTGCACCTCCTTTACGAGCAGGCACAGACGCGCTTCATCCCGCGCCAGAACCGCTGGTACAACCTGTCGACCCACATGCCGTGGATCGGCATGCGCACCGCGGCGCTCGAAGGCGCGCACGTCGAGTACTTCCGCGGCATCTCCAACCCGATCGGCGTGAAAGTCGGCTCGGCGGTGGATGCCGCCTGGCTGCAGGGGCTGGTGACGACGCTCAATCCGCAGAGCCAGCCGGGACGCCTGACGCTGATCCACCGCTTCGGCGCCAAGGACATCGCGGCGGCGCTGCCCAAGGCCATCGATGCGGTGCGCCAGACGGGCCAGACCGTGCTGTGGGTGTGCGACCCGATGCATGGCAACACCGAGACCACCACCGGCGGCATCAAGACGCGGCGGTTCGAGAATATCCTCAAGGAGCTCGAGCTCGCCTTCCGTATCCACGCGGAGATGGGCTCGTACCTCGGCGGGGTGCACATCGAGCTGACCGGCGAGGACGTCACGGAATGCACTGGTGGGGCGCGCGGGCTCACCGACCAGGACCTGCAGCGCGCCTACCGCTCGAGCGTCGATCCGCGGCTGAACCACGAGCAGGCCCTGGAGCTGGCGATGCTGATCGCCGAGCACAGCCACGGCCGGCGCCCCGACCGGCGCGCCGCGACGTCGGCAACCTGAGGGTAAGCGGCGGGCCGCATGCACGCAGCCGGGCTGCGGACGTGCCGCGCCGATCGGGAGCGCGGGCGCGCATGAGCGCGACGTACGATGAAGCCTGCCGGCGCTGCCCGCGGCTGGCGCAGTTTCTGGCGCGCACCCGCGAGCGCCATCCCGACTACTGGGCCCGTCCGGTTCCGTCCTTTGGTGCGGCACGACCGCGCATCCTCATCGTAGGCCTCGCGCCCGGCATGCACGGGGCGAACCGCACCGGCCGGCCGTTCACCGGTGATCACGCCGGCATCCTGCTGTACCAGACGCTGCACGCCGCGGGCCTGGCGACGGCGCCGGTGTCGGTGAGCGCGGCAGACCGCCTGCGCCTCGTGAACGCGCGCATCACCAATGCCGTCAAGTGCGTGCCTCCCGGCAACAAGCCGCTGCCGGAGGAGATGCGCCGCTGTAACCCTTACCTGGCCGCGGAAGTCGAGCGCCTGCCGCAGGTGCGCGTGTACCTGGCGCTCGGCCGCGTGGCGCACGATGCGCTGCTGCTGGCGCTCGGGCGTACGCGCGCACGCTATCCTTTTGCGCACGGGGCCGAGCACGCGCTCGATGAGGCACGCTGGCTGATCGATTCGTATCATTGCAGCCGTTACAACACCGCCACGCGGCGCCTCACCACGGCGATGTTCAAAGCGGTGGTGGCGCGCGCCTGCGAGCGCGCCGGGCTGCCCGCGGGCGGCAAGATCATCGAGGCCACGGCTTGAGCGTGTTCGATCCGAAGGAATACATCGCCGCACTGCCGCGACGCCCGGGCGTGTACCGCATGTTCGGTGCGGGGCAGGAGCTGCTGTACGTCGGCAAGGCGCGCAGTCTGAGGGACCGGGTCGGCACCTACTTCGCCGCCAGCAACGTCGACCCGAAGGTGCAGGCGCTGGTGTCACAGATCAGCGCCATCGAGGTCACCGTCACCAGCTCCGAAACCGAGGCGCTGCTGCTCGAGTACAATCTCATCAAGGCTCACAAGCCGCGCTTCAACATCGTACTGCGCGACGACAAGAGCTTCCCCTACATCCACCTGTACGTGGAGCACGAGTTCGCGCGGCTGGAGTTCTACCGCGGCTCGCGCAGCGCACCGGGGCGCTATTTCGGGCCGTTTCCGAACGCCGGCGCGGTACGCGAGACGCTCAACCAGCTGCAGAAGCTGTTTCGCATCCGTAACTGCGCAGACAGCTTCTTCGCCAACCGCAGCCGGCCGTGCCTGCAGCACCAGATCGGGCGCTGCTCGGCGCCGTGCGTCGGACTGATCAGCCGCGAGGCGTATGCGCAGGACATGGCGGCCGCGGTCAAGGTGCTCGAGGGCCGCAATGACGAGGTGCAGGCGGAGCTGCAGCAACGCATGGAGGAGGCCGGCGGCCGCCTCGAATTCGAGCGCGCCGCGCAGCTGCGCGACCAGCTCGCGGCGCTGCAGCGCGTCCAGGCACAGCAGGCGGTGACTGCCGACGAGGAGCGCGATGCCGACGTGTTCGTCATCGTGGGGGAGGCGGGCGAATATGCCGTTGCCGTCATGCTGGTGCGCGGCGGCCGCAACCTCGGCACCACCTGTCATTTTCCGCGCGCCCTGCTCGCCGAGCCGCACGAGGCACTCGCCTCGTTCGTGATGCAGTACTACGCCACCGCCGCCGCGCCCGCCGAGGTGCTGCTCGGCAGCCGTCTCGAGGACGCCGCAGCGCTCGCCGAGGCGCTCGGCAGCCGTTTCGGCTGCGCCGTGCAGGTGCGCCATCCGCAGCGCGGGATTGGCGTGCGCTGGGTCGAGCTGGCGCGCGAGAACGCGCTGCAGGCGCTGCGCATGCGCTTTGCGCAGCGCTTGGGGCTAGGGGAGATGCTGCAGGACCTGGCTGATGAGCTCGACCTGCCGCAGCCGCCGCAGCGCCTGGAGTGCTTCGACATCAGTCACACTGGCGGGGAGGGGACGGTCGCCGCGTGCGTGGTGTTCGGCCCCGAGGGGCCGCTGAAGAAGGAGTACCGCCGCTTCAATATCCGCGGCGTGACGCCCGGCGATGACTACGCGGCGCTGCGTCAGGCGCTCGAGCGGCGCTACCGCCACGTGCGCGATCGGGAGGTGCCCGCACCCGACGTGCTGCTGATCGACGGCGGCATCGGCCAGATCAGTGAGGTGCACGAGGCGCTCAGCGAGCTCGGCTTCGGCGAGCTGGCGCTGGTGGGAGTGGCGAAGGGCCCCGACCGCAAGCCCGGGCAGGAGCGGCTGTTCGTCTACGGCGCGAGCGCACCGGTGACGCCCGCCGCGCACGGCCCCGCGTCGCGTCTCATCCAGCGCATCCGCGACGAGGCGCATCGCTTCGCGATTACCGGGCACCGCCGCAAGCGCGCGCGGCGCTACAACGAGTCGGTGCTCGAGGTCGTGCCCGGGCTCGGGCCGGCCAAGCGTCGCGCCTTGCTGAGGCATTTCGGGGGGCTACAGGGCGTGATGCGCGCCGGCATCACGGACCTCACGCAGGTGTCAGGAATCGGCACGGCGCTCGCGCGAACTCTTTATGATCACCTGCACCCGGGGTCGTAGGCGCTGCCGATGCACTGGAACCTGCCCAACACGCTCACCTGGACCCGCATCGCGGCCATCCCGCTGATCGTGCTGCTGTTCTACATGCCGTACCCGTGGGCGGATCCGGCCGCGGGGCTGTTGTTCGCAGCGGCCGGCGTCACCGATTCACTCGACGGCTATTTCGCGCGCCGGCTCGGACAGATCTCGCGGCTCGGCGCATTCCTCGACCCGGTCGCCGACAAGCTGATCGTGGTGGTGGCGCTGGTGCTGCTGGTGAGCAAGGACCCGCGGGCGCTGATCGTGCTCACCGCCGCGGTGATCATCGGCCGCGAGATCACTATCTCGGCGCTGCGCGAGTGGATGGCGGAGATCGGTGCGCGGCGCAAGGTCGCGGTCTCGCAGCTCGGCAAGTACAAGACCATCCTGCAGATCGTGGGGCTCTCGATGATGCTCTATCGCGTGCCGCTGCTCGGTCTTGCGACATATCGTTGCGGGGTAGTTCTCACCGAGGTCGCCGCGGCCGCGACGCTGGTGTCGATGGCGGCCTACCTGCGCGCGGCGTGGCCTGAGCTGAAACGTTAAAAATGTCTCGTAAGAGACGGTATTATAAGGATTTGTATTGTCTATTCGTTTGGCGTGACGGCGATATCGGATTCCTGCGGCTCGCCTTGACTTCGCGAGGGGTGTACATAGAATCTCGCGCTCTCTCCGGATGCGGGCTTAGCTCAGTTGGTAGAGCGGTACCTTGCCAAGGTACAGGTCGACGGTTCGAACCCGTTAGCCCGCTCCAATATCTTCAGCCTTGGTCCTTCGACGCCGGTGGATGACGCACTCAGCTGGGACGGCAATTGGGCCTGGGCGCTGCCGCTCATCGTCCTGACCCTCATCATGCACGTCGTGGGTCTGGGGGTCATCAACACGCGGCTGCTGCGCACCACCAGCCGTATCCGCCCGGAGGGCAACTTCTTCGTCATCTACGTCGTGGTCATGGCTGTCGCTGCGCTGCTGGTGGCGGTGCTGCACGCCTTCGAGGCGACGCTCTGGGCGGCGGCGTATCGCGAGCTCGGGGCTCTGCCGGACGGCCGCAGCGCGCTGCTGTTCTCACTGAGCGCGATTACCACCTACGGGCACACCGACCTGAATCTCGCACCGCACTGGCGTCTCATGGGTGCGATCGAAGCCCTGAACGGGGTGCTGCTGTTCGGGCTCACCACCGCCTTCCTCTACGGGCATCTGCAACGCGTGCTGCCGCTCGAGGCGCACGAGCACGCAGCCGACGCCCGCGAGTCGCGCCGCCCTTAGCTTGCCCGGGCACCCGGTTACAACAGCGCTGCGGCCTTCTGCAGCGCGATGTACAGCCCGATCAGGAACGGGATGCCGACGGCCAGCCAGGCGCCCACCACGAGCGGACCTCCGGGCCCCGGTGCGACCGCGACGTCACTGGCCGTCTCGCGGACTTCCCGCTGCAGCGAGCGTTCCTTCGCGAGCTGTTCGGGGCTCATGTAGTACTTCGGGTTTACCGGGCGGACCAGCAGGTTGCATACGAACCCGACGAACAGCAATGCGGCCATGATGTAGAGCGTGCGATCGTAGACGAGATTCTTCGGTATGCCGGCGGCGAGTTGGGCTTCGCGCAGCTTGGCGATCAGCGCCGGGCCTACCACACCGGCGACCGACCAGGAGGTGATCAGGCGGCCGTGGATCGCACCGACCATCTGTGTACCGAAGATATCGGCCAGATATGCCGGCACAGTCGCGAACCCACCGCCGTACATGGTGAGGATGATGCAGACCGAGGCCACGAACAGCCCGGCAAGCCCCAGATGTCCCCAGGTGGGCAGCAGCGCGTACAGGATCATCCCGAGCACAAAGAACACGAAGTAGGTGTTCTTGCGACCGAGGTAGTCCGAGGCGGACGCCCAGAAGATGCGTCCCAGGCTGTTGAACAGGCTGATGAGGCCGACGAGTCCTGCGGCCGCCGCGACCAGGGCGGCCTTCTGCGTGTCGCTGAGCACCGTGTGCGCATCCAGCCCGAGCAGCTTGGCGCCAAAAACCTCTTGCAGCATCGGGCTCGCCATTGCGATCACGGCGATGCCCGCGGTGACATTGAGACAGAGCACGCCCCAGATAAACCAGAACTGCGGGGTGCGCCATGCGACATTCAGATGCACGTGACGGCTTGTAATCATGCCGCCCTCGGCGAGCGCCGCAGGGGTCCAGCCGGTGGGATGCCAGCCGGCCGGCGGGACCCGGAAGCCGAGCGCGCCGAGGCTCATGGCGATGAAATAGATCACACCCATTACCATCAGCGTCATCGAGACTCCGGCTACGCCCCCCTGGGCGAAGCGGGCCATCAACCAGACCGCGAGCGGTGAACCGATCATTGCCCCGCCGCCGTAGCCCATGATGGCGAACCCGGTCGCCATGCCGCGGCGATCGGGAAACCACTTGATCAGGGTCGACACGGGCGTGATGTAGCCGAGTCCCTGGCCGACGCCGCCGATGAAGCCGCAGCCCAGATACACCAGCCAGAGCTGGTGGATCATCACGCCGTAGCCGCCGAGGATCAGGCCGCCGCCCCAGCACACCGCGGCGATCACGCCTGACTTGCGCGGACCAGCGTGTTCGAGCCAGCCGCCCCAGATCGCTGCCGAGATGCCGAGCATCGCGATGAACGTCTCGAAGATGTGGGTGACGTCGGCAACCGACCAGTTGCAACCGCCTGCGGTGAGCTCGGCCACGAATCCCTGCGAACAGACCGCAGCGCCGGGAATCAACTTACTCATGGGCAGCCAGAAGACGCTGAAGCCATACGCCATGCCGATGCACAGGTGGATGGCGAGAGCGGCGGGCGGCACCAGCCAGCGATTGAACCCGGGGCGCGCGATGATGCGTTCGCGGTCGAGGAAGCCAGTAGCGGAGGGCACATTCACAGCGGACATGCAGTGCTCCTTTTTATCTTATTTGCCTTGTTACCGACGACGCCGCCGAGCGCCGCATCAGCCCGGCCACGGCCGGGGCAATCGACCCATTGTCACCTTTTTGTTAACCTCACTCTAGCGCACCTGAAGCGAAAGCCCCGCTGGCGGACCGCCCGAGCGGGGTTATGTTTTGGGGAGCCTGCTGTCCCGCCCTTTCGCGTTCATTTTCGGCTAGGTGGCAGAGTGGTCATGCAGCGGCCTGCAAAGCCGTCTACGCCGGTTCGATTCCGACCCTAGCCTAAATTCGAGCTTTCGCGGTCCTTCGCTGACGTTCCAGAACCCTCACGAAACCAGCGGAATCCCAGCGCTGGAGCCTTCGCCGGCCTCCGTCGCCATTCGTGGACATTCAGGGTCATTCCGGGGTAACATTTCGCGGTAAGGGGTGAAGCGAAGCCGAGCGACCCGCCGGTTACCCCGAAGGGCAGTTACCCCATGAGACTGAGCGACACCAAGATCCGCGGCGCGAAACCGCGCGGCAAGCCCTTCAAGCTCTACGACGAGGACGGGCTCTTTCTCATCGTCACACCCACCGGCGGCCGCTGGTGGCGCGTACGGTACTACTGGCACGGCCGCGAGCAGCTGCTGTCGGTCGGGACGTATCCGGAGATCAGCTTGGCCACTGCACGCGAGCGGCGCGACGGGGCACGCGCGCTGGTGAGGCAGGGCACCAACCCTTCCGCCGCTCGTCAGCAGCAGAAGGCCGCGCAGCGCGACGCTTCGGCGAACACTTTCAAGCCGGTCTCGCTTGCCTGGCTTGAGCAGACGGCGGCCGTGCGGAAGTGGACGTCGGACCACACCGAGCGGGTGAATCGGCGCCTGGAGGTTCACGCCTGGCCATGGCTCGGCTCGAAGCCCGTCGCGGCCGTCACGGAGGACGACCTGGTGCAGTGCCTGCTGCGCGTCAGCGATCGCGGGCGCGTGGACACAGCACACCGGCTGCGCGCGGAATTTCACTCGGTCTTCCACTACGCGAAGCGTCGCAAGCTCGTTCCCTTCAACCCTGCGGCCGACCTCAAAGCCGACACGCTCCCGCGCCTGAAGGTGACGCACAACGCGGCGATCGTTGACCCTGCGGCGCTCGGCTCTCTCTTGCGGGCGATAGAGACGTACCCGGGCGCCTATGCCGTTAGATGCGCGCTCAAGGTCGAGGCGCTGACGTTCGTGCGCCCGGGCGAGCTGCGTCTTGCAACCTGGTCGGAATTTGACCTACCCGCGGCCGAGTGGCGCATCCCGCCGGAGCGCATGAAGATGCGCCAGCATCACGTGGTGCCGCTCGCGAGGCAAACACTGGCCATTCTGCGCGAGCTGCATCCGCTGACAGGCCCTGACGGCTTCCTGTTTCCGCAGATCCGCAACGCCAGCCGCCCGATCAGTAATAACACCCTCGGCAGTGCGCTGCGCACGTTGGGATTCAGTGCGGACCAACACAGCGCGCACGGCTTCCGCAGTACGGCGAGCACATTGCTCAACGAGTCCGGTAAGTGGCATCCCGATGCGATCGAGCGCCAGCTCGCGCACGGTCCGCGGGACAAGGTACGTGCGGCGTACAACTCAGCGCAGCATCTGCCGGAACGCCGCAAGATGATGCAGGCCTGGGCGGATTACCTCGACGAGCTCCGTGCGAATGCTCTGAAGGCTGCGGCGTGAATACGCGGGCGCAAGCCGAATATGAGGCTGCGCGACTCAGGCGCTGGGCGGACCGGCTACTCGGCATTTCATTTGACCATTACCGGAACACAGCACCGCGCCGGCGACTCCCGGAGTTATGCCTCACCGATGCAGAGCGGTTCGAGCTCGCTACGCACCTGCGCCGCGTCGCGGCAAACTCCGCGGTGGTCACCGCCATCCTGAAGATCGGGAGGCGCGCGGGCCGCCGACCGACTCCGGGCCGAGCTGCGCGCCGATGGAAAATTGCGCTCGACTACCAGCTGACCAAGAAGCGACTCGGCAAAGGTCGCTCTAAGGCGGCCGTCATCGAAGTCGGGAATGCCTGGAACGGGGCCGACGCCGTCACGGCGGTTAATGGCGCTTGGAATAGCGTAGGCAAAAGAATCCTCGAGGCGTACAGCGAGTGCAGGGAGCTGGGCGCCTGGGTTGATTGGGCGTCCTACGAGATCGACAAGTTCGAGGCCGGGCATCCGGACATGAACGGCCGGCAAATTCTTGAGGCACTCAGCAAGTCGTTGCGTCAGTCCGCCTAATTCCGTCGCAATTCTCCGGACCTGAATCTTGCGCGCGCGCTCACGGACGCGCGTACTTTCGCCATCGGTCGCAGGCATCGCCTGCTGTGTCAAGAAGGACCGACAAATGCCTCGGAAACTGTTGAAGCTCGGCGCCGTGCGCGACGTCACAGCACTCGGCACAACCTCCGTGTACCGCGCAGTGAAACTTGGCACGCTGCCGCCACCGATCAAGCTGTCGCTTCGCAGCTCAGCGTGGGTCGAGGATGAGATCGGCGCGTGCAATGAGGCCCGGATTGCCGGCAAAAGCGACGACGAGCTGAGGCAGCTCGTTGCGCGCTTGGTCGCGCGGCGTCAGCAGCACACGGCAGCCTAATGCGTGCGCAGGTCGCCGCGCCCGAGGGTGGCTCCTCGGGCGGCGGCTCGGTCGTCGGCGGGGGAAGCGCCCGCGATGATACTGCCAGCAGCGGCAATGCGCACGCGTGCGTCGGTTGCGGCGTAGATACGCACGATCCCGAGCGCGGCGTGCCGTGAGCACCTCGGCCCACCAGCTCGCGCCCCGCCGCTGCCAGAAATGCCGGTCGACCTTCATCGGTTTCGAGTGGCAGCGCCTTTGCGGCACCTGCTACTCGTGGGGGGTCGTCGGCCGGCACCTGCTCGCCGCGCAGCGCGCGTTGAGGGCGCTGCGATGAGGCAACCGCTCGTATTGGTGTGGCTCGTGCTGCTGGCGCTATTCGTGTTGCTGGTCGCCCTGGTGCACGCATGAGCACCGATCGCGAGGCAGAGAGCTGGCTGGTCGCGCGCATCTGCCGCCACGGTGCCTGCGAACTCGACGGTGTGAGCGATCCTTGCGAGCGCAGGCGCCGCATGCGCCAGGCGATCACCGAGTGCGGGCTTGAGTGCGTGATCGTCGGTCGCCGCGATGGGAAGTGCTTCACCTACGCGCAGGCCTTCGAGCGGCTGTATCAGGAAAAACTGTGAGCACTCCGCCGCTTGACGTTGAGATACCACTCGCCGCATACGCCGCCGACGAGCCGGCAGTCGCGGCCGCGGTGAACGGCAGCGACCCAACGCCGCCCACGGAACCGAGCGCGCCGCTACGCACGAAGACGCCGGAGGGCGCCGGGTCCGGGCCCGAGCAGTCGGTCATCGGGGCGCTGCTGCTGGGCGCTGCCTGGTCGGACATCACCAGCATCGTGCGCTCCGCGGACTACACGGGGCCGCATCGGCTGATCCTCGGCGCGATCGCGGCTCTGTCCGCGGATGAGAAGCCCGTCGACGCGGTGACGGTATCGCAGCAGCTCGAGCGCATGGGGCACCTGGTCGCAGCCGGCGGTCTTGCCTACCTGTCAGAGGTTGCGCGCAACACTCCGACGGCGGCGCACGCTGTCGCCTACGCGACCGAAGTGCGCGCGCGCTCGATTCTCGCCCGGCTTCCGGTGAGCCATCGCGATCCGGACGCGATAAAACACCTCCGGCGCGACCTGGACGAGCTGCACACGCTCGAGGCGCCGGCGCCGCAGTACTACCCGATCGAACGCCTCGACAGCATGTCAGCGCCCGCGCGCACCGCAGTGCTGCAGGGGCTCGGGCTCGATCTGGACACGTTGAACGCCGTGATCGGGCAACCCAACAGCGGAAAGACGGCCTTCATTCTGAGCGCGGCCGTGCACATCGCCGCGGGCTGCAACGAGTGGCTGGGGCTGAAGATCGCCGCGGGCCCCGTACTGTACGTGGCGCCGGAGGCCTCCGGCTCGGTGAAGATGCGAGCGCGCGCCGCCGGGTCGTATCTGGCGAAGCAGGGTCACGTGGCGTTCTACATCGTGACCGCGGTGCCGGCGCTGGGGGACGAGGAAACCTCCGCAGCGGACGCGCAGCACCTCATCACCACCATCCGACGGGTCGAGGAGCTCGAAGAACGCCCCGTCGTGCTGGTGGTGATCGACACACTCGCCAGCTGCCTGGGCGGCGGCGACGAGAACAACGTCGGCATGGTGACGCTCACCAACGCCGCCAAGGCCGTCGCGGCCGCCACCGGGACCTGCGTCGTTCTGGTGCACCATCCCTCCAAGGGCGACACCAGCAGCGCGCGCGGTCATACCTCCCTCGCCGCCGCCTGCGACTCCATCATCCTGGTCGCGAAGGAGGCGGAGACGACCGAGGCACGGACCGCCACGCTCGTGAAAGCCCGTGACCACGCCACCGGCGCGCAATTGCGCTTCGCTCTGCGCCCGGTCGCTCTCCCCGACCGCGACTCCTTCGGCGACCCTCTCACGACCGTGGTCGTGGAACCCGCCACCGGCATGCCCGTGCAGCAGAAGCGCCCGAGCGGCAAGAACCAAGACACCCTCCTCACCGATCTCGAGCGCCAGTACCGCGGGGGCAAGACGCACTTCACGGAAGCCGAGGCTATCCAGTCCGCCAAGGCCCTCGGCCTGGCCGACCGCAATCGCAACGCCCCACGCAACGCCATCCGTGAACTCGTGAAGGCCGGCTTCGTCTGCGGCTCACCAGCCTCGTACACGCTGAAGTTCCCGCCCGCCGAGGCGACCCCATGACTCTCAGTCCCGATTTTCGGGGGTGTGCGGTGCTCGGGGCGCATGCACAGTTGCACAGGGTATATACCCCTGTGTGCACTGTGCAGCATGCAGCTGCCCGCTTGCACGATGCTCAACTGTGCACACTGTGCATCACTGTGCAGGGTGTGCATCGACTAACACGAACCCGGCGCAGCCGCTGTCCGTCCGCGCTGCGTGTTCGTCGGTGGCGCGCTGTGCCGCCGAATGTAGAACGTGAAACATTCCCATCACCCACGGCGGCCCGGACACCGACGCCTCGCGCTCGAGCGCCAGCACCCCCCGCCCGATTCACTGCCCGATTCGCTGGTAACAGCGGTGCGAACAGCGAGCGGAGCACCGGGGGTGCCCTGCGGCACGGTGGGGTAATTCTGCGGGGTAACGCTCTCGCGGGGCTCAGGGAAAGGCTACGAACCTCGGCGAATCTCAGCGGCAATCGATTCCTGAGGGAGGAACCGAGGCGTGCCTTTCGACGTGAGATCGCGCAGCCGCTCCGCCTGGTTGCGAGGGCACTCCGCCGTGTGCGACGCCTCGCACGCGCCCCGCTCGCCTCTCTCGACGTACCAACCCCGCGGGTGCGCACTGCGCGGCGCCTGCCGCGTCCTATTGCGTCACGCTCGCACTGCCCTGAGCACGCATGAGGGCGCGCGCTTTCATCGCCGTGCCGCTTCCGCCGCCGAGCACTTGGCGGCTGCTGCGCACTGCGCGCGATCTGCCCGACGGCTACACGATCATCGGCAGCATCGAGGTCGGCCGCGCTGATCCGCCGGCACTGAGCAGCCCGCAGACGCCTGCGAAGCAAAGCGCTCCGACGCGCCCGCGCGCGCTGTGTGCCGAGTGCCCGCTACGCGCCCAGCTCCTCGACCAGGAGACGCCGCCGTGACGGTGCGCAATCACCGCAGCTTCGAGGAGGGTCGGGCCGTGCGCGCTGTGGTGAGGGGCATCATGGCTGCACATTCGCCGCTCGCCTGGCCGCTGACGGCAAAGGCGGTGCTCGCCAAACTCCCGCCTGAGCTTCGCCGCGACGAGAACACCATCCGCTGGCACATGCGGCAGATCCGCTGCGAGGCCGCTACGTTGTCGGCGCGTCAATGTATCAAGTGAGTTCCTTGCCGCACGATAGGTGCGAACGCTGCGGCGATTATCGCGGCTGGTTTTCGCGAGGACTCGATGGGGGCGCGTAAGGGGCATGCCGGCGGCTGCAAGGTCTGTGCTCACCTCGAGCGTGGCCGCATCGAGCTGTTGCTCGCGAGTGGGGCTGGGCAAACAGCCATCGCGGCCAAGTTCGGTGTTTCGAAGGACAGCGTGCATCGGCATTGGCGTGACCACGTGGACGAGGAGCGCCGCCTCACGCTGATCATGGGCCCCGTGCAGCGTCAGGCGTTGGCTGCGCGAGTCGCCGAGGAGAACTCCTCGGTCATCGATCACCTGAAGGCGATTCGGGCGGGGTTGTACCAACAGTACACTGCCGCGCTCGCGGCCGGCGATCGCACGAGCGGTTCGCTCCTCGCGGGTCGGTTGCATGAGAACCTGCGCATCGTCGCGCGCCTCACGGGCGAACTGGCCGCCTCGCCCCTCATTCAGCAGACCAATATCCACGTGAACCTCACGCAGCACCCGGACTTCCTGGAGCTGATGCAGGACTTGGCTGAGGCGCTGGGCCCCTATCCGGAGGCGCGGCGCGCGGTGTTCGCGCGCATCGAGCAGCGAGAGGTTGCGCCGGATGATGAGGCCGAACCGATCCCCCGATTAGAGCACCACGATGAGCAGCCACATGAAGCCGCCGAAACCGCCGCAGCCACCTAAGCCGTCGCAGCGCTCCGGCAAAGCCCACCGGATTCTGGCTGCGGCGTTGCATCGCTCGCGTGCCGAGCTCGTGCCGCCGGCCTTCCAGTTCCTGTGGGGAAACCCGCGCTTCCTGGTCGCCTACGGGGGGCGCGCATCGGCTAAGAGCTGGTCGATCGCCCGTGTGCTGCTGGCGCTGGCGTACGAGCAGCCGCTGCGCGTGCTGTGTTGCCGTGAGATTCAATCCAGTGTGCGCGAGTCCGCCTACCGGCTGCTCGCCGACCAGGTGCGGATGCTGCAGTTGGACGAACACTTCGACATTCGCGCGGATTCGATCGCGGGGCACAATGGCAGCGAGTTCATCTTCGAGGGCCTGCGTTACAACATCTCGCGGCTGCGCAGCCTTGAGGGCGTGAACTTATGTTGGATCGAGGAAGCGCAAGCGGTGAGTGAGCGCAGTTGGGAAGACCTCATCCCGACGATCCGCAAGAAGGGCTCGCGCTTCTTCATCAGTTTCAACCCGACGCAGCCCGATGATCCGGTCGCCAAACGCTTTGTCGAGAGCGGCCGCACCGATGTGATCGCACGCAAGGTCAGTTGGCGGGACAACCCGTACTTAAGCGCCGAGGCGATTGCGGAAAAGGATTGGCTGCAGCGCACCGACATCGACGCCTATCGCCATGTCTGGGAAGGCGAGCCGCGCACTGTCTCGGATGCCTTGATCCTGAAGGGCAAGTATTACGTCGAGCCTTTTGCGGTGAGTGAAGCGTGGGCCGGTCCATACCACGGCCTGGACTACGGCTTCAGCCGCGACCCCTCCGCCGCGGTGCGCTGTTACATCAACGACCAGACGCGCACGCTCTACGTGGACGCCGAATACTGGGCACTGGGCGCCGACATCGATGCGTTGCCCGGCGCGCTTGAGGCCGCGATTCCCGGCATTGCGCGTCACGTGGTGTACGCCGACTCGGCGCGGCCGGAGAGCACGAGTTACCTTGCGCGCAACGGCATTCCGAATGCGCGGAGCGCCGAAAAATGGCCAGGCTCCGTGGATGATGGCATCGCCTACCTGCGCAGTTTCGCGCGCGTCGTGATCGCCCCCAGCTGCCGGCACCTCCTTGACGAGTGCGGACGCTACAGCTTCAAGACCGACCGCCTCACAGGTGTGCCGTTACCCGAGCCGGTGGACGCACACAACCATCTGATCGACGCGCTGCGCTATGCGCTCTCGCCCCTGATTCGCAACCAACCGGCGGGCGGCTTTTTCAACCGCGCGGCGCTGCTAGTGGATGGTGAGCCGGTGGAACCGGAGGTGGACCGCAAGGACCGGCGGCCCGCGCGCATCTACGCGACGGTAGCGATCGGCGAGGGTGCGGGGGGTGCGGTGGGCCTCATCTACTGGGCGGTTTCCCCGCATTGCGGCTACACGCTGCGGGTGCTCGATTACGAATTGGTCGAGATCGAAGAAGCGCTCGACATCACATGGCTGATGCGTGTGTTTGCTCGCGCGCAGGAGTTGCGGCGTGAGTGGGATGCGGCCGAAGAGTTGACACGCGTGATGTGCGAGGAGGGTCAGTTGTACCGGGCGCTCGGCGCGGTGCTCATCTCCTACCACAGGGGCCACCCCCTGGTGAGCCGGCCGGCCTATGACCTGGTACGCGTTGAGAGCCGCAAGCTTCCGCCCACGCTCGATGAGCGGGCGGATAAAATCCGTACGGCCGTGAACGGTGGGCGCGAGTGCAAGGTCGCGCGCTCAGCGTATGTGCGTCAGACGACGTACCGCAGCGAATCACCGTCCAATCACCTGATGGGGCAGGTGCTGGGCTACCGGCCAGGTGTGCCGGCGCAAGCGGTGGCGGCCGCTTTCTGCTTGGGTTGCGTGCTCGGGCTCGACGAGCGCCGCCCGCGTGCCACGGATGTCGATAGCGCCAGCCTCGCGGTACCGCCCGCCGAGCCCGCCGTGCAGGCGCCCCCACGGCCGCGCCCGCCGCCGGCGCAGCCCACGGCGCTGCTAAAACCCGGGCGGCGAATCATCGACGGTGTGGCCGTCGACGTGCCGCCGGCGCCCGACGGGCGCGCGCTTGTGTGGTTCCCCCTCGCGGCCGGTTTTCACATCGTGGATGGCATCGGGGTGCTGGTCGACGACCCGCGCGCGAGCATCCATATCCCGCTCTCGGATCTCGTGTGAGCGGGCGCCCCGCAAGGCTGCCCCTCGCGCCGGCGAAACGCGCTCAGATCCTCGAGGAGCTGCGGCTGCGCGAGCAGCTCAGCCTGAAGGCAATTTCGCGGCGGCATGGCGTCAGTCGCCGGACGCTCGTCCGATTGCGCGAGGAGCTGCTCGCCAGCAACCCACCTCGCGTGGCGCAATTTGCGCCAGCAAAACAGGACCTAAGAGGTTTGAATAGGACCTCATGAAATCCAAGACCGTCTTACTGCCCGACGACCTCGCGCGCCGACTTGAGGAGGCTGCCGACCAGCAGCAGCGTAGTGACTCCAACTTGGCGCGCATCGCGATCGAGCGCTGGCTCGAGAATCTCAGCCGAGAGCGCGACCGGCAGTCTATCCAACATTCAGGAGAGCACGTGCCATGACCGACCCCGCCACCACCGCTCAGCAACAGCACCTCGAACGCCACGCTCCCGCGGGCCGCGCGCGCAGCGCCGACCTCGAGCAGTACGGCGTCGCCACGCTCGCCCGTGTCGAGCAGCAGCGTGCCCTCGGCGCTGGCGCCGCGCAGCAGCACCTCAGCGAACACGCCCGCATGTCCGGCATACCGCAGGAGAAATGACCATGGCCGATGATGTTGTTGGTAGCTCGGTCGGCTTCGCCCAGCGCGCCCACGAGCGCGCCGAGCGCGCACCTGAACCGACCCCCGATAACTCGTACGCGCGCCGCCACCGGGAGGTCCGCGTCCAGCAAACACAGAAAACTGTGGACCTCGCCGTTGCATCCGAGCGCAACGAGCGTCGGAACCAAAACGATAAGTAAGGAGGTCGCCACTGTGTCCGATCCAGCACTGGCCAAGCGCCTCGATCAACTCGAGAAGCTTATCCCGGCCGAACTGCCTGAGGAGGATCGTCAGCGCTTCATCACCGCGCAGCAAAGCGCCGAACCTCTCGCGCAAGCCTTCGGCGATTCCGCAGGGGCGCCTCGGTGGCTGAATGGGGAGACGGTTCCGGAATACCGCCGCCGGCTCATCGATCCGTACAAGAAACATAGTCGCGCGTGGCGGGACGTCGACCTGAACGGGTTGCCCGACCAGGCGCTGGACGAGGTCGAGAAGCAGATCCGGGCCGATGCGCTACAAGCGGCGACGCACCCCGCCAACATGCCGGTAGGCATGTTGCGTGAGATCCAGTCGCGCGACCAGACCGGGCGGACGATCACGCGCTTTGTGGGCAGTGACGATGCGGCCGCCTGGACGCCGTTCACCTTCGGCGAGCGCAAGGGGCGCATCAACACCAGGTTCTGATCCCGACTCCGAAGGAGGAGCCCCAACGTGAATCAAGAAGAGATCGATGCCATCAACCTGCGTGCCGCGCGCCGAGCCCGGACCACTTACGCGGACGGTGTGCAGGACTTCGCCGCCCGCGCCGACAAGGCTTTTTCGGAGTGCGGTCTTGAGCGCCCCCGGCGTCCGCGTGCGGGCGAGCCCGGGATGAACTACCGCGCGGACGTGTTGGAAGAGTTCATGGCGCAAACGGCGAAACCCGAAAACTCGGAATGGTTCCCCTCGTACTTGGACTCGTTCGATCCCAAGAAGGCATTTGTTGAAGGGAGCACCACCTCCCAGGGCGCCAACGCGCTCGCCGAAAACATTTTTGACGCTGTAGCGAAGGGCTTCCAAAGCCCCGTCGGACCGGAGCGCTCGTGCACGCGGCGCGATCAGACGGGGCGCGAGATTATTCAGCCTTACGGTGCACACGACGCCGTCTGGACCCAGTTCACCAACGGGCCGAAAAGGGGCCGCATTCGCACGCCGCATTGCCAAAACGATCTGCCGACGGCAACGTGGGCGCCGGCCGCCGGCAGCGACGATGCGGCCGCCGGTGCGGGCGGTTGAATGTTGGTTGGTTTCTCGGGCCGTCGGGTACCGGCGGCAGCCGGAGCAGTCGATGGGACTCCGGGCCATTCGCAAAATCCCGCGACACCCTGCGGCGGCACTCCACCGCGCGGCCGGGGCCTCGTCGGGTGGCAGATCGCGACCGCCGGCGGGCGCGCGCCGCGGCCGGCACCTTCATTGACTGAGGTAATAACGTGATGGACTTTTCTGGCATCTCCAACGCACCGTCTCCATTGCTCGTTCTCGCCGGCTCCGGCTCGCCTGCGCGCGCATTCAGCGCTGCGGACGTTGTCGCGCAGGCCTGGAACAACTTTACGCTGCTCGCAAACGGCCTCAGCAACGCGCCGTCGTTTCCGGCCGGCTGGACGCAGGATGGGAGCGGCTCCTGGGTCAACACGGCCGGGACGCAGAATTTCATCACGGTCGGGTCAGACGGCTGGAATAATTATTATTCCCTCGGCGCGGACTCCAACGGCGTCACCTACCCGGTCCCCACGTCGTTTGTTGGTTCCAACAATACGCAAACGTTAACCATTGGTTTTGCGGGCGCCGCGTTGTCCACCGCCGCGCTGCCGTCGGGGGCGTGGTTCTCCATCGCCGGCTCGCGTCCAGGATCGGCGGGCCTTTCCTCGCCCCTGCCGTACGCGCTCGCCCCAACCGTCGCCAGCCTGACGAGCACGAGCGTCGTGCTGAAGCTCAGCGGAAGTGGAGTTTTCCTCGATGGCGACTTGGTGACGCTGTCGTACACACCGTCGCCGCCTGGCAATCCGCTGCAGGACGCCAGCACCGGCGTCTACAAGGTGCCCGGCTTCACGGCGACCGTGACGGTGCAGTGACCCAGTTCCACAAAGGCGCCCGCGTCGCCAGCGCTGACGCTGAAGTTGACTCGCTTGTTGACCTCACCGGCCTGGTCAACTCGGCGCTGCTGTGGCAGACCCCAAAAACACGCAACAGCGCCACGGACTACATGGGCCGCGGAGTGTTTGAAGGCACGCCGTTCAAGGTCACGGCGGTACGTCGTACGAGCCGCAGCGGGCGCGGCATGCTCAAGCTGTTCTTCACCCCACTGCGCGAGCCGCCGCCGCGGAGCCCGCCGCCATGATCGCTGCGCTGCGCGACGCTTACCTGCTGACACTGCTCACGCTCGCCGCCGCGTACCTGGCCGGACTCTTAACCTGCGCCGGCGCACGGCTCGCACACTTCCCGCGCCGGCCCCGACCTTTCGTGTTGACTGCGTCGAGGTGACGACATGCCGCTGCCCGTGATCTCGATTCCCATTGACGAGACGCAGAACTACTTGCGCAATGTCACACTGTCGTCGATGCCGGGTGTACGCGTCGAGATCATGAACAACACCGGCGGCTCTGCCACGGCCACGGTCAGCACGCTGCCCACCGCTAACAACTTGCCATGAGCGGCGCCGTGCGCGGCGCCGAGTTGGTTGCGCTCGCTAGCGCGCATGGTGTCGACCTCAAGCACGTCGAGTTGAATGGCTCGGCCAACCCGCGTCACTGGGATGACGGCGTTGAGCTGGAGCCGGGCAAGAACGCGCGGTTCCACCGCCCGGCGGCCGCTGGGCTGGGCTTCGCGGCGTGCGGACTGCCCGATGAACTACCGTGGCTGGCGGCGCGCTTTTCTTTCGCCGCCGACGAGCGATCGTACTGGCCGCTCTGGTGGGGTCTGGTCTTCCAGGCGCAGCGCATGGCCTGGCGCGAAGGCTGGCCGCCTCGGGTGCGCACCGCGCAGGGGGGACTCCGCTTCTACCTCCTCGACCTGGCGCAGCTGGTGCTCGACGAGGAGGCCGCACGGCCGCTCTTCGCCGCAGCACCGCGGTTGCGCGCTCTTTGCCTGGACGTCGAGCCGGCGACCTGGGATGACGTCCTCGAACCGCGCTACCGAAGCCTCCGAGCGGTCTATGCGCGTTGGCTCGATGTTGTGCGCGAGATGATTGGTCGGTGGTGCGCGGCGGAGCTGCAAGCTGCCGCCGCGCCCGCCGGACGCGAGGGCTACTTAAAGCGTCCCGCGATGAAGACAGCCAAGCCGACAAATCCGACAAGCCAGCCCACCACGGCGTCGATCGCGAACCCCATCTCGAAGCCGAAAAGGATGATGAGGAAACCGGTCAGTTCGAGTTTTCTGCCCTGACCGGTGACCGTTACCGGCGCTGCGTTCGGGGCACCGCAGCTCGGGCAGGCGGGCGCCTTGTCTGAAAGTTGGCTGCCGCAATCGGTGCACTTTACCAGGGCCATCGTCGCTCGCTCACTGTGATGGGAACGCGTCGACACACGCGCGGCAATTACACTGCCGCCCCGGATGGCGGCGACTCATGCGGGAGTCGCGAAAATGGTGCGCATTGAAGCGCGCGACGAGCCCGCTGCCGGCGGCCACCAGTAGCCCGACCCCCATCAGCGAGAACGTGCTCGGTTCGCTGATGGTGGCGAAGGCCTCCGCATGCGCCGCGCTCGTGACGCCGAGCAGCAGTACTGCACCGACCGCGCAGCACACCGCCTCGGGCCCCGGCCGGCGGCACTGCGGCTCGGGTGAGGGAAGCAACACCCGTGATCGCCGCAGCCAACGCAGGTGGCGGAAGTGACGACGGCGCGCACGCCAGGTACGAAAGCGCGTCATCGCGCACCGCCCTGCGACAATGGCGCGATGCTATGCCGGTCGAGCACGGCACGCACGACGTTCGCGCAACCCTCGAGGGCGGCTGTGAGCTGCCGCCCGAGCTCCGCCGCGAGTTCGGGTTCGCCGGCCGCCTTTAATGCGAACAACCAACCGACGACATTGGCGACCGCGGCGTCAAAATCGAAATGCGCGGCAACGATACGCTCGAGCGCTTGCGGGCCGAGCGCGTGAGGGGTAGCCGAGATCATGGAAAGAGCGTTACTCGAGACTGCGAGCGCATCGAGAGTCTCAGCAAATGTTCCGCCTGCGGACGCCAGGCGGTGCGTGAGTGGAAGAGCCATAAGACCTCCTCGCTTTGATAGCGGGTTTTGATGCCAAGCCGTTTCGGCTGGCGGGGAAGAGTTGTGTTAGCCGTTGGTGTCGGTGGCCTCCTTGTTGAGCGCGGTGAGCGCGGCCCAGCTGATCTGCCGAGCGCAGCGGACTGCCTGTGTGCATAGGCGCAGGTTCTGGCGCGCGCGAGCTTGCCGCGCGAGGACCATCAGGCTGTCGCGAGCCGCGAAGGCTCTTGAGATTTTGCGATTGAACTGAACGGCGATTGGTACGATTGACGGAACCATGTCGGCACCTCCTCGTGCTGATGTGGCCAGGCGCCGCCGGGGATGACAGTCCTCGGTGGCGCCGCTTTGTGGTGCTCCCGTTTTGGATGCACCGCGTGCCAATCCTACCCGTGAATACAAATCGGTAGCAAGCCCGTTTACGGGTACGGTGCGCTCCCAAACTGGATGCGGGGCGCTACACTTGAGGCACTTGCGATCACGGCGGCACCAAGCTCTGATTTCCGAGGTTGCTGCAGCGCGACAGGCGGCGGGCATCTCTCAGCGGGAGCTGGCCGCAAAACTCAAGCGCTCGGCGAGCTACGTCAGCAAGTTCGAGGCCGGGGAGCGGCGCCTCGAGGTCTGTGAGTTCGTCGACCTCTGTGCGGCGATCGGCGCCGATCCCCTGGCTCTACTCGGGCGGGTGCTGCGGCGGTGAGTGAGTCAGCACCCGGGTGTTCCGCCAGCGTGGGGCCGGGATGCGAGAATCCAGCGACGGCTCAATTGGTTACGCGCAAGCTGGCCGCGTAGGGCATACTGCTCATAATAATAAAGGCGTCACATTCTAGTCACGGGGCGCGGGATAGAGTTGCCAGCCGTGCCCGCGAGCAAGGTAATGCCAGACAAGCCACAGTCACCCAGCAGCGTTAAGTACGAGAATGTTTTCCCACCCGGCTACGAGGTGAAGTACGCCAGTGGCGCGCTCGGCACGGTGACGCCACGTGGAGAGCTTGTGATCCATTTTTTCGTAGAGAGTCCGAGACTCGATCCATCGGAGAATTTCGCCGTATTGCCTGACGGCCGGCTCGGCGCAAAGATCGATCCGCAGACCACTCAAGCGATATTTGAACGCCACATGGGGCCTGGCGTCGTTTTGAGCCGAGAAGGCGCTTACGCTCTGTATTCTTGGTTGAGCGATCGCGTCCGTGAACTTGGACAGCAGGATGTCGCACGCCTTCAGGCGCAAGCCGCAACGCAAGAGAAACACTGAGGAGCAGCCGCAATGTCCAACGCGCCTGTACAATCCTTCAGCGCTGAAAGCCTCCTGTGGCACGGGACTGCTTCACCCGGCGTGATAGGACCTACGAGCGGGGAGTCTTCACCTCCACTCGCGAAGGTTCTGAAGCAAGCTGGAGCCCTCGATCTCGAGCATCCGCTGGTCATCACGATTGAGCCGGATGGAGATGCGTACATTGCCCGCAGCTCTTTTCTTCCACAGCTCTTCGGACTTGGAGACTCGGTCGATCTAGCCGGGACTGCGCTGGGTCGCGAGATTGAATCGCTTTGGAAGGACCTAAACGAGGATGATAACTTTACGGATGACTGGCTCGAAGTTCGCGCTCGACTCAAGACGATCATAGTTGGGGATGCGAAATAACGACTTCGATACCTTCGCGGTTCGCAAGTGCTGCGAAAAGAAGCTTCGGATCTCTTTCGGTACGGGCGGGGAAGCCAACGGCTGGTTTCGCATTGACGGTCGGAAGGCTTGTCGCATAACTGTGCCGCACGGGCGGAAACCGCTACCGCCGAAGACCTACAAGTCAATGGCGCAGCAGCTCAAACTTACGATCTCTGAGTTTGATTCTTTGCTCGCCTGCACACTTGTCTATGACTCGTATCTGCAACTTGTGCGGACGCGAGTGAAGATCACGCCGCCGGTGAGCGGGGCATAAACGTTGAGGATGCTCAGCGCGCGCCGTCATCCGAACCATGAGCGGGGCGGAGGTGGATCGATCCGCTCGTGAGTCCCTGCGTCGGCACTATCGAACCGCGCGGAAATTGGTCAGTGCGCCCCACGACCAGTAAAAGCCGCGCCGTAGAGCGCATGTGGCGGCCGCGAGCGCGGCGGCGGCACTAAACTAGGAAGGCCGAATGGACTTCACCTGGGTTCGAGACCCTCACAGCGAGTGGTGGACCGTCGCCAATGTCATCGGGACATGGGTCGCGGCGCTTGGCACGATCGGCGCGGTGGTGGTGGCCTTGTGGCTTGCTTACCGAGATCGGCGGGTTGACCTGCAACTCACGGCAACACTAGGGAGCGAGGAGGGGAGGGAGGTGGACGGCTCCAGGAGGCTGCCCGACGTGCTACTCAGCATCCGCAATGCGGGACGCCGCGCTGTAACCATTCGAGCCTACGGGTTCACGGTCGGGCTGATTCCCCGATTGCCTTGTTGGTGCGGGCCGCTGCGCCGCGAAGTGATCAGGGTGCTGCCCAACCCGCAGCCACGGTTCCTGAAAAACCTTAACGATGGGGACTTGCACGAGCACACCGCTCGCTATCACCCGATGCTGGTGGACCTGGCCGATGCTTTACCGAGGCCCATCGCTTTGAGCCAGTGGACGGTGCGATTCTGGGCATTGACGACGATAGACGTGCGGCGGTCAACGCGCGTTAGCGCGAGATTGCGTCGGCGGATCGTGCAGACTGCACGGCGTCCTCGGACCTAGCCGGTAATCCGGTTCGATTCCGCCGGAGGCCGTTTTAGAGCGCCGAGCGACTCGGGGTAACGAACCGTGGTAACCGTCCATAGCGCCCTATAGATGACGCCGAAAACCCGACTTCTACGCTAAGGCATCGATTCCGACCCTAGCCTTCAGATCCGGTTGCCCCGTTTGTCGTAGACGCGGGGCACAGCTCGACGCCATGAACCCTTCGAGTCCAATGCATACCCGCTGCGTGCTGTCCCACGAGTAGATGAGATCACCACGCTCGACAGCCCAGTCCCGTCGGGAGGGTCCCCAGTGTGGGGACTCCGGCGGTGCCTGGAACGAAGCTTGGACTATCGGCCGATTTCGCCCCGTTTCATGTCGACGACAGAAACGGTCATCCCGTCACGCCGCGCGCGCCGTAAAGTAAGCGCTGCGCGCTGCAAGACTGAGGTGCCCGATCGTGTCGATCTCCAAACAGGCTCTGATCCTCATCTGCCTGTCGCTCGCGTCCGCGGCGACGGCAGCGCCGCCCGCCACCTCGGCCGCGGCGGCATCGCGCCTTGCGCGCTGGCAGGCGCAAGCACGCGCCGTCACGCTGACACGCGATGACTGGGGGATTGCCCACATCCGTGGTAGCACCGACGCCGAGGCCGTGTTCGGCATGATCTACGCGCAGGCCGAAGACGACTTCAATCGCGTGGAGACCAACTACATCACGGCGCTCGGCCGCACCGCCGAAGCCGAGGGCGAGAGCGCCGTTTACCTCGACCTGCGGCAGAAGCTGTTTGTCGATCCGGAGGATCTGCGTAAGCGCTACGGCGCGAGTCCGCAATGGCTGAAACTGCTGATGAACGCGTGGGCTGATGGCTTGAACTATTATCTGTACCTTCACCCTGAGGTCACGCCGCGCGTCATCAAGAAGTTCGAGCCGTGGATGGCGCTGAGCTTCACCGAGGGCAGCATCGGTGGCGATATTGAGCGCATCTCGCTCAGCGAGCTCGAGGCATTCTACGGCAAGCACGAGCCGCCATCGGCGGCAACCCGGCAGGCCGAGGAGTTGCGGCGTCACGAGTTGGCCGGGTCGAACGGCATCGCGATCGCGCCCGGCAACACCGCGTACCACCATGCGCTGCTGCTGATCAATCCCCATACATCGTTCTTCTTTCGCTCGGAGCTGCAGATGAGCAGCGGCGAGGGACTCAACGCGTATGGCGCCAGCACCTGGGGCCAGTTCTTCATCTACCAGGGCTTCAACGAGCGCGTCGGCTGGATGCACACGTCGACCGGGGCGGATAACGTCGACGAGTTCGCCGAAAGCATCGTGCATCACGGCGAGCAGCTGTTCTACCGCTTCGGTAATACCGAGCGGCCGGTAAAGGTGTCGCGCATCCACGTCCCGTACCGCGCGGCGAACGGCGCTAAGGCAGAGCAGGTGTTCACCGTGTATCGCACCCATCATGGCCCGATCGTGCGTACCGTCGACGGCAAATGGATCAGCGTCGCACTGATGTACAAGCCGGTGCCAGCCCTCAGCCAGTCGTTTCTGCGCACCAAGGCGCATGACTACAAGTCCTATCTCAAGGTCGCCGAGCTGAAGGCTAATTCCTCCAACAACACCATCTTCGCGGACGCCGACGGCGATATCGCTTACCTGCATCCGCAGTTCATGCCGAGGCGCGACAATCACTTCGATTACACCCATCCCGTCGACGGCTCAAATCCGGACGCCGACTGGAAGGGAGAGCATCGGCTCGATGAGCTGCCGCAAGTGCTCAATCCACGCAACGGCTGGATCGCGAACACCAACAACTGGCCGTATTCCGCGGCCGGCCCGTACAGCCCGCGGGCCGAGGACTTTCCGCGCTACATGGATACCGCCGGTGAAAACGCGCGCGGCCTGCACGCGGCCCTGGTGCTCAAGGGTCACAAGGACTTCACGCTCCAGTCTCTCATCGGGGCGGCGTTCGACTCGTACCTGCCGGTTTTTGCGCGCCTGATCCCGACGCTGACGGCGGCCTACGATCAGTTGCCGGCGGCGGACCCGCTGCGCGAGCGCCTGGCCGGTCAGGTCGAGCTGCTGCGCACATGGGACGATCGGTGGTCGGCGGACTCGGAGGCCACCTCGCTGGCGGTGTTCTGGGGCGAGCGGCTATGGGACGCCGCCAAGAAACCGGCCGAAGAGTTGTCGATGCCGGAATACGACTACGTGGCCGATCGCGTTCCCGGTGACGTGAAACTGAAGGCACTGGCGGAGGCCTCCGATCGACTGGTGCAGGACTTCGGCTCCTGGCGGGTGAAATGGGGTGCGATCAATCGCTTCCAGCGCAACAACGGCGACATCGTGCAGAAGTTCGACGACGACAAGCCGAGCACGCCGGTGCCCTTCACCGCAGCGACGTGGGGCTCCCTCGCCGCCTTCAAGGCGCGCCGCTACGAGGGCACCAAGCGCTATTACGGCAGGTCGGGCAACAGCTTCGTCGCGGTGGTCGAGTTCGCCGACAAGGTGCACGCCATGGCGGTGACGGCGGGCGGGGAGAGCGGTCACGCCACCTCGCCGCACTTCGATGACGAGGCGGAACGCTACGCCACCGGCGCGCTGCGCGAGGTGTATTTCTACCCGGAGCAACTGCAGGGCCACACCGAGCGTACGTACCACCCGGGCGAGTGACACCGGGCGCGGCCGCGCGCTCAGTGCGCCTCGGCGGCGGCGAGTCCAAACAGAGCCAACAGTGGAGTACAGCGACAATGCCTGCAAGATTTGACACTCTGCTGCCCTGCGCAGCTGCGATCTGTGCGTTGGGGTTGGCGATCTCCTCGGCCCAGGCCACCAGTCCGCGGGATGCGGTGCGCGTCTGGCGCAAGGCGCACGAGAAGGCGATCGTCGCCGATTTCGTTACGTTACTTTCGATGCCCGACGTCGCGACCAACGTCGCTGACGTCGAGAAGAACGCGGCCTACATCGCGGGCCAGTTGAAGGCGCGCGGCTTCGAGACCCGCCTCCTGACCGCCGAGCCCGGCACGCCGCCTTCGGTCTTCGCCGAGATGAAGGTCCCGGGCGCGAAGCGCACGGTGCTCTTCTACGCACACTATGATGGCCAGCCGATCGGCCAGAAGGGCTGGATCTCGAGCCCGTTTCAGCCGTCGATGCGCACCGCCCTTCCCGAGGCCAAGCCCGTCGACTGGCAAAATGCGACTGGCCCCCTCGATCCGGATTGGCGGCTCTTCGCCCGCGCTGCCGGCGACGACAAGGCCACGGTCCAAGCCATGCTCTCGGCGCTCGATGCGCTCAAGGCCGCACACATCAAGCCGACGGTCAACATCAAGCTGTTGTACGAGGGCGAAGAGGAGCAGGGCTCCCCGCACTTCTCGGCGCTGGTCGCCAAGAACCTCGACCTGCTGAAGTGCGACCTCATGATCATGGGCGACGGGCCGATGCACCAGAGTGGCAAGCAGATGGTCAACTTCGGCAATCGCGGCATCGCGAGCCTTACCATGACCGTCTACGGGCCGACCAAGCCGCTGCACGACGGGCATTACGGCAGCTGGGCGCCGAGCCCGTCGGTGATGATCGCCAACCTCATCGCGAGCCTTCGCGACGACGACGGTCATATCCTCATTCCGCACTTCTACGACGACGTCGCGCCAGTCTCGGCCGCGGACCGGGCAGCGTTTGCGGCCATGCCGCCCGTCGAGGACCAGCTCAAGCACGCACTGGGCCTGGGTCGCAACGTCGGCCCCACGCGCCTGGCCGACGGCTATCTGGAACCCACCTTGAATGTGCGCGCCATCCACGTGGGCGACGAAGGCCCGGCCGCTGCCAACGCCATAGCGACGCAGGCCGATGCCTCCTTCGATTTCCGCCTCGCCCCTGGGGAGACGCCCGAGCACACGCGCGAGCTGCTCGAGAACTACCTCACCCGGCAGGACTGGTTCATCGTGCGCGACGAGCCGGACCTCCAGACACGCCTGTCGCACCCGAAGATCGTCAAGGTCGTCTGGGACAAAGGCGGCGCAATCGCCACCAAGACCTCGCTCGACCTGCCCGCCTCCAAGGCCGTAGTCGCCTCCATCGGTCGCACGGTCGGTTATCAACCGATCGAGCTGCCGATTGTGGGTGCAAGCTCTGGCATGGCCGACATCGTGGGCCAGCTTCACGCGCCCATGGCCGGTGTCAGCATCGCCAACTACGACGACAACCAGCACGCCCAAAACGAGAACCTGCGGCTCGGAAACCTGTGGGACGGGATCGAGGTCTACGCAGGGCTGCTGACGGATCTGAACTGGTAAATGGATGGCGCAGGGAGAAACTTGTCTGGCCCGCGTGACATAGGTCTCAGGATCAGCACCCGGCTCTGAGAGCGCCTGAGCGGCCCCGTTACGATTGGCACAACCGGAGGTGCCGTCGTGAAGTACTGGCTAGTGCTCGTCTTGATCCTGGGAGGCTGTGCAGGCGAGCGGGTTAAGGACCTGGGCGACGGTATGCACAGCGTCACTGCATGCTCGGACGACCGCATAACCAATTCGCAGGTCGCCGCGACTCGGGCGGCAAATAAGTACTGCGAGGAGACCGGCAAGGAGGCCGTCGTGGACACCTTCGATGACCAGAAATGTCCGACGGCGGATATGTCCACCACCCGTGTCGTGTTCGCCTGCAGGTGATCGCGGCGATCGGCAGGTATTGCTGGCCTCGCGCACCAACAAAAACCCCGGCACGGGCCGGGGTTGAGAGACTCAACGGGGAGTGAAACCGGTCAGCGCGTCTTGCGCCGGCGCAGTATCAGACCGGTCAGACCGAGGCCCAGCAGCGAAAGTACGCCGGGCTCGGGCACGCTGCTGGTGCCGCCACCGCCCACAGTGCTACCGCTTGGCGCCAGATAGTCGAAGCAGGCCGCGCTCGCGCCCGAACCGGTGAAGCACGCCCCGGTCGGGTCTGTCCAGGAGCTTGCGTTCGTGAAGATCGCGTAGGCGTAGGAAATGTCGCCGCTCACGCCGTCGATCGTACCCGGCGAGAGCTGGATGCCGCCGAAGGTCAGCGAACCGCCCGCGCGCGAGACCGTACCGGCAGAATGGCTGCACGTCGCCGCCGAGCCGGCGCCCACGGCGGTCAGTGGATCGCAGCCCTCAATCGCAGTCTGGTAGCCGGTGAATCCCCCCAAACCACTGAATGTACCGGGTCCGATGTTCGAGAGCGCCGCGACCGCAAACACGAAGGTGACTCCGTCCGCAGTCTTGGTATTGAACGGATTGAGCGGTGTCGTGACCGCATACTCATCGAACGCAACTTCTGTCGGCGAGTCATCGACGACCACAGCAGCGGTCTGAATCCCCGTACTGCCCAGGACCGTATAGCCCGGCGGTGGGCTGAAGGGACCCGGGTACACCGGCACCGTGACGTTGCTGCTGCCATCCACCACGGTTACGGGCTGAGCCCACGCAGCGCTCGCCGCCACGGCGACCAACAGGCCGACCGCGAGCACGCGCTTGATTACCAACGCAGTCGAATTCATTGTCGCTCTCCCTTGAGTCGCCACAAGGTATGCTTATCTGACTGCCAGTTGCAAGAGCCGTACCTGGTGCGAGATGTGCACGAGATTCCGCCGCTTATGCGCCAAGCCACGAGTGCTGCAGCGCGCCAATGTAAAACCCACCGACGCGCGACTACAGTAAGAGGCGTTCGACTCAAGCCCAGCTGAGACCGAGGCTGCCGGACGGCAGGTTCGAGCGTCGTTCGGCAGCAACCCCGGCACCGCATCCCGAACTGTTGCATTGACTGCGGAAGATACTGGTCGTCGGGTTAGCACGTACTGAGGCAATCGCGTGACACCCGCAGCACTCCGCGAACGCGCAATCGCGTTGCATCGTGAAGGACAGCTTGCCGAAGCCGAGCGCTTGTACACCCAGGTGCTGCGCCAGGATCCAGCTGATGCGATCGCGCTCAGTTGCAGTGCCGTGGCGCTGCGCGACCTCGGACGCCCCGAGGAGGCGCTGGCTCGGGCAAATGCCGCAATCGCTGTCAGGCCCACCACGGACGCCTGGTGCACGCGCGGCGCTGCCCTGGGCGACCTCGGGCGCGTCGCCGAGGCCGTCGCGAGCTTCGATCAGGCGATCGCACTCACTGCGGAATGCGTCGAGGCCCACAACTACCGCGGCATGGCGCTGCAGCGCCTGCAGCGCACGGCCGAGGCGCTCGCCAGCTTTGATCGGGCAGTGTCGCTGCGGCCCGATTCTGCGGAGCTCTACAACAACCGCGGCAACGTGCTGCGCGCGCTGCGCCGCTTCCCCGAGGCGCTCGCCAGCTTCGATCGGGCGATCGCTCTGCAACCGAGCCTCGCCGCGGCCTATAACAACCGCGGACTGGTGCTGCAGACTCTGCACCGCTTCCGCGAGGCCGCGGGCAGCTACCAGCGCGCCCTGACTCTGCAAGCGGATTTTGGCGAGGCGCACAACAATCTCGGTACGGTGCAGTGCGAGCTCGGTCAACCGGCCGAGGCGCTCATCAGCTGCAGCCGTGCGCTCGAGTTGCAGCCCGGCATGCCTGGAGTGCACGGCAACGTCGGCAACGCGCTGCGGGACCTGGGGCGGCCCGAGGAGGCGCTGGTGCAGTATGACCTCGCTCTGCGGGAGGCTCCGCAGGATGCGGATAACCACTGTCATCGCGGCAATGCGCTGTTCGATATGAAACTGATCCCCGAGGCCGTTGCCTGCTACGAGCGGGCAATCGGGTTGGACCCGCGGCACGCACAGGCACACTTCAACAAGAGCCTGTGTCTGCTGTTGTCGGGTGACTTTGCCCGCGGATTGCCACTGTACGAGTGGCGCAAGGAGCTCGCGCCGGCGGCTGCCGGGGCAAATTCCGGAGCGGCCTGGTTAGGCGCAGAGGAGCTTTCCGGCCGGACGCTCCTGGTCCATGCCGACCAGGCACTGGGTGACACGATCGAGTTCTGCCGCTTCGCGAAACTGGCTGAGCAGCGCGGCGCGCACGTGATCCTCGCGGTGCAGCCGCAGCTGCGTGAGCTGTTGAGCGGACTCAGCTCCACGATGCAGATCGTCGCCCTCGGCGAAGTGGCAGGCGGGTGCGACTATCGCTGCGCACTGATGAGCCTGCCGCTCGCCTTCCGGATCACACTCGCCGACATTCCCGCCGCGGTGCCCTACCTGTACCCGGATCCACGGCGGGTAGTGCAGTGGCGGCAACGCATTGGCGCGCACGGTTTCAGGATCGGCATAGTCTGGCAGGGCAGTCGCAACCGCATCGACGTCGGCAGATCGGTGCCGCTCGAGATGTTCGCGCGCCTTGGCGCCATCCCGGGTGTACGGCTGATCAGCCTGCAGAAGGACGACGCCAGGTCAGGTTCCGAATCGCGGGACCTGCCAGTCGAGTTGCTCGGCGAGCAGTTCGACTCAGGACCGCAGGCATTTCTCGACAGCGCGGCGGTCATGACCGATCTCGATCTCGTCATCACCTGTGACACCGCGCTGGCGCACCTGGCCGGGGCGCTCGGCCGGCCGACCTGGGTTGCCCTCAAGCACGTGCCCGACTGGCGCTGGCTGCTCGATCGCAGCGACAGTCCGTGGTACCCGGATATGCGGCTCTTCCGCCAGTCCCGGCGCGGCGACTGGGACGGGGTGTTCGCTGAGATTCATCGCGAGCTGACGCGCCGTGTGCACGCGACGCTCCCGGAGCGGTAGTAAGGCCTGCGGTCCCGCACTCAGGTCGCGCGCGTAACGCCAGTCTCCGCGAGATCGCCGAGGGCCTCCTTGAGCGGACCCAGCCATGGCGCAAAGTTGCGCCACTGCTCGATGCTCCCGGTGTAGATGGGCTGACGCACCTGCTCGGAGCTCACGGTCGCGATGCTCCTGTGAGTCTCGTGGAAGCGCAGGCACTGCTCCTCGAACGGCAAGCCGCAGTAGTCGAGCAGCCGGCACACTTCGCCCTCCAGATCCCGGACCAGGTCCTCGTAGCTGACGCGATGAATGCGACCGGGCAACACGGTGTCGAAATGCGCCATGAGAGTCACGTAATCGCGGTAGTAGCGACCGAGATCCTCGAGACTGTAGGTGAACCACGCGCCGCTCTGGAAGTGCTGCTTGAAGTTGGCAAAGCAGCAGCCCAGCGGCGCGCGCCGCGCATCGATGATGCGTGCGTTGGGCAGCATCAGGTGGATGAGCCCGACGTGCAGGAAGTTGGGTCCCATCTTGTCGATGAATCGCGGGCGGCTGAGCAGGCGATAGGCATGTGTCTGCGCGAGATAACGCTCGCCGAGGGCGGTAGCTTCGGCGCGCGTCAGTCGAGCGAGCGACTGTGGGTAGGTCGGCGGCTTGCCGGACTCCTCGCGATCGCCGAGGTCGAGCGCAAAGCGGATTACGTCGGACAGCTCGCGCGTGCCCTCCACCTGGGAGTGACTGGCGAGGATTTGCTCGAGGAGCGTCGAGCCGGCGCGCGGCAGTCCGACGATGAAAATAGGGTCCGGTGACGGACATCCCCAGCCCGCACGCGCGGTAAAGAACTCCGGCGTGCAGAGCATCTGGGTGAGCTGCACGAAGCGCGTGATGTTGGCACTGTCGTAATGCACCACTGCCCGCCGCAGCGCGTTGCCACGCGCGTAATGCTCGAAGGCGGCGGCGAAGTCGCTGGCGTCCTCGAGTGCTTTGCCGAGCGCGAGTTCCAGTCGCGAACGCTCTTCGCTGCGCAAGCCATCCCGCGCCAGCTGCTGCTGCATGGCTGCCACGTCGTCGCCCGTAAAGCGATAGGTCTTGAGGTCTGCAAGCGCCACCCAGGCACTGCCGGTGCCGGAGCGCAGTTCGATGCACTTGCGGTAGGCGTCGACGGCTTCGCGCTGACGGCCGGTGGCGCGCAGGGCGTGACCGTAGTTGAGCCAGACTACCTCGCTGTCGGGGAACTCCTGCACCAGCTCCTCGAGGATCTCGATGGCGCGTCCGCTGCGCCCCAGGAGGTTGTACGCCACGGCCTGCAGCGTGCGATAGAGCTGATGGTCGGGCTCGGCGGTCAACAGCCGCTCGAGCAGCGGCAGCATCGGCTCGCCACGCAACTGCTGGTGCAGGACGTCGACAAGCGCGAGGCGGGCGCCGCCGTAGCCGGGCGCGAGGCGCAGGCACTCCCCAAGCAGCCGCTCGGCTTGCGCGTAGTCCTCGCGCGCCGCGGCGACCTGCGCGAGCAGGCGCAGCGCGACCACATCCTGCGGCGAGTGTTCCAAGCTACGCTGCAGCAGTGCCGCGGCGGCATCGAGGCGCTCGTTGGCGAGCGCGGCCGCGGCCTCGGTGAGGTGTACGGCTTCCGGCGTGAGTTTCTCGAAACGCATCCAGGCCGCATCGCACGCCGCGGGGTCGTCACGCGCCGCATGCAGCAACGAGAGCTCGCGCCAGGCTGGCGCAAGGTGCGGGGCCAACCGCACGGCCTCTGCCATTGCAACGAGGGCCTCAGCGTCGCGTCCGGCGGCGTGCAGCGCGCGACCGAGCTCCAGCCGCACCACGGCGGAGCCGGGTTGTGACGCGGCGAGCGTCGTGAAGTCCGCGACGGCCGCCGCCGAATCCCCGAGGCGGCGGTGCGCGCTGCCAAGCAACAACAGCGTCGCGGGGTGGTCGGGATGTTCGCGCAGCAACTGCGCCGCCTGACGCGTCGCGGCCGCCGGATCGCGTTCTAACAGTGAGGCGAGGCGGATAACCTCAAAGTCCAAATGATCAGAGGGCACGACGACGGACGATATTTGATTTGAGTGCGTCTATGCCGCGGCGACCATGGCAAGGAATCAATAATAGAGTCTGGCGGGCACAAAGCGAATACATCGAGTCGCACCGCGACCGCGTGAAGCCTCGCGCGCGCGTGGCTGGAGATCGTGGAGCGTTAGCGGCGCACGGTCGCGGCGAATTGGCCACGCAGCTGAAGCTTGTGACGATGTAAGGGCAGCAGCGTGTTGCCTCGCTACCGGCACTGCTACGTGCGTGCCATCGCTGAAGCGCTCGTCCCCACTAGAGCCGCGTCTCATCACCGCCATGCGGGGGCGTGCTCACATATTCACTCCGACGCGCGACGTCGACCCTAATCTGACCGCACTAACCGACGCGCATTGACGACGTCGGATCCATGGGAGTTCCGAAGTTAGATCCTGTTCCTGTGGTGAATTCACAACATGACGCGCCCGCCATCGGCGGTGCCAGAAAGAGGGAATTACAAATGGCGAAAAGTCGCAGCTTACAACAGGCGGTGCGCTTCGCACTGGCTACGGCCACAGCCGCAGCCGGGGTCTCCGCGCTGTACGCCCAGGAAGCACCGGCGCCGTCGGCCACGGAAGCTGCTCCGGTCGAAGAGGTCGTGGTCACCGGATCGCGCCTGTCGACGCCCAATGAGACCGCGATCAGCCCGGTCACGACGGTGTCGGCGGTCGACCTGCAGCAGACCGGTCTCACCCGTGTCGAGGACGTGCTCAACAACCTGCCCATGGTATTTGCGGGCACGAACTCGACCACCTCCAACGGCGCGGATGGTACCGCCACGGTCGACCTGCGCGGCCTCGGCAACCAGCGCACGCTGACGCTCGTCGATGGTCTGCGTCTTGGGCCGGGCTCGGCGTTCGGCGGACGCAACTTCTCGGACATCAACCAGATCCCCGCCGCGCTGATCGAGCGCGTCGACATCCTCACGGGCGGCGCGTCCGCGGTCTACGGCGCGGACGCGGTGGCCGGCGTGGTGAACTTCATCCTCAACACGCACTTCGAGGGCGTCCAGATCAACGGCGGCTACCACTTCAACGAGCACGACAACAGCAACCAGGCGGGCATCAACCCGCTCGTCGCGGCAGACGATTTCAACGTGCCGTCGGGCCGCGTCGACACCGCGTTTGGCAAGAACGCCTCGATTCTGGTGGGCTCGAATTTCGCCGACCACAAGGGCAATGCGACCGCCTACGTCACCTATGACAACCAGGGCGCGGCGCTGCAGTCGCAGTTCGACTACGCCGCCTGTTCGCTCAGTGGCAACAACACCTACGCGCCCACGGCGCTCAACTGTGCAGGCTCCTCGACTTCGGCGAAAAACGGCGCAGGTGGCCGCTTCCTGTTCACCGGGTACCCCAGCTACGCCACCATTGGCCCGCCGAACGGCTACACCGTTGATGGCGCCCATAATGGCAACTTCCGGCCGTTCATGATCCCCAACGACCTCTATAACTACGGTCCGCTCAACTACTACCAGACGCCGAACGAGCGCTGGACCGCCGGCGGCTTCGTCAACTACGACATCAATTCGCACGTGAACGTGTACACGAGCGTGATGTGGATGAGAAATTCCATGGTGGCCCAGATCGCTCCGAGCGGCGACTTCGGCGATGGGAATTTCGTGGCGTGCGCCGATCCGCTGCTGAACGCCTCCGAGCAGGCAGTGTTCTGCAGTAAGACGCTGCAGGCGGCGCAGGGTAATCCGGCCGAGACTTTCAACGGCGTCAGCTACCCGGGACTTAACGTTTACCCATTGAGACGCAACGTCGAGGGGGGTAACCGCCAGGAATCCTTCATCACCAACTCGGCACGCGAGGTGGCTGGCATAAAGGGCGACTTTGACGATGCGCAGAGTGCCTGGACGTACAACGTCTACGCCCAGCACAGCACCGTGGACACGCTCTTTCAAAGCCTGAACTTCCTCAGCAACACGGCCGTTGAGCAGTCCCTGAACTGCCTGCCGGCCACGCCGGGTTCGAAGACCCCGGTCTGCGGCGGACCCACCAACGCGCTGGGTGTCGGCTTCGGACCGGGTGGCTCGTTCATCGGGCCATCGACCGGTAACACGGGGTTTGCTCCCAACCCCTCAATCGTCGCCTGGAATATCTGGGCGCCGAACGGCGTGACGCAAGCCGCGATCAACAGCATTTCGATTCCGGAGCAGGCGCAGGGTACGGTTACCGAGTACGTGGCGAACGGCTCGGTCACTGGCGACATCGGCAAGTACGGCGCGAAGACCCCGTGGGCCGACCAGGGCCTGCAACTGAACGTCGGCGCTGAATGGCGCGAAGATTCCTCGAGTTACCTGCCGGACTACGTCTCCGAGCAGGGACTTGCGGCCGGTGGCGGCGGCGCGACCCCGCCGGTCGCGGGTGCCTTTACCGTGAAGGAAGCCTTCACCGAGATGCGTCTGCCGCTCGCCCAGCACCAGGCTTTCGCGGAGGATCTTTCGGTGGAAGCCGGCTATCGCTATTCGAAGTACAGCGAGGGCTTCGACACCAACACCTACAAGTTCGGTGTCGACTGGGCTCCGCTGCGCGACATTCGCTTCCGCGGCAGCTACCAGCGTGCCGTGCGTGCGCCGAACATCGGCGAGCTGTACACGCCCTCGGCTGTCGGTCTGGATGGGTCGTTGGACCCGTGCGCCGTGCCGCTGAAGCCCGGGTCCACGACCGTGCTGGCGAACGGTGTTACCTTGGCGCAATGCAAGCTCACGGGCGTCACGCCCGGACAGTTCGGCAACATCTTGCCGAACACCGACTTCCAGTACAACGGACTGGACGGCGGCAATCCGAACCTGCAGCCCGAAAAAGCCAATACCTATTCGTTCGGCTTCGTGTTCACCCCGCGCGCGCTGCCGAGCCTGAACGCGTCGATCGATTACTACAATATCAAGGTCGCCGACGCGATTGACGCGATCACCGAGAACGTCATTCTGTCAGGCTGCATCAACAGCAACGGTAACCTCGCTCAGCAGAACTTCTTCTGCGACAAGATACACCGCTCCAGCAATGGCTCGCTGTGGGAATCCCAGAGCGGGTACGTCGTGGATCCCGATGAGAACCAAGGGGCGATCAGAACCCAAGGCATCGACGCGAAGGTCAGCTATCGCCAGGCGCTGGCGACCTTCGGCTCGGCGCTGCTCTCGCTCGAGGGCACACGCACCATCTTGCTGGAGACGCAGCCGGTGGAGCAATTCGGCTTGTCGTATAACTGCACCGGCTACTACGGCGCGACCTGCGGCGGCTCGAACTCGAAATGGCGTCACGTGTTCAACGGCACCTGGTCGACACCCTGGGACGGGCTCGACCTCAACCTGCGGTGGCGTTACTACGGACCACAGAACTCCGAGCTGGCAAGCGGCAATCCATTGCTGAACGGCGACGGCATCCTGCCGTTTCCGGGAACGGAGCACATTCCCGCCTACAGCTACTTCGATCTGACGGGGACCTTCAACGTCTACAAGAACGTGAGACTGGAGCTGGGCGTCAACAACATCACCGACAAGGTTCCGCCGCTGGTCGTCGGGGCCGACTGCTCGACCAGCAGCCCCGCCGGCGCCAACTGTAACGGCAATACGTTCCCTGGAGTCTACGACGCGATGGGACGCTATCTGTTCGCCACCATCACGGCACAGTTCTAAAAGGACGGGAGTCTGTTGAAACTGGAGGCGGCGGGCCGCAAAGCCCGTCGTTCTCCTTGCGCGGAGCGCTACCGACGGTGCGAATGAATGCTCTCGGAACCGAGCCGCCGGGGGACTCCCAGCAGCGAGCGAGCACAACCTTGCATCAGCCTTACGCGGGCTATTACATCAATCTCGAGCGCAGTGCCGGCCGGCGCGCGAGTCTCGAAGGACAACTGCGGGCACTTGGTCTCGAGCGCGGCTACTCGCGTTTTGCTGCGGTAGAGGGACGAGATACGGCCGCAGTCCCCGGATCGATCACGAGTGGCGAGTACGGCTGCTTCGCCTCCCACGCGCAGCTGCTGAGTGCTGCCGCTGCTGGCACGCGGCACGTGCACGTGCTCGAAGATGACGTGCTGCTGTCGCCTGAGCTGCTTCTGGTAATGCGCAGCCTCCTCAGTCGTGGCGTTCTCGATGGCTTCGACCTGATATTCACTGACACTTTCGTTCCGCTCGACCCGGCGCACATTCGGTCTTACGAACAGGCATATCGACGCCGCAAACCGCCCGGTCCCCAGGAAGCTTTCCTGCCGGAGGTGTCACTGATCGATCTCAAGGGAGTCTATTGGGCTTGTACGAGCTCGTACGTGGCGGCGCAACGATCGCTCAAGCGCATCGCGGCACTGCTCAACGACGCGCTACGGGCCGGACCCAGTGAGCCGGTCGATCTCTATCTTCGCCGTCTCATCAACAACGGGGAGCTGAAGGCAGCGGTTTGCCTGCCGTTCGTGACGTCCATCGACCTCGCGCTTGACCTTGACACCACGATCAGTCGCGGCGTAGTCGGCCCCGACCTCAGCCGGTTGGCGTGTAACATCGTGCGCCATAGCTACTTTGTTCGCCCCGATATGGACGCTATCCGACGCATAACTGAACAGTTCTTCCCCGTGGGCGTGAGAACTGTCCGGGGCGAGACTATCGCCCGGATGTTGGACTTTGCGGTGTTCGGGGAGTACCGGACGTCGTTTTGAAAGAGCGCTGGGTCACCGGTCCTGGAGCTCCCGAGGGGCCAGGCGCAGCGCGCCCTTGTCCCGTGAGCGCCCCTGGGTCAGCGGTAACACCCGTAGTATCTCGTCACGGTACCGTGGATCGGAACGCAGCACTGACCCCGAGAGCATCGTAAAGGTGTAGATGCGCCGACCCATGCGCTGCGCGTAGTCGATCGACCGAATATTGATGATCAGGCAGCGCCCGATGCGGATAAAGCCGTCCTCGGCGAGCACGGTCGCCAGGCGCTTGATGGAATCCCGACTGATGTATTCGGCACCCCGGCAGCGAAATTTGACGTAGTTGCCCTGCGACTCGATCCAATCGACTTTCTCAGCCTTGAGCACGTAGAGACGATGTTCCCGCTCACCCACCACCACCCCAAGCGAGGCTTCCGCCGCCTGGGGTGCCTGTTCGGCGTTGCGGCTGTCGAGGGAGGCTTGCACGTCAGCTTGCATAACGGGTGATCGATAGTCTTGCCGGGCATGACTCGTTGAGTCGGCTCCGCGTGTGTCATCGCTCGGCCGTCTGGAGACTACAGTCACGACATCTCTCGCCTAACAAACTCATTGCGCGCCGCCGATTACGGATTCGCCCGCACCGTTGTTGCAGTTAAAACGCAGTGGGCTGCTTACTTCTGCCCCTCCGCTGCAGTTGGATAGCCTTGCCCACCGAAGTAGCACTCGACGGCCTGCACCTGATCACCTTTGAACCGCAGATACTCCACGTTTCGGAACGTCTTATCGTTCGTGGTGTGACAGAGGTACATCACAAACGCCTGGTTGGTCGTTGCAACTACGTGTTCCAGGTCAAACCGCCCGATATGAGCAATCTGTGTGTCCCAGCATCCTTTTTTGAAAGCGCTTTTACTGATGCGGGCGTCAAGTGGGCTGCTGAAGGTGAAGTCGTCCGTCAACAAGAGGTTAAACGCGGGCCAGTCCTTTATCTCCCAGCCCTTATAGTATTTCCGGACAAGCGCGTCGTTTTTCGGGCTCAGCCCGGCCTCTGCGCGCGCACTGGCAATCTCCGGAATGGTTACTGCAGCAGCCAGTGCGCAGGCACCCGCTTCGAGCAGTATCCGGCGCGACATTGCTGTCGTTCTCATGACTGATTTCTCCTTTTTATAGCCCGGCGTTGGAGTTGATGGTGTCAATGTCCCGTCCGACGGACAGCGGCGCGATCGTCGTGGTGCTCCTGAGCCTCGCCAGGCAGGTTCGCGTCCTTGAAGCAGCCGGTGTAGCTGACCCGTGCAAAGCCTGCGCCCCGGTAAGACGTCGATTCCGGTGGGTAGCGGCCTTGAACAATAATTCGATATAGCGGCGCAGATGATCGACGCTGGCCGCAGCGACCTCGGGTCCGCCTTTGGCTTTTGCGAGGATGAAAGCACCCTGGAGAACCGCCTGGGTGTGGAGCGCCACACTCCGCGCCGACCATTTTGCACGAACGCCGTAAAGCTTCATCGCCTCGGCGACGTCGGCCTCCACCATGGCCGCGTGGCCGCTGATGGACGCGTCGCACGCCTCGCGTATCTCGGCGTGGGTTCCATATACCTCTTGCACCATGGTGCCGACGAGACAGCTGAACTCGGCAACATCCCCTGTGATGAGCGCCTTGCGGAAGTCGAGATAGCCGAGGACTCGATCTAACGGGTCGCGGTGCTGGCGGTAGGGCGCTGTCTGAAAGAGGGCCGTTGAGACCTCCGACCAGCGATGAGCCGCGGCCACCGCGAGCGCGTCTTTGCTCTGGAAGTGATGGAAGAACGCGCCCTTGGTCACTCCCGCCTTCGCGCACAGCTCGTCGACCGTAGTGGCCGAGTAGCCTTTCTCGCGGATGAGCACGAACGCTGCGTCCAACAGCTTCTCACGGGCCCCACGTTTGGACCGCTTCGCCTGATTCCTCTCTCTCACCCCAATAACATACCGACTGGTCGGTATGACGTCAATAGGCCCGTCGGAGGTGCGGTCCAGAGGAGAGGGCTGCGAGCAGATACTTACTGCGCATCGATGCGAAACAGTACCTGTAGCGGATAACCCGCGGCACCTTCGAAAAACGCACGGTCCAGAGCCAGATGCTCCTCGGTTACCTTCAGTTCAATGATTTTGGGGAGTGTTTGGAACCCGGCGGCGGCCAAGGCATTGAAATAGTCGGCAAAGGTCTTGTGCATATAACTCACCGGAACGGCCTTGCTGTCCCGTCTCCAGATGTACCCTTCAAGAACAATCACGCCGGCAAAGTAGTCTCGTCCCTTTGAGTCGAAGTAAACGGGCTTCTGCTGTGGGCGGATATAGGGCAGGAATGGGTGCGGGACGGTAAAATGAAACGTCCGCCCGGAGCGAGGCGCGAACGGACTGTCCGGAATACCTCGGTCATTTCAGCACAGCTCAAATAGCTGACCATAAACCGGTCGAATCGTTCCCGCGGAAATTCCCGAAAGTTCGTGGCATTGCCGCTTTTGAAGGTCATCGGGCACGGTGCAACGCTCGCGGCAGCCTGTTGTGCACGAGCGACCATCTCGCTGGAGATATCGATGCCGAATACCGACTGAGCGCCTGCCTGCGCCACCAGACGGGCGACGTATCCTTCTCCGCAGCCCAGATCCAGCACATGTTTGCCTGTCACGGGCGCAAGCTCCTGCAGAACGAGCGGTCTGGCCGTGAAGTCCGAGAGGATCATGGGCTCCTGGCGGGCCCACTGGTGCGCGTTCTGATCGAACATTCCAGCGAAAGAATCGATCTGCATGACACTGGTTCCTAAACAACAACGTAACCGGAATTGCTGCGTACCGCGCTGTACTTACTAATCGCGTCGACTGCTACACCTGGCGTTAACGCGCTGCGTCGTGGCACTGCCCGTTATTTGCCGCTGGTCGGATCATTGCACAGCCAGACCTGCCATAGGCTGGTTGTTCCAGAGCAGCAGTCGTCTTGCATGTCCCGCGTTTGGCTTCAGTCGACCATCGATCGCCTCTCCGTGCTCTTCCGTACAGACGTGGCAGGCCACTCTCCGGTAAACCACCTGGGTTGGGAGATTGCCAACGGTTCACTACAGCATGTCGGCCATTTTGCTGACATGGGTTATCAGGAGCATGGTATGGACGTAAACAAAGACCAAATTAAGGGCCGGACCAAGGAAGTGGAAGGCAAGATCAATGAGGTCGTCGGAAAAGTCGTGGGCGATAAGAAACTGGAAGTAAAGGGCAAGGTTCAGCAAATCGGCGGCGAAGCCCAAGCAAAGTTGGGAGACGTCAGGAAAGACCTGAAAGACTCCTTTGAGAAGGGCGCGTGATTACTTAAACCGAGCGGCTTTAGCGCAGCCAGCTTCCCCTCAGCGCGTCCCGTTCAAGGTTTCCTTCGCGCCGGCGAGCAACCTGGTCACGAGAACTTCAGGTTGCTGCAGCGCCGCGCCGCGGTCTGGTTGAAGGTTGCCCGCTTGGCTGAGCGTAAGTCCCTCGGTGAGTCGGTCGCGTGCACGGCTCAAGAGCAGCTCTGCAACCGCCTTGCGGGCTTCGGATTTGGTGGTTCCGTGCGGGAATTCGAACACCTCCATCGCATCGAAGGCGTTTCTTATCCGCACAGGCGCACCCTGCGGCTCGGCAGGTCCGGCCGGAGCCACAGCGGCGAGACGCACGTCGCTGATGACCGCCGGCGCCCGCGCTGGCGCCGGCGGGTGCCGAACCGACGCCGGCCACAGGAACGCCACCGCAATACCCAGAACTGCCGCAGCCGAGGTCACGTTACAAATGAAGTCGATGCGCGCCGTGCGCCTGTAGGGAAAGTTCTCGTACTCAGGCACGGGACGCGCCGTTGACTGGGCCGCTTCGGCCGCCCGGGAGAGCGCTAGCTCGTGCTCGACCGGCAGCTCCAGTTCAATCGTGTCGTCGCGTGAATCGTGAGCCGATCCTGCGGTCGTCGATCCGTCAGATTCCTGGATCATCGTGACTCTCTTGTCCATCCGTGAGCGACCACACTCGTAGCGCGTCCTGCGATACGTGCTGTACCGTGATGGTACCCCAGTTCTCGTCGTGGATTTCTATGCCGTTGACGGTTGCGCGTCGCGGTGGCGCGACGTTTAGACTGACGACTGGGCGATCATAGGTTGCCAGGAAGCGCGCGCTGTACGGTAACGCACATGAGTCACCCGGGCCGGGTTTACCATAACGCGAGCCATGCTCGCGCAGCTCCCGAGTGCGGTGTCTGAGAGTTCCGGTTCTGCCATCCCCACGGAGAGTCGTTCCCCGCCTTACTGAATGTGCAAAGGACGTACGTCGTCGGATGGATGTATGTGCGGCTGCCGGCTACTAGAGTGCGCTGCCGGAAATGACTCGAGGACGCTGGTAGTTTATGGAGTTCCTGCTGTTTGATATCGGTGCCACGTTTGTTCTGCTGCTCGGTTACTTCGTGACCGTCGTATGGCATGACGTTGCGCGTTCCGAATAGTGTCCGATCGGGTGCTGGCGCTGTGGCATTAAAGGCCCGTGAGCGGATTGTCGAGTTCAGGTGCGAACCTGACCCATTAGCCAGCTAGTCAGCGCCTTTGCACTGCGGGTCCGTGCGTCTTGCGCACGAGCGCCCAAAACTCCGGCACCCCCGGCTTCGGCGCACCGATCAGCCGGAAGGGATGAACCTCCCGGACGTGCTCGGCTGACCAGTTTCCGCGTTGTCCCGCATGCCGAGAAAGATGCAGGGACGGCGGCCTTCGTACAGGCACGGATCGCCCGCTTCGGGGATTTCATCCCCGAGGTCTCGCGCACGCGCATCGGTTGCCAGCCGTGACTCGGTACTCGGCCAGTTACCCAGTGAGGGTGCCTTAGCACCGTTGGCGCACCGGCACCGTACGGCCCTAGGTGCGGTAGCGCTCCGACGGCGCCGATCTTTCGGGTGTTTAATGTAGCCCTGTGAGTTTACGGAGAATCACATGTATATCGGTGGCGGCATTCTCGGAACCTTTCTGGTCGTGGTCCTCATTCTTTGGTTGCTGGGCGTGGTGTGATCGCATCGACGTCACCAGACAATCCACAGTGAACGTGAGCTGCGCTGCGAGCGAGCAGAAGAGCGGCCCGTTGGGGTAGCTGTCGGTCTGTGCGCTGTGAAACCCATCGCCGTTTCAACCTCCACCAACACGGCTGACTCCGACGCACGGGCGGTGGAGCGACTCGACCGTGGCGTCGACGCGTCGCTCGTTACTTTGCCCCCAGCGCGGATGCAGGTTAATGCACGAGGCTTGGCGCTGGGGATTCTGGCGGGACTTGCGACGGTGTTCGCCTTGTCGTGGGCGCAGAGCTTTGTGATACCCCTGTTGCTCGGCGTCGTAACTGCGTACACGCTGAATCCGCTCGTTAACTCACTTGAAGCGATCAAGGTGCCGCGCATTGGCGGCACCGCCATCGTGATGGCAAGCATTATCGGGGCGCTTACTTTCGGCACCTATTCGCTGCGCGGGCAAGTGCAAGCCATCGTCGCACAGTTACCCGAAGCGGCCGGGACATTTGCGACTGGAGTTGCGCGACTGCGAATCAGCGCGATCGGCGATTTACAGACGATGCAAAGCGCAGCGGCCGCGGTGGAGCGGGCGACAACTCAAGAGCCCGCCGGGCCGGTCGTTCGGAGTCAGCGCGCTACGCACGTTATCGTGGACCAGCCGGCGTTCAAGCTCGATAGCTTTCTGTGGAAGAACTCAATGGGCGCCCTCGGGGTGATGGGCCAGGCGGCGATGATCGCTTTCCTGGTTTTCTTTCTGCTGCTCGGTGGCGATACATTCAAACGCAAGTTGGTGCGCCTGGTTGGGTCGTCGCTGTCGAAGAGGAAGATTGCGGTACGCATTCTCGACGACATAAACGCGTCCATCCAGAAATACATGCTGATGCTGCTGACGACAAACCTGGTGGTCGCGTTGCTCAGCTGGATCGCGTTTCGCTGGATTGGCCTCGAGAACGCGGGAGCTTGGGGAGCGGCGGCAGGACTGCTGCATGTCGTTCCCTACCTGGGTCCGGCTGTAACGGCCGTCGCAACGGGTATGGTCGCTTTCATGCAGTTCCAATCCTTACCGGTGGCGCTGCTGGTTGCCGGCTCGTCGCTGGCGATCGCCACGGTCATCGGCATCTTGGTGACCACCTGGATGACCGGAAGAATCGCCCACATGAATTCAGCAGCCGTGTTCATATCGTTGTTGTTCTGGGGTTGGCTGTGGGGCGTGTGGGGGCTGTTGCTTAGCGTGCCCATCATTGTCATATCTAAGGTGGTGTCTCAGCACGTAGAGCAGCTGCACGCCATGGCGGAATTGCTGGGGGACTGAATCGTCCAGCGGCGAGTCGCGGACACGGGGGGCCGGGGCCCCACTCAGTTCATTGCTTAGGCCCAGGCTTTTTCGCCATTGCGGCGTCGGCGCCCTTTGACCGTGCCTTGCCGAGCCGCTCGGCTTCCGCCAGCTCAGACTCCTCAGCGGGCCGCACCTTTGCGCCCTCGAGAACTTTCTGCTTGCCACGCGCCGAGTCGACGAACCGGGTCTCGGCGTCATTGAACCGCTTTGCAGACTCTGGATCTCCTTCGCCGTGATTGGGTTTCGGATCTGTAGTCATGGTGGATACCTCGGTGTGACTGTTACCCTCTCAATATTCACAGGCCGCCGCTCGATGCTCGTATGGCTCGGCGACCCCTGTCGCTGGCAGAGTTTCATGAGCCGTCAGAGGCTCGCGAGAATCAGCGCGGAAGTGTCTACGCTCTTGACGCCCGCGACCTTCCCGGCGACATCCTTGACGTGGTCGATGGCGTCTTGGCTTGTCAGGCTGCCGGTAAGCGCGACGACGCCGTGAGTCGTGGTCACTCCGATGTTGACGTCGTTGCTAAGGCCGTCGCCAGCGATCTCGGATTTCACGTCGATGGTGATTTGGCTGTCTGAAGCGGCGAACGCCGTGCTCGCTCCCGCTTTCTGCTCATCGGCAGGCGAGCTGCTGCTGGGTTGCGGCGCCGTCAACTCATCGGCGCTCTTCACGCTGTCGGCGCTGTCGGCGAAAGTCGCGGTTGCGGGTTTTGCGCTCGTGTCGCCCGCAGATCCAGTGCGCGTGACGGTGTCGTTGGTGGCAATAGCGCTGCTGCTCGCCTCGGCCAGATGCCGGTTATGAGCAACTTTGGACTCGACGACAGGCGGATTGGCGCTGTCCGCGCTATTGCTCCCGACGCTATCACTCGCTGCGACCGGGGCAGGGGCCTCTGGGATCTGAGCGACTGCGGGTGGGGGGGTGGGAATCTCGGGAGTCTCAGCAATCGGGGTAGGTTGGTGGGGGGTCTGAGCAGCCGAGGTAACGGAGTGGGAGCGCAGCGCGAATATCACGACCCCGATGGCGACGACAACGGCCATGCCGCTGGCAACGATGATCTTGCGAGATGTTTGGGCGTTCATGTTGAGACACTCAGTTGGTTTAGCGAACGGGGGTGAGGCCTGCGGTCGACAGCGGCGATCGGCTGGCTCCTCTCAGCTGGCGCACGCCGTCCGAAGTGGGTCGACGGAGCAAACTGCCACATCGGAGGATCGAAGTTACGCGTCGAAGAACTCGCTCGTCGGTTCCCTAGCGCACTTAGTCTCACCGATAGTTAAGGCACAAAACCATGGGTCATCGGTTGGAAGGCCAGTCGACATCGGGAACTGACCCCGGGACTTGACCCGCTTCAGGACTGAGCCACCCGATCTGACGCCCCGATTAGTTCCGCTCCGGGGTTTAGGCGGCGAGGAGATTGGTGGCTGCAGGCTTACTACCCGCTGTCTCCGCAGGATTTAGTCGAGCCCGTCGTGAACGACCTACGAGGCCGCGATTAAAGTCTGGCGACGACGCCGGCGGCGAAGCCACAACGCGCCAAGACCCGAACCAAAAAGCGCAATTGAAGCGGGTTCCGGGACACCCGTTCCGATCTGAGTCGTGGAGGCATAGAGCGGAATCTGCTCGAATGTGAAGGCCGGGGAACGGCTTGTGGGTGCCCCGTCGTCCACTGTAATGGTGTCGAAGGCCCATCCGGGGGCCGTGTTGAAGAGCACGTAGAAGGAATTGTCTGGTGTGATACCGCCGTTGCTCAATGGCAGGTCGGGCCCGGTCACCGTAAGCGTGTAGGTCAGTGTTGGATCGGAAAGTTTCTCGACCGTGATTTCCATCCGGTTGAAATCGTCCACCGACCCCCAGAGAAAACCAAAGGCCGCGTAGGGCTTGGTACTCGGGCTGAAGTCATAAGTGATATAGGCGGTCCCGGTTCCCGGAGCGAGGTAATCACCAGCGAACTGAGTCGTGGGATTGATATACGGTGCAACGTAGCCATTTGTTCCCTGAACAAGCCCGTCCCCGGGGCTCGCGTGGCTCACATCAATCGACAGCCCTGGTATCGGCGTTAGCAGGATCGAGCCGTTATAGGGCGTCGTGTAGCCAGTAGGGGGCGTCAAGGTGATGGGGGTGACCGACGGCGGGGTCGCAACGCCAGTGACAGTGCCCGAAACGTAGGTACCGACTAATTGGGCGTGGGACGCATTCACGCAGGCGAGAGAGATTGCGAGGATCGCCACCGCCTTCGCCGCAAGCGTCATCTGCGGGCGGTGATCGGTTCCAGTCCTGACCCAGCCGGTGGCAGCCACGACGGCGCGCCGAATATCTTGGATCACCATACAGCTCCCCTGGAGTAGGTTCCGTCTCCACATTATGCGCCTTAGTCCAAAATCATGGCTACTGGGTTTACCCGTCATGAAGTCCCCAATTCGAGTCGTTCTCCTGATTGCTCTGCCGCTGCTTCTCATGGGCTGCGCCCCGTCACCCGCAGCGCGTGCAGCTCGAGCGCAACGCCATGCGGAGCAAGCGGCGATTGTGCTGGCGAACAGCAGCGACGCCGACTCCCTGGCCGCTGCGGGCCTCCTGAGCCTGCAAAGTGCGCGTGACCGGTCCATGCCACTGCTGACTGACGCTACGCGGGCGGCAGCTGAGCGCCCAGACCTGTTGTGGCTACAAGTCGAGGTGTGTCAGAAAGTGTCCTGGTGCGATCCGGAACCCATGGAGCGCCGCCTGCGCGTCTTGGATCCGTCGAACGGTGCCGGTTGGATGGGCGCACTGGCACGCGCGAATGCATCACAGGACTTCGTTGCGGTGGACGCTGCGCTGGCAGCGCTAAGCCATTCAGAGCGAGTTGATATCTATTGGACAACACTCATCGCTCATCTGAGCCGCGCCGCCGCCCACACCGGTAAGATGTCGCTCTCGGAGGCGGAGATCTCCGTCATAGGCTACCTCGCGGCCCAGGGCATCCCTGCATATGGCGCGGCATCAAACGCCTGTAAGGGAGAGCGCCTGCAGCGTCCCGACATCGTCGCGGCGTGTCGAGGCGTTGCGAGGAGTTTTGAGCACGGCGATACGTACATCACTGAAATGATCGGGGCTGCGATCGCCAGGCGGGTGTGGCCTGAAGATTCGCCGGAGTGGAAGGCGGCAGTCGAAGCTCGGCGCGTTTACCAATATAGAGCCAGGCTGTTGGAAGCCTTGAACCCGAGCGGGTGGTACGGGCGGCAGGCAGCGGAAAGGTATCTGGCGTGGTGCGATCACAATCGCCGCGAACAGGATGTCTTTTTGGCCCAGCTGGTTGAAGCCGGCGAGAATCCCAATCCCCCGCCGGAATGAAGCCGCGCGTCCGTAGTCGCAGCAGCCCTGCCGAGCATGCGGGCATCGCTGCGCGCGCCGGTTGCCGGCGATGTCGCCGCTGGTTGATTTCAGCTGGGACTATCAGGACCTGCGGTTCACGCCGCACGTGGCGCCTTGACCAACATCGACGATCCGTCGCCAACCCGCGTTTGGCCTTAGCAGAGCTGCGTTGTCGCCACGAGGCGACAGAGCAGGGAGCGATGCCTGCCGTGCGGACGGGCCGGCACTGATTACATCCACTTAACCTTGTAGGCGGTTCCCAAAGTGTGACGTTGTGTGTGTCATGAGCAGCGTACCGCTACGTAGGCTGCGCCACGAACATCTATAAGGGCGGAGCACATGTCGACTTCACTGAAACCATCGCTATTCGCTGCTGCGCCGGTTCGCGGCATCATGCTGGCATTGGCCACCGGCGCGCTGCTCGCAGGCTGTATTGTCGCCGCGCCGCCGCCGCCGCGCGTTTATGCGGCGCCGCCGCCGCCCCCGCCCCCTCCGCCGGCGCCAACCTACGATGCGCCTGCCGATGAAGCGCAAGCCACCGAGGCGCCGCCGGCGCTTCCGGAGTATCCGCAGCCGCCCTGTCCCGTGGAAGGCTACCTGTGGACGCCGGGCTACTGGGCCTGGGCACCTGCCGGCTATTACTGGGTGCCGGGCACCTGGGTGCAGCCGCCGCGCGTCGGAGTGCTCTGGACTCCCGGCTATTGGGGCTTCGTCGGTGGCGTGTACGCGTTCCATGCCGGTTACTGGGGTCCGCACATCGGTTTCTACGGCGGAGTCAACTATGGCTTCGGATATACCGGCGTCGGTTTCGCCGGTGGCCGCTGGGTTGGTGGCGCGTTTGCCTACAATCAGGCCGTCGCCAACATCAACGTGAGCGTGGTGCACAACACCTACAACGAGACCGTCGTCAACAATGTCACGGTGGTCAACAGGGTCAGCTTCAACGGTGGAGCCGGCGGTGTCGTTGCCGCACCGACGGCTCAGGAGCGAATGGCTGCGCAGGAGCCGCACACACCTCCCACGCCGCTGCAGCGTCAGCACGTGCAGCAGGCGGCCCAGAATCCCGCACTGTTTGCCAAGGCTAACGGCGGCCATCCGGCCATCGCGGCCACACCGAAGCCGGGAGCTTTCAATGCGCCAGGGATCGTCGGCGCGCGTGGTGCGGAACCGCTACCGGCACGTCCGGGCGCACCCCCGGCGGCGCACGGCAACAAGGCCAGTGCGCCGCTCGCGGCCGGTCGGCCGAACGGGACGCACACGGCGCAGGGCGCCCCGCACGGGCAGGCAGCCAACGGCAACAACGGCAAGCCGCCGCCGAAGGCGAAAGCCGCGAAAGCAGCCAAGCCACCGGCAGAAAAGAAGCATGAGCCGGAGACTGCGGCGAAGTAACTGATCGAACGGTCAGCCTGGCGGTTCCCCCGCCAGGCTGACAGCCCTCGCGGCGGGGGTCTCCGCGTACGCTCTCAACGCTCGAGCATCGGACGGCCCTCGTGGTTCACGAGCAGGTCGTGCATGTCGTTCGCGTGCTCTTCTTCCACGACCAGTATGCCTTCCAGCATGACGCGCGTCCCCGGGTCATTGTCACCGAAGTAGCGCACCAGCTCGCGATAGTGGTCGATCGCTATGCGCTCGGCGATCAGATTCTCCTTGATCATGTCGACGAGATTCTCTCCCTCGACATACTGAGAAGCCGAGCGGGTCGCCAGTCCCTCCGGGCTGAAATTGGGCCTGCCACCGAGCTGGTTGATGCGCTCGGCGACCGCGGTCATGTGCTCCTGCTCCTCCTTGGCGTGCTGCGCAAACTCGGCTTTGACGCCCTCGCTCGAGATGCCCGCAGCGGCGATCGAGTGCATGGTATAGCGCAGCACGCACACGATCTCCGTCGCGAGAACGTTCTGCAGGATCTCGATGGTCTTGTTGACGTCGCCCGCATAGGTCGAGGTCACCGCGCCACGGCCGAGATGTTGCCTGGCGCGCTCCCGCAGTGTTTTCACGTCGGTGATGAACGTGCTCCTGGTCTCACTCATATGGGTCTCCTTAGATTCGATGCTGCACCGCTTCAGTCCGCGGCTAGGTGCCTCGGGGCTCGGGTTCTTTGATCGTCGCGCCGCGGTGCCCTGTCGGTCAACCCGAAATTGGCCCGTGCACGGCCTGAGGTTCGCTGCACGTGGCGCACATCAGTCTCGCCGGCGCGGGACACGCCCGGCAGGGGCGACGCAATCGTTGCGTGCTGCCACGTGTGGCCGCCGCATTGACCTACAATCTGACCACGATGACCCGCCAGCCCGCTCACCCCTGACATGCCACCCGGGGGGCTCTTTGCGCTCGGCTACGCGCTCACCTCGGTGGCGGCTGCGCTGCATGCATTGCTCACCAAGTCCGACCCGCGCAGTGCCATCGGCTGGATAGGCGTGGCGTGCCTGTTTCCGTACGGCGGTCCGCTGCTGTACTGGCTGTTCGGCATCAATCGCGTTCGCCGGCGCCGACAGCCGGGCGCCCCGGCCTCGCAACAGCGCGCGTTTCGGCCGGCGGTACTGGAGGATTCCAACCCGCTGGCGCCGCAGGCACGACTCGGCGATGCCCTGACGCACCGGTCGCTCGAGCCGGGCAACAGCGTTGAGCCTCTGCACAACGGCGAGCTCGCTTTTCCCAGGATGCTGCAGGCGATTGCCGGCGCGCGCGACTCGGTCTGGCTCGCGACCTATATCTTCCAGAGCGATACGGTCGGTCGGGAATTCGTGGACGCCCTCGGCGCGGCCGTCCGCAGGGGCGTCAGCGTGCGCGTGCTGGTCGATGGGATTGGCGAGTGGTACGACTGGCCGCACGTCGTGCCGCTGCTGCGCAGGGCGGGGGTGGTGGCCGCGCGTTTCCTGCCGCCGCGCCTCATTCCCCCCAGTCTGTCGCTGAACTGCCGCAATCACCGCAAGATCCTCGTGGTCGACGGCGAGGAGTCATTCATCGGCGGCATGAATCTCGGCGGCCGCGAGGTCGGTGGTGCGACCGGCCGGCGTATGAGCGACATTCATTTCTGCCTGCACGGTCCGATCGTCGCGCAGCTCGCCGACACGTTTGCCGTTGACTGGGAATTCGTGACCGGCGAGCGGCTTGGCGTGCCAGCGGCGGTGCCTGCAGCGGGATCGTGCCTCTGCCGTGTCATCACCGGTGGACCGGACGAGGACGTGGACAAGCTGTTGCTGGTGCTGGTGGGGGCACTCGCCACGGCGCAGCGACATGTGCAGATCATGACGCCGTACTTCATTCCGCCGCCGGAGCTGGTGGTGGCCCTCGAGGCGGCGGCCCTGCGCGGCGTCACCGTCTCATTGATTCTGCCGCGTCGCAGCAACCTGCAGTACATGGACTGGGCGACGCTGCATTGGCTGCCGGCCCTGGTCGCGCGCGGGGTGTGTGTGCACTTTCAGGAGCCGCCGTTCTCGCACGCCAAGCTGTTTGTGGTCGATGGGCAATATGCACACATCGGCTCGGTGAATGTCGATACCCGCAGCCTGCGGTTGAACTTCGAGATCGCGGTGGAAGTCTTCGACGCCCCGCTGTGTTCACAGCTCGCGCAGTTCATGGCCGACCTGCAGGGCCGCGCCGCGGCGCTGAGGCCTGAGGACGTCGCCCGGGCTACGCTGCCGGCACGCATCCGCAACAGCCTGTGCTGGTTGATTTCACCCTATTTATAGAAGGTTACCGGCTCGCTAATGTCCAAACGAGAAGGTCAACCCGAGCGTATAGAGAACATCGACCGGATTGCCCGGCGCATGAGCCCAGCCGTGAGTCCAACGCGCCTTGATGTCGGGGCGCAGCGCGAGACTGCCTGCACCGCGAGGGCTCTGCCACACCCTGATGATGGCGCCGAGCCCCGGTTGCGCCATGAACTCCGTCCGGTTCTCGAGCCCGATTCCGGGCGGCGGCGCGGCGTGTGTCACACCGGCGCCGATCGACAGGTAGGGCGCGAAGACTCGCCCGCCGTTGAAGACTCGCAACAGCTCGAGCGCGCCTGCGCTGAGACTGCTGTGTCCCGAGCCCACCCGGTCAGTGAGGCGCGCGTCATTCAGATCGAGCTCGGCGCTCCAGTCGGGGGAGAAGCTGGTGCCGATATCGAGTCCATAGAGAGCGGCACTACCGTTCCCGCCCCAGGGCTTGTCGGGCGTGACGCCGCCAAGGGAGGGACTCACGTACCAGCTGGCGGCTTCATCCTGGGCGAGCGCCGCGAGCGGGGCGCACAGCAGTAGCAGGCTCAGACGCCAGACGCATGTCCCCGCCATTGTGTACGACTCGTCCAGCGCACCTGCCTGGCTGCTGCAGAAAAGCATATTCCTGATTGCGCGCGGTGCGCATAAGATTTGTCCTCGATGTAGTCTGCAGAGACTTCGATCAAGCCTCGCTACAGCTGGCGTCAGGTGCGGGAGGAAGCGCGATGACTCGTTTTGACCTGCGGCCGCCGACCGCTGCGCAGCGTACGCAGATCACGGCCGCTCTCAGCCCGGACGAGCGACGCGTGCTGCTCGAGCACGGTACCGAAGCGGCGTTCTGCGGCGTGTTCCTCGACAATCACAAGGAGGGCATTTACACCTGCCGCTTTTGCGGCCTGCCGCTGTTTCGCTCGAGCGCCAAGTTCGATTCGGGCACGGGTTGGCCGAGTTTCTTCGCGCCCTACGATGAAGCGCATATCCGGCGCGTGCGCGATAGCAGCTATGGAATGATCCGCGTGGAAGAAGTCTGCGCGCGCTGCGGCAGTCATCTGGGTCATGTGTTTCCGGATGGACCGCCGCCGAGCGGCGAGCGCCATTGCCTGAACTCGGTATCGCTGGCCTTCACCGGGCAGGGGCAGGCGTTGCCCGACGTGCTGCATCGGGGAGCCCCCGAAGGGACGGTCGACTCATGAGTGCGATGCTGATCGAGCAACGGCGGCGTAACATCGGCAGCTTCGAGGTGGGCCGCGTCCTGCCGCACCCACAGCGGCACATGGTGGGGCCGTTCATCTTCTTCGACCATCTCGGCCCGGTGGATCTTCCCAAGGGTCTGTCGCGCGAGGCGGACGTCCGCCCGCACCCGCACATCGGGCTGTCGACGGTGACCTACCTGTTCGCGGGCGAGATCGTGCATCGCGACTCGACCGCCGTCGAACAGGTCATTCGCCCCGGGGAGGTGAACTGGATGATCGCGGGCAGCGGGATCACGCACTCCGAGCGCTTCGAGCAGGCGCGGCGCCAGGGAGCGCCGATACACGCGATCCAGGCGTGGGTGGCCCTGCCGAACGAGGCGGAGGAGACAGCGCCGCTGTTCGCCCACCATGCAGCTGAGGAGCTGCCGCTGCAGCGTGATGGGCGCGTGTGGTTGCGGCTGCTGGCCGGCGAGGCGTTCGGCCTGCGGTCGGCGGTCAGAATCCATTCGCCGCTGTTCTACGCGCACGTCGCCCTGCCGGTCGAGGCGCGGCTGGCGCTGCCCCGCGAGTACCCGGAGCGGGCGGCCTACCTCGTGTCCGGAGCAGCGACGGCGAACGGCCAGCGCGTCGCGCCAGGGCAGATGATTGTGTTCGAGGCGAGCGCTCCGGCGGTGCTGCAGGCACAGGCCGACAGCGTGCTGATGCTGCTCGGCGGTGAGCCGGTCGGGCCGCGCTTCATCGAGTGGAACTTCGTCTCGTCCTCGAAGGAGCGCATCGAGCAGGCCAAGGCGGACTGGCGCGCGGGCCGCATGAAACTACCGGATGCCGATAACAGGGAATTCATCCCGCTGCCGCCGGACATGCACCAGAGCGCCGGAGCAATGTCCTGAAGTCACCCCTCCCGGGCCGGCGGCCCGGGTGCCGCCTGACGGGAAAGGTTCAACCACCGCCCGCCCTACGCGGGCGAGGTGTCAGGTCCTGAACAGTGCGGCGATGGTGTTGACCGCGAGCTCCGCTTCCGCGCGGTCGGGCGTCGTGCTGGTGTCGTTGAAGCCGTAGTAATCGTCCGCGCCGATCACCTGGAACACGTGACCGTCGCGGCGCGGCACGAACGCTGCGCCCCGGTAAATCAGGCCGTAGTCGACCTGGGGCTGCGGGATCACGCGCGCGAGCTGTCCGCGTACCGGTATCACCGAGTGATCGTTGAACAGGGCACGCGCGCCGTAGCCGGTCGCGTTGATGAGGGTCTTCTCGCGCACGCGCACGAAATCCGCGGGCTGGTGAAACTCGTCGATCTCGATCTGCCCGCCGTTACTGCGAAACTCCGTCATCAACAGCCGCGTGTAGGCGGTCAGGTTGAACATCATCAGCGGGCTGCCGTGCAGATAGCGCGCACCGAGCGAGTGCATGCCGGGTGCGAGGATCTCGCGCCGCGGTATCAGGTCCGGGAGCAGCTCGCGCTGCAGCTCGGCGAATCTCGGCCGCGTATCCGCCGGCGGCAGGCCGCGCGGTGGCAGGTCAGGCCCATCGGAGACGAAGTACTCGTCGATGAACTCGACCGGCTCGCCCGGCAGTCCGAGGAAGCTCTGGTAGGTGGCGAACGAGCGCCGTGCCATATCCTCCCAGGTGCGCCTGAAGGCCGCGGTGGCGTTCGCTTCGAAGCACACGCGTGAGTCCGGGGTCCACAGTCCGGTGGCGAGTGAGGAGCGCACCAGCGGTGGCAGCTCCTTCGCATAGATCGTCACCCGGGCGCCGGCACGCTGCAGCAGCAGCGCGGAGGTGATTCCCAGCGCGCCGCAGCCGATCACCGCGACCTGCCGCTCACCGCTCGCCAGTGCCTTCTCGACGGCGAGTGCGCTCGAGCCCCACGACAGTGACCAGCCGCTGCCGCCGTGTCCGTAGTTGTGCACGATGGTCTTGCCGAGCATCTGCTCGACGTCGAGGCGCGGACCTTCTGCACGGAAGGGTCGGGTGCAGACGGTGATCGCGGTGATGCGGTCGGCAGTCGCGCGCAGGCGTGCCAGCTGCACGGCAGCCGTCGCCGGACGCTGCGGCTTCCCAAGCCAGCCGACGCTGCAGCCACCGAGCGCGCCGCCGATGATCGCGGCGCCGCTGCCGGCCAGAAACTGGCGTCGCCCGATGGGCTGCTTCATGGTGTTGCTGTGATTTCGCCGCGGAGCGCGGTCCGCAGCATACCTCATCATATGTAGGCAGAGTCCCACGCCACAAAGTCGCTCCAGGCGACTGCCAGGCACACGCTGAGCTCGTAGGATAGTCTCGCAAGCTGCTGCGACGGAGCCTCGCAGCGCGGCGAGTACCAACAGGAGAAAGCGATGACCAGAAGCAAGTCTCGGACGCGCCGCAGGAGCGCTGGCAGGACCGCAACCACCAAGCGCGTGACGGCGCGCAACTCGCGTGTGAGGCGCGGCGCAGCGGCCCCGGCCTCCCGCTCTACCAGAGTCCGACGCAGGCCCGCAGCGACCCCGACGGTGAAAGTCGCCGCCGGACGTCTGGTGGTGAGCGCCGGTCGGGTCGCCAGATCCCTGGTGCGGGTCGGTGCCGCGCGCGCCTCGAATGCCGGCCGCAAGGTACTGGCGCGCGGCGCCCGTGCAGCGGCTAAAGGCGCCCAGCGCGGCGGCAAGCGCGCCACTGCAGCGACCGCCGCAGCACTCGAATCCCTCGCCGATCGCGTCACGCCCTAGCGAAGGACGCGGCTCGCGGCCGGACGCCTGAGCGTCCGCGCGTGCGCCTTTAGCCTTCCGCGGCGGCCGCGAGCTGCTGCTGTTGCTCGATCTCGTGCGCGGCGTTGGCGTCCGGCGGCGGCGCGGCAGCGGCATAGGCGGGCGTAACCGTGGCGGCGCTGCGGCCCGCGCTGGTACCCGCCATGCCCTGGTCGATAGTCTCGCGCATGTGGTTCTGCATTTCCTGCAGGTCGCTGAGCGCGATGTCCACCTGCGCGGCGCGCTCGCACTCCATCCCGCCTTTGCTTGCCAGCACCACCGCCTGCGCCGTGCTGGTTTCGCGGTTGGCCGCTGAAATCACCTGCACGACGTCGCCCTCGCTGATCATGCAGCGCCGTCCGCCGGGGTCGACCAGGTCGAGATCCGCGGCCACCACGAACACGTGCGGCTCGCGGTCGTTGAGTTCCTCGACGACGCTGCCAGAGCCCTCGGGCGGCTGCTTGTCCTGCGCACTGGCGCGCGCTTCGAGCGACTCCTGCTTCACCTGGCGGTCGACCTCGTCGGCGACCATGTCCTTCACCTGCGGCGTGATGGCCGCGGTCGGCGCAGGTGCCGCGGCGCCCTGAGACACCGCTGCGGCGGCGGCGGCGCTCGACGGCGCCGCCGGCGCAGAGGCGGCGGGGCGGTGCGTGTCGTAAGCGGCAATCAGACTCGTGGCGAGCACGAAGTCGGTGAGCCAGCCGATCGGGCTGCTGTAGGAGGCCTCCGGGGTGAAGTAGTCGCGGTAATGGGTGAACCAGGGGGCGGAAGTGCTCACGTAGTTCCACGACGGCACGAGCGGCGCGTGGTAACGGCTCGTGGCCCACTGATAGACGCTGCCCGGATAGAAGCGCTGTGGCGCATACACATCGAGCGTGGTGCCGCCGAAGGTATACGGCCGGTAGAACTGGTGCGTGAGCTGGCCGCGATCGTAGAAGGTGCGATGGTCGAAGGCGCGTGCCTGAAAGATATAGGGATGCTGGACGTAGGGCACGCCGCGGGAAGGGGCCACGATGCGCGAGCCGTCCGGCTGCTCTACCTGGATGTGGCGGCCGCCGTCGAGCGCGTGATGGATCGTCATGCCGGACTTCGGGTTGCGTACGTCGAGCACCGAGCCGTCCGCGGCCTTGCGCACGATGCTGCCGCTGGCGGTCTGCATCTCGCGGCTGCCCGGCGGTGCCGGGTGACCGAGGAACGTCTGCGACTGTGCCGCACTCGAGCCGGCGTGCCCGTTGTCGAGCGATGCGAGTCGCATGCCTTTGGCAGAAGCTCCGGCCGCGGCCGGCCCCGGACCCGGACGCGGTCCCGGCGCCGTGTCCTTGTGGCCGAAGAGCGAGCCGAACGGATTACGCGAGGTGGTGGAGCTGGCGCTGGTCCCGTTCGCCGCATTAGCGGTACTCGCGTGGTTGCCCGGGAGAAGGTTCAACAAGCGCCGGGTCGGCGTGGAATTGGCGGCGGCGTTGCTGTTGGCGGCAGTGTTACCGGCGGCGCTGCTGCCGGCAGGGTGAGTGAACGGCAGGTGCCAGCGCGAAGCGGACGTCTGTGGTTGCGGTTGCGGATGCGCGGCGGTCGCCGGGGCAGGCGCGGCAGTGGTGCGCTTCGGCGGCGGCGTGGCCGGAGTAGTCTGCTGGTTCTGCGACTGGGCGAGGCTCACCGCCAGCAGCGCCGCGATCGCACTGGCGCGTGTGATGTTTCTCGTCATGACGGTAAAGCTGACTGCATGGGCATGCTCTGGCGCGGGCCTCAGGAATCGGCGGCCGCGGCGATCTGCTGCTGCTGCTCGATCTCGTGGGCGGTGTTGGGATCCGGCGGCGGCGCCGCAGCGGCGAATGCCGGCGTTGCGGTTGCAGCCTTCTTGCCGGCATCGGTGCTCGCCATCCCCAGGTCGATGGTCTCCCGCATGTGATTCTGCATCTCCTGCAGATCCGCGACCCCGATCTGCACCTGCGCCGCGCGCCCGCACTCCTCGCCGCCCTTGCTCGCCAGCACCACCGCACCGGCGGTGCTGGTGTCGGCCCGCGGCGCCGACACCACCTGCACCACGTCTCCCTCGCTGATCATGCAGCGCCGGCCCGTCGGATCGACCAGGTCGAGATCCGCGGCGACCACGAACACGTGGCTCTGCCCGTCGCTGAGTTCCTGCACCACGCCGCCGGCGCCCGGCGGCGGGTCGCGATTGGCGGCGCTCTGCTGTGCTTCGACCGACTCCTGCTGGACCTGGCGCCCGACTTCGTCGGAGACCATCTGCTTGACCTCCGGAGTGACCACGGGCGCGGCGGCGGCGGGCGGGGGCGGTGCGCTCGGTTTCGCGGTGGCGTATGCCATGGCGAGGCTCGCCCCGAGCACGAAGTCCGCAAGCCAGGCGGTCGGGGTGGTGTAGCTCGTGTCCGGAGTGAAGTATCCCTTGTAGTACCCATACCAGGGTGTGCTGCTGTTGGCGTACGGCCAGCTGAAGCGCATCGGTGCCTGGAAGGGGCTGCTCGCCTGCTGATAGAACTGCGGCTGGTAGTAGCGCGTCGGTGCGTAGACATCGAGCGCCGTAGCGCCGAAGTTATAGGGCCGATAGAAGAGGTGCACGAGCTGCCCGCCAACCGCGTAGGTGCGATGGTTGAGTACACGGCCGCGGAACACGAACGGGTGCTGCACGTAGGGCAGGCCGCGGGTGGTCGCGAAGATGCGCGAGTGGTCGGGCTGCTCGACCACAATGCGCCGGCTGCCGTCGAGCCCGTGATGAATGGTCATGCTGTTGCGCGGATTGCGCACGTCGATGACCGAGCCGTCGGCGGCGGTGCGCACGATGTTGCCGCTGGCAGTGCGCGTCTCCTTACTCCCGGGCGGTCCGGGGTTACCGAGGAAGGTGCGTGATTGCACCAGGTTTGCCGTGGCGCGGGCGTTATCGAGCGAGGCGACATGCAGGTCGCCAGCGGTGTTGCGGGGACTGCCAGCGGGCAGCGCGGTGTTGCGATTGTTGCCGGCGGCTGCGGCGGCGGCGAGCGCTGCACGGCGCTGCGCGGCGGCAGCCGCGGCGGCCGCGACGGGGTTGAGCGGCGGGTGCGCCTGCGCCGGGTTCGCGGGGGCGGCTTGCGGGCGCGGCGCCGGCGGCGCGGGCGGCGGGTTCTGCTGGGTCTGGGCGAGGGCCGTCAGCGCCGGCAGCAGCGCGGCGAGGGCGAGCATGCAGCGCGCGCCGCGGGTGGCATGGCGTTGCCTCTGTTGTAATTGCACCGGCATGTTGGCTCCCGAAGGTTGTGTCTCTAGCGGCTGCTCACGATCTGGAAGGATTGCCCGGCATTGTGCAGGTTCGGCACCTGCTTGCGCTTGAAGTGCTCCTCGGCGATGCGCGGCACCTCGTCGTCGACGTAAGCGGCGAGATCGAAGGTGTTGATGTAGCCGTGCTTGCGGGCGTCGGCATCGCCGTTCAGCCCCTGCAGCAGCACCCAGGTGAACAGCCCGTGGCCGTCCTGACCTTCGAGCGCCTCCTCGTCGCTGCTCGAGGCCGACAGCACCGTGCTGCCGACCGCGCCGGAGAGCACCTTGACCGCCGCGAGCTGTTCGAGCATCGCATCCCCCATCGCGCCGGCGTGACAGGTGTCCAGCAGCAGCAACTTGCGCGTCGCCGGGATGCTCGCGACCATCTGCCGCAGCTCCACATCGCTCACCGCATCGCGGCGGATCGCCTCGATGGTGACCGTGCTGACGTTGGAGGAGATCAGGAAGTACTCGCGGTCGGCGAGGTCGGGGCCGTAGACGGTGCCGTGGCTGGCGACGTAGAACACGAACACGTCGGCCGGATCGATGCTGCGATAGTGCGCGAAGGCGCCCTCGAGCGCGCTGCGGGTGGTCGCCTTCTGCGTGGTGAGCTGCTCGACGTTCACCTTGTCGAACAGCGGTGCCGCTTTCTTCTGCAGCAGCTGCGCGATGGCCGTCGCGTCGGCCACCGAGTAGCGCAGGTCGAGGCTCGTGTTGTCGAAGTCCTGGATGCCGACGATGAGCGCATACAGCTGCGGCTTGTGGGTCGTGGTGTAGTGGGCAACTACCGTGGCCTTCGCCGGGTTGGAGTGCACCGAGCCATCGGCGTTGAAGGCGATCACCTGAATGTCGTTGCTGCCCGGCACTAATCGCAAGTGCAGCGTGCGGCTCGGCACACCGGCCGCTGCGACCACTTCCAGCGCGCGTCCGGCGCTCGCCGACACCGCGCTGCCATTGACGAAGGTGCGCACCTCGCCGATGCCGCCGCCGCGGTCGGCGATGCTCACGTGCACGTCGAGCGCTTCGGCGTCCACCGCGGCGGGCGCGTCGATGAACGCGACATCGGGCGCGGGCTTCACTGCCGCGAGTGTCGGCAGCGTCGCCGGCAGCGGCTCGCCGCTGAGCGCGTGCCGCACGATGTCGGGGCGGTAGAATCTCTCGCGGTAGGCGCTGATGCCCGACACCTCGTCGCCGACGCGCACGTTCACGTACTCCTCCGCGGCGTCACCCTGGAAGTCGTAATAGCCCTGCGGCGTGATCTGCAGGAAGCTGCCGTCATCGAAGGCGATGAGCCGCACGCGCTCGGCGCCGCTCGCCGCATCCCACAGCCGCACGGTGGAGTCCGAGCCCGCCGAGGCCAGCAGCCGACCATCGGGCGAGAATGCCAGCGACTCCACCAGGTCAGTGTGACCTAAGAGCGTGCGCTGCTCGCGTCCAGCCGGCACGTCCCACAGCCTGATGACCGCGCTCTCATCGCTGGAGGCGAGCAGGGTGCCGCTCGCGGCGAACGCGACTGCGGTCACCGGCGCTGCGTGTCCGGTGAGCGTGCGCAGCTCGTGACCGCTGGCGACGTCCCACAGGCGCACCGTGCGGTCGCCGCTGCCGGAGGCGAGCGTGCGCCCATCGGGGGCGAAGGCGAGGGCGTCGACCCAGTTCGAATGCCCGCTGAGCGTGCGCAGCTCACGACCCGTCGCCAGGCTCCACAGCTTGATCGCGCCGCGCTCGTCGGCCGATGCCAGCGTGAGTCCGTCGGGCGAGAAGGCCACCGCCTCGACGCCCGCGGCGTGCCCGCTCAGGATGCGCAGTTCGCTGCCGTCCGTCACGCTCCACAGCTTGACGGTGTTGTTGAGGCTGCCGGCGGCCAGCAGGCGTCCGTCCGGGGAGATCGCCAGCGAAGCGCTGCCGCCGACCGGGGGCCCGGCGCGCAGTGCGCGCAGCGGCCGTCCGCTCACGATGTCCCAGAGCCTGATCGTCTCATCGCCGCCGCGCGAGGCTACGGTGTGATTGTCGGGCGTGAAGACGGCGGCGCCGACCCAGCTGTCCTGCGCCTGGATGGTGCGCAGCTCGCGCCCATCGGCGATGAGCCACAAGCGCACCGCGCGGTCCGCAGCGCCCGAGACCAGCATCTTGCCGTTGTGCGAGAAGGCCACTGATTTGACATAGGCGGCGTGCCCGACGAGGGTGTGCAGCGGCTGACCACTGGCCACGTCCCATAGCTTCACCGCGTGATCGGCCCCGCCGGAAGCGAGCGTGTGCCCGTCGGGGGCGAAGGCCACCGCCTCCACCCAGCGGGCGTCGCCGTCGAGCACGTGCAGCGCGCGGCCGCTGGCCGCATCCCAGATCCTGATGCTGTGGTCGTAGCCACCGGAGGCGAGCGTGCGGCCGTCGGCCGTGCACGCCACCGACCACACCTCGCTCGAGTGCCCGCTGAAGGTACGCAGCTCCCGGCCCGAGGCCGCATCCCACAGGCGGACCGTGTGGTCCCACGACGAGGAGGCGAGCGTCGCGCTGCTGCCGCAGAAGCTGAGCGCACTCAGCCGGTCGGTGTGTCCGCTGAGCGTGCGCAGCTCGCTGCCCGCGGCCGCGTCCCACAGCCTGATCGTCTTATCGACGCTGCCGGAGGCGAGCGTGCGGCCGTCCGCCGAGAAGGCGAGCGCGGTCACGGCGTCGTGATGCGCGCCGAGCGTGCGCAGCGCGCTGCCGCTCGCGGAGTCCCACAGGCGCACGCTGTGGTCGGCGCCGCCGGAGGCCAGCAGGTGAGCGCCGGGCGCGAAAGCCACCGCATTTACCGCGCCCGAGTGACCCTTGAGGGTATGCAGTACGCGCCCCGAGCTCACCTCCCACAGCACGACCGTGCCGGCGCGGTTGCCCGTGGCGAGCAGCGCCCCGTCGGGCGAGAAGGCGACGCTGTTGATGCCGCTGGCATCGAGCTTCAGCGCCCGCAGCTCGCGCTGTGTACCCAGATCCCACAGCTTGGTGGCGCCGTCCTCGCCGCCGGAGGCGAGCGTGCGCCCATTGGGGGCAAACGCCACGGTGTGAACGACGTTCGAATGACCGAGCTGCGCGAATACTTCCGGCCGTTCCGCGGCGCCGAGCGTCGTACAGACGAACACGCTACACAGCGCGATCCGCCAGCGCCGTGCGCGGAAGCGACCACCCCTGCGGAGACCCCAAGAATTCACGAGACGAGACCTTATTTTTGCGGTTCATCATAGCCGATAATCGCGGCCGGCGTGACCCGCACCGCTCGCGGCTTTCGCCATAATGCACCCGAGCGCGCGCTGAGCGCGCCGCACGCCAGGAGATCCGAAGATGTGTGCCTTGCCGATGACGAGATGCGCCGTGCGGCTGCTGCTGGCGGTGGTGCTGGTGGTGGGCGCGACGGCGAGCCGCGCGGACGAGGATGCCGCGATGAGTGCGGATGACCTGCAACAATTGTGTGCAGGCACCGACCACGTCAGTGAGAACGCCTGCCGTATCTACATTCTCGGGGTGACGCAGGGAGTGCGCGTCGGGATCAGCCTCGCGCAGCACGGCGGCGCGCGTCCGTGCGTGCCCGCAGGCATGTCGGCCGAGGAGCTGCAGAACTTCGTCAAGACCCGGCTCACGCAACGTCTCGCGGCGACGCCTGCCGATCGCTCGCTCGATGCGTCGCGCTTCATCACCGCGGTACTGGCGAGTGCCTATCCCTGCAAGCGGCCGCCGGGCTCGTGAACCTTGGCGCGCAGCGCCGCCACCAGCCCGCAAAGCGCCGCGCCGGCGAGCCAGATCCCGGGGACGGCGCGGTTGCCGGTCGCGTGGATCAGCCAGGTGCTCACCGCCGGGGTGAAGCCGCCGAACACGGCGGTCGCGAGACTGTAGGCGAGCGCAAAGCCGGTGGTGCGCACCGAGGCGGGCATGACCTCGGTGAGGAACACCACCATCGCGCCGTTGTAGCTCGCATATAAGAAGGACAGCCACAGCTCCACGCCCAGCAGTCGCGCGAACGACGGCCCGTGCACCAGCCAGGACATCGCGGGGTACGCGGTGAGGAGCATGAGGAGCGTACAGGTTATGAGCAGCGGCCGCCGGCCGACGCGGTCGGACAGTGCGCCCATGACCGGCAGCCACAGCAGGTTGGAGGCCCCCACGCACAGGGTCACCAGCATGCTGTCCTCGCTCGCCAGGTGCAGCACGCGGCTGCCGAACGTGGGTGTATAGGCGGTGATCATGTAGAAGGACACCGTCGTCATGGTCACCAGCAGCATGCCGATGAGCACGATGCGCCAGTTCACCGCGAGCGAGCGCAGAATCTCGGCGGTGCCCGGTCGGTGCCGGCGGGCACTGAACTCGGCAGTTTCGGGGAGCGAGCGGCGTAGCACGAACAGCAGCGGCACGATCAGGCATCCCAGCAGCAGCGGGACGCGCCAGCCCCAGGCCTGCAGCTGCGCGGGTGCGAGGCGGTGGCCGAGCACGACGCCGATGAGCGCGGCACACATCACCGCGACCTGCTGACTGGCGGACTGCCAGCTCACGTAGAAACCCTTGTGGCCCGGTGTGGCGATCTCCGCGAGGTACACCGACACCCCGCCGAGTTCCATGCCGGCCGAGAAGCCCTGCAGCAGCCGGCCGAGCAGCACCAGCAGCGGTGCGAGCAGGCCGATGGTCGCGTAGCCGGGTGTGCAGGCGATGGAGAAGATGCCGACCGCCATGAGCGTCAGCGTCAGCAGCAGCCCGGCGCGTCGCCCGTGACGGTCGGCGTAGGCGCCGAGCACGATGGCACCGAGCGGGCGCATCAGGAATCCCGCACCGAAGGTCATGAACGCCAGCATCAGCCGCACGAAGGGATTGCCGCCGGGAAAGAACGCATCGCCGATCGCCGCGGCGTAGTAGCCGAAGACCATGAAGTCGTACATCTCGAGGAAATTGCCGCTCGCGACGCGAATCACGGCGGCGATGCGGGAACGGCGCACAGGCTCCATCGGTGCGGCAGCCATCAGCGCGGCGCAGGCGCGCGAGAGGCCGCCCGCTCAGCCGCGCAGGCGCAGGCCCTGCGGGTCATAGAGCGGCTCGAGCCGCACGGTCGCGGTGCGCAGCTCGCCGAGGATGTCGATCTCAAAGCGCGCGCCGTCGCGCGCCAGCGCCGCAGGCACGTAGCCCGCAGCGAGGCTCCGGTCGATGCAATGCCCGTAGGCGCCCGAGGTCACGTAACCGACGGCCGCGCCGTCGTGCATGATCGATTCGTAGCCGACAACTTCCGTGTCGGCATCGGTCACCTCCATCACCACGAAGCGGCGCTTTGGTCCCGCGCTGCGCTCGGCGAGCGCCGCAGCGCGGCCGGTGAACTGCACTTTGGTGAAATCGACGAAACGGTCGAGGCCGGTCTCCCCGGGGGTGTAATCGGGCCGGAAGTCCTTGTTGAAGGAGCCGTAGCCCTTCTCGAGGCGCAGCGAGGAGAGCGCGCGGCCGCCAAAGTGCGTCAGTCCGAGCGGCCGACCCGCTTCCCACAGATCCTCGTACAGGCGGCTGAAGTAATCGGGCGTGGTCCAGATCTCGTAGCCGAGCTCGCCGGTGAAGCCGGCGCGCGTGAGGATCGCGGGCGCGAAGCCGACCGCGGTCTCGCACACCTGGAACAGCCTGAAGGCCTGCGCTTCGAGGTCGATGCGCACCAGCTGCTGCACGAGCTCGCGCGCCTTGGGGCCCGCGATGGACACCCCGCAGAGCGTTCCGGCCACCGAGCGCACCCATACGTCGGGCGGCGGCTGCGCCGCCCAGAACCAGCGCAGGTGAAACTCCTCGGCGAACCCGGAACCGATGATCATGAAGCGATCATCCGCGAGGCACGCCATAGACAGGTCACCGACGATGCGGCCGGCGGGATTGAGCATCGGCGCCAGGCACACTCTGCCCGGGCGCGGAATGCGGCAGGCAAACACCTGGTCGAGCCAGGCGCGGGCGCCGCGTCCTGTCACTTCGTACTTGCCGTAGTTGCTCGTCTCGTAGAGGCCGACGGTTGCGCGCACGGCGCGGCACTCGGCGCGCACCACCGGGAAGGCTTCCGAGCGGCGGTAAGTCGGCGTCTCCATCGGCGCCATCCCGGCGGGGGCGAACCACAGGGCGTTCTCCAGGGCGAAGTTCGCGCCCATGACCGCGCCGGCTTCCTTGAGGCGATCGTAGATCGGCGAGCGCCGCAGCGGGCGCGCCGCCGGCAGCTCCTCGTTCGGGTAGGCGAGGCGAAAGCGCCGCGCATAGTTTTCCGGCACCTTGACGGCGGTGTACTGCGGGGTGGCGAAGGCGCCGAAGCGCGCGACGTCCATGGAGAGAATGTCCTGTCCCGGATCGCTCTCGGCCATCCAGCGCGACAGCACCAGGCCGATCCCGCCACCCTGGCTGAAGCCGGCCATGACGGCGCACGCCACCCAGTAGTTGCGCAGCCCGCGCACCGGTCCGACCAGCGGATTGCCGTCGGGGGCGAAGGTGAACGGTCCGTTGACCGCCTTGCGGATACCCACGCGGCCGAGCGCCGGAAAATGCCGGAAACCCACTTCGAAGTAGGGTGCCAATCGTTCGAAATCCTCCGGCAGCAGCTGCATGGAGAAGTCCTCGGGCGTACGCCGCGGCGCCCACACCACGCCGTGCGGCTCATAGGTGCCGATGAGCACACCGCGCCGCTCCTGCCGCAGGTAGATCTCGCCCGAGTAGTCGGTGGTGTTGACGAGCTCCTGGGCACGGCCCGCGAGCTCGGGAATGTCCTCGGTGATGAGGTAGTGGTGCTCCATGGCGAGCACCGGCAGCTCGATGCCCACCATGTGCCCGACCTCGCGGGCCCACAGCCCGGCGCAGTTCACCACGTGCTCGGCCTGCACCGTGCCCTTGTCGGTCACGACGTCCCAGCCGTCAGGGCGCTGCGTGAGCGACAGCACGCGCGTGAAGCGCTCGACCGAGGCGCCGAGCTGGCGGGCCGCCTTGACGTACGCGTGGGTGGTTCCGGAGGGGTCGCAGTGACCGCCGTCCGCGCGCCACAGGGCGCCGATGAAGAAGCTCGCGTCGATCAGTGGATTGAGCTTGCACGCCTCGGCGAGCGAGATCATCTGCGTCTCCATGCCGAGGTAGCGCGCGCGCGAGCAGATGAGCTTCAGGCTGTCGAGCTCGCCGTCGTTCGCCGCCAGCATCAGCCCGCCGTTCGGATGCAGTCCGCAGGACTGTCCCGAGAGCGCTTCGATCTCGCGGTAGAGATCAATGGTGTATTTCTGCAGGCGCGAGATGTTGGCCTCGCCGTTGAAGGTGTGCATGCCGCCGGCGGCGTGCCAGGTCGAGCCGGAGGTGAGCTCACCCTTCTCGATGAGCAGCACGTCGCGCCAGCCGATCTTCGCCAGGTGGTAGAGGACGCTCGCGCCGACCACGCCGCCGCCGATGACCACGGCTCTCGCGGAAGCCTTCATGGATCGATGATCTCCTTACAGTTGCGCCACAGTAACACCGGCGGTGCGCTGCAACCCGAAGGGCGCACCGCTTGCCAGGAGCCACTCGCGCAGGTGCTGCGCGGTCGTGGCCGGCGTCAGCAGCAGGAAGCCCGAGTCGAGTGCGGCGAGGACCACCGACACCTGGGCGATGAGGGTCGCGGCCGCGCTGCCGGGAGGAAAGGCTGCGCGGTCGAGGTCCAGCCGGCAACCGCGCGCCAGCAGTTGCGCGGCCGCCTCGCCGCTCAGCTGCAGTGCGGCGAGCGCCGAGGAGAGGTCCACGACCGCAGCGCTCCCCGTGCAGGCGGTCTGCCATATCGCGGCACGCTCCCCGCAGGCGGCAGGTGCTGACAGCACCAGCCAGCGCTCGGGCCGCGCTGCGACCACGAGCGTCGCGGCAGCGCGCAGGATGCGGCCGCGCGCGGGCAGCAGGCACCCCTGGCTACGCGCAATGTCCGCCAGCTGCGCCGAGCGCTCGCGCAGCGCTACGAGCTCGACGACGTCCGCCGCGCAGTCCGACAGGCGCAGCGTCGCCCCGCCCGGGATCAGCAGTGGCTCAGGCGCGGACACGCAGGTTCTCCGGGTCGAGCATGTGGGGACTGGTGATCTCGACCTCAGTGCGCTCGGCGTGCACCGGCGAGCAGGCGATGAGCCGCGTGCCGATCCGCACGCGCCCGTCAGTGAGGAGCGCGAGCCCGACCCAGCCCGCTGACTCCACGGCGGGGGTAGACGAAGTGACGTAGCCGAGGCTCGAGTCCCCGCGCCCGACGGCGATGAGCTGCTGACCGTTGCGCAAGCGGTGGGCAGGCTCGAGCGGCCGCACCCCGACCAGTTGCAGGCGCCCCGCGGCGTTGAGTGCCGGGCGCTGCGCCAGCGAGCGGCCGATGAAGTCGCCGTGTTTCTTCAGCAGGCGTGCAAAGCCCAGATCGTCCGCGCTGGTGTTGCCATTCAACTCCGCCCCGGTGACGTGGCCCTTCTCGATGCGCAGCGTGTTGAGAGCATCCAGACCGTAGGGGCGGATGCCGAACGCCTGGCCCGCCTCGAGCATGGCCGACCACACGCTGAGGGCGTGCGCGGCGGGTACCGCGAGCTCGTACGCCAGCTCGCCGGAAAAGGAAATGCGGAACAGCCGCCCGGGGATGCCGGCGAGGGTTGCGGCGGCCGCGGCCATGAACGGGAAGGCGGCGTTCGACACATCGACGCCGTCCGTGATCCGCTCGAGCACCGCGCGCGCGCGGGGACCTGCGAGCGCGAACTGCGCCCACTGATCGCCGACGTCGGTCAACGCTACGTCGAGCGCGGCACACGAGCTTTGCAGGTGAAACTCCAGGTGCTCGAGCACCGCCTGGCTGTTGGCGGTGGTGCTGGTCAGCAGGAAATGCTCCGGGCCGAGGCGCGCGGTCGTACCGTCATCGAACAGCATGCCGTCCTCGCGCAGCATGATGCCGTAGCGCGCGCGCCCCACGGCCAGCGTCGCGAACGTGTTGGCATAGACGAAGTCGAGGAACCGCGCGGCGTCCGCTCCCTGCACGTCGATCTTGCCGAGAGTCGATACGTCGGTGATCCCGACGCCGCGGCGCACGGCGCGCGCCTCCTCGAGCACCGCTTCCCAGCCGGCTGCCGGGGAGTACACCAGCGGCCGCAGCCACAGCCCGGTGGGGACGAAGCGCGCGCCGTGGGCCGCGTGCCATTCGTGAAGCGCCACACGGCGGGTCGGTTTGAAGTGCCCGCGCACCTCGGCGCCGGCGAGCGCGGCGAACGGCACGGGCTGGGTGTAAGGCCGTGGCCGCAGCTGCCCCACCGTCGCCGGGGCGACGCCGCGCGCCGCGGCGAGCACTGCGCTGCCGAGCAGTCCGCCGATGCGACCCTGGTCGGTCGCCATGCCGTGAGTCGTATAGCGCTTCATGTGCTCGAGATCGAGGTATCCCTCGCGGCAGGCGAGGCGCACGTCGGCGGTGGTGACGTCGTTCTGCAGGTCGACGAACGCCTTGCCGGCGCCAGGTACTTCCCAAAGCGGCATGAGCGGCGTGACCGGCTCATCGGGCGGCAATCCCGCCGCTGCCGCCACGGGCGGCGCCTCGCGTCCGAGCTCGGCCGCGAGTGCCGCGCCGGCGGCAGCGCCCTCGGCGGCAGCCGCGGCAAGCCCGCAGGTGCCGCGTGCGGCACCGGCCACCCGCCCAACGCCCGCAGCTAGCTCGGGCACGAAGGCGGCGATCGATTCCTGCCAGGTGAGTGGCGCCCCCATCTGGCTCGGGATCGCGCTGTTCGGCGAATGCCCGCCCGAGACCAGCAGGCAATCGGCCGGCAGTACGCTGGCGCGAGCCCCCGCTGCGCGGCGCGCGAGGCGTACGCCGCGCACCGCAGCGCCTCCGAGTGCCGCCTGCACCACCGAGTCGAGATGGACCGCGACGCCCTGGCGGCGCACGCGTTCGGCGGCGAGCGAGGCGGGGCGGGGGTCGATCACGGTGCAGGGCAGTCCCGCCGCGGCGAGCGCCGCCACGGCCGCATAGGGCTCGTCGCTGTTGACGAAGAACACCGGACAGCGCCCGCAGGCGACACCGTAGCGGCGCAGATAGCCGAGCGCGGCGCCGGCGAGCATCACGCCGGGCAGATCATTGCCGGCAAAGGCAATGAGCCGTTCGAGCGCACCGCTCGCGACCAGCACGCGCCGGGCGCGAATTACCCGCAGCCGCTCGCGCAGCCCGTGGAATCGGGTCGCCTCGGCAGGGGTGAGCGTCTCGAGCGCGGCGAACACGCCGTGCGCATAGGCGCCGATCACGGTGGTGCCGGTGAGCACGCGCACCGTCGGGCAGGCGGCGAGCGCGGCGCAGGTGCGTTCCCGCCACGGCGCCCAGCGCTCATCGAGCAGCGTACCGCCGCCGGGCACACAGTCCTGCTCCGCGAGCATGACGCGCACGCCGCTTACTCCGAGTGCGAGCGCCGCGGCGAGTCCCGCGGCGCCCGCGCCGATCACCAGCACGTCGGTGTGCTCGTGCACGGTCTCGGCAGGGTCCGCGTGCGCGGGCACGATCGGCGCCAGGCGGCCAAGTCCCGCCGCGCGCCGGATGAGCGGCTCGTAGAGGCGCTCCCACGCCCAGCCCGGCGCCATGAAGGTCTTGTAGTAGAAGCCGGCGGGCAGGAACGGGGCGAGGAGGCCGTTGATTGCCAGCACGTCCAGGCGCAGCGACGGCCAGCGATTCTGGCTATGGGCCTCGAGGCCCTCGTACAGGGCGAGCGTGGTGGCGAGGCGGTTCGGCTCGCGGCCGCGGGCACCGAGTACGTCGACGAGCGCGCACGGCTCTTCAGGCCCGCCGGTAACGATGCCGCGTGGCCGGTGGTACTTGAAGCTGCGCGCCACGAGCTGCCGCCCGTTCGCCAGCAGCGCCGCGGCGAGCGTGTCGCCGGCGAGGCCGCCGAGCGGCTCGCCGTCGAAGCGAAAGCCGATGCGCGCCTGGCGGTCCGTCAGCAGACCCGCGCCGATGCGGTGCGGACCGCGCATCAGGGGGGGACCGCGGCGGGGAGGGCGGCAGATCGGTGGGCACTCCGACCCAGGCGATCTCGTCGCTGAGCGTGTGACGCACGACTTTCAGCAGCCGCCGGCAGCCACCGACGTGCAGCCACCACTCCACGTGCCAGCCGCGCGGGTTCGGCCGCTCATAGACCCAGGAGATGAATTCCGCCAGCCCGGCATCGGCGTGCGGACGCGCGCGGCTGGCATCGCCGCGGTAGCGAAACTCGGTCTCATCGCGCGCGCCGCACCAGGGACAGGCAATTCTCAGCATCGTGGCGAGGGGTTCAGTGCAGGTAGGGGAAGGGGCCCGCGCCGCGCTCATCGAGCGTGAGTCCGGAGGCGAAACGCCCGAGGTCGAAATGCGCCGCCGCCGGATGAGGGGTGCCGTGGGCGATGAGGTGCGCAGTGGTCAGACCGCCGGCGGGGATCGCCTTGAAGCCGCCATAGCACCAGCCGCCGTTGAGCAGCAGCCCGTCGACGGGCGTCTGCGAGATGATCGGCGAGCCGTCCATCGTCATGTCCATGACGCCGCCCCACTGGCGCAGCACCTTCAGTCGCGCGACCCCCGGCAGCAGCGTAACCGCCGCGGCCGCCACCTCTTCGGCGGTCGGCAGCGTGCCGCGCTGCGCGTAGGTGTTGTAGCCGTCGATGGCGCCGCCAAACACCAGCCCGCCCTTGTCCGACTGGCTGACGTAGAAGTGTCCCGCACCGTAGGTGAGCACCACGTCGAGCAGCGGCTTCACCGCCTCGCTGACGAACGCCTGCAGCACGTGCGTCTCGATCGGCAGTGTGAGACCGGCCATCGCCGCGAGCACCGAGGAGTGTCCGGCCACCGCGAGGCACACCATGTCGGCGCCGATGAAGCCGCGCGGTGTCTCGACGCCGCGCACGCGGCCGCCCGATACGCGCAGCGCCGTGACCTCGCAATGCTCGATGATGTCCACCCCCGCCGCGCACGCCGCGCGGGCATAGCCCCAGGCCACCGCGTCGTGCCGCACCGTGCCGCCGCGCGGTTGCAGGAATCCCCCGAGCACCGGGTAGCGGCCATTGTCCAGGTCCGCCAGCGGCACCAGTCGGCGCACTTCGGCGCGGCCCACCGGCTCGGCATCGACCCCCAGCAGGCGCATCTGGTTGGCGCGGCGCGTGAACAGGTCGCGCTGCGCCTCGGTGTGGAACAGGTTGAGCGTGCCGCGCTGGCTCACCATGGCGTTGAAGTTGAGCGCGCGCTCGAGTCCTTCCCACAGCTGCAGCGACAGCTCGTAGAAGCGGATGTTCTGTGGATGGAAGTAATTGGAGCGGATGATGCTGGTGTTGCGGCCGACGTTGCCCAGGCCGATGGGCCCGCGCTCCACCACCGCCACGTCACGAATACCGAAGCGGCTGGCGAGATAGTACGCGGTCGCCAGTCCATGGCCGCCGCCGCCGACGATCACCACGCGGTAGTGCGGACGCGCTGCGGCCTTGGCCCAGGCGTGCGACCAGCCGCGCTGGCCGCGCAGGCCCTCGCGCAGCAGCCGCCACAGGGAATAGCGGCCGCGCTCGGCGGGGATGCCGTCGGCGGTGCGGCGTTCTTGGTCGACGCTCGGGCTCATCAGGTGCCGCATGATAGAACGCCGCGGCCCGGCGGCGCATGCGCTCGCCGGCGGGCTTGACGCGCCGCTTGTCAACCGACAACGTGCGGGCAACGGCGCAACCACGGCGCTGAGCGCGAGGTGCACGGTTGACGCGAGGAACCAGGTGGGCGGGGATCGTTGCGGTGCTGGCGCTCACCGCGGCGCCGGCGCTGCCCGCCGCCGTGGTCGTCTCCTCCAAGCTCTCCAGCGAGTCGGCGATGCTCGGGGAGATGATCCGCCTGCTGCTCAATGCCGCGGGCATCGCCACCATCGATCGCTCGCGCATCGGCGCCACCTCGGTGGTGCGCAAGGCACTGCTGTCGGGCGAGGTCGACCTGTATGTCGAGTACACCGGCAACGCGGGGCTGTTCTTCAACGATTCGGCCGATCCGGCCTGGAAGGATCTGCAACGCGGCTACCAGCTCGGCGCGCGGCTCGATTACGCGGCGCACCACATCGTGTGGCTGACGCCGGCGCCGGCGAGCAACGCCTGGGCGCTGGCAGTGCGCCGCGATGTCGCGGCGGCGAACCATCTGAGCAGCATGAGCGACTTCGGCCGCTGGGTGGCCGGCGGCGGCCACGTGGTGCTCGCCTGCTCGGCGGAGTTCGCCAACGCCGGCACGCTGCGCTCGCTGGAGAAGACCTACGGCTTCACGCTGCGCTCGGAACAGCTCATCGTGCTCGCCGGGGGTGAAACCGCCGCGACCATCGGCGCGGCGGCGGCCGCCACCAACGGCGTCAACACCGCCATGGTGTACGGCACCGACGGTGGCATTGCCGCGGCGAAGCTCGTAGTGCTCAGCGACGACCGCCACGACCAGCCGGTATACGCCCCGGTGCCGCTGATCCGCGAGGCGGTGCTGAAGGCGAACCCGCAGATCGCCGCGATCGTCCGGCCGCTCATGCAGAGCTTCGACGGCGCGACGCTGCAGCAGCTCAATGCACGGGTGCAGATCAACGGTGAGTCCGACGAGGCGGTCGCCGCCGATTACCTGCGGGCGAAGGGCTTCCTCAAGCCATGACGGCGGCCGTGCAAGCCGCGACGCTGAGCCGCTTGAGGCTCGACCCGCTCGGCGTGCTGCTCAGCGCCGCCGGTGCGGCGGCCCTCATGTTGCTGCCGTTCGTGCTCGTCAAGGCGAACCGCATCGTACCGGGCGATCCCCACGCGCTCGGTGAGGTGCTGCCGGCGTGGGGCGCGCTCGCCTGCGAGGCGGCGCTGCTGCTGAGTGCGGTGGTGGCGCTCGGGGTCGCCGATGCCCGGGTGCGGCTCGCCGCCGCGCTGCTCGGCGTCGTGGCGCTCGCGCTCGCCGTAGCGGCGGCCGGCGATGCGCTCACTCCGCCTGGCAACAAGGTGGTGCGGATCGCCCCGGGCGCGGCCTTCTGGGTGCTGCTGGTGGCGCTCGGCCTGATGGCGACGGATGCCACCACGCGGCTGCGGCCTGGTCCCGGGCTGCGGGTGCTGTTTCTGGCCGTGTCGTTCGGCGTGATCGGGCTGGTCCTCGCCCACGGTACCTTCGACAACCTCTCGGTGATGCGCGAGTACGCGGTAAACGCGACGCGCTTCGCGCACGAGGCGCGCCGGCACGTGTGGCTCGCGCTCGGCTCACTCGGTGCAGCCGTCGTCGTGGGGCTGCCGCTCGGCATCCTCTGTCACCGTGTGCCGCGGCTGCGCCCGGGGGTACTCGGGGTGCTCAACGTGATTCAGACGATCCCGGCGATCGCGCTGTTCGGCATCCTGATGGCGCCGCTCGGTGCGCTGGCCACGGCCCTGCCGTGGGCGGGCGAGCTCGGCATCCGTGGCATCGGCGCCGCGCCGGCGGCGGTGGCGTTGTTCCTGTATTCGTTGCTGCCGATCGTCGCCAACACGGTGGCGGGACTGAAGCGCGTCTCGCGTTCCGCGGTCGAAGCGGCGCGCGGCATGGGCATGACGCCCTGGCAGGTGATCAGCGGCGTGGAGCTGATTCTCGCGCTGCCGGTCATCCTCACGGGTATCCGCGTGGTGTTGGTGCAGAACATCGGCATGGTGACGATCGCGGCGCTGATCGGCGGCGGCGGCCTCGGGACGTTCGTGTTCCAGGGCATCGGCCAGACGGCGATCGATCTGGTGCTGCTCGGGGCGATACCGATCGTGGCATTGGCGTTCTCCGCGGCGGTGCTGCTGGATGCGCTGGTAGAGGTCATGGACCGGGCCAGGACATGATCACGATCGAGAGCCTCACCAAGGTCTACGGCACGACGACGGTCGTCGACGACGTCTCGATGGCGGTCGAGCGCAACTCCATCACGGCGATCGTCGGCACCTCCGGCTCGGGCAAGTCGACGCTGCTGCGCATGATCAACCGCCTGGTCGAGCCCACCGCCGGGCGGGTGCTGCTCGAGGGCAGCGACACGCGCAACGAGCCCGCGCACCTGCTGCGGCGGCGCATCGGCTACGTGATCCAGGGCCATGGGCTGTTCCCGCACCGCACGGTGGCGGAGAACATCGCCACCGTGCCGCGCCTGCTCGGGTGGCAGCCGGCGCGCATCCGCGCGCGGGTGGAGGAACTGCTGCGGGTGTTTCAGCTCGATCCGGGCGCCTACGCCGACGCCTTTCCGCACCAGCTCTCCGGTGGCCAGCAACAGCGCGTCGGCGTCGCGCGGGCGCTGGCGGCGGAGCCTGCGGTGCTGCTGATGGATGAGCCCTTCGGTGCGCTCGATCCGATCATCCGCGCCAAGGCGCAGGAGGACCTGCTGGACATCCAGCGCCGCTTCGGCACGACCATCGTGCTGGTGACCCACGACATGGACGAGGCGTTTCGCCTCGGCGGCCAGGTGGCGGTGATGAGCGCCGGGCGGCTGCTGCAGTACGATCGTCCGGCGGTGCTGCTGACCCGCCCGGCGGACCCGTTCGTGTCGCGCCTGACGGGGGTCGCGGACCGGGCGCTGAAGCTCCTGTCGCTCACCACGGCGGGCGAGGCGGCGCTGCCGGGGGGTTGCGAGGGACCGCAGGTCGCCGCGTCCGTCTCGCTGCGCGAAGTGCTCTCGGAGCTCGTCTGGTCGGGCGCACGCGCCGCGGCGGTCATGGGAGCGGACGGCACGCCGTCGGGTCACCTGACCGTGGCTGCCATTCTGGCGCGCGGACGGCCGTAACCGTGTCAGCGGCGACCTGGCTGCGTGGCGCCGCGGCGCTGTTGCTGGTGGCGTTCCTCGCCGCGCCGCAGCGCTTCGCGCCGCTGTTCGCGCCGCTCACCGAGTATGGCGCGCCGCCGATCTACGACCAGGGGAACCTCGCGCTGCTGGCGCTCGCGCAACTGGGGACGGTGTGCCTGGCGGCGGCGGCGAGCACGCTCGTGGCGGTGGCGCTCGGGATCCTGGTCACGCGCCCTAGCGGTGCGCAGTTCCTGCCCCTGTCGCGCACGCTGGTGAACATCGGCCAGACCTTTCCGCCGGTGGCGGTGCTCGCGGTCACCGTGCCGCTGGTCGGGTTCGGCGAGAAGCCGACGCTCATCGCGCTGTTCGCTTACGGGCTGCTGCCGATCTTCGAGAACACAATCACCGGGCTGAAGACCTGTCCGCCGCAGGTGCTCGAGGCGGCGGCTGGCATGGGCATGAGTGCGCGGCAGCGCCTGCGCGCCGTGGAGCTGCCGCTGGCGATGCCGCTGATCCTGGAAGGGATCCGGCTGTCGCTGGTGATCAACGTGGGCACGGCGACCATTGGTTCCACGGTCGCCGCCAAGGGGCTGGGCGAGGTGATCATCGCCGGGCTGCTGTCCAACAACACCGCATTCATCCTGCAGGGGGGGCTGGTGACCGGACTCATGGCGATCCTGCTCTACGACGCGCTGGCCGCGCTCGAGCGGCGCGTCTGCCGCAGGGTGCAGTTCGACTGAGACGCGCCTCCCGTAAGCGTCAGCCGCAGCGGCGCGGCGGGGCGATTTTGGCTAAAATTGGCTGCGAAATGTCAGCTGAATGCCCCATCCCTGCCCCGGACGCGCGCGGCGTCGCCGTGATGGCGCAGCGCCGGCGCGTCGCGGTGGAGATGCCGACACTGCTGCTGATCCTGGCCACCTACGGGGCCTGGCTGGCGGCGACCCTGGCCTACACGCGCTGGCCCCTGTGGCTGGTCGCGCCGATCACCGCGGTCCTGATCACGCTGCACAGCTCGCTGCAGCATGAGATCGTCCATGGCCACCCGACGAGGTGGTGCGGCGTGAACCGCCTGCTCGCGATCGTGCCACTGTCCCTGTGGCTGCCGTACGAGCGCTACCGGCAGACGCACCAGCGGCACCACATCGACGAGCGCCTCACCGATCCGCTCGATGACCCGGAGTCCTATTACTGGACGCCCGAGGACCTGGCGCACCTGAGCGGCTTCACGCGCGCCATGCTGCAGATCCAGCAGACGCTCGCCGGGCGCGTCGTGGTCGGCTGCTTCTGGCGCATCGGCATGTTCCTGCACGCGGAAGCGCGTGCGCTGCTGCGCAACGAGCCGGGTACCCGTGCCTTGTGGCTCGAGCACCTGGCGTGGTGCGTGCCGGTCATCGTGTGGGTGAAGCTGGTGTGCGGGATGCCGCTGTGGCTGTACGTCGTCGCCATGGTGATTCCCGGCAACGCCATTCTGCTGATCCGCTCCTTCGCCGAGCACCGTGCCCGGCCCGGGGTCCGCGAGCGCATTGCGCTCGTCGAGCGCTCCTGGGTCTTAGGTCCGCTGTTCCTGTTCAACAACCTGCACGCGCTGCACCACGAGCTGCCGACGCTGCCGTGGTACGAGTACAACGCGCGCTACCGCGTGCACCGCGAGCGCCTGCTCGCCGAGAACGGCGGCCTGGTCTATAGATCTTATTTTGCGGTGGCACGCCGCTTCCTGTTCCGCCGCCACGACGTCCTGCCGCATCCGGCCGGGCGCGTACCGCCGGCGCCCGCGCGCGCGCTGCCGCGCGCTGCCTGAGTGCTTCAGGCCGGCCGCTCATAGCCGGCCGCCCGGGCCGCGCGGTCCCATTCCAGCAGTGGCGCGTACGAGTCCTCGTTCACCGGCGCGAAGCCCTCGAGCAGCAGCGGCTCGGCAAGCGCTGCGAACCAGGGCCGGGTTGCGGCCGCGGCAAACGCGGCGCGCAGCCGCGCGAGCAGCTCGGGCGCAGCGCCGGCGGCGGCGACGAAGGCCGGCATCGGCGCCGCGGCCGTGGAGGTGAGGATGCGCACGCCGGCAGTGAGCTCGGGCGCATGGCGCGCAATCAGCAGATGCCAGTAGGCATCGAGCGGGCCGACGTCGATGCGTCCCTCGCGCACCGCATCGAGCACGTTGCGGGCCGTGACGAGGTTGCCGCGCATCTCGCGGTACAGCGCCGGCCGCTGCGCCGTGCGGTACGCGAGCAGGTGATGACGCCAGGCGTTGAACCCTGAGTGGGAATGCTCCACGGTCCAGCCGGCGCGCCCCCCGAAGGTGTCCTCGAGCGTGCGGTAGGGTGCGGCGGCGCGCACGATGAGGTCGGTGCGGTAGAGCGGCCGGCCGCCTGCCCAGGGGGCACGCGGGATCGGCGCGGCGAGCGGTGCGACCTGCGCCAGCCGCAGTGCCAGCGGAAAGCCGCACATCAATACCGCGCCCAGGTCGGCGCGCGCCCACAGCTCCTCGAGCGGCTGCGGCGCGGGGTAGGCCACGTAGTCGAGCTCGAGCTCCGCATCGCGCGTCACCTGCTCGAGCAGCGCGCGCCACGCCGCTTCGACCGCCGGCGTGACGGCGTACATGCGGGCGTTCATGATCCGCGCGCTCAAGGGATGTCCTAAGCGGCGGCGCCGATTTCCTGCGTGCGCCGGGCGACGTAGGCCTCGATCGCTTCCTTCACCGCCGGCATCGAGCGGCGGCGCGCTGTAGCCGGCGAGCAGCTTCTTCCAGATCACCGTGGCGCGCTCGGTGGCATTCTGCGAGCCCGCGTCGGTCCAGTTCTCGAAGTTCGACCAGTCCGAGAGCAGCGGGCGGTAGAACGCGGTTTCATAGCGCGCCAGCGTGTGGGCGGCGCCGAAGAAATGGCCGCCGGCGGGGATGCCCTTGATGGCCTCAACCCCCAGGTCATCGTCGCTGAAGCTCACCGGCTTCAAAATCTCGGCCCAGTTCCGCAGCAGCTCCGCATCGACCACGATCTTCTCGAACGAGGCCGACAGGCCCGCCTTCCAGCCAGCCGGCGGCGTGGTTGATCAGGTGGCTGTGGCTCAGGACCGCGGCCTGCAGCGAGAAGGCGGTCTCGTAGGTGGATTGTGCGTCCACCATCGGCGAGGCGTTCACCGCGCTGGTGCGCACCGGCAGCTTGAGCCGCCGCCCGAGCTGCGCGCCGGCCAGTACCGCGTGCACGTACTCGGGCGTGCCGAAGGCGGGCGAGCCGGTGCGCATGTCGACGTTCGAGGTGAAGCCACCCATGACGCACGGCGTCCCGGGGCGTATCAGCTGGCACAGCGCCACGACGCCCAGTGCCTCGGCGGTCTGTTGTACCAGCGCCCCGGCCAGCGTCACCGGCGCCATCGCGCCCATGAGCGTAAAGGGGGTGATGACCACGCATTGTCCGTGGCGCGCCATGACCACGATGTTGTCGAGGATCTCTTCGTCGACGCGCCGCGGGGAATTCACGTTGGTCACCGTCATCAGCGTCGGCCGCGCGGCCAGCTCCTCGATGCTGCAGCCGTGCTCGATCGCCGACATGGCGAGCGCATCCTGCGCCTGCACGCCGCCGATGCCGCGTGCCGCCCACACGGTATCCGCGAACTCGATGTGCGCCTGGTAGGTGAGCAGGTGGCGCGTCGCGACTGGCACGTCCACCGGCTCGACCACGATGCCGCCTTGCCAGTGCAGCACGCCGAGCGCGTGAGTCAGCTTGAGGATGTTGCGGAATGCCTCGATGTCGCCATAGCGGCGTCCACCCTCGCGGTCGCGGATGTTGGGGGCGCCGGTCACCGGGCCGAAGTTGACCACGTTGTCGCCGACGTGCAGGTGCCGCTGCGGGTTGCGTGCGTGCAGCACGAAGCGCGCCGGTGCGTGGGCGAGCTGCGCCTCGATGAGCTCGCGCCCGAGCCGCACCATCTGCGTGGCATCGTCCACCAGCGCGCCGGCGCGGCGGTACACCTCGCGGGCGGCGGCGCTGCGGATCTCCAGGCCCGCCTCCTCGAGCACCTGGAAGGCGGCCACCAGGATGCGCTCGACCTGCTCGCTCGAGAGGATCTCGAGCGGCGGCCAGGGATTGGCGAGCCGCGGTAGCGGGGCGAGCGACGGACCGGTGGAGCGCGGGGGTCGCGTGCGGCCGCGCCGCGGAGCAGAGGTAGAAGCTTCCGTCATGGTGGCTTCAGGCTACGCCGTGAGCGCACTCAGCCGCCGCCGGCGGAGGGTGGCTCGTGCTCGCGGTGGTAGCGATGGATGGCCCACAGATAGCTCTCCATCAGCGAGTCCTTGCCGAGCTCCGCCAGCACTTCGTTGCGGCGCCGCACGGAACTGGTGTGCGCCAGCAGCGCCCGCGCGCGCGAGAAGTGAGTGAGCTGGTTGCGGTACTGCCACAGCAGCTCGCGCGTGGCCATTTTGTCCTGGTGCAGCTCCCACACCCCGAGCAGCACCGCCAGCATGCCCATGGAGAAAGTCAGCATGTTTCGCAGCGGCACGCCCAGCCCCATGCTGATGTGGTGCAGGTTGTCGCCGAAGGCGAACAACACCGAGATCACCAGCAGTATCCCGATGAACAGCGTCTGCCGCAGTCGCTTGACGCGCCGGCTGCTGCGCTCGAGGCGCGCCACCTTGCGGGTGAAGTAGCCGTGCTGGTTCTCGATCCACGCCTGCTCGACGCTGCGCGCGTCGCGCGCCTCCAGGTCGCGGAAGGCGCCGGCGTCGACCTCCGGCGGCTCGATGCCCTTCAGCACGAAAGTGATCCAGCCGAAGCCGCGGAAGCGGTCGATGCCGGAGAGCGCCAGTACCTCCGCCGCATCGACCTGCTGATCGGCGCCCGCGAGCCGCAGGTAGAAGCGCGCCCGCAGCGTCTCCGCCAGGGCGCGGTAGGTGAGATGCTTGCCGAACCAGCGCTTGCCCTGCAGTACGTAGTACACCGACAGACTGGTGAGCAGCAGCAGCAGGTACGCGATCAGCACGACGCGCGACTCAGTGAGCTTCTCGTAGATCAGGTAGGCGAGCCCCATGGTGAATGCCATGACGCCGAACAGGTCGAACAGGCGGTCGGAGCGGCGCTGGTAGTAGACCGCCAGCGTGTCGGCCTTGCTGTACTGCGCATCGATATCGTCCAGCATGCGCCGGTCGCTCGGCGGTACCGGGGCGGGCAGATCCCTCATCAGCGAGTTGCCCGCCGCGAGACGGCCGCTGCCGGCGAGCTGCGTGAACTCGAGGTTGTAGCTGTTGAGCTCCGCAAGCTGGTGTTGCAGGTGCAGCGGGAAGCTGCGCTGTACGTGCAGCACGCTGTCGCCGGCACCGAAGAGAAAACACGGTGCATGGTCGCCGCCGGCGTCGACCGCGCCGGCGCGCGCCGCCGGCGTCCAGTAGACGATGCGCTCGGCTTCCAGATCCTCCTGCACCTCGACGAACTGCAGCTGCTCGACCTGCGGATTCGCCTCGGTGCGCACGCCCAGATAGCGCAGCACGGTGTCCGCGGTGCCCCCGGGCGGCAGCGTCGGCTGCCCATCCCACAGGGCCAGCAGCAAACTGGTGCGGCGTACCAGAGTGTGGGTGAGATGGGCGTACATGGCCTCGCGCTGCGCGGCGGAAGGCGCGGGCAGCGCCGCGGCCCCCGCGGCCTGTGCATGCAGCTCGACGCAGCGCACCTGCGGATGCTGCAGCAGCTGCTGCAGACAGCCGAAGGTCTGCGGATCGAAATCGGCCGCGTAGTGCGCCAGCGGCATCGGCAGCAGCGCCTCGACGTCGACGCCGAGCGCCAGGGCGGTCTCGGCGACCAGCAGATCCGCGCCCGCGGCCATGCCGACCAGCATGCGCAGCTGCGTGTCCGGCAGGTGCGCTTTGAGCTGACGCACGAAATCGGTCACCGCCTCGCGCAGCCGCGGCAGCTCCGCCGCGTCGAGGTCGCGGTGTCCTGACACGCCGACTATGAACGGCGAATTGGCCAGGGATGCAGGGCTCATCGGGGTCATTCACCACGGGGCCAGGAGCGAAGGCGGCATTGTGCGGGCGCGGTGCGGCGGCCACAATGCCCACTAGGGCCGCCGCGTGAGGCGTGAGGACCGTATGAGTCTGCTGCTTCGGGTGAATCTAGCGTTGGTCGTGGTGTTCGCGGTCGGCGCGACGCTCACCGGCCTGGTGTGCCGCACGCTCCTGCAACGCAATGCCGAGCACGAGATCCGCGCGGAAGCGCAACTCATGATGGAGAGCGCGCGAGCGGCACGCGACTACACCGCGGAGCAGGTGGCGCCACTGCTGCAGGGGCAGATGCAGTCACACTTTCTGCCGCAGAGCGTGCCGTTCTACGCCGCCACCGAGCACTTCCTGCGGCTGCACGCCGAGCGACCCGAGTACTCCTACCAGGAGGCGACGCTCAACCCGACCAACCTGCGCGACCGGGCGACCGACTGGCAGGCGGACCTCATCCAGCGCTTCCGTGAGGACGGCAACGTGCACGAGTTGAGCGGTGAGCGCGATACGCCCATGGGACCCACGCTGTACCTCGCCCGGCCGATCCGCGCCGCCGGCGAGTGCCTCAGCTGTCACGGCACGGCAACTACGGCGCCCGCGACCGTGATTGCCCGCTACGGCAGCAGCAACGGCTTCGGCTGGCAGGCCGGGGACGTCATCGGTGCGCAGGTGGTATCGGTGCCGATCGCGGCCGCCGAAGCGCGCGCCGGGCACGCCTTCCGCGCCTTTCTCGCCTCGCTGGTGACGGTGTTCGTGGCACTGCTGCTGGTGGTGAACGTGGTGCTCTACCTGCTGGTGGTGCACCCGGTGCGGCGCATGGCGCAGATCGCCGAGCACCTGAGCGTCGGAGAGACGGACGCGCCGGAGTTTCCGGTGAGCGGCGGGGCGGAGATCGCCGCCCTCGGGCGCGCCTTCAACCGCATGCGCAAGAGCCTGGACAAGGCGATGAAGGCGCTGGGGGACTGACGGGCGATGCCGCAGGAGGTCTTCGTCAGCTACTCCCAGGCCGACCGCGAGACCGCGCTCGCCCTGGTGTCGTACCTCGAGACGCACGGCTTCGGCTGCTGGGTGGCGCCGCGCGACGTGGCGCCATCGAGCGACTGGGCGGCGGAGATCATCGCGGCGATTGCCGCGGCGCGCGTCATGGTGCTGGTGTTCTCCGCGAGCGCAAATTCCTCGCCGCAGGTGCGGCGCGAGGTGGAGCGGGCCGTACACCGCGACGTGGCTGTGCTGCCGGTACGTATCGAGGACGTGCTGCCCTCGCAGAGCCTCGAATACTTTCTCAGCAGCCAGCATTGGCTGGACGCGTTTCCAGCGCCCATGGAACCGCACTTTGCGCGCCTCGGTACTTACCTGAAGACCCTGCTGGCCGGTGCGGCACCGCCGGCGGTGGCGCCGGGCGGGCCGTCGCCCGCGGACAGCGCCGCGCACAAAGTGCTGCCCGACGCGGCGACGCTGCACCGCCTCGAAACGCAGCTGGCGCTTTACATCGGGCCGTTCGCCCGGCACGTGGTGAGCCGCGCCGCTGCCCGCGGCGCCAGCCTCGAGGCGCTGATCGTGGAGCTGAGCACCGAGATCGAATCCGAGCAGGAGCGGCGCAAGTTCATCAACGCCTGCCGGCGGACTGGTGGCGGCTAGCGGCATGAGTACGCCAGCGCTCCCACCGCCGCTGCCTCGGGCGCGCTTCGCGCTGACCCCGGCGCAGATCGAGGCCTTCCAGGCCGACGGCGCCGTGGTGCTGCGGCAGCTGCTGCAGGGGCAGGAACTGGAGCTGCTGCGCGCGGGGATCGAGCACAATCTTGCGCACCCGAGCCTGCGCGCCAAGGTGGCGAGCAGCCGCGACGATCCGGGATTCTTCTGCGAGGATTTCTGCTGCTGGCAGGACAACCCGCACTACCGGCGCTTCATCTTCGAGTCGGCGCTCGGGGAGGTGGGCGCGCGGCTGATGCACAGCGCGAGCGCACGCCTTTATCACGATCACATGCTCACCAAGGAGCCCGGTACGCGCGCCCGCACGCCCTGGCACCAGGATCAGCCTTACTACAACGTGAGCGGGCGGCAGAACTGCAGCTTCTGGATCCCGGTCGACCCGGTGGATCGCGCCACCACGCTCGAGTTCATCGCCGGCTCGCACCGCGGGCCCTGGCTGATGCCGCGCACGTTCATGGACCACCAGGCGAAGTGGTTCCCGCCCGGCAGCCTCGCCGAGCTGCCGGACATTGATGCCGAACGGGCGCGCTGGCGGATTCTCGGCTGGCCGCTCGCTGCCGGCGATGCGGTGTGCTTCCACATGCTTACCCTGCACGCGGCCGCCGGGGTCGCGGGCGGCAGCCGGCGCCGCGTGTTTTCCGTACGGCTGCTCGGCGACGACATGCGCCACGCACCGCGCAGCTGGTCGACCTCGCCGGAGTTCGCCGGGCTCGGCGAGTCGCTGCCGGCGGGCGCGCCGCTCGAGCACCCGCTGTTCCCGCTGCTGTGGCCGGCCGCAAGGTCTCAGCCGGGGTTTGGCTGAGCGGGGTGCTGCACCGGGTCGATGACCCGCACCGCCTGTCCCGCCACCAGCCGCTCACCGCCGCGGATCACCAGACGGTCTCCCGCGGCGAGCGCGCCGCGCACCTCCACGGCATCCGCCACGCCCGCGCCGGGGGTGACGTCGAGTTCCTCCACCGTGTTGGCGCGGGTCACGCGCAGCACGTAGGAGCGATTCTGCCGTATCACCAGCGCGTCCCGCGGCACCGTGAACGCGCTGCGCTCGCTGCTTTTCGGCAGGCTCACCTCCACCGGCATGCCGACCAGCCATTGCGGGTTCAGCAGCGCGACGCGCACCTCGAACTGGCGCGAGCGGTCGTCCCCGACCGGCACCACGGTGCGCACGCGACCACTGTGCTCGACGCCGTGATCGCGCACCGTGACCAGCTGGCCCGGGTGCACGCTGCCAGCCAGGGCGAGGGCGGCCGTGGCGCGCGCCTCGACGTTCGCCGTGTCGACGAGCCGCACCGTGGCGGCGCCGGTCTGCAGGTATTCGCCGCTCTGGATGAAGCGTTCGGTGACTACGCCGGGGAATGGTGCGCGGATCACGGCCTGCTCGATCTCGTACTGCACCTGGCGCAGCTGTGCCTCGGCGCGCGCCAGATCGTCGCCCGACATTTCGCGCTGCGCGCGCGCATCCTCGAGCTGGCTGGCGCTCAGGGCCTGTGTGGCCGCGAGGCGGTTGAAGCGCTCGAGCTGCGAGTTGTTGACGTCGCGCTGCGCACGGGCGCGGGCCACCTGTGCCCGCAGGTCCTCGAGGCGCAGCCGCGCGACGGTGTCGTCGAGTCGGGCGAGCGGCTCACCCTGGCGCAGTTGCGTGCCGACGTCTGCCACCCACACGACGCGCCCGGGGATCACGCTGGCGATGCGCGCATCCGCGCGGCTGACGATCGATCCGGGTATCCAGCTCTCGATCGTCACCGGGCGAACGCTGACCGTGCCGACCTCCACCACCGCGCGCTCCGCGGGCGGCTCGGCCGCGGGCGCGAGGTCAGCGGCGAGGCCAAGTGCGGTGCAGGCCGCGGTGTGAGCCAGCAGACCGCACAGCCCCGTCATGGCAGCACCGGCGCCGGCTGCGCTGCCGCGGCAGCCGCGGGGGAGGCGGTGCGCCAGCCCATCTGGATCGAGAGCTGCGGGCGGTTGACGTCGGGGAAGAGCTGCAGCGCCAGCCGGCTCAGGCTGAGCATGCCGACCAGGCCCACGAAGAGCGCGACGACGATGATCGCGACGGGGCTGCGGCTCGACCAGTTGAGACTTTCCATGGCAAGCCTGAAGCGCGACTACGGAGGAACCCTCCCCCGCAACTTTGGATGCTAGCGCCCGGGAAAGCGTTTGAACCCGCCCGCGCGCCGGGACGTGGCCGGCGTGCGATATGGCGACGGACGGGAACGCGCCCGCCCACTTCGTAACGGGCCCGGCGGGCGGTGGTTGAGCCGTTTTCGGACCCGGAACTCTTCCTGTCGAGGTCCGAAAACGTCCGGGCCCGCGGCGCGCGCGGCACTAAATTGCTGCGCACAAGCAAGCGGCCGCACCGGCCGCAGGGAGCTCACATGAAAAATCAATACGGACTCGCATTGCCCTACGGCGCACGGCTGCTCGGCGTCGCGGCGGCGGCGGCGCTCGGCCTCGCCGCGAGCGCACCGGCACTGAGCGCGCCGCCGGCACCGGCCTACATCATTTATGACACCGGCACGCTCGGCGGCACGTTCGCCTTCGGCGCGGGGGTGGACAATCTCGGCTGGGTAACCGGGGCCTCGCTCAACGATGCGGGCGCGCTGCACGCGACGCTGGCGATCCCCGGGAACCTCATCGATCTCGGCACGCTCGGTGGCATGAACAGCGCGGTCGAATGGCCGGTCAAGAATAATCACGGCCTGGTGGTCGGTATCTCCGAGTCCGCTACGCCTGATCCGAACGGCGAGGTGTTCTCCTGCGCCGACTTCATTCCGACCAATGGTCATACCTGCCTGCCGTTCCTGTGGCAGAACGGCGCGCTCAGTCAGCTGGCACTGCTCGGCGGCAACAACGGGTTTGCGACCGGCGTCAACAATGCCGGCAGCTCGGTCGGCTGGGCGGAGACGGCCGTGCACGACAGCGATTGTGTATTTCCGCAGGTGCTGCAGTTCCTCGCGGTCGAGTGGGGCCCGGGCACTGCAGTCAAGCGAGTCCTGCCGCCCTATGGCACGGACACGACCTCCGCCGCCACGGCGATCAATGATGCGGGTGAGGTGGTCGGTATCTCCGGTGCCTGCGACAACGCGGTGGGTGCGTACAGTGCGCGGCATGCACTGCTGTGGCTGAACGGCCAGCCGATCAGGCTGCCGACGCTCGGCGGCGCGGGCTGGAATACCCCGATGGCGATCAACAACGCCGGCATCATCGTGGGCTTTCTGGATACCCCCGGCGATGTCAGCGGCGGGGTATTGACGCCCAATTCCCAGGCGGTCATCTGGACGCCCGGCGGCATCATCAACCTGCACACCCTGCCTGGCGATGCGACTGCGCAGGCAACCGGCATCAACGATTTCAACCAGGTCGTCGGCACGTCCTTCGAGGCGAGCGGTGCGCCGCACGCCGTGTTCCTGTGGCAGAACGGTCAGCTCTATGATCTGAACTCGCTGCTGCAGCCCAACGCTCCCCTGCAGGCGCTGGAGACCGGCGACATCAATGATCGTGGCGAAATCACCGGGCTGGCGTGCGTGCTGGTCGACGGTGCCTGCGGGCCGGTCGCGCACACCTTCGTGGCGATTCCGGCACCGGGCAGCCGCCCGCCGGGCTGGCAGCCGGCGGAACTCTCGCAGCGCCCGCAGATGTCGGCGGAGCTGCGGCAGCAGCTGGCCCAGCACGGTCGCCTGATGCACGCGCAGGCTCAGCGACCCGCGGCGCCGTAGGCAACACGGCCGTCGACGGCGACGGGCCGCGCGCTCCCCCCGGCGCGCGGCCCGCCGCCGCTTGGCGCCTCACACCGCCGCCCGCGCAGCGCACCCGAGCCGGCGCGCCCCGCTGCAATCGGGGTGCGGACCTTGATTGCCGCAGGCTGACAGGGTTGAATCGCTAGCTCAGTCATCCTCGGGGGCGAACATGCGATCCGGCGGCCACACGACGGTTATCCGCCGCGTCCTCGAGCGCCGCGCGCAGAAGATTCCCACGGCCGACGACAGCACCACCACCGCGACGGTGGCGGTGATGGTGCGGGTGCTGCCGCCGCCGAAGGCACTGCTGGTGTTCGCCGATCAGCCGCTGCGCCAGCAGATGGAGCGCCACTTCACCCCGGACGTGCTCGACCTGGAAGCGGTCGCGGACGAGGCGGAGGCGCTGCGCCGCTTCACGGCGGAGTTCCGTGCGGTGGTGATCACGGACAGCCCCGAGCTCGATTCGCACGCTGCGGGCGCGCACCACCGGCGGCCGCGCGCCGTTCATACTGTACGTGGCGGAGCTCGATGAGGCGCAGGAGCGCGAGGCCGGGCTGCTCGCCGGTGCCGACGACTGCATCGGCCGGCGTGTCTCCGGCGGCGAGCTGGACGCGCGCGTCGCCGCGGCGCGGCGCATCACCGAGCTCGAGGGCGTGCTGCGCATCACGTTGGCGGAGAACCGCAAGCTCGCGGCCACCGACGACCTCACCCGGGTCGCGAGCCGGCGCTTCTTCGGCAAGCATTTCCCGCGCGAGGTCGAACGCGCCGCGCGCTCTGGCCTGCCGCTGTCGCTCCTGCTGTGCGACATCGACCACTTCAAGAAGATCAACGACACGCTGGGGCATACCGGCGGGGATCAGATCCTGCGCCAGTTCGGGCCGCGGCTGAAACAGGGCCTGCGGCGGCGCATCGACTGGGTGGCGCGGCTCGGCGGCGAGGAATTCTCGATCGTGATGCCCGAGACGAACTACGCGCAGGCGCTCGAGGTCGCGCGCAAGCTGCGGCGCGCCGTGGTCGACGGCCCGTTCGTCATCGATAAGAAGAAGGTCCGCATCAGCGCCAGCTTCGGACTGTGCGGCATCGACCGCGTGCCGGTCGGGGAGTCACGCCTGGCGGCGCGCATCCTGCGCATCGCCGACGCCGCGCTGTACCGCAGCAAGCACGACGGCCGCAACCGCGTCACCGCGACCACGCTCGAGGGCGCGGACCGTCCCGCGCCGTAACCCGCGGAAAACGCCTTATCTTCAAGTGTGCCCGGGGCCGGACTCGAACCGGCACGGGGTTTCCCCCAAGGGATTTTAAGTCCCTTGCGGCTACCAGATTTCGCCACCCGGGCGTTTTCCCGCCGCGCGATTCTACAGAAGCGTCCGCAGCGCGGACCTAAATGAGATTAACTTTTAAATGTAGCCCTAAGACACTGAATTTGCGAGACTAAACCAACGTCAAATTCACCTTAAGCCTCCTGAGCGCGGACGGCGACACACTGCATGTGCGACAGGATAACGTTACCTTTGCGCCCGGCCGTGGCAGCGTAGAGCGGCAATGCCCGAGGCGACACTCGAAGTCGAGAATCTGCACGTGTTCCGCGGCGAGCGGCACGTGCTGCGCGGCGTGCAGTTCGCGCTCGCCGGCGGGGAGTATCTCGAGGTGCGCGGCGCCAACGGCGCCGGCAAGACCAGCCTGCTGCGTGCGCTGTGCGGACTGATCTGGCCGGAGGAGGGCCAGGTGCTGTGGAACAGCGTCAACGTGCGCGCGGACCTGCGCACCTTTCATTCCCGGCTCGCTTATCTGGGTCACGAGCCGCCGCTGAAGGCTGACCTGAGTGCGCGCGAGAACCTGCGTTACTGGATCGGCGTGCGCCGGCACCTTCGCTCAGTCGAGCTCGACGCGGCACTCGAGCGCGTCGGTGCGAGCCCCTGGTGCGAGCGGCTGGTGCGTACGCTGTCGGCCGGTCAGCGCCGCCGCGTGGCGCTCGCCGGCCTGGCGCTGCTCGCCGTGCCGCTGTGGCTGCTCGATGAGCCGGCGACGCATCTGGATACCGCCGGGCAGCAGCTGGTGAGCACGCTCATCGGCGAGCAGCTGGCACGCGGCGGCCTGGTGATCGCGGCTGTGCACCAGAGCCTGCCGGCACCGGCGCCGCGGCTGCGCAGCCTGGAGCTGCCCGCTTGAGCGCCGGCGCCTCGGCAGCTGGCACGCTGCCGCCCACCCGCGCGGCCGGGGCGGCGGCACCCGCTGAAGCGAGTGCCGCGGCGAGCGCACTCGAGGCGGCGTGGCTCGCGCTGCTGCGCGATGTGCAGCTCGCCTTCCGCAGGCGCGGACAGCTGGTGCAGCCGCTGGCTTTCTTTGCGCTGGTCACGATGCTCTTTCCGCTGGCGATCTCGCCCGAGCTCGCGCAGCTGCGCGCGGTGGCGCCCGGCGTGCTGTGGGTGGCGGAGCTGCTCGCTTCCCTCCTGGCGCTGGAATTTCTGTTCCGCGACGACGCGCACGACGGCACGCTCGAGCAGTACGCCCTCTCGGGTCAGTCGCTCACCTGGCTCATGTTCGCGAAGACCGCCGCGCACTGGTTGCTCACCGGCGTGCCGCTCGCGCTCATGGCGCCGCTCGCCGCATTGTCGCTCGGTGTGCCCGCCGCCGCGCTGCCGGGCATCCTGCTCGCGGTGATCATCGGCAGCGTGACCTTGAGTCTCATCGGCTCGATCGGTGCGGCGCTCACCCTGGGGTTGAAGCGCAGCGGCGCGCTGCTGTCGCTGCTCACCGTGCCGCTGTCGCTGCCGGTGCTGATCTTCGGCGCGCGCGCCACGCAGCTCGCGATCAACGGCGCGCCGCTGCTCGCGCCGCTCGAGCTGCTGGCGGCGCTCGCGGTGCTCGCGGTAACGCTCGCGCCGCTGGCGGCCTCTGCTGCCGTGCGCATCTCTCTGGAGTAGCCGAAAGGGCTTGCCGCATGAGCTGGACCTGGTTCCATCGCCTCGCCTCGCCGCCGTACGTGTACGCGTTCGCGGCGCGCCTCACTCCGTGGTTCGCCTGGCCGGCGGCGCTGTGCATCCTGGGCGGCCTGTGGGGCGGGCTGGTGCTGGCGCCGCCCGACTACCAGCAGGGCGATGGCTTTCGCATCCTTTACGTGCATGCCCCGAGTGCGTGGATGTCGCTGATGGTGTATACGACGATGGCGATCGCCGCCGGCGTCGGGCTCATCTGGCGCATCAAGGTGGCGCACGCGGTCGCGGCCAGCTGTGCGCCCATCGGGGCATCGTTCACCTTCGCCGCGCTGGTGACCGGCGCGCTGTGGGGCGAGCCGATGTGGGGCACCTACTGGCAATGGGATCCGCGGCTGACCTCCGAGCTGGTGCTGCTGTTCCTGTACCTAGGCTACATGGGGCTGCGCGCCGGAATCGAGGATACCCAGCGGGCGGACCGCGCGAGTGCCGTGCTGGCGGTGGTGGGAGTGGTGAACGTGCCGATCATTCACTACTCGGTGGTCTGGTGGAACTCGCTGCATCAGGCCCCCTCAGTGATGAGACTGGCGAAACCGACCATGCCGCCGTCGATGCTGGTGCCGCTGCTGCTCATGCTGCTCGGCTTCACGCTGTACTTCGTGGCGGTGCTGCTGGTGCGGTTGCGCGGCGAGGTGCTCGGCCGCGAGCGCACCGCGAGCTGGATCCGTGAGGTGGTGAGCGCATGAGGGCCTTCTTCGACATGGGCGGCTATGCGGCCTTCGTCTGGCCGGCGTACGCGGTGACTTTCGCGGTGGTGGTGCTGAACGTCGTGTGGGCGCAGCGCGCGCTGACGCACGCGCGCGCGGCGGCCAGGCGGCGCCTCAGTGCGCGCTCGGAAGGCCCATGACACCGCGGCGGCGGCGCATGGTCCTGGTGCTCGGCATCGTCGCCGGCGTGAGCCTTGCCGGTGCGCTTGCGTTGAACGCCTTCCGCAGCAACGTCACGTTCTTCTTCGATCCCACCCAGGTGGCCAATGGCGAGGTGCGCGGCGGCCAGCCGTTCCGCCTCGGCGGCATGGTGAAGCAGGGCAGCTTCACGCGCGCCCCCGGCAGTCTCGAATCGCACTTCATCGTCACGGATTTCAACCGCGAGGTCACGGTGAGCTACAATCAGGTACTGCCGGACCTGTTCCGCGAGGGTGCCGGCGTCGTCGCTCACGGGCGGCTGCGGGCCGACGGCACCTTCGTGGCGGACGAGGTGCTCGCGAAGCACGATGAGAAGTACATGCCGCCGGAAGTGGCGCGCTCGCTGAAGCGGCGGCATGGCGAATCGCGCGCGCTCGCCGCGCCGGCTGCACCGCCGGCGCCGGTCGCCGGCGCCGCACCGTCCGCGGGGAGTTGACCTGCGGTGTTGCCCGAGCTGGGTCATTTCGCCCTGATCCTCGCGCTGCTGCTGGCGGGGCTGCAGGCATTCTTCGGCATCGCAGGCGCTGCGCTCGGCCGCGAGCGCTGGATGGCCGCGGTCATCCCGGCGGTCGCGGGCCAGGCGGTGATGGTCGCGACCGCGGTGGCGTGTCTCATCGCCGCCTTCGTGGGCGATGACTTCTCGGTGAGCTACGTCGCCGAGAACTCCAATACCGCGTTGCCGCTGTTCTACCGCGTCACGGCGTTGTGGGGTGCGCACGAGGGCTCGCTGCTCTTGTGGATCCTCCTGCTGGCGCTGTGGACCCTCGCCGTGGCGGTCGGCTCGGGGCGCCTGCCGCCGCACTTCGCCGCGCGCGTACTCGGGGTGCTCGGCGTCGTGAGCTTTGGCTTCCTGCTGTTTACGCTGGCCACTTCCAACCCGTTTGTGCGCCTTGATCCGCCGGCGCCCGACGGACGCGACCTCAATCCCATCCTGCAGGATCCCGGGCTGGCCGTGCATCCGCCGGTGCTCTATACCGGTTACGTCGGCTTCGCGGTGGCTTTCGCGTTCGCCTGTGCGGCGATGCTCGAAGGCCGGCTCGACCAGCAGTGGGCGCGCTGGACGCGGCCGTGGACCGCGGTCGCCTGGGCGTTCCTCACCTGCGGCATCGCCATGGGCAGCTTCTGGGCGTACTACGAGCTCGGCTGGGGAGGCTTCTGGTTCTGGGATCCGGTCGAGAACGCGTCATTCATGCCGTGGCTGGTCGGGACCGCGCTGCTGCATTCGCTCGCGGTCACCGACAAGCGCGGGCTGTTCAAGAGCTGGACGCTGCTGCTGGCGATCCTGGCGTTCTCGCTGAGCATGCTCGGCACCTTCCTGGTGCGCTCCGGGGTACTGGTGTCGGTGCACTCGTTCGCAGCCGATCCGATGCGCGGCGTCTTCATCCTCGTGTTCCTCGTCATCATGATCGGCGGCGCGCTCGCGCTTTACGCCTGGCGAGCGCCGCTGCTGAAGTCCACGGCCGGCTTCGAGCTCGGTGCGCGCGAGTCGTTTCTCCTCTTTAATAATGTGCTGCTGGTGATTGCCGCCGCGACGGTGTTCGCCGGCACGCTGGCGCCGCTGATCTCGGACGCGCTCGGTCTCGGCACGGTCTCCGTCGGACCGCCGTACTTCAACCCGACGTTCATGATGTCGACGCTGCCGCTGCTCGCGCTGCTGGCGGTCGGCATCCACGCCGGCTGGAAGCGCGGCCGGCTCAAGGACAGCGCGCGCGCGCTGCTCGTGACGTGCCTCGTTGCGGCGGTGCTCGGCTGTGGTCTGGTGTTCGGGCTGTTCGCGCGCGGCGGGCTGCTCGCCTCCGTCGGGGCGACGCTCGGGCTGTGGATCGCGCTGTCCTCGCTGCTGGATCCGATCGACCGCTGGCGGCGGGGATTGTCCCTGCCGCGCGCGGTGCTCGGCATGACGGTGGCGCACCTGGGGGTAGCGCTGTTCGTCGTGGCGCTCACCACTGTGCAGTCCTTCACCGTCGAGCGCGACGTGGCGCTGGCCGCCGGGGCGAGTGCCCGCGTCGGCGACTACGAATTTCGCTTCGACGGCGTGCAACCGCTCGACGGTCCGAATTACTCCGCGCTGGCCGCCACGGTCGTCGTCACGCGCCACGGCAGCCGGGTCGCGGTGCTGCGGCCGCAGAAGCGCCAGTACTGGGTGCAGCGGCAGCTCACCAGCGAGACCGCCATCACCATGAATCGCGGCAACAACCTGCTGCTGGCGCTCGGGGACGACCTGGGTGCCGGTCGCTGGAGCCTGCGCGTGCAGATCCGCCCGCTGGTGAGCCTGGTGTGGCTGGCCGCATTCATCATGGCGCTCGGCGGCGCGCTGGCAGCCTCCGATCGACGCTATCGCGCCGCGCAGGCGACGCAGCCGGCGCTGGCGGGCGTCGCCGGCGAGCCGGCGCGATGAACCGCTTCCTGCTGCCGCTCGGCGCCTTCCTGCTGCTGGCGGTCGTGCTGGCCGTCGGCATCTGGCACTCCCCGGAGAAAGGCGTGATCGCATCGCCGCTGCTCGGTCGGCCGGCGCCGCAGTTTTCACTCCCGGAGCTGAACCATCCCGGCCAGCAGCTGCACTCGGCGCAGCTCAAGGGCCGCTGGTACCTGTTCAACGTGTGGGGCACCTGGTGCACGGAGTGCCGCGCCGAGCACGCGCTGCTGCTGAAGGTGCAGCAGGCCGGGGTCGTGCCGCTCATCGGCCTCGACTGGAAGGACGATGATGCCCAGGCGCGCGACTTCCTGACACAGCTTGGCAACCCGTACCAGGCGGTGGCGGTGGACGCCTCGGGACGCGCCGCGATCGAATGGGGCGTGTACGGTGCCCCGGAGACATTCCTGGTCAATCCGCAGGGCATCATCGTCTACAAGCACGTCGGCGCGCTCACCGACGACACCTGGACGCGGGACATCCTGCCGCGTGTCTCCGCCGCAGCCGCCGGCTCTTAGAATGCGTGTGCCCCTGCTGGTGGTCGCCGTCGTGATGCTCGCCGTGCTGTGCGTGGCGGGCACCGCACGGGCGGTGGATCCGACCGAGCTGCCGGATCCGGCGCTGCAGGCGCGCTACTCCGCGCTCACGCATGAACTGCGCTGCATGCAGTGTCAGAACGAATCCCTGGCCGACTCGCCGGTCGAGCTCGCGGCGGATCTGCGCCGCGAGGTGCGCGAGCAGCTGCTCGCGGGTAAGTCGGATGAGCAGGTGCGCGCCTGGATGGCGGCGCGCTATGGCGACTTCATCCTGTTCCGGCCGCGCTACTCATGGCGCAACGCCTGGTTGTGGGGCGCGCCCGCGGTGCTGCTGCTGATCGGGGCGGTGGTCGCGTGGCGCATCGTGCGCGAGCGCACGGCATTGCTCGGCACGGACGATGCTCCCCTCGAAGAGGATCCGCCGCGCTGATGGTCACCTTCGTGTTGCTGGCCGCGCTGCTCTGCCTCGCCGCCGTAGCGGCGGTGGTCGTGCCACTGCTGCGGCCGACTCCCGCCGGCAGCGCGCCCGCCTCGCGGGCGGCGCTCGCCGCGACGGCGCTGCTGCTGCTCGGGGCCGCCGGGTTGTACCTGTGCTGGAGCAACTGGCCGTGGCGCGCGCCCGCGCCAGGCAATTCCCCCCAGGCCATGGTGGCGCGCCTCGCGCGCCAGCTCGAGCACGATCCGCAGGACTTCGACGGCTGGCTGATGTTGGGACGCTCCTACACCGTACTGCAGGAATATCCGCTCGCGGTGCGCGCATTCGCGCGCGCCGACCGCCTCAGCGGTGGCAAGAGCGCCGAGGCCCTGGTGGGGCAGGCGGAGGCGCTGGCGCTTGCCGACCAGAGCGAGCTCGACGGCCGCGCGGCGCGCCTCATCGAGCGGGCGCTGCAGCTCGATCCGCGCTCCGGCAAGACCCTGTTCCTCGGCGGGCTGATCGCCGCCCGCCAGGGGAATCTGCCGCTCGCGCGTGAGCGCTTCGCGGCGCTCCTCGCCATGGACCCGCCGGCGAACGTGCGGCCGCTGATCGAGCAGCAGATCAGCGTCATCGACGCTGAGCTCGCCCGCAAGCCCGCTGCAGCGCCGCAAACGGCGGCGGCCGCGGCGGATGCGGCACAGACGGTGGTAACCGTCAATGTCAGTGTGTCACCGAAGCTCGCGGTGGCCGCGGCCGGGGGTTCCCTCTACGTGTTTGTCCGCGATCCCGCCGGGTCCGGTCCGCCGCTCGCGGTCAAGCGCCTGGAAAGTCACTTTCCCCAGAGTGTTGCCTTGAGCGCCTCGGACTCGATGATCCCCGGGCGCTCGTTTACGAGCGGCCAGAGCGTGCAGGTGGTGGCGCGGATAGCGCGCAGTGGCAGTCCGGTGGCGGTGAGCGGCGACCCCTTCGGGCAGATCACCTACCAGGTCGGGCGGGACGGGGTCGTTGGCCTGGTGATCGATCGCCTGACACCCTGACATTACGCTGACGTTACTACGCCCTGACATTCGCACATCAGGTTACAACGTAGGCATGCGCTGACGCCGCCGGTCAGGTTAGCCTGATGTTCGCCGTCCCCGGGCGGCGTTATTCTTGCCTCAGGCGAACCAACTGTTGTGTCATACCGGTTCATCCATTCCGCGCGACGCCTGACGGGTCCGCGGGTCAAGCGAACCAGAAGGAGAGCAGTGATGGCTGAAGGAACAGTTAATGAAGGGCGCGTATCGCACCGCGGCTTTGCCTCCATGAATGCGGAGCGGCAGCGGCAGATCGCGAGCATGGGCGGCAAGGCAGTGCCGGACGAGAAGCGCAGCTTCTCGCAGAATCGCCGCCTGGCGGCGGAAGCGGGCCGCAAGGGCGGACAGAGCGTTCCCGGCGCGAAGCGCAGCTTCTCGCAGAACCGCGAGCTGGCGGCGATCGCCGGCCGCAAGGGCGGACAGAGCGTTCCCGACGAGAAGCGCAGCTTCTCACAGCATCCGGAGCTTGCGGCCGAAGCGGGCCGCAAGGGTGGACAGGCCAGCCACGGAAGCGGCGCCCGCCCCCTGTAGGGCGGTTATTACCAGGGCAGGTGTCGAGGACGGCGTGCGCAGTGTCGCTGCGCACGCCGTCCGGCCTCATGCCCGCAGCGTCACCAGCCAGGCGCCGGCGGTCACCAGCGCGATGCCCAGCCAGTTGACTGGCGCCAGCCGCTCACCGAGAAATCCCACACCGAACAGGGCGATGAGCACCACGCTCAGCTTGTCGAGGGGCGCCACGCGCGCCGCGTCGCCGACATGCAGCGCCCGAAAGTAGCACCACCACGAAGCCCCGGTCGCCAGCCCCGACAGGACCAGGAACGCCCAGGCACGCGGGGCGACCTGCGTGACTCCCGGCAGTGCGCGCGTCGCGAGCGCTACCGCCGTCAGCAGCACCAGGATCACCACGGTGCGGATGAGTGTCGCGAGGTCGGGATTGACGTCCGCCACGCCGAGCTTGGCGAAGATCGCCGTGAGCGCGGCGAACAGCGCTGACAGCAGCGCCCACACCTGCCAGGAAGCCATGGCGCTAGTGTCACACACCGGCGGCGCCGGCCGCAGCGCGTCCGCATACGGCGAGGCACCGGCAGTTCGCGGCGCACCCGGCATTGACCTTGGGCGCCGCTCGTACTACTTTCTGCGGCGAGCTAGGGGAGCCCCGGCAGGGGGCTGAGAGGCCAGCGAGCGCCGTGGGAGGGCGCGCCCTGGCGACCCTCCGTACCTGATCCAGTTAATGCTGGCGTAGGAAAGTTTCCCTCGAGACGGCGATCGCACCGGTGACACCGGCGGGCGATTCTTTCCGACAACGTGCGGCATTCACCGGATCTTCTGCCATGAAGCCAGGAGCGTGCCGATGAATGCGCAGTTGCTACACGTCGTTTCCGAGCCGTTGCCCGCCTCGCGTAAGGTCTACAAGCCCGGCACCCTGCACCGCGAGCTGCGCGTGCCGATGCGCGAGATCACGCTGCATCCGGCGGCCGGGGAACCGCCGCTGACGGTTTACGACAGCTCCGGTCCCTATACCGACCCGAACCAGAGCATCGACATCGCGCGCGGCCTGCCGCCGCTGCGCGCCGCGTGGATCGCGGCGCGCGCCGACACCGAAGCCTACCCGGGCCGGCGGGTGCAGCCGCTCGACAACGGGCTGGCCGCCGGGGGCCACGCGGCGCCGGAGTTTGCGCGCCTGCGCGCGCCGCTGCGTGCCCGGGCGGGGCGGGCGGTGACGCAACTCGCGTATGCGCGTGCCGGGATCATCACCCCGGAGATGGAGTTCGTGGCGGTGCGCGAAAACGTCGGCCGCGCGGCGCTGGGCACGAGCGCGCGCGACGGCAACGACTGGGGAGCGGCCGTTCCGGATTTCGTCACCGGCGAATTCGTACGCGCCGAGCTGGCTGCCGGCCGCGCCATCATTCCGGCGAACGTCAACCATCCGGAGTCCGAGCCGATGATCATCGGCCGCAACTTCCTGGTGAAGATCAACGCCAACATCGGCAATTCCGCGGTCAGCTCCTCCACGGCCGAGGAGGTCGACAAGATGGTATGGGCCATCCGCTGGGGCGCGGATACCGTCATGGATCTGTCCACCGGCCGTAACATCCACACCATTCGCGAATGGATCCTGCGCAATTCGCCGGTGCCGATCGGCACCGTGCCGATCTACCAGGCGCTGGAGAAGGTCGGCGGGGTCGCCCAGGACCTCAGCTGGGAGATCTTCCGCGACACGTTGATCGAGCAGGCGGAGCAGGGCGTGGACTACTTCACGATCCACGCCGGGGTGCGGCTCGCCTTCGTGCCGCTGACCATCGAGCGCGTCACGGGCATCGTCTCGCGCGGCGGTTCCATCATGGCGAAGTGGTGCCTGGCGCATCACCGCGAGAGCTTCCTCTACGAGCATTTCGAGGAGATCTGCGAGATCTGCCGCGCCTACGACGTCAGTTTCTCGCTCGGCGATGGCCTGCGCCCCGGGTGCATCGCCGATGCCAACGATGCCGCGCAGTTCGCCGAGCTGGAAACCCTGGGCGCACTCACCCGCATCGCCTGGCGGCAGGATTGCCAGGTGATGATCGAGGGCCCGGGCCACGTGCCCATGCACAAGATCAAGGAGAACATGGATAAGCAGCTGGCCACCTGCGGCGAGGCGCCGTTCTACACCCTCGGGCCGCTCACCACCGACATCGCGCCCGGCTACGATCACATCACTTCCGCGATCGGCGCCGCGATGATCGGCTGGTACGGCACGGCCATGCTCTGTTACGTCACTCCCAAGGAGCACCTGGGACTGCCCGACCGCAACGACGTCAAGACCGGCGTCATCACCTACAAGATCGCGGCGCATGCCGCGGACCTGGCCAAGGGACACCCCGGGGCACGCGCGCGCGATGACGCGCTGTCGCGCGCACGCTTCGATTTCCGCTGGCAGGACCAGTTCAACCTGTCGCTCGATCCGGATACCGCCTGCGCCTTCCACGACGCCACCCTGCCCAAGGAGGGCCACAAGGTGGCGCACTTCTGCTCGATGTGCGGCCCGAAGTTCTGCTCCATGCGCATCTCGCACGAGGTGCGCACCGAGGCGCGCGCGGCTGGCATGGCCGAGATGTCCGCCCGGTTCCGCGCCGGCGGCGGCGAGCTGTACGTGCCGGGCACGCCGCCGCAGGAGAGCTGACGACGTGCAGGCGACGGTCATCGGCGCCGGCGTTGCCGGCCTCACCTGTGCCCTGGAGCTCGCCGAGCGCGGCGTCAGCGTGCAGGTGCTGGAGCGGGCCGCGGCCCTCGACGGCGCAGGCTGTTCGTGGTTCGCCGGCGGCATGCTGGCGCCGTGGTGCGAGCGCGAAGCCTCCGATCCGCTGATCGCGACGCTCGGCGTGGAGAGCCTCGGCTGGTGGCGCGAGCGCTTTGCGGGCACCGTGACGCGCGGCACGCTGGTCGTGGCGCACGCGCGCGATAGCGCCGAGCTCGGCCAGTTCGCGCGCCGCACGGCGCATTATCAGCACGTCGGCGGCGAGCAGATCGCGGCGCTCGAAGCGGAGCTCAGCGGGCGCTTCGCGCAGGGACTTTATTTCCCGGACGAAGGGCATCTCGACCCGCGCGCTGCGCTGCAGGCGCTCGCCGCGCGGCTGCGCACGCTCGGCGTGCCCATCCGCTTTGGCACCGAGGTCGGCAGCGCCACCCTCGACAGCGCCACCCCGGCGGGCCCCCTCATCGACTGCACCGGTCTCGGCGCGCGTGCGCACCTGCCGGGTCTGCGCGGGGTCAAGGGCGAGATGCTGCTGCTGCGGCTGCCCGAGCTGTCGCTCAGCCGCCCGGTGCGCGTGCTGCACCCGCGCACGCCGCTGTACGTCGTGCCGCGCGGGGCGGGACTGTTCATGGTGGGCGCCACCATGATCGAGAGTGATGAGGCGGCGCACATCAGCGCGCGCTCCATGCTCGAGCTGCTGTCGGGGGCCTACGCCCTGCACCCCGCGTTCGGCGAGGCGCAGATCCTGGAGATCGCCACCGGCGTGCGCGCCGCTTTTGTCGACAACCTGCCGCGCATCAGCCGCGCGGGCGAGGTGCTGCACGTCAACGGTCTGTACCGCCACGGCTTCCTGCTGGCGCCGGCGCTGGCGCGTCGCGTGGCCGACGTGCTGCTGCACGCGCGGCATTTTCCGGAGGTGATGCATGAAGATAATCGTGAACGGCGCCGTGCATGAGACCGCCGCGGCGGAGCTGTCCGGCGTGCTCGGCGAGCTTGGGTTTGGCGAGGCGGTGGTGAGTACGGCGGTGAACGGTGAGTTCGTCCCCGCCAGCGTGCGCGCGCACACTGCGCTCGCCGCTGGCGATCGCGTCGAAGTGCTGGCGCCCATGCAGGGCGGCTGATGGTGCAGCTCTACCAGGTGGCGCTGCGCTCGCGGCTGCTGCTCGGCACGGCGCGCTATCCCTCGCCCGCGGTGCTGGCGGGGGCGGTGCAGGCGGCGCGCGCCGAGGTGGTGACGGTATCGCTGCGGCGCGAGTCGGGCGGTGAGCGCTCCGGGCAGGCGTTCTGGTCGCTGGTGCGCGGGCTCGGCGTGCGCGTGCTGCCCAACACCGCCGGCTGCCACAGCGTCAAGGAGGCGCTGACCACCGCGCATATGGCGCGCGAGGTATTCGGCACGACGTGGATCAAGCTGGAAGTGATCGGCGAAGACGACACGCTGCAGCCGGACGTCTTCGGACTCACCGAGGCGGCGCGGCTGCTGTGCGCGGAAGGGTTCGAGGTGTTCCCGTACACGACCGAGGACCTGGTGGTGGCGGAGCGGCTGCTCGCCGCCGGCTGTCGGGTGCTGATGCCGTGGGGCGCGCCAATCGGCTCGGGGCGCGGTCTCAACAACCTGTTTGGCCTGCGCGCGCTGCGGGCGCACTTTCCCGAGGTGCCGCTCATCATCGATGCCGGCCTCGGCGTGCCCTCGCACGCGGCGCGGGCGCTCGAGCTGGGCTTCGACGCGGTGCTCGTCAACACCGCGGTCGCCCAGGCGCGCGACCCGGTGCAGATGGCGGAGGCATTCGCCCTGGCGGTCGAGGCCGGCGCGGCGGCGCGGCTGGCCGGGCCGATCGAGCCGCGCGATATGGCCGCACCCTCCACGCCGCTCATTGGCACAGCGTTTCGCGGATGAAGCTGCCGCGCGTCTATCCGATCGTCGACAGCGCCGCCTGGGTCGCGCGGCTGGCGTCGCTCGGAGTACGGCTGGTGCAGCTGCGCATCAAGCAGCAGCCGCCCGCGGCGGTGGCTGCCGAGATCGTCGCGGCACGCGGCTGCTGCCTCGCGGCGGGCGCGCAGCTGATCGTCAATGATTACTGGCAGGCGGCGCTCGAGGCCGGCTGCGATTTCGTCCACCTGGGTCAGGGTGATCTCGACGGCGCGGACCTGGTGGCACTGCGCCGCGCCGGCGTGCGGCTCGGCATCAGCACGCACGACGAGAGCGAGCTCGAGCGCGCGCTCGGGCTCGCTCCCGACTACGTGGCGCTCGGCCCGATTTATCCGACGCTGCTCAAAGTGATGCCGTGGGCGCCGCAGGGACTGGCGCGCATCGGCGTATGGAAGCGCCGCGTCGGCGCGCTGCCGCTGGTGGCGATCGGTGGAGTGACGCTCGAGCGGCTGCCGTACGTTTTGGCAGCCGGCGCCGACGTCGCCGCGGTGGTGACGGATATCGTGCGCGCGGCGCAGCCGGAAGAGCGGGTGCAGCAGTGGCTGCGCGTCGCCGCCGCGGCCTGAAGGAGGGACAGGTGAACGACCGCTACGCACGCCAGCGCGTCCTGCCGCAGGTCGGTGCGGAGGGCCAGTCGCGCCTGGCAGGGGCGGCGCTGCTGGTCGTGGGCGCCGGCGGGCTCGGCTGTGCGGTGCTGCCATACCTCGCCGCCGCCGGCGTAGGCCGGCTCATCGTGATCGATCACGATCGCGTCGAGGAGTCGAACCTGCATCGACAGCCGCTCTACCGCGTGAGCGACCTCGGCGCGCTCAAGGTGCACGCGGCGGCCGCGGCGCTGCGCGCCCTGAACCCCGAAGTGGCCATCGAGGCCTGCGCCGCACGGCTCGACGCCGCCAATGCGCGCCAGCTGGTAGCCGCGACCGACGTGGTGATCGATTGCGCGGACAGTTTCGCCGTGACCTACGTGCTGAGCGATGCCTGCCAGCTCGCCGGCCGGCCGCTGGTGAGCGCTTCGGTGCTCGGTCTGGCCGGTTACGTGGGCGCGTTCTGCGGCGGTGGCCCGAGCTACCGCGCGGTGTTTCCGGAGCTGCCACGCGCGGCCGGCTCGTGCGCCGCTTCCGGCGTGCTCGGCACCGCGGTGGGAGTTCTCGGCACGCTGCAGGCTCACCTGGTGCTCGGGTTGCTGCTCGACTGGCAGCCGCCGGTGCTGTCACGACTCATGTCCCTCGACCTGCGCACGCTGCACGTCGGTGACTTCTCGTTCGCGGCGGCGGCGGAGCCCGCCGGGCCGCTGCTCGCTTTCATCGCGCCGGGCGAGGTGCGCGCTGATGACATCGTGATCGATCTGCGCAGCGCGAGCGAAGCGCCGGTCACGGCAGTGCCCGGCGCGCTGCGCGAGAGCGTCGAGGATCTGGAGCGCGGCGGGCGGCAGTTTCCACCGGCGGCGCGGCTGGTCCTGTGCTGCCGCTCGCGGAGTGCGCGCCTGGCGTGCCGCGCGCGCGCTGCAACGCCAGGGATACGCCAGCCTCGCGCTGATTGCGCTCGGCGGGTGAGCGCGGTCCTCGTCATCGGTGGCTCGGACTCGAGCGGCGGGGCCGGGCTGGTGCGCGACGTCGCCACGCTCACTGAGCTCGGCACGCAGGCGCTGTGTGCCGTGACCGCGGTGACGGCGCAGACCGACGCCGCAGTGCTCGGCGTGTACCCGCTGCCGCCGCCATTGGTGCGCGAGCAGATCGTGAGCGCGCTCGCCAGCGGCCGGGTACGCGCCATCAAGATCGGCATGCTGGCGACCGGCGACACCGTGCGCGCGGTCACCGACGGCATCGCCACGCACGCCGCCGTACCGGTGGTGCTGGATCCGGTGCTGGCCGCCTCCTCCGGCGGCGAGCTGCTCGATGCCGCGGGTCGCAGCGCGCTGTGCGCCGTGCTGCTGCCGCGCGCCACGCTCCTGACTCCCAACATTCCGGAAGCCGCGACGCTGCTCGGCACGCCGTGTGCGCGCACCGAGGCGGAGCTGCTCGAGCAGGCGCACAGCCTGCTGGCGCTCGGACCGCAGGGAGTGCTGTTGAAGGGCGGACATTGGCCGGGAGCCGAGGCCATCGACCTGCTGCTGCTGCGCGATGAACCGCCGCAGCGACTGTCGGCGCGGCGTAGTGCGCACGTGTTGCGCGGCACCGGCTGCGCACTCGCGACGGCGATTGCGGCGGGGCTCGCCGGCGGACTCGCGTTGCCGCAGGCTTGCGCGCACGGCAAGCGCTATGTGACCGGGATGTTGCATCGCGCAGCCTGACATCCGCAAACCAACACGCTGTCGCCCAGGCGCGACAGCGGGCACCCTTCGTACCCCGCGCGGTCAACCAACTGTAAGTTCGCCCGCTATACGCTCAAGCCGCAGGAGCGGCGTTAGCGTACTCACAGAGGGATTCGACCATGCAGCGCATTATGTTGCGAACGGCGCTTTACGGCGCACTTCTTACAGGTCTCGCGGCCTTGACGGCTTGTGGTGGTGGCGGTGGAGCGGGCAGCAGCTCGACTTCCAGCACGCAGTCGACGAGCACCGGCTCCATGCCGCTGATGATCAGCGATGCAACCTCCGACGACTGGGCTACGGTGGGCGTGCGCGTGCTGAGCATCGCGCTCGTGCCGCAGGGCGGTGGCAGCGCGGTGAGTGTGTGGACGGCACCGAGTCCCGCGCCTTATGTCAACCTCGAAGAGCTCGACCAGCTGAGCGAGATTCTCGGCAACGTGAGCGTCCCGGTCGGCACTTACACGGCCGCGGTCCTCACACTCTCCGCCAATCCCGGCGACGTGCTGCTGACGACTGCGGCGGATCCCGAGCCGGGATTCCCGGTGGCCGGCGGAACCAGCATCCCGACAGATCAGATCCAGATCCAGAACGCGCAGGGCAGCAGTGGCAGCCTCACCGTTGCGGTGACGGTCAACCTGGTCTCACCGCTCGTCGTCAGCACCAGCGAGAATGACGCGCTCGACCTGGAGTTCGATCTGGCTCATCCGGCGTTCATCGTCGGGCACACGCCGCCCGCGGGCGATGGCGCGACAATGTGGGCCGTCAACTTCGCAGGTCCGGTGCGCCATCACCAGATACGCGACCTAACCCGTCTGGTGCTGCGTCGTGTCTACGGGACGGTGACCGGCGTCACGACCGGCACGGGCGGCGTGCCCGCCGGGCTGCTCAGCATCGACAAGGACTTCGCGGTGTTACCGCCGACCAATCCCGAGACGGCGACCCCCTCGACGCAGTCACTCAACATCTCTGCTGACAGCGTCAACGGCACGATCGTTTACGACCTGGACAGCCCCGGGACGCCCGGGACGGTCGTGACCAGCTTCGCCAGCGCTACGGTTCCGAGCAACGACTACGTGCGCATCGCGGCGCGCTTTCAGGAGGATGGGACGCTGGTGGCGGTGCGGGTGTACTACAGCAGCAAGTTCAATACCGTGTGGCTCAACCCCGAAGGCCACGTACTGGCAGTCGACGCCACCTCCAATACCATCTGGGTGACCAACGAGCTGGGTGGCGCGGTCGCGGTGAGCGTCAACTCCTCAACGGCCGTGTACCTGCACAACGGCTCGACGTCGATCGGCGCCGCCACGACGCTCCTGGCCGCTCAGCAGATCGTGCGCGGCTTCAAGGTGGACGTGTCGGTGGCCAACGTACTCAACGTGCCGCTGCTCGCGCAGAGCATCAACATCGAGACCGCTGCCTTCGGCGGAGCCATCTCGAATGCTGCCACCACGTTGCCGGCGCCGAACGGCGGCCTCACCTACACGGCCTCTTTCCGCACGCCGAGTGATGACTACTCCGTGAACCTCGGCTTCATATCGGACACGGCCAACGACAACACCGATCCGCAAGGCAACACCATCACGGGCTTCGATTGGTGGAATTTCACCTTCCCCACGACCAGCAGCACGAACCTCACCAACTTCGTGGCCTCGGTCGACGGTCAGGTGAATTTCGGCGGCCAGGTGGGTGCGTTGACGACCTACGGTGTCAGCGCCGCCGATTGGGGTGACGGAGGCACGGTCAACACCAGCAACTGGTACCTGCGCGATGCGGTGCTGCTGCCGGCGCCGGTGCCGCTCGGGACGGTGACCATTCCCTATACCGGAGGCCCGACGTTCGCCATGACAGCACTGGGCGGGGCGCAGGCCGCGACCGTGGACGTCAGCACCACCGCGGGTTCGGCGACACTCGTCTATCAGATGAACCGCTCCCCCGGTACCGTCACTCTTACCCCGGTTGATATCACGACGGCGAGCGGTCTCATGGATCTCGAGAACGCGTTGACGGTCGGTGCGCCCGTCAGGGTGTACGGCATACCGCAGGCAGACGGTACGCTGGCAGCCTACGTGCTCATCTACTTCACCGGCGTGATGCCGAGCATGTAACTCAGGGAGCGTGAATCGGACGAGGCAGGATGCCTCGCTCGAGAAAGGAGGGCGCCGCGGAGGATCCGCGGCGCCCTTCGCCTTTGCGGTTATGATGCCGCAATGCCATCAGCCCAGAACCCCGGCGGCGATCTGCTGAGCATCGCCCGCCAGATGATGCGCGCGTACGATCTCGAGCCGGATTTTCCACCCGCGGCGCTCGAGCAGTTGCGCGCCATCAGCGCCCCAGCCACAGCGAGTGGACCGCAGGTCCGCGATCAGCGCTCCCTGCCCTGGTGCTCGATCGACAACGACGACTCGCGTGACCTCGACCAGTTATCGGTGGCGCAGCCGGCGCCCGACGGCAGCGTGCGCATTCTGGTGGCGGTCGCCGACGTCGACGCGATCATCAGCGCCGGTTCGCCGCTCGATGCCCACGCGAGCGCGAACACCACCTCGGTGTACACCGCAGCGCAGGTCTTTCCCATGCTGCCGGAGCGGCTGTCGACCGATCTCACCAGTCTCGCCGAGCATGCCGAGCGCGTGAGTGTGGTCGTCGATATGACGATAACCGCCGACGGCGAGATCAGCGCCTCGCAGATCTACCAGGCGGTGGTGGTCAACCGCGCCAAGCTCGCCTATGACAGCGTCGCTGCGTGGCTCGAGGGCCGCGGGGCGCCGCCGGCGCCGGTCGGGGCGGTGCCGGGGATGGACGAGCAGCTGCGCACCCAGGACCGCGTGGCGCAACGGCTCAAGCAGGTGCGCGAGAGCGCCGGCGCGCTGGGTCTCGCGACGCTCGAGGCGCAGGCGGTGCGCGCCGGCGCGGTACTGCTCGATCTGAAACCCGACGAGGACAATCGCGCCAAACAGCTCATCGAGTACTTCATGATCGCCGCCAACGGGGTGGTCGCGCGCTACCTTGACAGCAAGGGCTCCCCATCCGTGCGCCGCGTACTGCGCGACCCCGAGCGCTGGGAGCGGATCGTGCAGCTCGCCCGCGGTCTGGGACAGAGCCTGCCGGGAGCGCCGGATGCCCAGGCGCTGGGCGGCTTCCTCAGCCACCAGCGCCAGGCAGCACCGGCGCAGTTCGCCGATCTGTCGCTCGCGGTCGTGAAGCTGCTCGGGCGCGGCGAGTACGTGCTCAAGCGGCCCGGAGAGAGCGTCGCCGGACACTTCGGGCTGGCGCTGACCGACTACGCCCACACTACCGCTCCGAACCGCCGCTTTCCGGACATCATCTCGCAGCGGCTGCTGAAGGCGGCACTGCGCGCGGCCCCGCCTCCCTACAGCGACGCGCAGCTGAGCTCGCTGGCGGCTCACTGCACGACGCAGGAGGACAACGCCGCCAAGGTCGAGCGGCAGGTGGCGAAGTCCGCCGCGGCGATGTTGCTGCAAACCCGCATCGGGGAGCAGTTCACCGCCGTCGTGACCGGGGCGGCCGACAAGGGCACCTGGGTGCGCATCACTCATCCGCTCGCCGAGGGGCGGCTGGTCCAGGGGTTCGCCGGGCTCGACGTCGGCAATACGCTGCGCGTGCGCCTGACCCATACCGACGTGCAGCGCGGCTTCATCGACTTCGTGCGCGTGACCTAGGGAACCGTGCAGCGGCGCTATGAGCCCTGGCGCGGCGGATTCCAGTCCCCGCCGAGGGCTTTCACCAGCAGCACGGTGGCGGAGGCGCGGCGGATTTCGATGTCCGCGGCGGCCAGCCGGGCTGCGAGTGCGGCATTCTCGGTGGACACTACTTCGAGATAGGTGACGATACCGCCCTTGTAGCGCAGGTTGGCCTGGTCGAGCGCCCCCTGCGTGGCGGTTACGGCGGCCGCCTCGCTGATACTCTCGCGCTGCAACTGGCGCAGCGCCACCAGGTTGTCCTCGACGTCCTGGAACGCGGTGAGCACCACGCCGCGGTAGTTGGCAACCTGCTGATCGTAGAGCGCGTGCGCCTGCGCGGACTGCGCGGCATGCAACCCGCCGTCGAATACCGTCAGCAGCGCCTGTGGGCCGATCGACCAATATCGCGCCGGCGCGGTAAACAGCTGCGCGGTCGTGAGCGTCGCGCTGCCGGCCGAGCCCACCAGATCCAGCACCGGGAAGTAGGCGGCGCGCGCCACGCCGATGCCGGCGTTGGCCGCGGCGACACGGCGCTCGGCCGCCGCCACGTCGGGACGGCGCTCGAGCAGCTGCGAAGGCACGCCGATCGCCACGCCGGGCATGGGGTGAAACGACTCGCCGCTGCGGGCCTGGAGGCTGAAGGTGCTGGCCTCGCGGCCGATGAGCACGGCGATGGCGTGCTCGTTCTGGGCGCGGCGCAGGCGGGTATCTTCCGCCTGGGTGCGGGCGGTCTCGAGCTGCGCCTGGGCCTGCTGCACGTCGGAAATGGCCGCAGCGCCGCCCTTGTAAAGATATTCCGTCAGTTGCAGCGCGTGCTGGTAGTCCTCCACGGTGCGATCGAGCAGCTGCTGTTCCACGTCCAGGCCGCGCAGCGTGAAGTAATCGGTGGCGAGCTCCGCGTGCAACTCCAGGTCGAGCGTCGCCACATCACCGGCGGTCGCCTGCTCATTGGCCCGGGCGCCCGCCACGGTGTCGCGGATGCGACCAAACAGATCCACCTCATACGACAGATCGCCGCCCACCAGGAAGGAGGTGCCGGTGCGGTCCTTGCCGGGGACATAGCTCGACTGGTAAACGGAAGTTTCCGCGCGCGTGGCATCGCCCTGGGCGGTGATGGTCGGAAACCATGCCGAGCGCGCGATGCGGGTCTGCGCGCGTGCCTGCGCCAGGGTGGCGAAGGCCGCCTTGAGACTCTGGTTGGCGTCGCTCACCTGCGCTTCGAGGGCGTCGAGGTCCGGATCCCCGAACATGCTCCACCAATGTCCGCGCGGGGTCGTGTCCGCGGGGCTGGCAGGCTGCCAGTCGCCCGCTTCCTTATAAGAATCGGGCGGCGCGGCCACGGTGGGGCGCTGGTAATGCGGACTGAGCGAGCAGCCGGCAGGCAGCGTCAGCAGCAGCGCGAGAGCCGCACGTGCCGCGGGCGCGCCGCTCACGAGGGCGTGCTCCGTGGCGCACTCGCTGACGGCTGCACGACGCGCACTTGCTGGCCTTCCGTGATCGAGTCGGGAGGATTGACGATGATCGCATCGGTCGCGCTCAGGCCGCCGAGCACCTCGAGCTCGGTGCCGAAGTCACGTCCCTCGGTGAAGCTCTTCAGGTGCACCCGTCCGTCGCTGCCGACGGTCGCGACCTGCAGGTTCTGCGTGCGGAACAACACGGTATTCACCGGGATACGCAGTGTGTCGAGCGCGGTGGGCAGGTCGAAGTAGACCTGCGCATAGGATCCGGGCAGCAGCTCCCCGCGCGCGTTGTCGATCTGCAGTTCCACCTGCAACGTGCGCGACACGGCGTCGAGCGCGTGCGCGGTGTTGGCGACGGTCGCCGTGTAGCGCCGGCCCGGGTGGTCGGCGAACTCGAGGCTCGCGGTGACGTCCGGATGGATGGAAGCGGAGTACGGCTGCGGCACGTACACGTAGATGCGCAGCCGGTGGGTGTCGGCAACGCGAAACAGCGAGCTGCCGGGACTGGTGCCCGCGCCCGCGTTGATCAGTGCGCCGATGTCGGTATTACGCTGGGTCACCACCCCGTCGAAGGGCGCCAGCACGCGCTTGAACGCCTCGAGCTCGTTGAGGCGCGCGAGGTTGGCGGCGGCGGACTGCAGCGCAGCGGCCTTGGCGGCGGCATCGCCGGCGCGCTGGTCGGCGTCCTGCTGTGACACCGACTGTGTGGCGACGAGCCCCTGCCAGCGCTCGTTGGTGATCTTCGCCAGATCGTAGTTCGCCTGGGCCGTGGCCATGTCCGCCACCGCCTGGCGGCGCTCCTGGTCGACTTCCGGCGTATCGATCTCGCCGAGCAGCTGGCCCTTTTTCACCGGCGCGCCGATGTCGGTGTACCAGATGCGCAGGTAGCCGTTGGTGCGCGCGTAGATCGGCGCCTCGTAGTAGGCCTGCACGCTGCCGGGCAGCACGATGCTGCCGGACTCGGGTCCTTTGTGCGCGTGCAGGGTTGTCACGGTCGGAATCCCGGCGCTCGTCGCCTCGCGCTCGAGCGCGGTGCGGGCGCTCAGGCGGCTGTAGATGCCCCAGACCGCGAGCAGCACCGCGAACGTGGCCAGGATCCACACGTAGTGCCGGCGCGGCGCAGACGTCGCCGCCGGCTCGGCGGGTGAGGAGTGATCGGACATCAGTGACTCCGCCGTCCATGAACGAGGGTGAAAACGGTGGGCACGAAGAACAGCGTCGCGACGGTGGCGAACACCAGTCCGCCGATGACGGCGCGGCCGAGGGGTGCGTTCTGCTCGCCGCCCTCGCCGAGCCCGATCGCCATGGGGACCATGCCGATGATCATGGCGAGCGCCGTCATCAGCACCGGGCGGAAACGGGTGAACCCGGCCTGCAGCGCGGCGTGCAGCGCGTCGTCACCGGCATCCATGCGCTGGCGAGCGAAGCTCACCACCAGCACGCTGTTGGCGGTGGCTACGCCCATGCACATGATCGCCCCGGTGAGTGACGGCACGCTCACCGAAGTATGGGTGAGAAACAGCATCCACACGATGCCGGCCAGCGCCGCCGGCAGGGCGGTGATGATGATGAACGGATCGCGCCAGGACTGGAAGTTGACCACGATCAGCAGGTACACAAGGACCACCGCGCCGGCGAGGCCGACCAAAAGTCCGTCGAAGGAGTCGGTCATGGTCTTCACCTGACCGCGCACCGTGACGTAACTGCCGTGCGGCAGCCCGTGGCGCATGCCGGCAACCACCTTGTCGATCTGTGCCGCGACGAAGCCGAGGTCGCTACCTTCGACCGAGCCGAAGATGTCGAAGACGGGGGTGGCATCGTAATGGCTCACGACCGCAGGAGTGACTTCGCGCCGGACGGCGGCGAGATTGGCGAGCAGCTGGTCGCCGCCGACGCCGCTCAGGGCGGTGACCGGCGTGGTCTCGAGGTCCGAGAGCGTCGCCACGCGGAACTGCGGCGTCTGTGCGACCACCGGGTACTGTGTGCCGTTGGGATCGATCCAGAAGGAGAGGGTGTTCTGGGAGCTGCCGGACAACGACGTCAGCAGGTCCGAGGCCACGTCGGTCTCGGTGAGGCCGAGCAGCGCGGCCTTGCTGCGATCCACGTTCACCCGTAGCGTCGGGTAGTCGTAGGCCTGCTGGATGCGCAGGTCCACCACGCCCGGAATGCTATGCAGGCGGGCCAGCAGCTGGTTGGCATACTTCAGGTTGTCGGCGACCTTGAATCCGGCGACCTGCACGTCGAGCGGCGAGGGCAGCCCGAAGTTGAGAATCTGGCTGACCATATCCGCGGGCAGAAAAGCGAAGGTCGTCGAAGGATAGAGCTCCGTAAGCCGGGCGCGCAGCCGGTGCACGTACTGCGCCGTCGGATGGTGATCGCTGGTGAGATTGACAAAGATGTCGGCATCGCCGGGTCCGACCGGCGCCGAGGTGGAGTAGGCGGTGTTGATGCCGCTATAGGGCAGGCCGATGTTGTCGACGATGGTCGCAATCTCGCGCGCCGGGATCAGCTCGCGGATGGTGGCCTCGATGTGATCGCACAGCGCGGCCGTATCCTCGATGCGCAGGCCGGTGGGCGCACGCACGTGCAGCTTGATCTGGCCGGCATCGACCGCGGGGAAGAAATCGCGCCCGAGACCGGGCAGGTAGTGACCGAGCGGAAAAGCGAGCAGCGCGGTGACGGCCATGGCGCCTAAGAACGGCAGCGCGAAGCGGCTGCCGCTGTGCAGCGCGCGCTCGAGCAGGTCGTGGTAGCGGCTGCGCACGCGGGTGAACCACTGCTCGAAGCCTCCCTGCAGCCGCCCGAACACACCGCGCGGCGCAGCGGCGGCGTGCGGCTGGTGGCGCTGCAGCCAGTACTTCGCCAGCGTCGGCACCAGCGTGCGCGACAGGAGGTAGGAGGCAAGCATCGCGAACACCACCGCCTCGGCCATCGGTATGAACAGGTAGCGGGCGATGCCCGCCAGCATGAACATCGGCACGAATACGATGCAGATGGCGAGCGTCGAAACCAGCGCCGGCAACGCGATCTCGTGCGCACCGTTCAGGATCGCCTCCTCGACCTCCTGGCCCTGCTCGAGGTGCATGTTGATGTTCTCGATGGTGACGGTGGCGTCATCCACCAGGATGCCGACGGCGAGTGCCAGGCCGCCGAGGGTCATGATGTTGATGGTCTCGCCGAGCCAGGAGAGGCAGATGATCGAGGTGAGGATCGACAGCGGAATGGAAATGGCGATGATGATGGTGCTGCGCCAGCTGCCGAGGAACAACAGGATCATGAGCCCGGTAAGTGCGGCGGCAATCACCGCCTCGCGCACCACCCCGTCGATGGCGGCGCGCACGAAGATCGACTGATCGCCTACCAGGTCGACGTTGAAGCCCGGCGGCAGCTGCTCGCGAATGCGCGGCAGGCGTTGCTTGATATTGCGGATGATGTCGAGCGTCGAGGCGCTGCCGGTCTTGAGCACACTCATCAGCACGCCGCGATGCCCGTCCCGGCGCACGATGTTGGTCTGCGGCGGGGAACCGTCGCGCACGTACGCCACGTCACGCACGTAGACGACGTTGCCGTTGCGGTTGGTGATCGGCAGGTCGTTGAGCTCCGCGACGGTGCGCGGGTTGGCGTTGACGGTGACGAAATACTCGCGATCGCCGATCTTCTGCGTACCGGCGGGCAGGATGGAATTCTGCGCCGCCAGGGCGTTGGTGACGTCGTTGCCCGAAAGCCCCTTGGCGCGCAGGCGCTCCGGATCGAGGTCCACCTGCACCTGGCGCTGCAGGCCGCCGTAGGGGTAGGGCATGGAGGCGCCCTGCACGGTGGCAAGCCCGGTGCGGATGATGTTGTTGCCGAGGTCGAACAGCTGCGCCTCGGAAAGGCTCGGGCTCGAGAGCGCCAGCTGCAGCACCGGAACCGAGGAGGCGTTGTAGGCGAGTATGAACGGCGGCGTGGTGCCCGGGGGTGCCTGGCGCAGCCCGGTCTGCGATACGCCGGTGATCTGCGCGAACGACAGCTCCTCGTTGACGCCCGGCTGGAAGAAGTACTTCACCACCGAGACCCCGGTGAGATTCTGCGACTCCGTGTGCTCCACGTCGTTGACAGTGGTCTGCGCGGTGCGCTCGCTCTGCAGCACCAGCCGCGTAGCCATCTCGTCGGGCGACAGCCCGGTGTAGCGCCAGATGGCGGCGACCACCGGAATGTTTATGTTGGGGAAGATGTCGGTCGGAGTGCGCAGGATCGCGGACACGCCGAGCAGCGTGATGACGATCGCCAGCACCAGGAACGTGTAGGGGCGCCGCAGCGCCAGTTGGACGATCCACATGGCGGCAGCACCTTAGCGCAGCGAGCGGCCGGCGGCGGTTACGCCGGGTAGCGCGCGCATTTCAGGTGAAACGCACGCTGCAAGCGCGCGGCGACATGCCGCCCCGACAGTGGTGCTGGCGGCCGTGCCGGCCGCGGCTACGCGCGCTCGAGTGGCGCGCCAAGGGGCCTCAAGGCAATGGCGCCGGCGGTTTCAGTACACGGCTTCCACCGGGACGGCTACGCGGTAACCGACGCCACGCTCGGTGACGATGATGCGCGGCTCAGCCGGATCGGGCTCGATCTTGCGGCGCAGGCGCAGGATCTGCACGTCGATGGCGCGGTCGTAGACCTCGTTGTCGTAGCGGCGGCTCAGCTCGATCAGCTGGTCGCGCGTCACTACGCGGTTGGCGGTGGCCAGCAGCGCGGCGAGCAGATTGAACTCGCCGTTGCTCAAGGAGACGCTCGCGCCGTCCGCGCCGATCAGGCGCCGCGTGCGCAGGTTGAGCTCCCAGCCGGGCAGGCGGTAGGCGCGGCACACCGGCGCCCCGTGCACTTCCTTGCCGGCATGGGTACGTCGCAGCACGGTGCGGATGCGGGCCAGCAGCTCGCGCGGGCTGAAGGGCTTGGTGAGGTAGTCGTCCGCGCCGAGCTCGAGCCCCATGACGCGATCGGCCTCCTCGGTGCGTCCGGTGAGGATGATGACCGGGATCTGCGAATCGGCGCGCAGCTCGCGCAGCAGCTGCATGCCGTCCTCGCCCGGCAGGCGCAGATCAAGCAGCACCAGGTCGAGCACCTGGCTGCGCAGCGCGGCGGCGAAGCCGGCACCGTCCACCGCGGCGCTGACGCGGAAATCGTTGCGCCCGAGGTACTCGTCGACCAGCTGACGGATCGCGGCGTCATCATCCACGACCAGCACGTGCGGCAGCGGCGCCTGCGTCATGGCGGGGCCTCCCCGTGAAGCGCGTGCTGGTGGTCGAGCATGATAGTCTTCACCGTGAGCTGATTCGCGAATGGCTCGAGGCCGGCGGGATGCAGGCAGTGTGGCCGCAGGCCGCTGCGGAACCCTTGCCGGACATCGACGCAGTACTGGTGGACGTGACGTGTCAGCAGCAGGCTCATGCGATCCTGGCATCCTGGCGGCGGGCGTACCCGCACGCGGTGCTGGTGCTCGCCTCCGGCCGCTTCTCCTCCGGGGACATGGCAAATGATGCCATGGCACTGAGACTGGGAGCGACCCGCATCCTCGCCAAGCCCTTTACGCGCAGCGACCTATGGCAAGCACTCGGCGTCCGGCCGGCTCCGGCGGCCTCCTGCGCACCGCCGCGCCGCTAGCGGGCCCGACCCAAGGCGCGGGCGCGCGTACCGGCGGCCTGCGGCTGCGGCTGGTGCTCATCGTCGGCGCGGTCGGGGCTGCGGTATGGCTGTCGACGCTGTTCGATACGGTGCGCGACCGTGCCGCGACGCTCACCATGGCCGAGCGCCAGCACGACAACATTGCCGGCGCACTCGCCGAGCAGGCGGCCCGGGCGCTGCAGGCCACCGACCTCATCCTGCAGCAGGCGGCGCTGCTCGACCCGGACAACCTTCCCCCCGCGGAGCGCAGCGCGGTAACGGACCTGCTGCGCCGTCACATGAGCGGCGTGCCGCAGGTGCGCAACCTGTTCCTGTTCGATCCGCAGCGCCAACTGCACCTGAGCACCGCGCCTAACGCCGGCAGCTACAGCGACCTGAGCGACCGCCCTTACTACCTCGCCCAGCGTGCGCGAGCAGACCTGGGCCTGTTCGTCAGCGGCCCGTTCATCAGCCGCGTGACCGGCGAGCCGACTTTCGTGTTGAGTCGGCGCCTGCCGGGGGACAACTTTCATGGGATCGTGGGGGCTGCGGTCGACGTCGCTTACATCCGCGGCCTCTATCAGGCGCTCGACCTCGGTACCGGCAGCGCCGTGGAGCTGCTGCGCAGCGACGGTACGACGCTCGTCAGCCGCGATAGTCGCGCGCTAACCACCGGAGCATCGCCCTGGGCACGCGCCCTGCCGGCGCTCGGCAGCGCCGCGGCGCTGCACATGGTGCTCGAGGAGCCCCGCGGCGGGCGCGCGCGCATCAGCCTGCGCCGGGTGCCGGGTTATCCGGCGGTGGTCGCGGTCGCGCGCAGCGAGTCGAGCATCCTGGAAGGCTGGCGCGAGAACACCTGGAAGACTCTCGTGCGCACCTTCGTGATCAGCGCGCTGGCCGCGGTGCTGCTGATCGCCTTCCTGCACCAGCTCGAGCGCCACGAGCTCCTCACGGCGCGGGCGCACCAGTCACAGAAGCTCGAAGCGCTCGGCACCCTCGCCGGGGGAATCGCGCATGACTTCAACAACGTGCTCGGCGCCGTGCTCGGTTACGGCGAGCTCGCCATGCAGGACGCCCCCGCCGGCAGCCCGCAGCGCCGCCACCTCGACCGGATCATCGTCGCCGCCAACCGCGCCCGTGACCTGGTGGCGCGCATCCTCGCCTTCAGCCGGCCGGGCGTCGGCAGCGTGCGGCCGGTAGCGCTGCAGCAGGTCATCAGTGAAGTGCACAGCCTGACGTGCGCCGCGCTGCCGCCCGGTGTCAGCGTCGACCTCGAGGTTCCGCGCCAGGCACTGGTCGCCGCAGGCGACGCGGCGCAGTTACACCAGATGCTGGCCAACCTGCTGACGAATGCGGTCCAGGCGGTCGCCGGCGGCGGCCGCGTGACACTGCGCGCCGCAGCGGTCACGGTAAGCGAGCCGCGCGATTGCACCGTAGGAAGGTTGCGGAGCGCGCGCTACGCGCGCCTCGACATCAGCGACACCGGACCTGGCATCGACGCCGCGCAGGTCGAGCGCATCTTCGAGCCGTTCTTCACCACCAAGGCGGTCGGCAGCGGCACCGGGCTCGGCCTGTCGCTGGTGCACGGCATCGTGCTCGATCACGACGCGGCGCTTGAGGTGACGAGCAGGCCCGGCTCCGGCACCACCTTCAGCGTCTACCTGCCGCTGAGCGACGGGGTACCGGCGCAAGAGCCGCCGCCGCGCAGCGCACCGGCCGGCAACGGCGAGACCATCCTGGTGGTCGACGATGAACCGAGCCTGGTGCACCTTGCCGAGGAGGTGCTCGCTGCGCTCGGCTACGAGCCGGTCGGCTGCGTCGGCGGCCGCGAGGCGCTGCGGGTGTTCGCCGCAAGTCCCCGGCGCTTCGACGCGGTGCTGACCGATGCGATCATGCCGGAGATGTCGGGCACGCAGCTCGTGCAGCAACTCAAGGCGCGCCGGCCGGAGTTGCCCGTGATCCTCATGAGCGGCTTCGCCGGCCCGGACCTGCAGGCGCAGGCATTGGCGGCGGGCGCGCAGGCCGTGCTTGCCAAGCCGCTGACGAGCGCGGAGCTGGCGCACTGTCTGGCGGGGGTGCTCGCAGCGCAGCGCGAGTCGCAGCGCCTGGCGGTCTGATTGTCCCCGGCGAGCCGGGAGATCTCTTTTACAATCGGTTGCACTTCATGGGGCGGCCCGCTGTCATGCTGCGCGCGCTTTACCTGAGCCGGCATGCAGCAAGACCCAACCGATCCTCAACCGGCGGAAATTCCAGGCGTAACCGTGCGCTTCCGCCGCTTTGCCTTGTGGGGGGCGGCTGCGGCTGTCGTGCTCGCGCTGGCCTTCGCCTGCTGGTGGTGGTTGGTGCGCGCGCCGCCACTGCATTACGTCACCGCACGCGTGACGCGCGGGGACATCCAGCGCTCGGTCAGCATGACCGGTGCGTTGAATCCGGTAGTGACCGCGCAGGTGGGCTCCTACGTCTCCGGGAACATCAAGTCCTGGTCCTGCGACTACAACACCCTGGTGAAGGTCGGGCAGCGCTGCGCCCTGATTGACCCGTTGCCCTTTCAGGTCGTCGTCGACCAGGACGAAGCGAACGTGCGCACCGGGATGGCTCAGCTCGCCAAGGACCGCGCCGCGGTCAAGAACGCCGCGCTGATCTATGAGCACGACACCAAGCTGATCGGGGAGGGCATCGTGTCGCAGGAAACCCTCGACAACGATAAGGCGACCCTCGATGAGGACAAGGCGCAGGTCAATCTCGATATGGCCACCAGCGGCGCCCAGAAGGCCGTGCTGCACGCCGCACAGGTGAATCTCGCCTACACCAACATCGTCTCCCCGGTCGATGGCATGGTCATCACGCGCTACATCGACGTCGGTCAGACCGTGGTGTCGAGCCTGCAGAGCTCGACGCTGTTCCTGATCGGCAAGGACATGCGCAATATGCAGGTGGACACCAACGTCAGCGAGGCCGACGTGGGTGAGGTGGCCCCGGGGCAGAAAGCCACCTTCACCGTGCAGGCGTTTCCCAACCGCACCTTTGTCGGCAAAGTACGCCAGATCCGCGAAGGACCGATCACTGTACAGAACGTGGTGACCTACGACGTCGTCGTCGACGTGCCGAACGAGGATTTCAAGCTGCTGCCGGGGATGACGGCCGATGCGCACATCATCACGGCCGAGCGGCTCAACGTACTGCGCGTGCCGCTGCCGGCGATTCGCTTCACGCCCGAGGGACTGGCTCATGAGGCTGGCGAGTCCGGCGCTGAGCACGCGCATCGCGGCAGTGGCGAAGCACCGGCGGCCGGTCCGGGCGGAGCTGGTGCGCAGCATGGGCACGGTCATGCCGGGCACGGCGCGCCGCGCGCGCGCGTGTGGGTTCTGCGCGCCGGCAAGCTCATCCCTGTGCGGGTGCGCACCGGCCTTGATGACGGCACGCTGGTCGAGGTCGCAGGCGAAGATCTGAAGGAGGGCGACATCGTAGTGGTGAACGCGGTGCGGCCGAACGAGCCCAAGCCCGAGGGCGGGGAGCGCCCACCGGGCGGCAACCCGTATCGTCCGGGAGCCGGTGCCGGGGGCTTCCGCCCGTGAGCGCGGCGGCGCCCGCAGCGGCCGGCGCACCGATCATCATCGTGCGCGGCGCGACCAAGGTCTATCGCCTCGGCGACTCGCAGGTGCATGCGCTGCAAGGCGTCAGCCTCACTATTCGCCGCGGCGAGTTCGTCGCCATCATGGGCGCCTCGGGCTCGGGCAAGTCGACGCTGATGAACATTCTCGGCTGCCTCGATAAGCCGACGGCCGGTCAGTACCTGCTCGAGGGCATCGACGTGGCGCGGCTGGACGAGCCGGCGCTGGCGCGCATCCGCGGGCGCCGCATCGGCTTCGTCTTTCAGACCTTCAACCTGCTGCCGCGCACCAGCGCCACCGAGAACGTGGAGCTGCCGCTGTTTTACGCGGCGCAGATCAGCGGCAATGTCGAGCGGGCGCGCGACATGCTGAGCATGCTCGGCCTCGCTGACCGCCAGGAGAACCAACCCAACCAGCTCTCCGGCGGACAGCAGCAGCGCGTCGCCATCGCGCGCGCCCTGGTCAACGATCCGGCGATCGTCCTGGCGGATGAGCCCACCGGAAATCTCGACTCGCAGACCGCACTGGACATCATGGGGACCATCCGCGCGCTCAACCGCCAGCGCGGCGTCACGGTGGTGCTGGTGACGCACGAGCACGAGCTGGCCGAACTCGCCGACCGCATCATTACCATCCGCGACGGCAAGATCCTTTCCGACCTGCCCACCGATCACCCGTCAGGCGCGCTGCAGACGCGCGCGTTGCCGCTGGTGCAGCCGTTTCGCGAGCGCCGCTACACCAGCCGTCTCGAGGCCAGCGTCTACGAAGCGGCGGCACTCGGCTGGATGGCGATCTTCGCGGCGCTGCGCGCGATCGGACGCAACAAGCTGCGCGCCTCGCTCACCATGCTCGGGGTGTTCATCGGCGTGGCCGCGCTCATCGCCATGGTGGCGGTGGGCGAGGGGGCGCGCGCGGCGGTCGAGGCGCAGGTGCAAAGCCTCGGCACCGATCTGCTGGTAGTGCTCCCCGGGACCACACGGGTGAACGGCGTGCGCGCCGGCAACGGCAGCGCCGCCTCGCTACGGGTGCATGACGTCGGCGCCATCCTCGAGGAAGACTCGGCGGTGGCAGACGTGAGCTATGTGAACCGGCAGAGCACGCAGCTGGTCAACGGCAACAAGAACTGGAGCACCAGCGTGCAGGGGATCTCGCCGAGTTACCTGGCGATCCGTCGCTGGCCGATCCGCGCCGGCCACAACTTCACCGACGAAGACAATGTCAACGGCGCGGCGGTGTGCCTGCTGGGTCAGACGGTGGTGCTCAACCTGTACGGGGAATTCTCCGATCCGATAGGCGCCACGCTGCTGGTGAAGAATGTGCCGATGACCGTGATCGGTGTGCTGGCCGCCAAGGGACATTCCGCCTCCGGGCAGGACCAGGATGACGTGGTGTTCATTCCATTTACCACCTCGCAGGAGCGCATCCTCGGCGTCGCCACTCCGAGCTCGGCGCAGACGCTCGCCAACAACATCTTCGCCACCATCGGTCCGCCGCCCAACCCCTTCGGGGTCGTGCCGAAACTGGAAGGCTTCGTCAATACGATCTACGTGCAGGCACGCAGCCCGGCACTGGTGAAAGTGGTCCTCGATCAGGTCACCAGGACCTTAGAGAAGCAACACCGCATCCGCCCGCCGCATCCCGACGACTTCGTGGTGCGCGATCTGACCGAGATCGCCGAAGTCGCCGAGCAGAGCAGCAAGGCCATGGAGGTGCTGCTGGCGGCGATCGCCTCGATCTCGCTGGTGGTCGGCGGCATCGGCATCATGAACATCCTGCTGGTGTCGGTCACCGAGCGCACCCGCGAGATCGGCATCCGCATGGCGACCGGCGCGCGCCGCCTGCACGTGCTGCTGCAGTTCCTCATCGAGGCCATGCTGCTGGCGGTCATGGGGGGCACCGCGGGCATCGTCGCCGGCGTCGTCGTCTCGGAGCTGATCGCGCATTTCGTGCACTGGCCGATCCTGCTGCGCGTCGAGGTCATGGTGCTGGCGTTCGTGTTTTCCGCCGCGGTGGGCGTGTTCTTCGGCTTTTACCCGGCGCGCCAGGCCTCGCGCCTGAACCCGATCGATGCGCTGCGCTATGAGTAAGCGTCCGCGGCAGCGCCGCCGCCGCTGGTCGGCACCGCTGGCGGCAGTGGCGCTCACCAGTTGCGCCGTAGGACCCGATTTTCACCGTCCGGGTGCGCCGAACACCGATCACTACCTGCCGACAACACCGGCCGCGGAGCAGGGGCAGTCTGGCGCGCCGGTGACTCCCGCGGCGAGCGCCCAGCGGCTGCTGCCCGGCGAGCAGCTGCCCGGGGAATGGTGGCAACTGTTCCGGTCGCCACCGCTGCAGGCGGCGGTGCGGGCCGCGCTCGCGGACAGCCCGACGCTCGCTGCTGCCAACGCGACGCTCGCCGCGGCCCAACAGCAGATCATCGTCGCGCGCGGCGCCTTGTTTCCGCACCTCAACGCCAACGGCGGCGTGACTCACACCAGCGGCAGCAGTCCGACGCCGCTGCTGGCACCGACCGAGTACACCCTCGGCCTTTCGGCGAGCTACGCGCTCGATGTGTTCGGCGGCGCGCGCCGTGGCGTCGAGCAGCAGGTGGCGCTCGCCGACCTGCAGCGCTATCAGCTGGCCGCCGCGTACCTGACGCTCACCGGCAGCGTCGTCAACGAGGCGCTCACCATCGCCTCGACGCGGCTGCAGGTCGCCACCACCTACGAGCTCATCGAGAGCGACAGGAAAAACCTCAAGCTCACCGAGCGCGAGTTCCAGGAAGGCACGGCGGCGCGCACCGACGTGCTGACTGCCGACGCTCAGCTGGCCGCCGATCTCACCACGCTGCCCTCGCTGCGCACGCAGCTGGAGCAGGCGCGCGATGCGCTCGCAGTGCTCACCGGCCACGCGCCGGCGCAGTGGGCCGTGCATGACTTCGATATCGGCGAGTTCACCCTGCCCAGGCAGCTGCCCCTCACACTGCCATCGCAGCTGGCGCGCCAGCGGCCCGACGTGCTCGCCGCCGAGGCGCAGCTGCATGCCCAGAGCGCCGCGATCGGCGTCGCCTATGCCGCGGAGTTTCCGAGTGTGACGCTCTCGGGCTCGCTCAGCCGCGAGGCGCTCACCGCCGGGGCACTGTTCCATCAGTTCGACACCCTGCGCGCCGCCGGCGCCGCGGTCGCGGCACCGCTCTTCGCCGGGGGCGCGCTGCAGGCGACCACGCAGGCCGCCCGCGATGCCTACGTGGCGCAGAACGCCACCTACCAGGGTGTGGTGGTCAGCGCGCTCGGTCAGGTGACCGATGACCTGTGGGCACTGCAGAACGACGCCGAGCGCATGAGCGTCGACCAGCACTCGGTCGACATCTCTGCCGAAGCGCTCAAACTGCAGCAGGTGAGCTACACGGTGGGCCGGAGCAGCGTTCTGCAGCTCATCGACGCGCAGCGCACCTATGCCCAGGCGCGGCTCGCTCTGGTGAGCGCGCAGGTGCAGCAATTGCAGGACACCGCCGACCTGCTGGTGGCGCTCGGTGGTGCGTGGTGGAAAGACCCGCGCAGCCTCGCGGCGGGAGCGCCGCCCCCGCCCGCTACCACGCCGCCCACACCTTAGATCAGCCGCGGCTCTTGCGGCCCTTGAAGAAGCGGGCCACCCGCTGGGCGGCATCCGGGGCCAGTCCCTCGTTCTTGAACAGGTTGAGCGCATGCGCATCGTGCAGGGACAGCCCGTTGCTTTCGAGCAGCGCGCGCTTGTTCACCTGGTTCGAGAACCAGGAGTTGGCGAGGATGTCCGCCGCCACCGCGGCGAGCCCTGCCTCGAACTCTCCGTCCGGGAAGCAGAAGTTGGCCAGATGCATCTCGCGGGCGGCCGTGCCCGAGTAGCTGCGGCAGGTGTACATCATCTCGCCGGCGATCGAGGTGCCGACCCGGTGCGGCAGCCGCAGGCTCAGTCCCCAGATCGGGGTGAGGCCCCAGCGCGCGTAGGCATCGCAGAAGCTCGCCGACTCGGCCGCGACGATCAGGTCGGCGGCGAGTGCCAGCTCCAGTGCGCCGGTGGAGCAGTGGCCCTGCACGGCGGAGATCACCGGTTGCGGCAGATCGGCGACCTTGTCGATGACCTCTACGTAGTGATGCGGTTTGGCGTGCGCCTTCACCTGGCTCAGCACCTCGGCCATGTCATGCCCGGAGGAGAAGTTGCCGCCCGCGCCGCGCAGGATCACCAGCCCGATGGTCTTGGTTTCGCGCGCGATGCTGTCGACGTGCTCTTCGAGGTTCTCGACCATCTCCTTGGAGAGCGCGTTGAGCTTCTCGGGGCGATTGAGCGTCAGGATCGCCGCACCATCCCGGTTCTCGCGTAACACCAGTTGCGTCATTTGAAGGTTGCCTCGGGAAGATTCCACCAGCCGCCACCGAGCGCCTGGAACAGGCCGGCGGTGTCGGCATAGCGGTTGGCCTGCGCCTGGATCAGGGTGACTTGCGCCAGTTGGTAGGCCTGCTCGGCATTCAACAGCGCCACCGTGCTGAGCGTGCCGAGCGCGTGCTGGCGCTGCGCCAGCTCGAAGGCGTCGCGCGCCGCCACATCGGCGGCGGCGCTCGCCTTGAGCGCATCCGCATCCGCCTGCAGCGCCCGCAGGGTGTCCGCGACATTCTGGCAGGAGAGGATGACCGCGGCGCGATACTGCGCCGCCGCGGCATCGAGCGCCTCATCGGCGGCACGGTGCCGGTACAAAAGCGCGCCGGCGTCGAACAACGTCTGGCTGAGCGAGGCGCCGATGTCCCAGAAGCCGGTGTAGGGGCCGAACAGCGCCCCGGTCGTCAGGGCCGCCGAGCCGAGGTCGGCGCTGATGGAGAATTGCGGCAGCATGTTAGCGAGCGCCACGCCCACCGCGGCCGATGCGGCGTGCAGGTTTTCTTCCGCCTGGCGCACGTCGGGTCGCTGCTCCACCAGCTTCGAGGGCAGACTGACCGGCAGCTGTGCCGGCAGCGTCAGTTCGGCGAGCTCGAAGGTTTCTGCCGGCTCGCGCGCCGGCAGTCGCCCGAGCAAGGCGGTGAGGGCGTCACGGGTCTGCCCGAGCTGCTTCTGCAGCGGCGGCAGCGTCGCTGCGGTCTGCGCTTCGAGGGCCTCCTGCGGCAGCAGGTCGACGTTGCTGGCGGTGCCGAGCGAGCGCTGCTGCCGCAGCGTCTCGGTGAGCTGGTGCTGCAGCTCGAGCAGCCGCTGCGTGGTGGTGATCTGCCCGCGCAGCGACGCTTCCTGGACCGCGGTCGCCACGACGTTGCTGCTGAGGGTGATGTAGGTAGCGATGAGCTCGTAGCGCGTGGCTTCGGCCTGGGCGCGCGCTCCCTCGAGCGCGCGGCGCGTACCGCCGAAGACATCCGGCATGTAGCTGAGAGACAGCTGCGCGGTGTAGAGATTGTAGTAGGGATTGACCTGCGGCAGGCTCGTTGGGTTGGAGAGCGTTGCGGTCGGGAACTTGGCGCGCGTCGCATCGAGGCCGCCCTGTACGTTCGGCAGCAGGTTGGCGCGTTGTGCCTTGTACAGGTCGTAGGCCTCGCGCAGCGAGGCGCGCGCCGCGTCGATGTTGGGATTGCCCTTGAGGGACTGCTCGACCAGGGAATTGAGCTTCGGGGATTCGAACAGCGTCCACCATTGCCCCGGGATGTCGGTGCCTAAGGCGAAGGTCTGGGCGGCACCGCCGGTGCCCGGGGCCGCCACGGTCGTTCCCTGCGCGGGCGCGTTGCCGTAGTCGCGGTCTTCGGGTGCAGCGGGGCGGTGGAAATTGGGGCCGACCGCGCAGGCGGTGAGCGCGGCGAGCACGGCGGGGGCCATGAGGCGTAACGACATGCTCAGGCCCATCGTGCAACGCCGTGGCGCCGTTCCGCCCAGTGCTCGATGACATGATAGAGCGAAGGCAGCACGAACAGGGTGAGGACGGTGGAGATCGCCAGTCCGCCGACCACCACCGTGGCGATGCCGCGCTGTACGTCGCTGCCGACGCCGGTGTGGATCGCCGCGGGCAGCATGCCGAGCGTGGCGACCGTGGCCGTCATCAGTACCGGCCGCAGCCGCTCGGTCGCGCCCCGCATGATCGCCTCGTGCAGCTCAAAGCCGGCGCGCCGCATGCGATTGAGATTCGCCACCATGATGATGCCGTTCTGCACCGCGACGCCGAACAGTGCGATGAAGCCCACACCGCTGGCGACGTTCAGTGTCTCGCCGGTAACGTGCAGCGAAACCAGGCCACCTAAGGTCGCGAGTGGCACCACCCCGAGGATCAGCAGCGCCTGGCGGAAGGAGCGCGTGCCGATAGTGAGAAAGATCAGCATCATGCCCATGACCAGCCCGAGGATTACCAGCAGACGCGCCTCGGCGCGCCGCTGGTTCTCGAACTGGCCGCCCCATTCTAGCTGGATCTTGGTCGGGTCGAAGTGCACGCGCGCGGTGATCTTGGCGCGCGCTTCGTTCAGGTAACTCGTCAGGTCACGGTCGCGGTTGTCGATACGGATGGTGATGTTGCGGCGGCCGTTCTCACGGGTGATGGTGCTTTCCCCGGTCTGCACACGGACGTCGGCCACCTGGGACAGGGGTACCTGCATGCCGCTCGCCGTGTGCACGGTGAGATTGGCGAGCGCCTGCGGGCTGTCGCGGCTGTCTGGGGTGAAGCGCACCGTGAGGTTGTAAACACGCTCGCCGACGTACACCGTCGACACCGGTGCCTGCCCGACGCCGGTCTGAATGACGTTCTGCACGTCGGCGATGTTGATGCCGTAACGCGCTGCCTTCTCGCGATCGACATTGATGTTGATCTGCGGGATGGGCGGCTCCTGGAAGATCGAGGCGCTGGAGGTGCCGCGCACGGTGTACAGCACATCGACCATCTGCTGGCCGACGCGCCGCAGCAGCGGCAGGTCATCACCGTACACCTTGATCACCAGCGGACTGTGCGCCCCGCCGATCATGTCGTTGACGTTGTCGATGATCGGCTGACTGATGCCGATCGAGTAGCCCGGCAGCTCGCGCGCCAGCGTCCCGGCCAGCTTGTCGAGAAACTGCTTCTTGTTCTCACCGTGCGGCCAGGTGTCGTACGGCGTCAATCCCGCGGGCGCCTCGATGTGCGACATGGTCCAGGGGTCGGTGCCGTCGTCGTTGCGGCCGGTCTGAGTCACGACGTAGGAGATTTCCGGGAACTTGAGGATGGCGCGGCGCAGATCGCTCGCCATGTCGCTCGCCTTGTTGAGCGCGAGCCCGGTCGGCATCTGCACCTGCAGCCATAACGCCCCCTCGTCCAGGTCCGGCAGGAAGTCACGCCCCACCGTGGCGCCGAGCCCGACGACCGCCAGCAACGCGAACAGCACCACGCCGTAGATGATCAGCGGCTGCTCGATGCAGGCGGCAAGTCCGCGCTCATAGTGGCGCGTGAGCCACGCGAGCCAGCGATTGTGGTAGACCGAAGCCGGCTTGCGATAGGCGAAGTAGGCGAGGCCGGGCACCAGCGCCAGCGTGGTGAGCAGCGCACCGCACAACGCATACCCCATGGTATAGGCCATCGGCGTGAACAGCTTCGCTTCGGCGCGCTCGAAGGAGAACAGCGGCAGGTAAGCGGTGATGATGATGAGGCTCGCGAAGAAAATCGGCCGCGTCACCTGCACCGCGGCCGCCTTGACCTCGCTCTCGCTGAGCTCCTCGGTCGGCATCGCTTCACGCCGGCGCAGGATCGCCTCCGTGACCACGATGGCGCCATCCACCAGGATGCCGAAGTCGATGGCGCCGAGGGACAGCAGGTTGGCGGACACGTGGGTAAGATTGAGTAGCGAGAACACCGCCACCAGCGCCATCGGAATCGCCACGCCCGCCACCAGGGCGCTGCGCGGACTGCCGAGGAACAGGATCAGCACCAGGAATACCAACGCGATGCCCTCGGCGATCGTGCGTCCGACCTTGTGGACGGTGGCCCGCACCAGGTCGTCGCGATCGATGTACGGCACGATGCGCACGTCCTGCCTGGCGAGCTGGCGGTTGAGCTCGCCGACCTTGGCATGGATGCCGCGCAGGGTTTCCGACGGATTCTGGTACTTGAGCATCAGCACGATGCCTTCGATCGTGTCCGGGTTGCTGTCCTTGCCGAGGATGCCCTCGCGCTCCTGGTGGCTTAAGGTGGTGCGGCCCAGGTCGCGCACCAGCACCGGCGTGCCGTTCACCTGCGTGACCACGGTGGCACCGATGTCTGCCAGGCTCCTGATCAGGCCGACGCCGCGGATCACGTAGCTTTGATCGCCACGCGAAACGCGCCCGCCCGCGGCGTTGGCGTTGTTGTTGTTGATCGCGTTGATGACGTCGGTGATGCCCAGACCGTAGTTGCTCAACTGCCGGGGGTCGAGGTCCAGCTGGTACTCGGTGGTGAACCCGCCGAAATTGCCGTCGTCCACCACGCCGGGGACAGACTTCAATGCCGGAATCACGGTCCAGCGCTGAATTTCCGACAGCTCCTGCAGGTTCTTGGTGTCGGACTCGAGCGTGTAGCGGTAGATCTCGCCGCCCGGGCCGGCGACCGGATCGAGCGAGGGTGCGGCGCCGTTCGGCAGGGTGACCTGGTTGATGCGTTCGAGCAGGCGCTGGCGCACCCAGTAGTCCTCGTAGCCGCCGCGAAACAGCACGGTGATCAACGACAGGCCGAAGGTGCTCTCCGAGCGCATCAGCAACAGCCCTGGGGTGCCGTTGATCTCGCGCTCGAGCGGCACGGTGATGAGCTGCTCGACCTCCTCGGCGGCCAATCCGGGCAGCTGCGTGGTCACCTGCGCGGAGACGTCGCCGAGCTCGGGATACGCCTCGACGCTCAGCGTCTCCCAGGCGTAGATGCCGAACAGGCTCAGCAGCAGCGCGATCACGATGACCGCGACGCGCCGCCGCAGGCAGAAGTCGACGAACTGGTCAATCATTGAGCAGGATTCCGCCCCGAACCACGACCTGCTCGCCCGGCTGCAGACCGGCGGCGATCGTCACGGTGGTGCTTTCCTCAAGCAGCGGCTCGACGGTACGACGCTCGAAGGTCCACGGCGCCGTAGCGACGAACACGGTGGTGCGGTCGTTGTTCATGAGCAGCGCGGAGCTCGGCAGCACCACGCGGCGCGCCTGGGCGCCGCGCAGCGTCACGGTCGCGAACATGTTGGGCCGCAGCGCATAGTCGGGGTTGGCAAACGCGATGCGCACCTTGTTGCGGCGCGAATCCGGCTCCAGCACGTCGGAGACGAACAGCACCTTGCCGTGCAGCGTGCGACCGGGGTAGGCGTCGACCGCCACCTCCGCATCCTGCCCCGGCTTGACCTGGGTGACGTCCTTCTCGGCGACCAGCGCCGTCACCCACACCACCGACAGATCGGCAACCGTCATGACCGGCTGGGTGTCGTCGTTGATGGTGGTGCCCGGGGCGGTCGACAGCGCGGTGATGCTACCGGGGGCGGGGGCGCGCAGCGCCAGCAGCCGCGCCTCCCCTTGGGCATCCTCGGCCGCACCCATGGCGCGCAGGTGCGCACGGCTGCGCACCCATTCGGCCTGCGCCTGCTCGTTGTCGCTGCGCGCCTGCTCCAGGTCGCGTTGCGACGCCGCGCCGATCTTCAGCTGCGCTTCCTGGTACTGCAGGATGCGCGCGCTGAGCGCTGCGGCGCTGGCCGCCTTGTCGTTGTCGTCGTACGCCTGCGCCAGGTCGGGCGAGTCGATGAGTGCCAGCAGCTGGCCGCGCAGTACACGATCGCCGAGTCCGATCTTGAGCGCATGCACCCGGCCGGCGCCCGGCGGGAGCACCGTCACGGTGCGCGCCGGGTCGGACTCGACCACCCCCGGCGCCTGGATGAGGGGACTTTCGGGTTGTGCCTGCGCCGCCATCACGGTCAGTCGCTGCCGCAGCGCGGAGCTTTCCGGAACGAAGATGCGGTTGCCCTGGTGCACCAGCAGCGGCGACTCCTCTGCGGAGCCGCCGCGCCCGCCGAACAGCCCGAAGCCATGCGTCAGCAGGGCGATCACTAGCAATAGCCCGAGCGCGAGCCCGCCGAGGAGGAACGCGCGCCCGGCGGGGGTGGCGGAATGGTCGTGGAGCTCTGGCAGCCCCGCTCCCTCGTGATGGGCCTGGCCTTCCGGTTGGTCCTGTGCGGGTGGTTCCATGGCGCTCACCTGGCGACAAAGGTCATGACTCTAATTACAGCTGTGTGACAGATCCTCGCGTACCGGGCGCGCCCGAGCATACGCCAGCCGCGCCGTCACGCCGCCGGCAGGCGCGGCGATTCTAGCGGCGACGGTCACAAAGTCAACTAATACCATACCCCCCACCCTATATGCCTGGCGGTTCGAATCCCGGCATGAGCGCGCCGCGTCCGTCAGAGCCGGAGCAGATCGTTGATGGACAGGTTGATGGACAGGAAGAGCGCCGCGGTGGGCGGCGCCGCGCCGCGCGCTCAGGCCTGATAGTCGGCTGCCGCGGTTTCATCGACCGCCGGCTGCCGCGAGCCAAGGGCGTTGAGCAGCGGCGTGAGAATCACTGCCAGCGCCAGGTTGAGAATCAACGTGTAGAAGGCGGTATACCCCGGCAGTGTGTAGCCGCCGACCTCCAGCGGAAATGTGGGCTTCAAACCCACGTGCACCGCCATCATCGTGCCGACCAGCGTGCCGGCTGCCCAGCCGAGCAGCAGTGCCCACGCATTGAACCAGCGCGTATAGGCGCCGAACATCACCGTCGGCAGGGTCTGGATGATCCAGATGCCCCCCAGCAGCTGCAGCTGGATGGCGTATTGCGTGGGTACGAACACGATGAAGGCGAGCGCCCCGGCCTTGACGATGAGCGATACCCACTTCGCCATCTGCGCTTCCTGCCGGTCGGTCGGAGTCCTGTTGATGAATTCGCGGTGGATGTTGCGCGTGTAGAGGTTGGCCGCCGCGATCGACATGATCGCCGCGGGCACCAGTGCCCCGATGCCGATAGCAGCAAAGGCGATGCCGACGAACCAGGACGGAAAGCTGTGCAGCAGCAGCGCCGGCACGGCGTAGTTGTTGCCGAACTGCTTGAAGCCGGCGGCGAACTCCGGCAGACCCTTGACGCCGGCGGCGATGGCGAAAAAACCGAAGAGCGCCAGCAGTCCCAGCATGAAGGTATACCCGGGAAGCAGGGCGGCGTTGCGGCGGATGGCACGGCCGCTGCTGGCGCTGAGGATGCCCGTCATGGAATGCGGGTAGAGGAACAATGCCAGCGCCGAGCCGAGCGCCAGGGTCGCGTAGGCGCTGTATTCGGCGCTGGAGTGCGCGGTGGGTACCTTCAGCAGCAGCTTCGCCTCCGGCACCGCCGCGAAAATCTTGCCGAAGCCGCCGAGCTGGATGGGAATGACGATGACCGCGACGAAGGCGGTGAAGTAGATAAGGATGTCCTTGACGATCGCGATCGATGCCGGCGCGCGCAGTCCGCTCGAATAAGTGAATGCAGCCAGCACCGCAAAGGCAATGAGCAGCGGCAGATCCGCCAGGAATCCTGTCCCGGAGATGCCGAGCGCGCCGATCACCACCTGGATGCCGACCAGTTGCAGCGCGATGTACGGCATGGTCGCGACGATGCCGGTCAGCGTGATCGCCAGCGCCAGCCAGCGGTTGCCGTAGCGGCCACGCACGAAGTCGCCGGTGGTGATGTAGCCGCGCTTATGGCACACGTACCACAGGCGCGGGAACACCAGGAACAGGATGGGGTACATGACGATGGTGTAGGGGACGGCGAAGAACGCCAACGCTCCGGCGCCAAACGCCAGCGCCGGAACCGCAATGAACGTGTAGGCGGTGTACAGATCGCCGCCGACCAGAAACCAGGTGATGAGGGTGCCGAAGCGTCTGCCGCCGAGTCCCCACTCGTGCAGCTGGTCGAGATCGCCCTTGCGCCAGCGCGCCGCGGCAAACCCCAGCCAGGTAATAAAGGCAAACAGCGCGACGAACACGCTGAGCGCAACCCAGTTTAGATCCTGCATCGCATCCCCCGGAACAGGTTGTGCTGGTAAGCGGCTATTCCCTGGTTGCGAAGTAGACGATCGCGGTGAATGCCGCGCTGATGAACACCCACAGCATCTGGTACCAGTAGAAGAAAGGTATGCCGTGCCAGTAGGGTGCGGCGCTGTTATAGAAGGGCGGCCACAGCACGGCGGCGAACTGCACGACGAACAGCAGGTACCACCAGCTCCAGCCGCGACGCTTGTCTTGTGTTGCGTTCATACCGCGATCCCCCGCAGCCGCTGCAAGCTGCCCGGTGAGCCCCATCCCGCGGTTCCTGCCCAACGCAGGAACCGCAGGATGGGCTGGCTGTGCCGCGCGGTTCTAGCGAACCGTGCGCTTGTTGGTCTCGGGCAGGAAAAACAGTCCGACGACCACCGTCATCAGCGCGACGATGATCGGGTAGCGCAGTCCGTAGTAGATGTCGCCCGTGAGAGCCACCAATGCGAAGGCTATCGTGGGCAGAAAGCCGCCGAACCAACCGTTGCCGATGTGGTAGGGCAGGGACACCGAGGTGTAACGGATGCGCGCCGGGAACAGCTCAATCAGCCAGGCCGCAATCGGCCCGTAAACCATGGTGACGTAGATCATCAGGATGAACAGCAGCACCCAGACCATGAAGAGGTTGATCTGCGCCGGATCAGCCTTGGCCGGGTAGCCGGCTTCCTTAAGCGCACCGCTCAGCGCCTTGGAGAACTTCTCGGTCGCCGCCTTGAAGTCGGCCGCGGACATGCTGCCGCCATCGACTGAGGAGATCGGCGCTGCATCCCCGATCCGCACCTGGGCAACACTGCCAACCGCGGCCGCCTCGTTGCGGTAGGGCACGCCCGCCTTGGCCAGCGCCGCTTTCGCTATGTCGCAGGACTGGACGAATTTCTTCTTGCCGACCGGATCGAACTGGAAGGAACAGGAGTTCGGGTCAGCCAGAACGGTCACCGGCGAGCGGCTGGAGGCGCTCTCAATCGCCGGATTCGCATAGTGCGTGAGGCCCTGGAAGATCGGCACGTAGGTGATCGCCGCCAGCAGGCAGCCGGCGAGGATGATCTTCTTGCGACCGATCCGGTCCGAGAGGATGCCGAACACCACGAAGAACGGCGTGCCGATCAGCAGCGCTGCGGCGATGAGTAGATTCGCAGTCTGCGCTTCGACCTTCAGGACCTGCGTCAGGAAGAAGAGGGCGTAGAACTGGCCGCAGTACCACACTACCGCCTGGCCGGCCGTGGCGCCCAGGAGCGCCAGGATCACGAGGCGCAGGTTACCCCAGCGCGCGAAGGACTCCGTCAACGGGGCCGTGGAGCGGGTGCCTTCCGCCTTCATCTCCAGGAATACCGGCGACTCCGCCAGCTGCAGCCGGATGTACACCGAAATGGCGAGCAACACTGTCGACAGCAGGAACGGGATGCGCCAGCCCCAGGTGTCGAACTCGGTGCCTAGCCAGGCGCGACACACGAGAATGATCAGGAGGCTGAGGATCAGACCGAGCGTGGCGGTGGTCTGGATCCAGCTGGTGTACCGGCCGCGCTGGCCCTGGGGCGCGTGCTCGCCCACGTAGGTCGCCGCGCCGCCATATTCACCCCCCAGCGCCAGCCCCTGCAGCAGGCGCAAGGCGATGAGCGCCACGGGGGCGATCACGCCGGCACTCGCGTAGCTGGGCAGTACGCCGACCAGCGCCGTCGAGAGACCCATGATCACGATCGTAATGAGGAAGGTGTGCTTGCGGCCGACCAGGTCACCCAGGCGCCCGAAGATCAGCGCACCGAACGGCCGCACGGCGAAGCCGGCGGCGAATGCCAGAAGCGCGAATATGAACCCAGTGGTTTCGTTTACACCGGAAAAGAATTGCTTGGCGATGATCGCGGCCAGCGATCCGTACAGGTAGAAGTCATACCACTCGAAGACCGTCCCGAGACTTGATGCAAAGATCACCCGGCGATGCGACCTGTCGATCCCCGATTCGTACATTGGCAAGTTCGTCGCGGCCATCGCTCACTCCTGCGTTGCTTATGGTTATGGTTATGCTGCTAGTGACCTGACGGCACTAGTATTTCACACGCGGGTGCGGCGGACCAACCCCCCTGGATCCGTGACGCCGCCTAGGCTACCGGCGGCGAGAAAATTGCGCGCCAGAACTCCTGGTGCATGGCTGGCGCGACGGGGGAGGTGAATAGGGTCTGCGTGAAGAGGATGGCGGTAATTCCCGAGCGAGGATCGGCTACCCAGGTGGTACCCAGACCGCCATTCCAGCCGAATGCACCTTGGGGTAAACCCTCTACGCTGCTCATGGCGACCACCGACATGCCAAAGCCCCAACCGCGTCCGGCGCTCAAGACGGGAGGACCGCCTGCCCGTTGGTCTTCAGTCAGGTGGTCCGTCGTCATGGCAGTGACCGAGGCGGGCGAGAGCAGCCGCTCCGAGCCGCCAAGCTCATGCAGCAGCAATCGCGAGAATGCGAAAAAATCATCGACGGTGCTGACCAACCCTGCGCCGCCGTCGGGGAAACGCGGCGGGGTACTCCAGGCGCTCGCGGCGGCGGCGTCAGACAGCTGCAGCCGGCCGGCCTCCAGACGGTAGGCGTCGACCAGTCGTGCCCGACTGGCCGCGGCGACGGCGAACGCTGTGTCCCGCATGCCGAGGGGCTCGAAGAGCAGCTCTCGCAGAAGCTCGGGCAACGAGCGGCCCGACGCCCTGGCGAGCAGCACGCCCAGGATGTATGAGCCGGTGTTGTATATCCAGCGCTCGCCCGGCTGCGCCATCAGCGGCAGCCTGCCGAGCCGCTTGAGCCATTCGTCCGGACCTGTCGGATAGGCCGGATCGGGCGGCCCGAAACCGATCAGCTGCAATGCGGCGATCTCACGTTGGATGGGGTAAGTGCCGGGCGGTTCCAGCACGATTCCGAGGCCACAACGAAACGTCAGCAGATCTTCGATGGTGATCGGCCGCCTGGCGGGCACCGTGTCGGTCAGGGCGCTGTCGAGCTGTCTGAGCACCCGGCGGTTGGCGAGCTCGGGGAGCCATCGCTCGATCGGGTCGGCGAGCCGCAGCTTGCCGTGCTGCACGAGCATCATGGCGGCCGCCGCGGTGAGCGGCTTGGTGAGTGAGGCAATGCGGAACACACTGTCGCGCCGCATCGGCACGGGCGAATCCAGCCCCTGCTGGCCGATGACGACCACTTCGGCTGCTTTACCACGGCCGATCAGCGCCACGGCGCCGGCCGCGTAGCCGGCGGTCACGTGTCTGCTGAGCACGGTCCCGGCCTGCAGCGCGAGAGCTTGCAATCCGTCAGGGTCGCTCATCGTTGCCAGCCTCGTCGCGATGGCGCGGCCGCACGCTGCCCGAGTCGAAGCGAGCAGGATCATCCCGGCACCGCCGAGTGCGGCCGCGAAGCCACGGCGGCTCACATGGTACCGCGCCGTCACACGACGCTCCGTCCTACGACCAGCGCGCCGCCACGACGTGGCGTAGGCGCTCTCCGACCCTGCGAAGCGAATGGCAGCGCTTCAATCGGCGGCCCGGCGACGCTAAGGTTGCGCGCGTAGCATCACCCATCAATGGAGAATTCACCATGGACTGGAATCGTGTCGAGGGAAACTGGAAGCAGCTCAAGGGTAAGGCCAAGCAGCAATGGGGACGCCTCACCGAGGATGATCTTACCCAGGCCGCGGGCCGCCGCGAGGAGCTCGCGGGGAAGATCCAGGAGCGCTATGGGGTGGCGAAGGACGCCGCACAGAAGCAGGTCGACGAGTGGGTAAACAGCGCCGACGACAGCTGGCTGAAGCGCCAGTAACGACGTGTTGATGCAGACGTATGCCGGGCGCTCGATGCGTGAGGCCCGGCATGCGTGCTGTGTCATCCGAAGTCGCGAGCCCCTGGCGCTGACTGAATAAGGAGACCGGCAGGAAGAGGCCGTCTTAGGACGGACCTGCGGTCACCGCCCTAGCGCAGTCAATATGCTATTTACCATAATATACATTATGCGAACTAGCATGTGCACCCGGAGGTGACCTGGGCTGGGCGCCGGCGGCGCAATAGAGCCGCACTCTCCTGCAAATCGGAAGCATTTACTCCGTTGGTGTGAACACCACAGGAGCGCGTCCCATCTCGCTGATGTCTCCGATCATCAGGATCAGCGGGTGGGGTACCCAGAGGTCCATCGCTGGCGCTCCCTCGCCAAGATTGATAGTCAGCTTCGCGTAGATCGGATGAAGCAAGTCGACCCGCACGCACTCGAGAATGAGTCGGGTATCACTTGGGGCTTTGCCGGACGCTGGCTTCTTCGCGAACGAGCGGAACTCGCTGGCCACCTGTAGTGAGAGGTCTGGGCGCAGGCGGACGAAATAGCTGTTTTGTGAAACGGCCATGGTCGCACTCTACGCCCTTGCGCTTGCTTTAGATGCGAAGCAGGACCGTAAGGTTCGGATCGCTGATGAGACCCGGCAAATCAGGGCCCCGGATGCGCAGTGCGCGCGCTCGTGCTGCCGATCTTGGCGCTCGCGTGACTGACGGTCTTGTCGGGTCCGGTTGCCCTGGGGTTCGCGCCGAGCACTATCGACTCGTAGCCGATCACCGGCTTCCACGTGGCGTTCGCGGGGTAGCTCGTATCTATCCACCCGGCAATGTGCCCGCAGGTGAGGTAGATCTCACGGCCGCTGGTGAAATGCACGACCTCATCGTCCCGGTCGTCCTGCGCGGGGTCGTAACGCCGCACATTTCCGTCGCAGAGGCTCAGCATATATCCGACGGTGTGGAAGCCCTGGTTGACGTACGCGTCAGCGGGCGAGAAGAAGTTGGCGAACAGGCGGTTGTGCGGCGAGCAGATGTGGGTGTGATAGTCCGCCACGATTCGCCACCCAACGGGTGTCGGTTCACTGTACTGCACGATGTCGACCCCGAAATGCTTGTGCGAGGTCAGCGGGGCACTCACGTGGTAGTAGTGATCTGCATCCTCGTAGATCACTCCGCCACACTCGTACTGCCGTGGGCAGTCGCGCGCGACGGTGAGTGCGGCGATGGCAGCTGAATCCATGTCCCCGAAGACGGCGAAGATGATCGGCATCATCGGCCGTACTCCCACCTCTTAGGAGGTCGATGTAGTGACGTAGGGATATTTGCTGCTTCTTTGCATTTTGGCGGCGGAGGAACTTCACAGGATTGACCGCCGGGATCGGGACGGAGTCCGCAGTCTGACGCTGGCGCAGGCCCGCTGAGCCGGGAGCGGCTCTCTATCAGGTGCGCGCCGAGCGGCGTGTGACAGGATTCACGTTCGCCAGGCGCACGGCGGCGGGAGTCGACGCACTGCCGCGCGGGAGGCGACAGCGCCGGGCGCTCGCGCCCTCTTCCACCGCCGCACCCTGCCGGCTGGCCAAGATCTGCCGCAGTGGCAAGCGCCGTCGGGCCGCGGCGAGGCCCGAACCGACACAGGTGCTACATGCGCTAGAGTATCGCGGTGGCCATCCTCGCCGCGAATACGCGCATGGGACTGCTGCAGCGCCTCCTGACCGGGTGGCGCTCGCTCGGATCGATCCGCCATGCGCATCGCTCGGTAACCGGCAAGCTGCTCGCGGTGGTGCTGCTGACGACCACGGTCGCACTGCTGGTCGCTGGGTCAAGCCTGCTCGGCACCGATCTCTACCAGGAGCGGCGCGCGTGGGCTACCGACCTGGAAACCGCCGGCAGCATCCTGGCGCGCGCCACCGCGCCGGCGCTGGAGAATGGATCGGAATGAAACGTAATTGCGCGCTTCTGAAAAGCGCGGAACTGACTGGTCAAATCCTCGTCGGCCGCAAACTTGGCGACCTCAAGCTCGGGCAGTTCATGCGGATCGCTGACGATGTTGGCCGCGGGTTCTGCGTCACGCGGTTTGAGAACAAGCTGGCCGGAATGGAATAGATACTGCGGCGTCCCCGCGGAATCGGCCAGGAAGAGGGTCAACTTCTTGCCAGACGAGGCGGCTTCCAGGGATTTGGCATAGCGCCATTCGTCGGCGCCCAGCATGAAGTAAGCGACACGCTCGTGCAATATTGGTGGGAGCGGACCTCGACCCAGCGCAAAGTCGTACCAATCGGCATGCAGCTTCTGCATGTCAAGGATGGCGGCTTCTGGAATCAATACCCCCTCGATCATCTTGACCGGTTCCTGGGCACCAAAGTGGTCCCAGGGTCCGATTACGAGATGGAGTTGCGCAATGGCCGCGGCTGGGGCGTGGGCTACGTAATTACGGTAGTAATGTAGTGCTCCTGGCTGGTCACCGTCGTAATAGCCGGTCACCGTCAGGACCGGAAAGTTCATTCGCTCATAACTCGCAGCCTTGGGCTCTGCCGCGAGGTTAAACGCCGCATCGCCCACATGGTACAGCCACACATCGAACATCGATTTCCTTTGTCCTTGCGCATCGAGCATCCACCAGTCATCCGCGGCGAGGCCGAGGGCGCGGTCTAACTCACTGAACGGGCGGTACGCCGCATACTGCTCGAGCATTTTTCCTGACCAATAATCCTCATTGCGGAAAAAGCCCGTGTTGAGCGAGCGACCGGACACATAGCAACAATGAGCGCCGTCAAGGCCTGTGGAATACCGTTGGTATTGGGAATATCCCATCCCGGATAGATAGGAACGTAAGGAGCGATTGCGGCAAGATGAGGCGGCAATTGACTGCGGTTTGCCACTGGGTCATTCCCACAAAGGATCCGCCGAACATCACCACTCGTCCGTCGCTCCAAGGCTGCGCTGCAATCCATTAGACCAGGTCGTAGCCATCGCGTCCGACCTGCACACCCAGATTGTCGCTCTTGACACCACCGGATCGGCCGCGGCCGCGCACATAGGCTTGCACAAATGCATAGCCGCGACGGGCATAGTATCCGGCGGAATCAGCGTGGCGGCCGCCGTCGATGTCGTATTGGGTCAGCGTCAGAACCGTTGGCACCTTCACTTTGAGATTGGAAGGTTTTGTGATCCAGCTCTCAAGCTCAGTTCCATCTCGAACGGGAATCATGTGGCTCATTTCGATGTCGTAGCCGGGACCAACATCCGCGGCTCTCGCCAAAGTGCCAGATACGATGGCGAGTGGCATGAACAGGACCAGCCAGTGCGAAGGACAGCATCTATTGTTATTCATGGCTCTGACTCCCGAGATGACTCAACAAAATGAAGCGCTATGCCGCGCGGTCGCGCTTCACGATATCTAGCACGGTATTCTTGCTTAGTCCAAGCCTGTGGCTGATCTCCCGATAGGACTGGCCTTGACCGACAAGCTTGAGTACCTTGGGTGCGAATCGATCCGCCTTGATGCGCTGGCCGGGTCGCCTGCCGAATACGACGCCGCGCTTGCGTGCCGCGGAAATTCCGGAGCGCACCCGCTCGCGTAGTAGATCCCGCTCGAACTCGGCGAGAGCCGCCATCAGCGAGGCGATCAGTTTGCTCTGCGCGCTACGAAGGTCGAACTGCAGTCCGGTTTGTGCGACCAGCGAAACTCCCCAAGCCTGCAGATCCTGCAGGGTGTGAAACAAATCGAGCATTGATCGACCCCACCGCGTTAATTCGGTCACGAGGACGACATCGACCTTGCGGGCTTGAGCAAGCGCTAAGACTTCCTTCCGTTGGACTCGATCGTCCTTGGCTCCGGAGGCGGTCTCCTTCCACACACCGACGATCTTGTAGCCGGCCTTCTTGGCGAAGGCGCGAAGTTCCCTCTCTTGGCGCGCACAGGTTTGGTCGGCGGTAGATACCCGGCAATAGAGTGCGGCAGTCTGTCCCAATTGAATCCTCGTCGCAAAACACCCCGGAAACGGTACTTTTCCTGTGGCAGAGTGTTGCTCTATTCAAAGTGTACTTCAATAGGGACAGCAGAGCCATATGGCAGGGACTCTGATGCAGCGACGCGAACTGCTGACGCTGACTCAAAGAGTGCAACTGTTAGCTTTCTAGGAGGATGAGAGAGAGCTGATTAGGCTCGCGAAGTTGGCGCGCGCGGATCTCACGTACATTAGTCAGCATAGTGGAGATCACAACTGGCTCGGGTTGGCTATTCAGATGGTCTACTTGCGCTATCCGAGTCGGGTGCTCCAGCACAGTGAGGCGCCATACCCGCCGTTGCTCGGGATAGTGGCCGCGCAATTGAAAGTGACACCGGCGGCCTGGTCGCAGTACGCAAAACGAGATGAGACCCGACGCGAGCACCTCCAAGAGCTCCTCGAGCGGTTAGAGCTGCGGCAGTTTGATCGGAGCTATTACCGCGAGCTGATAGACTGGCTGATGCCTCTCGCTCTGCAGACGACACAGGGGATGGTGCTCGCGCACGCGGTAGCGAATGAACTGCGCGCGCGCCGCATCTTGTTGCCGACCGTCGCGCTGATAGAAAAGATGTGTGCCATCGCACTGACTCGCGCAGAGCGGGAGACCTTCCGAAGGTTGACGGCAGGGCTTACCGACACACATAGAACAGCTCTCGATTCGATATTGCTGGTGCGTTCTGGCGGCAGTAGTAGCAGTCTCTCCTGGTTCCGGCAGCCCCCGGGAGCGCCGAGCGCCAATGCGGTGCTCGCACATTTGGCGCGCTTACGGGCGGTGCGGGCGCTCGACTTGCAGACTGATCTCGGTCGCGACGTACATCAAAACCGGCTGCTGAGGCTAGAGCGTGAAGGAGCAAAAACAGCAGTCTTTCAATTGCAAGAATATGATCTGCTGCGCTGGTACGCGATTTTGGTGGCGATTTTGTTAGACACGAAGGCGAAGCTCACGGAAGAAATATTGGAATTGCATGATAGATTGATTGGTACTTTTTTCAGCAAGGAGCGCAGCAAGTAAGAGCGGGAATTTGCTGCTGACGGTCAGGCTTTGAACGATAAGGTGCGGCTCTACGCCAAGATCGGTTAGGCATTGATTGTCTCGAAGGCTGAGCAGACAGATATATTTGCAGCGATTGAGGCGGTCATTCTCTGGGAGCAGTTCACGGAGTAAGTTGCACAAGCAGAGAAACTTTCTCGCGACGAGGCCTTTGATCCGTTGGCCTTACTGACTGATTACTTCTAGAAGCTGAGTAAATACGCGCTAGCGTTCTTAGATGAGTTCTAATTCAGCGGGGCACCAGTAGCGCAATTATTGCTGGATGCGATAGATCTGCTGCGCAAGATGAATCAGAGCGGAGCGCGCAAAGTGCAGGCAGATGCTCTACTGGGATTAGTGCAGCAGCGCTGGGCGCGCAGTGTAGGCACAGGCAAGGATATAGATAGGCGCTTCTATGAGCTGTGCGCACTCAGAGAGCTCAAGAATAGCCTTAGCGCTGGCGACTTATATGTGGTTGGCAGCAGCAAATTACAGAACTTAGAGGATTACCTGTTGCCGACCATGGTGTTTCGCTCGATGCGCAGCGCAGATTGCTTAGACCTCGATGTTCCCACCAGCGTCGATGAATATCTTTCAGATCGCCTCAAGCTGTTACAGGAGGCACTTGAGGATACTAATAGACTGGCTGGTGCTGACGAATTGCCGGATGCCCGCATCAACGACAAGGGCTTGAAGATCTCACTGCTCGAGGACGATACGCCTCTAGAGGTGAAGCTCTTGAAATCGCAGACCTACGGTTTGCTACCGCAAGTAAAAATTACAGATCTTCTGCTCGAGGTAGACAGATGGACTAATTTCACGCGTCATTTCACACATCTCAAAAGAGCAGAGCCGGCGGAGGATAGGTCGCTGTTGTTGACTGCCATACTGGCGGACGCGTTCAACTTGGGACTGGAGAAGATGGCGGAGGCTTGCAAGGGAACGAGTCTTGGCAAACTGGCGTGGCAATGACTTGGCATATTCGCGACGAATCCTATTCCAAGGGACTCGCTGAACTGGTCAACGCTCAACACAAATTGCCGTTCGCGGCACACTGGGGAGAGGGCACTACGTCTTCCAGTGATGGCCAGAGATTCCGTGCCGGCGGCCGCGGCGAATCCGCCAGCAACCGCAACGCCAAATACGGCAGCGAGCCCGGCGTCTTGTTCTATACCCATCTGTCCGATCAATACGCGCCGTTCTACACTAAGGTGATCAACGCCAATGTGCGCGATGCGACTCATGTGCTCGATGGCCTTCTCTATCACGAATCCCAGCTGCGCATCGAAGAGCACTACACCGACACCGCAGGGTTCACCGACCAAGTGTTCGCGCTCTGCCACATGCTGGGGTTCGAATTTGCGCCTCGAATTGCCGATCTTGCCGACAAGCGGATCTATGTCTCAGGTAAGCCGGGAGACTGGCCGAATCTCACACCGCTGATCGGCGGACCGCTGAACGTCAAACTCATGGAACAACAGTTCGATGAGGTCATGCGTCTCACGGACTCTATCAAGCAGGGGACGGTGAAGGCCTCGCTGATACTGCGCAAACTCGCCGCCTACAAGCGCCAGAACAGACTGGCCACGGGGTTACGGGAATAAGGTCGATTGGAGCGAACACTGTTCACTCTCAAATGGCTTCGCGATCCAGCGCTGCGGCGTCGTGTCACTGGGGGACTGAACAAAGGAGAGGCTCGGAACGCGCTCGCGCGTACGGTGTTCTTACATCGGCTGGGCGAGATAAGGGATCGTTCCTATGAGAATCAGCGGTATCGCGCCAGCGGTCTGAATCTGGTGATCGCGGCCATCACGCTCTGGAATACGGTGTACCTCGAACGAGCAGTGAATGCACTTCGGGAGCGTGTGCCGTCAACGACGCGCTGCTCGGACACATCGCTCCGCTCGGCTGGAATCACATCGGGTTGACTGGGGATTACAACTGGCACGCCAACAAAAGGGTCGCCAAAGGTGGATTTAGGCCCCTCCGGCGCGTTCGGTCAATGGAATCAACGGTCGCCGCGCCTTAACGTACGTAATAAGTTCCACGATCGCGAAGGCGCGCGGCGCGACTTCGCTGCGCTGGAGGCGTGGCCCACGATGCGCAGCGCCGCGCTCTACGATGGCGAGGGACGGTTGTACGTGCAGTACGCGCGCTACGCCGCCAGTCCGTCGCCGCTGCGCGCGCCTGCCATGAGCCCGGGTGTGCATTACCACGGCGGCCGTCTGGAGCTGCTGCTGCCGGTGGCACAGAACGGCGAGTACTTGGGCACTATCTACCTGCAGGCACAGTACGACGTGCTCGGTCACGTCATCACTTACCTGAGCATTCTCGGCCTGGTCATGTTCGCCGGCCTGGTCGGCGCGCTGCTCGCGGTGGGCTGGCTGCAGAACAGCGTCACCCGCCCGCTCGGATCGATGGCGAGCGTGGCGCGGCAGATCATCGAAGGGCGCGAGTACTCGCTGCGCGCCTCCAAGACCACCGACGACGAATTCGGCCTGGTGGTCGACGCCTTCAACAACATGCTCGCCGAGATTCAGCAGCGCACCCGCGCGCTGCTCACCAGCGAGCAGGCGCTGCGCGATGCGGACCGTCGCAAGGATGAATTCCTGGCGACGCTCGCGCACGAGCTGCGCAATCCGCTCGCGCCAATCCGCAACGCCGTGCTGATCCTCAAGTCGCCCGAGGCGAACGAGCAGCAACGCGAATGGGCGCGCGAGGTGCTCGCCCGGCAGGTGCAGCACATGTCGCTGCTGCTCGATGACCTGCTCGACGTGTCGCGCGTGACGCACGGGCAGTTCGAGCTCAAGAAAGAGTATGTCGAGCTGCGATCGGTGTGCGAGGTGGCGCTCGAGGCCGCCCAGCCGCTCATCGAGGCGAAGCAGCACAGTCTCAAGCTGACGTTGCCTGCCACGCCGGTGACTCTCGAAGTCGACCCGCTGCGCCTCGCGCAGGTGATCTCCAATCTGCTCACCAACGCGGCCAAGTACACCGATCCGCACGGACACATCGAGCTCGCCGCGGTGGTGCACGACGGCGGGCTGGTGCTGACGGTCGCCGACGACGGCATTGGGCTGAAGGCGCATTCCATCCCGGGACTGTTCACCATGTTCTCGCAGGTCGACTCCTCGGCCGACCGTGCCCAGGGCGGCCTCGGCATCGGGCTGGCGCTGGTCAAGGGACTGGTGCAGCTGCACGGCGGCACCGTCGAGGCGCACAGCCCGGGAGTCGGGATGGGCAGCCGGTTCGTGGTGCGCCTGCCCGCGACGGCGCTCGCGCCGTCGATCGAGCCGACCGCGGGTGCTGCGGGCGGCGCACAGCGCACAGCGCGGCCCGCCAAGGTACTGGTGATCGATGACAATCGCGATGCGGCCGATACCTTGTCGCTGACCCTGCAGTTCCGCGGCTACTGCGTGCTCACCGCGTATTCCGGCCAGCAGGCGCTCGACATCGGAGCCCGTGAGCACCCGCAGGCGGTGCTGGTCGATGTCGGCATGCCCGGAATGGATGGGTACGAAGTGATCCGCCGCATCCGCCGCGAGACCTGGGGAAGGCATGCGGTGAGCGTGGCGCTGACCGGCTGGGGCCAGGAGCAGGACCGCCTCAAGGCCGCCGCGGCGGGCTTCGACATGCACCTCACCAAGCCCGTCGACATGCAGCGGCTCGAGATTTTTCTCAGCACGCAGCTGGCCCGCGAGCAGCTGGCGGCCGCCGAGCGGCTGCACGCGCCGACGCGGGGCTGAGCGGCGCCGGCAGGCCCCCAAAACCTGGTTGGGGGTTGGCAAATGTAAAATCAGTCGCTCCTTTCGGGGGGTACGGCGGCCCGCAACCGACCGTCTGTAGTCGCCCGCGGCCCGTCCGTCGGCTGGCCCGTCCTGTGTGACGCACTACCGCATTGCCGGTGGCTCAGCTCCAGTAAATTGCGGCGCCATGAACAGGCAAACAGGCGTGTCACTGATGGAGCTGATGGTGGTCATCGCGATCCTCGCGATCCTCCTGACCGTCGGCCTGCCTACGTACCGCGACATCACGAATTCGTACCGCTTGTCCTCGGAGGCCAACGCTCTGCTGGGCGACCTGATGTACGCGCGCGAGGAGGCCCTCAAGGAGGGCCAGTTCGTCACCGTGTGTGTGTCGAGTAACGGCACCAGCTGCTCCGGGGCTGCGACGTGGCAGAACGGCTGGATCATCTACTCCAATCCGGCCAACAACAATGCCCCGGTGGTGGGCTCGGTGCTGCGGGTGCAGGCGGCATTCACCGGCAGCGTGCCGGACACTTTTGTCCCCAGCAGCGGCATCAGTGAGGTGACCTACAACCGCGAGGGCTTCGCGACCACGGCGGCCGGCTTTCCCAACACCTTGTTCACGTTACATGATCAGACCGCGAAAAAACTGTACACGCGCTGCCTGTGGCTCACGCCGATCGGGCTCGCCTCGATCCAGACGAATCTCAACAACTTCTCGGGAATGCTTTGCCAATGAAACGCGCAAACACAGCCTCCCGGGCGCGGGGTTTCACGCTGGTCGAGGTCATGGTGGCCGTCATCGTGATCTGCATCGGGCTGCTCGGGATCGCAAAAATGCAGGCACTGGCGCTGTCCAACATGACCGCCTCACGGCTGCGCTCGCTCGCGGCCATCGAGGCGGCGAGCCTGGCAGCGGCGATGCACTCGAACCGCAACTACTGGGCCAATAATCCGCCGATTACGACGGTGCTGAACCCGGCGGGCGCCCCGGTCGTCACCTCCACCGATGGCGCGTTGCAGGCGCAGGCCATCGCCGACATGGGTAATCTCAACGCCTGTCTCGGCACGTCCGGCGGCGGCGCGCAGTGTCCGAACGCGGTACAGCTCGCTGGCTACGACCTCGCCCGCTGGCTCACCAATCTGCAGGGCTTGCTGCCGAACTCCAACTCCACGATCAGTTGCCCGGCGATCGCCGGCAACGCGGCGCCGCCTGCTTGCACGATCCAGATCACCTGGAGCGAGGTGGCGGTCGCCATGACCTCACAGGAAGCCGCACAGCAGGCGACCGGCAATAACGTCGGACAGGGGTTCGATACACCAACTTACACGCTGTACGTGGAACCATGAGCGCTTTCAACCAACACAGCATCCGCCGCCCGGTGGCGCAACGCGGCTTCACCCTGGTCGAGCTGATGGTGACCGTGGGCATCGCGGTATTCCTGTTGTTCGGACTGGCGACGGTCACACAGAACGTGCGCCAGGCCAATCTCAACCAGCAGGCGCTGGCGCAGCTGCAGGATGAGCAGCGCTTCGCCATGACGGTCCTCACCGACGTCATTCAGGCAGGCGGCTACTTCCCAAGCGCCACCGCCTGGACTCCGGCGACCTCGCTGCCGAACTGGCAGGGTCCGCAGGGATGGCAGACGTTCCAGACGGGCCAGGCGTTCGTCGGCACGCATGTCGCCGGCCAGCCCGACGCTATCGGGGTGCGCTATCGCACCACCGGTACGGACGGCGTGATTCTGTGCGACGGCAGCACTAACAACGTCGCCGGCTCCTCGTACGCTTATGCCAACCAGTTCACGGTGGTGCCGCCGGCGGGCAACGTGCCCGGGCAGTTGTTCTGTCAGCTGAGCAACGTGACCAACAACACGAGCAATGCGCCGGTGGCACTCGTCAACGGCGTGCAGAGCATGACCATCTACTTCGGCGTCAACCGCAACTCACCGAGCACCACTTACAACGTGGACACCTATCTGACCTCGGACCAGATGCTGAACACCGACTGGGACAACATCAGCTCGGTGCGGATCGTGCTGGTGTTCACCAATCCGCTCGCCGCCCTGAAAGGCAATGGCGGACAACAGCCGGCGACCATAACCTTCGAGCGCGTCGTGGAGGTCATGGGACGGGCGGGGATGCACACATGAAGCGCCGCACTGCCCTCCCCGTCACGCAGGCCGGCTTTGCGCTCATGACGAGCCTGCTGCTGCTGGTGATCATCACCATCATCGCGCTCAGCATGTTCCGCAGCTTCGGCACGCAGGAGCACATCGCCGGCAACCTGCGCGAGAAGGATCGCGCGCTGCACGCCGCGACGAGCGCGCAGCAGTACGCCGAGTGGTGGCTGCTGCAGGGCACCAACAGTGCGCTCGGTTCGGTCGCCTGTGCGGCCGGGACACTGAGCGCCAATGCCGGCCAAGGGCAGATCTGCAACGAGACGCTCGCGCAGTACTACGGCGTGCTCACGGTGCCGACCACGTTGCCCTGGGCCATCCAGACGACGTATACGCCGGCGGGCATGAGCGTGACCGCCGGCGTCAACGGCGCGAACGGCGACCCGCCCTACGCTGCCACACCCGCTTTCTACGTTTCCGACCTCGGACCCGCGGCCGACGGCCAGGGCGAGGCCTATCTGATCGATGCCTATGGCTACGGCGGTGCAACCGCCACGGTAGCCGTGGTCGAGAGCACGTACGAGGTCCAGCAGGGCGTCGTCAACAGGAGTGGTCTGTGATGAACCGTAACAGTCTTCTTAGTTTGCTTGCCACGGTGGCCGCGCTGGGTGCGCCATACGCCGCGCAGGCGCAGACCTCGATCAGCGAGGACTTCACGCAGACGAGCACCCAGAACAGCTGGTGGTTCTTCAACGGTGCGTGCCTCACCGCCTCGACGCTCGCCGGCCAGGAACCGACCGTTTCCTCCGGGGTCGGCAGCGGCGGACAGGTTCCGGGTTGCACGACCATCGCCACCACCTATTACAACAAGAGCTCAGGCGAGCATCTCGTCGGCGGGATTACCCTGACGAACACCACGCCCGACCCCGCCGGCCAGGGCGCGCTGCGCTTCACTAATGGCTTCCCCTACGGTTACTCGGAGAATGGCGGCATCGTCTTCGCGACGCCCTTCCCCACCGGCCAGGGCGTATCGATCACGTTCAAGACCGTGACGTATCTCGGCGACTCCGGCGGCGCCGGCGGCGACGGCGCGGACGGCATGAGCTTCTACCTCATGGACGCCACGCAGCTCAATACCGCCACCATCACCGGTGTCGGCAGCGGCAACGGCAATGGCCTCGGCTCCTGGGGTGGCAGCCTTGCCTACACCTGCTCGAACAGCAACCCGCCCTTCAACGGACTGATCGGCGGCTACCTCGGCCTCGGCATCGACGAGTACGGCAACTTCCTGAACGGCTCGGTCAACACCCTGGGCGAGAGCGGCACGACGGCCACCGGCGACAACACCGCGAGCGGCGGTGGCTATCAGCCGGGGCGCATCGGCATACGCGGCGCCGGCAACCTCGCCTGGGCCACGCTGAACGGCGCTTATGGCGGCACCAGCAACCCCGGCAACAGCAAGCCGTATTATCCGAACTCGCTGGCAACCTCGTGCCAGATCAACGGCGGCAGCTATTCGGCGAGCACCGGGATGTGCAGCGGCAACCCCACCGACGCGATGCAGGCGGTGCAGAACACCTGCGCGACCGGGACGCTTTACAACTATCACAACGTGTCGAGCCCGACCGCCGTCGGCGCCACCAGTCTCACGAATTCGGTGAACACGGGGGCCCCGACCGCCACACCGGCGATTGCGCCGATCCTCGACTACACCGCGCAGCCGAGCGGCTACGTCGTGCTGCCCACGGGCACCATGATCGCCAACGAGGCCGCCACGCTGCGTTCGGCGGCGACGCCGATCTTCTATGCCCTGCAGATCAGCCAGGCCGGGTTGCTGAGCCTTTCCTACAGCATCAATGGCGGCGCTTATACCTCCGTCATCAAGAGCCAGAACATCACCACCGCCAACGGCCCGCTGCCGGCCAACTTCCTGTTCGGGTTCGCCGGCTCGACCGGTGGCAGCAGCAACATTCACGAGATCCTGTGCTTCAAGGCGAATCCAGCCAACTCCGCGTCGGCCTCGGCGGGCGTGAGTGAGAAGCAATCCGCCAAGGTGGAGACCGGCACGCAGGTCTACTTCGCCTACTACAATCCGAGCGCCGACTGGACCGGGCGGGTGACCGCGAGCAGCCTCGGATTTGATGCCTACGGCAACGTCACCATCTCCCCCACCGCCAACTGGGATGCGGACTGCGTCCTCACCGGCGTGCTCGCCACCGCGACCTGCGCCAGCACCGGCGTGGCGGGCCCGGTCACCGCGGAGGCCCCCACCAGCCGCGTGGCCCTCACGTGGAACGGCACGACCGGCATTCCGTTCGAGTACGCCAGCCTGACGGCGGCACAGAAGACCACGCTCACCGCGGGCGACGTGTCGGGCTCGCAATGCAATGCCTCGACGGCGTATGCGACTACCGACCGCGTGTCGTACCTGCGCGGCGACCGCAGCTGTGAGATCAGCACCAGCGGCGTGGGTCTTTTCCGCCGGCGCGAGAGCGTGCTCGCGGACATCATCGACTCGAGCCCGGCCTGGGTGGGTCCGCCGATCGCGCCCTACGCCGCGGCATGGGTCGACCGGATCAACTCCGCCGATCCGCTGCCTGAGAACGGCAGCTCGGCGCAGAGCTATCCGGCGTTCAACACCGCGGAGCAGACGCGCCTCAACGTGGTGTATGTCGGCTCCGACGACGGCCTGGTGCACGGCTTCCGCAGCGGCTCGTTCGCTACGAACGGCACCTTCAACACCACCAGCAATGACGGCGAGGAAGTGCTCGCCTACATGCCTGGGGCCGTTGTCCAGACCATCCACTCGAGCAACTCGACCCTCGATTACTCGAATTCCCAGTACGGTCACAATTTCTTCGCGGATGCCACGCCCGCCACCGGCGACGTGTTCTACGGAAACCAGTGGCACACCCTGCTGGTCGGCGGCCTCGGCCCCGGCGGCGCGGCGCTGTACGCGCTCGACGTCACCAATCCCTCCACGACGAACTTCGTGGAAGGCAACGCCGCGAGCCTCGTGATCGGCGAATGGACGCCCGCCACCATCAGCTGCTTCAACAACACCCCGGCCAACTGCGGCAACAATCTCGGCAATACCTACGGCACGCCGCTGTTGCGCCGCCTGCATGACGGCAAGTGGGCGGTGATCTTCGGCAACGGTATCGGCAGCAGCACGGGCGATGCCGGGATCTTCGTGATGACCATCGATCCGAATACTGCTGCCAAGACCTTCTATTACCTGAGCACCCACACGGGCAGCGCCGCCAGCCCCAACGGCATCGCCTACCCGACCGCGGCGGACCTCGACGGGGACCACATCACCGACTATGTATACGCCGGCGACATCCAGGGAAATGTGTGGCGCTTCGATTTGACGAGCGGCACCGAGACCAACTGGGCGCTCACCGCGGGCCCGGTATTCAAGACCCCTGCCGGCCAGCCGATCACCACCAGCATCGTCGTGGCCTCCGGTGCGCCGACTACCGGCATGCAATCGCAGATCATGCTGCTGTTCGGCACCGGCGAGAAATTCCCGCTGACCGCGCTCAACCCGGCTACTTACGCCACCGCTGTGCAGAGTCTGTACGGCGTGTGGGACTGGAACATGACTGCCTGGAACACCTTGTCGGGCAACGCCACTTATGCCGCGATGACGGCCGCGGCGACCGGGCTGAGCAGCAGCAACCACTACGCGGTCGGCCAGACGAACCTGCAGCAGCAGGTCGTGACCATCAACACCACCACGCAGGATCGGGACATCTCCTCCACCGCCACCGTCTGCTGGGCGGGCCAGACCGGCTGCACCGGCGCTGCGGCCAAGTTCGGCTGGTACATCAATCTGCCGGGCGCTCAGGAGCAGGTGATCTACAGTCCCGAGCTGGTCTCGCAGGCCCTCACGGTGAACAGCATCGTGCCGGCACCGAACAATCCGACCTCCTGCGCGACCGTGACCGACACTGGCTTCACCTACGTGCTCAACGCACTGACGGGCGCCCCGTTCAACGAGGTGTTCCTGCCGCCGAGCGAGGCGGCCAACCCGACGGTCAGCGGCAATGCCGCTTATACCGACCCGAACGCCATCGGCCTGATGACCAACGCGACCGGCAGCTCGTTCATCACCTCGAACACCTCGGGTACGCAATACCTGGTGTATGAGACGAACCAGACCGGCGCCAACGGGGCTCTGACCGGCGGAACTCTCGGCCTTAACCTGCCGCCCAACACCACCGGACGGCGCCTGAGCTGGGTCGAGCGCCGCTAAGCACTGGAGTGAGATTCACCATGCGATTTTCTACTGCAGCACGCCGGTCCGACGGCTTCACGCTGATCGAGCTGATGATAGTGGTAGTGATTGCCACCATCCTGATCTCGATCGCCGTGCCCTCCTACATGCAACAGATCCGGCAGTCGCGGCGCACCGAGGCGAAGACCGCACTGCTGGATGCCGCCGGACGCGAGGAGCGCTACTTCAGCACCAATGGCTCGAGCTACACGAACGTGGCGACGCAGCTCGGGTACAACGCCTTCCCGGTGACGGTCGGCAGCGGCTATTACACGGTGAACGGCTGTTCCCCGGCGTGCGCCCCGAGCGCCGTGGCGGCGCCTTCTTACACCATGACCGCCACGCCGGTGGCGGGACTTAGCCAGGCCGGCGACACGCAGTGCGCCTCTTTCTCGGTCGACTCGACCGGGGCGCAGTACGCATTCACCTCAGCCGGCGTGAACAACACCGCCTATTGCTGGTCAAATTGATAGTTTAATCAAATAGATCAAATAGCACCTTAATGCTGGTTCTGGATCGCAGCCGGCGGGTGCCCGCGGCCGCAAACTCCCCACCCCCGTACCGTAAGTGACCTGCCGCCGGATCCCGCCGCGGCACGCCGCGAGGCTCTTTTTCCCCTGGATCGAAGCGCGCACGGCCATATTTTTTTCCTAGAGGCTGCGGTATATTTCCCGCCCAGGCGCTTGAGCGCCCTGCGATTCCGACGGGATACCGGACAACAATAATTCATACGACGCCGCCGCCGCGCAGGCTCGAACCCGGATACACCTGACTGCGACGGCGAGCGAGCCGAGGTAGTCATGAGCACTACGTGGGAACAGTTCGAAGCGGCTGCGGTGGCGCTGTCGCGCTCGGGCAATATCAAGGATCGCCTCGCGGATGCGTATCGCAATCACCTGGCGCTGGTCAATGTCGATGAGATGCCCGATGCGCTGCAGGCGCCGCTGCGCGCCTGCCATGCGGCGTTGACGCGCGAGCCGCCGCTGCGCGGCGAGGACGCCGTGCGCGCCACGGTGCGCAAGATGTCCAACGTCGAGGCGGACGAGATCGCCGCCAGCGTCGTGCGGCTTTTTGGTGCTGCGGTGCAGGCGGCGGCGCGCGCGGCCGAGTCGGAGACCGAAGAGCAGCTGTTGAACGGCAGCGTTGCAGCCGCGCGCGGCAAGCTGCTGAAGACCGTGCCGCAGGTGATCGCGCTGTACGCCGCCGAGGCGTGAGGCCTCACTCGAGCTTGAATTCGATCGTGTCCCAGCGCGTCGTATCCTCGTGACGCGCCTGGCGGCGGATCGCATCCACCAACGCGCGCTCGTCCCAGTCGATCACCTCGTTGGCCAGGTCGAGGATCGGCTTGGGCACGTCCTGGCGCACGCCGAACGGCCGCAGCAGCACTACCGGCTTGTGGCTCGCCTGTGCGAACAGCAGCTGGAAAGTCAGTAGTTCCTGGTGCGTGGCGAACAGGCTGGCCAGGCCGATCACCGCCTCGACTGGCGCGATCTGCCGCCGCAGATCCTCGCGCACGGCTTCCTTGTCCCCGGCCGGCGGGCGATCGGGCGTGCTGTAGTTGCGATAGAAGAAGTTGCGCGCGCTCTCCAGGTACTCGAACAGGCGCAGGTAATCGTCGCTCGCCTGCCAGGCATGCGTGACGAACAGCCGGAGCGGGTTGGCCTGCGACATGGCGCGAGTCTCGCACAAGGGCTCGGACGGCGAAACCGGCACAGCGCACCCGCCGGGCTGACGCGGCTGTGCGTCGGCGGCGCGCCGCAGCAGCGCCACGCGCTGCGCGCGGGCGCGATAGAATGGCTGCTTCCCGACTTCCACGGCCAAGTTCTCCCCACAGGTGCGACTCCTCCTCTACAACATCCGCTACGCGACCGGCACCGGGCCGGCGTTCCATCTGCCGCTGCCAGGAGCCGGCTACCTGCGCAGCAACCGCAAGGTGCTCGGCGGCATCACCGAGTTCATCCGCGCGGAGCACCCGGACGTGGTGGGCCTCATCGAGGTGGACACCGGCTCGATCCGCAGCGGCCGGGTGAACCAGGCCGAGCACATCGCCCGGCAGCTCGGCCACTATTCCACCTACCAGTGCAAGTACGGCACCGGCTCGATCAACCAGTTCATGCCCATCGTGCGCAAACAGGGCAACGCGTTCCTGTCCGCGCCCAACGTGCACGGCGAGCGCTTCCACTACTTCGACATGGGCATCAAGCGGCTGATCATCGAGCTGGAGCTGTCGGACGTGTGCGTGTTCCTGGTGCACCTGTCGGTGAAGTTCCGCCACCGGCAGTACCAGCTGCGCTCGCTGCACGACCTGATCGTGCAGTCAGCCAAGCCGGTGATCGTGGCGGGCGACTTCAATACCTTCTGGGGCACGCACGAGATCTACCTGTTCATGCGCGCAGCCGGCCTGCGCAGCGCCAATACCGCCGGGCTGCCGTCATTCCCGGCGCGGGTGCCGCGCATCGAGCTGGACTTCATCCTGGTGACCGAGGGGATCGAGGTGAGTGATTTTCGCGTGCCGGACGTGCGCTTCTCCGATCACCGCCCGCTGGTGTGCGATTTCCGGGTGCGCGCCGGGGCTTCGGTACGCGCCGTCTCGGCGGCCTGAGGCGGCCGCGGCGCCAGGAGCGGAAACCATGAACGACAACGCCAGCCCGGCCTGGAAGCTCGAGATCGATGCCGAGGGCATCGCCTGGCTCACCCTCGACAAACCCGGCACCTCGGCGAACGTACTGTCGGGCAGCGTGCTGACGGAGCTCGACGGGCTCGTGGCGACGCTCGAGCGACGCGCGCCGCGCGGCGTGGTGGTGATCTCGGCGAAGAAGAGCGGCTTCGTCGCCGGCGCCGACATCAAGGAGTTCACCGGCATTAGCGATGCCGCCTCCGGCTACCAGCTCATTCATCGCGGCCAGCAGGTGCTCACGCGCCTCGCGAGCCTGCCCTGCCCGACGGTGGCGGCGATCCACGGCTTCGCGCTCGGTGGCGGCCTCGAGCTCGCCCTCGCCTGCCGCTACCGCGTGGCGGTCGGCGATGAGCGCCTCTCGCTCGGGCTGCCCGAGGTGCTGCTCGGCATTCACCCGGGCTTCGGCGGCACGGTGCGCGCGGTACGCGTCGCCGGGGTGCACGTCGCCATGCAGATGATGCTGACCGGCAAGCCGCTGCGCGCCGCGCAGGCGCTGAGCGCCGGGCTGGTCGACCGCCTGGTGAGTGAAGCCGAGCTGCGCAGCAGCGCCCGCGAGCTGCTGCTCAGTGCGCCGGCGCCGCGGCGCGCACCGCTGGCGCAGCGGCTGCTCAACCTGGCACCGCTGCGCGGCCTCGTGCGCCGTGCGCTGATTGCGCAGGTGGCGCGGCGCGCACCGCGCGCGCACTACCCTGCTCCCTACGCCATCATCGACCTGTGGTACCGCTACGGCGCGCACGGTGCGGCGGCGTTCGAAGCCGAGGCACGTTCGATCGCGCAGCTGTTCACCACCGACACCGCGCGCAACCTGGTGCGCGTGTTCCTGCTGCAGGACGCGCTGAAGAGCGCCGGCGGCAAGGCCGGCGCGGAGGTTCGCAACGTGCACGTGGTCGGCGCCGGTGTCATGGGCGGGGACATCGCCGCGTGGGCGGCGCTGCGCGGCTTCAACGTGACGCTGCAGGATCGCGCGCCGGAGCTGGTCGCGCCGGCACTCAAGCGCGCGCAGGAGCTGTTCGACAGGCGCCTGCGCGATGCGGCGAAAAACGCCGCGGCGCGCGCGCGGCTGCGCGAGGATGTCGCCGGTGACGGTGTGGCCGGCGCCGATGTGCTGATCGAGGCGATCTTCGAAAACCTCGAAGCCAAGCAGCAGCTGTACGCGCGCGTCGAACCGTTGCTGAAGCCCGGCGCGCTGCTCGCTACCAATACCTCCAGTCTGATGCTCGAGCCGCTGGCGGCGAAGCTCGCGCGCCCCGAGCGCCTGGTGGGTCTGCATTTCTTCAACCCGGTGGCGCAGATGCCGCTCGTCGAGATCGTGCACGCCGAGCGCACCGCCGCTGAGGCCGTGCAGGCCGCCACCGCGTTTGCGCGGCGCCTCGACAAGCTGCCGGTGTCCTGCCGCAGCGCGCCGGGCTTCATGGTGAATCGCGTGCTCACTCCGTACCTGTACGAGGCAATGCTGGCGGCACAGGAAGGCATGTCGCTGCAGGCGATCGATGCGTGCGCGGTGAGCTTCGGCATGCCGGTGGGGCCGATCGAGCTCGTCGATGTCGTCGGGCTGGACGTCGCCGCGCACGTGGGCGAGATCATCGCGCAGCAGCTGCAGCGACCGGTGACGCAGATCGCGCGCCTCGCGGAGCTGATCGCGGCCGGCCGGCTCGGCCGCAAGAGCGGCGCGGGCTTCTATGAGTGGCGCGACGGCAAGGCGCTCAAGCCAGCCGCCGCGGGCGTTGGCGCATCACCCGATCTCACCGACCGGCTGATCCTGGTGCTGGTGAACGAGTGCGTCGCCTGCCTGCGCGAGCACATCGTCGCGAGCGTCGATCTGATCGATGCGGCGGTGATCTTCGGCACCGGCTTTGCGCCCTTCCGCGGCGGCCCGCTGACCTATGCGCGCGCGCGCGGCGTCGACGCGGTGGTCGCGCGGCTCAAGGAGCTGGCAGGGCGCTACGGTTCACGTTTTCGCCCCGACGACGGCTGGCGGGCCTTGCGCGACGGTGAAAAAGCGTGACGCGCCTCAAGTGGCCGGAAGACCCTGTGCTACCATCCAACGGGCATCACGCCGCAGCACACGCGGTTGCGGATGTAGCTCCTTGAAGGTTACGGGAAACGATGTCCGAAGAGCAGGCTGCCTCAGTTCAGTTGCTACGCACGTTCGCGCCGCTCGACGCGATGAAGCGCGACAACCTCGCGGCGCTCGCCAAGAAGGTGAGCGTGCGCACACTGTCGACCGGGCGCGTGCTGTTCACCAAGGGCGACAGCGACAAGCGCACCGTGTGGCTGGTGAGCGGCGCCGTCGAGATCGATGACGGCGAGCACAACCTGTCGGTAGTGCGCGGCGGCACCCCCGAGGCGCGCAACCCGCTCTCCCCGCACCTGCCGCGGCGCGTGACGGTGCGCGCGATGGACGACATCAGCTACCTGTCGATCGACAGCGACCTGCTGGACGTCATGATCACCTGGGATCAGACCGGTAGCTACGAAGTCGAGGAACTGCAGGCACAGCTGCAGAGCGCCGGATCTGACGACTGGATGACGACGCTGCTGCAGACCAACGCCTTCCACCGCATTCCGCCCGCCAACATCCAGGCAATCTTCCAGCGCCTGCAGCGCGTGCCGTGCAAGGCTGGCGAGGTGGTGATCAAGCAGGGCGCCGAGGGCGACTACTTCTACATCATCGTCAACGGCAAGTGCGCGGTGACGCGCGAGACCCCGCTGAGCCGCGAGGGCATCAAGCTTGCCGAGCTCGGCGTCGGCGACACCTTCGGCGAAGAGGCGCTGATCGCCGAGGCCAAGCGCAACGCCACCGTCACCATGATCACCGACGGGGTGCTGATGCGGCTCAACAAGCAGGATTTCCGCGAGCTGATGAACGAGCCGCTGCTGCAGTGGGTCCTGCCGGAGGCGGCGCGCAAGCTGGTCACCGATCGCGGCGCGCGCTGGCTCGACGTACGCCTGCCGAGCGAGCACCAGAATCTTGCCATCGAGGGCTCCATCAACGTGCCGCTGTACCTGGTGCGCCTCAAGCTCTCGACGCTCGATCGCAACCTCCCCTACATCGCCTACTGCGACACCGGGCGGCGCAGCTCCGCCGCGGCCTACATCCTGGTCGAGCGCGGCTTCGACGCCTATGTTCTCAAGGGCGGCCTGAGCAACACCGGGCTACCGCTGACGCGCGGCGGCACGGCCGACAAGCCCTAGCGCGCTCGCGATGAGCGCAACGGGAAGCGAGGCGAACCCGCCCCGCCCCTACATGGTGTGCGTGGCTTTGTCGCCCGACAGGGCGCCGGCGAGGTAGGTCTCGATCTTCTTCTGCGTCTGGCCGCGATCCTGGTCGCTGAACTGCACGCCGATCCCCGCGGTGCGCTTGCCCTGGTTGCCCTGGGCCCCCTTGGGGGTCACCCAGATGACGCGCCCGGCGACCGGCAGTTTCTCGTCCTCGCCCATGAGGTTCAGCAGCATGAAGACCTCATCCCCCAGGCGGTAGTTGCTGTTGGTGGGAATGAACAGGCCGCCGTTCTTCACGAACGGCATATAGGCCAGATACAAGGCGCTCTTGTCCTTGATGGTCAAGGTCAACAGCCCCGGCTTGTTTCCTGATCGCAAAGTCCTGTCCCCGCCCAGATGTGCCGGTCTTGCATTCATCCATGTCCCCTGCGCCGCGCCCCCGTTACGGGGGCGTCAGCCGCCTGAAAAGAGCCTCGAGTGCCAGTCCCCGGTTGAGTGGTACGTCGAACGTTGCGCGCAATTCGCGCACCTGGTCAACCAGTGCGAAAAGCTCGCGTATATTCAAGAACGCGCCCGCCCCTGACAAGTAGGGGGCAGGCCGCACTTCCGTGAAAAAGGCCGTGTCCCGCCCGCTGCGGCAAATACGTTCTGTGAGCCAATTCTCAAAGCATCGCAGCCGCAAGGGCAGCTCGGAGCGCGCCCAGCGCTCGGCCGCAGCCACCGGATCGGTGGCGCCCTGGGCGAGCGCCTCGAGCGTGTGCTGCGCGTCCGTGCCGATCTGCGCCACGGCCGCAGGATCGCTCTGGGCGGCGAGCAGCGGCGCCTCGCCGAGGGCGTCGAGCGCCCCCTCCCAGGCGCCCGGGCCGCGCACCGCCGTGAGCCACTCGAGCGCCGCGGCACGTGCGGGGGCGGCAATGCGCAGCCGCTGGCAGCGGCTCAGGATCGTGGCCGGGAGCCTCCCCGGGCTCACCGCCACCAGCACCAGTAAGGTGCGCGCCGGGGGCTCTTCGAGGGTCTTCAGCAGGGCATTTGCCGCAAAACGGTTGAGCGCATCGGCCGGGCTCACCAGGGCCACCTTGTAGCCCCCGCCGTGGCTCGTCAGGGCCAGCTCCTGCGACAGCTCGCGCACCTGCTCGATGCGCAGTTGCTGCGAATTGTCCAGCGGTCGCACCAGCGTGAAGTCCGGGTGCTGCAACGCTGCCACGCGGCGGCAAGCGACGCACACCCCGCACGGCGGCGCGGCGCGCGCGCACAGCAGCAGTTGCGCCGTCCAGATCGCCAGCCACTCCCCGCCGGTGCCCGCGGCTTCGTGGATGAGGAGCGCGTGCGGCATGCGTCCAGCGGCGTGTGCCGCAGCGAGCGCCTGCATGTGCTGGCTCAGCCAGGGGGGCATCGGCCCGAAGGGCGTCAGCGCCTCGGCCGGCGTGCCCGTGGAAGTGGAGTTGCCGCCCGTGGTGCTCATGCGTGCGCGGCTCTGGCGCGCAGCTCCGCCAGCACGGCGCCGATCTGTACCTCGACACGCTCGAGCGGTTCGGTTGCATCGACCAGCTGAAAGCGCGCCGGCTCGCAGCGCGCAAGCCCCAGATACCCCGAGCGCACCTTCTCGAAGAATTCGAGCGTCTCCACCTCAAAGCGATCGGCATTGGCCGCGCCGTGCTGGCGCGTGCGGGCGCGCGCCAGTCCGAGCGGCACCGGCAGGTCGAGCAGCAGGGTGCAGTCGGGCGCGAGCTGCGGGTGCACCGCGTGCGCCAGCGCCTCGATCAGCGCGGCATCGACGCCACGGCCGCTGCCCTGGTAGGCGCGCGTCGCGTCGGTGAAGCGATCGCATACCACCCACTCGCCGCGCTCGAGCGCCGGGGTGATGAGATTGGCGACGTGCAGTGCGCGCGCGGCGAACATCAGCAGCGTCTCGGTGAGCGCCGAGAGCGGCTCGGGCCCGCGCTCGAGCACGATGTGCCGCACGCGCTCGGCGAGTGGCGTGCCGCCCGGCTCGCGCGTCGAGCGCACCGTGATCCCTGCGCGCTCGAGCTCGCTGCAGATGAACCGTGCGACGGTCGTCTTGCCGGCGCCCTCGATGCCCTCGAGCGTAATGAAGAACCCGCGCCTCATGGCGGGCGCCGTCCCTGGCCGGCGGTTGCGCCCGGGGCGACGGGCGGGTCCGCATCCGCGCCGGCCGCGTGGTGCGCGGCGGCACGCTGCGCGCGGCGCAAGCGCGTGAGATAGGTCTGCACCGCGGAATTATGCTCTTCGAGCGTGTCCGAGAAATGGTGCGCGCCATCGCCGAGCCCGCTGGCCACGAAATACAGTGCCCCGGTCTGCGCCGGCTGTACGCTCGCCAGCAGCGCTTCGCGTCCCGGCAGCGCGATCGGAGTGGGCGGAAGCCCCTCGCGCGTGTAGGTGTTGTAGGGCGTGTCCTGCGTGAGGTCGCGCGTATGGATGCTGCCGTCGTAGCTCACGCCGAGCCCGTAGATCACGGTGGGGTCCGACTGCAGGCGCATCCCCAGGCGCAGGCGGTTGACGAAAACCCCGGCGATCAGCGCACGCTCGCTCTTGAGCGCCGCCTCCTTCTCCACGATCGAAGCGAGGATCAGCGCCTCGTACGGGGTCGCGAGCGGCAGTCCCGCGCTGCGCTCCTGCCACGCCGCAGCCAGCGCGCGCTGCATGGCATCGTAGGCTTGCCCGAGGATGGCGAGGTCGGGCGTGCCGGCGGCAAAGCGGTAGGTGTCGGGAAAGAATTCACCTTCCGCCGCCTGCCCCGCATGCCCGAGCGCCGCCATGACCTGCGCGGCGGTGCTCGTGCCGAGCGTGTGCGCCACGCGCGGCTGCTGCTCGAGCGCTGCGCGGAAGTCGGCGAACGTCGCCCCCTCGACGATGGTGAGCTGCTCGAGAATCACCTTGCCGCTTTCGAGGAGCGCGAGAATCTCGGCCGGGCTCGCGTGCGCGGGGATCTCATACGCTCCGGCCTGCACCCGCGGCGCACGCCCGTGCAGGCGCAGGTACCACTGCACCGCGCGCGCGTCATGCACGCTGCCGGCCGCCGCGAGCCGCGTCAGCACGTTGCGCAGGCTCAGCCCGGGCTCGATGTCGATGCGCGCGCTGGCCGCAGCGGGTCCGGGCGCGTGGTACTCGCGCTCCAGCCATGCGTAGCCGGCGGCGCCGGCCAGCGCGCCGAGCAGCACCAGCACCGTCACGGCAGCGAGCAGCACCTTGAGGCCGCGGCCGGCGGCCATCAGCCATCCCTCACATGAGCGGCGGCGAGGTCGCCGCTGAGGAGTGGCGCGAGGAGCGCCTGCAGCCGCCGGGTGAGCGCACCGACGCTGAGCGCACGGCCGGCGAGCTCGCGTACCGGGCGGATGCCGGTGAGCGCGTTGGTGAGAAAGAGCTCGCGCGCCGCGGCCAGCTCCGGCTCACCGAGCAGGCACTCCTCGCGGGCAATGCCCGCCTCATGCGCGGCCTGCAGGACCACCGCGCGCATGACACCGGCCACGCCGCAGCGCTCGAGGCGCGGGGTGAGCAGGCGTTCGCCGTGCACCAGGAACACGTTGCTCATGGTGCCCGACACGAGCGCTCCGGAGCTCGAGAACAGCAGTGCCTCGTGGATGCCCGGGTCGCTCCACTCGCGCCGCGCCAGCACCTGCTCGAGACGATTGCAATGCTTAAGTCCCGCGAGCATTGGGTTCTCGCCGAGGCGCAGCGCGGCCACGCGCACCCGCACCCCCTCGCGGGCGAGCAGCGGATCATCGGGCGGCCAGGCGTAGCGCAGCAGGATGCGGTGCGGCTGCTCGCGCCCTGTCAGCCCATAGCCGCGCGCCAGCGCCTCGCCCCGCGTCAGCAGCACCTTGACGATCGCCCTTGAAGTGCCCGCGGCCAGCCGCCGTACCTCGTCGGCGAGCGGGCTGAGCTCGGGTAGTCCGATGCCCAGCCGCGTGCAGCCGTGCGCGAGGCGCGCCAGGTGCCGCTCGAGAAAGCGCGGACCTCCGCCGAGACAGGCGATGGTCTCGAACAGGCCGTCACCGTAGTGAAGCGCGCGCTCGAGAAGTGATACCTGGGTCGCTGGGCGCCCATCGAGCCACACGAGCTCGGGCGCTGCGCCGGCTGCGGCGGTCTCAGGCACCGCCGGCTCCGAGTGCGGCCAGGAGTCCGCGCGCCTTGGCGCGCGTCTCCTCGAGCTCCCGGTGCGGATCGGAGTCCGCGACGATGCCCGCGCCGGCACGAAAGTCGAGCTGTTGGCCGCTGAGCGTCATGGTGCGGATGAGGATGTTCAGATCAAGGTTGCCCCCGCGGGTGAGGTAGCCGAGCGAGCCGGTATAGGCCCCGCGCCCTGCGCCCTCGAGCTCGGCGATGATCTGCATGCAGCGAAACTTAGGACACCCGGTGATCGTGCCGCCGGGAAATACTGCGCGCAATGCCCCGATCGGGCTCACCTCGGGCCGCAGGCGCCCGCTGACGTTGGAGACGATGTGATGCACGTGCTGGTAGGACTCGATGGTCATGAGCTCATCGACCTGCACGGTGCCCGCCTCGCACACGCGCCCGAGGTCGTTGCGCTCCAGGTCAATCAGCATGATGTGCTCGGCGCGCTCCTTCGGATGCGCGGCCAGCTCGCTCATCTCGCGCCGCTCGGCATCGGGTCGGCGGCTGCGCGGGCGGGTGCCGGCGATCGGCCGCGTATCGATGTGCCGCCCCTGCACACGCACCAGCCGCTCGGGCGAGGAGCTCAGGATCGCGACACCGCGCCACTGCGCGAGCGCCGCAAATGGCGCGGGATTCGCCGCGCACAGCCGCTCGTAGAGCGCCGCGACGCAGGCACTGCGCGCGGCGGCGCCCGGCGCGAGCGGCTCGAGCACGACCTCCCAGGGACGCGACAGGTTGGCCTGGTAAATGTCCCCGGCCGCCACGTACTGCTTGGCGCGCTCGACACGCGCGAGGTAGGCAGCCGGGGCTTCCTCGGAGACGCCCGCCAGCCGCACGGCAGCGCCACTGCTGTCCGCCTGCGCCGCCGCGCGGGCATCGGCGACGATGCGCTCGAGCGCCGCTTCCGCCCCGGGCTCGGCCACTGCGTAGACGCGTTGCCGTTCCAGCTCGTGCACCAGCGCGCAGCGGGTGCGCAGCGCGAACGACTGCCAGGGGAGTGGCGTGCGCGGCAGCTTGAGATGCGGCTCGATCTCCTGCGCCAGCTCGTAGCCGAGGAACAGCGCCCAGCCACCGGCGAACAGCAGCGCGGGCTCCTCCTCCCCCACGCCGGCACATCGTTCGCTCAGCCACCAGTCCTCGAGCGCTGCGAGGAACCCCGGACCGCGCGGGGTGAAGCCCTCGGCGCCCAACTGCCCGTCGGCGCCGAGCCACAGCGCCGCCTCGGGCTCGGCGAGCAGTACGCTGGCGCGGCTCAACGGGCCGCTCGCCGCACTGTCAAGCAGCAGCGGATACCGTGCCGGTTGCCAGGCCGCCAGGTGCTGCAGCACCCGGGGAGGCACATCGAGCTCGCGGACGAGAGGTGCGCGCGTGGCGGCGGTCCGCTTCAGGTGGCGCTTCAGGCGTCGAAGCGGCGGAAGATCAGCGAGCCGTTGGTGCCGCCAAAGCCGAAGGAATTGGACAGGCTCACGTCGATCTTCATGCGCCGCGCGCTGTTGGGCACATAATCGAGGTCGCACTCGGGGTCGGGCGTGTGGTAATTGATGGTCGGCGGCGCGACGCCGTCGCGGATGGCGAGCACCGAGAAGATCGCCTCGATGACCCCGGCCGCCCCGAGCAGATGGCCGGTCATCGACTTGGTGGAGCTGACGGCGAGCTTGCTGGCGTGCGCGCCGAAGGCACGCTTCAGGGCGACCGTCTCGGCCTTGTCGCCGAGCGGTGTCGAGGTCGCGTGGGCGTTGATGTACTGCACGCCCGTCGCATCGAGCCGCGCGTCGCGCAGCGCGTTCACCATCGCCAGCCGCGCGCCGTCGCCGTCTTCGGGCGGTGCGGTGATGTGATGGGCGTCACCGCTCATGCCGAAGCCGACGAGCTCGGCGTAGATGTGCGCGCCGCGGCGGCGGGCGTGCTCGAGCTCTTCGAGCAGCACGGCGCCGCCCCCATCGCTCAGCACGAAGCCGTCGCGGTCCTTGTCCCAGGGGCGGCTCGCCTCGGTGGGTGCCTCGTTGCGCGTCGACAGGGCCTTCGCCTGGCCGAAGCTGCCGAGTCCGCAGCGCGTGGTCGCCATCTCCCCGCCGCCGGCGATGATCACGTCCGCATCGCCGTACTGGATGGTGCGCATGCCGAGCCCGATGGCGTGCGTCGAGGTGGTGCACGCGGTCACCACGCCGAGATTGGGGCCTTTGAGCCCGAAGCGGATCGACAGATGGCCGGCGATCATGTTGATGATCGTCGCCGGCACGAAGAACGGCGAGATCTTGCGCGGGCTCATCCCCTTCAGGTACTCGCTGTACTCGGTCTCGATGGTCCACAGGCCGCCGATGCCGGCGCCGCACACCGCGCCGCAGCGGCTCGGGTCGCCCTTGGAAAAGTCGATGCCGGAGTCACTTACCGCCTGCACTCCGGCCGCCACGCCGTAGTGCATGAACTCGTCCATGCGGCGCGCTTCCTTCGACGCGATGTACTGGCTCACGTCGAAGTCGCGCACCTGACCGCCGAAGCGTACGGGAAAAGCGGAGACGTCGAAGCGCGTCACCGGGCCGATGCCGCTCTCTCCGCGCAGGATGGCATCCCAGGCCGACTGGACGGTACTCCCGACGGGAGACACGATGCCCAGCCCCGTTACGACGACACGGCGCTTGCTCACGCGCTTCCTGTAGGCACCCCTGACGCGACGTCAGGACTTGCTGCGGCGCTCGTTAATGTAATCGATGGCCTGGTGAACGGTCGTAATCTTCTCGGCGTCCTCATCCGGGATCTCAATCTCGAACTCCTCCTCGAGAGCCATGACCAGCTCGACGGTGTCGAGCGAGTCAGCTCCCAGATCATCGACGAACGATGCTTCGTTGGTGACCTGCTCCTGTTTGACGCCCAGCTGTTCGGCAACGATGGCTTTGACCTGCTGCTCAACTGTGCTCATTAGCGGTTAATCCTTGTGTAGGCTTTGAAAACTTGGCTCGCGCCCGCGTGCGCTCGCGGGGCAACGGGCGCGGTATTGTAGGGGAACACCCCCCGAGGTGCCACTCGCCGCCGGCCACTGCGAGTGATTGTTTTTACTGGTGAATCTGGCCGCCCGGCGCCGCTGGCGGGCGAGGCTCGCGGGCGCGCTTGTGGCGTGCCACCAACGTCGGCGCGCTCAACTCATGTACATGCCGCCGTTCACGTGCAAGGTCTCGCCGGTGATGTAGGCCGCCTGCGGCGAGACCAGGAACAGCACTGCCGCGGCAACGTCTTCAGGCGAGCCGAGCCTGCCGGCGGGGATCTGCTGCAGCAGTGCGGTGCGCTGCGCCTCGCTCAGCGCGCGGGTCATGTCGGTATCGATGAAGCCAGGCGCCACCGCGTTCACGGTGATGGCGCGCGAGGCGAGCTCGCGCGCCAGGGACTTGCTGAAGCCGAGCAGGCCCGCTTTGGCCGCGGCATAGTTGGCCTGGCCGGCGTTGCCGGTCACGCCCACGACCGAGGTGAGGTTCACGATCCGGCCGCCGCGCGCCTTCATCATGTGGCGTACGCAGGCCTTGCACAGACGGAAGGCACCGGTGAGGTTGGTGGCGATCACCGCGTCCCAATCCTCGGGCTTCATGCGCAGCAGCAGCGTGTCGCGCGTGATGGCGGCGTTATTGATCAGAATGGTGGGCAGCTCGCCCGCCTCCTCGAGCTGCGCCATCAGCGCATCGATGGAGGCGGCGGCGCCCACGTCCAGCACGGCGCCCCGGCCGTTGTATCCGTGCGACGCGAGCTCCTCGGTGAGGCGTGCGGCGCCCTGCGGGCTGGTGGACGTGCCGACCACCCGTGCACCCGCGCTGCCTAGGGCCAGCGCGATCGCGCGGCCGATCCCGCGCGAAGCCCCGGTCACCAGTGCCAGTTGATTCTGCAGCATGTGATTAGGTCCCCCTGGTCGCGGCGAGCGCCGCCGCGAGTGACTGCGGATCCTCGAGCGCGAGGAAGCTCAGGCCCTCGCGTCGCTCGATGCGGCGGTTGAGTCCAGTGAGCACCCGTCCCGGACCGCACTCGATGACCTGTGCCACGTCTGCGCTGCACAGCGCCCGCAGCGTCTGCGTCCAGCGCACCGGGCTCGAGAGCTGGCGTACCAGCAGCGCACGGATCTCCTCGGGATCCTCGTGCGCCGCGGCATCGACCGCGCTCAGGTAGCGTATGCCCGGCGCACGCACCTCGATGTCTGCCAGGCGGCTGCGCAGTCGGTCGCCGGCCGTGCGCATGAGGCTCGAGTGCGCCGGTACGCTCACCGGCAGCGTCACGGCGCGCTTCGCGCCGCGGGTGCGCGCTGCCTCGAGCGCCCGTTGCACCGCGGCCGTGTCCCCGGCGATCACGACCTGGCCGGGGGAGTTGTAGTTGACCGGCTCGACCACGCCGTCGCGCGCGGCTTCACGACACAGCGCGAGCACCGCTTCGTCGTCCAGCCCGAGGATCGCGGCCATGGCACCGCCTCCTTCGGGCACTGCCGCCTGCATCGCCGCACCGCGAAAACGCACCAGGTCCACCGCCGCGCCGAACTCGAGCGAGCCGGCGCACACCAGCGCGGTGAACTCCCCGAGGCTGTGGCCGGACACCGCTGCCGGCGGTGCCCCGCCGCGCTCGCGCCACGCGCGCCAGGTGGCCACCCCGGCGGCGAGCATCGCCGGCTGCGTGCGCTCGGTCGCGTTCAGGGCCGCTTCCGGCCCCGCGCTCACCAGCGCCCACAGGTCATAGCCGAGCACGCGCGCGGCTTCCTCGAAGGTGGCGCGCACCACGGGCTGCGCCGCCGCCAGCGCGGCGAGCATGCCGACCGACTGCGAGCCCTGGCCCGGGAATACGAACACGAAGGACATGTGAAATTATATCTGCAACGGCTGTGGCCTTAGGCCGGCGGCCACCGCAACGCCGCCCAGCACCCCGAACAGGTGCGCGTCCACCACGACTGCGCTGCCCGACAGCGGCAGCGCCCCTACCCAGTGCTCGTAGACGAGTTTCACCAGCAGCACCCCCGCTAGGATCCAGCCGTCGCGCTGGCCGGTGCGCACGTGTGCGAGTGCGCCCGCCGCCATGACGCCGTGCAGCGCTCCGGAGGAACCCACGTACCAAAGCACGGTCGAATCGGCCAGCCACAGCCCCGCATCGATGGCCGCGACGGCGCCGAGCACGATGAGGAGCCACTGACGTGCCGAGTAGTCGCGCGCGAACAGCGCCCACATGAGAGCCAGGCCCATGATGTTGAGCAGCGCATGCCGCAGATCGAGGTGAACCAGGTGTCCGGTGAGCAGGCGCCACCATTGCCCGGCGGCAAGACCTGCGCGGTCGTAGCGCAGCAGCCGTTCCCCGGCCTCCCCGCCCGCCAGCGGCAGGAGCAGCAGCAGGCACAGGCCGGCGAGGGCCAGTCCCCGGTAGCCGTCGCAATTCAGAGACTTCAGTACCCCGGCTACGCGGTTCACAAAGCTTCGCGACCCCCTTTGTTATGATGCCAGCCCGTCTTTTCCTCAACGGGCGGCCCGACGGCCGCCCCAGGACGACACGCATGGCCCATATCGCTCAAGAGGTTAGCAGAGCGCGTCCCAGGGGGCGCGCGGGCGGCTTCACCCTGATCGAGATCATGGTCGTGGTGGTCATCATCGGCCTGCTCGCGGCCGTCATTGTCCCGACCGTGATCAGCAAGGTCGACGAGGCGCGCATCGCGAAGGCGAAGGAGGACATCCAGAGCCTGGAAACCGCGCTCACGATGTTCCGCCTCGACAACTCCAAGTACCCGACGACCGAGCAGGGTCTGGCCGCGCTGACCACGCAGCCGACCGACCCCTCGATCAAGCACTGGAAGCCCGGCGGTTACCTGCAGCGGGTGAGCAAGGATCCCTGGGGAAACGAGTACCAGTACGTCTTCCCGGGCACGCACGGCAGGGAGTACGACCTGTTCAGCCTTGGCGCGGACGGCGCGCCGGGCGGTGAAGGCATCGATGCCGATATCGGGAACTGGAACATCGGCGACTAGGGATGTGCCGGGTGGCCGCGCCGCGCCGCAGGGGCGCACGCGCGGCTTCACCCTGATCGAGATCCTGGTGGTCGTCGCGATCATCGCGCTGGTCTCGGCGGGGATGCTGCTGTCGGTGACGCTCACCGGCCGCGATCGCGACCTCGAGAAGGAGAGCGACCGGCTGCTCGCGCTGTTCACCTACGCGCGCGATCAGGCGGAGCTGCAGACGCGCGAATACGGCATTCTCTTCCAGGACGACGGCTACGAGTTTCTCGCCTACGATCCGCGCCGCGCCGCCTGGCGCAGCGTGTTCGAGGACGATGCGCTCGCAGCGCGCAAGCTCCCCGACGGACTCGACGTGAAACTGATGATCGACGCGCGCCCGGTGGTGCTCACCCGCCCCAAGGACTCACAGGACAAGACCCCGCAGGTGATGATCTTCTCCAACGGCGATCTGAGCGCGTTTGCCGCGACGCTGGAGCGCGAGGGCGGCGTGCGCAGCGTCACCCTGGCCCCGGACGAGCAGGGCGTCGTGGTCGAGCAGCCGATGGTCGAGGCGAAGCCGTGAGAGCACACCGCGCCAGCGCTGGCTTCACCCTGATCGAGGTGGTGGTGGCGCTCGCGATCGTGGTGATCGGCATGTCGGCGGTGCTCGGCGCGCTCAACTCCTCGGCGGAGACGCTCTCGTACCTGCGCGACAAGACGTTTGCGCAATGGGTGGGGCTCAACCAGGTAGCGAACCTGCGCCTGTCGGGGCAGCAGACGCCCACCGGCAACAGCACGGGAGATGTGGACTTCGCGGGGCGCAGCTGGCACTGGCGCCAGGAGGTCACGGCGACTCAGATCCCGGGCGTGGTGCGCATCGACGTGAAAGTGCGCCCTGCGGACGTCAAGGCGGGCGATGACGACGGCTGGTTCACCACCGTGACCGGCATGCAGGGAGATGCGGTCGGTGTCCCCAACGGTTATCTGCCCGACTGGGGCTCACAGGTCCTGCCGGGACAGGCGACGCAGCAGGCTGGCCTTACCGGTACCGGACAGCCGGGCACCATCGGCTCGGCCCCGGGCACCTCGGTCACCACCGGCAGCTCCTCGACGCTGGGAGGCCCGGGCACGCTGGGCGGGTCGAGCAGCCCAGGAGGCAGCACGCTCGGCGGAGGCAGCACGCTCGGTGGAGGCAACACGCTCGGTGGAGGCAACACGCTCGGTGGAGGCGACACCCTCGGCGGACCCGACACGCTCGGCGGCAGCCAGGGCGCGCAGTCTCCCGGCAGCCAGCCGCTCGTGGTGCCGCCGCCAAGCGATCAGGGCGGCACTCCGGAGTCGCAGCCATGAGCCCCCGGGCGCGCGGGTTCACGCTGCTCGAGCTGCTCGTGGCGCTGTTCATCGCTGCGCTGATGTTCGCCATGGGTTATGGCGCGATCCAGCAGGGGCTCAACAACCACGAGACGCTGAAGGCTCAACAGGCGCACCTGCTCGAGCTGCAGACAGCCGTGCGGCTGCTCGAGCAGGACTTTTCGCAGCTCGCGCCGCGCCCGGTGCGGCAGGCGGTTGGTTCGGAGCCGGCGCAGCCGGCGTTGCAGGGTGGTCTGCCCGGCACGCAGCCTATTGTCGCCCTGACACGCGACGGCTGGGCGAACCCGGCCGGCCTGCAGCGCACCGGTCTGCAACGCGTGGCGTACATCCTCGAGAACGGCACGCTGCGGCGCGAATACTGGAATGTGCTCGATCCGACGCTGGCAAGTACCACCGCGCGGCGCGACCTGCTGACGCACGTGAAGACCTTCACCATCCGCTACCTGGACGTCAATCGACAGTGGCAGGACCAGTGGCCGCCGCTCACCTCCACCGTCATGGTCGGCGCGTCGCTCGAGCTGATGCTGCGCGAGCGGCCGCTCGCCGTCGAGATCACGCTCGATACCGAGGACTGGGGCAAGATCGTGCGCATCATCGAGATCGCCGCATGAAGTCACGCACCGCTGCCGCGTCCACCCGTGCCGGGCGCCAGCGGCCGCGCGCCGTTGCGCGCCGCCAGCGCGGCATCGCGCTGCTGGTGGCGATCCTGCTGGTCGCGCTCGGCACCATCCTTGCCGCCACGGTCGCCTACGAGAACGCCATGACCGCGCGGCGCGGCACGTCGACCTACGCGTTCGACCAGTCGCTGCTCATCCAGGAGGGCGCCGAAGCGCTGGCCGCGTACGGCCTGCGGCAGATCCGCCAGAGCGACCCCTCGCATACCTACCCGGGCCAGGGATGGGACAAGCCCCTTGGGCCGATCGAGGTCGTGCCCGGGGTGATGCTGGAAGCCTCGCTCGAGGACATGCAGGGTCGGTTCAACCTCAACAACCTCGTGCAGAAGGACGGTACTCCCGACCCGGTGTACGTCCCCGCCTTCACTCAGCTGCTGCAGATGGTGGGGCTGGAGCCGAAGTGGACCGGCTTCCTCATCGACTGGATCGATGCGGACATCGTGCCGCAGACCCCCGAGGGCGCGGAGGACAGCGTCTACATGGGCCAGACCCCGCCCTATCGCACCGCCAACCGTTACATCACCAGTACCAGCGAGCTGCTCGCGCTGCCGGGCTTCGGGCGCGACCGCTACATGGCGCTCGCGCCGTACGTCGCAGCGCTTCCCCAGGGCACGACGCTCAACATCTGCTCGGCCTCCGGCGTGGTGCTCGATGCATTCCTCGGCCCCGGGCACACCGACTTCAGCTCCGACCCGACCACGCTCGGCAAGAACCGCGCGGCGACCACCGGCTGCTTCCCGACCATCGCGAACTTCGAGGCGGCATTCCCGCCGAAAGCCTTCAGCGGCAGCGTGCCGCAGAAATTCGGCCAGACGTCACTGTATTTCCGGCTCTCGAGCTTCATCACCATTGGCAGTGCGGAATTCAACTTGTACAGTCTTCTCTACCAGGACAACACCGGCGCGGTGCGCCCCATCCAGCGCAGCTTCACCGCCGACTGACGGCCTTACGGGAGCGCACAGTGACGCAATCGACGCGCCGCCGGCGCCATTTGATGACACTATCTGCCCATGTCTGACTGGTTGCTGCTGCGCCTGCCGCGCACCTCGGAGCAGGCGGCGACCTGGCTGGTCGTCGATGCCCGCGGCGCGCCCACCGGTCCGCCGCAAAGCGGGCCGCTGTCGCTCGCCGTGCCGCGCGCGGCCGGACGACGCGTGTGCGTGCTGGCGCCCGGTGCCGACGTACTGCTGGCAGCGCCGGACGTGCCGCACAAGGCCGGCGCCAGGCTGCAGCAGCTGGTGCCCTACGCGCTGGAAGAGGATCTGGCGGAAAATATCGACGAGCTGCACTTCGCCATCGGCAAGCGCACCGCGGACTCGCTGAACACGCCGGTGGCGGTGGTGGCCCGCGCCCTGCTCGATGAGTGGCTGGCGACCTTGCGCGCCGCGGGACTCGAGCCCGAGGCGCTCTACGCGGACAGCGACCTGCTGCCGGTCAACCCCGGCCAGGCGGTCGCGCTGCTCGAGGAGGACGTGGTGTCCGTGCGCCCGCCCGGCGGCTCGCCGGTCACCCTGCCCGCGGACGCGCTCGGCGAGGCGCTCGAGATCGCGCAGTCGGGAGCCGACGCCAGCGCCGGTGCGCGCGGACTCATTCTTTACACCGGCGCGGCCGAGTGGCAGCGCCATTCGGCGCAGGTCGAGGCAGCACGCCCGCGATTCGACGGCATCAAGGTGCAGCTGCTCACCGGCGGACCGCTCGCGCTGTTTGCGCAGCAGCTGCCGGCGGGGACTGCGACCAATCTGCTGCAGGGCTCGTACGCGCCGACCGCGACGCGCGCCGTGGGCCTCAAGGCCTGGCGCCTCGCGGCCATGCTGCTCGCCGGCCTCGTGGCGCTGCACGTGGCGGGCAAGACCGTGGAGCTGCAGGTGCTGAAAAAGCGCGAGCGACAGGTGGACACCTCGATCCGCGAGACTTTCCACCAGGCGATGCCCGGGGAAGTGAGCGCGCTCGACGCGCGCCGGCGCATGGAACAGCGGCTGCTCGCCGCGCGCGGGGCAGGCGGCGGACTGCTGCCGGCACTGCAGGCGCTCGCGCAGGCCCGCGACAGCGCTCCCGGCACCAGCGTGCAGTCGCTGAATTTTCATTCCGGCTCGCTCGAGATGAAGCTGTCGGCTCCGGACGCCAGCAGTCTTGATCGGCTGAGCCAGTCCCTGCGCAGCAACGGCTGGGCTGCCGATCTGACCGGCGGCAGCAACGTGAGCTCCGGCTACGAGGGGCGCATCCAGGTGCACGCCAACGGAACCTGAGCATGGCACTCAACCTCTCCCAGACATTCTCCCTCGAAGCCTACGCCGCACTCGCCGAGCGCGAGCGGCGGCTCGTGGTCGGCGGCGGCGTACTCGGACTCCTCCTCATCGTCTTCGGCATCCTGGTCCCCCTCGATCGCAGCGTGTCGCATGCCCAGCAGCGCATTGCGCACAAGGCGGCCGATCTCGCCTGGATGCAGGGCGTGGTGCCGGAGCTGGCCGGCTCGGCACCGCCACCGACCGCCAGCGGCGAATCGCTGCTGGTGATCGTCGATCGTTCGGCACGCGAGTCGGGGCTGGCCGGTGCGCTCGCCGGCAGCGAGCCGGGCAGCGCGGGAAGCCTGTCGGTCCGCCTGGAGAAGGCGTCCTTCGACGCCCTGATCGCCTGGCTCGCGCGGCTCGCGCAGCAGAACGGCGTGACGGTCGACTCGGCCACCATCGAGAAGGCCGGCACACCGGGGCTGGTGAACGCCGCGCTGGTCCTGCACGCGGGTTGAAGTGAAGCGGGCCTTCTGGCCGGCGCTGCTGGCGGTGGTCGCCTTCGCCGTGATCCTCATCGCGCGCATTCCGGTCGCCTGGGTCGTCCCGCGGGCGAGTGCCGCCCGCTTCTGCGCGAGCCTCGACGGCACGGTGTGGAGCGGCAGCTGCGTTGGTCTGAGCGTCGGCGGACGCGCGCTCGGCGATGTGAGCTGGGAGCTGCACCCGTTGCGGCTCGCGGCAGGCAGGCTCGCCGCCCACGTCACCCTCGCCCACGGCATGACTTCCGCCGGCGGCGACGTCGAGCTTGGCCTCGGCGGACGGATCACGCTGCGCAACCTGCTCGCCGACGGGCCGCTCGATGCCGCGCTCATCCCCGGTCTGCCGGTGACGCTGCGCGGCACGGCGCACGTCGAGCTGGCCCTCGTGCAGATCCAGCACGGCATCATTCGTGAGCTGCAGGGGCGCATCGAGGCCCACGATCTGGAGGATCGCAGCGGCAACGACACCGCACTGGGCAGTTACCTGGTGAACTTCCCCGGCGGCGGCGGCCCACCGACCGGCACGGTGCGCGACCTCGACGGCCCGCTCGCCGTCGAAGGCACGCTGCGGCTGACAGCGCAGCCGGGCTTCGAGCTCGAGGGGTTCATCGCGCCGCGCAAGGGCGCAGCTCCCGAGATCGTCAACAACATCCGTCTGTTCGGCTCGCCGGATGCCTCCGGGCGGCGTCCGTTCTCGATGTCCGGAACGTTCTGATGCTCGAGCGCGCCGCGGACTGCCCGCAGCGCGCTCAAGGCTGCAGCACGCGAAACGCGCCGAGCAGCGGAAAATACAGCGCCGCGCGCACCGGCTGCGGGCCGAGCTCGCGCGCCAGGGCGGCATATCCTTCGAGCTGCGGCCGGTAACGCTGCATCTCCTGCTCGAGAAAGGCTTCCAGATCCGCGCCTTCGTGGCTGCTGGTCTTGAAGTCGATGACCCAGCGCGTGGCCTCCTCGTCGAGGAAGCAGCGATCGATCTTCACGTTGCGCAGACGCCCGGCGCTCACCCCGCTCAGCGCCCACTCGCTGTGGGCCTCGCGCCTGGCAGCGAGAATCCAGCGACCGCGCTCGTCCTCGAGCGTGCGGCCGATGGCGCTCAGCACGCTCGCCACGGCGGCGCTCTGCTCACGCGCCGGAACCCCGAGGCCGGCCAGTCGGGCCAGCACCCGCCCGCGCTGCTCCTCGAGCTCTGCGGCAGAGGGCAGCTGCGGCTCGTGTGCGAGGCGCGCCAGCCAGCCGTGCACCACCGTACCGACTGCCCGCTGTGTCTCGTGCACCCAGCTGAACTCCAGCGGCTCGGCGGACAGGTAGGCACCCGGCAGCTGCCGCAGCGGCACTGTCGCCGGCAGCGGCGCCGGACGCCACGCGGCAAGCAGCCGCAGCAGCGCACCGGCGCGGGCCGCCGTCGCGCCAGGCGTCGGCGCGTCGGTGCGCGTGAGGAAGCGAGCGGCAAGCGCCGGCCAGAGGATGGCGAGCGGGCTGCGCCGGGCGGGACTCACGCTGCCGTCGGCGCCGGCCGCCGGCGCGCCCGACAGCCACAGCGTGCGCCGCGCGCGCGTCGCCGCCACGTACAGCAGCCGGCCGCGCTCGTGCACGTCGCGCTCGCGAATCAGCTGCTTCACGAAGCGGTTGAGATCACCCTCCTCGCGCGCACCGACCGCGGGTAACGGCGCGATGAGCAGATCGCTCGCAGGACCCACGCCGGGCAGATCGATCCAGCGCAGCAGACGACGCTCCGTGGCGCGCGTCAACCGCTCGAGCGCCGGCACCAGTACGTGATCGAACTCGAGCCCCTTGGCGCGGTGAATGGTCATCACCTGCACCGGGTTCGCACCGGCGCGCGGCGCGCTGTGCAGGCCCGCGAGCAGCGCCGGCAGGTCCTCCGGTCCACGCCACTCGGCGCGCGCCGCGCGCTCGGCGAGGGCGGCGAAGAAAGCGCGCGCATCCTCGAGCTCCGGCACGGGGTAGGCATCGCTCGCCCCGAGGCGGATCCAGGTGCGCTCGAGCCAGTCGCTGACGGGCAGCGCGGCGCGCGCCGCGAGCGCCGCGCTGAGTACTTCGCGCACGCGCGCCAGGCGCGCCAGGTCGTCCGGGTCGCAGCGGCCAAGACGCTCATGATTGCCGAGCGCCTCGATCAGCAGCTCGCGGTCGTTCAGCTCCGAGAGCGCCGTCAGCGTCGTCAGGCGCGCGCCGCACCAGGGAGCGCGCAGCACCGCGAGCCACGCGGCGCGGTCCGCCAGGTCGCACAGCGCGCGGGTGAGCTGCACCAGGTCGCGCACCACCATGCGCTCACGCAGCGGCACCAGGTCCACCGCCAGCACCGGCAGCTGCTGTGCCTCGAGGGCGGCAATGACCGGCACCGCGTGCGCGTGGGCGACCACCAGCACCGCCACCTGCCCCGCCGGATCGTGGCGGCGCAGCTGCGCGATGCGTGCCGCGATGGCCTGCGCCTCGCCCAGGCGGTCAGCGGGGAAGAGCGTGCACGAGACCGCGGCGAGCTCGCCGGGCGCCGCAGCGGGCGCGCGCGCCGGAACGCTCGCGCGGTAGCTCACTCCGCCGGTGCGCGGGTCGTCCTGCGGCGGGAAGATCCGCGGGAACACCGCGTTGACGAATTCCACCAGCTCTGGAACGGCGCGGAAGTTGCGCGTCAGGCGCAACGGCGTCAGTTGCAGCCGCCCGATCGGCGCGGTGCGCGCCTTGATGAACAATCCCACCTCGGCGTCACGAAAGCGGTAGATCGACTGCATGGGGTCGCCCACCACGAACAGCGTGCGCCCGTCGCCCTCCTCCCAGGCGGCGGTCAGCATCTGCAGCAGCTGGAACTGTGCGAGGGAGGTGTCCTGGAACTCATCGACGAGGATGTGCCGCAGCGCAAGTCCGGTGCGCAGCGCCAGGTCAGTCGGCTCGCCCGCCTCGGTGAGCGCCGCGCGCGCCGCCCCGGTCACGTAGGTGTAGTCGACACGCTGCGCCTGCGCAAACTCGCTGTGCAGTTCCGCGGCCGCGCGGGCCAGCACGCGCGACAGCGCCTCGATGGCCGCGGCCTCATCGGCGGACAGCTGCGTGGCGGGCGCGCGCTTCACCTCCTGCAGCGCCGCGCCGACCGCCGCCGGCAGCGTGCGCAGCTCATCGATCAGCTCGCGCAGCCGTGCACACAGCGCACGCTCCGCGAACGGCGCGCCGAGCTGGTGCGCACCGAGGCGGCTGCGCCAGGCGCCGCTGCGGGTGAGCGCGAGGTGCGCGAACTGCTTCCAGTGCGCCAGGTCGCCCGGCTCGCTGCCCAGCGGTGTGCAGCCCGGCAGCGCCAGCGCGCGCGCACGCAGCGCCTGCGGGACGAGCGCGCACAGCGCCGCGAGCTGCGCGCGCGTCAACGCCACGAGGCTCTCGTTCACCCGCTGGCACAGCAGCTGCGGGGGCTCATCCGCCACGAAGCGCAGCCAGTGGCCGCGTTCGTGCAGCATCTGCGCGATGAGCCGCTCGAAGTTCATCCAGTGGTTGTCGAGGCGCTCGAACAGCAGGCGCGCGTCCGCGACAAACGCCGGCTCGCTTTCCGCCGCCAGCAGTGTGCGTCGGGCCGCGCGCTGGTAGAGCTCGCCGGCGAGCTCGGTGACCTCGAGCACCCCGCCGGCACGCGAGGCGACCGGCAGCTGGCTGGCAAGCCAGTAGTTGAAGGAGTCGATGGTCTGGATCCGCAGCGTCTGCGGCTCGGTATCGATGCGCCAGCCACGCGCTGCCGCGTGCGCGAGCGCCGCGGCGGCCAGCGGCCGCAGCCGCGCGGCGCTCGGATCGTCCGCCGCCAGCTCCCCGCGCAGCGCCCGGATCACGCGGCCACGCATTTCCGCGGCCGCCTTGCGGGTGAAGGTGATGGCAAGAATCTCACCGGGGTCATCCACGGTGCACAGCAGCGCGAGGAAGCGCTCGGTCAGCACCGCCGTCTTGCCCGAGCCGGCCGGAGCTTCCAGCAGCACCGAGGCGCCCGCCGCGCTCGCCGCGCTGCGGACCGCATCGTCGTCCGCGGTCGGCAGATCACTCATCGGCTTCCTCGGGGTGTCCGGGAACTTCCGGGCTCTGGTGGGCGCCGATGCGGCACAGATCCGTCAGGTGGCAGTAATCGCAGGCCCCCGGCGCCGGATCAACGCGCGCATCGCCCGCCAGGAAGGCGCCGATCAAGCGCCCGATGAGCTGCGCCCAGTTGCGCTGCTGCGCGCTCCAGTCGGGCGCTGCACCCGTGTAGGCCCGCACCTCGGGCAACAGCTGCTCGCTCGCCGCGACGCCGCTGAAGCACACCTTGTGAGCGGTGAGGTTGACGGTGGCGAGCGCCACCACGTCGGCGCCGAGCGCCGTCAGGTAGGCGAGCAGCTGCGGATGTGTGGGCCGCTCGCCGTACCAGTCCGCGCTCACCGGCCGGCCGCTCTTGTAATCGAGCACCGCGCGTCCGCCTGCGATCGCGTCCACGCGGTCGAGCCGCAGGCGCAGCCGCCCGCCGCCGAGGGACAGCTCGGTGAGGTATTCGGTGGCCTGCACCGTGAACGGCGCGCGGGTGCGCTCGAGCTCACAGAGCCTGCGGATCAGTCCCTGCGCGCGGCGGCACTCGCGCTCGAGCGCCGGCGACAGCACGCTGAAAAGGTCGAATTGCCCGTCGGGCGCCCGGTAACCGCGGCGGCGGCCGCGCAGCTCGCTCTGCAGCGCGCGGGCGGCCTGCGCCACGCACTCCGCGATCAGCGCATCGAGCGCACGCTCGTCGAGCTCGCCGAGCGCGCGCGAATCGCGCAGTCGCTCCCAGAGCAACTGCAGCGCCGCGTGCAGCAGCAGGCCGCGCTGATCGGCGGGTACGCCGGGCTCGGCCTGCTCCGCAGGCGTTGCCCCGAGCCGCAGTTCCGCGTAGGCGCGAAATGCGCAGGCATTCTGCAGGGTCAGCGCGCGGCTGCCGGCAGGCAGCGGGCGGCGCGTGTTGAACGCCCTGCCGCGCACATCCTCGAGCGCCTGCGTGCAGCCCTCGCGGTGCAGCCGCAGCGGCAGCCACATGGCCGCCGGGCTCTCAGCCTGCAGCGCCAGCCCCGCCAGACACGCGCTCGGCAGCAGTTCCAGGTCCGCATCGCGCGCCGGCACGGACAGCACCAGCTCCGGCGTGCTGCGCCGCCAGGCGGCGAGCAGCCCCTGCGCCTCGGCGCGCCGGCCGGACACGCTCGCCGCGGGTAAGCCCGCCTGGCGCTGCGCATGCAGCGGCAGGAACGGGTCGGGGGCGAGCGGTTGCGGCAGCACGTCGGCGCTGAGCGATGCGACCCAGATACCGTCGTACAACACGACCGGATCGGCGAGCATTGGCGAGAGGGTCACCGCGAGGTCCTCGTCCGCCGGGCGGTAGGCCGTGTGCAGCGCGAGCGAGCGCAGCAGCTCCAGCGCCGGCTCGCGGTGCAGCGTGGCGATGCTGCCGGCCAGCTCACCGAACTCCTCGAGCAGCTCGCTGAAGCGCACCCGGGTCTGCTGCGGAGCGCTGTCCGCCGGCAGCGGTCCGGGCCAGGAGAGCGCCGCGAGTGCCGCGTCGAAGCGCTCCGACCAGCGGCGCGGGCTGGCGGGCTCTTCGCCTAGCTGGCGCTGCGCCTCGCGCAGGCGTGCATCGAGTGCACGGGCAGCGGGCTTGAGCTCCGGGGGCGCAAGCTGCAGCGCCCCGAGGAGCTCACGCAGCTCGAGACTGGCGCTCGCGCGCTGGCGCAGCAGCCGTGCGAGCGCGGCGCGCGCCGCGTCGTCGCCGCTGCCCCAATAAGGCGCGCACAGCCAGCGGCCGACTGACTGCGGATCGAGCGCCGCGCCACCGAGAAGGGTAAGACTCTGCAGCGCGTGCGCGGGCAGCGGCAGCGCGCCGAACGGCTCGCCGCCCTCGATGCCGACGCAGGCGCGCGTCGGGTGCGGCGCGGCGATCGCGGCGGCGTCGAGGGCGGACAGAATGAGCGCGGCGAGCCGCTCGCGTGAACCTGCCGATCCGGGGAATATCACCAGCAGCCGCGCGTCGGGTCGCGCGCTGAGGCGCGCGCGACACCACTCGGCGATCGCCTCCATCTGCGCGACGGCATCCGCCGTGCCTACACCGCGCTCGCTCCGCGCCGCAGGCCGCGCGGCCGCGCTGTCGGCGCGCCCGGGCGCGAGGGCCGCGAGTCGCGGCGAGAGCGCCCCAAAGCCGCGCACCAGCAGCGCCTGCGCGGGCGGTGCGTCCCGCAGCCGCCAGGCGAGCGCGCTCACGCTCGCGGCGCCGTGCGCCTGGCAGCGCGCGGCGAAGGAGCGCTGCGCCTTCTCGAGCAGCGCCGCCTCGCTGGCCGCGGGGCCCGGCGGCGTGGCGATGGCGTACTCTCGGGCGAGCTCGCTCGAGCGCTGCAACGCCTGCGCGAGAACCCCGGGATCGAGCAGCGGGTAAGCGCGCGCGGCCTCCGCGGCGGCCTGGCGCCACAGCAGCCACTCCTCCACGGCGGTGAGGATCCGCGGCCACTCGGCCGGGGACTCCTGCGCCCGCTGCGTGCACTCGCGCCGCACCCAGGCTGCATCCGTCATTACGTCCGCACTGGCCCACACGCGTGCCCCGGCCTTGAGCCGCCCGGCTGCGTAGGCGAGGCGCGCGGCGTGGGCGCGCTGGTGTGAGGGGACGAGAAGTGCGCCACCCCCCTCGAGGTGGGTTCGGACGTCGTTTGGAAGCCTAAGCAAAACCGTCGCTTAGCGGTCTATCGCAGAAGTTACTTGAATCGGTCGGCGCGTCCCAGGACGTTGCCGCCGAGAGCTGCACGCGCCGGGGCCTGCGCCGCGTAGCTGAGCAGCAGCGAGTCGATGCGCGCGAACACCTCGCGCAGCATGGTGGCGTCGGGGAGGTTGGTGATGCGGAAGTGATTGCGGTAGGGCACGTTGAAGCTCACGCCCGGGACGATCAGCACGTGCTTCTGCTCGAGCAGGTCGAGGGCGAACTGCTGATCGTCGAAGTCCGGCAGCACCGCGGGGTCCACGCCGACGAAGGCGTACATCGCCCCGCCGGGCGGCGCGAGGGTGAGAAAGCGGCTGCGCTGCACGGCCGCGAGGATCTCGGCACGCGATTCGAACAGCCGCCCGCCGGGGGACACCAGTTCGCGGATGCTCTGGTAGCCGCCGAGCGCAGTCTGCACCGCCCACTGTGCCATGACGTTGCTGCACAGACGCAGCGATGACAGCAACTCGAGCGCCTGGAGATAGTCGGCGGCGGCGTGGGTACGCCCGGAGAACACCGCCCACCCCACCCGGTAGCCGCACGCGCGGTAGACCTTCGACAGACCCGAGAGTGTGGCGCACAGCGTGTCGTGCACCAGCGTCGCCATGGGGACGAACGGCGTGTCCCCATAGGTCATCTGGTCGTAGATCTCGTCGCTGAACACGACCAGGTGGTGCGCTTCGGCGAGACGTGCCAGCTGCTCGAGCACCGCGCGCGGGTACACCGCGCCGGTCGGATTGTTGGGATTGATGATGACCAGTGCGCGGGTGCGCGGCGTCATCAGGCGCTCGAGCTCGCCGGGGTCCGGGACGAAGTGGTTCTGCGGCCGGCACGGGTAGTGCACGGCGCGGCCGCGGTTGAGCGTCACCGCGGCGGTCCACAGCGGGTAATCCGGGCTCGGCACCAGCACCTCGTCGCCATCGTTGAGCAGCGCGCGCAGCGCGAGATCGATCAGCTCGCTCACGCCGTTGCCGATGAACACCTCCTCGGCCGTGACGCCGCTGATGCCGCGCTCCTGCTGCTGCATGACCACCGCTTCGCGCGCCGGGAAGATCCCCTGCTGGTGGCAATAACCCTCCGAGTCGGCGAGGTTCTCGATCATTGCGAGCCGCATGGTCTCCGGGGTGCGCAGCCCGAAGGCACGCGGGTTGCCGATGTTGAGCGAGATGATCTCGTAGCCCTGCCGCTCGAGCTCGTGTGCGCGTCGCGCCAGGCGCCCGCGGATCTCGTAGCGCACCTGCCGCAGGCACTCGCTCGGGTACACGCTGTGTTCGCTCTTCATGCCGCCCAAGGATAGCGCAGTCGGGGCCGCTGCCGGGGACGGCCGAGTGCGCCGCGCCGCGCTTGATCTACGCCAGCTCGCGCCAGCGATGACAGGCCACCGCGACGCCCTCGCCCGCCGGCTCCCAGGCCGGCACGCGCTCGCGGCACAGCGCTTGCGCGTGCGGGCAGCGCGTGTGGTACACGCAGCCGCGCGGCGGTGTCAGCGGTGAGGGCGGCTCGCCGAGCGCGACGTGCGCCAGGCGCTGCGGCTGCAACTGCGGATCGGGCGAAGGTATCGCGGCGAGCAGCTCGCGGCTGTAGGGATGCCGCGCAGCTGCGAACAGCCGGGCGCTTGGGGCGAGCTCCATCATGCGGCCGAGGTACAGCACCAACACGCGCTCGCACAGGCGCTGGACGAGCGCCAGGTTATGGCTGATGAACAGCAGGCCGAGGCCGCTCTCCTGGCGCAACTGCACGAGCAGCGACACGATCTGCTCCTGCGTCGGCAGATCGAGGGCGCTCAGCGGCTCGTCGCACACCAGCACGCGCGGCTCGAGGATCATGGCGCGCGCCAACGCCACGCGCTGGCACTGGCCGCCGGAGAGCTCGTGCGGGTAGCGTGCCGCGAGCTCTCCCGGCAGCCCCAGGCGCGCGAGCAACGCGTGCACCGCCTGGCGGCGCGCCAGCGAATCCAGTCCCGCTGCGTGGACCCGCAGCGGCTCGGCGACGATCTCGGCCACGGTCATGCGCGGGTCGAGACTGCCGTAGGGATCCTGGAAGATGATCTGCAGATCGCGTCGGCGGCGGCGCAGCTCGTGCGGCGCCAGCGCGAGCGCGTCCTGTCCCATCCACAGCACTCGTCCCGCGCACGGCTCGATCAGGCGCAGCGCCGCTCGCGCGAGCGTCGACTTGCCGCCGCCCGACTCCCCGACGATGCCGAGCGAGCCGCCGGCGGCGAGCGCGAAGCTCGCCTCGTGCAGCGCGATGAGCGGCAGCGCGCGCGCCAAGGCGCCGCGGCGCACGACAAAGCGCACACTGACCGCTTCGAGGGCGAGCGCCGCGCCGGCGTGCGCCGGCGGCGTGAGCCCGGCGACACCTTGCGGCGGCAGCCCGCCGGCCAGCAGCGCCGCCTGGCGCACCAGCGAGCGGGTGTAGAGCTCGCGCGGCGCCTTGAGAACCGCGGTGGCCGTGCCGCACTCGATGAGACTGCCGGCGCGCAGCACCGCGACCCGGTTGGCGACGCCGGCGAGCGCACCGAGATCATGGGAGATGAACACCATGGCCATGCCGCGCTCGCGCTGCAGGTCCTTGAGCAGCGCGAGGATCTGCGCCTGCACGGTGACGTCGAGCGAGCTGGTCGGCTCGTCCGCGATCAGCAGGCGCGGCTCACCGCTCAAGGCGAGCGCGATCATCACGCGCTGACGCATACCGCCGGAGAGCTCGTGCGGACATTGCCCGAGGCGGCGCGCCGGATCGGAGAGCTGCACGCGCGTGAGCAGCGCCAGCGCGCGCGCGCGTGCTTCGCGGCGGTCAATGGCGTGATGCCGTCGCAGCACTTCCACCAGCTGCGCGCCGACCGCCAGGTGCGGCGTGAGTGAGGTCATCGGGTCCTGGAACACCATGCCGATCGCCGCGCCGCGCAACCGATCGAGCGCGGCGGCGCCCTGCCCGAGGAGCTCCTGGCCGGCGAAGCGCACGCTGCCGGTGGCGAAACCGCCGGGGCCGAGCAGCCCCATGACCGCGAGAAACACCTGGGTCTTGCCCGCGCCGGATTCGCCGAGCACGCCGAGGCACTCGCCGCGGTGCACGTCGAGCGTGATGCCGGCGGCCGCCATCACCCGCCCGCGGCGCGTATCGAAGCCGACGCTGAGCCCGGCGAGGCTCAGCAGCGGCGCCTGCGCACCCTCGCCCTCAGCGCTCGCGTGGATCGAGGGCATCGCGCAGCGCGTCGCCGAGCAGGTTCAGGCAGGTGAGCAGCACGACCAGGAACAGCGCCGGCACCAGCAGCATCCACGGCGCGGATTCCATCTCCTGGGTGCCGCCGTAGATCAGGTTGCCGAGGCTCGCGTGCGGCTCCTGCACGCCGAGGCCGAGGAAGGACAGGAAGCTCTCGGACAGGATCATCTGCGGCACGATCAGCGTGGCATAGACCGCGACCGGTCCGAGCACGTTCGGCAGCACGTGCCGCAGCAGGATCGCGCCGGGGGACAACCCGCCGGCGCGCGCCGCCTCGATGAACTCGCGCCGCCGCAGCGCGCGGGTCTGCGCGCGCACCATGCGTGCGGTGGTGAGCCAGCCCACCGCGCCGAGCGCAACCAGCAGCACCGTGATGCGGCCGCGCGGGAACAGCGTCGTCAGGATGATCACCACGAACAGGTACGGCAGCGCATACAGCACGTCGACGAAGCGCATCATCCAGCCGTCGAGACGCCCGCCGCAAAAGCCCGCGACCGCTCCCCACAGCAGCCCGATCACCAGGCTGAGCGCGGTGGCGAGCGCGCTGATCAGCAGCGACAGGCGCACGCCGGCCAGCGTGCGCACCAGCAGGTCCCGCCCGAGCCGATCGGTGCCGAGCCAGTGAGCGGCGGTGAGCCCCGGCGGCCGCGCCAGGTGTTGCCAGTCGATGCCATCGTAGCTCCACGGGCTCAGCAGCGGCGCGCACAGCGCGAGCAGCGCCAGCAGCACCAGCACGGCGAGCGCGACGAGGGCGCGCGGGTTGGCGCTGAGGCGCTGGCGCGCGCCGAGCCAGAAGCCGCCGGCCGGCACCGCCACAGCCTCATTCATGCCGTGAGCCCGGATCGAGCCAGCCGCAGGCGAGATCGGCCGCGAGGTTCAGCAGCAGCGTCAGGGCCGCGTACACCACCACCATGCCCATGACCAGCGGGTAGTCGCGATCGATCGCGCCCTGCACCAGGAAGCGGCCGCTGCCCGGCAGAGCAAATACGCTCTCCACCACCAGCGAGCCGGTGATGATGTAGGCGGCGGCGGGGCCGAGATAGCTCACCACCGGCAGCAGTGCCGGCGGCAGCGCGTGACGCCACAGTACGCGCGCGGCGCCCAGTCCGCGCGCGCGCGCGCTGCGCACGAACGGACTGCGCAGCACCTCGAGCAGGCTGGCGCGCGTCAGGCGCGCCAGGTACGCCGCGACCGGCAGGGCGAGCGTCAGCACCGGCAGCACCAGGTAGCGCGGTGCGTCGGCCTCCCAGCCGGCTACCGGCAACCAGTGCAGGTGCAGCCCGAACACGAGCGCGAGCAGCGGGCCGGTGACGAAGCCCGGCAGCGCGATCGCGAGCGCGCTCGCTGTCGCGAAGCCGACGTCGGCGCCCGCGGTGCGCCACAGCGCCGCGGCAATGCCGGCGCTCACGCCGCCGAGCACCGCCGCCACGAGGGCGATGAGCCCGAGCGTCGCAGACAGCGGCAACCCTTGCGCGAGCAACTCGCGCACCGTGAAGTCGCGCTGGCGCAGCGAGGGGCCGAAGTCCCCGTGCGCCAGGGCGCGCAGGTAGTGCAGGTACTGCACCGGCAGCGGCTGATCGAGCCCGTAGAGGCGCTCGAGGTTGGCGCGTACCGCGGGGCTCAGGGCCTGCTCCTGGTCGAACGGTCCGCCAGGCGCCAGGCGGATGATGGCGAACGACAGGGTCACGATCACCAGCAGCGTGACTCCCATGGCGGCGATGCGACGCAGTGCCAGCTTTCGCATGCGCGACTTTAGGTAAGGCGTGCGCAATTCGTCAACGCCGCGGCACGTCCCGGCAACACCGCGCAGGCGCTGCCGCTATACTGCCCACCCGCCCGGTTAGCCGGGCGCAAGCGTTCCGAAAGCGGCAAAGTACGGCATGAAGCGCATCCTGGTCGGCATCAAGCGCGTGGTCGATTACAACGTGCGCATCAGGGTCAAGCCCGACGGCAGCGGCGTCATCACCGACGGGGTCAAGATGAGCGTGAACCCGTTCGATGAGATCGCGCTCGAGGAGGCGCTGCGTATCAGGGAGCGTGGCGGCGCGGACGAGGTCATCGTCGCCACCGTGGGGCCCGCCGACTGCCAGCAGCAGCTGCGCACCGCGCTCGCGATGGGCGCCGACCGCGCGCTGCACGTGCAGGCCGACGGTGTCGTCGAACCGCTGGTCGCCGCGCGCGCGCTGCTGAAGCTCATCGAGCGCGAGCAGCCGCTGCTGGTGATCCTCGGCAAGCAGGCGATCGACGACGACAACGGGCAGACCGGGCAGGTGCTCGCGGCGCTATGGAACCGGCCGCAGGCGACCTACGCCTCCAAGCTCGAGCTCACCGGCGAGACCGCACGCGTCACCCGCGAGGTGGACGCCGGGCTCGAGACGCTCGAGGTGGATCTGCCCGCGGTCATCACCACGGATCTGCGCCTCAACGAGCCACGCTACGTGAAGCTTCCCGACATCATGAAGGCCAAGAAGAAGCCGCTCGATACGCTCACGCTCGCCGCGCTCGGCGTGGAGCAACGCCAGCAGCTCAAGCTGGTGCGCTTCGAGCCGCCGCCGCAGCGGCAGAAGGGCATCAGGGTCAAGGATGCGGCCGAGCTGGTGGACGCACTGAAGAAGAAGGGGCTGCTGTGAGCGCGAGCGTACTGATCGTCGCCGAGCACGACGGCGGCAAGCTCAACGCCAGCACCGCCAAGTGCGTGAGCTGCGCGCGCGCACTCGCCGGCGCACAGCTCACCGTCGTGGTGTGCGCCGCGGATGCGGCCGGCGTCGCTGCCCAGGCGGCGCAACTGGCCGGCGTGAGCCGTGTGCTCACGCTCGAGAATCCGGCCAACGCCCACGCGCTCGCCGCGGTACTGGCGCCGCAGATCGTGGCGATCGCCGCGCCCTACACTCACCTGCTCGGGCCCTCGACCACCTTCGGCAAGGACCTGATGGCGCGTATCGCCGGGCTGCTCGATGCGCCACAGGTGAGCGACATCATGGCCATCGACAGCCCGACGCGCTTCCGGCGGCCGATCTATGCCGGCAATGCGATTCTCACGGTGGACAGCGAAGGGGCGGCGCAGGTGGTGGGCACGGTGCGCACCGCCTCGTTCGAGGCGGCAGGTGGCGGCGGAGCGGCGCCGGTGGAGAAGGCGAACGCGAACGTGACGCTGCCGACCCATACGCGCTTCGTGTCGGTGTCGGCCGCCAAGACCGATCGGCCGGACCTGCAGACCGCCGCGCGCGTCATCTCCGGAGGGCGGGCTCTGGGCAGCGCCGAGGGCTTCAAGATCCTCTACAGCCTCGCCGACAAGATCGGCGCGGCGGTCGGCGCCTCGCGTGCCGCGGTGGATGCCGGCTACGCGCCCAACGAGATGCAGGTCGGACAGACCGGCAAGATCATCGCGCCCGAGCTGTACATGGCGGTGGGTATCTCCGGCGCCATTCAGCATCTCACCGGCATCAAGGATGCGCGCACCATCGTCGCCATCAACAAGGACGGCGAAGCGCCGATCTTCGAGGTCGCGGACTTTGGTTTAGTGGGCGATCTGTTCCAGATCATCCCGCAGATCGAGCAGCTGTTGTAGCCTCGAACGCCGGCAAAAGCTGCGCCTCTTGCTGGCGGACCCGATTACAGATGCGCCAGCATCGCCTCCGCGGACGACACCTTGAACTGCCCGGCCTCCTCCACGTCGACGCGTGAGGCCACGCCGTCGCGCACCAGGATCGCAAAGCGCTGGCCGCGCGTGCCCATGCCGAATTTCCGGCCATCCAGCTCCAGCCCGAGCGCACGGGCGTAGTCGCCGTTGCCGTCGGCGAGCATCAGGATCTTGTCGCCGACGCCCGCAGACTTGCCCCAGGCGTTCATGACGAACACGTCGTTCACCGCCATGCACGCGATGGTGTCGACGCCCTTGGCGTGGATCTGCTCGGCGAGCTGCACGAAGCCTGGCAGGTGCTTGGCGTCACAGGTCGGGGTGAAGGCGCCGGGCACCGAGAACAGCAGCACCGTCTTGCCCTTGAAGAGCTCCTCGCTCGTCAGGTCCTTCGGTCCTTCCTTCGTCATGCGCTTGAACGTGCCCTGCGGCATGCGCTCGCCGGTCTTGATGGTCATGTCGCGACTCCTTGCGTGATGGGCTTCAGGCCTGCTTGGCGTGCAGGCTCCACAGGTTCGCAAGCCGCTCGAGCGCCGGGTCGCCCTTGACGGCCTTGAAGGTCTTCACGGCATCGTCCTTGTGGCCGCCCTTCAGCTGCGCAATACCGAGCAGCAGGCGCGCCCCGGCCTCGTCCTTCACCCCGCCCTTGCCGAGGCCCTTGCCGAGCTCGTCCGCCGCCTTGTCGTATTGCCCGTAGCCGAGGTAAGCCAGGCCGACGCCGACGTTCTTCGCGCCGGTGGGCGCGGCATCGGCCTCCTTCTCGAGCCGCGGCAGGCTCGCCTGGTCGGTGGCGGCGGCCTTCTTGGCGTTCTCGAGCAGGCGCTGGTTGCGGTCCTTGGTGAGCTTGTCGCTGAACACGTCCTTCTGCATGCCCTTCTCGAGCACGCTCGCCGCCTCTCCCGGGGAGCCCGCTTCGAGCGCGAGCTGCGCCATCTCGTTGTAGTCACCGGGCGTCTTCAGCACGTCGACTTCCGACATCAGCCGGTAGGTCTGCAACAGGTTGGCATCGTTACTGGAGGTTTGCGAGCGCAGGCTGAACAGCAGCTGACTCCAGTAGTCCGGTTGCGGATAGTACGCCACCAGCTTCTCCATGGCGCGCGTCTGACAGGCATCGTCGCTGAGCTTCTGGCAGGAGCTGTAGATCAGCAGCAGCGTGTCCTTCTTCGGCGTCTCGCCGGCCTTGATCTCGCCGTCGGCGAGCGCCTCCTCGAATTTGAGCGTGCCCTTGTAGTCGCCCTTGAGGTAGTACGCCTGGCCGATGATGACGCGCAGCCGATCGTCGGCACCGCCGCTCTTGTTGAGGCGATTACCGAAGTCGATCACCTTGTCGTAGTTCTTGAGCTGGTAGTTCATCTCGGTGAGTGAGCGCAGCTTCTGCGGCTTCTCGGACTCAGGCGTGATGCCGTCGTCGAGCTCCGCCTCGATGGCCTTGGAAGCCTCGGCGTAGTTCTGCGTGTTGACGTAGGCGAACGCCAGGAAATCGTTGATGACGTGCTGGTCGTAGCTCGTCTTGCTTGGAATCGCGTCGGCTTCCCTGAGCTTGGCGATGGCTTCGGCGTATTTCTTCGCCTTGAGATCCTCCTGGGCGTCGTGCAGGGGCGTGACGAGCTTGGCACTCGGCTGCTGCTTCTCCGGCTTGTCTGCCGCCCACGCCGGCGACCCCGGCAGCAGTGTCGCGGCGAGGATCACGGATGCGCCCATCAGGGCGCGCGAGCTGATGACCTTCATGTTGCTTGGGTTCACTTAGTTAACGGTTAATCCTTGAATTCGGCCACGTTGACGAAGCCGATCTTCTTCATGTGGTTGCGCTGCGCGGCGGCCAGCACCTTGGCAACGACGTCGTACTTGGCACGCCGGTCCGGCCGCAGGTGGATCTCCGGCTGCGGATCCTTGCTGGTCTCGGTGGCGAAATAGCCCTGCAGCTGCTCGAGGCTCGCCACCGGGGAGCCGTTCCACACCACGGTGCCGTCACCGTCGATCTCGAGGTTGATGACCTCCGGCTGCTGGTCGGGCGGCGGCGGCGGATTCTGGGTGTTCGGCATGTCGAGCTTGACCGCGTGGGTCATGATGGGCAGCGACACGATCAGCGTCACCAGCAGCACCAGCATCACGTCGATCAGCGGCGTGGTGTTGATGTCGCACATGGCGTCCTGGGAGGGGCCGACACTCATTGACATTGACGGACTCCTTGGCGCGAAAGCTTCAGCGGTAGCCGCGCACGCCGTGGTCGGGCTCGGTGAGGAAGCCGACCTTGACGATGCCGCCGCGCTGGATGGCGTACATGACGCGTCCGATCGCCTCGTAGCGCGTCTCCTTGTCGCCGCGGATATGCACTTCCGGCTGCGGCTTCCTGATGGCGGCCGCCTCGATCAGGCCGAGCAGCTCGTTGCGATCGGCCACCCGCTTGTCGTTCCAGTAGATGACGCCTTCCTTGTCAACCGCGATGGTGATGTTCTCGGGCTTGGTCTGGGTCGGGATGTTGACCGCCTTCGGCAGGTCCACCTTCACCGTCTTGTTGATCACCGGGATGGTGATCAGAAAGATGATGAGCAGCACCAGCATCACATCGACCAGCGGCGTCGTGTTGATGCTGGCGATTGCCCCGCCCGATTCCTGTCCGACACTCATCGCCATGACGATCGCTCCTTGCTGCGCCCGTTAGCTGCGCGGCGCGGCTTTGGCACCCGCCGGACGGGCACCCCCGCCCATAACTTCAGGGCTGCCGACGCGCACGCCGCCTACCAGATAGGCCTGCAGGTCGCTGGCGAAGTTCCGCAGCGCCTCCTGCAGCAGCTTGTTGCGGCCCAGCAGCCAGTTGTAGCCCATGACCGCCGGCACCGCCACGAACAGGCCGAGTGCGGTCATGATGAGCGCCTCGCCGACCGGGCCGGCCACCTTGTCGATGCTCGCCTGCCCGGCGATACCGATGCCGACCAGCGCGTTCAGGATGCCCCACACCGTACCGAACAGGCCGACGAACGGCGCCGTCGAGCCGACGGTGGCGAGCAGCCCGAGTCCCTGATTCAGGCCGCTGTTGACATGGTCGGTGGAGCGCTGCAACGACATGGTGATCCACTCGTTGAGGTCGATGCGATCGGTCAGGCGGCCGTCGTGGTGCGAGGCGGCGCGCAGGCCGTCCTCGGCGATGCCGCGGAAGTCATCGCCCTTCTTCAGGCGCTCGACGCCGTCCTTGACCGAGGGTGCGGTCCAGAACTGTTTCTCCACGACGCGCGCGGACTTCTTCAGCTTGCCCTGATCCCACAGCTTCGTGAGCATCACGTACCAGGAGGCGAGCGACATGATGAGCAGCAGTATCAGCACTGAGCGGGCGACCAGATCGCCGCCCTGCCAGAGTGCGACGAGGCCGTAAGGGTTTGAGGTGGTGGTAGTGGCGACTTGGGTGTCCATAGTTTTCCTCGAGAAAAAAGAGCCGCGCCCTCTTTACGGGGCGCGGTGTCTGATCACTTAACTCACTTCCTCATCGTGAACTTGATGCGGAAGACGAAGCAGTCCTGAATCGGTTTGCCGTCCTCGGTCGCCGGCTGGTAGCGGCCCGAGCCGGCGGTGGCCAGCTTGATCGCGCCCTCGTCGAGGCGCGAGCTGCCGGAGGTTTGCGCAATGCTCGGCGGCTCGGTGATCTTACCGTTCGGGCCGACGCACACGTGCACGTTTGCCGAGCCTTCCTCGCCGAGTCGCTGCGAGGCGGGCGGGTAGTAGTCCTCGGTGTTGGGGAAGTTCTTGCCCGGTTTGGCGCCGACCTTGTTGCCCGCCTTCGGCGGCGGCGCCGCTTCGACGTGCTTGGTGGTGACGTTGGAGATAGCGGTGGTCTGCGCGGGTGCGGGCGGCAGGTCGACCACCACATCGGGCGGCGGCACTTCCACCGGCGGCTTCTGGAATTCCGGGGGCGGCGGCGGCGGCGGCTCGACCTTCTTCTGCTCCTCCTGCACGATCTCGGTCTGGATCGGCGGGGCGACCACCTCGAACGCGCGTTGCGCCAGTCCGGTCGCCAGCGCCCAGAAGATGAACAGGTGCAGCGCGATGATCGCGAACAGCACGATCGTGCGGCGCGTGAAGAACTGGGTATCGTGTACGTAGGCAGTCATGTTTTATGAATCGTGTCTTGTCCGAACGTACCGCACCGGTGAGCGGCGAAGCTAATCGACGCGCCTGGCATTCGGGCTGACGATCGCGTCAGTCTTCGTAAAGAACCCCCCGGACGGTGCTCGCGGCTTGCGCGCAGCGACGAATGCTGCGTGAACTGTAACCGCTGCCGTAGTGAGCTGACAACTCCGGCGCAGCCTTAAGAAATGTCCCGACATGACTGTATCGCCTCAGTGCGGCGATATTGCCTCGGTCACGGCTCCCCGCGAGGCGCTGCCCACCAGGCGCGCGTACTTGCCCAGCACACCGCCGGGCGGCGTTCCGGGCGCTTTCCACGCGGCGCGCCGCCGGCGCAGCTCCGCCGCGGTCAGTTCCACGCGTATCTCGCGCTTCAGCGCGTCGACGCTGATGCGATCGCCGCTGCGCAGCAGACCGATCGGGCCCCCGACCGCAGCTTCCGGCGAGATATGTCCGACCACGAAGCCATGGCTGCCGCCGGAAAATCGCCCGTCGGTGATCAGGGCCACCTTCCCGCCAAGCCCGCGCCCGCTGATGGCGCTGGTCGGGCTGAGCATCTCGCGCATTCCGGGCCCCCCCGCGGGCCCTCCCCGCGGATGACGAGGACGTCTCCTGCGCGTATCCGGCCGGCGAGAATCGCCTGCGTGGCGCGCTCCTCGCCCTCGAACACCCGCGCCCGGCCCTCGAAGCGCTCGCCCTCCTGGCCGGTGATCTTGGCAACGGCGCCCTCCGGCGCGAGGTTCCCGTAGAGGATGACGAGGTGACTGGTTTTCTTCAGCGGCGCCGCAAGCGGGTGAATAATGTCCTGTCCGCTCATGTACATCTGAACGTTTTCAAGATTCTCTTGTATGGTCCGGCCGGTCACGGTCATGCAGTCGGGATGCAGCAGTCCGCCGGCGAGCAGCATCTTCATGAGCGGCTGGATGCCGCCGATCGCCACCAGCTCGGACATCAGGTAGCGGCCGCTGGGCTTCAAGTCCGCCAGCACCGGGACGCGCCGGCCGATGCGCGTGAAGTCATCGAGCGTGAGGCGCACCTTCGCCTCGTGTGCGATCGCGAGCAGGTGCAGTACGGCGTTGGTCGAGCCCCCGAGCGCAATGACCACCGTGATGGCGTTCTCGAACGCCCGGCGGGTGAGGATGTCGCGCGGCTTCAAACCCTCGCGCACCAGGCGCACCACCGCTTCGCCGGCCCGCCGGCTGTCCGAGCGCTTGTCCTCGCTCACCGCCTCCTGCGCCGAGCTGCCGGGCAGGGACAGACCCAGGGCCTCGATCGCCGACGCCATGGTGTTGGCCGTATACATTCCGCCACAGCTGCCGGGACCGGGGATGGCGGTGCGCTCGACTTCCAGGAAGCCCTCGTCCGAGAGCGTGCCGGCCGCGTGCGCACCGACCGCCTCGAACACCGAGATGATGTCGCGCCGCTGGGCACCCGGGCGGATCGTACCGCCGTAAACGAACACCGACGGGCGGTTGAGGCGCGCCATGGCCATGGCGCAGCCGGGCATGTTCTTGTCGCAGCCCCCGACCGCGACGAAGCCATCGAAGCCCGCCGCGCCCACCACCGTCTCGATGGAATCGGCGATGAGCTCGCGCGACACCAGCGAGTAGCGCATGCCGGGCGTGCCCATGGAAATGCCGTCGGACACCGTGATGGTATTGAACAGCACGCTCTTGCCGCCGGCCGCGTCGACGCCCGCCGAGGCCTCGCTGGCGAGCGCGCCGATGTGCATGTTGCAGGGAGTGACGTTGGCCCAGGTGGAGGCCACGCCGATCTGCGGCCTGGCGAAATCCTCGTCGCGAAAGCCGACCGCCCGCAGCATGGCGCGCGCCGGCGCCTGCTGGTCGCCGTCGAACACCACGCGCGAGTAGCGGCGCGGATCGCTCTTGTTCTTCATCACTTCCCCTCCGTGCGCCGGTGCATGCGGTTGAACCCCAAGGCCCCCGCCGCGGTCATTGCCAGCGGCAGCAGCAGGGCGAACTGCCCGCTGCCGCGCCGCCAGCCCTCGAGTCCCATGTAGACGAGCACGCCGGCCGGCGGCGCGAGCCCGCCGCGCACGCCGGTGAGCGTCACGTGCACGCCCATGTAGTGCTGGGCGCGGCCGATCGAGGCGAAGTCATTGTGCCCGAGATTCCAGCCGAGGTTGGCCCCGGCCTGCGCGGCGCCCAGCAGCACCGCACCGACCCACAGCAGCGTGAGCGAGCGCGCGAACACCCCGGCGCACATCGCCGCGCTCGCCAGCACGATGGCCCAGCCCTGCCGCGCGCGGTAGCGCACCACGTGTGAGCCGTCGAACAGCCGCGCCCACCACGGCAGGAAGAGCGGCTGCGTGATGAGCGGTACCACCGCCAGCATGCCGATCTGCGTGGCGCTTGTCAGGTGCAGCTGCTCGGAGAACACCAGCACCAGCTGCGCGGTGAGCATGAGCGTGCCCCCGCCGAACACGCCCATCCACAGCATGTACTCGCGGTACTGCGGGTCCTCGCGCAGGATGCGGCTGAACATCGCCAGGCTGAAGGGCTCGCTGCGCGCGGCGCTCGCGGCTTCCGCGGCCAGCAGCCGGAACTCGCGCCGCACGCGCGTCGCGCGGTACAGCCACGCCCCGCACAGCCCGGCGAGCGCCCCGCCGCCGTACAGCCAGCGCGCATCGAGCGCGTGCGCCTCGAGCATCCAGCCGACCAGCGCCGCCGACAGTGCCACGGCGATCGAGTTGACGATGACGATGCGCGCGGTGATGCGCGCCAGCACGTTGCGCGGGTAGTTCGCCGTCCAGATCGCGGCGCGCACCGTGAGGATGCCCGCCCACAGCACCCGCGCCGCCACGATCGACAGCACCGCCAGCGCCAGCCCGCCGGCGGCCGGCGACGCGAACGCCACGCAGCCGACCAGCAGCGCGAACGCGCCCTGCAGGGCGACCATGAGCCGCACGCGCGCGCGGCCGTGGGCGAGGTTCGCCCACACGAAGCTCAGCACGTTGGAGAACGCCGGCGCGCCGGACACCAGCGCCACCGCGAGGTTCACCGCGAACGGCGGCGCGACGCCGGCGAAATGCTGCTTGACGAGGATCGCGGCGGTCGCGCCCTCCACCAGCCCGAGCGCCAGTCCCAGCAGTCCCCACGGCAGCACTTCGCGGCGGAAGAGGCCTTCTGCGAGCGGGCTGGGTCTTACGGCGGGGCCTGCGGGCACGGGGCGCAAGCTTAATCGCTGGCCGCCGGCAAAAGCGCGCGGCGCGCGCGTTGACAAGCTTCCCGGGGGTATGCTCCTATCGGCCATCAGGTTTTGTTCGCATTCATGACTGCCACCGCAACAACGGCCCTGCAAGATACGGCGCTGCCCCCGGCGCGCCGGCCGCTGTTGCTGGCCTTGGCTCCGCTGCTGCTCCTTAGCGGAGCGCGGTGCGGGGCACTCGCGAACGCCTGATAAGCACCCAGGCACGAGCGAAGAGACACCAAAAAAACCCCGCACCGGCACAGCCGCTGCGGGGTTTTTTGTGCGCGACATTTGGACGTTGAGGAGCGTGACGATGAGGCTGTATTCGCACAAAGACGTCGACCGTAAGGCCCTCAAGGGCGCGCGTATCGCCATCCTCGGCTATGGCAGCCAGGGTCGGGCGCATGCGCTCAATCTCAAGGACTCCGGCTTCGACGTGGTCGTCGGCGTGCGCAAGGGCGGCGCCAGCTGGAAGAAGGCGCGGCGCGACGGGCTCAGCGTCGCCGAGCCGCTCGCCGCGGTCAGCGGCGCGGATGTGGTGGCCATGCTGGTTCCGGATATCGCGCAGAAGATGCTCTATGCGGACATCCGCAAGGCGCTCAAGCGCGGCGCCACGCTGCTGTTCGCGCACGGCTTCAACGTGCACTTCCGGCAGATCAGCCCGCGCAAGGACCTGGACGTGGTGCTGATTGCCCCCAAAGGGCCGGGCGACCTGGTGCGCCGCCAGTACCAGCAGGGACGCGGCGTGCCCTGCCTGCTGGCCGTGGCACAGGATGCCACCGGCAAGGCGCACGCCCGTGCGCTCGCCTACGCGCACGGCATCGGCGGCACCCGCGGCGGGGTGCTCGAGACCACGTTCGCGGAAGAGACCGAGACGGACCTGTTCGGCGAGCAGGCGGTGCTGTGTGGTGGCGCCACCGAGCTGGTCGTCAAGGGCTTCGAGACACTGGTGGAGGCCGGCTACCAGCCGGAGGTCGCCTACTACGAGTGCCTGCACGAGCTGAAGCTGATCGTCGACCTGCTGCACGAAGGCGGCCTCGCCAAGATGCACCAGTTCATCAGCGAGACCGCCAAGTACGGCGATCTCACCCGCGGCCCGCGCATCGTCAACGAGCGCGTGAAGAACGAGATGCGCAAGGTGCTGAAAGAGGTGCAGAGCGGACGGTTCGCGCGGCAGTGGATCCGCGAGAACGCGGAAGGCCGGCCCAACTACCAGCGCCTGCTCAAGGAGGATGTCGACCGCCAGATCGAGAAGGTCGGCGCGGGCCTGCGCGCGCGCATGCCCTGGCTGAACGAGAAACGTGCCTGAGGTGCCGCGATGGTCGCCAATCCCGATCGAGTACTGATCTTCGACACCACGCTGCGCGACGGCGAGCAGTCCCCGGGCTGCAGCATGACCGGGCCGGAGAAGCTGCGCGTGGCGCGCGCGCTCGCCGAGCTCGGCGTGGACGTGATCGAGGCGGGCTTCCCGGCCGCCTCGCGCGGGGACTTCGAGAGCGTCGCCACCGTCGCCCGCGAGGTGCACGGGCCGATCGTGTGCGCACTGGCGCGCTGCAACTCCGAGGACATCGAGCTGGCCGCGCGCGCGCTCAGTGCCGCCCCGCGCCACCGCATCCACGTGTTCCTCGCCACCAGCGCCATCCACCGCCAGTACAAGCTCAACATGGCACAGGACGAGATCCTGCGTCTGGCGAGCGCGGGAGTGGCCCGGGCGCGCGAGCTCGCCGCGGACGTGGAGTTCTCCCCCGAGGACGCCTCGCGCACCGAGCTGGAGTTCCTCGCGCAGGTGGTGGAGGTGGCGATCGCCTCCGGGGCCACCACGGTGAACATTCCCGATACGGTCGGCTACACCGTCCCGGACGAATTCGCCGAGCTGTTCCGCTATCTGCGCAAGAACGTGCGCGGCATCGACAACGTGCGCCTCTCGGTACACTGCCATGACGACCTCGGCATGGCAGTCGCCAACAGTCTGACGGCGGTGGTGGCCGGTGCTCGCCAGATCGAGTGCACGATCAACGGCATCGGCGAGCGCGCCGGCAACTGCTCGCTGGAAGAGGTGGTGATGGCGCTGAAGACGCGCGCGGCGTTCTTCAACGTCAGCACCGGCGTCAACACCAGCCGCCTCTACCCCACCTCACGCCTCATCTCGAGCATCACCGGCATGCCGATCCCGCGCAACAAGGCGGTGGTGGGCGAGAACGCCTTCGCCCACGAGGCGGGCATTCACCAGCACGGCATGATGAGCCACCCCTCCACCTACGAGATCCTGCGGCCCGAGGACGTCGGGCTGTCGCGCAGCCACCTGGTGCTCGGCAAGCACAGCGGCCGCCATGCGTTTCGCGAACGCGTCGCCGCGCTCGGCTTCGAGCTCGATGAGCTCGAGCTGAACCGCGTGTTCGAGGAATTCAAGGCGCTCGCCGATAAGAAGAAGGAGCTGTTCGACGGTGACATCGAGGCGCTGGTGCTGCGCGCTGAAGGCTCCGCGGCAGGGCCCTGGCAGCTCACCGCGCTCAGCACCGAGACCAAGAGCGGCGACACGGCGCACGCTGTGGTGCGCCTCACCCACGCCGACGGCCGCAGCGTCGAGCGCAGCGCGAGCGGCGATGGTCCGGTGGATGCGGCCTTCAAGGCGATCGAGGCGGCCACCGGCATCGCCGTGGTGCTGCGCAAGTTCGAGGTGCATGCGGTTTCCGAGGGCGAGGACGCGCAGGGCGAGGCGCGCGTGTACGTGGAGTACAATCGCCGTACCTACCGGGGCGCGAGCGTGAGCACCAACATCGTCGAGTCGGGCACCCGCGCGTTCCTCGAAGTGATCAACCGCATCGAGCTGGCGCAGGCCGGCACGCGCAGCCGCGACGAGCGCGCCGCGGCGACCTCCTCCTGACGCGCAGCTCAAGGAGCGACCATGCCGATTCCCGCCACGCAGTTCATCTGGTTCAACGGCAAGCTCGTGCCGTGGGAGAAGGCCACGGTGCACGTGCTGTCGCACGCGCTGCACTACGGCTCCTCGGTGTTCGAAGGGGTGCGCGCCTATGCGACCCCGCGCGGCGTCGCCATCTTCCGGCTGCGCGATCACACCCGGCGGCTGTTCGACTCGGCGAAGATCTACCGCATCCACATGCCCTTCTCCCCCGAGCAGATGAACGATGCCTGCCGGCAGGTGATCGCGGCCAACGCCCTGACGCGCGGCGCCTACATCCGCCCGGTGGTGTTCAAGGGCTACGGCGAGATCGGCGTCAGCCCGAAGAACGACCCGCCCACCGAGGTCGCGGTGGCCGCGTGGGAATGGGGCAAGTACCTGAGCCACTCCGAGGAGGAGGCGGGCGTCGACGTGTGCATCTCCTCCTGGAATCGCGTCGCTCCCAACACGCTGCCGGCGCTGGCCAAGGCGGCCGGTAACTATCTCTCCAGCCAACTGATCGCTGCCGAGGCGCGGCGGCTCGGCTTCGCCGAAGGCATCGGGCTCGCCCCAGACGGCACCCTCAGCGAGGGCTCGGGCGAGAACCTGTTCCTGGTCAAGGACGGGGTGCTGCTGACCCCGGCCCTCGCTCACTCGGTGCTCGGCGGACTCACGCGCGATACCGTCATGCGGCTGGCGCGCGAGCGCGGCCTCGAGGTGCGCGAGTGCGCGCTGCCGCGCGAGCTGCTGTACATCGCCGACGAGGCCTTCTTCACCGGTACGGCGGTCGAGATCACCGCGATCCGCTCGGTCGATCGCATCCCGGTCGGCAGCGGCCGCTGCGGTCCGATCACCGAGTCGCTGCAGCACGCCTTCTACGGGCTGTTCTCCGGCAAGACTGCCGACAAGTGGGGCTGGCTCGATCAGGTCGACATGTCCGCGCCGCGCGTCGCGGCCTCCGGCTGATGGCGCGCGCCCCGCAAACTCTGTTCGACAAGGTCTGGCAGCGTCACGAGGTGGCCGCCGAGAGCGCGGCGACCCCGGCGGTGCTCTACATCGATCTGCACCTGGTGCACGAGGTCACCTCGCCCCAGGCTTTTGCCGTGCTGCGCGAGCGCGGCCTGCCGGTGCGCCGACCCGAGCGCACGCTCGCCACCATGGATCACTCCACTCCGACGCAAACCGCGCAGGTATTCGGCGGCGCGCCCATCGCCATCGATTCCGCCGCCAGGCAGGTCGCGCAGCTCGAGCGCAACTGCGCGGACTTCGGCGTGGAGCTGCTGGCACTGCGCCACGCGCAGCGCGGCATCGTGCACGTCATCGGTCCGGAGCTCGGCCTCTCCCAGCCGGGGCAGACCATCGTCTGCGGCGACAGCCACACCAGCACTCACGGGGCGCTCGGGGCACTCGCCTTCGGCATCGGCACGACCGAGGTCGGGCACGTGCTCGCCACGCAATGCCTGCTGCAACGCAAGCCGCGCACGCTTGCGGTCGAGGTGCACGGCGCGCTCGCCCGCGGTGTCACCGCCAAGGACCTGATCCTCGCGGCGATCGTCCAGCTCGGGGTCGACGGCGGCACCGGCCACGTGATCGAGTACCGCGGCGACACGGTACGCGCGCTCGACATGGAGGAGCGCATGACGGTGTGCAACATGTCGATCGAGGCGGGAGCGCGCGCCGGCATGATCGCGCCCGATGAGACCACCTACGCCTACCTCGCCGGCCGGCCGCGCGCCCCGCAGGGCGCCGCGTGGGAGCGCGCGCTCGCCGCGTGGCGCACCCTGCCGAGCGAGCCCGGCGCACGCTTCGACCGCGAGGTGCGCCTCGACGCGGCCCGCGTCGAGCCGATGGTCACCTACGGCACCAACCCCGGCATGGCGATCCCGATCGGTGGGGAGATCCCGCACCGCCAGGGCGATGCGGCGTTCGCGCGCGCACTCACCTACATGGGGCTCACCCCGGGCAGCCCGATCAAGGACCAGCCGGTGAACGTGGTGTTCGTCGGCAGCTGCACCAACGGCCGGCTGTCCGACCTGCGCAGCGCGGCGCAGCTGCTGCGCGGCAAGCGCATCGCCGCCGGGTTGCGCATGCTGGTGGTGCCCGGCTCGCAGCAGGTCAAGCATGCCGCCGAGGCCGAAGGGCTCGACCGCGTGTTCCGCGATGCCGGCGCCGAGTGGCGCGAATCGGGCTGCTCGATGTGCCTCGGCATGAACGGCGATGTGGTCGCGCGCGGGGAGTATTCGCTCAGCACCAGCAACCGCAACTTCGAGGGCCGCCAGGGAGCGGGCGCCCGCACGCTGCTCGCGAGCCCGCTGACCGCGGCGGCGAGCGCACTGCGCGGCCGGGTGACCGATCCGCGCGAGCTCATGTAAGGGCAGGCGACAGGCGCGATGCAACCCTTTACCACCCTCACCTCGCGTACCGTGGTACTGCCGGACGCCAACATCGACACCGATCGCATCATCCCGGCACGCTTCCTCACCACCACCACGCGCGCGGGCCTTGGCGAGCATCTGTTCGCCGACTGGCGCTACGACGAGCAGCGCGTAGCGCGGCCGGATTTCGCGCTGAACCGCCCGGACGCCGCCGGCTGCGCGATCCTGGTTGCGGGCGCCAATTTTGGCTGCGGCTCCTCGCGCGAGCACGCGCCCTGGGCGCTGCTCGACTACGGGCTGCGCGCGGTGATAAGCACCGAGCTCGCCGACATCTTCAGGAGCAACGCGCTGAAGAACGGGCTGTTGCCCGTGGTGGTCGATGAGCGCACCAGCGCCTGGCTCATGGCGCACCCGGGCGCCGAGATCACGCTCGATGTGGCCGCGACAACTCTGACGCTGCCGACCGGGGCCGCGGTGCGCTTTCCGCTCGAGCGCTTCGCGCAGCACTGCCTGCTCGAGGGCATCGACGAACTCGGCTTCCTGCTCGCGCGGGGCGCCGAGATCGAGGCCTACGAACGGCGCGCATGAAGGCGCACGTCGCGGTATTGCCCGGGGACGGCATCGGCCCGGAGGTCACCGCGCAGGCCGAGCGCTGCCTCGAGGCGATCGCGCGGCTGTTCGCGCATGAGATCGCGCTCACGCGGCTGCCATTCGGCGGCGCGGCGATCGATCGCCACGCCGATCCGTTGCCCGCGGCGACGCTCGCCGCGTGCCTCGCCGCCGATGCGGTGCTGCTGGGCGCGATCGGCGGCCCAAAGTGGTCGGCGCCCGATGCGCCGCTGCGCCCGGAGGAAGGACTGCTGCGGCTGCGCAAGGAGCTCGGCACCTTCGCCAACCTGCGTCCCGTGCAGGTGCACCCCGCGCTTGCCGATGCCTCGCCGTTGAAGGGCGAGGTGGTCGCGGGCGTCGACCTCATCTTCGTGCGCGAGCTGACCGGGGGCATCTACTTCGGCGAGAAGCAGCGCGATGCCTACGGCGCACGCGACGTGTGTACCTACACGGTGGCGGAGATCGAGCGCATCGTCCGCGTCGCAGCGTCGCTCGCGCAGTCGCGGCGCCGGCACCTCACCTCCATCGACAAGGCGAACGTGCTGGAGACCTCGCGCCTGTGGCGCGAGGTGACCACGCGGGTGGTGCAGCGCGAGTTCCCCACGCTGCAGCTCGAGCACATGCTGGTGGATGCGGCGGCGATGCACCTGCTGCGCCGGCCGCGCGACTTCGACGTGCTGGTCACCGAGAACATGTTCGGCGACATCCTCACCGATGAAGCCTCGATGCTGGCCGGCTCGCTCGGCCTCCTGCCCTCGGCCTCGCTCGGCGCGGGCCGCCGCGGGATCTACGAGCCGATTCATGGCTCGGCGCCCGACATTGCCGGGCGCGGCCTCGCCAATCCCTGTGGGGCGCTGCTGTCGGTGGCGCTGCTGCTGCGTCACTCGCTCGGGTTGTCCGCGGAAGCCGCAGCGGTCGAGCGCGCGGTCGCCGAGGCGCTCGCGGCCGGCGCGCGCACCGCGGACCTGGTTGCCGCCGGGGCACGCGCGCTGTCCACCGCGGAAGCGGGCGAGGCGGTGATCAGCAGGCTGCGGCGAACTCCCTGAGCGGTCGCTCGGGCAGTACGCGTGCGGCGCGGGCCAGCGCCCGTGTCAGGTCGTGGCGCAGGTCTTCCAGCGCCTCGATGCCCACCGAGAGCCGTATCAGCCCGTCGACCAGGCCGGCGCGCTCGCGCGCTTCACGGGCCATGGCGGCGTGCGTCATGGTCGCGGGGTGCGCCACGAGGCTCTCCACGCCGCCGAGCGACTCGGCGAGGGAGAAGCACTCGAGCCCGGCGACGAACGCACGCACCGCCTCGTGGCCGCCGGCGAGCTCGATCGAGATGATCGCGCCGAAGCCGCGCTGCTGACGCCGCGCGAGCTCGTGCCCCGGATGCGAGGCGAGCCCCGGATACCACACGCGCCGCACGTGCGGCTGGCCGTCGAGCCAGTGCGCGAGCGCTGCGGCGTTGCGCCCATGGTGCTCGAGCCGCGCGTAGAGCGTACGCAGCCCGCGCAGCGTCAGGAAGCTGTCGAAGGGCGCTCCGGTGAGCCCCAGACAGTTGGCCCACCAGACGAGCTGCTCGTGCAGCGCGGCGGTCGCGGCGACCACCGCACCCCCGACCACGTCGCTGTGGCCGTTCAGGTACTTGGTGGTCGAGTGCACCACCAGATCGGCCCCGAGGGTGAGCGGGCGCTGCCAGCCGGGCGAGAGAAAGGTGTTGTCCACGACCACCAGCGCGCCGCACGCGTGTCCGAGCGCGGCCACCGCAGCGATATCGGTGATGCGCAGCAGCGGGTTGCTCGGCGTCTCGATCCACACCAGCGCCGCGGGCCGCGACAGCGCCTCGCGCACCGCGGCCTCGTCACCGAAATCGATGAACTCGACCTGCCGCTCGCCGCGGCTGCGCCACGCCTCGAACAGGCGGTAAGTGCCGCCGTAGCAGTCGTGCGGCGCGACGATTCGGGCGCCGGCGGGCACCAGATAGCCGACCACGGTGATCGCGGCCATGCCGCTCGCGGTCACGACGGCGCCGGCGCCCTGCTCCAGGTCGGAGAGCGCATCGGCCAGCAGGTCGCGGGTCGGATTGCCGGAGCGCGTGTAATCGTAGGCACGCTTCTCGCCGAAGGCGCGAAAGGCGAACGTGGAGGACAGGTGCAGCGGCGGCACGACGCAGCCGGTCGTGTCGTCGCATTCGATTCCCGCACGTACTGCCTGCGTCACCGGATCGGCAGTGCTGCTGGCCGACGCGTCCCAGGGTGCAGGGGTGCGTGTATCTGACTGGCTCACTGAAATGCTCCGCTTGCTGTTAGCCCGGTCTCACCGGCCTCCCGCGGAGCGTGCCTGCGATGCAGGCTTGTTGCGTCCATCCCGCCGGCGCCTTTGCAGGGCACCACCGGGCCACGCTAACCGCTCATCTGCCGACACCCGTTGAAGCGATGTCGCAGGAGTTGGCACCTTTCCAGGGTGGTTAAGCCTGGCGGTTGCCCCGGCGTCTAAGGGCCTTATCCCTCAGCCGGTCTCGATGAGTGGAGCCAGTCTAGGGGGCCGCCGGCCGGGGTGCAAGCGCGTGGCATCGTTTGGCCCTCATGCGCATCAGTGATGCGCATACCGCGAATTGGCTCTATCGTGCCGCGCTGGCCGCGGCATGCCGATCCGCCTCCGCGGCGTCGACATTGCGTCCGCGCAGGCGTAGTGAGTCGGCGATCAGCCGCCAGGCGGCGCCCTGTGCGGCCGGATCGCCGGTGGCGAGCGCCAGCGCCTTCCTGCCCATGGCATCCGCCTGCAGGCCATTGTTTTCCGCCAGGCGAACCCGGCCGAGCTCGATCCACACCAGCGGATTGTCGGGCTCGATGCGCAGGGCCCGCTCGAGCGTGGCGGCCGCCTGGCCGTAATCTCCCCCGGCGGCCTGGTGGTGCGCCTGCGTGACGAGCGCGCTGGCCGCGGTCCCTAAGTGAAACTGCCGCGGAGCAGGCGCGTTCGGAGCCGCCGGCGGCGCGGGCGTGCCGGGCGCCGGCTGGGCAGTTCCGGGGCCCTGACCGTAGGGACCTTCCGGGGCGCGCGGCGGCAGCGGCCCGCAGGCGCACAGCAGCGCGCCGAGGCAGGCGGCCGGCACGAGCAGCCGGCGCATCAGCGCACCACGCCGTGCAGCCACTGCTGCGCGCGCTGCAGGAGCGAACCGGAGGCGGGAGCCCCGGGCGGCGTATCCGGAAAGCCGCAGCCGGGCCGTGCCGGCAGCTGCGCGCCACCGGGCACCACGACCGCCACGATGTCCTGGGCGCAGCCGGGCACGACGCGCAATCCGGTCGGAAACTCGATGTGTACTTCAGCCAGGGACTCGGGCATCGGCGCGGTCCAGGAGGTGGCGTTGAGCTGGGCCATGATGTGGGCCCACACCGGCAGCGCACCGGTGGATCCGGTGAGCCCGGTGGGATCGTCGTTGTCGTAGCCCACCCATACCACCACCAGGTGGCTGCCGGCGAAGCCGGCAAACCAGCTGTCGCGCAGGTCCGAGGAGGTGCCCGACTTGCCCGCCACGAGCAGCTGCGCCGGCAGCAGCGGGCGCGCGGCGCGCCCGGTGCCGTGGTCCATGACGAGCACCAGCATGCGGTCGAGCTGATAGATCGCCTCGGGTGTCGCCACCTGAGTGACCTCGAGCGGAAACGCCTTGAGCGGCTTGCCCTGCGCGCTGATCACGGCGCGTACCGCGCGCAGCGGCGTGCGGAAGCCGCCGTTCGCGAGTCCGTTGAAGAGCTGCGCGGCCTCGAGCGGCGAGACGTCAACCGCCCCGAGCAGCATCGCCGGCACCTGCGCGGGCGGCTGCGGCAGGCCGAAGCGCTGCAGCGTCGCTGCGATCTTCGGTAGGCCGATGTCGAGTCCGATGCCCACCGTGGCAAGGTTGAGCGATTCGGCGAGCGCGCGCACCAACGGTACTGCGCCATACACCTGGTGCGTGAAGTTCTCCGGTTGCCAGTGTTGGCCCGAGGCGAGCTTCACATCCACGGGCGCATCCTGCACCACGGTCGCGGCGTTGTAGCGGCCGCTCTCGAGCGCCGAGAGATAGATGAAAGGCTTGACGAGTGAGCCCATGGGGCGGTGCGCGTCGAGCGCGCGGTCGAAGCCGTCATAGCCGACGTTGCGCCCACCGACGATGGCGATGACATCGCCGCTCGAGGGCGCGGTCACCACCACCGCGCCCTCGAGCGGTGCCGCCGGGTGCGGATGCGCCCGGTCGAGACGATCCAGGTCGTGCTCGAGCGCACTCTCGGCCTGCTGCTGCGCGCGCGGATCGAGACTGGTGTAGATGCGCAGCCCTGCCTTGGTCAGGTCCTCCTCGTGGTAGTCGCGCCGCAGCGTGCGGCGCACGAAGTCGAGGTAGGCGGGGTAGTAGGCGCCCGCCGGGCGGCTCGTGACCCCGAGCGGGCCGCGCATGGCCGCAACGGCATCCGCGGGCGCGACCACGCCCTGCTCCGACATGATCTTCAGCACCAGGTTGCGCCGCTGCAGCGCACGATCCGGATGGCGGCGCGGATCGTAGTACGAAGGGCCGCGCACCACCGCGACCAGCAGCGCCACTTCCGACAGGTCGAGCTCGCCCAACGGCTTGCCGAAATAAAACTGGCTGGCCAGCCCGAAGCCGTGGATCGCGCGGTCGCCGTCCTGACCCAGGAATATCTCATTGATATAGGCGTTCATGAGATCCGCCTTGGAGAAGTGCGCATCGAGCGCCATCGCCATGACCGCCTCGCGCAGCTTGCGCGACAGCGTCTGGCGGGAGCTGAGGAAGTAGCTGCGCACCAGCTGCTGCGTGAGCGTGCTGCCGCCCTGCTCGATCTGGCCGGCGCGCACGTTCACCCACGCGGCGCGCAGCATGGCGCGCGGGTCGACGCCGTGGTGCGTGTCGAACTTGCGGTCCTCGACCGCCTTGAGCGCCGCCGGCAGGAGCGGCGGCACTTCCGCCGGCGACATCACGATGCGGTCCTCGCCGTGGATCGGGAAGATGCTGCCGATCAGCAGCGGCTCGAGCCGCAGCACCGGCACCTCGCGGTCCGCGGCATCGCGCAGGCTGAGGATCCGCCCTGCCCCGCCGTTGATGGTCAGCAGCTGCGCCGCGCGCGTCTCGTCAGCGAAGCGAGCCGGCCGCAGCGCGACCTCGATGTGCTCGCCCTGCAGGCGGTAGCTGCCCGGATGGTCGAGCTGCGTGGCGCGGCGATAGTGCAGGCGTTGCAGCTCGCCCTCGAGCTCGGGCAGCGTCAGATCGAGGCCCGCGTACAGCTCGAGCGGCGCTGCGTACACCTGCGCCGGCAGCGTCCAGCGCCGACCCTCGAACTGGCGCACCACGACGATGTCGAGGTACAGCACGTAGAGCGCCGCGCACAGCACCGCGAGGGCGGCGGCGGCAAGCACCAGGCGCTTCAGAGGAACAGCTCCTCGGCCGGCGGGCGCAGGTTGTATTGCGAGCTCATGGCGTGCCCGTAAGCGCCGGCATTGGCGATGAGCAGCACGTCACCCTCACGCGTCGCCGGCAGCAGGCGGTCGTGACCGAGCACGTCGGCGCTCTCGCAGATCGGCCCGACCACGCTCACCAGCTCGTTCGCCGGCTGCTCGGCGCGCGTGAGATTGACGATCTCATGATACGAACCATAGAGCGCCGGACGAATCAGTGAGTTCATCCCGGTCGCGACACCGACGAAGCGCACCCCCGCCTTGGACTTGAGCTGCGTGACGCGCGCGAGCAGTACGCCGGCCGCGGCCACCAGGTAGCGCCCGGGCTCGAGCCACACCTCCAGGTGCGGATGCTCGGCGCGCACCGCCGTGAGGAGCGTATCGAGCTTGCCAAGGTTGAGCGGCGCCTGGTCGGGGCGCTCGGGCACGCCCAGCCCCCCGCCCACGTCGATGACCTGCACGCCGCCGATCGCACCGGCCGCCTGAGCGAGCAGGCGCGCCGTGTGCTCCCAGCTGGTGACGTCGAATATGCCGCTGCCGACGTGCGCCTGCAGCCCGCCGATGCGTACCCCGAGCGTGCGCGCCTGCTGCGCCAGCGCCGGCAGCTCGGCGAGCGGCACGCCGAACTTGGAGCGGCTGCCGGCGGTGCGCACGTGAGTGTGATGGCCGCGGCCGACGCCGGTGTCGACGCGCACGAAGATCTCGCGGTCGCGAAACAGCTCACCCCAGGCGTCCAGCACGAAGGTATTGTCGACCGTCACGCGCACCCCGCGCGCCAGCGCCCAGGCGTATTCCGCACGCGGCGCGAAATTCGGCGTGAACAGCACCTGCTGCGGGGCCAGGTCGGCGAACAGCGCGAGCACCCGCTCGACTTCGCCCTGCGACACGCACTCGAACTCCACGCCCTGCGCGCGCACGGCGCGCAGCACGTCCGGGTGCGGATTGGCCTTCACCGCGTAGTGCACCCGCGCCAGAGAGCTCAAGGCCCGCAGCGCACGCGCCGCCGCGCGCACCACCTCCAGGTCGTAGACGAAGGCGGCGTCGCGCTCACCGAGCGCCGTGAGCAGCGCCGCGCCCCGCCGGCGCCACCACGGCTCGTGCCGCGCGGCCGCGTCCTGCGGCTGCGAGAACAGCTGCTGCCAGGTGGGGCCGAGCACCGTGTCGCCCGGCACCGGGCGGATCAGCAGCTCGTGCAGCTGCTCGACCAGGCGGTCGCCCTGGTTCTCATCCACCACGAAGGTGAAGTTGAGGTCGTTGGCCGCCTGGCTGACCAGATAGATTTTCTGCTCCTCGAAGAATTCAAAGGCGCCGCCGAGCTGGTGCAGGATGGCGCGGATGTTGCGCCCGACGAGGCTCACCGAGGCGCATGGACCGATCACCTGCACACGGCACAGCCGCGACAGATCGGCGACCAGGCTGGTCACCTGGCTGTTGTCGAGTGTGTTGGCCGCAGGATCGAGCGACACGGTGACGTTGGTCTCGGAGGTCGACACCAGGTCCACCGACATGCCGTGCTGCTTGAACACCTGGAAGGCATCGGCGAGGAAGCCGACCTGGTGCCACATGCCCGGGCTCTCGAGCGCGATCAGCGTAATGCCCTTCTTGGTACAGACCGCCTTCACCTGCGCGCCGCCGTCGCCGCCGCTGGCGCTGAGCACCGTGCCGGGCAGGTGCGGCGCCTGCGTGGCGTACACGTGCAGCGGAATGCCGTACTGCCGCGCCGGCAGGATGCAGCGCGGATGCAGCACCTTCGCGCCGCTGGTGGCGATCTCCTGGGCCTCGTCGTAGTGCAGCGTGCGCAGCAGCCGCGCGCTGGGCGTGGCGCGCGGGTTGGCGCTGAACATGCCGGGCACATCCGTCCAGATCTCCAGCCGCGCGGCCGACAGCTTGGCGGCGAGATACGCCGCGGAGGTGTCGGAGCCGCCGCGTCCCAGCAGCACCGTGTTGCCCTGCCCGTCGCTGGCGATGAAGCCCTGGGTGACGCTGAGCGCCGGGCCGGCCGCGAGGCGCGCCTGCAGCAGCGCGTCCGGCGCGAAGCCGCACGTCGCCGACAGCACGCTCGCCTTGGGCGAGGCGCCGCGACTTTCCGCGCGCAGCATGGTGCGGGCGTCGAGCCACTGCACCGGCAGGCCGCGCGCGGCCAGGAAGCGTGCCCCGAGCGCGGTGCCCATCAGCTCACCGCTCGCCAGCACGCGCGCCCGGGTGCGATCGCTCACCTCGCGCACCAGCGACACCCCGGCGGCGATCTCGCGCAGCTCCGCGAAATAGCGCTCGAGCTCCTCCCCGGGAGTCACGCCGAGCTCGGTGGCGAGGCGCCGGTGGCGCTCCTCGATGGCGCGCAGCTCCTCCTCCTGCGCCTTGCCCTTCGCCGCGTCCAGCAGCCGTTCCAGCCGGTCGGTAACGCCCGCGACGGCCGAGTGCACCATGAGCAGGCGCGCCCCGCCCGCCAGGCGCTCGGCGGCCACGTTCGCGATGTTGATCCAGTTCGGCAGGCTCGAGACGCTCGTGCCGCCAAATTTCAGGACGATCCAGGGCGAGGGGGTCACTGACAGATCGTCCTTACGCAAAGCACGCGCGCGCCAGGCTCCGGCGCGGACGGACCGCGAGCGCTAAGCCCTACAGCTCGTCGTCGAAGTCCTTGAGATCCTTCTCGAGCTTGCGGTCCGCCAGCACTTCCTCGAGCCGGCTCCAGGCCGCCTTGCCCCGCTTGCCCTGGTTGCGCACCCGCTTGTCCACGCGGTCGAGCAACCGGTCATAATCGGTGCCGTCCTCGGTGGGACCGCTCAGGAACTCATCATCGAGATCGAAGCTTTCGTTGTCCCGTTCCGACATCTGGCGGCACAAATCCTGAATTAATTCAATAGCTAACGTGCCAACAGGGGCACGTGCAAGGCTGCGAACTATAGCCGATTCGTGCCGCCGATCAACTTTTGACCGTCGCGGTGACCTATCGGTGCCCGCAGGAGCGGACACGAGCCACGGCCTCAGGGTTGATCGGTACGGTCGCGGACGACGACCGGGGCACCGTGGCTCAGGCCAAGTCCCTCGGCGGCGCTGTTCTCGGCACGCGCGATCTCCACCACCCCGAAGGAGTTGACCAGCGCGAGATATTCACCGGGACGCGCGTCGCCGTAGGTGTGCAGCAGCGGGAAGGAGTGATTGCCGGCGTGCACCAGCGGCAGGCGGAAGCGCTCGATGAGCGTGCCGTCGATGTTGGTGATGAGGTTGCCGAAGTGATCGATGGTGATGACGAGCCCCGTGACGCTGCGCGTCTCGACCGCAGGGTCGTCGACCCACGGCGGCACCAGTGTGCTCACCTTCTCGCCCAGGTCGGCGGCCGTGCAGTGCCCCGCGGCGAGCTCCGCCGCCACGGGTGCCATGATGTCGCGCCCGTGGAAGGTGGCGCTGGCGCGGTGGATGCCGCGCTCTGCCAGCTGGGCCGCGCCGAGACGCACGATGAGCGCCGCGGGATCGCGGCTGACAACGCCGGCGAGCAGCCCGTTGTCGGGGGCGACGAAGCAGTGACCCGCCGCGCTCACCACCAGCACGTTGCGCGCGGTCCCCACGCCTGGGTCGACGACCGCGAGGTGCACCGTGCCGGCGGGAAAATAAGCGAACGAGCGCGCCAGCCAGAACCCGGCCTCGGCCGGCCAGTGGACCACGATCTCGTGCGTGAGGTCGACGATGCGCGCCGCCGGAAAGCGGCTGAGGATGCAGCCCTTCATCACGCCGACGAACGGGCCCTGGTGGCCGAAGTCGGTCGTGATCGTGATCACCCCGGAGGGTTGCGGTGCGCTAGCCGCGGGCATCGCGGCCCGGCGCCGCGCGTCCGCCCTCGGCGCATGCGCGGCAGCGATCGGTGTAGGGCACCGCCGCGAGGCGCTCCGGTTCGATGTCCTCGCCACACACCGCGCAGCTGGTGTAGCGCCCGGCGGCGAGCCGGCGCAGCGCCGCCTCGACCTGCTGCAGCTCGGCGCGGGCCGATTGGGAGATCGCCCCGAGCACGTCGTCGTTCTCGCGCTGCGTCACCTGCTCGGCAAAGTCTGCCGACAGCGGGTCCGACTCGTGGCGCAGGTCCGCGCTCGCGTCGCTCGCGCGCTGGCGCAGTTCATCCCGGCGCCTGAGCAGTCGCTCCCGTACCGCATTGATGTCCACGTCAGTTCCCCGGTCGCGATCCACGCCGCTGGTCTTCGAGCCATTGTTGCAGCTTGTCGAAAGGCTCGACGAATTTCGTCACGCCTTCGCGCTCGAGCTGCTGCGCGATCTGCTCGAGATCGACATCGAGCCGCTCGAGTCCTTCGCGGGCATCGCTGGCTTCCGCGATGTGCCGTTCGAGCCGCAGCTCGGGACGACCGAGGCGGCGGTAGGTGTTGAGCGTCTCGAGCGGCATGGTGTTGACGGTGTCCGGCACCACCAGCTCCTCGACGTACTTGATCGGGCTGTAGCTCGGATCCTTGGTCGAGGTCGAGGCCCACAGCAGCCGCTGCGTCTGCGCGCCGCGCGCGGCGAGCTGCTGCCAGGCGGGCATGGCGAGCAGCTCCTCGTAAATCTCGTAGGCGCGGCAGGCGCTGGCGATGGCCGCCTTGCCCCGCAGCGAGCGCGCCGCCGGCTGGCCGTGCGCGGCGAGTCCGTCGAGCACCTGATCGACGGCGGTGTCGATGCGGCTGAGGAAGAAGCTCGCCACCGAGGCGACCGGCGCGAGCGGTAACCCCGCCGCCGCGCGCTGCTCGAGGCCCGCGATGTAGGCCTGCGCCACCGCCCGGTAGCGCTCCGGGGAAAACAGCAGCGTCACGTTCACGTTGATACCGCCGGCAATGAGATCGCGGATCACGGGTATGCCGGCCTCGGTGCCGGGAACCTTGATGAGCGCGTTCGGCAGCTCGAGGCGCTGCCACAGCCGCCGCGCTTCGCGCAGCGTTCCCGGGCCGTCGTAGGCGAGGTGCGGTGAGACCTCCATGCTGATGTAGCCGTCGCGCGCCGCGCTCGCCGCGTACAGCGGCCGCAGCAGCCGCGCGGCAGCGTGCAGATCCTCGAGCGCGAGCTCCTCGTACAGCGCCATCGCCGAGGGCACCGTGGGCAGGAGCTGCGCCAGGGGCTGCGCGTACTTCGGATCGCTCATCATGGAATGAGCGAAGATCGCCGGGTTGGAGGTGAGGCCGGCGAGGCCGTCCTCGTGCACCAGCCGTGCGAGGCTGCCCTCCTCGAGCATGCCGCGGCTGATGTCGTCGAGCCACACGCTCTCGCCGAGCTTACGCAGCTCGAGCAATGGGTTAGGACTGGGCGCGCTCATGGCGAAACTCCGGCCTCCCGAGAGTAGCGCAGCCGGCCGCGCGAGTCTCGCGGTTTCGGTGCGAATATGCGTAAATCAGCCCCCGAAGCAATGGCTTAAGGAGAAGGTGCCATGACCGAGACCCATGACAGCGGCCAGCTGGCCGCGGACCTGCGCGCGCTGGTAGACGATGCCGAGCAGCTGCTGCGTGCCACCGCCAATGCCGGCAGCGCCGAGGTGCAGGAACGCGCCCAGGCGACCCTGCGCGACCTGCGCGCGCGGCTGAGCGCGGTAGAGGAGCAGGTGCGCGCGCGCGCGCGTGACGTCGACAGCTACGTGCACGACAACCCGTGGCAGGCGGTCGCCATCGCCGGCGGCGTCGCGCTGCTGCTCGGGCTCATCATGGGCCGCAGATGATGGACGCGCCCGCGCCGCCGCCCGACAACATTGCGGCCGCGGATCCGCCGCATGTGCTGCGCGCGCTGCTGGCCGCCACCCTCGATTCACTGCGCACCCGCGTCGAGCTCGCCGGGGTCGAATTCGAGATGTACGTGCTCTCGATGGCGCGCATGCTGGTGTGGGCGCTGGGCGCGCTCGCCTGCGCCCTCCTCGGCGTGGCCTTCGCCCTGGTCGCCCTTATCGTCTCGCTGTGGGACACGCACCGCATGCTGGCACTGCTCGGTGGCAGCGCGCTGTTCATCGCCCTCGCGGCGACTTTCGGCTGGCTCGGAGCGCGCACCCTCAGCGATCGGCCGGACGTCTTCGCCGGCTCGCTCGAGCAGCTGCGTGAGGACGTGCGCCGCACCGGAGGCGCGCCGTGAGCCGCGTGGCGCAGCTCGAGCAGCGGCGCCGCACACTGCTCGCGCGCTGCCAGGCGCAGCGCATCGAGCTCGAGTGGCGCGTGGAGCAGGTACGGCAGTTTCCGCGCCACTGGCTGCGGGCGCGCACGGCGGGCGCAGCCGGCGCGGCGGCGCTCGGTGCCGGAAGGCACCCGCTCGCCTGGATCGCCACCGTCGGGGGCCTGATGCTGCTCGGGCGCACGCGCGAAGTACTGACGCTGATGGTATGGGCGCGCTCGGCGCTCACCCTGGTCTCGCGCGCGACGCAGGTGCTGAGCCTGCTCGGCGCGCTGCGTAAGGCTCGCTAGCGGGCGGCGGGCGCCGCGGGCGCCGGAGCCGTGCGCAGGCGCGGCAGGCGGCACTGCGGCCGCGGGCTCATCGGGATTGTCGGCCGCCAGCCCCACCACCGTCGGGATGCCGTTGGCTGCCTGCAGCGTGGCGCGCGCCAGGTCCCAGTGGATCGCGGCGGAGTCGTTGCCGAGCGCCTGGTCGAGCAGTTGCGACAGCACCTGCAGATCCGGCTCGACCGACTGGCCTTCCGCATCCACCGGCGGATGGGCCTCGAGGAACAGCTGCCCGTCCACCCAGGCTACCTTCACCGGCTGGTTGACGAGGCGCACCTTGGTGCCCACCGGGATGAGCGCAAACAACGCCGCGACGTCCTCCGGGTACATGCGGATGCAGCCGTGGGTCACCGACATGCCGACGGCGGTCGGGTTGTTGGTGCCGTGAAGCATGTACTCGCCGTGGCCGGCGGCCAGGCGCAACGCAAAGTCGCCGAGCGGATTGTCGGGACCGGGGCCGATCACCTTCGGGATCGGGTCGCCGTTCGCGGCGTGCTCCTTGCGGATCGACTCGGGGGGATACCAGGAGGGGTGGCGGATCTTGGCGATGACCGAGGTGTCGCCGAGCGGTGTGCGCCAGTCCATCTTGCCGATGCTCACCGGGTAGGTGATCACCACCGGCTTTTCGTGTCCGCGGGGCTTGGGGTAGTAGTAGAGCCGGTGCTCGGGCAGGTTCACCACGATGCCCTCGCGCGGCCCGGGCGGCAGGATGCGCCTGCCGGGCAGCGTCAGCTCCTTGTCGGCGCCGGGCAGCCACACGTCTATCCCGGGGTTGGCGCGGATGATCTCGTAATAGCCGAGGCTGTAGCGATGCGCGAGGTCGGGAAGCGTGTCCTCGTACACCGTCCTGATCGTCTGGTCCGTGCCGACTACCGCGGAACCGTCCTCGGGCAGCGGGTAGACGCTCGCCGCGGCGGGCCCGCCGCCGAGCGCCAGCACGATGACACTCCCCAGCAGGGCTCCCCTGACGCCTGCGAAGCTGATTCCTTCACGCATGTCCTGACATAGCGCCACCGCAGCTCATGCCGGGCTTCGCGGCGTTCCTTGAGCGGTACATTCTAGAGCATTCCGCTAACATCGCGCGCGGTGACAGGCAGCCGCAGACTTCCCCGCGCGTTCTTCCAGCGTCCCACCCTGAGTGTCGCGCGCGCGCTCATCGGCATGCAGCTGGTGCACCGGCAGGCGGGCGGCGTGCGCCGCGGCCGCATCGTCGAGACCGAAGCGTACCTCGGACCGCGCGACCTCGCGGCTCACTCCGCGCGCGGCCGCACGCCGCGCACCGAAGTGATGTTCGGTCCGCCCGGTCACGCGTACGTCTATTTCATCTACGGGTTCTGGAACTGCCTGAACGTGGTGACGGGTGCTCGGGGCGTGCCGCACGCGGTGCTGGTGCGGGCGCTCGAGCCGCTCGGGGGCTTGCGCGAGCGCACCTGCGGTCCGGGCCTGCTGTGCCGCGCGCTACGGATCGACCGCGACCTCAACGGCGCGGATCTGCGCGGGCCGGTGTTGTGGCTCGAGCCGCCGCCGCCCGGTACCTCGGCCCCGCGCATCGGCCGTGCCACGCGGGTGGGCGTCGCTTATGCCGGCGAGTGGGCGCTGCGCCCGTGGCGCTTCTTCGACCGCGATTCGCCGTTCGTGTCGAGAGCTTGCGGGGCGTGAGCGCGCTGCCAGCGCGTGCCGTCGCGCCTGAAGTGAGAAATAATGCGCACTCGTAGCAGGGAGCGACCCGTGAGAGAAAAAATAATCTGCCTCGTGCTGAGCGCGACCTTGTGCGGGTGTGCCTTGCAGGCCGGTAAGGCGTCCCCGGCGGCAGCCCACGCCAAGACCGCCCCGGCAGCCGCAGGCAGTGTGGCCGGCGCTGAGTTCTATCCGTCCACGTACCAGATCCCCGCCAGCGCCCCGACGCTCATCAGCAACGCGACCGTACTCACCGGTACGGGCACGCGGCTGGATAACGCGGATGTGCTGATCGTCGAGGGCAGGATCAGCGCCGTGGGCAGTCATCTCAGCGCTCCCGCCAACGCGACCGTGGTCGATGGCAGCGGTCGCTGGGTGACACCGGGGATCATCGACATCCATTCGCACCTCGGGGTGTACCCGACCCCCCAGGTCAGCGCCAATTCCGACGGCAACGAGGCGACCTCACCCTCCACCGCCAACGTGTGGTCGGAGCACTCGGTGGATCCGCAGGATCCGGGCTTTCGCACCGCGCTCATCGGCGGCGTCACCACGCTGCAGATCCTGCCTGGCTCGGCGAATCTCATCGGCGGGCGCTCGGTGGTGCTGAAGAACGTCCCGAGCGTCACTTACCAGGGCATGAAGTTTCCCGGCGCCGCGCAGGGACTGAAGATGGCCTGTGGGGAAAACCCCAAGCGCGTCTACGGCACCAATAAGAAGGTGTTTCCCTCCACCCGTATGGGCAACATGGCCGGCTACCGCGCGCAGTGGGCCGAGGCAGCCGAATATCTGCGTGACCAGCAGGAGTACCAGAAAAAACTCGCCGCCGGCGCCAAGGATGCCAAGCCACCGAAGCGCGATTTGAGGCTCGATACGCTCGCCGCCGCTCTCAAGGGCGAGATCATCGTCCACATGCACTGCTACCGCGCGGACGAGATGGCCGCGGTGCTCGACATGTCGAAGGAGTTCGGCTACCACGTCGCGGCCTTCCATCATGCCGCCGAGGCCTACAAGATCTCCGACCTGCTGGCGGAGCAGCGTGTGTGCGCGGCGATGTGGGCCGACTGGTGGGGCTTCAAGATGGAAGCCTACGACGGCATTCCGGAAAACATGGCCATGGTCGATGCCGCCCCCGGCGGCTGCGCCATCATCCACTCGGACTCCGAGGAGGGCATTCAGCGACTCAACCAGGAGGTCGCCAAGGCGATGACTTATGGGGAGCGCGCCGGGTTTTCCATACCCCCCGAGCGGGCCGTCCTGTGGATGACGGCCAATCCGGCCAAATCGCTCGGCCTCGCCGATCGCATCGGCACCCTGGAGCCGGGGAAGATGGCGGATGTCGTGGTGTGGAACGGTACGCCCTTCAGCGTTTACGCCCTGGCGGATCTGGTGTTCATCGACGGCGCCGTGCGCTATGACCGCGCCCATCCCGAACGCACACCCGAGTCTGACTTTCTGCTCGGGCAGCCGGCTGCCGCGGGAGTGAGCCCATGAACGCACGGCTGCTCATTTTCCTGGCGCTCGGCGCCCCGCTCGCAGCGGCCCAGGCCGCCACGGTGATGATCCACGATGCCACGGTGCACACCATGGGCGCGCTCGGCGTCGTGCAACACGGCGACATCCTGATCCGCGACGGCCGCATCGTACAGGTCGGCGCGACCCTGTCCGCCCCGGCGCAGGCCGAGATCATCGAGGCGCACGGCCGTCCCGTGACACCGGGTCTGTTCGGCGGTCTCGGACACCTCGGGATCGAGGAGATCGGAATCGAGCCCACGGTGGATGATTACGCGCTGAAGCTCGGCTCCATGCGCCCGGAGTTCGACGTGACGTCCGCCTACAACCCCGACTCGATCGTGCTGGGTGTCGGGCGTCTGGGTGGGGTCACCTTCGCACAGCTCGCCCCGAGTGCGGAAGGTAGCGGCCATGGTGAGGGCGGCAGCATCATCGCCGGCCAGGGCGCGCTGGTGCGGCTCGACGGCACGGTTGCCCCGGTCCGGGCGCTGTTCGTCGAGACCGGCGGCCAGGCGAACGCACTGTCGGGCGGCAGCCGTGCCGCGCAGTTCATGCTGTTGCAGCAGGCCGTTACCGAGGTGCGCTCACCGAAACTGCTGCTCGCCAACGATGTGCGTCTGCTGACCCCCGCCGGCCGGCAGACACTCCTCGATTACCTCGGCGGCTCCGGGCCGATCGTGTTCGACGTGGAGCGCGCCGCGGACATCCGCCACGTCATTTCCTTTGCGCAGCGCGAGCATCTGCACGCCGTGGTGCGCGGCGCTCCGGAAGCGTGGCGGGTGGCCGCCGAGCTCGCGCAGGCCGGCGTGGCGGTGATCCTCGATCCGCTCGATGATCTGCCGGAGAACTTCGACTCGGTGGGTGCGACGCTGGAGAATGCGGCGCGCCTGCAGAAGGCGGGGGTCAAGATCGTGTTCAGCTTCGGTGACCCGCAACCGCATAACATCCGTAAACTGCGCCAGGCGGCGGGCATCGCCGTTGCGCACGGCCTGCCCTGGGAGGCCGCATTGGCTGCCATGACGCGAAATCCCGCCGAGCTCTTCGGTGTGAGCGACCGCAACGGCTCGATCGAGGCCGGCCACCCGGCCGATCTTGTGCTGTGGAGCGGGGATCCGCTGGAGGTGACCACGCTGGCGGATGCGGTGTTCATCCAGGGTGTGGCGCAGTCGATGCATTCGCGACAGACGGAACTTCGCGATCGCTATTTGAATAAACTGCGGGCCAACGCTGCGCGTTGATGAAAGGTGTCGACATGTCGATCTGCAATGGGCCGGTGAAGTCTGCGCTGTTCGCCGCACTCGCGCTGCTGCTGTGGCCCGCCTGGGCTGTGGCGCAAGAGGGCACCACCTTCCGCCCGGTGGTCCCGCCGCGGCCGACCGACAGCCCCGGCAAGATCGAGGTCATCGAGTTCTTCTCCTATGCCTGCCCGCACTGCAACGACTTCTACCCGCTGCTGCAGCAGTGGCAGGCAAAACAGGGCAAGGACGTGGTGCTGCAGCGTGTACCGGTCGGCTTCGATCGCCCGGCGTGGGTCAACCTGCAGCGCGCCTACTACGTGCTGCAGGTGAACGGTGATCTGCCGCGGCTCGACGGCGCGTTGTTCCAGGCGATCCACGAAAAACACCAGCAGCTCTTCGACGAGCAGAGTCTCGCCGCATGGGTGGGCAGCAACGGCGGCAGTGCCGAAAAGTTCGCCTCCGCCTACGTATCCTTCAACGTGAACAACCTGACGGTGCAGGCCGACCGGCTGGCGGAAAGCTACGGGGTGGACGCCGTGCCGACGCTCGCAGTGGACGGCCGGTACGTCGCGCTCGGCAACACCTACCCCGAGATCCTCGCCAACACCGATCAGCTCATCGCCAAGGTGCGCGCCGAGCGCGCCGGCGCGAAAGCCGGCAAGCACCCGTAAACGGCCAGCGCGCTTGCGGCGCTGATGGCTAGCCGGGTACCGCGCCGCCTGGCGGATCCTGGGCGAGAGCGAGCAGCACGGCGCCCTCGGGAACCCGATCGCCGCGGGCAAAGTGCACGCTCGCGACCGTGCCCGCATGCGGTGCGGTGATGGTGTGCTCCATCTTCATGGCCTCGATCACCATGAGCACCTCGCCCGCGGCGACCTGCTGACCGATGCTCACCGGCACCGCGACCACCACGCCCGGAAGCGGCGTGGTCAACCCGCCGCTCGCGGCGCTCGCGGCGAACTCGTGGGTACGCGGATCATCCGGCAGCAGCTCGTAGTGCTCGCTCGCCGTCCACAGATGCACGGCAGAGTCGGTGACGAGGTAGCGCGCCTGCTGGCGCTGCCCGTCGATGCTCGCCGCGATCACCGCGGCGCTGCGGCTCACCGTGCCGAGCGCCCGGGGTGCGGCGCCCCCGATGCGCGCCGCGGCGGGTCGGCCGCGTGCGTACTCGAGCGACACCGCGTGCGCTACGCCGCGCCAGCGGAACGTGTAGGGAATCGCCGTCGCGAGGTTCGGCGTGAAGGCGTCCTTCTGCTCCCAGGGACTTTCGATCCCGCCGCGCGCCTCGGCGCTCTCCCCCGCGCCGTGCGCGGCGAGCGCCGCGAGGATCGCGACTTCCTCCGGCAGCGCGGTCGCACCGGCAAACTCCGCCCCCCCCTGATCGAGCAGCGAGATGTCGTGACGTACGCCGAGGAAACGCTCCGAGCGCAGGATGCGCGCCAGCCAGCGTTCATTGGTATGCACGCCCGCGCAGCAGGTCGCGCCCAGCGCCGCGGCGAGCCGCGCGGCCGCCTGCTCGCGGTCCTCGCCCCAGGCGATCACCTTGCCGAGGAGCGAGTCGTAGCAGTCCGGCACGCTGTCGCCGCTGGCAAACCCGGCGTCGACCCTTACGCCCTCCCCCTCGGGCCACTCGAGCAGCTGCAGCCGCCCGGCGCTCGGCAGGAAGCCGCGTTCGGGATCTTCCGCGCAGACGCGTGCCTCGATCGCATGGCCGCGGAATGACACCTGCTCCTGAGCGAGCGGCAGCGGTTCGCCAGAGGCAACGCGCAGCTGCCATTCCACCAGGTCGAGCCCGGTGATCGTTTCGGTGACGGTGTGCTCGACCTGCAGCCGCGTGTTCATCTCCATGAAGTAGAACTCGCGCCCGTCAAACAGGAACTCGACCGTGCCGGCGCTCACGTAACCGATGGCGCGCGCCACCACCAGCGCGGCTTCGCGCAGCCGCGCGCGCACTGGCGGCGGCACCGCCGGTGCGGGTGCTTCCTCGATCAGCTTCTGGTGGCGGCGCTGCGTCGAGCAGTCGCGGTCGCCGAGGTGCAGGAAGTTGCCGCGCGTATCGGCGAACACCTGCACCTCGAGGTGGCGGGGTGCGGACAGATAGCGCTCGAGCAGCAGCGAACCGTCGCCGAACGCGCTCTCGGCGAGGCGCCGCGCGGCGGCGAGCGCCGGGGCGAGCTCAGCGCTGGTGCGCACGACCTGCATGCCCTTGCCGCCCCCGCCGGCGGCGGGCTTGATGATGAGCGGTAAGCCGGCGGCCTGCGCTGCGCGGGCGAGGTGCGCAAGATCCTGCTGCTCGCCAGAGTAGCCGGGCAGCACCGGCACCCCGGCCGCCTGCATGCGCGTCTTGGCGAGGATCTTCGAGGCCATGGCGTGGATGGCCGACGCCGGCGGCCCGACGAAGATCAGCCCGGCGTCCGCGCACGCCTGCGCGAACGGCGCGTTCTCCGCGAGGAAGCCGTAGCCGGGGTGGATTGCATGCGCGCCGCTGGCGCGTGCGGCAGCGATGATGCGCGCCGCGTCGAGGTAGCTCTCGCGGGCGTTTGCCGCGCCGATGTGCAGCGCGGTGTCCGCCTCGCGCGTGTGGCGCGCGTTCGCGTCGGCGTCGGAATACACCGCCACCGTGCGTATGCCGAGCCGCCGCGCGCTACGGAAGATGCGGCAGGCGATCTCGCCGCGGTTGGCGACCAGCAGGGTTCTGATCAAGCGCGCCTCCCTAAATGCGCCTACATGCGGAACAGGCCGAAACTGGTCGGCTCCTGCGGCGCGTGGCGCACCGCCGCGAGCGACAGCGCGAGCACCCGGCGCGTGTCCTGCGGGTCGATGACGCCGTCGTCCCACAGCCGCGCCGAGGAGTAGTAGGGATGCCCCTGGCGCTCATACTGCTCGCGGATCGGCTGCTTGAAGGCTTCCTCCTCCGCCGCCGGCCAGTCGCGCGCGCTGCCCTTGTGCTGCTCGCGCTTGACGGTGGCGAGCACGCTCGCGGCCTGCTCCCCGCCCATCACCGAGATGCGCGCGTTCGGCCACTGGAACAGCAGCCGCGGCGAATAGGCGCGTCCGCACATGGCGTAATTGCCCGCGCCGTAGCTGCCGCCGATGATGACGGTGAGCTTGGGCACCGCCGCGCAGGCGACGGCGGTGACCAGCTTGGCGCCGTCCTTGGCGATGCCGCCCGCTTCGGCGCGGCGCCCGACCATGAAGCCGGTGATGTTCTGCAGGAACAGCAGCGGGATCTGCTCGCGCGCGCACAGCTCGATGAAGTGCGTGCCCTTCAACGCGCTCTCGGAGAACAGCACGCCGTTGTTGGCGAGGATGCCGAGCGGGTAGCCGCCGAGGTGCGCGAAGCCGCACACCAGCGTCGCGGCGTAGAGCTGCTTGAATTCCTCGAATTCGGAAGCGTCAGTGAGCCGCGCGATGACCTCGCGCACGTCGTAGGGCTTGCGCAGGCTTGCCGGCACCACTCCGTACAGCTCCTCCGCCGGGTAGCGTGGCGCGCGTGCCGCCTGCGGCGGGGCGGTCGAGGCGGGCGCACGCAGGTGCGCGACGATGCGCCGTGCGATGGCGAGCGCGTGGGTGTCGTTCTCGGCGTAGTGGTCGCACACCCCCGACTCGCGGCAGTGCACTTCGGCACCGCCGAGCGACTCGGCGTCGATGTCCTCGCCGGTGGCGGCCTTCACCAGCGGCGGCCCGCCGAGAAACACCCTGCCGGCATTGCGCACGATGACGTTCTCGTCCGACATCGCCGGCACGTAGGCGCCACCGGCGGTGCATGAGCCGTGCACCACCGAGATCTGCGCGACGCCGAGCGCCGAGAGCGTCGCCTGGTTGTAGAAAATGCGCCCGAAGTTGTCGCGGTCGGGGAACACCTCGTCCTGCGCCGGCAGGAACGCCCCGCCGCTCTCCACGAGGTAGACGCACGGCAGGCGGTTGTCGCGCGCGATCTCCTGCGCCCGCAGGTGCTTTTTGACGGTGATCGGATAGTAGGTGCCGCCCTTGACCGTCGGGTCGTTCGCGACCACCACGCACTCACGGCCGGCAATGCGGCCGATGCCGGTGATGATGCCGGCGCAGGCGATATCACCGCCGTACAGGCCGTGCGCGGCCAGCTGCGAGAGCTCGAGGAACGGGCTGCCGGTGTCGAGCAGTACGCGGATGCGCTCGCGCGGCAGGAGCTTGCCCGCCCCCTGGTGCTTGGCGCTGGCGGCGCGCGAGCCGCCGGCGGCCACGCGCTGCACCTCGCTCCTGAGCTCCTGGGTGAGCGTGAGCATGGCGGTGGCGTTGGCGCGGTACTCCGGGGAGTGCGGATCGACGCGCGTGCGGAGGAAAGGCATCACGACTTGCCACGGTTGCCGGTTTGTCCGACAATCATACGATCACGGCGGACGCGAAGGCAAGCCCATGACGACGCTCGACTGCACCGACTGCGACTTCGGCCTGCCGGCCGAGATCGAGGAGATCCGCCGCCTGGTGCGCCGCTTCGCCGCGCAGGAGATCGCCCCGCGCGCCGCCCACATCGATCACAGCAACCAGTTCCCGCGCGACCTGTGGCCGAAACTCGGCGAGCAGGGCCTGCTCGGCCTCACCGTGCCCGAGCGCTACGGCGGCGCCGGGCTCGGCTACCTGGCGCACGTCATCGCCATGGAGGAGATCTCGCGCGCCTCCGGCTCGGTCGGCCTGTCTTACGGCGCGCACTCGAACCTGTGCGTCAACCAGCTGCGCCTGAACGGCAGCGAGGCGCAGCTCGCGCACTACCTGCCGAAGCTGCTGAGCGGCGAGCACGTCGGCGCGCTCGCCATGTCCGAGCCCGGGGCGGGCTCGGACGTGGTCTCGATGCAGCTGCGCGCCGTGCGGCACGGCGCCGACTACGTGCTGAACGGCCGCAAGATGTGGATCACCAACGGACCGGATGCCGACGTGTTCGTGGTGTATGCCAAGACCGATCCAACCGCCGGGCCGCGCGGCATCAGCGTCTTCATCGTCGAGCGTGGCACGCCCGGCTTCGCCACCGCGCAGAAGCTCGACAAGCTCGGGATGCGCGGCTCGGGCACCTGCGAGCTGCTGTTCGATGAGTGCCGTGTGCCCGCCGCCAACCTGCTCGGCGAGGAGCACCGTGGCGTGCGCGTCCTCATGAGCGGGCTGGATTTCGAGCGGGTGGTGCTGGCCGGCGGCTCGCTCGGGATCATGGCCGCGGCACTTGACGTGGTGCTGCCCTACGTGCGCGAGCGCCGCCAGTTCGGCCAGCCGGTCGGCACCTTCGAGCTGATGCAGGGCAAGCTCGCCGACATGTACGCCGCGCTCAACGCCGCGCGCGCCTACGTCTACGCCGTGGCGCGCGCCTGCGACGCGCACACCGCGCGGCGGCGCGATGCGGCGAGCTGCATCCTGTTCGCCGCCGAGCGCGCCACCCACGCCGCGCTGGAAGCGATCCAGGCACTCGGCGGCAACGGCTACATCAACGACTACCCGGCGGGACGGCTGCTGCGCGACGCCAAGCTCTACGAGATTGGCGCCGGCACCCAGGAGATCCGCCGCATGCTGATCGGCCGCGAGCTGTTCGAGGCGGCCGCTTGAGCGTCGAGTTCGACAAGGTGCAGATCGAGCCCGCCTACCGCAAGGTCGCCGCCGCGATCGGGGCGCGGGTGCTGTCACGCGCGCTGCGCGAGGGCGAGCGGCTGCCGTCCGAGATCGAGCTGGCACGCCAGTTCGGCGTGCACCGCTCGACGGTGCGCGAGGCGCTGCGCGAGCTCGAGAGCCGCGGCCTGGTCGAGCGCCGCCCGGGCTCGAAGCTGATGTCGGTGAGCCGGCCGCGCCAGCACGCGGTGGCCGCGGGAGTGAGCCAGGCGCTGCTGCTGCACGACGTCACGGTGCGCGACCTGTGGGAGGCGCTGAGCATCCTCGAGCCGCCGCTCGCGCAGGCGGCGGCGCGCGAGCGCACTGCCACAGACCTCGCCTGCATCACGGCCGCGGCGCAGACCTTCGCCGCCGCACGCGTGGACACCGAGCAGGCGGTGGCGAGCACCGCGCAGGTGTTCCGCTGTCTCGGGCATGCGACCCACAACCCGGTGCTGGGCCTGGCGCAGGAGCCGCTGCTGCAGCTGCTCGAGCCGTCGCTGCGGGTCATGATCGACAAGGTGCCGCAGGCCCGCTCGCGCATCGCCACCGCCCATCGCCGCCTGCTGGAAGCGCTCGAGGCGCGCGACGCCGACGGCGCGCACGACTGGATGGCGCGCCACATCCGCGACTTCAGGAAGGGTTACGAAATCGCCGGTATCGACCTGCAGCTGCGCCTGACGGTGCGCTAGTTGCGCAGTGGGTCGCATTCCCGACCGGGAAACCTGGCGCCGGCGTGACCTGTGTCTCCGAATGCGCCGCCGAGGGCGGCTGCGAGCCCCGCCGGCAGCGTATGCTGCGGCGCGGACTCGGTCCTCCTTAATCGGGAGTCACATCATGTTGGCGTTTCTCGTCCTGCTGTTCCTGGCGCTGGCGCTCGGCGGCTACCTGACTGGCGTGTACAACGGCCTGGTGCGGGTGCGCGCCGCCGTGAAGCTTACCTGGTCCGACATCGACGTGCTGCTTGCGCAGCGGCACGATGAGCTGCCGAAGCTCGTCGAGGTGTGCAAGCAGTACATGCAGTACGAAGGCGGCACGCTCGAGCGGGTGATGCGCGCGCGCGCCGGCGTCGATGCCGCCCGCAGCTCCGGCAGCATGAGCTCGCTCGGCACGGCCGAGCGCGAGCTGCGCAGCGGGCTCACCGGGCTGTACGCGGTCGCCGAGAATTACCCGCAGCTGAAAGCCAGCGAGCCGTTCCAGCACCTGCAGGAGCGCATCAGCGGCCTCGAGACCGCCATCGCCGACCGGCGCGAGCTGTACAACGACGCGGCCAACACCAACAACGTGCGTATCGCCAGCTTCCCCGATCTGCTGATCGCCGCCATGGGCGATTTTCCGCCCGCGCAGCTGCTGCATTTCGAGACCAATCAGAAGGCGGACGTCGATCTCAAGGCGGCCTTCTCCGCCTGACGAGCCGCGCACACTCCGGCCCGTGAGGTGATCCGGTGAGCGCACCGCAGGCCCCGCCCTACCCGGTGATCGCGCTCGTGGCGGGAGCGCTGGCGCTGCTCGCCCTGTTCCGCTTTTTCGTGCGACTGCGCCGCGACCGCCTGGTGGCGGACACGCCGACGATGCGGCTGCGCTCCGCCGCCCAGGGGTACGTGAAGGTCAACGGGCGGGCCGAGCCGGCCGGGGCCGCCCCTACCGGCGCGCCACTGAGCTTGCGCCCGTGCGTCTGGTGGGACTACCAGATCGCGCAGGAGGAGCGCGATTCCAAGGGCAACACGCGCTGGAATACGGTCGAGCGCGCATCGAGCGTCGAGCTGTTCAATCTGGTTGATGCGGACGGTGTGCGCTGCCTGGTAGGTCCGGTGTCGGCCGAAGTCACCCCCACCGTGCGCAACGTCTGGTACGGCTATGGGCCGCGCCCCTCCGGGCCGCCCCCGGAACCCGCCCCGCTGCTGCACCAGGGCACCTGGCGCTACACCGAGCGGCTGCTCGGTGTCGGCGCGCAGCTGTGCGTCATGGGTGAGCTGCGCTCGCATTCGGAGGTCGGCGGGGATCCGAACGCTGCCATCGCCGCGAAATTGCACGAGTGGAAGCTGGACCAGGGAGCGCTGCTCAAGCGCTTCGACCTCGACCACGACGGCCAGCTCAACGCGGCCGAATGGGAAGCCGCCCGCCAGGCCGCGGCCAGGGAGTCGCAGACGCAGGCCCTGCAGTCGTCCATCGCCCGCGTGAGCGTCATCTCCGCCCCGAGCAACGGTGAGCCGTTCCTCATCGCGCCGCTGAGCTCAGGTCAGCTCGAACGGCGCGAGAAGCTGTTCGCCGGGCTGTACTTCGTGCTCGGCCTGCTCGGAGTGATCGTGTGCGCCTGGGCGATCAGCCACGCCGGCTGATGCCCCGCGCCGCCGCGACGACGCCCGCAGCCACGACGCCCGCACCGACGACACCCGCACCGACGATGTCCTGTGGCGCGGGGCGATCGCTCGCGCGGGCGGCCACCTTGATCCCCAGCAGCACCGGCATCGCCAGCAGCACCCCGGCAACGCCCCACAGCCAGCCGCCGATCCACAGCGCGAACAGCACCACGACGGGGTTGAGCTCGAGACGCCGGCCGAGAAACACCGGCTCCACGATGTGACCTTCCACGGTCGCGAGCGCCACGTAGCACGCCGCGACCAAAAGCGCGTGCGCGGTACCGGGGAAGGTCACCAGCGCGACGAGCGTGACGATGGTGACGCCGACGGCTGGCCCGACATAAGGGACGAAGTTCAGGATGCCGCCAAGCACGCCCCACAGCGGCGAGCTCGGCATGCCGAGCAGCCACAGCGTGGTTGCCAGCACCGCGCCGAAACACACGTTGATCAGCAGCAGCGTCGCGTAATAGCGGCCGACTTCCCGGCGGATGGCCTCGATAATCTGCTTCCCATGCAGCGCAGGCGCCCCGGCTGCGAACAGGCCGGTGAGGCGCGCCAGCGCCGAGGGGCCGGCCGCCAGCAGCAGGAAGGCGAATGCCATGACCGTCACGGTGGTGACTGCCGCCCAACCCGTGGCGGCGAAGATCTCCATCGCGGTGGGCACCAGCGGCGGCGGCGGCGCCGTGCCGGCGGCAGCTGCATCCGGGTCCGTACCGGCGATGGCGCTCGCGCGCCGGGCAATGTAGTCGAGCCGACGCACCAGTGTCTGTGCCGGACGCACCTTCTGCTCGATGGTGCGCAGCACGCGCGGCGCGCTCTGCATCCACGCCTGCGCCGGGGTGGCGATCCAATCGACGGTGGCGCCGATGGCGACGGCGATCAGCACCAGCAGCACTGCGGCGCTCAGGGCCCGTGGCACGTGGCGGCGGCGCAGCGCCTCGACGGTGCCCGAGAGAATGCACGCCACCAGCAGCGCCAGCGCGATCGGAATCAGCGCATCGCGGCCGAAACGCAGCAGCGCCACGGCCGCGCACAGCGCGATGATCCACAGCGGCAGCGACCACGGCTGGCGGGGGCGCGCGGCGGGTTCGATCACCGCCACCTCCCCGTCTCGCTGCGAATCTGCAGGCACCGCGCTCATCGGAGCTGACTGTGCCGCAGCCCTCGCCGGCAGGGATAGAGGCGGCAGCAGCAGCTGCATGTCAGCATCGTCTGACGTAGCGGACGCGCTGACGCCTGTCGCCGTAGCCCGGCACACCTGCAGTGAACCGCCCGCGGCCGACGTGCGAGCGGCACACCCGCCTACGACGTTCGCGCCGCCGCGGCGCGTAGACTGCGGCCATTGCGGCGATGTGGGAGAAGGCCATGCGGACGATCCTGTTGATCATCCTGGTGCTTGCGCTGATCGGCGCCCTGCCGACCTGGCCTTACAGCACCGGCTGGGGTTACTACCCGAGCAGCGGGCTTGGGCTGGTCGTGCTGGTGCTGTTGATCCTGGCTCTCATGGGCCGGATCTGAGCTCGCTAGTGCCCGCCCTCCACCAGCAGCCCCGCATCGCGCAGCGCTGAGGCCAGCTGCGCCTCGACGCGCAACGCCTCCGCGCGCGCGATGTGCTGCAGGTGCAGTGTCGGGCCGGTGAGCACTTCCAGACCGCGCTTCAGCACGCTGCCCGCGGCATGGACGCCCGCCTTGTGCTGGTCGAAGCGCTGCGCCGGTGCATAGCGGCTCATGCCGACATACACCCCGTACGGTCCGCGGCGGCGCTCGGCGAAATCCAATAGCACCAGGTAGACGTTGCAACGGCCGCGGCGGGTGGCGTGGAAGGTGAGCGCCACTTCGTAGACCGTCGGCAGGCACTCGACGTAGCGCATGGGCAGCCACTCGGGAATCGCTGCCGCCGCGCAGCGCCACAGCGCCTCGAGCGCCGCCTCGATGCGCGCCGGAAACTCGCCGCGCATCCACAGCTCGTGTATGCAGTGCGCCCCGGCAGCGCCCGCCGCGTTCGCCAGCGCGGCGCGCAGCTGCGCCTCGACGTGCTGCTTCGGCAGGCTGGCGAGCGGACGCGCCGCCGGCGGCAGCGACTCGTCGAACGCGCGCGCGGCGCTCACCCCGAAGCGGGCAGGCTGCCCGCCTTCGCCCGGGCTGAGATCAGCCATATGCTTCCGCCGATCGCGATCGCCACCGGTACGATCAGCACCGCGTGCGCCAGCGAGCCGATATCGGCCAGGTAGCCGATCAACTGCGGCGAGGGCACGTCGCCCAGCAGATGAATCGCGAACATGCTCAGTGCCATCGCCGAGGCGCGCTCCAGCGGCGAGACGACGTTGGCGATGGCGGCGTTGATCGGTCCGGTCGACATGAACAGCAGCAGCTCCGCAACCACGACCGCCGGGTAGAAGACGTGTGGCGCGGGCGCGATGAGCGCCAGCAGCGCGAGGGGCGCGGCCGCGAGCGTCACGGCGCCGGAGAGCCACAGATACCCCTGGGGCGAGCGCCGCAGACAGTAGTCCCCGAGCCAGCCCCCGAGCAGCGTGCCGACCACTCCCGTCACCACCACGATGGCGCCGAAACCGGTGGTCGCTGCGTCGGGCGAGATGCCGCGCACACGTTCGAGGAAGCTCGGCATCCAGAAGCTCAGGCCCCCGAGGCCGAAGGTGTAGGCTGCGTAGCCGAGCACCATCAGCATGTAGGGGCCGCGGCGCAGCAGACTGACGTAGCCGGCAACTGCAGCGCTCACGGCGCCTGCAGCCGCGCGCGCTCTGACCGGCCGCAACTCCTGCCCGCCACGCGGCGGATCGGGCAGGCGCAGCACCGCGAGCGCGAGCAGCACTCCGGGCGCGCCGCACAGGAAGAACGCCTGGCGCCAGCCGAAGTGATGGCCGATCAGCCCACCGAGCACGTAGCCGAGAGCCGCACCCACCGGGATGGCCATGTTGAAAACCGCGTACACGCGCCCGCGCGCGCGCAAGGGAAAGCAGTCCGCCAGCAGCGCCGAGGCGATCGCGATATAGGCCGCCTCGCCAACCCCGACCAGGGCGCGCGCGGCAAACAGCTGCTGGTAGTTCTCGGCCAGTCCCGAGAGCACCGTAGCGATGCTCCAGATAAAGACGCCGAGCGCGATCGGTCGGGTGCGCGTGGCGCGATCACCCCAGGCGCCGAACACCGGCGCGGTGATCATGTATACGATCATGAACGCTGACCACAGCCGGCCCGCCTGCTCGTGGCTGAGCCGCATGGCGCTCTCGAGGTCCGGCACCAGCGGCGGCACCAGGTAACGATCCAGGTAGCTGAGCAGGTTGATCGCGCTCAGGGTGAGCAGCACCCGGAGAGCCGAGCGCGGCGTCAGCGAGGTATCGCCCACGGCAGGTCCTGCGGCAGTTTCTCTGGCGCGCGACTTTACCTCACTCGCCTCAGGCGGGAGCGAGTTTCAGCCGCTCGATATACTGGCGCACCGGCTCGCGGAAACCCTCGCTGCTGGTGACCGTAGTGCCGCCGGCGACCACCAGGATGAAATCCCCGCGCGGCGTGCGGCTCACCTCGCGCACGTGGCGCATGTTGACCAGACAGGAGCGGCTGATGCGCAGCATCGGCTGCGACTGGAAGGACTTCTCCGCCTGCTGCAGGGTGCTGCGGGCGTGAAACGACTCGCGGCCGATGGTGAGCCGCACGTAGTTGCGGTCGGCTTCCACCACCTCCACCTGCGACACGTCCAGCATGTGCATGCGACTGCCCGCCTCGGCGAGCACGCGCGGCTGCGCCTCGGCGCGCACCCGTGCGCCGCGTTCGAGCTGCTCGAGCAGCGTCGCCAGCGCGCCCTGGCGGTCAAAGCCGCCGGCGCCCTCGGCCCGGCGCCGCACGCGCGCCACGGTGGCGCGAAAGCGCACCTCGTCGAATGGCTTGAGCAGGTAGTCGACCGCGCTCACCTCGAAGGCCTCGAGCGCGTAATGGTCGTAGGCGGTCACGAACACGATCAGCGGCAGGTGCTGCGGGTCGAGCGAGCGCGCGAGCTCCATGCCGGTCATGGAATCCATCTGGATGTCGAGGAACAGCAGTTGCGGGGCGAGCGCGCGGATGGCGGCGAGCGCACTGCGCGCATCGCCGTACTCGCCCACGACGCGCAGGTCCGACTCGCGCTCGCAACACTCGCGCACCGTGCGCCGCGCGGCCGGCTCGTCGTCGACGATGATGACGTCCATCAGGGCGGGTCGGGAGGTGCACGCGGCGCCGCGCCCGGACCGTCGCGCAGCAGCGGCATCTGGATCTCCGCGAGCCACAGCCGCTCATCGGCCGGCCCGGCCGTAAAGCTCGCGGCCTCGCCGAACTGCACCTCGAGACGCTCGCGCACGTTGGCGAGCCCGATACCGTCGTGGCCGCACACCCGGCCCGGCGCCATGGTATTCAGCACCCGCAGCGTCAGGCGCTCGCCGCTGGCGGAGGTCTGCACGCGGATGCTCACCGCGCCCTCGTGGCCGGCCAGGCCGTGCAGCACGGCGTTCTCCACCAGCGGCTGCAGAATGAGGCTCGGCACCCAGGCGTGCGCCACCTCCTCGCGCAGCGGCACCTCGATGCTCAAGCGGTCGGCGAAACGCTGCTGCTGCAGCTCGAGGTATAGCGCGACGAACTGCAGCTCATCGGCGAGGCGCGAGAACTCGCGCTCGCCGGCGTTGAGCAGCCGGCGCAGCAGATCGCCGAGCTGCACCACCATCGCCTGGGCGGCGGGCGGATCCCAGGTGATCTGCCCGCGGATGGTGTGCAGCAGGTTGAACAGCGTGTGCGGCGAGAGCTGCATGCGCAGCGTCGCCAGGTGCGCCTGGGTGAGCGCACGCTCGAGCGCCGCGGAGCGCAGCTGCGAGTCGCGCAGCCGCTGGTAGAAAGCGAAGCCGGTGATGAGCGCCAGCCCGAAGCTGTAGGTCACGAGGAAGCTGGTGATGCTCGCCAGCCAGGTGGGCAGCTCCGCACCGGTCATGAACTTGTGCAGGCCGTGCCAGGACTTCTCCTCCCCCGCCATGTGGTGCCAGCTGCCGGCCACGACCTCGCCGAACACCAGCGCCGGGGATGCGAGCACCGCGAAGCCGAGGGCGCACAGCAGCTGGATCGGCAGTGCCCGCCACAGCCGCTGCCAGCCGGTGCGCAGCGAAACCCACATGCACAGGATGAACAGCGGGTAGAGCAGCAGATGCTGCAGCAGCCGCGCATCCCAGGGCGCGAACACGTGCGGGATATTCTGGCTCGAGAGGCTCGCCTGCATGTTGTTGGCGTACATGACGTTGGAGAGCGCCACGTAGATCCAGAAGGCGGTCAATACGCCGAGCAGCGCCCGCAGGCCGGTGCGGCTGCTGAGCGGCGCGGTGAGTGCCGCCACCGTGCTGGCGCGCGCGACGCGCGCCGCCGGCGCGACCGCCACCGCGGCGAGGGGTTCAAGGGGTGAGACGCTCATTGCACACTCATGGCAGCAGCCTTGTTCAACCGCGGCCGCCGGGCGGGGCGCGCGTTCCCACATAGGGTAACTCCAGCCGATGCAGCGCGTGCGCTCGCGGTCGGAATTGCGGGACGAGGGCGTCGGCCGCGGGGACGAGCCCGTGCGCCGCGCGCGAACCCGCGCGGCAGCGGCGCCCGCGGCTGCCGGCTGCGGGACGAAACCGCGCTGCGCGTGTGTGAGGCGCGCGGTACGAACGCGTCAATCACCGGGATCAACACGTCGCGCGGCATCTTAGCGGCGCCGCCGTGAAGGAGTCTCATACGCACGTACGGAAACGAGCCCACACGCCAACCAACACTCAGTGGAGATTCCCATGAACCCGAGATTGAATCCGCGCACTTCGTTGTTTGCACTCGGCCTGCTCGGCATCGGCCTGCTGGCCAGCGCGGCGCAGGCAGACATGCCCGGTGAGACCGCGATCAAAGTCAGCTACAGCGATCTCAACCTCACTACCGCCGCGGGCAGCCAGGCGCTCTATGGGCGCATCGTCACGGCGGCACGCCGCGTGTGCGGAACCGACAAGGTCGACATTCGCGATCTGAACACGCTCATCAGCGCCCAGCGCTGCGAAGCGCAGGCGATCGCCGGCGCGGTGCACCAGGTGCACAACCCCACGCTGGCGGCGCTGGCCAGCGCGCGCGCGCGCCAGGGCTGAACGGCGGCGCGTACTGTTGCCGGGCGGGTGGCGCTGCGACCACCCGCCCGGCGGCAGTTTGTTCACGAGGCGCTGCGGCGCTGCCGCGCGCGCACGCTCAGCCGATCGCGGCAAGCTCCGCGGCACTCAATTGCACGGCTGCCGCCGCTACGTTCTGCTCGAGATGCGGCACGGTGGATGTTCCGGGTATCGGCAGCATCACCGCAGACTTCGCCAGCAGCCAGGCGATCGCCACCTGCAGTACGCTCACGCCGTGAGCGCTGGCGGCCGCTTCGAGCGCCGCGCTCGAGCCTGACTCGAGCGTGTTCGCCGAGCCCCGCCCGATCGGCGCCCACGGGATGAAGGCCAGTCCGTCGCGCGTGCACACCGCGAGCACGTCCTCCGAAGAGCGGTCAGCGACGTTGTAGCGATTTTGCACCGAGACGATCGGCACGACGCGCCGCGCGCTCTCGAGCTCCGCGGCGCTGAAGTTGGACACGCCGATGTGGCGGATCTTGCCCTCGGTGCGCAGGCGTGCCAGCTCACCGATCGAATCCTCCAGCGGAACTTTCGGGTCCGGGCGATGCAGCTGGTAGACATCGATGCGCGCGAGCTTCAGCCGCTTGAGGCTTCCTTCGCAGGCCGCGCGCAGATGCTGCGGCCGGCCGTCGGGCAGCCAGTCGCCCGGACCGGGCCTGACCATGCCGCCCTTGGTCGCGATGATCAGTCCGCGCGGATAGGGATAGAGGCTGCGGGCGATCAGCTCCTCGCTCACGTCGGGCCCGTAGGCATCCGCGGTGTCGATGAAATTCACACCGAGCTCGATCGCACGGCGCAGCACCCGCTGCGCCTCGGCAGGATCCTCGGGCGGGCCCCAGATGCCGGGCCCGGTGATGCGCATGGCGCCGAAGCCCATGCGGTTCACCGACAGATCGCCACCGACGGTGACGGTGCCCGCACCGGCCGCGGGCGCCGTAGCGGCCGCGGGTGCCGCAGCGGTCGGGGACGCCGGATGCGCTTGAGTGCGTGGTGAGAGGAGACCCGCCATGCCTGCGACTCCTGCCACGCTGCCGAGAATGGCCTGACGGCGCGTCAGCTGCGCTCCAGTGTTCATGCGCGAATCCTAGGCCGGCGTGCACCGGAACACCATGCAAAAAAGTGCCGGGCAACCGCCAGGCCGCCCTATGATTGTATGCACTGCAAGGGACCCCTGAATCTCGCGCTTATCGATGTCTAAGTATCTGCTTATACGAGTGTTTTATAAACTTTACCGCGAGCAGATCGGGACGGCGTGTTGCACCGTGCGCGAGCCACCTGGCGCACTCCTCGCCACGCCCGCAGACGAGTGCGGGAGCCTGGGCTCGGCGCCTTGGTAAGATGGTGGGATTGGCGCTGCGCGAGCGCGCCGCGCGAGATCCGCCAGCAAGATGACACAGGCCCCCCCGCAAAAAATGCCCCTCAGCGAGCTCTCGCGGCACGTCGGCGAAGAGATGGGGGTGTCGTCCTGGACGACGCTCGACCAGGAGCGCATCAACCAGTTTGCCCACTGCACCGGCGATCATCAGTGGATCCACACCGATGCGGAGCGCGCCGCACGCGAGAGTCCGTTCGGCGGCACGATCGCCCACGGCTACCTCACGGTGTCACTGATCGCGCCCACCGCGTTCGAGCTGCTGGTGTCGCGCGTGGAGCCGAAATCGGTGGTGAATTACGGGCTGGAGAAAGTGCGCTTCTACGCGCCGGTGCGTTCGGGCAAGCGGGTGCGCAACCGCATCAAGCTCGCGGCCGTCGAGGAGCGCGGCAACGGCCGTTACCGCGTCACCACCGAGAACACCATCGAGATCGAAGGCGAGATCAAGCCGGCGTTGATCGCCAGCGCCATCGCTATCTTCATCGGCTGAGCGCGCGCCTAAGCGGCTCAGGTGCGCATGCGGCTGCCGGCCGGATCGTACACCGCAACGCGTTCCGGGCACGCACGGCGCCGCTCGCCGATGATCTCGATCTCGAAACCATCGCCGGCCGGGGCGAGCGCCGCGGGGACGTAGCCGAGCGCGAGCGAGCGCTGTACGCGATGGCCGAAGGCGCCGGAGGTCACCCAGCCCACCACCCGGCCGTCGTGCCAGATGGGCTCATCGCCGCTCGCATCCGCATCCGCCGCCTCAACGCTGAAGGTCATGAGGCGCAGCGCCCCACCGCTCTCTCGCTCCTCGAGTGCCGCGGCGCGCCCGACGAAGTCGCCCTTGTCCAGATCCACGAAGCGTCCGAGCCCGGCCTCGTACGGGCCGTAGATCGGGCGGTATTCGCGCGCCCAGGTACCGAAGCTCTTCTCGATGCGCAGCGCGTTCAGCGCCCGTCCACCGAACAGCCGCAAGCCGTGCGCGCGGCCGGCGGTGCTCAACAGATCATAGAGCGCCCGCTGATAATCCGTGGTCACCCAGATCTCGTAGCCCGGCTCGCCGGTGAAGCTGATGCGTCCGAGGAGCGCCGGCACCATGCCGATGTCCACCTGGCGGAACGACAGGAACGGAAAGGCCGCGTTCGACAGGTCCGCGCGCACCAGTTCCTGCAGCAGCGGGCGCGCGGCCGGCCCGGCCACCGACAAGCCGACGTACTCCATGGCGCATGGGCGCACGCTGACGCCGGCCGGCGGCGGATACCGCTCGAACCAGCGCCGGTAATAGGTTTCGGCGGCGTAGGTGCAGATGAGAAATACCCGCTCGGCAGCGATGCGGCACAGCGTGAAGTCGCCGATCAGCTTGCCGCGCTCGTTCAGCATGGGCGTCAGCGCGATGCGCCCCACCCGCGGCACGCGGTTCGCCATCACGTAGGACAGCCACTCCTCGGTGCCTGCTCCGGTGACCTCGAATTTTCCGTAGTTGGAGATCTCCAGCAGCCCCACCCCATCGCGCACCGCGACGCACTCGGCGCCGACGTGCGGGTGGGCATTGGAGCGCCGAAAGGTGATCGTCTCGTTCGCCGCGGCGGCGTTCGGCGCGAACCACAGCGCGTGCTCCAGGGCACAGTAGTCGCCGAATACCGCATGCGCCGCCTGCAGCCGCTCGTAGACGGGTGTGGTGCGCAGCGGGCGTGCGGCGGACAGCTCCTCGTTCGGGAAGCGGATGCGAAAACGCCGTGAGTAGTTCTCGCGCACCTTGGCGTTGGTGTAGGCGAGCGTCGCCCAGTCGCCGTAGCGCGCCACGTCCATCGCCCACACGTCCGCGCCGGGATCGCCGTCGACCATCCAGCGCGACAACGCCAGCCCGACGCCGCCGCCCTGGCTGAATCCGGCCATCACCCCGCACGCCACCCAGAAATTGGGCAGGCCGCGCACCGGTCCGACCAGCGGATTGCCGTCGGGCGCGAAGGTGAACGGACCGTTCACCACCTTGCGGATGCCGACCTCGCCGAGCGCTGGAAAATGCTCGAAGCCGATCTCAAGACTCGGTGCGATGCGCTCCAGGTCGTTCGGCAGCAGGCTCTGCGCGAATTCCCACGGCGTACTGACGGGCGACCACGGCACGCCGGCGCGCTCGTAAGTGCCGAGCAGCATGCCGCCGCGCTCCTGGCGCGTGTAGATCTCGCCCTCGAAGTCGATGACGTGCAGCTGCTCCTTCTGGCCGCGCAGCGCCGGTATGTCCTCGGTGATGAGGTACTGGTGCTCCATGGCGAGCACCGGCAGCTCGAGGCCGACCATGCGCCCGACCTCGCGCGCCCACAGCCCGCCGGCATTCACCACGTGCTCGGCGCGCACGTTGCCGCCCTCGGTGATCACCTCCCAGGAGCCGTCGTGGCGCGCTTTGAGGTCGAGCACGCGCGTGTGGCGCACGATCTGCGCGCCGTTCAACTGCGCCGCCTTGGCGTAGGCCTGCGTCACACCCCACGGGTCGACGTGACCCTCGATGGGATCGAACAGTGCGCCGACGAAGTGACGCGGGTTCAGGAGCGGAAAGAGCCGCGCGGCCTCCTCCACCGAGATCAGCTCGAGCTCCATGCCGAGGTAGCGGCCGCGCGCCTGGGTCATCTTCAGCCAGTCGAGCCGCTCGCGCGTGCCGGCGAGCATCAGACCGCCGGTGAGATGCATGCCGCAGGATTGCCCGGAGATCTGCTCCAGCTCCTTGTAGAGATTGATGGTGTATTGCTGCAGCTTGGCGACGTTCGGGTCGCCGTTCACCGTGTGCATGCCACCGGCGGCGTGCCACGTCGAGCCGCAGGTGAGCTCACCGCGCTCGATCAGCAACAGGTCCTTCCAGCCCGCCTTGCTCAGGTGGTAGAGAACACTCGCTCCCACCACGCCGCCGCCGACCACCACTACGCGCGCGTCGCTCTTCACCTTGCACCCTGGCAGTTACGCCGCGCGCGCCGCCGCAACAGCCGCGCTCACTCGTTGGACACCGCGAGCTGCACGGGCGGCGTGGCCACCGCGGCCCGCATGCCGAAGCGCTCGATCAGCCACGAGCGAAACAGCGCGATGGCGGTATCGCCGAGCCCCTCGGGCTGGGTAGTGAGGTAGTAGCCGTAACCCGCATCGAGCGTCGCCTCGAACGGCCTCACCAGCCGTCCGGCGCCGATCTCCTCGGCGAACAGGTTCGGGTCCACGAGCGCGATGCCCTGGCCGCACAGCGCATACTGCGCGGCGAGCACCGCGGTGTCGACCACCAGCCCGCGCTCCACGTCGAGCTTCTCCAGGCCCAGCTGCCGCGCGAACTGCAGCCACAGGAAGTGGCGCGGCTGGTCGGCGAGACGAATATGCACGATCTCGTTCGCCTCGATGAAGGCCGCAAGATTCTGGCCGCGCTGCGCCGCGGCGACCCGCGGATGGCACAGCACCGTGAGCCGCTCCGACCACAACAGGTCGGTCACCAGGTCGGTCACCGTCGGGCGGGAGTAGACCACCGCCACCTCGACATCGCCGAGCGGCGGACCGACGCCGGCGGGACTGATCAGATCGATATCGACCTCGCTGCAGATGCGGCGGAAATCGCGCAGGATCGGTACCGCCAGCTGCACCGCAAAGCTCGGCGCCATCTGCACCCGCAGCGTGCGCTGCGCGGCAGCCCCCTCGTTGCGGATGTCATCGAGCGCGTGCTCGAGGCGATCGAAGGACTTCATCACCGCCGGCAGCAGGTGCTGACCGGCCTTGGTGAGGGTGAGCGCATGCGGCCGCCGCTCGAACAGCTGCGTGCCGGTGAGACGCTCGAGCGCGATGACGTGGCGCGACAGTGCGCTCTGCGAGATCAGCAACGCGTTCGCGGCCGCCGTGAAGCTGCCGTGCTTGGCGACTCCCTCGAAGGCGCGCAGTGCGTTCAGCGGCAGCCAGCGGCGGTCGATGCTTTTCTTGTGCACCCCATGCTCCATGCTTCTTGATCGTCCGGCGAGAGACCTCAGCGCTACTGCGCATACTCGCCCAGACGCAAGCCTCGCGCCAAGAGCCCGCCCCTCTCCAATGCCTTTTTTCGATGCGGGTAGTGAATTTCTAGGCTTTGAGGACCGGCGCGGCTATGGAACGCTGCCTGATGCGCGACCTGCAACGCCATGCGACAAAACACCGGAACCTCGTGAGCGCCCGCCCTGGCAAAGCGCTGCCGGCAAGCTGCGGGCAGAAAATCACCGCCGTCGCGATCAGTCACCACCGGCTGCCGCTGGCGCCGCCCTTCAACGCCAGCTGGGACAGCCGGCCGCGCGAGCACTTCGATGCCACCATCGTGCGCGTCACCACCGACGGCGGGCTGGTGGGGGTCGCCTCGGGCGATCGCATGCTCGGCTTCCAGGGCCACGAGAGCCTGTTCGTGGGCGAGGATCCGCTCGCCATCGAGCGCCACTACCGGGTGCTGTCCAACCTCGACTTCCACTACGGCCGCTGCTGGCCGCTCGACCTGGCGCTGTGGGACCTGGCGGGAAAGATCCTGGGCGCACCCTGCTGGAAGCTGCTCGGCGGCCTTGCCAACCGGGTGCGCGCCTACGCCTCCTCCGGCACGCTGCGCGAGCCGGCGGCGCAGGCGGATGCCGCGGAAGCGTACCTCGCGCAGGGTTTTCCGGCGCTCAAGCTGCGCTTTCACCGCGGCGACTGGCGCGCCGACCTGCGGGCGCTGGAAGCGGTGCGCGCGCGCGTCGGGGGCCGCCTGGAGCTGCTGGTCGACTGCAACCAGGGCTGGCGGCTGCCGTGGGACACGCAGGCGCCGTGGACCTTCAAGGACGCGCTCGCCGTGGCGCGCGAGCTCGAGCGGCTCGACGTCTACTGGATGGAGGAGCCGCTGCATCGCGCCGATCGCGCCGGCATGCGCGCGCTGCGCGAGGCGACCGCCGTGCGCATCGCCGGCGGCGAGATGACCCGCCAGCTGCACGAGCTGCGCGAGCTGATCGACGGCGGCTGCGTCGACGTGCTGCAGCCGGATGCCGCACTCGTCGGCGGCATCACCGGACTGAAGCGCATCGCCGTCATCGCCCAGGAGCACCACGTGGTGTTCACCCCGCACACCTGGACCAACGGCATGGGCGTCACCGCCAACGCGCACCTGGTGGCCGGGCTTGCCGATGCGCCGTTCCTCGAATATCCGTTCGATCCCCCGGAATGGAGCCTGCAGCGGCGTGATTTCATGCTCAGCTCACCGCTGCAGGTGGATGCACAGGGCTGGATCACCTTGAGTGACGCCCCGGGAATGGGCTACGCGCTCGATGAGGGGCGGCTGCTCGCGACGCGCATCGCCTGAGCGGCCTGGCCGACGAGCGCACGCAACGGTCCGATGTAGTGCTCGTAGTTGCGCCAGCGCCCGACTGAGGTCGCGTTGAGCTTCTGCCGCACCTGCCAGCGGCTGGCAGTCATGACCACGCGCTCGGTCTGGTGAAATTCCAGGCAACGCGGATCCCACGGCAGGCCGATGAAGTCCAGCATGCGCCGCGTCCAGCCCTGCTGATCGTCAACCAGTCCTTCATAGGGAACTTCCAGCAGCGCTGTCGCGGGAAGCACGGCACGCCAGTGGCTGGTGATGCGCAGATACTCGCCATAGTAGTGCGCCAGGCTGCCAAGGTCATTGGCGTGGGGTCCCATATCGAAAAAATTCTGAAAGTAAATCGACAAGCAGGTATCGATCGGATGGCGTTGCATGTGGATGAACCGGGCCCGCGGAAATGCGGCGTGAATGAGTCCCACGTAGAGAAAGTTAGCCGGCATCTTGTCAACCACCCGCAGCGCACCGCCGGCTAAGGTCGTGACGCGCTCGAGATAGGCGCGTGCCATGCCCGGTATGAGGGTCGCGCCGTCGTCGCCCTTGAGGTGCGCCTTGGCGAACGCGCCGAAGGCTTTGTTCCAGAACCGCAACTCCCCTGCGCCGAAAGCCTGCGGGTGCGAGGCGAGGATCTGCTCGGTCAGCGAGGTTCCCGAGCGCGGCATACCGATGATGAAGACCGGCAGCTCGGAGGCAGATGCCTCGCCGTGCGGCTGCCGCACAACCGCTGCATCGCAGCTGCGCATGATCTGCTCGACGTGTCGGCTGAGCTTCGCCTCATCGTAGATCCTGCCATAGCGCTTGGTCAGCTCGTTGGCCCGCCGATAATGGCCGAAGGCCTGATCGTAGTGCTGCAGGTCGTCGCAGTACTTGCCGAGCGCATAGCGCAGACTGATCTCGTGCCCGAGTGGTAACGGCTTGGCCAGCAAGCCTTCGGCGCCCCGCAGCCAGTCGCGGTCGGCGGTTGTCATTTTGCGATGGCTCGCCAGGCTGCAATAAACGGAAGAAGAGTCCGGATCGATCGCCAGGGCGCGCTGGAAAAGCTGCTGCGCCTCCGCAAAACGCCCGCGGTCGGCCTGCAACTCACCGAGCAGCGTCAGTGCTTCGACGTGTCGTGGCTCGAGCACGAGTGCCTGGCGGCAGCTGGCCTCGGCCTCGCTGCCGCGCCCCTGCATACGCAGGGCGGTCGCCAGCCCCAGGTGCGCTGACGCGTCGTCAGCGTGCAGCGCCAGCGCCTGACGGAAGCTGACCACAGCCTCCTCGAGGCGCTGCAACTCGCACAGCACGGTGCCGAGGCTGCAGTGGCTCGCGGCGCGCTGCGGATCCAGCTCGATGGCCTTGCGGTGCAGTGCGACCGCTTCGGTGCGCTCGCCCAGCTCACGCAGCACGTTGCCGAGATTATTCAGCGCCTCGATGTAGGCAGGGCTCAGGCTCAGCGCACGCCGGTAGCTCACCACCGCTTCAGCGCGTTGCCCGCGTGCCGCGAGCACCAAGCCCAGATTGTTGTGCGCCATGCTCAGCTGCGGATTGAGCGCGATGGCCCGCTCGCTCTCGCTGAGGGCTTCCGGCAGCTCGCCGAGCTCGCGCAGCGCGTTGGCGAGGTTGCAGTGTATGTCGGCATTCTCCGGGCTCTGCGCGAGCGCCAGACGGTAGGCAGCGACGGCATCAGCATGCTGTCCGAGCTGCAGCAGCGCGTTGCCGAGATTGTTATGCGCCGCGGTGTAGTGCGGCTGGATCTGGAGCGCCTGCCGGTAGAGCGGCAGGGACTCGGGCACGCGCCCCTGCGAGCGCAGGGCATCGGCAGCATCGAGGAGGCCTTCGGCCTCGAGCTGGCTGTCACGCGCGGCAACCCGGCTGCCCGGCGCGGGGACAGCAGCGGCCGCAGCCGGCAGCAGGCCGCAGCAGTGCTTGTACTTGCGGCCGCTACCGCACGGGCACGGATCGTTGCGACCCGGTTTCATGCTGCTGGTCTTCATCCCGATAGCGGGTCAGCGCGTCGCCGAGCGCTGCGCGCAGCGGCTCGAGCCACGGCTCGAAGTGCCGCCACTGGTCGAGACCCTCGCGGTAGATCGCCTGGCGCACCTGCTCGGAGCTGGCCGTGCGTACGCTGCGCCGCGTCTCGTGGAAGCTGATGCACTGCGGTTCGAAGTCGAGCCCGCAGAAGGCGAGCAGGCGCCGCACGCTGCCTTCCAGATCCTCGACCACATCCTCGTGATATACCCGCAGGATGCGCCCGGCAGGCAGCACGCGGTCCCAGTGGCGCATGAGCTCGAGGTAGGTGCGGTAGTAGCGCGCGATGTCGTCGACGCTATAGGTGAACTCCTGGCCCTGCGCGAACAGCTGCTTGAGATTGCTGAAGCAGCAGGCCATCGGTTCGCGCCGTGCATCGATGATGCGGGCGTTGGGCAGCATCAGGTGGACGAGCCCGAGGTGGCGGAAGTTGTTCGGCATCTTGTCGATGAAGAACGCCTTGCCGGTGCGATAGATGCGCGTCGCCGCCAGGTACTCCTCGCCGAGCGCCCGGAACTCCTCTGCGCGCATGCTCGCGAGGACCGGCGGATAGTGCGGATTCTCCGGATCCGGGTCGCGGCCGCGCAAGCGTGTCACCATCTGCTGGATATTCGGCAGCTCCTGGGTACCCTCCACCTGCGAGTGCGAGGCGAGGATCTGCTCGAGCAGCGTCGAGCCCGAGCGCGGCAGACCGACGATGAAGATCGGCTCGCGGCTCGGTGAGCCCCAGCCGCGGCGGCTGGCGAACAAGTCCCGGGTGCAGACCTTGATCTGCTGGCGCGTATTGTTCTCGATGATCTCGGGGCGATAGCGGCATTCGGGCCACTTCAGCGCGTTGCCGCGTTCGTAACAGTGGAACGACTCGGCGAACTCGCCCTGGTCCTCGAGCGCCTTGCCGAGAGCGAAACACAGATGGTAGCGATCGACGGTACCGGTCGCCGCGGCCGCCAGCGCGTTACGTATCTGCGCCAGCTCTTGCGCCGCGAAGCGGTAGGTCTTGAGGTTGGCGAGGCTCCAGTAGGCATCGCCGTAGTCCGGCCGGCAGGCGGCCGCACGGCGGTACGAGTCGATCGCTTCGGGCGTGTGCCCGAGTGTCTTCAGGGCGTGACCGATCGACAGGTGCACCTCGGCGTCGGCGGCGGTCCCGGTGAGCAGTTCCCGGTAGAGGCCGATGGCCCGCTCGTGCTCGCCGAGACCCACCGCGCTGGCGGCGTAGAGCGTGCGCAGCAGGCGGTTGTCCGGATCGTCCTTCAGCAGCCGGTCGAGCTCCCGGCGGGCTTCCTGGTAGCGGTGCAGCTCGACCTGCACCCCCGCGTACTCCTGGCGCGCGACGCGGTAACCCGGGGCGAGCGAGAGCACCGCGGCCAGCAGCAGCTCCGCGTCGTCGAACACCTTGTGTGCAATGCCGATGCGCGCCAGCAGCCGCATGGCCTCGATATGGTCGCCGTGCTCGAGCAAAAAGGCACGGATGAGCGACTCGGCGGCATCGAGATCGCCGTCGGCGAACAGCCCGGTGGCGACCACGATCGGCTGCGGCAAAGCGCGCAGTGTCGCCACGTGACTGCCGGCCATGCGGAGGTTGTCGGGCTGCCCGGTCAGGCGGTACAGCCCCTCGAGCATGCTCCAGCTTCCCGGCAGCGCGTGGTTGATGTTCACCGCGATGAGAAACGCCTCAATCGCCTGCGGCGCCTGGCGCAGCTCGACGAAGCAGCGGCCGCGCTCCTCGTAAAGGCGGCTGAAGCGCGGGTGATGCCGCTCGAGCATGGCGAGGGTCTGCAGGGCAGCGGGGATGCGATGCAGGTAGCGCTGGGCGATGGCAACGCACAGCAGCCCATCGCGATCGCCGGCCGAGTCCGGGCGCAACCCTTCGGCCGCGGCCAGCACCGCCTCGAACTTGTGCTCGCGCAGCAGCGCACGAATGCGTGCCACATCAGGCGCAGCAGCCGCGGAGGCGGCTGCGGCGGCAGGTGCGGTAGCGGCGGCTGCGGGGTCGGTCACGTCCATGAGCGGTTCATAAAGAAAGGGCGGACCCGGTCAGGGGTCCGCCCTTCATTCTACTGCACCGGCCAACCCGCCGGCCGGCGCAGCGGCTACCGCTCAGAACTTGTAGCCGATCAGGAACATCACCACCCGCGGACGCAGCGGAATTTCCGCCTTGATGAACTGCCCGGACGACACGTTGGTCGGCCCGTACGCGTTGGTCAGGTTGCTGCCGTTGATCTGCGCGGTCCAGTTGTCCTTCGCGACGCCGATGGCCCCGTCATAGGTCGTGAGACCCGGGATCGGGTACAGCAGCAGTGTCGTGACGGGCGGGCTGCCATACGCCGGGTTGTCGCCGGGGAAGTAGTTGCGCGGCTCGTTGGTCATCGGACCGGTATGGCTCGCCCCCGCCCAGATGAACGGCCGGTAGCTGTTGATCTCCCAGTCGTAGCGCGCCCTCAGGTTGAACATCCACGGCGGTGAGAACGCCGGCGGGGCGCCAAACGCACCCAGGGAACTGACGATCGGGGTGCCGTCTTTAACTGCGAGGCAGGTTCCCGCAGGCGTTGGATTGTTTGCCGTCTTTGGCCGGTCGGCAACAACGCCAACCGACTCCAGGCAGGGTGAATTCGCCTGGCTCGAGCTGTTGACTGAGCTCGATCCCTGCACCGTGAGGCCATCGGTGATACGCGCGACGAACTGAGCCTCGAAGCCCTTGATGATGAAGTTCGGTCCGTTGACATTGAAGGTCGTGTTACCGAGGACCGTCGGCTCGAACAGCGACAACTGGACGTTGTCCCACTTCATGTAGTACGCCGAGAGGTTGAACAGCAGCCGGTGCTCGAAGAACTCGGTCTTCAGGCCGACCTCGTTGTTGATCAGGTTGTCCGAGTTGTAGCCCGCGGGTTTCAGGTACTGATCGGAGTCCTTGATGCTGCTGGAGAACGGCACCTCTGCGGCCAGCGAAGGCGGCTGGCCGGGCAGCGAGCTGGTGCGGTTGAAGCCACCGGGACGGAAGCCCTGCGAGAAGGTGTAGTACGCCATCACGTCCGGCATGATGTGCCAGCTGACGTTCAGGCGGCTGCGCGTGCCGCTCTCCGTCTTGGACAGGTTGATGGGGAAGCCGCAACCCCCGCCGAGCGTGCAGGCGCCGTTCGGGTGATTGATGAGCAGCGGCTGGGTCGAGCTCTCGGTGTAGAACTCCGACCCCTCCTCGAACTCGTTGTAGTGGTACCAGCGCGTGCCGCCGCTCACGGTGAGCACCTTGGGAATGATGTCGAAATCAAGCGACGCGAAGAACGCGGTCTGCTTGTAGCCGCGCTGCGCGTCCTCACCGAACGCGGTGTCGCTATTGGTACGCAGGCTGGGGTCGATCGCAAACGCGCCGGGCACCGGACCGACCGCCGACAGACAGTACGGGCCGCCGGCATTGGCGGCGGCGAGGTTGGCTGAATTGCACTGCGGAATGCCCAGGTAGTTAAAATTCATCTGGTCATCGATGACGAACTTCTCCCAAAACGCGCCAAACAGGCCGCGCAGCCGATAGTCCTCGTTGGTGCTGATGCGCAGCTCATGGCTCTGGTGTTGGTTCTCGACCGTATCCACCCACTGGCCTACCGGCGCGTAGCACTGCAGAGTGGTGGCACTGGCTAGTGGCGTACCCGGATAATTCGACGGCTTGAAATATGCGGCACCTTTGCCGATGCAGCCGTAATACGAGCCCACGGTGCTACGCATGTAGTTGGAATAGTCCTGCTGTCCCTCGATGTTGCGCACCATATAGCTGCCGGTATACACGGCCTTAAGACCGGCGAACTCGCCGTTCAACGTCCAGGAGGTGCTCTCGTAACGATCCTTGTTGTACGCAGGCGTGAAGGCTGTTATCTGGTACGGCTGCAGGGGGACGCCGTTCGAGTCCTGCGGATAGGTGTAGAAATACCCATCCGCCTCCATGTTCTGGTAGTTCTGCTGCAGCAGGAAATTCCAGTTGTCGTTGAACTTCCACAGGACCGACAGGCGGGCACCCTGGTAATCGACGCTATTGGCGTCGTTCTGCAGCAGGTTGGCGTTGTTGGCGGTCGGGTTGCCGCCCAGGGTCGCGGCCGCCGAGCCCGGCTGATAACCGATGGTGCTCGGCACGTTGGAGATATACCCGCCCTGGTGCTCCGAGAACACCACCGCGCGCACCGCGAGGGTGTCGGGGATGAGCGGAATGTTGAGGACGGCGTTCAGCTGACTGTTGGGATCGCCGCCGGAGGTGTAGCCATAGCCCGCCGTGAATTCACCGGAGGTGGAATCTAGCTTGGGCTTGTTGGTGATATAGCGGATCGCGCCGGCCTGGGCACCGCCACCGAACAGCGTACCCTGCGGGCCTTCGAGGACCTCGACACGCTCCATGTCGACCAGGTAGGGATCATTGTTGCGGGCCGGGAACTGCATCGACTGGTCGTCGAGATACAGCGCCACGTTGGGGAATGCCGCGGTGGTCGACTGCGACTGGTTGCCCGAGCCGATGCCGCCCAGGCCGCGCATGAAGATGTTGCCGGTGCCCGGACCGTTACCACTGAAGGTCACGTTCGGGGTGTACTTGAGCAGGTCGTTGAAGTTCGTGACGTTGAGCTGGGTGAGCTGTTCGCCGCTGATCGCCTGCACCGTGATCGGCACGTCCTGGACGTTCTCGGTGCGCCGCTCGGCGGTCACCGTTACCTCCTCGAGCTGCCCGCTCGGGGTGGCGGTAGCCCCGGCGGTCTCGGCGGCCTGCTGAGCGAAGACGATCGCAGTACTTGGCGCAGTCAGGATGGCCGCCACGGCCGCAGAAATCTTCGCATTAGGCTTCATCACGTAACCCCCCCGAGGGTATTTGGATTGGTTGTGAAATCCCCACTCGAACGCGTACCGCCTGCGCAGGCGACTCCCCCTACGACTTCTATACCACTCGCTCCGCGCGCGCTTGAACAAACGCGTCATGAGGGCATGATGCAGGCGCTCCACGCTCTCCCGCCTCGCCTGCCCCGAAAGCGACGCCGGCTTGCACGATACCCGGCCTTCCTTAGCCTTTCACACCTGTCCCGGGGCTGAAAGTCTAGAAATTGAATAGCCCCATCTTAAAAAGGAATCGGGACCCGTTCGCCCGCGGTACTCTAGCGGCGCGCTGCGGCCGGTGCAGGAGCCCCGACGCACCAGAAGCGCGCTTCGGCGCCTATTGTGGTGCAAACGCATCACTCGCGGCAGGGCTCCACCGGGCGGGGAGCTTCGCATGGGTTTGTTGCAGACTGGTGAAGCGGTGCAGCCATGAGCCAGGCCCGCTACGTACTCGCCCTCGATCAGGGCACCACATCGACACGGGCCATCGCCTTCGACGGCAGCGCCCGCGCGGTGGCGAGCGCACGGCGCGAGCTGCCGCAGCACTACCCCTCTTCCGGCTGGGTCGAGCACGACCCGGAAGACATCTGGCGCGATACGCTCGCGACGCTGCGCGAGGTGATCGCCGCCTGCCCCGGCGGGCTTGCGGGCATCGCCGCGCTCGGGATCACCAATCAGCGCGAGACGGCGGTTGTGTGGGAGCGCTCCAGCGGTGTGCCGCTGCAGCGCGCCATCGTCTGGCAGGACCGGCGCACCGCTGCAGAATGCGCGCGCCTTGCCGCCGAAGGGGTCGAGGCGGTGGTGCGTGCCAAGACCGGGCTGCTGCTCGATCCGTACTTCTCGGCCACCAAGGTGGCCTGGATGCTCGACACGCATGCGGGTGCGCGCGAGCGCGCCGAGCGCGGCGAGCTCGCCTTCGGCACGATCGACAGCTTCCTGCTGTGGCGGCTCACGGGCGGACGCGTGCATGCCACCGACGTGACCAACGCCTCGCGCACGCTGCTGTTCGATATCCGCACACAGCGCTGGGACGAGGAGCTGCTGCGGCTGTTACGCGTGCCGCGCGCGCTGCTGCCGGAGGTGCGCGACAGCAGCACCGTCTACGGGGCGACCGACGCCAAGCTCTTTGGTGCGGCCATTCCGATCGCCGGCATCGCGGGCGACCAGCACGCAGCGCTGGTCGGCCAGGCGTGTTTTGCCCCGGGCATGGCGAAATCCACCTACGGAACCGGCTGCTTCCTGCTGCTCAACACCGGCGAGCAGGCCCTGCCGTCTGCACAGCGGCTGCTGACCACTCCGGCCTACCGCATCGGCGGCCGCATGGCCTATGCGCTCGAGGGGTCGATCTTCGTCGCCGGGGCCGCCATCAAGTGGCTGCGCGACGCCCTCGGCGTAGTGCGCGAAGCGCGCGAGACGGCAACGCTCGCCGCCAGCGTGCCGGAGGATCACGGTGTCTACATGGTTCCGGCCTTCGTCGGCCTCGGCGCCCCGCACTGGGACCCGCTCGCGCGCGGCCTGATCTGCGGGCTCACCTTCGATGCCTCGCCGGCGCATCTCGCCCGCGCGGCCCTCGAGTCGGTCGCCTACCAGACCCTCGATCTGACGCAGGCCATGACCCGCGATGGCGCGCGGCGCGCCGCGGCGATGCGCGTCGACGGGGGTATGGCGGCGAATGACTGGTTCTGCCAGTTCCTCGCCGACATTCTCGAGGCGCGCGTCGAGCGTCCGGCGGAAATCGAGACCAGCGCGCTCGGGGCGGCGTTTCTCGCCGGGCTCGCCACAGCCTTCTGGCCGGACGTGGCCTCGCTCGAAAGTACCTGGAAGGCGGCCGCCGTGTTCACCCCGCGCATGCCGTCCGGGCGGCGCGCGGCGCTCCTCGCCGGCTGGCGCCAGGCGCTCGAGCGCACGCTGCTGCGACCGGTGCGCTGAACACGCTGCGCCAGCCCCGCCAGGGAAGTACGCCTAGAGCTTGGGCTGGTAGTCGGTCTGGATCTTGCGGATGCGCTTGTCGGTGCCGAAGAACGCGTGCCGCGACATGTCGGCGCTGAAGCGGCTGGCCGGCGGATGGCGGCCGAGACTCTCGGCGAGCGCGCGGATGTGATGCGGGCCGGCACCGCAGCACACCCCGACATAACGCACCTCGAGGGCGCTGGTCTCGCGACCGAAGTCGGCGATTTCCTGGCGCGTGCACACGAACGGATCGAGCCCCACGGGGAACGCGCGCGCGTTGCCACAGCAGGCATCGGTGAGCGACATGAACGAGGGCTGCGCAGTGGTGGTGCGATAAGGGACCGGCAGCGCCGCCACGTGGCACTTCACCGCCGCGCGGATCTGCCTGATCAGCGGCAGCATGGTCGCAGGTCCGCGATGGCAGTTGAGGCCGACCACATCCGCGCCCGCCGCTTCCAGGCGCCGGCAGGCTTCCGCCGCCGTGTGCCCGTCGCGGGTGAGGGCCTCCTTGTGTATTGCGAGCGTGACGACGGCGGGCACCTTCGAGTACCTGCGAATCGCCTCCAGCGCCATGAGCGCCTCACCGACCCAGGCGATGGTCTCGGCGACGAAGTAATCGACGCCCGCCTCCACCGCCCAGCCGACCTGCTCGGCAAAAATCCGCTCGACCTCCTTGAGCGCTGCAGGATCGGTCGGGTCGTAGATGTTGGTGTTGCACAGGTCGCCGGCGAACAGCGTGCCGGTGCGGCGCGCCACCGTTTTCGCGATCTTCAGCGCCGCGCGGTTCATCGGCACCAGGTCCTTCTCGCGCCCGATGACCTTGAGCTTCTCGCGGTGCACGTAATAGGTGAGCGCCTGGGTCACGTCCGACCCGGCATGCACGAAGTCCATGTGCAGCTGCTCCACGACCTCCGGGTGATCGAACAGCACCTCGGGAACGAAGGCACCGGCCTGCAGGTAGCCGCGCCGTTCGAGCTCGAATACGTACCCTTCCGCGCAGATCACCGCGCCCTGAGCCAGGCGGGCGAGCAGGTCACGGCCGCCGCCGTTGCCTGCCGGGTGTGCGCCGGCGCTGCCGGTGGTGCGCGCGGCCTTCTTCACGGCCGTCCTGACGGTTTTCCGGGCGCCGCCGCTTCGCGCGCGGGCGGCACTTGCGACCTTCTTCTTCCCCTTCATCGGCGTCTCCGTTGAATATGAGCGGGCATGCGCAGGCGCTAAAGGCGCGCTACATTCTAATAGGGCCCCCCAGGCCCCCGATGCCTCTTTTCGATGGGGCTATTCAATTTCTAGACTGGGATGGCAAGCCATGACTGTGGAAGCTTTGACTCCGTGAGCACCGCCGCCGCCCAACGCGACCGCAGCGCCTGGGAGCGCCTGGCCGCAACTCTCAAACCCGAGGGACGCGCCTTCATCGGCGGACGCTGCGTTCCCGCCCGCGACGGGCGCGTGTTCGAGGACCTGAGCCCGATCGACGGCCGCCCGATCTGCACGGTGGCGCGCTGCGGCGCCGAGGACGTGGCGAGCGCGGTGAGCGCGGCGCGCGAAAGTTTCGAGCGCGGCGTATGGCGGCGCATGGAGCCGAAGGAGCGCAAGCGCATCCTGCGGCGCTTCGCGGAAGCGATGCGCGCGGACACCGACAGGCTGGCGCTGCTCGAGACCCGCGACGTCGGCAAGCCGATCGTCAATTCGGTAGCGGTCGATGCGGTCAACAGCGCCGACTGCATCGAGTACTACGCAGAGTTCGCTGACAAGCTCTACGACGAGGTCGCGCCCACCGGCCCCAACGACCTTGCCCTGGTACGGCGCGAGCCGCTCGGGGTGGTCGCCGCCATCGTGCCGTGGAACTACCCGCTCATCATCAGCTGCTGGAAGGTCGGACCGGCGCTGCTCACCGGCAATTCGGTGGTGTTGAAGCCGGCCGAGCAGTCGCCGCTGTCGGGCATCCGCCTCGGCGAGCTCGCCTGCGAGGCAGGCGTGCCGCCCGGGGTCTTCAACGTCGTGCCGGGACTGGGCGAGGAAGCCGGCCAGGCGCTGGCGCGGCATCCGGAGGTCGACCTCATTACCTTCACCGGCTCGACCGAGGTCGGGCGGCTGATGCTGCGCTACGCCGCCGAATCGAACCTGAAGCGCGTGGCGCTCGAATGCGGCGGCAAGACCCCGCAGGTCGTGTTCGCCGATGCCGACCTCGAGGCCGCCGCCAGCGGCATCGCCTGGGGCATCTATTACAACAGCGGCGAGACCTGCCACGCGGGCTCGCGGCTGATCGTGCACGAGAGCGTAAAGGATGCGCTGCTGGAAGCGATCCGCCGCGTCACCGCTACCATCACGCTCGGCCACCCGCTCGATCCGGCGACGCAGATGGGCGCCCTCATCGATAAAGGCCACATGCGCCGTGTGCTCGCTTACATCGACAGCGGCGTGGCGGACGGTGCGCGCATCGCGCTCGGCGGCCGGCAGGCGCTCAAGGAGACCGGGGGCTTCTACGTCGAGGCGACCGTGCTCGAAGGCGTGCGCCCGCAGATGAAGGTGGCGCGCGAGGAGATCTTCGGCCCGGTGCTCGCGGTGATGACCTTCAGCGACGAGACGCAGGCGGTGCGGCTGGCGAACGACACGCCCTATGGCCTCGCCGCTGCGGTGTGGACCGCCGACATGAACGTCGCGCATCGCGTGTCCGCGGCGCTGCGCGGCGGCACCGTGTGGGTGAACTCCTTCGATCGCTCCACTATGGCCACGCCGTTCGGCGGCTTCAAGCTCTCGGGCTCGGGGCGCGATCGCTCGCCGCACGCCCTCGACAAGTACTGCGACCTCAAGACCATCTGGACGGCCTACTCGTGAACGCCTCGCTCGCCCCCTCCGACCCAACCCCCGCCACGGCCCCTGCCGACACCACCACCACCGCGCTGGGCGTGCGCCGCCACGTCGGCGCGCTGCTCGGCAGCTATCGCCCGGGACTGGCACTGCCCGGAGCGTTCTTCAGCGACGAGACCCTGTTCGAGGCGGAGATGCAATACGTCTTCGGCCGGCACTGGCTGTTCGTCGCCTCGGAGCCGGAAATCCCGGAAGGCGGCGACTACCGCACGCTGCAGGTGGGTCCCTGGCCGATCTTCATCCTGCGGCGCGACGACGGCTCGATCGCCGCCTTTCACAACACCTGCCGCCACCGCGGCTCGCGCATCCTGCAGCAGGATGCGGGCGTCGCCGGCGCGAATCTGCAGTGCCCGTACCATCGCTGGACGTACGACATGCACGGCCGGGTCATCGGCTGCGGCGAGACCGGGGAAGCTCCCGAGGGGCAACGCGGCCTGAAACCGGTACACGTCAGGCAGCTCGCGGGCCTCATCTTCGTGTGTCTGGCGGACGAACCGCCGCAGGACTTCGAGGCGATGGCCGCACAGATGCGGCCCTATCTCGAGCCGCATGGACTCGCGCACGCCAAAGTTGCCAGACAGGTCGATATCGTCGAGCACGGCAACTGGAAGCTGACCATCGAGAACAACCGCGAGTGCTTTCACTGCGCCGGCCACCCCGAGCTGCTGTGCTCGCTGTTCCACTTCTTCGGCGAGACCGACGAAACGCGCATGTCGGCGCACGAGCGCGCCGCTTACGGCCGCTACCAGCGCGCGCGCGAGGAATCACAGGAGATCTGGGCGCGCGCCGGCCTGCCGTGGCAGAGGATCGAGGAGCTCGCCGGGCGCGCGACGGCATTTCGCACCGAGCGGCTGGTGCTCGACGGGGCCGGCGAGTCGATGACACCGGACACGCGGGTCGCCTGCCGGCGGCTGCTCGGGGAGCTGCGCGAGCCACGCCTCGGCACGCTGCACTACCACACCCAGCCGAACGCGTGGTTCCACTTCCTCTCCGATCACGTCCTCACCTTCGCGACGCTGCCGCTCGAGCGCGGCCGCACGCTGGTACGCAGCACATGGCTGGTGCATGCCGATGCGCAGGAAGGAGTCGACTACGATCTGGACAATCTCACCAGCGTCTGGAACGCCACCAACAGCCAGGACGCCGCGTTCGTCGCCGAGACGCAGCGCGGGGCCGCGAGTCCCGCCTACCTGCCCGGCCCGATCGCGCCGAGCGAATACATGGTGCAGCTATTTCACACCTGGTACGTGGAGCGTCTGCAGGCGCAGCTCGGCCTGTGAGCGTCGCGGCGCCGGGCCGCAACGCGAGCCGACTGCGCCCGCTACACCGGCTTTGCGGCCATGTCCAGGTGCAGCGCGTTGCCCTGGTAGGGATGGCGCGCGATGACCGCCTCGTTGAGCTCCACGCCGAGCCCCGGCTCGGTCGGCGGGATGACGTAGCCGCTCTCCCAGCGTATCGGCTTGACGAGCACCTCGGCATGAAAGCCCTGCCAGCGCTCGATGCCCTCGAGGATGAGAAAATTCGGGCTGCAGGTGGCGAGCTGGATGTTGGCGGCGCCCACCACCGGACCGCAGTACAGGTGCGGGGCGAGCTGCACATGCTGCACCTCGGCGAGCGCTGCGATCTTCTTCGCCTCCAGAATGCCGCCGACGCGGCCGAGGTTCATCTGCAGGATGGCGGCGGCCTGCGCGCGCAGCAGCCGCGCGAACTCGTACTTGGTGGCGAGCCGCTCGCCGGCGGCGATCGGGATGCGCGTGGCGCGCGCCACCAGCGCCATCTCCTCGGGGGCATCCGGGGGCACTGGCTCCTCGAACCACAGCGGATCGTAGGGCTCGAGGCGCCGCGCGAGCCGTATCGCCCCCGCCGCGGTCATCTGGCCGTGTGTGCCGAACAGCAGGTCCGCGCGCGTGCCGACCGCGGCGCGCAACTGCCGCACGAAGCGCTCGCACAGCTCGAGCGCAGCGAGCGACAGCTGCCGGCCATCGAAGGCCGAGTACGGGCCCGCCGGGTCGAACTTGAGGGCCGTGAAGCCCTGCGCCAGGTATTCCGCGGCGCGCTCGGCCGCAAGGTCCGGGTCCTGGTAGACGTCGGTCTTGTCCCCGGGGCGCGCATAGATATAAGTGTAGGAGCGCAGCCGCTCGTGCACGCGACCGCCGAGCAGGTTGTAGACCGGCTGGCCGGCCTCCTTGCCGATGATGTCCCAGCAGGCCATCTCGAGCGCCGACAGCACCGCCATCAGCGCCAGATCCGCGTGCTGGGTGTAGCCTGCGGAATAGACGCGCCGCCAGATACTTTCGATGTTGTGCGGATCCTCGCCCGCCAGATAACGGCCGAAGGTGTCGACCAGCATGCGCGCGACAACTTCCGGGTGAAACGGCACGCAGTACGCCTCACCGATGCCATGCACGTTGCCGTCGGTGGTGAGCTTGACGAACACGAAATAACGCCCGCCGACACCGGGCGCGGGGTTGCCGGCGATGAAGGTCTTGATGTCGGTGAGTTTCATCGCGCGGGCCGTTTATAGCATATGGGTGATTACGACTACATCGTAGTCGGCGCGGGCTCCGCCGGCTGCGTGCTCGCCAACCGCCTGTCCGCGGATGCTGCGCAGCGCGTGCTGCTGCTGGAAGCGGGCGGCTCGGATCGCACGCCCTGGATCCAGGTGCCGATCGGCTACGGCCGCACCTTCAATGACCCGCGCTACAACTGGATGTACGAGGCGCAGAGCGATCCGGCGCTCGACAACCGCCGCACCTTCTGGCCGCGCGGCAAGGTGCTCGGCGGCTCGAGCTCGATCAACGCCATGGTGTACGTGCGCGGACAGCCGGGCGACTTCGACGACTGGCGCGACGCCGGCAACCCCGGCTGGTCGTACGCGGAAGTGTTGCCGTGGTTCAGGAAGCTCGAGGATCACGACCTGGGCGCTTCCGAGTTTCACGGCGTGGGCGGCCCGGTGCACGTCAGCGATGTGTCGGCCAGCGTGCATCCGCTGTGCGGGGTGTTTCTCGAGGCCTGCACGTCACGCGGCATCGCCCGCACCGCCGACTTCAACGGCGCGCGCACCGAAGGGGCGGGACTGTGGCAGGTCACGATCAAGGACGGCGTGCGTGTCTCGTGCGCCAACGCCTACCTGCGCCCGGTGATGGGGCAGCGGCGCAACCTCGAGGTGCGGCTGCGCGCGCATGCGACGCGCATCATGTTCGACGGCCGGCGCGCGAGCGGCGTCGAGTACCTGCACGGCGGCACGCACCAGGTGGCGCACGCGCGCCGCGAGGTGCTGGTGTCCGCCGGCGCCGTCAACTCCCCGCAACTGCTGGAGCTTTCCGGTATCGGCCAGGGCGAGCGTCTGCGGCGTTTCGGCATCACGGTCATCGCCGATACGCCGGCCATAGGCGAGGGACTGCAGGATCATCTGGCGGTGTCGTACTTCTACCGCTCGCGGGTGCCGACACTGAACGAGCAGCTCGCACCGTTCCTCGGCAAGGTACGCGCGGCGCTGCGCTATGCGCTCACCCGGCGCGGTCCGCTGGCCATGAGCGTCAACCAGGCGGGTGCCTTCGTGCGCAGCCGCCCCGAGCTCACCCGTCCCAACCTGCACATCTATTTCAACCCTGCGAGCTACAGCACCACCACCCTGGGATCGCGGCGGCGGCTGCTCAACCCCGACCCTTACCCCGGCTTTCTCATGTCGTTCAACACCTGCCGCCCCACCAGCCGCGGCAGCATCCACATCCGCTCGCCCGACCCGCTGCTAAGCCCCGCGATCGTGCTCAACTCGCTGGCGACGGCGGAGGATGTGCGCGATGTCTGCGACGGGGCGCGCGTGGTGCGCGGCATCGCCGCCGCGGCCCCGCTCGCCGCCGCGGTCGCGAGCGAGCGCGAGCCCGGGGAGGCGGTGCAGTCGGACGAGGCGGTGCTGGCGGATTTTCGCGCGCGTGCCGGCTCGGTGTTCCACGCCTCCTGCACCTGCCAGATGGGAGCGGACCCGAGCCGCGCGGTGCTCGATGCGCGGCTGCGGGTACGCGGGGTCGCCGCACTGCGCGTGGTGGATGCGTCCGCTTTCCCGAACGTCACCTCCGGCAACAGCAACGCGGCGACCATCATGCTGGCGGAAAAAGCCGCCGACCTGATTGTGCAAGACAGTCGCGCGCCGCCGGGTTAACCTGCCCCGGCAGCACCGAGCAGGCACCGAAACGACATGAGCGAACTGCAATCGAGCGTGGCCTCCGCCGTCGGCACTGCGCACGGCGCGCCGCTGCCGCAGTCAGCGACGCTGGTGGCCCGCTGGTACGTGCTAATCATGATGTGCCTGGTGTACACGTTGAGCATCGCCGATCGCTACGTGGTGTCGACGGTACTCGACCCGATCCGCATCGAGCTGCATCTCACCGACAAAGGCGTTGCGCTGCTCACCGGGGTCGCGTTCGGCCTGTTCTACGTCATCCTCGGTTTCCCGCTGTCGTGGCTCATCGATCGCTACAACCGCCGCAAGATCGTCGCGGCGTGCCTGGTACTGTGGTCGGTGATGACGGCGGTGTGCGGGCTGGCGAGCACTTCGCTGCAGTTCTTCCTCGCGCGCGTCGGGGTGACGGTCGGTGAGGCCGGAGGCACGCCCGGCGCCAACTCGCTGCTGTCGGATTACTTCCCGGCGACGCGCCGCGCCATGGCGCTCACGGTGTTCTCCCTCGGCGCACCGATCGGCGCCTGGGTCGGCTACAACGTCGCCGGCGCGATCGCCGACCAGTACGGCTGGCGCACGGTGTTCTACGCGCTGGGGATCCCGGGGGTACTGGCCGGAATGGCGGTGTGGTTCACGGTGCGCGAGCCGCAGCGCGGTTGCCTCGACAGCGGCGACGACGGCGAGGCGCCCACGGTCGGCGAGACCATGCGCTTCCTGTGGCAACAGCGCTCGGCGGTGCACCTGATGATAGGCACCGCGGTGTGCGCGCTATGGGGCTGGGGGCTGATGTTCTGGACGCCGACTTTCCTGCAGCGCACCTACCACATGAGCATCGGCGAGGCGGGCTCACTGACGCAGAACATGCACCTGTGGGGCGGCGGCATCGCCACCTTGGCCACCGGCTGGCTCATGGCCCGCAGCGGCATGGTGGATGCGCGCCGCATCGTGTGGCTGCTCGGTGCCGGCACCGCCATCGCCACGGTCGCCTCGGGGGTGGTGTACTACACACGCGACCTGACACTGGCGCGCGCCATGCTGTGGATCTTCATTCCGGCGATCTACTTCTACATCGGCCCCGGCTTCGGGCTGCTCAATAATCTCGCGCAGTGCCGCATGCGGGCGATGTTCTGCGCCATGGTGCTGTTCCTCGCCAACCTCGGCAACCTGGTAATCGCGCCGCCGCTGATCGGCGCGCTGAGCGACTGGTTCGGACGCACGCACGCCTCGAACGCCGACTCGCTGCGGCTCGCGATGCTGTGCCTGGTGCCCACCGGTCTTTGGGCGACAGCGCACCTGTTCCTCGCGGCGCGCGATATCCTCAAAGACCAGGAACGGGCGCGAGGCTTTCCGTTTTAGTGAACTGGGACATCAGCTTCCGCGGCTCCAATCCACCGGCTCCACGGGGGGCACCGCGAGGAACCATGCGAGCAGCCCGAGCAGCGCGACCCCGCCCGTAACCCACAGTGCCACCGTGTAGTGGCCGCCGTTGTGCTTGATGAGATAGCCGGTCACGCTCGGGGCCAGGATGCCTGCCGTGTTGCTGATCGCGTTTTGCGTGCCCATCCACCGGCCGGTGGCGAGCGGCCCCGCAAAGCGCTGCGTCAGCGCCCCCACTGAAGGGGAGTTGAGACCGTCCGCCAGACCGGTCGCGAGCAGCAGCCCGGCGCCCGCCGCCGCCCCGGCGGCGCTCAGCGACAAGAGGCACACGCCGACTCCGGCCGCGCTCAGCGACAGCGCCGTCTTGTAAGCCAGGCTCGGCGTCGCACCGCGGCGGATCCACCAGTCGATCAGCCAGCCGGTGGCGACAATGCTGGCCGAGTCCATCACGTAGATGAGGCTCTGGACATTCTTCATCGCGTCCAGCGACAGGCCGCGCTCATCCACCAGATAGAGCGGCACCCAGGTGAACACGAAGTAGAAGGCGTAATTCGAGCAGAAGTTGCCGAAGACCGTCCCCCACAGTGCCCGTTGGCGCACGATGTCGATCCACCGCGGTCCCACAGCGCCGGCGCCCGCGGACCTGAGCGGCGCGGGCACCCGCAGCTGGCCAGCCCACGGGATCAGCCACAGAAGCGAGAGCAGCCCGAGCGCCATGAACATGGTCCGCCAGCCGTAGTGGATCATGACCAGTCCACCGACGAAGGCACCCAGCGCAGGGCCGACCACGCTGCCGAGCTGCATGATCGAGGTCGCCCGCGCACGCTGCGCGTCCGCCACGCGCTGTGAGATCAGCGCGAAACCGCTCGGGTAACACACCGACTCGCCGACGCCCATCACGAGACGCAACGCCACGAGACTCAGGACGCCGCCCGAAAGTCCGGCCAGGAAAGTCCCGACCGACCAGAGCGTGAAGCCGCCGGCCAACACGCGCGCCGCGCCAATGCGGTCGACGAGGATTCCCATGAACGGCTGCGAGAGGACGTAGGTAGCAAAGAACGCCGACAGCAGCAGGCCCATCTGAAAGTCATCGAGTCTGAATTCGCTCTTGATGAGCGGCGAGGCCGTCGAGATGGTGCCGCGGTCGACGTAGTTGATCATCAGGGCCGCGCCGAGCAGCACGATGAGCGCATACGGGGCTCGCGATGGCGCGGTGGCGCCGGGCCCTGCACCCGACACCGTTAAGTTCCGGATCCCTTATCCGGGGGCGGCGCCGGCCCGGTGCGCGGGGATGAGCCACTGCCGGGAGGTGGTCTGTCTCCCGGCGGTTTGCCGCCCGGGGGCCTGCCCGTGCCCGGTGGCGGTTTTCCGCTGCCCGGTGGTGGCTTGCCCGGACCGTGAGAGGGTCTGCCGGCGGGAGGCCGCGTCGCCGGCGGCGGATGACCCGGCGGGGGCCGCATCGCCGGCGGGGGACGCGACGGCGGTCGGGGCCGCGGTGGTGGCGGCGGCCGCCCGTGCGGATAGCGATGCCAGTAGTTGTAGTAGTGAGCGCGCTGCGCGTACCACGGACGCCCGCTGTACCAGGTCGACCAGTAGGTGTTGAAACTGAAGGTGACGATCGGTATCCCGAGCGTCACGCCGTTGCTGGCGATGACCACGACGCCGCCCGCAGCGGGCATCTGCAGGTACTCCGCCGCGACCCAGCCGCGGTTCGGGCCCGCCTGCACGTCACACCAGCCGTAGCCCTGCTCGCAACCGAACACCTGCACGCCAACGCCGGGCGGCAGCCGCACGACGGCCGGGTACTCGATGGCGGGTCCGGCGCGCATGTGCACGGGGGTGACGACCGTGGCCGTGAAAGCGAGCGCCGCCGCCGCGCGCGCCGCCAGCGTCGCGATGGCGATTGCGCTCAATGTCACCCGAATCACGCGTCGCCCGCGGAAGGTTTCCTGCATGACAGCACCGATACCGCCCTGTTGAAGCGCAGTCTACAACCTGCGCACGCCGCGCGCAGGTCACTCACTGCGTCGCGGGCTTGACCGTGTCCGCTTTGTCGGCGATCAGCACCTCGGCACTGAGGTGCGTGCCGCCCACCGTGTACTGGTTGGGAATGCAGGTCGACTCATACTGCACGTTGCGCGTGGTAAAGAGCGGCAGGATGCGCTGCTTGATCTGCTCGATGAGCTCGCAGTCACCGGCGACGTCGAGAGGATCGCGATGGGCGGTGAGATCTACCAGCTTCCAGCGCGCACTGACCGTCTGGGCCGGCGCCGCCCCGGCGGCAGCCGGGCCTGCGGCCGCGGCCGGGTGCAGCACATTCACTTTAATGTGGACGCTCGGAAAGGCGGTGGGGCGGTCGAGTCCGCCGGCGCAGCCATACTCGTTCACCGACAGGTCCGGGCGGGCGCCGAGCATCAGCAGCGTGCTCCTGATCCTGTCCCGCAGCCCGTCGCACGAGTAGTGCGCAGTGAAGCCCATGAACACGAAGCGCAGCTCCCTGGGATTCCAGTCCGCCGCGACCGCCGCTTCGCCCCCTGCGGCGGCCGCCGGCGGATCGGACCGCAGCGGGGGACTGGCGCACACCGCCGCCACCGTCGCGATACATAGAAAGCCGGGAACGCCGCCAGCACCGAGGATGCGCATAAGTGAAATCTCCGGCGTCGAACCAACGCCCGATGTTACGTGAGCGTACCTCGCGGTGCGAGGCACGGGTTTGATGTGCAACGTCCAGCCTGACTTCACGCTGACATGTCAGGCGACAGAGCTGAGAGTAAAGTGTTCCTCCCTCCACCGATCAGAGAGCGACCATGCCTGCAAGCCGCATCCTGACCCTGGCGCTGCTTGGCGCCGCCGCCGTGGTCGCCGCGACCAGCGACGCACAGCAAGCCCCCGGCAACCCCCTGGATGTCGTCCCGGACAAGATGCCCTTCGACATCCCCTACGGACCGCCGATTACGCTCGAGCGCGCCAATGCGCTCATCGCGGCGGCGATCGCCGAGGCCCGCAGGCACGACTGGAAGCTGAACGTCGCCGTGGTCGATGCGGGCGGGAACCTCGTGGCCTTCGAGCGCATGGACGGTGCGCAGCTCGCCTCGATCGCGGTCTCCGAGCACAAGGCGCGCGTCGCCGCCACGTTCCGCCGCGAGACGAAGGTGTTCGAGAACGCGGTGCAGCAGAACGGCTCCACCTACGTGTTGACGCTCGACGGGGTGATCGCCTCGCGCGGCGGAATTCCGCTGGTCGATGCCGGCAAGCTCATCGGTGGCATCGGCTGCTCGGGCGGCACGGGCTCGCAGGACGAGGTGGCCTGCACGGCGGCGGTCGCCGCCCTTAATAAGAAGTGAGTCAGGCCCGCGCCGCCACGGGCCTGACCGCTCATTGCTGCGGCTTGCTCGGCGGAGACGGCTGGTCGCCCGACGGTGGCTGGCCGCTCTGCCCGCCGGCGCCCGGCGGCGGATGGTGCGCGCGGGCCTTCGCGATGGCGTCGCTGCAGGCCTGGGACAACTGGTCCTTGTGGTCATTGAGGCAGACGATGATGCGGCCGCCGCCCGGCTTCACGTCCGAGCACAACTTCTGCACGTCACCCTTGCAGGCCTCGCGCGGCCGTCCGGGCCCTCCCGGCGGGGGTGTGTCCTGCGCCTGCACGGCGAGGCTGACGATGCAAAGACCGCTCAGCGGAATTAACCAGCGTTTCATAGGTAACCTCGTTGCGGCTAAGCCGCGATCGATGCGGGCGCAGCGTGACCGGCGCTGACGTATGATAACCGCACATGGGTAAGTTTTCGCCGAGCGCTAGGCGCACGCTTTGTAACCTGATCTGTCTGCTCGGAGCGGCGCCCGGACTTGTCGTTGCCGATTCGCAGGCACCGCCCGGTGGCGCCTGGCAGAGCCTGCGACCGCAGCTGTACGGTACGCGTCCGATCGGCGAGGTCGGCGACGAGTCGATGAGCGTCTCAGGACCTGCCAGCACTCCCGATCCGTCCGCGACCCCGATCGTGGTGCAGTTCGGCAAGGAACTGGCTGGCAAGGTCAGGCAGGTCCGCGTGATCATTGATAACAATCCCTCACCACTCGTTACCACCATGAGTCTGGCCACAGGGCTGCCGGTGGATGAGATCGACCTGCGCGTGCGAATCGACCGTTTCACCTCGGTGCGCGCCATCGCCGAGACCGACACCGGCCGGCTGGAAATGCGCAGCATCTGGGTGAATGCGAGCGGGGGCTGCTCCGCCCCTCCGGCGGCCACGCAAGGTGGAGCCCTCGGACAGATCCGCTTCCGACCTTCGACCGACGGGCACGCGGTGCAGATCAGCATCCGCCACCCCAACAACTCCGGCTTCCAGGTCAATCCGGTGAGCGGCGATTTCATCCCGCCGCATTTCATCGCCCACATCAAGCTGTCGTCCGGTGGACGCGTGCTGATGGAGGCCGACACCGGCATCTCGCTCAGCGAGAATCCGACGCTGCGCCTCGTGACGGGCGAGCCGTTGCCGGCGCCGCTCGCGGTCGAGGCGACCGACCTGCCGACGCAGTCGCGCTTCGCCGCGACCTGGAACGGCGCCGGAGCCGCCGCCCATTAAGAGCGTCCCGCGGGCGCCGCCCCACTCGATACGCGCCATGCGCGTTGCACGCGCCCTGCTTCGCTCACTGCCGGCCTGGCTGTGGCTGGCGGGCGCGGGCACGGCAGCAGCCGGCGATGCTCCGGGGGCCTTACCCGTCATCGAGATCGCGCCCGGCGACTTCGTGCACTACGGCAAGCCGCTGCCGCTCGATGCGCCAGGTCATGACGACATCGCCAACATCGGGTTCATCGTCGGGCGTCGCTGCGTCGCGGTCATCGATACCGGCGGCTCGGTGCGGGTCGGACGCGCACTGCGCCGCGCGATCGCCGCGCACACCGCGTTGCCAGTGTGTTACGTCATCAACACCCACGTGCACGTCGATCACGTACTCGGCAACGCGGCGTTCGCCGCTGACCAAGTGCACTTCGTCGGGCACGCGCTGCTCGCCGACGCGCTGGTACGCAGCCGGCCGTTCTTTCTCGCCAGCTATGCCGCGGACCTCGATGCGCCGGCGAGCGCTGCGCAGATCATCGGCCCCGACGAGAGCGTCGCCGTCGGCAGCGATCGCAACCTCGATCTCGGGGAGCGGCAGCTCACGCTGCACGCCTGGCCGAAGGCGCACACCGATTGCGATCTCACGGTCTACGACCTCAGCAGCGGCACGCTGTGGACCGGCGACCTGCTGTTCGTGCAACGCACGCCGGCGCTCGACGGCAGCATCATCGGCTGGCTCGCAGCGATCGATGCGCTGGCAGCGTTGCCGCATGTGCGGCACCTGGTGGCAGGGCACGGCGAGGTGACGGGCGAGCCGGCCGCCGCTTTCACACCCGAGCGGGTCTACCTGAGCACGCTGCTGCAGAGCGTGCGCGCCGACCTTGCGCGGGGCAAACCGCTGCAGGATGCGCTCAAGGAGCCGGGCGAAGCCGGTCAGTCGCACTGGCTGCTGTGGGATTCGACGCACCCGCGCAACGTCACCCGCGCCTACCAGGAGCTCGAGTGGGAGTGATGCGCCGGCGCGAGTTGTTGAGCGCAGCGGTCTGCGCAGCGCTCGCCGCCGCTGCGCGTGCCAGAGTCGTCCTGGAGCCGGCCGCGCGCGCCCCCCGCGTTGTCATCGTCGGCGGCGGCTTTGCGGGAAGCTGTTGCGCGCTGCAGCTGCGCAGCCTCAACCCACACCTCGCGGTCACGCTGATCGACGGGGCCGATACCTACGTCACCTGTCCGATGAGCGATGGCGTCATGACCGGACAACGCGCGTTGGCTGCGATCACTGTGGGGCGCAACGGGCTTGCGCAGGCGGGCGTGCGCTTCGTGCCGGATGTCGCCACGGCCATCGACCCGGCGCGGCGGCGCGTGCAACTGCGCAGCGGTGCAGCTCTTGACTACGACAAGGCGGTGGTGGCGCCCGGGATCCGCATGCTCTTCGGCACACCGGAGGGGTACGACGAGGCGGCGACGCTGCGCATGCCGCACGCGTGGCAGGCGGGCGCGCAGACGACCCTGCTGGCCGCGCAGCTGCGCGCCACCGCCGACGGCGACACGCTGGCGATCAGCGTGCCGAGCGGGCTGATGCGCTGCCCGCCGGGCCCCTATGCACGCGCCGGCATGATGGCTGAGTGGCTGCTGCGGCACCGCAAGCGCAACAAGATCCTGATCTTCGACGGCAACAACCACTTTCCCCGCCAGGACGTATTCACCGCCGCCTGGAACAACCTTTATCCGGGCGTGATCGAGTGGCTTGCGCCCGGGGACGGCGGCAGTCTCACGCGCGTCGACGTGCGCACGCGCACGCTCTACAGCTCTAGCGGTGCGCACCGCGTTGCGCTTGCCAACATCATCCCGCCGCAGGCAGCGGGCCAGCTGGCGGTGGATGCGGCGCTGGCATCCCCCCATGGCTGGTGCCCGGTCGACGCCCGCACCTTCGAGTCGCAGCTCGTCCCCCACATCCACGTCATCGGCGATGCGTGCATCGCCGGGGCCATGCCGAAAGCGGCCTCGGCCGCCGCCAGCCAGGCGCACCAGTGCGCTGCGGCCATCGCAGCCGCGCTCGGCGCAAGCACCATGCCGCAACCCGCTTTCGACAGTGTCTGCTACAGCCTGCTGGGGGAGCGCGCGGCGTTCGCCATCCGCGCCACCTTCGAGGTTGCAGACGGGCAGATACGCCAGGTCGCCGCGGTTGCGGATGCGCCCGAGGATCGCACCGTGAGCGCGCAGCACGCCCAGAAGGCCGAGGATTGGTACCAGCAGTTGCGCGCGGAATGCTTCGGCAGCTGAGCCTTGGGCGCACGGCGGGATCACCGGACGGTGCGCCGCGCGCAGCGCTGCGTCAGAATGAACGCCGGCCCACCGATGGCCGTTCCCGGAGCATGCCATGAGTGCGGAGCGACGCTACAGCGCGATGTGGCTGCAGGCCCTCGAGCTTGCGGAAGAAGCGGAACGGCTGCAACGCAGCTTCCTGCGCTACCTGGGGCCCGGGGCCGAGGGCATCGGCTGGGAAGCGCCAGTCGACATCCATGAGACCCCCGACGGGTTGACGCTGCTGTTCGCACTGCCGGGCGTCGCGCCCGAGGACATCGACGTGCAACTCGATGCCGACGGTCTCACCGTGCGCGGCGTTCGGCCGCCGAACCTCGGCGCACGTAATGGGGTGGTCCGGCGCCTGGAGATCCCCCACGGCCGCTTCGTGCGTCGGCTGTCACTGCCGGGAGACGCGGTGCAGCTCGCCGATTCGCATTACCTCAACGGCTGCCTGCAGGTTCGCCTGGTGTGGATGAAGCCGCGATGAGCGCCGCAGGTCCGGCCGCTCCCCGGCCGCACGTCGAGCTGCCGCCCTTGCCCGCCGACGCGGTGCCCATCGTGCCGATCCGCAACGTGGCGCTGTTTCCGGGCGCGGTGGCGCCGATCGCGCTCGGCCGCGAGCAGAGCATCGCCGCCGCTCAGGAAGCGGTGCGCGCCGGTCACAAGATCGCGCTGCTGGCGCAGCGCGACCCGGCCACCGAACAGCCCGTGGCGGCGGATCTCTATGCCATCGGCGTGCTCGCCACAGTACTGCGCTACGTCACGACCCCGGAAGGCGCGCATCACCTGGTATGCCAGGGCGAGAGCCGCTTCCGTGTGGTGGAGATGCTGCGCGAAACGCCGTACTTCGCGGCGCGGGTAGAGGCGATCCCGGAGCCGGCGGCGGGCGGTGCGGAGATCGAGGCGCGCTTCACGCTGCTCAAGCAGCGCGCGCTGGAAGCCCTCGCGCTGCTGCCGCAGCCGCCACCGGAGCTGCAGCGGCTCATCGCGGGCATCGACGCGGCGGCGCCGCTGGCGGACCTGATCGCCAACTTCATGGACGCAAGCCCGGTCGAGAAGCAGGATATCCTCGAGACGGTCGATCTGCAGATGCGGCTCGACAAGGTCATCCAGCTGCTCACCCACCGCGTGGAAGTACTCAAGATCACCAAGGACATCACCGCGCAGACGCACGCGGCGCTCGGCGAGCGCCAGCGCGAAGCGGTGTTGCGCGAGCAGCTGCACCAGCTGCAGAAGGAACTCGGCGAGAGCGAGGACAGCGAGGGTGCGCTGGCGGAGCTCGACAAGCAGATCAGCGCCGCGGGCATGCCGCCGGAAGTCGAAGAGCACGCCCGCAAGGAGCTCAAGCGGCTCGGCCGCATGAACGAGGCAAGTCCCGAACACGGCATGGTGCGCAGCTATCTCGACTGGCTGGTGGCGCTGCCGTGGAGCAAGGCCAGCACCGAGGACATCGACATCGAGCGCGCACGTCAGGTGCTCGACGAGGATCACTACGGGCTCGAGAAGGTGAAGCGGCGCATCCTCGAGTATCTCGCAGTGCGCAAGCTAAACCCGCAGGGACGCAGCCCGATCCTGTGCTTCGTCGGCCCCCCGGGCGTGGGCAAGACTTCGCTCGGCCAGAGCATCGCGCGTGCACTGGGACTTAAGTTCGTGCGCGTGAGCCTGGGCGGCGTGCACGACGAGGCGGAGATCCGCGGCCACCGGCGCACCTACATCGGAGCGCTGCCGGGCAACATCATCCAGAGCCTGCGCAAGGCCGGCACGCGCAATCCGGTGTGCATGCTCGATGAGATCGACAAGCTCTCGGCGAGCTTCCACGGCGATCCGGCCTCGGCGCTGCTCGAGGTGCTCGATCCGGAGCAGAACTCGACCTTCCGCGACAACTACATCGCCCAGCCGTTCGATCTGTCGCGCGTGCTGTTCATCGCCACCGCCAACGTGCTCGACACCATTGCCGGACCCTTGCGCGATCGCATGGAGATCATCGAGCTCAGCGGCTACACCGAGGAGGAGAAACTCGAGATCGCCAAGCGCTACCTGGTGCAGCGGCAGCTCAAGGCGAACGGACTAACCGCTGCGCAGTTCTCGGTCACCGATGCGGCACTTACCCGCATCATCAACGAGTACACGCGCGAGTCGGGCTGCCGCGCTCTCGAGCGGCAGATCGGCGCGCTGGCGCGCAATGCCGCCATGCAGATCGCCTCCGGCACAGCGCAGACGGTGGCCTTCGATGCGGCCGACCTCGATGCCGTGCTCGGCGCGACGCGCTTCGAGAACGAGGTGGCGCAGCGGACCAGCGTGCCGGGCGTGGCCACCGGCCTCGCCTGGACGCCGGTCGGGGGCGATATCCTGTTCGTCGAGTCGGCGCGCCTGCCGGGCAACGGCAAGCTGATCCTCACCGGGCAGCTGGGCGATGTCATGAAAGAGAGCGCCCAGGCGGCGCTCAGTCTGCTGAAGTCACAGGCGGCGGACTTCGGTATCGACCCCGAGCTCTTCGAGCACAGCGACGTCCACGTGCACGTGCCGGCCGGCGCCATCCCCAAGGACGGACCGAGCGCCGGGGTTGCGATGTTCGTGTCGCTCGCCTCGCTCTTCAGGAACGCGCCGGTGCGTCCGGACGTCGCCATGACCGGCGAGATCACGCTGCGCGGCCTGGTGCTGCCGGTCGGCGGCATCAAGGAGAAGACCATCGCGGCGGCGCGCGCCGGCATTCGGCGCGTGATTCTGCCCGACCGCAACCGGCGTGACCTCGAGGACATTCCCGCGAGCGCCCGCGCCGTGCTCGAGTTCGTATGGGTCGAGCGCGCGGCGCAGGCGCTGGCGATCGCCCTTGGCGAGACGACGCCGGAGGCAGCGGCGCCCGCGGCTCCCGAGCCGCGCACGGGTCGCGCCTCACGTTCCGCCACCCGTAAGGACGCTCCCCGCCGCCCCGGGGAGAATGCTGCCGTTTCCGGTGCAATCGTTAACAAACGGTAACAGAAGGAACACGCAGCAAGCGGAGCACTCAAAAGCGTTGACGGACTTTCGCGCGTCACTTACCGTCGCATGAGGCGCCCACATGAATTTCCTGCACCTGTCAGCACACGCTCCCTCTGCCCGACCCCTGCGGCCGGCGACACTCGTTCCCACCGTGAAGCCCGGCGACACCGCGGTCAACGTGATGACGGACTTTGCGCACGAGCACCCGATCACGGTCAACGAAGAGCGCCCTATCGAAGATGCGCTCAAGGACATGATCCGCTTCGGCGTGCGTGCGCTGCTCGTCTGCCGCGGCGACACGGTCACCGGACTGATCACTTCCTACGACATCCAGGGCGAGCGGCCCATGAAGTTCCTGCAGAGCTCCACCTACACGCGCCATGACGAGCTCCTCGTGGGCCACGTCATGACTGCGTGGGAGCAGGTACCGGTGATCGACTGGGAGGAGCTTGCCGAAGCCACCGTGAGCGATGTGCTCGCCCTGTTCCGCGAAACCGACGTCACCCACCTGCTGGTGATGCAGCGGGCCGTCGGCGGCTCCTCGCTGGTGCGCGGCCTCATCTCCAGGACGCGGCTCGCGCGTCAACTCGGCGGCTAAACCGCCGCCGGGAATCAGGCGCCAAGCAGCGCCGGCAGCTCCGCGAGCGAGGTGACCTCGTGATCCGGGCGACCGGGAAGCCGTTCGGGGCGCTGCCCGTAGCGATTGCACCACACCACCCGCATGCCGAATGCGGATGCCGCGCAGGCATCCCAGGCGTTGGCTGACTGGAACGAGATCGCCTGGCGGTCGACCCCCAGCCGCGCAACCGCCAGCTGGTAGACGTGCGGATGTGGCTTGTAGACGCCGACTTCCTCGACCGAGAGGATCGCCTCGAACATCGCGCCGATCTTCGCGCGGGCGACCGCGGCGCGCAGCATGTCGGGGGATCCGTTGGAGAGGACCGCCAGCCTGAAGTCCGCGGCCTTCAGGCGCTGCAGCACCGCGGGGACTTCCGGGAAAACATCGAGGGTGAGATACAGGCTCATCAGGCGCTCGCGCAATCCAGCAGGCCCGATGCCGAGCGTCTCGAGCGCGAAATCGAGCGCATCGCCCGTCACCTGCCAGAAGTCTGCGTGCCGCCCCTGGGCTGCACGCAGCCAGGTGTACTGCAGCTGCTTGTCACGCCACAGGGATGCGAGTGGCCCGAAGCGCTCGCCGAGCGTGTCGCGGCAGGCGGCCGCAGCCGAGGCATGATCGAACAGCGTGCCGTAAGCATCGAACACACAGGCGCGGATGCCTGTCAGGGGCGCGGCCATCGCAACTCGCTCCGCCAGGACAGCCGGGCGCCCGGCGTGATCTTCAGAAGAACGCGATCGACTGCGGGGCGGCCTTGAATACACCGATGCATTGTCCCGCCGTCCGAGTCACCAGCCAGTTGTGCCCGATGAATGTCTGCTGCACCGCCCGCTCGCCGGGCGGCAGATGCCGATAATGTATCGGCTCGCCGTGAAAGCTCAACCAGTAGATCTCCAGCGGCTCTGCGCTGCGATTGACGAACGTGACCCCTATGCGGTCTTTCGACGGCGGGGACGCGTAGTTCGACGGGTTGTCGCATAAGCGGGCCGACGCAAGCTCGTCGCAACTCCTGACGTTCGACGCCGAGCCGATCGCGCAGGCGATCTGGTAGCCCGCCGGTCCATCGACCGGTGCGGCGGCCTGTGCCGGCACGGTCCTGACAGCCGGCGTGAGCGCAGCGGACTGGTCCGCGACCGCGCAGCGGGTCACCGTCCAGTCGGTGACCATCCCCGCCGCCGCAAAGCAGCGTCCCACGGCCGAGTCGGGTCCGACGGGATCGCCGCCGCGCGCGCTGCTGAGAAAACGCTGCAGTACGCTGTCCGCGCACAGCCCGGATGGGTCCGGGCGCTGCTGACGTTGCATCAGACTGCTCAGGTTCGAGCGCACCATGAAGCTCGCGTGGGGCGACTGGCACCTGACCACCAGCCCATCGGGATTCGCCTGGGCCGCGGAACGCTCGGCGCGAGCGAGGTCCTGTTCAGCCGCAATGCGAGCCTTCAGGGCGTGCAGCAGCTCCGGAACGCTGGGCGCCGAGCTGGGCAGCCAGGGAATTTCGCGCGAGTCGACCGCCAGAGCTGCGCCGGTGACGCGATATTGATGAGGGAACCGTCCGCCGGGTGAGCACTGCAGGTCCGGCGACAGGCCGCAGATCGGCAACGACCCCAGGTTGGTAATACCGGCGCAGTTCTCCTCCACCTGGATGCTGAGCATCCCGGACTCATCGAGCCGGTAGCTGCCGCGCCCGGTAAAGACACAGGCGCCGCCCTTACCGCCCGGCGCCGTCAAGGTCACACCGGTCGGCCTGCCAACGAGCGCACTCACCGCAGCTTCGCTTTCCGCACCTGCGGCGGTGTGCAGCAGCTCAGCGGCAAGCGCCGCGGCGGGCGTGCCTGTGAGGAGCAGCCACACGCAAGCGGGGCTCATCGATGCACGAGGTCGTTTCATGCGCGGACTACAGCAGTTTTCCGTCTGCCGCGCCAACAACGGCCGCCACAAACCGTGACGCCAGTTGGGAAACGAGTCACCGCTCGCGTGCCGGCGGGCCTGTCGGGATTGCCGTCGGGCGCCGCGCAGCGAGTGGGTTCCGCGCTCAAGCGAATCCGGCCATCCCGCGGCCTGCGGTACACTCGTGAGCATGGAGCGTCGCGGGGGCGCCGGGGGATCCATGAAGCTACGCTACAAAATCCTCAGCATTCTCGTCCTGATCGTGGCAGCGGGAGTGGTCACAGTGGCGCTCCTCATGAGCCACACCACCCCCTGCGGCCCGGATGCGACACCTCCTGCCGGCGCCACCCTGATGAAGGGCATCGTGCATCGCTGTTACGGCTCACCCGATGTCGTCAGGTATGAGGACCTCGCCAAGCCCACTCCTTTAGATAACGAGATGCTGGTCAAGGTGCACGCGGCCTCCGTCAACCCGCTCGACTGGCACTACCTGGAGGGCAAGCCGTACCTGGTGCGCATCGACGGCGGCTTCGGCAAACCCCAGAACCCGCGCCTCGGCGTCGACTTTGCCGGCACCGTCGAGGCGGTCGGCAGCAAGGTCACGCGCTTCAAGGCGGGTGACGAGGTGTTCGGTGGAAGATTCGGGTCGTTCGCCGACTACGTCGCGGTCCGCGAGGATCGCGCCGTCGCGCTGAAACCTGCCAACATGACATTCGAGCAAGCCGCTGCCGTGCCCATCGCAGCCGTTACCGCCCTGCAGGCGCTGCGTAACGTAGGACATGTGCAGGCCGGACAGAAGGTCCTGATCAACGGCGCCTCGGGCGGTGTCGGCACGTTCGCCGTGCAGATCGCGAAATCGTTCGGCGCGGACGTGACCGGGGTATGCAGTACGCACAACGTCGCGCTGGTGCGCTCGATCGGCGCCGATCACGTCATCGACTACACCCGCGAGGATTTCACCGCGGGGACAGAGCGCTACGACCTGATCGTGGACAACGTCGGGACTCATTCAGTGTCGGACTACCGGCGCGTCCTCAATCCCAACGGCATCTACGTCATGATCGGCTCGACGGCTCCCGGCAATTGGTTCGGGTGGCTGGCGGGGCCGATCGAGGGCATGGTCATGTCGAAGTTCGTGAGCCAGAAGTTCGCCATGATGCTGGCGGATCTGAACAAGGATGATCTGGCAACCCTCGCCGCTCTCATGCAGTCCGGCAAGCTGACACCGGTCATCGACAGGCGTTACAAGTTGAGCGAGGCCTCCGAGGCACTGCGGTACCTGGAAGCCGGGCACGCCAAAGGGAAGGTCGTGCTGAGTGTTGAGTAGGCGGACGCGAGCTCGCGGGGCCGGTCATGAATGAAAGCCATTTCACGTGCGCAATTCACCTCGCGGGCCGGCGAGGTATTCCTCGTCGGTGACATGCTGCAGCCACTCGACGACCTTGCCGTTGAGTGCCTCCTGGATCGCGATGTGGGTCATCCCCGTGGTGGGCGTCGCCCCATGCCAGTGCCGGCGATTCGGCGGACACCAGATCACATCGCCCGGGCGGATCTCGAAGATCGGCCCACCCTCGCACTGCGTCCATCCACAGCCGGCGGTGACGATGAGCGTCTGGCCGAGCGGATGGCTGTGCCACGCGGTGCGTGCGCCTGGCTCAAAGGTGACGCTGGCGCACGCGACCCGGGCCGGCTCCGGCGCGCTGTTCAGCGGATCAATCCGCACGGTTCCGGTGAAGTATTCTGCGGGTCCCTTCTGGGAAGGTTGTGACCCGGCGCGCTTGAGTTCCATGGGGGTTACCTCGCTGCCTGGAAGGATGTCTGCGAACGTCTCAGCCAGCGACCCTTGGCGGACGGGCCGAGCTATTCGTCGGAGCAGCCGGATTTGAACACGGGACCCCTTGCAATCGGTATCGCGGTCGCACTGATACTCGTTGCCGGGCCGCTGTCGCTCGGTGTGATCGGACTGGTGCAGGCGCGGCGTATGTCTGCAACCGCTGTACCTCAACCAGCCCCACCGTGGAACTGGACGCTGACGATCAACTCGGCGCTCCTCTATGCCCTCGCCTTCAACTTGACCTTCTTCATTCAGGAGCTGTTCCTGGTGCTGCCCAAGGCGCTCACTCCCGGCCTGCGCCCTACTCTCTTCCACAACAATCACACCTGGCAAGGCGACAACCCGCTCGCCAGCCTGCTGCAAGGCAACGGCGCGCTGGCGATCTTCCTCAGTGGCCTCCTCTGCGCTCTGCTTCTGCGACGCCGGTCTGACCGTTCGATCACGGTCCGGCTGTTTCTGATCTGGATGAGCTACAACGGAATCTTTCAGTCACTCCCACAAGTCGTCGTCGGAGCGATCAATCCCCGCAACGACGTCGGTATGGCCATGACCTACCTCGGCCTCACCGCAACGGCCAGGACGCTGGCGGGCCTCGTGGCACTCGCGGCAATGCCGGCGGCGGCGCTGTGGCTCGCGCGTCCGCTGCTCAACCTCGCCGAAAACCCGGTCAGTGTCGCCAGCACCCGGGCGCGGACCCGCTTCGTCTTTCGGGCTGCGACGCTGCCCGCTCTGGGCGCGATCCTGCTGATCATCCCCTTTCGGATACCGCGCGAGTTCGTCGAGGTGGTCGTGGTGCCGGCGGTCGTGACCGCAACCGGGGTCGCCTGGCTGCAGGCCGGGGCATGGCGTGTCAGTGGCCTGAAGCCCTCAGGCGGGACGGGCTCCAGATCGATTGCCTATCCGCTCGGGGCTCTTCTGATCCTTCTGATCGTATTTCAGCTGATCCTGAGACCCGGCATTCGCTTCTATTGAAGCGCGAGCGTGTCACGTCGCCAGGCAACGTCCTGCCAACGGCCAAAGTCGCGCAGCAGATCGGGCGTGCTGGCCTGCCGTACCAGGGCGAGATCCTCCAGCCGCAGCTCCTCGAAGCTGCGGTGAAATCGTCCGCGCGCCTTGACGTCGCGGGCTATCAGGAGGCGGCCGGTGCCGGGCACGAAGCCCGCGAACTCGACGTACCCCTCTTCGGGATCCTCCAGGCAGGGTGACAGCACGTCGATCCGCCAGCCACTCACGCCTGCATGAAATACCCACAGCTCGCGCCAGCTCTCCAGCGGCTGCACCGCAAGCACCAGACCCCGACCGGGCGCAAGCGACTGTGCCGAGGCCATCCACACGATCCCGTACGTGCACCGTCGCACCAGCGGCGCGTCGTGCCGACCCGGCGCTTCCTCTAGCGCCACACACGTCTGGCCCGGATCGCCCGCGGCTGCGGTGAGGATCAGTGGTCCCGCCGCTGCCGCGGGCGGTAGCGCAGCCCAACGGATCGCGCCTACCCGTATCAGCGCATCCTGGTACTCGGCGCGACGGTCATCTCCGAGGTCGTCCGCATGCACGGCCAGAAGCTCGGCGAGCGCAAGCTGCGCTGCCACCTGGGGCGGCTCGCGGCGTCGCGCCCGCTCAAAGGCGATCGACGCCCAGACCGTGGCGCGCCGCAGGTGCAGGCGGCTTCGCGTGAACGCGCTCAGATCCTGCTCCCCGACACCCTCGAGGAGTCTGCGCCGCTCATCGTCGAGGGAGGCGCGCAGCACGGGACCTGAGTCCGGGTCGATGCAATCCGAGCGCGTGAGGCCCAGCACCGCGTGCGCGCGCTGTTCGGGACTGGCGCCGGGCACGCTAAGCACACGCCGGTACAGCTCGCCGTCGTAGCACAACTGCATGCGGCCGTCGCGCTCAAAGGTGCGCATGTGAATGCCGAACTGCGCCACCACTTCCAGGTGCGCGGCCACGTCGGCGCGGGCGTAGCTACGGCCTGACGCCGAGTCGGCCAGTCGCTCGGCCATGCGGGCAATGTCATCGAAGGCGTCCGCGCTGAGCGCTCGCGGCGGCACCGCCTTCAGGTACGCGGCGCCGTAGCTGATTCCCAGCGCCTCGGATCCAGTCTGGTCGCGCAGAAATCGCAGCACCGCGAGCAGCCCGGGCGCATCGGCCTCGGTGAGGCTGACCGGATGGACCGCCTCGTCTGGCACGTAACCGCCGCGCTCGCGGCGATAGTCGTAGACCTTGAAATATCCGGCGCGCTCGCCGCGCACCTCGAGCACATCACCCTGCCAGAGCGCCACCAGCTCCGGGGCGGCGGCGCGCGGCGCCGCGCGCAGCGCGGCGTGATCCTGCACCACGATGGCAAGTGTCGCCGTGAGGGCGAGGATCACTGGCGGCTCGCGACGTCCGAACCGGCTGCGGGTGCCACATCGGCGACCGGGTTCGTCGAGCCTCGTGCGCCGATCAGGTTCGCGCCGATGAACTGCCCGGCCGCCGGCGTCGGGGCGATGATGACCTGCACCTTGTCGGAGAGCTTGTCGGCGAGCGTCTTCTGGATGAGCAACGGGTAGTGGGCGAGCAAGGCACCCTCGCGTTCCATCTGACCTGCATTCGCCTTGCCAACGAGATCGAGCCGGTAGGCTTCCGCGTCGGCGAGCCGCTGCCGCGAGTCCGCTTCGCCCCTGGCCTCGATACGGCGCGCCTCGGCGGCGCCCTCCGCGGTGCGGATACGCGCAACCTTCTCGGCCTCGGCCTCGAGCTGACGCTGCTCGATCTGCTTTTGCTTGAAGGGCAGGATGTGCTTCATGGTCTCCTCCTGCGCACGTGCGGCGATGACCTGGGCCTCACCTGCAGCCTCGGCCGCCTTTTGGCGCCTTACCTTGTCGGCCTCGCCCTCGAGCAGCGTCTCCTTCACCTGCGCCTCCTTCAGTTGCAGCGTGTAGCGAACCTTTTCCGTCTCGAGCTCCTCGGCAATGAGCTTCTCCATCTGCGCACGGTAGTCGCGCGGCAGATCCACCTGCCCCAGATCCACCCCCCGCAGCAGCAGACCCATCGCTGCGAGCTTTGGCCGCAGCTCGGTGGTGATTTCCCGCTGGATCTCGGCCCGCTGGCTCGAGAAGATCTCGCGTACGGAGTGTTGGGAGAACAAGGGGTACACGATGCCCTGCACCGCGGGGCGCACGAGGTCGGCATTGAGATCATCCGGAAACTGCTTCGACATCTGCGCGATGCGGGCGCGATCGATGGCCCAGCGCACCGTCAGGTCAACGCCGATCGACAAACCCTCGTTCGACTGGAAGGGTGCCTTGCCGGTGGCGCTGGCGCTATCAATCGAACGGTACAGCTGATCGCGAGTCGAGTAGCGGCGCAGCTCATGGAGGCCCGGCAGCACCAGCACGGTGCCTGCGGCGTAGGCGTTCGCCGAATCGTCGAACACGTTGGTGCGTACGAGTACTTCGCTGCGATGCACGCTGGCGAAGGGTGGATGGTGGTAGAGACCGTAAGCCAATGCGGCGAGAACCGCTGCGATCACGAGGGGGCGGCGCGAGCGCCAGCCGGCCACAAAGAAAGCGGGCAGCGCAGCCGCCGCTAAGGCGCCCAGCCGGCCGAGAGGCTCGATGAGCGTGCGCCGCAGAAACACCAGGAGAGCATCGAACCGATCTGACATAAACGCCACCACTGCCGCTGACGGTTGCCGCGAGTACGAAAGTCTCGCAGGCAGTTGTGGCAAAGCTGTGGGGCAATGGTGGCAGCCCCAAGGGTTTCATGCGGTGGGCAGCGTCAGCGCTGCATCTGCATGAGCTGATCCATGGGCATCATGTTGTGGTTCATGTGGCTCATGACCCAGAGCGAGCCAAACACCACCAGAAACACGATCAACACACCAAAAGCCAGGGCCAGGATGTTGTTGGCGTTGTCGGGGGCCGTGGTGATGTGCAGAAAGAAGACCAGATGGATGCCCATCTGCGCCACCGCCAGCACCAGGATGGCCACGGCGAGCCCCGGCCGGTAAATTCCATCCGTCCCCACCACCCAGAAGGAAGCAATCGTCAGGCCGACGGCGAGCGCAAGTCCAAGCATATAGCCACGCACCTCGCGGCGCAGCGTGTGTTGCTCCCCGGGCAGGCCACCGTCCGCCAGGCGGTCCTCGCCGACGTAGGAGCCCGCGTCGTAATCAAGCTCGTCACTCATGGCAGCAGCTCCGGTGGGAGCGAGCCCACCAAGTACACCAGGCTAAAGATCGCAACCCAGATGATGTCCAAGGCATGCCAGAAGAGGCTGAAGCACAGAAAGCGGTGGCGGATGTCCTGACGGAACCCCTTGGCATAGAACTGCGCCATCATGGTGCCGAGCCACAGGAGTCCGGCGCTCACGTGTACCCCATGGCATCCCACCAGGGTGAAAAACGAAGAAAGAAAAGCACTGCGGCCCGGACCCGCTCCGCGAACAACGAAGCCGGAGAACTCGCGGATCTCGAGCACAATGAAAGCGAGGCCGAGGAGCCCGGTCGCGAGCAGCGCGAGCTGCGTCCACTTTTGATTACGCTGTCCTACCGCAAGACTTGCCATGCCACAGGTGAAGGTGGAGGCGAGCAGGCACGCCGTCTGCACCGCGGTGTTGTGCAGATCGAACAGCTCGTGCGCGGACGGCCCACCAGAAGTGTTCTTGAAGAGCACCGCATAGGCCGCAAAGAAGGCCGAGAACATGATCACGTCGGAGAGCAGAAAGATCCAGAACCCGTAACCGACGACGATTCGCTTGGGCGCAGGCCCGCCGCTGCCGTGCCCGCTTATCGCCCGATGTGCCGCCTCGGGCGGACCGAAGGCGGGGTCGTGCGCGAAGCGCAACGCCGGGGTGCTCATCCGGCTGCCTCTGCCCGCAGCGCCGCGGCACGGGCGGCGCGGTTGGCGCGATCGATGCGCGCCACCTCCTCAGCCGGGAGCTCAGTCTCATGGACGTCCCGCCAGGCAAAGACCACGAAAGTCACGTAGGCACCGAGCAGTCCAAGCACCACCAGCCACCAGATCTGCCAGATCAGGGCAAACCCCGTCACCACCGCAAGAAACGCGGTCACGAATCCGGTCGGACTGTTGCGCGGCATCTCGATGGCGGCATACAGCGGCTCGGGCGTCACCAGCTGCTGCGCGGCGCGCGCCTGTTGCTTGATGTCCCAGTAGGGTTCCTCGCTCGTGACCGTGGGCAACACGGCAAAGTTGAATGCGGGCGGCGGCGAAGCGGTGGCCCATTCCAGCGAGCGGCCGTCCCACGGATCCCCGGTCGGATCGCGCCGCTGTGCGCGGCCGCGCACGGAGACCCACAGCTGAGCGATCTGGAATGCGATGCCGCATAGAATAAGGAGCGCGCCGACGCCTGCGATCAAGACCCACGGATGCCACTCCGGCCGGTCGTAGCGCTGCATGCGCCGGGTCATGCCTTCAAACCCCAGGACGTAGAGCGGCACGAAGGCGACGTAGAAACCGACCAGCCAGCACCAGAACGCGGCTTTTCCGAGCCGCTCGTCAAGGGCGAAGCCGAAGGCCTTGGGGAACCAGTACGTATAACCGGCGAAAGCGCCGAATAGCACGCCACCGATGATCACGTTGTGAAAGTGTGCCACCAGGAACAGGCTGTTGTGCAGCACGAAGTCCACCGCCGGCGAGGCGAGCAGCACTCCCGTCATGCCGCCGATGACGAAGGTCACCATGAAGCCGACCGCCCAGAGCATGGCGGACGTGAAGCGGATGCGACCGCCATACATGGTGAACAGCCAGTTGAAGATTTTGACGCCGGTCGGCACCGCGATGATCATGCTGGCGATGCCAAAGAAGCCGTTGACATCGCCGCCCGCTCCCATCGTGAAGAAGTGATGCAGCCAGACGGTGAAGGACAGGATGCAGATCGCCATGGTGGCGATGATCATGGAGCGGCGGTCGAACAGCGGTTTGCCGCAGAAGGTCGCAACCACCTCGGAGAACACCCCGAAGGCGGGCAGGATCAGGATGTAGACCTCCGGGTGCCCCCAGGCCCAGATCAGGTTCATGAACATCATGGCGTTGCCGCCGGCTTCATTGGTGAAGAAATGAAACCCCACGTAGCGGTCGAGCAGCAGCATGGCCAGCGTCGCCGTCAGAATCGGGAATGCGGCGACAATCAGCAGATTCGAAGCGAGCGACGTCCAGCAGAAAATCGGCATGCGCATGTAGCTCATGCCCGGCGCACGCATCTTGAGAATGGTCGTCACGAAGTTGATGCCTGTCATCAGCGTGCCGATACCGGATATCTGGATGGCCCACAGGTAGTAATCGACGCCCACTCCCGGGGAATAGGTGAGCTCGGACAGCGGCGGATACGGCAGCCACCCGGTGCGGGCAAACTCACCAACTACCAGCGAGAGGTTGACCAGGAGCGCACCGGATGCGGTAAGCCAGAGACTCACCGAGTTCAAGGTGGGAAAGGCTACGTCGCGCACGCCCAGCTGCAGCGGCACGGCAAAATTCATCAGTCCGATGACGAACGGCATCGCCACGAAGAAGATCATGATCGTGCCGTGGGCCGAGAAGATCTGATCGTAATGCTCGGGTGGCAGATACCCCGCCGCGTGAAAGGCCAGCGCCTGCTGCGAGCGCATCATGAGCGCGTCGATAAAGCCGCGCAGCAGCATCACCACGGCCAGCAGGCAGTACATGACGCCGATGCGCTTGTGGTCGGTGCTCGTGATCCACTCGCGCCACAGGTAGGGAAGGTAGCCCCTCGCCACCACCCAGATGACGACCGCAGCCATACCGAAAACGACCAAGGCTCCGGCCGCGAGCGGAATCGGCTGACCGAAGGGGATTGCCTGCCAGGTGAGCTTGCCGAACATTTCAGTCCTGTCGGTGCGCGAGCAGCGTCGAGCCGCCGGCGGCGGTCCTCGCGGTCGGCGGTCCCTCGCCCGGTGGTAATTCCTGATGAACGATCTCGCCGAACAATCCCGTTTGCACCGAGCGATAGGTGTAGGGATTGACGTTCTGAGTCTGCTTGAGGAGGCCACGATAGGCGGCTTCATCCAACACCGGGCCAACGGCACGTGCAGCGGCGGCCCAGCCGGCGAATTCCCGAGGCGATACAGCGTCAACATCGAAGTTCATACCGGGGAACCCATCGCCGCTAAAGTGCGCCGACAGGCCCAGGTAACTCCCCGGGCGGTCGGCTTGCAGGTTGAGGCGGCTCGTCATGCCGTACATGGCATAGATCTCGCTGCCGAGCTGCGGCACGAAGAACACGTTGAACACGCTGGCTGAAGTGATCTTCAGATTCAGCGGCACCCCGACCGGAACCACCATACGGTTCACGCTGGCGACATTCTGCTGCGGATAGATGAATAGCCACTTCCAGTCGAGCGAGACCACCTCGACTTCCAGGGGTTGCGCCTTTGACTTGAGCGGCTCGGCCGGATCAAGCAGATGGGCGCTGATCCAGGCGATACCGCCCAGGAAAAAGATCACCAGGGCGGGAATGGACCAGACGAGCAGCTCGAGCCGTCCGGAGTAAGCGAAGTCTGGTCGATAGCGCGCGCGCGTGTTCGAGGCGCGAAACCAGTACGCGAACACAAGAGTACACACGATCGTGGGGATCCCGACAGCGAGCATGATCGCGAGGGAATCGAGCAACACGATACGCTCGCCCTCGCTCACCGGTCCCGCAGGAGAAAGGACTGCGGTGTGGCATCCGGCGAGACAGAGCAACAGCAGCGGCACGAGGTTGCGCCTGACGACGGTAACCTGCGCTCTCCTGGGACCGCGTGTAGGCCTTCTCATGATCCCCTCGCGTAAGCTCGCGGCGTGCGGCTCACCAAATGCAATACAACAATACCAGCTGCAAGGGGAGCCGCAAGCTTAGCGTTTATCAACTGCCGCACGAACGCGTTGTATATCCTTCGATAGGATCCTGCGAAACTGACATGCCGCAAGTCGCCTGCGCCGTGGCGCAGACGTAAACTGCAATGGACTGCTCAGGGGAACTGCGGGAGTTAACTCATGAAATCCGGGCTTGGCGCGATTCTCGGCGCAATCATCGTCATCGGCATTGTCATAGCCGGCCTGCTCTACGCGTATTGGGACCAGGCGGTCCCGGTCGCGGCGCTGGCGCTGAATTACGTACGTTATTGGTCCGCGCCTGCCGGCACCCTTGAAACGGAAGTGGCGCAGAGCACACCTGCATCGCAGCCGTCAGCGCCGGCGGCTCCCGCCGCGTCCGAGGCTGTCTCATCGGGAACCGAGGGAGACTGGCCAAGCTACAACAGGACACTCACGTCGAACCGCTTCTCGCCGCTCAGTCAAATCAACACCACGAACGCCGACAAGCTCAAGGTTCTGTGCACTTATGACACCGGGCAACATACCGGCTTCACGTCGGGACTGCTCGAGGTGGAGGGCGCCCTGATTTTCGTCACGGAGTACGACCTGTTCTCCATCGACCCGGCGACATGCCGCGAGCAGTGGCGGACGCATGAGGCTTACGCCCCAGCCACCCCCCAGGGCGTCAATCGCGGTGCAGCGTATCTGGACGGCATGCTCTTCCGCGGTACGCAGGACGGCCGCGTGCTCGCCTACGATTCGAAAACCGGTAAGCGCATCTGGCAAACCTCGATCGCGGATCCGAAAAAGGGCGAGACCGCGCCCGCCGCCCCCATCGCCTGGAATGGCCTGGTCTTCATCGGCACTGCGGGAGGCGATATTAAAGGCGTGAAAGGACGCATGTACGCGCTCGACGCCAAGAGCGGCAAAATCGCCTGGGAATTCTATCTCGTGCCCAAGACCGCCGGGGATCCAACACGCGGACCTGAGGACGCGTCCCGGACCAACGCGTCCACCTGGGGCAACACTCTGCCGGGAGTGCCGATCACCGGCGGCGGCACCTGGAGTTCGTACAGCCTCGACCCGGACACAGGACTTTTGTATGTACCGGGCGGCAATCCCGCGCCCGATTTCGCCCCGGACGTACGCCCGGGACCAGACCTTTATACCGACTCGGTCGTGGTGCTCGATGCGAAGACCGGCGCGTATAAGAACCACTTCAAGATCGTGCCGAAGGACTGGCACGATTGGGACGTTTCCAGCACTCCCGCAATCATCCGCACCGCAGGCGGCAAGAAGGTGCTGTCGCTCGCGCCGAAGGACGGCCACCTGTACGGCTTCGATCTTGACACGAATGCCCTGCTCTATCGGACGCCGGTCACCCGCATCGAAAATGCGGATGCGCCATTTTCCCCGGGCACACCCGTCCACTTCTGCCCCGGCTCGACCGGCGGCAACGAGTGGAACGGTCCCGCTTTCGATCCGCAGACCAACCTCGTTTACGTCGGCGAGGTCGAGTGGTGCACCACCGCTTCGCTCCTGCCGGCGGAGAAAATTGCGGCCGCCAAGCCCGCCACGCCGTGGTCCGGCGAAGCCTCGCTCAACCCCTTCAATACCTGGGGCAAACCGGATCGCGTCTTCGACTGGGCGGGCTGGACCTACGCGGTCGACGCCGACACGGGCGCCTGGCGATGGAGAGCCAAGACCAACTACCCGATTCAAAGCGGCATGACGCCGACGGCGGGCGGGGTCGTCTTGTTCGGCGACATGGGCGGCAATTTCTATGCGCTCGACGCCACCGACGGGCACAAATTGTGGGGGCAGAAGATCGGCGGCGCGATCGGCGGCGGCGTCATCACCTACGCCGTCAATGGAACGCAAAAGGTCGCGGTCGCGACCGGCCTCACCGAAGTCCTTTGGCCGACTGAGATCACCACGGCGAAAGTGTCGGTGCTCGGATTGGACTAACACCGCCAGGGCCACACGCGGGTGTCTCAGGGCGGGGGGTGCTCGCGACGATGACCTGAGCATCTGCCAAGTCATTCGGCGCCGTCAGCGCGCTCCTACACGAGGAAGGGGCCGACTCCGACGCACCGCTGACGGTATGCTTCTGCGTGTTCTAAGCCGGGGGGAGCCGCAGCAAGCCGTGAGGATAGAAGAATGAGCGCGGTCCCGATGCACTTCGATCACAGCCGCGAGTTCCTCGCCGGAGGCGGGGAGATGGGCGCGCTCATTCGCGCGCACGACTGGAGCCGCACGCCACTCGGTGCGCCGGAAAGGTGGTCGCCCACCTTACGGATGATGGTGAGCTTTCTACTCGCGAACCGCTTTCCGCTGCTTCTGTGGTGGGGCCCCGACTACATCCAGGTCTACAACGACGCCTACCGGCCGGTGCTGGGATCAAAGCACCCGCAGTTTCTGGGGCGTCCGGTGCGCGAGTGCTGGAGCGAGATTTTCGAGGTTATCGGCCCGCTCATTGACACGCCGTACCACGGCGGACCGGCCACCTGGATGGAGGACATCGAACTCGAGGTGAACCGTCACGGCTATCTCGAGGAAAGCCACTTCACCATTGCCTACAGCCCCGTGCCGGATGAGACCGCGCCGCAAGGCATCGGCGGGGTGCTGGCCACCGTGCACGAGATCACCGAGAAGGTGATCGGCCAGCGCCGCGTCGGCATATTGAGCGAGCTCGGCGCACGCGCCGGGGATGCGAAGACAGCGGATGAGGCCTGCCGCATTGCAGCCGAGATCCTCGCCCGGCACCCGAAGGACATCGCCCACGCGACGCTCTATCTCGCCGAACAGGACGGGGAGGCGCTGCGGCGCGCCTGCGCCGTGCGCACGGCGCCGCAGGTAGTGACGCCCGAGCTCATTACATTGGGAAGCCGCGAGTCACGCGAGCCGTGGCCGCTCGAGCGCGCGGTGCGCGGCGACAGTGCGCAGGTTGCCGAAGCGGGCCAGCGGGAGAAGGTGGTTGCGCTCCCCATCCGCTCGCACCTGGCGCACACCCCCGCCGGCGTCCTGGTGGTCGGCCCGAATCCCAAGATTGCCCTCGACTCGCAGTACCTGGCGTTCCTCGAGCTCCTCACCTCGCAGATCGCCACCGCGATCGCGAACGCGGTGGCCTACGATGCCGAGCGCCGCCGCGCCGAGGCGCTGGCCGAGATCGATCGCGCCAAGACCACCTTCTTCTCGAACGTCAGCCACGAGTTCCGCACCCCCCTCACGCTGATCCTCGGGCCACTCGAAGAGGCGCGCGCCAACCCGCAGCTGCCGGCCGCCGCACGCGAGCAGCTGGGACTGGTGACCCACAACGCGCAGCGGCTCCTGAAGCTGGTGAATTCACTGCTCGAGTTCTCGCGCATCGAGGCGGGGCGCATCGAAGCCTGCTACCAGCCCACCGACCTTGCGACTCTCACGCGCGATCTCGCCAGCATGTTCCGCTCCGCCATGGAGCGCGCGAATCTCACCTACCTGGTCGAGTGCGAGGATCTCAAGGCGCCGGTGCACGTCGATCGGGACATGTGGGAGAAGATCGTTCTCAATCTTCTCTCCAACGCGTTCAAATTCACCCTCGGCGGCGAGGTCGCGCTGCGCCTGCGGCGCGACGACGGCCACGCGCTGCTCGAGGTCGCCGACAGCGGCGTCGGCATCGCCGCGAGCGAGATGCCGCGGCTGTTCGAGCGCTTCCACCGTGTCGAGGGCTCGGGCGGGCGCAGCCAGGAAGGCTCAGGGATCGGGCTCGCGCTGGTGCACGAGCTGGTGCGGCTGCACGGCGGCACCATCGAGGCCGAGAGCGAGCCCGGCAAGGGCACAACGCTCAGGGTGCGGGTGCCGCTCGGCACGGCGCACCTGCCGGCCGAGCGCAGCGGCGACTCGCGCGCCCGTGCGGCGAGCTCCGCGAGCGCGCAGAGCTACGTGCAGGAGGCACTGCGCTGGCTGCCGGAGGATCCGGCCGAGAGCCGCACGGTGCTGGTGCCGAGCGCGGATCTCGCGCCCGTGGCGCACGACCGGCGTTTTGCGGCGACGCATGGCGCGCGCATCCTGCTCGCCGACGACAACGCCGACATGCGCACCTATGTGCGCCAGCTCCTCGCGCCGATGTACGAGGTGGAGAGCGTGCGCGACGGCGCCGAGGCGCTTGCCGCCGCCACCGAGCGGCACCCCGACCTGATCCTGACGGATGTCATGATGCCGCGGCTCGACGGGTTCGCCCTGCTGGAGCAGCTGCGGGCGACGCCCGCGCTGCGCGACGTGCCGGTGATCCTGCTGTCCGCGCGCGCGGGGCAGGAATCGCGCATCCAGGGGCTGGATGCGGGAGCGGATGACTACCTGGTGAAGCCGTTCTCGGCGCGCGAGCTGGTGACCCGGGTCGGGGCGATGCTCGAGCGCCGCCGTGCGCGCGAGGCGATGAGCCTGCGCACCGCGCAGTACGAAACGCTGCTGCAGGCGGCCCCCCTGGGCGTCTATGTGGTCGGCCAGGATTTCACCATCCGCGACGTCAATCCCAGCGCCCAGCGCGCCTTCGGCGACATTCGTGAGCTCGTCGGCCGCGACTTCGCCGAGGTCATGGCGCTGCTGTGGCCTGCGCCCTACGCGCAAGAGGTGGTGCGGCTGTTCCGTCGCACGCTGGACACCGGCGAGCCGCACTTCACGGCCGAGCAGATCGAGCAGCGGATCGATCGCGGCGTGACCGAGTATTACGAGTGGCAGATCCACAGGATTCCGCTGCCGGACGGTCCGGGGGTGGTGTGCTACTTCCGTGACATCTCGTCCCACGTGCAGGCGCGCGTGCGGCTCGAGACCTCCAACCGCCAGAAGAACGAGTTTCTCGCCATGCTGGCGCACGAGCTCAGGAACCCTATGGCGCCGATCAGGAACGTCGCCGACATCCTGTCGCGAAACCCGCAGGACGGGCAGCGGCCGGCGATCACCGAGATCCTGCGCCGCCAGGTGAGCGTGCTGTCGCGCCTGGTGGACGACCTCCTTGATGTGTCGCGCATCACGCAGGGGCGTATCGAGCTCAAGCGCCGCCCGGTGCAGATCTCCGAGGTCATCGCACAGGCGGTTGAGACCGTGCAGCCGCTGCTCAGCGAGCGCCGGCAGAGGATCTCGGTGATGAGCCACGGAACGCTGCGTCTCAACGGCGATCTCACCCGACTGGTGCAGTGCATGGTCAATCTGCTCAGCAACGCCGCCAAGTACACCCAGCCCGAGGGTGAGATCCGCGTCGAATCCTCGGTCGATCACGGCGAGGCCGTGCTGACAGTCACCGACAACGGCGCCGGGATCACGGCCGAGTTCCTGCCGTACGTATTCGATCTGTTCGTGCAAGGGGATCGCACGCTCGATCGTGCGCAGGGCGGGCTCGGGATCGGCCTGTCCCTCGTCAAGCGCCTCGTCGAGATGCACGGCGGTCGCGTCTCTGCCTCCAGCCCCGGGAGCGGCCGCGGTTCCACCTTCGAGATCCGTTTGCCGCTGGCGAGCCCGGGCGAGGAAGCGGCGTGGGCGGCCGAGCCGCTGCGGGCACTACGGAAGCGGATCCTCATCGTCGATGACAATTCGGATGCGGCGGACTCCCTCGGCATGATCCTGCAGCTCGAAGGGCACCAGGTCGAGGTCAGCTACGAGTCCCACGGCGTGCTCGAGCGCGTGCACGCTTTCAAGCCCGACGTCGTGCTGCTCGACATCGGGCTCCCCGACGTCAACGGCTACGACATCGCGCGCGCCATCCGTGCCTCGGCGGACGCGCGTGACCTGCGGCTGGTGGCGCTCACTGGGTATGGGCAGCTCGAAGATCGGCAGAAGAGCCGGCTTGCCGGATTCGACGATCACCTGGTGAAGCCGGTGGAGCACGCCATGCTGCAGCGCGTGCTGAATGCCTAACCGATCACCGGTTTCTCACGGCGTTCTTCCTCGCTCTGCGTGTACAGAGCTTCCGGAATCACCTCAAGTCTCTCGCGCGGGATCGGTTGACCACTCATGTCGGACAAACCGTACGTGCCTTCCTCTATTTTTTTCAAGGCACGACTAACGCACTCCAGCCGCTCGGCGTCGCGAACGACCAGGTTGCCATCCCGCTCAAGCGTGTCGAGTCGTTGTGCATCGTCCTCGAACTCGGCAGCCTCACGAGTGCTCGGCCCTCTTACCTCGGCTTCATCAGATTCGGCTGCTCGAACCGCCGCGAGAAGATTGTCGCGCAAGCGCAGCAACTGCTGGCGCTGCCTTTCCACAAATGCTTCATCGAGTCCAACTTTGACAGTTTGCATATCTGGCTCCATCGCGGATTCCGTGACCTGTGCCCCGAGCTGGGCCGTGCCGCTGCCTGGGCGTTATGCGCTCGACTCAGACGCTGAGCTAGCCTACCCCGACCTGAAACCCGATTACACCCGCCGGCCCGAGCCGAAACGGGGATACCACGTCGGACATCTGAATCGCCTGCGCGGTCGGCGAGGGATCTGATCGGTCCGGGCTTGCATGCCCCGAGCACGCTCACACCTTCTTCTTACTGTCGAACTTCTCTCGCGCCTTGTGGATATCGGCCACATGGGCCCGCGCCCAGGACCCGAGCGGTTCGACGGCGCATCGCAGAGAGCGCCCCAGCTTGGTCAGTTCATAGTCCACGCGCGGCGGGATCGTGGGGAAAATCGTCCGCGTCAGCAGGCCGTCGCGCTCCAGCCCGCGCACTGTGAGCGTCAACATTCGCTGCGAGATCCCCCCGACCATGCGCTTCATCTCGTTGAAACGCTTCGGTCCATCGCCCAGCAGCCCGATGATGAGCACACTCCATTTGTCACCGACCCGCGCCAGTACCCCGTTCACGGCGCGGCAGTCGGTGGAGTTGTGGTCCAGGGTAGTCACTTCGGAGTGCTCCGGTATCAAAACTGTGCCTTCTTGCGCAGTGTATCAGCAGTAACCAATATAGTCCTAGTTCTCCTTTGATACTAAGGAAAGGACAGATACCATGAGGTTACTGCATATCGATGCCAGCATTCAGGGTGCCAATTCCGCCAGCCGACAGCTCTCTGCGGCCGTGGTCGCGCGCCTGCGCAACACCACTCCCGCTCTCGAGGTCACTTATCGTGATCTCGCCGCGGCGCCGCTCGCGCACCTGTCAGGCGCGCATCTGGCGGCGGCGCAAGGCGCGACGCCGGAGTCCCCGCCCCTGCAACAGGACCTGGCAGCCAGCCAGGCGGTGCTTGAGGAGTTCCTCGCCGCTGACATCGTGGTGATCGGCGCGCCGATGTACAACTTCACCATTCCCACCCAGCTCAAAGCGTGGATCGACCGCATTGTCGTAGCGGGCAAGACCTTTCGCTACGGCGCTGAAGGCCCCGTCGGCCTGGCTGGCAACAAGCGGGTCATCATTGCGATCTCACGGGGCGGCTTGTACGGCCCGGGCGCGCCGGCGTCGGTGCTGGAGCATCTCGAGACCTATCTGCGCGGTGTGTTCGGCTTCATCGGCGTGGCCAACCCAGAACTCATCGTGGCGGAAGGTCTGATGATCGGCACGGAACAGCGGCAGCAGTCCCTGCAGCGAGCGCTGCAGGCCGCCGCCGAACTTCGCGCCGCCTGACTCAGCCATCACCCTGGAGAGATGCTTCCATGAACGCTACTACCATAAATACTGACACGCCGAACACCGGCACCGCGAACACTGCCACGCGCTTTCTGCCCTTCGCGGGTCGGCTGCTCATCGGCGGTGTTTTCCTGATGAGCGGCCTCAGCAAGCTTGGCGCCTATCAGGGCGTAATGGCGGCTATTTCCGGCGCCGGTTTGCCGTTCGCCCCGCTCGGCTTTGCGCTCGCCGTGATCGTCGAGATTGGTCTGGGAGTGCTGTTGTTGATCGGCTATCGCGTGCGCCCCGTCGCGCTCGGCTTAGCGATCTGGTGCTTCGTGACCGCGATTTTCTTCCACAGCAATTTCGCGGACCAGAACACGATGATCCACTTCCTCAAGAACCTGCTGATCGCGGGTGGCTTGCTGCAGATCGTGCACTTCGGCGCTGGCCCTGTCAGTTTGGACGCACGCTCGGGCCGCTGAAAGTATCTACAGGAGGCCCCATGGCCGTCAGACCAGCCACATCAACGTTTGCGCGCTCGGGGCGGGCGATCGCGCGGCGATCAAGCGGATGTGGAGCACATATTGTCGATCAAGAGGCGCTTGGTTGAAGCGAACCGTCTAGCTTGAATACGCCGAAATTGATCTGGCGAACCTTGCGACATCAGCAACACCGAACCGACGCGCGGCGGTGAATGCGCGGCTCCTGCGGACGCCGCGAGCGCGCGCTCAGGCGGTTTATCCCTCGGAAGAAATGCCCCGTCGTACTTCTTCAGCGCGCGTGGATCTCTCCATAGAGACATTGTTTCCTCGCACGAAACACTGCATCCAACGCGTGCGGATTGTTCGCGCGGGACTGACGTCGCACGCTCACTGCTATGAAGCCGGACAGACATCACCTGACATGCAACACCATGGGAGTGATGAGTCGAGAGCTCATCCGGATCGGCTTGTTGTTCCTGCTGGTTTGCGCAGCCTGCGCGCCGCGCACCGCCGCTGCCCAATCCTTCTGCGATAGCTGTCAGCTGCAGGTCGGACTGGGCGGAACCTATCACTACTGGGGCGAGACCGGTAGCCTGGTCCTGCCGGTGTCCTTGACCTGGAGCGATAACCGCTATGAGTTGGCCGCATTTCGTTTTACCGACCAACAGCTGCTTCCCTTTCCCGGAACACATCGCGAGCGCCTCATGGCCGATCCCTACTGGGGGGCGTCCCTCTCGCGCCGCTGGCGGCTGTTCGAGCACGGTCCGGTCCAGGGTTACTTCGGCTTCGGGTTGGCGGGCAGATCTGAGTCAGACGTCCTGAGTGTCACGCGCTGGGACTTCGCTTCGCAGCTGGGACTACGCTTTCGCTTCCCCGGGGACCGCGTGGTCGGAGAAGTGACGATGCGGCATTGGTCCAACGGCGGGATCCGACTGCCGAACCATGGTCAGGACTTTGCCACTTTCACGATTCGGCTCAATTCCGGCCTGTTTGGCCTCGGTAGAGCGGAGCATAACGCGATCAATCCGTCCTTCGACCCCGATCGCTCGCTGACCGCCAACGCTACGGATTTTCAAGGAGAACCGTTGCCATGAGCGACACCGAATTAGTGGAACTCCTGCGTCGACGCCAGACCTTCTCCCCTGCGCCGACCAAGGGCGGGAAACCCAGCATCTCCCAGGAGAGCATGGCTGTGCCCCCCTCCGGCTCATAGCGTGACTGTAAGCAAGGCACGAGCATCACCCTGCGGGCGATCCGTGTTCTCTTCTCGTCGACGGTCATGGGGCGAGGACGCCGTCATCAAGAGCATCATGCTCAAGGACACCGTCGACTGGGAATTCACCATCGTGCGCGAGATCGCCTAGGCGGCGGTGTTCTTCGCGCCGTTCGACTCGAATGTGCTCACCGGCCAATCACTGATCGTCAGCCACGGCTGGTTCATGCAGTGAGCTCCTCTCTAGGCCGGCGGCTCGCGCGGGCGACCCAGGGATGACGTCCGTGCTTCGCGCGAGCTGTCGGTCGAACCTGGCCCACAAGAGCGAGCCATCGGTAGCCCGTTGGAGGGATTCGGTCATGCGCCGGCAGATGAGGACGGCGGTCCATCGGCCGGTGGATGTCAGCACCATTCACTGTTATGAAAGGCAGCATGTTCCTAAGACCAATTGTTGACGGGCTGCGCCGAGCCTACTGTCAGTGCAGCGGCCTCGGCCGCGGACGCGAAATCAACCCGCGCCGCGGCCGTCCCGAGAAGGGATGGCCGGGAAAGGAAAGATGCCATGTTGCTTCCGCGTGTCAATTGGATCAGCCGGCTCGCCGCTCCACTGCACCAGCTCGGCCCGTATACAGCAATCGAGCTCCTTCTCCCGGGCGGGAGTCTGATCGCGCTGTCGCTGTGGACATATCGGCATCGCGCGTGGTTTATCGCCCGCGCGCGCCGCACGCTGGCCACGCTCTTCGCCCTCATTCCCCATCACGCGCCTACGAGGTGAGCTCACCCATCGCACCTCGGCAATGTCAGTCGCATGTACACCAGCCCGCAGTTGGAACGCATGAAGCTCTCAGCCGCAAGTCGGTTCCTCGCAGCCGCGCTGCTGCTGCGCGCGCTCGCCACGCTGGGCGGCTGCGCATCGATGGGCCCGGAGCTGCCGACGGCGACGCCCGAGGAGCTGGCCTCCCAAGAAGGGCGCCTCAGCGTGCGCACCCTCATGGCCGACGGACACTTCGAGGTGTTGCCGTCGAGTGTCGTGGCGCGACGACTCGAATCACGGTTGGACGCTCAACCGTTGAGCATCCTCGCTCTTTCCGGCGGAGGCGCCACGGGCGCCTTCGCCGCAGGGGCGCTGGCTGGCATGACCCGCAGCCAGATCCGCCCACAGTTTGCGGTGGTTACCGGGGTTAGTGCCGGCGCACTGGTCGCACCGTTTGCGTTTCTGGGTTCGGAGTGGGACGCAGAGATGTCCGCGATCTACACCGAAGGTGTGACGCGCGGAGTCCTGCAGCGGCGCGTGCTCGGGGCCATTTTCGGCTCGAGCGTCTACAGCGGCGCGCCGCTGAAGCGACTCATCGAGCGCTATGCGGATGAGCGGCTGATGCAGGCAATCGCCGCCGAGACGTCCCAGGGCCGCTTACTGCTGGTGGCGACCACCGACTTTGCCACCGGCGAGCCGGTGATCTGGGACGTCGGGTCCGTGGCGCTCTACGGCGGCGCCGACGCCAGGCGGCTGTTTTGCGCGATTCTCCTCGCCTCGGCGAGCGTGCCCGGAATGTTCCCACCCGTCGTCATCAGGTTCCCTACGGCGAGTGGCATGCGGGAGGAGACCCATATCGACGGCGGGGTCACGGTGCCGTTCTTTCTCGCGCCGGCTCCGGAGGATTTGGCCGAGTCCGGGACGGAACGCCACCCGGCACTGGTGCGCATCGTCATCGACGGCCGCCTTCGCGACTTCCCGCACGCGGCCAACGCCAACGCCCTCTCGATCTTCAGTCGCAGCGTGTCGGCGGGGCTCAGCCGCATGACACGGACCACGCTCGAGTGGAGCGTGGCCGCGAGCCGTCAACGCGGGATTTCGCTCGAGTATGCCGCGATACCCGCCGCATACCCGCTGCACAGCGCTTTCAACTTCAATGCGGATGAGCAACGCGCGCTCTTCCAGTACGCGGCGAGCTGCGCGGCGGCCGGACGGTTGTGGATTCGCGCGGCGCAGGGCGCGGCGGTGCAGCCGGCCAAGCCGCCCGTCGCGGCCGCCGGCGCGGTGTGTCCCGCAGATGATCGCTTTATCGAACAGTTCGCGGCGCTCGACAGATGAGCCGCTCGCAAACGACACGCCGCAACATGAAAGGGCAATATCGTGAAAAAGACAACTGATCTGAGGCGTACGCTGATCGTCGACTACAGCGCGGCCAGGGCGCAGGCGATCCGCTGGCTCGGCGATCGCTACCTGCTGGCCAAACCGATCAACGCGACCGGCTACAGCTCGCGAAAGCTCGCGCCGTCGGTCACGCCGGCGGCGAGAGCAACCATCGGCCGAGAAGACTCGGCAACACGGTGACAGCTTTGGTAACACGGCGAGACGTTTCCCAACACGAAACGGTGCATCAATCGCCTGCCCGTTGTTTCCAACATCCGTCCCGCATAGAGTTGAGACGTGGATGACGTTGCCGGCTCTGCGCAACGCGGATGCCACGCAAACGGTCGCAATGCTATCCCCCCAGCAGCGGCCGTTCCCCCTCGACCGGAAGGGACTTCCCTTCCGGTCGCTTTTACCCGGCCATCGGTGTTTGGGAAATGCTGCATCAACTTCCGCCCGCTTGTTCCGCTGGGCCACGCAGCTACGCTACCTCACGTGTTGAGGGGAACAAGAGCTTATGGTTGAACGGGGTCATCACAGGGTCGAGTTACCGCTTCGGCTGACCGAGGCGGCCATCCTGACACAGTGGAATTCAGCCACGGTTGGGCCGCCACGGAGTGCAGCGTAAACTGTGCGGGTGGATACGCTGACCAGCATCCGGGTATTCCGGCAGGTAGTCGAGTCGGGCACTTTCGTGGCTGCCGCCGAGCGTATGGACCTCTCGACCGCCATGGTGAGCAAACACGTGATGCACGTCGAAAAGCGGCTCGGGGTCCGTCTGCTGAACCGCAACAGCCGCACATTGAGTCTCACTGAGCCGGGCAGAGTGTACTTCGAGCGCTGCAAGACGATCCTGGAAGACCTGGAGGCGACCGAGCTGGAGCTCGGATCCCTAAGCACCGCCCCGCGCGGCACGCTGCGGATCACCTGCCCGAGCTGGTTCGCCTCGCAACGGATGGCGGACAACCTCGCCGAGTTCCGTCGCCGGTACCCCGAGATCGTGGTCGATGCGTCATTCGAAGACCGGCGGGTCGATCTCGTGGAGGAAGGTTATGACGTCGCCCTGCGAGTCGCGCGTGACGACGCGCTTCCGCCGGGTCTCATCGCCCGCCCGCTGCGCAGCGCCTCCTTCTTTATTGCTGCCTCACTCGAATATCTGGGGCTCCATGGAGCTCCCGAGTCCCCCGAGGATCTCGCCCACCACGACTTCGTCGCGGTCGGCAACGTCGATTCGCTCGAGCTGACGGGCCCGAAGGGAAAGGTCGAGGTTCCGCTGCGTGTGGTGCTGCGCTACCGCTCGATGAGCGGCGTGGCCAACGCGGTCGCCGCCGGTATCGGCCTTGCTCCACTGCCCGACCTGCTGTTCGAAGACCCGATGTTCAAGGACGTATTGAAGCCCGTCCTCACGGACTTTCCCCTGCAGAAGCCGACGGTGTATGTCGTGTACGTCAGCCGCAAGCACCTGCCGCTCAAGATCCGTGCCTTCATCGACTTCACACAGGAGCTGATATCCAGAATCCCGCCGCCCAGACTGGCCGCGGCCGGCTGACTCCGTCCGACCGTGCGGTGAACGTGTGCTGCGCGAGTGCTAGAGTCAGCACCCATGCGAATGCTGGTCGTCGGCGCCGGTTCGATCGGGGGGCTCTTTGGCGGCCGTCTCGCACAAGCTGGGCGCGACGTCACCTTCCTCGTTCGTGCTGGCCGCGCTGAACAGCTGTGCAGGGACGGCCTGCAGATCGTCAGCCCGCTCGGCGACGCAACCGTGCGACCTAAGCTGCTTGCCAGCAAAGACCTTCACGAAGCGTTCGACGTCGTGTTTGTGTCTGTGAAGGCCTACTCCCTGGAGTCAGCGATTGCCGATTTCGCTCCCGCCGTCAGTGAGCAGACGATGATTCTGCCCATTCTCAATGGCATGAAGCATATGGACACGCTCGCCGCGCGCTTCGGTGCCCGGGCCGTCGTCGGTGGCGCGTGTAAGGCCGCCACCATGCTGGACAAACAGGGTCGCATCGTACAACTCACCAGGCTGCAAGATCTGGCCTACGGCGAGATGGATGGCACGCGCTCTGAACGCGTCAGCCGGCTTCACGGGTTCATGCAGGGCGCCGGGTTTGAAGCGCGAATCTCTCAGTCAATCGCGCTCGAGATGTGGCAGAAATGGACCTTGCTCGCGGCGTTGGGTGGCGTTACCTGTCTTATGAGGGGTAACACGGGCGAAATCGAAGCCGCACATGGCGGCAGGGAATTCCTGACCCAGTTCCTCGATGAGGTAGTGTCGGTCATCCAGGCTGTAGGCACGCCGCTCGGCGAAGCATTTATCGCCACCACCGCTGCAGCGCTACTCAAACCCGGCGCGCCAACAACCTCGTCGCTCTACCGGGATCTGCAAGAAGGGAACCGGGTCGAGGCGGACCAGATTCTCGGCGATCTCCTGCAGCGCGCAGTAAAGGCGGGATTGAGCGCGCCGTTGGTCTCTGCCGCCTATGCCCATCTGTGCGTGTATCAGAATCGACTTGCAGCGGCGCGCTGAGCACCACGCCACCTCGCCGGAGCCAGACTCGATGACACTCAGCCATCCGGAAATGCTCGGTTAGAGCGGCAGCGCGTGGTGGTGAATACCAAGGCGCAGCCTTGCGCTGCGGAAATCGTTCGATGCGCCCCTCCTGGCGTCACTAGTCTCAAGCAGGACAAGGCCTGGGTGCTGGCCGCGGCGGTCTTGGGATCGACCATGGCGTTCGTCGACGAGTCCGTCGTCAACGTTGCGCTGCCGAAGATCGAGGCTGATCTGCATACGACGCTGGCGGCAATGCAATGGGTCATCAATGCCTACACCCTGTGCATGTCCGCTCTGCTGCTGATCGGCGGCGCGGCGGCGGACCGCTATGGCCGCCGCGTGCTGTTCCTCATGGGCATTGTCACCTTCGCACTAGCCTCGATCACCTGTGGTTGTGCACCGAACGTCGGGGCACTCATCGCGGCGCGCGCCATCCAGGGCGTCGGGGCGGCGATGCTGATTCCTTGCTCGTTGGCGATTATCGGCGCGGCGTTTGACGATAAGGAGCGCGGTGCGGCGATTGGGATCTGGTCGGGTGCCTCGGCACTCGCCGCCGGCGCCGGCCCGCTACTCGGGGGTTGGCTGGTCGATCATCTGTCCTGGCGTGCGATATTCCTGATCAATCCGTTAATCGCCATTGCGACCTTGTGGATTGCCGTGCGCCGTGTACCGGAAAGCGGTAGTCCCACGGCGGCCGCCGACCTCGATTGGCCTGGTGCCGTATTGGCGTTCGGTGGATTGGGCGGGCTGGTGTATGGGCTGGTCGCTGTTTCCAGGCTCGGCTGGCAGGATCTGACGGTTGTCGGATCGCTGTCGGCAGGTACGCTGCTATTGCTTGGGTTCGCGCTGCAAGAACGGCGCAGCCGTGTGCCGATGATGCCCCTCAGACTGTTTGCGTCACGTAGCTTCAGCGGCGTCAATCTGGTCACCTTGCTACTTTACGGCGCACTCGGCGGCGCGTTCTTTTTCCTGCCGTTTCTCTTGATCCAGGCGCATGGGTTTTCAGCGACCGCGGCCGGCGCGGTGTACTTGCCGTTCACGCTGGTTCTCGCAGTACTGTCTCGCTGGTCCGGAGGACTGGTCGATCGCTTTGGTGCGCGCTGGCCACTCATCATTGGCCCGGTGATCGCCGGCGTCGGTTTTGCGCTGCTCGCCGCGGTCAGCGGCGAGCCACGCTACTGGGCTTACCTTGGGCCAATGGTGGTGTTGGGATTTGGCATGGCCGTCACCGTGACCCCGCTGACGACCACCGTTATCAACTCTGTGGACGAGGGCGAGACGGGCGTCGCTTCTGGCATTAACAACGTTGTGGCCGCAGTCGCCGCCCTGCTGGTAATCGCAGTGCTCGGCAGTCTCATCACGGATTCGTTGGTGGCAACCGCGCGCGTCGTGATGTCGGTCGCGGCGGCGCTGGCGCTCGCCAGTGCCGCTGCCGCAGCCGTTACGATCCGGCCCAGGAGGTAAGTCCGTGTCGGACTTGGGTGCTACGTCAGTTCGCCGGCGCGAGTCTCAATTCTTCTTGCGCGGTACCCTCTTACCCGCCCGGCGGGCTTCCGACAGGCCGATGGCGATCGCCTGCTTGCGGCTGCGCACTTTCCTGCCCGAGCGGCCGCTTCTGAGCTGCCCGCGCTTCATCTCGTGCATTGCGCGGCGGACTTTCTGGCCACTCGCCTTGCTGTATCTGCGTGCCATGGTGGTGTCCTCGGAAGTCACGCCACCCTAGCGGGTCGCGGGGTCGCTCGCTGTAGGTCGGACCGGATAGTTCATGTCAGCGCCACGGACAACCGATATCGGTGCATCCTGAGCACGAAGCGAGCGACCTGACCACTGTAGCGATACGCCGCGCGCTTCGTCCGCCTCACCGCCTAGGCGTCAGCGCCGACTGACACCCGCTCGGTCAATTCTCTTCTAGCGCACCGCTATCGGGCCACTGAATACTCTCGCGCATCAACTTGTGAGGGCTCACAACGGCGGCCGCGGGGGCTGCCGCCGGGCTGCTCCAAAGGAGGAATCGTGAATACGAAACGCATCGTGGCTTATTCGCTGGCAGCGTGCCTGTTGGCCCCCATCGCCGGCTGGGCGGCCGATCCCACTGACGACTCCGACAGCTCCCACCCGACACACTGGGTGAAAGACTCGGCGATCACGACGGCGATCAAGACCAAGATGGCTGGCAGGCATCTGAGCAGTCTTAAGAATATCGAGGTTCAAACCGATTTGAACGGCGTTGTCCGCCTCAGCGGAACGGCGAAAAGCAAGGAAGAGATCGAACAGGCGGTTGAAATCGCCCGCAGTACCGATGGCGTCGTGCGGGTGAAGAACGACCTCGTCGTCCAGCGGGACACCCAGTAAAGCCGCGCCGCCGGCGCGAAACGGGCTTGCCGTGCCTCGCGCCAGCACCCGAGGCCGCGGCAACTCCGTGCAGCGCTCAGTCCGGGCGCAGAACGAGTTGCATCAGCCGATCCCAGGCCTGTTGAAACTCAGCCGCCACGAGGTCGGCCGTCTGCGGGGATGAGTCACGTATCGGTAGATGTCGGTAGCGCTCCCGCAACTCCTCAGCCGTCGCCTGCAGCGACTTCGCTAAACTTGGCTGCCAGCTCGCCAGCGAACGAGTCAAGGCGACGACAAGCGTTTCCAACGCCACGAGTTCGCTCTTGAGCCGGATCACTTCGATGTCCATGGATCAATCCTCCCGTTAGACCGCAAAGGATAGATCAAGAACCGCACCTGCGACGGTCCGTAGCACGAGCCCTGCAGCGCGAAGCGAGATCGCGTAACCCTATGTGCGGTGGCGCACAGATTGGCTGGGCATGAATGCGTGAATCTTCGCTCACCTCACAAGAGCAGCAAGTCTTGCTCGCAGGGGTTTTAGATGCCGACAGGCAACGCGTTCACGGATGAACGCGTTGCCTCGAGGCGCTGAGGGCCTTATGGACCCTTCCCGTCCTACGTTCGCAGCTCACTCGTCGCTGCAGAGCGCGAATCCAGCCTCGGTACGCTCATATTCGGCTCGAAGAACTGGTGGTTGCTGCGGCCGCGGACCTTGGCGTGGAACAGCGCACGGTCCGCATTCTTCAGGATTGTTTCGGCATCCGCACCGTCGTCAGGGTATATGCCGCTACCCAGACTCACCGTGACGCGTAAGTCCTGCCGCTCGATATGGTGAGGTCTGCTCGCCGCGTCCAGTATCTTGGCGCCCGTGAAGGCTACATCCTCCACGCGAGCCACTTCCGAAAGCAGAATTACGAATTCGTCCCCACCCTGACGGCTGACGGTGTCGGAACTGCGGACACAGCTCACCAACCGTTGTGCGATCGACTTCAGCAGCTGATCGCCGACCGCGTGACCCAGGGAGTCGTTGATGTGCTTGAAGTGATCCACATCCAGGAAAAGAACCGCGAGCGCCTTACCGTGACGGCCCGCTGACGCCATCGCCTGTGTCAGTCGGTCGTTCAGCAACATGCGATTGGGCAACCCTGTGAGAAAATCGTGTTGCGCCAAATAAGACATCCTGAGCGACATCGCACGGGCTACACCGACGTCGTGGAAAACGATCACGGCGCCAGTCACGTGCCCGCGCCGGTCGTGAATAGGGGCCGCGGTGTCTTCGATGGCAGACTCATAGCCGTCGCGGCGAATCAGAACACAGTTCGCACTCAGTCCGACAGTTTTGTTATGCAGAACCGCCATCGATAACGGATTCAGCGCGGGTTCGCGGCTATCGCCGTCGATGATCCGCAGCACCTCCTGTAGCGGCCGACCCAACGCTTCCCGTCGCGACCAACCCGTCATGCTTTCGGCAACCACGTTGAGGTAGGTGACGTTCCCTGCGACGTCGGTACTGATAACCGCATCGCCGATGGAGTTAAGTGTGACCTGTGCGCGCTCCCTTTCCAGGAACAGCGCCTCCGCGTATGCCGAGCGCTCGAGCATGTTGCTCAGCGCCTTCGGCAACGAGTAACCATCGAGGCGCTCTTCCAGTACGTAGTCCTGCGCGCCGTGCTGCACGGCAAGTCGCGCGCATTCCTCGTCGCATAAGTGACTCAGAACCAGGATTGGAACGTGCGGCGAGGTATCAAACAGCTTGTCGAAGGTCTCGATGCCCTGGCTATCAGGCAGAAAAAGATCGACCACGACCGCAGCGACCTCATCCTCTCCCTGCTGACCCAGGCGTTTCATTGCTGCGCTGCAGCTACTCAGCCACTCGACTTTGAATGGACCGCCACGCAGGTTGAGCAGTGATCGTCGCACGGCTTTCGCTTCCGCGGCGTCGGCGAGTACAAGAAGTATGTTCCGGGACATGAGGAGTACCGCCCACATCACCATGGCTCTGCAAGCATTGTGACCAGTGGTCGGCGGGTCTGTGCGCCACCGTACATAACAGCCGGGGGACGCCCCGAAGGGGTTGCGGTTCGGTGGCGTGATGCCTCGATGTCATGTCAATCAGAAAGGCAGCACAGCACGGTCAAGTTCCCGGCGACAATGTTGGTGATCTTTGCTGCGACGCGCGCCAATGCGATCGCGCTCGCCGGGCCCAAAGTCAGCATTTGTGATTCACGCCGCAACGGTCAGCTCGTGGTCTGGTTGCTCCTGGTGCCAATGTGCGCAGGCGTACAGATCACGTTTTGCGGAGCGTCTAGCATCTCACCAACGCTGTCGTAACGCCGTCCCGGCGCCCCACGATGCGCGAGGTATCAATGAATCTCCATCTGACGATCGGACCGATCGTGTCACTGATCGCCGGCATTTTGATTCTGGTCGTGCCGCGACTGTTGAACTATATCGTCGCGATCTATCTGATTATCATCGGTCTCGTCGGCCTGTTCGGTAGCGGCAACTTCCACCTGCAATAAGCCCGAGTCTGTGCAAACAGACTGGTTGCCAATCCGAGCGTTATTAGGACCTACAAATGAATACCATTCCCCTCCAATGGCTCATTGCCGCCGGTTTTGTCGCCTTGGCATTGCTGGCACTGGCCGCATGGTTTCTCTTCCAAAAGAGAAGGCAATCCGTGAGGCTGCAGCAGCGGTTCGGTGCGGAATACGAGCGAACGGTCGATGAGCTCGGAGGACGTAGCAAGGCCGAAGTGGAACTCAAGGCCCGCGAAGAGCGCGTCGAACATCTCACTATTACACCGTTGGCGCCCGCTGAGGCCGCCAGGTTCAGCCAGGCTTGGTACGCCTTGCAGACCCGTTTCATCGATAACCCTACAGGGGTCGTCGTCCAGGCGGACCAGTTGGTCCGCGAGTTGATGCTCAAGCGTGGCTACCCCATGGGCGACTTCGAGCGCCGTGCGGCCGATATCTCAGTCGACCACCCTGCCGTCGTCGAGAACTACCGGGCGGCGCAGGCAATCGCGGTGCGCGACGGGCGCGGTCAAGCCGACACCGAGGAGCTACGCAGGGCAGTGGTGCATTACCGGGTGCTTTTCGATGAGATGCTCGAGGCAAGAGAAGTCAGGCAAGAAGTCCCTGCAGCCAAGCAACTGTCGGTGCACGCCTGAGAGCCATCACGGACCAAGAGTTCGGGACAGGGACCTGAACGACGACGAGCGCGGTAAGAGCACCCCGACCCGACAATCGCTGCACGGGCCGGCCGCGCCTACCAGCTGCTTCGACAACACTGCGCTAAAAGACCCCTCCCCCGCTCACGCAGATGGCACAGAGTGCGGTGTGCAATCGCCGCGTTCGCGCTCCTGAATCACTATGCGCGGCGCCTTGAGACGGGACTGCCATACCTCGTACGGATCCCAACCCGACTCATGGCGTACCAGCGTGGCTGGAACATTACCCAGTTCGGTGAATTCCTCATTCGCAGCCGACGACATCCCGTAAAGAGCGGCAAGTTCTTCTGCTGCATTTCGTTTCATCTGTTCCCGAACTCCAGAGACTTGCAGGCGTCTGTGCGCCAGGACACATATGTGCCCACCCGGTCGACAGACGTACGCCAACTTTCAGTCGAGCAAAGTCGAATCAGCTACGAGCACGAGCGCCGTGCTTATAGCCGGCCCAGCAAGAGCAACACGACGACAATGACCAACACCAGTCCTAACCCACCACTAGGTCCGTAGCCCCAATTGCGGCTATAAGGCCATTGCGGGATGGCGCCGATCAGCATGAGTACCAGAATGACCAACAGTATGGTTCCCAAAGTCACGAATATCTCCTTCGTTTCCTGGAGCTGTCGGCGCAGCGACGCCGAAAAAAAGAGAGGTCCGCTAGCGTAGCTGACTACACCAGCGGACCTATGCTGAATCCGCAGATGCGAACGATCGCTCAGGGGAGGAACGAGCGACTGGATTCAGGCGTCAAATCACTTCTCGTGAGCGTACTCGCCCGACACACACTCATCGGTGCGGTAGCGAACATAGTGCCGATGGGTCTTAAGTGCTAACGTACAGAGCAGGCCGTCGGCTTCGGTGCAACCTATGGCACCGCAAAGGATCAGTCGTGACGACGAAAAGGAGCGCGACCCCACGACTCCTGTCCAAACTGGCGACAGGCTTACAGGGCTTTGACCAGATCAGCTGCGGCGGGCTGCCCCGCAACCGTACGAGCCTGGTCTTGGGTGGTGCGGGCACGGGCAAGAGCATCTTTGCTCTACAAGCCCTGGTCAACGCAGCACGGGAGCGCAAGGAGGCCGGCATCTTTGTCGCGTTTGAGGAAGCTACCGGCGACATCTTCGCGAATGTCGCCACGTTCGGCTGGGGCTTACCTGCTCTCGCGAAGAGCGCGCTGTTTTTCCTCGATGCCCGACTGTCACCGACGGTCGTGCAGTCCGGCGATTTCGAGCTGAGCGGCATGCTGGCCATTCTCGCGGCGAAGAAACAGGAACTCGGCGCCAGCTGGATCGTGTTCGATGGCATCGACGTGCTGCTGGCGCTGCTGCAGAACCCGGGCGCCGAAATGCGCGAAATTTACCGTCTGCGCGACTGGCTGAAGCAAAACAACTTGACGGCGATCATCACCGCGAAGCTCGATGGCGACACCCCCAGCCCCGCGAGCTACGGCTTCATGCAGTTCATGGCCGATTGTGTCATCCGCCTCGATCGGCGCCTCGAGCACGGGATTTCGGTGCGCCGACTGGAGATCGCGAAGTACCGCGGCTCGGATTTCGCGCCTGGAGAGTTCTCACTGAGTTTCGGCCGACACGGCATGGACGTCGTGGCGCCGGCAGCCACCGAGACCGTCTATGAGACTTCGACGGAACGTGTGTCCAGCGGCTTCGAGGGGCTCGACTTGATGCTCGGCGGCGGCGTGTTCCGCGGCACGAGTACCCTGATCACAGGTGCGCCCGGCACCTCCAAGACGACTCTGGCGGGGAAGTTCGCGGAACGCGCCTGCCGGCGCGGTGAGCGAACCCTGTTCGTGAGTTTTGACGAAGGCGGCGACCGCATCCAGCGCAATCTCAGCTCGGTCGGGGTTCACCTCAACGCGTACGTGAAAGCCGGTCTGCTGCGCATGTATTCCGGCCGGACCGACGCGATCAACCCGGAAGAGCATCTGCTCAGAATCGCATCGCTGCTCCGCGAGCATCGCCCGCGTTGTATGGTCATCGATCCGCTGTCGGCCATCGCCAAGGTCGGGGCGCTCAGCTCGGCCCGTGCCATCGGCAACCGACTCGTGTACCTGGTGCGCGACCACGATATCACCGCGTTTATCACCTCGCTGGTCGGCGGCGACGATCCGCACGCTGAAGCCACCGAGATGCAAATCTCGACGATTGCGGATACCTGGATCCACCTGTCGTATCTGGTCCGTGGCGGCGAACGCAATCGCGCGCTCACCATCATCAAGTCGCGTGGCACCGCACACTCGAACCAGGTGCGCGAGCTAATGCTGAGCGCAGCGGGACCGGCGCTGACGGCTGCCTACTCCTCGGGCGGCGAGGTGCTGATGGGCACGCTGCGCTGGGAAAAGGAGGCCGAAGAGCGCGCACGAAAACTGCAGCAACACGCGGAATTCACCCAGAAACGTCGTGAGCTGCAGTTTGCCGAAGCGGATACCGCTGCCCGGATAGCGGCCTTGCAGATCGAGCTCGACAGGCAGCGGGCTGAGCTGGCGCGTTACGGCCGTGACGAGGATGCCCGTCAGGTCTCTTCGGGCGAACGCGACAACGAGCTGCGCAGCATACGCGGCAGCGACGGTGCGGCGGCAGCCGCACACGCGTCCGGGAAGCGCCGCGGGGTCCGCACTGCCGCGGTTTCCCGCAGGAATGGCGATCAGGAACCGCCGCGTGGCCCGTAAGCGAACCAAGGCGAGTGCAGCCGACGCTCCGATCGCGACCGTCGTGGTGATGCGGCTTTACATCGCGGGCGCGGCGCCCAACTCCGTCAAGGCGATCGCCAACCTGCGAGCGATTTGCAGACGATACCTGAAGGACTGCTACAAGCTGGAAATCGTCGATGTCTGCGAACATCCGCGGCGCGCGTTGGACGATGGTGTCCTCGTCACACCCAGCCTCGCCAAAGTGTCACCCGCACCGGTCTCGAACATCATCGGCAACCTGAGCGACACGCGCAGCGTGTTGGCGGCGCTCGGAGTGGCCGCAGGCGAGATTGAATGAATCAGCCCCCCTCCGCGCTGCGCCCTGCCGCACCGACGGCAGCGGAGGCCGCGTTCAGGGACTGGGTGCGCCGGATCGTCAAGGGAACCGCCGAGTTTCAGGCATTCGAAGCAGGCGAGATTGACGCAGTTATAGATCCGGCAACCGGCGGGGTGATACTGCTGCCCGAAACGCAGACCGCGCTGCAGGGCTCGGGCCGCCTCGCGCTGAGCGCCCTCGAGGCGGTGCCGCATGAACTCTGTGTGCTCAACGCGTGCGGAACGGTCGTCATGACCAATAGGGCCTGGCGCGCATCCGCGGCCGCACGCGCCGGCGATGGATTCGGTGTCGGTGTGGGCAGAGATTTTCTCGCAACGTGCCGGGACGCCAGCGCACCTGAGCGCGTGCATGCCGCAGCGATCGCTGCGGGGCTCCAGGACGTGCTGGCAGGCAGGCGCGAGCTGTTTGGCCGCGAGTGTGTCTGCTGCTCTGCGGGCGTGGATTACACGTTCACGCTGACCATCGCGGGGGTGGTGCACGACGGCGCGCTGCACGCGGTCGTTACACGCCAGAGTGTCAACGAGCGCAAACGCGCCGGGGTACGTCGCCTGCTACGCGCGCCGGCGAGCCGAATCGCCGCCCTGGCACGCGCCGGTACTCCCAATCGGTTGCTCGCTGCTCTGCCGCCCAAAGAATATGAGCGGCTGCTGCCCGCACTAGAGCCGGTCAAGCTCAACTACGGTGATGTGCTTTACGAGCCCTGCGAACAGATGCAGTACGTGTATTTTCCCAACGACTGCCTGGTGTCGCTACTGACGGTCGTCGAGAGCCATCGGGCTCTGGAAGTCGGACTGGTGGGCCGTGAAGGTATGATCGGCTCTCGCCTGGCACTGGGCATCACCGCTTCTCCGGTTCGGGCCCTGGTGCAGGGAACCGGGACGGCCGTGCGGATGAAGTCAGCGCGCTTTCTGCAGGCATTCCGGCGCAGCCCAGCACTGCAGCGAGTACTATTCCGCTTTACCGATGCCTTGATGCTTCAGGTCACCCAGACCGCGGCATGCAACCGCTTCCATGTGGTGGAGGAACGGCTCGCGCGTTGGCTGCTGATGACTCGCGAGCGCCTGCCATCTGGTGAATTCCACCTAACGCAGGAATTTCTCGCGGACATGCTGGGTGTCCGCCGAGTTGGCGTGACGTCGGCCGCCAGCGCGCTGCAACGCCAGAAGTTAATTCGCTACCGACGCGGCGTCATCACTATCCTCGATCAGCGGGCTCTCGAAGCCGCCGCCTGTTCCTGCTATCGGCACGTCCAGATCATGGGGCTCGAAGCCGCGACATAACTGCCAGCGCTCCGACGGCATCCATGCCGTTTCCGCATCGGCGAAATCTGCCGGATCCTGCGGTCCATTGGTGCGCTTCCGCACACACTGCCCCGCACGCCCAACGCCGTTGGCTGTTAGTGTCCCACCGAACAGACGCTCGCCAGGCTGCCCCTCAAGCTGTGCGGGAATGGTGTTACAAGCGCAACGGACGGGAGGGTCGGTGTCACAGTCGTCGCGGCACGTCGCGCAGAATCGTCTGCTGGCCGCCCTGCCACGCCACGAGCGTCAACATCTGCTGGCACGCTGCGAACTGGTCGAACTTCGCTTCGGCGATGTACTCTGCAAGCCCGGTCAGCGCATTCGCCATGTCTTCTTCCCCACCGACAGCTTCATTTCGCTGGTCACCCCGATGGACGGCCACGCCAAACTCGAAGTTGGCCTGGTCGGCGACGAAGGCATGGTCGGGATCTCGTTCATGCTGGGAGTAGACGCTGCGCCGCTGCATGCCCTGGTGCAGGGCGCGGGTGCTGCCTGGCGAATGGAGGCCTCGACATTCTCCCAGGAACTGAAACGTAGTCCGGCGCTGCAACGAGGTTTGAACCGTTACCTCTATGTAACGCTGAGCCAGTTGGCACAAACCGCTGCTTGCACTCGCTTCCATCTCGTGGAGGCGCGCCTTGCCCGTTGGCTCCTGATGACCCGCGATCGGGCGCACGCCGATGAGTTTCGAATTACCCATGACTTTCTGGCCTATATGCTCGGCGTGCGCCGCGCGGGCGTTACTCGAGCTGCCAGTGCTCTGCGCAAACGCAAGCTGATCCGCTACAGCCGCGGCAAGCTGACGATTCTCGACGGTCGCGGGCTGGAAGCCGCAGCTTGCAGCTGTTACACATCGTTCAAAGAAACGTATGCGAGAATCTTAAGCTAGACCGCGATTGCATCGCGTAGCCGCTGCTCAGGGTCCAGGAGCGGCAGAGCGCGCGAGCAACCCGCCGTTGCGCCGCCTTCATTCTCCCAGGGCTCTAATCGTCGCCTCCCCGTCCCATCGCGTTTCGGGTCCCGGAGGTATCCCGCGCAGCTTGCGCTGCGCGGGTTCGGACCAGGATCAAGCACTGTGCCGAGCCTGTTGGCGGTTACCGTACCGCGGCTGCCGGATTGCTGATGATCACCTCGACGCGACGGTTCTGCTGCCGGCCGGCCGCGGAATCGTTGCTCGCCACCGGATCCTTCTCGCCCCTACCTGATGCGGACAGCCGTGTCGTACCGATACCCTCTCCAACCAGATACGACTTCACTGAGTCGGCGCGCCGCTCCGATAGTCCCTGGTTGTAGTCCTCAGTGCCGACGCTGTCCGTGTAGCCCTCGATCAAAGCCGTGCGATCCGGGTACTCGTTGAGGAAGGCGACGAGCTTGTTCAGATTGCCCGTGGCGCCCATCTTCAGACCCGATCGTCCGGTCTCGAACAACACATCGCCAAGGGTCAGTACCAACCCCCGATCCGTCGGTCTTGCCTGCAGCACTTCGATCTGCCGCTGCAACTCCGCCGCCTGCTGCTGCGAGTTTGCCGCGGCTAGATTCGCTGCGTCCGTCTGGTGCTCTGAACTCGCCGCCGCCAGATTTGCAGCGTCCGCCTGCTGCTGTGAGTTTGCCGCGGCCAGATTTGCAGCATCCGTCTGGTGCTCTGAACTCGCCGCCGCTAGATTTGCAGCGTCCGCCTGCTGCTGTGAGTTTGCCGCGGCCAGATTTGCAGCGTCCGCCTGGTGCTCTGAACTCGCCGCCGCTAGATTTGCAGCGTCCGCCTGGTGCTGTGAGTTTGCCGCGGCTAGATGTGCGGCGTCCGCTTCGCGCGTTCGCGCCTCAAGACGCTCACGCTCGCGCTGCGCGCTGAGCGCGGTACGCTGATCCTCAGCGAGACTCGTTTCAGCCAGTGCTCTGGCGATCTCGACCTTCCGATCGGCCAGATAGACTCGGTACGCTGCCAGCTCCTGGTCGGCCTGCGGCTGTTCGGCGACGCGCACGGCACTGTCTGCCTCTTTCATCGCGATTGGCGCGCGGGTCGCCAGGTTCGGATCTGATTGCAGCTGCGTGAGCTTATCGCGCGCCTCCGCGGCGCCATCCGGCTTGACCGGTGTCGCCGCGCAGGCGGCAAGCAACACGGAAGTCACGGTGGTTGCGATCAGCGTCCTGCGGAGTATCACGCCTCTATGGTTGGTCCTGGTCATGGCTTGTCTCCTGAGTTCCGCTGCATCTCCTCGAGCAGAGTACCGTTGCTGCGCGTCATTTCATCGTTAACCGCCCTCGCCTTGACGTCCGCGGTCTTGGCGGAAGCGAGCTCGGCCTCGACGCGCGACTCGTCGGCAAACCGTTCGGCCACTGTCATTCTTTGCTCCGAAACCGCCGTGTCGGCGGACGCCAGCTTGGTACGCGCCTCGGCCAGCTCCCCGGAAGCATAGCGGCCGGCCTCGGCGCGCTCGGCATTGGCAATGGCCTGACGCGCACCCTGCAGACTGGCTGTGGGTGGCGGCGTCGATGCGCACGCGCCGAGAATGAGCAGGCCCGTGAGGCTCACTGCTGTTCGCAGCGAGGAGCCACTGTGTGCTGGCGATCTTGCATTCATTGTCGATTCTCTACTGGGGTGACGGTGGATACCGGCTCTATCGGCCATCCATCAGAGCCTTCAGTGTGCGCTGCCGCAGCGACTAGCTCCGTGCGCAGACGCACATAGGTTTCGTGCGAGATTAACGTCCTCCAGCAGGGGCGGGATCGAACCGGAGCTCCATGGCGGGGCCCGTGCGCGGGCGCTCAGCGGTCCTCAAAGGCGCTATGTACGCTATCGCACAGCCAGGCGAATTTCGGCCTATACTCTGGACACGACCCCCCTGCGGGGCGTCACGGTAATGATGCTCTCCATGCCTACCCCAGTCTCCGATCCTGAGCGAAATCAGCTCCTCGCGGCGCTGTCACCGGCCGAGCGCGAACGGATCTTTCCGCATCTGCGGCTCGTCCCGATGCCGCTGGGTAAGGTCTTGTACGAGTCCGACGACGTGCTGCGCCACGTTTACTTTCCGGTCGACTCCATCGTGTCGCTGCTATACGTCCTGGCGGATGGTGCGTCGGCGGAAATCTCGGTGGTGGGCAACGAAGGCCTCATCGGCATCGCGCTGTTCATGGGTGGTGAAACCACCCCGAGTCGGGCGATCGTGCAGAGCGCCGGCTACGCCTACCGGCTGATCGGACAGCTGCTCAAGGACGAGTTCCATCGCAACGGTCAGATGCAGCTCTTGCTGCTGCGCTATACCCAGGCCCTGATTACGCAGATGGCGCAGACTGCGGTGTGCAATCGCCATCATTCGGTGGACCAACAGCTGTGCCGTTGGCTGCTGCTGTCTCTCGATCGCCTGGCATCCAACCAATTGACGATGACCCAGGAACTCATCGCCAACATGCTGGGCGTGCGTCGTGAAGGCGTTACCGAAGCCGCCGGCAAGCTGCACAAGCTCGGCGTTATCCGCTATGCCCGGGGACAGATCACGGTGCTGGACCGACCAAAGCTGGAACAGCTGTGTTGCGAATGTTACGCCGTGGTCAAGAAAGAAAGCGATCGCCTGCTGCCCTCTCCCGGCACCTCAAAAAGGGCATCTTCCGCTTCACTGGCGCGCGCTTAGCGCAGGGGGCAGGTGCGCTGTCTGGGCGTGAGGCTCCGGGCATGCGAAGCAGTTCTGCAAGCGCTGCGACAACCTCTTTCGAGGTCGCCGGCTCACCGTGGTGGTAGGTCCTCGAGTGCAGACATCCGAAGTCTGTACGCCAGCGAACTTAGATTGAACAGCACAGTGGCACCTGCCGCGACCTCCACGATCGGCGCATACAAGAGGTCATCGAAGTCGGACGCCGTAGCATGGATTGGATTCTTCCGCCTTACATCGAGCGCCCGATTTCAGGCTACCTCAACGGGCCACCGGTCGCCGACTCTACGGTTGCGTCACTGCCAGCTGACTGGACGGCAGAGCCCTTCTTCGGCTTGAGATGCAGCGTGGGGCGGAGGCCTTTCTGGGCGGTCTGGCTGGCCTGCAGATGTTGACCTCCCTGATCGGGCGGCGCCACACGGTAGTGCACGGCGGGCTGACGTGGTGTATTCATTTCAACCTCTGAGTTAAACGCTCGGCATGTCCCTTCGCCGTTCAGAGATCTAATGATGCGCAAAAACCCTGTGCTACTCGGTGCGTTGCAACACTTATGCCGGCCGCTGCGTAGGAGTCTGAGCAGGAAAACGTGCGGCTTGGCCTTAGGCTAATTCCGGCACCGGTGCGTAGGCACGCAGCCTCAACACAAACTTCCTGAGCGCGAGGATGCTGCTACCCTCGGCCTGGACACACAGCTCGCGCAATTCCTCCAACGCACGCCCATGGCTCGCGGAGGTTTCGTCCCAAATCTGCTGCAGACGGTCACGAAATTCGACCACGGTTCGCAGCACCTCGTATCGCGCAAGTAGCTCGCGCAACTGCTGGCGGGCCCGTTCGTCGAGCAGCTTCGGATGTCGCACCAGTAACTGCGGGGAGCAGCGTGTGAGCACCGCCGCACCCTCCTGCTTCGTCAGCTCGCGCAACACTGGCCGTACCACGTGCCGACGGTAGTCACGCAGCACGTGCATGCGATTGGTGAACAACGCCCGCACGGTGTCGGCGTCTATGCCGGGACGGCCGCGCACGATGTTCGGTCTGGGCGCCAGACTGCCGACGCGAGCGAGCCCCAGCGCACGGAATACGCATATGACCAGCCATCCCATGTCGATCTCCCAGCGCTGCGCGGCAAAGCGCGGCGAGGACGGAAATGCATGGTGGTTGTTGTGCAACTCCTCGCCTGCAACCAGCACGCCCCAGGGTACTATGTTGGTAGCCGCGGTGGGCAATTCGAAACTTCGATACCCGACACGGTGGCCGAGTCCGTTGATGATGCCGCCGGCAAAGAAAGGTTGCGCAACCAGCTGCACGGCGAGCATGGTGATGGCCGGCACGCCGAACACGATCAGTTGCAAGACCACGAACAGCGAGATGCCGATCTTGGGAAAACGGCTGTAGAGATTGCGCTCGAGCCAGTCATCGGGCGTACCACGCCCATAATTGGCGAGAATCTTCGGATCCCGTGCCGCCGCGACATAGAGCTCGTAACCCTGGAATACCACGCGCCTGAGACCGAAGACCACCGGGCTGTGGGGGTCTCCAGAGCGATCCGCAAACGCGTGGTGTCGACGGTGTACCGCCACCCATTCTCGAGTCACCGTGCCGGAGCAAAACCACAACCAGAATCGGAACAGGTGCCGCAGCAGCGGATGTAGCACCAGTCCGCCGTGGGATTGGTCGCGGTGAAGGTATAAGGTCACCCCGAGGAACATCAGCTGTACCATCACGAACGTTACGGCAAAATAGCCCCACCACGGGAGCTGAATTACGCCGTACAGCAAACTCGCGGGCATCAACGCATCTCGGGAGCGTGTGCTGGAGCCAGGATTTTCTCGGCGGGGTTCGCCAGAATCCCAAAGCCGTCCAGCCGCGTCGCCATTACGCACGCCGGGTGTCTCAGTCTCATCATCTACTTCCCTATGAGTCCAGGTCGCTTCAGGAAGCGGCGGCGATTAAAACACTTACGCTGAATGCCGTAGCATTTCTGTACGCTCGCGCACGCCGCCTGTTGCTCGCTACCTAATGTGCTCGGTGGGAAAAAAAGGCCGCCAGCGCGCGTGAGCGCGCCGGCGGCACGAAATACTGAATCCGATTGAACAGTCGCTCAGGGGGAGCCACGTTCAGCAGGGAGGTGCTGGATTCAGTTCGCAGAGAGTACTTGCTCAAGAAGGTCTGTTCGGTGCGGTAGCGAACACATACCGCGGCGGGGCCCAAGGTCGCGGGTCGCTGCACCTGCGTACGTTGGCGCACAGACCCCACCGCTGCATAGAAGTAGGGTTGCGATAGGGTTGAACCTGACTGAGTTCACTCGAGATTCTCCCCGCCATGGCCGCCAGTTGGCCCCACACCGCCTACTCATCAACGATAGAGATTATTTATGGATATCAAGATTGTCCTGGCCACCACTGGCCTCGCGCTGGCCGCCTTGGCCACGAGCGCAGCTGCATTCTCGGCCACCGAGACGCAGATCGACACGCGAGTGTCCAAGACCCTTGTTTACTTCGATACGATTAGCCCGGCGAACAAACCGCTGATGGATAAGGCCGCGGGTGTGCTGGTATTCCCCCGTGTGACGAAGGGCGGCGTCGGTGTCGGCGGCGAGTTTGGCGAAGGCGCGCTGCAGGTGAACGGCAAGACGGTGGGCTACTACAGCGTCGGAGCCGCCTCGGTCGGTCTGACACTCGGACTGGCGAAGCACAGCGAAATCATCATGTTCATGACGCAGGGCTCGCTCGACAAGTTCACTTCCAGCCAGGGTTGGTCCATCGGCGCGGATGCAGGAGTCACCGTGGTTTCCGGGGGCGCCAACGGCAGCTATGACACGCAGACGCAGCAGAAGCCGATTCTCGCGTTTGTTTTCGCTGAGAAAGGTCTGATCGGTGACCTGTCACTCGAGGGCTCGAAGATTTCAAAGATCAATCCCTAAGATTGCCTTTGATATCAGGCCCGGCGCTGCATGCGCCGGGCCCTTTTTTTGCGCTCGGCAGCCCTGCGATTCGCGATCATCACTGTCGGCGAAGACTCCGAGGTTCACGCAGCAAAGCGGCCGCGCGATAATCAAGGCGGTGGGCGTTACTGTTCGGTGCAGGCGCAATGTCCAGGTCATCGCAAATCATCCTGATCGCTGTGGGCACTTTTGCCGGCTTGGTGGTCGTGATCGCGGCCACAGTCGCCCTCCTCTTGCGTGTGAACGCCAGGTCGCAGGTCGAGGCCATCGGCTCGGAGGCACTGGGGATGGAGGTGCGCGTCGGCGGCCGCGTGCACATCGGCTTGCTGCCGGCGTTGCATGTTGCGCTCGCGGACGTGCAGCTCCGCAACAATGGCGCACAGATCGCCTCAGCGGGAGAGGTCGACCTTGAGGTTCAGCTCATACCGTTGCTTCGCAAGGAGTTACGCACCGACCAGATCGACGTGAAACGGGCCACGATAACCCTGCGACGCGACCACGACGGGAAGCTAAACGTCGCCGCACGGCCCAAGCGCAACGGCGCACTCCCCGCACTGGCCGCGGCCAAACTGGCCGTCTCGGACACGACTGTCGAATACTCGGATGAGCAGTCGGGCAAGGAGTTCCAGGCCGCGGGCTGCAATCTGGATGCGCGCAGCCTGCAGCTATCAGCCGGCGCGAGCGCGGACCTGCTGAAGAATCTGTCCCTCACAGCGCAACTCGCCTGCCGGCAGATCCGTACAAAGGACTTCACCGCCTCAGATTTGAGGCTCGCCGTTGGTGGACACGACGGGATCTTCCATTGTGATGTGCTCGCGATGCAGCTGTTTGGCGGACACGGATCAGGCAATATCGATGCAGCTTTTACCGGTTCCTTACCCAGCTACCAGGTCCGCTACCACTTGGCGCAATTCCGCCTCGAGGAGGTCTTCACGAACGTGGCGCCGAAGAGTATTGGCGAAGGATCGATGGATTTCTCCGCTAGCCTGTCGCTGCGTGGCAAGACTATTGCGGCCCTCGTGGCGAGTGCCGGAGGTGAGGCTAACCTTCGTGGCGATAATCTGCGCCTGGCAATCGGCGATCTCGACCAGAAACTTTCGCGCTACGAGGCCAGCCAGAGCTTCAACCTCCTGGACGTCGGCGCATTTTTCTTCGCCGGCCCCCTGGGTCTGGTACTCACGCGCGGCTACGACCTCGCTCGCACCGTCCAAGGGGCAAAGGGCACCACCACCATCCGTACACTCGTTTCTGAGTGGCAGGTCGAGCACGGCGTGGCCGAGGCGAAGGACGTAGCCATGGCGACGCCGCAGAACCGCATCGCCTTGAAAGGAGGCCTCGACTTCGGCAGCGGTCGATATGAGGAAGTCACCGTGGCGGTGGTGGACGCCAAGGGATGCGCCAAGGTTGAGCAGAAAGTCCATGGTTCATTCATGAATCCGGTTGTGGACAAGCCGAATGTCCTGGCAACGCTAACCGGGCCCACGCGCACGCTGCTGCGGCAGGCGAGGACTCTACTTGGCGGTAAGTGCGACGTGTTCTACGCGGGTTCGGTCGCGCCTCCAAAATAATCCGTGCCGCCGTAAGCGGCTCCAAGGGATCGACGCATCTGTGCCATGCCGCGCGTCCTCCATACGCTCGCGACTCAGCCATAGCCGAGCGTCCCCAGTGCTGGCAAGAGTGTGCGGCGCCGTACCGATCTCGTCACGAATGTAAGCTAGGTTGCGCTGCGGATCGCAACGCGCAATTAACCACGGGCTGCGCAGCGATTGGGAGACCAAGATGTGGAATTTCGCTAACAGTCGTCCCGCGAACCGCGTGGGTCGGACTGTCGCCCGCCCGCCTGCGTCGACACAATCCCTCACGCACAGCGAAAGCGGCCGCGGCGGCCGTACACCGCGCATCTTGATAGTCGATAGCGACGTGGATGCCGCCAACGCTCTCGGGTCATCGCTGCAAGCGGCGGGATATGGTGAGGCGCGCCTCGCGCACACCGGCGCGAGTGCGCTGGCTGTCGCCATAGAGTTCGTACCTACGGTGTTGCTCATGGACCTCGAACTGCCGGACATGAGCGGTTACGACGTCGCCCGTCATCTCTCGCAACATCCGCAGCTGCAGAAGCTCAGATTGATAGCCCTGACGGCTAACAATGAGCATCCCGGGCGGGAACTCGCGCGCGAGGCGGGGATCGAACGGTATTTGATCAAGCCAGTCAGTTCCGCTGACCTCGACGAGTTGTTCAGCTGACCTGCTGTCAACGCACCTGGCCGGGCGCCGGTTCGTACGCCAGCGCACCGACGAAACCCGGGCAGTCCACGTAAGGTCGGTCGCAGCCACCGGAGTGCGAACATGCGGAATATTGTCGATGAAAACTGGCAGCGTTTGCGGCGTCGCTTGAAGGATTTCTGGAATACTCTCATTGGTGGCAGGCGCAGGCCGAGCATCGGCACTCGCTGCTGAGACCAACCGCTGTCCCCGAACGAACAGCCACCCCGCATTCGCCCTGCCGCTTGCGCGTACGGCTGCGGCCTGCCAGTGGCAGAAAGGCAGTCCAGTGTCAGCTTGACGCGCACCGGATCTGCCGCTTGCACGCATACAACTCGCTAAACGCGTCGAATTGAAAGTGCTCATGCGTCTTGCCTTAGGGCCTCGCTTACCCGTTTCGCCTTGGAACAGTGACGAGATCCTGCGCGCGGAACTCTTCAGTATCGAGCGTCTGGAGCAACACGCTGCGAGTCTCGCCACCGCGCAACAGGTAACGGAGCGGCCAACACCTTGCCGTTCGCTCCGCGCGCGGCTCCGCGACAACGAATCGGTGCTGCTCGCGGCCTATCGGGCCATCGCCGCAGCGGCGGAGGAAGGTCGTGCCATCTCGCCGGCGGCCGAGTGGCTACTCGATAATTACCACCTCGTCGAAGAGCAGATCCGCGAGATCCGTCAGGATCTGCCACCGGGCTTCTATCGACTGCTACCGAAGCTAAGCAACGGACCGTTTGAGGGCTATCCCCGCGTGCTCGGTGTGGCCTGGGCGTTCGTCGCCCACACTGATAGCCGCTTCGATCCCGAGTCGTTGCGCAGCTTCGTGCGCGCCTATCAGCGCGTTCAGCCACTGAGCATCGGCGAGCTGTGGGCCGTCGCGATCACGCTGCGCATCGTACTGGTGGAGAACCTGCGGCGCGCCGCGGCCCGGATTGTGAATAGTCGCGCGGCGCGCCAGCAAGCGGATGCCGTTGCCGATCGACTTCTCGGCGTTAATGGTCACAGCGCTGACCCTGACGCCCTGGATCGCCGCGACACCGACCCCCAGTCGTTCTCGCCCGCCTTTATGGTCCAGCTGGTCCAGCGGCTGCGGGATCAGGACCCGAGAGTGACTCCGGCACTGCAATGGCTGGAGGAACGCCTTGCGGCGCAAGGGACGAGCTCGGACGAGACGGTGCGCGACGAGCATCAACGCCAAGGTGCCTCAAACGTCACGGTACGCAACATCATCACGAGCATACGGTTGCTCTCGGATGTTGATTGGCCGGAATTCTTCGAAAGTGTCAGCCTGGTCGACGAGCTGCTGCGCTCCGGCAGCGACTTCGCCGCATTCGATTTTCCCACGCGTGATCTCTACCGCCGGGCAATAGAGCGCTTTGCACGCGGCTCGAAACTGACGGAACTTGCAGTTGCGCGCGCTGCCCTGGCAGCCGCCAATGACTCGGCCGCAGCCGACGACCTGAGCGATGGCCGCCGTCGTGATCCCGGATACTACCTGATCGCAAACGGCCGCCGCGTCTTCGCAGCGTCAATCGGCTTTCGCCGCCGCTACTTGACCTGGCAGTCCCGGTTGGGACCGGCGAGCGGGGTTGGCCGCTACGTGGCTGTGATCGTTCTGGTGGCCGCGTTGGTGCTGTCGCTGCCGTTACGAGTGCTCGACGGCTGGGGCCTGTCTGACGCGAGGCTGGCGTTGCTCGCGCTGCTCGGTATGATCCCCGCGCTCGATGCCGCCATCGCGTTCGTCAACCGCGCCGTCGCCCGCAGGGTCGACGCAACCATCCTTCCGGGTCTCGCGCTACGCGATGGTGTTCCGTCGCATCTGCGAACCATGGTGGTCGTGCCCGCCCTGCTCACCACTCCCGCCGCACTCGCAGAGCAGATCGACCGTCTAGAGATTCACCACCTCGCCTCACCGGATGGCGAACTGTACTTTGCGCTACTCTCGGATTGGACAGATGCTCCGACCGAAAGCACCGCCGGGGATGAGGCGTTGCTCGCCTCGGCGCGTGAGGCCATTGCGCGACTGAATCGACTTCACGCCAAGGGTGCCGCCGGTGACCGCTTCCTCCTGTTCCACCGTCGCCGCGTCTGGAGCGACGTGCAGGCGCAATGGATGGGATGGGAACGCAAGCGCGGCAAGCTCCACGAGCTGAACCGGCTGCTGCGTGGAGCGACCGATACCAACTTCCATGAAGTCGGTCAGCGTCCGCCTGAGGTTCCCGCGGGCGTCCGCTACGTCATTACGCTCGATGCTGATACCAGGCTGCCGCGGGAAACGGCACGCCGCCTGGTCGGTAAGATGGCCCATCCGCTGAATCACCCGCGCTTCGATGCCGCAACCGGACAGGTGCTCGAGGGATACGCCGTCCTGCAGCCGCGCGTAGCGCCGTCCTTGCCGGTCGGCCGCGAAGGGTCACTCTTTCAGCGCGTCTTCTCGAGTGCCAGCGGCATCGATCCGTATGCCGCTGCCGTGTCGGATGTCTACCAGGACTTGTTCGGGGAGGGCTCCTACGCCGGCAAGGGCATCTACGATGTAGATGCCTTTGAGGCTGCGCTCGCCGGTCGTGTAGCCGACGGGACGCTGCTCAGCCACGATCTGTTCGAGGGAATCTTCGCGCGCGCGGGTCTGGTTTCGGATGTCGAGGTCGTCGAGGAGTTCCCGTCCCGCTACGACGTTGCTGCCGCACGCCTGCACCGTTGGACGCGTGGCGACTGGCAACTGCTGCCCTGGATCTTCGGCAGGCGCGACGCAGCGGGCGCCGTTCGCGGTGGCCGCGGCATGCCGCTGATCGGCCTGTGGAAAATGCTGGATAATCTGCGGCGCACGTTGTCGGCGCCGGCGGGTATCGCGGCCCTGGTAGCCGGATGGCTCTTGCCTCGCAACGGCGCGCTTGTCTGGACCGCCTTTGTCGTCTTGACGATTGCGCTTCCGGCGCTGCTGCCGATTTTCGCGGACATCGTACCGCGCCGCGCGGGCGTCAACGCGTACAGCCACCTACGCGCGCTGCGCAAAGACATCTGGCTGGCTGCGTCCTTGACCGCCTTTCGGATCACGTTTCTGGCGCATCAGGCATGGCTGATGATCGATGCGATCAGTCGAACGCTGTTTCGTCTGCTCGTGACTCGGCGGAACCTGCTCCAGTGGGTCACCGCGGCTCAGACGAATCTCAGTTCCCGGCTCGATCTCAACAGCGCCTATCGCCGCATGAGCGGAGGCATAGTCATCGCGACGACTGCCGCGGTGCTCATCGGATACCTCCGATCCGACGCCTGGGCCGTAGCAACGCCGTTCCTGATCCTGTGGCTTGCGGCGCCCGCCGTCGCTGTATGGATCAGCCTTTCCCCGCTCGTCGCGGGTCGCCTGGCGATCGCGCCTGGAGACGCCCGGGCTTTAAGGCTCGTTGCCCGCCGCACCTGGCGCTACTTCGAAACATTTGTCACGGCAGACGACCATATGCTGCCGCCCGATAACTTCCAGGAAGATCCACGACCGGTCCTGGCACATCGAACCTCCCCCACCAATCTCGGCCTGTATTTGCTCTCCGCGGTCAGTGCTCGTGACTTCGGATGGGTCGGCACCCTCGAGACCGTTGAGCGGCTGGAGGCGACCATCGCGACGATGAGTCGCCTGCAGCAGTATCGAGGTCATTTTTACAACTGGTACGACACACAGGACCTGCGCCCTCTGGATCCGCGCTACGTCTCTTCGGTGGACAGCGGCAACCTTGCCGGACATCTGATCGCGCTGGCCAATGCGTGTCGCGAATGGATACCTTCGCCGGTGTCGAGTCATTGGTCATCTGCCGGAGTCGCAGATGCCTTACAACTCGTGCGCGAAGCTCTGCAAGAGCTCCCTGACGAGCTACGAACGCACACCATCGCCTGCGTGCACCTGGAACACGCCCTCGATGCGCTCGCTGCTGCGCTGCACGCCGATGAGGCGGACCCAGGGGACCTTGCCAGCCGATTGGGCAGGTTAACCCCTCTGGCCGCGACCATGACGGACATTGCGCGCGCACTGGCCGGTGAGCTGGATGATGATATGGGCGGGGAGCTGCTTTTCTGGGCAGAAGCAGCGCAACGCTCGGTTAACAGCTGGCAGCGGGACCTAAGCCTGACGGACGAGGCTATTGGCGCGTTGCGCCTGCGGTTGGCAGTCCTGCAGTCAACCGCGTTGCAAATGTCCGCGGCCATGCAGTTCGGCTTTCTGCTTGACCCCGAGCGCCGACTCATCTCTATCGGTTATCGCGCGACCGACGGCACGCTCGATCCGAGCTGCTACGACTTACTCGCCTCCGAAGCGCGTTTGGCAAGCTTCGTAGCCATCGCCAAGAACGACGTACCGGTCCGCCACTGGTTTCGGCTCGGGCGCGCGGTCACAGCCGTCGGACATGGGGCAGCGCTCATTTCCTGGTCGGGATCGATGTTCGAATACCTGATGCCATCGCTCGTGATGCGTGCGCCATTCGGCAGTCTTCTGGAACAGACCAATCGGCTGATTGTCCAGCGGCAAATACTGTTCGGTGCCGAGCTCGGCGTTCCCTGGGGCGTCTCGGAATCCGCGTACAACGCGCGCGACCTGGAGCTCACCTACCAGTATTCGAACTTCGGCGTGCCCGGCCTGGGTCTCAAACGCGGCTTGAGCGCGAACGTGGTAATCGCGCCATACGCGACGGCGCTGGCTGCAATGGTCGATCCGAAACGCTCGGCAATCAATTTCGCAAGACTCACCGCGCTCGGCGCACGCGGTCGTTACGGTCTTTATGAGGCGCTCGACTACACTCCCGCCCGTCTGCCGGCAGGATCCCGGGCCGTCATCGTTCGAGCATTCATGGCGCATCACCAGGGTATGACGGTGGTTGCCATCGCCAACCTCCTGTTCGACGGAAGGATGCGCGAGCGCTTCCACGCCGAGCCGAGCATTCAGGCCACAGAACTATTGTTGCAGGAACGCGCGCCGCGTGACGTCTCGGTTGCGCATCCACGGGCTGAAGAAGTCGGCACGGCGGCGCCCGTCAGCGATATGCAGGCCGCGGATGTGCGGCAGCTCAGCTCTCCACACGAAGCCACACCGCACACCCATCTGCTCTCGAACGGCCGCTATTCGGTGATGCTCACGACTGCCGGCTCCGGCTACAGTCGCTGGAACGATCTCGCCGTAACGCGCTGGCGCGAGGACGTCACACGCGACGATAGCGGCAGCTATTTCTATCTGCGCGATATCGAAACCGGTGCCGTCTGGTCCGCCGGCTACCAACCAAGCGGCGTCGAACCCAACAGCTACGAGGTACGTTTCACGGAAGACCGCGCGGAATTCATTCGCAGTGACGCTGCGATCACCACGATTCTGGAAGTGGTCGTGTCACCGGAAGATGACGCCGAGGTGCGCCGAGTATCCATTATAAATAGCGGCGACCGGATGCACGAGATCGAGATCACATCCTACTGTGAGCTGGTACTGGCGCCCCCCGCCGCCGATAACGCCCACCCGGCATTCTCAAAGATGTTCGTGCAGACCGAGTACGTGGCCAAGGTGGGTGCAATCCTGGCGACACGGCGCCACCGCTCGCCCGCCGATCCGCAAATCTGGGTCGCCCATCATGCGGTCGTCGAAGGCGCCGCCGTGGGCAGGCCGGAGGTGGAAACTGATCGCGCGCGCTTCCTTGGCCGCGGGCGCGACATTGCGGCGCCCATCGCTATGATGGACGCTCGGCGTCTGTCCAATACCGTGGGTACAGTCCTCGATCCGGTGTTCGCGCTTCGCTATCGTGTCCGCGTACCGGCAGGCGCCATCGTGCGCGCGGCCTTTTGGACCAGCGTTGCGGATAGCCGCGAAGCTGTTCTGGATCTGGTTGACAAGCTGCACGAAGCGAACGCCTTCGCGCGCGCGGCGACGCTGGCGTGGACCCAGGCGCAGATACAGTTGCGGCACGTCGGTATCGACGCCGCGGAGGCCAGTCTGTTACAGCGACTGGCAGGCCGTGTCCTCTACGCTGACGCGTCGCTGCGGCCCTCGTCCGATACCATACAACGGGGAGCCGGCGGGCGGTCCGCACTGTGGGTCCACAGCATCTCCGGCGATCTGCCAATCGTGCTGTTGCGAATCGATCATGTCGAAGACATCGCTATCGCGCGGCAATTGTTGCGCGCCCACGAATACTGGCGCATGAAACGGCTTGCCGTTGATCTGGTAATACTGAACGAACAAACCACGTCCTATCTTCAGGACCTGCAGAACGCGCTGGAGACACAGCTGCGAATGAGCCAGGCGGGGACGCAGCCCGGCGCTGACCACGCACGCGGCTCGGTATTTCTGCTGCGCGCGGATCTGATCTCGGAACAGACGCGCGCCCGACTTTCGTCCGTCGCCCGCGTCGTGCTGGCTGCGCACCGCGGCAATCTGGACGATCAACTCGATCGCCTGCGAGCACCGTTCGTGTCCGCGAGGCGGCGAGCGAGGCGCAGTCCCACTGTGCAAGCGAAGATAGTCGCGCCCGTGTTGGACGATCTCGAATTCTTCAACGGACTTGGGGGATTCGCCGCCGGCGGACGGGAATACGTCACGCTTTTGGGTCCAGGGCAAGCAACGCCCGCCCCCTGGCTCAATGTCATTGCCAATCCCGCATTCGGTTTCCAGGTCGCCGCCGAGGGTGGGGGATTCACCTGGGCGCTGAACAGTCGGGATAATCAGCTTACGCCGTGGTCGAACGATCCCGTGACCGATCCACCGGGCGAGGTCTTGTATCTGCGCGACGAGGAGAGCGGTGAGCTGTGGGGACCGACAGCTGCGCCGATCCGGGATCAGGGTGCCTACTATGCCGCCCGGCACGGGCAGGGATATAGCCGCTTCGAACATACCTCCCACGGCATTGAGCTTGACCTGACCGTGTATGTCCCGATGGCTGATCCCATCAAGATCTCGCGCCTGAACATCCACAACATCTCAGGACGGGTGCGAAGACTTTCGGTCACGGCGTACGTCGAGTGGGTGCTTGGGTCTTCGCGCGCTGCCACAGCGCCCTTCATTGTGACGACGATCGACCCTGCCACGGGCGCGATGTTCGCGCACAACCCCTGGAGTGCGCTTTTCGAGTCCCGCGTAGCCTTTGCCGATCTCGCCGGGAGTCAAACCCAATGGACTGCCGACCGTCGCGAGTTTCTCGGGCGACATGGCACGCTCGAAAGACCCGCCGCGCTTTCGGGCAGAGTTCCCCTGACGAGGCGCGTGGGCGCAGGCCTCGACCCGTGCTGTGCGCTGCGGACCGACGTGGAACTTGCGGCAGATCAGACGGTGGAGGTCGTGTTTTTCCTCGGTCAAGCCGCAAACGCGCCGGAGGCACAAGCCCTGCTCGGCCGTTACCGCTCAGCCGATCTCGACGCCGTGTTTAGCACGGTAGTCCGGTACTGGGACGATGTGCTGGGAATGGTTCAAGTGAAGACGCCGGATCGCTCCCTGGACATCATTCTCAACCGCTGGACGCTCTATCAGACGCTCGTCTGCCGCATGTGGGCGCGATCCGCCCTTTATCAGGCAAGCGGTGCTTACGGATTCCGTGATCAGCTTCAGGATGGAATGGCGCTCGCTCTGTCCAGGCCCGGCCTGACGCGCGAGCATCTGCTGCGCGCAGCGCGCCGACAGTTCATCGAGGGTGACGTCCAGCATTGGTGGCTGCCCCCGGGCGACGAGGGGTCGACCGGCGCCGGCGTTCGCACCCGCATCAGCGATGATCGCATCTGGCTGGCGTACGCCACCGCTCATTACGTCGAGGTGACGGGTGACGCCGCGGTCCTGGATGAACGCGTGCCGTTTCTGGAAGGTCCGGCGCTGCGAGCGGATGAGCAGGAAGCGTACTTTCAGCCCGTCATATCGGACGACGCCGCTTCGCTCTTCGAGCATTGCGCGCGGGCGCTGCAACAGAGCCTGTCACTTGGAGAACACCACCTGCCGTTGTTCGGCACCGGCGACTGGAACGATGGCATGAACCGGGTTGGCGAGATGGGAAGGGGTGAAAGCGTCTGGCTAGGCTGGTTTCTGCACAGCACGCTCGTCTCGTTCGCACCCCTGGCGAGAGCGCGCGATCAGGCCACGCGCGCGACCCAGTGGCTGACTTACGCGGAAGCGCTGCGCAACTCCCTGGAGCGAGAGTCCTGGGATGGCGAATGGTATCGGCGCGGTTATTTTGACGATGGCACGGCGCTTGGATCGGCCGCGAGCAGTGAATGTCAGATCGACTCCATCGCGCAATCCTGGAGCGTCATTTCCGGGGCGGGCGATCCGATCCGCGCCGCGCGTGCGATGTCCGCCGTAGGAACTCGCCTCATCCGGCGCGACGCGAGTCTGGCATTACTGTTCACGCCGCCGTTCGATCGCAGTATGCCCGACCCGGGCTACATCAAGGGATATCCGCCCGGGATCCGCGAAAACGGCGGTCAGTACACCCACGCCGCCACGTGGTCAGTGATCGCGTACGCCCGGCTTGGGCAGGGCAACAATGCCTGGGAGCTGTTCTCACTCCTCAACCCCATCAACCGTACGAGCACACGCGCCGATGCGCACCGCTACAAGGTTGAACCGTACGTCATCGCCGCAGACGTGTATTCCGTCGCTCCGCACGTCGGGCGCGGGGGTTGGACGTGGTATACGGGCTCGGCCGGCTGGATGTATCGCGCCGGCCTCGAGGCGATCCTTGGATTTCGCGTACAGGGAACGACCTTGCTCCTGAGTCCCTGCATCCCAGAAAAATGGCCGCGCTTTGAGATCGTGTTCAAGTATTGCTCCGCGCGTTACGAGATTCTGGTCGACAACCCTCTGGGCGTCAGCCGCGGTGTAACGTACGCGGAGCTGGATGGCACGACGCTGCCGTCCGATCCGCAAATCCGCATCCCACTGGTAGATGACGGCAACACCCATCGCGTGCGGCTAATCCTCGGAACACCGACCTCATCGCGAGAGGCCGCCACGTCAGTTGTCGAGATGTCGAATTGAACTGACTGACTGAGCGTCGGATGATTGCAGGTAGAGGAACCGGGCGATGAAAATCAAGATCGAGGTGGTCGAACGCTCCGGCTGGTGGCAGGTGAAGGTCTGCGGCTTGCGCCATTCCAGGTACCGCTCACAGGCGGCCGCCAGGCATGGCGCAAAGCGGCTCGCCGCGCGGTTAGGAAAACTCAGTATGCAGGCGCGCAGCAGGGCAGGTCGCATGCAGCTTGGGCAGCGCCTGCGCGTCGCGCACTGCGAGTTGTACTGCATCCGCACGCTGCTGCGAGGGAGACGCTGACCGTAGCCTGTCGGCACAGAGGCTTTCCCCCGTCAGGCCACATCTGACGCACGTCCGGACCCCCGACAGCAGGGATCTGCGCCCGCGCGAGCCAGGTTTGTCACCCATAACCGGGGCGGGATATTCTTCGATCCGCGCGGGAGTTTCTCCCGATTTACTCGTGAGTTGTCCCCGACACGCGGACGCGGATTCTGAAGAAGAGCTGACATCAGCTCCATGAATATGGCGCACATCATCGCTCGGTCACTCTTCCTCGGCATCGCAACGTTACTCGTTGCTTGCCAGCATGCCCCACCCGATAAACCCTATTTGCCAAGTCGCCCAGCATGGGAAATGTATCCGCGCGCCAGTAGCCCCCCTGCGGATTGTCCGGGGCAATATCGCACGACGATCGAGGACTCCAGCGGCAGCTTCTTTTTGGGTTGCTGGGGCAGCAAAACAAACTGATTTCAAGCGAGCTCCCGCTAAACCCAGCTGCGGCGCGGCACGCCTATTTCTTCTGCTGCTGGTCCAGCTGCAGCTTGGGGATGCCGAAGTGACCTTCGAGCTGATGCAGCTTCTGCAGATCAATGGAGCCGACGATGTTCACCACCGTGAATTCATGCGGCTCGCTGGCAATGATGGTGAGCCCCGTCGTCCGGCTGCCTTCCACCGCCACGTAAACGTCGACGTCGTTGCCGTCCTTGCGGCTATGCACCTGTACCAGCGGCTGCCAGCGCGGCGCAGTCAGCTGCATGCGCAGCCGCGCTACATCCTCGCGCGGATACGCGAATTCGCCGTCGAAGGTGAAGCTGTGCACGTAAATGCCGGTGATACCGGCGATCACCTGGCGCGCCGCGGCATCCTCGGGCTTGGCGGGATCGAGAAAACGCGCCGCAAGCCCGATGAGAGAGGCGTCGAGCGTGACACTGACGCTCTCACTCGCCTTGGCCTCGAGCGCCTTGAAATCCGGCAGCGCCAGGCGCCCCTCGGCCGCCTGCGCCGCAGATGCCTGGAGTGCCACCAGCATGGCCGGCGCCAGCAGGATTATGAGCCTCAAGGTTCGCATCCGTTACGCACCGCTATCGCTCGCGGCCGGCCGCTGCGCCGCCTCGTTCACGCCACGGTAGGCAAGGTCAAGCTTCGCGCTCGTGACACGCAGCGCCTCGATCAGCTGGTGCCGGGCGGCGAGTCCCTCCCGCTCGAGCCGCAATTCCCGCTGGTGAGCGACCATCATGGCTACCACCACCGTGGCGGCGAGCGCTGCCGGCACCCACAGAAAACGCAGCGCCGCCCGCGGCCGCGGAGCACGCTCGCGCGCCATGCGTGTGGCGAGGCGCGCCGCGAACCCCACCTCGGGCTCGGTCGGCCGCAAGGCCCCACGCAGTCGTGCTTCGAGATCGTCATCCGTCATGGGCATGCGCGGCGAGCTGCGCTCGCAGCTCCTGCAGAGATCGCTTCAGATGGCTCTTCACAGTGTTGATCGGCATGTCCAGCGTCGCGGCAATATCGAGCGGGTCGAGATCCTCCTGATAGCGCAGCACCACCACCGCGCGCGCTGCCGCTGGCAGCTGGGCGACCAGAGTGCGTAAGCGACGTTGCAGCAGCGGATCCGACTCGCTTGGCTCCGCTGCAACGTCCAGCCCCTCCTCGAGCGGCACAACCCGGTGCGTCGCTTCCCGGCGCAGCCGGTCGATGGCGAGGCGCAGCGTGACCTGCCGCAGCCAGAAGACGAGATGCGCGTCGGACTGCACCCGCGAGAGGCGCCGATGCAGCTGCATGAACACCTCCTGCGCCAGATCCTCGGCGGCGTGCCGGTCCCATACCATGCGCAGCGCCAGGCTGTAGACGCGGCGCTGGTGGCCGCGTACCAGCGCGGAGAAGGCTGCAGCATCTCCGGAACGGGCCCGGGAGAGTGAATCGCATTCGGCCCCCTCCTCGTCCGCCACGGCACACGGTCACAGCAGCGGGTATGACCCCTGCGGGCCCAAGGGGTCGTGCCGCTGGAGGTCGAAATGCATGCGCAGGGCATCCACCTGCTTCATGTCGAGCGAGCCGCTCGCATGCACGATGGTGAACTGCCGCGGCTCGCTCGCCACGATGGTAAGCCCGGTGATGCGGTCGCTCTCGTAGGCGAGATAGACATCCACATCCTGTGACTTCTTCTGATCGCGCACCCGGGCGATCGAGGTCCAGCCACCCTTAGCGAGCTGCGCGCGCACCGCCTCGATATCCGCGCGCGAATAGACATCATCGGCGGCGAACTCGTAGTGCATGACGTGCAGCCCGTGCAGGCCACTGAAGATGTTCTTCACCGCGGCGCTGTTGGGGTCGTCATCGTGGATGAACCAGCTCGCGAGCTGGAGTGGCAGCGGACTTAGCGAGAAGTCGACCGACTCGGTCGCCTGCGCCCGCAGGTGATCGAATGTGGGAAGCTTGAGCTCCGGCGCCTGGGCATGAGCACAGGCCGACAGCGCGCCAAAGGCGATCAGGACCAGGACCATTCGCTTCACCATGACAGTCTCCCCGAAGAGGCAGGCCAAATTCCGGCTACTGCATAGGAATACGCAGCGGGGTAGGCTATAGGGTGCACCGGGCCGAATAATCCGCTCCGGACGGCCTCCGGCCGCACGTCGCGGTCTGTCTACCGCATCCAAAGGGGAGTACGGAACATGCGTTTCGGGTCTCTGGTCGCGCTGCTACCGCGACGATGGCCATCGCGCCACCTGCCCCAGCAATGCAACGCAGGAGCAAGCCTTGATAATGAAGTACAACCATGTCGGGATACCGACGACCGCAAATTTCGATGGCGAGATTCCACTGCCGCATTTGAAGGTGACGGTAAGCGACCACCAGAACAACCCATTCGGCATTCAGTGGCAAAGATACTGGGATGACGCGCCGTATCCAGAGCTGGTGAAGACCGTTCCGCACGTTGCCTTTGAGGTCGACGACCTGGAGGATGCGATCCGCGATCAGAAGGTGATCGTTGCGCCTAACAGTCCGAGTACTGGCGTGCTGGTTGCCATGATTGAAGTGAACGGAGCGCCGGTGGAGCTGATGCAAATCGATCATTTACTTAGGAAGGACCTGTAGCCGCCGGCAATGTGAGCTGCTCGGAGGGCAGGTCTAATCATCCTCGGGAAGCAGCTCGCTCTTGCCATCCCACTGCACGAGCCAGCGCCCGGTGGTGTCAACGTCGGGACACTTGTGGGCCACGAGCCGCTGTTTCTTCTCGATGAAATCGCGCGGCTCATGGGAATTGGGCAGTAGCATCGCCGTCAGCTTGTCGCGCTCGACCGCGCATTCGGGAGACATCGCCAAATAGAGCCTGTCGGCCTCGGCTTCCTGAGCTGCCCTGAGCTTCGAATCCGAACTGCAGGAGGCGGTCACAATCTTCTGCAGCCGGGTGAGCTCGGCGGGTCGGTCCGCATCGTCGAGGAATAGGCGCACATCACCACCCGCAGGCTTGTAGACCGGACGGAGCGTCTGCAAGGCCTTGACCTGCTCGAGCGCCTCGGCGCACGAAAGTGAGCCTGCGGTATCCGACAGCAGCACCGTCGGAAAAAGGGCCAAGCCCACCATGGCGAACGGCAATCTCGTCATCTCTGATCCCGTCAGTTAGTCGCATGGCCACAATCCTACGCCTCTTGTGCTTTCCTGCTTGTGCGCGCTCGTCGCCTCCGCCGTCACGCTGATGCGGCGGAGGCGGTGAACGCAGGCTGGAAACGTCTGCAGTTGACCCGCAGCGCCCTATCGCCAAGGTCGGCTTTTGGGAAGCGACGCTAGTGTTCGTGCTCAGCCGCTCGCCGCAGTACACTCGCCGTTGCGGGGCATAGGAGTACGCTCGCCACTGCTTGCCACGAAGGAGGAACGGATGGCTCTCTACAAGCACAAGCAGTATCTGAACGACTCGGATCATGGCGCATTTGACCTGCTCCACCGTCCGGGCAATAGCGCACCAAATTCCGGCATCTACCGGTGCGAGGTTTGCGGAGCAGAAATAGTCTCCGAAAAATCTAAACTGCTGCCACTGAAGAGTCAACACACACACGCGGAAGAGTTAGGGCAGATTCAGTGGCGCTTGATTGTGCTTGTCGAGCCCCGTGGGGGTCTTGGCGTTACCGTCGAGAGCAAGTCAACCCCTTCCCGCTCTTCTGGCCGAGAGTTGGCACTCGAACTCGATGAGGATGCGTCGAAGAGCTAGCAAAATCCCTGACGCACCATCAAGGTTCCGGCTGGGATCAGTCGTACCCCTCCGCGCACGGCGTCCCATGGCGCCGAAGCCGACCGGGGCGTGCGCGCCGTGACGACGCGCAACCTCCGTGCGTACCCTCCCTGACGCACCTCCACCGCGCGCCGCAACTGCGCGGCCCCACGGCGTTTCTATTGCGTCAAGCGCTCCGTACCCAGCGCCACATCGCGAATGCGAGGCCGCTGAACCCGACCACAGACCCGAGCGCGGCTCTGCCGTCGGCGCCGAGCTGCAGGGTGCTGACGACAAGCCAATACACGCTCGCGGGTATCGCGATCGCGTAGATCAAGAACACTGTCCAAATTTCACTGTTGGATTCCATGGCCGCTCCGAGTGGCTCTTATTCTTGCCACTAACACCCTACGCGCACGTGAGGTGTGCAGCAACGCGACATAACTCTGAGGCCTCCGGGTTCTCACAAAGGTCCTCAATAAGCGGTGTAGCGGAGCCCTGGGGCGGAGGGCTGCCACTGTGACGGCGCCACGCAACCGCCGGCCGTCGTGCGCGGCCAGGGACTGCGGGCGGAGATGCGCCACTCCAGCAGGTGCGATTCACATGCCCGCCGAACTATCCCCAGTATTGTCCCTAGAATGGGAAAAGTGCGTCGCGCATGCGACCGGCTGCGTATACCGCTCCAGTCTCGCAACGCCTCGCGAAGTTATTTCCAAGATCGCACCCGCGGAAGAATCTGGGAGCCCAATAATGTTGCGGCGGAGGGCCGCTCACCGCCTGCGACTCAGAAGTGCCTACCCCCGCAGAGTCTCCCTTAGCGGGGCCAAGTTCGTCGCGTGTGCGCTAGCGAACATACAAAGAAGCGCTTGCATCCTATCTTCTGGTGGGGGTCCTCTCGGGAGCGCACTTCGCGGTCTTTGATAGTGGGCTCATCTCTAAGGGTCGTGATGCCAAGTGTGCGTGGCCAAACAAGGATCGCTCTCACGGAGAGCTCTTCAGGCTTAGACCCGAGATCCGTGGTTTCCAGTTCTCACGAAACAAAACTGAATCAGTTACTAGCCGCTCTACCGGACACCGAATTGAGGCGTTTGTTGCCTCATCTTAAGTATGTCGAAATGCCGCTCGGCTTAGTGCTTTACGAGTCCGGCGGCGTTGAGAAAAGCGTGTACTTTCCGACCTCGGCGATTGTTTCGTTGCTATATGTCATGGCCAATGGTGACGCAGCCGAGATTGCCGTCATCGGGCACGAGGGGATGGTCGGTATTTCATTGTTCCTGGGAGGGGAGTCGACGCCAAGCCGCGCCGTGGTGCAAAGCGGCGGCAGAGGTTTTCGGTTGAACGCCCAGAAATTGAAAGACGAATTTTACCGAGCCGGTCCAGTAGCGCGTCTGCTTCTGCGTTATACACAAGCGTTGATCACGCAAATGGCGCAAACGGCGGTGTGCAACCGGCACCATTCGGTGGACCAGCAACTGTGTCGCTGGCTGCTGATGAGTGCGGACCGGCTGCGGGGTAGCGAACTCATGATGACGCAGGAACTGATCGCCAACATGCTTGGCGTGCGTCGCGAGGGTGTGACAGGGGGCGCTCTCAAATTGCAGAAAGCCGGGCTGATTAGCTATTCGCGCGGCCGCATCAAGGTATTAGACCGGAAGGGGCTGGAGCAGCGCGTGTGCGAGTGTTATGCCGTGGTCAAAGCAGAATACGACCGGCTCCTCCCCGTGCAGTTCGCGGAATAGCATTTTCGACTTCCAACCGGGGCTCCCTCATAGGCCCAACTGGAGCGGCCGTGATCGCTAACCTGGGATGCCAGCGCCAGGCGCGCCGCCCGTCAATTAGTCACGTGTCAACTTGGCTGTGGCGTCATCGACCAATAACCCCGCTGAAATGCGCGACCGGTAGTCTGCTCGCTGCCCGCCATTGTGCGGGATCAAGCAAGGCGTAGTTGGCCTGCTCACTTTGGGGATGCGGTCGGGTTGCGCGCCATGTCCGACCGCATCCCCGCAATCAGACCCTCACCAACGAAGCACTGGCTCTCTCAAAACAGGAGCCGCCCCTGACCGCGTCCCAAATGAGAAAGATCGTGTGCGAGGAGCTCGAGGGCACTTGGGGCTGAGCGCGGGCAGATTCCCCGGAGAAAGGGACCACTCATGGGACCACCGGAGGTTTCTGACCTGCTCGGAAAGACTGGTCGGAGCGCCGAGATTTGAACTCGGGACCCCTTGCACCCCATGCAAGTGCGCTACCAGACTGCGCCACGCTCCGACACGATTGTTCTTCTTAATGAGAACCCGACACGCGTGGCGTGGGGAAGGCGCCGCGCAGAAAACGAATGATACCGCGATTCTCGGGGAAGGCTGCGGCTTCAGCGGCGCAGGATCTTCATCAGATCTTCGAGCTCAACGCGCACCTGTTTCACGATCTGCTGACTCTGCGAGACGTCGGTGCGCGCCTCTTCACCCGTCAGCTTCTGGCGCGCGCCGCCGATCGTGAAGCCCTGGTCGTAGAGCAGGCTGCGGATCTGGCGGATGACGATCACGTCCTGGCGCTGGTAATAGCGGCGGTTGCCGCGGCGCTTGACGGGCTTCAGCTGCGGGAATTCCTGTTCCCAATAGCGCAGCACGTGAGGCTTCACGCCGCACAGCTCGCTCACCTCACCGATGGTGAAGTAGCGCTTGCCGGGGATCGCCGGCAGTTGCGCGTTATTCCTTGGCTCCAACATAGGCTTCGACCCGTGCTTTTAGTTTCTGCCCTGGGCGGAACGTGACCACGCGACGTGCGCTGATCGGGATCTCTTCGCCGGTCTTGGGATTGCGGCCCGGCCGCTGGTTCTTGTCGCGCAGGTCGAAGTTGCCGAAGCCGGAGAGCTTTACCTGCTCCCCGCCGGACAGCGCCGCACGAACCTCCTCGAAGAACAGATCCACCAGCTCACGCGCTTCTCGCTTGTTCAGCCCCAGCTGGTTGAACAGGGCTTCCGCCATCTCCGCTTTGGTCAGGGCCATTGTCGTTATTCTCGAATTCTTGCGTTCAAGTTCTCGCGCAAATCCGCCAGCACGGAGGCCATGAGGCGCTCCACATCGTCATCGGTAAGAGTGCGAGAAATATCCTGAAAAATCAAGCCTAAAGCGACACTTTTTCGACCTTCTTCGAGGCCAGGGCCACGATAAACGTCGAAAACGCGGAGACTGCGCAGGAGGCTTGAAGCTGCCAAGGTTACACGCTCGTGAAGGCTACTTAAAGTGACCGACTCATCCACTACCACGGCAAGGTCGCGCCGCACCTGGGGGAAGCGCGAGATCTCCCGGTAGGGTGTGCGCTGCACCGCAAGTGCAGCAAAATCGAGCTCGAACAACACCGGCGGATATGTAAAGTCGAGCGCCTTCACGAGCGTCGGGTGCAGCTCCCCGACCCACCCCACGGCACGACCGCGCCGCAGCACCCGGGCAGCACGGCCCGGATGCAGCGCGGCGAGCGTCCCGGCCTCGAAGCGGAAAGCCTCGCCCTCGCCCGTCTGAACGCAGAGCGCTTCGAGGTCATTCTTCACGTCGTAGAAGTCGGCAGGCCCGCGCATCTCCTTGGGGATCCCCCACTGCTCGGGCAGCCGCGGACCCAACGCGACTGCGGCGAGCGTGTCGATCTCGTGCGTGACGCCGGCGGCGACTGCGAAACGCGTGCCGTGCTCGCAGAGACGAATCCGGTCCTGCTGACGGCGCTGATTCTCGAGCGCGGCGCGCAGCAACCCCGGCCACAGCGACACCCGCATCACCGACAGGTCACTCGCGATCGGGTTCGAGAGCGTCAGTGCGGGATGATCCGGAAAGAGCTGCGACTGCAGCGTGGGATCGACAAACGCGAGTGTGATCGCCTCCTGGTAGCCGCGCGTCGCCAGCACCTGCAACACCGCACTTTCGGCAGGGTGCTCCTCGGGAAGGCTCGCGAAACGCTGCGGCACCGGCGCATCGATCTCCGGGATGGCCTCGAATCCCACGATGCGCGCGACTTCCTCGATGAGATCCGCCTCGATGGTGATGTCGAAGCGCCAGGATGGGGGCCTCACCTGCCAGCCCTCCTCGTGCGCGCCGACCTGCATCTGCAGGCTCTTGAGCGTGCCTGCAATGCGCTCGTCGGGAACGGCGACGCCGAGCAATCGTTCGAGCTGGCGGCGGCGCAGCCGCACGGGGTGACGCTCCGGCAGGTGCTGCGCGGACTCGGTCAGCGCAACCGGACCTGCGCGACCGCCGGTTACCGGGCTGAGGAGTGCGAGTGCGCGCTCAATCGCGCGGCCCTGCTGCGCAGGATCCACGCCACGCTCGAAGCGCTGGCTCGCATCCGTAGTCAACCCGAAGCGCCGTGCGCGCCCGAGCACTGCCTGCGCTGAGAAGAACGCGGACTCGAAGAAGATGTCGGTCGTCTCCGCGCTCGCCGCGGTACGCATGCCCCCCATGATGCCTGCGAGGCCGACCGGGCCTTCCGCATCGACAATCAGCAGCACGTCGGGCTCGGCGGTAACCGTGCGGCCATCGAGCAGCAGGAGGGTTTCCCCGGCACGTGCGAGACGCACGCTGATGCCGCCACGCAGTTTACCGAGGTCGTAGGCATGCATCGGCTGCCCGAGCTCGAGCATCACGTAGTTGGTCACGTCCACCACCGGGCTGATGGAGCGCAGCCCCGCCCGGCGCAGCCGCTCGCGCATCGCGGGCGGCGTTGCGGCACGGTTGTCGATGCCGCGCACGATACAGCCGGCGAAACGCGGGCAGGCCGCCGCAGCTTCGAGCCGCACCGGGAAACTCTCCCGATGCTCCGGTGTACGCGCTGCGATCGCCGGGCCCGCGAGCGCCGTGGCGCCGAGTGCGGCAACCTCGCGGGCGATGCCGATGACCGACATGGCGTCGCCCCGGTTCGGGGGCACGTTGATATCGAGCACCGGCTCATCGAGCGCGAGGTACTCGCGCAGATTCGCGCCGAGGGGTGCGTCCGCGGGAAGCTCCAGGATCCCGGCGGAAGCCTCGCTCAGACCCAACTCCTTCGCCGAAGCCAGCATGCCCTGCGACTCGACGCCGCGCAGCTTCGCCGCGCCGATCGCCACGCCTCCCGGCAGTTGCGCCCCGACCTCGGCGAGCGCGCTCTTGAGTCCCGCGCGCGCGTTGCTCGCGCCGCAGACGATCTGCCGTGGCGCACCGCTCCCGGTCGAGACGCGGCACACCTGCAGCTTGTCCGCCTGCGGGTGGCGCTCGGCGGAGAGAATCTCCGCCACCACCACGCCACTGAAGGCGGGCGCTGCCGGCTCGAGCGATTCGAGCTCGAAGCCCGCCATGGTGAGGCGCGCCCCGAGCTCGCCTGCCGGCCACGGCACGCGGACCCATTCGGTGAGCCAGGAGTACGGCAGCTTCATGCGGGAAACTGCCGGAACTGCTGCAGGAAGCGCAGATCGTTCTCGAAGAACAATCTGAGGTCGTTGACGCCGTACTTCAGCATCGCCAGTCGATCGATGCCGGCGCCAAAGGCGTAGCCGGTGTAGCGCTCCGCGTCCACGCCGCTCGCCTTGAGCACGTTCGGATGCACCATGCCGCAGCCGGAGATCTCGAGCCAGCCGGTGTGCTTGCACACCCGACAGCCCTTGCCATCGCAAAAGACGCACGACATGTCCACTTCGGCGGAGGGCTCGGTGAAGGGGAAGAACGACGGCCGCAGCCGCAGCGCGAGGTTCTTCTCAAAGAACGCCTGCAGGAACCCGTGCAGCGCCGCCTTCATGTTGGCGAAGCTCACGCGCTCGCCGACCACCAGTCCCTCGAGCTGGTGGAACATCGGCGAGTGCGTCATGTCCGAGTCGCACCGATACACGCGCCCCGGGGCGATGATGGCGAGCGGCGCGCCGCGCTCCTGCAGCGCGCGGATCTGCACCGGCGAGGTGTGGGTGCGCAGCAGCCGCCCGTCGGGGAAGTAGAAGGTGTCGTGCATCGCACGTGCCGGGTGATCCGGCGGGATGTTGAGCGCTTCGAAGTTGTGGAAGTCGTCCTCGATCTCAGGACCTGAGGCCACATCGAAGCCGGCACTGCGAAACAGCGTCTCGATGCGCAGCCGCGCCTGGGTGACCGGGTGCAGGCCCCCCGGTTCCTCACCGCGGCCCGGCAGCGTCACGTCGAGGCGACCGGCGGCCAGACGCCGCTCGATGTCGGCGCGCGCCAGCGCGCCGCGCCGCGCTTCGATCGCCGCCTGCACCTCTTCCTTGGCGGCGTTGATGAGCGCACCGGCCGCGGGCCGCTCGCTGGCGGGCAGCGCGCCGAGTGACTTGGCCTGCTCGGTGAAGCGGCCCTTCTTGCCGAGCCAGCGCACGCGCACGTCTTCGAGCGCAGCGGAGTCGCCGCAGGCGGCGATCTCGGCGAGCGCCTGTTCGCGAAGCGCCGTCAGGTCAGGCAAGCGCCCTCCCGTGTCAGCTCATGCCGAGGGCGGTCTTCGCCTGCTGCGCGATGGCGCCGAACGCCGCGGTGTCGTGCACCGCGATGTCCGCCAGCACCTTGCGGTCGATCTCCACGCCGGCCTTGTTGAGGCCGTTCATGATGCGACTGTAGGAAAGGCCGTAGAGGCGCGCGGCGGCATTGATGCGCGTGATCCACAGTGCGCGGAACTCGCGCTTGTTCTGCCGCCGGTCGCGGTAGGCGTACTGGCCCGCCTTGATGACCGCCTGCTTGGCCGCGCGGTATACCTTGCGGCGGGCGTTGTAGTAGCCCTTCGCCTTGCCGAGAACCTTCTTGTGACGCCGTCCGGCCGTCACGCCACGTTTCACTCGTGCCATGGGTGTGCTCGCTTACTTGTGATACGGCAGCAGCTGCGCGAGGCGGCCCACGTCGGTGCGATCGACGAGGCTCGAACCGCCGGAGCGGGCCTGCCGTTTGACCTTGCGGGCCTTGTGGCCGAGGTTGTGACGGCGATTGGCCGCGTAGTGCTTGAAGCCTTTCGCTGTTTTGCGAAAGCGCTTGGCTGCGGCCCGGTTGGTTTTCAACTTGGGCATTTCTATCGACTCCTCATTGTATAGCCCCGGTCGCAAGGCGCCGCTGTGGCACCCGCTACGGGCGAACGCTCGGGCGGCACACGGCCGCCGTGGCGAGCGTTACTTCTTCTTCGGTGCAAACACCATGACCATCTGCTTGCCTTCCATCAACGGGTTCTGCTCGACCACCGAGTGCGGCGCGAGGTCGGTGGAAACCCGGTCGAGGAGCTTGCGACCGATGTCCTGGTGCACCATTTCACGGCCGCGGAACCGTAAGGTCACCTTGGCCTTATCACCCTCGGTCAGGAAGCGGGTGAGATTACGCAGCTTGATCTGGTAATCCGCCTCTCCCGTACCGGGACGAAACTTCACTTCCTTGACCTGAATCTGCTTCTGCTTGCGTTTGGCGGAGTGGGCTTTCTTGTTCTGCTCGAACAGGAACTTGCCGTAATCCATGATCCTCACTACCGGCGGTTCGGCGGTCGGAGAAACCTCGACCAGATCCAGCTCGGCAGCGGACGCCATTTGCAGAGCGTCGAAACGGGACATCACCCCGGCCTGCGACCCATCGGCCGCGATCACCCGCAGTTGCGGCGCGTTGATCTCTTCATTGCGCCGCACCCGCTTTGTTGCACTAGCGATTCGTCAACCCTCCACTGTCCGGCGCCCGCGGCTTTCGAGCTCGACACGGAGCCGTTCGGCGAACGTCTCCGGGACCATCGTGCCCAGGTCCTTGCCGCTTCGTGTGCGCACTGCAAGCAGATTTGCGGCCACTTCCTTGTCGCCCGCAACCAGAAGATACGGAACACGCTTAAGCGTGTGCTCGCGGATTTTAAAGCCGACCTTTTCGTTGCGCAAGTCGGACTCGACCCGAAAGCCCTGATTTTTCAGGGTTTCTGTCACCCGGAGGACATATTCGTCCTGCCGGTCGGTTATGCTGAGCACCACCGCCTGCACCGGGGCCAGCCAGGCGGGCAGCCTCCCGGCGTGATGCTCGAGCAGGATCGCGAAAAAGCGCTCGAGCGAGCCGAACATCGCGCGATGCAGCATCACCGGGGTGCGCTTCGCACTGTGATCATCGATGTAATAGGCCCCGAGCCGCTCCGGCAGGTTGAGGTCCACCTGCAGCGTGCCGCACTGCCAGTCACGGCCGATGGCATCGCGGAGCACGAACTCGAGTTTCGGTCCGTAGAAGGCGCCCTCGCCCTTGTTCAGCGAGTACTCGATGCCCGCCGCCCGCGAGGCCTCCCGCAGCGCGCTCTCCGCCCGGTCCCAGATGTCGTCGCTGCCGATGCGCTTGGCGGGGCGGTCGGAGAACTTGATCGCGACCTCGTCGAAGCCGAAATCCCGGTAGATATCGAGGATGAGCTTGGTGATCGCCACCGACTCGGCCGTGATCTGCTCCTCGGTGATGAACACGTGGCCGTCGTCCTGGGTGAAGGCGCGCACGCGCATCAGCCCGTGCAGCGCGCCCGAGGGCTCGTAGCGGTGCACCTTGCCGAATTCCGCCAGTCGCACCGGCAGCTCCCGGTAGCTGCGCAGGCCGTGCTTGAAGATCTGCACGTGGCCCGGACAGTTCATCGGCTTTATGGCATAGACCCGTTCGTCCGGGGTTTTGGTGAGGTACATGTTCTCGCCGAACTTCTCCAGGTGCCCGGATTGCTGCCACAGCGCGGCATCCATCAGCTCAGGCGCGCTCACCTCCTCATAGCCCGCGGCGCGCTGGCGCTCGCGCATGTAGGCGATGAGGATCTGAAAGACCGTCCAGCCCTTCGAATGCCAGAACACGGCGCCGGGCGCCTCCTCCTGCAGATGAAAGAGATCGAGCTCCTTGCCGATGCGGCGGTGATCGCGTTTTTCCGCCTCTTCCAGGCGCTGCAGGTACGCATCGAGCTGCTTCTTATCGGCCCAGGCGGTGCCGTAGATCCGCTGCAGCATCTCGTTGCGCGAGTCGCCGCGCCAGTAGGCGCCGGCCAGCTTGGTGAGCTTGAACGCTTTGAGTTTCGCGGTGGAGGGCACGTGCGGGCCGCGGCACAGGTCCACCCAGTCGCCCTGCCCGTAGAGACTGATGTCCTCGCTCGCAGGAATGGCGGCAATGATCTGCGCCTTGTAGAGCTCGCCTAAATTCCTGAAGAACTTCACCGCCTCATCGCGCGGCATGACGCGCCGGTTGACGGGCAGATCGGCTTTGACCAGCTCCGCCATGCGCGCTTCGATCGCCGCGAGATCTTCCGGGGTGAACGGCCGCTGGTACGCAAAGTCGTAGTAGAAGCCGTCCTCGATCACCGGGCCGATGGTCACCTGCGCCTCGGGGAACAGCTGCTTCACCGCCTGCGCCAGCAGGTGTGCCGTGGAATGGCGGATGACCGAGAGGCCGTCCGGATCCTTGTCGGTGACAATGGCGACCTGCGCGTCCTCGTTGATCGGGTAGGAGGTGTCGACCAGCTTGCCGTTGACGCGCCCGGCGAGTGCGGCCTTGCGCAGACCCGGACCAATGCTGCCCGCGACCTCGTCCACCGTGACCGGGTGATCGAAGTGGCGCTGACTGCCATCGGGCAAGGTGATGACGGGCATGTGGCTTTCAGTCACTACTCAAATGCGCTGCTGCGCGCCTGTATGGCGCACCTCAGCGGTCGCAAAAAAGGGCGCCCGGGGATTCATCAACACCCTCGAGCGCCCTTGCGGTCACTGGTAGGCGCGAGTGGGATCGAACCACCGACCACCACCATGTCAAGGTGATGCTCTACCACTGAGCTACGCGCCTGAAGACCTGTTCGCGACGAGGGCCGCGAACGATACAAGAGTGGGCAGGGCTAAGCAAGCTATTGCAAGATATTCCAAGCACTTACGTCGCGGTCGACGGCGCCGGGAAGCCGAGTTCGAGCTGCTTGAGGCGCGAGATCTCATCGCGCAGCGCCGCGGCCGCCTCGAATTCGAGATTGCGCGCCTTGCGCAGCATCTCCGCTTCCAGCTGGCGGATCTCCTTCACCAGCACCTCGGGCTTCAGATCCGCCGCGTTCACGGTCTTGCCGCCGCGCCGGCGCAACAGCGCGGACGGTGCGCCCTCGGCACGGGCACCCTCCATGATGTCCGTGACTGCCTTGTGGATGCCGCGCGGGGTAATGCCGTGCTCGGCGTTGTACTCGAGCTGTTTGCTGCGGCGGCGGTCGGTCTCCTCGATCGCCCGCTGCATCGAGCCGGTCATGCGATCGGCGTAGAGAATCGCGCGGCCGTGGATGTTGCGCGCGGCGCGGCCGATCGTCTGGATGAGCGAGTTGTCCGAGCGCAGGAACCCTTCCTTGTCGGCATCGAGCATCGCCACCAGCGCGACCTCCGGCATGTCGAGGCCCTCGCGCAGCAGATTAATGCCCACCAGCACATCGAACTTGCCGAGACGCAGGTCGCGGATGATCTCGGTGCGCTCGACCGTCTCGATGTCCGCGTGCAGGTAGCGCACGCGCACGTCGTGCTCGGCGAGGTAGTCGGTGAGGTCCTCCGCCATGCGCTTGGTGAGCGTGGTGATCAGCACGCGCTCGCCCACCGCGGCGCACTTCCTGATCTCCGACAGCACGTCATCCACCTGCGTGCCCACCGGGCGCACCTCGACCTGCGGGTCGATGAGCCCGGTCGGGCGCACCAGCTGCTCGACGACCTGCGCGGAGCGCTTGGCCTCGTAGCCTGCGGGGGTGGCAGAGACGAAGATCATCTGCGGCGCGAGCTGCTCCCACTCCTCGAACTTCAGCGGCCGGTTATCGAGCGCGGACGGCAGCCGGAAGCCGTACTCAACCAGTACCTCCTTGCGCGAGCGGTCGCCGCGGTACATGGCGCCGAGCTGCGGGATCGTCTGGTGGCTCTCGTCGACGAACAGCAGCGCGCTCTTGGGCAGGTAATCGAACAGGCACGGCGGCGGCTCGCCCGGGGCGCGTCCGGAAAGATAGCGCGAGTAGTTCTCGATACCCGCGCAATAACCAACCTCCTTGATCATTTCCATGTCGAAGCGGGTGCGTTGCTCCAGGCGCTGCGCTTCCAGCAGCCGCCCGCCGTCACGCAGCTCCTTCAAGCGCATCCGCAGGTCCTCGCGGATCTGGTCTACCGCCCCGATCAGGCGCTCGCGCGGGGTGACGTAGTGCGTGCCCGGATAGACGGTAAAGCGCGGCACCTTGCGCGCGACGGCCCCGGTGAGCGGGTCGAAGAGCGTCAGGGAATCGACCACGTCGTCGAATAGCTCGACGCGCACCGCCTCGCGCTCGGATTCGGCCGGAAAGATGTCGATCACATCGCCGCGCACGCGATAGGTGCCTTGCGTGAGATCGAGCTCGTTGCGCGTGTATTGCATCTCCGCCAGCCGCCGCAGGAGCCTGCGCTGGTCGAGCCGCTCGCCGCGCACCAGGTGCAGCACCATCGACAGGTACGCCTGCGGGTCGCCGAGCCCGTAGATCGAGGAGACGGTCGCGACGATAATCGAATCGGGGCGCTCGAGCAGTGCCTTGGTAGCCGACAAGCGCATCTGCTCGATGTGCTCGTTCACCGAGGAATCCTTCTCGATATAGGTATCGGAGGACGGCACATAGGCTTCGGGCTGGTAGTAGTCGTAGTAGGAGACGAAGTACTCCACCGCGTTGTGCGGGAAAAACTCGCGGAATTCGCCGTAGAGCTGCGCGGCGAGCGTCTTGTTGTGCGCCAGCACCATCGCCGGGCGCTGCACGCGCTCGATCACGGATGCCGCGGTCATGGTCTTGCCGCTGCCCGTGACCCCGAGCAGCGTCTGGTGCGCCAGCCCCGCGTTGAGGCCTTCGACGAGCTTGTCGATCGCCTGCGGCTGATCACCGGCGGGCTCGAAGCCAGCCTCGAGCTTGAAGGGTTGCGGATTCATCTGTGAAGAGCTGCCGAGCTGGTGGCTGACGTCGGCGCCGTCCTGATGGCGGAGGCCTGACACAATCCCTTAATATAGCGGCGCGTCCCGATCTCAAGCGAACTACTGGAAATTCAGTGACCTTGCCCATCTCGCGGCGCGTCCAGCGCGTCAAGCCCTCGCCGACTCTCGCCGTCACGGCCCGCGCCGCCCGCCTCAAGGCCCAGGGCAAGGACGTGATCGGACTCGGCGCCGGGGAGCCGGACTTCGATACGCCGGCGCACATCGCCGAGGCTGGCGTCGAGGCGATCCGCGCCGGCTTCACCCGCTATACGAACGTCGAGGGGATCGACGAGCTCAAAGACGCCATCATCGCCAAGTTCGAGCGCGATAACGGCCTGACCTACGAGCGCGCGCAGATCCTGGTCTCGAGCGGTGCCAAGCAGACGCTCTACAACCTGTGCATGGCGGTGCTCGATCCGGGCGATGAGGTGGTCATTCCGGCGCCCTACTGGGTGTCGTACCCGGACATGGTGCTGCTCGCCGACGGGCTGCCCGTGATGCCGATCGCCGGGATGGCGCAGGGTTACAAGATCACCCCCCGCCAGCTTGCCGCCGCCATTACGCCCAAGACGCGCCTGCTGCTGCTCAACAGCCCCTGCAACCCGACCGGCGCTGCGTACACGCGCTCGGAGCTGCGCGCCCTGGGCGAGGTGCTCATCGAGCACCCGCGCATCCTCATCGGCACGGACGACATGTACGAGAAGATCTACTGGGAGCCGGAGCCCTTCTGCAGCCTGGTGACGGCGGTGCCCGAGCTCTACCAGCGCACCGTCACCATCAACGGCGTATCCAAGGCCTACGCCATGACGGGCTGGCGCATCGGCTACTGCGGCGGTCCGAAGGAAATCATCACCGCCATGAGCACCATCCAGGGCCAGTCGACCTCCAATGCCTCGCAGCATCTCGCAGAAGGCGGCGGTGGCGGCGCTCAACGGCGACCAGGCGTGCGTCACGAAGATGAACCAGGCGTTCAAGGAGCGGCGCGACTTCGTGGTGCGGGCGCTGAACGCGATGCCGGGCGTGAGCTGCCTGCCTGGCGCGGGCACGTTCTACGCCTTCGCCGACGTATCGCGCGCGATGGCGCAGCTCGGCTGCCGCGACGATGTCGAGTTCACGGAGCTGCTGCTCAACGAGGCCGGGGTCGCCGTGGTGCCGGGCTCAGGCTTCGGGGCACCGGGGCACATGCGCCTGTCGTTCGCCTCGAGCCTGCCGACCCTCGAGAAGGCGCTCGAGCGTATCTCCCGCACGCTCACTGCGCGCGTCGTCGCGGCCTGAAGGCTTAAGCGCTTCAAGCTGCGTGAGGCGAGCGCCGCGCGATCGCCATGATCTGGTCGCTGCTCGCTGATCTGCTCGTCGTCCTGCACTTCGCTTTCACGACGTTCGTGATCTTCGGCGGCTTTCTCACCTGGCGCTGGCCGCGCGTGGCGCTCGCCCACCTGCCGGCACTTGTCTGGGGATGCTGGGTCGAGGTATCGCACAGCATCTGCCCGCTCACTCCGCTCGAGAATCACTGGCGACACCTGGGCGGTGAGGCGGGTTACAGCGGCGGCTTTCTCGCGCACTACCTGGTGAGCGTTTTGTATCCACCCGGCCTCACCTGGCACATCCAGTGGGTGCTCGCGGGGCTGCTGCTGGGGATCAATGCGATCGGCTACGGCCGGCTGCTGCTGCGCCGGCGCCGCCCCCCGCCGAAGCGGGTTCCTTGACTCGGCCGGCGCCGGTGCCGGAGAATTCGCGCCCTTCGCAGCGCCCGCCCGTTCCCCGGTAGCTCAGCGGTAGAGCATCGGACTGTTAATCCGTTGGTCGTTGGTTCGATTCCAACCCGGGGAGCCATTAACCCCTAATCAGGGGGTCTCAGCTGATCCCGCCTTGCTCGCCTCACGGGACTAAAACTACTTTAATCAATGAATTACGTGCTCGCATCGTCCCGAGCCGTAACTTGACAGCACTCGGTACTCAGGGGTACGGATAGGGGAACGGGAGTAAATCCCAGAGCGCGTGCCCCCACGAGCGTGCCCCTAAACGGCGACTTCTCGAGTTTGCGTACCCCCTTGAGACTCACCGACACCGCGATCCGTAATGCGCGCCCCGACGATCGGCCGAGGAAGCTCTTCGACGGCGACGGCCTGTACCTGTTTATCTCGACCACGGGACACAAGGCCTGGCGCTTCAAGTACTACTTCGCCGGTAAGGAAAAGCACCTTCAGTTCGGCCGTTATCCCGAGATCACACTCAAGGTCGCCCGCGACCGCCGCCTTGAGGCGCGCCGCGCGCTCGAGATGGGCAAGGATCCTGGTGCGATCCAGAAAGCGGAGCGCGCTGCACGCTCGGCGAGCTTCGAGGCCCTTGCAACGGAGTGGCTCGAGCTGCAGCGGCACAAGCTCACGCCCAAGACGTTTGACAACAAGCGCGAGCGCTTCGCTGCGTTCGTCTTCCCTTACCTGGGCAAGCGTCCGGTGGCGGAGATCAAGGCCCTCGACATGCTTGACGTCCTCAAGCGCATTGAGGAGCGGGGTCGGCATGAGACCGCGCACCGCGTGCGCTCCGAATGCGGGAACGTCTTCCGCTTCGCCGTGGTGACCGGACGAGCGGAACGGGATCCGACGGTCGACCTTCGCGGCGCGATCGCCGCCGTCGTACGCCGCAATCGTCCTGCCATCGTCGATCCGGTCCGGATCGGTGAGCTGATGCGGGCAATCGCCGGCTACCACGGCGACGTCTCCACCGAGTTCGCCCTGAAGCTCCTGCCGCTAACGTTCGTGCGCCCTGGCGAACTTCGGCTCGCCGAGTGGTCGGAGTTCAACCTGCCCGCGGCCGAATGGCGCATTCCCGCGGCGCGCATGAAGATGCGCGAGCTTCACCTGGTGCCCCTCTCGAGTCAGGCGCTCGCGCTTCTCAAAGACCTTCACGTGCTGACTGGTTCCGGCCGTCTCGTATTTCCTTCGATTCGTTCAAGGGAGCGGCCGATCAGCGATAACACGCTCAATGCCGCACTCCGTCGTCTCGGATTCGCTGGCGACGAGATGGTTGCGCATGGCTTTCGGTCCATGGCGTCGACCTGTCTCAACGAGGAGGGTTGGCACCCGGATCTTATCGAGCTGCAGCTGGCCCATGCTGAGCGTAACGACGTCCGCGGAGCCTACAATCGCGCGCAACGCCTGGCCGAGCGCCGCAAGATGATGCAGGCGTGGGCGGACTACCTCGATCGACTGCGTGCCGGTGCTTCACAGCCCATGCTGACCGCAGCCTGATGGGTGGTCGGAACTACGTTCGCATCGGGCTAAGAGTATTTTGGCTGGCCGTCCGCCTGCCGGACAGACGGCCTGCCGATGCTTCTAAGGCGCGTTGCCCTGCGCCAGCTCCCACTGGTAGCGGTGGCCCAGGGGGGTGATCAACATTGCTGAGATGTAGTCAGTGCCCTTCCACTGGCTCACCTGCATCGCGTGCAGGTAGTACCGGCTGAGGCCATTCTCGTCGGGCTTGGTGAACGCGAGGATGGGACTGCCACTGAAGCCGCGCAGCGTGCTGAAGGGATTTGTCGCCACACGGCCGTAAAACATCGGCGCGTCCGTCTCTGCGAATCCTTCTGGGCGCTGCGGCTCCGGGATCACGCGCATCATCATCAGATTGAATCTGAAGTTCTCGGGTCCAGTCTGAATGGTTCCCTGCTCAGGCAAGCCCACGAGCTGATACTCAATGATCTCGTCTGGTTGTGCCGGCGCGGCCCAGAACGGTTCCGAAAATGGCACGACGCGGTTGGCTTCGAGCAGCTGACAAGTGTTGAACGGTGGGAACAGAACGCCGTAGTCCCAAGTCGCATCTTCGCTGAGCGTGTGAGGCTCCGCAGCGTCCCAATCGAACGGAATCGGTCCTGGGGACAGAGCATCGGTTCCGAGGCCATCGAGCAGTCGTCCGTGCGTAAGCTTGTAGCCGTGTGCTCGTGCCTTAGCAACGCACCGGATGCAATGGCCGGCCGTGAAGAGCATCCAGCGGCCGTCCACTGAGAACAGCATCGCGGAGTAGAACTGGTGGACCTCTTGCCTGTCCTTCTCAAGCCGCAGATGGATCGGCACGAAGTGCTTCAGGAACTGTTTCACCCGCTTGGGGTTCTCCCACTCGGGGCGTAGCTCAACCACACTGCCCTCCCGTGTGCCGTCAGTCGTTTGACGCGCGGCTTTTCGCCAGCAGCAGCGAAAGCTTATAAAGGTTGCATTGAACGGTTGCGGTACCACCACCGTTGACACGGAAGTCCCTGATTGTAATGAATAACGCACCCGGCCGGAGTTGAGCATCGTATCCAGATTCGTCACGGAATCGCAGCACCCGACAGATCGTCGTACCAATGGCCGTACCCGCTAACTTCGAAGCATGCAGCCCCATATGGCGATCAGTTTGCGCACGGTAGTTCACGGGCATCCCCGCGTCCGTATCGGGAGTTGTCTGCCGTTGAGCATTCAGTGCAGTTGGGATCACGGCGGGGCTCCTCGTACTTCACTCGCCCGGTGAGATGATCGAAACGAGCGAAGGGCGCAGGTCGGGCCTCACTCTGAAGACCAAGAAAGTAAAACAGAAAGTCATTAACCGCGTGGGCAGCAGACACTGCGTTCAAAGTGATCACGCTCGGGTTTGGTACCGGCGTGCCATACTGTTGCTCAGCGCGCTCACGATCTGTCTTCCATTCCTCCGCGAGCTTTGTTGCGTCAATCAGTTGATTGCACAGAAGGCAGCCGATACCAGGTCTCACACTTCGCACTACGCTGAACGCGGCCTCGATTCGCCCGTTGGTTGCGTTGGTTGTCACCTTTGATCCAAGTTGCACACCAGGAATGAAGTATTGATTCACGATTGCGTTGAACACCAGTCGAGCACGCATCGTGTCCGCGGCCAGAAAGATGTAGTCACAGCTCAGAACCTCGCTCGCGACATCCAGCCGAGAAAAGTCGTCCTGAATAAGGCTCGTACGAATTCCCGGCTGTGCCTCACGCGCAATCCGTTCCGCAATCTTTACTTTGGCGGCGCCCTTTCGGCGCCACCTAGGCAAGTCCTTAGCACGCGCGCCGACCACACGCGAAATGTTGGATGCTTCTAACCGGTCAGGATCGATCAAAATGAGTTCGCCCACACCAAGCCGAGCCAGGTACTCGCTAACCAATGATCCAATGCCACCCAGCCCAATCACAGCTACCCTTGCTGCGCGCATCAACCTCTGGCCAGGTTCCCCAAACATCAGGACTTGTCTGTCGTACGAGCTATCGGTGGCAATCGAATCGACTGACCTCCCAGCCCACCGCGCGTCCGCGTACTGTCGAACAAAGCGATCACCGATAATCCGGGCCTCCTTCAACGTAGTTCGCTCGCCACTTGGAAGCCATAGATCGAGCTCTATCGCGCCCCTGGCAAGCACCAACGCGCCTACTGGCATCCCGGCCGAAATGTCGCGCAGTGCCGGATAACCGCGAGCGTGCGATTCAAGATCCACTGAACTGAAGGCGACACTTCCCTCTCCACCATGGTTGTGGATCGCAAGGTACACAAGCCTTTGATCTCGACAGTATGTGATTCTCTGATGGATGAACGAGGCCAGCAGCGTGTTATAGCCACGCTTACCCAACGTGTAGTCGACATCTTCACGGGCCACAAACAGATCGCGCGCGAGCAGCCTCGAGTACCCCACTCCTTCGTGCCAACCTGCGGCAATCACCGCGGCGTGCTCCTTCCCGTCACCTGGAAACAGGTGTCTCTCGAGGGCATCGTGCAACGCCTCCGGAATTACGAGGGTTGTGATCCGACTCAGGCCAAGTGTTGAAGCCAATGCAGCACCTTCTGAAACTTTAAAGCTACTGTCTGTACGTTCGGGTCAAGACGATTGGTCCGCCGCGATATTTGGAGTGCAGGTCGTCCCATGAAATTCGCGCAAGGTGTAACCGGCGCGACCCAAGGCTTGCCGTCCGCGCGAGTGACATCGCCTCCGATAAAGAGGGGATAGACATCGGCGTACGGACACTGCGGCGGGATGTGCCCCGCGATCCAAGTCCGCTCTGGACGGAATTTCGGTCCGAGTTCAATCGGTTCCACACGCACATATGCACCACCGTCCGGGGTCTCCTGCACGAAAACCTCGCCACTGGGGAAGGTGACTCGCAAACCCTTCACTGCCTCCTCGACCGTCGACTTCATAGGTGCTCTTTCGCCCTAGGAGTTGTCGTCATTCGCGATAGCAGTGAATCGCTCGTGCTCCCTAACCTTCACGATGTCGGCGTCACCGATGATCTTGCTGTTTCCGTTGGGAAGTTCCAGCTGAAGAACGAAATCCAGCTCGATGGAAACGCCTTGTGCAATCGCCGCCTGCTTTATCTCGAGGCCGCTTAACTCGGCCTTCAGTAGTTTCACGAGCTTCCCGTTGACAGTCACTTCAACCGCGTGCTCTCTCTGCTTCGATCTCTCCTCGTTATGGTCCATTCGGGTCTCCTGTAGCATCTAAGTGCCAGATAGCTTGTCGATTGCTAACTAGCAAACTGAATGATACGATAAGCCATGCTCAAGAGCATGTCAATTGCTTTATAGCAACTGGATCACTGATGGCGGATTCACAAGATAAGAGCTTCGACGGGGACGCTTTCTACAGTGCACTTGCAAGCACCGTGGTAGCTCGCGGAGTAACCTGGAAGCAGGTAAGCGAACAGACCGGGGTTAGTCCTACTACGTTGACAAGAATGGCCCAAGGTAGGCGGCCGGACGCGGCCAGCCTCGCTTCGCTCTCGAAATGGGCTACTCTGAACCCCGCAGATTATGTACGCGGGGGCCGCGCGACTGATGTCTCGGAACCCTTAGCGAGAATATCCACCCTTCTCAGGTCCGACCCGCGTCTTAACCGAGACGCTGTAACTGCGCTCGAAGCGATGTTGCAGTCGGCCTACGAGACGCTCAAGTCTCCGACGAACTTGAACGTCAGTGAGAGCAAACCTGCCAGGCGGCGAACGGCGCGCCGGGCGAAGGCTATGAAATAGGTTTGCTACCGCACTGTTCGCGCGCGAGCCCGCGCGGCAGCTGCCTTTTGCGCCGCATCGCGCTTTTCGATGGGAGCGACTACTTTCTCTCGTACGGCTTGCCTGAAGCGAGCCAACTCTCCTGCATCCGCCGGAGAAACCTTACCCCTTGGAAGCCCGAAATTTTTCTTCATTTCTGTTCTCCTTGCAAAGATGACGCTCAGGAATCCCAGACCAGCCGCGCTGCGGGATCTTCAATGCGGCTGAAGGTTCCCATCCATTCGGCTAAGCGGAACTCCCGCGGGACTGGTTAACGTAATGACCTGGTGAGTATGGTCTTCGCCTCGATTCGAGACGTGCGCGCGCGTCTGATCGTACATCAGAAACACCGGATCATCCTCGGTCGGACTTGCTGTCGCGTCTATTATCACGCGGGTTGTGACCTGCCCGTTTTTCCATTGTTCAAGCGAAGAGATTTCCACAACCCAAATAAACTGTGGCATGGGGAGTTCCATGACGACCTTGACAAGGTCGGGATCGAATTGCGATCGAACCTTGTTTACGCTCTGACGCAACCTGGCTGTTGTGGTCAGGAAATACCTTATTACTGGCGGCCCGAGGTTCGAATGGTCAAATCCCAGATGATTTCCCGATGCAAGAAGCGCTGAAAACTCGTCGACCGCCTCTGCTGAATAATAGATCTTCTCCGGCAGTGCCACGATAAACGCATCAATGTCCTGTGTTCCATACGGCGTGATACCGCCGTTCGTCACCGTGAGATAAGGCAGGTGGTTGTCGTCAACAATGACGAAACCAGCTGCCAACTCGGCCGCAAAGTGCGCTGCCCCCGGGTTCTTTGGAGCCAGCAGCCTTTCGCCGTGTCCGATCACTGCGACCGCGTGCTCCTTTGCGAAAAGCGCCGCAAAGCAAGGGAAGCCTGACTCTACGTACGCGAACAACTGCCGATAGAACAGTCCTGCATTCGCGTCCTTGGCAATCAACATCGGAAAGGTCCCTGCGGCTGAGAATATTCTCTCGGCGTTCTCTAGGCTGAGACCCTTAGACGGAACGAGCCCGCCGGGATCAAATTCGTGCGCCATGCGAGTGATGTCGTAAGTTAGAAACTCTGCATAACGACGAAACCGTTCGCTGTAGTGCCTCAAGATTGCCCAACACGCCGCATGGGCGCAAACCGAGATGTCCGTGTGTTGCTCCATGTAGGGGAACCCCTTGGCCCTCAGACGATTCCCAAGTAGATGAACGGGGTGCTCGTGGTCGATTACCCATCCGTGGAAGCCGTCTACGAAAGTTGGGGACACAACGGTGCGACCGATGGTAGCCGTTCGGGTCGGCCGAAGAACCATATACCCCATGTAGTTGTCAGCAAGGGCGCGGGTGCGAGACCTAAGTTCTAGGCCGGTACCCAGCTCAATCGGGTCCTCAAAGAAGTGAAGGCGAACACACCAGGACTCGTACCGATAGCCCTTCTTAGCGTAAAAGTGGTAGTAAGTGCTTCGATAGTCCTTATCGACGTACGGATACTCAATCAGGATCGCGTGGCATTTGGGGCCTACTCTGCGTTTGAGCTTCTTCGCGACGCCAGATGGATTGTAAGCGTCGCCCACGTGGGACTTGAGCTTATCGAAATCGCTTGGATCCTTGATCTCAATGATCTCGTGCACAATTCCTCCCAAGCTCGGCTCGGCTTTGACGGTGCCCTGCCCCGTCGAATAATCGCGGCGCGCTGTTCCTTACCGCGTCTCAGCCACAGTTCCCATGACCAGCGGGCAATTCTTATACTCTGTCGCCGCACTCCCTCCAATCTCACGTCCTGTCAGACGCCGCATCACAAATGGTGGGTGCCCGAGGTTGACGGGGCACGATAGCCCTTCGGCGGTCGTTTGATTCACAACCTGTATAGACCACCTGTTTTGCCTATTGCGTCAACGATATTTGGTCATGTCGTTTGACCTGCTTTGACATCCCGGACCGACGCTGCGCCATTTTCGACTCCGATACAAAGCAATGCCACGAGAAAGACGTATGCTCTTGAGCTATTCACGACATCGCTTTCCTCCCGCTTCGGGGAATCTTATCGCCTCTCATATTGACGTGCACCGCACAGCCTGACGGTGCTGCGCATCAACGTGTCCGTTCCTGCTGAAGCAGCCGGCGCTCTCCGGATATCGGCGCCCGCCGCAACAGTTCTCGATCTGTGCGAACTGGAGGGAGCGCTTCAGTGAATCGTCTAACGTGCCACGCCAGATCTTGCTGACCCTGCCGATCTAGGATCTCGGCAGCGGCCATCCAACCTCGCTCTACCTGGGCCCTCGTATGCCGCAACAACCCTCTGCCGGAGGCCTCCGCGGCGCTCGACCGCTCGACACTCGTCAATCCCTCATGCTCCTCCATGCGACGGGATGCACCACGTTGCAACGCGCGATACATCCCGTCCGATAGGTTCGGCCGGGTGGTTCCCCGGACCGCTCGGTCTGTCGCATTCGCGCTGATGCCTTGCGCTCGCAGATGGCGCGCAAATTCTCGGCGCCACGAACGAAGGGTCGCCTTGCGGATGTTCAGGCGGGCGCCCTCCTCACTGACCGCCTTAATCACCATGTGCACGTGCGGATGCGGCTCATCCGTATGGAGCACCATCGCGTAGCGATGCTGCGCGCCAAAGGTCTCCCGGGCAAAGGTTCGAGCGGCGCGAAGTAACCCGTCCGACGGCGTTCCCGCCGGCATCGAGAGCACGACCTTGTGTACGAGCTTCGGTTGCGAAATTCCGAGGGGCGGCCGGAGTTCTCTCGTGCGCCGAACCTCCTCGATATCGAGGTCCCAGTCCTCGAGCAGCTCCTGCTCGACGCCCTGCCCGCTCAGGCGCCGTCCGTCGTCGGTCTCAATCTCGATGTCCCCTTCGCGGCTCAGGTAACTCAGGTGCCGTCCGACCGCTTTTAGACCCCCTCCTCCCTTCGTGAGTACCTTCACCATCACCTCGGGTGTGCGGCGCACGGTCCGGCCAATGAGCTGGATCTCCTCCGGTGCCAGGTGCACCCGCTCCGCTGGCCCACGCCGGGCGTAGCTCGTCAGCTTGAGCAACGGCCGACCTGCGCCCTGGTCAATCCGTAGTCTCGGCATACCCGCGCTCCCAGCTCGTCTCATTGGCCTTCAGCAGAGCTCTGACGTGATCACGCAGTGCCACGGCGATCTTGAGCATCGCTTCTAAGTCCTGACGGCCAGGTCCATTGGATCGGCCGCCGGCGTTGAGGGCTCTTGCAATCTGATTCAGGTTTCGGCCGACCGCTCCCAGCTCAGCAATAGAGCGCTTGAGAGCGGCGAGCTCCTCAACGGGCAGCGGAGTCAACTTGCGGAGGTGCGACCGCACCAGGACTGCGACATACGTTGCTGAGGGCATTCCGCGCGAGCTGGCTCGATCGCTCAGCAGCACCCGGTCGTCTGGGGCTAGACGGATCGACATGCGCTCAGCGCGCAACTCCGTGCTGTCTGGTTTATCGATCGTCGGCATCTCGGTTGCGGACGTCCTCGCCAGTGTCTCGAGCAGCTGCCGGACGAGCGCCGACTCAGTGATCTGTTCGCGCGCCGCAATGCTCTGAAGGACCGTCTTGGTCTCCGAACTAACACGACATCGCACCAGAGCATCGGCTGCCATGGTGCGAATCGTGGACCAACAGCAACCGCTTGGCTATCCTGCATTTCGTACGAATTTGCACCGATACTCACGTTGCGTGTTGGATTCTTCCTCACCCTGAAAGAGTGTGGAGAGTCCCACGAAGTATCAGAGGGTATCAGGGTACACGCGAGTACCTGCAACATCCGCAACGAGTTCGTTTGAGTGGATACGGGACGTTACAAGCTGGGCTCCGAAGGAGAGTATGCGATGCAGCTTCAGTCAGCTTGTGAGGGACGGCCATGAGATTTTATATGGACGCCTCCCGATGGCAAAGTCTTCTTGGTGTGATAACCGGCAGATTAGGCTGCAGGTTTATATCCGGCCTGTTGTGCGGGCCGAAGCCTGCTGGCCCTGATGGATTCCGCTGACCCGCACCTCATTTCTCCGGTGGGCTCGAAGCCCGGAATCTCATGCAGGTTTGGCGGGTCACGGTCTGACCTGTCAGCCATCACACGTTGTTGACCTTGCGCAACCTTTAGCGTGCCGTCTCCTTAAATGTAAATGTGATCACAACGGCGTGAACCGGCCTATGCGGGCTGACTCACGTACCCTGGCCTGTACGCGCGCTCGTGGGCGGATAAGGCCCAGATCGTTCGTGCCATCTTGTTGGCCAGCGCCACGACTGCGACATTCTTCGGTCGGCGCTGCGCCAGATTCGTGATCCACTCAGACGGGGCTTTGCTGTGCGTGAGCACTGCCCGCGCGCCATGGATCAAAAGTGTGCGCAGATACGTATCCCCGCGCTTGCTAATGCCCAGCAGACGCACCCGTCCACCGGTACCGCGCTGTCTGGGAACCAGACCCAGCCAGGCGGCGAACTCGCGCCCTGACTTGAATGCTTTGGCATCGCCCATCGTGGCCACCGCAGCTGTGGCGGTGAGTAATCCGACGCCAGGGATCGCGGCGATGCGCTGACTGGCCGTGTCTTCTCGGTGCCACTGATGCAAACGCTGCTCGATCTGCAGGATCTGCTCATCGAGCTTGTGGATGCGTGCAAACTGCTCGCGCAGCGTGTCAATCAATAGCGCCGGCAAGCGCTGCGACAAGCGCCCCAGAGCTGCTGGCAGCTGTCGGATCACCCCAGCTCTGCCCTGGGGCATCACTTCGCCGTACTCGGCCAAAAGCCCGCGTACGCCATTGAGCTGTGCCGTGCGAGACTTTACCAGCTGCTGACGCATGCGATGCAGCGCCAGCACCGCCTGTTGCGCCTCGCTCTTGACCGCTACGGTCTTGACCGCGGGCTGCTGCACCGCTGTCCAGATCGCTCGTGCGTCGGCCGCATCGTTCTTATTGCCGCCAACAAAAGGCTTGACCCAGCGCGCTGAGAGAAGCTTCACTTCGTGACCGAGCTTGCCGAGCTCGCGCGCCCAGTGCTGCGAGCCCCCGCAAGCCTCCATGCCGATCACGCAGTTCGAACGATTGGCAAAATGCTCCAAAAACTTCTCCCGCTTAAGCTGCAACGTCACAATCTCGCCCGTCTCCGACTCCACCCAATGCAGCTGAAACACCCGCTTTGCGATATCCACTCCCACCACGATACGATTCATCTCGGACCCTCCGGTTGCCTGTGAAGACTGAACCTCTTCCACCTTTGGCACTTTGATGCCGTCGGCCCGGAGGGTCCACTTGCTTCCCAGACTCACCCGCTCACTTCACTCTCGAAGTGGGAGGCGTCCATACCATTTCTTCGCGTTCGCCAAGTGATGCAGGTCACCGGCCTGTCTCGGATGACGATCTATCGGCTCGAGATCGCCGGGCAGTTCCCGAGGCGCCGACAACTGATCGAAAACGCGGTGGCGTGGATGGAGTCCGATATCGAAACCTGGGTAAAAGCCCGCCCCGTCGCACAGCTGCGTGGGCCCAATTGGCTGGATCGTCGGAAGGGCGCCAGCTGACCCTGACCTGCCGGTCGCGGGCGTCTGCTTTTGGGATTACGCACAGACCTGATTGTTGGACAGGGCACGCGCACTACGGCCGGCTCCAAGTCAGGGTTAAGCAGACTTTATCTCCCCTGGAAGCTAGTAATGACCACGGTCTCTCGGTGATCGTCGAAGGGAGTGACAGGCGGTTTTCCTCGCAGCTCAAAGATAACTCCGTAGCGGATTCGCTTCGCCGGACCCCCCGTAGCCGACCAGTCGGGTGGAATATGGAAGTGTTGATCGGAAAATATCCGCCTGGCTGCATCATCGAAAAGCTGACCACCAGACTCCAAGATGACGATGTCCCGCGCGTACCCCTTTTCGTCGACCGAGCATTCAAGTCCAACACGGCCACTGACACCCTGCTGCCTGGCCTTCGGTGGATAATAATCGCGAGTAGATGGCAGAAACCCAGGCCCAGTAGCAGCGTCATCCTCAGAGCGAGGGTACTGCATCTCGGTCAATACTTGATTGGCGTCGAATGTGAACAATGTGTAGGCGATTATCCGCTCACCGAGGCGGGCGACCCAGTAACGATACGCGTATTCGAGCTGCGAGGTTCCATCCTGCCGGGTGACCCACGCAGCAGGTCTACCGAGTGCGGTTGCAACCTGAGCCTTCGTAGTAGTGCCTATCTGAAACGCCGCGAATTTTGACGCATCGAGATCGGAAACCGATGATGGTGCGCTTAAAAATTTTCCTCCGGACCCCGGATAGGGATCTCCTGGCGCACTGATGGGCTTCGTCGTGGGTGCACTCGTGGCACAGCCAACAAGGCCGACGACTGCGAGTGACCAGAAAAGGTTGCGCATCGGAGCTACCAATGGAGGATGGCCGGGTACGTTTGCGTGACGCAATTGTCACCTTGTACCCCAATTCTGTCGCATAACGCCCCGCGCTCCCACCCCGGCGCCGGGCGGCCACAGCGGTGGCGTCCCAATAATGTGATGGGGCGCAAAATCTACGGCCTCTGCCCCGCGCACCTTATCCAGCCCCGACCACCCGCCCGAACTGCATGGACTGCCGCGCCCGGCGGCGCGACGATGCGCACATGCCGCTCGAACTGACCGACCTCGAACTGGAGACGGCCGCCCGTGCCTGCCGCTCGCTCGCCTACCAGGAAGGCGAGGCGGCCAAGCGGCTGCAGAATCCCACGGTGCGCGCCCCCATCGAGGGCACGGCGAAGCGCGCCGCGGCGCTGGCGGAGAAGTTCGAGGCGGCGCGACGGCGGGCTCGGTAGCTCGGGTGGCACAGAGAGAACGACCGTCATCGCGCGTCAGGCGCGTACAATCCCAAGCGTGAGCAGAAGTGGTGACAGCCCATCGGGCTCTATCGCTCTCGTTGCCATCGCTGCGCTTGCATTGTGGTTCGGCTGGGAGGCTCACCAATGCGTCTCTTGATACCCGCGGCCGCTGTGTTTGTCGCACTCGGTCTCCCCGGATGCGAGGCGGGATATTCGGAGTTCTATAGATCCGCCCCCGCCGAGTCTGTGCAACGGGTTTTAGAGAATCGAGCGAACGCGCCGCCGAAGGTGCCAACGGTCGACCATGCGCCGACTGGTGGCAGTGAGTTGGTCGATGCCTACGCTCGCCACGGTTACGCGTTTGTTGGGTATGCATCCTTCAATAGCGGGCGTCGCCAAAGCGAGTCCGATGCCGTTTCTCAAGGTGAAAAGGTTCAAGCCGACGTCGTGGTGATCGTGGACCCACGGTACGCGGGATCCCGCACCAGCGTCGTGCCGATCACTACTCCAACGACGCAGACGACCTATACAAACGGCACGGCAACTATGGTCGGTCCGGCGGGCACTGCGACCGCTTACGGAAACGCAACCAGTACAGCCTATGGTACGCAAACAAACCTCATGCCGGTCACCGTGAATCGCTTCGACTACGGAGCCATGTACTTCGTCAAAACGAAGAACCGATTTGGCGTGTTCTACCGAGAGCTTAATGATGCGGAAAGAGCAAGCCTGCAATCGAACAAGGGGGTTTATGTTTCGGTGGTGTCTGAGGGATCACCCGCATTCCGGGCCGACCTACTCCGCGGCGACATCATCGTCTCGGTTGATGGGCAGGCGGTCTATGGCACTTCAGGGATATGGGATCTGATCAAAGTGCGCCGAGGAAAGACAGCGCACCTCGAGATTGTGCGTAACGGCCAAACCATCACCAAGGATGTGCCGGTCGAAGAGTAAACGCGGGCGCGAGACTCAACCTCCGATGGGGTCTCACGCGGCTTTTGCCAAGCTCACGGAGCGCAGGAGATAACGGTGCACGCCCCCGCTACCACTTAGCTTGTGCGCAAGATCGTCGGCAATTGAACCCGAACCCGACGATCGCGAGCGTCCGGTTCCCCGCAGGTAATAGTCGAGTTACGGTGGAAAATGAAGCCGAGACTCGATCGCCTTGAACTGGGGCTCACTCCGGATCGGATCGAGGGCCCAGTCCACCCTGAGCGACAGCAAGTCGAAATTGTGGAGGCGCTCAGCCCGAGCCAGCCACTGCAACGCGGCCACCTTTTCTCCCCATTGGGCGTAGATCCCCGCGACGTCGTAGGCCCCGTTGGCCCCCACGACTGCTTGGAATTCCTTCATTTCACGTTCGGCATCGATCTGGCGTCCGAGCGCATGGTATACCAGCGCCAAACAGGAGTGCCGGTCATCATCGTCGAGCGGCGTCGAGGGTGACTCACAAGTCATCCGCGCCTTCTCAATCTGCCCGGAGGCAACAAGTGCGCCTTGCATAAGCGATTCGAGGGCGTGTGAGCCCGGAGACAGGACCTTCGCATCTTCCAAGACTGTCAGCGCCTCACCGTAGCGGCGCGCGTCGATCAAGACCTCTGCGAGCACTTGGCGCGTCAGCGCCTTCTGTGGATCCAGGCTGACGGCGCGGCGCGCCGCAGCCAGGGCGAGCTCGAAATGACCGAGTTTGGCGGCAAAAAACCCGAAGCTGCGTTGTACCCACGCGCTGCCTGGCGCGAGAGCTATCGCGCGCTCGTACTCGCGGGCCGCCGCAGCAAGATCCGGCGCTCCCCGGTAATACGTGTATGCAAGCACCATGTGCGCTTCGCCGAGTTGCGGCGCGAGTGCCAAAGCACGCTCAGCCGCTTCGTGAGCCTGCGCTAACACTGCTGGGCGCACATTCGGATCGTCAGGAAAGCGATAAATGTAATCGAGCGCGGCAGCCCGTCTCGTATAGGCCAGCGCGTAATTGGGATCGAGCGCGATCGCCTGATCAAACGCCGCCAGCGCTTCGCGATAATCGGCTTCCCTGTTACGTGCCTCCTCATATCGATGCAAGCCGCGGAGGTAGGCATCGTAGGCATCGGCGTTCTTCGTGCCGCCCAGCTCAATTTTGGTACCCTCATCCCCGACTAGCTTGACTTCGAGCTGTTGTGCAACCGAGGTTGCCACCTCGGTTTGAAGCTTCAGAATGTCGGTCAACTTACGGTCATAGCTCTGCGACCAGATATGAAAGCCGGTCACCGCATTGATGAGCTGCACCGTAATTCTTATCGTGTTACCAGATCGACGCACGCTGCCTTCGAGGACCGCTGCGACATTCAACTTGTGAGCGATGGTCGAGATATCAACGTCCTTGCCTTTGAAGGAAAAGGACGATGTCCGCGCGGCCACCTGTAGATCGTTCAGGCGCGACAGTGAATCGAGCAGCTCTTCACTTATGCCGTCAGAGAAATACTCCTGCTCCTTGTCCCCGCTCATGTTCACGAAGGGCAGCACCGCGATCGAATGCGGTGGTGGGGTGAACGTAGGGGCGGTCGTGTCCACGCTGGGCGCCGTTCCTGAAGAGGCCGAGGGCGCCGCGATGTGCTTCGAGATCCAGAATTTATCGAAAACAAAATACGCCAGCGCCAGGATCACCACGGTGCCGATCACCGCCACCGCGAAGTTCGCCCCCCGTGCTGCCCAGCCCATCCGCCTGATTGCCGGTGCGGCAGCGGACAGTCCACTCGCTGGCGCTCGGATGGCAGTCGATGTCTCCGGCGACAGCAGGCGCTGTACACGCTCGACGAAGGTAGGCGGTGTGAGCCCGCCGGGCAGGCGCGTCCATTGCACCTCCCGAAACCGCTCCGGCACGCGTTCATCATCATCTCTTGTATCGTCGATGACGACCGGCAACAGGAAGGTCATGTTGGCATCCATGAGATGACAGCGATCAACCGCCAGCTTCCACTCAAGACGAAAGTACCCCTCACGGCGATCGTGCGTGGTATGCGAGATGACGGGGATGAATAGCGCGCAGGTCTTGATCTGCTTGCGGATCGACTGATCCCAGGCATCCCCGCCTCGCAGCTCGCTTTGGTCGAACCAGACCTCGATGCCGGTGGCTCGGAGTGCTTCACAGATCCTTTGCGCAGCTTCCGCGTCCTGTGAGGCGTAGCTGATGAAGACGCTGGGCGTGCTACCGCGCAACTTCTCGTCGCTGCCGCCCTCGGCCATTTTCGAGGTTCCCCCCAACTACTTTCCGGCATCGTCGCGGATGCCCTCCCCGTTAGCAACCGGCTTGGATTGAGGAGTCGCGCAGTGACCGCTTTGCGTCGGCAAATTAGCGTGGCTGGACTTCCGCTTCTGGCCGGGAACCGCCTGATTGGCCTCCCGATTGCTGACATTCAGCTCGGAAAACCGATAGGTGTCGGTAAAGGTCTCTTAATGGGCGGTTCGGACCTTCGCGCGGCGACTACGAATAGACAGAGCGCGGCGTCCCCGACGGATGTGAGTCGCGATGATGCGGGCCGATACCCGCTGCGACTGCGTTAGGTCGGCGATGATCGACCGCATGATCGCGGCAAAACTGTTCTCGCGGCTTGTGATTCCAACGGCGTCTGGGCTCGTCCATGGACGTCTGCTGCGGTTCATCCTGGCCAAGACCGCGGTGAGCGAAAAACAGCCGCAGTGAAAAGTCAATCCAAGTTTCCGGCCTCTTTGCGCGGAAACTCGACATTTCTGGCTGCTCTCGCAATCAAACTTTGTTGAGTTTCTACCCGAAATCACCCCGATACTCGGGATGACTTTCCCGCAGATTCGTCTGATGATGGTGCTGTCGAGCGTCAGCGGAGAGCGCATACCCAGTGCGTAACTGGGCACCTCGGTCAGGACGAATCCCATGAAATTTCTTCGGATAAGACAAGTAATGCAGGCCACTGGGCTCTCCCGCATGACCATATACCGCCTCGAGCTCGCCGGTAAGTTTCCGAACCGCAGGCAACTGAGTGAGAACTCTGTGGCCTGGCTGGAAGCAGACATCTCAGAGTGGATCGACTCGCGGCCAGTGGCGCCGCTGCGAGCTGCCGCTGAGACGTCTCGCACCGTCGCGCAGCGCGATTAGGTCATCAGATCCCTGCGTGTCCCAGGCGAAGTCTCCGGGGGCTGCTGTAGGGGTACTCTGCGCTCTCGGCGTGTGGGAAATTTCAAAGCGCCCAGTGAGTTACGCGGACATCAGTGCTCCAACCCGGGGAGCCACTTCGTTATATTTCAGATGTTTACACCAAGAGCCTAATGTAACTACAAAGCCGGCTGAAACCCCGGCGCGCCCGTGCGCCACAGCACGAAGGCGTATTCATCGGCGCGCTGCTCATCGGCCTGCGTTCGCGTCGAGCCGAGGCCATGCCCGGCGTCGAATGTCACTCTCAGGAGTACGGGATTCTTCGATGCCGTGGCCTTTTGTAGCCGGGCCGTCATCTTGGCCACCTGCCAAGGCTCCACGCGCGGGTCCTTGAGTCCGGTGGTCAGCAGTACCGCCGGATAGAGAATGCCGTCACGCACCGCATGAAATGCATCCATTTCCCGGAGAGCCTCGAAGCCGTCGCGCTCCTTCACGGTACCGAATTCGGCGATGTTGGGCGGCCCATTCTGCGAGAACTCCGCGCGCAGCGCGTTCGAAACCCCGACGTTGGAAATGACGGCGGCAAACAGCGCGGGCCGCTCCGTGAGTGCGCGGCCCACAGTGATTCCGCCCGCAGAGCCGCCTTGTATTGCAAGCCGTGACGGCGTCGTCCATCCGTCGCGCACCAGCGCCTCACAACAGTCGATGAGATCCCGCCAGGTGTTGGGTTTGGAAAGCTTCTGGCCGGCCTTCCACCACCGCCGGCCGTATTCCCCACCACCGCGTACATGCGCGGTGGCGATCACCCCGCCCTGCTCGAGGAACGCGATGGCGCGGGTGTTGAAGAACGGAGAGCTCACGATCTGGTAGGAGCCGTAGGCATCGACCAGAGCCGGATGACGGCCGTCGCGCACCAGTCCCTTCCTGGCGATGATCGACAGCGGTACTTTGGTTCCGTCCCGGACGGTAGCGCTCGTCTTGATCGCTTCATAGGGCTTGAGGTCAATCGGCGGCTGAGGCGAGATCCCCGTATCCGAGTGCCGGCCGGTCGCGGGATCGAAATGTAGCACCGTGAACGGCACGAGCCAGCTGGTACCGATCCAATGCATGCCGTCCTCGGCGGTGTTGGTCGAGAGCTGGAATATCGTGCCTTCAAATGGAGTCGGGATTGATGCAATCCGTCCATCCGCTTCGACACGCCGGAAGCCTCCATAGCCGCCGTTCATGTCCTGCACGTACAGAGCGTCGTGCGCTGCGCTGATGTTGTCGATTACCGCATCGCCCTCCGGTATAGCGACCCTGGCACTCGCTAGACTCGGGGCCGACAAGGAGGTCTGAAGCACCTTGCCGTTCTGCGCATCTTTGGTGGTCAGAAGATAAAGCAGGTCGTCCCGCAACGACACACCGACCACCTCGTCGGCAACGTCGCAGACCTTGCGCCACTGCGCTCGAGCGGCGATGAGCTCGGACAGGCGTGCGGTGTAATAGGGGTTTTCACGTCGCACACCGCCGATCATCCCCGCAACAACATATTGGCTGCTGGAATCGGCGATGATGCTCGGGAAATCCGTCGGTTCGCCGGCAACCTCCGCGTACTGACCCCGGGCCAGTATCTTCAGGTCGTCCCGCGTGTCTGTCCGCAGACGGTGCAGCCACGCGACACTGTCCTTGTAATAGTCAACCGACCCAAGCGGCGCTCCCGCAAGGCGGTTGTAGAAAAATCCACTACTGTCCGGGAGCCAGCTCGGGTTTGCGTACTGCGCACGACTGATGCGCTCCGGCAGAATCTCCCCCGTGGCCACCACGAGAATGTGAATCACGGAATCCTCGGAACCGGCGGCCGAGAGTCCATACACTACATGGCTGCCGTCCGGAGCTGCGCTCCACCAATCCAGCGAGACGTGGTTACCGTCCTGCTTGAGCAATGTAGGATCAATGAGCAGCCGCTCTTCGCCTTGAATTTGCGCGCGCGTGTACAGCTTGAAGTTATCCGCACCCCGCGGGCGCTTCTCGTAGAAGATTCGGCCGCGACAGCTTTGCACACTGCGCGTGACGACCGCGTCGCCGGACAACTGCGCGATGCGGGCAGAGAGCCGCTTGCGTCCAGGAATGGCATCAAGCACCTGGCGCGCATACGCGGCTTGACCGCGCATGAACGGCTCCCAGTCAGGATCCTTGGAATTCTCCATCCACCGGTAGGGATCAACGATCGTCTCGCCGAAGATTTCCTCCGTTACCGGTTCGACGCGCGCCACCGGCGGCCGGCTCGTCGTGCTCCCGGCAGCGGCAAACAGCGGGTGGTGGATCGCCACCGAAACAGAGGTGCCGGCTAGGACAATCACCGCCTGACGTCGAGAGATTGCTGATCGGTTCATGAGAGAAACCCCGTGGATCTTGCGCCAGCGCACGGTTGACCGCGCCAAGTGTGCGCCTTGAGCTGCACCGGCGTCCGTGTACGCTCCCTTGACAGCGCATCCCCCACACATCGCCCTTGGTAGCCAGGTGCTTGCGCCAATCCCGTCACTACCTCCGGTCCACAAGCGTTTCGGTCCAGCATACTCGTCGTACTCCACCGTTCGCTCCTCGCGAACAAACAGTGGACGCTACCGGTCTTCAGGCGTCAGAAATTTGCATTTCGGCCCTCTCGCCCTCGAAAGACTCATGTCCAGCGTGGCGAGCGGCAGGTCGAGCGCTTCGGCGACTGCGACATACCAAGCGTCATAGCTCGTGAGGTTGTGACGAAGCTCCCAGACTCGCTCTGCGAAGGGTTCAAAGGAGAACAACTGGATGTCGAGCAACATCAGATCCTCATGCGCACCGTTCGCCTCGGCCGAAGTGAGTTCCTTTGCCCGTTCCAACCGCCGGAGAATATTTGTCGCCTCGAGCCGCATCAGCTCCGGGGCGGTCAGGGAGCCGCTCGCCAGGATCCCCTCCGCCCATGTGCCGTGCGAACCGGAATCGACGAGCGCTCCGACAACAACAGATGAATCGACGACGGCGCTCACCGCCGGTCAGCGTCGCGGTTCTTAAGGATCTGGCTGGAGGAGACACGAGTCTGAGCCGCACGCTTTCTCCTGGCCACCTGCTGCAGCCAAGCCTCCACGGACGGCCGTGCGGCCATCCGTTCGAGTTCGGCGCGCAGAAACTCCTGCATGGACTTACCTTGCGAAGCAGCACGAGCGGCGAGCTCGTCACGCACTTTCTCGGAGACATCGCGGATAGTGATCTGAATAGTCATGACTTCATAATGCCAGCATTACGGTCATATTGCAATCATGGCCTCGAAGCTGCACAGGCCTGAGGTCCTTCGCGAGGTCTGCGTTGAGTAGCTGGCACCGGCCGTCCCAGCGCATCTCACGCGAAATCGTCACAGCCCGCGCTTCGGGGGGCTGGCGCGGGGGTAGTCCGCACTGCCGGTTTTGCTGGAACTCCCCACAGCTCAAGTAGTCGCGCGAATGTGGCCACTCCAACTCTGGGAGCCCTGTTTATCAACCGCTTACTGCATATTCATTAACTTGATTCGATATACAGTCAAGTAAGCCCTTAAGCGCTCGATCTGCCGACGACCCACTTAACTGCGTACGCGCAGTTCTCTGTGAACTCGGCGACCTTCCATCCATTGCCACGACAGCAGCGACATCACGCCCCAAAGCACTTCCCGCAGGCGCTTGGCCATCGATACGGCCACCGCCAATTCCGCGTCGACTCCCATAGTCCGTCCAAATAGGATCAGGCCAGCTTCTTGGACCCCCAGACCCGCGGGAACCACGAAGGCAAGATGACGTATTGCCTGAGTCATGCTCTCGAGCATCAGCGCAGACTCGGAATCAACCGGATGACCGAATAGGCGCAAAACGAACCAGACTTCGAATGATCCAGAGAGCAGCGCGGCAAATTGCAGGCTGCCGGCAACTAATAGCGAGCGCGTGCGTCGTAGGCTAGCGCGCACCTCGCGATCGAGGGACGCTGCGCCCTCGGTCAGTGGGCTTGCCCCCACCAACGCAAGCAAAATGGAGTGCAAACGCCCGAATATTGACCCGTAACGCAGCAGCACGGCAGTAACCACTGGAATCGGGAGACTGAGCAGTAGAGCAAGCAGCAAACCACGATGTTGATGGAAGCTGAGGCCTTGGTCGAACAGCAGCAACACCCCCACAATGGAAAATAGGTACACCGCGAAGAGCGTCAGCAGAATTTCCACAATGACGCTCGCACCGCTCTGGGCCACAGGGAGTCCGCGCCAGCTTAGTAATCGAACCGCGGCCACACCGCCGCCCACGCTGGCTACCGGCAGCAGGCGATCAATCGCGTCGCGTACCGTGGTGACCCAAAGAAGGTAGCCGAGCCCGACTCGTCCCTTGGGATTGTAAGCGCGCAGCAGGGTGACCCAGCCGAGGGCGTAAAGAAGGAAAAACAGCGTGCGATAGGGCACCAGCCAAAGGAGCCGCCATCCGGCCAACTCGAGGACATGCAATATTGCAGCAATGTCGACGCGAACAGCTAAGATCACCAGGAGGGTCAGACCCAGCAGTGCGCCGATGTACAGTGCGATTCTCAAACCGGTGCAGCCAGTGTCGGATGTGGCTAGACACGGAAAATGCCCGGCGACAGGCTAGCTCTGGTGTGCGCGCAAGAAGCGAAAGAACTCGACGCCCTCGCGCAGGCGCCGCTTGGTTAAGTCCCAGCTCGCCAGCATTTCCTTGACGATCTCCCAGATCTTACTGGGCCGTAAGTAGAAGCGTTTATAGAAAATCTCCATGCTGTGGAAGATTTCTTCCTTTGTCAGGTGTGGATAGCTGATTGCCGCAAGCTGTACTCCCTTATCGTTGACCAGGTTCGCGGCGTCACTATCTTGTAACCAGCCGTTTTCGACAGCCTGTTTGTACAGGGTCGTTCCCGGGTAAGGCGCAGCCAGAGATACCTGAATCGTGTGCGGATTAATCTCCTTGGCAAAGTTGATCGTCTTCTCAATCGTCTCCGTGGTCTCGCCGGGTAAACCGAGTATGAAGGTACCGTGGATCAACACACCGAGCTTGCGGCAGTCGTCGCTGAAGCGCCGCGCAATATCGGTACGCAGGCCTTTCTTGATGTTGTGCAGGATCTGGTCATCACCGGATTCATAGCCAACCAACAACAACCGCAAGCCGTTGTCCTTCATCACCTTCAGAGTTTCATACGGCACGTTCGCTTTGGCGTTACAGCTCCAGGTCATGCCGAGCAGTCCCATTTCGCGTGCAATGGCTTCAACGCGGGCCAAGTTTGAGCTGTCGGTAAAGGTATCATCGTCGAACATGATTTCCTTAACCTCGGGCATGTTCTCCTTGATCCACTTCACTTCTGCGATGACGTTCTCGGCCGAGCGCACCCGATAGCGGTGGCCGCCGACGGTCTGCGGCCAGAGGCAGAACGTACACTTCGAACGACAGCCGCGGCCGGTATAGAAACTGACGTAGGGATGAAGCAGATAGCCGATAAAGTAATTCTCGATTTGCAAATCGCGCCGATAGACCGGCGCAACGAACGGCAGCTCGTCCATGTTCTCGATCACTGCGCGCGACGGGTTGTGCACGATGCGGCCATCGGCAGCGCGGTAGGACAACCCCATTATGCTTTCGAGCGGCAAACCTTCGGCAACTTCCTTGCATGTGTAATCGAATTCCTCCCGGCAGACGAAATCCACCGCCTGCGAGGCATTCAAGGAGCCGGTCGGGTCTACCATCGCCTTTGCACCGACCAGACCAATCTTGACGTGCGGGCTGTCGCGTTTTAGGAGCTCGGCAAACCTGACGTCAGTCGGAAACGATGGAGTGCTGGTATGCATGATGACGAGATCATAGCCGCGCGCGACCGCGTGACTTTGATCGACAGTCAGTCCGTCAGCTGGAGCATCAAGCAACCGCGAGTTCGGTACCAGCGCGGCCGGCTGCGCCAACCAGGTGGGGTACCAGAATGATCTGACCTCGCGTTTGGCCTGATAACGCGATCCGGCGCCTCCGTCAAACCCGTCGAAGGACGGCGCCTGCAGGAACAGCGTCTTCAGAGCCATGCCCAAGCCTCACAGATGTCGGGGCCGACCCCTGCACTATACGCAAGAACTCAGACCAAGCAGAAGCGGGATGAGCCAAAGAGTGCTCGGGGTCATCGCGTTGCTGAAGTGCCGGCCAGGAGGCCTCTGATAAACTGCGGCGGACCCTTCGGCCTGCGAGGAACCTGCATGAGGCTGAGGCTAAGACCACTCCTGCTTCAGCTCGTGACTGGGACGCTGCTCATTGGCGCGGCTTACGCTGTGCTCGATCCTGCAGCGACTCAGATCGAGAGTCTCGATAACGCCCTGCTCGCCTCGATGAAAGCAGCGCCAACGCTGACGATGGCGGAGCGGTTCCATCAGCTGGCACCGGTCATCGAGCGCACGTTCGACTTGCCGGTCATGACGGCGTTCGCGGTCGGTCCCGCCTGGGCAAATTTCTCCGGCGAGGAGCAGCAGGAACTGATCGCAGCCTTCACACGGCTGACCATCGCCAGCTATGCCCACAATTTTAGGAGCTTTGACGGCGAGCGCTTCGAGATTCAACCCGACGTCGCCGTCCGTGGCGTAGACAAGATCGTCCAGACCCGCCTCATCTCCCCGCATAATGCCCCCGTCAACCTGACGTACCGAATGCGGGAATCCGCAGGGTCATGGAAGATCATCGATGTGTATTACGGCGCGATCAGCCAGCTGACGACTCGCAGGGCCGACTTCACAGCTTCAATCGCCTCCGGTGGCGCCTCCGGCCTGATTGCACATCTCAACTCGCTAAGCGATGACCTGTTGAGATAGGCCGACCGGGCGTTAGCGCCGGGATGCGCGCGCCGCAGGTGAGATTCCCATCAACGCAGGCTGAAACAGCAGCGCCGATACCAACGTCCACACCAGCGATATCATCAATAGCTTGCCCATGCTGGCAGTCCCCGGATGGCTGGAAGCCCACAAACTGCCGAATCCTGTGGCGGTTGCGAGCGCGCTGAAGAACACGCCGCGTGCCAGGCTGGAGGTCAGCAGGTGCGCTCCTCCGGCGCGCCAGGCCATCACGAAGTAGATGTGAAAGGCAACCCCGATCCCGAACAGCAACGGCAGCGCAATGATATTGGCGAAATTCAGGGGCTGGCCGACGACGACGCAGCTGCCCATGGTCAACAGACCGGTCAAGACTATCGGCGCCATGGTAATGGCGACATCGCGCACGCGTCGCAGTGTGACCAATAAGAGGCCCGTAATGGCGACGAAAGAGAGTACGCCCGCCTCGGCGAAAGCCGAAACTACCGCTCGGCCGGCTTCGCGGATGCTCAGCGCCGTCCCGGTCGCGTCTGGGATTTCTCTGATAACAGCGGCGATGAACCGAGTGAGTACCCCATTCTCGTTGGCATCGCCCTTTGGCATGATGGATAACCGCGCGCGTCCGTCGGGGGTCAGCCATCCCCGCACTAACTCCGGCGGAAGCGTCGTGATGGTGATGGACTGAGGGTGCAGCGACTCACGGACCTGTGCGAGGACGGTCGCCAAGCCGGGAAGCAACATCTCGGCCGCCTGGCTTCGCATGGAAGGTTGCGCCTTCGCCAAATCCCTGAGGTCATCGGCGAGCCGGGCGGCGTTAGCGCCCGCCTCCGGGTCGCGGCTCGCCGCTTGACGCAGCTGGGTGGATGTCTCGAGCAGGCTGTCGATCACCTGGGCGTCGTTCGGCGGCGGTGCAACGAACACCGGATTCAGCGGTAAGTCGAGCAGGTTCGCAGCATCGGCGATGATCGAGATCCTCTCGGCCTGATCATCGGGTACGAAGCTGGAGAGCGTCCGTGCAAGCGAAACCTCCGGGAGCACTCTGACCTCGGCAGCGAGCTGGTCGGCTCTGGCGAGGTTGGGGTATATCGCCTCAAGCGTATTCGGCGAGCGCTGCGGGTCGTTCGTTAGATCGTACAGAGTAGCGACGGATTCCACCTTGGAACTCCGGAGGTGCAGCGGATTAAAGTCGAAATGCAACCACGGCAATAGGGCAGCGGAAACCACGCCCAGGGCGACGCCGATGCAAACCACCGTTACGCGGTGACGCAACACGAAATTATCCACCAAGACGAGCCGTGCAGAGGTTGCCCCGGCCCGCGCTCCCGGCTTGCTGAGCTGAATGAGAGCGGGCAATAGGGTCAGATTGAGCGTCAGAGCAATGAACATGCCGAACCCGGCGATTACACCGAGTTGCGACAGCCCATAGTATGCAGTCGGCGCAAAAGCGAGGAAGCCCGCGGCAATGGCCGCTGCCGCCAACGTCAGCGACCGACCCATCACCTGCCCGGTCGCGACCAGGGCGGCGCGAACATCCTTCTGGGTTCCTCGCTCGGCGCGATAGCGAACGCTGAATTGGATGCCGAGGTCGATACCGAGGCCGACGAACAAAGGAATGAACGCGACCGAGATGACATTGAAGCGATGGAAAATGCCAAGGCCCAGCGCCGCTGCACTCACAAGGCCCACCAACGTGGTGCCGAGAATTGCGACGATGAGCCAAATCGAACGCACCGCCATCCACAACATCATCGAAATGGCAGCGATTGCGAGTGCTGCGATCAAGGGCGCACGCTCGGCCAGGGTAGCGAACTCCTCGTCCTGCAGGGCCACTGGCCCGGTTATGCGCACGCTCACCCCGTGAGCGGCATCCAATCGCAGCGCCCTTGCGGCCGTGCGGATGGCGGCGATCGGCACTTCGCCGGGCTGCAATTGCGAAAACTCAAGGTGCGGATCGACCAGGATCAAGTGCCGCAATTCTTGTTCGTCCGGCGCACTCCCAGAGATAAGATTGCGCCAGGAGAAATAAGCCCTCTTGTCATCACTACGCAAACTTTCTAGCGCCTCCGCCAGCCGCCGGACGGGGCCGAGGATGTTCTCGAGCGACGTCTGCCCACTGTTCACACCTTGCAGTGCGGTCGACAGGGCTCCCATCAGGCCGCGCAGCGACGGGTCAGCAGCCATTGGACCGAGAAATGGCTCGACCTTTATCAGCTGGGCCATGGTCGCCTGCACCTCTTGAGTGGGGGCGTACAGCAGGCCGTTGCGGGCCCAGAAGGGCCCGGAGTCCGGGCGGTGGACGGAACGGAAAAGCCTATGCTCAGTGCGCAACAATTGCGCAAGCGAAGTAGTGGCTGCCTCGGTCAGCTCGGGGGTTTGGCCATCGACGACCACGACGATCTTTGGTCCGGCCTGCGGGAACAATGTATTGAATTCTGTTTCGCGAATTCGCCATGGCAGTTTTGGCGAAAGCAAATCGTAGGTATTGCTGCTCATGGCGAAGTGGCCAAGCACATACGTCGTGGCCGTCGTTGCCAGCGCCAGGGCCAGGAGCACCACGATCCAAGCCCGATCGGCGCAAAGGGAAACCAGCCGAGCGGTGAGCGACGGCGGGCTGCTCACAGCGTCCTACGTCCCAAGGTGCGTGGCTGGACGATCCTGTCGTTAAGCGCTGCGTTGCTTACTAAAGCCGTCAAGCTGCCAAGGCACCTTCGTTGCGGAAATCGCTCGCCGGCACGCGGCTGCATTTTCGTCGCTATGCTTGGTACGGCGCTGTTCGGTGTCACGGCATGCGTAACGGCAGCGACGCGCGCTCCAATCGTCGCGTCATCACCGGCCGATCCCTGGGAACGGCAGAATCGTCGCAACTATGCAATTGAAGGCGTACTCGATCGCCGAGTGATCGGACCGGCGTCGAGACTTTATCATAAGCTCACTCCGGGGCTCATCGGGCGCGGCATTCACAACGTCCTCATCAACTTATCGGAGCCTGTCGTGATAATTAATGACGTGTTGCAGCTGCGCTTCAAAAAAGCGGGAGTGTCTGCCACGCGTTTCGTCACGAATTCGACCGTCGGGCTGCTGGGTCTGTTCGACCTGGCAGGCCGTGCTGGTCTTATGCATCATGACAACGAATTTGGAGTGACGTTGGGGCGTTATGGAGTCACATCCGGACCCTACCTGTACGTTCCTTTGGTGGGCCCATCCACCGCGCGCGACCTGGTAGGAGAGGGCGTCGACTTTCTGATGAATCCGCTGTTTTGGTTGACTTACGCCGACCGGACCGAGATCGGCGCCGCCCAGGTAACGGTGGGCGGACTCGATACGCGCGTAACGACCGAGGGTCAACTCAACGCTCTGTTGAGCGGCGCAATAGATCCTTATGCAACCCTGCGTTCCGTCTATCTTCAGAACAAGAAGAGCGAAGTGTCCGGCGACGAGGTGCCGCACGATCTGCCCTCCTTCGATGAGATTCCTCCAGGAATAGCTGCTCCGCCGGCACCCCAGCCTGCACCCCAACCGAAACGGTAGCGGAGGCGTGACCGTCCAAGACCCCAAGGAGAATCAGGAGAGCCCGCGCATGACGCCATCGGCATCGACGGTAAACTCGTTACCCCGCCACGTGACTTGAGTGGTGAAAAAGCTTCGACCCCACGCCCAGCACATCAACAGATCCCGCACAGGCAGGAGCCAAAACTCCCGCAGCAGAGGCCGAGCACCGTACAACCGATTCACAAGATGCAACGCCAGCCGCGCCATCAGAGTGGCAAGGAAAAGCGCCCCCCCGGCCGTTGAGAAGGATGGCTCGGCCGCGGTCAGCAGGACGCCAAACACCGCCAGGGGCAAGCTGAAAGTTACAAAAAGAAAGGGGAAACTTCGCGGTCGCAGGAGATATATGGTACGCATCCACCGCAGCTCATGGCGCGTAAGCGAGTCCAAGCTTGGCTCGTGGTGCTGTGCCTTGAGCTCATACGGCAACAACACTATCCGCATCCCCAATCCGCGAATCAATTCGCCCAGTCGATAGTCCTCGGCAAGATGGTTCGCTATTGCCGGCAGGCCACCGATCGCTTGCAGGGTATCCCGGCGCAGACACAACGTTTGGCCGGAGACGTACCCGCGGTATCCGAAAAGCCACGCGAGCAGCACTGAGGGCACATACCATTCGTTGATGTACATCGCCCCGAGCCGTGACCAAATGCGCTCGGTTGGCACGCCGCGGTAAATGCAGGTGACCAGGCCAACGTTCTGATCCTGCAGCGGCGCGGTTACGGTGCTGAGATAGTCGCGTCCAACGAAGGTGTCGCTGTCTGCCAGTGCCAGTACATCGTGGCGCGCTCGCGCCATCATGTTAATCAAGTTACTGACCTTGCAGTTACTACCGTGCTGCTTCGGATTGACCACGATGTCGATCGGGAGTGAGGGGAATTCAGCCACCAGGCGCTCCACGACTTCGAGGGCAGGATCAGCGCGATCGCGCACGCCAAAGACTATCTGAAACTCCGGGTGATCCTGCTGACAGAACGAGCGCAGGTGCTCGTACAAGTCGGGTTCGGCGCCACACAAGGGCTTGAGCAACGTCACCGGTGGCAGTCGCAGCGAATTTGTGGGCGCCCTACCCATTTGCCAGACCAGTACGGCTACGAGAACTAGAACCGCGTAGCTCACCGCGAGCACCAAGCCGGCGATGCCGATTATCCCCATGAGCGAGTGCATTACGGGCAAGCGCTTCGGCTCAGCAGACTCTTATCAGACTCTTATCGGGTCGGAGCAAGCAAGATGATCGACGCATCTCTCGTGAGGTGCCGGCCGCGCGTGAACGCCACCGCGCCGCAGTGCGAGGATTGACTGGCGCCCGACAACGATTGTCCCGGAAGCTTAAGTAATCCTCAAGCGCAGCGGTGAGGAGCGAGGCGTTTTAACTGTGTGCCCGAGTGGATCTTCGGCTGCTACCGATATTCATCAGACCCGTCGAAGCCGACCTGATGGCCTCCGACGGGGCTGCGATTGCCCGGGACGTCACGGCCCGTACCATGCGAGACCAGCGCAGCACGCGTCTCCCCGGGAGCAGCGCAGGGGTAGTGCTCGGCGACTGGATTGCGCAATTCACTGTGCCCTCAGCGCTTAGGTGAATCTTCGTGCGTCAACCCGGGGGGCCACATTCCATGATACTTCAAGCACTTGCGTGCACCATGCCGGCTCGCGCCTGCATTGAAGGGATGGGCGCAGGAGGAGTGAAAGAGCGCGATCGCGTCGACCCCTCAGCGCCTGACCTAGGAGTCCTCCCACGGCAGCGCCGCATCAAACGCGGCCACGAGCATGTCAATCACCGCGCGGACAGCACGGCTGACATAGCGAGTCTGCGGATACACGGCGTGAATCGCATCGGGTACCGGAGGCGTCTCGGCCATCACCTCTATGAGCTGACCGTCCCGCAGCGCCGATGCCGCGATAAACAGTGGCAGCGCTGCCAGACCAAGGCCGGCAATGGCCGCGTCACGCATGCTCTCACCATTGTTCAGGTGGGTACGACCGCGCACAACGACCTGTTGCGGCTCGGCGTCACTCTGTCGGGACTGGAACTGCCAATACGGCGCCACGCTCGCGTTGCCGTAACAAATGCAGTCGTGCTCGGCGATCTCTTCTACTGACCGCGGTAACTCGTGGGAGCTCGCGTATTCGGGACTACAGCACAGCACACGACGGCTTGCGGCAATGCGCCGTGCCATCAGGGCGGAGTCCTGCATACGTCCGATGCGCACCCCGAGATCGAAACCGCCCCCTACAATGTCCAGGTAGCGATCGTTCAGATCGAGCGTCAACTCGAGCCGGGGATGGTTGCGCATGAAAGAAAACAGCTTCGGGCCGAGGTGCACCGTACCGAAAGTCATCGGCGCGGTGATACGCAGGCTGCCCTGCAGAGCTGCGCTGGTGCCCGCGGCAGCCTCGTCCACCGCCTCCTGCAACCTGGAAACTACGTCGCGCATGCGATCGTAAAAGCGCTTTCCAGCATCGGTCAGCGCGACACCCCGGGGCGAGCGGTGCAGCAGCTTTGTGTTCAATTGCCGTTCGAGTCTGGCGACACGCGAGCTCAACACGGATTTCGCGACATTCATTTGCGTCGCAGCAATGCTAACGCCGCCGTGATCGACGACCTGAATGAAGGCGCGAATGTCTGCAAGATCGTAATCCATTCCCCGCCCCTCCCCTCAGCGCTGCCAGCGTGATCATTGGGGATTTGCAACGTCGGACGCAATTGTCGCCCGGTGTTCTGTTCGACCGAACGTCCTGTTCGCGCTTGCCTGGTTATGTGCGCCGCTTAGCGCGATTTGCTTCGACGGCCGGAAATCAGCCTCGGGCGCCTAACCGGGATGAATCATGTCGCGCGCGTAGGCCAACCCGATGCCATAGCCTCCCCCGTTCGTCTCCACAATGGCTCGGGCAGCATCGTAGGTCTCATGGCGGGTCCAGTCGCGCTGCAACTCAAGTAGGACTTGGATCCAGGAGGTCATCCGCGCGCCAGCCGCTTCCATTCGTCGCAGGGCCAGTTCATGGCTCGCAGCGGTAATCCCGCCGCACGCGTCGGCTACTACAAAAACCTCGAATCCCTCTGAGAGCGCCGACAGAACGGGAAAGCTAACGCAAGCCTCTGTAAGCAGCCCGGAAACGAGCAGCCGGCGGCGTTGGGTGTTCAGTATCGCGGCTCGCGCTCCCTCATCCTCCCAGACGTTCATGTTGCGCCGTTCAATGCTCTTCAACCCCGGGAGCACGGCCTGAATCGCAGGCATCAGCGGGCCACTATAGACCTTGCTCGCCGACGTCGAGGCGACGACCGGAATACCGAACGCGATGGCGGTTTTGGCGAGCGCCACGGCGTTGTTCAAGAGGACTTGGCGGTCGCTCGATCCCACACCAAACGCCAAACCTGCCTGGTGATCCACTAGTAGCAGGGCACACTGCGCGGGCTGAATAAGAGAAGCAGGACCATTCATGTCGGTTCCTCGTAGCTGTGGCCTAATGCAACGTCGCCCGGACGCTTATACCTCATGACAGCACTGCGACCCAGTAGCACCGCGTTCCGTTCGACCGAACACCCTGTTCGCAATTACCCGGCTAGGCACGTGCACTCGAGTCACCTAGTGTCAGGGGCATTCGGATCCCAAAGGCTCTTCCAATGCACGTGACCCGCCGTTCAGAAGATCGTGGCCTCGCCGACTTTGGCTGGCTGCAGAGCCGTCATACCTTTTCCTTCGGGGACTACCACGATCCCGCCCACATGGGATTTGGACCCCTACGGGTGATAAACGAAGACCGCGTCGCGCCGGGTGAGGGATTTGGCAAGCATCCTCACCGCGACATGGAGATCCTGTCCTGGGTGCTCGAGGGCACGCTGGCGCACAAGGACAGCCTCGGAACCGGCGCGCAGATACATCCCGGCGAGTTGCAGCGCATGAGCGCCGGTACCGGCGTCACGCACTCCGAATTCAATGGCTCCGACACAGCGTCAGTGCATTTTCTGCAGATTTGGGTGATTCCGGAGCGCACCGGGCTCGAGCCCGGCTACGAACAGCGCAGCTTCCCGCCACAGGAGCTCGCCAACCAATGGCGTCTGCTCGCTTCTGGCAAACCGCGTGACGGTGCGCTGACGATTCATCAGGACGTGGACTTGTATGGCACTCGCCTTGCCGCCGGCAAAGAGCTCGAGTACGTGCTGCAACCGGGGCGCAAGCTTTGGTTGCAGATCGCACGCGGCAGCGTGGAGAGCGATGGCGAGGTGCTCAGCGCAGGAGATGGCGTCGCGTGGTCCAGCCCGCAATCAATTCGCGTGAATGCCAAAGAGGACGCCGAGCTCCTGCTCTTCGACATGACACCTTGAGGGATCCGTACAACCCGAACGGGCCTACTGGCTGAACGCCGCAGCGCCCGAGACGCCAGTGTTTCTGCTGCATCTCTATGACCGAGCGCTGCTGAACGGTGCGGCTTTGCGGGTCGTCGGCTACACGCGCGACACCGCGGACCCGCCCGGGGGCGAGATCACCCGCGATGCGCGCGGTCCTCGAGCTGCGATGGGACGGCGTGCGTAACCTTGCCGACGCCATGGCAAAGCTTCGGCGGCAGGTCGCAGTAACTCCCCCGCCGCAATGGGTCCGGGTCGTGGGCGGATTCACCGAGCACCAATTCGTCGAGAAGCGACTACCGACAATCGAGGCTGGCTCGGCCCAATGCCGCGATCCTGTATGCGACGCTCGCCCGCGGCCCAAAGCTGCCCTTCGAGTATCAGCTCAATTCCACGCGTCACTTTATGCGCGAGCTCAATCGCCTTGGCGTCACGGGCGCTATCGACGCCGGCGGAGGTGCTCAGAATTACCCCGAGGATTAGGCCGTCATCCAGAAGCTGGCGGATGAAGAGCAGCTGACCGTTCGCATTGCCTATAACCTGTTCACGCAGAAGCCAGGGGGTGAGCGTGAAGACTTCCTCAACTGGACCCGGACTTCCCAATACCGTCAGGGCAGTGAGTACTTCCGGCACAACGGCGGTGGGAGGCTACCGCGCGCCGGGCGCCGCCGCGCAATCCACCGGTCTCGCGGCGCCTCATAGGCCGCAAGCCACCTCAGGTAATTGTCGCGTTCACGGGCCACGACACACCGCGCTGGACGCCTCTTGTCTGCCCACATCGGATCTGAAGGCCTTTTGGGGTGCGTTAGGGTGCGCATGTTGGGCCTTCTGACCCATTTGTTCTCTCCGAGTCCCGCTTCACTCACCCATCCACCATGGCGCGGATGTCACGGTTCTCCAAAACCACTCCTCCGTGCTCCCCTCTTCCCCTGACGGCAACATTCACCATTGCGTGCCCCAGGTCGTCGGCGCGAATCACCTGGTTGGGGAACAGCCGCCGAAAGACGGGGTAGATCCCGCGCAACAGGCGGTAGCTGAAATTGGGTTCCTTGCGCGGCTCCACGGGGTAGATGTACGCGGGCCGGAATATGTACACGCAGGGGAATCCCGCCGCGAGCAGCGCGCTCTCGGCCTCTCCCTTGTAGCGTGCAAAGGCCATCCGACTTCGTCCCGTCGGGTCCGCGCCGCTGCCGCTCAAGAATGAGAACACCGCACCGGGGCTGCTGCCGTGGAGAACTCGCGCGAACTCCGCCGTATAGTCCACCGTTATCTTGCGAAGCACTGCGTCCGCCACCGCCCCGGTATACGCGCCGATGCAATAGATCGCCGCGTCCTGACCCGAGAGTGACTCTGCGAGTGCAGAGCAATCCGCGAAGTCCCGATGTATGACCTCGTCGAGCTTCGGGTGCGAGATGCCGAGCGTCCTGCGTCCTATCGCTCTCACACGTGAGACGGCGGGGTGCTCGAGCGCATAGCGCAGAGCGTAGCCGCCGACCATGCCTGTCGCTCCCACGATCGCGATGCGTGTCTGGCCCGTTGCCGGCTCGTTCATTCTCGCTCCACGGCGCTGGCAACGGCGCTTATGCCTTTAATACTCAAAGATCTGCCCGACGTGCGGGGCGACAAAGTCTGCTTCGGCGATCCCATGTGCACTGCGAGCGACCGCAAGGTCAGTAACCGGAGCTGTATAGCTCTCTGCCGCGTTGTCAATCAAGCCGAAATGGATGGCAATCGAATGTTCACTGTGTAGATCAATGTGTGCGAGCACGGCCTCATCGGGATTCATGTGCATACGATACATGAACCACCGAGGCTCATAAGCGCCTATGGGCAATAAACTTAGTTTAGGTGCTCCATACTTTTCATATATGTGTTTGAAGTGCATGCCGTACGCACTGTCGCCGGCAAAGAAGACTCGTCCTTCGGGGGAGTCGATAAGAAAGGAGCCCCACAATGTCTTATTGGTGTCCCACATTCCCCGGCGGGATGTATGGATCGCCTCCAGAAAAACAAACTTCGTGTCTTTGACCGTGACAGACTGATCCCAGTCCAATTCCGAGACCGACGGAATGCCTTCCTGCTTCAGCAGTTTGCCGACTCCAAGGCCGACCAATACCCTTGGCACGCTGCCTCTCTGTTGATCAACGATCGCATGTATGGACTTCAGATCCAGATGATCGTAATGGTTGTGACTGATTAAGATGACGTCAATCCTCGGAAGCCCGCTGGCGGTCATTCCAGGATTGGTTACGGTCTTGATAGGGAATAACGCAGGACCGATAGAGTCGAACAAGACCGGGTCTGCGATGATGTTTAACGCTGGCGTTTGGATCAGAACCGCAGCGTGGCCGATCCAAAGAACCCTGATCCCATGGAGCACCGGATCCTTGGGCAGCTCAGCGGGTGGCGTCTGGAAATGATCGGGCCAATTCTTGGTTTTGGTTCTTAACGTCCACGCGATTCTTACCTCTTCCCAGAACGTAGGATCGGGAAGGCGTTCGCGATTGTGAAAACGCTGGCCGTCGAAGTGATCCGTCGGCTGGGACGCGGCTGACGTGCATCCCTCCACGAGAATCGCGCTTGCCGTCAAACAGATTGCGCCGACCACACCGGTCGCGCCTGCAATTGCCAGTCGCTTCATGACAGGGCGCGCTCGTCCACCCAGTCCACGTACAGCAAGCGCTCCGCGAACAACCATACATCGTCCAGCTTCACGAATGTATCCTTGTAGCGGAGCGAGGCGACCATCAACCTTCGCTTGCCGCCGTTGCCGGTCACGTGATGCGCCAGGCAGTAGGCCTCACCGGCTGCCCGGTTGCCAGTTAAAGTGAAGAGTGTGCTCTGACCGACAAAGTGTGTGGTGGCTTGGTACTTATTGAGATCCGCGAGTGCTTCGCGCGAATGCAGCTCCTGAGAGGGCTTCGGATCTTTGGCGTCCATGTACACCACGAAGTGGGTGTCTGCGGTGAACAGCGCCATCTGGCCCTTCGCGTCGCGACGGTCGGCGCAGTGCGCGTAGGCCTCAACGAGCTCCCGGATCGCGAGACGGTCGGCGGCTTCCGTGATGGAGATCGCGACATGCTGGCTCATGAGATCTCCTCAGACCTCGAGAATGGCACGAGTTTCGAGAAACGCCTCGATCCCATACCTGCCGTACTCGCGGCCAACCCCGGAGTATTTGAATCCACCCCAGGGGGCCTGCGCATCGTCTCTCATGCCATTGATCACGACGCGCCCGGCTCGAATCTGCGAGGCAACGCGGCGCGCACGCTGAAGGTCTTTTCCGATGACGCAGGCGTGGAGGCCATATCGGGAGTCGTTGGCGATCCGGATCGCCTGTTCCTCGGTGTCGTAGGCGATGACACTGAGGACGGGACCGAAAATCTCTTCCTGGGCAATTGTCATATCGTTCTTTACGTTGACGAACACCGTGGGCTTGACGTAGTAACCCGCCTCGAGGCCTTCGGGATGCCCCTCGCCCCCGGCCAGCACCTCGGCACCTTCTTCAATGCCCTTGCGGATGTAGGATTGCACGCGATCGTACTGCCTCTGCGACACCATCGGCCCGATTGCGGTCTTGCAATCGGCCGGATCGCCGACGGTGACGGCGCGCATCGCCTCGCGCAGGGCCTGCTTCGCCGCATCGAGCTGGGTCCTGGGTACGAGAAGCCGCGTCCCGGCGGCGCAGGCTTGGCCACTATTCAGGAACGCGATCGTGAGGGCCGTCGGGATCGCCTGATCGAGCGCTGCATCATCCAGCACGATGGTGGGCGACTTCCCCCCCAACTCGAGAGTCACGCGCTTCATCGTCGCGGCACCGTCGCGCATGATCTGCTCGCCTACAGCTACCGACCCCGTGAACGAAATCTTGGCCACGTCAGGGTTGCGTACGAGTTCGGCGCCGACGACGTTACCGAGGCCAGTCACAACGTTTAGCAGACCCTTCGGAAGTTGCGCCTCGTGCAGAGCCTCGAGCAACACCTGCGTCTGCAGCGAACTCAACTCGCTGGGCTTAATGACAACCGTACAGCCGGCCGCGACCGCCGACGCCAGCTTGAGGCAAATGAACAGCGCGTTCGCGTTCCATGCCGTAATGAGACCGGCTACGCCGACCGGCTCAAGGAACACCGTCGTCTTGTCCCAGCTGCGCGTCAACGGTAGCTCCTGGAGCGCCTGCTCCGCAGCCAGGAACGCGTTGACACCCGATTCCACGATGAGGCCAGCAAACTGAGCGACGCCGCCGTATTCTTCGATCATCGCGGCCGTCAAATCGTCGATGCGTGCCGAGGCGGCCTCGTGCAGTCTGCGTAGGATCTGTGACCGCTCCTCTTTGGTCGTCCGCCCGTAAGATGCGAACGCGCGTTTGGCCGACGCGATGGCGCGGCGCGTGTCCTCCTCGTCGCCCAGCGTGACACGGGCGATGACCGCGCCGTCGGTCGGCCTGACGATGTCCATGACATCTTTGCCATGAGATTCAACAAAGGCGCCATCGATATAGTGTGTGTTGATCATGTTGATCGTGTCTCTGTGTGGGAGCGCATTCATCGGCATGTCTCCATATAGGTACTTACTCGAACGAAGTGACAACGACACGGTTGAGTGAGCCGTTCTTGAGTGCTGCGTAACCGTCGTTGACGTCACGCAGCGCAATCCTCTTCGACACCAGATCGTCAATGTTCATCCGGCCCTGCAGATACAGCTCGGCATACATCGGGATGTCGTGCTTGAAGTTGGTCGAGCCAAAATTCACGCCCTGGATGCGCTTCTGCCCGCCGATGGTGCTGACGATGTTCACGGCGATTTCGACGTCCGGCCTCGCCACCCCGACCAGGTAAAGGCCACCGCCGACGCCCAGCATCGCGAGCCCCTGCTCGGACACGGACTTCAGCCCGACGAAGTCGAAGACGTGATCGGCTCCTTCAGGCAACAGAGCGCGGACGACGTCGACGGGCTGGGTCTTGCTCGAGTCGATGATGTCCGTAGCGCCGAAGCGTCGCGCCTCATCGAGACGTATCGCCTGGATATCGATAACGATGATCTTCGACGCCCCAGCGATGCGCGCACCACTCACGGCATTGAGTCCCACTCCCCCGGCGCCAAAGATCACCACGGTGTCGCCGGCGCTAACGCTAGCCGTGTTCAAGACGGACCCGGCGCCGGTTGCAACGCCGCAGCCGAGTAGCGCAGCCTGCGCGAACGGGAGTGCCTTGGGTACGACGGCGAGTTGGTTCTCATGGATGAGCGCCCGTTCGGCGAAGCCACCGAGGCCGAATCCCTGGAACAGACGCAGTCCGTTACGGCTCAGACGCGGGGCGTCGGTTGGTCGGCGGAGCGTCGACTCCGGATGTCTGCACTGGAACGAGCGACCGGAGAGGCATCGCTCGCACGCTCCGCACGACTGAGCGAGCGAGCCGACGACGTGATCTCCTGTGCGGACTTGCGATACGTCGGGACCGACCGCGGCCACGATGCCCGCGACCTCATGTCCCAGCACCGATGGCCTCGGAACGAAATCGTAAGTGGCGAACAGCAGGTCGGTATGGCACAGCCCGGACGCTTGCACGTCGACGAGAACTTCGCGTCCGACTGGTGCGGCGATGTCCACGTCCTCGAAGTCGAACCCACCGCCGAGCGCGTTAAGGACGAGCGCCTTCACGTCTGGCCTCCTTACTGACGCTGCCGCTTCGTTCGACCCAGGCGAGGCTGTTTGCGCACACGTCGCTTTACCGGTTTCGAGGATCCTGCGGTCTCCTCTTCGTCGCTGAAATCTGCCAGCGGACGATCAATACGTCCAAGACATCTTTACTATCGGTTCAATCGCGATAAAGTATCGACATGGAGCTACGGCATCTAAGATATTTCCTTGCCGTCGGGGAGGAGCAGCACTACGGGCGTGCAGCGCGCAGGCTGCGCGTGGCGCAGCCTGCGCTCTCGCGCCAAATTCAGGACCTGGAGGAGGAACTCGGTTTCAAACTGTTCGAACGACTGCCGCGCGGCGTGAAATTGAGCGCAGCCGGACAGCTATTCCTGGCAGATGCGCGGCGTATCCTTCACGAGGTAACCGAAGCGGCTGCGCGTGCCGCGCGCGTCGCGCGCGGTCAATCGGGAACGCTGCGCGTAGGGTTCACCGAGAGTACGTCATGGCGGGGCGTGGTCCCAGAATCCTTCCGTCGGTTCCGGGAGATGCAACCGGACGCCGAACTGCAACTTCAGCCGGAGCCGAGTCTGGTGCAGTTGGAAGCCATCCGGTCCGGCCGTCTGGATGCAGGTTTCGTCTTCAACATGCCAAAAGCCGATCCGGAATTGGACGCACGTCCGGTCGCGAGAGAGCGAATCGAACTGGCCGTCCCCACGAGCCACCCTCTGACGAAGCTCAAGCGGGTTCGCCTGCGCGACCTGGCGGGTGCGTCGTTTGTCTGGTTTCCGAGGCGCGAAGCCCCCGTGCTCTACGACCGCCTGATACGCGAGTGCTTTCGCGGTGGCCTGAAGTCGCCCAAGATCGTTCAGGAGGGAAAAGACGAGGCGACAATCCTCAGTCTGGTTGCGACCGGCCTGGGCGTGGGATGGGTCCTTGGAACCGCACGTTGGCACCGTCCTAGAAGCGTCGTCCTGCTGCCCGTGGTCGATATGGACTTGCCGCAGGAGCTGTCTCTGGCCTGGCGAAAGGACAACAAGTCCCCTTTGCTCGCACGTTTCGTGGCCGACCTGCAGCACCACGCCGAAGCGGCGGCAAGCGACCGCTAACCTCGGCGCGCTACCTCCTTGAGCACATCGACAAACGCGCGAAGACCTGCCGGAACCTGCCGATGTCCTGGGTAGTACAGGCATAGTCCTGGAAACCGCGGGCACCAATCATCAAGCACGACGGAGAGTTTTCGGCTCGCAATCGCTTCGCTCGCCGCGCGCTGCGGAACAAAAGCGATTCCGAGGCCCTCGATCGCGGCATCGATCATCAATCTGTCCTCGTCCAGCGTGAGCATGCCAGGTACGTCAACGTCGAGCGATTGGTCGCGGCGCTCGAACTCCCAGTGGTAGATTCTTCCACTTCGCATTCGATAGCGGATGCACGAGTGTTGTAACAGTTCCAAGGGCATCCTCGGGACACCGCGCTTCTTCAGGTACGCAGGAGCAGCCACGGCGACGAACCGATCAGCACCGCCGAGAGCGACCGCGACCATGTCCTTCGGCACACTCTCTGCGAGCCGAATCCCGGCATCGAACCCTGACGCCACGATATCCACCAGGCGTCCCTCCGTGACGATATCGACGTGCATCTCCGGATAACGGGCGAGAAATATTGGCACCGCGAGTTGCAGCAATACACGGGCTCCGATGAGGTTCGAATTGATTCTTAAGGTGCCACTTGGTTTGCTGCGATGGCTTTCGATATCTCCGAGAGCCGTGTCGAGATCCTTGATCAGTGGTTGAACCCTCAACAGGAGCGCCTGGCCAACCTCCGTCATCGCGAAGCTTCGGGTTGTTCGGTGCAGCAGGCGCACGCCAAGGCGCGTTTCCAGCGCACGAATCGTGTGGCTGAGTGTGGACGGTGACACGCGAAGCTCGTCGCCCGCCTGTCTGAAGCTCTTGTGAGCGGCAATAGTCGCAAAACTTGTAGCCCGCCTCACAAAGGCAGGTGAACTTGAGGTTTTAGGAGGCGATCAGCTAGAGCTCGACACGTACTTCGATACCAGGAAATTCCTCTTCCACGGGCCGGACGGTTTCGAGGCCGACTACACAGGTCTTATCAACTACTTCAAGTCCGTTCGTGCGGCCTTCGACGATCGCTCGATTCGCCGCGGAATCATCGTCAGTGATGGTGACTACATCGCCTGCCAGACCTGGATCGAGGGTAGATTTGTTCGGGAGTTCACGCAGTCACCGGCCGGCGCGTTAGCGCCTAACGGCCAACGCGTAGTCTGGGACCTGATCAACATCTTCAGGTTTGACGATCACGGCAGGCTCGTTGAGGAGTGGGTGCGGACCGACTTCCGCAGTTTCCTGCGACAATTGGGAGCTCAGGGGCAATAGGGCGCCGACCGCCTTGCTCGAGCCGTTTCGCGGTAAGCTTGCGTTCATGAAACGCGCTCTCGATCGGGACGTAAAGACCCCGTCCCCGTACCCCGGAGTCTTCGCTTTCGAGGTCGACTTTGGCGGCACCCTGCGCTGCATTCCGATGAGCGTGCGGATGAAGCTTGATCAGACTGGGATCAAGCTCTCCCTGAAGCAATGGAACACGTTGCCGCCGGACGAGCGGCGCCAGCTTACGGAACAGACTTGCGATGACGCCGCGCAGACGGCGTTGTACAAGCAGTACCTGATCTCCCTGATCGAGCGCTTTACGAGGTCTGCGGTAGAGCTGGCACCCGTGGATGACTCGCCGCCCTGGGCGAATACTGCGGCGGTCCCCGAGCGTATCGATACCTGGGCTCGTGGCCTGGGAGTGTCCCCGCCGTCGCCTGATCAGTGGGCCGCGCTGGCCCCACTACAGCGCTTTGCGTTGTTCAAGCTGACCCGCCCCGGTCACTCGAACGACAACTTCATTCCGGCCATGCGGGAATTTTCGCTACTCCCCTGAGCCTCGCAAATCGCCCCGATCAGATGGTCAGGAGCTCCTCGTAGAACCCGCCATAGCGCTGCAAGCGGTCGACAAAGTGGATCTCGAGAATCCAGTGTCGTGGCCGTCCCAGCGCATCGGGTGCGCGTAACGACAGCTCATTGCCCTGACGGATCGAGAGTCCTCGCGGGTCGGCGGGACTCGTCTCGTGTGGGAAGTGACCGATCAGGTGCCCCGCGCTGGGCGCGCCGAATTCCCAGCCGGCCTGCGTTGCAAGACCACTCACGAAGTCATACAAGGCCCCGGCCGTCAGATCGGGTGTTTTGAGATAGAGCTCCTTTCCCCTACGAAAGGCAGTCGCGATATCGATGACCAGTCGGTGCTTGTGGAGGTCTGTGCCGAGCACATAGGTGCGCCCGAAATCCGCCTCCCACGTCTCGAACAAAGGCCCGAAGTCGAGGTAGACAATATCGTCCTCCTCTATCCGTCGGTCCGGGGGATCGGCGTGATAGGTAAGGACCGTATTCGGACCGCAGCGAACCACGCGTTTGTGCCAGTGCCGGCGCACACCAAAGCGCAGACCGGCGAGCGCATGGATCTCCGCGCTGAGCTCGCTTTCCGAGACTCCCGGCCGAATGAGTCCGCGCCCGATGGCCTCGGCGAATAGCTCCTCGGCCTTACGCTGCGCACCCGCCAGTGCCTCCTCCACCTGCCCCATAGACCGTAATCGCTCGACTACAGACCGATCGCGGTCAGCGACGCGCAAGGCGCGGGTATCGTGCGCGCACAACGCCTGTCCAACTCACCTGCGGCAGCGGCTTCAGCTTGTCCACCATTCGGTAGAGGTCACTGGGTGGACTTTACGCCTGAGCGGTACCATTCGCGCGGCAGCTCCTAGCCGCCGGTCGCGCTGCGGAAGATCATGTAGAACGCGACCAGGAAGACCACCACTGCATATACCCGATTCAGCGCTCCCTGCTTCGCCGCCAGGCGCCGCGCGAGACGCGTGCCGGCGACACTGGCCAGCGCGCCGGCCCCGATGAACACCGCCGCCAGGGGCCAGTCGATCCAGCCCGAGCGCGCGTAGTTGACCGCGGTAGTCAGTCCGAAGGCCGCCACCGCAACGAGCGCGGAGCCGACCGCCTCGAGAATCGGCAGGTGCGCGGCGTACATGAGCCCCGGCACGATCAGAAAGCCACCGCCAACCCCGAAAAATCCGCTCACCGCCCCCGTCAGTACGCCGACGATGAGGAGTCTCGGAGTGCTGACCCGACCGGGCTCAGCATCAGGGTTGTCACGCGCAGGGCGGCGCCGCAGCATGATGACGCCGACCAGCACCATCAGTGCGGCGAAGCAGACCAGGAGCTTGGGGCCCGCGAGTGCCTTGCCGCCGAGCGATCCGATCCATGCACCGGCAACGCCGGCTGCCGCGAACAGGCCCGCTATTCTCCAGCGCACGGTGCCGAGCCGCGCGTGGCTCGCGACGCCTGCGAGCGCATTGGCGGCGACGGCGAGCGCGCTGGTGCCGACGGCCAGATGCGCGTCACTCACCCCGACGGCATACACGATGAGCGGGACGGCGAGGATCGAACCACCACCGCCGATCAGCCCGAGTGAAAAGCCGACGATCATCCCGGCTGCGGCGCCGATGAGGTACTGCAAGGGAACCCTAGCTGCCCCCGGAAGCTGAAGCGCGTTCGCGCGGGCGGTGACCCGGGGTCACCGAGCTGCTGCCGAGGACGTAGCCGTCCACACGCTGCCCGTACATGGAATCGTCGCGGTCGTGGAACCGGGCCCGGGTCGCGGCCACCGAGCCCGTGTAGCGCGGATCCTGCGGGCGCTCGTGGCTATCCACGAACAGCGCAACGTCCCACGCCTCCTGATCCGTGAGAGTGCCCCCGAGACCAAACGGCATGTTGCTCTTGATGAAGGCGGCCGCGTTGGTCACGTTGACCATGCCGGCGCCCCAGTTGTAAGAGTCTGCGCCCCAGAGCGCTGGGAACCCCGGACTGCCGTCGTTGGCGCTCTGGCCGTCGCCGCTGTTACCGTGGCACAGCGCGCACTTCTGCGCATATACGACTGCACCCCTCGCGCCGTCCGGAGGCAGTGCGGGCTTCGGCGGCTTGAGGTAGCCGCGGCCGGCGATGTTCGGATCGAGCGGCGCGCCACGCGCCATCCAGTAGGAATAGCTCTCCAGCGCGACCAGCAGCGGATCTCCGAGGGGCGGTGCCTCGCCATTCATGCTGTAGCGAAAACAGCCCTGCAGTCGCTCCGCGAAGGTGTTGACGTGGCCATTCTTGGCGCGGTACGCGGGATACGAGACGTACGCCGCCCACATCGGCGCCGAGCCGACCCGGCGTCCCTCATCGAGGTGACAGCTGGTACAACGCAGATCGTTGCCCACATAGCGCCGCGCGTAACGCCCGGGATCGTCAAAGATCTGCCGGCCGAGCTGCACCACTTTGCCGAAGTCGTCATCGGGAATCGGGACATCGGCGGGCGCGAAATCGTGCTGCCCGGGCGCCGCGACAGACTCAGGCCGCTTCGCAGAGCGCGGCGGAGCCTCGTCCACACGCGCCACCGCGGGCGCGGCGGTCAGTGCGGCAGCGCCTGCGGGGATGGCGGCAAAGTAATCGGCCACATCGCGCACGTCGGCATCGGAGAGTCGGCTGGCAATCGTCCGCATCAGGTCGAGCGGATCACCTCGGCGGGTGCCCTGCTGCCAGGCGCGCAGCTGGACGGCGAGATACGCCGACGGCTGCGCGCTTAGCGGAGGAAAGGCTGCACCGATGCCGCTGCCGTTCTCTCCGTGGCACTGCACGCAGGCGGGAATCTCTTCGGACCAGCGCCCGTGCAGAGCGAGCCGATCATCACGCAAGGCGGAGGTGTTGCCCGGTTGGCGCGTATGGGCCCCGAGTGCGGCGTAGTAGTCCGCGAGTTGTGTTCGGTCGTGCGCACTGAGCGATCGGGCCAGCGGCGCCATGACCGGGCTCTGGCGCGTTCCGTCCGCGAATGCTTCGAGTTGCCTCATCTGGTAGGCCGCAGGCAGTCCCTGCAGTCGCGGAATCCCACTCGCGCCGTTGCCCTCGCCCGACTGTCCGTGGCAAGAGGCGCAGGACACCGCGGCGGCCGGAGCCGATCGCCGCGCGGTCGCGGCGTCCGCCGCGATCGCGGTCGGCAGTTGCGACGCGGGCGCAAGCAAAACGAGCAGCGTCGCGCGGAACGCCGCCTCAGCGCGCCGTGGAAATATAGGGTTTGAATCCATAGCGCTCGAAGATCGCCAGTGCTGCCGGCGAGCGAATGAAATCCAGCCACTCCTTCCCCGCTTGCACATGAGCAGCACCGCGCACCAGCGCAGCGGCGTACACCCCGGTAGTGTTCTGCGAGTCGGGAATATCGACGTGTCCGATCGCATGGCCGATCTGCTCCTGGAACAGCGCCTCGGATCTCCAGGTCACGCCCGCCTCGACCCGGCACTGCATGAGCCACAGTGGCGTCTGCCGGTGATGGATACGGGTGAGCCGCGTCGTCCCGTCGTGCACCTTGTCCGTGTAGACCGCCTGCACCAGCGCCGCACCGCCCGCTTTCTCGAGCGACGCGCGGATCTGGCGAACCACACCCTCGAATTCAGGGTCCGGCATGGCGAGGCGAATACCCGCCTTACCGAGATCGGCCAACCCTACGATGTGCGCCGGATTACTCGTGGGCACCATGATGGTGAGCGTGTTGATGACGTACGGCACGGCCGGCGCTGCGAGCAGACCCGCCTCGATCTGCTTGTTTACCGCTTCGAGCCCGGCGAGGTACACGTCGGGCTTGACCGTCCAGGTCATATTCCCGACAGTCACCCGGCCGCCGGCCTGAATCTGGCGCACCAGAAGTCCCGGCGGAATCGTCTCCCAGAAGAGCCGGCCGAGGTACTGCGGGAAGCGTGCCTCGAAAGCCTGAACGAGCGGCGCCATGGCAAAAAAGTAGTTGCCACCGACATACAGAACGAGCAGCGGATTGCCCGGGTCGCCGTGAAAGTCGGCCAGGACATCCGCTTCGGGCACGGTGAACTCAAGTCCGCGATCCACGGCGTCGTTGTTGGCGCCGTGCTGCCACGGCGGAAAGATCGAATCATCCCATCGCCGGGGACAGTCGCTGCGCTCAGCAGCAGACTGCAGTGCGTGCGCCTGTCCCACGGTCTGCGCAGTGGTCACGGTCGTGGCAAGTGCGCTCAGCGCGAGCAGCCCCGCGGCAGCGTGACTGCGCAGGCAACTCATCCTCACGGGCCTTCGAGACCGAAGCACGGACGGTACACGTACAGCCGACGACAGCTCAAAAAAGCGGCATCAGCTGGTAACCCTGAGCCTCGAGCGTGGTGATCGTGGTGATCGCGGACAGCGCGACGGTGACCGATGGATCGATCCACTCGTACTGGTACTTATGTTCCACTACCGCCTGGCCACATACCGCGACATCGACACCCGCTTTGCGCAAACGGGCGATCACCGCAAGATTGGGGTTGGCCATGCCGTAGTCGCTCTTGTAATGAGCGTCGTCGAGGGCAATCGAAGTGGCTGCACCATAGGCAACGGCTACGAACTTGAGATGGTTCGGTGGCACGCCGGCCGACGCGTAGAGATTCACCGCGCGCGCGACGCGCTCGATGGCCGGATTGACCTCCTCCGGAGTCTTCGAGGCAGCCGTCATCGCAAACACGACTTTGTAGGTCGCTTTGCTGTCGGGCTGATAGGCCGCCATCGGCAGCGGATGCACCTTGCCGTAGCCCTCGATCGCCGGCGCGCTCCACAGACCGGATTCATCCTCGGCCGCCGCCGGAAGCGCAGCGACTGCTCCGGCAACGACTGCGACCAGCACGGCAATTCGATGCATGCTCTTCTCCCGGTGGCCCGCGCTGAGCGAGTTGTACAACTCTAGCCCTTGACCCGGGAGGTTTCCACGGGTCGCAATTTCACTAAGTTATATACCATTGTTGATTTGAATTCTCGTCAACCGCGTCCCGCTATCGTTCGGCGCCTGGTCCGCTTTGATGTGCTATCCCCCACACAAATGCTGCAACGGCTTTAACGTCGGCGTCACTCAATGGAGCACCGCCACGCGGCGGCATCGCGCCGTCGGCATGCTTCGGGCTCACCACACCCTTGTCAATTGTTGCGGCGATCGCCTGCCAGCTGCCATCACCCCAACTCCATTCCCCGCTGGTCAGGTTCGGGCCAACGGTGCTGCCCTTGGCATCCGAGCCGTGGCAGCCGCTACAGGTGCCTCCGGCGGACTCGCCCCAGAAGATTCGTGACCCGAGCAGCATCTGCTCGCGCGTGGCTCCGGGAGGCATCGGCAGCCGAGCGACGTCGAACGCCGGGCCGGCTGCCATAGCTACGACGGGTGGCGGGGCTCCCTGAAGCTTCACGTCCTCAGCAGGCCCGGAGTAAGTGATGCGCCAGATCTTCCCGTGGACGTCCTCGGACACGTAGAGCGACCCGTCCGGACCGACCGCCAAGCCACCGGGGCGCGCCAGTGCTCTGCCGGGCTCCCTGTACAGGCCCGCGAACCCATCCGCGAACACAAGGTAGTCTCCTGAGGGGCGTCCATCCGCAAGAGGCTGAAAGACGACGCTATAGCCAGCCTGAGTCGCAGGAGCGCGATTCCAGGAACCATGAAAAGCAACGAAGGCACCGCCACGATAGGGCTGCGGAAATTGTGTGCCCTTGTAGATCACCAGATCGTTCGGGGCCCAGTGCGCCGGAAAGAAAAATACCGGCCCGCGCTTCTGCGCGCATACCCCGATCTTGTTGCCGCCGTCACCGCCGTATTCGGGTGCCAGTACCAGCTTCTTCTGTAATCCATCGTAGTAACAGGTGGGCCAGCCATAGTCCCCGCCCTGCTCCAGAACAAACACCTCTTCGGCCGGCAACTCGTGTCCGGTCTTCACGCTATAGAGCTTCGGATAGTTCTCAAGCAGCTGGTCACGCCCGTGTTGGGTCACGAACAGCCGGCCCGCCGAGTCAAAATCCATGCCCTCGCCGTTGCGGATTCCGGTCGCATAGCGTTCAGAAGACGAGAACTTCTGGCCAGTCTTATCAGCGTCAAAGCGCCAGATTCCGCCGCGCGTTTCCAGTTCGGTGCACGGCTCGTGGCCCTTCGTGCCGGGCATGCGGTTTGCGATGTCACAGGCATTGGTCGCGGTGCCGACGTCCACGAACAGGTTTCCCTTACCATCGATCACGAAGGGATGCATCGGGTGATCGCCGCCGAGCGGCAGTCCCCGAACGACGACTTGCGGTTTTCCCGTCGGCACGACTGAACCGGTCTTCAGCGCGTAGCGGATGATACGGTCGTTGACCTCCGCATAGAGCCGGCCCCTGTAGATTGCGATTCCGGTGCCACCAGCCGCGCCCTCCTTCACGCCCTCGCCGAAGCGTTTGACAACGTCGGCACGCCCCGTGCCGTGCGTGTCTCGAAGCGCGACGAGGAATCCACCCTTGGGGAGCTTGTCCACATGGCCGTAGGTGTAGTAATCCCCGCTCCAGGTATTCACATAGACAGTCCCATCCTCGGCAACCGTCAGGTGGCGCGCATGCCCCAGGTGGTCTGCAAATACAGTGGCGCAGAACCCCGGTGGCAGACTCAGTCCCCCGTTGTCTCCCGGACACTTGTCAGATGCCGAAGCCGCGTGCGCTGCACCGCCCGCAGATGCAACAAGCACAAGGAGGAGATAACCCGACAGCGGCCGCTTGCCCATAAAGTTCACCCGGGGATTTCGTGGCAGCGCCGACCCGACGCCTGCGAGCATCGTATGCGCGCCCTACGGCGCTTTCTTCGGACGCGAGAACAACCGAACGATCGACGCCTTGGCGAGCGTCTTCGTCGAGATCTCGTAATCGATATTGGCCGCGGTCGATGTCGCAGGCACGCCAAGGTGCTCAACACTCAGTGCGTACACGGTGATCGTGTAGTGGTGCGAAGGATCACCCTCGTCCGGACACGGCCCGTAGTAGTGCGCCTCGGGCGCATCGCCATCGGGCTTTCCCTGCTGAGCCCCCTGCGGCATGCCGGAGTTGCCTGGAGCGCCGGCGCCGCGGGGAAGTTGTCTCGCCGTTGCCGGGATGTCATAGACCAACCAGTGCCACCACCCGGATGCCGGAGGGCGGTACGGATCAAACATGGTGATGGCGAAGCTCTTTGTGCCGGCGGGGGGATTGCTCCAGTGCAGTGCCGGCGATTCGTTCGGACCATGGCAGCCGAATGCATTCGCGGTGAACTGTTCTGCAATAGGCTTCCCCGCAGGAAGATCGGGACTGGAGAGCGTAAACGCCGGCTCCGCACTCCATGCAGTCGAACAAAATACCAGCACCGACAGACACAGAGCGTTGCCACGCTTCATTCTCATTCCCCCAACAAACCGGTGTAGCTCGCAGCGCGCTGCTACGAACCCAGCCCCTTAGCCTGATAATACACCAACGAATCGATCGCTTCCGACACGCGACCCACGCCGCAGCGCCCGATCCGCTTCCAACTAGGCGGTCAGAGTTTGCATGTCGATTACGAAGCGGTAACGAACATCCCCGCGTAGCAACCGTGCATACGCCTTCTCGATTTCCGCCATCCCAATCATCTCGATCTCGGACACGATTTTCCGGTCGGCGCAGAAGTCGAGCATCTCCTGGGTCTCCCGGATTCCGCCAATGGCCGAGCCCGCGATGCTTCGGCGACGTAGCAAAAGGTTAAAGACCGCAGGGGACGGGTGCGCTGTCGCCGGAGCTCCCACCAGGGTGAGCGTGCCGTCGCGCTTGAGTAGCTTCACATAGGCGTCCAGATCGTGGGACGCAGAAACCGTGTCCAGGATGAAGTCACAGGTCCCGGCGCGCTGGGACATGTCAGCGGCATTCGCCGACACGACGACCTCGTCCGCGCCCAGCTTAAGGGCTTCCTTCCCCTTCGCCGGCGAAGTGGTGAAGGCCACGACGTGCGCTTCAAGCGCGCGGGCCAGCTTCACCCCCATGTGACCCAATCCGCCGATCCCGACGATTCCCACGGTCTTACCGGGACCCGCCTCCCAATGCCTGAGCGGCGACCACGTGGTGATCCCCGCGCACAGCAGCGGCGCAACGGCCGCGAGTTGTGTGGCGTCGTGTTTTACAGTGAGCACGAAGTGCTCGTCGACGACGATCGTCCGCGAATATCCCCCGTAGGTGTTTTCCCCGTCCCCTTTGACCCATCCGTTGTACGTCTGGGTAAAGCCGTGCGGACCCTCGCAATACTGCTCGAGCCCAAGCTTGCAGGCCTCGCAGCTCCGGCAGCTGTCCACCATGCACCCGACGGCAACAATGGTTCCGGGCGCAAGACGGCGCACCCCCCTGCCGACGGCCGACACGCGTCCGACAATCTCATGTCCGGGAACACACGGATAGCGGATTCCGTCCCACTCACCGCGGGCCGCATGCAGGTCTGAATGGCACACTCCGCAGTAGAGAATGTCGATGACGACGTCGCGATCCCCGGCTTCGCGCCGTTCAATCGTGTGCGGTGCCAATGGTGAGGTCGAGGATTGCGCGGCATAGGCTCGAGTCTGCATGCGAGGTTCTCCGGGGAGGTTCAGTGCTCAGCGTGCACGTTCAATGGAGGCGCGACAATCGGTCACAAGAGAGAGCCCGCCCACGCTTGTGCCTGAACCCGGTGCTCCACAACGAGGCGCAGCTGTGCCGCCTCGCCCCAGGTCACAGCGCCTCGATGCCACCCCTATGCAAGTTGCGCTTGCCTGGCTGCTGTGCCGCGCGCCCAACATCCTTCTGATCCCCGGCACGTCCTCCATCGCCCATCTGCGGGAAAACCTGGCAGCGGCCGAGTTGGAGTTACCGGAGGATGCGCTCATCGAGCTGGACGAAATTGGGAGACACAGCGACGCTGCCTGAAGCGACGGCAGGACCGCGCCAGGTCGCGGTCGAGCCACAGCCGACAATCGGGAATACGGGGCACGCTCGCTTGTTCGGTCAGGGACGCGGGGACCGCGTCAAGACGCGACAGCGTCGCGCACGACGCCAGCGCAAAGGCGCCCAGGCCGGCTACCGCTCCGGCAATCCAGCGCCTGCGGCAGGTACGGCGGCCCAAGTGCGTGCCCCTGGGGCAGCGCACCTGCGGGGATTCGATCGAGTCAAACTTCATCTTGAACGGTTCGATCTGGCGCGCGGGTTCTCATGACATCCACCGGTGCTTTCCGCTACGCATGTTATGGGAGCAGAAAGGCGGCAGCGATAGGCCTATGACCGACGGTTCCACAGCACTAATGCGTGCCGGCGTACAGACCAGGCTGTCGAGTGGCCAATACGCTTTCCTTCAAGTCGCGAGGGCGTCGGCCTGGAAAATGCTAGAGATGTTCAAGTTGAATCCTCATGCAACGATTCTGCTGCTCAGCATCGTTGCCGTCGCCACCGCCTCGTGCGAGGCTCATTATGATGGCGGCACGATAAGCTCCGCGTCGCAGGACGAGACGCCCTCGCGGACAGCCACAGCCTCTACGAGGCCGCAGCCTGACCTATCTGGCCGCACGCGCTTCGGCGACGCATCGTTCTATGCGAAGGAGTTTGCAGGCAGAGAAATGGCGGACGGCAGCAAAATGGACCCACACGGCGACAACGCCGCGAGTAAAACGCTTCCGTTGGGTACCAGGGCGAGGGTAACTAACATTGATAGTGGTCAAAGCGCGGTAGTTACGATCCAAGACCGCGGACCGTACGTGCAGGGCCGGATCGTGGATCTCTCGCCGTCCACTGCACAGAGTATTGGGATTACGCAAGACAACGGGGTCGCCAAGGTCAGAGTCACCCCGATCTCGGTTCCGCTGCCGGACGGCAGCACCAAACTCGGTGCTGAGAAGCCGGATTCCAAACCCTGAGTCAGCGAGACACCCTCCTTCCTCCCTGAACCAGCCATTCCCGCAAATGCACAGCGGCCATCCGCAGATGGCTTGCAGGCCTGCTCGACGTAATGCACGCTTACTCCGGGACGCTGACTAGAACCAATGAGTAAGACTCAAACACCCAGGACGCGAAGGCGTAAGAAGGCGTCATCACAGGTGAACCCGCTACCGCCGGGGTCGCCTCTCGGCACCTTTGTAACAGGCGGGATGCCGCAGCAATACGGGCATGACAGGACCGCCGAGATCTACAAGAACACACCCCTCGCCGTGTTGGCGCCGAAGTGGGACCAACTACTCGCAGAAGCCCGCTCACTGTCATTGGCTGGGCAGCACGCTATTGCCATCATCATCGCGGCCGCGGCCGGAGAATGGGCCACCGAATTTGTGCTCGAGAGACTGATGGATGCAGTGAAGGATCACAGTAAGAGCGTTCGCGACCTCATAGACATGTCAGAGAGATTGCTGATTACCTGGTCGTTTGAGGGAGACCGCGTGCGCACAGCCTTCCATGACCTAACGGGCGAAAACCCTGATCGCCAACCATGGTGGGGAGACTGGATGTGGAGCCGCCGACAGCGTCACGACATAGCGCATCGGGGCGTGGTGACGGCTGATGCCGCCGCCGCGAAAAAATGCATCGACGTCGCAGCGTTGCACATCGCATATCTGACGGAAGTCGTAAGGAGACCGACATTTACATAGTCGTCACCCTTGATCTGACGAACGTCGCGTAGAATCTCTTTCATAAACACTCAGTTACCGGTTCTCTGGGGGTGTTTTCCGTTCGCTGTCACGCCACAGACGGTTCGCCAACGTACAGACCGGAATCGAGGACGCAGCCAAGCTGACATGAGACTCGGACCGCCCCGGCCCGAACTCAAACTGAAGTGATGTCAGCCATGAAAGCTCTCGTTTATCTGGGTCCGGAGAAGAAGGCTCTGCAGGAGCGCCCGAAGCCGACAATTGGTGCGCCTACGGATGCGATCGTGAGGATCACTAAGACGACGATCTGCGGCACCGACCTGCATATCCTCAAAGGCGACGTCCCGAGTTGTGAGCCTGGCCGCATACTGGGCCATGAGGGCGTGGGCATCATCGACCAGGTAGGGCCAGCCGTCACGGCATTCAAACCGGCAGATCGGGTGCTGATCTCCTGTATCAGCGCCTGCGGCAAATGCGTCTACTGCCGCAAGCTCATGTACTCGCACTGCACGACCGGGGGATGGATTCTCGGCAACCGCATCGACGGCACGCAAGCCGAGTTTGTGCGCATCCCTTACGCGGACACCAGCCTCTATCCCATTCCCGAAGGAGCGGACGAAGAGGCGCTGGTCATGCTGAGCGACATCCTGCCGACCGGCTTCGAGTGCGGCGTGCTCAACGGCAAGGTCCAGCCCGGGAACAGCGTGGCGATCGTCGGGGCGGGGCCGATAGGCCTTGCGGCCCTGCTCACAGCCCAGTTCTTCTCCCCGGCTAAGATCATCATGCTCGATCTGGACGACAATCGCCTCGAGGTGGCGACGCGCTTCGGTGCCACGGCGGCGATTAACAGCACCGACGGCAAGGCCGTGGAAACAATTATGAAGATGACCGGCGGGCGCGGCGTGGACACGGCCATCGAGGCGGTAGGCATTCCGCAGACCTTCGAGTTGTGCGAGAAACTCCTCGCTCCCGGTGGTCACCTCGCCAACATCGGGGTGCATGGGACGAAGGTCGAGCTCCATCTGGAGACCCTGTGGGATCGGAACATTACGATAACCACGCGGTTGGTCGACACCGTCAGCACGCCGATGCTGCTCAGCACTCTGCAGGCTCACAAGATCGACCCGAAACGTCTGATTACTCATCGCTTCAAGCTCGACCGCATCCACGATGCCTATGAGACCTTCGCCCATGCGGCTAATACGCGCGCGCTGAAGGTGCTCATTGAAGCGTGAGGGCCCGTGGGGCACTAGCTTTCGGTCGTATAAGGCTTCACGGCGCCGCCCGTAGGTCGCACTATCAGCGGCATCGTATGGGCACGCGTCGGGCGGCTCCCTGCGCAAGTGCAGGCTGGTTATGACCACACAGACCTGGAATTCCGAAGGCTACGCGAAGAACGCCCGGTTCGTCACTGATCTGGGCATGCCGGTCCTCGAGTTGCTCGCTCCGCGACCCGGGGAACACATCCTCGACCTGGGTTGCGGCGACGGGGTACTGACCAGGAAAATCGCCGACCGCGGCTGCAAGGTGTTAGGTATCGACACCAGCGCGGACTTCGTCGCATCCGCCAGGCAGCTCGGACTCGATGTCATGGAAATGAGTGTCTATGACATGGAATTCGGTCCGCACTTTGACGCAGCCTTTAGCAATGCCGCACTTCACTGGATGAAGGACCCCGACGGGGTGATCCGGCGAGTCGCGCAAGCGCTGCGACCCAACGGTCGCTTCGTGGCTGAGATGGGCGGCCACGGGAACGTCAGAATCATCCAATCCACGCTCATTGAAGAACTGAACCGTCGCGGCTACGACGGCGAGGCGGCGAACCCCTGGTATCTTCCGACAGCCAGCGACTACGGCGCGCGGTTAGCGGCGTGTGGTTTCAAGGTCAATTACATCGCACTGATCCCGCGCCCCACTCCCCTTCCGGGCGACATGATGGGTTGGCTTACAACCTTCGCGGGCTCTTTCACTGGTGTGCTGCCGGCGACGGAACGACACGAATACCTCGCATGCGTGCGTGAACGCATCAGGCCGCAACTTTGCGATGCGCAGGGGAATTGGATGGCGGACTACGTGCGGCTGCGTTTCGAAGCACACCTGGCCTGAGTCATCGCCTCGAACCTGCTATCCGGGCGCATACGGAATGCGAGCACCATGCCTGCGACCATAAGTAACATGCTGCCGAGAAACGGCAGCTGCCAGTTACCGGTCTTGTCGATCAAATAGCCGCCCACGACGGGACTGATGATCGCCGCCAGAGCCGAGCCCGAGTTCATCATGCCGCTCGCCGTGCCGCTGTAGTCAGGGGCAATATCCATCGGAATCGCCCACATTGGACCGATGGTCATTTCGGAAAAGAAGAAGCCTGCGGAAAGACAACACAGCGATATACCAGGATCGTGGGTGAACATCAGGGGAATGAGCGACAGCAGGGTCATGAGCATGCACATCGAGACCATGGAGCTGCGGGCGCGCTTGAGGCTGCCGCTGCGTTTGAGTAACTGGTCAGTGGCCATCCCCCCGAGCGTGTCGCCCAGCACGCCCGCAAAAAATACGCCCGATGAGAAGAGTGCGGATTTCTTGACATCGAGGTCATGGTCGTGCAGGAAGTATTGCGGAATCCAGCTGAGGAACAGCCACAAAGTCCAGCCGTAGCAGAAATAAACCATGGTCACCGGCGCCATGCGTTTGAACAAAGGCTTCCACGGCACGTGGAGCGACCTGGTGGCTGGCGCCGGCAGCATCGCGAGCTCTGCCGCCGTGATGCGCGGGTGATTCTGCGGATGCTCGGTGAAGGTCAGCGCCCACAGCGCCACCCAGGCAAAGCTGAGCGCCGCACACACGTAGAACGAGGCGCGCCAGCCCCACGCGGCCATGAGGAAGACGATCATGGCGGGGGCCACGGCGTTGCCGATGCGCGCGGCCGCATGTGTGACCCCTTGCGCGTACCCGCGTTGCCCCATGGCGACCCAACGAGACATGGCGGTGGTGGCGGCAGGAAAGGTGGCGCCTTCGCCCAAGCCGAGCAGCACCCGCGCGAGCAGCAGTGAGGCGAGTCCGCCCGCAAGGCCCGTGAGGACTGTGGCGCTGGCCCAGATCAGGCCGCAGGCAATCAGCGTTCGGCGAGCGCCGAAGCGGTCGCTGATCCAACCGCCGATGATCTGGAACACGAGGTAGGGATAGGCGAACGCGGAGAACACCAGGCCGATCTCGGTCTTGTTGAGTTTGAAGTCCTTGGCAAATCCGGCCGCGGCGGTGCTGACGTTGACGCGGTCGAGGTAGGTGATGAAGTACATCAGGCAAAGCAGACCCAGGACGATCTGGCTCGTGCGCAATCGCTTCACTCGTGGGCTACCCACCACAGCGAGGACTTTCGAGCCTGGAGCTCTCCGCCAGGCGCGCTGCGCAAGTCTCACGCATCTTGCACGCGCCCCTTCCACATGCCCCCGCTACCGCGAGCGTATTGCACGGCGGAATGGATCACCGCACCGCTATAGAAGATAGCAATCACCGGCAAACACACACTCCAGAGCGGCGACAGACCGTAGAAGCGCACCATCGGCAGATAGCAAAGGCTCATCAGCAGCAGTGCGGCCAGACCCAGGCAAACCAGAGGCGGATCACCGATGAAGAGCAAAACCGCCGGAAGCAGGTAGGTCAGGAACAGGCCCAGGAGCGTCGCCGCGAGCGTCAGGTACGAATGGCGTAACTGCGCAAAGGCCGTGCGGGAGATCATCGCGCCGATCTCCGTGAACGAGGCATAGCTTCGAAGGCTTGTGGTTTCTTCGGTAAGTTGCAGCGATATGTGACCACCGGAGTGCTTGACCACCCGGGCCAGCGCGCAGTCATCGATGATATGCGAGCGGATCGTTTGCAGGCCCCCGGCACGCGCCAGCGCTTCGGGGCGCACTAGTATGCAACCGCCAGCTGCCGCGGCCAGCCTGCGCTGTGGATCGGCGATCCAGGCCGGTGGATAGAGCTTGAAAAAGAAAAATACGAAGGCGGGAATCAGCAGCCTTTCCGCGGGCGTGGCCGCGGACAGCTTCACCATGTGCGACACGAGGTCACGGTCATTTGCCTCCGCATCGGCGACCAGCGAGGCGACGCTCGTGGGGCCATGGCAAGTGTCGGCATCCGAGAAAAGGAGGTAGTCGGCACTGAGCTCCGCGGCCGCCGTTACTCCTTGCGAAAGGGCCCACAATTTCCCGGTCCAGCCGCTGGGTAGCGCAGCACCGCGGAGCAGCTCGAAGCGTGGTATTGCTCCGGCAGCGCGGGCGGCGGCCAGAGCCGCCTCCGCGGTGCCGTCGGTGCTGCCGTCGTCGATCACGATGAGATGGATAGCACCGCTGAATGTCTGGTGCGCGAGCGAAGCCACTGCAGTCCCTATCACTGCTGCCTCGTTCCGCGCCGGAATCACCACGACGACACGGCGCGCGGCGGCCGAAGGGAGGACCGCCGTGCGGTGAGCCGCAACGTGCCAAAACCGGCCCCGACCCAGCAGGAGATACACCCATATGAGAACGGGAATGACCGCGATGCCATACAGGCTCATCAGCGGCCAAATCCCGGAAAAATGCGAAATTCCGTTGGTCATCCCGTGCAAATTCAGTGCAGTGACCTACATCCCAGCATGCACGGACTTTGCACTGAGTGCACCTCGCGCCACCAATCAACCTCGCCGGCGCGCACGCCTGCGTCAATGAACATGGAGGCGGTCCGACGTGGAGCGGTCGCCGAACAGCCAGCCATTTCCTGCTAGCATCGCTTTGGATTCACTCCCCTCATTTCGCTTCAGAAGGATCAACTTTTGTGAGTTGGCGCGGGTGGTTTGCGTTTGCCACGCTGGGAATTATCTGGGGCTTGCCATACTTTTTCATCAAGTTGGCGGTTCAGGAGCTCTCGCCTTTTGTCGTCGCCTGGGGCCGTATCGTGCTTGCCGCGTTGATACTGTCGCCGCTCGCCTGGCATCGCGGCGCATTGCGCTCGTTGGGCACGTATAAGGTGGCCGTCTGCAGCTTTGCGGTGGTTGAGTTCGTCATCCCATTTTCAGCCATCTCGATCGGTGAGCGTTGGATCGATTCCTCGCTCACCGGCATTCTCATCGCCGCTGTGCCACTTACCATTACCCTGATCTCCCGCTTCTTTGGCGTGCGCGAACCGCTTGGAATCGGGCGCCTGCTGGGCCTCGCACTCGGTCTGTTCGGTGTCGTGGCGTTGCTGGGCTTCGGCACGATTTCCGAGCCGTTCGGATGGATTGGCGTCGCCTGCATGCTGCTCGCGACCCTCGGCTACGCTATCGGAGCCTTGATCATTCAGCGCTATCTCAGTGGGCTCGACGCGATTGGCCCTGTTGCGGCGAGTCTGCTGGTCGCCAGCATCATCCTGCTGCCCTCCGCGATGATGACTCTTCCCCAGCACGTGCCCACGGCGGTCGCGCTCTCGTCAGTTGCGGTCCTCGGCGTGCTCTGCACCGCCGTGGCGATGCTGCTGATGTTCTATCTCGTCAGCCACGCCGGCGCGTCACGGGCATCTGTCATTACGTACATCAACCCGGCCGTAGCAACGCTCCTGGGAGTGCTGCTATTGCACGAGCATCTGGGAGTCGGCGGCTTTACAGCATTCGCGCTTATTCTGCTCGGCTCGTGGCTTGCCACGCGTGGCACCGTGACAGCGCAAGGCGCAGGCGCGGAAGCGTCCAGCTAGAGGCCAGCGATGGCGCCTGGGCCTTCGTCAGTGGAGGGCTCAGTGGTCAAGCAGGCTGCTCAGCGGCGCAATATGCCGAAGCTCGGGAGCACGGTCCAGGACCGGGGCACCGCGCGGATCCCGCTCCAGTGGGGGCACACCCGAGGTATCGATGTACCAGTTCACCAGACGGGTCTGCAGCTGTGCTTGTACCGCGCGCAATGAGCTGTCATCGAACAGATTGTTCATCTGCATTGGATCTTGCGCGCAATCGTACAACTCGCTTTGATCATTGGGTCGGGCAACGTACTTGTAGCGCCTGGTGCGAACCGCCGCGCAGCGGGTTACCGTTTCAGGCCGCTCATTTTGCAGTCGTGTCTTTGGGCCGTACAGACCCGCAATGATCGGCTCGAACGCTTGAGGCTCGTAGGTGTTGTAGCCGCCCTCCGTGAAGGCGGCGCGTTGGGGGTTGCCCGACGAACCGTGGAGCTGTGGGATGAGACTGCGCGCAAAATGCGTATGCGTTGCCTTCGTTCCAGCGAGCTCGAGACACGTCGGCATGATGTCGAACAGCTCGATCAGCTCGTGCGACACATTTCCTGCCATACCGCCCGGAATGCGTGCGATGACGGGGACGTGGGTCAGACAGTCTTCCAACCCAGCCGGCCATTTTTCTACCAAACCATAGTCGCCTGCGTAGTCGCCGTGATCCGAGCACAGGAACAGAGCGGTGTCGCGGCTGTGCGCGGTTCGCTCCATGGCCTCCATCAATTCTCCGAGCAGCCAGTCGGAATAGCTGACCTGCCCGTAGTAGACGGCTCGCAGTTTGCGAAATTCTGCGTCCGTCACCTGGTTCAGACCACTGAGCTCGCGGAGCGCGTCATGGAACCGGGGACGCCGGACCAGACCGGGTGGAGCGAGTGAGGGAATTTCCGCGGGATGATACAGGCTATAAAAGTCAGCTGGCACGGTATAGGGCGGATGAGGATCAAAGAGCGCTAACAGGATGCAGAACGGGCGCTCGGATTCACGCCGCTCGAGCACCTTGATCGCCAATTGGATAGCCGCATAGTCCCCGGTGCCGCGCCGCTCCCCGGCCGCCGGAAGGAGCATGGTCGTGGGAAACTGTGGCTTATCGATAGCCGCGAATTCGGCGGTGGGACTTCTGGGATTGCGCCATTCCGTGAAACTGCTGGCGAGAGTCTCCGCTGCCAACACGTCGTTCTTGCCAAACATGAAGACGTCATAACCCGCCTGCCGCAGGTACCTGAACATGTTCGGCTCGTCGGGTCTCAGGAAATAATAAAGGCTGCGATGTCCACGCACGCTGGTCGGCCAACCGGTTGCCATGCTGCAACGAGAGGCAGCGCAGACGGGAAACTGAACATGGCAGCTTTCGAACCGAGTTCCCACTTGCGCCAGGCGATCGAAGTTGGGAGTCCTGATCACCGTGTTTCCATAGCAGCCCAGGGCGTCTGCCCGCAGTTCATCAGGCATGAACAGGATGATGTTGGGGCGCTGCGGGCCGCCCGGCCGCACGTCCGGTGACGCAAGCGGCGCGGCGGCTGCCCCTGACTTCTTCAAGGAAAATGTGAGCGCGCAAAACGCTGACGCGCGCAGCAGCTGGCGACGGTTCCACTTTGCTTTACTGCTCACAATTGCACCTTGCAGAGTGATTTGCGCTCACCCAGATTATCGCCCGCTGGCAGCTTCTCCCCAGGGGCGATGTAATACTCGGCCACACACCAGGTTCCATCGGCGTCCTTCAGCGGAATGACGGTCTCAATCAAGCTCCACCGCAAGCGTGCGTGCGTTGAATTCGTCGCCGTTCAGGTACTTGCGCAAATGGCCGCTTGCAACCCGGGCACACCAAAAAAAGGACCGCCCCCAAAAGTGGACGTCCCCGACGGACAGCGTATCAAAGCGCGTACTGCCAGATCTGCGTGGCCGTCCTACACTTAGCTGCTTTCCCCGCAGGCTGCCAAGGAGGGCCCGATGATGACGGACTCAGCGTCAGCTCCCTCCAAACAGTTCCGCAATTACCACGACCGGGCAATTGCCATCCGTGCTCGCCTTCCGGCGGTAGAGGATGACGAGGCCTTCATCGAACTGTATCTACTCGCCGCTTACTACGAGCGGTTGGCGGAGTTCGTCGAATCGTCCGGCTCGCTCGCGTCCGTCGAGGATTGACGTACTGGCGGCTGGCCATCCACGACGACGAATGTGACTCAGCGGCTCGTTTACTAGCCTTCGCGCGCAATTCGTCGGCGTCCAATGCCGCGGGAACACCCCTGTGCCGGGCGCGCATTCACCGCGTAAAGCAGGCAATATCCCTCACCAGCTCAGGACGGCGATAGCGCCGGAGGTCTCGTGTACGGGAAACGGCTATCCATGTACAGAAGTCTGACCCTTGCCGCGAGCCTCGCGTTGCTCACGGCGGCCGCGCTTCACGCCCGCTCCCCGCAGGTGCACCGACTCGAAGCCACACCGGCCACCATCGTGTACGGCTACTACTGGTCACAAGCGCGCCCGGCGTTGCGGATTGCCTCGGGCGACGTTATCGATGTCGATACACTACTGACCAACACACCTGAAGGGCTGGCGAAGGCTGGGGTACCCGACGATCGCATCCAGAGCTCGCTCAAGGAAATCGTCAGTCAGGTGACCGGCGACCGGCGTGGCCCCGGGGGTCACATCCTGACGGGCCCGGTCTACGTGGAGGGTGCGGAGCCGGGCGACGTGCTCGAGGTCAGGATTCAGTCGATCGAGCTGGCAATCGACTATGGCTACAACGGCTGCAAGGGGGTACTGCCGGAAAATTGCGAGCCGAACACGCCGGTACGCATCATCCCACTGGACCGCCACCGCATGACCGCGCAGTTCGCTCCTGGGATCGTGATACCACTGCGCCCCTTCTTCGGCAGCATGGGCGTGGCGCCTGCGCCCGAGGCCGGACGCGTCAGCAGCAATCCGCCCGGGCGTCACGCCGGCAATCTCGACAATCGCGAGCTGGTGGCGGGCAGCACGCTGTATATCCCGGTCTTTGCCCGCGGCGCGCTGTTCGAGGTCGGCGACGGTCACGCCGCGCAGGGCGATGGCGAAGTCGATCAGACGGCGATCGAGACCTCGCTGCGCGCGCGCCTGCAGCTCACCGTGCGCAAGGACATGAAGCTCACCTGGCCGCGGGCACAGACGCCGACCGACTACATCAGCATGGCGACCGACCCGGATCTGAACGTGGCCACCGGCACGGCGATCCAGGAAATGGTCGATTTCCTGGTGAGCGAGAAGCAGCTGACGCGTCACCAGGCGTATCAGCTGGTGAGCATCGCCGGGAACGTGGCCATTACCCAGCTGGTCGACAAGCCGAACGTCGGTGTCCACGTGCGTCTGCCGAAGAGCATTTTCGTCCCCAGGTAGCCGCACTACGCGGTCAGCACACCCAAGGAACTTCCCGATGAGCAAGCAGGTTGGTCAGAACACCCTGTGTGTGCACAGCGCTCGCGCCCCCGAGCCGGCAACCGGCGCGCTGTCGCAACCGATCTACCTCACGACCACCTTCGAGCGCGACGCGGATGGCGGCTATCCGCGCGGCTATCGCTACAGCCGCGAAGGCACACCCAACCGCACCTCGCTCGAAGCCTGCATCGCAGCCCTCGAGGGTGGCATCGGGGCGTCCGCCTTCGCCTCGGGGCTCGCGGCTAACATGGCGGTGCTGGAGCTGCTCAGCGCGGGCGATCGCCTGGTAGCGCCGCTCGATGCTTACTATGGCTCGCTCAAGCAGTTCACCGAACATTGTAAGCGTCGCGGCGTTGCCGTGGAGCTTGCCGATTTCACCGACCTCACAGCGGTACGCAATGCCGTCGGTGGGGGCGCACGCATGGTCTGGATCGAAACGCCGACCAACCCGCTGCTCAACATCACGGATCTCGAGGCGGTCACTGCCATCGCCCATCGGGCAGGAGCCCTGGTGGTCTGCGACAACACCTTCGCCACACCCATTTGCCAACAGCCCTGCGATTTCGGTGTCGACCTCATCATCCACAGTGGCACCAAGTATCTCGGCGGTCACAGCGATGTGCTGAGCGGACTGGCGGTGGTGCGCGAGGACCGCGCGCTGCTCGAGCACCTGCAGGCCTGGCAGCGCACCGCCGGCGCGTCGCTGGCGCCCTTCGACTGTTGGCTGCTGAGAAGGAGCATCGCAACACTGGCGCTGCGCGTTCGCACGCAGTGCGCCGGAGCATTGCAGTTAGCGGAATTTCTCGCGCGCCATTCGGCCATCGAGCAGGTGTTCTATCCGGGGCTGCCGCAGCACCGCGCTCATGCCACCGCGGTAGCGCAGATGCCGGGGGGCTTCGGCGCGATGCTGTCCGTGTGCGTGTCGGGAGGGCGGCAGGCGGCGCTCGAGACCGCCGGCCGCACGCGCCTCTTTGCACGGGCGACGAGTCTCGGCGGAGTGGAGAGCCTCATCGAGCATCGGGCCTCGATCGAAGGCCCGGAATCGCGCACGCCGCAGAATCTGCTGCGCCTGTCGGTCGGGATCGAGGAGCCGGTGGACCTGATCGCCGACCTGGAGCAGGCGCTGAAGTGAACCCCGTGGTCGCGGCCACTGCGCCGCTCGCCACCGACAGCTAGCGGACCTGCACCAGCGACCGAGTCACTTCGGTAGCCGACTCCCGGTCACCCGGGCGTACTTCAGCAGCTCGAGCAGGGTATCGCTGATGTTGTGTAACTCGGCCGCGATCAGTCGGGTGGCTTCGTCTGAGGCGTTGCTCCGGCGCATCTCGAACGTCTCGATCAGATCTTTATCCGTGCGGACAGGGGCAAAGTCATCGGACATGAGGAACTCCTTGGTTGGGCGGCGCGCCAGAAGTTTGGCGAGCGAGGGCGACAATAGCGCCCACGATGGCGCAAGCGCCAGCGGGGCGGGCGCGTGGGAGATGGTGCCAACAAACCGTCATGATCCTCCTCTATGGTGATGTGTCACTTGTTCGAGTTGCACGCATGAAGGACCGGCTGCTCATTGCCACCCTGGCTGGGGTCGGTTTTCTCGCCGCGCTGGGGATTGCCGCCGTACGTGAGGACCGCTGGCAGGCGCCGCCGGCGCCTGTTCCTGGTCCCGCCGCGCACATAGGCTTGCGGACGGCCGCTGTGCCGCCGCAGGCCAGCGTCGTGCGCCCGGTGATGACAACACCGGCAGCCGATGCAGCGACGCAGCCTCAGCCTGCAGCACCTGCATTGGCCGCAGGCGATCCGCAACCCGACGGTCGCGAGGGCGCCGATTCGGGTGCCGCGCCAACTTACGAACGACAAGCTGCCGCACGCGACCGGGCCGCGGCGCACAGCGCCCGCTCCCAGTAGATGCGATCCGATCACGTTGGGCGCGCAGCGCCTGTGCTGCTCGCGTGGCTGGCGGCCGCGTGTGCAGGACCCGTCCATGCCCGATCCGGGGCTGCGGCCGGAATTGAAGACTGGTGTCCCCGTCCACCACCAGGCAGTGTCGTGTCACAACCACGCGAGGTGAAGAGTCACGACGGTGTCCTGAAGATGGATCTGCACATCCGCAGCTACCGCAGCCCCGAGGGGTCCGTGCGCTACTGCTATCTATCCGCCGACGCGCAATCGCCCACGCTGCGCCTGCACCCCGGTGATCTGCTCGAGCTGCGCCTGACGAACGAGCTCACCGACCTGGAACCAGCGCCTGCGGCCATGCCCGGCATGAACATGACGCCCCCCGGTCGGGGCGCAGACCCGCAACACAGCGGCGCGGCTCACGCGGGCCGGATCGACCCCTGCAACAGTGGCGCCATGACGGGGACGTCGACGAACCTGCACTTCCATGGGCTGACGGTGCCCGCCCGTTGCCATGAGGATGAGGTGCTCAAGACCTCTGTCCAGCCCGAGGACCCGCCCTTCGAGTACCGATTCCACATTCCGGAGAACGAACCCCCCGGACTGTACTGGTACCACCCTCACATCCACGGCTTCAGCAGTCGCCAGGTGATCGGGGGCGCATCGGGCGCCCTCATCATCGAGGGCATCGAGCGCGCCGTGCCGCAGGTCGCCGGACTGCCCGAGCGCGTGCTCGTGATCCGCGACCAGGACCTGCTGAACCCCAATGCTCCGCCGTCAAAGTCCGAGCCGGTGGTGCCCCATAACCTCATCGACCGCGACGGCGATTCGGCCAACAACGGCACGGGATTCGGCCGACCTGCCAAGGATCTGTCGATCAACTTTGTGCCCGTGCCCTGGCCCGACTACCCGCCGGCCCGCATTCGCCTGAAGCCCGGCGCGCGCGAGCTGTGGCGCGTGCTCAACGCCTCGGCCATCACCTACCTGAACCTCGCGCTGATCTACGGCCGTGCGCCCCAGCAGCTCGGACTCGTAGCGATCGACGGCGTGCCCCTGAACCACAGCGGCCGCCAGGACGCGGTGATCTGGGTAGACCACATTGGCGTGCCACCGGGTGCCCGCGTGGAGTTCATCGTGAACGGACCCGACGAGCGCGTGCCCGCGTTGTTCGTGACGCGCACCGTCGACACGGGCCAGGGCGGCGAGAACGATCCCAATCGCGCCCTGGCGAGCATCATCGCCGCCCCGGATGCCACGGAGCCCCCGCCCCTGCCCGCCTACACAGCTGCGCTGCCCACACCCACAGTGCCCTGGCTGGCAGACGTGCAGCCCGTGCGGGTACGCAGACTCTACTTCTCGGAGAAGCTGGAGAACCCGAACGATCCCAACAGTGCGACCACGTTCTACATCACCGTGGACGGCCAGACGCCGAAGGCCTTCGATCCGGCCGACGGCCCGAGCATCGTGGCGCAGCAGGGTGACGTCGAGGACTGGATCATCGAGAACCGCTCCACGGAGCTGCATGCCTTCCACATCCACCAGCTGCACTTCATGCTGATGGCGTGGAACGGCGTGCCCGTGAATGAGCCCTTTGTGCGTGACACGGTGAATGTTCCCTACTTCAACGGTCGGATGCTGCAGTACCCAAGCGTGACGGTACGCATGGACTTCCGCGATCCCAACACCGTCGGCACCTTCGTCTACCACTGTCACCTGCTCGAGCATGAAGATGCCGGCATGATGGCTACCATTCGCGTCGATCCCCGCCCCGGCATGGCTCAGGCGCCGCCGTAGGTCGCGCACGCGTCAACTGATCATCACGTGCCTGCAACACGTCTTGCTTAACCTCCGTGCGCGCTCCGCGCGTAGTTTTTCAAGGGAGGTGTTTCATGAGCGTCCGAAGGATCATCGCGCAGACTCTGCACGGCATGCGTACCGCGGCGACGTCTCTGGCAGTGCTGCAGATGTCGCCGAGAACCGCAGCTTCGACCACGTCTTCGCCACTCATGTGCCGCAGCCCGGCCAGACGGTGCACAACCTGCTGAGCGAGGGCATCGTCGCGCTTGATGCCAACAAGAACGCCATCCCGGGCCGCAACTTCGCCAAGGCGCAGCAGCTCGCAGCTGCCGACGTGGGTCCGAACGACAGCTTCCTCCTCAGCCCACCCAAGCAACAGTTTCCAAACAACATGCTGCCAGCCCCGCTGACCGGCGGCCCCGAAGGTGTCCCCGGCACGGGTGCCTACGGTTACTTCACCGCCGGAAGGGAGCGGATCTCAATCGGGGCCGCCGCCAGGCGGTCCCTTTCTTTTTCAGGCGACCAGCCCGTGTTCGGTAAGCCAATCGGTCACACGCTCCATGCGATGAGCAAGCCCGAGTTCTACCGAGATTACCAGCACCTTGTCATGAGTCTTTAACGGGGCAGCGCGGCGCGACTTCGGCGATTGCAGCTGCTCCAGGACATGTCGCGGTTGCACGGCCGCTGAGGTGGATACGAAATAACTGACCGCCGACCCGTCATACGAGGACATCGCCGGCTGCACGTTTCCAATCTCCTGCAAAGCCTTCAGCAGTAGCGGCAATGACTCCTCGATGCGATCACGAAGATCAGTCCCTCTGTCGAAGCTGACCAGCACCAGGTACGGGATAAAGTCCTCATCTGCACTCATCGGTTGCGCCCCTTTTTCGCGTCGCATTCGCCGGCTCGACGCGGACGTTGTACTTGGTTGACGCCAGGAGTTGCCCGAGGCTGCGGTCAAACGCAGTTGTACACTGTCTGGCCGTCGACGCGCCCGGCGTCAACGTGCTTACCCTGACTGACGCAGTCAGATTCCGCCAGCTCGAGCGCGCGAGATTCACGCCTTTCGTCCACAGCGGGCTGACCCGCACCCGGAAAGGATCGGTTGTCCGTAGGCGAAAAGTTTGCGCACCCGGCGACCAGAGTCGCACAAGCCAAGACTGTCCATTTCATGTTCTAGTCTCCCGGAAATATTGTCCCAAGCCCCAGCGCGCTCAGCGACGCAAAAGAGGGCCACCGGCGTGGATGTCCGCGCCAGGCGGACCAATGCTGAATCCGGTCGAACAGTCTTGCGGGGAGCGAGTGACGTTCATTGGGGACTGTGGATTCAGGCGCTAACTTTACCCGGCCAACGCGAGATGGTCCGTGCGGCAGCGAACACGCTCCCTACTGTAAGGATTGATTCCCCCTGCGGTCCGCGCGATGCTCCCGCGGGTACGACCCGGGTCCGGGAGACTGTTTATGTCCAAGCCACCGAAGAAGCTGAGAGGCCGGCCGACAACCGACGAAAAAGGCAACGCCACCTGGAAATGGGTTGGGGAAGGCGGAACCGTTGAGACCGATGTGATCAAATCGCTCGGCGAGGGCCTGTCGCTAGAGTCTGCGCCGCAGAAGGAGAACGTCGACCCCTACAGTCAGTCGCCTTTGCAGGACAAGGAAAAGCCGAAGGGCCGCTCACTCGATGACATGCGTCGCCTTGATGAAGAAATGAAGCGCGAGCATGCCAAGCTCGTCGCGCAGCTGCGCAAACGCACCCCTGCGACCAACCCGATGCACGGCGTACGTCTGCGGTTCGATGATCGTGAGTTACTGGTGGATAAGCACCGCGCCAGCGTCACGCTGGGCCGCGGCGAGGAAAATGACGTGGTGCTGACCGGCGAACGAATCTCGCGCCTGCACGCGCGTATCGAGATCAGCCGCAACAAGGTCGTATTGATCGACGCGAGCACCAACGGTACCTACGTGCAGACCGCCGACGGCGAGCAGGCATTCGTACGCCGCGGCAGCCTGCAGCTCAAGGGACAGGGCATGATCGGCCTCGGACGCCGGCCCCGGCAGGACTCCCGGCGCACTATCCTTTTCAGCTGCGAAGAGGTCTGACCCGAGCAGTCGCGCCGCTCCTCTAAGGCGGCGTGCCTATTTCGCGCCAGGCTCGATGGGCGCAGCGCCGCTCGACTGCAGTTGCGCATTGAGGCGCGCCACGTCAATGGCCGTGAATTGCGCCCACTGCATCAAAACGTCGTTGAGCAACGCCCGATGCTTGGCGTAGCCTCGTAGTGCATCAGGTGTCGGCAGCGCGTCTGCGCCATCGACCGCCCGCGCCAGAATACGAAACGCTGCCTCGAGATAGCGCAGGCCGCGGATGGTCGCAGGCGCAGGCCCCGACGCGTCCGGCGACTGTTTGTCCGGCGCGATGTCGCTGATGGCCAGCAGTCGCTGGTCCGCCGCGGCAAGGGTCGCCGCCGCTGCGTTGCTGCCGCTCTTGCTGCGCTCGAGGATGGCGGCGTGAATCCGCTTGGCCTCCTCCAGGGTCGTCGCGATCTGCACGCGCGCGGCCTCCACCTCACGCGCCAGCGCGAATTGCCGGGCATAGGCGATCGCAAGCAGCTTCATGCGCGGATCGGCAGCAACCGTCAGCGCCTGCCGATAGCTCTTGCCGTCGACGTCGAGCTCGATACGGTATTGACCCGGCGGAGCCCATACCCCGCTCTCCTCCTCGCTCGGATCCTCCGGAGCGAGCCCGGCCTGCGGCGCATAGTGCAGGTCCCACACGAAGCGATGGGTGCCGGCGCTGCTCGCCAGCGGCTCCGGCGGAACAATCCACTCGGGGGCGATATCGATCTTGGCAAGATCCGGCGGTGGAGCTTGGTCGTTGCTGCTGAAACTGCGCACGCGCACCCCGCGCGCGTCTGAAATGGTGAGTGTGACTGCGCCGCTCGCAGCCCGATCCAGTGCGTAGTCGATATAAGCGCCCGGCGGTGGGTTGGCCCCCATGGGCTCGTCCTTGGGCATCGGCGTTCCGGTAAACCCGGTCGGCCGTGCGCGATAGGCCCGCGCGGGCGGGAACAGGCGCACGGCCTGCGCGGAATCCTCCGCCAGCGATCGCAACAGCGCGATGTCATCCATGATCCAGAACCCGCGGCCGTGGGTCGCAATCACCAGGTCGTCCCCGTGCACCTGCAGGTCACGCACCGAGGTTGGCGGCAGATTCTGCTGCAGCGCCTGCCAGCGCCCGCCGTCGTCGAAGGACACATAGACGCCACGCTCAGTGCCGCAATAGAGCAGGCCGCGCTGGTGGGGATCTTCGCGCACCACATTGACCGAGTTGAGTATGCCGCGGTCGGCGATGCCTTCGGCGATCAACGTCCAACTCACCCCTCCGTCATGCGTGCGATAGATGTAGGGTCGCGGGTCATCGAGTCGGTGCCGGTCGACGGCAATGTAGGCACTGTCAACATCAAAATGCGAGGGCTCGACCACGCCGATCTTCGCCCAGGGGGTCAGCGCCGCGGGCGCCACGTTGTGCCAGTGGTCGCCGCCATCGCGAGTCCGCCATACCAGGCCGTCATCCGTACCCGCCCAGATGAGTCGGGCGTCCCGCGGCGAGGGACCGATCGCATAGACCACGCCGCGGCGCGGGCCGGCCTGCTCGTTGTCCTCCACGGTGGTCGGATCGAGGTTCGCGGGAGTTTGCGGATTCTCGCGAGTCAGATCCGGGCTGATCGCCTCCCAGTGCGCGCCGCGATCGGTGGTGCGAAAGACCCTTTGGTTGCCGAAATAAAGTGTATGACTGCCCGTCTGACCGAACACCAGCGGCAGCGTCCAGGTGCCGCGGTACAGGCCGGGGTACGCGAGCGTCGGGGTGACCCTCTGCGTTTGCCCGGTGCGCAGGTCGAGCTTGTCCACGCGCCCGCCGAAGATCACCTCGGGATCGTCGGGGTCCGGGGCGATGTTGTCGTTTTCGCCGCCGGCGGTGATTTCGTGGAACTGGCGCAGATTGATGCCGTCGATGTTATCAGTGCGGCTGGGGACGCCCGCCGCGCCGGAGTCCTGCTGCGCTCCGTACACCCAGTACGGAAAGCGGTTGTCGGTGATGACGTGATAGAACTGGCCGGTGGACTGGTTGTACCAGGAGCTCCAGCTGGCACCGCCGTCCAGCGTGACCACCGCGCCCTGGTCAACCCCGAGTATGCGGCGCTGCGGATCGGCCGGGTCGATCCACAGCTGGTGATAGTCATCGCCCCCCGGCGCGCCTTTGACCGGGATGAAGCTCTTGCCGCCATCCTCGGAGCGGTACATGGCCGTATTGCAGATGTAGAGGATGTCGGCGTTGCTCGGGTCAACGGTAATGCCGCCAAAATACCAACCGCGCTTCCAGATGCGCGGGTCGTTGCTGACGCGCGTCCAGCTCGACCCCCGATCGTCGGAGCGGTACAGGCCGCCGTCCAGCACATCGATCAGCGCAAACAGTCGCTGCGGCTTCGAAGGCGCGATGGCGATGCCGATGCGACCGGGCCTGTCCGGCAGGCCGTGGCCGGTCAGGGCGGTCCACGTTTTCCCGCCGTCGTCCGACGCGTACAGGCCGCCGCCGGGGCCGCTGGAGGGTGGATAGACATTCCAGGGCGGCCGGCGCGTCTGCCACAGAGCGGCGTAGACCCGCTCGGGCGCTCCCGGCTCAGCGGCCAGATCGATCGCGCCGGTGTCTGCGTCCTTGTACAGCGTGCGCTGCCAGGTCTTGCCGCCGTCGGTCGAGCGGAACACGCCGCGCATTTCGTTGGCGCCGTACGGATGCCCCAACGCCGCGACCAGCACCACGTCCGGATGGGTCGGATCGACCAGGATGCGGCCGATCTGCTGCGAATCCTCCAGCCCGATCGGTTGCCAGGTATGACCCGAGTCGCTCGAGCGGAACAGGCCCGCACCCTGGGCGATATCCGAACGCATGTCGGCCTCGCCGGTGCCGACGTAGATAATTCTGGGATCCGACGGTGCCAGCGCCAGTGCGCCGATCGAGCCGACCGGCGCCGAATCGAAAATCGGCACCCAGGTGCGTCCGGCGTCACGCGTCTCCCACACGCCTCCATTGACGGCCCCGAAGTAGAAATGGTGCGGCTCGCCCGGCACGCCGCTGACGGTGAGCACACGGCCGCCGCGAAACGGCCCGATGGCACGCCAGTGCAGCGGCTGCAGCTGCGCCTGAGCCGGATCAGGCGTCGTGCCGCCGTCGGCAAACACAAACCCCGTGCCTGCGAGCATTACCGCCGCGAGCACCGCGGCTGCCGGCCTGCATGTTCCGAGTTGCACCCTCGCCCTCCTCTGTGAACGCACCCACACGTGATCGTACCTGCCCGACGGGTCGCACCGCAGCCCGCCCGGTCTCACGATCCGCTACGCTCATCGCGCATCAGATCGCGCCTGCGCCGGTCACATTACGCCAGTGGAACCCTGCGGCGTGCCGCAGCTCAGTCGGGATCGGAGCCCGAACGCACCGTCGGATAGGGTTTATCTCCCATCAGTCCCTGCCAGAGAATACGGTTGTAGGCCGCGGCGTCGGCGCTGTCGCGGTGTGTGAAGTCCATGCCACGCGTGTGCTGCGCCCACCAGCTTGCCGGATGGGAGGGATGCGCCACGTGCGTACCGGCAGCGGCAGCGGGCAGCGGCAGGCGCGTAGAGCGCAGCACGTTGGGAACCACCGCGGTGAAACTCCAGCTCTCCTGGCCCAGGTCGAACACCCGTGCCATCGGCCCGGTGTGGGCATCGAAAACCCCGAGGTGCTCGAGTCCGAGCAGGTCGGTGATGGTGCGCATCAGGCTCAGCGTCGTGTAGCGCGTGCTGACGATCGCCGCATGCCGCACGTAGGGCCCAACCACGAATGCGATGCTGCGATGAGCGTCCACGTGATCGGGTCCATCTTGCGCATCGTCCTCGAGGATGAAGATCAACGTATCGCGTGCGTACGGGCTTTTGCCGACCGCTTCGACCAGGCGACCGACCGCGTAGTCGTTGTCGGCGACCTGCGTCTCGGGCGTATCGACTCCGTCGAGAGCCCCCGGTGCCGCCTCGCCGCTGGTGTGGTCCATCATGAGATACACCAGGCTCAGCGCCGGCAGATCACCACGGCGGACGTAGTCGGCGAACTCACGCTCCCACTCCGCTTCGCGATAGAAGTCCGGGTAGTCAGTGTCGAAGCCGCGGAAGTACGGGTCGGTGAGCGCTTGCAGCTCCGGATGCCCGGCGTACGCCTGGCGCACGTGATTGCGCGCGGGCCAGCGCTCGAGGGGGACGGTGAGCACACCCCAGGCCTGGTGATACATGGTGTCGTCGGTGTCGAAGCCGTAGTTGCGCACGCTCAGGTGCGCACGCAGCGCCGCGTTCCACAGGTACCCCTGCTCGATCTCATCCGCCTCCGGCCCGTCCGCGGAAGCGACGTTACGCGTCCCGGGCAGCAGATCCGGATCCGCCGGGGTTGCCGGGTTCGCCTGGCGGCGCTCCTCGCCGCTCAGCCCCATGTTGATGAAGCGGTTCAGGCCCTGCCAGTCGTAGGAGCCACCACGCGGGAACTCGGAATAGTTCATGGGGATATTCTTCGAGGCAATGTCCGTCTCGCGCGCAGCCATGCTCCATTGCCAGCCGTCGCCGCTCACGTCCCCGGCGACATAGAAGTTGTCGAGGTCCACGAAATCGCGCGCCAGCTGATGCTGGTTCGGTGTGATCGCACGCGGAAACTCGGCGAGCCTTGGATCGCCGTTGCCCTTGCCGAGATCGCCCAGCATCTGGTCGTAGGTGCGGTTCTCCTTGACGATGTAGATGACATGGCGGATCCGCGCCCGCAGCGCCTCCATGAGGCGCTGATCCGCCGTCGCGGGCGAGGAGTGCCAGGCGTTGTTGCTCGCGACCTGCGCAGTGAGCTTCGCCAACGTCGCCGGCGCGGGCGGCGGCAGCGACTGCAGGCCGGCCTTCTCCAGGTTCAGCACGTAAGTGTTGGGGGTGATTGGTTTGCCGGCCGCAGCCGCCGCCAGACATGGCGAGATCATGCCATAGCAGTTCCCGGGATTCGGCCCGGCGGGACTGCGCGCATTGATGACATAGAGAGTGGCCCCGCTGCCGCTCAGGGCGACGTCCTGCGGATTCCAGCCGGTCGGAATCAGTCCGCGGACGATCCCGCTGTTGGCAGCGGCCGGCACCGGGCGTGCCAGCGCCGCGACGTCGATCACCGCGAGCGCATTGGTCCCGCGGTCGGTCACGTACAAGGTCTGCTCGTCCCCTGACAGCGCCAGTCCGTCCGGTGAGGCGCCGTGGTAGTTGGGTGGTCCGAGCACGCCGGGCGGAGCCACGGTCGTGAAGCTTGCCAGCAGTGTGTCGCTGCGCGTATCGATGACCGCGACGACATCCTGCAGGTCGCAGGCGACATACAGCAGCGTCTGCGCGCGGTTGAGAATCATCTTGTTGGGAGCACCGGGGACTGCGATGCGCTGCTTGATGTGAGGCTGCGCGGCTGCCAGATCGACGACCACGATCTCGCGATCGCGCACGCTCGAGACATAGGCGCTGGCGTTGCCGACGATCTGCACCCAGTACGGGTACTCGCCGCCGGGCGTGCCCCCGGTTCCACCGCTCTTTCCCGGACGCAGGTCGAGCTCTGCGGCTACCGTGTGCAAGGCCAGATCCACCAGCGTAATCGAATCGTTGTAGTGGTTCGCCACCACCAGCCGCCTGCCGTCCTGCGTGACCGCGAGCCCCGCCGCGAGCGGTGTCTGCACGTAGGGGGTGAGCGCCGGATTGTTCTTGTTCGCCGGCGCGCCATCGATCTGCAGCACGCCATTGGCGAGTCCGTGGTGACCCAGAGCGATCGGCGAGCCGGCGGCCTCGCGCCAGCTGTCGACGGAGTGGTCGTAAATGTGCACGTCGTCGTCCACTCCGCCGGAGACGTAGAAGTGCGCACCATCGGGTGCGAAGGCGATCCCGGAGTAGGTGTTGCGGATCTGGATCACCTGCCGCAGCGATGGCGCCGCGGCCCCGATGTCGTAGACGAACACGTACTGATTCGAGGCGGCCGGGATCGGCTTGTAATAATCCGGCCCGTTCGTGTCATAGCCGCTCGTCAGCACCAGCATCGTGGCCCGATCGGGGCTCAGTGCCAGACTCACCGCGCCATCGGCGGTGAAATCCGGATACCCGCTAAGGCCCGGGTTGAGCGCCATCATCCTCGAGCCGGGGGCCGCCGTCGGGGTCACCCGCTGTCCGGTGGGCAGCACGGCGCTGTCGGCCGCGTAGGCAAGCTCCGTCCCACCGAGCGTCGCGGCCGCGACCAAGGCTACCGCGCAGCTGCATCTGCCGTGTTCGTTTTGCATGAGTGTTCCTGGACCTCGTACTGCAGCGGTGGGGCGCGTGGCCGGGCGCTGGCGATCCGCCTACGGCTTCAGCATCGCGAGTTCGCTACCGGCCGAAAGTCAGGGTGGGGATAGCGGCAATCCGGCCGCGCGCCATGCGTCGACCCCGCCGCGATACCAATAGACCTCTCGATACCCCATCCGCAGGGCCCGCAGCGCTGCGTTGTAAGATTCCCAGCATTGCACGCCGCGGCAAAAAAACACCAGGGGCTGCTGCGGATTGTTGTTGGTCCGCATAGCCAGCCCTTGCTGGAAATATGCCTGGACCTGATCGTTGAAATTGCCCGGAGCACCTGCCCCCCACATCCGGATCGCTCCCGGAACGGTCGGATGGTACCGATCCTGCCAGGCATCGATGAGGAGCGCGTTGCGGCTGAAGCCTACCAGCGCCTCAGTGGTGATGACATGCCCGCCAGGAATGGAAGTGGGTGTCGCCGAGCCGACGTCGACCTTCAATGTCGATTGGGGCTGGATGCCGAAGTCCGCGAGCTCATCGCCGAAGCCGTTGGGTGGATGCGCCGGCAGCGCGCTGCCGCCCGAGTTCATCGCCGCGACGGGCGACGGCGCCGCGGCAGTCGCCAGGGCGTCACGGCTGGATGCCACCTGGGCGCGTGGCTTGGCCGCGCTGGCCGCCGTCGCCTGAAGCTCGTCGTACCTCACCTTGGCGATGCCGGCGAACGCGCCTTTCGGGTACCTGTCGAGATAGGTCTTTATCTCGGCGGGGGTCTTCGCATCCTTCACGGAATTCCAGAACGCCAGTTCGAACGCGCCCGCGTCAGTGGCCACCGCTGCCGGGAGCGCCGGGGCGGCGGCCGGGGCAGCTGCTGCACTCGCCCCGGGGGGATGGAAGAAAAAATCGCCCTGGAGTGAGGCTTCTGTCCACGGGACCTGTTTGTTGCCGGTCTGGCTGCGAACGCCTGCGGCGGCCTTCTTGAACACCTGCTCGAGCGGCAGGCCCGGCAGCACGATTGCTTTCACCAGCTCCCCGGTAAACACCCCGTTGCCCCCGGCGCTTCCGTCCTCGGCGGTCTGCCCGGGACCTGCCGCATAGGCGATGAAGGTGCCGCTCGGGGCGTCCATCTTCGCAAGCCCGCGCGACAGTGAGCGCCCCTTTGGCAGCGGGTTGTTGCGGCACGCATCCAGGATCACGATGTTGAGCCGGTTATGCGCTTCCTCCATGGCCCGCAGCACCTTGCCAGCCGAGACGGCCTCCGCTTCGAGGTCCGCCTCGCTCTCGATGTCGGCATCGACGGGAATCAGGTAGTTGTTGCCGTTCGCCTGGATGCCGTGACCCGCGTAGTAGAAGAGCCCGACGGTGTCCGGGGAGCCGGAGATCTGCGCGGCAAAGGCGTCGATCACCTGATAGAGGGTGCGCCGCTTGGCGTCGATCCGTAAGGTGGTCTCGAATCCGGCCGCGCGCAGCGCCTGCTCCATCTTGCGCGCATCATTGCCGGCGTTTTGCAGCGCGTTGATCTTGACATAGGCATCATTGCCGATGATCAGCGCAACCCGCCGCTCGGCGCCCTCGGTCGCACCGGGTAAGCTGCCCGAGAGCATCAGCAGCAGGAAGATCCACCAGCGCATGCCGACCCCGTGTCTTATTTTCGACGAATTCACGCGCTAAGGCGACACAGAGGGTACCGCCAAGGGGGCTGACAAGGAAGGGGCCCGCGGCCCCTGCGGCGCGGCGCGGCGCGGCGCGACAGACCGGCCTCAGAATCCCCGGTTCTGTTTTTTCTCCCGCTTTGCCGCGCGCTTCTCCTCCGCGGTCTTCGCCGGCTTCTTCTTCGCTTCTTTCTTCCGGTCCATGCCCTTGCTCATGGTTCGCTCCTCGTGAGGTACGTTTCCCGCACCTGGATGTCGGCGCGCGGCGGGCAGCTCACCATAACAAGCGGCGCAACTGCAATAGCCGTGTGGAGTCCTTCGCAGGAATTGCGCATCGGGGAGGGTGAAAGGGTTACGCTCGTGTGCCGGTGAGCCGCACGAGGAGCCCGTGTCCCAAGAACCCTCACAGGACGCCGCCGCGCGCCCGCTGCTCGTCTACGACGGGGATTGCGGGTTCTGCGGCTACTGGGCGCGCTACTGGCAGAAGCTCACCGGCGCGAGCGTGGAGTACAAGCCGTACCAGCAGGTGGCGACGCAGTATCCCGCCATCCCGCTCGCCGCTTTTCAGCGCGCCGTCCAATACATCACCGCTGATGGACGCCATGCCGCTGCCGCCGAGGCGAGCTTTCGCGTCCTGAGCCACGCGCCCGGCAAGGGGATCTGGCTCGCCCTCTATGAATGGTTGCCCGGTTTCGCGGGCCTCGCGGAGCGCGCCTACGCGTTCACCGCCGCGCACCGCGCGGCGTTCTACCGCATCAGCCTGCTTCTGTGGGGCAAGAACTACGCACCGCCGCGCTACGAGCTGGTCGCGTTTCTGTTCCTGCGCCTGTTTGGCCTGATCTACCTGGCGGCGTTCATCTCGTTCGCGGTGCAGGCGCAGGGACTGATCGGCAGCCACGGAATCCTGCCCCTCACCGAGCTGATCGAGGCGATCCGCGCCCGTGTCGGCCCGCAGCGCTTCTACCTGATGCCGATGGTGTTCTGGTGGAGCGCCAGCGATTTCGCCATCCAGTCGGTGTGCTGGGCGGGAGCGGCCCTGTCGCTACTGCTCGTCTTCAACATCCTGCCGCGCCTGTGCCTGGTGCTGCTGTTCGTGCTGTACCTGTCGCTGCTGTACGCCGGGCAGGACTTCATGACCTTCCAGTGGGACACGTACCTGCTGGAAACCGGGTTTCTCGCGCTGCTGCTGAGCTTCGCCACCTCGCCCGGCATCTGGCTGCTGCGCTGGCTGCTGTTTCGCTTCCTGTTCATGTCCGGGGTGGTGAAGCTGCTCAGCGGTGATCCCAACTGGTGGAACCTGTCAGCGCTGTCGTATCACTTCCTCACCCAACCGCTGCCCACGCCGCTCGGCTGGTACGCCGCGCAGCTGTCCGCGGGTGCGCTGCGATTCGCCACCGGTGCCACGTTCCTCATCGAGCTGCTGCTGCCGTTCCTGATCTTCTGTCCGCGCCGGCTGCGCTTCTTCGCCGCCTTCGGCATCCTGCTGCTGCAGATCTGCATCTCGCTCACCGGCAACTACAACTGGTTCAACCTGCAGACCATGTTGATGTGCCTGCCGCTGTTCGATGACGCCGCTGTGCAACGGCTGTTGCCGCAACGTCTGTTGCGGCACCTGCCGGTGCATGCGCCGCGGCCGCCGCCACGGCCGGCGCGCCGGCTCATCGTCGGCACCGTGGCGCTGCTGATCGTCGTGTGCAGCCTGGTGCAGATGGATGCACGCTTCGGCGGCAGGCCGCCCGCGCTGGCGCGCTCCGTCGACCGTCTGTTCGAGCCACTGCACATCGTGAGCGCCTACGGGCTGTTTGCAGTCATGACCACGCAGCGCGACGAGATCGTCATCGAGGGCTCGGAGGACGGCATGGTTTGGCGCGAATACGAGTTTCGCTACAAGCCCGGCGACGTGGCGCACCGCCCGCCCTGGAACATCCCGCACCAGCCGCGGCTCGACTGGCAGATGTGGTTCGCCGCGCTCGAGGATCCGCGCGCCCTCGGCTGGTTCCCCCGGTTCCTGTCGCGCCTGCTGGAGAACGAGCCGGTAGTCATGGCGCTGCTGGCGAGCAATCCCTTCCCCGCCAAGCCGCCGGTGTACGTGCGCGCGCGCTTCTACGACTACACGTATGCCAGCCGCGCGGACAAGGCCAGGGGCCTGTGGTGGCAGCGCCGCTCGCTCGGGCTGTATTTTCCGGTGGTGCGTCTGAAGAGCGACGCGGACAAGCCCCCGACGCACTGACGCGGGGTCAACGCGTGCCGTTTCCGGCCGTTACAATCGCGTAAGGACGTCACAGGAGCCGACAGTCTTGTCCAGGCGCCGCTCGCAGGCTATCGCACGCGCCAGGCTCCTCGGCACGCTGGCCGCGCTCACCGCGGCGCTGGCCCTCGCCGCCTGCGCTGCGCCCACCGCGCGCCCGCTGACGCCGCTGCGCCAGGCGGACGTCTTGTGGCTCGAGCGCGTGGATTTCGGGCTCGACGGCCACGCGGTCGCCGAGTATCGCCGCCTCGGCCGCGAGCAGTACCTCGCGCAGCAGCTGCGGCCCGCGGTCGAGGAGTTCCCGGCGCTGATCGCAACGCAGATCCAGGCCCTCGAAGCTGCGCAGAGCGAGGCACCCGCGCGGCTCAGCGCACTGCAGGAACGACGCAAAGCGATCAATGCGATGGCGGAGGGGCCGGACAAGGAGCAGGCCCGCAAGGCACTCAACGACGCCGGCAACCAGTTCGCCTACCAGGCCATACGCCTGCAGCTGTTGCGCGCGGTCTACTCCCCGGCGCAGCTGCGCGAGCAGATGGTCTGGTTCTGGCTCAACCACTTCAGCGTGTTCCAGTACAAGGGCGATCTGCGCTGGCTGCTCGCCGACTACGAGGAGCACGCGATTCGTCCGAACGCACTCGGTCATTTTCGCGACCTGGTGCTCGCCACCCTCGAACAGCCAGCCATGCTGCAGTACCTCGACAACAACCAGAATGCCGCCGGTCACCTCAACGAGAACTACGCGCGCGAGCTGATGGAGCTGCATACGCTCGGTGTCGACGGCGGCTATACCCAGCAGGACGTGCAGCAGCTCGCGCGGGTGCTCACCGGCGTCGGCATCAACGCGGGCGCTGCCCCCCACCTGAAGCCCGAGTGGCAGCGCCTGTACGTGCGCCGCGGCGCATTCGAATTCAACCCGGCGCGCCACGACTTCTCGGCGAAGGTGCTTCTTGGACATCACATCGCGGGCAACGGTTTCACCGAAGTGGAGCAGGCCGTGACCCTGATCGTGCAGCAGAAGGCCTGTGCGCGCTTCATCTCCCGTGAGCTCGCGACGTATTTCGTCGGCGACGCCCCGCCGGGCCGCCTGGTCGAGGCCATGGCCGAGACTTTTCAGGCCACCGACGGCGACATTGCGGCGATCCTGCGCACCTTGTTTCTCTCCGATGAATTCGCCGCGCCGCACGCCGGCAAGTTCAAGGACCCGATGCGCTACGTGCTCTCGGCGGTACGCCTCGCCTACGACGGCCGCACCATTACCAATACCCGGCCGCTGCTCAATTGGCTGAACGCGCTGGGTGAAGCGCCCTATGGCCGCCAGACGCCCGACGGCTACCCGCTCGTCGCCGCCAGCTGGGAGAGTCCCGGCCAGATGAGTCGCCGCTTCGAGATTGCCCGCGCGATCGGCACCGGCAACGTGCATCTGTTCGATGCCGAGGATGGTGGCACCGCCACCGTCACCGGTTTTCCGCAGCTGTCGAACCGACTCTTCTACGAAGCGATCGAGCCGTTCCTCGCCGCCAATACGCGCGCGGCGCTCGATCAGGCCACCTCGCCACAGGAATGGAACACGTTCCTGCTGGCCGCTCCGGAGATGAACTATGAGTAGGCTTCTGACCCGGCGGCGCTGGCTGCAGCTCGCGGCAGCCGGCGTTGCCAGCCTGGGTTGCGGTGTGCGGCTGTACGCCGCTCCCCCGAACGGCCCGCGCTTTATGCTGGTGTTCCTGCGCGGTGGCTACGATGCGACGAACGCGCTCATCCCCTACAGCAGCAACTTCTATTACGAGGCCCGACCGACGCTGGCGATCGCGCGACCCGAGCCGGCGCTGGAGGGCGGCGCACTGGCGCTCGATCCGGAGTGGGCCCTGGCGCCGGCGCTGCGCGCTTCGATCGGCGCGCTCTACCAGCAGCGTCAGGCGGCCTTCGTGCCGTTCGCCGGAACCCAGGATCTCTCGCGCAGTCATTTCGAGACCCAGGACAGCATCGAGCTCGGCCAGCCGGTCGGCGGCGCCCGCGATTACCGCTCGGGCTTCCTGGCGCGCCTGCACGGCGTGCTGACGTCGCAGGGCTCGGCGGCGGTTGCCCCCATCGCCTTCACCGATGCCCTGCCGCTCGCCTTTCAGGGACCCGACCAGATACCCAACATCTCGCTGAAAAGCGTCGGCAAGCCGCCCTTCGACGACCGGCAGGTGCGAATCCTCACCACTATGTATGCCGGACACCCGCTCGAGCCTGCCGTCGCCAGCGGTCTGGAGCTGCGCCGGCAGGTGGCGCAGGCCATGCAGGCGCTGTCGGACGAGATGAACGCCTCGGGCCGCGGCGCGATCAGCATCAAGGGTTTCGAGCTCGAGGCCGAGCGCATCGCCCGTCTGATGCGCGACAGCTATCGGATCGGGTTCGTGGATATCGGCGGGTGGGATACCCACGTCAACGAAGGCGCCGCACACGGGGCACTGGCGGCCAATCTCACCGGCCTCGGCGGCGGCCTGGCGGCCTTTGCCCAGGCGCTCGGCAGCGAATGGAAGAATACCGTGGTGGTGGTGGTGTCCGAGTTCGGACGCACGTTTCGCGAGAACGGCGATCATGGCACCGATCATGGCCACGGCACCGTCTATTGGATCCTGGGGGGATCCATCAACGGCGGACGCATCGCCGGCGAGCAGCAGCGGCTCGAGCGCACTGACCTCTTTCAGGACCGCGACTATCCGGTGCTCAACGAGTATCGCGCGTTACTGGGCGGCCTGTTCCGCACGTTGTGGGGGCTGACGCCGGCGCAATGCGCCACGATCTTTCCGCACAGTGCGCCGCGCGACCTGAATCTCATCTGATTCGACTCGTGGGGAGTGTTCTCAACCGCTTGCGCCGTAAGGCCGCCGACTGGCTGACCGCACGTTCGCGACCGGTGCGACGGGCGGGGTGGATTCGCCGTGCCGCTTTCACGGACGCCTCCGGCCGCCGGTCCTGCAAATACTTCCTCTATGTGCCCGCGGGATTGACCGCGACGGACGCCGTCCCCCTGCTGGTGATGCTGCACGGCTGCCGCCAGGACGCCACGACGCTCGCCGAGGGCACGCGTATGAATGCCCTGGCCGATCGGCAGCGATTCATCGTGCTCTATCCCGAGCAGTCGCTGCGCGCCAATCCGCTGCGCTGCTGGCGCTGGTTCGACCCCGATACGCTCGACGGGGCCGGCGACGCTGCACTCATCGCCGCCCTGGTCAGGCGCATCGTGAGCCGCTACCCCATCGATGCCTCGCGCGTGTACGTGGCCGGCATCTCCGCCGGTGGGGCCATGGTGGCGGTCCTCACCTGTTGTTACGGCAAGCTGTTCGCGGCATGCGCGATCGCCTCCGGGGTGATGTACCGGGCGGCGGAATCGCTGCGCGATGCGACGGCAGTGATGCAGCAGGGCTCGAGCGCGGCACCCGAGCGGGTGGCGCGCGCGGTCGCAGAGAATCCCTCCGGCAGTGTCGCGTTCGTGCCCACGCTGGTCATACACGGTGACGCGGACTCCACCGTGCATCCGCGCAACGCCGGACAGATCATCGAGCAGCTGCGCGCGTTCGCTCAGTACGCCGGCAGGCTTTCCGACCCCCTGACGGAGTCGCCGCAACTGCGCGTCCCGGACGCAGCTCGCGCCTATCGCCAACAGGACTACCTGCACGACCAGCGCATCGTGCTGCGCGAGATCATCGTGGAAGGCATGGGCCACGCCTGGAGCGGTGGCGATGAGCGTCACCCGTTCAACGATGCTGCCGGCCCTGATGCGAGTCGGCTGATCTGGGATTTCGTGTCGATGTTCCGTCGCGATTGACGGCGCTTGCACCGATCGGGTGCGCGGCGCACCCTCTCAGCCCAGAGGACGGCTCCGGCGAGGAACATTTTCCCCACGCTCAGGGTCGTAATTACATGGATGACGGCGGAGTCGCGGACTTTGCCGCGGTTGGCACAAGGTATGCAAAGCCAAGCCGGAGGGACACGGACATGGTACTGGCAATCCAATTGGTCGCCGCACATGCAGAGCCGGGCGCACGCACCGTACTGTGCGACGATGATGCGCTCGAGGAACTGCTGGCGTTGCGCCACCAGGAATACCTCGACCGGCGCGCGCTCCAGGAGCTCTTCGAGGCCGGGGCGATGCAGGCTCTCGAGCATTGAATCCGCCGTCCCTTAGCCCTGGGCGCAAAAACCGGGTATGTTTGCCGCGCATGCGCGGAGGCAGGCGATGAGCGGGAATACGAGTCGCTGGCGCCAGCACGGGGTGAGAGTCATCCGGCCCGACGAGCTGGACGATGCGACCGCGCAGACGCTCGGAATGCACCGGCGCGCGGCCGTGACCACGCAGCGAACCGGTGCGACGAAACTTTGGGCCGGTACCGTCACCATCGACGCGAACGCCAAGACCGGCGCGCATCATCACGGCGACCTGGAAAGCGTCATCTACGTGGTCAGCGGTCTGGCACGCCTGCGCTGGGGCGATCACCTGGAGTTCGTGGCCGAGGCCGCGCCGGGGGATTTCATCTACGTTCCCCCGTACGTACCGCACCAGGAGATCAACGCCAGCGCGGAGGCGCAGCTGCGCTGCGTGCTCGCACGCAGTGGCCAGCAGGGTCTGGTGGTCAACCTCGATATCACCCCCGTCGAGGTCCCGGAGCTGGTGCGCTGGATCGACGATCTGCACAACTGAGGCCCGCGCGCGCCAGCCGCGCTGTCCGCTGGCCCGCGGTCGCCTCGCTTAGTCCACCGCGATCATGACGCTCGAAGCCTTGATCACCGCGTACGCTCGATCACCCACCTTGAGCTTCAGACTCTTGACCGCATCGAGCGTGATGATCGACACGATGTTGATCGACGGCGCGATCTCGATGACCACTTCGGCATTGACCGCGCCGGGCTGGACCTGGCGCACGATCCCCGACAGCGTGTTACGGGCACTCAGCTTCATCCTGGCTCCTTTGCGCGGCGGCCGCCGGCCGCAGTGCTCAGTGTACGTCGGGCGTGCCCACCGCGGTGATCGCCACCAACACTGAATCCTCACCGGAGCCGCTGAACTGCAGCAGCAGGTCCCGTGCCGCGGGCAGCTCGAATTCGACGATCTTGTGCGGCCGCTCGCAATCATGCGAGCCCTGAAAATCGCGCGACTTGATGAACTGCGCGCCGTCCACGACATCGACCCAGTGGCGGCCACCGAGGGAGATCCGGTACAACCCGGCACGCGCCACGCGCAACCGCACCACGCCACCTCGCGCATCGTCGGGCACCGTCGCCCGGGCCGGCGCCAGGGCGTAGCTCACCGCGCTCTGTGCCGACAGCCGTAGCTCGTAGAGCCTGTCGAGCTCAACTTGCGGTGCTTGCGCGTCGGGCTTCGTGCCCGCCGCGAGCATTTGCGGTGACTGCTGCATCACCGCCAGCTCGTGCGCGACGTTCCAGGTGAAGTGCGTGCAGTCCTGCGTCTGCGCGGCGAGCGTCGCTTGTGATCCGATGGCGGCGGCGACCGCCATGAGCCGCCAGCCCTCAACCATGCGCCTCCATCATGTCCGCCCAGCCTGCATGCAGCATAGCTTGGGTCGACCCGCGGCGCGCACGCCGCCGCGCCGGCGCAGGGGGGGACCCCCGCCTCGGCGTAAGGCGCCGACTAAGCAGCTCTGCCGTGCACGTAACAGCAACCTAAGGAGAAGAAAAATGGCACGCATCAGACAGATGAGACGTTTGTCACTGGCATCCGCCGTGGCCGTGCTGGCCTGCCTCGCCGTCACCGCCTGCAGTCGCCACAGAAGTTCTGCAAGAGCTGACATCGCAAGCGCCGCCCGCAGCCGGCGTGCGCGAAGCTTCCTTCAGGCGGGCGCGATTGCGAACGGGTCGCGCCCGCCCTTCAGTGGCCGGGGCCGGCAGGTGCGGCAACCTGCAGGCGGGACGTCATCAGCACCACGACGTACGGATTCCACGTCGACAGGACGTAGTAGAGATCGAGCTCGCGGGCCGTGCTCGCGCTGCCCCGAACCCGGGTCCATGCCTCGACCTGGTAGGGCGCATAGGCTCCGCCGTGCACCGCGGACGGATCCCGCTGGCCTTTGCCGATCACCGGCCCGGCGAGCCCGTCGTCCGGAGTGATGCTCGGGTCGTGGATGAATTTACCCAGGGCGCCGTCGCGCTGCGCATTGAAGAGCACCTGCGGGACACTCCACGGGCCCCAGGGCGTGGTGGCATACGAGAACAGGATGCCCGCCTGCGCCGGCGGGCGGCTGTCGCAGGTCATCAGCCACAGTCCCAGCTCCGCGACCCAGCTCACCGACACATCGCCGAGCGTCCCGTTGCTGATGACGGCTGTCGCCGCCGACTCGCGCGGCTCCCAGCGCGGTGCGCCATGCTCATCGATGCCGGCGAAGTACAGCGTGCCGTGGCCGCTCTCGAACTGCGCCGCCGGCACGATCGACAGATAAGCATCGCTGTGCCGGTAGTAGCCCGTGCCCCACGTCAGCACGAATGGCCCACCATCGGGCAACCCGGCGATCGCGCCCGGCTGGAGGTGCAGCGACATCTTGATGAATTTGCCTTGCGGGCGCTGCGAGATCGTGCGCAGCGGCTGGAAGCCGCCGGGCGTCATCGGCAAGCTGACACGAGTCAGCACCGCACGGTCCGTCTGCCAGTCCTCCGAATGCGCGGTGTCCACCACCACGTACATCTGGCCGTTGACGCTGATGCCGGCGGTCGGTACCTCGAACGCACCCATGCTGATGCGTGGCGGCTGAACGGTCAGGTACAGGCCCGGGGCTTGTGTCAGGAAGTCGAGCCGCACACCGCGCTCCGGATCCGCGCTGGGGTCCGCGTCGGTGGCGGCGACGGAATCGAGCGCCGCGTCGCGCGCGCCCACGGTATCGCCGAACAGGAAGTAGATCTTCCCGCGGTGCTCGAACGAGTATCCGAGATCGGTACCTTGCAACCGGTAACGCGACTCTGTGCGGCTGAGCGTCGGCTGGTGAATCTGCTTGTCGAGCTCCCCGACGAGCTGATTGATCTTGTGGGTCGAGGCGGGCACGTAGCTGAGCGCCGGCTGCGTGGTCGCCGTGCTGCTGGCCGGTACGGAATCGGCCGAGGCGGCCCGACACGCCGCCAACACCTGCGGATCCACGCGCGGCAGTGGCCGGCTGGCTGCTCCTGGTTGGGGGGTTCCGCGCACCAGCGGCTGGATGCAGTCCCGCTGCAGGCCGTTGCCGCTTTGCACCGCGCCTTGCACGAAGCCGGCGTCCTCGCACAGTTGCCGGATCGTCGCGCACGGGTTCGGCGCTGCGGATGCCGCACCGACGTAGGCCGAGGTGAGTAGCACGATCCCCGCGACACGACCGCGCTTGAGCATGGGCGCAAGTCTGCGCCCTCGCAGACAGCCCCGGCTACCGGGTCGATCTGCGCTACGCTCGCGGCGTGGACGCCTACCCGATCGTTCATTGGACCGAGGGCGGCGAGGCGCACGGCGCGCGCTGGCGCTCGGAGAGCGGTGCGCCACCCCCGCGGCGTGTCGTGATTGCCGATGATCAGTTGAGCGCCGACGAGGCCTACGGCCTCGCCTGCCAGGGGACCGGGCTGTTGTGGCGCGGCGACTTCCAGAACGCACGGCAGATGCTCGTGGCGCTGGCGACGCGCGCCGACCGGCGCCCGCACCCGTCCGCGCAGATCGCCGCATCCCCGACGCCCGCCTCCCCGCCCGCAGCCTTTCACCGCTACCGCCAGGCGCGCTCACAGCGGGCGCGCACGCTCGCGGCACTGCTGGTGATGCTCGGGGAGGACTACGGCATTGCCTTGCGCCGTGCGCCCGACATCCGCCAGGCGTGCGCGGAAGCCTACGGTCCCGGGGAGGCGCCCTCGGTCACCTCGCTGCGCGAGTTGCTGGGAATCATCGGCGCGCACGAATGGCGCACGCGCGGTATCGAGGTTGCGGCGATCGGCGCTCGCATCCATCCGCACTACGGGGTGTTCGCCCCGATTCGCTCCGAGTACGTCGAGCTGCTCGCCGCCGCACCGCTGCCAGCCGCGCTGACGTCGGCCGGCGTAGCCTTCGACATCGGCACGGGCACCGGAGTGCTGGCCGCCGTGCTCGCGCGGCGCGGCATCCGGCGGGTGATCGCCACCGAGCTGGATCCGCGCGCACTCGCCTGCGCGCGCGACAACCTGGTGCGCCTCGGCTTGGCGGCGCACGTCGAGCTCGTGGCGGCGGACCTTTTCCCCGCCGGAAAGGCGGCGCTCGTGGTGTGCAACCCGCCGTGGATTCCGGCGCGTCCGAGCTCCTCCCTCGAGCGCGCGATCTACGACCCCGCGAGCCGCATGCTGTACGGGTTCCTCGCCGCCCTGCCCGCGCACCTCGAGCCCGGCGGCGAGGGCTGGCTGATTCTCTCCGACTTTGCCGAGCACCTCGGCCTGCGCACGCGAGCGCAGCTGCTCGCCGCCTTCGACGCGGCGGGCTTGCAGGTCGTGGGCCGCAGCGATCTGCGGCCGACACATCCGCGCACCGCCGACGAGAGCGACCCGCTGCATGCGGCGCGAGCCGCCGAGCTCACCTCGCTGTGGCGACTCGCACTGCGCTGAACCGAAGGGGCCTACCATGAAACTGATCAAGACCATGACAACGATCCGCGGCGGCGCGCTGCTCGCGCTGTGCCTGTGTGCAAGCTGCCCTGCCGCGACGTTGCCCGATGACACCACGCCGTGGTTTCAGTCGCGGACCCAGGCGCTCTGGGATGCCGTAGCGGACGGCCGGAAAGAAATCTGGGAGCGCACGCTCGATGTCTCCTGCACCATTACGAACGAGGACGGCGATGTCCTCGACAAGGACAGATTCTTGCGCGACCTGCAGCCGCTGCCGCCGGGCTCGAGCGGCCGCATCAAGGTGCGCGGCCTGACGGTGCGGATGCTCGGTGCACAGGCTGCCGTCGTGCACTATTGGCTCGATGAGTCGGAGAACGTATTCGACCAGCAGCTGCAAACCACCTACGTCGAGACGGACGTGTATCGGCGCGGCGGCGACGGCTGGCTGGCGGTGGCGATGCAGGTCACGGTCGTGCCGCGGGACCTCGCGCCGATCGAGGTGGATACCAGCGGCTGGCCGGGGCTGACCGGGGAGTATCGCCTGAGCGAGAAGGCGACTTCCGGCTATCACGTGTGGCTGCGCGATGGCGCGCTGTACGGCGGCAAGGACCCGGCGAGCGCGACGCGGCTGATCCCGCTCGCGCCGCTCGTCTTCTTCCAGCAGGGCAGCATCCACATGATGGTATTCGTGCGGGACCCCGGCGGCCGGGTGTCGCAGGTGCGCGAGCTGCACAAGTACAATGAGGTGATCATGAAGCGCGTGACCGGTGCCGACCCGCATTCACCACCGTGACGGCAGGCGCGCACGCTCGAGGCAACCGCCAGTGATGTCGACACCGAGGATCATCGCCACCGCCGCGTGCCTGGCGGCCGCGCTCGCCGCAACCCCGGCCGGCTCACAGGCGCCTGCGCCGTTCGTTGCCGCGTGTACCGACACGCCGCAACCGGCGTTCTGCGCCGCCGTGCGGGGTGTGCGCGCGCAAGGGTGGCCGGCACAAACCCGTTCCGAGGTGATGGCCACGCACGGCATGGTGGTCACGAGCCAGCCGCTGGCCGCGCAAGCCGGCCTGCAGGTGCTCAGGCAGGGCGGCAATGCGGTGGACGCCGCCGTGGCGACCGCCGGCGTGTTGAGTCTGGTGGAGCCGATGAGCGTCGGCGTGGCGTCCGACATGTTCGCGCTCATCTATATCGCCAGGGATCACCGCGTCTATGTCCTCAACTCGAGCGGCACGGCACCCAGCGGGGCGACGCTCGCGCACCTGAACGAGCTCGGCTACCACGCCGACCCGCGCAACTGGGGACCGAGCTCGGGGATGCCCTCCTACGGAATCCTCCCGGTGACGGTGCCCGGCGCGGTGTGGGGCTGGGAAGCGGTGCTCAGGCGCTTCGGCAGGCTCACCTTCAAGGAGGTTCTCGAGCCTGCCGCGCGCTACGCGCAGGACGGCTTTCCGGTTTCCGAGCGCATCGCCGCTGAGTGGCAGCTGCCCAAGGCACTGCCGCTCAAGGGCTGCTGCACGCAGCTCGACCCGGAATCGGTGAAGACGTGGTACCCGAACGGGCAGCCGGTCTCGCCGGGGCAGATATTCACCAACCCCGACCTGGCACGCACGTTGCGGCTGCTGCAGGCGCACGGTGCCGATGTCTTCTACAAGGGCGAGATCGCGCGGGCGATCGTCGCCCGATCGAGCGCGCTCGGTGGCACCATGACGCTCGCGGACCTCGCCGGCTATCACGGCGAATGGGTCGAGCCGGCGCGCATTCACTATCACGGTTACGAGATCCTCGAGCTGCCGCCACCCTCGCAGGCATGGGCGGCGGACGAAATGCTCAGCATCCTGCAGGAGTGCGTGCCGCAGTGGCTGCCGCACCAGACGCTCGCCGCGCTTGGACCCGCCAATGCGCAGTATTGGCATCTGCTGGTTGAGGCGAAGAAGCTCGCCTACGCCGATCTTTATCGCTACAACGCCGATCCGGACTTCGTCGCCGTCCCGGTGAGCGAGCTGCTGTCGGCACAGCACGCGGCCTCGCTGTGCAGCAAGGTCGATCCGCAGCACGCCTCGACGCCCGGACCGCGCGGCAATGCAGAGCTCTCCGGCGGCACCATCGTGCTTTCGACCGCCGATGCCGAAGGCAACATGGTCTCCTGGGTCAACAGCAACTATGAAGGATTCGGCTCCGGCATCACGATTCCCGGCTACGGGTTCGTGCTGCACAACCGCGGGGCGCTGTTCACGCTCGATCCTTCGAGTCCCAACGTCATCGCGCCTCACAAGCGACCCTTCAACACCCTTTCGGCGGGTTTCGTGGTGCGCGACGGTGCCCCGCTCATGACCGTCACCCTGATGGGCGGGGACATGCAGGCGCAGGGTCACGCGCAGCTGCTGGTCAATCTGTTCGATCTCGGCGCCAACCTCCAGGCGGCGACCGACATGGCGCGATTCAGGCACAGCCAGGTGCCGAACGTGCTGAATCTCGAGACCCCGCTCTACGATCTCGTCGGGGCAAAGCTCGCCGCCATGGGGCACACCGTGCGGGCCGTCGACGGGGAAGGCATGGGCGGCAGCCAGATCATCATGGTCGTCGGCGATCCGGCGCACGGCTACTTCCGCGCCGGTTCGGATTTCAGGAAGGATGGCGAGGCAGTCGGCTGGTGAGGTAGTGTTCGCCTAACGTATGCAAATCGCCATCATCGGACAACAGGCATTCGGCAAGAGCGCGCTCGAGGCGTTTCTCGCCCGCGGCGCCACCGTCGCCGGCGTGTTCTGCGCGCCGGAGAAGCCGGGCGCCAAGCCCGATCCGTTGCGCGCGGCGGCTGAGGAGCGCGGCCTGCGGCTGTTCCAGCTGCCGTCACTGAAGACTGCGGAGGCCACCGCGGCCATCGGTGCGCTCGGGGTGGATCTTGCAGTGATGGCCTACGTGGTGCAGTTCGTGCCGCACAACTTCATCAGCGTGCCCAGGCACGGCACGATCCAATACCACCCCTCGCTGCTGCCGCGTTACCGCGGACCGAGCTCGATCAACTGGCCGCTCATCAAGGGAGATGCGCAGACCGGGCTCACCATCTTCCGTCCGACCGAGGGCCTCGACGAAGGTCCGATCATTCTGCAGAAGACGGTCGACATCGGTCCGGACGACACGCTCGGCAGCGTTTATTTCAATCACCTGTTCCCGCTCGGCATCGAGGCGCTGCTGGAGGCGGCCGAGCTGGTGGTCGCCGGCCGCCACCAGGAAACCCCCCAGCGCGAGGAGCTGGCCACCTACGAGGGCTGGTGTCGCGATGCGGAAGCGCAGATCAACTGGCACGCGCACGCCGATCACATCTATAACCTGATTCGCGGCTGTGACCCGGCCCCCGGCGCATGGACCACCATCAAGGGCAGCCGCGTGCGCATCTACGAAACCGCAAAACACCGCACGCGAACCTTCGGCGCGGTCAGCGGCAAGCCGGGAGAGGTCTGCGCTATCGGCGAGCAGAGCATCGAGGTGGCCGCGCAGGGCGGGCGACTCGAGCTGCGCACCGTGCGCATCGAGGGGGGCGCGAAGATGACGGGCGCGGCGCTCGCGGCGGCGCTCACGCTGAGCGTCGGCACCCCGTTGGGCAGCTGAGGCGCTCAACCCCGCAGGCGCAGGTTGTCCGGATCGTAGAGCGGCTCGCGGGCGACCACCGCCCCGCGGCGCTCGCCGAGAATCTCCACCTCGAGCGCCGTGCCGGGCACGCACAGATCGCGGCGCACGTACGCGAGCGCGATGCTGCGCTTCAGTCGGTAGCCGTAGCCTCCGGAGGTCACCAGGCCCACCGCCTCAGCGCCGCGGTGCACGACCGCTATCGCAGCCGCGTCAGCATCGGCGGCATCGACGAGCAGCGGCACGAAGCGCTCTCTCGGACCCGCGTTCGCCTCGCGGCGCAGCGCCTCGCGCCCGAGGAAGGGCGTGCGCTTGTCGAGATCGACGAAGCGATCGAGCGCGGCGGCGAGCGGGCTGTATTCGGTGCTCAAGTCCGCTTTCCAGCTGCGGTAGCACTTCTCCAGGCGCAGGCTCTCCACCGCATAAAGGCCGAAGTGGACGAGACCTAGGTCGGCGCCGGCGCTGAGCAGCGCCTCATACACGCTGGCCAACTGCGCGACGGGCACGTGCAGCTCCCAGCCGAGCTCGCCGACGTAACTCACCCGCAGAGCAAGCACCTCGATCGCGCCGACGGTGATTGTGCGCGCCGCGAGCCACGGGAAGGCGGCGTTCGAGAAGTCCGCACCGCTGACCCGCTCGAGCAGCGCCCGCGAGCGCGGTCCGGCGAGGATGAGTGCGCCGTAGCGCGTGGTCAGGTTCGCGAGACTGACCGTGCCGTAGTGCTGCGACAGGTGGCCGGTGAGCCAGTCCTCGTCGTGGCGCTCGGCGGCCGCGGCGCCCATGAGCCAGAATCGCCCGCCCGGCAGGTGTGACACCGTCAGCTCCGCGACGATGCCGCCGCGCGCCGAGCACAGGTAGCTGAGCGCTGTGCGACCCTCGCGCGGCAGCCGCCCGGTGATCAGGTGATCGAGCCACGCGGCGGCACCCTCGCCCGACACTTCGAACCGGCCGAAGCCCGGCATGTCGAGCACGCCGACGGCGCTGGCGACCGCGGCGCACTCGCGCGCCACCGCGTGGTGCCAGTGCGGCCGGCGGAACGACACTTCCGCTCCTGCCGGGTCAGCGGCGCTCGCGTAGTACACCGCGCGCTCCCAACCGCCCCGCGCCCCGAATACCGCGCCGGCTTGTGCGAGGGGTGCGTAGAGCGGTGAGGTCTGCGCCGGGCGCCCCGCCGGGCGTTCCTCCTGCGGGTACGCCACGGCGTATTCGTTCTGATAGGTCTCGAGCGCCTTGGCCAGCGCGTAGCTGCGGTCGGCGAACGACAGGTAGCGCCGGCAATCGAGCGGCCACACGTCCCAGTCCGGCTCACCGTTGACCAGCCACTCGGCAATCACCCGCCCCGCCCCGCCGGCCTGCACGATGCCGAAGCTGAACGCGCAACAGTGAAAGAAATCAGGCGCCCCGGCCGCAGGACCGATCAACGGATTGCCGTCCGGAGCGTAGGGGATCGGCCCGTTGATGACGCGCCTCACCCCGACTGAACCTAAGATCGGCACGCGCGCGCACGCCGCCGCGATGTAGGACTCGAGGCGGCCGAGATCATCGGCAAAGAGCTGCTGCGCGAACTCCTCGGGCAGCCCGTCCAGCCAGTGGGCGCGCGCGTCGCGCTCGTACGGCCCGAGCAGCAGTCCGTGCCGCTCCTGTCGCAGATAGTAGCTGACGTCCGGGTCGCGCAGCAGCGGCAGGCGCGCCGCGCCGCGTGAAACGAGCTCGGGACTGTCCTCGGTCAACAGGTACTGGTGCGACAGCGTCACCACCGGCAGGTACTCGCCGATCATCGCGGCTACCTCACCACCGCGGTAGCCCGCCGCGTTGATGACGTACTCGGCATCGATCGTCCCCGCCGTTGTCTCGAGGCGCCAGCCGCCCTGCGGCAGGCGGCGGATTGCCGTGACGCGCGCCTGCCGGCAGATCGTGGCGCCGAGCTCGCGCGCGCCGCGCGCGAGCGCCTGCGTCAGCTGCGCAGGATCGATGTCGCCGTCGTACGGATCCCACAGGCCGAGCCGGATATCGTCGGTCGCGATGAACGGATGGCGCGCGCGGATCTCCAGCGGCGACAGCAGCTCGAATTCGATGCCCTGCGCGCGCGCCTGGGCGGCGACGTGGCGAAACTCATCGACCCGCTGCGCGCTGTGCGCCAGCCGGATGCTGCCGGTCACGTGGTAGTCGATCGGGTGGCCGCCTTGCCGCGCCAGGCGCTCGTACAACAGCGTGGAGTAGCGCTGCAGCCGCAGGATGCTCCACGAGGTGGAGAAGTTCGGGCAGTTGCCGGCGGCGTGCCAGGTAGAGCCGGCGGTGAGCTCGTCGCGCTCGAGCAGCACCGCGTCCGTCCACCCGAGGCGCGCCAGGTGGTAGAGCGCGCTGCAGCCGACCGCACCGCCACCGATGACGACGACGCGTGCCTGCGACTTCACGGCCGGCGCATGCTGCTCAACACTTGACCCGCTCGCCTGCCGGATCGTAGAACGGCCGCAACGACACGCGTGCCGCCAGGCGCTCGCCGGCGACCTCCACCTGGTAGCGGCCGGCCGTAATCCACGCGGCATCCGCCGGCCCATCGCCCCGGGCGATGTAGCCCAGACCGAGCGCCGCGCCGATGGTGTGCGCGAACATCCCCGAACAGACGCGCCCGACCAGCTGGCCGTCTCGCCAGATCGGCTCGTTGTGGTAGAGGAGTCGATCGGGCCGCTCGAGCGCGAGCGCCACCAGGCGGCGGCGCACGCCCGCGGCGCGCTGCTCGAGCAGCGCCTCGCGGCCGACGAAGCCACCCGGCTTGTCCCAGGCGACGGCGAACTGCAGCCCCGCCTCGAGCGGGGTGTCCTCGTCCGAGATGTCGTGGCCCCAGTGGCGGTAAGCCTTTTCGATGCGCAGGCTGTTGAGCGCATGGTAGCCGGCCAGCTGCAGACCGAACGCCTGCCCGGCCGCCACGATCACGTCGTAAACCGACTGTGCGAATTCGGTCGGCATGTACAGCTCGTAGCCGAGCTCGCCGACATAGGTGATGCGGCTGGCGCGCACGCGCGCGTAACCGAGATCGATGACGCGCGAGGTCGCGAACGGGAACGCCGCGGTGGCGAGATCCGTGTCGCTGAGCGTCGCCAGCAGCTCGCGGCTGCGCGGTCCCATGAGGCCGAGCACCGCATACGCCGAGGACACATCGACGGCCACTGCCTGCGCCGTTGGCGCAATGCTGCGGGTGAGCCAGTGAAAGTCGCGCGTCTGCGTGGCGCACGAGCTGATGATGAGGTAGGCGTCGTGCGCCTCGCGCGTGACGGTGACGTCCGCCTCGATGCCGCCGCGCTCGTTCAGCCACTGCGTGTAGACGATGCGGCCGACGGGCACGTCGACGTCGCCGGCGCACATGCGCCCGAGAACGCGCGCCGCATCGCTGCCTTTGAGCACGAACTTGGCGAACGAGGACTGATCGAACAGCCCGACCCGCTCGCGCACCGCGCGGTGCTCGGCGGCGGACTGCGCGAACCAGTTCTGGCGCCCGTAGCTGTACTGGTAGCGCGGCGGCGCGCCGTCGGTGGCGAACCAGTTGGCGCGCTCGAAGCCTGCGACCTCGCCGAAGCACGCACCGGCGGCGGCGAGGCGATCGTGCAGCACGGACTTGCGCACCCCGCGCGCGCTTTCCGCCTGCCGGAACGGCCAGTGCATGGCGTACAGCAGCCCGAGTGACTCGACCGCGCGGTCGTGCAGGTAGCGTCGGTTGCGCTGGAACGGCATGCAGCGACGGATGTCGACGTCCCACAGGTCCGACGGCGGATGCCCGTCGACGATCCAGTCCGCCAGCACCTTGCCGGCACCGCCCGCCGACTGGATGCCGATGGAATTGAACCCGGCCGCGACGTACATGCCGCGTACCTCGGGCGCCTCGCCGAGCAGGTAGCGATCATCGGGGGTAAAGCTCTCGGGGCCGTTGAAGAACACCTGCACGCCAGCCGACTCGAGCGCCGGCACGCGACGCATGGCGGCGGCGAACAACGGCTCGATGTGCGCCAGGTCCGCCGGCAGCTGGTCGAATGCAAAGCCCGCCGGTATGCCGTGCGTGCCCCACGGCTTGGCGCGCGGCTCGAACCATCCGACCAGCAGCTTGCCGGTGTCCTCCTTGAAATAGGAGCAGGCATCGGCATCGCGCAGCACCGGCACACCCGGGGCGAGCCCGGGAATCGGCTGCGTGACGATGTAGAAATGCTCGGCCGCGTGCAGCGGCACGCTCACGTCGGCCCAGCCGCCGACTTCGCGCGCCCACATGCCGGCGCAGTTCACCACGATGTCGGCGCGCACCTGCGCGCCCTCTTCCGTCGCCACGCCGGTGACCCGCCCGCGCTCGGTGCGGATCGTGGTCACGCGAACGTCCTCGATGATGCGTACGCCCGCCTGGCGCGCGCCGCGCGCGAGCGCCTGGGTGGTGTCGACCGGATTGATCTGGCCGTCCTTCGGCAGGTACACCGCGCCGACCACCCCGTCGGTGGCGAGCAGCGGCCAGCGCTCCTGCGCCTCTCCCGCGGAGAGCTCCTGCACCTCGAGCCCGAAACAGCGGCCCATGGAGGCCCCGCGCTTGAGCTCCTCGAGCCGCGCCTCGCTCGCCGCCACCGCGATCGAGCCGACCTGCCTGAAGCCGGTCGCCTGCCCGGTCTCGCGCTCGAGCCCGGCGTACAGCCCGGTCGTGTACTGCGCCAGGCGTGTGAGACCGTGCGTCGCACGCAGCTGCCCGACGAGGCCCGCCGCATGCCAGGTAGTGCCGCAGGTGAGCTTGCGGCGCTCGAGCAGCAGCACGTCGCGGCAGCCGCGTTTGGCGAGGTGGTAGGCGACGCTGCAGCCGACGATGCCGCCGCCGATGATCACGACACCGGCGTGCGCAGGAAGGCTCGCCACGGTGAGCTTCAGTACTCGGCGATGGCGTCGCGCAGTATCGAGCTCATGAGGTCGATGTCGGCGTGCGTGGCGATGAACGCCGGCGCCGTGATCGCGTTGTCGCCGGTGGTTTTCACGTGCAGCCCGCGGTCGAACAGTTTCGCCTGCAGCTCCCCGCCGCGCGCCCCGGGCGCCTTGCCAGGCTTGAGCTCGATGCCGGCCAGCAGTCCATAGCCGCGCACGTCGTTGACCGCGGCGAGATCCTGCAGCGCGAACATCTTGTCGAGGAAGTAGCCGGACAGCTCGCGCGCGCGCGCGAACAGCTGCTCGCGCTCGTAGATCTCGAGCGTGGCGAGGCCCGCGGCGCAGGCCGCCGGGTGCGCCGAGTAGGTGTAGCCGTGGAAGAATTCCGGTGCGCCGTCCGGGGCGGCATCGACGATGGTGCGATAGATGCTGGTGCGCACCGCCACCGCCCCCATCGGCTGCGCGCCGTTGGTGAGCGCCTTCGCCATGGTCATGATGTCGGGCGTCACGTTGAAGGAGTTCGCGGCGAACGCCGCACCGGTGCGGCCAAAGCCGCAGATCACCTCGTCGAACACCAGCAGGATCCCGTAGCGGTCGCAGATCTCGCGCAGCCGCTCGAGATAACCGTGCGGCGGAACGATCACCCCGGTGGAGCCGGCGATCGGCTCGACGAATACCGCGGCGATGCGCTTCTCGCCCACCAGGTTGACGAAGCGCAGCAGGTCATCCGCCAGCTCCGCTCCCGCGCGGCCCATGCCGCGCGTCAGCCGATTCTCGGGCAGCAGCGTATGGCGCAGGTGCAGCACGCCCGGCAGCAGCGCGCCGTAGGTGTCGCGGTTGCGCACCATGCCGCTCAGTGCGGTGCCGCCGATGTTCACGCCGTGGTAGGCGCGCTCGCGGGCCACGAAATAGCTGCGCTGCCCCTCGTTGCGGGCGAGGTGATAGGCGAGCGCGACCTTCATCGCCGTGTCGACTGCTTCCGAGCCGCTGTTGCAGAAGAACACGTGATCGAGGCCGCGCGGGGTGAGCGCGGCGACGCGGTCGGCGAGCACGAACGCACCCGGATGACCGCGCATGAAACTGGGCGTGTAGTCGAGCGTGTGCAGCTGCTCGGCGACCGCCGCGGCGATCTCGGGGCGGCAGTGGCCGGCCGGCGAGCAGAACAGTCCAGAGCTGCCGTCGAGAATCTGCCGGCCCGCCGGATCGAAGTAGTGCATGCCGCTCGCGCGCACGAACATGCGCGGCTGGCGCTTGAAATCGCGGTTGCTGGTGAACGGCATCCAGTGGCGTTCCAGTTTCTCGAGCGTCATTTCCATGTCGATCTCCGGATGCCGCTTAAGCGGGTGCGGCGCACTCGCGTTATAGTGTAAAGACTATTTCTGCCGTTTGCCTGAACCACCGCGCGCGGAGCCGTACGCATGAAGCCGCCACAGAAGATGGGACCCTCGGAAGCTCTGGTCGAGACGCTCGCTGCCAACGGCGTCACGCACGTGTTCGGCATCGTCGGCTCGGCGTTCATGGACGCGCTCGATATCTTCCCCGCGGCCGGCATCCGTTTCGTGCCGGTGGCGCACGAGCAGGGCGCGATCCACATGGCCGACGGCTATGCACGCGCCTCCGGGCGTCACGGGGTATGCATCGCGCAGAACGGCCCGGGCGTCACCAACTTCGTGACCGGGGTGGCAGCGGCCTACTGGGCGCACTCACCGGTGGTGTTCATCACCCCGGAGACCGGTTCGATGACTCTGGGGCTCGGCGGCTTCCAGGAGACCGAGCAGCTGCCGATCTTCTCACGCATCACCAAGTACCAGGGCCACGTCAACAATCCCAAGCGCATGGCGGAGATCGCCGCGCGCTGCTTCGATCGCGCCATGCTCGAGCTGGGGCCGGCGCAGCTCAACATCCCGCGCGACTTCTTCTACGGCGAGATCGAGGCGGCGATCGCCGCGCCGCTGCGCATCGTGCAGGGAGCCGGCGATGCTGCGGCGCTCGAGCGCGCCGCCGCACTGCTGGCCGGGGCGAGCTTCCCGGTGATCGTCGCGGGCGGCGGGGTGATCAACGCCGCTGCTGCGGCGGAAGCGATCGGGCTGGCGGAGCTGCTGGGGGCTGCGGTGTGCAACAGCTACCTGCACAACGATTCCTTCCCCGCCTCCCACGCGCTCGCCGCCGGGCCGCTCGGCTACCAGGGCTCGAAGGCCGCCATGAAGCTGCTCGCCCAGGCGGACGTGGTGCTCGCGCTCGGCACGCGGCTCGGGCCGTTCGGCACGCTGCCGCAGCACGGGCTCGACTACTGGCCGCAGCAGGCGCAGGTGATCCAGATCGACAGCGACGCGCGCATGCTCGGACTGGTGAAGCCGATCTCGGTGGGCATCCACGGCGATGCGCGTGCTGCGGCCGCGGCGCTCAGCGGTCTGCTTGCCGGCCGGCCGCTCGCCGGGGCGGCCGGCCGCGCCGCGCGCCTCAAGCGCATTGCCGCGGAAAAGTCCGCCTGGGAAACCGAGCTGTCCGCCTGGACGCACGAGCGCGACCCCTACTCGCTCGAGGTCGCGAAGAACTCGCAGCACATGCACCCGCGCGAGATGCTGCGGGCGCTGGAGCAGGCGCTGCCCGCGGATGCCATGGTGTCCACGGACATCGGCAACATCTGCTCGGTCGCCAATTCATACCTGCGCTTCGACAAGCCGCGCTCGATGTTCGCCGCGATGAGCTTCGGCAACTGCGGCTATGCCTTCCCGGTGATCTGCGGCGCGAAGCTCGCCGCACCGACACGCCCGGCGTTCGCCTACGTCGGCGATGGCGCCTGGGGCATCAGCCTCAACGAGCTGCTCACCTGTGCCCGCGAGCGCATCGGCGTCACCGTGGTGGTGTTCAATAACGAGCAGTGGGGCGCTGAGAAGAAAAATCACGTCGACTTCTATTCGCGCCGCTACCAGGGCGTCAACCTCGAGAACCCCAGCTGGGCTGCGGTGGCACGTGCCTTCGGCTGCGAGGGCATCACCGTCGAGCGCCTCGCCGACATCGAGCCGGCGGTGCGCGCCGCGGCGCGCTCGCAGAGCGACGGCAAGACGACGGTGCTCGAGATGATGGTGACGCAGGAGCTCGGCGACCCCTTCCGCCGCGACGCACTGTCGAAGCCGATCCGCTACCTCGAGAAGTACCGCAACTACGTATAGCTCACGCAACGCGGACCACCCACCGATGGCCACAGAGCAGGCGGTGACGGCGACGGCGGACCCGGCGCCTTCCGGGCTGCGCCGCTCGCTGCGGCGGCGCCACATGGAGATGATCGCGCTCGGCGGCGTCATCGGCGCGGGCCTGTTCGTCGGCAGCGGCGTGGTGATTGCTGCCGCCGGGCCGGCCGCGGTCATCTCCTTCGCCCTCACCGGCACGCTGGTGGTGCTGGTGATGCGCATGCTCGGGGAGATGGCGGTCGCGCACCCGGCGGTCGGCGGCTTCTACGAATACAACCGCCTGGCACTCGGGGAACTGGCGGGCTTTCTCACCGGCTGGATGTACTGGTACTTCTGGGTGATCGTGGTGGCCATGGAGGCGGTCGCAGGCGCGAAGCTGCTCGGCACCTGGTGGCCGTCGGTCGCGCCGTGGCAGTTCACGCTCGCCCTCATGAGCCTCTTCACCATCGTCAACCTGCTGTCGGTGCGCTCGTACGGCGAGGCGGAGTTCTGGTTCGCCTCGATCAAGGTCGCCGCGATCATCGCCTTCCTGTGCGCCGGGGCGGCGTTCGCCCTGGGGGCCTGGCCGGGCACCGCCGGCGGCCTGCCGCACCTGACCGCCGACGGCGGCTTCATGCCCAACGGCATCATCCCGGTGCTCACCGGCGCGGTCGCCGCCACCGGCTTTTACTTTGGCGCCGAGATCGTGACCATCGCGGCGGCCGAATCCGCCGAGCCCGAGAAAGCGGTCGCGGCCACCACGCAGTCGGTGGTGTGGCGCGTGCTGATCTTCTACATCGGCTCGATCTTCCTGGTGGTCGCCATCGTGCCGTGGAACGACGCGGCGCGCATGGCGCGCCCCTACGTCAGCGTCATGGAGGCGCTGAAGATTCCGGCGGCGGTGACCCTCATGAGCCTGGTGATACTGACCGCGGTGCTGTCAGCGCTGAACTCCGGCCTGTTCGCCTCCTCGCGCATGCTCATGGCACTCGCGCGCCGCGGCGACGCGCCGCCGGCGCTTGCACGGCTCGATGCGCGCGGCGTACCGGTGGCCGCGATCCTCGCCAGTACGGCCTTCGGCTACGCGACGGTGGTGATGAGCTACGTCTCCCCCGAGCGGGTGTTCGCATTTCTGGTCAATTCCTACGGCACCGTGGCGATCTTCGTCTACGTGCTGATCGCCTTCAGCGAGCTGCGACTGCGCCGGCGGCTCGAACGTGAGGCTCCCGAGCGGCTGCGCATCCGCATGTGGGGTTACCCCTGGCTGACGCGCGTCACGATCATCGGCATGTTCGCGATCCTCGCCGCGATGGGGATCATCCCCGAGCAGCGCGTGCCGCTCGTGTTCGGCCTCGCCAGCGCCGCAGTCATGGTCGGCGCCTACGCGCTGCGCGGCGCGCTGCGTGGCACGCTCCCTGCGGCGCGCGACTAGCGGCCTGCGGCCGCCTTGTGCATGCGCGCGCGGCTCGCGGCGGCGTGCTGGCGCAGCAGCCGCCCCGCGCGCAGCGCATCGCGCGCGGCGATGGCGGCGACCACCGCCTTGTGCTCGCGCACCGAGACGGCAAATCCGCCGCCGTCCTGCAGGCCGCGCAGCCGAAACAGCAGCAATTCCTTGGTCAGCAGCCGATAGATCTCGCACAGCCGCGAATTGCCGGCGAACTCCACCAGCATGTCGTGGAAGCGCAGGTTGACGGCGTGGTAGCGCTTGACGTCGCCGCCGACCGTCGCCGCCTGCATCTCGGCGAGCGCCTCCTGCAGCGCGGCGACCCGCTGCGGGGTTGCCTGCGCCGCCACGCGCTGCCCGATCAGCTCATCGAGCACTTCGCGCACGTCGTAGATCTCGTCCGCCTCGGCCACGGAGATGTCCCGCACGAACACGCCGCGGTTCTTCTCCGCGCGCACCAGGCCGCACTCTTCCAGCGCCCGCAGCGCTTCGCGCACCGGCCCGCGGCTGGTGCCGAAGCGCACCGCCAGCTCGCTCTCGTTGAGGCGCTGGCCCACCGATAACTCCCCGTGCAGGATCAACTGCTCGATCTCCGCCTGCACGAGCGCGGGGAGCGAGCTCGAGCGCAGCAGCTCGAGCGCGGTGCGCGGAGTGGCGACGTTCATCGGGCGTGGTCCTGCCATGGAATTGTCAACTGTTGACAGTTTACAGATAGACGCTAGACTTTCAAGCGCTTCTGGTGCTTCGAACCTTGAGGGAGCCGACACGCCGATGAGCAGCGAACCGTATCTGCTGACCCCCGGACCGCTGACGACGTCGTTGCGCACCAGGCAGGCGATGCTGCGCGACTGGGGCTCCTGGGATGCGGACTTCAACAGCATCACCGGGCGCATCCGCGAGCGACTGCTGCAGATCGTGCACGCCGGCGGCACCCACGAGTGCGTCCCGCTGCAGGGCAGCGGCACATTCTCTGTCGAGGCGGCGATCGGCACGCTCACTCCGCGCAACGCTCATGTGCTGGTGCCGCAGAACGGCGCCTACTGCCAGAGGATCGCGCGCATCTGCCGGGTGCTCGGCCGCCGGCTGACCACCATCGATTATGCGGAGAACGTGCAGGTGAGCCCCGCCGATATCGAGCGCGCGCTCGCTGCGGACGGCTCGATCACGCACGTCGCGCTGGTGCACTGCGAGACCAGCACGGGCATTCTCAACCCACTGACAGAGATCGCCCAGGTGGTCGCCCGCCACGGCCGCGGACTCATCGTCGATGCCATGAGCTCCTTCGGCGCGCTCGAGATCGACGCCCGCACCACCCCGTTCGATGCGGTGGTCGCGGCCTCGGGTAAGTGCCTCGAAGGCCCTCCCGGCATGGGCTTCGTCATCGCGCGCCGCGCGGTGCTCGAGCGCGCGGAAGGCAACAGCCATTCGCTCGCCATGGACCTGTACGACCAGTGGGTCTACATGCAAAAAACCACCCAGTGGCGTTACACGCCGCCCACTCACGTGGTCGCCGCCTTCGATGCGGCGATCGCGCAGTACCTGGAAGACGGCGCCCTGCCCGCGCGCCACGCCCGTTACGCCGGCAACTGCCGCACGCTCATCGATGGCATGGCGCGCCTGGGACTCAAGAGCTTCCTGCCCGCGGCCATCCAGGCGCCGATCATCGTCACCTTCTATGCGCCGGAGGATCCGCGCTACTCGTTCAAGAGCTTCTACAACGCGGTCAAGGCGCGCGGCTACATCCTCTATCCGGGCAAGCTCACGACGGTCGAGACTTTCCGCGTCGGTTGCATGGGCCAGCTCGGCGAGCGCGGCATCGGCGCGGCGGTCGAGGCGGTCGGCAAGGTGCTGGCGGAGCTGCGGGCCGCAGCCTGAACCAAACGGGAGAAGATAAGGTGAGCAGCATCGAAGTCAACGGCCGCACCTACCGGCTGCCCGAGCGCCCCGTGGTGGTGGTGTGCGTCGACGGCTGCGAGCCGGACTACATCGCCCAGGCGGTGGCCGGCGGGCACATGCCGTGGATGCGGCAGGTGCTGGCGCGCGGCAGCGCGGTGATCGCCGACTGCGTCATGCCGAGCTTCACCAACCCGAACAACCTGTCGATCGTCACCGGCGTGACGCCGGCGGTTCACGGCATCTGCGGCAATTACCTGTACGACGTCGAGAACGGCGTCGAAGTCATGATGAACGACCCGAAGTGGCTGCGCGCACCGACACTGCTCGCAGCGCTGGCCGCGGCGGGCTGCCAGGTGGCGGTGGTGACCGCGAAGGACAAGCTGCGCAAGCTCCTCGGCCACCAGCTGCGCGGCATGTGTTTCTCCGCCGAGAAAGCCGACCAGGCGAGCCGCGCCGAGCACGGCATTGAGGGCGTGCTGGCACTGGTCGGCCTGCCGCTGCCGGATGTCTACAGCGCGGCGTTGTCCGAGTTCGTGTTCGCCGCCGGCGTCAAGCTGATGCAGGCGCGCCGCGCCAACGTCATGTACCTCTCGACCACCGACTACGTGCAGCACAAGCATGCGCCCGGCACGACCGAAGCCAACGCGTTCTACCACATGATGGACCGCTATCTCGCGCAGCTCGAGGACGCCGGCTGCAGCATCGCGCTCACCGCCGACCACGGCATGAACGCCAAGACGCGGCTCGACGCCAGTCCCAACGTCATCTACCTGCAGGACCTGCTGGACGGCTGGCTCGGTGCCGGCCGGGCGCGAGTGATCCTGCCGATCACTGACCCGTACGTCGTGCACCACGGGGCGCTCGGCTCCTACGCCACGGTGTACCTGTCCAGCGGCAGCGATGCGCGCACGCTGGCGCAACGTTTGAGCGCGCTGCGCGGCATCGAGGTGGTGCTGCCGCGTCACGAGGCGGCGATGCGCTTCGAGCTGCCCGCCGACCGCATCGGCGATCTCGTCGTGGTCTCGGAGCGCTCGGTCGCACTCGGCAGTACCGCGGCGAAGCACGATCTGTCGGGACTGGATGCCCCGCTGCGCTCGCACGGCGGCCTCGCCGAGCAGCAGGTGCCGCTGGTGCTCAATCGCCGCATCGCCGCTCTCGACACGAACCGGCGCTGGCGCAATTTCGACGCCTTCGACTGGGTGCTGAACCATGCCGGCTAGCGCGCCCGGCACCGCCGGTGGGGCGGCGCGTCGCCCGCCCGTGCTGCAGGAGGGGCTGCGCATCGGCGGCGCGCGCGTCGACACCGCGCGCCACCGCGAGGTGGTCAATCCCTACACCGGCGCGGTCATCGCCTCGGTCGCCCAGGCATCGGTCGATGACGTGCGCCGCGCGATCGGCGTCGCGCGTGCCTTTCGCTCACCGCTGACGCGCTATGAGCGCTATCGCATCTGCTACCAGACGGCGGCGGCGCTGCGCTCGCGCACCGAGGAGCTCGCCGACCTCATCACCGCCGAAAGCGGCCTGTGCAAGAAGGACTCCCTCTACGAGGTGGGTCGCGCCTGCGACGTGTTCGTGTTCGCCGGCAACGCCGCACTGCAGGACGACGGCCAGGTGTTCTCCTGCGACCTCACTGCGCACGGCAAGCGGCGCAAGGTCTACACGCTGCGCGAGCCGCTGCTCGGGGTGATCGTGGCGATCACGCCCTTCAATCACCCCCTCAACCAGGTCGCCCACAAGGTCGCGCCCAGCATCGCCAGCAACAACCGCATGGTGCTCAAGCCCTCGGAGAAGACGCCGCTGTCGGCGCTGCGCCTGGCGGACATCCTCTACGAGGCGGGGTTGCCGGCGCAGATGTTCAGCGTGCTGACCGGCGACCCGGCCGAGATCGCGGACGAGCTGCTGACGCACGCGGATGTCGACCTGATCACCTTCACCGGCGGCGTGCCGGTCGGCAAGTACATCGCCGCCAAGGCCGTCTACAAGCGCCAGGTGCTCGAGCTCGGTGGCAACGACCCGATCATCGTCATGGAGGACGCCGACCTCGAGGAGGCGGCGACGCTCGCCGCGGCGGGCTCCTACAAGAATTCCGGCCAGCGCTGCACGGCCGTCAAGCGCATGCTGGTGCACGAGTCGGTCGCCGCGCGCTTCACCGAGTTGCTGCTCGAGAAGTCGCGCGCCATCCGCTACGGCGACCCGATGGATCCCGACACCGACATGGGCACCGTGATCGACGAGGCCGCGGCGCGCAGCTGCGAGCAGCGCGTCAACGATGCGGTTGCGCAGGGCGCGCGGCTGCTGTACGGCAACGTGCGCTCCGGGGCGCTCTACTCCCCGACGGTGCTCGATCGGGTGCAACCGCAGATGCCCCTCGTCAGGGAGGAGACCTTCGGCCCGGTTTCCCCGGTCATCACCTTCGGCAGCCTCGACGAGGCCATCCGCATCGCCAACTCCACCGCCTACGGCCTGTCCTCGGCGGTGTGCACCAACCGTCTCGACTACATCACGCGTTTCGTGGCGGAGCTCAACGTCGGCAGCGTGAACGTGCGCGAGGTCCCGGGCTACCGCCTGGAGCTCACCCCGTTCGGCGGCATCAAGGACTCCGGCCTCGGCTACAAGGAAGGCGTCCAGGAAGCGATGAAGAGCTTCACCAACCTGAAGACCTACTCACTGCCGTGGACGTGAAAATCGCCAGCCTCGAGACCTTCGCCAACCAGTTCGTGTGCTTCGTGCGGCTCACCACCGACAGCGGTGCGGTCGGCTGGGGCCAGACCTCGACCTACAACGCCGACATCACCGCGGCGGTGTTCCACCGCCAGGTGGCTCCCTGGGCCCTCGGCGCCGACGCCCTCGACATCGAGGCGCTCATCACCCGTGTCGAGGAGCGCGAGCACAAGTTTCCCGGCAGCTATCGCTGCCGCGCGCTCGCCGGGCTCGACACCGCGCTGTGGGATCTGCACGGCAAGCTCGCCGGCAAGCCGGTGGTCGAGCTGCTCGGCGGCAAGCCGCGGCGCCTGCGCGCCTATGCATCCTCCATGCGCCGCGACATCTCCCCGGCCGAGGAGGCGCGCCGGCTGGTGCAGCTGCGCGACGAGCTCGGCTTCGACGCCTTCAAGTGGCGCGTCGCCGCCGAGTGCGGCCACGACATCGATGAGTGGCCGGGGCGCACCGAGGCGATCGTGCCGCAGGTGGCGCGCGCACTCGGTGACGCCGTGGCGAAGCTCGTCGACGCCAACAGCGGCTACTCGCCGCGCCGGGCGATCGAGGTCGGCCGGCTCCTCGAATCGCAAGGCATCAGCCATTTCGAGGAACCCTGTCCCTACTGGCAGCTCGCCGCAACCAAACAGGTCACCGACGCACTCGCTCTCGACGTGAGCGGCGGGGAGCAGGACTGGGACCTGGCGACCTGGGAGCGCATGATCGAGATGCGCGCGGTCGACATCGTGCAGCCGGACATCATGTACATGGGTGGGCTGTCGCGCACGCTCGCGGTGGTGCGGCGCGCCGCCGCCGCCGGTCTGCCGTGCACGCCCCACAGCGCCAACCTGTCGCTGGTGACCGTGTGTACCATGCACCTGCTCGGTGCGATCGCCAACGCCGGCAAGTACCTGGAGCTCTCGATCGAAGGCGCGGACTACTATCCGTGGCAGCAGGGGCTGTTCCGCGAGGACCCGTACCAGGTACGCGATGGTCACGTGACCATTCCGGCCGCTCCCGGCTGGGGCGTGGAGATAAATCCCGTCTGGCTCGACGCGGCGGGGCATCGCGTCAGCCGCCTATAGGAGTTCGCTGCATGCAGCCAGAAGAGGTGCGCACCAGCGCTCAGGCCCGGGCCATTGTCGAGGAGCGCGGCCTGCAGCACGTCAAGATCGGCGTGTTCGACAACGACGGCATCCTGCGCGGCAAGTACCTCGAGCGCGACAAGTTCTTTACTGCGCTCGACAAGGGCATGGGTTTCTGCGACGTGGTGCTCGGCTGGGACTCGAGCGATCAGCAGTACGACAACATCACCTTCACCGGCTGGCACACCGCCTTCCCCGACGCCCCGGTGCGACTGTTGCCCGAGACCTGCCGCGCCCTGCCGCTCGAGGGCAACATGCTGCTGTTCCTCGGTGAGTTCGCCGGGCGCGCCGAGGAGGTCTGCCCGCGCGCCACGCTGCGCCGCGTGCTGCAGCGCGCCGCCGCCATGGGTTACGCGGCCGCGGCCGCCGCCGAGTACGAGTTCTTCCTCTTCAGCGAGACCCCGGCGAGCGTGCGCGAGAAGCGCTACCGCGGGCTGACCAACCTGACCCCCGGGTATTTCGGCTACTCGCTGCTGCGCAGCTCGGTGCACGCCGAGCTCTACCAGGCGCTGCTGCAGCTCGCGACCGACATGCGCATGCCGATCGAGGGGCTGCACACCGAGACCGGCCCCGGTGTGCTCGAAGCGGCGCTGCGCTACACCGAAGCGCTCGAGGCCGCCGACCGCGCCGCGCTGTTCAAGACCTTCGTCAAGGTGCTCGCGCAGCGGCGCGGTCTCATGGCGACCTTCATGGCCAAGTGGTCGGAAGCACTCCCCGGTCAGAGCGGCCACTTGCACGTGTCGCTGGCCCGCGCCGACGGCACTTCCGCGTTCTACGACCCGGCTGCCGCGCACACCATGTCGCAGGAGATGCGCTGGTTCGTCGGCGGGCAGCAGGCGCTCATGCCGGAGCTGCTCGCCATGGTCGCCGCTACCGTCAACAGCTACACGCGCCTCGTGCCCGGCTACTGGGCGCCGACCGCCGCCACCTGGGGCGTGGAGAATCGCACCTGCGCGTTGCGGGTCATCCAGGGCGGCCCCCGGGCGCAGCGCGTCGAGTACCGCATCGCCGCGGCGGACATCAACCCCTACCTGGCGCTCGCGGCGGCGATCGGCTCGGGTCTGTGGGGCATCGAGCATCACATCGAGCCGGATGAGCCGATCACCGGCAACGCCTACGACCGCAAGCTCCCGGCGAAGCGCCAGCTGCCGCGTACCCTCACCGAGGCCGCCGCCCGCCTGGCGCACTCCAGACCCGCGCAGGAGCTGTTCGGTGCGGCCTTCGTCGCGCACTTCGCCGCCAGCCGCGAGTGGGAGGAGCGCCAGTTCCGCCGCGTGGTCACCGACTGGGAACTGGCGCGATACTTCGAGATCATCTGATGAGTCTCAGCAGCATCAGCCCGATCGACGGCAGCCTCTACGCGCAGCGCACCGCGGCCACAGAGGCGCAGATCGATGCGGCGCTCGAGAGCGCGCGCAGCGCGCAGCGCGCCTGGCGCGAGGTGCCCCGCGACGCGCGCGTCGCGATCATGGAGCGCTTCGCCACAGAATTCGAGCGGCGCGGCGCCGCGATCGCCGCCGAGCTGCCCTGGCAGATAGGCCGGCCGATCCGCTTCGCCCCGAGCGAGGTGCGCGGCACGCTCGAGCGCACGCGTCACATGAGCAGCATCGCCGCCACGGCGCTTGCCGATATGGACGCAGTTCCCAAGGCCGGCTTCCGCCGCTTCATCCGCCGCGAGCCGCTCGGGGTCGTGTTCACGGTGGCCGCCTGGAACTACCCGTACCTGATCGCCGTCAACAGCGTGGTGCCGGCGCTGCTGGCCGGCAACGCGGTGCTGCTCAAGCACTCCGCGCAGACCCCGCTGTGCGGAGAGCGCTTCGCCGAGTGCCTCGCCGCCGCCGGGCTTCCCGCGGGGCTCTTCCAGGTGCTGCATCTGACACATGCGGATACCGGGCGGGTGATCGGCGACCCGCGCGTCGACTTCGTCGCCTTCACCGGCTCGGTGGCCGGCGGCCGGGCGGTGCAGCGCGCCGCCGCCGAGCGCTTCATCGGCGTCGGACTCGAGCTCGGCGGCTGCGACCCGGTGTACGTGCGCCACGACGCCGACCTCGCGCACGCCATCGAGAACATCGTCGACGGCGCGTACTTCAATTCCGGCCAATCCTGCTGCGGACTGCAGCGCATCTACGTGCACGCCAGCGTCTACGAGCCCTTTACGCGCGGCTGCATCGAGCTGATCGGGCAGTACCGGCTCGGCGATCCCCTCGACCCCGCGACCACGCTCGGGCCGCTGGTGCGCACCGCGGCCGCGGACACGGTGCGCGAGCAGCTGCGCGCGGCGGTAGCGGCCGGCGCGCGCCCGGCGATCGATGAGCGCGCCTTCGCGCGCAGCCGGCCCGGTACGCCGTACCTCGCGCCGCAGTTGCTGCTCGACGCGCCGCCGGATTGCACGGTGATGCGCGAGGAGATCTTCGGCCCGGTGGCGGGCGTCATGCGGGTCGCCTCGGACGCCGAAGCCGTCGCGCACATGAACGACAGCGCGTTCGGTCTCACCGCCGCGGTGTGGACGCGCGATGCGAGCGCCGCGCTCGCGCTCGGCGCGCAGGTGCAGACCGGCACCTGGTTCATGAACCGCTGCGACTACCTCGACCCGGCGCTCGCCTGGGTGGGAGTCAAGGATTCCGGGCGCGGCTGTACGCTGTCGGTCGTCGGCTACGAGCAGCTGACGCGACCCAAATCATTCCACCTGCGGGTAACGACGTGAGCGCAGTACTCAAGGCCAATTGGAATTACCCCACCACGGTATGGGCGGGACCGGGCCGCATCGCCGAGCTCGGCGCTGCCTGCGCGCGGCTGCAGGTGCAGCGCCCGCTGCTGGTCACCGACGAGGGCCTGCGCGATGCGGCGATCGTGCGGCGCGCGCGCGAGCTGGTGCCCGCCGCCGGGCTGTTCGCGGGCGTGCGCGGTAACCCGGTGGCGGCCAACATCGAGGCGGGCCTGGCGGCCTACCGCGCGGGGGATCACGACGGGGTGATCGCCTTCGGCGGCGGCTCGGCGCTTGATGCCGGCAAGGTGATCGCGTTCATGTCGGGACAGACGCGGCCGCTGTGGGATTTCGAGGACGTAGGTGACTGGTGGACGCGCGCCGATCCGCGCGGCATTGCGCCGGTCGTGGCGGTGCCGACGACCGCGGGCACGGGGTCCGAGGTCGGCCGTGCCGGCGTAGTCGTCAACGAGGCGACGCAGCAGAAAAAGATCATCTTCCATCCGCAGATGATGCCGGGCGTGGTCATCAGCGACCCGGAGCTCACGGTCGGACTGCCGCCGGCGATCACCGCGGCCACCGGCATGGATGCCTTCGTGCACTGCTTCGAAGCTTACTGCGCGCCGGGCTTCCATCCGCTCGCCGACGGCATCGCGCTCGAGGGCATGCGGCTCATCCAGACCTACCTGCCGCTCGCCTGCGAGAACGGCGCCGACATCGAGGCACGCTCGCGCATGCTGGCCGCGGCCAGCATGGGCGCCACCGCCTTCCAGAAGGGCCTGGGCGGCGTGCACGCCATCGCGCACCCGGTCGGCGCGCACTACAACACCCACCACGGGCTCACCAACGCGGTGCTGCTGCCGTACGTCATGGTGCACAATCGCGCGGCGATCGAAGCGCACCTCGCGGTCATCGCGCGCGTCCTGAACCTGCCCGGCGAGCCCTATGCGGCGCTGTTCGAGTGGGTGCTGGGCTTTCGTGAGCGGCTCAGGATCCCGCACTCACTCGCCGAGATCGGCGTGCCCTCCCGGGATGCCGCGCTAATCGGGCGTGAGGCCGAGCTCGACCCCTCCGCGGCGGGCAATCCGCTGCCGAGCGACGCGGCCGCCTACGCGCGCATCTTCCGCGCAGCCGTCAGGGGTGACCTGACCTTGGGCGACTGAGGCTTCACTCCCCGCAGAGCCCGGCGAGCGCCTCGCGCCACAGCGCCTCGGTGGCCGCCGCCACCACGCGCCCGTCGGATGCGACGCTGAGCGGCGCACCGCGCCAGTCGCTGATGCGGCCGCCGGCGCCCTGCACCACCGGGACCGCGGCCATGAAATCGTGCGGCTTGAGCAGCACCTCGATGACCAGGTCGCAGTAGCCGCCGGCCAGTATGCCGTACAGGTAGCAATCCCCGCCGAAGCGGCGCAGCGCCGCGCGCGCGCTCAGCGTCTCGAAGCGCCGCCGCTCGCTGGCGTCGAAGCTCTCCGCGGTGGTGGTGTACACCACCGCCTCGGCAACCGCGCGGCACGCGCTGGTCCTGACCGGAGCGCCGTTGAAGAGCGTCGCGCGCCCCTCGCAGCCCACCCAGCGCTCGGCGAGCGCCGGCGCCTCGATCACCCCGATCACCGGGCGCCCGTGCTGCAGCAGCGCGATCAGCGACCCGAACAGCGGGTAGCCGGTGATGAAGCTCTTGGTGCCGTCGATCGGATCGAGCACCCAGGTGAATTCCCCGCTGCCCTCGGCGGCGAACTCCTCGCCGCGGATCGCATGCCCGGGAAAGGCCGCGCGGATCATGCGGCGCATCTCCATCTCGATGCCGCGGTCGGCGAGCGTTACCGGGCTGCCATCGCCCTTGCGCTCGATGGCGAGCGGCGTGCGGAAATGCTTCATGGCGATGACGCGCGCGACGTCGGCGAGCCGCTCGGCGAGGGCGAGCGCTGCGGCACGATCCGGGTGTTCACTGAAGCTCATCCCGCCCTCGGTTGCTCAGTGGCGGCGCTGCGCGTACGGCAGCACCTGCAGCTTGAGCCAGTTGCTGAGCTCGGCGAGCCTCAGGGACTGCTGCTGCAGTGCCGGGCCGAGCCCGTGCTTCCAGGTCAGGCGGCGATCGTGCGGATCGTGCATGAGCGCGCGCAGCTCGGCGACGAAGCCCTCGAGCTCCGCCCGGCTGGCAAACAGTTGCTCGGCGAGCAGCGTCGCGCCGTAGCGCAGCGCCGTCGCCGCAATCTCGCTGAAGGTGTATTCGGGGTGGTACTGCACGCCCCAGCAGGTGCCGCGGGCGTGCTTGAGCTCGAGCGCCTGCAGGCCCATGTCGTTGCTCGCCAGCACCACGGCACCCGCGGGCAGCTGCTCGATGTCGTCGCGGTGCACCGTGATCGCTTCGAAGACCGTGGGCTTGCCGTTGAACATCGGATGGCGCCGCCCGGCTTCGCTGAGCTCGATGCGCCGCGCGAAGCCGAATTCCCGTCCCAGCGGGTTGCGGCGCACGCTACCGCCCGCGGCACACACCGCCACCTGCATGCCCCAGCAGCTGCCGAACAGCGGCACCCCGTGCGCCAGCACCGCGCGCGCCAGCTCGATCTGCCGCTCGATATGCGCACCGCCCTCGTAGACGTTGAGCGCCGAGCCGGTGATCGCCACGCCGTCGTAGCTGGCCAGCCCGCTGCCGGTGGCAAAGTGCACCTCGCCGTCGGCCGGACGCACGATGTCGCAGCTCAGCTCACCAAGGCCCTGCAGTACCTGCATATAGCCTTCCCCGGAAGGGCTGCCGCCGGCGGCGACCTGCTGCGCGCGGGTCGTTGCGCGGTTGCCGTCAATCACCAGGATGCGCAGGGCGCTCACGCCGGCGCTGCTCCCGCCGGCGCGGGAAGCTCCAGGCCCCGCTCTTCGAGCAGTGCGCGCAGTACGTCCGGGCGGTCGGTAGCCATCCCGTCGACATTAAACCCGAGCAGCCGCAGCATGTCCGCCGGCTCGTTGACGCTCCACGGCACCACCCGCAGTCCGAGCGCGTGCGCGCGCCGCACCCGCCCGGCATCAAGATCCAGGTAGTCCGGCCCCCAGGTGCCAGCGCCGCTGGCCTGTACCAGCTGTTCCACCGAGTTGCCGAACCGCGCGGGATCGACTCCGCCGAGCCACGGCGAGGGTTGCGCAGCGCCGACGCGCACCGTGTCCTCACCGGGCTGCTGCTCGGTGAGCGCCACGCAAGCGACCTGCGGCATCTGCCGCCGTGCAGCGCCGAGCACCTGCCAGTCGAAAGCCATGACCACGACCAGTGCGGCGGTGCCGGTGCGCTCGAGCTCGCGCCCCACCGCCTGCACGAACTCCTGCGCCGCAGGGGTGAGTTGCGGTTGCTCGGGGAAGGTCTTGATCTCGATGGCGACGCGCACCCGGCCGCCGCCGCGGGTGCGCACCAGATTGAGCACGTCGGCGAGTCGCGGGATGCGCTCGCCGTCCACGGCCTGCTGCTGCGGGAAGCGCGCGGCGTAGGCACTCCCGGGCCGCAGCCGTCCGACGTCGTAGCTCTGCAGCTCGGCGTAGCTGAGCGTGACGATCGGCGGACCGGTGCGGGGGAGAAAGGTGCCGTGCGCATCGCGCGTGCAGTCGGGATTGAGCTGCGGGTCGTGCGAGACAACTACCACCCCATCGCGCGTCACCGCGCAATCGAGCTCCACGCTGCTGACCCCGAGCGACAGCGCGCCGGCGAACCCGGCGAGCGTATTTTCCGGCCACAGGCCACGGGCACCGCGGTGGCCCTGCAGCTCGAACATGGTCCCCTCAGTCCGTCCGCTCGGGAGGAGCGAGCTGCGCGACCTCATCGGCGTTACGCCCCTCCGCGCGCAGCGCCGCCGCCACCGCCGCGCGGTCGGCGGCCGGGCGATTCTGGCTGCCCTTGAATTTGGCGACGATGCGGGTGATGGTGATCTCGAAACCGACGATGGCCGCGAGCATCGCCTCGATGTAGTCGGCGGGCGCATCGCTCACGCGCCAGCGGTCCGCGCGCCCGGCTTCGTAGGTATCGGTGAGCTCGGTGACCAGCTCTCGCAGCCATGCCTCCTCGTGGATGAAGCGGATGGTGCCATCGACGTGTACCGCGGCATAGTTCCAGGTCGGCACGACCTTGCCGTGCTGCGCGCGGCTCGGATACCAGACGGGCGACACGTAGGCGTCCGGCCCGGTGAAGATGGCGAGTACCGGTGTGCCGTCGGCGAGCTCGCGCCACAGGGTGTTGGCGCGGGCAATATGCCCGCGCAGCACGCCGCTGTCCGCGCCGCTCAGCTGCGCGCGCAGCGGCAGATGGTGGGCGCTGAGCCCCTGCGGGGTCATGGCGGCGAGCGTCGCCAGCGGATGCTGTGCGAGGAAGCGCTGCAGCACCTCCGGCCGCGTCTCGCGAAAATGCTCCGGAACGTACACCTGCATCCCCCGTCATGGCCCGAGAGCGTATTCTACGCCATGCCCCCGGCGCTGCCGGGGCCGTGCGCCGCAGTGTCGCGAGGCAAGCATCGTGAGCAGTGAAACTTATTTCAGGAACGACATCAGCGGCAAGCGCCCCTACGATCCCATGAAGGAGCCGCGCTTCACCGAGATCGCGACCTTCATGCGTGCGCCGCTGGCGAGCTCGCTGGAGAACGTCGACATCGGGCTGATCGGCGTGCCCACCGACCTTGGCGTGACCAACCGGCCCGGTGCGCGCCACGGCCCGCGCGAGATCCGCAACGCCTCGAGTCTCATGCGCGGCTACAACCTCGGCCTCGGCGTCAACCCCTACGAGTTGTGCCGCATCGCCGACCTGGGGGATGTGCGGCTGTCGCACCGCTACGACCTGGAGAAGCAGAACCAGGACATCGAGGCGTTCTACCGGGCGGTGAAGGCGGCCGGCGTGCTGCCGGTGAGTGCTGGCGGCGATCACTCGATCACCTACCCGATCTTCCGCGCGATCGCCGCCGAGCGCCCCGTGGGCATGGTGCACATCGATGCGCACACCGATACCTGGGGTGAGTTCTTCGGCTCGAAGTTCACCCACGGCGCACCGTTTCGCCTCGCGGTCGAGGCGGGCGTGCTCGACCCGAAGCGCACCATCCAGATCGGCATTCGCGGCGGACAGAACTTCCTCGACGGCATCGAATTCTCGCGCTCGCACGGCATGCGCGTGGTGTTCATCGAGGAGTTCGCCGAGCTGGGCGTCGAGCGGGTGATCGCCCTCGCCCGCGAGGTGGTCGGGGATGCTCCCGCCTACCTGTCCTTCGACGTCGACGGACTCGACCCGGTGTATGCCCCGGGCACCGGCACGCCCGAGGTCGGCGGCATCACCACGCTCGAGGCGCAGCGGCTGCTGCGCGGGCTGCGCGGAGTGAACTTCATCGGCGGCGACGTAGTCGAGGTCGCGCCTCCCTACGATCAGACCGGCAACACCGCGCTGGTGGGCGCGACCATGATGTTCGAGATCCTCTGCCTGATCGCCGACCGGCATTTCGGTGCCGGCAAACGCGAAGCGGGCGCGGCCGCAGCCCGGAGCCGCTGATGAGCGCCTCCGCGGAAGCCGCCTGGTCGCAGGCCGAGGCGCGCCGGCAGGCGCGCATCGATCTTGCCGCGTGCCATCGCCTCGCGGCGCACTTCGGCTTCAACGAGGGCATCGACAATCACCTGACGCTGCTGCTGCCCGGCTGCAACGATCGCTTCTACCTCGCGCCGTTCGGACTGCTGTGGTCGGAGGTGAAGGCGAGTGACCTGCTGGAACTCGATTTCAGCGGCAAGGTCGTGGCCGGCCGCGGGCCGGTCGAGGACACCGCGCTATACATTCACCTGTCGGTTCATCGCCTGGCACCGCAGGCGCGCTGCGTGCTGCACACCCACATGCCCTACGCCACCGCGCTCGCGATGCTCGAAGATCCACGCCTGGAGATGGCCTCGCAGAACGCGCTGGGGTTCCACGGCGACATCGCCTACGCCGACTACCGCGGGCTCGCCTTCGATTACCAGGAGGGCGAGCGCCTGGCGCGCGCGCTCGGCGACCAGACGGTGCTGATACTGCGCAACCACGGCGTGCTGGTCGTCGGGCCCTCGGTCGCGCACGCCTTCGAGCGGCTGTACTTTCTCGAGCGCGCCTGCCGCGCGCAGCTGCTGGCTCAGTCCACTGGCCGCGCGCTGCACATCGTGGCGGAGCCGATCGTGCAGGCGACGCGCGCCCAGTTCGGCTCGGGCGACAAGGTCGGCGGCGAGGATCGCGCCGAGCTGCACTTCCGGGCCCTGAAGCGGATGTTGGACCGCAGCGCATCGGACTACGCGAGTTGAGGCCAGCGGCCACGACGCCGGCGCCGCCGGGCCGCGGCTACTGGCCGATCGTGGCGCTGCTGGCCGCGGCGCTGTTCATCAACTACGTCGACCGCGGCGCCGTGCCGACCGCCGCACCCCTGATGCAGGACGAGCTCGGCTTCTCCCCCCGCCAGCTCGGGCTGCTGTTCTCGGCGTTCTTCTGGTCGTATGCGCTGCTGCAGGTGCCGGTCGGCTGGCTCGCCGAGCGCATCGGCGCGCAGCGCGTGCTGGCGTGCGGCCTGGCGATCTGGGCGTGCGCCACGCTGCTGGTGGGGGTCGCGCATTCGTTCGCCATGCTGCTCGGGCTGCGGGTGCTGCTCGGAATCGGCGAGAGCGCGGGCTTCCCGTGCGTCTCGAAACTGCTCGCGCAGGCGGTGCCGGTGAAAAGCCTCGGCGGGGCCAACGGCATCGTCGCCTTTGCCTACATGTTAGGCCCGGCGGTGGGCTCGTACTGCGGCGGCCTGCTGATGGTGCACTTCGGCTGGCGCGCGGCGTTCTGGACGTTCGGCGCGCTGTCGCTGCTATGGCTGCTGCCGTGGTCGCGCGTGCGGCTGCCGCAGGCGACGGCGAGCGCGAGCGACAGCGCAGCTCCGACGCTGCCGGCGCTGCTGCGCCAGCGATCCCTGTGGGGTACGAGTCTCGGGCTGTTTTCGACCAACTACGCGTTCTATTTCATGCTGACCTGGCTGCCGTACATCGTCATGCGCGACCGCGGCTTCTCGACCGCGGCCATGGCTGCGCTCACCGGCAGCGCCTACGTGGTGAATGCGCTGAGCGCGCTCGTCGCCGGCTGGGCCACCGATCGCGCGGTGCGTGCCGGCCACGCCAACCTCGCCTACAAGAGCGTCATGGCGACCGCGCACGCCGGCACCGTGGCCTGCATGCTGTGCATCGCGCTCGCACCGCCGCCGTGGGCGCTCGGCGCCATCTTCGCCTACCAGATCCTCACCGGGATGTCCTCACCCGGTGCCTTCGCCATGTCGCAGATCCTGGCCGGCCCGAGCGCGTCCGCCCGCTGGGTCGGGATTCAGAACGGCATCGGCAACCTCGCCGGCGTCATCGCCCCCGCGCTCACCGGCTGGCTGATCGGGGAAACCCATCACTCCACGGCCGCATTCCTGGTTGCCGCCTTCGTCAGCCTGTTCGGGCTGGTCGGCTGGGTATGGATGGTGCCGCGGCTCGCGCCGCTGCCCTGGACTGCACCCGCCGCCGGAGGCGTGCCCACAGCGGCGGCAGCGCAGCTGCAATGAGCCGCCGCGGCCGCCGCCGCGTGGCATCGGGGCCGTGCGTAAGCTATGTTGGCACGGGCACGGGCACGGGCACGGGCACGGGCGCGGCGCGCGGCGCGTGCCGCGGCGGAGGGCAGTGGTGAAAGGACGCGGCGCGTGAGCGAGCAATCGCAGCCGCTGGGCTCGGTGGAAGTCGCACTGCGCCACGCCACACGGCTGCTGGCCGTCAAGCCGGCACTCGCGGCCGAGCAGGCCACGGAGATTCTCAAGGTGGCGCCGGATCATCCGCCGGCGCTGCTGCTGCTCGGCGTCGCGCAGCGCTCCTGCGGTAATCTGCCCGCCGCTCTCGAGGGCCTGCAGCAGTTGTGTGCGCGGCAGCCGCGCTGGGCGGCGGCCCACTATGAGCTCGGCCTCACGCTCGCCGCGGCCGGACAGGGCGAGGCGGCGCTCACCGCCCTGCGCCGCACGGTCGAGCTCAAACCCGACATGGCGCACGCCTGGCTGGCACTCGCGGATCATCTCACCGCGATCGGCGACACGGCGGGGGCGGATGCGGCCTACGCGCGCCACATCAAGGCCGCCACCCGCGACCCGCGCCTGCTGGCACCGGCGGCAGCGCTGGTCGACAACCGCATCCCCGAGGCCGAGGCGTTGCTGCGCGAGCACCTCAAGCGCTACCCCACCGACGTGGCGGCGCTGCGCATGCTGGCCGAGGTCGCAGCGCGGCTGCGCCGTTACCCGGACGCGCAGCTGCTGCTCGAACGCTGCCTCGAGCTCGCCCCGGGCTTCGACGCGGCCCGCCACAACTACGCCACCGTCCTCAACCGCCAGGGCAAGGCGGCCGCCGCGCTGCCGCAGGTCGAGCAGCTGCTCGCGCGCGAGCCGCGCAACCCCGGCTACCGCAACCTCAAGGCCGCAGTGCTCGCGAATGTCGGCGACTACGCCCGCTCCGCCGCGATCTATGCCGCCGTGCTCGAGGAGTACCCGCAGCAGCCGAAGGTGTGGATGAGCTACGGCCACTCGCTCAAGACCGCCGGCCGGCTGCCCGAGGCCATCGCCGCGTACCGTCGCGCCATCGGCACCGAGGCGCGCCTCGGCGAGGCCTGGTGGAGTCTGGCGAACCTCAAGACCGTGCGCTTTACGGCGGCCGACGTGCGCGCCATACGCGCCGCGCTCGCCCGCGGCGATCTTGCCGACGAGGAGCGGCTGCACTTCGAGTTCGCCCTCGGCAAGGCGCTCGAGGACGCGCAGCTCTACGAGGAGTCGTTCGGCCACTACGCCTCCGGCAACGGGCTGCGGCGCCGACTGCACCCCTACAGCGCCACCGCGAATAGCGACTATGTGCAGCGCTGCCGCGAGCTGTTCACGGCTGAGTTCCTCGCCGCGCACGCGGGCTCGGGCGCCGCAGCACGCGACCCGATCTTCATTGTCGGACTGCCGCGCGCCGGCTCGACGCTGCTCGAGCAGATCCTGGCGAGTCACTCGCTGGTGGAAGGCACCATGGAGCTGCCCGACATCCCGCACATCGCGCGCGAGCTCGCCGCGCGCGGCAGCGAGGGCGACGAGGCCGGCGGCTTCATGCACGCGGTCGCGACACTCGGCGCGCAGGACCTGCGGGAGCTCGCCGCGCGCTATCTCGACGGCACCCGCATCTTCCGCAAGCGCTCGGCGCCGTACTTCATCGACAAGATGCCGAACAACTGGCTGTATGTCGGACTCATTCATCTGCTGCTGCCCCAGGCCACCATTATCGACGCCCGGCGCCACCCGCTCGGCTGCTGCTTCTCGTGCTTCAAGCAGCAGTTCGCCCGCGGCCAGAACTTCACTTACGACCTCGAGGATCTGGGTCGGTGTTACCGCGACTACGTGGGTCTGATGCACCACTTTGACGCAGTACTGCCGGGGCGCGTGTACCGCGTGCACTACGAGAGCATGGTCACGGACACCGAGACAGAAGTCCGCCGCCTGTTGGTGCACTGCGGCCTGCCATTCGAGGAGAGCTGCCTGCGCTTCTACGAGAATGAGCGGGCGGTGCGCACGGCGAGCTCCGAGCAGGTGCGCCAGCCGATTTTCCAGGATGCGCTTGAACAATGGCGACATTACGAGCCGTGGCTCCGGCCGCTGAAGATCGCACTCGGCGACGTACTGGCGGCTTATCCGGACGTGCCGCGGGCGATCTGATCCTGTAATAATGTGTCACGGCCCAACGCAGACCGTGACGAATACAAAGCGCGCAGCATTATCACTTCAGGGGGTGACCCATGACGCGTAGCGGACGACGCATGTTGGTGAGCGAGGCGGTGCGCCGCGCTCTCATCCGTACGAGCATTCCGCTGATGCTGGCCACGGCGCCTGCGGCATTCGCGCAGGAGGCCGGCGCCCCCGCGGGCGCTGGTGCCGCGCCCGGCGGTCTCGAGGAGGTCGTGGTCACGGCGCAGAAGCGCAGCGAGAATCTGCAGGATGTGCCGGTCAGCATCCAGACACTCTCCAACGAGAAGCTCGAGCAGCTCAACATCTCGGACATCGACGACTACGTCAAGTACCTCTCGGGCGTCACCACCGTCAAGGGACTCGGACAGGGCGGCACCGGCATCGGCACGACGCACGTGTACATGCGCGGTGTCGTCAGCGGCCAGGACGGCAACCACTCGGCCTCGCAGCCGAGCGTCGGCACGTATATCGACGAGCTGCCGATCACCACCATCGACGGTACGCCCGACATCCACGTGTACGACATCGCGCGTATCGAGGTGCTCGAGGGACCCCAGGGCACACTGTACGGTGCGAGCTCGGAGGCGGGCACCATCCGCATCATCACCAACAAGCCCGATCCCAGCAAGTTCTCCGCCGGTTATGACCTGACCGGCAACTCGGTCGATCACGGCGGCCAGGGCTGGATCGGTGAAGGGTACGTCAACATACCGCTGTCGCCGAACGCGGCCATCAGGCTGGTTGGCTGGGACGAGCACGACGCGGGCTATATTCATAACGTCGCGGGGACCAATCCGGCTGCCGGGATCGTCGATGGCGTCAGGACGTTTCCGACCTCGGGGGCGTCGATCAGCAACGCGGGCTTCGTGGACGACCAGTACAACACTGTCACTACCGAGGGCGGTCGCGCGACCGTGCTGCTGAAACTCGGCGACAACTGGACCGTCACGCCGCAATTCATCGGCCAGCATCAGCGCTCGAACGGCGTATTCGCTTTCGACCCCGCGGTGGGCGACCTCGACCTAGTGCACTACGGTCCGGAAGGGGAGGACGACAATCTCACCCAGAGCTCGCTCACGGTCGAAGGCAAGATCAGCAACTTCGACCTTACGTATGCCGGCGGCTGGTTCGACCGCAACGAGCACACCGTCAGCGACTACAGCGACTACAGCTACTTCTACGACAAGTTCTTCGGCTCGGGATGCAACTGGCTGACTCAGACCGGTTACAACTACGCGAAGGCACACGGAATCGGCGCCTACTGCAGCGGCGCACCGGCGTCGAGTTTCCCGGCGGGCTCGTTCGTTTCCGATCCGCAGGAGTTCGTTACCACTAACGGACACTACACGAAGTGGAGCCACGAGCTGCGGCTCACCACGCCGCAGGACCTGCCGGTCAAGGGAATTCTCGGCCTGTTCGCCGAGCGTCAGGTGCACGAGATCTGGGAGCAGTACACCATACCCGGCAACGAGAACGCGCCCGACACCTACAGTCCGGGAGGCCTTGCGCAGAGCCTGAGCATCCCCGGCGTCAACGGCAACACGATCTGGCTCACCGATCAGGAGCGCGTCGATCGGGACAGGGCCGCATTCGGCCAGGTGGTCTGGGACATCACCAGCCAGTGGTCCGTCACCGGCGGCATCCGCTTCTACCATTACGACAATTCACTGCAGGGCTTCTACGGTTACTCGGCGAACTATCAGGCGTATACCGGCTTCGGTGGTTATAGCGCAGGACCGCCGCAAACCGCGGAGGCATCCGGGCAGTGGGCCTGCGGACCCTCCGGCGTAGGGGGAAACCCGAACTACCAACCGTTCCACGGCGCACCCTGCACTGACCTCAACCAGAGTGTCGCGGATAGCGGTCGCACGTATCGCGCCAATCTCACCTACAAGTTGGACCCGGACAAGCTGTTGTACTTCACCTACTCCACCGGCTTTCGGCCGGGCGGTGTGAACCGCGTGTTCGATCCGCCTCTCGGCACGGTCTTCCCGCCCTACAAGACCGATACCCTGATCAACTGGGAGCTCGGCTGGAAGACGGAGTGGCTCGATCGCAGCTTGCGGTGGAATGCGGCCGCATTCCTCGAGAACTGGGACAATTTTCAGTTCCTGTTCCTCGGTCCCAACAGCGTGACGGTCGTGCAGAATGCGGCCTCGGCGCAGATCAGAGGCTTCGAGTCGGACTTGCAGTGGGCGCCGGTGAACAGTCTGGTGCTCTCCAGCGGACTCACCTATCTGCATGCGGTGACCACCACCAACTATTGCGGTCCCAACGGCACCAACGGAGTCAGCAATTACATTCCAGGCACCACCACCCTGACCACCAATTGCCCGAACCAGGTGATCAACTACGCCGATGGCGTTAGCCTGACCGGTCCGGAGGCCCCGTCGGGCACCCAGCTGCCGGTGGCCCCGAAATTCAAGGCGAACCTCGTGGCGCGCTATATGTTCCCGCTGGGATCGTGGGAAGGATTCGGGCAGTTGTCCGGCATGTACCAGACGAGCACCGAGCCGCTGCTGCGGCGGGTCGATCAGATGGCGCTCGGGCAGCTACCGGCCTATTCGCTGTTCGATTTCTCTACCGGCGCGCAGAAGAACGGTCTACAGGTGCAGTTCGTCGTCAGCAACCTGGCGGACAAGCGCGCCGACCTTACCCGCTATGTCGAGTGCGCGACCACCACCTGCGGGCCGCAGCCATACGTCGTTCCGACGCAGCCCCGGACGTACTGGCTGAAGTTCGGGCAGAAGTTCTGAAGCTACCGGCGGCGGCGCGCTCAGAACTTGCGCGACAGGTACAGACGCACGCCGCTCGGGCTGTAGAAAGCCTCGGGCCGATAGCCGCCCTGCGGATCGCTCGGCAGCGAGCGCTCGCGCGCCAGCTCGTCGCCGTAAAAGTAGTCGAGATTCAGATCCCAGCCCGGCAGCAGCTCGCGCCACTGCGCGCCCCCGCCCAGCCACCAGCCATAGGCGGGCGTGGCCACTGAATAGCGCGCGGCGCCGACGAAGGCGCCCATGGCGAAATGCTTGCCGAAGCGATAGCGATAATCGAGGGCGCGCACCGCGAGCAGCAGGTGATCGCGCACCCCCAGGCCCTCGATGCGCACGCCCAGGTCCTGGCTGTCTGACACCGCGCGGCGTGCGCCGAAGCCCAGATCCGGGCCGCCGCTGACACCGGTGTCGTAGCGCGGCTTGGTGCTGAGAATGTCGACCAGCACCTTGTTGGCATTCGCGCCGACGTCCACGAACATCTCGCTGCCGGGGATGCGCTCGCCGGCGTAGGCATCGTCCGCGGACTCCGGATACGCCGTACGCAGCGCGTCGCCGTAGCGCAGGAAGGCAGCCAGGCGGGTGTAGTGATCGCCGAAGACATCGCGCCCGGCATCGACTTCGGCGCCGAGCGCGAACTCCCGCCAGGGATGGGAGTAGCTCAGCGAGGCCAGGAGCTCGTGGTGATACGGATACACCTCCCCGGCATACAAATCATTGACCAGGGTGCTGACCTGCGTCTCGAATCGCCCGCCGAACGGCGGCTCCCACCCAAGCCGCAGCATGTTGCTCTGCCCCCCGGGCGCATCGCCGAACACGCGCTGATCGCCGAACCAGTTGCCGATCGTGGCGCCGTAGTTGGTGATGCCCTGGAGATAGCCGACCTCTGCCGAGCTCGCCCCGTGCACGTACCAGGTCTTCTCCCAGTCGCAGATCTCATAGGTGACGTCGAGCGGCCCGAGGCGCGGCAGGTGCAGGCCGCCGCACAGCGCCGCCTTGCCGAACAGGTAGGAGTGACCGCGCGAGGTATCGTTGGCGGCATATTCGAAGTACATCGCGAACGGCACCGGGCCGGGGACGATGAAGCGGCTCGTCACCGAGCCCTCCTGCTTGCCGACGTTGGCGTCGGGGTTGCCGAAACCCTTGGTCTGCGCCTCGCCCGCATTGACCAGTGCCCGGATGATGTCGGCCACCGACTGCCCGCCCGCCGCGCCACCGCCGAAGATCAGCACGCGGTTGGCCGCCAGCGACCAGCCGGTCACCGGCTCGATGCCGAGATGCAGACCGGCGAACTTCGGATTACCGCGGGTGAAGGTGCCGTCGGTGAGCTCGATCTCATCGGTCTCCGACATGCGCGCCACGAACAGCTCGTACTGCAGCCCGAGCGGGGTCAGCGGCTCGTAGTTCGACAGCGTGATCGAGGGCATGGTCGGGGCTTCGGTGCTGATCAGCATCGAGCTGCTGGTCATCGGCGACCACCAGTGGTCGCGGTAGCCCAGATCGAGCTGCGCCCAGTCGAAGCCGAGGCTGAGCATCGAGCCGGTCGGCGCGGTGTGGCCCTCGTAGGCCACCCCGCCCACGCTCACCAGCATGTAGTCGCTCGGCTGCACGTAGCCCATGGCCGCCGCCTGGTAGCGACTATCGACGGTCTCGCCGTGCTGGTTGGGCATGATGATATTGCTCGAGCCGTGCGCCACTGAGCCCTCGAGGGTGGCGAAGCCGATTCCCTCGGTGTGCATGTAGTGGCTGAGGAACTTGCGCACGTGCTCGCACAGCACCGGATCGAGCTTGCAGGCGCGCGGTAAGGCGTCGTAGACGACCGCCGCCGGGATCGGCCGGGTCATGACCGGCTTGCCGGCGAGTATCAGCACGCGCTCGACCTGCCGTTCCACGTCCGGATCCAGGTTCAGCGGCAGGTAGGGCGTCACGCCGCGCGCCAGCAGCGCCTGCGACAGCAGCAGCAACACGGCTGCCGGCACACCGAACGCGATTCTTCTGCTCATTCATCCCCTTCATCGTTCGCAAGCGCAACGCGGATCGCTGCCGGCGCCGAGGCTTTCGCAGCCGCGAAATGGTAGCGGATTGCGCCGCGCGCTGCCCGGGGATGTCGCGATCGCGACCGCGCAGCGCGCGCCGCGCTGCGCTTCAGACAGCGCCGGCGCTGCGCCGGCGGGCGTTGCGCAGCGCCCGGAAGCGTCCGGTGGCGGACAGCTCCTCGCGCGCGGAATGCGTGGTCCACAACGCATTGCGGCGCGCGACGAACGGGCTCGCGGTCAGCTCGGCGAGCGAGCCGGCCTTGGCGAACAGGAAGCCCTGCCCGGCCACGCAGCCGAGCGCCAGCAGTGCCGCGACCTGCGGCTGCAGCTCGATGCCTTCGGCGACCGTGTCGAGGCCGAGCGTCTCGCCGAGCGTGATGACCGCCCGCGCCAGCTCCGGGCCGTTCTCGGTGCTCGTCAGGCTGCTGACGAAGGAGCGATCGATCTTGAGGATGTCAATCGGAAAACGATGCAGATACGACAGCGAGGAATAGCCGGTGCCGAAATCGTCGATCGCGAGGCGCACGCCGAGCGTCTTGAGACGGTGGAAGCGCTGCAGGTTGGCGTCGGTGTTGTACATGGTGGTGCTTTCGGTCAGCTCGATCACCAGGTTGCCCGGCTCCAGACCCGACTCCTGCAACGCCTCGGCCACGTCCTGCACCAGCTCGCCGTGCTGCAGGTGACGGCCGGAGATGTTGACCGCCAGGCGCAGTCCTGCGCCGCCGGTGATCGACTGGCGCCAGGCGCAGAAATCGCGGCACGCCTGCCGCAGCACCCAGCGGCCGAGCTTGACGATCTGCCCACACTCCTCCACCACCTGGATGAAGCGCCCCGGCATCAGCACGCCGGCCTCGGGGTGGCGCCAGCGCACCAGCGCCTCGACGCCCAGCAGGCTCTCGGTGCCGAGGTCGACGATCGGCTGGTACTCGAGAAAGAACTCCTGCTGCGCCAGCGCGCGGCCGATGTCGGCCTCGAGCCGCAGGCGCTCCTGCACCATGTCCTGCATCTGCGGCTGGAAGGTCACGTGGCGGTTCTTGCCCGCGGCCTTGGCGTGGTACATCGCGATGTCGGCGTTGCTGAGCAGCGTCTCCGCACCGCTCTCCGCCGCCGAGAACGTCACCCCGATGCTGGCGGCGACGCGCACCTCCATGCCGTCGAGTGGATACGGCAGGTCGAGCGCGTCGTTGAGCGCCGCGGCGAGCCGCTCCACCTCCGCGCGCGTGACGATGCCTTCGATCAGCACCGCGAACTCATCGCCGCCGAGGCGCGCGACGGTGTCCGAGGAGCGGGTGGTCTTGACGATGCGCTGTGCCACCGCCTGCAGCAGCCGGTCGCCGGCGTCGTGGCCGAGCGAGTCGTTGATGTTCTTGAAGTTGTCGAGGTCGAGGAACATCACTGCCACCGAGCACTGCCCGCGCTGCGCCAGCGTGAGCGCGTGCTGCACGCGGTCGCGGAACAGGTTGCGGTTCGCCAGCAGCGTCAGCGGATCGTGGAACGCCATCTGCCGCAGCTGCTCTTCGAGCGCCTTGCGCTCGCTGATGTCGCGGAAATTCAGTGCCAGGCCCTGCACCGCCGGGTCCTGCATGAGATTGCTGCCGACGCTCTCGATCACGCAGCGCTTCTGCGCCCGCTCGATGCGCAGCTCCACCGGACCGACCGTGCCGGCTTCGCTCGCCGCGACCTCGAGGAGGAATCCCCGCAGCTTCTCGCCGTCCTCCCCCGCCCACAGCACCGGCAGGCTCTTGCCGGTGATCTGCTCGGGCTTCAGTCCGAGCGTGCGCTCGGTGGCGGGCGAAGCGAAGCGCACCAGCCCCTGGGCATCCACGATCATGATGACGTCGGAAGCGTTGGCGATCAGCGAGGCGTAACGCTCCTCGACCAGCTGCGCGGCACGCCGCTCGCGCACCAGCGCATCCCAGCGCAGCACCACCGCCTGGCGCACCATGAGCAGCAGCGTGAGCGCGAACACCACCACGGTCATCTGCGCCGCCGGACCGCCGATGTCGCCGCGGCTGTAGTACGCCAGCACCAGCAACGCCGCCAGCATCGCGCCGTAGGGCAGCGAGCGCTCGAGCGCATCCGAAGCGCGCGAGCTGGTGCGCACCCGGTCCTGGCTGCGTAGCTGCTCGCGCCCGGCCGCGGACAGCGGCACGCAGCAGCACAGGTAGAGGACGTCCTGGAACTGCCCCGGCAGGTAATAGCCGCGCACCTTGGCGAGCGACCAGAGGATGTCGCCGAGGAACATGGCCGCAAAGCCCGCCAGCAGCAGCAGCGGTACGCGCCGCCCGCCGGCATTGCCGACGCCGGTGAGCACCAGCACGCCGAAGATCAGCAGCAGCACGCAGTCGAGCGCCAGGTAGGCGAGGCTCAGCACTTCCTTGAGGAATTCGAGCTGCACGTGCGCGGCGGCCGGTGCGATGACCAGGAACCAGAAGAACGCCCCGAATCCCACCACGAAGATCGTGGCGTCGAGCGACAGCTGGATCCACGGCACGTGCACCTGCGCGGCGCGTATCAGCAGCAGCGCGGCCACGGTCAGTGCCGGGTAGAACAGGCAATAGAAGATGTCCGCCGGCCCGGGGAACGGATCGAACCCCTGCAACCAGGAGCTCACCCCGATCATGACACCGACGAAGTACAGCGCGAGCGCCACGGCGAGCAGCGTCCAGGCGAGGCGCGCCGGGCCGCGCGCGGTGTGGCGCGCGGTGGCCCCGAGAATGACGGCGCACAGCAGCGTCGCCGGAGCGTCCGACAGCAGCGCGACGTAATGGATCACCTGCGGGCCGCCGAAGCCGGCGAGCATCCACACCGTGCCGATGAAGCAGTACACCACCAGAGCGATGTAGAGCACGTCGACCCAGCGCGGTATGGCCGCGGCGCGCGGCGCGGGTGCAGGCTCTACGATGGGCTCCACATTGGGCATTTTTGTTACGCGTGCGCGGGCCAGAACACCCGGAAATTTGAGGCTAAACGATCACGGCCGCTAGGCAAAAAATTGCCGGGCGTGACGCAGTTCTCCCTCGCACGGGAGAAGTGCCAAATTCGTTCACTTTCAAGGCTCGCGGAAGCGCCCCGCGCGCGTGACCGCCGCCGCAGCCGGGCGCGTCCGCGCTCAGCCCCGGCATCGCAGGCGCGCACGGCTGTCGCGCTGCAGGCGCAGCGTTTACCGCCGAGGACGATCGTCTATAGAATGCGCCGCGCCGCATACCGTTTGTTACGCGTGCTTACAGCGCCGCGACCGCTGACGTGGTCTAAACGTGCGCAGCTGTGGTCACCGCAGCGGGATTTGCCGCCATTGGCGTTGGTAGGAGGGAGACACCTGTGCGCAACTTATGGATCCTGGCGGCCGGCGCCGCGTGCCTCAGCGGCGGGTGCAACTCCACCACCGATGACGGCTCGGGCAGCACCGTCACCAACGCCTCCGCGACCGGCGTGTGGAGCGGCACCGACTCGGTCAGCAACTTAGGGGTTACCGCCCTCATCAACTCCGGCGGTCAGGCCACCTTCATTCGCAGCGACGGGGTGCAGTTCGTCGGCGCCGTACAGGTATCCGGCGACACGCTCGCCGTCACCCTGGACGGCTACGAAGACTATCCGAGCACATTCGCTGACGGTTCGAACTACGGCATCGGCACGCTCAATGGTACGGTCAGTACCGGCGGTACCATCACCGCCACACTCACCTTCACCACCAACGGTGGCACGGCGCTCAGCGGCAGCTGGTCGCTGACCTTCCAGACGCAATCGAACAACAGCTCCTCGACCAGCGCTGTCAGTGGCAACTATACCGACACCGACTCCGTCAGCAGCGGGGCTACGGTATCGATCACCAGCAGTGGCGTCATGACGGCCCAGAACCCCGCTAACAGCTGTGTGCTCAACGGCTCGCTCTCCACTGCCGACAGCAGCCATGACCTGTACGAAGTCGCTTACAGCTACGGCAACTGCACCGGGTCGTACGCGGTGCTGAACGGGGTGCAATTCACCGGCCTGGCGACTTTGAACTCGAGCGGCTCGATAACGATGGCCGTCGCCGGCGCCTCTGCCAGCGCCAGGTACGCGATTGTCTCGACTCTCAATGGCAGCTAGCCTCACAACGAGCGCAGGAAGTTGACCAGGTTCTGCTGATCGGCCGCGCTCAGCGACTGGAAGTTCTGCACGACCTGGTTCGCTTCGCTGCCGTTGCTGGCGTGGTCGAGAATCGCCTGGATGATGTCGCTGGTGCGACCATCGTGCAGGAAGTACACCCGCTCACCGACGCCCCACAGCGGCGCGGTGCGAAATTCATCCGGTCCCGCCTGTCCCTGGGTAATGCCGTCGGCAAGACCCGCGCCCATGTGGTGCACCAGCAGGTCCGAGAACAGGTTCACCGGCTGATTCGACAAGGCGACGCTCGGGGCGATGTATGAGCCGCTCGCGATCGCGCTGCCGGTGCGCATCGCCGGCGTGTGGCACAGGGCGCAGCCGGTGCTGCCGAACACCACGCTGCCGCGCTGTGTCGAGGCCGTCGCCGGCGCCGGCTGCGGGGGCGCCAGCGTGCGCATGAAGTCGGCGAACGCCTCGATGTCCGACAGGACTGCGGTGTAGGGCGGCGCGGTACCCGGGGCGGGGAAGTTACTGGTGTCGTTCGGTGTCGGATAGCCGGCCTGGCAGGCGGGAGTCTCGTCGCGCTCCTGCGGGAAGAGCTGGTTGGAGATGCCCATCTCCACGTTGTAGGCTTCGCCGGCAAACATCAGCAGCGACTTGTTCTGCGCCTTCCAGCCGAAGCGCGTGACGGTGCCGTCGTTGGCGCTGAGGTTGGTATTGCCTCCCTGGATGGCATTGGGATGCCCGCGGACGCCCACCTGCCGCTTTACCGCAGCGTTGGCCGCCTGGTTGGCGAGGATCGCGGAGTCGGGAATCGCCTCGATGAGGCCTGCGCCGAGCACCGGCGTCGGAATGCGGAAAATGATGTTGGGGTTACCGCCCTGGCCGGTGACGGGGTTGCCGGCGGGCAGGAAGGACGGCTGGGTGATGTTGCAGGCGCCAGCATCGTTGCGCCCGCTGATCACGAACAGGTTGTGCACTCCGCCGTCGGGCACGCCGTTCGACTGCACGAAGCGCGCCTCGCGGACCGGTCCGTTCTGCGCCTCGAACCAGGGCATCTGGTTCTGCGCCCCCTGCGCATTGACCACGCTGAACAGCGGATTGCTCAGCGGGCTCGAGCCGCCGAGGTACGGCTGGGCGTGACAGGAGGAGCACTGGTTGGAGTTGAAGCGCGGTCCCAGGCCGTTGCCCTGCGAGCCGGTGGCGCCGGACACCACCTCGACAGCCGCGAAGCGTGCCTGCCCGTCCTGGAAGAACGTGAGCTCATCGGCGGTGATTCCCGGCAGCGGCAGCGGCGGACCGCCGTCGGTCGCAGCGTGCCGCACACCCGGATCGCGCGCCTGCGGCCAGGCGGCACTGGACACCAGCATGGCGGCGCTGAGCATTGCCGCGCCGAAGGTACGAACAGCAACCCGCTTACGCGTAGCCATGGCTCCCTCCCGGTTGCAAACGTCAGTTTTCCTCACCTGACACGCCTTGGTTTACGCTGCGGCGACACCCGCTGTCGACGTGTCGCGCCTTCGAGACGCGCGGCTACGCGCGCTGGCGTGCACAAAAATGGCTGGAAAAAGCCTCTTTTCTGCGCAGCGTCGGCGTCGCGGCTGAGTCACAAGTTCATTGCACCAGTTGAACTTTGCGCGTGCCGGTGGCAGCTTGAGCGCGGGATGAGCAATACCATGCATGCAGGGAAGCGCAGGTGGGCCGCGCGTTCGCGGCTCGCGGTCATCGCCCTGGACGCCGCGGAGCGCAGTCAGCTCGAGCAGTGGTCGCGCCGGCGCCGCCTGGCTCCGTCACTGGCCGTGCGGGCGCGCATCGTGCTCGGCGGCCGCGCCGGACGCTCGAATCGCGAGCTGGCGCGCCGGCTCGGCGTTAGCACGCAGACGGTCGGCAAATGGCGACGGCGGTTTCTCGAGCGGCGCGTGGCGGGTCTGCTGGACCAGCCGCGCAGCGGCGCGCCGCGCTCGATCAGCGATGCGCTGGTGGAAGCGGTGCTCGCCAAGACGCTGCACGAGCAGCCGCCGGACGCGGCGCGCTGGAGCAGCCGCCGCCTGGCGCGCACGCTCGGCATTTCCCAGGGCGCGGTGCTGCGCATCTGGCGCACCTTCGAGCTGATGCGCTGAACGCGGCTCGCGCCCGCTGACGCGGGCACGGCGTCAGCTCAATGCACTCCAGCCCCGGCAATCGCTGCGGCAATGACCAGCTGACTGAGGTTCTGGTTGGGGTCGGGCAGCATATCCGCCAGCAGCTTCAGGGTCGCCGGCTGGGTGCCGAGCTCACACGCGCTGACGGTGAACTCGGTGCGCCCGAAATCATGCGTACGATCCGCGCCGTAGGAAATCGGCACGATCGGCACGCGCGTGCCGCTGTCGGCGTCGGTGGGGTAGTACTTGAGGAACGAGCCGGATTTCAGGTCGACGCTCTCGGTGGCCACTGTCTGCTCGAACACCACTCCCTCGTGGCCGGCAAACTCGTCGCGCCACACCGACGCGGCGCGCACCGCGACCGCCACCGCATAGTGGCCGTCGACGCTCTTGGCGCCCGACTGGCTGACGAACAGGCGCAACGGCCGCAGACGGATCGCATCGCGCGCCGCATCGAGCCTGACGCTCACAACAAAGTCGAGCGCCACCTCCTCGCTGTCGCCCTCGCCCGCCAGGCGGGTAAAGCGCAGGCAGCTGATGCGGCTGCTGACCGCGGCGCTGCCGCCGCCGGCATCGCTGGCACGATAGTAGTCGCCGCTCGCGCTCCCCGCGGATACCTTGGCGTACTTCTGCAGCTCCTCATGAACGCTGACGGCGAGCGGGTGCAGGAACACGCGCCAGCCGAGGGTCGCGACGCTCCACAGAAAGCCCCGCTCGGCCTGCGGGCGCTGGGCCTGCCCGTCGGCGCACTGGCGCAGCAGCTCCGCTTCCGCGGGCGAGCCGGCGCTGATCGCCGCGGGGCGATGCGCCGCGAGCGCCTGAGTGGCCTCCGCTCCCGGAATGAGCACCAGCGATGCGCGCGTGGCGGCCAGAGACACCGGGGCGCGTTCGGGCTGCTGCGCCAGGGCCGGCGACAGCGGCAGCCACAGCGCCGCCGCCACACACGAACTGCGTGCCGCGAGCACCCGCATCGGACTATTTCACCGTGAACTCGAGGGTCTGCCGCGCCGTACGCCCGACGTTGTCGGCCACCTCGATGACCAGCTTGTGATCGCCGCTCGGCAGCTGTGCGCCGCTCGCTTTGAGGCCGTCGGCCGATACCTGCACCCCCGGCGCGCCGAGGATGCGGCGGGTGATGTCGAGTTTCAGGAAGCCATACATGATCCTGAGCGTGCCGATGTTGACCGTGGCGCCCTGTGCCGGCTGGAAGCGCACCTCGATGTCGACCGGAGGCTGGATCGGGCCGTGCGCGTCGGGCTTGACCACGGTGATGGTCGGCGCGTTGAAATCGGCACCCTTGCTGATCAGCCGCGCACCGGGCGCGGCGCGCGCGGTCAGCTCCGACTGGTACTCGCGCGGCGAGAGCAGCAGGAACCCCTGCTCGGCCGCGCCGGCCAGCGATGCCGCCAGCAGCGCGGCGCACACGATGAGAGCGGGCTTGGATGGCATAGGGAGCGTCCTTTCAATGCGCGGCCGGATCGACCCTGACGGTGAGCGTCCCGGCGGAGATCTGGCTCTGGCGTGCCTCGACCACCAGTGCGCGGGTGCCGCGGGCGTTCACCTCGGTGAACACCTGCTGCATCTTGCCGGCGGCATCGCGCCCCTCGGCGCCGAGCTCGAGCAGGTTGACCTTCTTGTCGGTGAGAAAGGCCACCACCAGCGAGGGGCCGAGGGGCTCGGCGGCCCGCAGCACGAAGTTCATGCTGGCGGTCGGAAAGCGGAACGCCCCGGCCGGCACCTCGTTGCTGGCGTTGTACTTGTTCGGATACAGCACGGTGGCGCGGTCCTGGCTGTCCACGGTGACGACGTTGAGGTAACCGGCGCGCGGCACCGCTACCTCGAGCACGATCTGCTCGCCGACGTGCATCTGCTGCCCGCTGCCGCTCACGGTGATCGGCTGTCCCTGCGCGGCGAGCGCCGCCAGCGCCTGCCAGGTGGGTCCGTGGCCGTCGCGCAGCGGGATCAGCGCCAGCTCGCCCTTGATGAGGCGTTCGTTGCCGTCGGCGACCGGATGATGCCGCGACTGCTCATCGGTGTGCGCGGCGATGAAGGTCGCCGACGCGCTGCGCAGGTCGTCGACCGTCGGGTGCTTGCCGTCGCGCGAGGCGTCCTGGATGGCGCCGACGACGCCGAGGGTGAACAGGCCGCCCTGCTCGGTGCCGACGGCGAACTCGTCATCGCGCGCCGCGGACAGCGCCGCGTAGTTCTCCGTGCCGCTCGGCATGCGCAGCGCCCGGGTGTGCGTCGGCTCCGGCATGCCCGGATAGGAGAAGAACTTCTTCACGCCCGAGCCGACACCGAGCGCCATGTTGCCGAGGGACAGCTCGCGCGTCGCCGAGCCGCTGTGGCAGGCATCCACCAGCACCAGCACGTCGTGGCTCGGGATCTGCGCGAGCGCTGCGCCGAGCTCGTGGCCGAGCAGCACGCCCTTCAGGCTCGCCTTGCCCTGGATCTGCGCACGCGCCACGTCGCGCAGCACCAGCGCATCGTCCACGCCGCTGGCGTTTCCCGGGTCCGGATCCGGCACGCGCGTGCCGTGGCCGCTGAAGTAGATGAGCACGTGGTCATCGCGCCCCACGCCCTCGCGCACCCAGGTGGTCAGCGCCTGGTGGACGTTGGCGTAGGTCGCCTGGTCGTTGAACAGCACTTTGATGTCGTCGGGCTTGAAGCCCATGATCGCCGCGACCTTCTTCATGTTGTCGATATCGAGATCGATACCGGGAAGCTCGTTGTTCGGGACGTTGGCCACCCCGATCAGCAGCGCCCGCTGGGCCGCGTGTGCGCCGGCACAGGCGAACAGACCCGCGGCGAGCACCCCCAGCAATCGCACCCAGGTTCTCATCGGCGGCGTGCTCCTCGTCAGGTTCCTGGTAAGGCGCTGATCTCGACGCGCCGTTGCTGAAGCGCGGCGGGCGGGAAGTCCGGCAGCGGCCGCGATGAGCCGTAGCCGGTCGCCGCGATGCGCTCGGGCGCGATCTTGAAGTGCGCGATGAGGTACGCGCGCACCGAGCGTGCCCGCGATTCCGACAGGTGCTGGTTGTGGGTCGGCGAGCCGGTGGCGCTGGTGTGGCCGGCGATCAGAAAGTGCGAGCGCGCGAGCTCCGGGGAGCTGAGCGCCTGGCCGAGCTGCGCCAGCTGCGCCTGCGCGGCGCCGGTCAGCACGTCGCTGTCGCTGGCGAAGCGGATATCGAGGTTGACGCGAGCGCTGCCGCCGCCCGGCTCGGCACCGGCCGGGGTCTTCGCCTCGATGACCAGGCCGCGCGTGGCGACCGTGTGCGGCGTCAGGCTGCGCACGATGCTCTGGCTGTCGACCACCGGCGGGGGCGTGTCCCCGGCTGCACCCCAGCCGCCGGCGAGCAGCAGCGGCAGCAGCCGCACCAGGCCGGGGTGTACGGCGCTGCGCGCGCCACGGAGGTTGTGCATGGCCGAACTCTCGGAAACTTCGAGATTTGTCGTTATCGCCGCGCCGGTACGCGCACCCGGCTGTACTTGATTTCGCGCTCCAGCATACGACAGCATGAAGTCATGTCAATGGGCGCTCCCGGCAGCCGCAGGCCGCAGCGGGCGGGATACGCCCAGGTGCGGCGGTCGGGGGGGCGAATCTCATGAGCGACGGCAGCGGCCAGGGCGCCGACAGGCACCCGGACAGGCACTCGCGGCTGCTGCGCGGCGCGCTGCACAGCCTGCTGCTCGGCGCGGTAGCGCTGTTCTTCCTCAACTTCAATCTGGTCGGCACCGCCAGCCCGAGCCGGCGCTTCTCGCAGGATCTGGTGTATGCGTGGTTCGGCGACCAGGCGTGGCTCTACCCGCGCGAGGATACCGGACGCACGCTGCGCACACCGACCCAGCCGCGCGTCGTCGTGGTGATGCTCGATGAGCACGCGCTCGCCCTGCGCGGGGCGCGCTGGCCGGTGTCGGTACAGTTCCATGCGCAATTCCTGGCGGAGCTCGAGGTGCTGCGGCCGCGCGCCGTGCTGCTCGATTTCCTGCTGATCGATCCCGCCGCGCCGGCCGATGTCTGCGATCTGCTGAACGTGGCCGCGCGACTGCGCGCCGACGGCATCGCCCTGTACCTCGCCGTGACGCGCAGCGACGATCTGGCGCCGATGGATGCGGTGGACTGCCGGGATGGCGCTGGCAAGCCGATCCGCGCCTCGCAGGTGTTCACTGCCGTTTCGGTCGAGCGCCAGGCGGACGACAGCGACTTCGTCAGCCGCCGCTACCCGTTCGAGCAGCGCAGCGGCGACACGGCCGCCGGCCAGGGGCTGCCGAGCGCGGCCGTGCGCATGTACTGCGACACCACGCGCAGCCCGGCCGGCTGCCTCGCGCGGCTCATCGGCGCGCAGGCGGCGGGTGCCGGATTCGAGCTGGCGTGGTCCGCACAAGGGGATTCCTTCAACCAGCACTGGTCGCATGCCTCGTGCGTCGAGTCGGTGTCACCGATGCGCGCGGTGCTCAACAAGCCGGCGCTGCCGCGCGAGTCGGCATGTCCGCCGGTGGCCACGCTGTTTGCCAGCGCGCTGCTCAGCCCGGTGGAGGATCCGACGCTCGGCACGACCAACGAGCAGCTGTTCGATCTCGCCGACGGTGCGTTCCTCATGGTCGGCGCGAATTTCCGCGGCAGCGGCGACCTGGTCACCACCCCCCTGCACACACTGCTGCCGGGCGTCTACTATCACGCGGCCGCACTGCAGAACCTGTTCGCCTTTGACGGGCACCCCAAGGTCCGCAAGGAGTTTCGCACGCCGAGGATCGCCTTCTACCTCTACGACCTGCTGGTACTGTGGGTACTGGCGGCGATCTTCCTGTGGCGCCAGCGCCGGCTGCACGGCGAGCATCCGGGAGACTACAGTCCTCCCTTCCAACTGTTCTCCCCCGCCGCGCGTGGCTGGATTGCGCCGTTCGTCGCCCGCTGGCCGACGCCGGTGTGGATCCTGGCGGCGACGGTGCTGCTGTTGCTCATGGCGAGCTACCGATCCCTGCAGCTGATCGCCGTGGCAGCGATCGTCGCGACCCTGGTTGCCATCGAGCTGCGCGTCGCCGACAAGAGTGAGATTCGCCAGCGCACGCGCGGCTTGTGGCTGTACCTGGGTGCCATGGCGGCGTCGCTGCTGGTCATCATGCTGGCGGTGTGGGTCGGCTATCGCTGGCTGCGGCTGCCCCCGGGGGACTGGCTCGGTTACTTCTCGTTTGCCGCGTTCGGCTTTTTCGTCGCCCACACCGCGATCCTGGAGTTCGGCCGGCGCGTCGATGAGCTGAACGTCGCGCGCACCGCCGCTGGAGGGGCACCATGAACAAATGGCTGCTGACGGCGCTGCTGAGCTTCGCTCTGGTGCGCGAGGTGCCGGCGGCCGATCCGCCGGCTGCGAGGGGCGCGTTGGGCATCTGTCAGCTGCCCGACAACCGCATCGTCGGACCGCGCACCCGCAACCGACCGCTGCCGCTGCTGGCGGGCGATGCCGCGCACGGCTTTCACCCGGCGTGCACCGTGTCCTGGTCGAGCGTGAGCCCGAACAATGAGTCGTTGCCGGTGGTGGGATGTTTTCAGGACAGCCTGCTGCAGCTCGCCAACGATTCCGCCTGCGGCCGCGGCACCGGGCGGCTGTGGGTGAGCAGCCGCTGGGTGCTGACCAGTGCGGACCTGCAGCGCGCGCAAAGTCGTGTCGCCGCGACCTGCCAGCGCCTGGACAACTCGGCGGTCGCAGCCACGCGCGATTTTCTGCCCGAGTGCGTGCCGCACAACGGCGAGCTGCCGCTCAAGGGCGACGCCCGGCCTGGCGTTGCGGCGGGCGCCGCGGCGCCGGCGGCCGCAGCGACGCCGGGAACACCACCGGCGGCGGCGCCCGCTCCCCATTGATGATCGACCTGCGCATCGGTTTCATCGGCCTCGGCAACGTCGGCAGCCAGCTGGCGGGCAACCTGCGCCGTCACGCGCTGGAGCTGACGGTGCGCGACCTGGACCCGGTGCGGGTGCAGGCCCTGGTCGCTGCCGGCGCCCGGGCGGCGCGTTCCGCGCGCGAGCTCGCCGCGGCGAGTGACGTGGTGATCACCTGCCTGCCCTCGCCGGCCGCGAGTGCCGAGGTGATGGAGTCGGCCGACGGGGTGCTCGACGCGCTCACCCCCGGCAAGATCTGGCTGGAGATGAGCACCACCGACCACGCCGAGGTGCGCCGCCTCGGCGCGCTGGTGGAAGCGCGCGGCGCGAGCGCGCTCGACTGCCCGGTGTCGGGCGGCTGTCACCGCGCCGCCACCGGCAACATCGCGATTTTCGCCGGCGGCAGCCGCGCAGCCTTCGAGCGCGTGCTGCCGCTGCTGGCGATCCTCGGCCAGCGCATCCTGCACACCGGGCCGCTCGGCAGCGCCTCGCAGCTCAAGGTCCTCACCAACTACCTGTGCAGCGTGCACCTCGCCGCGCTCGCCGAGGCGCTCACCGTCGCCGCCGTCGCGGGCCTGGACCTCAACACCGCATTCGAGGCGATCCGCATCTCCTCGGGCAACTCCTTCGTGCACGAGACCGAGTCGCAGGTGATCCTCAACGGCAGCCGCGACATCAACTTCACCATGGACCTGGTCGTCAAGGACGTCGGGCTGTTCGATGAGCTGGCGCGCGCGCACCACGTGCCGCTCGAGCTGTCACCGCTGGTGCTGGCGATCTTCACCGACGGCGCGCGTCGCTACGGCGCGCGCGAGCACTCGCCGAACATCATCCGCCGTCTCGAGGAGGCCTGCGGCGTGCGGGTGCTGGCCGAGGGGTTCCCGGCACAGATCAGCGACCACGAGCCGAAGGTCGCCGGCTACGAGGTGCGGCCGCGGCGGGGCTCGCATTGATAATGTTGACATCATAATATAATAGCTCCCGCCGCTAAGGCCGCCTGCGAGTCCTTCATGGGTAACGGCACGCTCCTCGAGAAGCGTTCGATCGACTACGTGCCGCTCGCCGAGCGGCACGGCAAGGTCTGGCACCTGTGGCCGGTGTGGTTCTCGGGAGACGCGCACCTGGCGACGCTCGCGGTCGGCGTGCTCGGCATCACCCTCGGCGGCAACCTGCTGTGGACCTCGCTCGCCGTAGTGCTCGGTTGCGCGCTCGGCACGTTCTTCATGGCATTCCATTCCACCCAGGGGCCGCAGCTCGGCCTGCCGCAGATGATCCAGTCGCGCCCGCAGTTCGGCTATACCGGGGCGCTGCTGGTGTGGGGCGTCGCGCTGGTTGCCTACATCGGCTACAACGCCTTCAACCAGGTGCTGGCCGCGCAGGCGCTGCATCAGCTCAACGCCGCCATCCCGGCGACCTCCGGTCCCGCCATGGTGCTGTTCGCGCTGCTGGCGCTGGCGCTGGCAGCCGTCGGCTACGACAAGATTCACCTGGCACAGCGCGCCTTCGCCTACCTGATGATCGCGATCCTGTCGCTGTTCTCCCTCGGCGCGCTGTACCTGGTGAAGGTCCCGGCCGAGGAGTGGCAGCTCAGCGGCTTTCGCACCGTACCGTTCCTCGCGCAGATGTTCGCCGCCGCCTCCTACCAGCTCAGCTGGTCGATCTACGTGTCGGACTACTCGCGTTACCTGCCGCGCGATGTCGGGGTCCGCGAGTCGTTCTGGTGGACCTACCTCGGCGCGTTCATCGGCGGCGCCTGGATGATGCTGGTCGGCACGCTGGCCGCAGCCGCAGCCCCGGGGCTGGACGTCGCCGCCGCGATGCAGCGCGCCGCCGACATGGTGCTGCCGGGCCTCGGCAAAGTGCTGCTGTTCAGCGCGCTGCTCGGGCTGGTGACGATCTCCGCGCTGAATTTCTACGGTGCCTCACTCACCCTGCTGTCCGTCGCCGACACCGTCCAGCCGCTCAGGTGCACCGTGGGCAAGCGCCTGGCGAGTCTGGCGGTCGCGTTCGTGGCGAGCTGCGCCATCGCGCTGTCCTCGTCCGCCAACTTCATGGGCCGCTTCGAGGACTATCTCGCGGTGCTGCTCTACCTGTTCACGCCCTGGACAGCCATCAACCTGGTCGACTTCTACGTGGTGCGCAAGGGCCACTACTCGATCCGCGAGATCTTCAATCCCGCCGGGATGTATGGTCGCTGGAACTGGCGCGGCCTGATCGCCTACCTCGGCGGCTTCGTAGCGATGATCCCGTTCTTCAGCACCGGGATGTACACCGGCGCGATCGCGCAGGCGCTCGGCGGCGCGGACATCGCCATGCTGATCGGGCTGCCGGTGTCCGCCGGCATCTATTTGCTGCTGTGCCGCTCGGTCGACCTCGAGCACGACCGCCGGCGCGCGCAGGCCGCGGACCTGGGGCTCGATCCCGACGAGGCGACCGTGGCGCGCGCCGCCTGAAGCACCGGAGCTTTCGCCCATGCCCAAGATCGTCGATCACGCGCAGCGTCGCAACGAGATCGCCCTGGTCGCCTGCCGCGTGGTGGCCGAGCACGGCTTCGACCAGGCGAGCATGGTGCGCATCGCGCGCGAGGCCGGCTACACCACCGGCATGCTGGCGCACTACTTCGAGAGCAAGCAGGACATCATCATCGCCGCGCTGCGGCTGATCCTCAAGCGCATCGACGAGCGGCTGGCCCGCCCGGCGGGCGCTGCCGCGCCCCCCGACCTGCTGGCGCTGCTGATGGAGGCGTTGCCGCTCGACGCGCACCGCCACACCGAGTGTGCCTTCTGGACCACCTTCTGGGGCCAGGTGAGCGCCGACCGGCGCCTGAAGCGCATCAACGCCTGGGTGCACCGCGAGTACATGCGCCTGTTCGAGCGCTGCCTGGCGCAGGGCTGGGAGCAATGGCCGCAGTGGCCGCTCGCCACGCGCGAGCCGGTGCTGCGCTCACTGGTCACCTTCATCAACGGGCTCACCGCGAGCGCGGTGGCGAACCCCGGCGACTGGCCGCCGGAGAAGCAGATCGCGCAGCTGCGCCTGCAGCTGCAGCTGCTGCATGCGTTCGGCATGCGCGCGACGCGTGCCCCCGGCCGCGAGGCGGCCGGGGGCTGACAGCGAGGTAAGGCGGTGCGGACCAACTGGCCCGCACCGCCCGCCCCCGGCAGGCCGCTACGGCTTCAGAAGGAGCGCGTGTACTGCAGCGTCGTGGTGAGCGGCTGCAGCGTCGCCACCTGCGGGATCGGACTGCCCGCCTGATTTAACTGCGCGTAGCCGATGTAGCCGATGTCGCCGAGGTTCGGCTTCGCGTTGAACAGATTGTGGAAGTTGAGCGAGATCTCGTGCGGGCCGTTGTCGACCCCGAAGCGCAGGTTCACGAGGCTGTAGCCCGGCCGGGTAGCCACCGCCCCGAAGCCGCCGACGATCAGTGACGTGCTGTTGCCCGTGTAGCTGTAGTCGGCCGTCACGAAGCCCTGCGTATCGGCCGTGAGCGAGCGGGTGTACACCGTGCCGGCGAAGGCGGTGAAAGCGGGCACGCCACTCACCCGCGCTCCCGGCTGCACCCCCGGGCCGCTGACCGCCACCAGCGCCAGGTTGCCCGGATCGGTGATATCCGAGTGCTCGTAGCCGAGGCCGAGGCGGAACTGCAGCTCGGTGGTGAGACGACCGTTCGCCTCGATCTCACCGCCGTAGATGCGCGCCTTCTCGCCGTTCACCTGCAGGTAGAAGCCGCAGGGCAGCGCCACCTGCTGCTGCAGGTTGCTCCACTCGATGTCGTAGGCGGCCATCGAGATGAGCGCGTGCTGCGTCTGCATCTTGCTGCCGAGCTCGTAAGTCCACAGCGTGTCGGACTTGATGTGCGTGACATCCTCGACCGGGATATCGGACGAGCAGCCAGGGAAGTTGGCCTGTGCACCACCCGCACGGAAGCCCTTCGACGCCGAGGCATACACCATGGTCGCCTCAGTCGCCTGCAGCTGCAGCGCGACCTTCGGATTGAAGCCTGACTGGCTGTTCGACTCCGGATCGCTCGGCGTGGAGCCGAAGTTCAACAGCCCATCCGCGGTGTAATCGGTGGTCTGAGTGAGCCAGTACTGCCGCCCGCCGAGGGTGAGCGTCCATTTATCCAGGAACTTGTAGTACACCTCACCAAAGATCGACTTGTCCTCTTCGGTACCGGGGTTGGTCTGCGTCCAGATCAGCCCGGGCGGGCAGGCCGGCCCACACAGGCTCGCCGCCGGCGGGCCGCCCGGACCGATGGTGGCGGTGTCGAGCCCACTCGCGTAGGTGTCGGGAATGGTGAAGCGCGTGTGGGTGTTCGAGTAATACAGGCCGAAGGTGCCGCTGATGTTGTGAATGGGATCGAACGAGAACCGCGCCTCGCTCGAGGACTGGTCGTGGAATCGGTCGCCAACCCACAGGAACGGTTGGGCTTGAAGCCCGGCGACGCAGTAGTAGCTCGGCGGGCACGGTGAGCTGGTCAGCACCTGGTAGGTGCCGTAGCTGGAATCCTCCACGTCCTGGGTGTGGCGATAGAAGTAGCTGTTGGCCCAGACGACCGACCAGCCGGTCCCCGAGTACTTGAAATCCAGGGTCGGCATGGTCCAGCTGTCGGTCGCGTAGGGCTGCACGTCGAACGCGCGTGCGTCGATGTAGCTCGAGATATCGAAGTTCGGCAGCGGCGCGAACGCGGTCGGGAAACCGTGGTACTTCGTGTCCTGCAGCATGACGCGCAGACGGATGTCAAGGTTGTCGTTCGCGCGTAGCAGCAGCGAGACCGAGCCGCCCGCCGAGCTGTTCGCGCCCTGATCGGCGGAGCTCGAGCGCGGCACCGATAGAAACGGGTCTGCGGTGCCGGGGCTGGTGGGATCGGTAGGATAGGTGCGGGTGATCCAGCCGGCGTCATGATTGGCGAAGCCCGTCACGCGCAGCGCCGCGGTCCCGGGTACCACCACCATGTTGGCGATGAAGCTGCCGCCGCCATCGACGCTGCCCCCGCCCGAGGTCGCGCCGGCATCGACCGAGAAGCCGGCGCCCGAGGCATTGAGGTCGGGCTGGCGGGTGATGAGACGCACGTTGCCACCGAGCGAGCTCTCGCCGAACAGCGTGCCCTGCGGACCCTTCAGCACCTCGATGCTGGCCAGATCGAGCACTCGCGGATCGACCGAGCCCGGGACCGGAGTGTCGTCGATGTAGAAGCCGGTCGCGCCCGCCGTGCCGAACAGGTTCTGCCCGGTGATGCCGCGGATGGCGATGGTGCGGGCATCGGCCCAGCCGGTCGGACCCTGCCCGTAGGTGAAAGAGAGATCCGGGGTCTTGCTCGCGTAGTCGGCGAACGACTGGACGTTGTAGTCCTTGAGCGTTTCGGCGGTGAAGGCGGTGATGCTGGTCGGCACCTCGGCGAGGGACTCCGCGCGCTTGCGGGCGGTGACCGTGACGGTCTCCACCTCCGCGCCGGTGCTGGTGGCGGCGGTGTCGGTCTGCTGCTGTGCCAGCGCGGGAGGCGAGCCGCCGCTCAGGTCGGTGACCAGCAGCAGCAGCGCCGCGTAGCGTAGGCCGGTTGAGAATACGATCGACTTCATGTTTGGAATCTCCCCGAAGTTGGTTCGTCGTGGGTCGAAATCGCTAGGATCTGGCCGCAGCTCGCGGCGCCGCGCTGAGAAACGCATCGATGACATCGGCACAGGCCTGCGGCTGCTCCCAGAACGGGTTGTGGCCGAGGCCCGGGAAAACCTTGACCTGCGCGTGCGGCAGTGCGCGGCGCAGGCTCGCCCGGCCCGCTTGCGGAATGATCGGATCGGCGGCACCCCAGATCAGCAGCGTCGGCGCCTTGAGCAGCGGCAGCGTCTGCTGCAGGTCAGCGCCGCTACGGCCCTGGTCGAGCACCGCCAGCCACACGCGCAGCGGGATCGCGGCCGCATCGCGGCGCTGGCGGCGGATGAAGTCCGCATCGACCGGTGTCGGCGAAGACCACCACTCGATCATGAAGGGCGAGTCAGGATCGATCGGCTCGTGCAGCTGGCGGATCTGGGTCTCGTAGGGCGGCGGCGGGCTGCTCGGCCAGAGGCCGCCGCTCGAGGAAATCAGCACCACCCGCCGCGTACGCTCGGGCCAGTACTCCGCGAACGTCTGGGCGACGAAGCTGCCCATCGAGTGGCCGACGATGTCGGCGCGCGGCACCTTAAGCTCATCGAGCAGCAGCTTGAGGTCGTAGGCGAAATCCAGTCGCGTATAACAGCACTCGGGCTTGCCGGAGCGGCCGTGCCCGCGCAGGTCCACCAGGATCAGCCGCCAGCCCCGTGGCAGATACGGCACGAGCGGCACCCAGTCGCGCGCGTTGTCGGTGTAGCCGTGGATCAGCACCACCGGTGCCCCGCCCGGGTCGCCGAGCAGCACGTAGGCCAGGCTCTCGCCGTCGGGTAGCGCGGCGGTCTTCTTCAGCGCATCGAAAGCATCGAGATCGATCTTCGCCGGGGTGGGAGCGGGAGCCGCGGCGGCCGCGCGGCACAGGAAAGCGAGCAGGAGCACACAGCAGCAGGCCCAGTGCCAGGCCTGGCGGGGAGTCGGGACGAGGTTCGCATCGCGCCTGCGGAACACGCGTCAGATACCCTTAGATATTATGGTCTCGATAATATATAGACGGTACAGCGGCTGCAACAGCGAAAGCCGCCGGCCGCCAGGGGAGAGTCAGCTGCTGATGGCCGGCTTGCCCTTGCGACTGACGCCTGCCGGGAGGGTGTCGGCCGCGCACATCGCCGCATCGGCGAAGTCCTGCGGCCGGGCGAGGAAGTCGAGGGCCATGTCGCTCGCGTCATGCCCCCAGAACAGCTCCTCGCCGATGACGAAGGTCGGCACGCCGAACACCCCGCGCGTCGCGGCCCACTCGGTGTTCTCGCGCAGGCGCTGCTTGATCGCGGGGTCGGCGAGCGCCGCCTGCGGATCCTCGACGCCGAGCTCGCGGGCGAGCACGGCAATCACGGCGGGGTCGCTGACATCGCGGCCGTCGCGGAACACGGCATCGAGCACCGTGCCCGCGGCGCGCAGCGTGCTGCCGGCGGCGATCACCAGCCGCAGCGCCGCGAGCGGATTGAAGGGATGCAGCGGCGGCATGTGCAGCGGCAGGCCGAGGCGGCGCGCGCGCCACAGCACGAAGCGGTAAGTGAAGCGCCGCTTGGAGGGAATTTCCGCCGGCCCCAGCTGCCCGAACCGATCGAGCAGCGCCGCCAGTAGCACCGGCACCAGCTCGAGGTGAACGCCGGCGGGCAGCTGCGCGAGGCGCGGGAATGCCAGGTAGGCAAACGGCGAGATGACGTCGAAGACCCAGGAAACCCTGCGATCTGCGACTGGCGGGCTGGTCATGAGGTCAGGCTTCGTTCACTCGGGCGCCACGCGCACCACCAGCTTGCCGAAGTTCTCGCCCCTGAGCAGTCCCATGAGTCCCCGCGGCGCGTTCTCCAGGCCCTCGATGAGCTCCTCGCGGTATTTGACTCTTCCGGCGCGCAGCCACGCGCTCATGTCCTGGCGAAACGCCGGCAGCCGGTCGTAGTGATCGAACACGATGAATCCCTGCACCTTGATGCGCCAGCGCAGCACCGCGGACAGCAGCTGCGGGGTGCGGTCGGGGCCGGGCGGGAGCTTGTCGAGGTTGTACCAGCCGATCAGCCCGCACAGCGGTATGCGCGCCCTCACATTGAGCAGCGGCACGACCGCGGTGAGCACCTCGGCGCCGACGTTCTCGAAGTACACGTCGATGCCGCGCGGACACGCCGCGGCGAGCCGCGCCGCGAGCTCGGGCGCGCGGTGATCGAGGCACGCATCGAAGCCGAGGCTCTCGGTCGCGTAGCGGCATTTGTCGCCTCCACCGGCGATACCGACGACCCGACACTCGCGGATCTTGGCGATCTGGCCGACGACCGAGCCGACCGCGCCGGTCGCAGCGGCGACCACCACGGTCTCGCCGGCGCGCGGCTGGCCGATGTCGAGCAGACCCACGTAGGCCGTCAGCCCCGGCATGCCGAGCACGCCGAGCGCCCAGGAGGGCGGCGCCAGCGCGGCATCGAGTTTAAGCAGGTCGCGCCCATCGGACAGCGCGTAGTCCTGCCAGCCGGCATTGGCCAGCACCAGGTCGCCGCGCGCGAAATCCGCTACGCCGGACGCCTCGACCACACTCACCGTCTGCCCGGTCATCGGCGCACCGAGCTCCACGGGAGGCACGTACGAGCGCCCCTCGTTCATGCGGCCGCGCATGTAGGGATCGAGCGACAGCAGGCGCGTGCGCAGCAGCACCTGCCCGGGCCCGGCCACGGGGACGGGCAGCGTCTCGAGGCGAAAATCGGCGGCCACCGGCGCCCCCTGCGGACGCCGCGCGAGCACGATGCGCCGGTTGACCGCGGCCGCACTCATCGCAGGAACTCGACCTGCACCCCGGGCGGTGCCGGCACGCTGGCATCGATGAACAGGTCCCCGAGCGGCACCGTCCCCGGCTCGACGCTGTAGGGCGCAAAGTCGCGCACGCCCGCCTCGTAAAGCACGCTGTCGTCGATGAAGAACTGCCCGGTGCACTCGCGCGCCGCGCGGTGGAGGATCAGGTACGCCGCGTCTGCCACGATCTGCGGCTTGCGGCAGCGGCGCAGCATCTGCGCACCGCCGAGCGCGAACTCCACGGCGGCCGTGGCGATGGTGGTGCGCGGCCACAGCGCATTGCAGCCGATGCCCTGCTCGCGGTACTCCGCGGCGAGCCCGAGCATGCACAGCGACATGCCGTACTTCGACAGCGAATACGCGAGGTGGCCCGCGAACCACTTCCGCTGCAGGTCGAGCGGCGGCGACAGCGTCAGGATGTGTGGGTTGGGCGCCTGCTTCAGATACGGCAGGCAGGCGCGCGAGGTGACGAAGGTGCCACGCGTGTTGATGTCCTGCATGAGATCGTAGCGGCGCATGTCGATCTCGACGGTCGACGCCAGATTGATCGCCGAGGCGTTGTTGATGCAGATGTCGATGCCGCCGAAGGTTTGCGCGCAGCGGCTCACCGCCGCCGTCACGCTCGCCTCCTCGCGCACGTCCACCACCAGCGGCAGTGCCCGGCCGCCGGCCTGCTCGATCTCGCGCGCGGCGGTGTAGATGGTGCCGGCGAGCTTCGGGTGCGGCTCGGCGGTCTTGGCGGCGATCGCGACGTTGGCGCCGTCAGCGGCCGCCCGCAGCGCGATCGCCAGGCCGATCCCGCGGCTCGCGCCGGTGATGAAGAGCGTCTTACCCGATAGACTCACGGTGGTGTTTCGTTTACCGCGGCGCGAGCCCGCAGTCTACCGCCGCCTTGAGCTCGATGCGGTTGCCCTCGGGGTCCGCGACGAAGAACGAGCGGCCCTCGCCCTGCGCGCCGTAGCGCGAACCCGGAGCCTGCGCGGCCACGCCGCGCGCGCGGAGCCAGGCGATCAGCTGCGGCTCCTCGAAGGGTGCAAGGGTGAGACAGAAGTGCTCGACGTTGCGGCCCGGCCCCGGCGGCTCGGGGCCGCCGAGCGGCCCGTCGATCCTCACCAGATCGATGAGGCTGCGGCCGGCGCGCAGTTGCGTGAGGCCGAGCTCGGGCTGTTCGCGCTCGAGCGCACAGCCGAGTACGTCGCGGTAGAAGGCGAGCATCGACGGCAGCCGCTGCACCCGCAGCACGATGTGGTCGATGCCCTGCACGCTGAACGGATGATGCGACACCGCCGCGACTCCCTGACCGGTACGACCTAGGATCCGCAGGCCTTGCCGTGGTCCGGCCGCGCACCTGCCGCCTTGGCGGCAGCTTCCGTCATGTACTGACCCTCCTTGGTCTTGCCGTACCAGCGGTCGCTCGGACAGTGGTAGACCTTGCTGGCGGTATTGACCCACACCTGTCCCGGCCCGCCGCCCGGCGCCGCCTGAGCCGCAGGCTTCGCGGCCGTGGTCGCGGCCGGCGATGCGGCGGCCGCGGCACTCTTCGGCGCCGGGGCCGCCGGCGCGGCCGGTGCGGACGCTGCGGGCGCGCTTGCCGCAGAGGCGGGCGCGGCCGACGTCGCGCCGCCCGCCGCGGTGCTGCCTGCGGAGGCCGACTTCTTCACTCCGCCGTGACCGCTGCAGGCGCCACGACCACTGTGGGTGCTGGTCGTGCCGTCGTTGCACATCACGCTCGCCGCGCTGCTGGCCGATGCCGGCGCGCCGGACGTCGCCGTGCCGCCGCTGCTCGCCGAGGGGGCTGCCGCCGGCGCACTGCTGGAGGTGGCGCCCCCCGCGGCCGTGCCGGCCGCCGCGGTGGCGCTCTTGTCGATGCCCCCGTGACCGCTGCAGGCGCCGCGACCGCCGTGCGGCGAGGTGGTGCCGTCCTTGCAGATGACCGCGGTGGCTGCGGCCGTGCTGTCGGCCTGCGCCAGCGCCGGTGCCGGCACCCCGATCAGCGCGCCCAGCAGCACGCCACCCATGAGACCTTTAAGACGCGCGAGTTTCATATGCGACCTCGTCGAGGTTACGAATTGTTGCGCGCAGCGAGAATAGCGCAACCGCAAGGCGGCGCGCAGATGGCGTAGTACCCTTAGGTTCCATGATCTGCAACGCAAGGAGTCGGGCATCGATGAGTAAGCGTTCCGCTGCCGCGCTGTACGGGCTGCTCGCCATCGCCGCACTCGCATCACCGGCCCGGGCGGAGTGGATGCAGCGCACCGAGGCGATCATGGGCACGCGCTGCTACGTGGAGCTATGGGCGGAGGATCCGGTCAAGGGGAACGAGGCGATCGATGCGGTCATGGCCGAGTTCCGCCGCATCGACGATCTCATGAGCCATTACAAGCCCGAGAGCCAGCTGTCGCAGATCAACGCGCACGCCAACGACGAGCCGGTGCAGGTCGACAAGGAGCTGTTCGATCTCATCAAGCTGTCGACCCACTACTCGCAGATCACCGAAGGGGCCTTCGACATCACCTACGCGAGCGTCGGCTATCTCTACGACTACCGGCGGCACATCCACCCGACCGAGGAGCAGATCCGCCAGGCGCTGCCGGCCGTCAACTGGCGCAACATGCAGTTCGACGAGACGCACCATACCGTGCGCTTCGAGCACCCGGGGATGCGCATCGACCTCGGCGGGATCGGCAAGGGCTACGCGGTCGACCGCGGCACGGAGATCCTCCAGGCACGCGGCATCCGCCACGCGCTGGTCACCGCCGGCGGCGACAGCCGCATCATCGGCGATCGCCTCGGCCGGCCGTGGCTGGTGGCGATCCGCCACCCCGATGATCCGAGCAAGGTGGTCACGCGCATTCCGTTGTCGGACAGCGCCGTGTCGACCTCCGGAGACTACGAGCGCTACTTCGACGAGGACGGGGTGCGTTACCACCACATCATCGATCCGCACACCGGCCACTCGGCCAGCCGGGTGCGCAGCGCCACCGTCATGGCGCCGACGGCGACGCAGACCGACGGTATGTCCAAGACCGCCTTCGTGCTCGGGGCGGACAAGGCGCTCGAGATCATCAACCGCATGCCCGAATACGATGCGGTGTTCGTGCTGCCCGACGGGCGCATGATGTGGTCGGACGGGCTGCGCCCGCCAGCGGCGCGCCCCGGGGGCGCGCCGGCGTCTACTGCGGCGAGCCCCCGTGTGCCGCCTTGAGCAGCGCGTCGACCTCGAGCTCCGCGGCCAGCCAGTCCTCGGTCTCATGACCGGGGGCAAAGCCGCGGCGCTCGGCGCGCAGGTAAGCGCTCTGGGCGATCAGCGCGCGGCGCGCCTCACGCGTCACGGCGGTGCGCGGTGCTGCGGGTACTGCGGGAACGCTGCGGGTTGGCGGGCGGCCGGGCGCGGCGGTTTGCGCGCGCCCGGGATCGGCACGCTTGGGGATATCAGGCGGACGACGATTGGCCATAGGCTCCTCCTTGGGCTGCTGCCGCGCACTGTGCGCGCCTGCGCGGCAGGCGCGCAAGCGCAGCTGAAGAAAATTCACCGCGCGAAAATGCCACGGCGGCGCGCGCCGCGCGCCGCCAGCGCCAGCGTGCGGGGCTTGGCTTACGAGCGCGGCGCGCCGCGCGTGCCCGCGGCGCTGCGGCGGCGGCCCGAGCCGCGCGCCACGGCTGCGGCGCTCATGGCGCGGCGCCGTGCACCGCTGCCGTTGCTCGTCGCCAGCGCTGCCGCCGAGACGTCGAGCGCGCGCAGGTAGCGGCGGAAATCGCGGCCGAGCTGCGGATGAGCGAGCGCATACTCGACGGTGGCCTGCAGGTAGCCGAGCTTGCTGCCGCAGTCGTAGCGCTTGCCTTCGAAGCGATAGGCGTACACCGCCTCCTCGCGCATCAGTGCGGCGATGCCGTCGGTGAGCTGGATCTCCCCGCCGGCGCCCTGTCCGATCCTCTCCAGGTGCCCGAAGATCGCCGGCGAGAGCACGTAGCGTCCGACCACCGCCAGCGTCGAGGGCGCCACGGCGGGCTTGGGCTTTTCCACGATGCTGCGCACGCGACTGGTCGGCGAGCCGTCCGCCTCGACTGCCACGATGCCGTATTTCTCGGTGTCCTGGCGCGGCACCGACTGCACGCCAAGGACGCTGGCGCGCTTGGCTTCGTACACCTGGGCCATCTGCGCAAGACAGGCCACCTCGCTGCGGATGAGGTCGTCGGCGAGGTGCACGAAGAACGGCTCGTTGCCGACCGCCGGCTGCGCGCACAGCACCGCGTGACCCAAGCCGAGTGGCGCCGGCTGGCGGATGTAGATGCACGAAGCATATGAGGGCAGCACACTGCGCAGCTGGTTGAGCAGGTCGCTGCGGCCCTGCTGCTGCAGCAACAGTTCCAGCTCCTGGTCGGAATCGAAGTGATCCTCGATGGCGCGCTTGGAGGCGCCGGTGATGAACACCAGGCGGCGCGCGCCGGCGGCGAGCGCCTCCTCGACCGCGTACTGAATGAGCGGCTTGTCGACGACCGGCAGCATTTCCTTCGGACTCGCCTTGGTCGCCGGCAGGAAGCGCGTGCCGCGCCCGGCGACCGGAAACACCGCGGTGCGGATCGGGGATCGGACACTCATGGCTATTTCTCCGCGGCCCTGCGGCTCCGGCGGCGCCGCGGATGCGGCGCGCGGCGCGCGTTGCGCCCGCCTCTTCATGACAGACGCACCGCGTGGTCGGCGCGCTCGGCCCACTTGAACACCGCCGGGCACATGCTGTCCCAGGAGCGGCACTTCGGGCAGCGCCAGTACCAGCCGACGCTGTTCAACCCACACTCGTCGCATTGATAACGCCCGCCGGCATCGCCGATGCGGGTCAGCAGCACCGACAGCGAGCTCGCCTCCGCGGCCGATTCCAGGCCGCAGCCGAAGTCGGCGGTGATCCCTGGCAGTCGTGCCACCTCATCGGGCGGCACCGCGGTCGCGAGCAGCCAGGCGAGCTGCAGTGGCGTGACGCGGCCGCTCTGCCGCAGCCGCTGCCCGAGCTCCTGCAGCACGTTGCCGCTGGCGGTCTCGCGGGCGATGGCGAGCACCGCGGGAATGATCTCGAGGGCGAGACCCGGGGCGGTCTCGAGCGCCTGCAGGTAGAGCACCAGCGCACCGGCGGCGTCGCCGGCGCGCTGCGCCAGCCGCGCGCTCAGCATGTCCGCGCGCGGCAGCAGCCCCTGGTGCGTGCGCGCCTGGCGCAGCAGCGTGTGCGCGCGCTCAGGCTCGCCCTGCAGCAGCGCGTGCTCGGCGAGCTCGCACAGGTAGTGCGCCGCCACGCGGCCGCGCTCCTGCTGCACCGCCGGTGGCAGCTCGTGAAATACCTTGAGCGCCTTCGCCCAGTCCGCCTGCGCCTCGTAGATGCTCACCAGGTGATCGAGCGCGGCGCGCCGGTACTCGCGCGACGCGGCCAGCTCCTCGAGCACGCGCTCCGCGCGGTCCATCAGGCCCGCGCTCTGGTAGTCGAGCGCCAGTGCGAAGGCCGCCTTGTCGGCCAGCCCGCCGCCCTGCTCGCGCAGCCGCGAGTGGATGGCGATCGCGCGGTCGACCTCGCCACGGCGGCGGAACAGGCTCCCCAGCGCGAATTGGATCTCGGCGGCGTCGTCGTCGGCTTCGGCCATGCGCGCGAAGATCTCGGCTGCATGATCGAAGCGGTCGTTGATGAGGTGATCGAGGCCCACGTAGTAATCGCGCGGCAGCCGCACGATGCGCGCGGCGCCGTTGCGACGCCCGAGAAACCACGCGGCCAGTCCCACCAGGATGAAGGCCAGCGCAAGCAGCAGTGGCGGCAGCTCGAACATTGGTTGGGACGATAGCAGCTATAGGCGACAGCGATAAGGCACGCCGCGCGGACCGGGGCCTGGGCGGTGCGCCGGCCGCGGCACGCGCTGCGCTTCAGTCGCGGATCGGGCGGTCGGCGCCGTCGTTGACGCGCTCGCGCAGGTCCTTGCCGGGCTTGAAGTGCGGTACGTGCTTGCCCGAGAGCGCCACGGCTTCGCCGGTCTTGGGATTGCGCCCCTGGCGCGGCGGACGGAAGTGCAGCGAGAAGCTGCCGAAGCCGCGGATCTCGATGCGCTCGCCCTGCGAGAGCGCATCGCTCATGATCTCGAGGATCTGCTTCAGCGCAAGCTCGACATCCTTCGCCGGCAGATGTTTCTGCTTGGCGGTGATGATCTCGATGAGTTCCGACTTGGTCATTGCCGCTAGCGGTCCTCGCCGGACCCGATGTGCTCCTTCAGCAGCTCACCGAGGCTGGTGCCGGAGGAGGTGCCGGTCTCGGAGCGGTAGCTCTGCACCGCCTCCGCCTCCTCGTGCGCCTCCTTCGCCTTGATCGACAGCGAGATGGTGCGCGACTTGCGATCGACGCCGGTGAACTTGGCCTCGACCTCCTCGCCGACCTTCAGTACCGCGCGGGCATCCTCCACACGCTCGCGCCCGAGCTCGGAGGCGCGCAGCTGCCCGTCGACGCCGTTGCCGAGGTCGATGACCGCGCCGCGCGCGTCGACCTCCTTCACCACGCCCTTGACGATCGTGCCCTTGGGGTTGTCGGCGATGTAAGCGGAGAACGGATCCTTGGCGAGCTGCTTGATGCCGAGCGAGATGCGCTCGCGCTCAGGATCGATCGACAGCACCATGGCCTCGATCTGCTGGGCCTTCTGGTAGTTGCGCACCGCCTCCTCGCCCGGCTGGTCCCAGGAGATGTCCGAGAGGTGCACCAGGCCGTCGATGTTGCCCGGCAGGCCGATGAAGATGCCGAAGTCGGTGATCGACTTGATCTGGCCGGCCACCTTGTCGCCGCGGTTGTAGTTCTCGGCGAACTCCTTCCACGGGTTGGCCTTGCACTGCTTGAGCCCGAGCGAGATGCGGCGGCGCTCCTCGTCGACGTCGAGCACCATGACCTCGACTTCCTGGCCGGTGTGCACGACCTTGGCGGGATTGACGTTCTTGTTGGTCCAGTCCATCTCCGAGACGTGCACCAGGCCCTCGACGCCGTCCTCGATCTCGACGAAGGCACCGTAGTCGGCGATGTTGGTGACCTTGCCGAACACGCGGGTGCTGGGCGGGTAGCGCCGCGCGATGTTCTGCCACGGGTCGGCGCCGAGCTGCTTCAGTCCCAGGCTGACGCGTGAGCGCTCGCGATCGAACTTGAGGATGCGCACCTCGATCTCATCGCCGACCTTCACCACCTCGGAGGGGTGCTTGACGCGCTTCCACGCCATGTCGGTGATGTGCAGCAGGCCGTCGATGCCGCCCAGGTCGACGAACGCACCGTAGTCGGTGAGGTTCTTGACCGTGCCCTTGACGACCGCGCCTTCCTGCAGGTTGTCCATGAGCGCCGAGCGCTCGGCGGAGAATTCCTGCTCGACCACCGCGCGGCGCGAGACCACCACGTTGTTGCGCTTCTGGTCGAGCTTGATGACCTTGAATTCGAGCGGCTTGCCTTCGAGATAGGAGGTGTCGCGCACCGGGCGCACGTCGACCAGCGAGCCGGGCAGGAACGCGCGCACGTTGTCGATCTCGACGGTGAAGCCGCCCTTGACGCGCCCGGTGATGACGCCGGTCACGATCTCGGATTTGTTGAAGGCCTCTTCGAGCCGCGTCCAGGTGCGCGCGCGCTTGGCCTTCTCGCGCGACAGGCGTGTCTCGCCGGTGCCGTCCTCGACCGAGTCGAGGGCGACCTCGACCGAATCGCCGGTCTTGACCTCCACTTCCCCGCGCTCGTTCTTGAACTGCTCGAGGGGGATGACGGCCTCGGACTTGAGGCCTACGTTGACGATGACGACGTCGCTGGTGACGTCGACGATGAGCCCGGTAAGGATCATGCCCGGGCGGATGCGCTGATTGGCGAGACTCTGCTCGAAGAGTTGGGCGAAACTTTCTGTCATACCTTCACTTGTGCCACAGGTAGTGGCGTGCCGCTGGATCCTCTATCCATGAGGACCAGGAAACCCTTGAAAGGCCCCGCATCCGGCGGGACCGCCTGCAAATCATCCGTCCTGGCGCGCGCGCCGCGCGGCGCTCACGGCCACAGCCGCCGCGCGCCCATCATCTGCAACACCCGGCCCACCACCTCGTCCACCGACAGGGCGGTCGAGTCGATCACGCAGGCGTCGGGCGCAGCCTTCAACGGGGCGACCTCGCGGGTCTCATCCCTGCGATCCCGCTCGGCTATCTCGCGCGAAAGGGCGGGAAGGCTAACATCAGATCCCTTTTCTTTCAACTGCTTATGCCGCCGCAGCGCCCGCTCCTGGGCGCTCGCGGTCAGGAAGATCTTCAGATCCGCGCCGGGGAATACGACAGTGCCCATATCACGGCCGTCGGCAACCAGCCCGGGGAGCCTGGCGAAGGCCCGCTGCCGCGCCAGGAGCGCCTGGCGTACCTGCGGCCAGGCGGCCACGCGCGAGGCGCCCTGCCCGGCTTTCTCCGAGCGAACCTGCGCCGTCACGTCGCGACCGTCGAGCAGGATACGCTCCTGCCCGTCCGCAGCGGCGCCGAAGTCGACGGCCATGCGCGCGGCGAGCCCGGCGTGGACTGCGGCGTCGTCCTGCGCCGCCCCCGCGAGGTCGCCCGCGACCGCCACCAGCCGATAGAGCGCGCCGCTGTCGAGCAGGTGCCAGCCGACCTGGCGGGCAACGGCGCGGCTGATGGTGCCCTTGCCCGAGCCGCTCGGACCGTCGATGGTGACGACCGGGCAGCGCCGCGGCGCGCTGCGCGGCGCGCTCACAGCGCCTCCACGGCGAGGCCGGCGGCGTGCGCGCTTGCCACGAAGTTCGGAAAGGAGGTCGCCACGTTCGCCACATCGGCAATCTCGAGCGCGGTGCGCGCACGCACCGCGGCCACCGCGAAGGCCATGGCGATACGGTGATCACCGCGGCTGTCGATCGCACCGCCGTCCCAGGCGCTCTGCCCGCGGATCCACAGTCCGTCGGACAGCAGCTGGTGCTCGACTCCGAGCACCGTGAGCCCGTCGGCCATGGCCGCCAGGCGGTCGCTCTCCTTCACGCGCAGCTCGAGTGCGCCGCGCACCAGCGTCTCGCCGCTGGCCGCAGCCGCGGCGATGAAGAACACCGGCAACTCATCGATCGCGAGCGGCACCAGCGCCTCGGGCACCGTGATGCCGCGCAGTGCGCTCATGCGCACCTCGATGTCCGCCACCGGCTCGGCGTAAGCGGCGGCGGTGCCCGGTCGCGGCCGCACGCGGATATCCGCGCCCATGCGCAGCAGCAGCTCGAGCAGCCCGGTGCGCGTCGGGTTGACGCCGACGTTGCGCAGCGTGAGCGGCCGCGCCGCGCCGATCACGGCCGCGACCATGAAGAACGCGGCCGAGGAGAAATCCCCGGGCACGCTGAGCGCGGTCGCGCGCAGCTCCTGGCCGCCCTCGAGCGCGATGGTGGGCCCGCGATGCGTCAGCTCGACGCCGAAGGCCTGCAGCATGCGCTCGGTGTGATCGCGCGAGGGCGCGGCTTCCGTGAGCAGCGTGCGCCCGGCGGCGTCCAGGCCCGCCAGCAGTACGGCGGACTTCACCTGCGCGCTCGCCACCGGCAGCGTGTACTCGATCGCGCGCAGTTGCGGGGTGCCGCGGATGTGCACCGGCGGCCGCCCCTCGTGCGTCTGGATGCGCGCGCCCATCAGGCGCAGCGGCGCCGCGACGCGCTCCATCGGCCGGCGCATCAGCGACGCATCGCCCACCAGCGTGGAGTCGAAGGGCTGCGGCGCCAGCACTCCCATCATCAGGCGCAGCGCCGTGCCGGCGTTGCCCATGTCGAGCTCACCGGCCGCGGCGGTGAGCCCTGCCGCCCCCACCCCGCGCACGCGCACCTCGGTATCCGCCGGGCGCTCGATGTGCACGCCGAGCGCCTGCAGCGCACGCGCGGTGGCCAGGCAGTCCTCGCCGTCGAGGAAGCCGCTGATGTGGGTGTCGCCCGCGGCGAGCGCACCGAGCATCAGCGCACGGTGCGAGATCGACTTGTCGCCGGGCACGCTCACCGTGCCGCCCACGGCGCCGCCGGGAGCGACCCGCCACGCGCCGCGCGGCGCAGCGCTCATTGCACCGCCCGCGGATAGGAGCCGAGCACGCGAAACAGCGAGGCGCGCTTCTTCAGCGCGCCGAGCGCCCGCGCGACGTGCGGCTCCTGCGCATGCCCTTCCAGGTCCATGAAGAACACGTAGTCCCACTTGCGCCGCCGCGAGGGACGCGACTCGATGCGCGTCAGGCTGACGCGATGGCGCGCCAGCGGTTCGAGCAGCCGGTGCAGTGCGCCCGGTGCATCGGTGTGCCCGACCGAGACCAACAGCGTCGTACGGTCCGCACCGCTCGCGCTGAACAGCTTGCGGCCGAGCACCAGGAAGCGCGTGGTGTTGTCGGCGCGGTCCTCGATCTCGGCCGCCAGCACCTTCAGTCCGTACACTTCGGCGGCGGTCTCGCCGGCGATCGCGGCGCTGCCCTGCTCGTCGCGCGCGCGGCGCGCGCCTTCGGCGTTGCTCGACACCGCGACCTGCTCGATCCCGGGCAGATGCTCGTCGAGCCACTGGCGGCACTGGGCGAGCGACTGCGGGTGCGAGCAAACGCGCAGCACGCGCGCCAGCGCACCCATCGTGCCCATGAGGTGGTGGCGGATGCGCAGCTCCACCTCGCCGCAGATCTTCAGCGGCGAGGTGAGAAAGCGGTCGAGGGTGTGGTTCACCGTCCCCTCGGTGGAATTCTCGATCGGCACCACGCCGAAATCCGCGCTGCCCGCCTCCACCTCGTGGAACACCTCGTCGATGGAGCTCAAGGGCAGCGCGCGCACCGAGTGGCCGAAGTGAATGAGCAGCGCGCTCTGGGTGAAGGTGCCCTCGGGCCCGAGGAACGCCACCTTGAGAGGCTCCTGCTGCGCCAGACACGCCGACATGATCTCGCGGAACAGCCGCAGCACCTCCTCGTCGCGCAGCGGCCCGCGGTTGCGCTCGCGCGCCATGCGCAGCACCTGCGCCTCGCGCTCGGGGCGATAGAAGTCGACGGTGCGCCCGCCGCCGGTCTTGGAGATGCCCACCTGCTGGGCGAGACGCGCGCGCTCGTTGATGAGGCGTTGGATCTGCTCATCCACCTTGTCGATGCGGCGGCGCACCTGCTCGAGCTGCGGCCGCAGCGGCGGCGGCGGCGAGGGCGGCGCGGACTGCCCGCCGCGGGTGCGCGCCGCGCGGCGGCGCGCCGCCGGCGCCCTCCTGCCCGGACCCGCTGACTTGCCTTCAGCCATGGGTTCGCTCGAATTCCTGCATGAACGCAACCAGCGCCGCAACGCCCTCGAGCGGCATGGCGTTGTAGAGACTGGCGCGCAGGCCGCCGACCGCGCGATGCCCCTCGAGATTGGTCAGTCCCGCCGCGCGCGCCGCGGCGGCGAACTGCACCTCCAGCGCGGGGGTGGGCAGGCGGAAGATTACGTTCATCCACGAGCGACTGCCGGCAGGCACCGCGTTGCGGTAGAAGCCCGACGCGTCGATCGTCGCGTAGAGCAGCTGCGCCTTGGCGCGATTACGCTGCGCCATCGCCGCAAGGCCGCCCTGGTCCCTTATCCAGCGCAGCACCAGCCCCGCCACGTACCAGGCGAACGTCGCCGGGGTATTGAGCATCGAGCCCTCCGCGGCGACCTGCTGGTAGTCCCACACCGCCGGCGTGCCCGCGCGCGCGTGCCCGAGAAGCGCGGCGCGCACGATCACCACGGTGAGCCCGGCGGGACCTAAGTTCTTCTGGGCGCCGGCGTAGATCAACCCGAATTTCTCCACCGGCAGCGGCCGCGACAGCAGTGTCGAGGACATGTCGGCAACCAGCGGCACCGCGCCGCTGTCGGGGACGTAGGGAAACTCCACCCCGCCGATGGTCTCGTTGGCCGTGTAATGCAGGTAGGCCGCCCCGCCCGTGAGGCGCAGCGCCTGCGGATCGGGCACCGTGGTGTAGCCCGAAGCGGCCTCGTCGGCCGCGAGGTGCACGTGCCCGAGGAAGCGCTTGCCTTCGGCGATGGCCAGCTGCGACCAGAAGCCGGTATTCAGGTAGTCGGCGCTCGCGCCGGGCTGCGCGAGGTTGAGCGGCACCGCGGCGAACTGGGCACGCGCGCCGCCCTGCAGGAACAGCACCCGGTAGCTGTCGGGCACGCTGAGCAGATTGCGCAGCAGCGCTTCGGACTCGCGGGCGACCTCCATGAACGGCTTGCCGCGGTGGCTGAGCTCCATGACCGAGGCGCCGGAGCCCTGCCAGTCGAGCAGCTCATCGCGGACCTGTTCGAGCACCGGCGCGGGCAGCGTGGCCGGCCCCGCAGCGAAGTTGAATACGCGCATGCGTGACCTGTCGGGTCGTTCACACCATGGGGAAGGGCCGATCTTAGCGAAATCAGCGCGCGCGCAAGAACCTTTTCACCCGTCAGGTGTCCTGCGGCGTCGCACCCGCGGCGGGTCCGGGCTCGGCCACGCCCGCCTCATCGGCACCCTCCAGGCTCTCGATGCGCCCAATGCCGACGAGCCGCTCGGCCTCGTCGAGGCGGATGAGGCGCACGCCCTGGGTATTGCGGCCCTGCACGGAAATCTCGTCCACCGTGGTGCGCACCAGCGTGCCGGTCGAGCTGATCAGCATGATCTCCTGCCCGGGCATCACCTGCAGCGCCGCCACCGTGAAGCCGTTGCGATCGGAGGTCTGCAGCGCGATCACGCCCTGCCCGCCGCGGCTGTGCGGGGGGAACTCGGCGAGCGGGGTCAGCTTGCCGTAGCCGGTGGCGGAGGCGGTCAGCACGTGGCCCTCGCCGACCACGATGAGCGCGATCAGGTCGTGGCCGGGGCCAAGACGGATGCCGCGCACGCCAGCGGCCTCACGGCCCATGTGGCGCACCTCGCTCTCGTGGAAGCGGATCGCCTTGCCGCCGCTCGACACCAGCATGATCTCGCGCTCGCCGTCGGTGACCGCGACGCCCACCAGCTGGTCGTTGTCGGCCAGGTCGACCGCGATGATGCCGCTGGTGCGCGGCCGCGAGAACGCCGCGAGCGGGGTCTTCTTCACCGTGCCGGCGCGCGTCGCCATGAACACGAAATGCTGCTCGTCGTAGTGCTTCACCGGCAGCAGCGCGTTGATCTTCTCGCCCTCCTCCAGCGGCAGCAGGTTCACCATCGGCTTGCCGCGCGCCCCGCGCCCGGCCTGCGGCAGCTCGTACACCTTCAGCCAGTACACCTTGCCGCGGTTGGAGAAGCACAGCACCGTGTCGTGCGTGTGCGCGACGAACAGCTTCTCGACGAAGTCCTCGTCCTTGACCGCGGTCGCGGTCTTGCCGCGGCCGCCGCGGCGCTGGGTCTGGTATTCGGTGAGCGGCTGGCTCTTGGCGTAGCCGGCGTGCGAGAGCGTCACCACCACGTCCTGCGGCTCGATCAGGTCCTCGGTGGTGAGGTCGAGGTGATCGCGGTTGATCTCGGTGCGCCGCGCATCGCCGTAGGCCTCGCGCACCTCGGTGAGCTCGGTACGCACCACCTGGGTGAGGCGCTCGGGACGGGCGAGGATGTCGCCGAGGTCGGCGATCGCGGTGAGCAGCTCGCGATACTCGCCGATGATCTTGTCCTGCTCCAGCCCGGTGAGGCGGTGCAGCCGCATGTCGAGGATCGCCTGCGCCTGCGCCTCCGACAGCCGGTAGCCGCGCGGGTCGAGGCCGAATTCCGCCGCCAGCCCCTTGGGCCGCGTCGACACCGTGCCCGCCCGCTGCAGCAGCTCGGTCACGATCCCCGGCGGCCAGACACGCGCCAGCAGCGCGCTGCGCGCCTCGAGCGGGTTGGGCGCCGCCTTGATGAGCGCGATGATCGCGTCGATGTTGGTGAGCGCGATCGCCAGGCCTTCGAGGATGTGGGCGCGCTCGCGCGCCTTGGCGAGCTCGTAGATGGTGCGCCGCGTGACCACCTCGCGGCGGTGCCGGATGAAGGCTTCCAGCATCTCCTTCAGCGACATCAGCTTCGGCTGGCCGTCCTGCAGCGCCACCATGTTGATGCCGAACACCGTCTCGAGCGGCGTCTGGGCGTACAGGTTGTTGAGCACCACCTCGGTGATCTCGCCGCGCTTCAACTCGATGACGATGCGCATGCCGTCCTTGTCGGACTCGTCGCGCAGCCCGTCGGCGGCGATGCCGTCGATCAGCTTCTCCTTCACCAGTTGCGCGATACGCTCGATGAGGCGCGCCTTGTTCACCTGGTAGGGCAGCTCGGTCACGACGATCGCCTGGCGGTCCGCCTTGCCGAGCTCCTCGATGACGACGCGCGCGCGCAGCGACAGCCGCCCGCGGCCGGTGCGGTAGGCGGTGGCGATCTCCTGGGCGCCGTTGATGATGCCGCCGGTGGGGAAGTCCGGCCCGGGCATGTGCTGCATCAGCGCGACCAGCGGCAGCGCCGGGTCAGCGAGCAGCGCGAGGCAGGCGTTGACGAACTCGGTCAGGTTGTGCGGCGGGATGTTGGTCGCCATGCCGACCGCGATGCCGGTCTGACCGTTGACCAGCAGGTTGGGGATGCGGGTCGGCAGCACCGAGGGCTCGGTCTCGGACTCGTCGTAGTTCGGGGTGAAGTCGACGGTTTCCTTGTCGATATCCGCCAGCAGCTCCTGCGCGATGCGCGACATGCGCACCTCGGTGTAGCGCATGGCCGCCGGCGGATCGCCGTCCACCGAGCCGAAGTTGCCCTGCCCGTCCACCAGCAGGTAACGCATCGAGAAGGGCTGCGCCATGCGCACGATGGTGTCGTACACCGAGGTGTCGCCGTGCGGGTGGTACTTGCCGATGACGTCGCCCACCACGCGTGCCGACTTCTTGTAGGCCTTGTTCCACTCGTTGCCGAGCTCGCGCATGGCGTGCAGCACGCGCCGGTGCACGGGCTTCAGCCCGTCGCGCACGTCGGGCAGCGCGCGCCCGACGATGACGCTCATGGCGTAGTCGAGGTAGGACTGCCGCATCTCGTCTTCGAGACTGACTGCCAGGATTTCGCGGGCGATTTCGGCCATTAATTACGCACTGGCGCCGCGCTCTGGCGGCAGTGAATTAAAGGAGTAATTCTATCACGAAGCGCCGCGCGGCCCTGCAGCGATCGTGGCCGCGCACGTGAGCGCGCACGGCCTGCGCAGGCGCGCGGCGGCAAGCGCGCGCCGATATACTGCGGGCAGCGGTTTTTTCCGCGGTTTTTTTGCTGTATGTCCACCAGGCAAAGCGTCGACCTGCTGATCGAACCGCGCTGGCTGCTGCCGATCGCACCGGCCAACACGGTGCTCGAGCGACACGCGGTGGCGCTCGCCGACGGACGCATCCTCGCGCTCGGGCCGGCGGCGGAGCTGCAGGCACGCTTCCTGCCCCGCGAGCACCTGGTGCGCGAACGCCACGCGCTGCTGCCCGGGCTGGTGAATGCACACACTAGCGCCTGCCACGCGCTGCTGCGCGGGCTGGCGGTGCGCGCACCACGGCAACGCTGGCTCGCCGAAACGCTGGCGCCGCTCGGGCAGCGCGGCTGCGGCGCCGACTTCGTGCGCGACGGCACGCGGCTCGGCATCGCCGCCATGCTGCGCGCGGGCATCACCTGCTTCGCGGACCTCGCGCCGCTGCCCGAGGAGAGCGCGCGCGCCGTGGCCGCGGCCCACATGCGCGCCGCGATCGCTCTGCCGGTGAGCGACCTCGCGAGCCCCTGGGCGGAGGGCGCCAGCGGCCACCTGGCGCGCGCCGAGGCGCTGTGGGACGAGTACCGCAGCGACTCACGCATCACGCTGTACTTCGCGCCGCGCGCCGGGGTGAGCGATGCGACGCTGATCCGCATGCGCCGCGTCGCCGATGAGCTCGAGGCGCGCATCGCCATGCAGCTCGCCGAGCTCGCCCCGGCCAGCGCGGCTGGCGGCGCGCCGCCCGATGGCGTCGCGGACGCCGCACCGCCCGCGCGCGCCGGCGCGGCGGTGCAGCGCCTGGCGGAGCTCGGGCTGCTGCGCCCGGGATGCCGCGTGATCGGCATGCTCGGCTGTGATACGCGCGAGCTCGCGCTGCTCGCCCACCACGGCGCCGCCGTCATCGCCTGTCCGCAGGCGGAGCTGCGCCTCGGCGCCACGCCCGGCCCGCTGGCGCTGCCCGAAGGTCACCGCACCGGGCTCGGCAGCGACAGCCCGGCCGCCGCCGGCGCCTGCGACCTGCTCGCCGAGGCGCGCCTCGCCGCGCTGCTGTCGGGCTGGTCCGCGGCGCAGGCGCTGCACCTGGCGACGCTCGGCGGCGCCACCACCCTGGGACTGGCCTCCCAGATCGGCTCCATCGAGCCCAGCAAGGCCGCCGACCTCGTGTGCATCGACCTGGAGGGGAGCGACGCGGGCCAGGCCGCGCGGGTGCCCGAGGTGATCGTGTTCGGCGCGACGCGCAGCCAGGTGAGCGATGTGTGGACCGCGGGGCGCGCCGCGGTGAGCGGCGGGCGGCTGCTGCTGTTCGATGAGACCGAGCTCGCGGAGCTGCCGGCCCGCTGGGCGCAGCGCCTGGCGCTGCAGGTGGCCGCATGAGCGCGGCGCGCGGTGCCGGCAGCACGAGCGAGGCACGCAACGCCGATCGTGGCGAGCTGGCGCGCTTCGATTCCAGCGCGGCGCGCTTCTGGGACCCGCAGGGCGAGTTTCGCCCGCTGCACCTCCTGAACCCGCTGCGCATGCAGTTCGTCACCGAGCGCGCCGCGCTCGCCGGCAAGCGCGTGCTCGATGTCGGCTGCGGCGGCGGGCTGCTCGCCGAGAGCCTGGCGCGCGCCGGCGCGCAGGTCACCGCCATCGACCTGGCGCCGGGCATGATCGAAGTCGCGCGGCTGCACGCGGCCGAGAGCGGCCTCAACATCGACTACCGCCTCGCCGCAGCAGAAGAGCTGGCGCGCCAGAGCCCGCAGGCCTTCGACGTGCTCACCTGCATGGAGATGCTCGAGCACGTGCCGCAGCCGGCGGCGATGGTGGCGACGCTCGCGCAGCTGCTGGTGCCGGGCGGCGCGCTGTTCGCCTCCACCCTCAACCGCAACCTCAAGTCCTTCCTGCTCGCCATCGTCGGCGCCGAGTACCTGCTGCGGCTGATTCCGCGCGGCACGCACGACTACGAGCGGCTCATCCGTCCCGCCGAGCTGGCGCGCTGGGCGCGCGCCGCCGGCCTCACGCTGCGCGAGCTCGCGGGGCTCGAGCTCGAGCCGTTCTCCGGGCGCGTGCGGCTCACGGCCGATGTGTCCGTGAACTACCTGGCACACCTGCAGCGGTGAGCGCGCCCCTCATCGGCGTACTGGCCGTCGCCGCACTACTCACCGGGGCACTGCTCGGCGCGTTGTTCACCCAGCTGACCGCCGCGCGGCGCATCGCGGCACTGTCGGTCGCGCTGGCCGCGGCGCAGGCACGGCTCGAGGCGAGCACGCTGCAGGAGGCCGACCGCCTGAGCCTGTTCGAGCAGTCCGAGACCCGCCTGCGCGCCGCGTTCGACACGCTCGCCGGGGAGACGCTGCGCGGCAACAGTGAGTTGTTCCTGCGCCTCGCGCGCGAGGCGCTTGGGCGCGACCAGGCGGTGGCCGCCGGAGTGCTCAAGGAGCGCGAGCTCGCCATCGCGCAGCTGGTCGAGCCGCTGCGCAGCGCGCTGGCGCGCACCGAGGCGCAGGTGCAGGCGCTCGAGCACGAGCGGCGCGAGGCGTTCGCCAGCCTGCGCACGCAGCTCGAGACGCTCGCCGGCGCGCAGACCCAGCTGCAACGCGAGACGCGCAACCTGGTGACCGCGCTGCGCCGTCCGGAGGTGCGCGGCCGCTGGGGCGAGCTCACGCTGCGCCGCCTGGTGGAGCTCGCCGGCTTGAGCGAGCACTGCGATTTCACCGAGCAGCTGCAGGTCGCCGGCGAGGATGGCGCGCTGCGCCCGGACCTGGTGGTGCATATGCCCGAGGCGCGTGACCTGGTGATCGACGCCAAGACGCCGCTCGACGCCTACCTCGCGGCGCTCGAAGCTCCCACCGAGGAGGAGCGCAACCACGCGCTCAAGCGCCATGCGCAGCAGGTCGAGACGCGCGTGCGCGAGCTCGCCTCCAAGGGCTACTGGACGCAGTTCGAGCGCAGTCCCGAGTTCGCCGTGCTGTTCCTGCCCGGCGACCAGTTCCTGTCCGCAGCGCTCGCCGAGCGGCCCGAGCTGCTCGAGAGCGCGCTCGCGCAGAGCGTCATCATCGCCACGCCCTCGACGCTCATTGCGCTGCTGAAGGCGGTCGCCTATGGCTGGCGGCAGTCGGTGGTGGCGCAGAATGCCGCGCAGATTCGCGACCTCGGACAGGAGCTGTACCGCCGGCTCAGCACCTTCAACGGGCACCTCGGCCGCATGGGGCAGCGCCTGGCCGCGGCGGTGGAAGCCTACAACGCCGGCGTCGGCTCGCTCGAGCGGCAGGTGCTGCCGCAGGCGCGCCGCTTCGCCGACCTGGGCGTGACGGCCGATGGGCCGCTGGCTGCGCCCGAGCCGGTCGGCCAGCTGGTGCGCGGCAGCGGCGCGGCGGCTGCCGCGGACGCCGCGCCCGAGGGCGCCCCCGAGACGACCTCCGCCGATGGGCCGCATGTCCACCAGGCCTGAAGCGCCGGCCACCCGTGCGCTCGCCTGGCTGTACTCCGGTGCCGCCGAGCGCGCACGCCTGGCGGTGCTGTGTGCCCTCGAGCGCGAGATCGGCGCGAGCCTGCGCCGCGATCTGGATCACCAGGTCGCGCACGCGCGCCTCGCCTGGTGGCGCGAGGAGTGCGCGCGCTGCCTCGCCGGCGCACCGGCGCATCCATTGACGCGCGAGCTCGCGGCGCTGTTCGCTCCCGAGCCCGCCGCGGCGCTCGGCGGACTGGCGGGGCTGGTCGATTGCGCGGTGTGGGATCTGGCGGCGGCGACTTTCGAGACGCGCCGCGAGCTCAGCGCTTACTGCGAGCACTGGAGTGCGGCGATGATCGAACCGCTGGTGCGGCACGCCGCGCCGGGGCTCGCCCCTGCCGCCGGGCGCGCGCTCGGTGCGGCGCTGCGCGAGCTGGAGCTGCTGCTGGCGCTCGCGCCCGAGGCGCACGCCGGGCGGTTGCGCCTGCCGCTCGATGAGCTCGCCCGGGCCGCGGTCCCTGCGCAAGTCCTGGCGAACGCGCAGTGGCCGCCGCAGCTCGCCGCGCTGCTACGCGCACGGCACCAGGAGCTGCGCGAGGCGCTCGGCGCGAGCGTCAACGCGCTCGCGCCGCAGGCGCGGCCGCCGCTGCGCGGGGTGATCGTGTGGGCGGCGCTCGCCTGCCTGCAGTCGCAGCGCGCACAGGCGCGGCTGCCGCGCGCGAGCGTCCCGGGTGAGCAGCAGCGGCTGCTCGATGGCTGGCGCGCGTGGCGCGCCGCGCGACGCGCCGCCGCCGGGCACGGCCTGGCGCGCACGCTGTGCGCGCCGCAGGCGTGCTGAGCTTCAGCGGCAAGATGTTCGAGCCGCGCGATCACGTTGCGGCCCCGGACGAGCTCGCCGGGCGGGTCATCGCCATCAGCGGCGCGAGCTCAGGCCTCGGCCGCGCGGTCGCGCTCGCCTGCGCCCGCTGCCAGGCGCGCGTGATCCTCATCGGCCGCAACGTCGCGCGCCTCGAGGCCGTGCACGCCGAGATCGCCGCCAGCGGTGCGCCCGAGGCCACCATTGCGCCGCTCGACCTGGAGAAGGCACTGGCGCAGGACTACGACCAGCTCGCCGACGCGGTGCTCGAGCGCTACGGACGCCTCGATGGCCTGCTGCACAACGCGGCGCTGCTCGGCACGCTGACGCCCATCGAGCACTACGACGTGCCGACCTGGTGCCGGGTGCTGCACGTCAACGTCACCGCTGCCTTCGCGCTCACCCAGGTGCTGCTGCCGCTGCTGCGCAAGTCCGCCGACGCCGCGGTGCTGTTCACCGCGAGCAGCGTCGGCCGCCGCGGCCGGGCGTACTGGGGCGCGTACGCGGTGTCGAAGTTCGCGCTCGAGGGGCTCGCGCAGGTGCTGTCCGACGAGCTCGAGGGCATCACCGCGGTGCGCGTCAACACGCTCAATCCCGGGCGCGCGCGCACCGCGATGCGCCGCCAGGCCTATCCGGCCGAGGATCCCGACACGCTGCCCCTGCCGGAAACCCTAACCCGCGCCTATATCGCGCTGCTGGGACCTGCGAGCCGCGGCGTGAGCGGGCGCGCCTTCGATGCTCAGCCGGCCGCGGCGGCGGGGGGCAGCAGCGCCGCGAGCTCCTCCTGAGTGAGGGCGCGGAACTGGCCGCGCGCCAGCGCGCGCTCGAGCTGCAGCGGACCGAGCTGGGTGCGCAGCACCCGGCTCACCAGCGCACCCTGACGCTCGAAGAGCTGGCGCACCTGCTTGCCGCTCGCGCCGCGCAGCGTGACGGTGTACCAGCGATTGCTGCCCTCGCCGCCGGCGGCCTCGCAGCCCGCCACCTGCAGCTGCGCGCCGCTGTCGAGCGTGCCGCTGGCGATCCCCTGCAGCTGCGCCTCGGTGAGCTCGCCGCGCACACGCACGCTGAAGCGGCTCGCGAGCGCGTGCACCGCGCGCTGCAGGCGCGCGGCCAGCTCCCCGTCGGCACTCACCAGCTCGAGGCCACCGTCGACGCGCGGCATCGGACTCACGGCGATGAAGCGCCGGCCGCTGCGCCGCGGCAGCCGCTCGAGCATCGCCGGCCGCGAGGCAACGGCGGCGCCCGCAGCGGCGCTCGCGGGCATCGCGAGCGCCTCGCCGGGGGAGCGGTGACAGAGAAATACCGCTGCCGCGGCCGCCGGCGCAGCGGGCCCGGCGCGCACCCGTCGTCCGTCGAGGCGCACCTGGTCGCTGGCCAGCACCCGCGAGCCGAGCGTCGCGGGCGCGCCGTTGATGGTGAGGCGGCCGGCGCGAATCCACGTTTCCGCCTGGCGACGCGAGGCGAGGCCGGCACGGGCGAGGATCTTCTGCAGGCGCTCCCCGCCGCGCGCCGCGGTGCGAGCGGCTTGAGCGGTGTCAGCGGGCGCGGCGAGCCCGCGCCGTGTGCGCCGCGCCGGCCGGCGTGCGCCGCCGGCGCGCGCTCGCCCGCCGCTGCGCCCCATCAGCCGTCCAGCTGCGCGGGACCGGCCACCATTTCGGCGGAGCCGTCGCCCTCTGCAGACAGCTCGTCCTCATCCGCGCCGTCCTCGGGCATGCCCGCGGCATCCTCGCCGACAGCCGCCGCACCATCCGCCGCCAGGGTCTCGGCGGCGTCGGCGCCGAGTGCCAGCTGCAGATTGACGTCCCCGAGCGAGTGCAGCTCCGCGAGCGGCGGCAGCTCGTCGAGACTCTTCAGCCCGAAGTAATCGAGGAACTCGCGCGTGGTGCCGAGCAGCTCGGGGTGCCCCGGCACGTCGCGGTGACCGACGACGCGCACCCAGTTGCGCTCGATGCACGGTGCGGATGATGTTGGGGTTGACGGCCACGCCGCGCACCGCCTCGATTTCGGCGCGCGTGATCGGCTGGCGGTAGGCGATCAGCGCCAGCGTCTCGAGCAGCGCGCGCGAATAGCGCGCGGCACGCTCGGGCCACAGCCGCGAGATCTCGCGGCGCGAGCTCGCGGCGCACCTGGATGCGGAAACCCGCCCGCGGTCTCCTTCAACTCGATGCCGCGCCCGGCGTACTCCGCCGCCAGCGCGGCGAGCGCGGCGCGCACCGCCTGCGCCGTGGGGCGCTGCGGCTCGTCGAACAGCCGCACCAGCTCCGCCACCGGCAGCGGGCCGCCGGCGGCCAGCAGCGCCGCCTCGACGAGGTTGCGCACGTAGCTGTCGCTCATGTGCTTTCCCCGCCGCCGCCGGGATCCGCGCCGGCCTCGACCTCCACCACGTGCAGGGTGCGCGCCGCGCTGGCGGCGCGCACGTGCAGCGGCGCGTAGGCCTGCGCCTGCACGATGTCGATCAGTCCCTCGCGCATCAGCTCGAGGATCGCGACGAAGGTGACCGTGACCCCCATGCGCCCCTCCTCCGCGCGGAACAGCTGCACGAACGGCACGAAAGCCCCGGCCGCGAGGGCGGCGAGGATGTCGCTCATGCGCTCGCCGACCGACAGCTGCTCGCGCTGAATATGATGATGCGCGAACATCTCGGCGCGCGCCACCACCTCCTTGAAGGCGATCAGCATCTCCTGCAGCGTGATCTGCGGCAGCGTGCGCGCCGCACGCCGCTCGGCGAGCTCGGCAGTGGCGCTCCACACGTCGCGCTCCAGGCGCGGCAGCGTATCGATCCCTTCCGCGGCGCGCTTGAAGCGCTCGTACTCCTGCAGCCGTCGCACCAGCTCGGCGCGCGGATCCTCCTCGTCCTCCGCGGCGCTGCGCGGCCGCGGCAGCAGCATGCGCGACTTGATCTCCGCGAGCGTCGCGGCCATCACCAGATATTCCCCGGCGAGCTCGAGCTGCAGGTCCTGCATCAGCTCGATGTACTGCATGTACTGGCGGGTGATCTCCGCGAGCGGGATGTCGAGGATGTCGAGGTTCTGGCGGCGGATCAGGTAGAGCAGCAGGTCGAGCGGGCCTTCGAACGCCTCGAGAAACACCTCGAGCGCCTGCGGCGGGATGTACAGGTCGCGCGGCAGCTGCGTGATCGGCTCGCCGTTCACCACCGCGAACGGCATCTCGGCCTGCTCCGGCGGCAGCGGCGGCACGGCCGCCGGCGCGGGCTCGTTGGAGACGACGATCTTCAGGTCGGGCGCGGCTTCATCGGTGCCTTCAGTCCGGCCGCAGATGCATCGCGCGGCGCACGTCGTCGAGCGTCTCGCGCGCGGCCTCGCGCGCCTTCTCGGCGCCCTCGGCGACGATGGTGCGCACCAGCTCGGGATTGTCCTCGAACTCCTGCGCGCGCCGGCGCATGCCGCCGATCTCCTCCACGATGCGCTCGATCAGCGGCTGCTTGCACTCCAGGCAGCCGATGCCGGCGCTGCGGCAGCCCTCGTTGACCCACTTGCGGGTCGCCTCGTCGGAATAGATCTTGTGCAGATCCCACACCGGGCACTTCTCCGGGTCGCCCGGATCGGTGCGCCGCACGCGCGCCGGATCGGTCTGCATGGCGCGCAGCTTCTGCGCCACGATCTCCGGCTCCTCGCGCAGGCCGATGGTGTTGCCGTAGGACTTGGACATCTTGCGGCCGTCGAGGCCGGGCACCTTCGGCGTGGCGGTCAGGAGCACCTGCGGCTCGGGCAGGATGGTGACCCCGGTGCCCTCGAGAAAGCCGAGCAGCCGCTCGCGATCGGCGACGGTGATGCGGTTGTTGCTCTGCACCAGCGCCCGCGCGCGCGCCAGCGCCTCGGCATCGCCGGCCTCCTGGAACTTGCGCCGCAGCTGGCGGTAGTTGCTGGTGTTGCGCCCGCCCAGGTTCTTGACCGCCCGCTCCGCCTTCTCCTCGAAGTCCGGCTCGCGCCCGTAGAGGTGATTGAAGCGCCGCGCGGTCTCGCGCGTCAGCTCGACGTGCGCCACCTGGTCCTCGCCCACCGGCACGAAGGCGGCGCGGTACATCAGGATGTCGGCGCTCTGCAGCAGCGGGTAGCCGAGGAAGCCGTAGGTGGCCAGGTCCTTCTCCTTGAGCTGTTCCTGCTGATCCTTGTAGCTCGGCACGCGCTCGAGCCAGCCGAGCGGGGTGATCATCGACAGCAGCAGGTGCAGCTCGGCGTGCTCGGGCACGTGCGACTGGATGAACAGCGTCGCCACGCCCGGGGTTCAGTCCCGCCGCCAGCCAGTCGATGAGCACGTCGCGTGATGTGCTCCTGCAGCTGCGCGGTGTCCTCGTAGCCGGTGGTGAGCATGTGCCAGTCGGCGACGAAGAAGAAGCACTCGTACTGGTACTGCAGCTCCACCCAGTTGCGCAGCGCGCCGTGGTAGTTGCCGAGGTGCAGCCGGCCGGTGGGCCGCATGCCGGAGAGGACGCGCCGCGCCGGCGCGGGGGAATTCACGTGCGTGTAACTAAGGCGTGGCTCACGGGACGCGAATTATAGCGCACGCCCCGTGATCGGTCCGAGATCACCCTTGCCCCGACGCACGATGAGCGGCGGCGTTACCGACAGGTCGACGACGGTCGTGGGCTCGATGCCACAGTCACCGCCGTCGAGGATGGCGTCGATGTCGTGCTCGAGGCGCGCCTGGATCTCGCGCGCCGGAGGTGAGCGGCTGCGGCTCGGCGGCCAGCAGCAGCGTGAGCTCATGAGCGGCTCGCCCAGCTCGGCGAGCAGCAGCGCGGCACCGGGTGATCGGGGATGCGCACACCGATGGTGCGCCGCCGCTCGTGCTGCAGGCGGCGCGGCGTCTCGCGCGTAGCGCGCAGCAGAAAGGTGTAGGGTCCGGGCAGGCAGGCGCGCAGGATGCGGAACTGCCAGGTATCGAGGCGCGCAAAGCGGCCGACCTCGGCGAGGTCGGCGCACACCAGCGTGAAATGATGATGACGGTCCGCCTGGCGGATGCGGCGCACGCGCTCGAGCGCGTGCTTGTCGCCGATGTGCCAGCCGAGCGCGTAGCAGGAGTCGGTCGGATAGGCGATGAGCCCGCCGGCGCGCACCACCTCGGCGGCGCGGCGGATGAGCCGCGGCTGCGGGTCTGCGCGGATGCAACTCGAAGTACTCGGCCACGGTATTCTTAGGCCCAGGGGCAAAAATGCCGCTGGCCGTGGAAGTCGGGCGCGGCGCGTGACAATATACCCGGCCGTTTGCCGCCGTATAGCGCCATCCCTCCAGCACTTGCCCCCTCATGCAGGCCCTGATCGCGTTTGCGCCCCTCGTGGCGTTCTTCATCACCTATTCGCTGCGCGGCCTGTATCCGGCCACCGCAGTGCTGATGGTCACGATGGTCGGCCTGCTGGCCGTCGACTGGCTGCGGCGGCGGCAGATTCCCCCGCTGCACGCGCTGTCGACGCTGCTGGTGCTGATCTTCGGCGGCGCGACGCTGCTGCTGCACAACCGGCTGTTCATCCAGTGGAAGCCCACCGTGCTCTTCTGGCTGCTGAGCCTCGCCTTCATCGGCAGCTTCTGGATCGGCGGTCAGACTCTCACCGAGCGGCTGCTGGGGCGCGTGCTCGAGGACGGTCAGCAGGTGGGAGCCGCCGGGTGGCGGCGGCTGAACGCCGCGTCGGCCGGCTTTTGCGCGCTGCTCGGGGCGCTCAATCTCGCCGTCGCCTACGGTGCCAGCGAGCGCACCTGGGTGTACTTCAAGATGTTCGGCCTCGGGCTGCTCACCTTCGCGTTCGTCAGCGCGCAGGTGTTCTGGCTGCGCGGCCGGGCGGCCACGCTGCCGGCGGCCGTGGCGGACGGCCCGCGATGAGTGCTGTTGACAAGCCGGCGCTGATCGCGGAGCTGCGCAGCGCGCTCGAGCGCGCGCTCGCCCCGCGCTCGCTGGAGATCTTCGACGACAGCGCACGGCACGTCGGCCACGCGGGCGCGCGCGGCGGCGGGCATTTCCGCGTGCGGCTGGTGGCGGAAGCCTTCAGCGGCCGCTCGCGCCTCGAGCGCCATCGGCTGGTGTACGAGGCGGTCGCGCCGCTGCTCGCCGGCGCGGTGCACGCGCTCAACATCGAGGCGTGTGCTCCCGGGGAAGGCGCCGGCAGCGCCCGGCGCGCCCGCCGGGCGCGGCCCCTGCGAACCAATCCAACCCGCGGCGATCTTAGGTCACGTCAGTCAAGCCAACCCTTCCGTCTTCGAGACATCACCTGGAAATCCCAATGAACCATTCGCGTACCGTATTCCTCGCCATAGCGCTGCTGGCGCTCGCCGCCTGCCAGCCGCCCAAGAGCGCCTCGGGCTCGACGGACACCTCCCCGCCCGTGGCGACGCGTGGACGGCACCCCGATCAGCCGCGATTTCTACGATTTCTATATCAAGGGCATCACCGGCGGCAAGGCGCCCGCCGACCTCACCGCACAGCAGCGCAGCGCCGCGCTCGACAACCTGATCCGCGCGCGCCTGGTCGGCGAGGAAGCGAGCAAGGAGGGCCTGGACAAGAGCGGCGACACCCCGTTCCTGCTGCAGATCGCGCGTCTCAACGTGCTGCAGCAGGCGGTCGAGGAGCATTACCTCAAGGACCGCAAGCCCACCGAGCAGGAGCTGCGCGCGGAGTACGAGACGACGCTCGCGTCGATGCCGAAGACCGAGTACCACGCGCGCCACATCCTGGTGGCGACCGAGCCGTTTGCGCAGCAGATCATCGCGCGGCTCGACAAGGGCGAGAAGTTCGACGCGCTCGCCAAGGAAAACTCGATGGACTCCGCCAAGAACAACGGCGGCGACCTCGGCTGGTTCACCACCAACCGCATGGTGCCGGAATTTGCCGGCGCGGTCGTCGCGCTCAAGCCCGGCGAATACACGCACAAGGCCATCCAGACGCAATACGGCTGGCACGTGATCCAGCTGCTGGAAACGCGCGAGGTGACCGCGCCGCCCTATGAGCAGGTACGCCAGCGGCTCGAGCAGGTGGTGCAGGCGAAGAAGTTCCGCATGTACACCGACGAGCTGATGCACGGCGCGAAGATCGAGAAGTTCCTCGACCAGCCGGCCAGCGGCAGTGCGGCACCCGCGGCGGCTCCGCCGGCAGCGCCGGCGGCGAACGCGCCGGGCAGTGCGGCGCCACCCCCGTCAGCGGCACCGCCAAGCTCGACGCCGCCGAAGAACTGAGCAACGCGCAAGCATCGAAGCAGCCGCGATCGCGCTCAGTTGCTCGCCAGGAGCTCCATCAGCTGCTGCTCGTTGAGCACCGGCGACGCCGAGCTCGTTCGCCTTGGCGAGCTTCGAGCCCGCGTCGCTCCCGGCGATGAGGTAACTCGTCTTCTTCGAGACGCTCGCCGAGACCTTCGCGCCGCGCGCGACCAGCGCCTCCTGCACCTGCTCGCGCGTCATGCCCGCGAGCGTGCCGGTGATGACGAAGGTGCGCCCGGCGAGCGGCTGCGCGGCCGCCGCACTCGCCGGCATGTCAGGCCACGTCACACCTTTTTCTCGTAACTCTTTGATGACGTTAATGTGGTCTGCAGATGCAAAGAAGGCCGCGACCTCGGCTGCGACCACCGGGCCGACATCCGGCACCTGCTGGATCTGCGTCTCGTCCGCCTTCATCAGCGCCTCGAGCGAGCCGAAGTGCCGCGCGAGCTGCAGCGCGGTGGCCTCACCGACGTCGGGAATACCCAGGCCGTAAAGCAGGCGCGGCAGCGTGGTGTGCCGGCTGTTCGCGATCGCCGCGGCGAGATTCGCCGCGGACTTCTCCCCCATGCGCTCGAGTCCGGCGAGCTGTGCGGCGCTGAGCCCGAAGAGGTCCGCGGGTGAGCGCACCAGCTCGCGCTCCACGAGCTGCTCGACCAGCTTGTCGCCGAGTCCTTCGATGTCGAGCGCGCGGCGGCTGGCGAAGTGCCGCAGCGCCTCCTGACGCTGGGCGCGACAGGTGAATGCCCCGGTGCAGCGCGCCACCGCCTCGCCTTCGACGCGCACCACCTTCGAGCCGCATATCGGGCAAGTTTGCGGCAGCTGCACCGGCGGGGACTGCGGCTCGCTCGGGCGCTCGGGATCCATCGGCCGCTTCTGCAGAACGACGCTGACCAGCTCCGGAATCACGTCGCCGGCGCGCCTCACGATGACCGTGTCGCCGACCCGTACGTCCTTGCGGTGCACCTCGTCGATGTTGTGCAGCGTCACGTTGCTGACCGTCACGCCGCCGACGAACACCGGCTCGAGGCGCGCGACCGGGGTGAGCGCACCGGTGCGCCCGACGTTGAACTCGACGCCGCGCACCAGCGTCTGCGCCTCTTCGGCCGGGAACTTGTGGGCGATCGCCCAGCGCGGTGCGCGCGACACGAACCCGAGCCGCTCCTGGTCAGCGCGCGAGTCGAGCTTGTAGACGACGCCGTCGATCTGATACGGCAGCGACGCCCGGCGCGCGCCGAGATCGCGGTAGTACGCAAGACACCCCTCCACGCCGCTGACCGCTCGCGCCTCGGGCGCTACCGGCAACCCGAGCTCCTTGAGCCGCGCCAGCAGCTGCGACTGGCGCGCCGGCAGGCTCTCGCCCTCGAGCGCTCCCAGAGCGTAGAAAAACGCCGCCAGCGGCCGGGCAGCGGTGATGTTGGGGTCGAGCTGTCGCAGGCTGCCGGCGGCGGCATTGCGCGGATTCACGAACACCTTCTCACCGCGCTCGCGCGCGGCTGCGTTCATGCGCTCGAAACCGGCGATCGGCATGAACACCTCGCCGCGCGCCTCGAACAGCGCCGGCGCCGCGCCGCGCAGGCGCTGCGGCACCGCGCGGATGGTGCGCACGTTGGCGGTGACGTCCTCGCCGGTCACGCCATCGCCGCGCGTCGCCGCGCGCGCCAGCAGGCCGTCGCGGTACAGGACCGCCACCGCGAGTCCGTCGAGCTTCGGCTCGGCGACGTAGTCGAGCTCGCCGCTGACGCCGAGTCGCTCGTGGACGCGCCGGTCAAAGGCGCGCAGCTCCTCCTCGCTGAACGCGTTGTCGAGCGACAGCATCGGCACCTGGTGCACCACGGCGCCGAAGCCGGCGCTCGGGGTGCCCGCGACGCGCTGCGTGGGCGAATCGGGCGTGATGAGCGTGGGATCGGCCGCCTCGAGCGCGCGCAGCTCGCGCATCAGGCGGTCGTACTCGGCGTCCGCGACCAGCGGATCATCGAGCACGTAGTAGCGGTAGTCGTGCTGCGCGATCTGCGCCCGCAGCCGCGCTGCGCGCGCCGCCGCGCTCGCCGCGGTCACGACGCGGCCGTGCTGCTGCGCAGCTGCTCGCGCAGCAGCGCGATGCGCGCCGGCGTGAGCGGACTGCCCTGCTCGTCCTGCAGCACCCCGTGCAGACGGTCGCTGAGGCTGCGCGCGGTGAACACCAGCTCCTCGAACGCCTGCGGCGGGGGCTTCGGCCCGGGGAGTACCGCGAACAGCGACAGCCCGCCGTAGTGCTGCGAGTCCATGGTGTCCATGTCGAAGGTGCCCGGACGCGTGAGGCTCGCCGCGCTGAGCACCGCGCGGCGCTCCTCGTTCGGTTTGTGGAAGATCGCGAACGGCCCGAGCACGAACCCCTCGGCGGCCAGCGCCTGGCGCAGCGAGCGTCCGGCGAAGCGCTCGGCAAGCGGCGCGACCAGGCGCAGCGCCAGGATGCGTCGCTGCTGGTCGGGCGGCCACTCCACCACCGGCGGCGGTGGCGCGGCCAGCTCGGGCAACGCTTCGCGCGGCGCCGGCGGGGCGCGCGGCGGCGCGACGTCCAGCTGCGGCGCGGCGTCGACCGGCGCGCCGCCCAGGTGCGGCGCTGACACGGTGGGTACGGCGCGCGGCCCGCTGTCCTCGGGCGGTGCGGACGGCGCCTCGTCGGCAACCTCCGGCAGCGGCTCAGGCGAGAGCAGCGGGGCGACCTCGATCACCGGCAACTCGCGTAGCGAGGTCTCGCGCCCCTCGGCCGCCACCGGCTCGCGCGCGCGCATCTCCGGCAGGGTGAGCGGCGGGTCACGTACCGCGCGCGCCGGGCCCGCCGCGACACTCTCGCGCACGCTGCTGCGCTGCGCCCGGTCGCTCGCCTGGTGCGGGCGGCGCCGCTCCCACCAGGCGAGCAGCGCGACGAACACCCCCCCGAGAATCAGCAGCGTCCAGCGCAGTGAGGACATGTCTGGCGTCCCTTAGGCTCTCACACCGCCGCCAGCCGCACGGCCTCGTCGACGTCGACGGTCACCAGGCGCGAGACGCCCGGCTCGTTCATGGTCACGCCGATCAGCTGCGCGGCGAGCTCCATGGTGCTGCGGTTGTGGGTGATGAATACGAACTGCACGCGGTTGGACATCTCGCGCACGATATCGCAGAAACGGCCGACGTTGTGCTCATCGAGCGGCGCATCCACCTCGTCGAGCAGGCAGAAGGGCGCCGGGTTCAGGTCGAAGATGGAGAACACCAGCGCCACGGCGGTGAGCGCCTTCTCCCCGCCCGACAGCAGGTGAATGGTGCTGTTCTTCTTGCCCGGCGGCCGCGCCATGACGGCAACGCCTGCGGTCAGCTGGTCCTCGCCCACCAGCTCGAGGTAGGCATGGCCGCCGCCGAACAGGCGCGGGAACTTCTCGCGCAACCCCGCGTTGATGCGCTCGAAAGTGTCCTCGAAACGCGTGCGCGTCTCCTTGTCGATGCGCCGCATCGCCTCCGCCAGCGTGTCGAGCGCGGCGGTGAGGTCGGCGAACTGGCTGTCGAGGTATTCCTTGCGCTGCGTCTGCTCGCGCAGCTCGTCGATGGCGGCGAGGTTCACCGCCCCGAGCCGCTCGATATCGGCGCGCGTCTCGGCGAGGCTGATCTCCCAGGCGACGGCATGCGCCTCCGCGCTGAGCTCGGCGAGCACCGCGGCGAGCTCGCAGCCGGTGGCGGCGAACTGCTCGGCGAGCGCGGCGCGGCGCACGTGAGTCTCCTGCGCGGCGAGGCGCGCCTGCTCCATCGCTTCGCGCGCGCCCTGCACACGCTGTTCGGCGCCGAGGCGCTGCTCGTCGAGCTCGCGCAGCGCGAGGTCGGCCTCCTCGAGCGCCCGGCGCGCCACGGCCAGCTCGGCTTCCACCGTTACGCGCAGCGCCAGCGTCTCGTTGAGGCGCGCCTGCGCCTTGAGAATCGGCTCATCTCCCGAGGCGAGCTCGCGCTCGAGCTCGCCGCGGCGCTTCACCAGCTGCTCGCGCTGCTCGCTCATGCGGGTTACCCCGACCGTCACCGAGCTCTCGGTGGAGCGGCGCGATTCCACCTGCACGTGCAGGTCGCGCGCGCGCAAGCTGGCGGCCTGTGCCTGCGTGCGGGCGGCGGCGAGCGCCGCGCGCTGCGCGTCGCGCTCGCTCGCCAGGGCCTGCGCGACGGCGGCGAGCTCGCCCTGCTGCGCCAGCGCGTGGCTGAGCTGCGCGGCGGCGCGCGCGCGCGCCTGTTCGGTGGCGGCGCGCTCGCCCCCGAGCTCGCTCGCGTGCTGCTGCAGCCGCTCGCCCCGCGAGGTCGACTCCGCGACGCGCGCCCGGCTCGCCTGCAGCGCGCCGAGCAGATCCGCGTGCTGCTGGTGGGCGGTCTGCAGCGCGACCTGCGCGCCGTCGCGCTCGGTTTCCGCCCCGGCCAGCTCGGCGCGCGCGCTGCCGAGCGCGCCTTCAGCCTGCATCACGCGCTCGCCGCTGCCGGCAGCCACGGCGCGCAACGCCTTCAGGCGCTGTTCGCGCTCGAGCACGCCCGCGCGCGCCTGCGGCCCGCGGCTGACGCGCAGCCAGCCGCGGCCGAGCCACTCGCCGGCCGGCGTGATCACCGATTGTCCTGTCTCGAGGCGCCCGCGCGCGCGCAGCGCCTCCTCGAGCGAGGCGGCGGTGAGCACCTGGGTGAGGGGTGCGAGCACCGCGGCCGGCCCGCGCACGCGGCTGGCGAGCGTCGCGACCGGCGCCGTGCCGTCCGCGGCGCCGGACTCCACCAGCGTCACGCTGCCGCCGGCGAGCTGCGCCAGCTGCGGTGCGAGCGCCTCGAGCTCGCTCACGCACACCGCCTCGAGGTAGTCGCCGAGCGCGGTTTCCACCGCTCGTTCCCAGCCCGGCTCGACCTCGAGTGCCGCGGCGACGCGCGGCTGCGCCGCCAGCCCGCTGCGCTCCAGCCACTGCGACGCCTCGCCGCCGTGGGCCGCGAGCGCCGCCGCCTGCAGGGCTTCGAGCGAGGTGAGCTCGGCGTGCGCCGCGGCGCGCGCCGCACGCGCCTGCTCGAGGGTGTCCTCGGCGCGCAGCTGCGCGGCGCGCAGTCCCTGCACGCGCTGCTGCACAGCGCTGAGCGCCGCCGCGCACTGCGCGCCGCGCTCGCGCGCCGCGCCCTCCGCGGTGCTCAGCCGGGCGAACTCCCCGGCGCTATCGGCCGCGCCGAGGCTGGCGTGCTCCTCCTCGAGGCGCTGCGCCTGCGCCGCGAGGCGCTGCAACTGGTTGTCGAGCTGCTCGATGCGCGCGCGCTCGACCTGCACGCTCTGGTCCGCGGCGCTCGCGCCGCGCGTGTGCTCCTCCCAGCGCTGCTGCCAGCGCTGCAGGTCCTGCTCGCTCGCTTCCAGCCGCGCCGCCGCGTGGCTCTCGGCCTGCTGCGCCGCGGCGCGCTCGGGGGCCAGCCGCGCCAGCTCCTCGCGCAGCGTCGCGAGCTGGCGCTGGTCGCGACCGATGTGGGCGTCGAGCTCGGCGAGTGTCGCGTGCGTCTGCGCCAGGTCGGTGCGCTGGCGCTCGCGCAGCTCGCGGGTGTGCTCGATCGACTGCTCGAGACGGGAGATATCGGCGCCGACCTCGTAGCAACGCGCCTGCACCGCCGCCAGGGTGTCGCCGTGCGCGCCCTGCACCGCGCGCTGCCGCTCGATGGCGGCTTCCGCGGCGCGCAGCGCGGCGAGCTCGCCCTGCAGGGTGAGGTCGCGGGCGCGCACCGTGGCATCGTGCACCTCGGCGCCGCTGTCGAGCTCGCGCAGCCGCAACGCCAGCAGCTGCGCCGTCAGCTGCCGCTCCTGCTCCTTGAGCCCCTGGTAGCGGCGCGCGCCGGCCGCCTGGCGCTGCAGGTGGCGGATCTGCTTGTCGACTTCGTCGCGTACGTCCTGCAGCCGCTCGAGGTTCTCGCGCGTCTCGGCGACGCGCACCTCGGTTTCCTTGCGCCGCTCCTTGTAGCGCGAGATGCCGGCGGCTTCCTCGACGAACGCGCGCATGTCCTCGGCGCGCGCGTCGATGATGCGCGAGATGGTGCCCTGCTCGATGATGGCGTAGCTGCGCGAGCCGAGGCCGGTGCCGAGAAACAGGTTGGTGATGTCCTTGCGGCGGCAGCGCGCGCCGTTGATGAAGTAGGCCGAGCTGCCGTCGCGGCTCACCTGGCGGCGCAGCGCGATCTCGGCGTAGCTCGCGTAGGCGCCGCCGATCTTGCCGTCGGCGTTGTCGAAGATCAGCTCCACCGAGGCGCTGCCCACCGGCTTGCGCGCCCCCGAGCCGTTGAACACCACGTCCGTCATGTTGTCGCCGCGCAGCGTCTTGGCGGACAGCTCGCCCATCACCCAGCGCACCGCGTCGATGACGTTCGACTTGCCGCAGCCGTTCGGGCCCACGACACCGGTGAGATTGCTGGGGAAGTTGATTTGGGTCGGATCGACGAAGGACTTGAAGCCGGCGAGCTTGATCTTGGTCAGCCGCATCTCAGGGGGTGTTCCGCGGTGTCCCGACCTGCATATGGTGTAGTGTAGTGCAATATGCCCGCGACGCCCACCAAGGCGCTGGAAACCTTCAGCAACCCGGCGCCCGCGCGCGACTACACGATCCGCATGCAGATCCCCGAGTTCACCTGCCTGTGCCCGCGCACCGGGCAGCCGGACTTCGCCACGCTCGATATCGAGTACGTGCCGGATCAGCTGTGCGTGGAGCTCAAGTCGCTGAAGCTGTACGTCTGGTCGTTCCGCGAGCGCGGCGCGTTCCACGAGGCCGTGGCCAACGAGATTGCCGACCATCTCGACGCGGCGTTGCACGCGCGCTTCCTGCGCCTGAGCGCACGCTTCAACGTGCGTGGCGGAATCCAGACCACGGTTGTCGTCGAGCGCCGACAACGCGACTGGCGCCCGGGCGAGCCGCTCACCCTCCCGTAGCAGGCGCGCCTGGGGCTGGCGCCCACCAGCGTGGGTTCGCGGCTGCGCACCATGAAATCCTCGGGTAATCCGCGGCGTTACGCGCGAGCGCGAGAGTGCGGCCGAATAGCCTGTACACACCGGGGTCGGCCGGTATAATCGCGCGTTCTTCAAAAGGCTGATGCTGTCGATAGGAGTGATTGATGCCGGCCAAGAGACCTGCGCCGAAGTCCGCCAAGGGCAAGAAGGTGGCGAGCCGGTCCCCGGTGAGAAAGGTATTGGCCCGCAAGGCTGACGCGAGCCGCGCGCGCGCGGCAGCCACGCACGCGCGCAAGGGCGCTGCCCCGGCGCCGCGCAGGAGCGCCGCACCGGCCACCGCCGAGCCTGCGCCGCTGCGCAAGCCGCTGCGCCCGCCGCCACCGCCGCCGGGCGCGGTGACGGCCGTCGCGGGCCGCACCGTCCCGCCAGCCGCTGGCGAAGGTGACGACGGCGAGGCGGCCGAGCCGGGGAGCCTGCTGGCAGGTCCGCGCAACGTACAGCCGTACATCGTCAAGCGCGGCGAGCTGTACATGAGTAAGGAGCAGCTCGAGCATTTCCGCAGCATCCTCAACAGCTGGAAGCAGGACCTCATGGAGGAGGTCGATCGCACGGTCTCGCACATGAAGGACGAGGCCGCCAACTTCCCCGATCCGAACGATCGTGCGACCCAGGAGGAGGAGTTCAGCCTCGAACTGCGTACGCGCGATCGCGAACGCAAACTGATCCGCAAGATCGACGATGCGCTCAAGCGCATCGAGGACGGCTCCTACGGCTATTGTCTGGAGACCGGCGAGGAGATCGGCATCAAGCGCCTCGAAGCGCGCCCGGTGGCCACGCTCAGCATCGAGGCACAGGAGCGCCGCGAGCGCCGCGAGCGCCAGTACGGCGATCGCGACGATCGCTATCGCTAGCCCACCGCAGTACCTCGGGCGCTTTGCGCCCTCGCCCACCGGATCGCTGCACCTCGGCTCGCTCGTGGCCGCTCTCGGCAGCTTTCTCGATGCACGCAGCCACGGCGGACGCTGGCTGCTGCGCCTGGAGGACCTCGACCGCGCGCGCCTGGTCCCCGGCAGCGCCGAGCGCATGCTGCACACACTCGAGGCGCTCGGTCTCACCTGGGACGGCGCCGTCGAGTGGCAGAGCGCACAACTGCCGCGCTACCGCGCGGCGCTCGAGCGGCTCGCCGCCGCCGGCCTCACCTACCCGTGCAGCTGCACGCGCCGCGAGCGCACCAACCAGGGCGGCTACCCCGGCACCTGCCGTGCAGGCCCCACCCGAGAGGGCCCGACGGCCACCCGCTTCAGGGTGCCGGAGGTCACAGTCGAGTTCACTGACCGGGCGCAGGGGCGTTGCCGCTTCCACCTCGCCGAGCGCGGGGACGTGATCGTGCGGCGCCGGGACGGGGCTTTCGCCTACCAGCTGGCCGTAGTGCTCGATGATGCGCGCCAGGGGGTGACGGACGTCGTGCGCGGGGCGGACCTGCTGGACAGCACGCCCTGGCAGGTGGCACTGCAGCAAGCCCTGCAGCTGCCGACCCCGCGCTACCTGCACCTGCCGCTCGTGGTCGAGGCAGATGGAAAAAAGCTAGCAAAATCCAAGCATTCCGTGCCCGTGGACCCGCGGGCAGGCGGGGCGCTGCTGCACCAGGCCCTTACCCTGCTGCACCAGCAGCCCCCGCCAGGTCTGCACGCCGAGCCCCCGCCGGTGGTGCTGGAGTGGGCCTGCCGGCACTGGGATCCCGGGCGCCTCGCGGGGGTCAGCCAGGTGCGCGTTCCGGGCTAACCCCAAAAGCGCGCGGTGTTGGTTGCAGCGCGCCACAGTTGGGTTCAGTGTACGAATGTAATAAGGTAGGGCTAGAGCGTACGCACTATGGAAGGTGCATAACCCATAGTGAGGGACGTGCGATGAGTGAACCGCGCACTATTAAGAAGTACCCCAACAGGCGGTTGTACGACACGGTGGAGAGCCGCTACATCACGCTCGCCGACATCCGTCGGCTGGTGATCGAGCACATCGACTTCGTGGTCATCGACAAGAAGAGCCAGGCGGACATCACCCGCTCCATCCTGCTGCAGGTGATCTCCGAGCAGGAGCACGTCGGCGAGCCGCTGATGAGCCGCGACTTCCTCTCGCAGGTGATCCGTTCCTACGGGGTCGGGGTGCGCAGCGTGATGGGTAACTACCTCGAGCAAAGCCTGAAGCTGTTCGGCGGGCAGAGCGTCAGCCGCGGCCCGCAGGGCTGAGACGGCGACCGCCCCGAACGCGCGGCAACGCCGCGCTCAGGCCTCGACGTCGCGCATCGACAGGCGGATGCGCCCCTGGCGGTCGACCTCGAGCACCTTGACGCGGATCACGTCGCCCTCTTTGAGCTTGTCGCTGACGCGCTCGACGCGCTCGTTCGAGATCTGCGAGATGTGCACCAGGCCGTCGCGGCCCGGAAGAATGGTGACGAAGGCGCCGAAGTCCATCAGGCGCGCCACCTTGCCCTCGTAGATCTGGCCAACCTCGACGTCCGCGGTGATCAGCTCGATGCGCCGCTGCGCCTCGCGCCCGGCGGCGCTGGCCACCGAGGCGATCTTGACCGTGCCATCGCTCTCGATGTCGATGGTGGTGCCGGTCTCCTCGGTGATCTGGCGGATGACCGCGCCGCCCTTGCCGATGACGTCGCGGATCTTCTCCGGATCGATCTTCAGCGTGATGATCGAGGGCGCCCATTCGGACATCTTGTCGCGCGGCGCGCGGATGACCTTGTTCATCTCCTCGAGGATATGCAGCCGGCCGGCGCGCGCCTGCTCGAGGGCCACGCGCATGATCTCCGGCGTCACGCCTTCGACCTTGATGTCCATCTGCAGCGCGGTGACGCCCTCCTTGGTGCCGGCGACCTTGAAGTCCATGTCGCCGAGGTGGTCCTCGTCACCGAGGATATCGGTGAGCACCTGGTAGCGGTTGCCCTCGAGCACCAGCCCCATGGCGACGCCGGCCACCGGCGCCTTGATCGGAACGCCGGCGTCCATCAGCGCCAGCGATGTGCCGCACACGCTCGCCATCGAGCTCGAGCCGTTCGACTCGAGGATCTCCGAGACCACGCGGATAACGTACGGAAAGGTGGTCATGTCCGGCATCACGGCCTTCACGCCGCGACGGGCGAGGTTGCCGTGGCCGATCTCGCGCCGCTTCGGCGAGCCCATCATGCCGGTCTCGCCCACCGAGAACGGCGGGAAGTTGTAGTGCAGCATGAACGGCTCGCGCCGCTCGCCTTCGAGCGCATCGATGATCTGCGCATCGCGCGTCGTGCCGAGGGTCGTCACGACCATCGCCTGGGTCTCGCCGCGGGTGAAGAGCGCCGAGCCGTGGGTGCGCGGCAGCACACCGACCTTAACGGTGATCGGCCGCACGGTACGGGTGTCGCGCCCGTCGATGCGCGGCTCGCCGTTGAGGATGCGCTGGCGCACGATGTTGCTCTCGAGCCGGAACAGCGCGCTCTCGACCGCTTCGGAGCTCCACTTGGGGGTTTCGCCGCCGGCGAGCGTGGCGAGCGTCTGGGTCTTGATCTCGCCGAGTCGCGCGTGGCGCTGCTGCTTCTCGGTGATGCTGTAGGCCTGCGAGAGCGCCGCCTGCGCGTGCAGCGTCACGGCGCTGGTCAGCTCGGCGTTCTCCGTGGCCGGCTGCCAGCTCCAGCGCGGCTTGCCGGCCTCGGCGGCCAGCTCGCGGATGGCGCGGATGGCGACCTGCATCTGCTCGTGCCCGAACACCACGGCGCCGAGCATCACCTCCTCGGACAGTCCCATCGCTTCGGACTCCACCATCAGCACCGCGTGCTCGGTCCCGGCCACCACCAGGTGCAGCTGGGATTGCGTGAGGTCCTTGGCGGTCGGGTTCAACAGGTAGTGGCCGTCCTGCCAGCCGACGCGCGCCGCTCCGATCGGACCGTTGAACGGAATCCCCGACAGCACCAGCGCCGCGGAGGCGCCGAGCAGCGCCGGGATGTCGGCATCGATGTCCGGATCCATCGACAGCACGGTGGCGACCACCTGCACGTCGTTGTGGAAGCCGTCGGGAAACAGCGGCCGGATCGGGCGGTCGATGAGCCGCGAGGTGAGCGTCTCCTTCTCGGTGGGACGTCCCTCGCGCTTGAAGAAGCCGCCGGGGATGCGGCCCGCGGCGTAGGTCTTCTCCACGTAGTTCACCGTCAGCGGGAAGAAATCCCGCCCCGGGGTCGCGACCAGCTTGGCGCAGGCGGTGACCAGCACCACGGTCTCGCCCATGGAGACGCGCACGGCGCCCTCCGCCTGGCGGGCGATTTCGCCGGTGTCGATGGTTACGGTATGCGGGCCATAAGGGAAAGACTTGCTGACAACGCTCACAGACGATCCTCGGGGTGAAAATTTCGGGTCAAAACACCAAAGGCCGCACGCCGTTGCGGCGGCCCCCGCTCGTTCAGCGGCGAAGCCCCAGGCGCTCGACGAGCTCCTGGTACTTCTGCGGTTGCGTGGCCCTGAGGTAATCGAGGAGCTTGCGGCGCTGATTCACGAGCTTCACCAGTCCGCGGCGCGAGGAGTGGTCGCGCTTGTGCGCGGTAAAATGCTCGCCGAGACCGTTGATGCGTTCGGAGAGCAGTGCGACCTGAACCTCCGGAGAGCCGGTGTCGGCTGGGCCGCGGCGGAACTGCGCGAGGATGCCACCCTTTTTCTCGCTGGTTAAAGCCATTGCGCGATAGTCCTAACTACTTGGTCTTTAGAGCCTTTTGGTAAGCCGCGCATTCTACCCGGCCGGCCAGCTTCGCCACAAGCCGAAGAAGAGCCGTGCAGTTGCACACGGCGCGGTTTCGGGCCTACGATGAGGGCGAGGTGATCGCCATGCTGAAAACATCCGTGGTCGGCGCCGTGCTCCTGGCGCTGGCGGCGTGCGCCACGACCCCGCCCGCGCCCAAGACTGCCGCTGCCAAAGCCCCGCTCGGCTGCGTGAGCGATACCGCCACGCGGCTGCCGGTGAACCCGAACGATTGTGCCGGCTTCGGCAGCACCTACACCAAGAAGGACCTGGATCAGACCGGACGGGTGTACGCGCAGGACGCGCTGCGCGACCTGGATCCCGCGATCAGGTAGGCTTCAGGCGGGCGCGGCATATTGAAGGAGCCGGCGCGGGCGCACTGCGCCGGCGCCGTTCGCCTCGCCGATGCCGAGAAATCTCCCGCCCTCGTCATAGAGACGCACGCGCGCGCCCGGCGGCGCGACGGCTGCGCCCTCCCCCGTCAGGCTCTCGACGCCCTGCCCGTGCAGCAGGCGGCGCGTCTGCGCGGCGCTGAGGTGCACCGCCGGCAGCTGGGCGAGCGGCCAGTCCGCGCCGAGCAGCGCCGGCAGCTCCCCGCCGGCGGCTGCGGCCTCGAGCGCCTCGAGGCCGTGCATGACTTCGCCCTGGAAGGGCTCCACATACAGCCGGCGCAGCGCCGTCACGTGCCCGAGCGTACCGAGCGCGGCGGCGATGTCGGCCGCGAGCACCCGCACGTACGTGCCCTTGGAGCACAGCGCCTCGAGCTCCAGGTACCCCGCCGCGTGCGCGATCAGGCGCAACTCGCTCACCTCGATGGCGCGCGCCGCGCGCTCCACCGTGAGACCGGCGCGCGCCAGGCGGTAGAGCGGCTGTCCGGCGCGCTTCAACGCCGAGTACATGGGCGGCACCTGCTGCAGGGCGCCGGTGAAGGCGGCCAGCGCCGCATCGATGTCGCGCGCCGTAAGCTCGCGCACCGGCGCGCTGGCGATCAGCGCGCCGGCGGCATCACCCGTGTCGGTAGCCGCGCCGAGCGCGATCGTGAAGCGATAGCGCTTGCGCGCGGCGAGGATGTCGCCGGCCACCTTGGTCGCCTCGCCGAGGCAGATCGGCAGCATGCCGGTGGCGAGCGGGTCGAGGCTGCCGACGTGGCCGCCCTTGACGCGGCCGAACAGCCGGCGCACGCGTTGCAGAGCGGCGTTCGAGGAGATGCCCGCGGGCTTGTCGAGCAGCACGATGCCGCTGGGCATGGCGGCGTGTCCCTCAGTCGCGCTCGCGCTCGGCGTCCGCCCCGTCGCTGTCAGGCGCCGGCGTGGCCGCCGCGGCGCTCGTGTGGCCGGCGGCGGCGGCATCGGCGGCCACCGCGCGATCGATGAGGCTGGTGAGGCGCGCGGCCTGCGCCACGCTCTCGTCGAACACGAACTCCAGCCGCGGCGCATGCCGCAGCCCGAGCCGCCGGCCGAGCTCCCCGCGCAGGAAGCCGGCCGCGTGCGCCAGCCCGCTGCCGACCACCGCGGCGGTCTCCGTCGCCGCGAACGGGGTGAAGAACACGCGCGCGCTGCCCATGTCGGCGGTGCAGCTCACCGCGGTGATGGTCACGTTGCCGACGCGCGGATCCTTCAGCTCGCGCGCGATCAGCTGAGCCAGCACGCGCTGGATCTCCGACTCGATGCGTTGGGTGCGCGGCTGCGCCATTACTGCAGGGTTCTCGCCACCTCGACGCGCGAGTAGCACTCGATCTGATCGCCGACGCGCACGTCCTGGTAGTTCTTCACGCCGATGCCGCACTCGGTACCGGCGCGCACTTCGCCGGCGTCGTCCTTGAAGCGGCGCAGCGACTCGAGCGCGCCTTCGAAGATCACCACGTTGTCGCGCAGCACGCGGATCGGGTTGTTGCGCTTGACGACGCCCTCGGTGACCAGGCAGCCGGCGACCACGCCGAACTTGCTCGAGCGGAACACCTCGCGCACCTGCGCCACGCCGAGGATCGTCTCCTTGATCTCCGGCTGCAGCATGCCGGACATCATCTGTTTCACATCGTCGATGGCTTCGTAAATGATGCTGTAGTAGCGCACCTCGACGCCGGTCTCCTTGATCGCATCGCGCGCGCCGGCATCGGCGCGCACGTTGAAGCCGATGATGAGCGCGCGCGAGGCTGCCGCCAGCTGCACGTCGGACTCGGTGATGCCGCCCACGCCGCTGGCGATCACCTTCACCTGCACCTCCTCGGTGGACAGCTTGCCGAGTGCCTCGCGCAGCGCCTCGGCGCTGCCCTGCACGTCCGCCTTGATGAGCACCGAGACGACGCCGGCCTTGGCCTCGCCCATCTGCGAGAACACATCCTCGGCGCGGGTGCTCGAGCGCGCGAGCTTCACGTCGCGGAACTTGCCCTGCCGGTAGAGGGCCACCTCGCGCGCCTTGCGCTCGCTCTCGACCACCAGGAGCTCATCTCCGGCGTTGGGCGCCGCGGACAGTCCCAGCACCACGACCGGCATCGACGGCGGGGCTTCCTGCACCAGCTTGCCGTTCTCATCGAACATGGCGCGCACCCGCCCGAACTCCGAGCCGGCGATGATCGGATCACCCATGTGCAGCGTGCCGCGCTTGACGAGCACGGTGGCGACCGCACCGCGGCCCTTCTCGATGCTCGACTCGATGACGATGCCCGCGGCGAGCCCGCTGCGCGGGGCGCGCAGCTCGAGCACCTCGGCCTGCAGCAGGATCGCATCGAGCAGCTGATCGATCCCCTGGCCGGTGCGCGCCGAGACCGGCACGAAGATGTTCTGGCCGCCCCACTCTTCGGCGATGACCTCGTGCTTGGCCAGCTCGGTGCGCACGCGCTCCGGATCCGCGTCGCCCTTGTCGATCTTGTTCACCGCGACGACGATCGGCACGCTGGCCGCGCGCGCGTGCTGGATCGCCTCGATGGTCTGCGGCATGACGCCGTCATCCGCGGCCACCACCAGCACCACGACGTCGGTGGCGCGCGCGCCGCGCGCGCGCATGGCGGTAAAGGCGGCATGACCGGGAGTGTCGAGGAAGGTGATGACTCCTTTACTAGTCTCGACGTGATAGGCACCGATGTGCTGGGTGATGCCGCCCGCCTCGCCCGCCGCCACCTTGGTGCGGCGGATGTAGTCGAGCAGCGAGGTCTTGCCGTGATCGACGTGGCCCATGACGGTGACCACCGGCGGACGCGGCTCGAGCTCGGCCTCGGCCTGGGCCCCCTGCAGGTCCGCCTCGATCTGGTTCTCCTTCAGCACCTTGGGCGTGTGGCCCAGCTCCTCCACCACCAGCACCGCGGTGTCCTGGTCGATCGGCTGGTTGATGGTGGCCATGACACCCATGTTCATGAGCACCTTGATCACCTCGGTCGCCTTGACGGCCATCTTCTGCGCGAGCTCCGCCACCGTCACGGTCTCGCCGATGCCCACTTCGCGCACCACTGGCGCGGTGGGCATCTCGAAGCCGTGCTTGCCCTCGGCTGAGGCCGGCACCATCCGGGCCTTGGCGCGACGCTTCTTCTTGTAGCGCGAGCTGACGTCGCCGGTGACGTGCAGCTCCTGGCGCCCGTAGCGGGTGGCCTTGTCGTCGGTGGCGGCCGGCGCCGCGGGGACGGGCGGAGCGGCACGCTCGCGCACGGCCGGCGCCGCAGCCGCCGTCGGCACGCGCTCGCGATCGCCGCCACGGCGGTCGTGCTCCTCGCGCTCGCGCGCGCGCCGCGCCTCATCGTCGCGGTTGCGCTGCTCGGCGACGCGCCGCGCATCCTCCTGCGCGCGCCGCCGGGCTTCTTCCTCCTCGACCCGGCGCCGGTTCTCCGCTTCCAGCCGCTCGCGCTCGCGCCGCTCGCTCTCGGCACGCTCGCTCTCGGCGCGCGCGGCTTCCTCCGCCTCGCGCTTGCGGTGATCGATCTCGTCCTGCTGGACGCGCGCCTGCTCCTGCAGCACGTCGCGCTTGATGTAGGTGCGGTTGCGGCGTACCTCGACGTTCACGGTACGGGCACGTCCCTGGTTGCTGGCGAGCTTCAGCTCGCTCTGGGTCTTGCGCTTGAGGGTGATCTTGCGCGGCGCGCCATCGGTGTCCGCCTCGCTGCCGTGACTGCGGCGCAGGTGCGTGAGCAGCTCGAGCTTCGCATCGTCGGTGATACGCGCGTCGGGTCCGGATACCTTGATCCCGGCCTGATCGAGCTGCACCAGCAGCCGATCCACCGGCACCTTCAGTACCTCGGCAAACTGGGAAACGGTCACTTCCGCCATAATGTTGAATCCTCGTCCCGTTACGCTCAGTTACCCGCCTCGAACCACGGCGCGCGCGCCGTCATGATGAGCTTCGCGGCCTTGTCGGCCGCCAGCCCCTCGATGTCGGCGAGCTCATCCACCGACTGCTCGGCGAGATCCTCGCGGGTGCGCACGCCGCGCCGCGCCAGCGTCAGCGCCAGGTCCGGGCTCATGCCCTCGAGCAGCAGCAGGTCGTCCGCCGGCATCGACTGGTCGAGCGTCTCCTCGCTGGCGATCGCCTGGGTGAGCAGCACGTCGCGGGCGCGGTTGCGCAGCTCCTTGACGATGTCCTCGTCGAACTCCTCGATGGCGGCGAGCTCGGCCTGCGGCACGTAGGCGATCTCCTCGATGGTGGAGAAGCCTTCCTGCGCCAGGATCGTGGCCACGTCCTCGTCGACATCCAGCTGCTTCATGAAGTTCTGCACCAGCTCCTTCGCCTCGGTCTCGCTCTTGGCCTCGGCGTCGGACTCGGTCATGACGTTCAGCTCCCAGCCGGTGAGCTGGCTCGCCAGGCGGATGTTCTGGCCGCCGCGGCCGATCGCCTGCGACAGCTTGTCCTCCGACACCGCGATATCCATGCTGTGCGAGTCCTCGTCGACCACGATCGACATGACCTCCGCGGGCGACATGGCGTTGATCACGAACTGCGCCGGGTTGTCGACGTAGGGGATGATGTCGACGCGCTCGCCGGCGATCTCGTTGGACACCGCCTGCACGCGCGAGCCGCGCATGCCGACGCAGGCGCCCACCGGATCGATGCGCGGATCGTTGCTGCGCACGGCGATCTTGGCGCGCACCCCCGCGTCGCGCGCCGCGCCGAGGATCTGGATGAGCCCCTGGCCGACCTCGGGCACCTCGAGCTTGAACAGCTCGATGAGGAACTCGGGGGCGGTGCGCGTGAGGAACAGCTGCGGGCCGCGCGGCTCGGAACGCACCTCCTTGAGGTACGCCTTGATGCGGTCCTGCGGCTTGGCCTGCTCGCGCGGGATCATGTCGGTGCGCGGCACGAAGCCTTCCGCGTTGGAGCCCAGGTCGATGTAGATGCCGTTGCGGTCGACGCGCTTCACCACGCCGCCGACCAGCGTGCCGACGCGGTCGCGATAGGCATCGACCACCTGGGCGCGCTCGGCCTCGCGCACCTTCTGCACGATGACTTGCTTGGCCTGCTGCGCGGCGATGCGGCCGAAGGCCACCGACTCGATCGGCTGCTCGACGAAACCGCCGATCTCGGCCTTCGGATCGACCTCGAGCCCATCCTCGAGCCTGAGCTCGCGCTCGGGCACCTCGAGTTCCTTGGAGTCGTCGGCGAACACCTTCCAGCGGCGGAAGGTCTCGTAGTCGCCGCTCTTGCGATCGATGACCACGCGCGCATCCCACTCCTCGTTGTGCTTCTTGCGCGTAGCCGAAGCGAGCGCCGCCTCGAGCGCCTCGAAGATCACTTCCTTGTCGACGCCCTTCTCGTTGGAGACGGCATCGACCACCATCAGAATCTCTTTGTTCACTGCTGTCCTACCTCTAAACGCCTTTTCGCTCGCCAACACTGCTGCGCGCTTCCTGGGGCGCAAGCCGCGCCTTGCCGATCTCCTCGAAGCCCACCGTGACCTGCTCGCGATCGACCTCGAGCGCGATGCCGCCATCATCGACCGTGAGCAGCGTGCCGGTGTAGCGGCGCCTTCCGGCGCGCGGCTCCTTGAGCTCGACGAACACCCGCGAGCCGACGAAGCGGCCGAAATGGGCCCGGGTGCGCAGCACCCGGTCGAAACCCGGCGAGGACACTTCCAGCGTGTACGCGGTCGGGATCGGGTCCGCGCCGTCGAGCAGCGCCGAGACCTCGCGGCTCACGCGGCTGCAATCCTCGACGGTGATCCCGGCGGGACTGTCGATGAACAGCCGCAGCACGGCGTGGGCACGGCCGGCCCCGTACTCGAGCTCGACCAGCTCGAATCCGAGCCTTCCGAGCATCGGTTCGATGAGGGCGATCAGCCGCTCCCGCAAGAGTCCCATGTCACCATCGCCTCCGCGCCGCCCGCTGCGCGCGCCGCCGCAAACAAAAATGGGCCCCAAGGCCCACCAAAAAAAAAGCCCCGCAGGGGGCTTTCCGGTCTCGATCTTTCGGGGGTGCCGCCGCCGGAAACCTCCGGACGCGTTCAGCGACACCAGCCACCCGTCCCCGCGCGCCAGCTCGGCCGGTCCGCGGGGGCGCGCATTCTACCGGAACGCACCCGGCAGGGGAATCGCCCGGCACGCCCGGGCCAGCCCGCCTGCACTCTAGACCTGTATAGACAAGTCGCCGCGCCGATGGCAGGATGCCCGCCGAGCGCCGCCGGAAGGCCTACCCCCTTACGTGTCCGCACGCCTTCGCCGCCGCCGAGGTCTGCCATGCCCGCCCCCGAAGCCGCCGCGCGCTACCTGCAGGTCAAGCACTTCATCCTTGAGCGCATCGCGGCCGGCGCACTGCGCAGCGGCGAGCGCGTGCCGTCCGAGAACGAGCTCACGCGGGCACTGACCGTGTCGCGCATGACCGCCAACCGCGCGCTGCGCGAGCTGGCCGCCGACGGCGTGCTGGTGCGCGTCGCCGGGGTGGGTACCTTCGTCGCCGAGCAGCGCGTGCACGCCCATCCGCTCGAGGTGCGCAACATCGCCGACGAGATCCGCGCCCGCGGCCACGACTACCGCGTCAAGGTGATCGCGCTGGAATCGGTCAGCGCGCCGCGCGAGCTCGCCGAACGCTGCGGCGTGCGACCCGGCGCCGCGCTCGATCACTCGCTGCTCACGCATTTCGCCGACGCTCTGCCGCTGCAGGTGGAGGAGCGCTACGTCAACCCGCAGGTGGCGCCCGGCTACCTGCGCAACGACTTCTCGCGTATCAGCCCGCACGAGTTCCTGATCCGCGTAGCACCGCTGCAGCGCGCCGAGCACACCGTGCGGGCGCTGCTGCCCGAGCCGCGCATCCGGCGACTGCTGAAGCTCGAGCCGGGCGAGGCATGCCTGCTGATCCTGCGGCGCACCTTCTCGCATGGGCGTATCGCCAGCGTCGCGGACCTCTATCACCCGGGCTCGCGCTACGAGCTCGCCGCCACCTGTCAGCCGAGGTAACCCATGACCACGCCATCCGCCCGCCTGCCGCTGCGCGCCGCGCGCGGTACCACGCTGAGCGCCAGGAGCTGGCTCACCGAGGCGCCGCTGCGCATGCTGATGAACAACCTCGACCCCGAGGTCGCCGAGCGGCCCGGCGAGCTGGTGGTCTACGGCGGCATCGGCAAGGCGGCACGCAACTGGCGCTGTTACGAGCAGATCGTGGGCGCGCTGCGCGCGCTCGGCGACGAGGAGACGCTGCTCATCCAGTCGGGCAAGCCCGTCGGGGTCTTCCGCACCCACGCCGACGCCCCGCGCGTGCTGCTGGCGAACTCGAACCTGGTGGCGCGCTGGGCCGACTGGGAGCACTTCAACGCCCTGGACAAGAAGGGGCTGATGATGTTCGGCCAGATGACCGCGGGCTCGTGGATCTACATCGGCAGCCAGGGCATCGTGCAGGGCACCTACGAGACGTTCGTGGAGATGGGCCGCCAGCACTACGGCGGCAGTCTCGCCGGCAAGTGGATCCTGACCGCGGGACTCGGCGGCATGGGCGGCGCGCAGCCGCTGGCCGCAACGCTCGCGGGCGCCTCGATGCTCGCGATCGAATGCCGTGCCGAACGCATCGCCAAGCGCCTGCAGACGAAGTACCTCGACGTGCAGGCCGGCACGCTCGAGGAGGCGCTCGAGCTCATCGAGCGCGCGCACCGCGCGGGCAAGCCCCTCTCGGTGGGGCTGCGCGGCAACGCCTGCGAGGTGCTGCCCGAGCTGTTGCGCCGCGGTGTGCGCCCGGACGCCGTCACCGACCAGACCTCGGCGCACGATCCGGTGAACGGCTACCTGCCCCACGGCTGGAGCCTCGAGCAGTGGGACCGGCTGCGCACGGCCGACCCGGCGCAGGTGGCGCGCGCGGCACGTGCCTCGATGGCGCGTCACGTGGAGGCGATGCTCGCCTTCCAGAAACTCGGCATCCCGGTGTTCGACTACGGCAACAACCTGCGCCAGATGGCGCTCGATGAGGGCGTGGCGGATGCCTTCGCCTTCCCCGGCTTCGTGCCGGCGTACGTGCGGCCGCTGTTCTGCCGCGGCATGGGGCCGTTTCGCTGGGTGGCGCTCTCGGGCGACCCCGAAGACATCTATCGCACCGATGCAAGGGTGCGCGAGCTGTTGCCCGAGGACCGGCACCTGCACCACTGGCTCGACATGGCGCGCGCGCGCATCCAGTTCCAGGGGCTGCCGGCGCGCATCTGCTGGGTCGGCCTCGGTGACCGCCATCGCCTCGGGCTCGCCTTCAACGAGATGGTGGCGCGCGGGGAACTCAAGGCGCCGATCGTGATCGGCCGCGACCATCTCGACTCCGGCTCGGTCGCCAGCCCCAACCGCGAGACCGAGGCGATGCGCGACGGCTCGGATGCCGTGGCCGACTGGCCGCTGCTCAACGCGCTGCTCAATACCGCCAGCGGCGCGACCTGGGTGTCGATCCATCACGGCGGCGGCGTCGGCATGGGCTACTCCCAGCATGCCGGGGTGGTCATCGTCTGCGACGGCACCCCCGCGGCCGCGCGGCGCATCGAGCGGGTGCTGTGGAACGATCCGGCGAGCGGCGTCATGCGCCATGCGGATGCCGGTTACGAGAGCGCGATCGAGTGCGCGCGCGCCCAGGGACTGAACCTGCCGTTCCTCGGCGCGCCGGAGCCGGGCGCACCGTGAGCGCTGCGCTGCGGCTGTGGCGCAACGCCCGCCTCGCCACCTGCGCGCCGGGCGCGCAGTGCGTGGAGCGCGGCGCGCTGCTCACCCTGGGCCCGCGCATCGAGTGGGTGGGTGAGGAAGCGGCACTGCCCGCGGCGAGCGGCGCCGAAGTGCACGATCTGGACGGGGCCTGGGTCACGCCCGGCCTCATCGACTGCCACACGCACCTGGTGTTCGCCGGTACGCGCGCCGATGAATATGCGCAGCGGCTGCGCGGGGCGAGCTACGAGGACATCGCGCGCGCCGGCGGCGGCATCCTCGCGAGCGTACGCGCGGTGCGCGCCGCCAGCGAGGAGCAGCTGTTCGCGCAGAGCGCGCCGCGCCTCGCGGCGCTGGTGGCCGAGGGCGTGACCACGATCGAAATCAAGTCCGGCTACGGGCTCACCCTCGAGGATGAGGCGAAAATGCTGCGCGTCGCGCGCGCGCTCGGGCGCGCCTTTCCGGTCACGGTGCGCACCTCGCTGCTCGCCGCCCACACGCTGCCGCCCGAGTACCGCGGGCGGGCCGACGAGTACATCGAGACCGTGGCGCGCAGCTGGCTGCCGGCGCTGCTCGCGGAAGGGCTGGTGGACGCGGTGGACGTGTTCTGCGAGCGCATCGCCTTCAGCGTCGCGCAGGCCGAGCGGCTGTTCCTCGCCGCGCGCGCGCACGGGGTGCCGGTGCGCATGCACGCCGAGCAGCTCAGCAACCAGGGCGGCACGCTCATGGCCACGCGTCACGGCGCGCTGTCGTGCGACCACCTCGAGTACGCCGGCGAAGCCGAAGCCGCGGCACTCGCCGCCGCCGGCAGCGCCGCAGTGCTGCTGCCGGTCGCCTTCTACTGCCTGGCCGGCCGGCAGCTGCCGCCGGTAGCGGCGCTGCGCGCGGCGGGCGCCGCGATGGCGGTGGCGAGCGACTGCAACCCCGGCTCCGCCCCCGGCGCCTCGCTGCTCGCCGCGATGAGCATGGCGACCCGCCTGTTCGGCCTCACCAGCGACGAGGTGCTGCGCGGGGTGACGCGGCACGCCGCCCAGGCGCTCGGGCTCGGCGGCACGCGCGGCACGCTCGCCCCCGGACAGGCGGCCGACTTCGTGGTGTGGAACGTCGCCTCACCGGCCGAGCTAGGCTACTGGATTGGTTTCAACCCGCGGCGCACCGTGGTGCGCGGCGCGGAGGTGCTGCGATGGCCGAACCAGACTCCCTGAAACTGGGCTCACGACCGCTGCGCCTCGCGGAGCTGCGGCGCGTATATGCCGGACCGATCACGGTCAGCATCGAGCCGTCGGCGCTCGCCGCGGTGCGCGAGGCACACGCGACCACCCTGCGCATCGCCGCCGCGGACGCGCCCGCCTACGGCATCAACACCGGCTTCGGGCTACTCGCACAGACGCGCATCGCGCCCGCGCAGCGCGTACTGCTGCAGCGGAACATCATCCTCTCGCACAGCAGCGGCGTCGGCCCGCCGCTCGACGATGCCGTGGTGCGCCTCACCCTGGTGCTGAAGCTCGCGAGCCTGCTGCAGGGCTTCTCCGGGGCGAGCCTCGAGCTGACCCGCTTCCTCGAGCGCCTCATCAACGCCGGCCTCATGCCGTGCGTGCCGGCGCAGGGCTCGGTGGGGGCCTCGGGCGATCTCGCCCCGCTCGCGCACCTGTCGCTCGTGCTGCTCGGACTGGGCGACATCCGCCGGCACGGCGAGGTGGTGCCCGCCGGCGAGGCGCTCGCGCAGGAGGGGCTCGCGCCGCTCACGCTCGGACCGAAGGAGGGCCTGGCGATGCTGAACGGCACCCAGGTATCGACCGCGCTCGCGCTCGCCGGGCTGTTCGAGCTCGAGAGCGTCTATGCCGGCGCGGTGGTGAGCGGCGCGCTGTCGCTCGATGCGCTGCAGGGGAGCGACGCGCCGTTCGACCCGCGCATCCATCACCTGCGCGGACACGAAGGGCAGGCGCGGGTCGCGCAGGTCTACCGCGAGCTGCTCGCGGGCAGTCAGATCCGCGAATCGCACCGCGACTGCAGCCGCGTGCAGGATCCGTACTCGCTGCGCTGCCAGCCGCAGGTGATGGGCGCCTGCCTCGACCTGATGACGCAGCAGGCGGCCACACTCACCACCGAAGCCAACGCCGTCACTGACAACCCGCTGGTATTCCCCGACACCGGCGAGGTGATCTCGGGCGGCAACTTCCACGCCGAGCCGGTCGCCTTCGCCGCCGACATCCTGGCGCTCGCCTGCGCGGAGATCGGCTCGATCACCGAGCGGCGCATCGCGCTGCTGGTCGACCCGAAGATGAGCGGCCTGCCGGCCTTTCTCGCCCCGGACAGCGGCGTCAACTCCGGCTTCATGATGGCGCAGGTCACCGCCGCGGCGCTGGTCGCGGAGAACCGCATGCTGTGCCACCCGGCGAGTGTCGACAGCATTCCAACTTCCGCCAACCAGGAGGATCACGTCAGCATGGCGACGCACGGCGCGCGGCGCTTGCTCGGCATGACCGCCAACGCCGCCAACATCGTCGCCATCGAGTTTCTGGCCGCCTGCCAGGGCATCGACCTGCGCGCACCGCTCAAGACTTCCCCGCCTCTGGCCGCGGCGCACAGCGCGCTGCGGCTGCAGGTGCCGTTCGCCGCCAGCGACCGGCTGCTGGCGCTCGACATCGCGCAGGCGGCGCTCACCGTGCGCCGCACCGAAGTGCTGTCGCTCGCGAGCGCGCTGTTGCCGAGCTACCGCTGAGCGGCGCCGGCAGATGGGTGCTCAGGCCGGCGCGTATTCCGCGGCTTTGGGCTTGTCGGGAGCCTCCTCGGAGTTCTGCTCGCGCTTGATGCGCTCATAGATCTCTTCGCGATGCACCGCGACGTGCTTGGGCGCATTGATGCCGACGCGGACCTGATTTCCCTTGACCCCCAGAACCGTGATGGTCACGTCGTCACCAATCATGACGGTCTCTCCGACCCGTCGAGTGAGAATGAGCATCTTTCCATTTCCTCTGCCGTTATAGTTTTAGGTCCGCCAGAGCGACACTGCGGTTCGCTCCCTGCGTATCCATTTTTCACTGGCGAGAGTACGCGCAAAACGCGGTAAAGAAAAACCCCGGCTTTGCAAGCCCCGGGGCTGGCTTGAATGTTCCCGCCATCCCCTGACGCTACGGCCCGCGCGACCCACCTCCAACAAGCCCGGCAGCGCCGCGGCGCCCCTTACGCCTCCCCCCCGGGGGCCTGAAAGCCGCGCGCGCGGTAGGTAAGCACCAGGGTGTCCCGCACCCCCGGCCCGTCCGGTTGAATCGGCGTCGTCTCGTGAATCACGCGGGCATCGTCCATCAGCAGCATCGACCAGGGCTCTTGCATGGTGAAGCGCACACCGGCACTGCCGTGCGCCGCAAACACCCGTGTCTCGCCGCCGCGCACCGCGTGGCGTCGCACCAACACCACGGCGACGAAGTCCACACCGTCGCGGTGCGCCCCCTCGGGCGTCGGGCGGCCGATACCCGAGGCGGTGTCGATGCGGAACTGGTGCGCCTCTATGTACCAGCGGCTGACCGGCTGCAGTGTCGCAAACAGCTCGCCGAGCGAGCCGAGCAGCCCGCGCCAGGCGGGCGAGCCACTCACGCCCGCCACGATCGGCTCGAACCAGCGCTCGAGACCGCCGTGCAGGGCGTTGTAGGAGGTCGGTTGCCAGTGCGGCCGCCTCGCCACCGCGGTGAGCTCGCCCGCGGCTAGGGTATAGATGAAGCACTCGTGGCGGCGCGAGCGGTAGTGCCCGCCGTCGCGCAGGTACGCATCGCGCGGCAGCTCATCCCAGCTGCCGCGCAGCGCCGCGAGCCCGTCGAGGTCGAGCTGCAGCGCTGCGCGGGCGGCGGCAGCGGTCAGCAGCACGTACCCTTGCGAGCGAAGCGCTGCCGTGGCTGCGGAACGGCCGGCGCTCAGGTCAGCTTGTGCCATATCAATACCGCGCAAGGGGTACGCGCTGCCTGCCACCGTGGCATGGCGCAGACAGCCGTGCGCGTGCCACGCTTAGCGCCGCTGCAGCCGGAGTGAGTCTCATGATCGACCTCTATTATTGGACCACGCCCAACGGACACAAGATCACCATGTTCCTCGAGGAGACCGGACTTGCGTACCGCATCGTGCCGGTCGATATCGGCAGCGGCGCGCAGTTCGAGCCCGCCTTCCTCGCGATCTCTCCCAACAACCGTATCCCCGCGATCGTGGACCACGACCCGGCCGACGGCGCTGCGCCACTGTCGGTGTTCGAGTCCGGAGCGATCCTGCTGTATCTGGCGGAAAAGAGCGGGCAGCTGCTGCCGCAGGAGCTGCGCGGCCGCGTCGAGGTCTTGCAGTGGCTCTTCTGGCAGATGGCGGGACTTGGGCCTATGGCCGGACAGAATCATCACTTCTGCCGCTATGCGCCGGAAAAGATCCCGTATGCCGTCGAGCGCTACGTGAGAGAGACCCGGCGTCTCTACGGGGTCCTCGACCGGCGCCTGGCCGATCGGCCCTTCATCGGCGGGCAATACTCGATTGCCGACATCGCCGCCTATCCCTGGATCGTCCCGCACGAGGCCCAGGGTCAGAAGCTCGAGGATTTCCCGCATCTGCAGCGCTGGTTCGAGACCATCCGCGAGCGGCCGGCGACCGTGCGCGCCTACGAGAAGGCGAAGTCCGTCAACGCGCGGACCGAGTTCACCGAGGAGGCCCGGCGGGTGCTGTTCGGACATCCCGGGCGCTGAGGGCGACACGCATGCCGCGGTCGCTGACGCGCCTCGCCCTGATCGCCGCAGTCGGCGCCTGCACCAGCGCCTGCCACGCCGCATCCCCGGCGGCCGACGCCGCACGCGAGCTCTCCGTCGCCGGTGCCACCGTGCACCTCACCTACGAGCCGGACGCCTTCAGCGCCGGTGCCGGCCCGATCCTCGAGTGGGTGCAGCGCTCGGCGGACATCGTGGCGCGCTATTACGGGCGCTTCCCGACGGTGGCGCTGACGCTGCGCATCGTGGCCGAGCCCGGCGCGGGCGTGCACGGCGGCAGGACCTTCGCCAATCCCGACGCTGTCATCCGGGTGCGCGCCGGGCGCGAGGTCACCGCAGCGCAGCTGCGCGCCGACTGGGTGCTGGTACACGAGATGACACACCTCGCGCTGCCCGATACCGGCGAGACGCACGCCTGGCTGTCGGAAGGCATCGCCACCTACGTCGAGGGCGTGGCGCGCGTGCAGGCGGGCAACCGCAGCGAGGCCGACGTGTGGGCCGAGGAACTACGGTCGATGCCGCACGGCATGCCCGATGAGGGCGATCGCGGCCTCGACGGCACACACAGCTGGGGCCGCACCTACTGGGGCGGGGCGATGTTCTGCCTGCTCGCGGATGTGGATATCCGCCGGCGCACGCAGCTGCGCTTCGGGCTGCAGGACGCGCTGCGTGCGGTGCTGCGCGCGAGCGGCGGGCTCGCGGCCGACTGGCCGATCGAGCGCGTGCTGCGCACCGGCGATCAGGCGGTTGGCACCCACACGCTCGAGGATCTGTACGCGCAGCTGCGCGACACCCCCGTGGCGCCCGATCTGATGGCGCTGTGGCGCCAGCTCGGCATCTCGCCCGACGGCGACAGCGTACGCCTCACGGACGATGCACCGCTCGCGCCCGTGCGCCACGCCATCATGCACGCCGCGCAGGAGGCGAGCGCCGCGGCGGCCGCTCACTCTGCCGGCGAGTAGCGGCCGGTCAGCAGCGCGGTCACGGCCAGCACCACACAGATCAGCACGAACTCGAGGGCGAGCGTGCGGCGCAGCGGCTCGCGCGCCTGAGTACGCGCCAGCGCCGGTGCGAGCCGCAGGCGATTGACGGCCGCCAGCCCCATGAGCAGTGCGAACAGTACGGCCTTCGTCAGCAGCAGCAGCCCGTAGGGGCGGCGCAGCGCCGCCGCATCCGGCAGCAACAGCAGCGCCATGCCGATTCCCGCCACCGCGATCAGCGGCACCAGCCACACGGCGAGCGCAGAGAAGCGTGCGACGGCGGCGGCAGCTTGCGCGGCCGGCTCGAGGCGCAACACCTGGCGCAGCGGCCCGAGCGAGCCGAACCAGAAGATGACGATGGCAACATGCGTGAGCAGCAGGGGCGCGAGCAGCGCCCGCCACGCGTTCACGGCGGTGTGCCCGGTGAGCGCAAAGGAAGCAACGATCGCCGCGGCACCGATGAGTGTCAGCCTGCGCCGCGCCGGCCCGCCCGCCGGCAGCGCGAGCGCGATGCAGAGCGTGCCGCCGAGGCGCGTGAGGAGCGCCGCGCCCGCGGGCGATGTGAGGACGAGGCGCTGCGCGGCCGCATCGGCGAGCGCGGACCAGTCCCCTGCCAGGTACACCGGCTCTAATAACAGCTGGGTGAAGAGCACAGCGAGTGCGGCCCGGGCGCAGCGCGCGCCGGCCGTCGCGACCGCCGCTCGCGCGCTCGAGAGATAACGGCCGAACACGACACTGAAGAGCGCGCTGCCGGCGGCCTGCAGCGCCAGCACCAGGCCCGCGGCACGCAGCACGAGCCACGCGCCATCGATCATCACTGCAGCGTGAAATGAATCTGACCCGGTACCACGTGGCCATCGGCACCGACGGCTCGCCAGCTCACCACGTAGTGCCCGGGCGAAAGCGCCGGCAGCGGCACGACGATCTGCGCCGCGGGATCACCGCCGGGGAGCGGCAGCTTGCGCGGTGGCTCAGAGGCTTTACCGATCGTCAGGGCGGTAAGACGCGCGGCCTCGGAGAAGTGCAGGACGAGCTGGCTCGGCGCGGCGCTGAGCACGCTCTGGTCCGCGGGACTGGCCGCCTGCAGATGCGCATGCGCCTGCACCGCGCTCACACCCGCAAGCAGCAGCCAGGCACCGAGGACAGGAACGCGCCGCATCAGTGTCAACAAAGCTTAATGGTAAATCGCGGGCTGCGACGTGCGCCACAGCGCGACAATTCTACACACTTGTCGGCATTTGCCGCGTTGCGGTGCCGGCGCAGTCGTAGCATGATCGTGCTCCGCACCGCACAGGGAATGGCATGAATTACCGTCTGCCCGCGCTCATCGGTCCGCTCGGCGCGCTCGGGTGCCTGCTCGCCGCATGCTCGGCAGATACGCAGGTGTCGCTGACCGGCAACACCCCGGCCCAGTACTCGCACGTGTGGGTGACCACGCAGGAGCTGTGGTTCAACAGCAGCTCGACGGCCGGTCCCGCTGATGGCGGCTGGGTCAAATTCACCCTCTCGACCCCAACCACCATCGACCTGGTCGGGGCCAACAACGGCAACCTGAGCAACATCACCGACGACCTGCGCATCGTGCCGGCAACCTATTCGCAGCTGCGCGTCGTCCCGGTCGATGCGTCCACGCCGCTCACCAGCTCCGCGCAGACCGCGGGCGCGCTGTACAACAGCGAGGCCGATTTCGTCGACAGTACGGGCCTCACCCACCAGCTGCCCCTCGAGCTGCTCAATCCCGACCAGGGGTTCGGCATCGCCACCTCGCTCAAGGTGCCGGTGGGCAACGTGGGTGCGGCGCTCTCGAGCACCGGCAGCAGTGCCGCAACCGACACCGGTACCACCGACACCGGTACCACGATCGGCACCCCCACCGGGACGACGACCGGCACCACCACCGGTACCACCACGGGCGTTGGATCGACGGCCTCGAGCCAGCCTCCCAACGAGTTCGCCGTGTTCCTCGATGGCACGACCGACCTGGTGCCCTTCAGCACATCGACCTACACCGGCGGTACGGGGATCATGCTCAGCCAGCACGCCTCGGCCTATGACCTGTCGCGCTCCGCCGGCATCTCCGGGCAGCTCACGCTGACCAACATCACCACCAGCAGCAGCGGCCTGCCGGCGATCCAGGTGAGCGCACAGGTACTGAGCACCGACGGCACGCGCCATGTGGTCGTGACCTCGGCCCCGGTGCAGGCCGACGGCAGCTTCATGCTCTATCCGCTCCCGGCCAACTCCTCCAACGTGACCTACTACGACGTGGTGATCCACGGTCCGGGCATCGCCACCATCATCATCGAGTCGGTACAGGTGGAGCTGCCGAGCAGCAGCAGCAGTACGCTGTCGTCTGACACGACGAGCACGACAGGCACCACGACCGCCACCACCACCGGCACCACGACGCTCGGCACCACCACCAGCGGGACGACCACGGTCGGCACCACCACGCCCACGACCAGCACCGCGAGCACCACCGGCACCGCGGCCAGCATCAACGCAGTGACGCTGGGTACGCTCACCCCGCGTGCGGCAACCTCCTACACGGCGAACCTCGCCACGACCCCGGCGGCCACGCTGCCGGCCGGCTCTCTGGTGGGCTTCTACCAGACGCTGCAGGGCTCGGGCGAGGTGCCCTACCTCATCGAGGCAAGTCCCGTCGATCCGTTCAACGAGGTGCTGCAAGCTCCCCAGGCGCTCTCGACCGGCACGGTGGACTCGGGCACCTGGTCGTCGGCGACGAGCGGCGGAACGATCACGGTGGTAAGCGCGCCACCCGTGGGGGGTGCGGGAACTTATATCGTCGCCGCCTCTGCGCCGGGCTACGCCAACGGGGCTCTCACGCCCAAGGTGACTGCGCCGACGACGCCGCCGCCGAGTGGCACCACTGCACCCCCGGTCACCGTGGCCCTCAGCACACTGCCGCTCGCCGCGGGCACGCCCGCAGGTACGCTGCATGCCAGCCTCACACTCACCACCCCCGGTAAGTACAACGCCGGGCAGCTGCTCGTGAGCCAGAACGGCACGCTGGTGGCGACCGTGCCGCTGCCCGCGGGCTTCGGCTCCGGGACGGCCAGCGTGGCCGTCAGTGGATTGCCGGCCGAGATCCCCAGCGCGCTGTACCTGGTATCGGTGCGCGTCTGGAACACCAGCGACCCGACCGGGTCGCTGCAGCGGCAGTGGTCCGATGAGGCCGTCGACCTGCGCAGCGCCACGAGCGGCTCGATCACCTTCGCCGTCGACTGATTCCGCCGCCGTTACCCGGTACACTAGCCCGCTTTGCGCGGGCTGCGGGAACGTATTGCCGCACGGCCGCCTCTAAGCCACGGCGCAGTAAGCGGCAGATCCCTTACGGGATCCACAGCAAGACAAGAAGGGGATCAGCTGATGATCGATGATCGCTCACGCACGACCGTCCTTGCGCGGGCGTCACACATCCTGCTCATCGCAATGGCCCTGCTCGCGGCGGGTTGCCATGGCAACGACAACACCTACCCCGGCACCCCCGTGCTCACCATGGGCTCCATGATGAGCAGTCCCGACCCGGACTTCACCGCGTACATCATTGCGATCGACGGTATCACGCTCACCGACAACCTCGGCAACGTCGTGGCGCCGCTCTCGACGCCCGAGACCGTCGATCTGGCCAAGATCACCGATCTGTCTGAGCTGGTGGAGGCACCGGCGGTTCCGCAGGGAACCTACCTGTCCGTTTCGATCACCCTCGACTACACCGCCGCCAGCATCTGGCTCAAAGTCAACGGGCAGGCGGCGCTGCAGGCCACTGCCGTGGACTACACCGGCGTCCCCCTGTCGGCGCTCACGATGACCATCACGTTCGACCCGAAGAATCCCCTGGTGATCACGATAGGCCAGTCGACTCGCTGGAACATCGACCTGGACCTCGCTGCATCCAACTCCATCATCAGCGCTTCGGCGGGCACAATCCAGGTGCAGCCGTTCGTGGTGGCATCGCCGGCGCCGCTCGACGCGACGGTGATGCGAGCCCGTGGCCTGTATGTCACCACGCAGACCGTGCCGAGCGGCTTCATCATGAACACGCGCCCGTTCTACGATCTGGTCTCGGCGCTGGGGGCACTGACGGTCAACACCACTGCGCAGACGTACTTCAACATCAACGGAGTCACGTATACCGGTGCTGCCGGGGTCACCGCCATTGGGGGGCTGCTGGAGAGCACATCGGTCGTCGCCTATGGCACCCTTGACAGTCTCGTCGGCATCACACCCTCCTTCAATGCCACCTCGATATACGCCGGCTCCAGCCAGGAAGGTGACCTCGCGGAGTACCTCACCGGCACGGTTAGCTCGCGCAGCGGTGACGTGCTGACCCTGCGTGGTGTGACTTATCTGGACCCGGTCGGTAACTTCGAGTATTTCGCCAGCATGCCGGTCGGGATCGGCACCTCGACGATCGTCAGCGAGGACGGCGTTGCCGCTCCTAACCTTTCGATAGACTCCATCTCCGTCGGGCAACAGATCAACGTTTCCGGGCAGGCCGGCCTCGACGCCACCACCGGGATTCCGCTCAATCTCGATGCCACGCTCGGTCAGGTGCGGCTGGCGCAGACGCAGCTGTGGGGCAGGCTCGAGTCGGCGAGCCCGGGCAGCGCCACCCTTGACATGCTGACGCTCGACAATTGGAACCAAAACGGGCTGGATTTCACCGGCACCGCTACCGGTGGTGGCGCGGTGAGCCCCTTTGCTTACGTGGTGAACACCGGGACCCTCGATGAGAGCGGCCTCGCCGCCGGGACCGTGCTGCAGATGCAGGGGCTGGTCGCCCCGTTCGGCACGGCGCCCCCGGCCTTCACGGCCACCGCGGTCACCCAGGGCAGCGCCACGGAACAGGTCCTCGTCTGCGAGTGGACCAGCGGTGGCAGCACTACCCCGTTCTCGAGCGTGAGCGATGCGGGGCTGGTGGTCGACTTGAGCAACACTCATCTCGACAACGTCAGCTACATCCGCACCGGACCGGCCACACTCGACCTGAAGACGCTGCCGGCGAGTCCGCTGATCACCACGGTCGGTGCGCCGGCGAGCCAGCTGCAGCTGGCGATCGGCAGCTACACGGCGACCGACGGCGTGTCGGTATATAACAACACCGCGGAGTTCATCAGCAAGGTGCTCGCCACGTTTCCTGCGGGCAACACCACCAACAACATCTTTCGCCTGACGGCCTACGGCCAATACAACAGCACCACCAACACGTTCGTCGCCACACGCATCCACGTAGCGCTGCAGAACACCAGCACCACGTAGGGTGGCGCGCGACCCGCGACGCGAGGTCCCGCATGCCCTGGAAACGCCGCTCGTTCACCAGCCGCAAGGTGGCGCGGGCACTGAACATCGCCGACCTGCGCGACATCGCACGCCGGCAGATCCCGGGGTTCGCGTTCGAGTACGTGGAGAGCGGCGCGGAGGACGAGGCCACGATCCGCGGCAACCGCGCGGCGCTCGAGCGATTGCAGCTCGTGCCGCAGACGCTGGTCAACACCGCCGCCCGCCACCAGCGCACCCGCATCCTCGGCCGCGACGCCGCCGCGTCGCTGGTGATCGCGCCCACCGGGCTGAACGGCCTGCTGCATCCGGACGGGGACGTGACGCTGGCGCGTGCCGCGGCGCGCAGCGGCATCCCCTATACCCTGAGCACGGTGTCCACCACGCGCCTGGAGGAAGTGGCGAGCCGCGCCGGCGGACGACTGTGGATGCAGCTGTACGTGGTGAAGGATCGCGCCATCGGCCGCGACATCATGCAGCGCGCCGCCGCCGCGGGCTACGAGGCGCTGGTGTTCACCACCGACGCTAACGTGTTCGGCAACCGCGAATGGGACCAGCGCGGCTACCGTGTCCCGGGACGGCCGACGCTATACGCCAGCCTCGACACGCTGCGGCACCCGCTGTGGATGTGGCGCGTGCTGCTGCGCCATGGCATGCCGCGCTTTCGCAATCTCGAGGGCTCCCTGCCCGCAGGGCTCACCCCGATGGGGGCGAGCACGGTCATTCCGCGGCTGTTCGATGCGACCATCTGCTGGGAGGACATCGGCTGGATCCGCGAGCACTGGCGCGGCAAGCTCCTCATCAAGGGTGTGCTGACGGTCGCCGACGCGCAGCGCGCGGCCGCGCTCGGTCTGGATGGCATCGTGGTCAGCAACCACGGTGGCCGTCAACTCGATTACTGCGTCGCACCCATCGACGTGCTGCCCGGGATCGTCGCGGCCGTCGGCGATCGCCTGGCGGTGCTGGTCGACAGCGGCTTCCGCCGCGGCACCGACGTCGTCAAGGCGCTCGCGCTCGGCGCCCAAGCGGTGATGCTGGGGCGCGCTACGCTGTACGGATTGATCGCGGGCGGGGAGCCCGGGGTGGACCGGGCGCTCGCGATTCTCACCAGTGAGATCGACCGCGTACTCGGATTGCTCGGCTGCCGCAGCATCGCGGACCTGACGCCCGCCCACGTGCGGCGCGGCTGACGCCGCACTGAGCGTGCGCGCTTCAGCGCTGCGGCGACTGCAGCAATTCCTCCAGGTACTGCTTCCACAATGCCGCGTAGGTGTGCGACTGGTGGCCGTGCGTGCGCTCGCTGAACGGGATCACGATCGCGCGGCCGTGCGGGACGCGACCGATCTCATGCTCGAGGATGCCGAGCTCGGGCGGGTTGATCAGATCGTCGGCGCTGTTCACCGCCAGCAGCGGCGCGGTGATCTTCGCAAGCTCCGGCCCGGGATCGTAGTCGTAGGAAGCGGCGACGGTATAGAGCAGGTCGTTGGCGTCATCGCTCTTCGAATACTCGCTGACGTAGGCATCGATCACCTCGTCCGCCCTGGCGAGTGTCGGAGCCTCCTGCTGCCGCAGCACAGGATTCTGGCTCATGAGCCACAGCATCGCGAGCGCGGTGCGCAGCGCCGGGGGCTGGGTGGCGTAGTCTCCGCCCTTCCAGTCCGGGTCGTTGCGGATCGCATCGATGATCGTGCGGCGCCACACGCGGTTGCGCCCGGAAACCTGCGTCGGCACGCTGGCGAGCGGCATGAGCGCATCCATGAAATCCGGGTGGACCTCACCCCACACCCAGGTCTGCATGCCTCCCATGGAGGTGCCCATGACGAGCCGCGCATGATTGACCTTGAGCCCCTGAGTCAGCAGCAGGTAGTCCGCCTGCACCATGTCGCGGTAGCCGTAGTGCGGAAAGCGCGCGTGCAGCCCGTCGCTCGGCTTACTGGACTTACCGTGCCCGATGCCGTCGGGGAGGATGAGAAAATAGCGGCTGGCATCGAGCGGCTGGCCTGCACCGAAGAGCTCACCGGCGAATATCGGCCGGATGAAGCTGCCGCCACTGCCGCCGGTGCCGTGCATGATGAGAACCGCGTTGCGCACCACGCCGTGCGAGTCGGCGCGTGGCGTGCCGAGCGTGCGGTAGTGGATGCGCAGCTCCGGCAGCGTCTCCCCGGACGTGAAGTGGAAATCGCGCATGACGAAGTCCGCCTCGAGCGGCGGCGGATAGCCGCTCTCCTGCGCGCGCAGCGCGGCGGGCAACATCGCAGCCAGCAGCACCGCCAGGCAGATCGTGAGCGTGCCAGCGGCGGGCACGCACGCGCATGCCGCTCGTCGGCGCGCTGCGCTCATACGCCGAGCCCTTTCAGCCACTCGTCGAACACCCGCTCGAGCACTGCCAGCGGCATGGGCGCGGCGGTGAGGCCGACGTCGTGGAAATCGTGGATATCGAACTTCGCGCCCAGACGCCGCTGCGCATCGGCGCGCAGCTTCAGCCAGCGGGTCTGGCCAACCTTGTAGCTGGTCGCCTGCCCCGGCCAGGCGCAATAGCGCTCGACCTCGGTGGTCATGCTGCTGCGGTTCTCGCCGGCGGTCTGCACCATGTAGTCGATCGCCTGCTCGCGGCTCCAGCCCTTCGCATGCAGCCCGGTATCGACCACGCAGCGCGCCGCGCGAAACAGCATCGACTGCAGCAAACCGAACCGGCCGAGCGGATCGGAGTCGTAGCGCCCCATCTCGTCGGCGAGCTGCTCGGCATACAGCGCCCACCCTTCGGTGTTCGCCGAGAACCCGCCGCCCGCCTTGCGGATCAGCGGCAGCGAGGGCAGCTCCAGTACCTGAGCGAGCTGGAAGTGATGGCCGGGCTCGGACTCGTGGTAGACGAGCGTCGGCAGCTTCCAGCGCGACCATTCGGCGGTATCGCGCAGATTGATGTAGAAGGCCCCGGGACGCGAACCATCGAGCGCCGGAATCTGGTAATAGCCGCCGGGGGCCCCGGCCTGGGTGTAGACCGGCACGCGGCGGATCTCCACGGGAGCCTTCGGCATGACGCGGAAGTAGCGTGGCAGCACCGGCTGCAGCGATTTGATGAGGCCGTTGCAGTAGTCGAGGATCTGCTGGCGACCTTCATCGGTGTCGGGGAAAAGGTACTGCGGATCCGTGGCGAGCGCCTGGGCGCGCTCGGCGACCGTGCCGCTGGTCTTGCCCTGCTGGCGCAGCAGCGCATCCATGCGCGCGGTGAGATCGCGGGCCTGCTCGAGCCCAAGCTGATGAATTTCCTCGGCAGTCATGTCGGTGGTGGTCGAGCCGCGCAGCGCCACTTCGTACAGGGCCGCGCCCTGCGGCAGCCGCGCAACCCCGGCATCGTGCACCGCGCCGGCGCGCAAGGCGGAGATCTCCTGCATCTGCCGGTCGAGCGCCGGGTAAACCTCCTGCGCCACGATGCGCGCAGCCTGCGCGCCGTAGTCGCCGGGAATGCCGAGCTTGGCGGCACGCGTGCCCACCGAGGTGCTGAGGATCGAGTCGGCGGCGGCGGCGTTGCGCAGCACGCGCATCTGCTCGAGCGTGCGATCGATGAGAAAATCCGGCGGCACTACTTTCAGACCCGCATCGTGGCGCACCCGCTCGCTCTCCTGGTCGAGCACCACCGCGAAGGCGCGCAACCGCGCCAGGTAGCTTTCCGCGTCGTCCTTGTCGTGAATCTGGTGCTGGCGGTCGAGGAAGGTCGGCACGCTCTGGTAGGCGCCGGTGAGCTGGCTGACGACGTAAGGCACGATGTAGCCGCGCTGATCACCGTAGTCGAACCGCGCGCTGCGCGCGCCCGTCTCCATCTGATAGGCGACGGTGTCGTAGTTGGCAAGGTCGGCACCGTGCAGTGCGCCGCGGCCGAAGGCCTCGAGACGCTTCAGCCGCGCGGCGTTCTCGCTTTTCAGCTCGTGCATGCGCTGCAGCGAGGCGTCATTGAGTTTGGACCTGGCCCAGGCGTACTTGCCCTTATCCAGGCCGAGGACCGTCACCTGCTCCGGGGTCTTTGACAACCGCTCGTCCATGAACGCATCGAAGAGCGCGTTGAGGCGCGCACCGGCATCGCTGTCGGGCGGCGCCGCGGCCCAGGTGTACGAGCGCAGCGATGCGGCGACGGCCGCTCCGACCACGGAGCCGGCGGCAAGGACGAACTGGCGGCGGTCGATCACGGGGAACTCCTTGGCAGTGAGCGAGCGGCAGTTTACCCGCGCGCCGTACGAATTCCATTAAAGGTGCCGCGCGCGGGCGGCGATCGGCGACAATGCGCGCTCCCAACGAGGCAATGCGTGAGGACTCGAGCCATGGCAGACACGGCGTTCGGCAAGATCGTTCGCGGCGAAATCCCCTGTCACAGGATCTACGAAGACGACAAGGTGCTGGCGTTTCTCGACATCGCACCGTTGAGCGAAGGGCACACGCTGGTCATTCCGAAGGAGCCCGCCGAGACCATGGATCAGCTCTCGGACGAATCTGCGGCCGCGCTCGGACGGGTGCTGCCGCGCCTGTGCCGCGCGGTGGTCGCCGCGACCGGGGTCAGGGAGTACAACGTCCTCGAGAACAACGGCAGCGGCGCACACCAGGCGGTCGCGCACGTGCACTTCCACATCATCCCGAAGCCCGATCACCGCCAGGGGCTCGGCATCAGCTGGCCCGCCGGCAGCCTCGCCCGCGAAGCCGGCGCGGCGCTTGCGAAAAGGATCGCCGCGGCGATCTCATGATGGGCGACGGCGACCGCGCTACCGGGTAAGCGCGGCTATTGCCCGCCCGGGTGCACGCTTGTAGAATGCGCGCCCCTCCTGGTGCGGGGTGGAGCAGTCTGGCAGCTCGTCGGGCTCATAACCCGAAGGTCGCAGGTTCAAATCCTGCCCCCGCTACCA